>JADGDD010000009.1 GCA_016745075.1 Planctomycetota bacterium | reverse complement strand
GTCGCTGACGTCGCTTAAAAATAAAAAATAACTACACGATTTTATAAAAGAGCAAACCGGCTTGGCAAGACGGATACGCTTTAGGTAACTACATATAATGCGAAATACTATATGTGAGTCTCGTGATAGTAATATATGGTTACTTTATAGAGAAGAAGCTTATAATCTTGTGATGGCTTTTCGCTGATTGTGAATCTGATTTAAAGATAATGCCTTAGTGGTAATATGACGTGTTCTCGGATCAATCATTAAGTCCTATAGTACCAAAGAATAATGCCTTCCACTGTGAAATGAAAGGTGTTAGAGGCTCAACGAAGCACTGCTTATTGCGGAAGCCAATCCTAATAAGAAGGGCTATTCTTGCCAATCTTGGTTTGGATAACATTTCACTTTGGTACGCGTGAGGGGACTTTCTACCCACCATGCGAAGTAAGTGTAAAGGTTGGTGTATCAGAGTCTTACCGGAAGCATCATGGGGTGATCGTTTCTGTTGTGGCTTGATTGATTACCGCGATTCGTGGATCTAAAGCTTCATGATATGAAAGCTTGTGAATAGACTTCCCCTAGATTTAGTGGCCCATTGGGATGGTTGTACGCACGCCACTTTGTGGTGGCGGGGTTGCGGAGGTCATGAACAAAATAATTATCTTTATGCAGTTGTGCCGTTATTGTTGCAGTTAAATCAGCTATGTACGATGGGATTTCTTCTGTGGGGCAATCAAGGTATTGCATAAGGTAGTGAAGGGCTTCTGATCCAGCAATGAGACTTCGTCCAACGCAAAAGGCGAAATTAATTGTCTTCTTGGAGATAGAAGTGTATATCATCGAATCAGCGTCTCTATTTATTCCTGTGGTTATTAGTTTTATAAGTGTTGCATGATAGTCTTCGTATTCGTCCCAAGCCAGTCCTCCGTTGTCAGAGAAGTATTGTTGAATGGTGTTGGCAATGATTTTGTCAATGGAGATGGTGAGACTCTCTCGCAAACTGGACCAGTTTTTATGCCCCCACTTTAAGGCAAGTGCATGCTGACAATGGTTTAGTTTGCACCATTGTATAAACACGTTGTCTGGATCATGTTGTTTGCCCGGATAGGCAATACGTAAGCATTGTAGTGCTGAAGGTGAACCTGTGCGGATATCTTTAAGTAACCGCTTTGTTGTGTCTTTCGCCGATTTGAGGGAAGACGGAGGTGCGTATGCATCCATGATAAACTCCATGGGCTAGATCGCGTTATCCGAATACATGATCGCCCGATAGAGTGCTAAGGGAGATTGTATATGACATGTCGGCAAGCCTTCGGTCGGACCCCAAGCATACATGTGGATGCTTTATCTTCTAAGGCTGCTGTTATCTAAGAGAAGTCAATCATTGATATGTTTGAGTACTTCGGGTTTCGTTGACAGCTTCGGATGTGGTATCGGGTCGATATCGCATACCAACTCAAAAAAGGAACAACGGATCACAAATTTATTCGCTGCATGACAAAGAGCAAAGAACACCCCAGAGCCCCTCTTGGCAATCTTTTCTGGGTCACAGGTGTCATTGATCTTGCCAAGACCTGTACTGTGAAGATGCCCAAACCGGATATATCTAAAGGAGAGTGGGTCGGTTTTCACTATTGGCAGGAGGCTATGAATACCCATGGAACAAAGTTACCAGAACAACCGAATCAAAGAATGAGGAAAAGATGCGAAACAGGAAAAAGAATGCTTGATGGAGACGATACCACATTCACATATTCATGTGAATATTGACAGCGCAACAGAAGTTTCAGTCAACGGCATCATCCGGTATGATCTGTTGGATGCCACGGTTGGCGATCAGGTTGTCTTCTCATTTGATATGAAGGGATCGCCAGAAAACCCATGGCATTTTATGGTTGTCACCAAAGAACGTCTCACGCACATTGAAATGGTGAAATAAGAATACCGCCCGCAGGAGAATGCTGCCGCTTCATCGGGGCACAGGAAGAATGCCCTACTCAGCAATGTATTCCCCGGAGACCAGTGTTATAGTTCAGGAAACAGCAAAGACTCGGCTTCAAACCAATTGGACCAATCATTTCCCCTGACCTTTCCCTTTTGCTCCCATATTTCGTATGCTTTACTTTGAACAGCAATATCATGTTGTTTGATTATGACACTGTAAGCTAAAACGATCAGACAATATATGGAAACATCGGATTCAATGTTAGTGACCATATTATCAACGATATATCCATGACAATATGCATGACGAGAAGCGCCTTCTTTGCCCCAAAGATGCATATATATAAAGGCCCAATCCGCTCCCAGAAACGTTTCTATAGACGCAGCGATTGATTCGCCTGTCTTTCTTGACGTTGATTCGGTTCTGCTGATTACCAACGAACTGTCGCCGAGCAAAGAACATGCACGCATAAAGGCATTTTCCATAAGCGGAACTAACATGAAATTTGCCGTTACGAAGTCGCGATTAAACCAGCATGTTAGCGCCCTGAGTAATATTTGCTGCTGCCTGAAAGAAACCACCTGAGAATCGACGAGGAAACGACAGAGTAAAGAGGGTGCAAACATATCTTTGGTGATTTCATTTTGATACAAACAACTGCGCAAATACATTGACAAACGAAATAGCGCGATGTCTGTTTCTTGCGAAACGGCCACATCCTCCACGGAAGAACTAACTGGTCCATGATGCCCTAATGCCTGAAAATGGCACAAGAGATTTACCAATTCACAACCGCTAGCTTTAATAGCCGCCTCTTTTAAGACTGTTTCTTTGAAGGATCCAAATAAATGCGTAGCACCAAGTAACATCAAGGCATTTTCTCTTGATTCCGAAGTCTGAAGCATTGTCACCAAGGGCTGAAAGACGGAAGGGTCTATAGTTTCGTGCGCAAGCATCCTTTTATCAAGGGTTTCAATTGTTGACGAATATATCAACTCTTGGAGTTTCATCAATATAGGCATCAACGTGCCTGCACATGATCGAGCGAATCGAGCTGCTTCGTATATTGCTGTAGTGGCGACTAAAGGGGCCAACCCGCACGTTGCAAGCGTAGCCCCTAGCTCAAGCATAACCTGTGCGCATTCTTCTCTAAACCCTGGCATATTGGCACGGGTAGAAAATGGTACCATGTCTTTTGCTAATAGGGCTAGATCATGGCGGAGATTACACATTTGTTGCCAAATAAATTTATACAAATCCTCGATTTGAGTCTGAAGATGCGTGTCTGTCTTGATGTTTCTTAGTGCAGCAACGCCAATTTGAGAGTAAATACGAAGTGGTACTGTGGATTGTATTTTTTTGCTATACTCAAGGGCGGCCTCCAAAAACCGAGATTCTATTCGACCAAATCGAATAGATAGCACCTTCGATCGTTCTATACTGTCAACTGCGCATATCCAATAATCTATAGGACTTACCTTTTGTGAAAATGCTTCGATAGCCCTTTCGTAGTGCTCAGATGCTTCTACGGCAGCATCACGTTTATCTTTTCCTCTGGGCAACACCTCATGAATGCACTCAAGCACTACTGCCTTTGCATAGGGATGCGATAAGCATTTTTCCAGCTGTCTTAGGCCAATAAGATCAGGTTTCGGGTCAAACGACTCGAGCCGAGATCTGCACTCATTGTCAAGATTGAAATTCGCAAGATACGACTTCACAAATAACTGTTCACAAATCGAGTCAGCTTGGCTTTTGTGAGATCGGTCTAGGCTTGCAGGTTGATCTAACAGGCAATTGTTTTCCCATTCTAAAGAATTGACCCACTCGATACAGGTAATCATAAACGCTCCTAGTGATAGTAACATTAATCGTAAACGGTTTTCATTCCACAACAACGGGTTAGCCAAAGTGGGCAAATAGGCATGCTACACCGTCAACTGATGCCTGTAACAGCCGCCACTCTGATAAAACAGCTGGTTGCGGGTGATTCCGTTAAGGTCAATCGCCTGAGCGAATCGCTGCGTAAGCTGGCCCAGATCTCATCACTGCAGGGGCTGGTCGTCGCTGTGATCGTCAAGGAATGGATCGAGCAGCAGGAGGCCTTTGACCGTGATGGCCATTATCTGTTGGGCTTGGCTCAGGAACTATTTACTGAGTTCGGTCTTGCTGCCAACCCTGCTTCTAGGGAGCTGCTTGGTGGGCTGAAGGGTTCAAGCAAAGCGGCGAAGGCGGCGAAGCTGATCCTCGGACTCGAAGAACAGCCCACAGTCAATCGTCGCGCAGCCATCACTGAACTGATCGAGAACCGACTGGCCCGCTGCCAGGAGGAGCTCGCGTAGGGGCCGTGGGACATATGAAGTTCTTACGAAACCTTTTAATGCGGATGAACGTCACCGCTACCGGATGAGGTTGAATTGCAGCCGTTTTTGATGGACGCAAGTTTTGGACGGCGCGATGATTTTCACATTCAGCGTTTTGCCTATATCTGTCCACCTACGTCCTTGAACTTCTCAACAAAGGCGGAAATTTTTTGGAAAACTGTTTGCTTCTTCGTTTTGTATTGCGGGTTCAACGGACTCATTTTCGGCAGAGTGGCGTTGAGAGCTGTTCCGTTTTCTGTTGCGTATTTACGTTTGAGTGATGCTTTGATGTATCGTTTAGCTTCCTCCTGATTCAGCTCTTCAGAGCGAATCAGTAAATCGGCTTCGCGTTTCTGTTCCGCTTGCGCAAAAGTGAAGAAGGCATCGATGACGTTCGCCTTCTCTCCGATGTCGTCCAGATTGGTTTGATTGATGAAGTCAACAATCAGGCTCTCCTTTGCCCGGCTCCCTATGCTGGCTCGGATCACCCGTCTTACTTCAACAATAAGGTCATTCTTGTTTTTGGTTTTCTTGTTGTGCTCGAAGATGAGCTCCAAAATGTAATCAAGGTTGATCTCTTGAGATTTTAACAAATCCACCTCAAAGACCACATCATCCCAATCAATGGTCGATTCGTCCTTCTGCTCTCCATCCTTTTGACGTCTCAACCAGTCGCGGGTGTCATTGTAGGTGGATCGGTAATCTTGGACCAATCGTTCGGATGGCACTTCGACCTTCTGCATCGCCTCTAAGTCGTCATCGCTCAGGTAGTGCTTCGCCTTAAATGCCTCGACCGCTTCCGCATCTTCCAGATCCACCTCTTGCAAGGCACTTAGCCCCGTAAATTCATCATAGTTGCGGAGCACATTCTCCACCCGTAGGTATTCACCAAATAGTTTCACAAAGTCTTTTTTGTCCTGCTCTTTGGCAATTTCGCTCGGATCGGGGAAACGGCTTCGCAGTTCGTTAACCACCTCCACATAACCACGACAAGCCTTTCCGGTGGCAATGTCGGTAAAGCCCTCCATGTATTCCTTATAGCTCTTTTCCAGTACTACGTTTTTGGTATTCGAATTACCGAAGAGAGTGATCGAATCAACCGTGCTCTGCTCAAGATCACGGAAGGTCACGATGTTGCCGAAGGTTTTGGTGGCATCATAAATCCGATTGGTACGCGAAAAAGCCTGCAAGAGCCCGTGGTATCGCAAGTTCTTATCGACAAAAAGGGTGTTGAGGGTCGGGGCATCGAAACCTGTCAGGAACATCCCCACCACGATCAGCAAGTCTACCTCCTGCTTTTTCACTCTCTGGGCTAGGTCACGGTAGTAGTTTTGAAAACCCTTGCTATCGATCCCGTAGTTGGTCTTGAATGCAGCGTTGTAGTCGCCAATGGCAGCACTGAGAAACTCCTTGGCGCTGCTATTCATAGCAGAGACCTCAAAACTCTCGTCGGGAATGTCGCCGACTGCATCCTGCTCTTCGTTGGCAGCAAAAGAGAAAATCGTGGCTACCTTGAGACGTTTCTTTTCCTCCACGTCTTTTTGCAACTCACTAAAGGCTTCATAATACGCCTTGGCTGCATCCACACTGCTCACCGCAAACATGGCATTGAAGCCCTTCGCTCCCATGTGTGCGCGATGCGTCTTCAGGGAGAAATTCTTGAGGATGTAGCCTGAGATCTCACGAATACGATCTGGGTGAAGCAACGCCTGTTTATTTTCCGCTGCCGTGAGCTTCTTCTCATCTTGCTCGGTCTCGATGGCTTGGAACTGAGGACGCACATCGTTGTAGTCCACCTTGAACTTCAGCACCTTCTCGTCACGAATGGCATCCGTGATGACATAGGAATGTAGCTCCCGACCAAAGACGCCTCCGGTCGTTTCAGCACTCAGAGCGTTTTGTGGAAAGATCGGCGTGCCCGTGAATCCAAATTGGTAATACCGTTTGAACTTCTTTTGCAGGTTCTTCTGCGCTTCACCGAATTGGCTGCGGTGGCACTCATCGAATATGAAGACGACTTGCTTATTGTAGATGGGAAGGTCGTCATCCCCCCGCATCAGGTTATTGAGCTTCTGGATGGTGGTGACGATGATCTTGTTATCGTCCTTCTCCATATTTCGCTTCAGTCCCGCTGTGTTCTCAGAGCCATTGACGCTATCAGGCGAGAAACGTTGGTATTCCTTCATCGTCTGGTAATCGAGGTCTTTACGGTCCACCACAAAGAACACCTTGTCGACAAAATCCAGCTCGGTAGCCAATCGCGCCGCCTTGAAGCTGGTGAGGGTCTTTCCTGATCCGGTAGTGTGCCAGATGAACCCGCCGCCCTCGGTGTTGCTCCATTTTTTTGCTTCGTAAGCGCTCTTGATCTTCCAGAGGATGCGCTCGGTCGCAGCAATCTGATAGGGACGCATCACCAGCAGGGTGTTGTCGGCACCGAAGACGGAATACTTCAAGAGCACTTCCAGCAGAGTGTGCTTCTGGAAAAAAGTAGCGGTAAAGTCCTTGAGGTCTTTGATCAGCGAGTTGTCCGCCTTCGCCCAATTCATGGTAAAGTCGAAGCTGTTCTTGTTCCGCTTCGTCGTGTTGGCAAAGTAACGGCTGTCCGTGCCATTGGAGATCACGAACAGTTGCAGGTACTTGTAGAGAGAGTTGTCCGAATTGAAGCTCTCCTTGCTGTAGCGGTGCACCTGGTTAAAGGCTTCCCTGATCGCCACTCCGCGCTTCTTGAGCTCGACCTGAACAAGGGGTAATCCGTTTACAAGGATGGTGACATCGTAGCGGTTGGCATGGCTTCCCGTTTGCTCAAACTGCTTGATGACCTGAAGATTGTTGTTGAGCACATTTTTCTTATTCAGTAGATAAATGTTCTCGATGTGACCGTCATCAAAGACAAAGTCGTGGATGTAGTCCTCATGGAGTTTTCGTGCCTTGTCCGTGCTGTTCTCATTGGCAGGGTCCAGATACTTCTCCACAAACCGCTTCCATTCATCCTCCGTGAAGCGCACGTCGTTTAGCTCTTGGAGCTGCACACGGACATTTGCCAGCATCGCCTCGGGTGTGCGGATTTCCGTGGCATAGGTGTAGCCCTGATCCTCGAGGTCACCGATAAATTCCCGCTCCAAGGCGTCCTCGCTCTGGTAGTCCTCTTTGACCACGCTATCCCGCTGATAGCGGTCGAGGACGATGAAGTGCTTGGTTTCGGCGATGGTTTTATAATCGGTCATGATGCGTTATCCGGCTGTTTCAGTGGGCTGACTTGAAGTGATAGGTCTCGTTGATTTTCCCAACGAGAAACCCCAACATCCGTTTATCGTCATCTTCAAGTTCCGTGACTTCTTCTGCTGAATGCTTGGAGTGACTGAAAAGGTTAATCATCCGTGATTCGTAAGGATTGGTCCTTCCATCCTCCGATCTGGGCAGCAAATCAGCCCATTTCTCGTAACCCAGAAAGGTCGAAGTCTTCTCTAGGAGATTTCTCAAGAAATTGAAGTGATATTTACGAATCTGTCCTGTTTGGATGGCTGTCTCAAGTTCTCTCTTCAAGTAGAGATGATAGGCGAAGGGAGAATCACTGTTTTGGGGCTCGAGCGAATGACTTCCGTCCTCATCCTTCCTGAGTAGATATTTCTTCGCCCTTCTGAGCTCATTGTGGAGAACATTGTAAAAGAGGGGGTTGTGCGTAGTGATGATGAACTTAAGGTCACTCTCGCTATGTTTGATGATGCTCGCGATATTGACAGCCAGCTCAATGAGGTGGTTTTCATCTAGGGAACTTACTGGATCGTCAATAAAGACATACTTCAGATCATTGAACTGGTCTGTATCCCGCTCGCTTTCCTCAGCAATATTTAGCGTTTCGACCACCTGATCCAAAAGCGTGTAGAAAACGCTCCAGATGAAATTGCTTTCTTCTCCCTTCGATAGCTTGATGTTGTTCTCCTGCTCCTGATTTCCACGCTCAAATGAGAAGATGACTTCAGAAAAAGCCTCCACTGTCATCTCATTGCCGTTTTCATCTTGAGTTTTATATTCTTCGTTAAACTCCGGCGTGAGTTTGTCACTGGTGTAATGCTGAAAATTGGCGATGACATTCTGATCTTGCCCTTGCTCGATTAGAGCCCAGTGGGTGAAGGCATTTGGCTGGATGATGAGCTTGGGAGCAACGTCTTCGGTTAGGTCGTTGTCCCAATAAAAGAGATCCTCGGTGAAAGCATTGTAATAGAGGATTTTGGGATGTGACGGATCCTCCTCCTCACTGCCCTCTATTTCAGCAGTGAGTTTGGGTGAAATAAGTTCCTTAACTTCACGCGACAAGCGTGTCTTCCCCGTGGCATTGAAGGCGTAAATCAGTTGAGTCTTTGGAACAGGGCGCGTCTCGTCGATCTCCTGAGTTGTTTTCGGGACTGTCTTTCTAACGACTGAAGGGGTGCAGAGTCGCTCGGCGATTTCTCTCAAGGTCTGGCTCATCTCAGGCAACTATTTCAGTTTGAGGTTCAGGTTTTGGAAAGTTTAGCAACAAGTCGCGGTAATACTCGTATTGCTTTTGGCGCAGCTCGATTTCCCGTGGGAGACCTTCGCTGATGGAGTGGGTCAGCGTGTCGAACTTGTCGAGAATGGCGACGATGCGAGCTTGTTCGGCAAGGGACTTTTCTGGGTCATTCGGGTAGGGAATTGGAATACGCATTTTTGAGATGCCGTTGATTAAAAGCCTTTTCACTTTTCCCCTGCTTACGTGCTTTTCTTTTTCAGAAGTGAATCGAGCTGTTTGCAAATAATGAGAGACGAATACTGGATTCATGGAGGAACGAAATGCGTAGCTGTCATCGTGAATAGCGACGTTTTCATTTCCCAACCATGCGACCGCTTTACCAACCTCTTCAACAGTTTCCCCTACGCTTGCGATGACGACATCTTTTGGCTCTGCGTATTTTAATGTTGGTGCAAGTTCGGGGCGAACTTGTGAGATAGCCTCAGTGGTTGAGGTTCCATAATGCGTGTAAATTTCGCCATAGTGAATGGCTCTAATACCATTGTCTGTGTAGTCAGATTTGGTGAAACGTTTTCCGCGAATAAACTCGCCGACTTCTTCCATTGTCTTCCACTCCACTTCACCCTCCTCAAAGGTGAGGATCTGGTCGCGGTAGTAGTTGTATTGCTTTGTTCGGGCAGTCAGCTCGGTTGTCAGCTCGGTTGTCAGCTCGGTGAAAGTGTCCAAGATGCGGACGATTTCTGCTTGGATGGCCAGCGATTTCTCAGGATTCTCCGGGCAGGGAATGGGGATTTCGTACTCATTACGTATGATTGAAGGGTGTGCCTTTTTGATATAATCGAAGACCTTACCCTCCCAGGCTCCAGAGAGAACATGATAAAGAAACCTTGTATTTAGCTCATCTTGCTTGAGGACCTTCATCCAGCCACAAACATTAGTTACTGAATAGAGATGAGCCGACCGGTAAAAAAAACGACCTCCGCCGTCAATCGACCAGGTAATCCTTTCATCATCAAACATGTATTTTCCATTGCGTCCAAACTCACCATTTCTAGTCGCTGATGATGAATAAACTGGGTAATTGCCCGGGTTATCCACGAGGCTTTTTTTTGAGATGACATTACCTCGACCTAATTTAACTACCTGTGAATCTTCCAGATCACCAAGTGGCTTCCATTCTACCTCGGCGCCGTCGAGTAACGTTTCTAAGAAGCTGCTCTTGTTCATGCCCCGCTTCCTTCGATTTCTGCGACGATAGTGTTGATGTCTTTACGAAGTCCATCAATCTTGCTGACGGTGACTTTGATTTTCTGATTCAACTTGGTTATGTCGATCACCTCACGCGTATCCTTGGCTTCTACATAGGAGCTAACGGAGAGGTTGTAGTCATTGTCGGCTATTTTCTCCATACGTATGGACTGGGCGACATGCGCTACATCCTCCTTGCGATCGAAAAACTTCACGATATCTTTGACGTGGTCGTCAGTCATTAGGTTGTTGTTCGTGTCTTTCTTGAAGAATTCCTCACCCGAGGCATCGATGAACTGAACTTTGGTATCGGTCTTGTGCTTGGAGAGCACGAGGATGTTCACAGCAATAGTGGTGCCGTAGAAGAGGTTTGGAGCCAGTGAGATGACGGTCTCCACAAAGTTGTTTTCAACGAGGTATTGGCGGATCTTTTGCTCGGCTCCAGTGCGATAGAAGATCCCCGGAAAGCAGACAATCGCCGCCCGCCCCTTGCTGGAGAGGTAATTGAGACAGTGCATGACGAAGCCGAAATCTGCCTTGGACTTGGGTGCCAGCACACTGGCGGGAGCGAAGCGCTCGTCATTGATGAGGGTGGGGTCATCGCTGCCGATCCACTTCACCGAGTAGGGAGGATTTGAGACGATGGCATCGAAGGGCTTGTCCTCGCGGAAGTGGGGCTCGGTCAGGGTGTTGCCCAATTGCATGTTGAACTTATCGTAGTTCACATTGTGCAGGAACATGTTCATCCGCGCAAGGTTGTAAGTCGTGTGGTTGATCTCCTGACCAAAGAAACCGTCCTCGATCAAGTGGTCATCCATGTGCTTCTTAGCCTGTAGGAGAAGGGAGCCAGAACCTGCGGCGGGGTCGTAGACTTTGTTCACGTTCTTCTGCCCGTGGATGGCAAGCTGGGCAATGAGCTTGGAAACATGCTGGGGAGTGAAGAACTCACCACCCGACTTCCCCGCGTTAGCCGCGTAGTTGCCGATCAGATATTCGTAAGCATCCCCGAAGAGGTCGATCTCGCTATCCTCAAAGTGTCCAAAATCGAGTTCACTCACTCCTTTTAGTACGGCAGCGAGACGACTGTTCTTGTCTTTGACCGTCTTACCCAAGCGGTTGCTTGTGGTGTCAAAATCATCAAACAGCCCTTTGATGTCCTCCTCTGAAGCGTAACCCATCGCCGAGCTCTCAATAGCGGTGAAGATCTCCTTCAGATCCGTATTGAGGTCTTCGTTGTCATTCGCCTTGGCGATGACGTTTTCAAAGAGCTGGCTGGGATAGATGAAGTACCCCTTGGTCTTAATGGCATCGTCTTTGATCTCGTCGGTGATGACATCATCCCCAAGTTCGGCGTAGTCGATGCTCTCATCCCCGCCTTCGATGTAGCGGGAAAAGTTTTCACTGATGAAGCGGTAGAAAAGCGCGCCAAGCACATATTGCTTGAAGTCCCATCCATCCACGGTGCCACGCACATCATTTGCAATCTGCCAGATGCGGCGTTTGAGTTCGTTAAATTGCTGGGTGCTGGTCATAGAGTCAATCTTGTTTTAATCGGGGGAAAATGGACTGGCTTGGTGAGTGCATGCCGTATAGCCCTACCGCAATACCAGAAGTGGCGAGCAGAGAGCTGTTAATAGAGAGAGAACAGTATTCATTGGCTATCGTTAGACAAGTACTGCCATAGTGCCATAGTGCCAATAAGCCGATCGGCCTGATTCTTTGATAAATATCGACATGGCCTTTGAGAAACAGTATAGAAAACCAATCTGTAAATTGGACCGAATTTGCTCTGAAATCAACCTGAGTTTATTTCAGAGCATGACTACTAGTGGTGATTTGTTGTCAAATGGTTAGGAGGAATAGCCAGTATCCATTGTGGAACTGGTTGCGATTGTTTGATGTGAGGGGGCGCTGCTATGCTGTTTCGCGTCGGAATGTCCGGTATGCCGATGGGATCTTTGACGTAAGAAGTGCTCAAGTCCGCTGCCGGTCCAACCGTACCTCGTCATATTTCGCCTTGAAGTATGGTGACATGGGCGAGCTCTCTTAGGGGGGTGTTCTCCGGTCTCATCGTACAACCATCATGAATCGTTCTCGAAAGGGCTGATAACTGTTCAGGAGAATGGTTTTTACTCATCGGTTTTGCAATAGTTGCCTCTCTCGTCTGCACAGGGGCTCATATGGCGACTTAATCCTGTTGACCCTAGTTTGTCTTTGATAATAAACAAGGCCTCTTAAATTGCCTTATTTTGGATCTGACTGGGCGGGGTTTCTCCGGAGGATGTTCTGAGGCTCGCTACAGGAGGCGCTAGGGCTCTTTGGGTGCTGAGTTCGTCTAATTGTGTGAGCTTGTATTTGAGTTCCTTAAAATGGCCTCTTGGTTGATGCTCTCTTGTTGGAATTATCAAATTCGTTTTTGATCCTGTCTTGGTTTATGGAGATAGGAAACGGGGTAATTATCAAAGTGTTAAAATATTCATGGTCGCGAAGTCTGTGCTTTTGATTTGTGACATGTGTTTATATTTGATACGTTATCAGATATTGAGATTTGCTCTTTTGTTCTGAAGAGTGCTTGAGATAGTGAAGGGTCTAAGAGTGTGTGTTTGATTCTCTGATTGACTTGTGAGAAGGGTTACGTGTCTTGTCTTTAGAATCCGTGTTGGACTTGCTGTTGCGTGTGCTGTGGCTTTGAATTCTATGATTGGTGTTCATCTTGATCGGAGGTTATTCTGAAGGATGCGGTCTCCTGTGGTAAAGAGGCTGCTGCATTGAGCGACATTGCCTGATTTTTGCCCATTATCACTTTCTTACTTATGGTATAAGCTCCTCTAATACTTAGTGACGCCCCTTCACCCCGGGTTTAGGGAGACTGGATTCAGGGTATTGGGTTCAGGGAGATTGGATGGCAGGAAAGAGGTGACAGGGGGATTGAATTGGATGAGGAGCGACTATTTTCGAAACCGAAGCCAAGACTGATAATCGAAGAAGAAGGACCTTTGTTCTTCGTGTTGTGAGAGGTAAGTTATTATGGCGTCCTTGGGCTGGAGCTCTTCTTCCCCGATCGAATTGAGCGCGGTGAGTGGTATTTGAGATCTAAATTCGGTAGGTAGGTTTGATTGTCTTTGTGAAGTGACCGTACAAAGTCCGTTGAACGTGACGAAACGGGAGCGTTTACTGTAGTTCTCATTCGATGCATTTGGCATTTTTCGTACGAGTTCAATGGCGATATCGGCAGAATAATATTGAGATGTATGGGTGATTATCGGTGTACCGTATGTTCGAAGGACTGCTAGAAGGTGAGATGCAAAGGTGAGATTCTTACGTAAGACCTGTTTTGGTATGTCTCGATGCGACAGTTTATCGATGATGCGAGTGATTATAGTCTCTGCATCAGTGACGGTGAGCTTGGGATTCTGATATCCCTGAGGTCTTGGTTTCCATGGCTTCACTTCGGCAGGCTTGTTTTTATAAACGAAATTCACCGGATATTTAATATCATCGAGCACTTTCTTTTTGTTGCGATTGTAGTCCTGCGACTGTGAGTTATGTTTTGTGTTTAACCATTCTGAGATTTTTACGATGGCTTGTTTGGAAGTGAGGCCGTTTGTTCTACAGTCTTCTGCAAGTATGTAATACGATTGCCATCGCTGCCCAGTAGTTCCTCTTGCTGGAAGGCCTTCTTCCCAGAGCTTTTTGGCAGTAAGGCTGGAGTGCTCAAGTGCTGTAGCGGTTTTAATGGCAATGTTAGCGCTTATGGACAACTCGCGGTCATCAGTTTCTTCTCGTAGTTCATGGAGAGTTGATTTGATATCGTCAATTGAAATAGGAATGATTGAGCGTTTGTGTTCTGCGAGTTGTCGTAGGCATTCGATGGGAGTTCCATATTGGAGAGGGTGTCCGGACGTATCGCAGAGCGTGCTGTTGCGTCCAAGGGGCAGTGGCGGGAAATGGTTGTCATCTGGTGGCATGACTTCGATGTTACGGCACAGGCTTTCCTCTATGTTATCGTTGATGTAGATGTCGTATGAGTGGAGAATTTCTTTAATGTGGTTGCCAACAGTTTTTGCTACCTGTGGTTTGTCAAAGAAGTAATAGATGTGAAGACCGCAGCCGCTGCCGCTGGTAAAGGCGAGCGCTTTCTTGGTTTGTAATAAGGGTATTGCGTTGAGAAATTTGAGTGATGCTTGGATGCTCTTGGTTGGAGGAGAGGGCGTCTCTGTTTCAGGGTTATCATGGTCATCAACATCTATGATGAAGTAGGGGACTCGTTGATTTGCTTGAAAACCGAGACCAAAGTACTTCATCATTAGGGGGTTTATATCGCGTGTGAAGATGCGTATGAGTTTATTCCAGTCTAACAGCCTGTTTTCTTCGGATTGATGGCGGCGTGATAGGTAGGTATGCATATTTGCACGATAAGCGATTCTCTTTTGTTGGTCTGAGGTGAGCGTGCTTTTATCTATGGTTCTTTCGTATAAAGAGGAGTGCTTAAAGACAAAAGTATCTACGTATATTTGCAGTAATTTGCGTAGTTCATCGGAGAGAGTGTTGTTGGTGGCGTTGTATCCGCCTATTGACTTTAGGGCAGCTGCTAAGGAGTATCG
Organism: Planctomycetota bacterium; assembly: GCA_016745075.1. Lineage (GTDB taxonomy): Bacteria > Planctomycetota > UBA11346 > UBA11346 > UBA11346 > JADGDD01. The sequence goes on along the minus strand of JADGDD010000009.1, from coordinate 161,161 downwards.
CTGAATTTTGGAAAAGGGAACGGTTGTATTGGATAGTTTGAAGGGAAACTCACCAAGGCACGGACAGTATGGGAGCGGAGTTTCGCCGGGTTTCTTTCTTCTTCGTTGTTTTGACTTATTGTTCATATGACAAATCCTGATGCTATTGGCGATGTTTGCTGGGCGGCGTTGCTGTTCCGTATTTCTCTTGTTAGCAATTTGTTTGTGATAATTGTTGAGTGTCGAGGATTTTAAGCAACCTCTGTCTTAGGGTCGTTTAACAAGCTGTATTTCCCTTATTAGCAATTTATGTGTATCCTTTTTTCGCCAGCTACTAACAGAAGATTTTGCCTGCTTCCTCTGAGAATCTATGCGAGACGGTAAAGGGGTTTGAACCATTGCGCTTTGGGTATACTTGCAGACAAGTCTCTCGTAAGATGTTTACGGGTGATCGTGTTTTAACGGTATCACAGAGGGTCGCATTTGGCTCTGTGGTCATAAAGGAGTAAGTTATGTGGTTAATAGTCCCCGAGGGCTTCTTTTCGATAGTCGCGGTGTACTCAGACGGGGGTCACGGAGACTTACAGCCAGAGCTACTGATGATTCGAGCGAGATGCAGAGATCATCTAATCAAGTTCATGGAGGTTTACTACGTCACTGCAGAGATCATCGAGAGTCTTCACGCGGACTATCATTACCGAATTATTGTGGAGCGTAAGCTGGTACGAGAGGTCATCTCCCGGAGTGTTGAAATGATTACGTATCGGAACTTTAAAGGCGAGGTTGCGGCACGAGGTGCATCACGTTCTTACCTTGAAATTCTTGGAACCATTTGGGCTATCACGAGGCGGTTGCAATCATGGTGTCGTGGAGACAGCAAGAATGAGGAAAGTGTTTCTTAAGAGGTTGCTGATTTGGTATATATATTTGATAACGTATCAAATATCAATTGCGAGTAGATCAAAATGTGGCATCCTATTACTTTATAAGGAAAAGGATGCAGTCATGAAAATACCATTCGCGCCAAAGTCAGCAGGAGCACAGTCTTTAAACCGTTGTGTAAAAGCAGTGGCAGCTCAGACGAACAAACACCCAGAAGAAGTGGCTTTGTTACTGACGTACTTCTTCGAGGAGTTAGCGTGTGAAGTTGCTCGTGGTCGTATGGTGACCATTCCCGGTTTTGGGGCTTTTGGTTCGTACCTACATAAACCACGTAATGGTGATGTGCCTTTTGGACAGCCAACTTTCTCGGCGTGTCGACCTTTTCGGAACGAGGTTCGCTTTGGGAGCGCTGGTGCCGGAGCGAGTGTGACGCATGCTAAGATGCGCAATCACCGCCGAAACCATCATACATCTTCTCGATCAACGACTGAGGTCTCTCGGACTTTTACCACTATGCAAACGGCACGGAAGCACTTTAAGGCGACCCTTCGTCAATTGCATGTTGATTACTACGAACCGCCCCCGCGTTGCTAGTTGGCGTGAGACTTAAGCTTTGCAATGGTCGCATCACGCTGCGCTACGATAAGCCGAGCTTCTTTCGGTGAACGTCGTAACCAGCCTAGCTCCTTGAAAAGGGCTAACTGCTTCGGCTTTAATTTGAACGCTGTTCCCCATGTTTCTAGCATCGTGATCGGTGGGGGGCGTTTGCCGGACAATATGTTGGTGAGACTTGGGTAGTCAAATTCCATGAACTGCGCAAATTGCTGCACAGTTGTATACCCTGCCTTCTCAATCAATGCGCGTAAATGATTGCCAAAAGCAGTGAGATAGAAGTCCTCGTTCAAACTCATCCAGTCATCATGCATATGTTCTGCATCAGCCGCAACTATTCGCTTGCCAATTGGCGAAACTCGCCAACATGACAATTCGTTGTTTGAACCACTAATAAAGGAGATGCCTGATGAACACGCCATTTACACAGCAAGATACCGCATCGGAGACGAAGAAGCTTAAGATTCTTAAGGAAGGTGGCGATGCTACGGTGTTCTTAGATGAGTTGGGTCGCACAGTCGTTCACGATCGGGAGTCCATAGCGGAGGCTGCTGCGACCTCTGGTGTACTTCTCTACAGCGCTCCTGAAGGCTGTCAGTTAGCGGATGGTCAGGAGTGCCTTGGTGCTTTCTCTTGGGGGTCGCTGAACTTCGTAGAGACGCTTTTGCTATACCCCGCTTGTCTGGTTCACGTGAGTGTACCGAGAACGAAGCCGTTGAGATCGTGTTGGGCTGTTCCTTATGGTGAGCTGACCGAGGTTGGATCTTATAAGTATACCTATGCGGGATACCCTGTGCCCTTCATTGATAAAGCTGCGGCAAAGCATCTGCGAAAAGGCATTGGCGCAGCATACAAGCAAGCGAAGACGGGGCGAAAGAGCAGTGGTTCCGGAGATGTGAGCAGAAACACTGGTGGAGATGACCCTGATACGAAAAAGGGGATCTTCGGTCTGATCGGCTTGGTTGTAGTTATCTTGTTGTTCATGCCTTCAATGTGCACGAGTGATCAAGTTGATGATGTGGATGATTCTTCTATCGTGGCGAATATAGAGGACTATAAGCGCGCGATACCGATTCTGACGCAAGAGCAGGTAGATATTGTCCAACTTGAGAACCGAATTGAGTATCGATGGACAAAACTTATGTCGAATGATATGTCGCTGAGCATTTATGATGTGGGGAAGAATGGTTCTATCGATACGGTCTTGCTCATAATGCCTATCATGCATGATAAAGACAAAATACAGAAGCAAATGATGCTCGCTATCGGATTTGGATACAAGCTTCTTGAGGTCTCGTCCGGTGCGCCTGAGGAAGGCGAATCGATGACTCAGTTTTCGGAGTGGTTTATGGCAGACTTTGTTGCGGCACTTAAGGCACCGAAAACAATACAGATGAATGGTCAACGCGTGAAGTTGAGCGGGATTGCAGGGTCGGACGGCGCGCTTGGTATCTTCCAGATAGGTGACGACCAGTAGGTACTTACTTATCTAGAATAAAGTTGCAGATGGCTTCTGCCAGTGCCTCTCTCAGGTTACCAAAACCTTGCGTCTTCTCGGCATGATCAAGGCGGTGGAGCACTTCATCCCATTCGTTTGCAAAGCGAGCAAGTAGCCCTGCAACATAGAGCTCTTCTGCGTCCTTGGAATCGAGTCTGAGTTTTTGTATCATGGGTCGTAGATATTCATCTGGAATAGGCTGGTACGAAGGCTTCCGCTTTGGTATTTTGATCTGTGACCGTTTTGATGGAGAGAGCTTCGCCGCTTCCCTTTCTCGCCTTTGAATATCCAAGCAACTTTTACGGACAACCTTTGGATCGCAGTACCATAAAATACTCGGGTCCATAGTGAGGGTCTGCTTCTCAGGACTCGCCTTTGTGCGTCGGGTGATCTTTGTCGCTTTTGCAAGGGTGGTTCGTTTGTTAATCTTTGCGCTTTCCGGTCCAGAATCGAGTGCTTCATCAAGGAGGTCAGGAAAGAGCTGCCTGCATTGATCTACCTGTTTACGTCGTGTCGTTTTTGTTAATTGGTCGGTTCGTTTTTTAGCCATGATGAAATGGTCTCCGACCACTTCTTTTGTGCAATTGATAACATATCAAATATTTATGGCATGGTGATACAGATTTGTGTGTTCTGTGTAGACGTTTTTAGATGAGAGACAACAAGAGAGACGCAATCGTTTCCATTGTTGTTTCTTATCAGCTATGATGCAGTTATGTTTATAGCAACGTCTCAATTCTGCTTCTCCCTCTGCCGAATGTTTCTGTGCAATGATGATGCGTGGGAATTGCGAGTCTATAGCCCTCGGCAGCATGAGTTGATCCGAGACATTCTTCGTGACGAATACCGTGAAATGCAGGAGGCTTCTTGCTTCATACTCATCATCTCCGGTCACGATCTTGTGCGGGTACTGCGAAAGGCCTTAGCAGAAACCTATACGGAGCCATTTGGGAATGAGCCGACGGGCAGTCCAATTTATGATGAGTTTCTTATGACTTTAATGGCACGAACAGAATGGCTCTGTTCTGACGAAGTTGCGCAAAAAGCCGAGTCCCTGCCGTCTGAATGGAGCAGCGGCCTTGCGGAGAGTGAAGTCCTTGCAGAAGCGGACGATATGCTGGGGGAGGACTTTGATCTGATCTGCCTCGGGACAAACGAGCCAGAACCACCGAGTGTTTTCACCGTTATTGACCGACATAATAAGTTGAAGGCTGAAATACGACGCAGAAATGTGAAACATACCAAAGAGCAGAAATGATTACGTAAAGAGAAACGATCTGGTACACTCATGCCTTCTACTACGACAACAGGAGGCTTTATATGGTAGCTATCGGGTACACACGAGTATCTACGTTGGACCAAGCTCAGGAGGGCATCAGCCTTTCGGCACAGAAGGCAAAGGTAGAGGCATACGCGGCATTACATGGGCTTGAGCTACATGATGTCCTCAGTGATGAAGGGCTCTCAGGAAAGGCGCTTAAACTGCGCCCTGCCGCTTCACTGCTGGTCCAAATGGTTAAGAAGGGAACGGTTACGAGCATTGTGATATTCAAGCTCGATCGCCTGTTCCGTAATACTCGAGAAGCTTTGGAGTTTGCCGACCTATGCCGCAAGAAGAAGGTCGCTCTGCACAGTATTACAGAGAAGCTCGACACCGATTCTGCTATGGGGACCTTCTTCTTAACGATGCTCGCAGCGCTCGGTCAACTCGAACGGCAGCAAACTGGTGAGCGCACCAAGATGGCGTTATCGCATAAGAAATTACAGGGTGAGAAGACTGGTGGCAGAGTGCCATTTGGCTTCGATGCCTATGTTGAGAGAGATGGTGCTAGAAACGTTTGTAAGCTTACAGAGAACCCGACAGAGCAAGCTATCATACAAGACATGCTTGGGTGGCGGTCCCAAGGTAAGAGCCTCCGGTGCATAGCCCACCTGCTCATGAGGCGAGAGATAAAAACCAAGGAAGGCAAAGAGATCTGGCGTGTCGGGGTTATTAGCCGCATCTTGAATCGTTTTGAGGCTGTATGAACCGTATTGAAATGCACCTTTAATTATGTTCATTAGGGGGAATCCAGCTAAAATAAAATCAGCATGGCTTTTCATCTGGAATGCGCCCCTTGCACGCCCCCCCAGGTCGCCCTAGCCTTAAAGCGTCAGCTTGGACGAATTTGCAAGGCATGTCCGCCATTCGGTTCTGTATTTCTAGTTCAGGTGTGGTTTTCGATGAACGTTAGCCAGTATAAATTATTCCTAAAGGAGGAGAAAAGCCGATGATTACCAATCTTCCCGGTCGCTTGAGGAACACGGATCTCCCTAAAAGTCATGCGCTTTTGCCTGTATATGAAGCTGTCGTTAATTCAATTCAGTCCATCGAAGACTCTTGCTCGGCTATCTCTGGAACTAGAATAAAAGTAGACATTCTGCGAGAACCCCAGGGAGTCGTGAAGAATATAGGGGCTTCATTGTCCAAGATAACGGGATTTCAAATAACTGATACCGGCGTAGGCTTTACAGAAGAAAATTACAAGTCATTTAATACTCTCGATAGTGACAGAAAGGCTGAGAAAGGTGGCAAGGGAATTGGCCGACTTATGTGGCTCAAGGCTTTTGATAGAGCTAGCGTTGAGAGCCAATATGTCTCAGGTGGTATACAATATCAACGAACGTTTAATTTTGATGCTGTCAGTGGAGTAGCTCAAGATCGTCTAGTTGAAACGGATGGCTCTATTCCAACAGGAACAACTGTAACTCTGGCGGGGTTTCATGAAGAATATCGCAAGAGCTGTCCTAAATCTGGGGATAAAATAGCAGATTCTCTTTTCGAGCACTGTCTTTGGTTTTTCATCCGCAACGAAGGGTGCCCTCAAATATATATTACAGATGGTGATTCTCGTTGGCATCTAAATAAAGTATATAGAGACCACATCGCTTCGTTTACTAAGAGAGATAACATAGACATTAAAGGGCAGGGTTTTTCGGTCATACATGTCAAGTTGCGTGATCAGTCCTTTAAAAAGCATAGAATGGCCTTGTGTGCAGATGGTAGACTGGTTGAATCGGAAGATTTAAAAGGGAGGGTTCCTGGCCTTTTTGGCAGATTGGAAGATGAGGAGGGGACGTATATTTATGGGTGCTATGTTTCCTCACCTTTTCTAGATCTACATGTTAGAGCAGAGCGTACTGGTTTTACGGTTTCTGAAAAAAGTGAAGGTATTATAGCGGACACGATTGTTTCTAGAGCAGATATTCGAAGTATGGTAGCTGATTTGGCAGGCAGTTTTCTTGGTAGTGAGCTAGCAGAAAATAAGAGCAGAGCTCAGGAAAAAGTAGACAGGTTTGTCAATGAGGTCAATCCTCGTTATAAGCCGATAGCAGCTAGAATGTCCGAGGATGAGCGGTCAATAGACCCCAATATTTCAGATAATGATTTGGAACTGTACCTTCACCGCCACTACGCCGAATTTGAACAACAGGTAATCAAGGAAGGACAGGGAAAACTCAAACCTAAAGAGGGTGAGGACGAGAACTCCTATCGCTTACGAATACGGGATTACCTAGAGAAAATTGAGGACATCAAAAAGTCCGACCTTGCAAGCTATGTAAGCCATCGTCGAGTGGTTATTGACTTGCTAGAGGAGTTCATCCGGTCCGACGATGATGGAAAATATGTACGGGAAGATGTTGTTCATCAGCTTATCATTCCCATGCGTAAGGATTCTACGGGATTTGCTGAAGGTGAAGCAAACCTTTGGCTAATAGATGAACGGCTTGCATTTCATGACTACTTGGCAAGTGATAAAACGCTGAGCTCATTACCCATTACCGAGTCCACCTCTCGAAAAGAACCCGATATTTGCGCCCTCCAGATCTTTGATACCCCCACTTTGGTTACAAATAAAGAGGCGCCTCCATTTGGATCCCTCACAGTCATTGAAATCAAACGACCAATGCGTAACGATGCAAAAGCAGGTGAAGAGAAAGATCCTATCGAACAGTGCCTAGGGTATCTGAAGCGTATTCGAGCGGGTAATGTAACGACGTTAAATGGCCGGCCGTTGGGTAACGCCAGCAACGTTCCTGGTTTCTGTTATATTCTCTGCGATTTAACGGCAACAATCGAAGAACGCTGCCATTTCTTTGACCTCACTAAAACAGCTGATGGCTTAGGCTACTTTGGTCACAATAAGCATTACAACACCTATATTGAAGTGATTTCTTTTGACCGTTTGATTAATCAGGCCAAGGAGCGCAATAGGGCATTCTTCGATAAACTGGGACTTCCGCTAACCTAGGCTCTGCCTACGCCGATGAGAACACCGCTAAGGATAAGAATATGGTTGATTTTAAAAAGAAACTACGTGCAGCACAGAGCTCAAAGCCGATTGATCCTGTCGAAATCTATAGTGGTTTAGATCGAGCCAGTGACAAGGGGCCATTGCGTCCGTCGCAGCAATCTGTACTTGCTGACTGGCATACAGACAAGCGGTCGACGAGAGACGTTGTCCTCAAGCTTCATACGGGGCAAGGCAAGACTCTCATCGGATTGCTTGTACTTCAGTCGTACTTAAATGACGGAGTTGGCCCTTGCCTCTTTTTGTGTCCCAATAATCAATTGGTCGACCAGGTGGTGACTCAAGCAAGTCAGTTTGGAATTAAGGTTTGCACGGCAGCAAAAGGTGCCGATTTACCGGCTGAATTCTTAGATAGCCAAAGCATCTATATAACTAACGCACAGCGCGTCTTTAACGGCAAAACGAAGTTCGGCCTTGGGCCCAGAGGTAAAAAAATAGGTGCATTTGTTCTAGACGATTGCCACAATATCGCAGACACTATAGCTCAGCAAACAGCCATGCGTATTCCCGCAGGCTCCGATCTCTACAGAGGGATTATCGATCTTTTCCGGCCGTCTCTTGAGCAGCAGGGCAGTGGCACCCTAAGTGACATTGAACAGGGGAGATATGATGCGGTCCTGCGCGTCCCTTACTGGGATGTTATTGATAAGCACGCAGCACTTGAGGAAGCTATTTCAGCGGTTGGACAAGAGAAATATGTTCAATTTGCTTGGCCCGTCCTTCGAGACATCATAGAGCAATGTGATATATACATTTCTGGACATGAAGTTGAGATTCGACCAACTGCGTGCCCAATAGATCTATTTAGATCATTCCACGATGCAGAGCATCGCATCTTCATGTCAGCTACACTTGCTGACGACTCATTCCTAGTGCAGTCGCTAGGAGTCGACTCTTCGTCAGTGACAGATCCGCTATCTTACACCGAAGAGAAGTGGTCTGGTGAGAAGATGGTGCTTGTTCCGGAGCTAATTGATCATGACCTATCTGCAGCCGTCGTTGCAGCTAATTTCTCAAAGCAAGACTCAACTCGTCAGTACGGCGTAGTCACCTTAACCGGTAGTTTCAAGACAGCCACAACATGGGAAGCTAACGGTGCTAACAAGAACGACTCTAAATCCATTGATTCGGCGGTTGCAGCGTTACGCGCTGGCCAATTTGCTCAAACTCAAGTGTTGTCAAACCGATATGATGGTATCGATCTTCCGGATGCAGCATGCAGAATTCTCATTATAGACAGCCTTCCGCGCGGAACATCTGCCGGTGATCAGTATGAAGCCTCAACTTTTCATGGTGATCAAGAGCTCATCAGGCGTATGATGCGCAAGATTGAACAGGGAATGGGGAGGAGCGTCAGAGGTGAGCGTGATTTTTCGGTAGTTATTATTACGGGGACGGACTTGGTAACAGCCATCCGTCTTCGTGAGAACCAGCGGTTTTTGAGCGACCAGACAAGGGAGCAGATTTGCATTGGGCTTGACATTGCAGTGGACGCGTCTGCAGAAATATCTTCGGATGAAACGCCAATTAATGTGCTGAAAAAGCTTATTGAGCAGTGTCTTGGCCGAGATGACGGATGGAAGGAGTTTTACTCCACCAGGATGAATCAGGCACATATTCAACAGCGGGAGCCAAGTCCAACAGAACGATATGCTATATTGCGACAATTTGACGAGAGCCTGCTTTCCAAGCAATACCAGAAGTGTTCTGCTATCCTGCAATCATTCATAGATAAATATCGAGATGAATTAAATGATGTCGAACTAAGTCTCTATCTAGAGCGACTGGCGCAGGTTACCCACTTTTTTGATGCGGAGAAAGCAACGAAAACCCAACGGGCTGCATATTCGAAAAATAGATACATACTAATGCCGAATGGTAATGTGCCTAAAAGATCGGTTGATTCTGACACTAGCCGTTCTTCTCGCATATTTGATTACATATCAAAATTTATGGACCCAAACAGCCTTGCGGCTCATGTTGATGGAGTTCTTCGTCAGATGACTTTTGGTAACGCTGCAGATATATTTGAGGAAAGTATTCGCAATGCTGGTCTCCTTCTTGGCTTCACCTCGTTTAGGCCAGAGAAGGAGGACCGTTGCGGGCCTGACAATGCCTGGATAACTTCGTCGGGAATCGTTTTTGCAATTGAATGTAAGAGTGAAGTGAAAATTGATCGCTCTTCAATAGATAAAGAAGAGATTGGACAGCTACTTAATGCCCACGAATGGGCTAAAAGGGGGTTCTCTCATCTTCGGCCGATTTCCTGTATCATAATCCCCCCTAAATACAGCCACGGTCAGGCTAGCCCTGGAGAAGACTGTCGATGGATGGGGAGGGACGGACTTGGGAAGTTGCGAGAAGGTATTCGAACGTTTTATACAAACCTTTGCTCAAAGATGGAAAACGCAGAATTAAGTGAGGAAATGATCTCTGGCCTTCTTCGTTCGCGCCGCCTAGACGCCGACTTTATTTTAGCTCAGACTATGGATAATATTGGTTTTAAGAAATAGGGGCATTGTATCATGCTCGTGAAGTCGAAATAGGGAGGCTTAGTAATAAAATATAGTGTATTTCAATTTTATTGGAATATGTCATTGCTCAGGATGTCAGCATTCTTAAGCTGAGCAGCAGCTATAAGACATTCTTAGGACCAGCTTTCCACATCTGAATCATAAGCAAAGTGACATGACGATCATAAGGGGTATATCATGGGTAAAGTCGAGGTAGGAACACTAAACGACAGGCAAATAATAGAATCTAACTATATTTCAAGAGGTTTTACTTCTGAAAATGTTAAGCAGGCTTGTTATGAATTAAGGTCGGGTAATATCTACTACGACCTAACTCTGTCAAAAGAGCGTTTGGAAATTGATGACAATGGAACGATTTTGATAAAACCAGGACATCTTGTCGTAATAATAACTAAAGAAGAAATATCTCTACCAAAAGACATAATTGGTAGAATATTAACAAAGGGATCATTCTTCTCGCTTGGACTATCCCCTGTGAATACCTATGCGGACCCGGGCTTTAAGGGTAAGCTAGGGATTGTTCTTTACAACTGCAGCTCAAACTACATTGCTATTCCATCGGGAAAATCAATTGCCAAGCTAGAGTTATCCCGACTTCGAGAGGAGGTCGAGACGGCTTACAGTGGGCAGCACGGCTACGATACCGAGATATGGCCTATCCAGAGTCAATTTATAATGAAACCTGAAGACATTAAAAAGGACTCCCGCATAGGGAGCCCAATTGATGAACTTAGCGGGCGGTTTGGATCAGATTTCAGGTTGGTCACTGACAGACTGTTTGGCTATCAACGCCGTATCTTGCTTGCATTCTTTTTGGTGCTCGCTTTCAACTTTTTCCTGCTTGCCACAGTTACAGCGATAGGTCTTCCCGAACAGGGTTCGGGTTGGGCAATTGGTATTCTCACTAATGTTACTACAGGCGGACTTGTCTTCTTTCTTACAACAATTCGGAGGAAGTAATGGATATTCAACAGATCCAACAACAACAAAGAGATTTTGATTCTCTTCATGGGTGGAGCACCGAAGGCATCTCTTCATTGGCCGTAATTGAGCAGCTAGAACAAGATTTAATTGGGCTAGTAGGCGAGATAGGAGAGGCAGCAAACATCCTCAAAAAGGTCAGGTTAGAAACGAAGAACGGATCTTCGCCGCAGAATGCTTTGCGTAGTCGATCTTCAGAACTCAAGGAGGAGCTCGTTGATTCCTTTATCTACCTTCTTCGCCTGTTTGACCTTTCAGGAGTAGACATTGAAAAGGACTACCTTGCCAAACTTGAAGAGAACCGAAATCGATTTCGTAAATATGAAAAAAAGTAGGATGCGTCTCGCCCCTATAAATACGGGCCTCTACCAGAAAGGAAACAATACATTAGAGAATACGCAATTTTACGTCGCACGGTCTACTAGCCAAATAGACGTAGCTTTCGTTGGCAATATCGCCGTGGCTACTGACCTTGCCCCCAATGCAACTACCGGAGTGATATCAGACCATCGAAGCTGGTCTGATTTAGCTGAGGGCATTAGGGCTAAGGGTTCTGCCTCCGGTATACAACTGGCTTCGACATGCCCCGGTTATGTTGGGAAGCGTCGCGCAGATGGGTCCCATATGGCTGATGCTCTCAGAAATTATCAGCAACTCCTTCTAAATGTTTCCATTGATAGGTGGAGTGAGATTGCCGATAGATTTCGCTGCGCTATTGATTTTTCGGTGCGACATGGGTTTGAACACATTCAAATTCATGCTGCGCACGGTTATCTCTGGTCCCTTGTTATGGACCCTATGCTAAACCCAGAGGGATGTCATCTCGACCTTCTGTATGGAATAATTGATCATATCCTTAGTATAGAAGGAATTCGTGGCTCAATACGCATGTCTTGGAGAACTGGATATGATCACGATAAGGAAAGGCAGAGGGTTATGCTTGACCTTATAGAGCGGTATCCTCGTGTGCTAGACTGGGATATCTCAAACGGATACTATAACGCTGATAAAGGTTTGATCTATCCAAATGACAATGACGGACCTATTCCATGGACAGAGGATGCCATTAAGTTAGCTAACGAGTATCCTGATGAGCAGTTCGTGTTTTCGGGTAATGTTTGGGATCCTCAGGCTTCCCTAATGATGCTCCCCAAGAATGTCTCAGTGGGTTTAGCAAGGCCGATTATCGCTGACCCAAATTTTCTCGCGTCATCGGCTCGTGGCCAAGCCAAACTCTGTAACTATTGTGGGCACTGCCATTATTTTTCTCGAGGTAAGAATCGTATTTCATGCCCATGGTGGAGTTAATTATAGCGCCTTCGGACAGAGAGACTAACCATCGGAATGCAGGAAATATTGGCTCCACGATGCTGTTGAAAATCAATGGGTCGTTGGGTAGCCCGGTGCTTAAGAAGCAGTGTAGTGTGAAAGTGTCTCTGTTCGACCGATCGGAGACGGAGCGAATGGAATATTTGTTAGTTTAAGGGCGTGCTTGTGGGATAAGATCTAGTTTAATCCCTTAAATGCACCGCTTCATGCTTATCGGTTTCTATCTAACAGGGTAGAGAGCCTGACACGGCATGCCTTGTGATGAAATTTGTATGTTTTCATTAATGTGAATTATATTAATTGCAGAGTACGGTCGGCTGTGACCGATACTGAATAAAGCCATTCTTCATGAGCCCTCTTGAGTGTGTCAGAGTGTGTCACTGAAACTTGTGCGCGAAATTACATTTATGTAAGTGGTGTTATTCATGTACTTTGGGTTTATTTCCCTTGCACTGTAAAAGTTGCGCGCAGTGCGTAATATTTTAATGTTTAATCCCAAATTTTTAGATATTTTATGCTGTTTGCTCGATAATTTAGTGGATTCTTTTTGTTTATTTGGAAGATAAGAGCTTCTTCAAGGGTACGAAAGGATATAGAATCATGAAACATTCGAGCGACTGGAGTATTCCAGAACTCAGCTTTGAATCGGGAGTTAAGGTTGCATACCTTAATCGATTATGTGTGACTGGGAAGCTTTCTGCTTCACGCAGGTCTGAGCGTGGGAAATGGCGTATTGGCAATAAGGTTGCGCGTCAATTCTGCAAAGAGCGTGGCGCTTTTAGGACACCGAAAGAGCGAGATGATTTTTATAAAACTTGGAGCACTCGACGGTCGCCTTACTATACGGTAAGCGAGCTTGCAGTGCGGTATAATGTTGATCGTAATTTGATTGCTGTTGGATGCCGTTGTGGCGCGATTCCTTCTGTGCAGCTTAATTCATCTTCGTATCGGATTCGTTTTTCAGATATAGATAAAGTAGAAAAATACACTAAACAATGTGCTAAAGGAGACGCATAATGAGTAACGTTATTATAGATTGTTCAAATCACGAAGATTGGTCAATAGATTTGCTTTCACAGATGTCTGGTTATGAACCGGATAAAATTTCACTTCTTATTGTAACGGGCGTTATTAAAGGCGACTTAGAAGGCCCAGTGGCTCCTTATGGGAGAATTGAGCCACAGGAAGCGTTGAATTTTGTGAGGACTTTTGGGTTATCTCGTCATGATACTTTTCTTCGTCAGTTTAATTATATGGAGGAGCCTCAATATTTGATGCCTGCATGGGGAATGCTAGTTGAGGATTTTGCTCGTCTGTTAAAGGTTCAGTGTCGAGATCTGTGGACTGTAGTTCGTAATGGGTTGTTAGAGACGGTTCATACCGATTGGTTATTTAAGCCTTGTGATTATCTTCCGTCTGGAGTTATAGAAAACCTAGTTGGTTACAACTTGGACTTGACGGAGGAAGAGGAAGAGGAAGAGGAAGAGGATGACGATGAGTATTTCAATTTAGATGTTTATTTTGATTATTGGCTGGAAAAGCATCCTGAAGCATATGTGAGAGTTCGTAATATTGTTAGTTATTTATTGCGCCAAGTGAAATAGGGTGGGAAGGTTTTGATGTATGTTTAAATATCATTTGTCATGTAAACCCATCGCTCCAATTTTAAGATTTACGTTGTGTTTAACCGTGCTTAAAGAGTGTGAGAAATGAAAAGTGAAGCGAGACAACGAAGTGAGACGGATCAGGCCTTACTTCTTTCCTCTTCGGGTATTAGTATTGTTCCACTTGCTCGAATAGCGGGTAATATGGTTCAGGATTTAATATCTACTCAACCTTTCCCGAAGGCTAAGGCCTTTATTGATCGGAGTTCAGTGCCGATTCGGGTTCAGGTTGACTCATGTAGAAGCGGGACTCATTTATTCGATGTATGTATTAAGCAATTGTCAGGACTTTTGCGGAATGTTGAATGATTCGTTATTTCAGGTCAGTCACTAAAGTAATGAAGGAAGGTGTTGAAGGTATGGCAATGAAGAAGCAAGATTGGGCGATTTATGTAAGGGTGTCTACTGTTGAGCAGGCCGATAAGGGAGTCAGTTTGGATGCTCAGCAGGCACGTTGCCGAGAGTATTTACAGGCAAATAAGCATCGTGTTTCGGAGGTGTATTGTGATGCGGGAATAAGTGCGAAGAATCTTAAGCGTCCGGCTTTGCAGACCCTTATGCAAGATGCTGAGGGAGGTCGTATTGCTGGTGTTGTAGTCATGAAACTGGATCGTTTGTCGAGAAGTGTAAGTGACTTAATTGAGTTGGCAGAGTTGTTTTCACTTTGGGGAGTCCCACTTAAAAGCGTATCCGAGGATTTTGATACCGGCACGGCAATGGGTCGGATGATCTTTAATGTGATGGGTAGCGTTGCTCAGATGGAACGTGAGCGCATAGGTGAGCGGGTAAAGGAGTCGTTCCATCATATAAAATCGAAGGGTGGCTATACGGGCAGTGCTTGTCCTATTGGTCTTAAGGCAGTTGGCAAAAAGGGGGAACGGCAATTAGTAGAGGATGAAGCCTGCTCTTACATTGTTAAGGAGGCTTGGACTATTGTTTTGAAGGGTGGTTCCCTAATGAATGTCATTGAACATTTTAATGAGCATGGGTTGAAAACGAAGCGGGGTGCCGCATGGAGCAAGCAGCGCATTTCGGCATTGTTGAAGCGGGAGCGTTATATTGGACTACTAGTATCACAAAGTACATTCGATAAGGTGCAAGAAACTTTGAGAAACCGTTTTAACCCTTTGAATACAGATGGCGGTAAGGTTCACCGATCAGAGGGGAAACAGAAGCGTGTATGGCTATTAAGGGGGATTGCCTACTGTCAGAAATGTAATTCACGTTTGTACTGTACGTATCAGGGGCGTGGGCGGCGTCCATATTTTCGTTGCACAGGTCGTATGCAAAAGGGTGTGATTTTTTGTGATGCGCCGAATATTCCTGCCGAGGCTTATGAGAAGGCGGCAGTCGAGGCAGTGGTTCAAGAGGTTACGTCTGGAGGTAGGGTAAGTCGGTTTCTTGCAGAGCATATACGAGGGTACCGTAAGCGATCTGCTCCTCAGTTGGCTCAACGTCCTGATTTAGAGAAAGAGAGGGACCTCGTGTCTCAACAAATTGAAGTAATTCTTGATTTAGTGGTTCAGGGAGGGGGTGCAGCAGATGCAGCCCGTCCTAGGTTGGAGTCATTGCAGTCACAGAAAGAGGGCGTCATGAGGAAGCTTGATGATTTAGCCATGGTCGAGCGCAGTCTTGAAGTGGAAGAGGCTGATGTCCCCCGGATCATGAGGGGGCTGAAAACCATTGCTCAGAATATGTTAATGCTTCCGCCAGAGCAGAAGCGGTCGGTCTTGTTGGGGCTGGTGAAGGAGGTGTTCATTGAGCGTAATGCGAGTTTGGATATTACCTTATCAATACCTACCGAATTTCAGGTAAATAACGTAGGTTTGTCCCCAGAAACAGTGCACCCACCGTCGTCTCCAATGGTGGGTACACTAGTCTCAATTGGTACGGACGAGAGGACTTGAACCGGGAATAAGGTAAACGCGTAGCGTTTAGAAAGCCATGTTATGGCTTTCGGCCGTAATGACCTTGCCGGAGCTTTGCGTAGGCAACCATCCGTAATAAGGATGGAGGTTCGGTGTGAGTAATAAAAAACGGTCCCAGCAGTAATATTGCTGAGACCGTTTATATGGTACGGACGAGAGGACTTGAACCTCCACGAGTGTTATCTCACTAGAACCTAAACCTAGCGCGTCTGCCAATTCCGCCACGTCCGCACGTGATTTTCTTTGGTGGTGCTCTTTTTAGTGCTTTTTTTGATATTTCAAGGGGTGTTATTTTGTTTCGTTTTTTTCTATGCTTTTTGCCTTATTTTTGCTCTATCTGTTGCTTACATTTGTTTGCTGATTTTGAAGAAGACTTCGCTGCCAGATTCGTTGTATTCGAGTTTGTCACTCATACGGACGATCATTTGGAAGCCAAGGCCGCCAAAACCACCGGCCATGTAGCGGGCGCGTGCAGCATCGGTTGCATTGACATCGTTTACGGCGGCAATGGCGGTTTCATGATCAAAGCCGGTGCCTTCGTCTGTGATACGTAGGGAAATAGCATCGCCGTGGTCACGGTAGCGAATAGTGATGGTTTTGCTTTCATCATATTCATGGCCGTGGCGATGGGCGTTGAGAATGAGCTCTTTGGTGCAGGTCATGAAGGCTTCGTGCTTCATCTCGTCCATGTTGGCTTGGCTGGTTAGGCGCGATAAGAACGCTTGTGCTTGGTCGATGAAGCGGTCTTTACTGGGGAGGGTAAATGAGATGGCTTCTTTAAGCTCTGGGTTTTTAGAGGTGAGGTAGAAGAGGTCGTCTTTAGAGAAGTCGTACAGGGTGCTGCCCAGATTAGATTCGTATTCGCTCATTAGTTCATCAAGGCGAATATCAGCGGCACTGGCGGTATTTGGGTCTATATAACGGAGTAGGAGGGGGCCAATTTTAATTTTATCGCCATGTTTAAGACGATGTTTCATGATGTCTTTGCCGTTGATAAAGATATGGGCATCACGATCGGCGACTTCTACTTCGGCCACACCAGTGTCTGAAGTGGTGAAAATAGCGTGGATATCACGTATTTTTTCATGCTTTACGCGGACGGTGCAGCCTTTGCTTGAACCAAGCGATAGGTGCTCTTTCATGCCGATTTCTCGGCCTTTTAGTTTTGAGTTGAGGATTTCGAGCTTAGCCATCTTTTTTTAGCATCCCTGTTCTCTGATTTCAGTTCGGTAAGCGGGCAGGAAGAAAGGCTCTCCATTCGTTCCGTTCTCCCATTCTGATGCTCTTGTCCTCGTGTCAAACAATACCCGCTTGCACGGAGCGTAGGCTGCCCATCCTTGCGTTTCACTTGTTATGAAAGGGCGCCAAGATGAGCGAACGAACCCTCTTTGACAAGGTCTGGAACCAGCACACGGTCAAGACCTTGCCTTCAGGCCAAACCCAGTTGTTTATTGGCTTGCATTTGATCCACGAAGTTACCAGTCCACAGGCTTTTGCCATGCTGCGCGAGCGCAACCTCACAGTGCTGTATCCACAACGCACGGTTGCCACGGTTGACCATATTGTGCCAACAGAAGATCAGTCTCGTCCCTATGCAGATGGTTTGGCAGAAGAAATGATGGTAGCCATCGAAAATAATACCTCCAGCAATGGCATTACCCTCCACAATGTTGGTGATGGTAAGCAAGGTGTTGTTCACATTGTTGCTCCAGAACTTGGTTTGACTCAACCAGGTATGACGGTTGCTTGTGGTGATAGCCACACTGCCACCCACGGTGCTTTTGGTGCTATTGCCTTTGGCATTGGCACTAGCCAAGTGCGTGACGTGTTGGCAACGCAAACCCTTGCTATGGGTGGTTTAAAAGTTCGCCGTATTGAAGTAACCGGTGCGCTTAAAGCAGGTGTGTACGCCAAAGATTTAGTGTTACACATTATCCGTGTTCTTGGTGTAAATGGTGGTGTTGGTTATGCTTATGAATTTGCCGGTGAGGCAATTGAAGCCTTAGACATGGAAGGACGGATGACCGTCTGTAACATGGCTATTGAAGGTGGCGCTCGGTGTGGTTATATCAATCCAGACCAAGTTACTTTTGATTACCTGAAAGGCCGTGAGCATGCACCAACAGGTGCTGCTTGGGATAATGCTTGTGCCTGGTGGAGTAGTATTGCCTCAGACGTAGACGCTGTTTTTGATGACGTTGTAACTTTTGACGCCTCAACCATCCAACCAACCATCACCTGGGGTATTACACCAGCACAAGGCTTGGGTATTGAAGAAAACATTCCAGCCGTCAGTGATTTCCCTGCGGAAGATGCGGCGCTCATCGGTGAAGCATATGAGTATATGAGCTTTGAAGCTGGTCAGGCCATTGCAGGTACAGGCATAGACGTGGCTTTCATTGGTAGTTGTACGAATGGTCGCATGTCAGATTTGCGTGAAGCAGCTCGCATTGCTGAATTGCATGGCGGTACGGTTCCAGCACAAGTCAAAGCTTTTGTGGTTCCAGGCTCTGAGCAGGTCAAGAAATTGGCTGAAGAAGAAGGTTTAGATAAAGTTTTCGTCAAACATGGTTTTGAATGGCGTGAAGCAGGGTGTTCTATGTGTCTTGCCATGAACCCAGATAAATTGGTTGGTCGTCAAGTTTCAGCAAGTACCTCTAATCGTAACTTTAAAGGTCGCCAAGGTTCATCTACTGGCCGTACTTTGTTGATGAGCCCTGCTATGGTTGTAGTTGCTGCTCTGGAAGGTGTTGTTACAGATGTTCGTCCTCTCGTAGAAAAAGGAGCTTCAGCATGAGTGCCGTCACCCACATAAAAGGCCGCGCCGTTCCTGTTCGCGGTAATGATATTGATACCGATCGTATTATCCCTGCACGCTTTTTGCGTTGTGTTACTTTTGACGGTCTTGGTGAGCATGCTTTTGCCGATGATCGCGCTCAGCTGAAAGAAAAAGGTGAAACCCACGCTTTTGATAAAGAAGAGTACGCAGGAGCCAATGTTTTATTGGTTAATGCAAACTTTGGTTGTGGCTCTTCTCGTGAGCATGCACCGCAATCCTTAGCGAAGTGGGGCATAGAAGCCATTGTTGGTATTAGCTATGCAGAAATCTTTTTTAATAATAACATTGCGCTGGGTATTCCCTGTATCCAAGTGAGCCCAGAAGAAGCTGATGGCATTCAGACGGCTATTGAAAGTGACCCTAATTTAGATGTGGCTATCAATGTTGAAACAGCAGAAATTAGTTACGGTGCAAGTGTTATAAAAGGCATTTTACATGAAGGTGTACGCAATCGTTTTCTTACTGGTAGCTGGGATGCCACTGGTATGTTGGTAGAAGCAGCGGATGAAGTAGCGGCTACTGCCGGTAAATTGCCGTATATGAACGGTTTTCAAAAATAAAGTCCAGAGGGCGGATGTCCCCGTCTGCCTATGAGTACGGTATGAATGTTTATTTATGAAGAGAATTCATTGCGGAGGAAAGACACTGTTTGCTGTAAATGAGTGCGCGTAACAAGCGGACGAGGACGTCCGCTTTCTGCGTCCATTCCAAACGATGTTAGTGTTCTCAATGTATGACTGCTTCAATAATATAGTAAGAAAGCAGAAGATATGAAACCAGATAACGCCCAATTTTTATGGTACAATGAAGATGGACTTGGCCGCAATACCTATGGTCAATTTCGCATGTCTTGCACAGTAGACGCGCCCGTAACGGAGGCGCGTCTTTTTTTGTATGCAGATAGTGTCTACCAATTATTTATTAATGGCGAACTTATCGAATTTGGTCCTGTCCGTAATGATCCATGTTATCCACAAGTGGATGAACATGACATTAGCGCCCACTTACAAGAAGGTGAAAATGTTATTGGTTTATTGGTGAATCATTTCGGCTGCAAAGTCTATCGAGCTATGCCCGTTCGCGCAGCTTTTATCAGCTGGGGTTCTATTGTAACGGCCTCTGGCAGTATTGATTTAGCCTCTACTCCAGAATGCTGGTCTGGTATTGCGGCACCAGCCTATCAAAGTTATGCGCCGAAAATGAGCTTCTCGTTAAATGCAGCGGGAATCGTTGATTTAGCGAAAGAACCACGCTCATGGAAAACGGTTGATTTTACTGAACAATGGCCAGCAGCGGTTCCACTTACTGCCCAAGATTCTTGGGGAGATTTTGAGCGACGTTCTCTGCCATTTATGAAGGGGACTCCCTTAGGTTTAGGCCGTTTGTTACACGTTTTGCCAATACGAGATGATGAAACACGTTATTCTTTTCAAACTCCTGTTGCTCATTTTTATGAAGACAACAAAGCTGATTTTGGTAGGACTATTTGTTGGCATACATCTGTGTATTCCCCTAAGGCACAAACAGTGCGCATTGCTGGTTTCTGGGGAGAAGAATGGCTCAATGGCGTAGAGCAAACGAAGAGCGCTCCAGATGCCTGCGCGCCTTTACGCATCAATAAAGAGTGGGATCTGAAAGAAGGTTGGAATGAGCTGTTCGGCAAAGTAGCGGCGTATCGTGATGTTTTTCATTATTATATGGTTGTTCCGAAAAGTAGCGGACTGATTATTTCTGCGGATAAAAATGCAGATACAGGTGTGCTTTTCCGTCATACGACTATTGCTGCAATAAGTGATGATGAAGCACAATGTGCTGCTCACCCATTCCCGTGGACCAGCACCACCGATGTGAGTCGTATTGGCGGTTGGGTGGAAGCACGCGCGGAAAATGCTGCACAATCGCCATGTCGTGATGCCTGTTATGATGTCTATGCGCCTGCGGTAGAACAATGTACCGTTGATAATTTTATTGGTCATTGTTTTTCACAAGAGCGTTATCCAAATGGTTTTTCTCTTGTTTTTGATTTAGGTCGTATGCATTTGGCTATTCCATATCTGCGTTTACGTGGTGTTGCTGGGGCGCAGGTAGATGTAAGTTTCTCGGAAATGCTCTCTTCAGATAATATGCATTTAATCCACACTTTCCAATATAATGGCGAAGACCGTTTTTTATGTAGCGAAGACGTAGAAGAATGTTTGTCACCAGACCCACGTGGAATGCGTTACATCAATATAACAGTTCGTGGCGCGAAGTCTGATGTTATCTTTGAAGATATTCAATTGCGCGATGCTAATTACCCACTGGAACAAACTGGAACCTTTGCCTGTAGTGATGCAGCACTGACCAATATTTGGCAGATGGGTGCAGAAACATTAAAAGCCAATGTAGAAGATGCGTACGTGGATTGTTCTGGCCGTGAGCGTGGTATGTATGGCCGTGATACGATTATCCAAATGTTTGTTGATATGGCCGTTGGTGGTCAGTCGCCGTTAATGACGCGTTGTTTTCAGTTATACGGGCAATCACCAGACGAAACACGTCAGTTCCGCGCCGTATTTCCTAACTGGGGTGTGTATACGATTCCTGATTTTTCATTAAATATGGTCGAAGGTTTTCGTGATTATTGGCAGCATACTGGTGATACTGAACTTATTCAACAATACTGGCCAGCAATTACCAAGAACCTAGAATGGTTTAATGAGCTGGCTGATGAAAATGATGACCTATTACTGGATAGTGAATGGCATACCAATCGTGGTGTTTTCTCGCAATACGGCGGTTTTCATGGAGATAACCGTGTGCCAAAAGGGTATATGGATAATACTGGTTTGCACAGCCAATTTACTATAGTGTATATGTTGGCGATGCGTGCTGCTATTACTTTAGGTGAGCACCTTGGTGAAGATGTATCAGATTATAAACGTCGTTGTAATCTTTTAACCGAAAGTATTCCACGTGTGTTCTGGAATGATGAAAAACAATGTTTTTCGGATAATCATAAACATACAACCACGTCTGTGCATGTCAGTCTGTTTGCTATCCGCGCAGGCATTGTCAGTAAAGAACGACTGCCTGCGGTGCTTGATCATATTCGCACGGAATTGCGCTCTATGTTCGTAAACGGCTATAATCCAGATGACGGTGCTATGGTGAGTCCAGCATTTGCCTTCTATTTGTTTGATGGTCTCTATCAGGCAGGTCTTGAAGACGTAGCAGAAAACTTAATGCGAGAAGGGTGGGGGTGGTGTTTGGCCCAAGGTCTGCCAACTTGCCCAGAGTTCTTTGCTATTAGCGGTGGTGTGAGTCAAAGTCATGCGTGGTCAGCTTCACCAACGTGGTACCTCAGCCGCATGGCACTTGGTGTTTCGTACCCAGATGCTCTTGATAAAGATACCGTTGATATTCGTGTACAAGCAAGCCCAGCAATAACATGGGCAGAAGGTGCTGTTCCGCATCCGCGCGGGGTTGTTGATGTTCGCTGGCACTTAGATGATAATGGTAAACGAGTCTTTGACCGAGTGATTGCGCCAGAAGGCGTTCGCGTAAATATCGTCAGTTAAGAGTCGGCTCGGATGTTTCCTGTACTGCCCATTCCTTTACCAGATACCATTGGTTGTATCGTAGCGGTGTGTATTGCGATTGTTTTATTTCGCCAGACAAAAGGTTTATCCCGTGTTTGGCGTTATCTCATTACTATAATTGCAGCATTGTGTGCAGGGTTTATAGTAGTCGTTTCTGGTGTAAGCCAGTGGGAAGATGTTGCGCAACTTCCTCTTTTTGCGTTTTGTTTTTGTGGCGGTTTATTATTTGCATGGGCACTAATTGTGTATCGTGCAAAAGAAATAAACATTTCAGAACCCTCGTTGTTACGTATTGCGTTAATTGCTTTGCCCTGTGGTTTGCTTGGTGCACGTCTCCGTTACGTCCAAGAGTACTGGCATGAATTTGCTGAATTAGAGGGGCAAACATTTTGGTTGTCATTGATCGATATGAATAGCGGTGGTATGGTTTTGCTTGGCGGTGTGGTGTGTGCAGCTCTTGCTGTTTTTGTTTTGGCAAAAAAAGAAAAAATACCCTTGGCCATCCTTGCGGATCTGATTGCCCCATGTTTATTGTTAGCAGTAGCTTTTGGACGACTTGGCTGTTTTGCAAATGGTTGTTGTTATGGCGCACCAACAGAACAGGCGTGGGGAATAACCCAGCCGCTCACTAATTCGATTGTTCAGTGTGATGCTCATGGAGCATTGTCATGTACAGAGCAGCAGAGCTATATGAGTTGGCGTGAACAGCAAAAATATGGTCATGCGCTCACAGAAGCTCCGTCTCGCCATCCTGTTCAATTATACGCATTTTTTAGTTTATGCCTCCTTGCGCTTGCACATTGGTTATGGTGGCCGCGTCGTCCTCGTCCTGGCATTTTAGCCTGTTCGGCTTGTGCCTCATATGGTTTTGTCCGTTTTCTTTTAGAATGTGTGCGTGGAGATAATAATGCTGTTGCCAGTAGTTGTTATGGATTGTTTCCATGTACTGGTAGCCAAATGATTAGCCTGCATTTGTTTATTTTCGGATTAGTTGGTGTGTTTCTTCTGTACCGAATGAAAAAATTGAAGTCAGTGGATGAGGAAGTAGACGAATGAATGCATCTACCATATCTATCTGCTTGTTTTTGCTGCTCTGTTCCTGTTCGAGCAACGCGCCAACATGGGATGCTACTTTGCGCATGGTACGTGAAGATTTTCCTGCTGCTCGTCAGATACAAACGGAAGCAGTTGCTGCCTGGCTTGCAGATAACAGCCAAATACAACCTGTACTGTACGACGTTCGTAGTGAGGAAGAGTATGCGGTGAGTCATATACATGGTGCTTTGCGTGTAGACTCTGCTGCTGATATACTTGTTGAATTATCTCAGCCAATAATTTGTTATTGCAGTGTGGGGTATCGAAGTGCAGACATGGCTGAACAATTACAAGAGCGCGGTTATCAGCAGGTGTTTAATATGGAGGGCTCATTGTTTCAATGGGCCAACGAAGGCCGTCTACTTGTTGATGCACAGGGGAGTGTAGAGACAGTTCATCCTTATAATGAAAGCTGGGGTTCATTGTTGTTGCCTGAGCGAGTACAGAGATGAGGTTAGAAAAACTTCAGCACATGGACAGAGTAAGGTATGAAGTTCTGGATGTAGATATGCATTGGAATCGAATAAACATAGGTTTTGAACAAGAGGTCAAATGTATATGAAATTGCTCTTACTGGTTACACTTTTAGCTCTTCAGGATATGGTTGCTGTTATAGGAGCGGTGGAGCCTTCTTCAGAATGGACTGGTACGATGACCATAGAAGAACGGCTTATCCTTCCAGAAGCCGCTCCAGAAAAATGTGCTATTCTTCAAGAAATGATTCGTGAATATGAAGAACGTTTAGCAGCTATTAGAGTAGCGATTGCCAGTGATGACTTTGACCGGACCAGTCCAGCAGGGAGAATTCTCCTACAGGATCGAACGAGTTTTGAGAATGACTTAGAGGTGGCTCGTCGAGTTTGCGGTGGAGTTCTTGTTCAACAGCGTTGGTTATTTCAGAGTGAGTACGTAAATGGAGACATTCTTTCTCAGCTCCGTCTTCAAGACGATGAGGATTTTATGCCATTAACAGGAGCTCTTGTTCCTCCGATTCTCACTGACATCAGTGCTGGAGAGGCATCTGAGGAGTATCTCGGCTATATTACAAAACGTGTTGTTTTAACTCTAGATAGTAAAGAGTACGACGTTCTTGTTGCTCCAGCTCTTCCAAATCAATGGCACCGTGGGTACCAACTTCCGCCAGCCCAAGCTGCTCTTAACGCAGAATTGCTTGCTCTTCCATCTTGCATAGTCAGCGTCACCGTTCAAATCACAGAAAATAGTCAATGGCAGTGGAGCGTAACTGCTATTAAGTAGCATATATCGATTCAATCGATTCATTCGGATCCATTGTCGTGACGGTATTTGCGTTTGCACTTTACCTGTGTTCAAGGTAGATTCACGGCAACTCTGATTCATATTTTCATCTTGCATTGATCTGTAGGGTGTCCGTTTCCACCATCAATGATTGGTTACAGGCCCCCTGAGAGAACTGCTGGTTGAACTCGTTGTGTCGAAAAAGAAGGAAGCCTGACCATGGTACGTACTGCATTGAGAATTGTCTTAGCTCTATTATTGGTTTCAGTTATTCAGCAGGTATCGGCTGTGTCTCTTGGAACGGCGACGAGTACGATCACAGAAGGTGCCGGAAGTGATACTCCAGTCATTGCTTTTGTCTTTACCAATGGATCCACCATAAGTGGGACGGTTTCTGTAACAATCAGCTCTTCATCAACAGCAACAGAGGGGCTGGACTACGTCCTAGCACAACGAATAGGCACCACCGCAGATATTAATGATCATACGTATTTTACTTCAGGTAGTATTCTTACAGTGCCACCAGCCGGAACGGCCCTCTATTTAGTTGTCGGACAAGTGACCAATTGGGATTACGATGATGATGAAACTCCAGGCCCGTCAGTGACAGCTCGCGTAACGAACAACTTTGATGATAATATCGCCGAAGGTGTTGAGACGGTTACCGTAACTATGGTTGACCTTGCGACAAATGTGAGCAGTTCTCAGACAATATCTATTCTAGATAATGAGCCAACAGTGGAATTGGATGTTGTGCCATTTCAAGACGGAACAGCCACAATAGATGCTAAAGAGGGTTCAAGTAATAGCACCTTAAGAGTTCGCTTACTATCGACTCCTACTCAAGATATTGTAGTGCCTTTGGCTATTACCGGTAGTGCGCGACAGGATTGGGATAATGCTTACGAGACCTCTCTTGCTCCAGTTACTAATTATGTGGATGATTATTCATTAGATGGAAACGGTGATGGCATTGCTTTTGAAGCAGGTGGAGCAGATACCATTGTGTATCCAACAAATAAAAACCATATACTGACGGGTGCGTTAATCTCTGCTGTAACGTCAGCTACCGTAGACGGCTTAGTTACTGGTTATACGGAATTAACCATACCACAGGCAAGTACGGTCCCTTTTGGTGTTGGAGTGGCATCTGGTGACGATGTAGCTGTTCTTGTGACAGATGACCGTTATGTAGAAGACTATGAAACGATACGGTTTCAGTGGCGTTCAAGTTCAACGACATTGCCCGTATTTATGCGTGTTTTAGATAACGAACCCGTTATGTCATTTGGAACATCAACTGATGCTAAAGAAGGAGCTCCCGGAACGACTGGGGCTTTTTCTTTGTCGTTTGATGCGGCCAATGCATCAGAATTGTATATCCCTTATACATTACTTGGGACAGCCTTAAGTTCTGGCGCAAATCAAGATTACACTTTTTCTCCACCAGCAGGTGTAACAGTAAGTGCTGCGATGGACGGCATTGATGATTATTTGGTTGTTTCAATATCGGCAACACCTTTAACCATGTCTTTTTCCGTGGTACCTAATAATGATACTGTTCATGAAGGAGTTGAGACGGCAGTTCTTTCTTTGAATGATGCCATTTCTTCTGTAGTTTTGATTGAAGATGATGAACTACCAACAGGTGGTTTTGCTGATATAAACATAAAAGCTATTCAACCAAAAGTACGAGAAGATAGTGGTGGGTATGCTCTATTGAAATTTGTACGGGAAGATACGTCGGCAGGCTCTTTAGCTGTGCGATTTAGCGTGGTTATGTTTGGTTCAGGAAATGCAGAAGAACGAGTTGATTACAGCTTACTTGATAAAGATGGTGGGCTTATTCGAGGGGCAGTGTTGTTTCCTCAAGGAGAATCAGAAGTTGAAGTGCGCGTGGTGCCGATTCCTGATAGAACTGTTGAGGGAGCTGAGAAGGTGGTCCTTTCTGTTGATCCAAGTGAAAACGGATTCTATCGGCAAGGAAATCAATCTGTAAACCAAGTAACCATTCAGGATGATGAAGTGACCTTCACTGTGTATGGGTATGATATAAAAGCAGAGGAAACGGCACGGTCAGCTTTAGATGGTAATGGTAATGCTATACTTGATCCGAAGATGCACTTTCGAATTAAACGAGATAGCAATGCAGCGCCAACCAATATGCCGTTGAGAGTACAGATGACAGGTACTGCAACTATGATGCAAGATGGTGGCGATGACTGTTTTGTGATGTATGCTATCGAGGGTAATAATGAATGGGTTCTTTTGACAACAGTAAATGGCTGGTGGTCAGAAGGGAATACATTAAATGTGACTCTGCCGAGTAACGCCTCTTATCTTGATATTGTTGTTGTTGGGGCAAATATTGAGGGCGTGAATATTAACGAAGACGATTTTCGTTTTGCTCAAGAAACAGATGTGCTTTCAATCTCTACTCTTGGAGATTATACCATTGTTATAGATGAGGATGCTGAAGGAGCGGAAACTGTTGAAGTGACGCTTACTGAAAGTGATGATTTTATTCGTGGTAATGATACGGTTACTGGTTTTATTGCGGATGATGATATTTTTGTAAGTATTAGAAAAGGTGCGGATGCAGGGGAGCCAAGCTTTTCTGGTTATTTTGATGTTCGCTTTGATAGAGCCGCCCCTCAAGACATAAAAATTCCATTTACTGTTGATGAGAGTAGTGGGCAGTCGGCCACTCCTGGCTTAGCAACAGATACACCGAAGCCAGATTACATACGTTTACCAGAGTTTATTGTTATGCCAGCGGGGAGCACCCAAGCAAATATTCTTGTTGATCCTGTTTCTGATGGCGTTGACAATGAACCTTTTGAGTCTGTTCATGTTGTCTTAACTTCGAGCAATGATTATATTCTCTCGAGTTTGAGCGATGAATATGTAAACGTTATCGATTTAATCGGAACGGTGTCGGTAACAACATCGCCAACTCCAGCCGAAATCAAAGAACGAAGTACTTCTTCTGTTGACTTTACCTTTACTATAGATCGAAATTCTACACGTACTGAAGCTGTAGAGGTCTTATTTAAGGTTGGAGGTACAGGCACGAAAGAAGTTGATTTCCTTGTAAGTGAGGATTTAACTAAAGAGACGGATGGGAAATGGTATGGCAAAGTTACCATTCCAGCAGTGACGGTTGCAGGCACCTCCTCTTCAGCAACTGTTTCTATAACCGTTCCCAAAAATGAAGTTTCGTTAATTGAAGGTGACGAAACAGCTTCTCTCACTATTCAAGCCGGTGCAGGATATGAGGTGGATGTTGATAATAGTACTGGAGCGGCAACTATATTAGATGATGAACCAAAAGTATCTATAGTTACTCAAAGCAACTCCAATAAACTTAGTGGGGTCAAGGGGCGTATGCTCGTGACTTATTCTGGAGGGGCTGAGGACCTTACTGATTTACCTATAACATTACAAATAAGCTCGGCTTCTACGGCAAAACTTGGAGAAGACTATTCTATCGATATTGAAGACTTGGCATTTTCTTCTAGTATTAAGCAAATACTTATTGAAGTAACTCCTTTAAATAAGAGCACTACGCCAGGAAGTAAGAACGTTATTATTGAAGTTATTGGAAATACGACTTACTCTGCTGAAGAAACGGCCTCCTCGGCAACGGTAGAAATCCTAGATGGGGAAGGAACGACTGCTTCATTTGTGAGTGAACAGAATGATATGGTAGTGCGTTTTGGGGCAAACCCACCAGTGAACACAGAAGTTATGACTGTGGATGTTTTGTTGGAAACGGTTATTGCGCGTAATGTGGCTGATTTTGATGTTTCTTTGAGTAACTTGTCTAGTGATACCGATTTGCCAAACTGGATTACTATTGGTTCAGCAACCGCAACTGCTGATTCCAAAGTTATGAAATTTACGGTTACGGTGGACCCTAATAATACAAAAGGTCTAGCAGCGGCACTAGATCCTGCACCAGAAAATGGCAAGAACTATAGACTCGGTATTCTTGTGAAAGTCAATACAGATCCAACAAAAGATGTATATTTTGATGATGAATCCTATTTACAAGAGATCCTGATTATTGTTCTTGAGGTTCTGTAGTGTATAAAACATTGGAGAGAATTATGTTATCTAATAAGGCCTTGTTGATCATAATGACAGCTTGTACATTAGCGGGTTGTGGCGGCGGTGGTAGTGATGAAGCAAGTGTGACGACTGGCGGAAGTAATGGTGGCTCAACTGGTGGTAACGGCACTGGTGGGCAACAAGACCCTGTGCAGGGCGATGTTTCTATTGGAATTGCCTCACGAACGGTCACTGTTGATTCCTTTCTCAATACTGCTGTAGACCTCTCTTTTAAAGAGATAACAGGTGGAGCGCTTTCAACAACCAGTGTCGATAACGTGACAGAGGGGGGCGATGTTTCTAGCTCGGGTACTTCTACTAGTGTGACCGTTTCTGGTTTTCGTATATCGACCTATGAAATAACACAGGGGCAATGGACAGCCTTGGTTTCAGCGAGTGGTGCATCTGTCAGTTCACAGCCGTGGGTATCTGTTACCCCATTATCTGATTATGGAAGAGAAGCATCAGGAGACCCTGCCTTTGGTATTTCGTTTTCTGATGTTGTGACCGTTTTGAATGCTTGGAATGCAGCCGCGCCAGTTGGTGGTGCCACCTTGCGTTTACCCACCGCTGCAGAATGGCAGTATGCATGCCAAGCAGGTACAAGTTTTTCACACTATAGCTGGGGTGACAGCAGTCCTCAAACGAGTGCTGCTTCCTATGCACGTGTCAGGGAGACGCGTGAGGCAACCACTGGTGCAACTGAGACAGTTGCGAGTGGTCGTAAAGCGAATGCTTATGGAGTGTTTGATATGCATGGAAACTTGTGGGAATGGTCTGCTGTTAATTTAAGTGATACCACTCCAGAGCTGCACGGCGGCTCATGGAGCGACAGCCTCTTGAGTGCTCGTTTAGATAACCGACGTACATTTGCTGATGTTGATGCTGGCGCTATCATTGGTACGGTTGGTTTACGTTTAGTGCTTGAGGTTCCATAATTACTATGTCTTCCGAAGAAGCAGAACAAGTTTTTGAAAATGGCCGTGTGTGTGTCTGCATTAAAGATGCAGATCATCGGGTTGTTGAACAGAATGAATCTTGTAAGAAATTGTGTGGAGATTTAACCGGTGCAGTGTGTGATAAAAACTGCATGTGTTATTATCGTTTGAATAAAGAACACCCAGAACGCTCCGAAGGTATGCAGTTTTACGGCAATAAAACAATTGAGGGTGAACAGTATGATATTTGCTTGGTCAATGACGGAGAACGTTTAACGACCTTGCTCTACCCTTTGGAATCGAAAACGCAGGCAGCAGCAGATGCTTTAAAAGAATATCATTTAACAGCTCGTGAACAGCAGATCGCTTTGCTTATTGTGCAAGGACGTACCAATGCGGAGATTGCGGCTGAGTTATTTATTAATAAAAGCACTGTGAAAAGTCATATTAATAATATGAATAGGAAGATACCGTGTTCCGTTCGGGAAACACTTGGTCTTGACGCAATCTGGAAATAGAGAAACGTTCTTTGTTCAAGAGTGCATACCCAACGTACATTGGGTATAAGGCACGTTAAATATTTTGCCCAGATCGTTTCATGAGTGCATCGCAGAGAACCAGTGCAGCCATGGCTTCTACAATAGGAACAGCGCGTGGTAATACGCAGGGGTCGTGGCGGCCTTTGGCCTGTAAGGTGACATTGTTCCCTTGATCGTCTGCACTGTCTTGTGGAACAAGTACCGTAGCGGTTGGTTTGAAAGCCATAGTGCAGGTAATAGGCATGCCATTGCTGATGCCGCCTTGAATGCCGCCAGAACGGTTACTGGTTGTTTTGAGCTCTCCGTCTTGCCATTGGAAAGGGTCGTTGTGACTGATGCCGTTCATTGCGCA
Organism: Planctomycetota bacterium; assembly: GCA_016745075.1. GTDB lineage: Bacteria > Planctomycetota > UBA11346 > UBA11346 > UBA11346 > JADGDD01. The sequence goes on along the minus strand of JADGDD010000009.1, from coordinate 130,688 downwards.
GGCACCACCAAAACCACTACCAACATCAAATCCTTTACAGGCTGGAATGCTGAGCATTGCTTGAGCAAGTAGTGCTTCTAATTTGTCAAAAACAGGATCGCCATAACCAGCAGGGAACCCGTGAATAGCGAGGCGTATAATACCGCCAAGGCTATCGCCAGAAGATTTTGCCGCGAGTATAGCTGTTTCTATAGCAGTAGCCGTTTCTGGATGTGGGCAGCGTGTTGGGTGGGCATCTGCTTGTTCACGTGTGTATACAGCTGTTTCAGCAGCCTCTTCAGGAATACTATGATCGTGGACTTGATGGACCCAAGCACAAATACGTAGTTTTGGAAATTGTTGATGCAAGATTTGTTCTGCTAGAGCGCCAGCGGCAACACGACCAATGGTCTCTCTGGCAGAAGAGCGGCCGCCACCTTGCCAAGCACGGATGCCGTAACGAGCATCATAACCGTAATCGGCGTGGCTAGGGCGGTAAATGTGGTGCCAATCGCCATAACTGGAAGAACGTTGGTCTGTATTGTGGACCACCAAGCAAATAGGTGTGCCTAATGTTTTACCAGTTTCTTCGTCGAGGCCAGATAAGGCTTGGACGTGATCCTTTTCGTCACGAGGGGTCACCAGCTTGCTTTGCCCAGGCCGACGACGTGTGAGCCATCGCTGCACAGCAGTCAGATCGAGATCAATATTTGGCGGACAGCCATCAATAACGCAGCCAATGGCTGGACCATGGCTTTCGCCGAAGGTTGTGATGCGAAACAGAGAACCAAATGAATTTCCAGGCATGGCTGCTATCCTTGGCTTAGACGGGCTGGTGCAAGAGGGGGATCGTGCTTGCGAATAGCTCATTTTTTAGTGTATACTCTTAGGCTATGAACCAAAATGAATCATGGATGAATCGCGTCAAAGGCCGACTTTGGATGCATTGTGTTGGTCGTACCATTATGGCAGATCAACAGATTTCTTGGGATGATACCAAGGAAAGTACAATCACGAATGAAATGATTCGTATCAATGTATTTCCGTTTGTGAGCTATGCTGAATTTTACGCACGTGGCTATCAAATGCTGAAAGAGTACTATGTAAACTTGCCCTTAAGTCAGACCTATCCATTTATGGGGTATTTGATGACCCTGTGGCGGGAAAATAAAATAAAACGTTTGCGGGATAGCTATCGAATCGCTCATGATCCAATAGAGAAAAATCGTGTGTATAGCATGAGCGATGAAGAGTATAAAGAATATTGGCACAACTATTTTCAAGAGAGCCATAAATCTATTGCTCGTAGTCGTGCAGGGTTTATCAAGCACAGTAAAATGAGTTCACAGGAGCTGGAAGGGCGGATTGCAGAGATTGATAAAGAATGCAAAGACACCGTTCGACGTTTGTGGAAAGAGATTGGTTGGAAAACACATCTTGTCTATTGGTACCGTTTGCGGTCTTATCAATTAAAGGGACTCCTATCTGCACCAGTGGTGTTTGCTTTGATTGCGGTATCGTGTGCAGAGATTGTGAAAGTAATCGTGTCACGTTTATTTGATGTATGGTTGAAAAATAGTTAATGACTGTGGATGCCGTTACTTGGCCAAAATAATGCAGAGAAGATATAGGTCTGTGATAGCGCCGTAGAGCGCTTGCCAAGCCGAACCAGCAGGTATTGTTGCGCGCTCAGGAGATAACTATGTCAGAGGCCTTACAGTCGTCCTTGCTTGAATTGATTCGCCGTACATCTACAGATTTGCCTGATGATGTGGTTCGCTCTATAGAAGCTGCTCGTGGCCAAGAAGAAGACGGGTCTAATGCATCCTATGCTCTTGGCGTAATAGATGATAATATTGGAATTGCCCGTAAGGCAAGCCAACCAATTTGCCAAGACACTGGTAGTATTTTGTTTTATGTTCATGTACCTGTTGGTTATGATCAAATTACCTTTGAGGACACAGCCATAGAGGCCGTTAAAGAAGCGACGGAGAAGGGCTATTTGCGTCAGAATAGTGTTGACTCTGTTACTGGTAAAAATTCTGGAAATAATATTGGCCCTGGTAGTCCTTGTTTTCACTTCCATCAGTGGCGTAAAGACCATGTGGAAGTAAAGATGATGTTGAAGGGTGGCGGTTGTGAAAATGTCGGCATTCAATATACCCTCCCCAACGCGGATTTTGGTGGACGTGATTTACAAGGCGTTGAAAATGCCATTTTAGATGCAGTGCTCAAAGCCCAAGGAAAGGGCTGTGGGCCAGGTATACTTGGTGTGTGTATTGGTGGTGATAGAGCCTCTGGTTACGGCCATAGTAAAGAGCAGTTGCTACGTATGTTGGATGATGCCAATGTAGATGAAACATTGGCAGCTCTTGAGGGACGAATTTTGGAAAAAGCAAATAAATCTGGTATCGGTCCTATGGGATTTGGCGGTGCCACGACCTTGCTTGGTTGTAAAATTGGTGCAATCAATCGTGTGCCAGCATCCTATTATGTAACTATTAGTTACATGTGTTGGGCCTTCCGTCGTCAGGGTTGTACCTTGGATATAAACAGTGGTATAGCGGAATGGCTTTACTAAATTAATTTTTCTCTTGGGATTGTGCGAGGCAGTACCGCTCGTACATATAAGGATATACAATGACTGCCATGCAATTAGAAACACCGATTACTGAAGAACAGATTCGTTCACTAAAAGTAGGCGATACGGTAGAGCTCTCTGGAGCACTCTACACTGGTCGTGATGCTGTGCACCATCGTTTGCATCATGGTGAAGCACCACCCGTGGACTTGCAGGGGCAGGTCATTTATCACTGTGGCCCCGTTATGGTGGAAGAAGATGGAAAATGGGTGTGCAAGGCAGCAGGGCCAACAACCTCGATTCGTGAAGAACCCTATCAATGGGAAGTCATGCGCGACCACGGTATTCGTGGAGTTATTGGCAAAGGCGGTATGGCTGCTAAAACTTTGGCAGCTTGCAAGGAATACGGTTGTTGTTATTTCCACGCTATTGGTGGAGCCGCTCAGGTTTGTGCCCAACGTATTGTTGACGTGGACGGTGTCGACTGGATGGATCTTGGTAGCCCAGAAGCGATATGGCATTTGCGCATAGAGAAATTCCCAGTGATTGTGACTATGGATGCACATGGGAATAGTCTTCATGATGTTGTCTATGATCAAGCTGCCGCTGCATTGGCCGATCTAAAAGCCTAAAGGTTTCGTCGTTTTACCACACCCGTTTAGAGGGGAATTGCATGTCTGGTATTGCTGATTTCCAAAAAAAATATGAGAACAACGAGCCAATCGTCATGCTGACTGCTTACGATTATCCGACGGCTCGCGCAGCTGCCCAAGCGGGTATAGATGTGATTTTTGTTGGCGATAGTCTCGGCACTAATGTGCTTGGCTATGAATCGAGCCGTGAAGTAACGATGGATGATATGGTGCATCATCTACGTGCGGTTTGTCGTGGTATCCGTGCAGATACCGCAGCAACAGGAGTACAACATTTTGTTTTAGCGGACCTCCCTTGTGGAAGTTATGATACGCCAGAACTCGCACTCAGTAATGCTCGTCGTTTCATGGATAATGGTGCCGATGGAGTAAAACTGGAAGGAGCTATTATTCCTGCTGTGGAAGCTATCGTTGCTGATGGAATTCCAATTTGTGGACATATCGGCTATTTGCCGCAAACAGATAGCCAAGCGGTTGTAAAAGGAAAAGAACGAGAAGCAGCACAGCAACTTTTGGCAGATGCAGAAGATTTAGACCGAGCAGGTGTTTTTATGCTGGTGTGTGAGCTTATCCCAGAACGCTTGGCTGCTATTATTAGTAAGCGCGTTAAAACGATTACAATTGGTATTGGTGCTGGTGTAGAAACCAATGGACAAGTACAAGTTTTGAACGATATACTGGGGATTACCCCATTTTCAGTTCGCCACGCAGATGCGTATGCAGATATCAAAACAGAAACGATACAGGCGATGCAGCAATATGCTGATGTTGTTCGTTCTCGTCAGTTCCCGCGAGCTCAACATACCAGCCGAATGGATGATACGATTATCACTGAGTTGAGTTGAATTGCCAAGAGCACTCACCACAGACCCAATCAATACAATGCCACGCATTGATACCGTCTACTTCTGCTGTTCCTGTGGCTGCACTAATAAATTGAGAATGAGGAGTGCAGGCGAATTGGCTTGGCCCTTTGCTTAACCACACCCGTCTCGCATCAACCCCACCGATATAGGCGCTCATCCATGGTTCTGTTTCTGCACCTAGCATCCGAGCAATGCATGGTAAAGACGGGTCAACGTAGGTCGTTTTACTACCATCAGTAACTTCAAGCCAGAAGTGTGGATTTGCAAGCGCAGTAGATGCAATAATTCCTCCACAGAGTGTGCTTGCCCATCCATGCTCTTCGAGAATCGATTGTGCAGTGAGTGCACAATCGAGGCAGCTACCATCCATGCGTTTTTCCGGAATGCCACCATCATCATGTTGATGGTGGCGGTAGCCATATATGAATTCATGGAGGAATGGTTCAAGCAGTTCGCGGAGTTTCGTTTTAATTGTTGGGGCAGTCTTTATGAATGCATTCACATGCACCGTACAGTTTGACTCCACCGTATAGGATTTACGAGGCGTTGTAGAGGATACCTCTTGGTAGGTTGTGTGGTCGCAAGTATTGCTATCAACTCCACGAAAGAGGTCGCAGTGTTCAAGATGCTGGTGGGTGTTGTTCATAGGTGTGGGCAGAGCCCATTTTATTGTGCTATGTGTTTGTGCGGGAAGATACAGCGTATGCGTGCGTGTGCATCTATAGGTACGGCTTCTTTCTTGGTTGCTTATAAAAGGTTGAAACCATGCTAGATAACTTTTCCAGCGTCGTGCTAATGCAGGTGCATCATTTAAGCGATTCCATGTAATCCAATTACAGGCATTGAAAGAATCTATCGTATTATTATTCAGCAGCGGCAGGCCTTCATCGACCCATTGTAATAAGCGGCTCTTAGTGATCCCGTAATGGCTGGCCGTATCTTCTAGTGATTCTGGTGCATAGGGATGGTTATCGCCTGGTTTCAGAAATCTACTGTTAGATGCTGCTTTCATCGGTCTCTTCTAGGATGTCTTGTCCACTTTTCCATTTACGAACAGAAAGAAGGATTCCAGCTAGCAAGCCAATGACTGCATAGAGTGTGGTGATGATAGCGAGCCCAATCCAATGAAAATAAATGAGCGTGCCAACCAGCAGCAATAAAATAGTGAATTTGCGGAATGACATTTGTCCAAGGAGTGTATTACCCAAATGTGGAAATTGAATATTGGAGACCATTAAAACAGCGCAGAGAGCTGTCATTCCCATTAAAGACGTTTTAAACAGTTCGCTATAAATGGGATTGAGTTCACCAGCACCATAGAGAATAATCCATGAACACAGAACAGAAGCTGCACCAGGGCTTGGCAGACCATTAAAAAAGTTTGTAGCTTCACCTGCCTCATTATCATGATGTTCAACATTATAGCGTGCTAAACGGATTGCCGTAAAAACCGCATAAAATATAGAGATAATCATAATCAACCGTTCATCAGATTCCCAAACTCCAGGCTCATCTAAAACAATCCGATGTACTAAGGTCGCAGGAGCAACACCAAAACTTACCATGTCTGCTAGACTATCTAGTTCAGCTCCAAAGGGACCATCTGTTTTTGTCATACGAGCAACTTTGCCATCAAACATATCGCAAAGCATCGCAATAAAAATAAGTACCCCACCATAAAAAAACATCTGCATGTTATCTTGGCTTGCATGAGAAGCACACATGATTGCTGCAAAACCGCAAGCTAAATTACCCCCCGTGAAAATAGTAGGAGCAACTGGCAGTGTTTTTAGGCGACGAATTTTCCCGCTCATACTTCGTTTCCCTCAGTCAGAGGTTTGTTTGTTAACTCTGCGAGTATGGTTTCTCCACATTTCACCTTTTGTCCAACCGTCACATTTAGAGTATGTGCACATGATTGTGGAATCCATAATTCTGTTCGAGACCCGAACTTGATCATTCCATACAGATCCGTTTGTTTGAGATGTTCGCCAACGGTATAAGTGCAAATAATCCGTCGTGCGATCAATCCACTTAGTTGCCGCACTAATATTTTTAACCCAGGCTGAATGGCATCGTCAACAGTGATGCCAATTGTATTTGCTTCGTTTTCATGAGTGACATCAGGGTGGCGGGCATCCAAGAATTTTCCCGGTTTGTAGTTTACATAAGAAACTGTACCAGCGATAGGTGAGCGATTCACATGGACATCAAATACAGATAAGAAAATGCCAATACGGATACACGGTTCACCAATAAATTCCGCGCACTCGTGTTCGCTCCCATCTGTTTCAGTTATATCGCTGACCACTCCATCTGCCGGAGAGATAAAGGACCATGCATCACCAGCAGGCGTGCGCCTAGGATTACGAAAAAAAGCAATAGTAAAAAGAGTCCAAGTACAAGATAGACATAACACCGGGATGAAAGCAATTGTGTCCACAAGCGCATAATTGAACCACGCTAACCCCAAAATAGTCCACAGTAATGTTGGTATTCCCCATCGAGCAAAGGTCATGGTGTTGCTCCTGATGTTGATAGTTGTAGAAGGGTTAAATAGCTGAGGTTCAAAACAATGGCAGCAACAATACTAGACCGCCACAGGCCACCAACAATAAGGTACCAAGCCAAGAGCCAGAGAAAGAGTAGTATTCCTAATACACTAAAAAGCCACGTTTGAGCCATTTCTGTGGGCTGTGTGCTTGCAAATAGAACACAGAGAATTCCTATATACCCTAGTAAACGAAACCAACGACCTTCACGAGGGCGGCGGGCTAAAAACTGAAGGGTATCAACATGAGAAGCATCACGATAGCGCATAGTTTTGAAGCCTACATTCTTTCAAATAGGTGCAATGCGGCTAAATATTTAGACAGTATAAAATATGTGGACAATAAGAAATCATATGATAAGAAAGAGGTATGGTAATTGCTCGACGGCTATTGGTTCGTGAAGGAGCTCCCGGTTGCTATCATGTGATGAGCCGGTGTGTGCGTCGATTGCATTGTTTGGCTGATGAGGAACGGCGGGCTTGGGTCGAATCATGTTTTCGTAAACATACTCGATATATGGCGATTGATGTGCTCACATTTGCTGTGATGAAAAACCATGTACATTTAGTTTTGAGAATTCGCCCTGATATTGCTGAGCAGTGGAGTGCGGAAGAGGTTGTGGACCGTTGGCTGTCACTGGTTCCACCACGAGATGGTTATGGGCAGCTGGTGCCACTCTCTGCTGTTGGAGATGTATGGAAACAGCGCTGTGTCGATGATTTTCAGTGGGTGGCAGAAAGGCGTTTGCGCTTATCTAGTATGAGTTGGCTTATGCGGTTAACAAAGCAGAAGATTGCTCGTCGGATGAATGTTGCAGATGAGGTGACGGGATGTTTTTGGGATGAACGTTTTTTGTCTATAGCTTTGCCGGATGAACGGTCTGTTTTAGCATGTATGATGTATGTCGATTTGAATCCATTTCGAGCTGGGGAGTGTGAGCTACCAGAAAATGGCCAATTCACAGGTTTGCAAGTTCGATTGAGGAATAAGCGTTGCTATAGTCGCTTGACGGGTTTGGATGTGAGCAAGGTTGTCGTAGATGAGCGGACATATGGAAGTTCAGGAGTCGATTTTTTGTTTGATGCAGATGACCGGAAGCGGCAGTGGGTTATTCCAATATATGGATGTGGGGGTAATTTTGGTTACTCTGTTTCAACAAATGGGTGGCTGTATGAATTACCACATATTTGCAAAGAAGAAACCTATCTGAACCTATTGGATGAAGTTGCACGAGAATCACGCGGAGAGAAAAAAGCTATTCTAAAGAAAACGGTTATGAATATTCTTGATCGTTTAGATTTGTGATGAAGCGGTTGTGTTTTGTGCTTCTGGTAGGTGTTTTTGTCTATCTCATTGTTTATAGTATTTGTGCAAAATCACAGATGTTTGTAGAATCATATCCACGTGCGATTATGGGTACCAGTTGTCATGTGGTGGTATATGGAGAACAGGAAGCGCTCTTAGGTGGTGTAGAAAAATGTATTCGGCAGTATGAATTAGAGTTGAGTACATGGATTGAGCGGTCAGCATTATCTCGGGTGAACAGTGCAACGGCAGATGAGCGTGTATCTGTGCCAGCATCAGTTGTTACCGTATTAAATATGGCGAAATCTTTTTTTTCTGAGACCGGACAAGTTTTTGATGTGACTTGTACACCAGTCTTTCAGTTGTGGGCTCAGGCTGTAGATGAAACTCCTTCAATGAAGGTACTTGAGCAAGCTCGAAAACAGTCTGATTGGGGCATGTTTGAAATAGCAGATAAAATAATCACTAAAAATAAAAAGAGTGCGTGTTTAGAAGTTGGTGGTATTGCAAAAGGTTGGGTTATTGATCAGGCTGTGTCTTATCTAGAAGAAAATGGGGCGGAGGCTGGTCTTGTTGATATTGGTGGTGATTTGCGGTTGTTTGGTCAGTCAGACACTGAAGAAAAATGGCCTGTTCAGATAATGAATGCAAGAGGAGATGAGGTATTTGCGACTATTTATCTTGACGCCTGCGCAGTATGCACGAGTGGTAATTATTTTAGATATTCAATGATTAACGAAAAAAAATACAGTCACATTATTGATCCGCGTACTTTGTTACCCGCAGATGTTGTGCCGTCTGTTACTATTATTGGCAAAGAAGCTGTGTGTGCGGATGTGTGGGCAACGGCTTTGAGTATACTTGGAGAAGGTGGTTTTGCTTTATTGCCTCAAGGTTATGAGGCGTTGTTGTTGTTTGAGGATGGGTCGAGTAAAAAAACGAAAGGTTTTCCTTCGTTAGATTATAATTAGCCGCGCCAATCGGTATGGTCCACCGTGGTCTGAAAATCAACTTCAGCCACTTCAGGTGTATCCAAATTTGCAGTAGCAACAAGATCGGCAGCACCCGGTTTACCAACCCACAATAACGATTCTCTTGGACATTTGTCTGATGAAGCTGTGAAATCCATGCTGGGGTCATAAGCTTCATAGTTGATGCGTGGTAAGTTATCCTGTAATTCAATAACTTCGGAAACACGTGCGCAGCCACTACACCCAGTACAGCCAAGAGTACAGACGTCTTTTACTTCTTTGCCAAAATCTTGGTTGGAACAGCCAACAACAAATATTTGTTCAGATTTAAATGGAACAATGCTGATAATATTCCGTGGACAAACAGGGGCACATGCACCGCAGCCAACACAGTTGTCGTAATCAATAGTAGCAAGGCCGCGGACTATCGTAATGGCATCATATTCACAGGCGTTATAACAATCGCCAAAGCCAAGACAGCCATAGGTGCAACCTTGTACACCAGCAACCATATTTGCCGCTTGGCAACTTTGTTCGCCATAATATTCATGCCGGCCTTTTCTGTCTTCGTAATGTGCATGGCAGTGAATGACAGGACGCTGTGGCCAGGCCTCAGTCACTTCAACTCCCATAATATCAGCAATGGCTTGTGTACAGGATGGACCGCCGACAGGACATAGATTAACAGCACAATCATTAGCAGCTACTGCTTCTGCGTAATCATTACAGCCAATATAACCGCAGCCGCCGCAATTGGCACCTGGCAGCACATCTTGAATAGCTTCTTGTTTGGGGTCTATTTCAACATGGAAGGCTTTATTGGCCCAGCCTAAAATAAAACCCATAACAGAAGCAAGAACAAGCATGGTAACAACGGCAAAAAGAATTGATTCGATCATGATAGATTCCTTACAATTGTTATTGTAAAAGCGTGGATAAACCACGATCAACACCAGTGAAGCCCATAAAGGCAAGAGCAAGAATTCCCGCAACAATCAAAGCAATGCCCGGCCCTTTAAAAGCTTCAGGGACATCGCTCATGTCAATTTCTTCTCGGAGACCGGCCATAAGAATAATAGCAATAGTGAAGCCGACCCCAGCAGAAAGTGCCAGTACCATAGCGGTAATTAAACCATAGGTTGGATCTGCGCTTAATCCTTTGAGTACTTCCAAACAGGCAAATAAAATAGCACAGTTTGTGGTGATTAACGGTAAGAATACTCCAAAGCTTTTATACAGTGGTGGAAAGAATTTTCGTACATACATTTCAACTAATTGAACGGATGAAGCAATGACAAAAATATAGACGAGATAACACAGAATGCCGAGGTTGAATGGCATTAATATAAAACTGGTAATGACCCAAGATAAAAAGACGGCAATGCTCACCACAAAAGTTACGGCACAGCCCATGCCAAAGGCCATGTCAACACGTTTGGACACTCCAAGGAAAGGGCAGATGCCAACAAAGTAGTGGAGTACATAGTTATTAATAATAGCTGTGGATACAGCGAGCAGGAATAAGGTGACAAGATGTTCCATTAGTTCGCCTCCTCTTCTGCTTGGCTGTTATTTTCGTCAACGAGAGTCGTTGTGCTTTTTTTGCGTGCTGAAATATGTTGAACCAGAGCGAGTAAGACACCAAGGGTTAAGAATGCACCCGGTGGTAATATCATAACAGTCCATCCCGGCCAGTTATTTGGTAAAACGCCAACACCAAACCATGTGCCAGTTCCAAGTATTTCTCGGACCGTAGCAATACTTGCAAGCGCTAAGGCAAAGCCAAGGCTCATGCCAATAGCATCAGCAAGTGCAATTGATGGAGATTGTTTTGAAGCACAAATTTCGCAACGGCTAATGATAAGGCAGTTTACAATGATAAGTGGAATATAGGGACCAAGCTGTTTACTCATGTCATAGAGGTAGGCAGCAAGAACGCGATCTACAATAGTTACGAAAGTGGCGATAGTAATAGTGAATACTAAAATGCGTACATGTGGTTTAAGCATATTACGAATAAGGCTGACAATGATATTAGCCATGATTAGCACAAAAGCGGTGGCAGCTGCCATGGTCATGGCTGTTTTCATTCCATTGGTTACGGCAAGAGTTGGACACATGCCAAGCAATTGGCGATACACAGGGTTTTCTGGAATAATACCGTTAATAAAGCGTTCACCAGCGGTTGGCCCTAATTGCGGAGAGGGTGAAGAGGTCGCGTTACTCATTGGTGACTCCTTCTTGTTTACTGTGTATCTGTGCAGCTTGTTTCAAATGTGTGCAGAGTTCTGATGTGAGGCAATTATTAATAATACGACACATGCTGTCAGAAGAAATTGTGGCACCAGTTAATGCGTTAATTTGATTGCCCGAAGCAGCCCCGCCTTTAACGGCACTGACACCTTGTGCTTTTTCAATAAACTGTGACCGAAAGGATGACTCCGTAATAAAATCTCCAAGTCCAGGTGTCTCTTTTTGTTCTAGTACGTAAACACCGGTAATAGAACTGGCATCTGCATTCAGACCAATCAGGATTTCTATAACATCAGCAAAACCAAGGCCTTTGGTTTGTACAACCCAACCAACAGTGCCCTCAGTGGTGAATGCGCGGTAGAGCTTGGTTCCAGATAACCCCGTGTATTCTTCGCTGTCGGTACTTTCTGGAACAAGTTCTGGGATTTGCTGGAGGGTTTCGCGTAATTTATTATCTCGAATACGTTCTTGTAATCCACCATCTACGGCAGCCAGAGCGGCAGCAAAAATAATTGCTAGGAGAATGACGAGCCATGCTTGTTGTAAATTATTCATGCAGCGTCTCCTTTTTCCTGTGCTGGCTTTTGGGTGACACCAACAGGAAGGGGGATGCTCCAGCGGTTAATAAGCGGAACGGTTGAATTCATAATAAGTACGGCAAACATGACACCTTCAGGGTAGCCGCTCAGAACACGTAAAACCCAGATAAGAATACCAATGCCAGCGCCAAAAATGAATTTGCCGCGTTTGCTCATGGGAGAAGTGACAGGGTCGGTTGCGATAAACATTGCGGCAAAAACAGCAGCGCCAGACATGAGGTGGCCTTCTATGCCAAGCGCTAATCCAGGCAGGGCAGGATTGTTGATGAAACTGCCCGCCCAAGCTAAAGCGGCAAGAGAAGCGAGCAAAGAAATGGATATTTCCCAAGATGCGCTGCGTCGCCACCACAGGTAGATGCCGCCAATAATACTGGCAAGTATGCTTGTTTCACCAAGAGAGCCATTGTGTTGGCCAAGAAATAAGGCGAGTGGTTCGTGTGGAAGTCCGCCAAGCGGTGTAGCTTGAGTTGTTATGGTAATAGCTGCGTGCGGGTCTACATATGCACCAGCTCCCATTGCTTGAGAAAAAGCGATCATTACAAATGCGCGACCAACCATAGCGGGATTAAAAAAGTTTTGTCCTAAACCACCAAAACATGTTTTTCCAATGCCGACACCTGCGAGACAAGCAATTACATCAATATACCACGGTGCTGTCCATGGTAGTGAAAGGGCTATAATAATACCAGTGATGCTGACAGAGAAATCATTGAGAGTAACCGGCCGTTTACGCATGCGTGTGAAAATGATTTCAAAAACAAGACAGGATACTGTGCAGATAATAATATGAATAAGGGCCGCAGTTCCAAAAAAGTAAATGGCGGAGCCAACAACAGGAGCAAGTGCAATAAGCACATCACGCATGACTGATTGGGTTGTCATGTTGCTGCGAGCAATGTGAGGAGATGGTGCAACGCGAATCATTTGCCGGCTCCTTTATTTTGAGCCTTATTTTTGGCAATGTTAGCTTTGCCCATACGAATCATTTGTACCAGTGGCAGGCTTGCAGGGCATTCATAGGCGCAACAACCGCATTCCATGCAGGTTTGTATATAAAAACGTTCTGCCATTTCCCAATTCAGCCCGCGTGAGGCGAGAGCTATTTTTGTTGGAATAAGCCCGAGTGGGCAGACATCAACACAATGGCCGCAACGTATGCAATTGGTTTCTTCTTCGCGGTGTACCTCATTGTTGGTAAGGACACAAATTCCACTGGTGCCTTTGGTTACTGGTGTTTCCAAATCACCAATGGCAAAACCCATCATAGGGCCACCAGAAATAATTCTGGCGGTTGTGTCTTCATTAATGCCGCCACAGAAATCAATAAGCTCTTGATAGCTTGCGCCAATAGGAGCCAAAATGTTTTTGGGTTGGCTGATGCCACTTCCTGTAACGGTTACTACACGGTGGGTTAAAGGAAGGTCACGGTAGACAGCTTGAGCAATAGCTGTAACAGTAGAAGCATTGATAACAACTACACCAACATTCAGAGGTAAACCGCCATTTGGAATCGTGCGACCAAGTGCTGCACGTACGGTTTGTTTTTCACCGCCCATTGGGTACTTACTTGCCAGTGGTTTGATGTGAATGCGTATGTGTGTGGTGGTTATTTTTGCGAGTGCTGCTTTTAAGGAGGAGATCACCTGCGTCTTCTCCACTTCAGTAGCAATAATTACATCTTTAGCTCCAACAGCATGTGCTGTGAGCAGTGCTCCTGCCAGTAAAGCATTTGGAGCTTCGCGCATTACTCGTTCATCGCTGGTGAGATAGGGCTCGCATTCGCAGCCATTGACAAGAATCGTATCAACGGGTGTCTTTTCATTGGTCGCTAGTTTCACATGTGTTGGAAAAGCTGCGCCGCCCATGCCAACGATACCAGCAGCAAGAACTTTCTCACGAATACCGTCAGGAGTAAAATCTGTGTAGGACATGATCGGCCATTCGCCAGCAAAGAGCCGATCGTATATTTCAGATTCAGTAGGTTGTTCTTTTCCGCATGTCAGTGGCACGGCTGAAACATGTCGTCCATTAGCGAGAGTGACGTTTACAAATTTAGCAACTTTCCCAGCTACCGGCGTATGAATGTTGGCAGATACAAAGCTGGCAGCTGTACCAATTGGGTCTCCCGCTTCGAGGACGGTTCGTGCTTCTACGGCGGCAGCCGCTGGTGCGCCAATGTGCTGAGTAAGGGGAATACGTAGCTTTTTGGGGAGGGGCAATACTTCTATGGCCTGTTCTCGAGCAAGCTCTTTGTGGGCATCAGGGTGAATGCCACGGGCAAATGTGCCGCTAGCAGGTGATGCTGATTCACTTGTGAAGGCTTGAGTTAGGAAGTTGAACATTATCCTACATCTCTTTTCTGGTCTGAAGAAGGTGTGCTTTTTGTGTGAACGTCTTTTGTTGTTGTGGAATCATCACGTTTACGGGCGAAGACAGCGCATAGAATAATGCCACTAACGAGCCCACCTATTCCGCCAATATTGGAGAAGTTCGTGAGGATGCTTCCTGCAATGGAACACAGCAGCGGAAGGATGAAGAAAAAGAAGGACCAGCAAGCAAGACGCATACCTTGATACGGTCCAGGTGCTCCTGCAGGCATGTCATGGCCATGCAGGGCCGTGCAGGTATTGCAGTCACCGTCGCAACTCTCTTGTTGTGTGATGGTATTCATGGTGCGAGCGTATCTCTTTTTTACATAAAGGCTTATCAAAAAGCCTGCACAAGGTGAATCGATGTGAGAATCGCATAGGCGCTGATGCATAAAAACAGTCAAAAGAGCGTGAAATCAGTTGTTTTTTTGAAATAAGCATTATATAGGTACGCGGTTAGTGACATTGTCAGAGAGGATGCGTGGCGAGTGATTATGAGCATGCATAGAGCGCAGAAAAGAACACAAAAGGATGCTGAAGTCGTTTATTGCAAGGCGGCAGGCATGAGTGGTTACGATGTGCAGAGTTTGACAAAGAGTGTTGTTGCTGTTCTGCTCGGCTGTTTATTTACCACAGCAATTCAAGCTGAAGATCACGTCGTACTTGGTTCAGGCGGTAGTGTAAGTCAAACGGGAACAGGTGCTCAGTCTATCCAGATGATAGATGTTGTCGGAGGAGATTTCGCCTCTGCCTATGATGGTTTTATCCCACTTATTATCAATGCTGCTCCTCTTGCACAGAGCACCGCTCTTTCAGTGACTGTTGGTCAAACAGCTAGTGGTACGGTGAGCGCCTCCGATGCTAATGCAGCCGATGTGTTGAGTTATGAAATTGTAACAACACCACAACATGGCAGCCTTACTGCTTGGGATACGGTCAACGGTACTTTCACCTATAGTTCACAAACAGACCTTGGGCTTGAAACGGTTGCAGACTCTTTCACGTATCGCGTACAAGATGGACTTGATGCCTCAGCAGTAGCAACGGTTAGTATCACCCTTGTTCATGAGTTCAGCCCAACTATCCCTACTTTTACAATGGATTCAGTCGAATGGCTGATTTATGAACAAACTACCGCTCTGTCATTTCGAATTACTGCTGACCAGACACTCACCGAAGATATCACAGTTGAATTGGAATTAGCCGAAACAAGTACAGCAGGTGTAGGCCAAGACTTCACTCTTGGGACGAGTATCGTTGTAAAGGCTGGTTCTAGTTTTGTTGATGTTCCTTTCATTCCTATTGATGATAATGATGTTGAAGGACAAGAGCAGGTTGCTATTAGTTTGAAGCTTATTCCAGATGTGCAGATTGCTGCAGATAGCGGAACCCTCTCTATTACTTTGCGGGATAACGATGCGCCATCGCAACCATTAAGCTATTATATCGTTCGACCAAACCTGACACCGACTGATGGGGTTTATACCGTGACAGAAGGACAACAACTGTTCCTTGCTGTCCTCGGTGGCTCTGGGACCTACACATGGACTGACTCAGCCACCGCTTTCTCTCTTCATGCCGGTTTATCATTTCAAGGTGTTCGTGACATCAATAATGATGGGAAAGCAGACATTGGCCAATTTCTCGTATTAACTGCACATGAGGTTGGTACAGGGACAATCACATTCTCTGACGGGTCAGAAAATGTGGCATTGTCCTATGTCGTAGAAGAAGGGGTCTCGGTTACAAATCCTGCACCAACGGTGCCGCTTTCTACGCCAAGCCAAACAATTTATACAACAATTTGTCCAGGAACGAAAGCAGGGCTTGAACACATTCGTGCATATATGTCAGGGCATGATGCAACAGAGGCGCGTGCAGCAGCTTGGGATGGCAAGAACCAACGATTTACTGAATTGCCAGAAGAGCCAGAAGGTGGTATGTCAGAAACCAATGCTTTGTTTATTGCGACTGTTGCCGACCAATTACCAAATTTTGACGGTAACCCAGCACAGTTCCCGCTTTCTTTGCCACTCTATCCTGGTTGGAATTTTATCGGTTTACCGCCAATTGAATCTGGAAGTGATCTCGTCCAATCGATGGCCCTCAGTAGTATGACTTTGTTGGACGAATTAGGCGTAGAAGTGACGGGTGCTTCCCGAACTGCTCTTATTGGTGACGCCTTGTTTACATGGGATGGTTTTTCTTACTCAACAAGTAGTACTTTAGCACTGGGGCAGGGTGCGTGGATCAAAAACACAACGGCGAATCCAGGGCGTATGTTGTACTTAAATCTTTCAGGAGGCAGTAGCTCTGCAGATGTTTTACTGACTGCGGAAGATGCTGTCGCAGCAGATCAAGTAAAGAGCGCTTATCGCCCAATGCGTGATGTTGGTCAGCCGCCGTCGGTACGTGGTAATACATCTGGATCTGCTGCTGCGAGTACGAGCAGCTCTGGAGGTTGTGGCTTTGGTTCTTTTGCAGGGTGTCTTGCTTTATTGCTATGCGGTCTCATTCGTCTTTCATTTACCTCTTCTTCAACACGTTTTAGAAAATAAAAAAATCACTTTGGAATGCTTTCACAAAATGAAAGCCCAGATTGTAAGGACTGATCAGTATGAATAAAATTCTCTCTCGCACGCTTCTTATGTGCGCATTGGGCGGTTTCGGTTTGGCGACAGATGTTATGGCAGCAGATGCCGTGCCAACACAAATGCACTATCAAGGCCGTGTGCAAATTAATAATGTTGCGTATACAGGTAATGGTTTCATTAAATGTGCGCTCATTAAAGACGGCACTACAACAGTGTGGTCAAATGATGGCACCAGCTCAGCTGGTTCAGAGCCAAGTGCCGCGGTTGCTGTTACTTTCACGAGTGGTGTATTTTCACTGCAACTTGGCGCAAGCCCAATGCAGGCAATGGACCCATCTCTTTATGCCACTGGAACACTGCGCTTGCGGGTGTGGGTGTCTATAGATGGAGTGACCTTTACACAACTTTCAGAAGATCGTGAATTGGCGACCAACGCTTACAGCTTTAAGGCTGGCTCGGTTGCACAAAATGCTGTTGATACAACGGGCCTTCAAAATGGTGTTGTAACAGTCGATAAAATCGCCAGTGCATCTACCGCAGCTGCTGGGCAGGTATTGGCCTACAATGGTACGGGACTCGAATGGCAAAGCCAAGGCAGTGCTCCTGTTGCAAGTGTCAATACGAAGACTGGTGTCGTTGTTTTGAGTGCCGATGATATAGCAGAAGGCAGCACTAACAAATATTACCCAGCGGCAGATGCTGCCAAAGTTGCATTAATTACCGCAACACAGTCCGTAGATGTTGATACGCTTGCGACACAAGTTGCCGCAAACACTGCTAAGGTTGGCATAAGTACTGCCCAAGCTGCGGAGATTGCAGCAAATACTGCCAAGATTGGTATTACCACGGCGCAAGCAGATGCCATTACCGCTAATACTGCAAAGGCAGGCATTAGCCCAGAAGAATCTACGAAACTTGGGTATATCACAGCAACTCAAGCCGTTGATTTAGACACATTGGAAACAAGCGTTGCTGCTAACAGTGCCAAGGTTGGTATCAGCACTGCCCAATCTGCGGAAATTACAGCAAATACTGCTAAAGTAGGAATAACAACCGCTCAAGCTGCAGAAATTACCGCTAATACTGCTAAAACAGGTATCAGTACTGCTGAAGCAACAAAACTGGGACATGTATCCGTTACCCAAGCTGTAGATTTAGATGCACTGGAGTCTAGCGTTGCTGTAAATACTGCTAAGACAGGTATCACTACCGTCCAAGCAGCAGAAATCACCGCTAATACCGCGAAGGCTGGCATTACAACAGCTGAATCAACTAAAATAGGTC
Organism: Planctomycetota bacterium; assembly: GCA_016745075.1. Classification (GTDB taxonomy): domain Bacteria; phylum Planctomycetota; class UBA11346; order UBA11346; family UBA11346; genus JADGDD01. The sequence continues at coordinate 112,682 of JADGDD010000009.1, read as the reverse complement.
ACTTATCTGTTACCCAAGCTGTAGATTTGGATGCTTTGGAATCAAGCGTTACTGCGAATGCTGGCAAAGTTGGTATCACCACCGCTCAAGCAGCAGAAATCACAGCTAATACCGCGAAAGTTGGTATCACCACTGCTCAAGTCTCAGAAATCACTGCTAATACCGCGAAAGTTGGTATTACAACAGCTCAGGCAAATGCTATCACAGCTAATACCGCGAAGGCTGGCATCACAACAACAGAGTCTACTAAGCTTGGCCATCTCTCTGTAACCCAAGGCGTTGATTTGGATGCTTTGGAATCCAATGTTGTGGCGAATACTGCAAAGGTAGGTATTACCACCGCTCAATCTGCTGAAATTACAGCTAACACTGCCAAGGTTGGTATCACTACCGCCCAAGCCAGTGCGATTGCTGCTAACACAGCAAAAGCTGGCATCACAACAGCTGAATCGGCCAAGCTTGGTCACTTATCGGTTACCCAAGGTGTTGATTTAGATACCTTGGAATCAAATGTTACTGCGAACAACGCCAAAGTTGGTATCACGACCGCTCAATCTGCCGAAATCACAGCTAATACGGCTAAGGTTGGTATCACTACCGCCCAAGCCAATGCTATTACCGCCAATACCGCGAAGGCAGGTATTACAACTGCTCAATCTGCTGAAATCACAGCTAATACGGCCAAGGTTGGTATCACTACCGCCCAAGCCAGTGCTATCACTGCCAATACCGCGAAGGCAGGTATTACGACTGCTCAATCTGCTGAAATCACAGCTAATACGGCCAAGGTTGGTATCACTACCGCCCAAGCCAGTGCTATCACTGCCAATACTGCGAAGGCAGGTATCACTACCGCTGAATCAACCAAGCTTGGTCATTTATCGGTTACTCAAGCTGTTGATGTAGATACCTTAGAATCAAATGTCACAGCAAACAATGCCAAAGTCGGTATTACCACCGCTCAATCCTCGGAAATCACAGCTAATACCGCCAAAGTCGGTATCACCACCGCCCAAGCCAATGCTATTACTGCTAATACCGCGAAGGCAGGTATCACAACGGCAGAGTCTACTAAGCTTGGCCATCTCTCTGTAACCCAAGCTGTTGATTTGGACAGTTTGGAATCAAATGTTACAGCAAACAACGCGAAGGTTGGCATTACTACTGCTCAGGCATCTGAGATTACGGCTAATACTGCCAAGATATCAAATGTTCAAGCGGACTGGAATGCCAGTTCAGGCTCTGCGCAGATTTTGAATAAACCCAAAGATAATCTTGTTGCCACTGCCGCTCCATCATCGAGTGATGATGGAGACAGTGGCTTTACCGTCAATTCCCATTGGGTTGATACTACAAACGATAATGTGTATGTTTGTGTGGATGCCAGTTCAGGTGGGGCTATATGGAAGATGATTGGCCCAGGTTCTTTGAATAGTTGGGATTATGATGCTGATACAAATAAAATTGCTAACGTAGTTGACCCAGCATCGGCTCAAGATGCGGCGACCAAAAACTATGTAGACACCAGGGCACTTGCTGATCTTGCTGACGCAGACGCCTCATTGGCAAGCGCACTTCCTCCAGGCTATTTCTTGTTTCAAAATGGAAGTTCGAAATGGACAGCTGGGAATATTGCAACAAATGCAAGTCTTTCAGATGCGAAAATTTGGGTTGGTGGCTCTGGTGGTAAAGCTGCTGAAATAAGTGTTAGTGGTGATGCTACTCTGGCTAATGATGGAACTTTGTCATTAGCAGATGGGTCTGTGGCAACAGCAGAAATTTCAAATAATTCCATATTGCCTGAAGACCTTAATGAGGCAAATTCTCCAACCAGCGGTCAAATGCTTTCTCATAACGGCTCTCAGTTTCTTTGGGTGGCTCCAGATACGATCGACTCTGTTGCTGGCCGTGGTGCAACTACAACAACAGCAATTTCTCTTGGTGATGCCTCTTCTTTGGCTTCATCTGCAGCGCCGACTGTTGATAAACATATTGCGAATAAAAAATACGTAGATGATAAGGATGGGCATAACGCTACGCATCTGCCAGTGCGACTTATTAGTGTTGATGAAACGTTATTAATATCAGACCGAGTTGTTATCTGTAACCCATCAACAGCGATGACGGTAACTTTGCCAGCGGGCGATGATGGTAAGGTGTTTACTATTACTTCTCAGAATTTAAGTAATTCGGTAACTATTACCCCTAATGCTGGTGATACGATAGATGGTGGTAGTTCTGTTGATTTGTATGTGGAAGCTAGCTATAGGTCGATTACAATTATTAAGCTTGGTACTGCGTGGCATATCATATCTGCTATACCTGCATCATCAGGCCAAAACCCATAATAAGTAATTATTTAAAGATGTATAAAAAACCCTCGCCTAATTCAGGCGAGGGTTTTTTGTTACTCAGCAATACTTAACAGCTCATTGGCTATCAAAACTTCTCGGTAAATGAACTCCGCAAGTCGATAACGGGCGTTAAATATAGCAAGGTTTGCTTCAGATAAGCGAGTGATAGTAATGCGTCCTTCACGGTATTGGCTGGCGCTATCGGTATAATTCTCAGTGGCTAGTTGCACACTTTGTATTTGTCGTTTGATATTACGTTCCAGCATAGCTGCTTCGGCTTGTAATTGGCTAATGCGGGTGAGTAAATGGTCTTGAGCATAGAGATTGCGTTTTTGAGCGCTGTGCAGTTGTTCCTCAGCAGCATGTTTTGCGGCGGAACGGCTTCCCCCATCAAAGGTCCAACTGAGTTCAAGGCCAGCGCTCCAGCCCTCACTTAAATCATCGATTTCCAAGCCTGATTGCTGATAAGCCCCCACAGCTGCGAGAACTGGTAGATTTTGTGCGGCTAGTCCATCAACTGTTGCTTGTTGTTGTTGTTCTTGGGCGGTAAGGGCGGCTATTTGAGAATTAATACTGTAACGGGATGAAGCATGCTGTATGAGTTCTTGTAGCTGTTCTGGTCTGGTAAGTGGCGCTTCTATAACAAGGGTATCGTATGGTTGCTCAATTAAACGTGCTAATGCCATAAATTGTGTACGTATATGAGTTTCAGCCTCGCTTTCTGCCTGTTGAGCATCTGTGTACAATAAGAAGGCTTGTCGTTCATCTATACGGGTTATGCGTCCTGCTTTGAGTAAGAGTTGGGCATCTTGCCATTCTTTCTCACGTATTTCTTTTTGGGCGACAGCAATGCGTAAGCGTGCTTGAGCAAATTGAACTGCTGCAAATGCGTTGCGCGTTGCTAGGCTCACAGCTGTTTCTGTTTGTTGCTCGAAGGCTGTTCCTAATGCAACTTGCGCCTGCCCACCAGCAAGGGCAGCGTGTCGTATACCGAAGCCATAAAGAAATTGCTTCACTTGAAGGCCGGCAGTATAAATGGTGTCTGCCTCATCGCTATCAGCATTGCTTGATACCCAAAATGGGTTGTTGAGACCGCTGGCCTGTGTACCAGAGGCGTAAGCAGTTATCTGTGGTAGATAAGCACCACGTATTTGTGAGGCCTGAAAACGATGAGCAACAGCTTCGTGCTGGCTTGCTTGAATACTACGGTTGTGAGTCAAGGCAAGTTTTGTTGCCTGATCGACTGTTAGTGCAGCGGTTTCTTCGGCTGTGAACCCTTGCGTGGAAGAGAACAGCAAACTACAACAGATGAGTGTTTTTGATAACTTCATTTAGATTCATCCTCTATAGAATCATGATCATGGGCTGTAGAAAAACCACAGCGATGGTGCAGGCGACCATAGAACATATATAAAACTGGCAGCGTTAATAAGGTCATGGCAGTGGACATTGTTAAACCAGCAATGAAGCAGGTTGCAAATGGGGACCATGTAATGGTGAAGGTTGGAATACCGATCGCCATTGGTAATAAACCAGCAATAGTTGTGACGGTTGTCATTAAAATTGGACGAAGGCGTTGGTGCCCAGCCAGTACAATAGCTTCTTCCAATTTATGGCCTTCAGCGCGACGTTTGTTAACGAAGTCCATCAAGACAATCGCATCATTAACCACCAATCCGGTTAGGCCAACAATGGCAATAAAGCTTTGCATAGTAAACCATGTACGCTCAGGGCGAATGATACCATCTGGAAGAATAAGAACACCAAGCCCAAAAATACCCATCATCACAACAACACCGGTAAATGAGAATATAACATTCGAGAGAATGATAAGCGGCTGTGCATAGGAACGGAATTGAGTAGCGAGCACTAAATAGATAAGAAAAATACCTATGAAGAAAGCTGTAATAAGAGAAGCGTAACTTTTTCCTGTTGATTCGTGTTCACCACCAAAAGCGAGTAAAGCGCCAGGATATTCCTCAGCGTGCTCGCCATACCATGCCATGACGAGATCATGAACTGTGGCAGGTCCAATTATGCTATCGCTGGCGAAGTTACCCGTAATAGACAAGCTTCGCTGAAAATCACGACGAATAATTTGAGATGGGTCAACACGACTTTCCATGTGCCCGACATCACCAAAGCGGACAATGCGGCCGTTCTCGTCGTTAATAAGTGGAATATTGAGGGCATGAACTGGGTTGGACAGTAATCCTTCACGCAGGCGTAGCCGTAGGGGGATATCACTATCACTACGGCTGTAGTTACCAACATAAATACCATCGAAAATGCCTGTCAGAAATTGTCGTACTTGTGGTTCAGCAACGCCATGAATAGCGAGACGTTCTTGGTTCGGAGCGCAGACCAGCATGGAAGAGGCCAGGCCTTCGCCATTATCTAGCTCAATAAGACCATGAAAGGTTTCGCCTTCGTCTGTTTGTTCACCGAGCCAGAGATATAAGTCAGACGCGAGTTTGGTAACGTTTGCGTCATTGATGCCAGTCATGCGGATATGAACAGGGGCTCCTGTAGGGGGGCCATCTTTTTGAAATTCAACCGTGCAAGAAATGGTATCACCGAGGACGCTGACGATGTCTGACCGTAATTCATTCAAGAAGAGTTGCGGATCATCATATTCGCGGTCACTTTGGCTTGGTAATTGTACCTGAATAAAACCAAGTTGTTCATTAAAAACTGGTTGCCATGTATTATCAACCGAAAGTCCAGCCATGCCCGAAGTGTTGCTGACAAAAGCAGGTCCACGTTCCATCATTTTTTGTGAGACACGGCACACCATATCATTGGTGTCGTTACTGTTACTACCATGAGGCATGGTGAAACGGACCATAACAACGGAAGACTCGTCTGGAAAAAACTTCATGGTGAGCAGTGGTTTAAACCCGTAAAATGGCGCTATATTACTCCATATAAGAATACCAATGGCGACAAAAAACAGGCCAACGCTAACTGAAAATGCTTTAAATGGGTTATGAATATTCCATTGTAATAAGCGATCATAAACGGTGTGTAATTTGCCAACAAGACCGTTTTTTTGCATATAAGCTAGAGCATTCGATTCATCAACTTCTTTGTCTTTCAGTTTTTCTGGACCGAGCATTTTTTCTGCATCAACAATATGAAGAGGCAAAATGAATAAACATTCAAAGAGTGAAATAAAGAGGGCAGTGCCAACGGCAATCGGTATGAGTGAGAAAAAATCACCAATAGCGCCGGTCATAATAAGTAACGGCAAGAAACTTGCACAGGAAGTTAGGGTTGCGCTAACGATAGGCCAAAAGACTTCAGCGGTACCATTCGTAACGGCAGACATCAAGGATTCCCCCGCTTCACGGTGGCGCTGAATATTTTCTAAGACGATAATTGCGTCATCGACGATAATACCAATAACCAAGACAAACCCGAGCAAAGATATTTCATTTAAGCTGTAGCCGATACTGTAAAATACAATCAGCGAAACAAGAAAACTAAACAAAACGCCAGTAACAGTTAAAACGGCACTACGTAAACTTAAGAAGAAAAAGAGGACAGCACCAATTAAAATAGTTCCGCCAATTAAGCTGTTACTCAAGACGCTCATGCTGTCGTTGATTTTTTGAGTACTGTCGAGGGTTGGGATAATATCGATGTCATCATGTGGATGACTGGCCAGAAAAGTTTGTGTGGTCTGATGAACTGCTTGAGTAATGGTTTCTGAGTTAGCAGTGCTTTCTTTTAATACTTTACAGCCGACAGAATCGCGCCCATTCACCGTTACGATAACAGAATTACTGAGTGGCCGGATGCCACTTTCTTCATGGATGATGAGATCGTGTACGGTAATAAAACTGCCATCACCATCACGGCGAACGACAATATTATAGAGATCCTCAGGTTGTTCATAGCGAGTATTTATTTCGACGGTTTGCTGACCAGCGCTGGTTTGTACAGTGCCGCCAGGTGTGCTGCTTCCGCTGTTTTCTAGAGCAGTAGCTACATCGGTAATAGTTAATCGATGGCGTTCTAAAGCCTGTTCATCAACGGTGATTTGGTATTGTTGATATTCATCACCAATAAGAACGACTTCTTTTACGCCAGGAATATTTTCTAAATGAGTGCGGAATTCTTTCGCAAGTAAGGTTAGTGAGCGTTTGTCACGTGGCATGTCGTTATTGGATGGAATAACATTCATTTGAATAACAGGTAGCCATTCGTCTACGTCAATTTCTTGCATAACTGGTTGTAACGGTTTGCCGTATGCAATAGGCAGTCTGTTTTGCTGGCCAAGAATGCGGAGTCGTAACTCATCATAGAGCGCGTCATAATCAGTGTCGTCAATAAATTTGACACGCATATTACTTTGGCCAACTAGACTGCGGCAAGAAACAAATTCTATGTTATTCATGCCACGTAAAGAATCTTCTAATTCGCGGGTAATAAGGCGCTCTACATCCTGTGCCGAAGCACCAGGCCAGGATGTCATAATTTGTACCTCACCAAATTTAATATTGGGATAGCGATCTATTGGGATATTCGGAATAGCGACAAATGCGCCAAAGAGCACAGCGCCAATGAATATAATATTCATAAAGACGCTGTGAGTCATGATAAAACGAAGAAATTGGCGCATATTTTATTCCTCGTCTGTGAGGGTTATGGATGCAGGTAATTGACGAGCTGTAATAATAATGAACTCGCCGTCCATACTCAGTGGATTAATGGTGTATTTTTTGCCGGTGGTATCTGTTACACGGTATTGTTCTTGATGTAGAGCAACAAAGCTGCTTGGAATGGTCAGCATATCTGTGCTTGGTATTGTTTGCAAATGGAGCTGTGCTTCAAGTCCATCACGAATACCATCAGCATTAACGTCGCAAAAAACGGTATGCTTGCGAGTGTCTTGATTAAAGCCTGGCTCAATGCGCATGGCTATCACTGGGTGTGTTTGCTGATGGTCTTTTTGTGGAAAAGATAATGTTGCATTATTTTCAGCGATGAGTTTCTTCAAAGAAGTCAGTTGCAAAGTGCTTAATTGAAAAGAAACACTAAAACTACGCACATCAACAATTTCTAAAATCGGCTCACCTATTTGCACAATGCTACCGACTTGGGCAAGACGCTTGCGAACTTGCCAGCCGGCAGGGGCATGAATAGCATGACGCAAAACCGTTTCTTTGGCATGGCTATGTGCTTGTTTGGCTTGTTGTTCACTCACAAGTGTTTGCTCATGGGCAAGTTGAGCATCATGTAATTGGGCGGTCGCTATATTAAGAGTGTTTTGTACCGCATCGAGTTCTTCGTGTGTCGCTTGCTCCTGAGTAGCGAGCACTTCAATCCTTTTGTGTTGTGCCGTAGCCCATGCACAATGAGAATTAGCAGATTGTAAGGCTTGCTGGGCTCGCCCATTGGCCAGTGCTGCTTGTTGTGCAGCAAGATCTGCCTGATTCATGGCGATCGTGGCAAAGGTGGCGTCAATGCTCACGACAGGATTATTATTTTCAGTAATAAGATCGCTATCATCGACAGCAATCATACTAATACGCCCGGAGACTTCTGGTGCCACATGCATGCTGCGGCGAGGTTGTGTGAAGCCCATCACTGTTGTAGTGACTACTGCGGGGTGCTCACTAGGGGTCCAGGTTTCTGCTCCAACCAATTGAGCCGAAAACAGTGTAAAAAGGAGTACGGAGTACGGAGAGATATGCATGAGAGTTATTCCAGATAATGAGAAAAGGTAACTTAGGAGATACCGCTGAGAGTAATTGATAGAATGGATTCAAAGAAGTGCTTGGATAGATTGTGTTCAAAACAGAAACTTGCATGGATCAGGCTCATCATTGTAAGCCACACATGCTGAGCAGGACAATCATTGCGTATGAGTTGTCGTTTTTGCCCATTTTCAATCCAAGGAGTAAGGATTTTCGTAATTTGATCAGGTATTGTATTATATGAGGGGGTGGTACCTGAACGAATCAGCAAAATGAAACGAACATGATCTTGGTTATCAGCTAAATGAGCATGATAGTCTCGTATAAACTGCTGTATATCAGCAGGTTCTTCAGGCGTGTTCGAGCAAAGTTTATCAAGAACTTCACATGTTTTATCAACATGAAGCTGGGCAACAGCCTCCCAGAGTTGTTCCTTAGAACAGAAATGATGAATAATCAGCCCTTTGCTCACAGCAGCTTCTTTGGCAATTTGCGTGAGAGATGTGCCTGCATAGCCATCACAGAGGAAGCGTTTTTCAGCAGAATTGAGAATTTGACGGCGAGTGGCAAGTGGATCGAAAGCGCAATTCATCGTCGAAACCTAGGCTGACCGACTGGTCAGTCAACTGAAATTATAGATGTAAATCTGATTGAGAATTGCTTGCTAAAAGAGAGGGGAAAAAGAAAAAACTTGCAATCATGGAGGCGGCGATATCTTTCGCGCCCTGCTGAAGTACAGGCTGCTCTTGTGAGCGGCATGGACCTATCAGCAGGAGCAACCAGCAGACAGGTGCCCGGTCTTGGTTGCAGTAGGCGGCACACTCCCCCTGAGCATGCATTCTTCTTAGAAGGTAGTCATGGCTGAAGAGAGAGCGCCCACATTTTGAGAACACAACACGGGCGCCGGATAGCTCGCTTTTTAGGAAGCAGCTGCCTGATTCAGGATCAGGAAGGACGTTATGAAAGAAAAGATTCGTATACGGCTTGAGGCCTATGATCATCGTGCGCTTGATAAAGCCGTGAAAGATATCGTAGATACTGCCAAGCGCACTGGTGCCAAAGTTGCTGGCCCAATCCCACTGCCAACTCGTGTTGAAAAGTTTACCGTGTTGCGTAGTCCCCATGTTAATAAGAAGTCTCGCGAACAGTTTGAGATCCGCACGCACAAGCGCATGATTGAAATCCTTGACGCTACCGCGAAAACAAATGAAGTTTTCAGCCGTGTTGAAGTTCCTGCTGGCGTTGATATCACAATCAAACAGACGGTGCGCTAATTATGAGTACTGCAATATTTGGAACCAAGATTGGCATGACTCGCATATTTGATGGCGATGTTGCTGTACCAGTCACGGTTGTGGAAGTTCAACCAAACGAAGTGGTTGAAGTTAAAGATAACGAAAAGCATGGCTATTCGGCGCTTAAGGTTGCTGTTGGTCCAGCTAAGAGTGGCAAGAATGTAGGCAAGGCATTGGCTGGCGAATATAAAAAAGCCGATGTTGCTCCGCGTCGCTTCCTCCGCGAAATACCATCAGTAGATGGTGCTGAGCTTGGTAGCAAGATCACTGCTGAGACTCTTAATGTTGATGCAACAGTAAACGTTATGGCTATTTCAAAGGGTCGTGGCTTTGCTGGTGTTATGAAACGTTATAACTTTGCTGGTCATAACGCTACTCATGGTGCAAGTAAATCACATCGTGGTCCTGGTGCTATTGGTTGCCGTATGGATCCTGGTCGTGTTTGGAAGAACAAGAAGATGCCAGGTCATTATGGCCATGCTCAAATCACAGTTCGTAATCTCAAGATTGTTAAAGTTGACCTTGAGAAAAACATTGTGCTCATCAAGGGGTCTATCCCCGGCCCAAATGGTGGCTTGGTAAATCTGAGCCAGAAGTAAGTACGGCTGAGAGAAAGGGTATATGATGGTAGCAATACAAGTAGTAAATATTCAAGGCGAAAAGGTTCGCGAAATCGAAGTTGATGTTACATTGATCGACTCATGCGTACGCAAGCCTTTGCTTAAAGAAGCGCTGATCGCCTATAATGCATCGCAACGTCAAGGTAGCGCCAGCACGAAGACTCGTTCAGAGGTTCGTGGCGGAACAACAAAGCCATGGCGTCAAAAAGGCACTGGCCGTGCTCGTCAGGGTAGTATCCGTTCACCACAGTTTGTTGGTGGTGGTCGTGCGCATGGTCCACGTCCTCGTGACTTTGGCTATAGCTTGCCTCGTAAGCAGCGTGCACTTGCTAAGCAAAGTGCTATTCGCGTTCGCGCACAAGAAAACACATTGATTGCTGTTGAGGGCTTGGAGGCGCTAAACGCTCCCAAAACAAAAACAGTAACTGGTTTGCTTTCAGGCTTGGGCCTGGCTGGCAAAGGTGTTTTGTTGGTAAGCGAAGTGCATAACAGCTCATTGTACTTGAGCGCTCGTAACGTGCAAAAGGTTGATGTTGCAGAACGTCGCAATCTATGCGCTGGTGCAATTTTGCGCCGACCAAACTTGGTCTTCTCTGCTGAATCACTCGATGCGCTTTTGCAGGAGGCAGCTAAATGAACCCATACGAAATAATTCAACGTCCACGCATTAGTGAGAAGAGTGTTTATCTGCAATCTGCACATAACACCTACACTTTTGAGGTAATCAAAAGCGCTAACCGTGTACAGGTTAAAGAGGCTGTTGAAGCACTCTTTGATGTAAAAGTGGTAAAAGTAAATACAATTAACTGCGCAGGCAAAAAGAAACGTGTTGGCCGCAGTATTGGTATGACTTCAGACTGGAAAAAGGCAATGGTAACACTTGCTGAAGGCCAGCAGATTGAAGGAGTGTAAATCGTGGCTTTAAGAAAGTTAAAACCAACAACAAATGGTGTTCGTCATGCGACGGTTCCTGATTTCGCTGAAATCACAACAACAACACCAGAAAAAAGTTTGCTTGTTAAGAAGAGTTCAACTGGCGGCCGTAATAACCGTGGTCGCATCACCGTTCGTCATCGTGGGGGTGGCCACCGTCGTCACTACCGTCTTATTGACTTCAAACGTAATAAGCTCGACGTAACTGGTAAAGTTGCAACTATCGAATATGATCCAAATCGTAATTGCCGTATCTCACTTATTCATTATGCAGACGGAGAGAAGCGTTATTTGCTGACTCCTCGCGGCATCAATGTTGGTGATGAGATTGTTTCAGCGAGCGAAACTTGTGAGCCAAGTATTGGCAACAGCATGAAGCTCAAGAACATTCCTCAGGGTATGGAAATTCATAATGTAGAAATGCAGCCAGGCCGTGGCGGTCAAATTGCTCGCGCTGCTGGTGCTTTTGTTCGTTTGATGGCTGTTGATGGTGAATATGCCATCGTCTTGTTACCATCTGGTGAACTGCGCCGCATTCATAAAGAATGTCGTGCTACTATCGGTCAAATTGGTAATGCAGAGTTCTCTTTGCGTTCTTACGGTAAGGCTGGTCGCCGCCGTTGGTTGGGTCGCCGCCCACATGTTCGCGGTAACGCGATGAATCCAGTTGCTCACCCATTGGGTGGTGGTGAAGGTCACTCTAACGGTGGTCGTCAACATTGTTCACCTACTGGTGTTTTGTCGAAGGGTTTCAAGACTCGTAAGAAGTCTAAGCCATCAACAAAATTCATCATCCGTCGTCGTAAGTAAATAAGGTAGAATCACATGTCTCGTAGTTCAAAAAAAGGCCCTTATGTAGATCTGAAGCTACTCGCCAAGGTTGAGAAGCAAAAAGAAGACGGTAAGCGCACTCCAATAAAAACATGGGCCCGTGCCTGTACAGTTGTTCCTGATTTCATCGGTCATACCTTTGCTGTTCATAACGGCAAAGTGTTCCACCAGATCTTAATCACTGATAACATGGTTGGTCACAAGCTTGGTGAATTTTCTGTTACTCGTAACTATCGTGGCCACGGCGCCGATAAGAAGAAATAGACGGGAAGGGTCATAATGCAATATAAAGCAATTAAAAAACATGCTCGCATATCACCACGGAAGGTCCGCCTCAGTGCAGACATGATCCGCGGCAAGCGAGTAGAAGAAGCTCTTTACAATCTCGAATTCGACACGCGTCGCGGCTCATTTTTCTTGAAGAAAGTTCTTGAAAGTGCTGTTGCTAACGCATCAAGCCGTGGTGGTGTGGACCCAATGGACCTGCGCGTTTCTGCCTGTTTCGTTGATGAAGGTTGGACTATCAAGCGCTTTCAGCCTTGCTCTCGTGGGCGTGCCCACCCGATCAAGCGTCGTTGTAGCCACATTACTGTAGTTGTAGAATAGCGGAAAGAGAGAGGTAAAACATGGGACAAAAAATTAATCCATTGGGTTTCCGTATTGGTGTCACTGAAGAACATCGTAGCACATGGTTTGCGCGTGGTTCAAAATACGGTGACCTTGTTACGCAAGATTACAAAATCCGTAAATTCCTAAAAGATCGTTTTTACAGCGCTGCAATCGAAAAAATTCAGATCGAACGTAAAAGTGAAATGACAACAGTTGTCTTGCATAGCGGTCGCCCTGGCGTTGTTATCGGTAAGCGTGGTTCAGAAATTGACAACGTTACCAAAGCGCTCAGCAAAATGACTGGTACACAAGTTAAAGTAAACATCATTGAAATCCGCAAGCCAGACCTTTCTGGTCAGCTTGTTGCTGAAAATGTTGCAGACCAACTTGCTCGTCGTGGCAGCTTTCGCCGTGCTATGAAGCGTGGTGTTGAAAATGTCATGCGTGAAGGTGCGCTTGGCTGTACTGTTCGCGTCAGTGGCCGCCTTGGTGGTGCTGAAATTGCTCGTGCAGAAAAAGAAACACAAGGCAGTGTGCCTCTACAACGCCTTAACACTCATATTGATTATGGCTACGCGCTTGCTCATACCACTTATGGTATCATCGGTGTTCGCGTTTGGATCAACCATGGTCGTTATGATCAACAAGAAAAAGAAGGTTAAGGAAGGATAAAAACAGATGCCATTACTTCCAAGTCGTACTAAATTCCGCCGCCCACATACCCGTGGATTCAATGTAAACCATGTAGCCTGCAACGGCACAAAGGTAAGCTTTGGAGACTACGGTATCCAAGCACTTGAAGGTGGAGAAATTACTTCTCGTCAAATCGAAGCTGCCCGTGTAACCGCTAACCATTATCTTGGTCGTATCGGTAAAATGTGGATTCGTATTTTCCCACATACATCAGTAACAGGTCGTCCTGCCGAAACCCGCATGGGTAAAGGTAAAGGTGATGTAGATTACTGGTGTGCGAAAATTCGCCCAGGCACGGTTCTTTTCGAAATAGCTGGTGTTCCAGAAGATATGGCTCGTGAAGCTTTGCGCCGTCAAGCTCACAAACTGCCACTTCGCACCCGCATGGTAAAGCGTGAAGGGCTATAAGGGACAGAAAGATGAAAAAAACAGATATCGAAGAATTGCGTCAGCAATCTGTAGAAGAATTAAATACGAAGATCACCGAAGCACGTAAAGAGCTTCTTGATCAACGTTTCTCACAAGCGATCGAAGGTGTGCAACGTAACGCAAGTTACCGTAATGCCCGCCGCGACATTGCTCGTATGCAAACTATCATTGCTGAAAAAAAGCAAGCAGAGAAGAAACAATCTGAGGTGAACGCATGAGTCTCGACAAAGGATACCGCGGAAATCGTAAGCGCCAACAAGGCATAGTCGTTTCTGATAAAATGGACAAAACACGTGTTGTACAGGTCGAAGAAAAGTACAAGCACCCATTGTATAACAAATACGTCAAACGTACACGTAAGTTTCATGTTCACGATGAAGCAAATGACACAAAAACGGGCGATACTGTTGAGATTATCGAAACACGTCCACTTTCTAAAACCAAACGCTGGCGTTTGCTTAATGTATTGACTCGCGCGGTATAAATGACGTACGTAGCCGTATTGTTGAAACACACGTTGAAACACAAATAGAACGGTTAAGCAAGAGCTTTTACATTAAAAAATAATAGGAACATTTATCATGATTCAAATGCAAACAATGCTCGAAGTAGCAGACAACTCAGGCGCTAAGCAGGTACAATGTATTAAAGTACTTGGTGGTTCAAAGCGTCGTTACGCTGCTGTTGGTGACATTATCAAAGTTACCGTAAAAAAAGCACTGCCACAAAGCAGCATCAAACAAAAAACAGTTTGTGAAGCAGTTATTGTTCGTACTGCCTCACCTATCCGTCGTGCAGACGGCAGCTATGTAAAATTTGATACAAATGCTGTTGTTATGATCGACAAAGATGGAAACCCAAAAGGTACTCGTATCTTTGGCCCAGTTGCCCGTGAACTTCGCGCTCGCAACTACATGAAAATCATCTCCTTGGCCCCTGAAGTAGTATAAAATATAAACTACACCAGACAAAGAGCTCTGAGATAACTCAAGAAGATAAAAGAGATAACCATGAAAAAGAAAACTCCATACACCGGTAAGACTCATATTAAACAAGGCGACACTGTTGTTGTTTTGACCGGTAAGGCAAAAGGTAAGAGCGGCACTGTTGTTCGCGTATGGCCTAAAGAACAACGCGCTTTGGTTGATGGTGATGCGGCTGTGTACAATACGCACCACATCCGCCCAAACCCACAAGCTGGTGTTGAAGGCGGTCGTGTACAAAAGTTGCGTCCAATTCACGTCTCAAACCTTGCTCTGCTTGACCCAACCACTGGTAAAGCATGTCGCACAAAAACTGAACGCACAGACGCTGGTGCTGTTCGTGTTTCTAAAACAAGCGGACATAAATTTGAATAAGAGCTCTCATACGAGCAATCGTTTAGATTTGTCGACACTCGGTTGGCAGACTTAACGGAAGGAAAATAATCATGACAGAAGTATTACAAAAAACGTCAAAAGAAGTCTACGCTGATGTTGTTGCCGAACTGGCAAAAACGAATGGCATCAAAAACCCTATGGCTGCTCCAAAGATCACAAAAGTGTGTCTGAATATGGGTGTTGGTCGTGCGGCAGCAGATGGTCAAATTATTAACATCGTTGCAGACCACCTTTCTTTAATTGCTGGTCAAAAAGCAATGGTGACCAAAGCGAAGAAGAGTGTTGCTCAGTTCCGCTCTCGTGAAGGCATGAAGATTGGTGCTAAAGTTACCCTTCGTGGTGATCGTATGTGGGCATTCTTGGATAAGCTCATTAACATCGCTATCCCACGTATTCGTGACTTCCGTGGCATCAGCCCAAAATCATTCGATAAACAAGGTAACTATGGCCTTGGCATTACAGAACAAGCCATCTTCCCTGAAGTTGTTCTTGATCGTCTTGAGCATAATCAAGGTCTAGATGTGACTATCTGTATCGAAAATTCATCAAAAGAAATATCCTTGTCCTTGCTTAAGGGTTTGGGCATGCCTTTCCGCGAACGTTAGATTCTATCGTTCACTCATAAAGGCACTATTTAAAGGAAATACACCATGGCTAAAACAAGTAAAGTCGTACGTAACGAACAACGCATCAAAGCGGTTAACCGTGACTGGGATAAACGCGCTGCATTGCGTGCTGCGAGCAAAAACATGAACCTCAGTTTAGAAGAGCGCATGGAAGCCCGTGCTGCACTGAGCCTGATGCCACGTAACGCTGCTCATGTTCGTATTCGTAATCGTTGTAAAATCACTGGCCGCCCTCGTGGCTATAGCAACCGTCTCGGCATCAGCCGTAACATGGTTCGCGATCTCGCTCATGCAGGCTTCCTGCCCGGCTTAACGAAATCAAGCTGGTAAAAGTAAACTCTGAAAAGAGTATAAGCTACTTGCATAAGATTTATTCTATAGAAAGAGACACACATGAGTTGTTCTGATCCAATCGCTGACGCATTAACTATCATCCGTAACGGCCTTATGGCTGGTAAAGAAACGGTTCGTTTCCCACATTCAGGTATTAAAGAAGCTGTTTGCCAAGTATTGGTCGACGAAGGCTATATCAAGCGTACCGATGTTATGGATACAAAACCTGCTCGCAGCATTCAGGTTACCTTGAAATATGGCCCAGAAGGTCAAGATGTTGTGAACAATATTAAACGTATTTCTACACCGGGTTGCCGTGTGTATAAATCATCAGATGAGCTGAAACCTGTTATTGGTGGATATGGCATTGCTGTTGTATCAACCTCTAAAGGTGTGTTCTCTGACCGTGTTTGCCGCGCACAAAAAATTGGCGGTGAAGTTATCTGCGAGATTCGTTAGTAACGAACGCGCAGACATTATGCTGCTAGCTCATTCAGAGCGATAAGCTAATTATTAAGGAAGGACTTATTATGAGTCGAATCGGAAAACAACCTGTTATCATTCCTAATGGTGTGGAAGCAAAGGTTTCAGGACAAACCCTCAGCTGCAAAGGCAGTAAAGGTAGTCTCGAAGTTACAGTAAAGGACGGTATCAGTGTTGCCGTTCAAGATAATGCCATTGTTGTAGATCGCACTGCCGAAGATAAATTATCTCGCGCGATGCATGGAACAACTCGTGCTTTGATCCAAAATATGGTTCAAGGTGTTTCTGCTGGCTTTATGAAGCAGCTAGAAATTCAAGGTGTTGGTTACCGTGTGCAACAACAAGGTAGCAAGCTTGTATTCAACATTGGTTTTTGCCACACAGTTGAGGTTGATGCTCCAGAGGGCATTACCTTTAATTGCCCAGACCAAACACATATTGATGTAAGTGGTATTGACCGTCAATTAGTTGGCCAAGTTGCTGCAAACATTCGTGCTATTCGTAAACCAGAGCCGTACAAAGGCAAAGGTATCCGCTATGTTGGCGAACAAGTTCGTCGTAAAGCAGGTAAATCTGGTAAATAATAGGTTGTATTGTGCGCTCTGTGAAGGACGCAACAAGAAACCATCTAACTGGTCACTAATAGCAAGAG
Organism: Planctomycetota bacterium; assembly: GCA_016745075.1. Classification (GTDB taxonomy): domain Bacteria; phylum Planctomycetota; class UBA11346; order UBA11346; family UBA11346; genus JADGDD01. Next base: position 95,740 of record JADGDD010000009.1, on the reverse strand, counting down.
AAATTGCAAAAGAGAGCTTAAAATGGATAAACAAAAAAGTAAACATCAGTCAATGCTTCGTCGCCGTAGCCGCGTTCGCGGAAAGATTTCAGGCACCGCTGCCCGACCTCGCTTGGCTGTATTCCGTAGTGAAAAACACATTTACACACAATTGATTGACGATGAGCAAGGTGTGACTTTGTTATCTGCATCTAGTGTTAGCAAAGACTTACGTGCTGCGTGTGGTTCATTGAACCCACAAGATACAGCTAAGGCTGTTGGTGAAGCAATCGCTGAACGTGCATTAGCAGCTAACATCAATGCTGTCATTTTCGACCGTGGTGGTCGTCGTTATGCTGGTCGCGTACAGTTGGTTGCAGAAGCGGCCCGTGCGAAAGGCTTGCAATTCTAATCATACCCCCATACTTCGCGGCCCGCTGGGAAGGTTGCTAGGCATTCGTGCTGATGCATCAGCTCAGCGGTGAGAAGAGCAGCTTATGGTTTCGTATTATAACTGCTGTTTTGGTAATAACTTAATGTCATCACTGTGTTGACAGAATTATATTGAGAGAGATTCATGGCTAAAGAAGCTAACAATGCTGGCAACGCTGGCAACAAAGATGCAAATGGTAGAGATCAACGCGGTGGCGGTAAGGGTCGTGGCCCACGTCAGCAACAGTCTCGTAGCAAGCTCTATGATGAAGAAGTTGTGCGTATCAACCGTTGTGACAAAGTTGTAAAAGGTGGTAAGCGTTCAAGCTTCTCTGCTTTCGTTGTTCTTGGTGACAGTAAAGGTAAAGCTGGCTGTGGAATGGCTAAGGCTCGTCAGGTACCGAATAGCATTGATAAAGCTGTCCGCGATGCTGAAAAGAACATTGAATCATACCCAGTCGTGAAAGGTACTATCCCTCACGAAGTAACTGGCCGTTTCCGTTCTTCTGTTGTTCGTCTTATTCCAGCTTCAGATGGTACCGGTGTTATCGCAGGTAAGAGTGTTCGCGCTGTTCTTGAAAAGATCGGTGTCCATAATATTTTAACCAAGGCGTACGGTAGCACGAACCCAGTAAACCTTGTTGAAGCAACCTTTGATGCTTTGCGTCAATTAAAAACAAAAGAGCAGTACGAAGAATTACGAGGCATTAAACTGTAAGCCGTATCTCTTATAGAGCTCGATCAAAAAGAATTATATAGACAGGAATAACATAATGAGTTTGGAAAGTATTTTATCAGCAAATAGCGGCCGTAAGTTCTTGAAACGCGTAGGTCGTGGTGCTGGCTCTGGTTTAGGTAAGACATGTGGCCGTGGTCACAAGGGTGCTGGTTCTCGTAGTGGTGGTAAAGATCAACATCCACTCTATGAAGGTGGTCAGTTTCCATTATGGATGCGCTTGCCTAAGCGTGGTTTCTCAAATGCAAACTTTACCCGCCGTTATGTGGCTGTTCAGTTGGCAGAGGCTCTGAAGCGTGTTGATGGTGATATTACTGTTGAAGCTTTGGTTGCTGCTCGCTTGGCTGACGACAAAGCCCTTATCAAAATTGTTTCTGGTAATGATTCAGCTGTCGAAAACGCTGGTGTTTCAATTACCGTTCACCGCGTCACCAAATCAGTGCGCACTGCAGTTGAAGCTGCTGGTGGTAGCATTACTGAGTTGGATGCAAAAAAGGCAGAAAGCGCTAAATAAGCATGGCTGATACCGACACCATAGCAAAGAATCCAGTGAATGAACTGGCGAAACGGTTCTTAATCACACTCGTATTGGGTGTGGTTGTGTACCGTTTAGGCATTGTTGTACCGATTCCTGGTATCAACGTTCAAGCACTGAAAGAATTAGTCACCCAGTCCGATAATGGACTTGGTGCCGTTTTACGTTACGCAAATATGTTTAATGGTGGTGCTATTACATCGGCATCTATCTTTAGCTTGGGCATTATGCCGTATATTAGCGCGAGTATTATTTTCCAGATTCTTACGTTCTCATTTCCAGCATTAAAACAGTTACAGAAAGAAGGGGAAGTTGGTCGTCGCAAGATCAGTCAATATACCCGCTATGCGACTGTTGCTATCTGTGCTGTTCAGTCAGCCTTGGCAGCTTGGAGTCTTGTTGGACAAAATAATGGTGCTGGAACGCCTTTAGTTGGTAGCTACTACGTAGATAACCCGATGCTTTTTGTTGTTCAAAGTATGTTAGTTGTCACTACTGGCTCTATGTGTCTATTATGGATTGCTGAGCAGGTGACGAAACGTGGTATTGGTAATGGTGTGTCTATTATCATTATGATTGGTATTTTATCATCTATACCTGGCTCTATTGGTGATGTTGTTTCAGGCCAAGAAGGTACTTTGGTGAAATTTGTTGGTTTGATTTTTGTATTCTGTTTAGTCATCGCAGGTATGGTTTTACTGACTACAGCCCGCCGTCGTATTAATCTAGAACAGCAACGTCGTGTTCAAGGGAATAAAGTTTATGGTGGTCAGCAAACAAGTGTTCCGCTTATGTTAAATCATGCTAATGTGATTCCTGTTATCTTTGCTTCACCAGTTATGGTTGTTATTGGGCTTGTTTTTGGCTGGATGCAAATTGGTATCTTTGACTATGGGCAGGGTGGTTATCACTTATTGTTCGCTGGTTTGATTATATTTTTCACCTATTTCTATATTTCTATTACGATGGACCTTAATGAGATGGCTAACCATTTCAAACAGGCGGGCTTTTTCGTTCGCGGTGTTCGTCCAGGTAAAAAGACCGTTGAATATTTACAGTATCGTCTGTTGCGCATCACTTTTGTTGGTGCTGTAACGCTCGCGCTTATTGCTATTGTTCCAGAGATGATCGGTACGAATGTCTTGGATTTAGGCCAAGGTGCAAGTCAGGCCATCCTTGGTGGTATCGGTCTTTTGATTGTAGTTGGTGTTACCCTCGATGTTATTCAAAAAGTAAGTTCCTTCCTTATGGCAAACCAATATCAGAGCATGATGAATGATGGTGAAGCAGGAACAGGCGCATCGCCTTCAGTTCCAAAGAGTAAGGGACATGGAAAAGGAAAACGTTTCTAGTATGGCTAAAGAAGAACCAATACGTCTCGAAGCTGTTGTAAAAGAAAAGCTGCCAAATGCGCGCTTTCTTGTGACGCTTGAAAATGGACACGATGTGCTTGCACATATTTCTGGGAAAATGCGTCAGCACTATATTCGCATCCTTCCTGGTGATAAAGTGACTATTGAAATGACACCTTACGATCTCACTAAGGGACGTATTGTTTATCGTGAAGCATAAACACAGCTATAACAAAAATAGTATTTAAGAGATATTTTAAGCGTCAAGCTAAGAAGAGGAAGTATCATGAAAGTTCAAGCATCCGTTCGCCGTCGTTGCGAACACTGTAAAATCATCAAACGCAAAGGTCGTTTACGCGTTATTTGTGTGAATCCTAAACATAAACAACGTCAAGGCTAGAAGCTAAGGAAATATTATGCCACGTATTCTCGGTGTAGACATACCAAACAATAAAAAAGTTCCATTTTCGCTCGCAGGTATCTACGGTGTTGGCCTCGTCCGCGCTCGTTTGATTTGCGAAAAATGTGGAATCGATCAAGATAAACGCGCATTTGAACTTTCAGATGACGAACTTGCTCAGCTCACAAACTTCATCGACAAAAATTTTGTTGTTGAAGGTAACCTTCGTCGTGAAGTGCAAGGCAACATTGCTCGCTTCCGCGAAATTGGTTGTTACCGTGGCCGTCGCCATGCAGCAGGTCTTCCTGTTCGTGGGCAACGTAGCAAGACAAACGCTCGTACACGCAAAGGTCGTAAGAAAACCGTTGCGAATAAGAAAATTTTACGCAAATAATCTGGTACTCAGGGCTAATACTGTTTTATTGGTCCTGTTCAGCAGAATTGCATCATACAAGGAAGCATAATGGCTACTTATAAGAAGAAAAAAGCGAAGAAGTCGTTAAAGAGTGGTATCGTTCATGTGAACGCCAACTTTAACAATACGCTTATTACCGTCACAGATGACAGCGGTGCTGTTTTCGCATGGGAAACTGCTGGAACTGTTGGCTACAAAGGCAGTCGCAAAAGCACTCCATACGCAGCACAGATTGCAATGGAACGTGTAAGCGAAAAAGTCACAAAAATGGGCATGCGCGAAGCTGAAATTCGTGTACGTGGACCAGGTGCAGGTCGTGAAAGTGCTGTTCGCGCTTTGATCGGTTCAGGCATTACGGTTAAAACTATTGTTGACGTAACCCCATTGCCACACAATGGCTGTCGCGCTCCTAAGAAACGTCGCGTTTAAATCTGCTTTATTTGCTCGTAACTGAGTAAAACCAAGCAGCGTTTCCTTTTTATTTTTCATACACTTAATATACAGTACCGGAGCACATATGCGTATTCGTTGGCGCGGTTTTGAAATGCCTACTCGTGTGGATAAAGGTGAGGACACAAGTTCTCCAACTTATGCCACATTCCATGCTGAGCCTTTTGAAAGAGGTTTTGCAACAACTATCGGTAATAGTCTTCGTCGTGTATTGCTATCTAGCATACAGGGCGCAGCTGTTCGTAGCATCCGCATTGAAGGTGCTAACAATGAGTTTACCAGCCTTGACGGTATCCTTGAAGATGTTACCCAGATAATCTTGAACATTAAACGTCTTCGTTTGCGTTTGCACAGTGATGAAGATGTTACTATTCGTATTGAGAAGAGTGGTGAAGGCGCGGTAACTGCTAGCGATATTATCCCTCATCAAGATATTGAAATTATTAATTCTGACTTAGTGCTGGCAACAGTCACAGCAGATACTCGTTTTGTTATGGAAATGGACATTGGTTCAGGCCGTGGCTTCGTTCCTGCTATTCAACAAAATATTGATGGTAAGCCAATTGGTACCATTGCTATTGATAGTATCTATTCTCCAGTTGTTCGTTGTGCATTTGATGTAAACCCAGCTCGCTTGGGCAAACGGACTGACTATGAGAGTCTTGATCTGGAAATCTGGACTGATGGTTCTGTGAATCCAGAGTTGGCTCTGGTTGAAGCAACCAACATTCTGCGTAAGCATCTGAACCCATTCGTTAAATACTTCGAAATTGGTCGTGATGTTGAAGCAGCTACAGGTGCAGGTGTTTCTATCGAAGGTGATGTTGAGCGTTCTAACCTTGTTAATAAACCAATCAGCTCTCTTGGTTTGAGTGTGCGTAGTGAAAATGCTCTGCGTGCTTCAAATATCAAAACAGTTGCTGATTTGGTGCAAATGGACGATGCTGAGTTGACTGGTTTGTCAAACCTCGGTAAAGTCAGCCAAAAAGAAATCAAAAAACGCATCATAGACTTCGGTCTGAGCCTTGGCATGAACATGGGCGCTGCTGATGCAAGCAAAGTAACACCAGGTACCGCAGGTGCGTTCGGCGCACCACTCGGTCTCTAAATAACATATAAACCTGTCTGACCAATCTCACAAACGCCCAGTACCGTAAAACGGCTGGGCGCCTGTGTCGGACGCTACTTTAGGAGAACTATCGTGAGACATCGCATTAATAAGCGCAAATTAAACCGTACGAGCGAACACCGCGAAGCTATGCTTCGTAACGTTGTTCGTGCTTTATTCGAACATGGTAGCATTGTTACGACTGTTCCTAAAGCAAAAGAAGCTCGTAAACTTGCAGAGCGTTGCATTACCCTTGGTAAAAAAGTGAATGCAGCAGAAGGCGCTCAGGCTTTGCATTACCGTCGCCAATTGTTGAAAAAATTACATCGCACCGATATTGTTAAAGTCCTTATCGAGGAGGTTGCTCCACGTTATACTGAACGCCCAGGTGGGTACACACGTATCCTTAAAGCTGGTTTCCGTTTAGGTGACGGTGGTGCTAAAGCAGTTTTCCAATTGGTATAATTGGTAGAGCTTAAAAGAATGATCCCCGGTATGCCTTGTGTGTGCTGGGGATTTTTTATACAGAGATTTTGGATGTAATCAGGGAGATTCACATGGATATTACAGTACAAGAATTACAAGGTCGCCTAGAGGCTAATGATGCGGTTGTTGTTTTAGATGTGCGTACCGCAGTGGAATTTCGTGAGGTTCACATTGAACATCGCGGTGTTGAAAGCCGTCCGTTAGAGTTTTTGAAGCCTACTGAACTTGCTTATGATAAAGAAATTGAAATTATTGTTCTTTGCCGAAGTGGTAATCGTTCAAATATGGCGCAAAATAGCTTAGCAAAAGCTGGATTTACAAATGTTCTGAACGTTAATGGTGGTATGTTGGCTTGGGAAGATGCAGCTTTACCTGTCAAACGTGGAAAAAAGGCTGGGCTCCCACTAGATAGGCAAATGCGCATTATTATTGGTTTTGCTGTAGTCCTTGGTGCGGTTCTTGCTCACTTTGTCCATCCACAGTTTATCTGGTTATCAGGTTTCTTCGGCGCTGGTTTAATGATGGCAGGCCTCACTAATTTCTGTCCATTAGCAATTGTTGTTGCACGGATGCCATGGAATCAAGTAAAAGGCGTGTCCTGCTGTTCGACACAAAAACCTTAGCAGAGAGAGTACTGCCTGCGAGAGAGAAACTGACATTCTGGCCCTTTCCATATAGCTACAAGGTGGGCCTTGATGAGATAGTTATTCCTCTATCCACATATATTGGAATGGATGGATGTCACGAATGTTATGTTCAAAGCCAATGACTCGTTCACTTAACATACCTTGATAGACATAAATATAAATTGGTAAAACGGGTACTTCTTCACAGACAAGAATCTGTTCCATCTGCCTGAATATGTCTAGACGTTTGCTGTGATCTTGTTCCGCTTGGCTTTGGGCGAGTAGCTTATCATAAGTGGCATTGCTCCATCCTGTGCGATTATTACCACCACCGCTCACCATGGTATCAAAAAAAGTATTTGGGTCGTTGTAGTCGCCTATCCAGCCAGAGCGGGCTATGCTATAGTCGAGTGAGCTCATACGTCCAAGGTAGACTTTCCAATCGAGGTTGATGAGGCTTACGGTAATGCCCAGTGTATCTTTCCATTGTTGAATAATGTTTTCTGCAACTTGTTTATGGTTGTCTGATGTATTGTAGAGAATCTCTAGGCCAGTTAAGCTGCTTGGATCAGCGTAACCAGCTTCGGCTAGTAAGACTTTTGCCTGTTCTGGATTATAACTGAGGCCATCCACATGTTTATAGCCGCCAACCGCAGGGCAAAACCATGTGGCAGGTATTTGTCCTGCTTTGGTTACGTAGGTGGTAATAATGCTTCTATCAATGGACATGCTGAGAGCTTTACGAACCAAAGGGTTGTTCATTGGTGGCTTACTACAGTTAAAACGGTAATAATAAGTACCCATATATGGCCGTGCAAAATAATCTGGGTGTTTGCGTATCTCATCTATACGACTTTGGGGAATGGTGGTAATCCAATCCAATTCACCAAGCGTAAATTGGTCATAGGCGGCATCTGCGTTGTCGTATGGAAAGATGGTAATGCGTTTGAGTTTAACAAAAGCATGATCCCAATAATGGACAGAGGGTGTTAAAATAATGCGTTCATTTGGTGCCCATTCTTCTAGTTGAAAGGGGCCATTGCTGACTATATTTTCTGGATGTGTCCAGCGGTCTTCATGTTGTTCTATGGCAGGAATATATACAGGATAGAAGCTGCTAAGGGCTGTTAGTTCTAGAAACCAAGGACAGGGTTGATGCAGGCGTACATATAAAGTGTGATCATTCTCGGCGTGTACGCCGACAGTGGTAAAGTCAGTTGTCTTACCGGTGAGGTAGTTTTCTGCTCCAGCAATATAGAATAACATATAGGCGTATTCGGATGCCGTGAGCGGGTTAAGAATACGCTTCCATGATTGGACAAAATCATGAGCGGTTAGGGCAACGCCATTGGACCATTTTACGTTCTTTCGCAGATGAAAAGTATATTGGAGTCCGTTATCAGATATCTCCCAAGTTTGGGCAGCTCCTGGACGTGGCTCAAGGGTCATGGGGTCTAAATGGGTGAGTCCTTCAAAGAGGGCGCGCGCAATAGTGGATTCGGTAACCCCAGTCATAATATGCGGATCGAGTGTTTTGGGTTCTGCTCCATTGGCAAAACGTAGGTGCTGTTCACCACTGAGTGGTTCATCAGGGATGTAATCTTGTTTCCATTCGGGTGTCTCTTCTGCTAGTGCAGGAAAAAGGAGGCAGGAAGAAAGGAAAATCAGCAGAATAAACGGCATAAGGGCTCCAAGGCGTGTACACACAAGTTGGCGACTGGGGAAGATTTCTTTCATAAAAACCTCTGTTTAGTGTCCGGTTTAGAAGCAGATGTGCAATCTTAGAGTTGTAGGGCGCATGTCCGAGGATATGAAGTGGCATGGCTGAGGTTGATGCAGAATTGGTGCAGCGGGTCTACGCAGGCGAACGAGCTGCGTATGAGGCTCTTGTTGTGCGCCATTATCAGCGAGCAGTAGCCGTAGCCCATAGTGTGTTGGGACAAGATGCTGCGGTAGAGGACGTGGTGCAGAATGCCTTTGTGCGAGCGTATGAGAAACTGGGCAGCCTCAGCGAGCCAGCAGCCTATCCAGCTTGGTTATTACGTATTGTTCGTAATGAAGCGCTGGGTTGGATACGTCGCAATAAACACAAATTTGTTCAGTTAGACACAGAAGCCACAGCGGCTCGAACAGAGGGGGAGAAGGAAGAACCGCCAGATGAACGCGTCCTTCAGATGCGACGAGCATTAGAAAAGCTCAAAACATCGTACCGTGAAATCCTTTCTTTGAAATATGAATCCGGTCTTAGTTATGAAGATCTTGCCGATTCGCTTGGCATCAGTGTTGCCAATGTAGAAAAACGTTTGTATCGAGCACGGCAGGCACTCATCAAGAAGATGGATACGTAAAAGAACATCACTGCATAACAGCCTGTTAAATAGGTGATTCTCCTTGCCTGTTTCTACTCTGCTTTACCGTTTGCGCTCACTTCAAAAGGAGAAAATATGAGTGAGCGCGCATATAACTTTTCAGCCGGCCCAGCAACGCTACCAGCAGAGGTATTAGAAGCCTCAGCATCCGGTCTTGTTGATTATGACAACAGCGGTGTTGGTATTGCCGAAATGTCCCATCGTGGTCCAGAGTTTATTGCTGTTTTAGAAGAAGCAGAAGCACGTTGCCGTAGTTTGCTCTCCATACCAGATAATTATGAGGTTCTTTTTTTACAGGGCGGTGCAACTCAACAGTTTTCATTGATTCCGATGAACCTTTTATCCGGTAGTGCAGATTACCTCATTACTGGTCAGTGGGCAAAAAAAGCTTATGACTCTGCTGCCTTGATTTCTGATAAGGTCAAGGTTGTTGCCAATTCAAGTGATCAAAATTATAATTATATCCCAGAGGAATCTTCTTGGGAACTCGACAGTGACGCAGATTATTTGCATGTTTGTTCAAATAATACCATTTTCGGTACACAGTTAAAAGATTTCCCCAAACACAATTGTTTAATAGCTGACATGAGTTCAGATATTATGAGCCGTGAATTAGACGTTTCTCAGTTTGGTGTGATCTACGCAGGAGCTCAAAAGAACCTTGGTCCATCCGGTGTAGTTTTAGTGATTATTCGCAAAGATTTGCTAGAAAGAGAAAAGGCAACCCAGCTTCCTCCGATCTTTGATTATAGCAAACACGCAGGCGCAAATTCTTGTTTAAACACTGCGCCAACCTTTGGCATTTATATGCTTTTGCAAAACTTTCGTTGGCTCGACAAAAATGGCGGCATAGCAGCAATGGAACAACAAAACATTGCTAAAGCAAAACTCATCTATGACGCAATCGATAATTCAAACGGTTTCTACACCGGAACCGTCGCTAACGCAGCGGACCGTAGTAATATGAATATCACCTTTACGTTGCCAACAGAAGAGTTGACTGCCGAATTCATTAAAGCCGCCAAAGAAAAAGGCATGGTTGCGCTTAAAGGATACCGCAGTGTTGGTGGCATTCGTGCATCTGTTTATAATGCTATGCCAGTAGCAGGTTGCCAAGCACTTGCAGATTTGATGGTTGAGTTTGCTAGTCGCGCTTAGCACCCGCTCTATAGGATTATTGAAATTGAGACAACCGATGGAATACCATCGGTTGTTTTTTTTACCGCATACTTGTCAAAGCAGCTCGTACCATTTCTTCGGTGCTACTGCTTGGATCTACATTTTCTAAAGCAATTTCAGAATCGCGTGGGCTAAAGCCAAGGGCAACAAGGGCGCGGTAGGCTTCGTCTTTGGATGGGGTGGAGGCAGCAGCAGTTGCCGGTTTACCTTCTTCCAGTTCGGCAATGGTGACAGGGATGCGTTCTACTTTGTCATGTAAATCAATAATAAGACGCTCGGCTGTTTTTTTGCCAATGCCTTTTGTTTTCATGATGGCGCTGGAATCGCGATTGGCGAGTATTTGCCGGAGTTGATCGGTGCTATAGAGCGAGAGCATTTCCATAGCAGCCGCAGGGCCAACACCTTGTACAGTGGTTACTAAATCAAAAGCAGCTCGCTCGGCGGTGTCAGCAAAACCAAAGAGACGGAGATCATCTTCTTTTACAATGAGTCGTGCATAGATGGTTATTTCAGAACCATCAAGCGCAACCGATTGTCGTGTTTGCTCACTAATACGTAATAAATAGCCAATGCCGTTGACATCAAGGCTGACTTGTCCGTTGGCATCAATTGCCAATACCCGACCGCGAAAGAAATCATACATACCTACAATCTCAGCAGCAGTTGGTATGAACGCAAGTTACATTCTTTTTCTCGGTTAGATTTGCTGAGTATGAACACGGAAAGCGGACGTCCTCGTCCGCTGGCGTTAACCCTTTATGTATAGTTCAATGGATATAAACGGTGTGGTCTTTTTTTTAAAAAACCCGTGTTGTTGAATATCCTTTCTGTATCCGAAGCGGACGAGGACGCCCGCTTTCCGGGCTAGTCGAGGCAGCGGTTTATGTGTTTTTGAAAAACGGGATGGGCCTTGTGAAACTGCAATGGTTGCATTATGAGGTCTGGAACGGAAGATCTCTGTATGCCAACTCCAAGCATTCCCTTACCAGAGCGCGTACGTCCACGTACCTTACAAGAAGTGCGTGGGCAAGACCATCTTTTAGGCTCTTTGGGGGTGTTGAGTAAATTGGTGGAGAAAGCGCATTTACCAAGCATGGTATTATGGGGCCCGCCAGGATGCGGTAAAACAACAATTGCTCGTTTGTTGGCAGATGCCTGTGGTATGTTCTTTACCCCGTTTAGTGCGGTGCTTGGTGGTGTTCCTGAATTACGTAAATTACTGGCGGCAGCAGCAGAGGCAGATGGGCAAACCTTATTATTTGTCGATGAAATTCACCGCTTTAATAAAGCGCAGCAAGATGCTTTGTTACCACATGTTGAAAAAGGCACGGTGGTGTTGGTGGGAGCAACCACGGAAAACCCCTCGTTCAGTTGTAATCGGGCTTTAATGTCTCGCTGTCGTGTATGTCAGTTGCGTGGCTTAGACGAACAGGCTTTAGCTGATTTAATTGATGAAGTTGCAGAACATCCAGAAGGTCTTCCCGGTGTCCAGATAGAGGCGGATGCTCGTGAATCATTGGTGCGTATGTGCGGTGGTGATGCACGACGTTTGTTATTAATGGTGGATGAATGTTGGGCTGTTGCGGCACCAGATGTTATCACCAATGAACATGTCGCAGCAGTGGTTTCAGATAGTACGCCTGGTCATGACCGTGCTGGTGAAAGCCATTATGATGTGGCATCTGCTTTTATTAAAAGCATGCGAGCATCAGATGTGCAGGCTTCTCTGTATTATCTAGCACGACAATTAGAAAGCGGTGAAGATCCACGTTTTGTTGCACGTCGCTTAGTTATTTTTGCCTGTGAAGATGTTGGTCTTGCAGATCCGCAAGCTTTATTAACTGCGCAAAGCGCGCAGGCTGCAATAGAACGGATTGGTATGCCAGAAGCTATTTATCCTTTAACGCAGGCTACTATTTACAACGCTACAGCACCAAAATCAAATAGCACCAAAGCTTACTTTGCTGCCGCAGAAGCTGTGCGGCAAAACCCCGGTGCTGAAGTGCCAATGTTTTTGCGTAATGCGCCAACAACACTCATGAAAGAACTGGGCTACAAAAAAGGGTATCAATACGATCATGATACCCCAGACCATTATGCTGGCCAACAATGTCTACCGGAAGAATTACTTGGTAGAGAATTTTACACACCTGGACATTTTGGTTTTGAAAAAGATATAGCTAAGCGCCTTGATTGGTGGAAGTCAAAGCGAGGCTGATTGCACTGGTTTACCAGTGAACCAGTATGGTTTTCTGCAAAAAACACATGTTTCAGCCAGAGATGTTTTCATAGCTGAAACATGTAGTCTTCATTAGATTTACTAAAGCGCAGCGATCCATGTATCATGTTTATTACAAACACTCACCGCATACAAAGCGCCGCTGTAATCTGCGGCAACGGTATGGATTGAAAGTGCTTCTGCTTCATCACCTGGTTTAAACATTTTTTCGGCAAGAACGGTAAAATTAGCATCGAGCAGCATGTGTTTCACAATATAATGGTGATAGTTGTCCATACTGTGATCGGTGGTAATGGTAACGGTGGTGCCGTTTTTGCTGATTGTTGGTAGATGGCCACCTATTTTTTTACCCCAACGACCGGGTTTGTCTGCTGTATAATAAACGCTACCAGCTAGAGGGGTATCTAAGGGGTTTGCTGCTGCTTCTGTGCTCCAGCCCTGTTGTGGTAAAAGAGCGGCAGCAGCGGCACCGGCTGCACCCAAGGTCAAAAATTGACGTCGTTCCATGTGAATCTCCTAAAGAATATAAGTGCTGCTGAGAATAGAGGTCAGCTGAAGGAGAGCAAGCTTTCTGCTATCCATTCTGGATAGGCTGGTCCGTAAGTTAATATTGGCCATTGAAGACCCGTAGTAGGCTACAGGATGCCTGCACAAAGGAGAGAATATATGTCTCGTCAATTATTGGTGCTCGCAGCAGGCTTGGGTTCACGGTACGGTGGTGATAAACAAAGTGATGGTCTTGGCCCTAATGGTGAACGTATTATCGACTACTCTGTAACCGATGCGATTCGTGCGGGTTTTACTGAAATCGTTTTTGTGATCCGTCGCAACTTAGAGGCCTTTGAGCAAGATGTACGTGCTCGTTATGAAGGGCAGATATCGGTCCAGTTTGCTTATCAAGAATTAGACGATTTACCAGACGGTTGTGCGCTTCCAGAAGGCCGTGAAAAACCATGGGGAACAGCCCATGCTATTTTTGCTGCTCGTTCTGCTATGAATGCACCATTTCTCGTTATTAATGCCGATGATTTTTATGGGGCTCAATCCTTTGCTCTCGCAGCTCAAGAATTAGACCGTTTAAACGGTACCAATAATATAGGTGGGCTTATTCCATTTGCCTTGGCCAATACATTATCAGAGCATGGCACCGTTTCCCGTGGTGTGTGTAGTGTTACGGAAAAAAATGTATTAAACCATATTGAAGAACACCATGAGATACAACGTACGGATATTGGCGCTATTACTGGTGCAGGCGAAGAAAGCGGGAAACGCTCTTTAGAAGACACCTGTCCCGTTTCTATGAATCTGTGGTTACTAACTCCAGAGATTCTAGCTAGCCTTGGTGATGACTTCGCAGCATGGTTTGCACAGTGTGAAAATCCATCTCAACAAGAGTACGGTATTCCAACATGGATCACAACGTTAATGGCGCGCGGTGTGCAATTTAGCTCGGTCGTGAGCCCAGAACGTTGGTTTGGTGTGACCTATTATCCAGACAGAGAAAGTGTTCAACAGCAACTGGTCGCTCTCCATGCGCAAGGATTATACTCATAATGAAAGAAGTCCTCCTTGTTAGTATTAGCGGTGAAGACCGTCCCGGAATTACCACTGCTATTACCGAAGTGTTGGCTCATTGCGGTGTACAGATTTTAGATTTCTCACAATCGGTTATTCACGACCAGCTGGCACTTGGTTTATTGGTTGGCATTCCAGAAGGTGTTGAATCATCGCCAATGGTCAAAGAGGTGCTCTATACAGCGTATGATTTGGATATGCGAGCAAAGTTTACCAAGGTTGATAGTGATGGCTACGCCGACTGGGTTCATGAACAAGGTGCGCAACGGCATACTGTTATTTTGCTGGGGCGTGGCTTAAGCGCCAAACAGATTAGTGTTGTGACCGCGGTTATTGCTGAGCAGGGTTTAAATATTTTTGCCATTCAACGTTTGTCTGGCCGTGTTGATTTAGCAAAGCCGGATGAAAATGCTCGTTCTTGTGTGGAGTTCTCCGTGCGTGGTACACCATATGATGGTGCGCGAATGCGTGAAGCTTTTCTTGAATTAGCGGCTCGCCTCAATGTAGATATCGCCATTCAAGCAGATGATGTTTACCGTCGAAGTCGTCGTTTAGTTTGCTTTGATATGGATTCAACACTGATCCAAACAGAAGTTATCGATGAACTTGCCATTGCTGCTGGAGTTGGTGAAGAAGTCTCTGCTATTACTGAATCTGCAATGCGTGGTGAAATAGATTTTGCCGATAGCTTTCGTCAGCGTGTTGCTTTGTTAAAGGGGTTAGAGGCATCGGTTTTACAAGATATTGCAGAAAAACTCCCACTGACAGAAGGCGCAGAACGTCTCTGTTCTGCGCTGAAACATGTTGGATATAAACTCGCCATTTTATCTGGCGGTTTCACCTTCTTTGGTGAGTACCTCAAAGAAAAACTTGGCATAGACTATGTACATGCCAATGAACTTGAAATAGTTGATGGTCGGTTAACGGGCAAGCATAAGGGGCCTATCATTGATGCGGCAGCTAAGGCAGAACATTTATCAGCTATAGCAGAAAAACTCGGTATCAGAAAAGAGCAAACCATAGCCGTTGGTGATGGTGCGAACGATCTCGCTATGCTGAGCGCAGCGGGTCTTGGCATTGCATTTCACGCGAAGGCCTTGGTGAAAGAAAGTGCCGAGCATGCTATCAGTAATCTTGGCTTAGATGCGATTCTGTATATGATTGGTCTCCGAGACTGGCAGGTCGAAGAACTAAAAGTAGAGTCTGCTTCATAGAAAAAGAGTATGGCCTCAGAACTTCTTCGTATAAGAGGTGCTCTAGACAACAGCAATAAAAGCATGAACTTGCTTTTATTGCTGTTTTGATATATTATAAGGTAGTCTTTGTCTTTTTGTTTGGAGAAAAATATGAAGAAGACCCTTGTGCCAACAGTTCTTGCTTGTGCCCTCATTGGTTGTGGAGGCGGCGGTGGTGGATCTAGCAGTGGATCATTAACGACTAGTGCAGGAACGTCCTATAGTGGTGTAAATACCGCATCGTCATCTTCTTTGGCAGATGCAGACGCAGAGACGCTGGCACAGATCGATGATGCGAAAGATGCGACCGAAATTGCAAATGATTTAACCGAAAGCAGTAAAAATAGTGTTTCTGCGGGTTCATCGGCAGACCGTTTTTCGGCGGTTGCGGCAGACACGGCGCGTGGCATTGCTTTAAAGCACACAGCAGACATTGCGGCAGATACTCTTCTTGCGGATTCGTTAACGATACCGGTTAATGAAACAAAGGATATTGATGAAGATGGTGATGCTGATATTTCTCTGGTTGGAACGGTTTCGTTATCACAAAATGGAGAAACTTACGATACCAGCCTTGATATCACCGTTACTATTTTAAATTCATTTGAAGACGGACAAGATGACGATGGGTATACCTATACGATGTTATCTGGAACTATGCGATTGATTGAAAATGGGTCGGCAACAGGATTGATTAGTGGATCAAGTTCAAGCACAACCAATATGACCATGAATGACTTAGCAATGAGTTCTACGAATGGCGTGGAGACTGGCAGTGTTACCATGTCAGGGATACTAGTAATGATTGGCTCTGGACAGTGGGGAAGTGGTTCATCATCTCTTACTCAAAACCTATCTGAAGATATATATTTGGCGATTACAGAGAATGGGAAAACCGTAAATATTGGTGTGCATGCAGAAGGTACGGTAACGGCGACTCGAGAACCGGGTCAAAGTGAGCAGATTGATGAAAACATTCTAATCTATGTGACCATTGGTGGTAAAACCTATGGTCCATTTACTTCAGAAGAGCTCGACCAAATGGACGGCGGTGGAGCAACACTTGGAGGCTAGCTTATTTCCATAAGTGCTTACTCAACTAATGTAAGGTACGCTGCCGCCGCTGCCGATTCACTTCGACGGCGGCTGCTTCCTTCTGCTGTAGCTTCTTGTTCGCCGAGTGTGACCGTACAAGAAAAAACGGGAGAATGGTCAGTGCCACCAGTGCGCTGGCTTTTGTATTTGGGTAGAACCTTAAATGTTTGTAGAGCGTATTCCTGTAATTTCCCTTTGGCGTCAAAGGTGGCGGTGAGCGATTCCGCTTGTTCTACAAAAGGACCAAGCAAAGCACGAACTGCTTTTTGTAGAGCTTCCCAGCCAGCATCTTTATAAACGGCGGCGAGCAAGCTTTCTGCGATATTGGCTTTTACCGAATCGGGCATGGGGTCATCCATTTTTTCACCAATGCGGCAGTATGCTAAAATATCAAATTGTTCTATGGCGCGTGCGAGCATTTCACGGCTGACTAGCCGAGATTTATAACGAGAAAGCGTGCCTTCATCTACGTCATCAAAGTTGTCATAGAGCATTTCAGCGATGGCGGCATCTAAGAGACTGTCACCTAAGAATTCAAGGCGTTCATTTGTTTTGGCAATGCGTTCTGCCTTAGTTGCCTGTGCGTCAATGTACGAGGCGTGTGTGCTTGCAAGCTTCAAGAGCTCGGCACTATGACCATCCTCGGCGAAGGCGTGTTGCAGCCCTTCTCGGACAGCATCGGTAATCGTTCTGCGTGTGCGTTCAAGTTTGTACATAGCGGGGATGCTAGGGGCTGAAAAAGAAACGGCAATGCCACACTACTGCTGTTATAAAGGGATCTGATGCGCGTAGATTTTCATATGCACACCAACTGGAGCGATGGAAGCATGACGCCAAGTGAGGTGCAGGCACAAGTGCGTGGCCAGCGCTTACGTTTGTGGGCCGTTACCGACCATGATACGATGGCGGCCTATGATGAACTGGAGCCAGACCCAGAGCTGATAACAGGGGTCGAAGTCACTACCGAATACCAAGGCACAGAAATTCATGTGGTTGGGTTGGGGGTGGATCGTACCGATCACATTTTTCAAGACTTCCTTGCAAGCATCCGCTCTCTCCGTGTGCAGCGTATTCAGTTGCTCATCGATTCAGTTGGGCATGGCCTCACTCTGGAAGATATTCAGGCGTATACACGGGAATCAATGACTCGTAGCCATGTAGCAAAAGTATTGGTAGAACGCGGGATAGCCAAACGTTTTGCCGATGTTTGGACTCACTTTATCGGTGCAGACCAATGTGCCGCCCTCGATCTGCCGCCGTACCCAAGTATTGGTGAAGCAGTGGCTGCAATCCGAGCGGCTGGTGGTGTTTCGATTCTTGCACACCCCGGCCAATATGGTGGTTTGTTATTCATAGAACAGCTTATGCAAGAAGGCTGTGATGGTCTCGAAACCAATCACCCAAAGTTAGATCCTTTACTTAAAGACGGTTTGGAAATTCTTGCTGATAAAAAAGGTTGGCTTTGTTCGTGTGGTAGTGATTTACACTTCCCCGGTAGCCGCAAGCCTGGAGACAGAAGACTATCACGAGCTCGGCTTGCTCCACTGCTCAGCAAGTTTGGATTACGAGTGTAGCACGCTGTATTTAGAGATACTCACTGAGCAGGTGCAGGAAATCTTCTCGCAGTTGTTCTGGTAGATAAGCTATTCCAAGTAGGCGCAGCAGTTTTGTTCTGTCGTCTGTCTGCACATTAAGAACATCAAGCCAACGTTGAGCCATATCGTAGCTCGGTCTTTTTTTTCCTGCAATAACCTCAGAAACAAATGGTTGAGCTGCGCCAGATTTTCTGGCGAGCTGTCCCATGGAACAACGCTGCTTGTCCATGATACCTTTTAATTCGGCTCCAAATTCGTTTTGCATTAAACCTCATTCTAGTGGCCTTAGGGCTAAAAGCTATTTCCTCTTGCAAGTCATAGCTATATAGCTATGACTTGCGTTCATCTTTATAAGAAAAGGAGTGTTTCGGATGCTTAAGCGTGTTGCTCAATCTATTGTGGTTGCCTGTGTGGCTATGTTCTCAGTTGGGTGTGGAGGAGGAGGTGGAGGTGCCGAACAAGGCCAAGCTGACCTTATTATTGTTGATAGTCTCAATAACCCGAACCCTGTAAGTTCTGTACAGGTTGGAGATACCGTTTATTTTTACTTTGGAATAAAAAATGTAGGAACCGTGGATGTTACCCGGTCTTTTACCACTAAATTCTCAAATGATCTTGGAGCTGTCTATGTGTTTTCAGTATCCGTCCCAATAGCAGCAGGAGAAACCATATACTCTAATGGAGACCTCTTTTACACCGCGACTGCTGCTGATGTAGGAACCCGTACTCTCAGTCTAGAATTGGACACTCATGATGAAGTGCCTGAGTCGAATGAGAACAATAATATACGGTCAGCCAACTTAACGGTACTGGCAGCAGCTAATGGCTAGTATGAAGGGGAACAATAAAGGACAGAAGGAATAGCCCTTGGGGCGGGGTGTTGCGTTATAGCACGATGCTCTTCTGTGAATTATTTGTTGGTCGTTTCTTTTTCTTCCGGCCCATCCAATAAATTAAACACTTGGTCTTTCAGTTTTGTTTGAACGATATCAGCGAGTACGTCTTCACGAGTAACCGTGATATGTACAGAAGGGGTATTGCCATCTGTATGCTCTACGGCTTCAATGCGTAACCAACCAATAACCCAGAGTAGATTTGGGGTATCAGCGCTAGAGTTGTCTACAATAGCTGAACCCCAGCGGTCAATAAAACGGGCGCGGGCTTGCTCTAGGGTAATGCCCGCAGCCCGCAGATGCGCCGCAAGAAATTGCCCTTTACGGAATTCTAAATCCAGTCCTTCACGGGCGTGAAGAAAATCGGAACCCGTTTGCTGATCTGTGCGTAAATTGTTTTCACCAAGGCGCATTTTTAGAACGCTAAATGGGGTTTCCCAGCGATAACCACCAACAGCATCTATTTCTTTAGGAAGATCATTGCTGGCATTGCCAATGGTAATATCTGGACTGACGGTGACGTTGCCAAAGCTGGCGATTTGTTTAATGCTCAGTCGATCTTTTAACCACGTAACTGGTATCTCAGGAAGAGAGAGCTCACCATGAATGCGTGGTAATAGAGTAAAGGACACTTTGAGATATTTAATTTTTTCATGTTGCTCAATCTCAATCTCGCCAAGTAGCCGCCAAGTAGAGCGAACGTTTTCTACTTCAAGTGCAGACAGAATAATTGATTGCGGATCAACGCCAGGAACTTCTGGGCGTGTGGTTGTGAACTCAATTTGCACACTTTGGTTCAAAGAAATAGTGCGCGTTGAAATACGCTCATTATAGTGTGCTCGACGAGATTCCTGTGCTGCTGTGGTAGTCAGACAAGAAAGAGAAGTGACGCAGACCAGTACCGCTAAAAAGATATATCGCATGGACGGGATGGTATAGAGGACTCTGTCAGAGTCATCCATTTTGTTTGCGCTGAAAGAAGAGGTTATTACACAGAAATCGGGAGCACCTTTGTTGGTGCTCCCAATTTATTGAGTGGCATGATGGTGCTGTTTACTTATCTAAATTACGATAAATCCGTTTTAAGTTTTTCAGCATATAGGCGGTAATAAGTTGTGGTGTGCCTTCATGCCAGCGATCAGCTTCGTTGATCCAGTAAGATGCTGTCCCGTTTGAAGCTGGGTCTGCAATCGCTCGTTTTTTAATGGCGTTAAAGAGGTCGGCTCGCCAATCAACGGTACTGCCATCTGGTAATTCCATTGTGGTCATACCAAGTAAATCGTAGGTTTTACCAAGCATGTTCAGATAGTAATAATGCCCTTGGCGCTCTTGCCCTGGTCCCATACCAGGATTCGTGTCAAACCGGTAGTTTTGCTTAGCCCAACCGAGAGCCGCATCTAAGCGTGGGTCTCCAGGACGAAGATCGAGGTAAATATAGCTGGTAATTAGGTTGTATGTCATGGTGCCGTAGCTATTAAGCTTACCTGCCTCAGCCTGCTTGTTATCCGCAGCAATGTCAGCATCACTGCTTGGTTGGCTGCTAGCTTTGCTGACATCGGGGGAATAAAAAGCACCGCCATCATTGCCAGCAGTGGGGAGATTGTTATGAGAAGAGAGGTTTTGACACCGTTGCAGAAAAGTGATCAAGCGTTCCTTCACAGCAGGATCGTCAATATTGCCGCTTTTGACGAGGGCTTCAATAGCAAAGGTTGTATTGTTGAGATCCTCATGGCCCGCGCCTTTGCTGCCATAGCCAATGCCGCCAAGACTCAGGCTGTCATCAGTAGTGTTTTGTAGACCAAGCAGGTAGTTACGAGCACGAGTAATCAACTTGGTGTCAGTATCACCAAGTACAGACAGTGCTGTAACGGTGGCTGCCGTGGTGTAGTTGCTGACACCATCTTCAGGGTTATAGATACCGCCGTCTGGTTGCTGGAAAGTTTTGAGAAAAGCAACACTCTTGACGATGCGCTCATCATCGGTGTTGACACCAAAAGGGGCATCAACAACTGATTCAAGAACAATGGCAGACAGCCCAGCCTTGTGCATGTCATAACGCCAAAACGACCCATCTGGCTCGTGTGTGCTGAGTAAATAGTTCTGCGCTTGGTCGATAAGCGCTTTCACTTCCGCTTTTTGCGGCAATGCAGGTGCTGGTGTTTCAGCGCTCTGTGCCGTATTGAGCAAACTGGAGCATAAAAATAGGGCGGGTAAGGCATGGAATAGGCGCATGAAGGCGGTCCTCAATAAAAGTGATAAAGGTGTATACAGAATAAGAACAGCACATAGGAAGCCAAGTTTAGGTCAAGGTATTGCTTAAATTGTGTCTCTAACACGAGCAAGAAGGGTTTGAGCGTGTTTATGGAATAAACAGTTGTTCAAACAGAGGAATGTCTTCGTTTTCGGGCTTGACGAGCAAGAGGTGCTCTATAACCTCCTCGCCCCACCTGAGAACGGTGGTGATTGTCTTGCTCCCCGCCTTTTCTTGAAGCTTAGGGGCGCTCAACCGATAAGAGAGAATATCATGCCTCGAGTATGTGCATTTACTGGTCGTCGTACTGTTGCTGGTTGGACTAAGTCCGAAAAAGGTAAACGTAAAGATGGTGGTGTAGGTAACAAAGTTAAAGGCCGCACCAAGCGTAAAGTAAAACCAAACCTTCGCAAAGTTCGTGCTGTAATAGACGGCAAACCGTGTCGTGTTTATGCAAGCACCCGCGCTATCAAGAGCGGTCTTGTTGTGAAGCCACTGTGGAAAAGCGTTGCTGACTCAGAGTAAATTATCTGACGACATATAAGCATCAGCGCTAAAGATTCTACAAAACGCCCTTCACACCTGTGATGGGCGTTTTTGTTTTTGTAAAAAAGGAACATGTCATGAGCCAAAGCTTGTCACCCATAGCCCCCCATTCACATCTTGTTCAAAATTATGGCGCACGTATGCCTGTTCGTTTTGTTCGTGGTTATGGCTGTTATCTCTATGACGATCAAGACCGTAAATATGTAGACTGCTTGGCCGGTATTGCGGTAAACGTGCTGGGGCATAATTACCCCGCTTTGAGCACGGCTATCCGTGATCAAGTTGGTCAGCTTATCCATACCTCCAATCTTTTTCATGTAGGCCCACAGGAAGAACTAGCGGCAATGCTCTGTGCAAAAAGTTTTGCAGACCGTGCCTTTTTCTGTAACTCAGGAACAGAAGCGAATGAAGCAGCCTTAAAAATTGCTCGCCTATGGGGTAACGTCAAACATAAGGGAGCAAAAACCCGTCTTATTGCTGCTGAAGGAGCATTTCATGGCAGAACACTTGGCGCTTTAAGTTTAACCGCGAACCCTGCTTATAAAAAAGATTTCGAGCCGCTGATCCCTGTTGAGTTTGTTCCTTATGGCGATGCAGCAGCCTTAGAAGCGATCATGGCGGATGATGTGGCAGCCGTTTTTCTAGAACCCTTACAGGGCGAAGGCGGGGTAAGAGTACCACCAGAAGGCTATTTGAAGCGCGTTCGTGAACTATGCACGCAGCATGAATCCCTGTTTGTGCTCGACGAAATTCAAACGGGCATAGGAAGAACCGGGACCGTTTTTGCCTACGAGCAAGAAGCATGCGAGCCAGATATCATGACCTTAGCTAAAGGTCTTGGTGGCGGTATGCCTATTGGTGCCGTTCTCATGCGTGAAGAATTAGCGGATTTATTACAGCCCGGTTTGCATGGCACCACCTTTGGTGGTAATCATCTTGCCTGTGCGGCAGCAAACGCGGTAATGAAAGAAGTGTGTAATCCATACTTCTTAGAAAATGTCATGCGCCGTGGTGCATGGTTGCGGGAAGCGCTTGTTGAATTATTTGGTGATCGTGCGGTGGAAGTGCGTGGTCGTGGTTTTCTGATTGGTGTACAATTACAAGCAGATGATCCGGTTGCTGCTCTTGTGGCCACCTGCTTAGAAAACGGTTTAGTATGTGGGAGTGCTGGCGGTAATGTTTTACGCTTTGCCCCACCACTCACTATGGGTGAAGTAGAACTTGCAGATGTAATTGAAAAAATGCAGACGGTACTGAAATAATGAAGACCGTTCAAGATCGTTCATTACGTTATACTATTTACGCAACACAGTGCTTTGGCTTTATGGGCGGCATGCTTTTTGCGAATGGTTTTTTACTGGCTTTGTTTGATAAAATGGGGTTTGGTAATGCTGATACCTTAAACCTGCTTGCGACTCCACAGATTATGGCCTTATTTATTATTCCCTGTGCTTTTGTAGCAGACCGTATCGGTGCAAAAAAAATTGGTTTCTATGGACTTTGTGTAAGCTGTATTGGGTTCTCTTTCTTGCTGAGCTCTTGTTTTATTCCTAGTTTTGAAAAAATGCTTGTCGTTATTGGTGTGATTGTTTTTTCTGTCGGAGGCGTCTTGTTTGGATCCAGTTGGTTTGCTTTGCTCGACCCACTTGTTCCATCAGACATGCGTGGACGTTTTTTTGCTTACCTCCGCATTTCTTGGCAGACAGTGGCAATTATAGCCGGATTTATAATTGTTTGGGTGCTTGGTTTATTTAATGAAAGTGAGTATGCTCTGTTTGCCTATGGTGGTATTTTATTTGTGGCAGGCATTGGCCAGCTGATCCGTTTGTTCTTATATCTACGCATTCCCGCAGAACAGGAAGAACAAGGATTTATAAAAAATACGCAGCCCAAAATGGCATTCAAAAAGGCGATAGGGCAAGTAATGGCTTTACCCGGATATATGCCCTATTGTTCGTACATTTTTCTGATTAGTTTATGTACGGGTGCATGCCCTTTATTATTTGGCTTACTAGAAAAAGACGCACTTGGATTCGACGCAAATATGCTGGTAGTTATGGGGACAATCCTGCAAGTGACCTCAGTGCTCGGTTTCTGGATTGGTGGCCGTATGGTCGATAGTATTGGAACACGCCCTGTTTTTTTGATTTGTCATTTTGGTTACGCTATTACCTTGGCTTTATTCCTGACCAGAGATATATTTGCGGTGCCATATGAAATAAGTATTGGATGTTTCACTGGTTTATTTGGCTTTTTTGCAGCAACGGTCTCCATTGCTGTTACCTCAGAAATGATGGCATTATTACCGGAAACAAATAAAAGCTTGGCTACCGGAATGGTTTCTAGCTTTGGTGCTTTAGGTATGGCTTTATCTGCTTTTTTCTTCGGAAAAATACTCGAAAGTGACATGCTTGCTCGTACATGGCAGTGGGGTTCGATAACGATGACTGCCTATGATAGTATTCTGATAACGTGTGCGGTCGCTATTCTTTTATTAACCGTCACCCTGAGTCTTATTCCATCTGTTATCAAAAAAGCTCAGTGGGTGCCGTAATTACGTTTTATCCGTAGAAACGCATTGTTTGTAAATGGGGCAGTTAGCGCAGTGAGGATTGCGAGCGGTACAGCAATAGCGGCCATGAAGCAATAAATAATGATGGGCGTGTAATAAATGTTTTTTGGGCGTGCGTTGCAGTAACACTTGTTCGGTATGATCTGTGTTGCTGGTACTTGCAATGTTGAGGCGGTTGGCAACGCGATGAACATGGGTATCTACGGCAATAGTCGGTTGACCAAAGGCAACGTTTAAGACAACGCTGGCTGTCTTGCGGCCAACACCAGGTAAGGCTTCAAGGTCGGCACGATTATCTGGCACCATGCCGTTATGTTTCTCGAGCAGTTGCCGACAGAGGGCGATGACGTTTTTAGCTTTAGCGTTATACAAGCCAATGGTTTTGATATAGGGTTTGAGTCCATCTATACCAAGGTCATAAATGGCCTGCGGTGTATTGGCAACTGGGTAGAGTTTTTCGCAGGCGGCATTGACGGATACATCTGTTGCTTGAGCAGAAAGCACCACGGCAACAAGCAATTCAAAAGCCGTATCAAACTCCAGATCACTTTTAGGAATGATCTGTCCGGCTAAAATATCATATATTTTTTTGATACGGTAATCGCTCAGAGTACCCCAGTTTTTTTTAGTCATTTCATTCGCTGTTCTATGGAACGGGCAT
The DNA here is from genome assembly GCA_016745075.1 of Planctomycetota bacterium. GTDB lineage: Bacteria > Planctomycetota > UBA11346 > UBA11346 > UBA11346 > JADGDD01. The sequence continues at coordinate 71,011 of JADGDD010000009.1, read as the reverse complement.
GTGCTTCTAAGCCTTCTGCGCGAGCAAGGGTAACGGCTTGTTTGGCAACAGCATCAAAATCGTCTTTGTTGTAATTGATGATAGATGTACGCCGTAAGAAAATGTCTGCGCCAATGCCGCTCCACATACGGGCAGAACCACAGGTGGGTAAGGTGTGGCTTGGGCCTGCAATGTAATCACCAATAGGCTCTGGGCTATAGGGGCCAACAAAAATGGCACCAGCGTGGCGCAATTGTGGAATAAGTTCTTTTGGGTTATTGGTCAGCACTTCTAAATGCTCCGGTGCAAATTTATTGGCAATAGCAATGGCGCTTGCTGCATCTGGGCAGTCAACAAAACAGCCGAATTGCTCTAGACTTGCTTGCGCTACTTCGCGGCGTTCATCTGGCAGTTGGGCTAATTGTTCATGACAGGCGTCCAGTACTGCTTCGGCAACACCAGGTGTGATAGCAAGTAAGATGCTCATGGCGAGTTTGTCATGTTCCGCCTGAGATAATAAATCTGCGGCAATCCATTGTGGATCAACGCTATCATCAGCGATTACAAGTATTTCTGACGGTCCGGCAAGCATGTCGAGGTCTACGCGACCATAAGCATATTTCTTTGCAAGTGTCACAAAAATATTTCCCGGACCAACAATGCTATCAACGGCGGGTAGGCTTTCTGTGCCAATGGAAAGTGCAGCAATAGCCTGCATGCCGCCAGATTTATAGACGGTGTTAATGCCGGCAGCGTGGCAGGCCGCAAGTATTTCGGGGGCAACGCTGCCATCTTTACGCGATGGTGTGGTCAGTGAGAGTTCTTGTACACCAGCAACAGCGGCTGGAACCAAATTCATAATAACGGTTGAACAGAGTGGCAGCGTGCCGCCCATACCGCCAGGCACGTAGGCACCAACGCGATCGACAGGCAGCCAGCGTGCACCAAGGCTGCTGGCGAGGTCTGTTCCAAAATCACTTGGTAAGAGTTTTTCCTGATAGGCGCGAACATTTGTTACGGCAAGTGTCAGTGCTTCTTGTAATTCAGGGGTACACGTTTCCCATGCTTGCGCCATCTCATTTGGGCCAACCACTAAATTATCTGCGCAGCCGCCATCAAACAGCGTGCTCCAGTGGCGTACGGCTTCATCGCCGCGTTCTTCAACGTCAGAAAAAATACGTTCGAGGACATCGTTAATACCGAGATCTTCGCCCAAAAGTTTTTTATAAAAAGGGCGAGCGTTTTTATCGGCTTCAGTAATAATATAATTGAGACGTTCTTGGGAGGAGCCAAGTACACTTTGAAGACTTGAATTGTCTGGGGTAATAACAGAGAGCATGATGTCGATTCCAGTGAGGGGGGGCTGTACCATTATGAGCAGAGGTGTGCCCCTGTTTCATTCAATAGGAGTGTCGTTCCCTTTTATGCTGCATCAAGTGATGTTGTTGACTGTGAAAGTTGCAACTGCCATGGGCGAGAACGAGTGAACATATCCCATGAGAAGAATAATACCGCAGGGAGGTGTGCGATAATACTGACAGGAATAGATTCAGCCCATGCCGTTGGGTCGCCACTGGCGGCAATGGCTTTATCTATAGCAAGACCATGTAGGTAAAACACTGGTGTCATTGCCGTCCACAGGATAAGGCCTTTGCTGTGACGCAGAAAAGGGATGAAGAGTAAAAGGGCGCTCATATACCACGGGTATAACGTTGGCAGACATAAAAAGACAAAAATAAATAATTTCCCGGTTAAGGCGAGGTGGTCACCAGCGCCATGATAGGCAATGCCTTTACGGTCACGATAGATCAGCAGGCCACAGCCAGCTAGGACGATAACACCAAGCATGTATGGCAGGGCAGAAAAGACGGTGGTGCCATCAAGACCAAACAGCCGTGCAGCTTCACTGGCAATATTATAGAATGCCCCGTGGTAATGTTTGTCTGCGCCAAAACGTCCAAGGCTGCTGAAGAGTTCTGCACCAGCGGAGCTAAAAGGCAGATAGCAGCAGATGGCAAAAAGTGTTGGCCAAAGAAAGGCGCGTAGTCGGACATCAAAGAAGCGAGCAATGAGAGCAATGCCAGCGAATGGTTTGAATAAGGCAGCAGCCGTTAATGTTATCAAACTCGACATATGGCCTTTGCGTTCCCACATCCAACAACCCGCAGCAAGAGCAGCTAGCATAAAGCTATCGTTGTGGCCTTCACCGGTAAGCCACAGTGGACCAATCGGATTCCATGCAGCTAAGAGGATAAGTGTTGGTGGTAAATTGCGGCTAATGAGTATGGCTAAAATAAAACCCATTGCTGCCAGTTCGGCAAGGGCGCTGGCAAGATTCATGAATGAAACGCTATTGTTTATATGGGTAATAAACATTTCTGCAGCAATCATTAATGGCGGGTAGATGGCAGTCCAACTGGGATGGTTCACATTTTGCAGGGTGTCGTAAACACCTTGGTTACTCATTAAAGCATGGGTGCTCTCGGCAAGAGGGGCAACACTGTATGGATTTTGAGAGTAAGCCGCTTGTACACCTTCAACCACATAACGATTGAGGTCGTTAGAAACGGGAATCGTAAAAGCAAAGCAGCGGAAGAGGACAGCGGCAACCAGAATAATAAATAAGCTGCGGCGTGACCCAGTGTTTTTATTAATGAACCATGAAGAAAAGAGATATAGGGCAGAAAGACTTATCCCTGCTGTAAACCAAGACCAAGCCGAATCAACCCAGAAGCTACTGCGCGATAAAAAAGAGTAGGTTGCAATGCTGAGTAAGGCGCAGGTAATAAGCGGCAGGTCTATGCGCCAAGAGGCTTTGGTTTGCGCTGGGTTTGCGCTGAACCAGAAACGTATACTTAAAAGAGAAACCCATAAAAAACCACTGCAATAAATAAGTAAGAGTGGCGTCAGCCACGGTCTACCACCAGATAGGCTTAGACTAATACCGACAACTGCCCAGAGAGAACAGAGTAATTCGGCAATGCCCATATTGGAAGCTGCTTTGTAGGAGCCAGCACTGTCACCTTGTTTGGGAGTACGGACAAACGGCGATTCAATACCAGCCCATGCTTCCCATACCGCCCTCGCATTAGAAATAGCGATGCCGGTTCCAATACTTGCAAGTGCAGGAAGATGGCGCATGTATTTCATGGCATCTTTACCGCGTAATACGCATTGGCTGCTGGCATAAGTGGCAATAGGTGAGACCACGCCAACAATAAAAGCAAGGAGGCCAAAGAATAATAAACTGTGTGGAATAGCTGGAGATAACCAGAGGGCGATAGGAGCAACAATAAGACTGACCAGCATCAGTGGGTGGACCGCGTAATGTGTTAAGTGCAATGTTGCTGCAATTTTATGGTGTGTTTTCCATGTTGAGCGCCAAACACGAGGTAATAATTTCTTGGCAGTTTGCATGCTACCTTTTGCCCAGCGAAATTGCTGACTACGCCATGCGGCAATATTTGCGGGTAATTCACCAGGTACAGCTAGACCAAGACGGTAGGTACACGACCACCCTTTTAATTGAGCGCGGTAACTTAAATCTAAATCTTCAGTGAGTGTTTCGTGTTCCCAACCGCCAGCGTCTTCTATGGCGCGTCTGCGCCACAGGCCACAAGTGCCGTTAAAATTCATTGGTAAGCCAGACCACGCGCGTGCACCCTGCTCAATAGCAAAGTGACCATCAATGCCAATAGCTTGGCAACGGGTAAGCATATTTTGCTCGCGGTTGGTGTGCTCCCAACGGCCTTGAACAAGAGCAAGGTTTTCATCAGCAAAAAATGGTTTAATGGCGCGCGTTAAAAAATCTGGGGCGGGAATAAAATCAGCGTCAAAGATAGCAACATATTCAGCGTCTGAGGTTGCCATGCCTTCTTCCAGTGCACCAGCTTTAAAGCCAACACGATTGGTACGGTGTAGATGTTTGGCGTTCAAACCTTGCGTGATGAGTTCTGCAATACAGCTTTTACCAATTTCAACACTATCATCAGTGCTGTCATCAAGTAATTGTATTTCTAGTAAATGGCGTGGCCATTCCAAAGCGACCATGGCCTGACAAATACGATGGACAACATCACGTTCATTAAAGACAGGTAGTTGAATTAATACTTTGGGTAAATCCGCTTCTGGTGGTAATGCGGTATTACATTCCAGCTCTTCTTGGGCTGCGGCAGCAGCACGGTGTTTGCGGAAATAGCGTAGTAACCATAGGCCATGTAAGCCATAGGTAGACAAGGCTATCATGGACAGGCCATATAAAATGGCGAAGGCATAACCAGTGTAATCAAGTGGAGTCATGTGTTCTGTGGTGCTTTCAATGATGTGGGTAAAACGGTTAATTGTGCGTTGCCTGTTTGCTGTTGTGGCAGACGTGCTCGGTGATATTTAATAATTGTACTGATGATAGCCCAGCCAGCCTTAAAAACAGGGAGTAGTTTTCCTGATATTTTACTTTCACCAGCAAGGCGATTGAGTCCATGGACGGGGATCTCTGCGGTGCGCAGGCCAAGGCGAAACGCTTTTACTTGCATTTCTGCAGTCCAGCCAAAAGCAGGATCGCTCATCTCTAGCTTTTTTAGGGCAGCGGTGCTGACGCATCGAAAAGGGCCAAGGTCGCTGGCGGGAACTTTATATAAGAGTCGCATCAACCAGGCAGCAAGTTTATTGCCAAACAATTGTGGTGGGGTCATAGCACCTTTGTCATAGCTTCCTCGCAAACGACTGCCAATAAGGAGATCGTATTGATTGTTGAGGATAGGCAGGGTAAGGTCGGAAAGACTACGTATATCATCAGCACCGTCACCATCACAAAATACCACGGCTGTGCAATGTTCTGGTACGTGGGCAAGGGCGGCAAGACAGGCGGAGCCATAGCCTCTTTGTTGCGCATGAATAACCTGAGCACCGGCAGCAGTTGCTACGGCAGCGGTGTTGTCGGTACTATTGTTGTCGGCAACAATAATATGTGGAACGCCTGCACTTACTAAGCCTTCTACAACAGGACCAATACTTTCTTCCTCGTTCCACGCCGGAATAATTGCGACTAAACCATCAAACTGCATTATTCCCTTTCTTGAGTTTTGCTACTACTTGCGTCTGTAAAGAGGGTACGAGACTGCCGACTTCATGTTGGCGGCAAACAGAGCGGCATGCGCATCGTAGTTGAATTGTGAAGGATAACAGTGTGTAAGACACTGAGCCAGTGCAAGCGATGCATGTTCTGTTTTTGGGTGCTAATCAAGCAAAGACACAACAGATCAGAAAGAAGGGATTGTTTCTATGAACTACTATGAGTCACAAGACTTAGGTGCATTTGGATCTATTGCAGAGGATGCGCCAGAATCCGGCAAAGCATTTTTTGAGTGGTATGGAACTGTTTTTAAAGACGGTGAACTGAGTAAACGAGAAAAAAACTTGATAGCACTGGCAGTCGCTCATACCAAGCAATGTCCCTACTGTATAGATGCTTATACCAGCGCTTGTCTCGAAAGCGGTTCTTCTCCAGGTGAAATGATGGAATCAGTCCAAGTTGCAGCGGCCATTAGTGGTGGGTCTACTCTCGTTCATGCTGTGCAAATGCGTAAACAAGCCGAAAAAATGTCGATGTAAAAGAAAGGTATGATTATGCCAGTTAGCCAACGTTTATCTCCTGCGGAGCAGTTAGACACATTACAGAATAGTACCGTGCCAAGTTTTGTTGCGCACCTTGAACACAGCGGTGTGGAGATTTTGCATGCTGGGACTACAGATATTGTGCAGATAAATGTTGGTAAACTGTGTAATCAGGTCTGTAAGCATTGTCATGTGGATGCAGGGCCAGATAAAACCGATGAAAATATGAACTGGATAACCTTCGAGGCTTGCCTTGAGGTGATTAAAGAAGTGCAGCCGTCTATTGTTGATCTTACCGGCGGTGCTCCAGAGCTGAACCCACATTTTCGTAACTTTGTTTTGGAATTACGCTTATTGGGGGTGCCAGAAATTATTGACCGTTGCAACCTCAGTGTCTTATTACTTAAAAGCCAATCTGACCTTGCCCAGTTTCTTGCCGATCAAAAAGTACATGTTGTCGCTTCCTTACCAGCAGTGAATGAAAAACAAACTGATGCTCAACGCGGTGATGGTGTATTTGATAAAAGTATTGAGGGTTTGCGTCGTTTAAATGCACTTGGCTACGGTACAGATGAAACGGGCTTGCAACTGACATTAATGTCAAACCCGTCTGGTGCTTTTTTACCACCGCCACAAAGCTCTGCTGAAACGCGTTTTAAGGCCTTGCTCGCAGATCGCTACGGCATTGTTTTCAATAATCTTATTGAACTGACCAATATGCCAGTCAGCCGTTTTCTTGAATATTTAATTCAGAGCGATAATTATGACTCTTATATGGCCAAGCTTTCTGCGGCATTTAACCCAGCGGCAGCAGCCGGTCTCATGTGTCGTAATACCTTATCCATTTCTTGGGATGGTCGCCTTTATGATTGTGACTTCAACCAAATGCTCGAAATTCCAGTGATTCCAGAATCTTCTCGCACGGTCTTTGAGTACCAAAAAGAGCTTCTGGCAGGCAGACCCATTGCAGTAGCGAACCATTGCCTTGGCTGTACAGCTGGTCAGGGCTCCAGCTGTGGTGGTGCAACTTCCTAGGCTTGCTTGCAGCTGTCTGCTATTGTATAGTACATAACCCTTATGGCACATACCATTCTTTTTGATTTTTTGCTGATCCTACTCGTTGGGGTGCCGGTGGTCTTGGTCATGCGCCGTTTTGGTGGCAGTGCCTTGGTGGCCTATATTTTTGCGGGTGGGGTTGCAGGCAGTTTTAGTTTAGTGAATAGTACGGATTTAGCGACTTTTGCTGAGATTGGTGCTTGTTTGTTGCTCTTTTCACTTGGGCTTGAATTAGATTTACCGCAAATGCGCAAACATTTGCGACGCGTCCTTATTGTGGCCTGTGCTCAGTTAGGGTTAACGATTCTATTTGGTATGGTGCTGTTGCGCTTCTTGGTAGACGATATGCCAAGTGCTTTTGCCATTGCCTGTTGTTTGGCATTATCTTCCACCTTGATGGTGTTGCGTGCTTTGGATGAGCAACACTTACGTAATAAGCAAGAAGGACAAACCGTACTTGGTTTGTTATTGGCGCAGGACTTTTCCTTAGCGCCATTGGTCCTTTTGGTCACACTGTTTTTGCCGATGCAATCAGATGCTGGTCACACTGCTAGCCCATGGGCGATGGTGCTTGGTATGGCCTTATTACTCTTGGGTACCTATGTCTTTCGTAGCGCTCTTGCGAATCGCCTTATTGCTCGTGTTCATGCTGCGCAATTACCAGAAATTGAAGTGGCTTTGTCGGTTTGTATAGCGCTGGGAACGGCCTATTTCACGGAACATGCTGGGTTAGGCGCTGCTGTGGGGGCTTTCTGCGCAGGCTTGGCCCTTGGTGGTGATGAGCACCGGCACGTTATTGAAACCAGCACCCGTCCTTTGCAGGGACTTATGGCAATCATCTTTTTCACCTCTATTGGTATGCAGTTTGATATCGGCTATGTCTGGGATCATGCTTTGATGGTTGTGGTGGCTCTATTCGTCTCTGTCTTGATTAAAGCGATGATAGCAGGTTTTGCCTTCCGAGTGACGGGTATGGCAACGAGAAGTGCTATTGGTTGTGGTTTAATGGTTGGGCAAATCGGTGAGTTTAGTTTTGTGCTGGCGCAAACGGCTTATAGCTCTGGTTCTTTAGGTGATGATATTTATAAGCTGATTGTAGCAGTGGCTTGTTTAAGCTTGTTGCTGACCCCTGTGATGATTCATGTCAGTGTTCATTTCTTACCTAAAAGTAGTATTGAATCTATTCCGAAAGAAGGACGTACTATTTTAGTGGCAGGTCTTGGTCCAGTCGGTAATACGGTGGTGCAAGTTTTACAAGAGCGTGGTGAAGATCTCTTCTTAGTAGACCGCAATCAACGTTTGCTTGCCCCGTGGCACAGCACGCCACAAGTTACGTGTCATTTTGGGCGTATAGAAGACATGGAAGATTGGATGCCTGTACTGGGCCGCCGTCCTATAGCTGTTATTTTGACCTTTCCTATCGCTGATACCTCAGCCTTGGTTGCGGAACGTTTATTGGCAGATGATCCAGAGTTACTTATTATTGCCCGTAGTCCTTATCAATCGCAAGTTGGCCAACTCATTAACGCAGGTGTCAAAGAGGTTATTTGTGATGAGACAGCAACAGCAGAAGGACTTCTGCCCGTTCTGACCAAATATCTGGATGATTCGGAAACGGTTATCGGCAGACGAACGAGTTTGTTTTAGAAGAGTGTGTCAGCTCCTTATTGTAGTAGTATAGGGTGAACAGTCTTGATTTTTTCCAAATAGAACCATACTAAGGATTACTGTTTTATTGCATGTGGAAGGATGTACTTCTTACTATTGCAATAAAGTATCAATTCTGAAAGGAAAAGTATGGTTTTACTTATGTCTCAACGGTTTGATTCTTGGTGTTGTATCACAGAGTCTTTTTCTCAACCTTTTTTCTTACAAGTTTCTCGTTTGTGTACTCTTGTTGCAGTGCTTCTGCTTACGTCTTCTGTGGCAACAGCAGCAGCAGTACGGCCCTTGCAAGAGAAAGAGAACCTCGTTTTTATTGGTGATGAATCTCTCTCTGTATGTGCAGCTGTATTGGCGAAGGAATACAAAAGCGATTTTTCATCAAAGAAATCTAAGTTTACCATTATTAAAAAGAAGAAGGGGACATGGATCTCTCTGCAAGAAAGTCTAGCAAAAGACTTGAAAAAAGGGAAGGTTGATAAGGGGGCAGGAGGTCGTGTCATTATTGCTCTTGGTCTGTACGACGCTTGTGATGTTCGTAAAGGAACTGGGCCAGTTACTCCTGAAGCAGACTTGGCAATGGCAATCGATTCAGTGCTTACGCAGTGTTTAGCACTGAAGCTTACTGTGATTCTGTGTACGCCTGCTGCTATTGATGTCTCTGCTGAAGGACAAGGTTATGTAGATACCGTTGCTGCTCAGATTCGTACGCAGGCGCAAAAACATAATGTAGAATGTATTGATTTTCGTGTGGTGGCGAAGGCTCGCGCAAGCAAAGATACACTTGTTAAAAAGGGCATACAGCTGAATGAGAAGGGTGTCACTCTTTTTGCGAGCATGATAGAGCCATTTATTGGTGTTGTTTCAGCGATGCTCGATAGAGAATTGGTGGAGACCGATCGAATAAAAATTGTATCGTCATTATCCAGATGGCGTTATATAGCAGACGAAATTCAAGAAAATGGACGAGAAGAGATTGGCGCAGGTTTTTCTTGTGACGATTTTCGATTTCAATTTGATGCTTTATCCGGTGGAAATTCAGCGAAGAACCCAACGAAGCAAAATGAGAGCATTGCTTTGGTGGCTAACCAAAAAGCAACTGTTATTTTCCTTGTTTGTGGTGGCGGGAATATGGCGAGATTTGATTTTGCAAAAGATCAGTATTCAGCGAGTGTTTATGAAGGTGTACTACTTCGGACTATAGAACAGGTACAGCCAGTCGTAAGTGATTTTTTTCTGGTAACAATGCCTCCACTTGGGAAGGACCCATCTTCGAAAGAATGGGCAATGTCACAAGAAATGGCAGATATCGTTCGGAAAACAGCAAAGAAAAAACGAATTTCCCTTATTGATGGGCACAAAATTTGTTTAGATTGGATGGATATTAATGGTTATCAGCCAATGATTGGAATGGGAAAAGTAAAGGCTGACATAACGGATATTGCTAAGGACCTTCTCTCCTCTCAGTTTCATGCGGTCTTAGGGCTTGGTCATAAAACAGCAAAAGAACGAAGAAAAGAAGATCTTGAAAGAAGGCAGACGGCAGCGAAAACAGCAGCTGAAGAAAGAGCTGAAGCAAAGAAAAAAACGACTCAAAAAGATGCGGATGCAAAGAAGGATACGAAAGAGACCGATACCAAGCAGGAAGACAAGGAAAAAGAAGAACCTAAAATAAATGTAGACGATTTGGATTTAGATTCGCTGGAATAGATTTAGCTTTTCCGGGTGACATTCCGGTAGACCTTCGGAGAACAATTCAGCTCTTTATTGAAAGCGGCGTAAAAAGCAGGTATAGAGCCAAAGCCAACTTTCAGTGCAATACTCGTCACGGCTTGGTCGGTGGTGGCGAGTAAACGTTGGGCGTGGCAGATGCGTAAGCGGGTCAGATATTGTTTAATGCCAACGCCAACTTCCTGACGAAAAATAGTCGTTGCATAGCGTGGGTTTAAGCCAACACGTGCAGCAATACTCGCCACGTTTATATCTTCATGGCTATGGTCGCTTAATAGATGGAGCATGCGAGGTATAGAGCCCGTTCTATCTATGCTAATACTTGGATGCGCGTGTTGCTGAATAAGACGGCGTACGCGCGCTTCAATTTCAAGGGCAGCAATATGCCGAGATTCGGGAGAACCAGCAAGATCCTCGATCCAATTGGTCATGGCACTCAAATCGCGCTGAGATCGGTCGCTGTGTGTGGGGGCAGCCTCGGCAATAACTTCGCCATGATAAAGGTGTCCAGCAAGGTGACCGCTGCGGTCCCAGTCAAGGAGCTGATGAGCTGGTATTGTGAGCCACATGATCTGTGTATTTTCAGCAACATCGATAACTTGGTGTGGTAAAGCAGCCCAGAAGCAGGATAGTCGTCCCGCCTCTACTGTGTAATTACGGCCATGAATGCGATACATCATAGAACCACTTGCCAGTAAATTTAACTCAAAATCAGCATGATTATGGGCGGTTTTCATCGCTTGTTGCAGATGATGGCGGCCAGCACTAAGACCAAGGCTGTCTGGTTCTCTAGGAGGCATACATTCAAACTATCTAGAAAAATGAGAAAACAAGAACAATATAGACTGTAAATAAGAAGAATCTCATTTTATCTCACTTTATAATGAAGCGAATCAATCATACCTAAGGAGTTTTATATGTTGGAGACCGTTGTCGTTACTGAATGTGAGGCATCAGAGCTAACTAAAGAAGTGCTCGTTCGCGGATTTGCTGAATCGGGTTTATTTATTATACGTAATGCATTAAGTCCAGAAGAGCTGCATCGTTTGCGTTGTGATACACAGGAGATGGTCGAAGAGGCAGTAACAAACCCAATGAGCGAAAAAGATATTGATGCTCAGCGACCAGATCCACGTGATATTTGTTACGGCCGTCATTACATCACTGGTGAGATTACTCCATTTCGTGTGAATAGTTTACTGGATAAGAGTGAGTCGGTGCGTCATCTATTTGCACACCCACTTATTTTACAAACAGTGCACGATATTCTTGGTGATAACTTCTTGCCAACATGGGATAGTATGGTTTTCAAAACCCCAGGTGTTGGTGCAGAAATTCCATGGCATCGTGATGAGCAGATTGATGATTATGCACATCATAATTTTAATGTAGATATATACCTTGATGATAGTGATGAAGAGAATTGTGTCTGGGGCATTCCCGGTTCGCATCTGTGGCCACGGGCTCAGGCAGAACAAAAAGTTCAAGAATTAAATAGTGGTGGTTTTCAGCGCAACGGGGCTGTGCCAGTAGTTATGTATGCCGGTGATATTCTTCTTCATGATATCCATACACTTCATGGCTCAGCACCAACACAGGGGCCATTGCGCCGTGTTATTTATTTTGAATATCGTCACCACGATTATAATAAGCAATTTCACCGTTGGAATGATGCCTTTGAAATAGGACGTCGGTCACTGATTACTCGTTGTCATGATTTGCGGGCAGCAGCTTATGAAGACGAACAAGCATTTCTGTGGAATGGTCCAAATGATGGGGCTAGTCATTACAAATACGAAACAAGTCAATATGAACAACCGACCTGGAAGGGACACAAATGAGTTCATCTAAAGATGTTACATTGAGCCATCAACCACGCTTTGCAGAAATTCAAGAAAAATGGAATGCCTATTGGGCTGGAGATGTGTTAGACCGTCCACTTGTTGTTGCCCATGTTCCGAAAAGCGGTGAGTATGTTAATTATTGTGCGGAAAATTATTACCACCTTATTCATAACGATGTGGATGCATGGATGGCTGCGGTAGATCGTATGCTTGATGCAACATGGTATATGGCAGAGGCTGTTCCGTTTTTTCGTCCTGATCTTGGGCCAGATATGCTTGGGGCATTTCTTGGTTGTGATATAAAAGTGAGTGAAGATTCAAAGTCTACCACATGGGTTGATCATATTGTTGATGACGATGAATGGGAAGAGCACTTGCCCATTACCTTTGATCCCAATAATAAATGGTTTGTTCAGCATCAGGCATTATGTAAAAAAATCCGAGAACATGCCGCAGACCGTTATTTAATCGGTATGCCAGATATGCATTCTAATTTAGATTGGCTATCTGCCTTACGCGGTTCTACAGGTCTCTGTACGGATGTGCTTGAATATGATGATGAAATAGAAGAAGCCATGCAACAAGTGCGTGAACTTTATCCTCTTATCCATGATGCGATAACCAAAGCTTGTGGTATTAGCAGTGAAAATGGCGGTTATATTGGATGGATTCCTTTTTGGAGCGAAACGTCGTATAATATAGTTCAGTGCGATGCATTAGCGATGATGGGGCCAGAGCAATATAAACGTTTTGTTCATCCTGCTTTGGAAGAAGAATGTCAGTTTTTAGATCATAGTATTTTTCATTTAGATGGTGTGACCGCTCTACATCATCTTGATAGTATTCTTTCTATTTCATCACTTGATGCCATTCAATGGGTACCAGGGGCTGGGCAAAAACCGAGTTCAGAATGGATCGAGGTTCTGCAAAAAATTCAAGCGGCTGGTAAAAAATTACAAGTTTGGGATCTCACCTGTGAACAAGCCAAAGAAGTGAGTAAACACTTGAATCCAGAGGGCATTGTTTACTGTGTGCAAGACATGGTGAGTCGTGAAGAGGTGGATGATCTCTGTGCCTACCTTGAGCGAACCACCTAAACATTTCAAATAAGAAGGATATATTTATGTACATAAGTGGTACCAGTAAAAAATCTGAACTCCGTCTCGACTTTAATGCGGGTAATGCCGAATTTTTACCAGATCATTGCAGTGCGCCTGCGCGGGGCATTGCACAATTATTATCACACTTGAAGGAACATGGTTTTACTGGTGTTCAGGGGCATGATGCGGCTGATTGCGCTGTCCATCAGCTTGCAGCAGTAGCAGGCGGTCGTGTTAATGAGCCGGGTGCTATTAAACAGGAAGTGGCAACTTGGCAGGAGCAAGGCTATCAAGCCAGTACCCTACATGTTGGTTGGGGTATGGAGTCTGATGCGCTTATTGATGATCTGGTTGGTGAAATAATAGAAACCTCAGCAGCAACACAATTTCCATTATTTATAGAAACTCATCGTGCGACTATCACCCAAGATATGTGGCGAACGGTAGAAATGGTTAAGCGCCATCCAAATATTCGTTTTAATGGTGATTTTTCGCATTGGTATACAGGACAAGAAATGGTCTATGGTGATTGGGATGCCAAGGTCGCTTTTATTGCTCCTGTGCTTGAACGTGTGGGCTACTTTCATGGTCGGGTTGGTAATGCAGGTCAGATTCAGCTTGATATAACCCAAGAGCCGAATGGTGAATTCTTAGCGCACTACAAAGAGCTGTGGACCAAAGCGATGTCTGGTTTTTTGAGAAATGCTCCAACAGGCTCTCTACTTCCTTTCGCTGTTGAACATTTGTGGCCTGCAATTAATTATGGTCCATATCAATTGATTAATGGTGAACGCGTTGAAATTGGTGACCGTTGGCAGCAAGCACTGTTTATGGCAGATATGGCACGCGAATGCTTTGAAGCTGCTCAGCACGATGTTCTCTGATACACCATAAGTGGTAATACCAGCTTGAGGTTGATTTTCCTCTCTCGGTGCTGTATTTAGTCCAGAGATAGGAGATGATTATGGTTTTATCGTGGCGCCTGTGCTGTGTTCTCTTTGTTTTATCTGCAAGCAGTCTGTCGGCATTTGCGGCATTAGCCCCACTACAGATGAAAGAAAATATCGTTTTCATCGGTGATGAGGCTACGGTTGCTTATGCTAAAGTGCTTAAGTCTGAGTATAAAGAGGACTTGTCAGCGAAGAAGTCAAAGTTCACGGCTATCAAACATAAAAAAGGTACATGGGTATCACTGCCTGAACAGTTAGAGAAAGACCTGAAGAAGGGAAAAATTGGTAGTGAAGGAGGGCGCGTCATTATAGCGCTTGGTATGTACGATGCATGTGATGTGCGTAAGGAAACAGGCCCTGTAACTACTGAAGCAGATTTAGTCGCAGCCATAGAATCTGTGGCAGCAGTGTGTCTAGAGCGGCAGTTACAGGTTGTACTGTGTACACCTGCTCTACTTGATTCAACACCTGAGATATCAGGTTATATAGATGCGGTAGCGAAGGTTATTCGAGAACAGGCGGCTCAGCATGGTTTTGCCTGTGCTGATGTGCGCACTGCTTTAACAAAATGTGTGAAAGAAGGAACATTAGAGGCGGGAGCTCTTGTTAAAAAGGGAAATATCTTAACTGATGAAGCCGTTGTGGTATGTGCCAGTGCTATTGATCCGCATTTGGGAATTGTTCCAGGTGGATTAGAGAAGCCGGTGATGAATGAAGATAAAGTAACGTTTATTATAACTATTTCAGGGTGGTCTGACTGGATTAATGAGTTAGATAATGAAGTGAAGGGGTATGTTGGCGATTCTTTTAGGTGTTCTTCTTATCGCCTGCGCATGGAAAAACTATTGACGCTGAAGAAGGAGACTATTACAAAGCGCGATGAAGCAATCAAACTCGTCTTGAAGCAAAAACCTACTATCGTTTTTGTTGTTTGTGGCGGTGCGATTACAGGAAAGCCCGATATTAGTATTCCTGCTTATGAGAGTTTAGTGAATTCTCTGATTACTCTCATTAAGCCAACAGTCAAAGAGCTTGTCTTAATAACTGCTCCTCCTACACGGTGTGGATCGAAATCAACAGATATTGTATTTTCTCAAAAGCTGGCGCTTATAACAAAAGCAATTGGAAAAAAAAGAAGAGTACCAGTTTTTGATTTTAATAAGGTTTGTATAGACCGTGTTCGTGTTGAAGGGGAAGATTCTTTGATCATAGGTGGTGCACCGGCATTACGTGAGAAAAAAACATTATTGCCCATGTTTCTTTCATTGATGGGTATAGATCCAAGCATGAAAAAGGTTTCTGACGTTACAGAAGCAAAAAATGGCAAGAGAGAAAAAGAAGAATCTACGGTACAAGAGAAAGGGAAACCTAGTTCTGGTACTAAAGCAGAGCCACCGAAGGATGATGGGGCAGATAAATTTGATCTGGAGGACCTCGATAATCTCTAAGATTTCCCCTTACCTATCTGGTAAGACCATCTGTGCTTGTATTGCATTTGCAAAGTGTTGTGTGTAATCTTCATTTGGAGATATTATTATGCACATATTTGTACGAATCGCGACGATTCTTCTGCTCAGCCTATCTATAAGTGCTCTGTTCGCTGCTGCCCAGCCATTAAAGCCAAAGCAAAACGTTGTTTTTATTGGTGATGAAGTGACGGCTGGTCCTGCTGCTGCTTTAGGTAAAGAATATAAATCTGATTTTTCGGCGAAGAAATCAAAATTTACTGTTATTAAACATAAAAAAGGGACATGGGCAGCACTAGCGAAAGACATCGCAAAAGATTTGAAAAAAGGAAAAGTCGATAAAGGCAGTGGAGGGCGTGTTATTATTGCCCTAGGTATGTATGATGCTTGTGACGTAAAGAAGGGAACTGGGCCAATAACTGCTGAGGCAGATCTCGTTGCTGCTATAGATACGGTTGTCACAGCTTGTCAGGCACATCAACTTTCTGTGATTTTGTGTACTCCTGGGGTTATTTCATCTAAGGTAAAAGGTGCAGATCTACATATAGATGCTGTTGCAGCGACGATTCGTGACCAAGCTCAAAAACACGACCTTGATTGCCTTGATCTTCGTGCGGTGGTTGCAGGGAAGAATGATTTAGTGAAGAAAGGGATTGCTCTCAATGAAAAAGGGCAGGCTGTTTATGCGTCAGTTATAGATCCATCACTTGGAGTTGTTGCAGGGGTGCTAGAACGTGAGGTAACAGAGGCCGATCGAGTAAAAATAGTTGGGGCAACGGTCATATGGAAAGGTTTGGCATATGATATTCAAGAAAATGGGAAGAGTGAAATTGGAGCGGGTTTTTCTTGCCAGGAATATAAGATGCGTTTAGATAATCTCTTTTATGGAGACAGCTCTATTAAGGCCCAAGGCGTGG
The DNA here is from genome assembly GCA_016745075.1 of Planctomycetota bacterium. GTDB lineage: Bacteria > Planctomycetota > UBA11346 > UBA11346 > UBA11346 > JADGDD01. The sequence goes on along the minus strand of JADGDD010000009.1, from coordinate 54,693 downwards.
AATTTGAGAAACTAATTAAACAAAAAGCAAGTATTTTGTTTTTAATCTGTGGAGATTATTTAGTTTGTAATGCAGAAGGTAATATGGCCAAGAAAGCCAAAGGTTTTACTGAATCTGCTTATGAGAGTATGCTTGTTAATGCGGTTGATGCATTGAGCCCGAGCGTAAGTGACTTGTTTTTAGTGACGCATCCGCCAGTGAAAACAGATGAAAAATCAGAGAATTGGATTTTGGCAGAACGTGTTGCTGATGTTGTACGTTCGGTTGGTAAGAAGAAACGAATTCCTGTTGTAGATGGGCATAAGATTTGTGTTAATTGGATGAAGGCAAATGGTATGAAACCTGTTGCCGGTATACGAGGAAACAATGTGAGTATGACGGATACGGGAAAATCTATTATATCGCCTGTTCTACATGGTATTTTAGGACTTGGAAATAAGAGCACAACAGAACGGCTTGCTGATAAGCGGAAAGAAGCTGCTAAGAAGAAAGCGAGTGGAAAAAAGGTTAAGAAGTCAGATACAGGTAAAAAAGATGAGGCTGAGAAGAAAAAAGAGTCGGATAAAAAAGAAGACGCTCCTAAGGTCGATATAGATGATCTTGATTTGGATAGCCTTGAATAGATCTGTTGTGTTTATGTTTAACCATTAAAAAGCGGAGCCTATTGGCTCCGCTTTTTAATGATAGAATGTAGTGTTTTCTTTACCGACCCCATGTTAAATAACAAGCACCCCAGCTAAAGCCGCCACCAAAAGCGACTAACATGAGGCGTGTGCCATCGGCTATCTGACCATCGGCAAAGGCATCAGCAATAGCCAGCGGAATGGTACCATCGGTTGTATTGGCAACACGGTCAATATTCACAACAACTTTGTCCATCGGGAGCCCAAGACGACGGGCAACCGGTTCGATAATACGTTGGTTGGCTTGGTGTGGTACCAACAAGTCAATGTCGTCATTGTTTAAATTATTACGTTCGAGCATGCTACCTGCGACTTCACACATGCGGCGTACTGCATGAGAAAAGACCTGTTTGCCTGATTGAGTCAGGTAGATGAGATGATTCTCAATGGCTTCTACACTTGCAGGGCAAGCAGAGCCAGAACTTGGGACAGACAGTAAGTCAGCATTGCCACCATCGCTGTGCAATTCAAAATCGATAATGCCAGGACCATCAGGCTCGCCGGCTTCGAGGAGTACGGCACCGCAACCATCACCAAAGAGAATACAGGTATTACGGTCAGTGTAATCTATGATGCTAGACATGATATCGCCACCAAGAACCAGCACTTTTTTCGCGCGGCCAGACTCAATGAAGCTTGCACCGGTAGAGATGGCAGCAACAAAGCCATTACAGGCGTTAAGCATATCAAAGGCAAAGGCTTTGTGTGCACCCAGTTTGTGTTGAACGACGTTTGCGGTTGTTGGCATCACGTAATCGCCAGTGATGGTGGCAATAATAATACCGTCGAGTTCACTTGCATCAACGCCAGCACGTTCAAGGCATTGTTGAGCAGCAGGGGTTGCAAGGTCACTCAGGGGTGTGCCTGGTTCGGCAATGCGACGTTCTCGGATGCCAGTGCGGGAGAGGATCCAGTCACTATTTGTTTCGACCATCTTCTCTAAATCATCATTCGTTAGCCGTTTCTCAGGGAGAGCAGAGCCAACGGCAACGCACTTGGCACGGAAAAGAGGGGCAGGTGACGAACTCATTGTGGCGCTTCCTTTAATGTGTAGGCGCATGGTAGTACTGGTGTTGGCTGTGCAAGCACGGCACTTTTTATACTGCACTCTTTTGAATTATTGGATGCTGACAGAACAGAAAGGGCGGGTGTTCCTAGGATGACTGAGCGATTTGCTTACAGTATCTTAGCCATTCAAGCCGATTGAAATGGTTCTTATTGTCTGGAGTTATCCGGTCCGGTGTTTTATTCGTATTCGACCTGAAAGGAGCCGCCGTTACCGAGCCATTCATCAATGTTTTCTGAATATTCTGGATCAACGGTGGAACGTAGAGCAACGGTGCCTTGGGTGCGAAAGGTGGTTGTTCGTTGTTGTTCGTCATCCATAGAGAAAAAGATGGTGATATGTATTTGGTCTACACCAAGGCCTTGCTTGGTGCGGTAGGTATCCAAAATGATGCGGTCTACGTTGTAGCTGATAATTTGATCTAATTCCCAGCTCTCTGTACTGCCATTAACATCGTCGTCAGCGCGATGGTAGTACACACGTTCTAGCCGTCGGCCACCTTGGCCTGGGTCAACGAGGCGATAGCCATATTCGCGGAGGGCACCGTTTGTGTCATGCTCAAAGTTAAGTGCTGCATCTTCAATGTTGCCATCAGCAACTTGCAAAGAAACATGCGGGATAATTTTTGCTTCTTTGTAATCACTAAAAGGGGTGATGTCAGCTTCTTCAAAAGAAACATTTGAGGTAGTGATTTGGCTGGGGGTATCCACGTGTGCACCAGCGGCAACTTTTACAAAGATCAATTCTTGGCTTGGTAAATAGTGTTCGGCACCCCGGTAGGGGTTTTCGTCAATGACAGGCGGTGAATTATTACTAAATGCAGCGAAGCGGCTGCCTTGTCCATTGTTGTTTTGAATGATGGCATAGGGGTAATAGCGTAAATCACGGTCAGCGGTGGTGTCATTGAGGTCGCGTTTCGCTTCATCATTTGAGTTGTATTCCAAGCCAGAGCTATCATAGGCAAGTGGGCCCTTAGGGTCATCAAATTCTGGGAGGAACCAAGCACTGTTGCCAAGGTCTTTACGGAGAATAGACATAACCCGATGAGCTTCTACACCAAGAGTACTACGAGAGTTCTCCATGTTGGTGTAAGAGCGTAAGCTATTGAATACCTCAAAAAGCATAACGACGACGGAGACGAAAATGCTCATAGAGATAATGACTTCGACAAGCGTGAATCCACGGAGGCGTTGGTTGTGGCAGGAAGTTCTCATTATTGTCTCCGCGCCATAATAATTTCATGCTCTCGTTCTGCATCGGTATGTTGTCCATTCCATGTAACTAGAACGCGAACAATGACAGCATTTTCAGTCATACCACTCATGTTTGGAAAATTGAGTTTATAATGAGATTGATCATGTTGATATTCAGATTTGAGGCGATTAGTTTCCCATTCAGATTTCTTGGCTGAGGCAGCCATTAAATCAATGGTATAGTATTCGACAAAAACCTGTAGATTCTGTAGGCCACTCTGCCCGTCTAGGACGCCGAGGAATTGTAGGTAGTTATAGCGCTCAGCAGGTAGATATTTGGTAACGATGTTATTCGGGAAAGTATGACCAATGCTGCCCGGGTCTTCTACTTCAAGGCCATAGGGGTCACTCTGTTCGTCATCAATCAGAGGAAGTCCGTAATTATCAGAAGGAAGGTCTACTAACTTAACACGGTCACCAGTACCACCATGACTTGCAGGGGTATCAAGGTAATCATAGAGGTTGACGGTACTAACGGTAAGTGGTTCGTCTACCATCGGATGGTGTTTGAAGTCGTTTGTGGTTTCATCTGGTACTGCATTCAAGTCTTCAACCCAGAGGCGGGTGTTATCTGCGGCAGCAAGTTGGTTGCGATGCCATGTAATAGGCTCACGACCAAGGTTGGTCCAGTTGGCACCTTGTAGACGTTCAATAACAAGACTTGCAATTTCAGCGGCACGTTCTCGCTCTTTCAGGTCTTGTCCAGCACGACTGAGTGGGTAAATGAGACCAATCATTGCCATGAGTGCCGTTGCAATGATGCTAATAGAAATCATCACTTCAATAAAGCTAAACGCTGCCTGACGGTACGTACGGTGCTTATTCGTAGAGTGATTGCTCTGTTGTTTGGATGATCGCGGTGAATAAATATGCATAGATTCTCGTGGCTTAGTGATGGAGTCTAGCCGCTTATTGCAGCGTGTCCACCGTGTTGACGGTTCGTACGACTTTTACGCCGTAGGGTGTGAAGGGAGGTTGACCAGCTCTGGTGAAGAGATCGGTGTTGAATTGGAAATTTCGGTCAGGTGCAGAATAGACTCCATAATTGATGTCACATTTATTAAAGCGCGCCTCGTTTAACACAACTAAGCTGCCGATTAAGTTCAGCGGTGTGTTATAGAAGCCCCAGCGTTCATGAAGGCGTACAATGTTATGAGCACCTTCACTGGGGTGGGTAAAGCCTGTTTTATAGCTATCCATCCATGTCGGAATATTATGGGTGATGAGAGAGGTGTTCAGTGTGGTTTCTGCCTTTGTGGTTTTGGAGTACCAAGATTGATGGTCTATATCAACCCATGCCGGAGAAAGGATGCTCACGAAGTCAGCAAATAAGGCTAAGGGTGTGACCTGCTGGTCACCATTGGAATCGGCATGGGTGGTGGTATTAAAATCTCCGTGTAAATAGATTTGGTTTGGAGTAATCCAGGTCAGGCCTTTTTTTCTGCTATAAGTGCCAGATTCATAGTCTCGTCCAAAGTCCATATCTTCGGCATAGCGTAAACGGAAAGCGCTGAGGTAGGTGTCATTCGGGCCACTTGGAGTCTTCCATGCATCGTCAATTTGCCCAACGTCTTCAGGGTCTTCAGGGTCAGCCATCTGTAAGCCCAGAGGTGGGGTGCCATCTGCGTGTCCATCAATAAGGCCAAGGCCGAAGCCATAATCCATGGTATAGCGATCTGTGTAGCGCAGATTTAAGCGGTCATGATGCCAGCGTGGGAGTCGCGGTTCATAACCATTACTACGGCGAGTTCGGCTCATGTAGACCATGCCATTGAAATTGTCTTTAAGTTTATCAGTACTACCGCTTTGACCAGGAATAATATCTTTCACATTCGTGTTTTTGAGGAAATCGAGTACCATGTCTACATTCAAGGTTAGGGTTGGTGTGCGTTGAGTTTCTTTGCGAATTTTATTTGGTGTATAAGCATTGTAGTAGACATCGCCTGGCGCGTAAGTGGCTGTGAAACTTTTGTTGAAATAAAATTTATATATATGCTCAGATTTTCTTCTAAAGAAGACATCATTATCCCAAGCAATCATATATTCTTCTGGGGTATACCGTCCTTCATCTGGTTCCTGATAGATGCGTCTGGTTTGTGTGGCAACGGTTGCAAGCCCAGCGGAGACACGGTCTTTATAGTCTGAGAGGCCATGTTGAAAAAAGGCATCGGTAATATCATACGTACCAAACTGGACAATGTATTCACTGGCTAGGTGCTGTGCGTAATTTTCGCCAAAAATGGTGTACTGATTTTCATCAACATACCGTAAACGAACACCGTCTGCGGCAAGCCAGTTAATTTTATGACAATTGGGATAGGTACCGTATTCTTCTGTGGTTAAGGAGCAGCCATTAGGGGGCACATTAAGTTCACAGAGTGCAATAATATTTAAATACCGTTGGTTACGTTCGTCTTCTGTTTCAAGCCCATCACTGGCCGGTGCTTCTAAGCCATAGGGGTACCGATCCTCATCTGCATAGATAGCAGCATTGGGCATGTTTTTCCAAGAATCATAACCAAGACGGCTGCAGAACCATTTGGGGTGAATGGTGTAATCATAATTATAGGTAAAGGCTGGCTCATAGCGGTAGGTATTACGAATTTGTTTAATTTTGAAGGTCGGTTTAATGCCAGCATCAAAATCATAAATACCGAGCACTTTCCATTTGCTGCTGCTTGGTGAATAATCATTGTTCAGGCTAAATAGTGTTTCTGTACCAGCCCCGCCAGCTCCGGTGCCGATGATTTCATATTGTGGCCATTTTTCTATCACGTCGCCCTTATAGTAGCGACTAACTGCCCATTCACCTTCACCGCCGCCATCATTGGAAACGGCATTTACACCGCCGAACCCGAATGTACCAGTAAGTGTTTCAACCTGCCATTTACCAGTGTAAGGTAGGGCTATTGGGGAATCCCATTGTGCTTCTGCACCAAAATCTTTGCTGATGTGTACCTGCTCTAGCCATGCTGGTTTGAAGGCGTTTTTAGAGAGCGAGGAATAGTAACGAACGGCTTGAGCAGCAACCCAACTATTGTATTCCGTCATACTTGATACATCTGTATGCCAGCCATCACCGCCGACTGGTGTGGTAGTAGTAAACATGCTGGGGTCTGCAGGGTATTCGGTGATGGCCAAGCCATCGTCGATAACAAGGACACCAGAGTCGTCGAGGGTAATGACATACTGGCGTGGTTTGCTGAGTGGTCGGCCATCGGTGCTACCTGGTTTTTTTATTTTACGTTCTCGGATAATCAGACCTCGTTCATCTGGGTTGTCACCATCCGGTTGGCCGTTCATGGCAATATCTAGATAAAAGCCTGGAACTTCATTTGGGCTAAAGCTACTGGAGCGAGAAATGATGTCACCGGTATCAGAATCAATTGCCGAGCGCATTTTTTCTGTTCCAGGGTAGCCGTTGATGCGTTCTGTTTGGGTTATAGTGGCATCGGTTTCTGCAAAATCGTTGTTATCAACGGGCCATGTTTCAAAGCCATATGGATCGTAGACATCCTTAATATTCCAAGCAAGACTATATTTACTATTCACAGTGTAAGCAGCGGTGTCTCCCGTATCATAGTTGCCATCATTATCGTTATCTATCAATCGTTGATAGTAGAGTCTTAAGCCTTCGCAGGTGACGGGGTAGAGGGCAGGTATATCGGTATTATCAAGAATACCATCAGCGCCGTAGGTCAGATCATCATTATTCAGAACATCAACATCCATGCTAATATTTGCGTGTGGTCGCCAGTATCGTGTACCGGCATAAAATACTTTTTCATAGCTGAGGTTATAATCTGGGTCTGCGGTGTAATAGAGTTTTGCCGCATATTCACCAACTTTAGCAGTAAGTCCAACAGACGGGCTTGATGAAAAGTTTTTCACAGAGCCGGTAATACTAATATATTTTGCTGGCGGGGTATTGGGCAGTACTGTCCATCGTTTGATAACATCTAGTGCATTTGGCGCATAATCAGCAATACCCGGTTCAGTAAATGATACCGGAAAAACCCAGAGTGGGTCTTCTGGTGGAGCCAGTGCATGGTCTGTAAATGGATAGCCCGCCAGCTCTTTAATATTTGCAAGCGTTTTAACCGTTTTTGCGTCGCCATAGACACCGTCACGTACTGTGCCACCAAAATCATCTTTCATGCTATTATCGCCAAGCGGGCTTGTAGAACGAGTGTCGTTATTTGTTGTTAAGGCAGTATCACCAACGTAATAGGAACCACCTTGATAGTCTTTGGGGTAAATCGGATGTTGTTCACCTTCGTGAGCATTAAAATCGTAGTCTTCATCTTCTATGGAGATGGGAATGTATTCAGGTCGGGTGTTAGCATCAGCGTAGGTGTTATTGTCATCTGCTTGTGCTCTCAGAAATAGCTCTTTCAACATACGGTAGACACCTTTAACACCAACAACACTTGGTGGGCTTTCTGCATCAAAACCATTATAGGTAATACCTTCACCATCTATTGGCATATAGTCTTTATCGCCAGCAATGCCGCCACCACCACAAATGTAGAGTGCAGAGTTACTGTGAACGGCTCCCTGTACTTCCATTTCATAGGCTGGCCCCATTTCTAGATCACCGACACCATCTTTTTCCGAAGCATAAAAAATAGCATATTTAAAGAGGGAATGCAGTCGTAATTGGACTACTCGTTGAGAGAGGACAGAACTTACGCCATTTTCCTTGTTTTGCCACGGTAGTTCTCCTGCAGCTTCAAGGTCTTCAATGCTAGACTCTTCAAGCAAGGTAGCATTGCTCAGATAGTAAGCACGTGCGGCAATGCGGAAATGATAAAAATCAAAATTCTCGATAAACTCACTGTCATCCAATAATTCTGCCGTCCCTGAAGGGGAAGGTGGAACATTAACGGTCCAGACAGGATCACCATCTTGGTCATACCCTTCTATTTTTACTGGTTCGACAAACCAGCGCACGAGGCAATCACCAAACCAGATGGTACCAGCCCAGGGAGAATCTGGATCAATGCTGGCATCTATTTCACTATCAGGGTTTGTAACAAGTAGTCCTAAATCGTTATTGGCAGCAATCTCAACTAAGCGAGATTCTTTAAGGGCAGCAACAGCTTCAGCCGCTGCCATCGCTTGTTGTTTTGCCTCGCTCAGTGACAACATTTGGTTCGCACTTGCGAGTTTATTGGTGGCAATCATCAACATGCCAAAAGACAGCATCACAATGCCCATAGTAATAATGATCGTATTGCCTCGTCGGTTATGCTGTTGCGTACCTCGTATCATCACATGACTCCTTAAACGATCCACTCTGCTCATAGTAATAAGATAGCGTAAATTATGCCGAAGTGGTAAAGCCCATTAAAGAACTGTTTATTCTATCATTACTCCTATTTATACCTATATCTCTATTATGAAGCAAGGGCGAGTGCGGCAAAGTAAGACAGAAATCATGGGGCATATCTGCCCGGGCGTGGGCGCATATGCCCGTTTGGATGAGCGTATGTGCCCAATTATACCTATGATAAAGGTGGTTACTTCGCTCATCTGAATGAGTAAGTGTCTCAGCAAGAAGGCAAATCGTGTTTATCAATTGTGGTTTTGGAGTTTGATCGTGCTAGCTGTTCCACAGTTGGAGCAGTCTCCTCTCGTATCAATAGCGTCAAGCCGAGCAGAACCTCGGTGCCGCCAGATGAGATCACTACCACAAGTGGTACAGGAGCTGTGCTGGTGCCGTTCATCATAGAGAATGGTTTGAGCTGGTAAGAGTGCGCGGGCTTGTTCAAAATAATCCTGTGGATCATTCGTGGATAGTGGGACAATATGGACACAAGATGCGAGACCCCATTCTACGGGAGGAAGGTTGTGTGTGTCTGCTGTCCAAGCTAGTTGAATTTCGACATGTTTTCCTTCTGTGAGAATTCGCTGACAGAGTGGCCCTGGTTCTTGGTGAACGAGCAGAGACCATGCATCAACCTGTGGCAGCAGTTCATCAAGGAGGTTTGCATCGCCGTGGCCATTGCTACAGATAACTAGTGCACCATCGTGTGCTTGTGCACACTCAGCGAGTAAACGGCAACTGGTGGGAAAGGCGAGTGAGCTGCCCCAGTCCGCACAAAGGCCATCTGTACCAGCATGTTGATGGGCAGCAGAAAGTAGTGGAGCAGTTAATGTGCGTTGAAAGGAATTATTGTCGCGAGTATCATCATCAGCTGAAAATGATGCCCCATCACGGCTGCCAACGAGGAGTAATCGTTTGCTTGGACACCAATGATACAGCGGGACTTTTTCAACATTTTGCGGAACGAGTACCGCAGCTTTACCGTCGTTCTTTTTTGCAGATTGATGCATTAAACACCGTATAAACGTGTGAAGTGATTACAGGCAGCCGTTGGTAAGGTTGTCGAGCGGGATAGCGGAATATTGCTACGTAGACCTTCTTGAACAACTTGTCCTTCAAGATATTTCATGGCAACGGAGCCTGGTGGTAAGCCAAAGATGGCGTAACGCACTTCTGTTCCCGCGATATCGGAATTGAGCGAGAGGTGTTGAAGGCGAGTACTGGCGGCGCTGGCTAAAGCCATTGCTAGCATATCCATGTGTGAATGGTTTTCATCTAAGCCTTCAGCGTTAATGGCCAGTCGGACTGCGATTCGTCTGGTGTAATGTGGCTGCATCAGATGTGGCCCGCTAATCATAGAGAGCCCCAATTCTTGTAGTTGTCCTTGAAGTAAAAAATCCTCAGCATAAGTCGCTAAACCAATAGACTTACTGGTGAGTGGCCAGCTCTGTAAGAGCGGGGTGCGGCCATCGCAGTAGAGGTAACACTCGGCAAAGCGGCCAATAGAATCCAATGCTTGAGCCAATTTGCACGGTTTTTTCTCTGGATCGGCTTCTTTATCAGTACCAGTTTCGATACAGTCTTTTTCAAGTGCACCAAGGACCATCGGCGGAAAAATTATTTGCACGCACTGCCACGATTCGCGCGCGTCCATAATGACGTTCCATGCGGTAGCGATAATGTGCCAGACATCTGAGTGGCCATCAAGGCCGACGCTGAGCAGAGTGCCACGGCGTGGATTATCAAGGCCATCTACCCAGAGACGGCCTTCGGAATAGAGACGCAATACATCTGAGCCAGGACCGTTGCGTAAAGACCATTGCCGCAAAATATGAGAGCTGATGAGTTGGTCTGTGCTGCGTGCTGTTTCATCGACGGTCATACAGTGTTCAACGTCAACTCTGTCCATACGGTAAGGTGCGCGTTCTTGTGCAGCAGCATGGCAGCCACAAGTAACCATTGCCGCATCTAGCAGGCTTAATAATAAGGCTGCATCCAATTCATGCATATTGGTTTCAGCTAGCATGCTTTCAACACGACGAACAATATCTTTGCTGACATTGGCGGGTAAATCTAAAATGTTTTCACAGTAGCGAATTAATCGATCCCGATCCCACTCAGCCCGAGTGCCAAGGGCATCAATGATGAAAATGTTTGGACGAGTGGTATCGCTGGGGTTATCAACACGCTGTTGTCGTCGTTCTCGTTCGCGGGTATCGCGGTAACGAGCGTAGGCGCTGGCGACTTCATAGTGCATGGTGCCGCTGAGCACGGTTAATACAGCATCCTGAATATCTTCAATATCAATGTGATCTGTAGACTCGGCATCCAGATGGTCTTGAACAACTTCGGCTAACTCTAGAGCGAGTTCACTATCTTCATTATTTGCGGCTTGCTGTGCTTTGCTAATAGCAGAGACAATGCGGTTCAGGTCAAAAGGAACGGTTGAGCCATCTCGTTTAGTGATCACTGCTGGTGGCATCAGCATCTCCAGCTTGTTCAGTGTCTGCTGTTACAGCGGTAGCGGCAGCAGCATGTGTTGGATTATCACCAATGATCTTACGCAATTCAGACATGAAGTCGTCCACATCTTTAAATTCACGGTAGACGGAGGCAAAACGGACGTAAGCGACATCATCAAGTTCCCGTAGAGCGGGCATCACCAAATGGCCAATGTCAGAAGCATTAATCTCTGGGTTGCCGTCTGCAAGAATATCTTGTTGCACCCGATTGACGAGTCCTTCCAGAGCTTCACGGGGAACAGAGCGCTTTTCGCAGGCACGTAACAAACCTTTCAGAACTTTCTTCCGATCAAAGAGTTCGCTGCTGCCATCTCTCTTAATGACTCGGATATGTTCTTCGCTCTCAACACGTTCGTAGGTGGTGAAGCGCTTATCACAGTGGTTGCATACACGGCGGCGGCGGATGGCAGTACCATCATCCGTGAGCCGAGTATCGACTACCTTATCATCATCTTCACGACAGAAGGGACAGCGCACAAGAAATCTCCATACCCATGAACGGAAGAACGAATCTACAGCATCACTTGCCGATGCAACGACCTGTTCGTGTCTTCGCAGTAAAGGTTGTGACAAAAAAGGTGACAGGCGTTTTTTATTTTAGAGAGACCGTGACTCGTTGAGTTTGCAACGGTTTCCTGTTTTGAGGTGAGGGTGTTGTTTTTTAGTTGTTATGCAGAAAATGCCTGCCTGAGTACCGGAAAAAGAATCTATGTCATAAAATAATTGCTCAGTCCTAGTGTCGTGTTGCTCAGGGGTAATCAGTCATAGCCTGCCGTATATCTGAATAAGGAGAGCATATGACGCAGGTCAAAAACAGATGGTTCATTGCGGCTTCGGCTGTGGGCATACATATTTCTATCGGTTCTGTTTACGCATGGAGTGTATTTTCTAAACCATTAATGGAAGAGTTTGGTTGGAGCCTCAAAGAAGTTGGCTTTACTTTTGGCTTGGCTATTTTCTTTCTTGGGATTTCTGCTGCTTTTATGGGACATTTTGTTGAAAAACATGGTCCTCGTAAAGCTGGTCTTGTTGCCGCTGCGTTATTTGGTAGCGGCTTGATCGGCTCAGGTCTGGCAGTGCAAATGGAAAGCCTGTACCTACTCTATGCTTTTTATGGCGTACTTGGTGGCATGGGTTTGGGTGTTGGCTATGTTGCGCCTGTATCTACTTTGGTCAAATGGTTCCCAGATAGACGTGGTCTAGCAACAGGTATGGCTATTATGGGGTTTGGTTTTGCGGCGGCTATTGCTGGGCCATCTATTCGTTATCTTATCGCCAATATGAGTATTGCAGCGGCATTTTATATTCTTGGGTCGGTTTATTTGTGTGTGATGGTACTGGCATCGCTCTATTTGGCACCGCCACCTAAAGACTGGTTACCGGAATCGATGAAGGGAGATGTTGTCAAAAAAGCATCTATCAAAGTTGTCAAAGATTTATCTCAATTAACAGCCAATGAATCGATCAAAACTCCACGTTTTTATTTTCTATGGGTTATGTTGTATATCAATGTGACCTGCGGTATTGCCGTTATTTCAGTGGCCTCACCAATGGCCATGGAGGTAGCGGGTATGGATGCCGTTGCCGCCGCTTCCATGGTTGGATTGATGGGGTTGTGTAATGGTTTTGGTCGTATTGGTTGGGCAACTTGTTCTGATTATATTGGACGACCACTCACCTATGTAACCTTTTTTGTTTTACAAATTTTCGCCTTCTTTGCCTTACCGCATGTTTCCAGCGCAATGTTTTTTCAATGTTTGGTCTTGCTCATCCTTACCTGTTACGGCGGTGGCTTTTCGAGTATTCCAGCATTTATTGGCGATATTTTTGGGACGAAACAATTAGGCGCTATTCATGGATATATTTTAACCGCATGGGCCGCCGCCGGTTTGTCTGGTTCAACTTTAATGGCGATGGTCAAAGAACAAACCGGTTCTTATCAATCAGCATTATATGTATTCTGTGGACTGTTTGTAGTGGCGTTGACCGTATCCATATTAATGATCATAAATATTCGTTCTATCAGAAATGCTACTGAAGAAACGTCTGAAACCGTGTAAAAAAGTATCTCTTTTTTATAAAATCATAGTAGTTTGACTGTTGATTATGATACGGTTCTTTTCTCTTTCTTCGGAAGAAAAGGATTCGTATGATAGATGTTCAGGCAGTGGTGAGTGATGGTCATGGGGTCTTGTCTTTACGGCAATTTTCTTTAGGCGCTCCAGAGCGCGGGGAAGTGCTTATTAAGATTATGGCAAGCGGTGTTTGTCATACTGATTGGGATGTCGCTCGTTGTCAGTGGCCATTTATTCTTGGACATGAAGGTGCTGGTATTGTAGCGGCTGTGGGTCCAGAAGTTGACAATTTATCCATTGGCGACCGTGTCGTTTTAAATTGGGCTAAGCCCTGTGGAACATGCTATTATTGTGAACGTGGACTGAAGCCTTTGTGCGAGAATGCAGCCGATGTTCCACATGAACGTCGACAATGGCCGAGTGATTGTGAGCAAAATCCTGCTGTTGCTTTTGGTCTCGGAACGATGGCAACCCATACCGTTGTTGCCCAAGAAGCCGTTTGCAAAATTCCAGAAAATAGTTCGGTGAGTTTTGACGGGGCCTGTATTACTGGCTGTGGTGTGATGACAGGCGTTGGTAGTGTTCTACGTACAGCTGCGGTAGAAAAAGGTTCTTCTGTTGTTGTTATCGGTTGTGGGGCTGTAGGTCTTTCAGTCATTCAAGGTGCAAAAATAGCTGAAGCTGCTCAAATCATAGCCATCGATCTTCATGAAAATCGCTTAGACATGGCTCAGCAATATGGTGCCACCGATGTTTGGCATGCCAATCGAGATGATATTGGTTTACGTCAGGCGGCAGTATGGGTGAAAGAGCAGACCAATGGACGTGGCGCTGACTATGCCTTTGAATGCTGTGCTGTTCCGGCTCTGGCTGATGCACCTTTAGCGATGATTCGGAATGGTGGTACCGCCGTAGGAGTGAGTGGTATTGAAGAAGAAGTGACGGTTGATATGCGTTTATTTGAATGGGATAAAACGTTTATTACATCGTTGTATGGTCGTTGTAACCCCTCAGAAGATTTTGACCGTTTATTTCATGAGCATAGTTGTGGTAATTTATTGTTGGAGGAAATGGTGACGCACCGGTATACGCTTGAAGATTTCCAACAGGCATTTGACGATATGTTATCAGGAAAAAATGCCAAAGGTGTTTTGGCTATAGGAGCAAACTTATGACTATACGCCGTCTACAGCGATATGCTACTGATACAAAAGGCCTTATCCACGCATGCTGCAAAAGCAGCGCTCTTGGTGGGCGCGGTACTGTTAGCTTATGGTTGCCAGAACAGCAGACTCAAGATATGCCAATAATGATACTGTTACATGGTGTCTACGGATGTCATTTAGATTGGACGGCTTCGGGAAGAGTTCATGATATCGTAACGGATCTTATTGATGTGGGAGATATTCCACCCTGTGCGTTGCTGATGCCGAGTGATGGCCTGAGTGGTGATGGCAGTGGCTATCTGTCGCGGCAAGAAGCAGACTATGAACGTTGGATTGTAGAAGATTGTTTGGATGCAGCCTATTGGTTATCAGATATGCTGAGTGATCAATCACCAGTGGCTATAGGGGGGTTGTCTATGGGCGGTTACGGAGCTTTACGTTTAGGTTGTAAGTATCCAGACCGTTTTACCGCGATAACAGGGCATAGTTCGATCACTCGATTTGACGAGCTGTTTCTTTTTGTGGAAGAATCACGTGCACAATTTACGCAATGGGGTCCTGTACAAGAAGATGTGATAGACTACGCTAGGATGCATGCAGAAAGACTGCCTCCACTGCATTTTGACTGTGGTGTGGACGATAGGCTCTTAGCAGGTAACCGTTTGCTTCATAAGCAATTAGAGGACATCTCAGTGACACATCAATATCTTGAACATGCAGGAGGTCATAGCTGGGATTATTGGCAAACATATGTTTCAGACGCATTGCGACACGCTGCCGCTACTTGGTAACTTGCAAATGCTTATCATTTAGGAAACTGCCCATATTAGGAGACTATAATGGATACTGTTTGCAGCATGACCGCCGAAGAAATCAACGCTCTCACCGCCGACATAGCACGTGGCACCGTCGAAATGAGTGCTGCGCAAGCACGTATGTTGCTTGATGTGGAAGCTGGTACTGAGGCCGCCGCCGCTTTGTTTGCGGGTGCGCAAAAGATTCGGGCAGAGCGTATTGGCACCAACGTCCATTTCTGTTCTATTTTGAATGCAAAATCAGGTGGCTGTAGTGAAAACTGTTCGTACTGTTCGCAAGCCTCTGGGGTTGATGGCGTGGATTATGATAAGTACAGTTGGATGGATGACGAAGATATTGTTACTGCCGCTGACTCAGCCCATGAAAATGGTGCCAATGCATTGGGGCTCGTTGCTGCATGGAAGGGTGTTAAAGAAGGTCGCCAATTAGACATGGTTTGCGAGTCTTTGAAAACCCTGACAAAAAATGGTGAAATTCGTGCTGATGTGAACCTCGGCTTGCTTGATTCACAAAACACTGCTAACCGCTTGCAGGAAGCAGGAGTTGCTGTGTATGGTCATAATCTTGAAACAGCAAAGAGTTTCTTCGATCAAACCTGTAGCAGTCATAGCTTTGAAGAACGTATGCAAACCATTGGCTATATAAAAGAATCTGGAATGGGCTTGTGTTCTGGTGGTATTGTCGGCATGGGCGAAGATAAAGATCAGCGCATTGAATTTGCTGAACAACTACGGTACATCGAACCACAAATGATTCCGATCAACTTTCTGAACCCACTAGAAGGCACAGGTCTTGAAGGAAAAGAGCCAATGGACACAGACGAGGCTCTGATCACGCTTGCCGTTTATCGCTGTTTCTTGCCAGATCGCAATATCATGGTTGCAGGCGGTAAAGAGGTAACTTTCGGTGATCGTCTTGGTGAAGTCTTCGTTACTGGGATTAACTCTGTTATGGTTGGTAATTATTTAACAACTCTTGGGACTGCTCCAGATTTTTGGAAGCAAGCGGTTGCTGATGCTGGTCTAACGGTTGCTTGTGGCGGTGATTGCGGCTGCAAATAAAACACTTCAGTTTGGTGTTAATTAAGGAGGAAATCATGAAAATGATTTCCTCCTCATCGTTTCTGGCTCATTGTTACCGACACTGCCTGTTTCTATTGTAACGAATGGCGCAAAAGATGGAAATAAACTCTGCAATCATTGATTGATTAGGAATATATTTCAGTTATACAATGGCGTGGAAAAGGACGCTCGAGTGGGCGGTTTGCTGGGCCCTTGTGTCCGGTAGTGAGCCCCTCTCAGCATCCTTTCTAGAGGCAGGCTGTTTTGTTGATGATTTTGAGCTGAGGAAGAAAAAAATGAAAAAGGGATGTTCTATGGATACCGTGCCTAGTCGTGTTCTCAGAAATAAGCAACAGCGTTATCGTCAGGGTAATACGATAATTATTACCATGGCCATGGTGGTTATGGTTTATGGCTTGCTTATGGTCGCAACGGACCGTCTTGCCGGTGCTAACCGTATGCTTGCTCTGGAAGAGTCGAAACAGCAAGCTATGGCTGCCGCAGAGGCAGTAGCTTCTATGAAAGAAGCGCGTTTAGTTGAAATTGCTGCCAATAATGATTTAGGGTTATTGGTGAGCAATCCAGACAGTGAGCACGATGCGACTGTTGACCCAGATTCTCCGTGGGCTGGTACTATGTGGTTTGGTGACTGTGTGGTGCGCTGGTTTGTGGAACCGGTCAAAGTAGAAGGTTATGACGAAAATGATGACCCTGTGTGGACGGTTAACGTCCCACCATCACCTTCAGGTACGGCAGATTTACTTGGAGAAGAAGATGGTAAAGAATTTATTGAAAATTTTGATTTTTATCATTTTCGTATTGCAGCCCGAGCTTATTATTTAGATGATCCCGGCTTACTTGAAAATAAAGATTTGGAAGAGCTTGAAACAGCAGGCGAACTACCGTGGCAAAATCAAGCGAATGCCATTTCATCGGTTATGTCTCAGCGTGTTGTTCAGTTGCGTTTACATTCTCTTTTCAAATATGCGATATTCTACGCATCAGAAAAACCTGGTGTTGGAGATTTAGAAATGGGTCCAGCATTGCATATGGACGTAGAGGGGGCTGTTCATACCAATGGCGCTTTATACATTGCCGGTGGTGGTGGTATTGCCGGTGATGAAGATTATATGCCTATTGATGGGGCAGGTATTGATTACGAAGGTTTTGACGAGGAAACAACCCCGAGTGTGGTTGGCGTTAAAGGTGTTTATCGTATGATGAAAGAACTGTTTGTCCGTGCTCAATATGATTGGTCACATGGCTATGTTGATCAAAACTCTCGTCCGGAAGATGTTCCTTATGAGATGGAAGAAGATTATAACTTTAATGGCCGAGAAGGACAAAAACATCCTTTGTACCCCAAGGCCTATCAAGGTGGTGCATACAAGGTTGGTGGCATTCAATTTACCCAAGAGAATGATACCCGTTCTATGGCATCTGGTGGTAATGGTGGTATGAAGGAAGACTTTGGTGGTACTGTTCGTGATGGTGTGTTCGGAGATGCGAAAGTTGTCAAAACCTTGGCCAATATTGAAGAATTGGCTGGTTACCCTTTTGCGGATCATGCACTCGCTCCACCAGATTATCATTTATGGGTCTTTCCGGAGACTTTCAATGAACCGGGTAATGCTGATTATGCTCCGAATGCGCTAGATGTTACTAAACGTTGGACGGTGTTACCTAATAATTCACCAGCAAAATACATATCAATAGCAGATGGTGTAAAAAACTTTTCAGCAAGCCCTGTGTCTGGTACGAATGCAAAGATTACCGAGTATGCTGCAAAATTGTATTATCTCAGAAATCCAGATTATTATGGAAGCTATGATTGGGTATTCTACGATAGAAATTATTATTGGAGACCTTATGCGCATCTTCAAATGGGAGTCGATGTCATAGACGAGACCGGATCTACTAATGTATTTGGATCTGATGGGATTATTGATGGGACCAGTATGCCGACTCTGTATCCAGTTACAGCTGAAGGTTTAAAAATGTATTATCAACGAAGCCGTGATGTTGATAGTGACGGAGTCTATGATAGTGGAGATGCAACTGTTTACACTGTGAATGGTAGAGCCGATGCTGGATGGGACTTAAAAGATGTCTACGACCCTTATGGTTTTGAACTATGGCCTGTTGATAATAAAGATTTTTCCGCATCAGATACGAGTGTTGCTCAAGTGGAGCGTTTTAATGGTTATCCTGGCCAAGTACAACAACTTACAGGCTTTGATGATACGGGGCGGCAAGTAACGAAAAATAATAGTTTTAGCCCAAATGAAGTCCCTGGATTTTATTTGGATATTGCAACGAATGGTCAACCAGAAGGAGACTACCCAGAAGAACGAGGACTGATTATTCGAGAACGAAAAATTAAAAAACCAGGTAGTGTAGATGGAAGACCAATTACCAAACCACGGCAATATGTTATTACCATGGATGATTCTGGAATACTCATGATTGATGATGGTGTTAACATTAGCGAGTACCCAGAAGACCCAAGTATGTTTCAAGAGCTAAGTGGTGATTGGTATGATGACATTTCAGAGATGAGTGAATACTATAGTTGGGCGCAGTCAAATTCTATCCGTTATAGTGGTAGTTTGTTAGAAAACTGTTTTAAACCAGCATGGTTGGAGAAGTTACACATTAGTAAAGATTATTCAGCAGAAGCAGCATGGAATTGCCCAGTGGAATTGCCTTATGATGGAACATGGGTTTTAGAAGCAAAAACAGGAACCTTTGGTTTTAGTGGCGTGAATGCTGTTGCTAATGAAGGGAGTGGTGAAGGTGAATATCAAGTGACACGTCGATATGCAGGAGACCAAGATGAAAAATGGCCACAATACCAAATTATTGGAACAGGAGCCGATGGTCTTGGAGTAGAAACCTTGTTTAGTACCGGGTTGGACTATGCCCCAAACCAAACCAAATGGAAATCTCTTGGTGAATTTGAGTTCAAGCAAGGAGTCAAGCCAGTTATAAAAATCAAACAAGTTCGTAATACGTATCGCTATGAACCGGCGTTTACCTACAATTACGATTTTAATATTCACCCAGTGTGGTTAACGAGTCGTTTGGGGTATGACTATTGGAAAGATCTACCTAATGCCTCGTACTACTATGATGCTACCTACAATTATCTAAAATGGACACGTAATGATGAGGGACAAATTGTCTATGAAACGGTCACCGCTCCTCTTTATCCATACGGCTTGCAATCTCCGGCAGTAAATGGAACTGAAAGTGTTGAAGATAGAAATCAGCGTTTTTTAAATATTATTAATTTATGTGAACTGAAAGTTCCGCCATTGGGTTGTTCTTTAACCACTGAAGAAAAGGGAACATACCCTACTTGCCACCAAATATCTTGGTTGTTAGCAGATGGTATGCGTTTGCGCTATGTTGATACCAATCAGTATACTTTGTATGGAGAACAATATGCTCGTTACTTGGAAAGTGAATATGTTGTGCAGTTTGGAGAATATGATATTACAACCGCTTTTTTCAGGCATGGTCTTGATGATTATAGAGATCGGGTATCAGCGGGATTGGCGGTAGTAGAAGGGAGTACTCGTAGAGGAAATGTAGAACCGGAAGAAGGTCGTTATAACGCTGAAGAATATATGATTGCATGGGACCGAGGGGTTATGTTTCGTCGTAAGAGTGAATTTATTAAAAGTTATTATACAAATGGCACTGCTGCTGGTCAATATGAACCGGGCAATCGGCACTTTAATTCATATTGGGCAAATGAGAATCGATCTAAAAGTATAAAGAGCTCTTTGTTGACCGTCAATGTAGATATGCTGATGGACTTCATTAAAACCGCAGATATTCAAGATGTTATTCCAGGCAGTGCGAATACAGGTAAAATGAAAGATATTTTTAGTGGTATGGTCTACATGAGCAGAACGCGACGGAGTAATGCTTATGAGCCTCGGTTGCCACGTTGGCATCATGAGCGGATTAACTTGCGGCAATCTGATATGAGGTCTGTGAATTATGGGTTTGGTCTCGGTTTGATTGATGGTCATACTTTATATAATGGTATTGCACCGTTAGGCCTGCTTCTCGGAGACAAGGATGATTCTGAAGATATGGGTATTCCTGATGACGCATGGAAGAATCCTAGTGGTCCAGATGATACTTTTCTGAGTGGTTTCCGTTTGCGTTATGCTGAAGATATGGATCACGGAAGAGACTATGAGTCTGGGACGTATGCACGAAAGAGAGGTATGACTTGGGTTACACCAAATCAATTGTATTTACATGGCAACTTTAATACGGAAAAACATGATGATTCCGATGGAGAAGAGCAAATTACCCCAGTCGCTCTTTTTGCTGACTTTGTGAACGTCTTATCTGCTGCATGGCTTGATGTTGATCATCAACGTTGGTCAGCATATACAACGAAAGCGGACACACGAGTGAACGCCTCTTTGATTACTCATAATATCCCAACTTGGCATGGAACGTATAAAAATCGGATGCATCCTAGCGAGGGTGCCCATAATATTGTACGTTTAAATGAACGGTGGGGAGCTTATAATACAGAATTGACACTCTATGGTAGTTTAGTCGTTCTTAATGAGGCTCGTTTTAATAAGTGCGATATTAGCTATAGCTCGTATACGGCACCAGATAGGAATTTTCAATTTAACACAGACCTCTTTATACGGGCCGGACAGCCACCTTTCACCCCGTATGGGGTCAAAGTTATCCGTACCGTGAACACAGTGGATACTTTCCAGTAATTGGCACTTTAAAGGCTCCTTCTTATTGTTTGAATGCAAATGCTCCTTTCCCTGTGGTAAGGAGCATCACGCTTGTTGTATATATATACAGCCAGAGCGATGAAGGAGCAGAATGTGGCTATCGAGTCAGTAGTTGTAGCAGATGACGAATTTCTGAATAGAGATCTCTTAGAAGAAATCCTGACTCGTATGGATAAAGATGTCCGTGTGGTCAAAGATGGTGTGCATGCTCTACGTGCTCTCGAAGAGCGGCCAGCTGACTTGTTGCTCACAGATATTCGTATGCCAGGAATGGGTGGCATGAAGTTGCTGGCTAAAGCTCGAGAGAAATGGCCAGAAATGCCGGTTGTGATGATGACAGCCTACGCCTCAGTCGAGTCATCCATTGAAAGCATGCGCCAAGGTGCTTATGACTACCTGATGAAACCATTTGGTATAGAACAGGTTGAAGGTCTATTGTTACGTTTGGAAGAGCGTCAACAGTTGGTTCGAGAAGTAAGCGTTCTACGGGAAGAAGTTCGAGACCGTCATCAAGCTCGAGAATTTCTTGGCTCAACGGATGCGATGAAAGAAGTGTTCTCAGTAATAGAACGTGCCGCTCGTTCAACAGCAACCGTTTTAGTGTATGGTGAAAGCGGTACTGGTAAAGAATTAGTTGCTCGTGCTTTGCACGATTCAAGTGATAGAGCTCATGCGCCATTTATTAAAGTAAATTGTGCGGCGCTCACAGAAACGTTACTTGCCAGTGAATTATTTGGGCATGAAAAAGGTAGCTTTACTGGCGCAGATGAGCAGCGTATCGGTCGATTTGAATTAGCCAATGGCGGCACCTTATTGCTTGATGAAATTAGCGAAATATCTCCAGAGCTTCAGGCTAAATTATTACGCGTATTAGAAGAACGTGAATTTGAGCGTGTCGGCGGAAGTAAAACTATTTCTGTAGACGTACGTTTAGTTGCGACAACCAATAGGACTTTACTGGATGAAGTGGCAGAAAGCCGTTTTCGTGAAGATCTTTATTATCGATTAAATGTTATTCCAGTAGAGTTACCACCGTTGCGTGAACGTGAAGGTGATGTGCTCGTGTTGATTAAACATTATCTTAAATTTTTCTCCAAAGAAATGGGTTGCACAGCAAAATTAACAAAAAGTGCAGAAAAGGTTTTAGCATCTTATTCATGGCCTGGTAACGTTCGTGAGCTGGTAAATATTGTTGAGCGTTTGGTGGTGCTTGCAGGTAATGAACAAATAGACGAAGCTGTTGTTCGTCGTTGTTTACCAGAATTAAAACGAGCAAGTGAATTACAGATGCAGGCGGAAACCTCAGATAATGAAAGGTTGTTGTGCTCTTTAGCTGAAATTGAGCACAAACATATACAGGCAGTATTACGAAATTGTGATGACAATAAAACCGAGGCAGCAAAAGTACTTGGTATTAGTGTGCGTACTTTACATAATAAAGTTGCAGTTGCTTCTGAATAAATGTTTTTTATTGCGATTGACGGTAGCGTTTATGGAGTCCGCAGAGAATCTCATATGGCATGCAGTGCGCAAGCTTGGCAAGGTCTTCAACGCGAATGCAATCTGATTTGTTTGCCATATTTTGTTGAGAACTATGCTGAAAGTCTTGTTGGCCAATTAGTACGACGCTGTCGCCAACATTCGCATCGGGTAATGATGAAATATCTACGATAATATAATCCATAGTGATTTCCCCAAGTATAGGGCAACGTGTTCCGCGAATAAGAACCGAGGCTCTGTCAGATAATGCTGTTGGGTAACCATCCGCATAACCAATAGGAATAATGCCAATAGTACAGGCTTTGCTGAGGGAATGCGTACAACGGTACGAAATATTATGGCCGTTTGGTAAATGTTTAATCAATGACAATGTAGAGCGCCAGCAAATAGCGAGTTCAAGTTCACTGGCGTGGGTGCTATCATGAGCAGTACCAGTGAGCAGCAGGCCTACGCGAACAGCATTACAGTTTTGTGCCGGTCTACTGTGTAAGGCCTGAGAATTAGCGGCATGTATATACATGTTTTCAGGTGGAGCAGCTATGGCCTGTAAACAAGCATTGAATTTTCGCTCTTGCATCTCACAAAAAATATGGTTCTCAGCATCAGGATAATGTGTGGCAATACCTGCAAGACGAATCGTAGTGTATTGCTGAATACGTTGAGCGAGCCCAGCAGCTTCTTCGGGTAAGCAGCCCATTCGACCCATACCTGTATCAATCCATAAGTGGAGGGGAACAGGTTGGTCTGTTGATCCACAAGCAGCAAAAGCTTTGATTTCAGCCTTAGAAGAAACGGCTACATGTGCGCCTATTCGTACAACCTCAGCCCGTTCCTCGGGTAGTGGGCAGCCGAGTATCAGTATTGCAGCTTGTGGTAATATGGTGTGCAGACGTTGGGCCTCGGTGATATCGGCAACGGCAAGGAGATCAACGCCACTCTCATAAAGAATAGGTGCACATTGTTCTAGTCCCATGCCATAGGCATCGGCTTTGACAACGGCAATGATTTTTCGATTGCCAGCCCATGCCTGAATACGTTGTACATTATGTCGAAGGGCGCCAGGGTGAATGTCGAGGTGATTACGTTGCATACCTCTTAATTAGAGGTCCGATAAAAAATCTTTCAAGAGAAGTTTATTGGTGTATCTATTTCTGCTGCTGTCGCTGAAGTTCGGGAGCACTCGCTTGATGATAAGCGGGCAGCGCCTCTGCCCAAGTCACCGCAGGGAAAGATCGATAGGCTTTGGCAACGGCAACAGCATTCAGCGTATCGGAGCTCCCAGTGGGTAAAACACATGGTTGCCACGCTTTGGCAAGATGCTCTTTCTCTGTAAGTGCAGGGCCAATGATGTGTGCAGATATCGTTTCTGGGTGTAAGCAGGGTTGTTGCTCATCAAGGCAAGCCTGCACAGCCTGAATAGGTGTTACAGTGCCATTAGTTACTCGGTACAAACCGTGGAAGGTCGTATCTTTTTTTAACGGCGTTAAGACCCACCACAAACCATCACCTTCTTGAAGTGCACGGGCGGCCAAGCTCTCTACGCAATGGATAGGAAGGTCTTCAATCCAAGCCAGAGTACGGGCAGCAATAACACTAATCCGTAAGCCCGTAAATGAGCCTGGTCCAGCGGCCACAGCAATCCGTGCAGGTTTACCGTGGGTTCGTATGCATTGATCTACTATTGAAACCAATTCTTTTGGCACCATTCGGTGAGCAATTGGAAGAGACTCGGTGACGGTACCATCATCAGCAACACAGGCGACGCTGCCAGTGTTGCTCACGGATTCAAGCGCAAGAGTATAGCTCATGGGTGCTTATGCTTGGACATCGAAACGGTACATACGTTTTTTGCCGCAACGAATAAGGACAAAAGAATCGTTGATGTCAGCACTGGTTACACGCGCAGAAGGGTCATCAACAACAGTATCATGAATACGCACACCGCGTCCTTGAACCAAACGTCTGGCTTCACCGTTGCTCTTGGCAAGACCAGCTCGCACAAGGAGAGACAGTAGGCCAAGGCCTTCTTCAAGTTCGCTTCCGGCTATGTTTTCATGTGGAATATTGTCACCAGTCACATCGTTCTTTGCGCCAAAAGCTTTGCGTGCATCTGCTTGCGCAGAAAGTGCAGCCTCTTCTCCACGTACCAGTTTGGTGACTTCATGCGCGAGCACTTCTTTTGCCTCGTTTAAAGCCTGCCCTTCGAGGGTAGCCAGACGATCAATATCAGACATTGGTAGGGTGGTAAAGAACTTCAAAAAGCGGATAACATCAGCATCCGCAACGTTGCGCCAGAATTGGTAAAATTCGAAGTGGGGTGTGCGTTGTGGATCGAGCCAAATATTGCCTTTTTCACTTTTACCAAATTTACCGCCATCGGCCTTGGTGACGAGTGGCATAGTAAGACCAGCAACGTGGGCGCCAGACTTGCGACGAGTTAATTCCATACCCATCACAATATTGCCCCACTGGTCTTGTCCGCCCATTTGTAAGGTACAGCCATGTGTTTTATTCAGATAGTAAAAGTCCCAAGCCTGCATAACCATATAGTTAAATTCAAGGAAAGTAATGCCACCGCTATCCATACGACCTTTTACGCTATCCATCGTCAACATGCGATTAACACTAAAATGTGGTCCAGCTTCACGTAAAATATCAACCCATGACATTTCACAAAGCCAGTCAGCATTATTCAATAACAGCGCACCATTTTTCTCATTATCAAAATCAAGAAAAGGACGCAATTGGTTGCCGATCGCTTGAGCATTGATGTCAATTTGTTCACGCGTAAGCATTTGTCTTGCTTCAGTTTTTCCAGACGGATCACCGATTAGGGCCGTACCGCCGCCAACAAGCACAAGCGGTCTATGGCCAGCTTGTTGGAGGTGATATAACCCCATCACTGGAACAAGTGATCCAATGTGCAGACTATCGGCAGTTGGATCAAAACCAATATAACAGCTCAGCGATTCAGACAGGCGTTCGCGAATAGAATCATCAGTGCATTGCGCAACTAAATCTCGTTCCAGTAAGGTATCGTACAGGGTCATTATATTATCCAGTGATTAAGTCAGTCATAAATGCAAGTTGTTGTTCAAGTAATTCAGAGGTATCTGCTTCCATATTTAAACGAACAACAGGTTCCGTATTAGAGGCGCGAACATTTGCCCACCATGCACCACAGCGGGCGGTTACTCCATCCAGCTCAGCAATTTCTGCACCTTCGATAGCACGAATACGGTCAAAAACAGTAGCAGGATCAGTAACAGTGAAATTGATCTCGCCAGAATGCGCATATTTTTGCATTGGTGTAATTAATTCAGAAGCAGAGTCAGCAGTGCTAATCACATTACACAGTAAAATAAATGCATAGAGTCCAGAATCAGCACCAAAGAAATCGCGGAAATAATAGTGGCCAGATAATTCGCCAGCAAAAATTGCCCCATTTTCTTTCATACATGATTTAATAAAGCTATGGCCAACACGTGTTTCAACTGATGAGCCGCCCCACTCTTCAACGAGTTCAGCAACAACTTTGGATGAACGTAAATCGTAAGCAATCGTAGCAGCCGGTTCGTTAGCCAAGAAATACTTAGCAAGCAAAGCACTGGTCAAATCACAAGGAATAATCTCACCTTTTTCATCAACAAGCGCACAGCGATCGCCATCACCATCAAAGGCAGCACCAAAGTCAGCACCTTCAGCAATAACGCGTTGACGCAAATCAGAAAGGTTCTCTGTCTTTAACGGGTTTGCGTCATGATTTGGAAAACGGCCATCAGGATCAAAATACATAGGAACAATAGTAATGCCAGGAAGCTTCGGCACCAAATGTTGGAATAAAGTACCAGCAATGCCATTGGCTCCATCAACAACAATTTTCAGTGGTCGTTTGAGGTCAATATACTTCGCAATAAACTCAGCATAAGCATCGAGTGTCACTGCTTCAGTAAGAGACCCGCCATCAGCAGTGACAACTTTCCCTGCTCGTGCAATCTCTTCAATTTCTTCCATCCCGGTACCCGCACCAACAGGCTTAAAGCCAGGTCCAGTAATTTTAACACCACCATATTGAGAAGGGTTATGGCTTGCTGTAACCATCGATCCGCCCTCAGTTTCCAACTCATGCATACTAAAAGTCAAACACGGTGTAGACACCATCCCAACATCAACAACATGTACTCCAGCATCAAGCAAACCACGCACAAAAGCCTCTTTTAACATTGGCCCACTCACTCGCATGTCACGGGCTACAGCATATCGCTTGCCGCATAAATCTAACACCTGCGCAGTGGCATTGCCAATGTGGTATGCAAGTTTTTCATCTAGTTGTTCTGGGTATACACCCCGAATATCATACGCCTTAAACGGATCACTCATCCTTAACCCCTTTCCTATCCAAAGTAGAGCACGCCATGTTGTGAAAAGATGCATTTGTGCACGTTAAATATTAGACATAATAATATATGTGGACATTTTATGAATGCCGATTAGTGTTGGAGGATGGTTGTTGCGAGGTCTCGGTTGGTGAGGGAAGATGCGCCCGGTTGTTATCATTTGGTGAGCCGCTGTGTTCGTCGGCTGCGTTGTTTGGATGGTGAGCGTAAGTTGTGGGTAGAGGGAAGTTTACGTTATCATTCCGGTAAGATGGCAGTAGATGTTTTAACGTACGCGGTAATGGCGAATCACATTCATGTTGTTGTGCGTATACGGCCAGATCAGGCGGCTGAGTGGTCTGCTAAGGATGTGGTGGACCGATGGTTGGATTTGGTTCCGCCAAGAGATTGTTTTGGTGTTGCGGTGATGGGTATTGATGAGGTGCAAAAGGAAAGACTTGCTCAGGATGAGGGATGGGTCAGGGAAAGACGCTCTCGTTTATGTAGTATGAGTTGGTTTATGCGTTTGGTGAAGCAGAAGCTTGCGCGGCGTATAAATAAGGCAGATGGCGCATCTGGTCATTTATGGGATGATCGTTTTTTTTCTGTGCCGTTACCGGATCAGGGCGCTATATTGGCATGTATGGTGTATGTTGATTTAAATCCATTTCGTTCGGGTCTCTGCGATCTTCCAGAACAAGGCGAATGTGTTGGTTTAGCGGTGCGACTCAGACGCATGAATGTGTTCAATGATGATAATCTGTATGGCGCAGGATCTTCTCTTAAAAAAATGGGTCGAAGAGGCGGGGTTTGGGTGGTGCCGATTGTTGGATGTGGGGTTTATTGGCAAATGGCACGGGGTGATTGGGCATATAAGGAGCCAGGGGCGCTTGAGGAAAATGATTATTTACGATTGCTTGATTATAGTGCTCGTTTGCTCAGGTCGGGTAAGAAATCCTTGGGTCAAGAAGTTGACGATATTTTTGAGCGTATAGGCGTTGATGGTGGACAGTGGCTTGAAGCCTTACACTATCCTTAGATATGATTATTCGTGGATTAAGTGTTCCTCTTGAAAACTATAAGCGCCGCCGTCGTGAAGCGCGGAAGCTTATGCGGAAGGAATTTGGACAAGCTATCCCTCTTCTCGTTTGTGGATCGGCATTTCACGATGCTAGTACGGCTGTTTCTCCACCTGCGGGAGCTCTGCGGCAAGATGCGTGGTTTGAATATTACTGTGGGTGCCATGAGCCAGGAGCAGTGTTGCTTATCGCGGCATCTGGTCCTGATGTTTTGTTTTTAGATGCGGGCGACCCAGAAAGAGTTGTGTGGGAAGGTGCCCGTCTTGCTGCCGGAGCAATGGCCTCGTCGACGTTCGGTCTTCAGACAAAAGACATTTCAAAATTACAGTCAGTACTCGAAAAGAATACAGCAGGTGCAGGCAATGAACTGGCTATGTTGTGGCGCAACAAAGAACCAGGCTTTCAAACAGATGCAGCTTTTCGTTGGAGAAAAAAGCTTAAAGGGATAAAGACGAGAAATGCCGAACCCATTCTTGTACAGCAGAGAATGTCTAAAGATATGGAAGAAATAGCTTGGCATAAAAAAGCTGTTTCGATTACCGCTCAGGGTTTGAAGCAAAGTTTAAGAAAAATACCAATGATGAAAACTGAAGCAGAAGTTGCTGCTTCATTGGTTGCTGCGTATATAAAACCGCATTATCAGGCGCAGGCCTTTGCACCAATTGTTGGTTCCGGTATCAATGGAGCAACGCTTCATTATCCACATAATGATCAGCCTTTGCAAAAAAAGAAACCGCTATTAATTGATTCGGGTGCTACTGCTGGTGGGTATTGTGCTGATGTCACGAGAACACTTCCGCAGCACGGTCGTTTTTCAGATAAACGTTTTCGTGAAGTGTATGAAATTGTTTTGCAATGTAATACGCTTACGAAAAAACATGCACAGCCAGGAATAACTCTCGCTGAATTAAATGAAATTGCTTGGGCCCCTATTCTAGATGCTGGGTTTACTCGCCATCATGGTATAGGGCATCACCTTGGCTTAGATGTTCATGACCCAGCTGATTATAGTCTGCCCTTGGCGGAAAATATGCTTATAACGAATGAGCCAGGGGTATATTTACCAGAAGAAGGTTTTGGTATTCGAATAGAAGATGATTTACTTATTACAGGAAAGGGCTGCATTGAATTAACGCGTACTATTCCTAAAACCGTCCAAGCTATAGAAAAAGCAATGCGTTAATTCATTTTTGATCAAGGTAAGAATAGACCGTTTGTCGATCTGTTTCGCTAAGGTAACGTGTGCCGTTAATGTCATTGGTACAGAGGTAGTCAACTGCTTCACGAATGGTGATAATAGCATGTACCGGTGTGTTAAATTCTTGGGCAATTTCTTCGCGTGCGGTAATATTGTTGGCACCGTTTTCCATACGATCAACGCTGATAACAATGCCGCAAACATCGGCGCCAGTAGGTTGTAGTTTTTGCATGCTTTCACGAATGGCTGTGCCAGCAGTCATAACATCGTCCACCAGCACAATCTTGCTGCTAGTGGATAATGGATAACCAACAAATAACCCACCGTCACCATGGTCTTTCACTTCTTTACGGTCATAGGTCCAGCCAATTGGTTTTTGAGTAAGCGCGGTGAACTCTTGAGCTGCACCAAGTGCAAGCGGAATGCCTTTGTAGGCAGGTCCAAAAACGGTATCGATATGTGTGCCTATTTTGTCGATGATGGTTTGTGCGTAACAGTGGCCCAGTGCGGCAATATCAGTGGCTTTGTTAAAGCAGCCTGTATTGATAAAGAAGGGGCTTTGTCGACCGGATTTGAGAGTAAAAGAACCGAACCGGAGAGCTTCGCGTTCAACAAGTAGAGTAAGAAACGTTTTTTGTAATTCGGTAAGCATATTGTAATTCCTTTATTATGTTTGGCGGTCGAGTAGACGGTAGCCAATCGCTTCTGAAATATCTTCAATAGAAATGTTGTCTCGGTTATCAAGGTCGGCGATGCTGCGAGCAACTTTGCGAATTCGGTCATAAGCTCGTGCGCTTAACCCCAGTTCATCAACGGCTTGGTGAAGTAGTTGTTTTGCATCTTCAGGTAATTGAACGTGTTGTTGTAACAGCTTACCGCTAAGTTCTGCATTGGAGCAGCCTTGTCGGTTTATCATACGGGCGCGGGCTTGATTGACGGTGGCGCGGATGTCTTCGCTACTGTCGCCGGCTTGGCCATCATCAATTTGTTGCGGGCTTTGTGCAGGCACTTCAAGATGAATATCAATGCGGTCCAGCAAAGGGCCAGAAATGCGGTTGCGATAATTATGAATGGCATTGTTGTTATCGGTGCAACGGCGGCTTGGGTGGCCTAAGTATCCACAAGGGCATGGGTTCATGGCGGCGATTAACATGCAGCGACTTGGAAAGGTGAGTCGTCCTGCGGCACGGCTAACAATAAGATGCCCATCTTCTAAAGGCTGTCGCAATGTTTCCAAAGTACGGCGATTAAATTCTGGCAATTCATCAAGAAATAATACGCCATTGCTTGCGAGTGTTACTTCCCCGGGTTTGGGCATGCTGCCACCGCCAATGAGTCCAGCGTCAGAAGTGTTGTGGTGTGGAGCGCGAAAGGGGCGCTGCTGAATAAGGCCATCGTGGTTGGAGAGTAGGCCAGAAACAGAATGTATCCGCGTAACTTCTAGGGCTTCTGCAGTGGTCATTGGTGGCAAAATGCCAGGAAGTCGTCTGGCGAGCATGGTTTTCCCACTGCCTGGCGGTCCAATGAACAAGGTATTATGCCCTCCAGCCGCAGCAATCTTGAGGGCGCGTTTAGCATGCTCTTGTCCACGGACGTCACTCATATCTGGATGATCTTCAGTGTGTGTGGCAGGTTCTGGACTACTCAGCGCTTGCCCCCAGCCAGTGCGAATTGCATCAGCGACTTCTTTGAGGGTTGTGAATGTGTAGACCTCTAAATCATCAATAATGGCCGCTTCTGCACCATTTTCTGGGGCAACCACCATTCGGGTGAGCCCTGCATCAACAGCGGCTTGGGCAGCTGCTAATGCACCGTGTACGGGTCGTAATGTACCATCAAGGGCAAGCTCAGCTAAAAAGAGTGTATCAGTTGGTAGCTGGTCAAATTTATTGTCTTTTTCTCGGTCATCAGGTGGGCCATCCATGGTTGCAGCAATACCGAGGGCGATGGCTAAGTCAAAAGAAGGGCCTTCTTTACGTTTGTGAGCAGGAGCTAAGTTGACGGTGATATTATCGTTTTGTTTATTGTGCAGGTAGTTGGAAAAAAGGGCTGGTTTAATTCGTTCTACGCTTTCTCGTACAGCGTTGTCTGGTAAGCCAACGACGGTGGTTCTGCCAGCACCAGAACCGACAGCTTGCCGATTTACTTCAACGGTTACAAGGTAGCCGTTTACGCCTTCAATTCCTGCTGCAAAAAGTTTTTGGAGTTGCATAGGCTTAGTATTCTGTGAGTGCTTCTTTAAAGGCAAACATGAAAAAACCCCGACCAATGTTGGTCGGGGTTTTAAATATTATGAATCGCTTAGAACTTCTAGCGAGCGTAGAATTCGATTACTTTTTGAATGTCTACGTCAACAGGTGCTTGGTCATGGCTTGGTAAAGCAGTGACGGTTACAGCAAGCTTGTCCAAATCAATTTCGAGGCCAGCAGGGCGCTCAGTAATTGGGTTGTTTACAGCTAGACGAATATCTTCGCGTTGAAGGCCTTTTTGGCGAACGCTGAAAGCTTGTCCAACTTTGAGTGATTGGCTTGGAGTTTTTGCGCGACGGTCAGCAATGTTGATATGACCATGAGCAATAAGCTGACGAGCAGCTGGGATGGTGCGGGTAAGACCAGCACGCCACACAAGGTTATCAAAACGGCTTTCAAGCAGCTCGATCATGTTATGACCAGCGTCACCCCCCATGCGGTTCGCTTTGTTAAAGATCAGACGAAGTTGCTTTTCGTTTAAGCCATAATGGAAGCGAAGCTTTTGCTTTTCTTGCAAACGGCGAGCATGCTCGCTGAGTTTTGGAAAGCGGCTGTTCGTAGCAGCAGCATGGCCTGGTGGATAGGCACGACGGGAAACTTTAGTAGTGAAGCCTGGTAATTCAGCGTTCAGGCGGCGCAGTATACGTAAGCGAGGACCACGGTAACGAGACATGTAAACTATTCCTTCTAACAATTTTTGTTGCAGCCAAAATCGGCGCGTCAAATTCAAGCCCTGTTGTGGTAGATAGTTAGAAGATTTGCCAAGGCGAGGGACCAAGGTTCATCTGCATATATGCAGCCACCAGCAGGAAACAGCCCTGCCTTTTGGGGCGGCGCAGTATGGTGGTGAGTTTTCTAAATGCAAGGGGGTTTCTTGCCAGAAAGAGCTTCATCAAGGCAACGTCGTACGGCTTGTGGATCAGATTCAATCATGGTAGTCGCTTCGGCTTGGCTATTGCCAGTGGCAAACATGATGAGTGCAGTCTTTACGCGTCCGTCTGCTTGCTGAAGTAAGTCAAAAGCTTCGGCTCGTGGTAGGTGAGTGAGGTTAGAGATAATACGTGCAGCGCGGTCACACAATTTGTTGTTGGTAGCACGCATGTCGATCATGAGGTTTTCATAGACTCGTCCGCTACGAACCATTAATGTGGTAGAGATGGTGTTCAGGATTAACTTGGTTGCAGTACCTGCCTTCATGCGGGTAGAGCCAGTGAGTACTTCTGGCCCCGTTGCCGCAATCATCAAGTGGCAGTGTGGGTGTGGGCTTTCAATTGGCGAGCAGCTTAAAAAACCTGTGGTAGCATCGCTTTGTTGTGCGGTCCACTGCACTGCGCCACGGGCAAAGGGGGTGGTGCCGCCAGCCGCTATGCCAATAAGACTATCATTTTCATTGAGGTGAAGTGCTTCCAGTTGTGCGCAAGCACCATTGGGATCATCTTCAGCGCCTTCCGATGATTTTCGTAAAGCAGTATCGCCACCTGCAATAATACCAATAATGCGATCGGGGCTCACGTGAAAAGTTGGCGGTGCTTCAGACGCATCCAAAACACCCAAGCGGCCAGAGGTACCTGCGCCAACATAGATCAGGCGGCCACCAATAAGAAAACCGGGCTCGGCAGCTTCTATAAACTTGCTTATTGCTGGTTCAGCTTCTTCGACTGCCCGTAGTACCGCATGATCTTCCTGCTGTATGTGGTGTACGCATTCACGAACAGAAAGGCTGTGCAGTGGGCGGGCATCCGTGTTTCGTTGTTCACTTAAAACATGAGAACGATCAGGGGGTAATGCGGTCATGGGTAGCTCCAACTTCCGGCAACTGTTGAGCAAGAAGCACCAGTAATATGAGGGAGAGTAATGGCTTGTTTGTCTGCGCACAGAGCGCCGAGAATAGCCATGCATACGGCCTCGCGTTCTTGAATGTCTATACCATAGGCATCAGTTTGTTCTACAGGAATGCTACTGTGAAGGTGTAAATATTTCATTAAACCTTTATTATAAGCGCCACCGCCAGCAATAAGCATGCGATCAGATGCTTGCTCACAGTTATTGACGATGTGCCGAGCGAGTGCCGAGCAGACACTGGCGAGCGTGTCTGCATCGTGTTCGCAGCGTGCTTGTGCTGGTTGTTCATCGCCAGTGCCAAGCGAACGACCACGCTGTTGTTGTTGCAATGCTTTTAGCCAGCGTTCTTCGCAATGTGTGTCGACGGTACCAGATTCAGCGTACTGACCATCTGGATCAAAGTCAGAGTTGTAGAATTTGCGTGCGAGGTCATTTAAAATATGGTTACAGGCAGAGATGTCTCGGCCTTGTATCTTTTCAATACACGAATCATTTGGTAAGAAGGTTATATTGCAAAAGCCACCAAGATTAACAATGGTTCGGCGTTCTATAGTATCACGAAATAAAATATAATCGGCTAGTGGAGTCATGGGTGCGCCCTGTCCACCAAGCGTTATATCTGCGGCGCGTAAATCAGAGATGACGGTTGTGTGTGTCCGTTTGCTTATCAGTGGTGCATTAATGATCTGGGCACTTATTGGTGGTTGATGGCAAACTGTTTGGCCATGTACACAAATAAGATCGGCTTGTTTTCCATCGAGTAAACGGTTGATGGCTGTTGCATGGGCTTCTGCCAACTCAGTACTTAATTGCGCCCATGCAAGCGCGGTCAATGGTTTTTGATCACAAGCGTCTTTAAGCCGAACTCCAAGCTTGCCCAAAGGGGTGCTTAAGCAGCGAAGGACTTGTGCCTGTATGTCTAGCCCCTGTCCTTCAATTTGAACGAGGGCGCAATCAAGTCCATCACAACTGGTTCCAGTCATGCAGCCAACAACAAGGCGTGGTTTAGGCATCTTTGTTCGCCTTATAAGGAGTCCCAGCAAAGCAGACCAGGAAGCACAGGCCTACAGCAATAAACATCTGCCAGGTAAAGGAAAAGGTTTCGGCGTAGTATTCTTTCATTGTCCAAATACTGATAAAACCAACTAAGAGTGCACAAATAGCGGATAGCGAATTGCCTCGCTTGCTAAGTAAAGCACAAAGAAAAATACCTACGAGTCCAGAGTAAGCAAAAGTCATAATACCAAGAGCCAGAGAAATAATAGATACGTCTTCATCCGAATGAGTATATACACAGTAACTCGCAAAGCCGGCTAGACAGAGGCCCGATAACACAACACCATAACGGCCTAGGCGAATTTCATGGGTATCGGTGTTTACAGATTTACTCCATGGTTTAAAACAGTCAGTTACAAAAGTGGAAGACATCGCGTTTAATTCAGAGGTGAGGCTGGAGACCGTGGCTGCAAGTAAACCCGCAGCAGTCAAACCAGAAAGGCCACTGGGTAAGGAATTGAGGATGAAGAATAAATAAATATCTTTGCTGTCTGCTGGAATCGCTTCAGGAGTGCTACCACCAAGCGCTGGTGATTGCTGATAATAGAGCCAGAGCATAAAACCAACGCAGATGAATAAAAAAGTAACTGGTATAGCAATAATAACCGCAGCAATGGCAGAGCGGCTTCCAGCACGTTGATCAGAGCAGGTTAGTAGACGTTGGGCAAGATCCTGGTCCGTGCCATAAGCCCCCATGTTAATAAGGGTCATGCCACAAATAATTGCGAGTAGGGTAAATGGTTCAGCAAAAAAACCTGCACCAGTATTTTCATCTGGTGCCCAAAATGAAGTATCGAAAATAGTCAGTTTATCGTGTGATTCAAGGGTCGTCACCATGTTGCTGATGCTAGCCTCTTCTGGTAGCAAATAATAAATAGTTACGATGCTCGCTAATGCGGCGATAATAAAAATACCAGCCTGACAAACATCAGTCCAAATAACGCAACGCATGCCGCCAAATGATACGGCAACAATTGCGGTCAGCACAAGTAATACCGCTGTTAAACATTGCAGCGTTGGATCGTGAGCATACGCGTTTGGTGCAAATAAAAAGGTGAGGGCAGCCGCAGCAATATATAAGCGTACGCCGCTAGCAAGAATGCGCCCCAGTAAAAAAGTGATACTAGCAGCGGTGGCCGCAGGGCTACCAAAGCGAAGTCCAAGGTATTCATACACAGTACGAACGCGAGTTCTATAAAATGCAGGGACAAACAAAAAAGCGACAAGAGCAATGGCAATAAAGGCACCAATATTTGCGGCTAAGTAGGTGAGGTTTCCAGTGTATCCCAGTTGTGGTACGCCAACAAAGGTTGCTGCACTTAAAGCTGTGGCCATAAAAGAAAGTGCTGCTGCCCACCATGGAATGTTGCGACCAGCAAGAAAATAATCGTCACTGCTCTCTGTTGCCGGCCTACTTTTCCAGACAATTATACCTAATATACTTACGTAGCCAGCCAGAACGAGGTAATCAATCCAATGCATATGGGCGGGCCTTTATAGAAAAATTCGTTTAGGAAAGCTCGTTTGGAGCAATTTCGGCCAACAGCATACGGCAGGCGTTCATTAAATCTTGTGGTGTTAGATAGCGGTCTTCTGGATTCTTTTGCAGACAGGTCGTTACAATATCTGCGAGACTCGGATGAATGTCAGGCAATGTTTGTCGTATATCTGGAATGGGATCATTGATAATTGCATTAAACAGTGCCCAGGTCGATGTTGTTTTGTACGGAAGCTTTCCAGTAAGTACTTCGTACAATGTGACTCCAAGGCTGTAAATGTCTGAACGGATATCGAGTTCTTTATTATTTTGAATCTGCTCAGGAGACATATAGGCGGGCGTGCCAATGGTAGCGTCGTGTTCTGTTAATTTTTGTGGAGTTACGGATCGAACAAGGCCAAGGTCACCAATTTTTGCACGGCTTTTTTTGGTAATAAAAATATTTGATGGTTTTATGTCTCGATGGACAAGTTGCGCTTCTTGCATGGCAGCAAGGCCAACAGCACAGTCTTGGACGATTTGTAGGGTGGTTATGTGCGGTAGTGACCCACCGTTGTGGCTCATTAAATCAAGAACATCACCGTTTTCCATATATTCCATGGCAAGAAATAATTGTCCATGCTCATTGCCTGCATCATAAACCGTTACGACATGAGTATTGTTGATGGCAGCAGAACATTGCGCTTCACGAATAAAACGGCGAGAAAAAGTCAGGTCGTGAGAATAGGAACGCGGAAGAATTTTTAAAACAACTTGTCGTTGTAAGGACAACTGCATGGCCAAATAAATAGTACCCATGCCACCATCAGACAGATGTTTGATTATTTTATATCCACCAAAAAGGTAGTCTGGTGCAAGTTTTTTATCTAGTTTTTCGGCTGATTCTGATTCAATCTCACTTGCTGCTTCAAAATCATCTGAAGATAGAGAGACTACTGGTTCTCTGCGTGGCATCAGTGCCTTTTTCTTTTTTTTGCTTGTGTTATCTGGGGTATTTTTGTTGCCAAAGGTTTGAAGTGGTTGAGATGATGTATTTGCTTGGGCTTCTTGTCGTTTCGTTTGTATGGTTTGATTTCTCTTGCGAAGCTTTTGTTCCAGCATGTCTTGTGATTTCATGTGCTGAAGATCTTTGCTTGGTAATACGCACAAACCAATTGCCATCGTTTTAAGTGTGTCACCTGTTATTTTTTTATTAGTAATGCGAATACTGTCATCCCATGCCCCTGTCCATGGGTTGAGCCACATGCCTAGGTCATCAAAAATAAAACGGTACGGTTCATTCTTGGCGAGTTCTTGTAACATCTGTAAGCGTTGTAGGCGGCGCATGTCACGAATGGGGTGGGGTCGTTGTCCGTGTCCTTCTGGATCGGAGGTGATCAAATGGTTCAGCGCAATTTCTTCTGCATCAAGTGAAGCCTTGAAAGATTTCACTGTATATGGACAAATCCAATAGAGCCCATCAAGGCTAAAAACTTGAAAGGCCTTATCTGTTGTAAGCTTGTCTAAGTAGAATGCTCGTTTTTCAATAATACGTAGACGCTCTTCTTCTCTAGACTCTGCTTCAGCTTCTTCAGCGGCAAGCTCCTCACGGCCTCGATTCGTCAATTTTTTAAAGTTAAACATAACTCAGGCAGTATGGGCAAAAAAATGATACTGGCAACGTCCTTTCCGGCTCTGAATCAATTGATGAGATTTGCTCTTATGGCATTCTTCTTCGTTTTTCAGTGATTGCCATCGCGTATCACAGCCAATACTGACAGCATGACTGCCTCATTACAGACCACTCCGTGGATAAGCTCGTGCACCAATGATTACAGCCTGCTTGATAGTGGTACGGGAGAAAAATTAGAACGTATTGCTGGTATTACGGCCCGTCGTCCTGCACCTCCTGCGATTTGGCGCACACGTCAATCGGAGAAACAATGGAATAAGGTCAGCTCGGTTTGTCATCGCACCAAAGATGGTGGTGGTTACTGGGAACATGTTCAAGGTGAACCGAAAAAGCTGCGATTTTCATGGCAGGCAGATGGCATGGATACTCCGCTACAATTCCAATTACGTTTCACCAGTTTCGGTCATTGTGGTGTTTTTTTTGAACAGCTCGCCGTTTGGGAGCATTTATATAAAATGGTTCGAGCGGCAGTTGAGGCAGGAAAAACGGTTAAGACCGTTAATTTATTTGGCTATACTGGTTGTGCTTCTTTAGTAATGGCTGCAGCGGGTGCGGAAGTCTTTCACGTGGATAGTGCGAAAGGTGTCCTTGATTGGGGTAAGGCGAACGAGAAAATAAATCCAGGCTTAGCTGGACGTGTTCGTTGGATACATGAAGATGCGCGTGCTTTTTTAGAGTTTTCACAAAAGCGCGGTTTTAGTTATGATGGAATTTTAGCAGACCCGCCAAGTTGGGGACATGGTGTTGCAAAAAAAGATGTGTGGACCTTTGCCGATAATATTGCGACGCTCACAGAGTCGTGTTGTACCTGCATTAACTCAGATGGCTTCTTTTTATTAACAAGCCATACCCACGGTGTGCAGGCAGAAGCTCTACGAATCATTGTTGCTGATGCAGCGGGGAAGAAGCCATTTGCTGATGTTCTTTCTGGAGATATTGCAGTGCGTCACGCTAACGATGATCGTCTCTTACCAGCTGGTATGTACGCATTAGGTACGAACAGGATGTAGCGAGGTACGCTAGCGGTGTTGCCTATACGCACCA
The DNA here is from genome assembly GCA_016745075.1 of Planctomycetota bacterium. GTDB lineage: Bacteria > Planctomycetota > UBA11346 > UBA11346 > UBA11346 > JADGDD01. The sequence goes on along the minus strand of JADGDD010000009.1, from coordinate 16,424 downwards.
GGAGTGATCCCCTGTTTCTCTTTGAATAAACGAGAAAAATAGTGAGAAGAAGCAAAGCCCAGCATCTGAGCAATGTGTTCAACAGTATATTCAGTCGTGCTTAATAATTCTCGAGCTCGAGCGAGCCGACAATGGATATGGTATTGCGCAGGAGAAAGTCCGGTGCTGGTTTTGAATTGTCGTCTGAACCACGTATAACCAACGCCAAAGCGTTGGGCGAGCTGTTCCATATCTATCGCATCAGTTATGTGATCATTCATGTAACAGCAGGCTGAGCGAATTGCCTCTGCAATGGGTGTGCTTTCCGCTGTGTTGTCTTGGCGCAAGGCATGAATCTGTGCAAGTAATTCTATGGTAAGTGCGGCCATAACGGAAGGGTGGCCAGCATACAATTGTTGGGCGGCTTGGCAGCAGAGCTGATAAATACGAATCAGTTGCTCGTGCAAGCCAATGGAAATAAGTGCCGTTTCAGTAGTGATGCCAGCATGGGCAACGAGTGTTGCAGCCTGTGTGCCAGAAAACTCAATCCAATGTTCATCCCAGCCGCAATCAGGGTCTGGCTGGTAGCTATGCCATTCGCCTGGAAGCAGGGCAATAAGTGTCCCGGTTTCAATCTGATGGGTGCCAAGTTGTGCAGAAGAGAACTGGCCTCGACCAGCGGTAATATAGATCAATTGGAAGCAATTTAGTGTGCGTCCATTATTATATTGAAAAGTGTATTCCTGTGGATGTGTGCCAACAGGATAGTGTTTTCCCGACTCAATGCGGCTTGAGCCGCAAGCGCTTACTTCAAGGCCAAGCGGTAGCTGAGTGAGTCCCGTTGGCAGATACCGGTGAAATGTCTCCATGCCGCCCCGTCTATTATATGTGTCAAAAAGTGCACTATACTGACATAAGCGACAGTGTTTCTCAAGCTATTTCTTGATAGAATGAAAACATAACCACAACAGGAGCACATCATGGATTTAAGCCCAATCAAAGCGAATAAGAAAGCCCGTATCGGTTTGTATAGCATTGGTCATCCACATTATTGGAACCAATTTGCAGGCATGCGCGAACGCCTTATTGAGTATGGTCAGTTTATTGCTGATAAAATTGGTGATTGGGCAGAGGTAGTTAATTTTGGTATGGTAGATAACGAAGCAACGGCACATGAGGCTGGTGAATGGTTTAATCAACAGAACGTGGACTTATTGTTTTGTCACAGTGCAACGTATGCTTTGTCCGCAGATGTGTTGCCAGTAACCCAAATTTGTTCACGCCCTGTTGTTGTCTTGAATTTACAACCAGCAGCAAAAATGAATTACCCGGAAACAACCACTGGTGAATGGTTGGCTCATTGTGGTGCATGCCCAGTTCCAGAACTATCGAATGCTTTTGTTCGTGCTGGAATAGATTTCCATGTGGTCAGTGGTTTGCTGGGCCTTGAGCAAACCCCAGATATTTCTCTAGCAGACGAAGTTACCGCAGAGCATCCAGATGCAATTCGAGCATGGACAGAAATAGAAGAATGGGTGAAAGCAGCAACGGTGAAACGAACTTTAGAGTTTGGTCGTATGGGTATGCTTGGTCACACCTATCCGGGCATGCTCGATTTATATTCTGATTTCACCATGATTCAGGCGCAAACGGGCTTACATGTTGAGTTGTTGGAAATGTGCGATCTGTTTGAAATAGAACGAGATATTACCGAAGCAGAAATTGCAGCAAAACTTAAAGAGACAACAGACTTTTTTGAGATTAGTAAAGATGACTCAGCAGATCCGCTGGCGAAAAAACCAACCGAAGAACAGATGAATGCATCCTGCCGTACTGCGGTTGCTCTCGAAAAACTTGCGAGAAAATTTAATATAGATGGTTTAACCTATTATTATCGTGGTATAGAAGGCCATGATTATCAACGTATCCAAGAGAGTTTCATTCTTGGTCACAGTTTATTAACCGGTCGTGGTATGCCGTGTTCTGGCGAAGGTGATATGAAAACTTGTATCGCAATGAAGATAGGAGACATCTGTGGTGTCGGTGGTAGTTTCTGTGAAATTGTCGCCGCAGACTTTGAGCTACAGACCATGATTCTTGGTCATGATGGGCCTTTCCATATTGGTATTTCAGACGCGAAGCCTGTTCTTCGCGGTATGGGGTTATATCATGGGAAATGGGGCAGCGGTATTTCCGTGGAAGCTTCCGTTAAAAAAGGCCCCGTTACCTGTGTGGGTATCACTCAATCAGCAGATGGCCGCTTAAAAATGATTGCCAACGAAGGCGAAGCCGTTGCTGGAGACATTTTACGCATCGGTAACACTATGACCCACGTGAAGTTTAACCAAGGCCCATCTACCTTCATGGATGAATGGTTTGCTATGGGGCCAACCCATCACTTCGCTATGACGATTGGTCATAATAAAGCGCTCTTCAAAAAGTTAGCAACCATCATGAATTGGGAATTTGATTCAGTTTGTTAAGATGGTAATAGATCAGTTGCGAAAAATGTAGTTTGGAATGATGGGCTGATTGTTCATGCTTCTATGCTTTACCTCAGCTCATTATCTGAAATACTACAAGTATGACTATCAAATGCGTAACTTTTGACTGGGGAGACACCCTCGCCCAGAACCATAAAAATGCTTACCTCGTTTGTTTACGACGGGCGCTTGCTGTATTACATGAAGGTTTAGCTGCTGCTCATAAGCCGATGAATGCTGAACGTGGTGAAGTCTTATTTACAGAAATCGAAACGCTTTGGTCATCATCAGGTGACATGCAGAAATTCCCAGATAACAAAGAGGTTGATGCGCTAAAGCCCTTACTCACTTTATTTGACGAGCTTGCAGTATTACATGAAAATCGGATGCGTTTGTTATCTCGGTTTTTTGCGGCTTACACCAATGCCTTACAGCCTTATGCTGTTGTAGAGCCAACCTTTCAAGCTCTCAAAGAACGCGGTATCCGTATTGGCATTCTGTCTCACGTTCCATGGCCTGGTTGGGCTTGTACAGAGTGGTACGAGCGCCAAGGCTGGGATCAATACGTAGATTTCTACAGTTTTTCAAGTGATGTCGGTTGGATCAAGCCGCACGAAGCGCACTACCAAGATGCCCTCAAGCAAGCGAAGTGCCGTCCAGAAGAAATCCTTCACATAGGAGATCACCCCATTCGCGATGTTGTTGGTGCTCGTGAATTTGGTTTTCAAACGTGCCTAAAAGAAATAGAAGGTATTTACGATAGTAAAGATATGGATAATTGCCGCCCAACTTATCGCATTGTTCATGTTTCAGAAGTATTAAACCTCATTTAGAATAAGTCGTCGGTGGTGAGGTCTTTTTCGTTGTTTTTATCTGCGCTTTTTTTGTCTATATATTTTCCGTGTTTCCAGTCGTATATGCGTGGTGATGTATGAGTGTTGTACCATTGAATATATTCTTCAAGTGTCTTCCCCTTTAAGCCTGTATACTGTTCCATAAGTCTAAGTCGTGACTTTCTACTCTTATCACTATCACCTCTACTGTTAGTAAACAGTTCTTTAATAGCAGGCTCATAGCCAGCCCTCATTGGAGAAGAAAGGTTGGTAGCAAAGGTCGGGTCTCTGTATGATTTCCTGCGATTCCACTCTTTATCGAAAGCTTGTTGAAGGGGGAAATCAGGAAGTTCCCTAAGGTATTTGCTTAATGTAAAGGGATGTAAATCGGGCATATTTAGGAGAAGGTCATAATCTTCAGGAGTGGCTATCATTATGAAGAGTTTTGTTTGAACACTGCCTCGTGGGCTCGATTTGCTTTTTATATGTTGACGAATGGTATCAGCGCAGTCAGCTGCGAGGCCAGCGTTGTATATAATATCCGAAAATTCAAAAATGTACGACCTAAAGTACTCAGTGATGAGGTCTTTGTTTTCATTGGTTACTGCTTCGGCAATAGATTGTCGTAAGATATGGATAAGTATGTGAGGAATTTTTGATTCTCTTCCTCGTATATATGTTTCAAGTAAAAGTTGCATGTGTTGTTTGCCTACTTTTACAAGGGCTGTTGTTATTTTTTTAGGATAATAATGTCCGTCTTTCCCTTGTGGCTGTGCACGTAATAATTCGTAGATATATTGCTGTGCAGCTTCTCTTGTCAGTGGGTTTGGGAATGGTATAGAGTCTAGTTTGCTGTCATCCGTTTCAGTAATTGTCATACCGTGTAAAGGGAAGTCTTCTATAGGTTCTTTCTGAGTAGAAATAGGTGTGATCTGCGTGTGTGTGACTTTTAGAGGAGCGGCTTCTGTTGTGATTTCTTGTAACGTCTTCTTTAAATTTTCAACCAATTCATTGTCATCTTTCCTGTGTGCAGTTGTAATAGCACGTTTGAAAGAGCTGGTAAGGTTTTCTAGCTCTTTATTATATTGTTTATTTGCTTTTGCTGCAATTTTGGCAAGTGCTTCATTATATTTATGTTGTTTACGGATAATGTCTTTGGGTAAGAGAATGCCTTGGGAAGAAGGTTTGGCTTGTATCTTCTCTTTTTCGTCAAATGGAGAAAATGGGTTTTTGCCATCATCACGTTTGGGAGGCACAGGAATACCTGCAATATACTCTGATTTGTCTATAAGATAATGTGCTCGTAAAGTAAGATATGTTACGAGTTTCTGGTTATCTTTGTGGCGTGCAGATTTGGATTCCTTAAGGAGGGCAGCAATAAGAGGCTTTAATTCTTTCAGCGCTTCTTTTTGCGCTTTGGCAGTAATCTTTTCAGTTGCTCTATCGTAGGACTGGAGTTTCTTATCTAAAATACTCGGTAATTCAAAACTCTGTGCAGATGCAGTAAAAAGAAACAAGATAATAGCAGAGAACACATATTTCATTTAGAGACATCCATCAAAAGGTGAGTCAAGTGGAGCGTAGGATGAACAGAATTGGCATTGTTGAATGCCAGGACGCATTGGTTTGCCACAAGATGGGCATGGTCGTATTGTTTTGGGAAGTCTGCCGTCAAGCTTTCCGTCTCGGAGGTCTATGTCGTTCATGCGTTCAATAATATTTTCATCGTTGAGATTGGTATTATCACGAATGAGTTCCCACATGGCGGCATTAACGAGCACAAGACTATCAAGCCGTCTTTCGAGCTTTTGGATGTGGCTGCGAACATCCGCAGGTATTGTTTTTGTTGCTGGCTGCGGTCGTGGATCGTTGATGTTATGCATGGTTTACGCTGTGCCGTTGGTGAAGCTGCTAAAGTCGGAACCACTTGGTTCTTGGAAAATACGCAGGCCAAACTCAGGAACCATGGCTAGGAGATGATCGAATATGTCAGATTGGATACCTTCGTAGGCAACCCAGTCAGTATTCGTGCAGAAGACATAGATCTCTATGGGGACACCAGTGCTTTCAGATTGCAGTTGGCGTATGAGGAAGGTGAGCCCTTCATCGTGAATATCGGCTCGGTCATGCAGGTAGGACTCTATATAGGCGCGTAGAGTACCAATATTAGTGAGTTGGCGTTTGTTTGCAGCAAGGTCCAAGTCACCAGTGCGTTGTTTGTTGTCTGTGTGTATTTCATCAGATTTACCATTGATGTACTGAGCTAGTAATTCAAATTTTTGGAAACGTTGTATCTCTTCTTCTGTTAAAAAGCGAATCGTGTTCATATCTATCACGAGTGAACGTTTAATACGGCGGCCACCAGATTCTGGCATGCTTCGCCAGTTTTTAAAACTGGTTTCAATGAGTTTATGGGTCGGGATGGTGGTTATGGTTTTATCCCAATTTTGAACTTTTACAGTATGAAGAGCAATGTCGATAACATCTCCGTCAGCATGGAATTGTGGCATTTCTATCCAGTCGCCAACTTGTACCATATTGTTGCTGGTTAATTGAATACTAGCAACCAAGGAGAGAATGGTGTCTTTGAAAACCAACATTAAAACCACACCCATGCCACCAATGGCGGTGAGGAAGCCCCACGGATCTTGTTGAGCTAAGGTTGCGATAATAAAAACGATGCCCAGTACGCTCACAAATATTTTAAGAATTTGGAGGTACCCTTTTATGGGGCGGCGTTTGCTACTTTCATAGGATGAATAAATAGTGTTTACAGCAGAAAGAAAAGCATTGATAGCAAGCAGGGCGGTCAGAGCCATGAGTCCAAGGGCAATGTCTACCACATGTTCTTTGGCAGCAAGACTTATGTGGGGAACAAAAGCGATCCCAAATTGAAAGACGACGGCAGGGGCTAGCAGGCACAGTTTAGTAAAAAACTTATGAGTGAGTAAGGCATCATCCCATTTTGTTTTTGATTTTTTTACCGCTCGTCGTACCAAAACCAAGAGAACGCGGCGGCAGATAAATAACGCTATCAATGCAACGGTTAAGAGCGCGCAGAAGGCGACCGCTGTTTGTGCCCAATCAGTGGTAATCCCAAGGCTGTCCCAGAGAGGGGCTAGAGCTGTTGGTGTCGAGGGTAAAGGGGCTTCAGCAGTTGTGCTCATTTCTGTTCTCCGTTTTTTAGAGGGCCCTCGGCATCAAATAGATCTTATTCCGTAGGCCAAATCCATGTGTTCAGTAAGGACTCTATGCTGTGCCGCTCGCGTGCAAGGCGATATGTGCCATTGTGGCTGACGACTTCTGCTGGTAATTGTCGTAAATTATAGGTGGAGGCCATGCTCATACCGTAAGCCCCTGCATCACAGATAGCGAGCACGTCGCCAAGTTTTGGCATAGGTATGGTTCGTTGGCGAGCAAAAACGTCACCGCTTTCACAAATGTTGCCAACAATATCAACAGCAGTTGGGGGGGCATCAGGATTGCTAATGTTTTCTATACGATGATATGCGTCATACATGCAGGGGCGTAATAGGTGGTTAAAACCAGTGTCGCAGCCAACATAAATGCGGCCATCTGGGTTTGTTTTGATACTGGTAACGGTGGTCAGTAAGGTGCCAGCTTGGGCCACTAAAAAACGACCTGGTTCTAAACGAAGTTCTATCTGTCTACCGCAAGCTTCAGAAAAATGATACATTAACTCATCGGCAAGTTTTCCAAGGTGACGAATGTCTACTTCAGACTCATCATCTTTATAAGGGATGCCAATGCCGCCGCCAAAATCAATAAACTCAAGATGCGGCAATTGTTTGGCGACATCTAGGATAACACGCATGGCATCACCGTAAATATCAGCATCTAAAATACCGGAGCCAATGTGCATGTGCGCACCAACCACTTGAATACCGGTGTCTTGTTCAATGCGTAGAACTTCTTCAACCTGAGAGTAATGTACGCCGAATTTACTTAAAGGACCGCCAGTGCATATTTTTTCATGAGCACCTGCGCCAATGTCTGGGTTAAAGCGTAAAGAAGCTTTGCTGGCTCCGTGTTTGCCAAGACGTTCTAAGCGATCAAGGCTACCGCAGTTGATTAGCACGCCAGCAGCATGGGCATCAGCCATTTCTACATCGGTCATGTTGTTTTCGGTATAGAGAATTTGTTCTGGTGGAACCCCGCATTTTAAAGCCATAGCTACTTCACCAGGGGAAAGCGTGTCTATGCCGTAGCCTTCTGCTGCTAATGTTTTCACAATGGCAGGACAGGGGTTTGCTTTGATGGCATAGAGCAGGGTACATGCTGGGTAAGAAATTGCCGAACGTAAGGCCTGTGCCTGCGCTTGAACGCGATCAAGGTCGTAATGATAGAGCGGGCTGCCATAGGATTCTGTCAGATGTTTCATAGGCCAAGGATAGTAGTGTGCGTGGGCATTTTGCTAGTAGGAAGCTTGCTGCTTGGCAGGCTGATGATTGCTTCAAGATACGAAACATGCTCACCTTACGATTTGATGATGGCACCTTGGTGTTGGAAGGCGTGCCGCAACTGTCGGCAGATCATCAGGAACAGTTGATGGAGATGCTCTCTACAGTTTGTGTGTGGGATGAGCGCATTAAACACTATCGTGCCCGTGCCTGTGACTATGCCGCAATCATGCGCGGTATTCATGGTGTGGTGAGCTATGATGACCAAGCGCAAGCTTATCAAACGCTTGCTATTTCAGAAACAAAACCAATGCCTTTACGCCCTTACCAACAGGCTAGCTTAGATGCATGGTTAGCAGCGAAGCGACGTGGTTTGGTGGTGTTGCCAACTGGTGCCGGAAAAACCTATGTGGCCCTGCGTGCTATCTTGGCTTGTCAGCGTTCTGCCTTGGTGGTGACACCAACCATTGATTTGGTTCATCAATGGGTGTCTGATTTACAAAAACGTTTGAATTGCCCCATCGGTCAATATGGCGGCGGTGAAAAAAAACTGCAAGATATTACCGTGTCTACTTATGATAGTGCTGTACTGATTATGCAGCATTATGGTAATCGCTTTGGGGTGCTGGTTTGTGATGAGTGCCATCACCTGCCTTCTTTCGTTAATGCGAGCATGGCAGAACAATGTATTGCTCCGTTTCGCTTGGGGCTTACGGCAACGCCAGAACGTGAAGATGGTTTAGAAACACGATTAGATGATTTGATTGGTCCAGAAGTCCATCGCAGCCAAATTACGGAATTGGAAGGGGAATATCTAGCTAATTATCAGGCTGAAATTTTAGAGATAGCTATGGACCCAGAAGAATACGTCGAGTACGAAGCGAACAGACGTATTTATTTAGATTTTGTTCGAGCGCAGGGAATTAATTTTTCTCAACCAGATTCATGGGCAAATTTTATGGCTTCTTGTGCTCGTGCTCAGGGTGGGCGTGAGGTGATGGCGGCTTATCGCAAACAGAAGCGGCTCGCACGTGCAAGTAGTGCGAAACTGCGTGTTGTCTGGAGTTTATTGCGAGATCACGCAGGAGAGCGTTGTATTATTTTTACCGATGACAACGCTACTGCTTACGACATTGGCAAACAAATGGTGTTGCCCGTGCTGACTCATCATACCAAAAGTGCAGAGCGCAAAGCCATGCTAGCTGCTTTCCGTTCTGGAGAATTACCAGTACTTGTCACCAGCCGCGTTCTAAACGAGGGGGTTGATGTACCAGAGGCCAGTGTTGGTATTGTTGTAAGTGGTACTGGCAGTGTGCGCGAACATGTTCAACGGCTTGGACGTATTTTGCGTCCGTCTGGCGATAAAGTTGCGGTATTATATGAGATGATCAGCGCCGGAACTGGAGAAGCGTATACGTCAGAACGCAGGCGTAGTCATATTGCCTTTGGTGAAATGGCCGATTTTGGATCGGAGAACCCATGATTACCAAAGATTTATTACGCTACAAAATTGAAAAAAATGCTATCAACCCACAGTTATTAAAATCATCACGTGGCATAGTCGAATTAGCCGGTTCTTTGCTCGAATATTGGCAAGCGCGTATCGGCCAAAGCCGTAGTGAATTGGCGGATGGTTTGCCACAAATTCTGTATAAAAGCCGAAGCCTGCTTATTGCCCGTGGTTTAAATAAATTACTTGAAGATAGTGCTGAATTTTCTGACGTGAGCAGCTTACAAGAGCAGCGCTGGGCCGCTTTGCACGCATCGGTTGCTCGTTTGCAAGCAGGCGGTGCAGATAAAGCATCTGTTCATCATCAACATGTTGCCGCAGATATTGGCCTGACAACAGAACAATTAACAGCGCAATTATATGGCGATTTACCAGACGCAGCAGTCTTGCAATCAGTTGGATTACATGATGCAAAAACACTTATTCAGCGTTATAATATGTCGCAATGCCAAGGCTTGCTGATTCATGCCGAGTCGATGGATATTCATATTGAAACCGTAGATACCGCCATTCAACGGCAATTATTAAAGGCGATACGTTTTCGTCGTTTATTAGTAGATCATGTTCGTTGTGCAGAAAATAGTTTACAAGTACGTGTTTCTGGACCGGGCAGTGTTTTACAACAAGCTCAACGTTATGGATTAAATCTCGCATTATTATTGCCGGCCATTGCGTCTTGCCCCGCATGGTCTATTCGGGCGCAGGTGCGTGCTCCTCGTAGAGAGCAAAAGACTATTTGTCACTTAGAAATAAATGACCAAACGGGGATTACCGGAGAAACACGTTACCTTGCCTATATCCCGCCAGAATTACGCAGTCTAGAACAAACCATACTAAAAAAAGAACCGACCTGGCGGGTGGATCATGAACCCGGTTTATACCCCTTATCTGACGGTGATGTGCTGGTTCCCGACTTTGCTCTAACGGTTAACGAACAAAATTACAGCATAGAGTTATTCCACCGTTGGCATGCGGCCCCATTAAAACGTCGTATTCAACAGCTCCAACGAAATCATATACCCGCTCATCTGTTATTCGGTATAGATCGTTCTATCGCCACTCATAAAGATATAGCGGCTCTGTTAGAATCTCCAGAGATACAAAACCGTTATTTTCTCTATCGAGATTTTCCAACCGTTCGTCCAATGAAGGCGCTGATCAAAGAGCAGCAGGCATAATTTAGTTAGGGTAGCTGAGCAAGAAAAGTGCGTGCAGGAACTTGCCGTGTGCTGTTAAGACCTTGCGATGCTGAAGGTCATCCTAGTTGAGTACATATGAAGCAATGAGTTTGTTCCACAGAGGTTTTTCCGACTTGGCGTGGCCCAGACAGGAAGGCCATTTGCCGAAAGCGAGAACAGTGGTCTCGCAACATGAATTCATACATTCGTTTTCGCATGTGACCAAAATAAGGTCCATCGTGGAATGGTCTTAATCAAAGGGGCATCACACCGAAATACTTTTCCAAGTGAGTGCGCTTTGTGCTATACACTCAGGGCTACTAATGCAGGCCTGGTGCGGAGTTTGCGCAAGCAGGTGTTCTTCAACTACGGCGCGCATGCGGTCGGCGGTACAAGACAAGACATGGGAGCGGAAGGTATTGACGAGTTCTGGTCCACGGTTGTGGAGGTCAGCAGTCCAGCGTCGGCGTGCTTCACCTGCGGGAGAGCCGGGGCGGTCGAGGTTGGCAATGGTGCTTAAGATTGCCTCATTTAAGAGGTGCGGTTCTATTGGGCTGTCTATCAACCATTGCAGGCTGCTGTTCATATCGGCAAAGGTATCATCCAAGCGCGGATCACGGTAGGAAGTCATGGCAAAGACACCAGATCCAGAGCGGTAACCAGCAGAGCCACCATAAGCACCACCTTGTTCACGTAAGAGTGGGTGCAGGCGGTTGTCTGTGAGGTATTGTGCGGTAACGGATAAAATTGCCGAATCTGGATGGCACATGCGCGGAGCAGCATAAGCAGCAGCGCAGAAATTAACTGGGGCAGGTAGCGTGAAAGCAAGTGCTTGGCTAGCAGTTGCACTTGGTGCTTCACATGGCAAAGCAGGGGCAATCCATGAGCGATCCAAGCGTTTGGGCCAATGGGCATTGGCAACGGCAACTGATTCAGCAGCAGAGTTGCCAATATGGGTTAGTAAAACAGGAGCATCTTTGAGGCGTTGATGCAAAGCACGTACACGATCACAGAGCAGCTGCATACTGCCCGCACTTATTTGTTCAGCTACGTCTTTGAGCCAGAAATATCTGCCCATGCCCGTGCTGTTATAGCTGAGCCCGCCAGTCCCGCTAAAGGTGCGGGTGGCTGCAGACAGAGCGAGTGAATGTCCTTGGCCGATAATATTTTCTTGTCGTAATTTTAAGGCTTCACCAATAAGATGTTGGATACGCTCATGTTCGTCAAAGCGCAGGTGTTGCCACGTGTCTTGTAATAGGGGAATAAAGTCAGCGGCTTTACTACTGAGTCCACGCGTTTCGAGAAAAAGGATGGCGCTATCTTCATTCAACCAGTCAAGCCAGCCGCTTTGTCCACCGCAGATACTATTTAATGTGCTGGTGTGTTCATCAAAAGAAGCCTTACCAACGCCAACTTTGCCAATAAGACCAACAAGCAGGCCAAGCAGCGCACGATCATCTTGGTTGAGATTATTAAGCGGGATAGCGGCAAGGTGATGAGTGATATGGTTGGTATTTGGAGTGAAGATCAGCACATCATCGGTATAACCTTCGGACTCGGCCCATTTTTTCTCTGATGGAATATCTTCAGGTTGGAGGTTTGGCAAAATGGTGGGGTCATCTGGCGTTTCTTGTCGTTTGTTTAAATCAGTGGCCTGTTGACGTAGCGCCTCTTTATCAGTATCAGTGAGGTTTTGGGTAAACTGGTTTAGCTTTTCTGCGAGGGCTTGTTCTTGTCGTTCGTTGAAATGTTCATCCGCTTCTGATGTAATATAAAGGCGATGATTATTTTCAGTTAACAGGTTGGTTAGCGTTGTCGGTAAGAACTGGGGATCTTGTAACTGTTGGCGTAGTGGTTCCAGATTAATATCTAAGGCTGCAATTGCGTCACAGCCAACATTCCAGCCCATGGCAATACGCTGGCAGAGCTGCAAGCCCCACGGCATGCGGTCGCCGCGTATGGTGCGGTTTTCCAAATCTAATTGATGCAGAACGCTGTCTAACTCTTCCTGTGAAAAACCATCTTCAATACATTCTTTGAGCGCTGCGCAGATAAAAGAATGTAATTCATTATATTTGTTGGGATGCAACCCTTTAGCCTCAATAGAAAAGAGACCATTACGCATATGGCTGCTATAGCCACTGCCAGCGTAAGATTGGGCTATGCCACTGGCTTCTAGTTTTTTGCGAAGCGGTGCGCCAGCATGGCCCAACAGTAATTCGTCAATAAATTCACCCAGATGAATAGCAGCGGTCTGTGCGGTATCCGGCCAGCACCAGACGAGGGCGGCGTTTCCAGAAACCTCTTCTGGTTCATCTTGTTTCGGTACGGGAATGGAGCGACAGATTTCTTTTGCTGATGGCGGCTGTATATGTGGCAGTGGGTGAGCTTGGCTTGGCGCCTGTAAGTATGGCTCTAACACAGCGTGCATATCTTCTACCACAAGATGACCATAGGTGGTAATACAGCAATTACCCGGATTATAGAAACGTTGATGAAACTCAGCGAGTTTTTCACGGGTCATATCCGGTATGGCAACCGGTTCGCCGCCAGAATTAAAACGGTAGCAGGTGTCTGAGAGCAGATGTTCGCCCATGGCATGATAGAGCTGAGCATCGGCATTGCCCATAGCACCTTTCATCTCGTTAAAAACGACACCTTTAAACTCGTAGTTGTCGTTCTCATCAAGCCCAATGCGGCAGCCCTCTTGGGCAACATCTAAGGGATGGAGATTGGGCTTAAAAACGGCATCGGTATAGACGCGCAGCAAATTAAAGAAGTCTTGCTCATTTTGAGTGGCAAACGGATAATAGGTCATATCGCCGCCAGTCATGGCATTCATGAATGTTTGCAGGCTACGACGCATCATTAAAAAGAAGGGGTCACGAACAGGGAATTGCTGACTACCGCAGAGTACCGAGTGCTCCAGTATATGCGGCAGGCCAGCATTATCATCCGGCAGGGTGCGGAAAGAAATCATAAATGAGCGATGGTCATCATCATTTGCTATATGGTAATGAACAGCTCCAGAGGGGTGATGATAGGTCTGGAGCTTGCCGTTAGAAATGCTATCGTGGGTGGTGCTGTCAATTAAGGTAAAAGCCGTCATATGGCCAGTTTGACAGCTTTGGAGTGGTAGCAAGGACCTAATTTGTGGGATGTCTGGGAAGGTAGGGTAGGTCACGGAAAGAATCCACTTGTCTTCTGCTTTTCGATGCATACCCTTCCGCGCCCCCAATACAGAGGGGAAGAGGAGTATCCCATGCCCAAGGTGAAGACCCACAAGGCATCTCAACGTCGCGTACGCGTCACCAAGAACGGCAAAATCTTGCGCCGTCAGTGTAACGTACGTCACCTTTTGACCAACCGTAGTCCTAAGCGTCGTCGCAATGCTCGCGGCCCAGCTACCACGACTGCTGCCGGTTATGTCAAAAAGTTCCGTGCAGGCCACGCAGACCACTAGATTTATTCTAGTAGTTTGACCGTCATACGACATTGAGATAAACGAAACCAAGTAGGCTTTCGGTCTTAGCAGGCCAGAAAGAAAGCCTCTCCGCTCTAGCAGCCATGCCTGAGTGGGCACGAACAAGGAGAAGACATGCGTACAACTAACGCCGTCGCTCGCCATAAGGCGAAGAAAAAATTAATGAAAAAGGTCAAAGGTTTTTACGGAGCCCGTAATAGCCGCCTACGCGAAGCACACATTGCTGTTAAGCGTTCAGAAGCATCTGCATTTGCTGGTCGTAAACTGAAAAAACGTGACTTCCGTAAACTTTGGATCACGCGTATCAATATCGCAACGCGCGAACAAGGCCTCAGCTATAGCCGCTTCATCGCTGGCTTAAACAAAGCTGACATCCGCCTCGATCGCAAACAATTGTCAGAGCTTGCTATTAACCAACCAGCAGCATTCAAAGCAATTGTAGACCAAGCTAAAGCTGCCCTCGCCTAATTTAGGCCTCAGCCGCTTCAGTATAAAAACACATCGCCTCCGTTTTACACGGGGGCGATTTTATTGTACAGGATAATAATAAGATGAAGATTTTTCTCTCTGCCGTTTTACTTCTTTCTTGTGTTGCTGCGGTAAGCGCAGTGGAATCACCAGATCTCTGGCAACGCATTAAACAAGATCACGTTAATTATTATTCTTTACAGAATGCCGCTTATTTTGGTGCATCTTTTGGCCTAGGTGCAGTGCTTGCCAATGGCGATACCGACGAAGATATTCAACAGTGGTATCTAGATGACATCCACAGTGACGGTACTGATGACGCCGCAAAAATAGTAAAAAACTTTGGCGAAGGGATCTTGCTTGCCGGAGTCGTTGGCGCGACCGCCTTTCTTGGCGATGGCGACAACGATGACAGTGCCCTCGGCAACATGGGTGTCTGGGGTCGTCGCACCATGCGTGCAATTATTGTCGGAACCCCATCCATGCTTATTATGCAACGTGCTACTGGCGCAGGCCGTCCAGTAGAGGGTGGTAGTGCATGGAATTTCTGGGATGATTCTAACGGCGTAAGCGGACACAGTTTTGTTGGTGCCTTATCCTTCCTCACTGCCGCTGAAATGACTGATAGTAAGCCGCTGAAATATACTCTGTATGTCGCATCAACCTTCGCAGGCTGGTCACGCTTGAACGACGATAAACATTACGCTTCGCAAGTTTTTCTTGGTTGGTTCATGGCATGGCGCAGTGTTCAAGCAGTCAGTCAAAGTGACAGCCCAGATGAAAGAGCTGCCCACTTCGACCTTTTGCCTTTACACGGTGGTGCCGCTCTCGCGTTTGATTACCGTTTTTAGTAACAAGACTGTAGCGTTTTTTCTTGTGAAAAAGGTTTATAGAACCTTCTCTGCAAGGACTTTTTGTAGATCGTAAATATTTACCTTTTTACTGAATTTTTTCTTAATAGGTTCCAGCTCACTACCAACCCATAGTTTTAATTCAGCATCAAGATCAAAGTGTCCTGCCGTTTCTATACTAAATTTAGTTATTTTACTATACGGAATTGAAAGGTATTCGGTTTTACGACCAGTGATACCTTGTTTGTCCACTAATATGAGCCGTTTGTTTGTAAAAACAAAGGTATCGCGGATAACAACGAACCCAATTTCAAAGTTTTCTCCATCTGCTAAAAGTTGCGCATAATTATCTATGAGCTTATCTGTTTGTACGACACCAGCATTTCCAAGTAGTTTTGCAACGATTCCCATGATTTCTCCTTTTTGTTGTGTTGTTGGGGACACTCACAATGCATGATTTGAAGTGATAGCAATGCTCAATGTAACATTTTGTCCACCGATGCATTCAGATTATGAAACTATTCGTCCAATGTCGTTGCTGGTGCGAGAATAATTCCCAGTAGATCGCCAAACCCAAATACGTCTATATCATAAGGCTTGTTATTTGATGCGTCAAAATAACCTTAATTTTGATAGCACAGTTGTTCAAGGTTCAGAGGCCTGCGATCGTAAAGCACATTGGTAATATATACAAATCGGGTGAATTGGCTAAAGATGCAACCTGTTCCAAAATGGAACAGGTGCCTTACCTCAGTTGAATCTGGAATAACTACTTGAGCAGCTGATCTCTCTTTAAGAGGGTTAAGTTACTAACGACTTTGACTATGTGCCCTCGGTGGTATCTCAGGCATCATCAAGTCAGATTCATTCTGAAATGCCCGTGATGTTATCTGGGTGCGTGATTGTGCAGCAGAAAACTGTAAAGAACGTAGTCAAATGATACGAACGCTGATCAAACGTTTACGCGTAGCAGCCAACAGTGATAACGAATAACAGCGGAAAGACATGCTCAAGTGATACGGGGGCGATTCGAAAAGAGAGAGAGTAGCATTCTAGCATTAACGCCCGAAGAATGTTTGGGGTAGTGAACCATTTTATGGAATTGGTTAATGAAGTCCAAACATTTGGCTAATGTAGAACGAGTGCTGGAGGCAATGGGTATGGAAATCGTCATCAAGAAAAAATAAGATCAGTTTGTATAATGAGTCGCCTGCCTG
>JADGDD010000008.1 GCA_016745075.1 Planctomycetota bacterium | reverse complement strand
TTAAGCGCTTCTAACAAAATCTTCGATAATACGACATCGGCAACGATTACAGGCACTGCCAGTTTAGTTGGCATTGTTGGTAGTGATGATGTGAGTGTGACTGGCACTTCTGTTGGTACTTTTGCGAGTTCAGCCGTAGGCACCGGTATTAGTGTTTCGGTAACAGGTTTGAGCTTGGCAGGCACCACGGCAGGTAACTATACTTTAACGCTGCCAACATTGAGTGCAGATATCACGGCAGCTAAGAGTGACCAAACGATTACCTTCGGTGCTTTAAGCGCAGTGACATATGGTGACGTAGCCTTTGCCTTAACAGGTAGTTCCGATTCCGCTTTAACCGTCAGTTATGCGAGCTCTAACACCGGAGTAGCAACAATCAGTGGTAGCACGGTTACGATAGTTGGTGTTGGTACAACGACGATCACTGCCTCCCAAGCTGGCGACGCAAGCTACAATGCTGCAACTGATGTCGCTCAAAGTTTAACAGTGAATGCAAAAGCTCTTACGATTACAGGCTTAAGCGCTTCGAATAAGATTTTTGATAATACGACATCGGCAACGATTACAGGCACTGCTAGTTTAGTTGGTATTGTTAGTAGCGATGATGTGAGTGTCACTGGTACTTCTGTTGGTACTTTTGCGAGTTCAGCCGTAGGTACGGGTATTAGTGTTTCAGTAACGGGTTTGAGCCTAGCTGGCACCACGGCAAGCAACTATACCTTAACGCTGCCAACGTTGAGTGCAGATATCACTGCGGCTAAGAGCAACCAAACTATTACTTTTGGTGCACTCAGTACAGTGACATATGGTGACGCAGCCTTTGCGTTAACAGGTAGTTCCGATTCCGCTTTAACGGTCAGTTATGCGAGTTCTAATACCGGTGTTGCAACAATCAGTGGTAGCACGGTTACGATCGTTGGTGTTGGTACAACGACGATCACCGCCTCCCAAGCTGGCGACGCAAGTTACAATGCTGCAACTGATGTGGCTCAAAGTTTAACGGTGAATGCAAAAGCTCTTACTATTACAGGCTTAAGCGCTTCTAACAAAATCTTCGATAATACGACATCGGCAACGATTACAGGCACTGCCAGTTTAGTTGGCATTGTCGGTAGTGATGATGTGAGTGTCACCGGTACTTCTGTTGGTACTTTTGCGAGTTCATCTGTTGGTACCGGAATCAGTGTTTCAGTAACAGGTTTGAGCTTGGCTGGTACTACGTCAGGTAACTACACTTTAACCCTGCCAACGTTGAGTGCAGATATATTGATGTCTTATAATGTTGTGTACAGTGGTAATGGAAATACATCGGGTCTTATTCCGAATGCTCAGATAAAAGCTTCAGGTACTGCTTTGATTTTATCTGCGAATGTGGGGGGGCTTGCCAAAAATGGTTATAATTTTGCTGGTTGGAATACTCTCGCTGATGGCAGTGGTCAAGACTATGCTGAAGGTGGTAGTTATACTCTTGAAGCAGACCTAACATTGTATGCGAAGTGGACTGCTTTAGCTACGTATACCGTTATGTATGATGGAAATGGACACACATCTGGTTCTGTTCCAAGCAACCAAACAAAAACAGAAGGTGAGGCTTTAACGCTTGCCACAAACAGCGGTACACTTGTTAAGGGTGTTCTGAAATTTGCCGGTTGGAATACAGCTGTGGATGGTAGCGGCCAAGATTATGGAGAAGGAGCAAGTTATACCCTTGATGCGAACCTAACATTGTATGCCAAGTGGACAGCCTTACCTACTTATACTGTGAGCTATGTTGGTAATGGAAATACGGGTGGTTCTGCTCCTCTTTCACAAACAAAAACTTTAGGTATAGATGTAACCTTAGCCACGAATAGTGGAACATTGGTTCAGTCAGGGTTCAATTTTGCCGGTTGGAATACGGCTGCAGATGGTACAGGCCAAAATTATGGAGAAGGCGCAAGTTACACTCTTGATGCGGACCTAACATTGTATGCCAAGTGGACTGCCTTATCTATCTACACTGTAAGTTATATTGGTAATGATAATACATCTGGCTCTGCTCCAATTTCGCAAACTAAAACAGAAGATGTTATTTTGACCCTTGCCACAAATAGCGGTACCTTGGCTAAAACGGGGTCTCATTTTGCTGGTTGGAATACTTTAGCAAATGGGCAAGGCCAAGACTATGCAGAAGGAGCAAGTTATACTCTTAATGCAGATCTTACCTTGTATGCAAAATGGACAGTACAAGAAACCTACAGCGTGAACTATTCTGGTAATGGGCATACATCTGGTTTTGCTCCAACTTCACAAACAAAAACAGCCGGTATTGATTTAACGCTTACTACCAACAGCGGGACGCTTGCGAAAGTAAACTATAAATTTGCCGGTTGGAATACAGAGACAGATGGAACTGGTCAGGATTATGCAGAGGGAGCCAGCTATACGATTGATGCGCAGGTGATTCTTTACGCTAAATGGACTCAGTTACAGACCTCTGCGGTTACTTATGATGGCAATGGACATACTTCAGGTTCTGCGCCAATCTTCCAAACAAAGACCGCAGGTATTGACCTCACCTTGTCAACGAATACAGGTACGCTGGCCAAATCTGGGTTTACTTTTGCGGGTTGGAATGATGCAGCTGATAGCACAGGACAAGACTACTCTGAAGGTGCCGTGTATTCCTTAGATGTGAGCGTTACATTGTATGCCAAGTGGACAGCATTGGCCACGTATACGGTCAGCTATGATGGCAATAGCCATACATCTGGTTCTGCTCCAATTTCACAAACGAAAACAACAGGTGTGGATCTGGTTATTGCCACTAACAGCGGTACATTATCTAAAAATGGTTTCACTTTTGCTGGATGGAATACAGCAGCCAATGGAGTGGGCCAAGATTATGCGGAAGGATCAAGCTATGCGATCAACGCAGATCTTGTTTTATACGCAAAATGGACTGCGCTTCCAACATATGCCGTGACCTATGATGGAAATGGAAATGACTCTGGTTCTACTCCTCTTGCTCAAACAAAAACACAAGGAATTGATCTTATAGTTTCGTCTAATACGAGAGGGTTGGCAAAAGCAGGAGACACATTTGTCGGTTGGAACACTGCGGCCGATGGTACAGGAACAAACTATTCTCCAGGGGTTGCCTACTCGGTTGATGCCTCAAGTACTCTTTATGCGCAGTGGACAGCATTACCGACTTACATGGTCACCTACAACGGTAATGGAAATGATGGAGGTTCTGTTCCTGTAGATACGAACAGTTATCTCGCAGGAGCCACCGCTGCCGTATTTGAAAATACTGGCATGCTGGCAAAAGCTGGGCATGCATTTGCTGGCTGGAATGTTGCAGCAGATGGTTCTGGCGCGACCTATCTTGCCGGTGCGACACTATCAATTCAAGCAAATGTGGGATTGTACGCTATGTGGAGTACGGTTCCAGTGATGGCAGATCAATCATTTAGCATACAAGAAAACTTATCTCCAGGTTCAGCCGTTGGTATTGTTCAGGCATCAGATGCAGATGGTATTGCGTCAATGTCTATACTGTCAGGAAATGAGCTTGGTCTATTTAGCTTAGATGCTTCCGGAAATCTTACAGCATTGGTATCATTGGACGCAGAAGATGTGCCAGTGCATACGCTGATGGTTCGGGCGACAGATAACGTCGGTAATTATGTTGATGCAACTGTGGCAGTGACGGTTCAAAATGTAAATTATAGTGCTCTAGATGTGACCCTGCTCGTTGTTAAATTACAAGCAACAGGAATAACGAGTACTATTACTGTTGATTATGATGACGGGAATGGTCCTCAATCTGGTTCGGCTTCAATGTATGTGAATGTTGCTCATCCAGGTACAGCCGAGGTTATAAGGAATGTTGTTGTGACGAATGACAGTACAAAAGAGACAGCTACGATAACGGTCAAGGCCAGCGAGAAAGCAGGACCTGCATTGGACGCAATTAACTAAAAGGATGATGTAAAATGAATATTCAACGATGTGCTGTAATTCTCTTTTGCCTTTTTTGTATCGTAGCATTTACCGCCTGTGGTGGTGATGTAGATGGCGGGTCTGGTGGTGGCAACGGTCTTGGAGGATCTGGTGGTGGTGGCGGTGTAACACCAGATCCATTTGGTGTGAAAATAGATAGAACCAGTGCCAGCATTACATTGCATGGTGCGGTTCCTACACCAGTACCGCCGTCAGATGTGTCTTGGTCGATTACGGTAGATGGCAGCACCGTTTATGATAATACTGTTGGTGGAACCAATTGGTCTGCGGATACAACTGTTGGTGAACACTCTATTAAATTCATCGTGAATAATGATGTTGAAGTAGAAAGCATTATCACACTCGAATAGCAAGCTCGCCTATTTTTATTTCTATGAAACCCGTTGCGCATATGCGTAACGGGTTTGTTGTATAAGAACAAAAAGCTGCCCTCTTGAGGAATGCGCGCACGTAGTTAGGCTCTGCTTATGGCGCCTCAAGAGCATGATTATCTCGTAATTCTCCAGTTGGGAAGTCGGCAGGTGGCGGCGACAGTTGCGTTAAGAGAAACACCAGAGAAAGAGCGTGTTTTAGCACATAAGGCCATCAATTGTAACTGGTTTGATTTAACCGAGCGCGGGCAGATTCAGGCAATTACGGATGCTATTGTTGCCGTCAGTAATAAAGTTGGCATTACCCCAAGTTCTGTGTTTGTTGCGGTTAATAGTGTGGAAACTCGTGCGAATGCTGCAAATGGCTTTGCCGATATGGATCATGAGTTGGTATTGACGACAGAAGAGCGGGAAATTGCTCTTGGTCGGGCAACGCATCAAGCTATTGCAACTAATCGTATGGTGCTGCACGCTTTACCTCAGCGTTGGACAGTTCGTGATCGTGATGGCGATCGTGATGTCACGAGTCCGGTTGGAGAAACAGCATTTAGATTAACGAGTCATGTCTTGCTGGTTACCACAGATAGAGTGCTGTACTCAGACACCGCAGCATTACTGAAATCTTGCGATATACAGTTAGAGGCAATTATTGCTCCGCCCGTCGCGTTGTATCGATCCATGTATAGTGGTCTGCCAAGAAAGCAGGGCTGCTATATCATTATTGACTGTGGAGCTCGTCATACCAATATTATTGTTCATAGTAATAATCAGTTGCGTCATTTTGTGACCTATGAATTTGGTGGTGATGTTTTAACCGTGGCATTAATGGAACGCTTACATTTAGATGCTCCACGGGCAGAGCAACTAAAAAAAGAACTCGACATTTCTGTGCATTTAGGGCATAAGGGCGAGGTAGAAGGGCAGACGTATTTATGGAGCGAAGTTCAACAGCAGGATAGAATGCTTGGGCCAGCCGCCGCATGTTGTAGAGATATACTAAGTGATTTTTTTACCCAACGTTTTAATGAATTGCACGAACGCGATATTTTAACACAGCGTGGTCGTATTAGTTTAGTTGGTAGAGCGAGCGGTCTTGCTGGTTTTGCTCGTTTGATTCAAGATATTTCAAGCATGACGGTTGTTATGGGTACTGGCCGTAAAGATCGACAAGCTGCTGATGAATTAAGTGACCTGTTAACTCTTGGGCTTGTGCGTACCGCAGCATTAGAACGAGAACGACTCTTACGTGAGCGAGATGGCAGCGGTATTCACCATGCAAAACGTATGATGAATGGTTTACGGCATTGGCTCATGCAGCCTTTGTCATAATTAATGCTATAATTAAAGTCATAATTCAATCTGTCATTCGAGTCGTATTATACTGAGAACCATCATGAACATTATTTGTGTTGGTCTTGTAAGAGAAGAGTAGTGAGTATGGGTTTTGAAATGGGGGTGCTAGTTGGTTGTATAGGGGCTGCTCTTATAGGTTGCATTGTCGTGTTTTTTTTGAGCCGGATGTTTGAAAAACGATGTGCTGTTCAACGACAAGCGTTTACGGATGAATTAGCAGAAGCACAGTCTTTGTGTGAGCAGATGCAAGGTGCTGTCTTTAATGTAGAAAAACAGCTAGCGATAGCATGTGAAAAAAATAAAGAGCGAGATACACTGGCGTTAGCACTAGAAGAAACGCGAAAAGAAGTACAAATGACTAGGGAAGCGCATGTGCGACTAGAGGCCCAAAGTAAAGAAGCATTACAGCAAGCGGGTGAGAAATTACAGTTATTACAACAGACTCGTGATGCTATGACTCTAGAGTTTAAACAATTATCGGTACAAGCACTTGAGAAGACACAGAAAACTAACGATCAGCGTCTGGAACAATTGTTAACACCACTTGGAAAAAACATTGAGCGTTTTGAAAAAAACATACGCGAAAATTATGATAAAGAAACCCGTGACCGTACAAGCTTACGCACAGAACTGAAACAACTTCATGAGCTCAACAAACAGATGAGTAACGAAACAGAAAACCTTACCCGCGCACTACAGGGGCAATCAAAAACACGGGGTGACTGGGGAGAGATGATTCTCGAACGTTTGTTGGAAGATGCGGGTTTGCATGAAGGCCGAGAATATAGCAAACAAGAACAGTGTGTTTCTGAGCATGGTCAACGATTGCAGCCTGATATTATTATTCATCTGCCAGAACAGAAACATATTGTCATTGATAGTAAATTGTCATTGGTCTCATGGCTTGCTTGGAACGACGCGAAAGATAACGAGCAAGCAGAAGCAGCATTAAAATCTTTGTTAGTAGCAATGCGAACACATGTTAAAGAATTATCAGCGAAGAATTACCAAAATCTTCATGGACTCAAAACCTTAGATTTTGTATTGATGTTTATACCAATAGAAGCGGCTTTTGCCCTAGCCGTTGGTCGGGATCATACCTTATTTCAAGAAGCTTTTGATAAAAATATTGTATTGGTCAGCCCTACGACTCTCCTCGCAACTTTACGGACCATTAGTAGTATTTGGCGTTATGAACATCAAAATAACAATGCACTTGAAATAGCGCGCAAAGCAGGCTCTTTGTATGATAAGATTACCATTTTTCTTACTGACATGAAAGACATAGATCAGCGTCTTAATCAAGCTCGCGTGAGTTATGATCATGCTATGCAGGTGCTGATAACAGGGCGCGGTAATATATTGAGAACAGCCGAACAAGTTAAAACGCTTGGTGCAAAAACAGCCAAGCAAATTCCAACTGATATGCTTGAATAAGACGTTCCGTTGCAATGGCTCAGCTCGGCCTCATTATGCCGACTATGCGCATAGTGTTTATCCTCTTGTGCCTCTGTTATTCAGCGAGTACCGCTGCTTTAGAGGGGGCTTCCTTAGAATATTCGGAAAATTCAGCACGTCGACGGATGGAAGTGTTGTTGATTGCCATGACGGATAGCAAACCGTCTATCTATCAACGAGCGATGAATGGGCTTGTTCGTATTGGTAATCGTGCCGTTGCTGATTTAGAAATTCTTGCCAGTGATAAAGAGCCAGTGATTCGGGTGCGAGCGGCAGATGTACTTGGTCGTATTGGTGGCAAAGCTGCCGTAGCACTTTTACTCAGCATGAAAGATGATGATTCGGCGGAAGTGCGAGCACAAGTTGCGCTTGCTTTTGGCGATGCTCGGGCGGTGGCTGCTCAGCCCTGTTTGTATGCATGGCTCTATGATGAAGATATTGCGGTTCGTGATTCGGCAGCATTGGCCCTCGCGCTTATTGGTCATGCTGATGCCCTAGAACCATTACTTGCGGCTTTTATTCAGGAACGTGGACGAGAAGCACGTTCCCCCGCTGAAGAACGAAGTTTGAAGCGTTCTCGTAAATCAATGGACGAAGCAATTAAAGCACTTGTTCGGCAGGAATATAATTGTAAGGCGGTAGCGTTGCTATTAAAGCAATTAACGGGTGAGTTATTGCACGTACTGATAGAAGCGACTTATGCCGTTGGTGATCCACGGCTGTGTGTGCCATTGCAAAAAGCATTGGTAAGTAATGACCCCGTAGCCATTCGTATGGCCGCAGATAGTTTAGCTGCTAATGGGGATAGTCGCTGCATACAACCTTTGTGTGAACATGCCGCCAGCCATCAGTTCACAGATGTACGGCAAGCGGCTTCACGAACATTACGTCGTTTAACGGGTGCTCATTCAGGACAAGGTTCAGCATGGACACTGTGGTGGAAAAATAATAAAGTACGTGTGGAAATGTTATATGATAGAGATGCCTTGATTGCGTCCTGTTATGAGCCATCGTGGATACCAAACCCCGCGCAATTGGCTCCATTATCTGTACAGCAATTAGAGCCGTTATTGCAGGCGGCTTTAGGATCTGGCCCAGATCATTGGCAGCGTAAAGCATGGCAGATTATTCAAACAGATAATGCTATCAGTAAGCGCTGGTCAAATTATCTGGTTACGCTCTATGAGCAAGAATCTCAAGAACGGAAGCGGGTTGCTTATCTCAGTTTGCTGTCGGCATTGCCATATGATCATCTCATAGGCCGTTTGCAGCAGCAATCGGATGATATCCGTATGGAGCTTGCCCTTGAAGTGTCAGAGAACCCCAAGCAAGCAGTTCGTCATAGCTCTGAACGAGCGATGTTAGCTTTATTGTTAGAGCGGTAGTCTCTCGATTAAACAGCCCTTGTCTTTATCAGCCAACAAACACACTCGTTCGCCCATTTGGAGGCAGCTATGAGTGAACCTGTGATCGTCGCCGTCCCGCCTAAAGGCGGCAGTTTTAGCGACGTTATGAAGAAGTTAGTTGGATTAGATCTACTAGATCATGGGTTGGTTGATGCCATTCGCCGCCTCATCAAGGAAGATAAGCGACGTATCAAACTGGAAGAAGGCCTGATTGCTTTATGGGATGCCAATGGCTGCGAAGCTGCGGCAACCACACGGGCAGCAGATGCTGCTGGCCATGATCTGGGCGATATAGATGCAGCCTTGGCTCGTATGCGTCGCTATACCGATGAATCTGGATCTACCCGCATCAGTTTCACGCCTAAGTCTGGTGTAGATTTATTGTTACAAGAATATCGAACTAGTGATGAAAAACAGATCCGTGCAGCAGCAATGACCCTGCACTTAGAACTAGATTGCACACGTTACGGCCGTCCAAGCCGAATGATGTTTGACCACCTAGAATGCGAACTTTCTGGGCACTTAGCTGTTTTGGTTGGTACAGAGCATGAAGTAACACCAACATATTTGCGTAAGCATAAACGTGATATTTCACTCACCTGTTATGATGCGTTCCACAATACCCTGTTGGATGCATTGGATACTGGCAAAGTGCACAATTGGCGAGAGCTTAACGAGCACCTTGTAGAAAGTAATACGGATGTGCGTATTCTTGGTAGCCTCGGTCTGGATGATTATCTTGGCCACTTTGTCTTAATGCCAGAATCAAAGGCCAAAGAAACGGCAGCACTGGGTGATGGTCGTGCTTGGAATGTTGTAGATGCAGATGCGAAGCTTGCTATCTTGCGTGATGAGCCTCTGCTTATTGATGCGGGCTATGAAGAAGTCTATAAACAATTATTAGATGCAGATGCCAATGGCATCCGCTTTGAAGCGACGACACGAGACATTGAAATGGCTTGTTCACAAGAAGGTCGCATGTCTGTCTATATTGTTCGTTCGGGTTCTACCATTGCCTGTACGCCTGGCCTGTGTGTGTATGGTGAAGAGCTTATCACATCAGAGACCATTGTTGCAGTGAATCAAGAACGTTTAGATCATAATCGTGCTGTTGGTGAATTAATAGAGCGATTGAATCCAATTGCTGAAGACCGCAGTGATGCTTGGCGAACAAAACTAGCTCAAAAACTTGGCGATAAATTATTTTAGTAACAAGTAAGTAGACGATATGGAAGAACATAAAATAATTATTCCGGGTATTGATAGCCCGGAGAATATTCAAAAGGTTTTGGAATCTTTAGTTGAACGGGCACGTGTTGGCACTATTATTGTTCGCCGTGGTGAACGCTTTCTGCTCAAAGTGACTGAAGTTCGTAAAGAAGTTTTGGTTGGAGAAGTTCGTTGCCTCAATTGGTCGCCAGAAATGAGCCGTAAAATATATTGCGGCTTCACCGAAGGGGCAGAGGTTGAAACAGATTCAGGCATAGAACAAAACCGAGAGGTGTTATTGGCAGATGCGATAGATGCTTTCGGTAATGAAGCTCATCGCTATCGTGTTTATATTCCACTGGATGATATTGTTGCTGTCTACGAAGATCTTGATGACCCCTTTGATGAAACGCCTTTTTTACCATTACCATGAATCAACCTGAACATATTGAATTACCACAAGTCAAACAACGGCGTATTGTGAGCGATAATCGTTTTCTTCAGTATGTTGAAGACGATTTACATCTGGCAAGTGGGCAGGACTACACTTATTATTCCATAGATGCGAAACAGGATGCAGTGTTAGTTATCCCTGTCTGTTCTGATGGAACGATACTTGTGGAAGAGGTTTTTCGGCAGCCGCATGCGGAATGGTTTATCGAATTTCCAGCAGGTGGTATTGAAAAGGGAGAAACACCCGAACAGGCCGCACAGCGTGAGCTGCTTGAAGAAACTGGGTATGAGGCTGCTGCTTACACGTATATTGGTAGCTGTGCACCTATTCCCGGATTGGTTCGTTTACAAGCACATATCGTTGTTGCCCAATCAATTAAGAAAACAAGCGAACCAAATCGTGAAGAGATGGAATTACTGCGTGTTCATTTTCATCAAGAGCAAGAACTTTGGGATATGCTCAACGAATCAGCCTGCACCAGTTCTTTCTTGCCACTAGGCCTAGCCTATTATCAGCAGTGGAAAGCCAAAGCTACTCAATAGAGAAAAAACCGGTTTCTTTATGTGGTAGGACTAAGCCTTTGATATAGGCTTTCGTCAACCAAGAATCTACCGCAAGTTCGTTAATTTGTTTATGCTGCGGTTTACAAGCGAGAAATTTTGTTAATTCGGTACTGTTAAAAATGCTATTACGTTCAGGACATGTACTAATAAAGACGGTGCTTGTTTGTGTCGTATTTGTGAACTGAAACCCATTACGGACGCCATAATAAAACCATTCTTCATTATCAATGACAATGCTACGAGCAAGTCCTTCAGAAAATTCACGATTGCTATTGTGGAGTTTTATTTCAGGTCGTGTGACGGCAGCGGCAACCCGTTGTTTGATGGTGAGCAAATCACGAATGTATGATAACTGCATTGCAGAAACCTATAAAAAGCTTCTGCAATGCAAGGTGAGTTTACCACTCAAATATTCCTGTAATTGCTTCCTGTGTCTGATCACCAATAACAACATCCGCATGTATGCCATCTGGAAGAGAGAGTTTCCCGTGGGTTGAGCCTTGTTCTGTTTCCCATTCAATTGAAATAGGGCCGTGCGGTGTATCTACCACGCCATTAGCAGATGGACTTGCTGTAAAACAAGGAGCAACTGTGATAGATGTCCAACCGGCAGTTTTTTGTCGTATCCCCAGTAGGTTATAGCTAATGTGTTGAACAGGATTGGCTGCCCATGCGTGGCAGGTACTGGCAATACCCGGTTGCGCATCCCAGACTTCTTCGGTGGTTACGAGTCCACGATCAATCATGTCTCCCCACCAACGTTCAATACAGGAAAGAATTTCAGCACTGTAGCCTAGCTTATCAAGAGCGAGGAAAGTGAAGTGTAAATAATAAGGAGTCAAAACAGAAGTATCGACATCTCGTTCTACGTCTGCATATATTTCTCCACCACGCGGACGCTCGCCTGCGATAAATGGAAGAATATATTCTTTGGCCCAGCGTACATGCTCTTCCGGATGAAGGTCGAGTAAGATGAAGCGAACGAGATTATGTAAAGAATTGCGTGGTACTAACTGTCCGTCCGTATGTAGACCATCGTAGGGTTCTTTGCGTTCTTCATTCCACAATTGTGTGCAGATGATGGTACGTAGTTCTTGGGCGCGTTCCTTGAAAATATGTGCTTTTTCGTGTAAGTTGGCAGCAGTAAATAATGTGTAGGCGTTTTCTAACGTTTCGAGGTATTCTATGTTATAGAGCGTGGAAGTACCGTCCTTGAAAGTGTCAGCCCAATCGAGGAATAACCAGTAGCGGTCATCAAAGGGGAGTAATCCTGTTTCAGCACTTTGTTCAAAGAAGTATTCAAATGCTCGCATGATTTCATGCTGATATTCTTGTGCGAGTGTGGTATCTTCATTAAAATGATAGAGCATCCAGAACGAACGAATCCAAGCGAGAGTGAAATCTGGTAACACACATTCATGGGCGTGGGTTGGGGCCAGACCGTAGGTTAAGCCATTCGGTAAACGTTGTTGTCCCATAAGTTTTATACCGCGTTCTAGTAGGCGGCTATCAGCGGCAAAGATCGTGGAATTGCCAAAGTGGGTAATAACATCCCCCCACCACATCCCTTGTTCGCGGCCGGGACAATCTACATAGGTATCACTGGCACAGAGTTGTTGGGTATGAAGGCAGAGGTTATAAATATCTTGAAAGCGAGTGCCTGCCGCTTGAATATTTCCTTCAATCGTAAATGGGTATTCATGATGGCGTAATTGCAGTTTTAATTGAAAGCCAGAGCTGCGTCCACGAACGGTAACAGCCAGATAGCAACCGCCAAGCAGAGAAAATGTTTCGTGTTGTTGTGTTCCTGTGGCACAAGTATAACGATGTGCAAGCGCCATAGTACAGCCAGTGAGTTCTTCGATGATAGGAAGGCCATCCTTAAGGCCTTCTAGCATAACCATATCAATGATCTCTCCACCATCGGCATCAATTACATCTAAAAGAATCGAGGCGCAGACTTCACGTTGAAAAGCGAATACAAATACTTGTAGGGTATTATTTTCTTGTGCAGAAATATCTAGAACAGAAATATTTTTATCACAGATGGTACATGTTGGTACATCAAGCCTCAATGCTGTGGCAATATTAGTGTCATTGCCCCAGTCGCGTTCAATGGTGTGGGTAGCGGTACTGACCAGATGCTTTGGTACAATGAGTTCAGTCCGTAGGAGTGGCACATCTCGTTCTTGAATGTTATGCCACGGGGCAGAGCCTTTTGCTCGTGCACCAAAAAAGCTACATGGTTCCCAGTGGCTATCGTCGTAGCCGAGGTTGGTCCAGTCACCATCATTATTTTGTGCATCAAAAAATTCTTGCCAACCCAATTGAGTGGAGAGGCGCGTTTGATGACGAATGAATTCTGGTGCAGAACGACGAGACCAATCTTTAGAAGAACTTATGCAAACATTGCCAACTATGCCTTCGAGAAAAAAGCCAGCATAGCCGGAATGAATATATTGATGACTGCTAATGCCGGGTGTATGGGCAAGTGCAGCAATAACATTTTCACCAGCTTGTAAAAAAGGAGCAATGTCAACGGTATCATAAAACCAATTTTCTGCAAATCCGCGACAAGGTCCATCAATGACCCACTTTCCATTAACATATAAACGGTAAGATTTATCTGCTGTTACCATAATCGGGCACTCTGAAGGTGCCTTCTGAATGGTAAAGGCATAGCGAAATTGTGCCCAATTGTTAATGAGGTCAGTTCCCGGGCTTCCGGGCCAAATCCATGCACCATGTGTTGTCATGAGATCGTTCCTTTTACTGAAGGTGTGTTTTGTTGTAAGGTGAGACGTGTCCATTGGCGCCAGACCACTTCACGGTCGCAGAGTCTATACATCCATAATGAACCGCTGTGTTGATCATAACCACGAGAGACATCGCCTGTATCAATCAAGGTATTTGCAGGTAGGCAGAGCCGTATGCCAGTGCCGGAGAATCCAAGTCCTGTCAGAGATGTGGTCTGTGCATTTTTGATAAAACTATTCTTGTCTGTCTCAACAAAGGCGGTTGGGAATTGTGGGTTATTAAACCGGTGTCCCATAAGCCACGGGCCATGAAAACAAATACCTTCGGTTTGGTGTTGCCAGTGTAGTGGTTGAGGTGGTTGTAAGCGCGCACTTGCCCATGTGTGAAATGTAAGCGTACATTCTGCATACCCATTGGTATCAAGAAGTATCTGTGTCTCAGCATTGATCCAGAATGGATTGGCAAGTGTGACCCTTTGAATGGCACCTTGTGCCTGAAGTGTAAGTGTACTGCTGTCATAATTATAACGGACAGACAGGCTAGAATCATCAGCAAACGTATAATTAGCGTCGGCAATATGATTGAGTTGTACGTTATGATGATGCGTACGACGAGCAAAATAACTTGCTATTGAAGTCAGAGCAAAGGGACCAAAAAGTGAACAACACCATGGTGCTTCCTTGCTTTCACTACCATAGTGTGGGCCAATATGTTGGTCACCAAATCCACCATTGGTATGTTGATTAAATGCGATTTGATTTTCTAAATTAATAAGAGCACGTGTTTGCCAGCGTGTGTCGCCTGTTATATCAAATAATTCCCAGCATAATAATTCCCAATCAAATAAAGCACAGGCTTCATCAGAGAAG
This sequence comes from Planctomycetota bacterium, assembly GCA_016745075.1. GTDB lineage: Bacteria > Planctomycetota > UBA11346 > UBA11346 > UBA11346 > JADGDD01. The sequence goes on along the minus strand of JADGDD010000008.1, from coordinate 167,559 downwards.
GTGCGGTCTGGATCATTCCGCTCTTTTTCACAATGGCATAGACGTTCTGGTACACCACCAGTTTCAAGAACAAAGAGATTATGATAATCCTCGAGTTCTTCTGTGATGGATTGTATGAGTGTTCTGTCGTTTGTTAAACGGCCATACTGCAACATTCCACGACGTGTTGTTAAATACATATGATTGTGATCTGCTGCTGTCATTGGAGTGAGTAGAGGAATGAATTTTCCTGCTAGATCAAGGTAGCGTGATTCTTGGGTGAGTTGATAGACTTGGATGAGCCCATCTAATCCATGAAAATAGCAGGAGCGACTTACTGCATAACTATGCACGCCAACGTCATTGCCTTTTTCATTCCACAGATCAAAGGTGTGAATAAAAAAATCGCCAATAGCACAGGCAGCAATGCGAGCGCGTTCATTTTGAAATACTTGTGCGTAGGCGGCAAGGCCTTTCATGCACCAGGCATTGCCGTAGGCACGATGCATATTACGGGGTTCTTCATCCGTTTGTACGCGACCAAGGCTGCCATCGTCATTCTGTAAATCAATCAGCCCATTGACCATATCTTGAACATGTTGTGGTGCTTGTGTTTTTGCGCTGTGTGCCCATGTCATGGCGAGCACCCAACGCCCAGCTACATCTCCATGAAAACGTGGGAAATGGCTCCAAGTGTGATTATCTGGCCAGACTTGCCCAAGCATATATTCTTGAGCATAGGGTAATTCATGTTCTAGGCGATGAATGTTTTTTGCGAGCCGGAAGCCCCATTCACCTTTGAGGTCGATATCTGTGGGGTGCCCTTCTGAAAAAGAATGTTGCAGAGGTTTAAACTGTACAGATTTATTAGTAGTTAACTGGGCGAGTGTTGTCATGATGAGTATGTACCTTCGATAGTATATGAGAGTGTTGGAATAGGTATGTCTGCGTTTTGTGAATATAAGTGATCGAGTAAGGTATCCACCGCAGCAGCTCCCATTGCCGCTCGTGGTTCGCAGATGCTATGCATATGCCCATGCATAGCGTGTAATAAAGAACCCTCTTCATTATGAACAAGCCACGTACGTTTTCTGTTGTCATTATGTTCTTGCAAAAATCGCCAGAGGCCAAGGGCCATAAAATCACTGGCGCAACAAATACAATCAGCATCACTCGTAAGGAAATCTTGCCCAGCAGCATAGCCAGATTGTTCGGTAAAGTCACCAGTCCAAGATTTGCTTATCGTTATTGAGTTTTTTTCACAAATATGTTCAAAGCATTGTTGGCGATAGCGAGCATCGCTACTGTGCTGGGAGCCATTCAGAAAATAAGCACGCGTACTCGTGTTGCATACACTTGTCAGAGCAGGGAGGCATGAAAGCATATCGCTATCAATGCAGCGCAATCCAGCAGCATCAGATGCATGGCCAATACAGATGACGCGCTTGTGGTGAGCAGCGGTGCTCGCAGCAATTTCGGTTAGTAAGGCGCGAGTGTCTTCACAGGCAATAATAATAAGTCCATCAACAGCCTGTTCGTCAAGAAGTGAGAGTAGTTGAGTACTACCATGTTCCTTGCCACCAAGCACCGTACACATGTAATTGAGTTCTTGAGCGCGGTATATGACCCCACCTAAAGTGCGGTGAACAATTGGCAGACTGAGCGGTTGATCATGTTTAGATAAAGAAGGAATGACAAAGCCAATTTGTTCACTGCGTTGTGAAACAAGTCGCCGCGCCTGAACATTCGGAACATAGCCGAGTTGGGTAGCAATTTCTTGAATCCGGTTGATCGTTTCTTTGTTTTGCCGAGAATTCCCAGCCAGTGCACGCGATACCGTGGCCGTGCTGACTTGGGCTGCAATGGCAATATCTTTAATAGTAATTGCTGTCATCTTGATTGTGTAAACGTTTACACATCGAAATGCAAATGATTTCATTTGATTAACAGACATGTTTTGATACAAGTGTTATTATGCCGCGACCAAATACTCAGTTTCAAGAGGCGATTGCAGCCTTGCGTGGAGATATCCGCAGCGGACTTTATCCTCAGGCAACATTTTTACCCGGTGAGCACCGGTTATCACAGCAACTTGGAGTTGGGCGCAGCACCTTACGAACCGTGCTCAAACAATTATTGGAAGAAGGACTGGTCTGTAATCATCCGGGTCGTGGTTGGGAAGTCTGTGGATCAGGTGTGCCGCAGGCACCATTAGCACTGGTCTTGTCCCGTCTTGAAGGGCCAGAGCTAGAATTGGTTGAACCGCTTCGCCAACGGTGTGCAGCCCGTGGTTGGCAGGTGCAATTGCATTTTAATGAAGGTCTTACGAGGCCGATAGAAGACGTTGTTCAGGTAGAGCAAACAGCAGCGGTTATTTATTTGGGTGGCCATCATGTACCAGAGCAGCATCTCAACATGTTATCAGCATGCGGCATTCCTGTTGTTGCGGCAGGATTAAGTGCTGCCTGTTCCTATGATACTATTGGCACAGATAATAGTGCCTGTGCAGAAAAACTATTTAATCATTTAGTACACATTCCAGATTTGCGACCAGTGCACATAGCGTGTATTGGTCAAGAATATGATCCAAGTTTTGTGCAGCGGCAAGAAGGATATCTGCGGGCGATGCAAGGCTGGGGAGCAGAACCACAGATATATATCTTACCTGCGTATCGGGTTACATCAGCCGATGTAGATGATTTATTTCAGAGGTATCCCGCAGACGGACATACCTGTTTTATTTGTGGTGGATATAATATTACCAGAGATTTACTACGTCATTGTGTTCAACGTGGCATTGCTATCCCACAAGAATATGGCGTCATTGGTTATCAGGGAAAAATAGACCAGCTTGATTGTGACCTTCTGCATCTACAGCAAGTAACTGCTTTTGATTTCCCTGTAGAAGATATTGCAGAAAAAACAATAAGACTCTGTGCACAACATTTTGCTGGTGAACAGTGTGCCCCTCAATTTTATCCACAAGTTGGTATCTGGCATATGGTGGATTCTATCCAATAAATATTTCAAGAAAGTAGGTGCGTATGCTTCCGTTTTCAGTTCCTGTTGTTCCTGTTGTCACTCTTCCAGACGCAGGAGAAGCCAGTCGTTTATCTGATGCGCTTATTACTGGTGGCTTTGATAGCATCGAAATTTGTTTGCGAAATGATCAAGCGTTACCTGCTATTAAAAGTCTTGCTGACCGTACGGATATATGCTGTGGTGCTGGGACTATCTTAAACGAAGATCAGGCACGGGCAGCACTTGATGCTGGAGCAAAATACCTTGTTTCTCCCGGTTTGCATGCCGGAGTTGTGCGCATTGCTCAAGATGCGGGCGTGCCTATTCTTCCAGGTGTTTGTACGCCAACAGAGATTGTCCAAGCTTTAGATCTCGGCTTAACACTTTTGAAATTTTTCCCCGCAGGTGTCTTTGGTGGAACCAAAACAATAGTGGCACTGTCAGGTGTTTTTCCACAAGTATCATTTATGCCAACCGGCGGGGTCAATGCTGATACGATTGCAGCATATATGGCAGTACCAAGCGTGGTAGCTTGCGGCGCATCATGGATGGTCACTCATGAACTGTTAGAAAATAAAGACTATAATAAGATAAGTGTGCGGTGCCAACAGGCACTAGCTGCAATAGAGGCGTAATATGAGTTCCTATATCCACGATAATTTTTTATTAGATAACGCGGCGGCAGAACGCCTGTATCATGATTATGCCGCACTTCAGCCAATAATGGATTACCATTGTCATTTGCCACCAGACCGTATTGCTAGCAATACGCCATTTACAGACATAACGGAGCTCTGGCTCGGTGGTGATCATTATAAATGGCGTGCAATGCGTGCGAATGGTGTACCAGAAGAATTGATCACAGGATCAGCCAGCTCATGGGATACGTTCCAAGTCTGGGCAGAAACCATGCCGTATTGTCTTGGTAATCCACTCTACCATTGGTCACATATCGAACTGAAACGTTATTTTGGCATTGATGAATTATTAGACCCAGAAAGTGCCGCTTCTATTTATGAACGTTGTAATGACATTGTAGCCAAAACTACACCACGAGCGTATATTCAACAGTCCAATGTGTCTTTGTTGTGCACAACAGATGATCCGACAGATGATTTACGATATCATAAGGCCATGGCAACAGAAGACATGGCAACAAAAGTTTTGCCAGCATGGCGACCAGATAAAGCGCTCTTTATCCACGATGTGTCCTCATGGAATAGCTGGCTGGATGACCTTGCGAGTGTTACTAGCATATCGATAAACGATTGGGATGATTTATGGACAGCGCTTGCTCAGCAACACGCATTTTTTCATACAATGGGTTGTCGTCTATCTGACTATGGTATAGACACGGTTGTAGCAGAGCCGTGGACAGAAGCATCAGCAGCTACCGCTTTTAAGCGTGCACGGTATGGAGAAACGCTGCCGAAAAACGAACAAGATGTTTTCTTTTCTGCGGTACTTGAAAAACTTATTCGTCTTGATGCGGCGGCAGGCTGGACGGCTCAATTACACCTTGGTGCACAGCGTGGTAACAACTCCCGTCTGCTGAGCTTGTTGGGTGGTGATTGTGGCGGTGATACCATTGGAGATTGGCAACACGCCCGTCCGTTGGCTCGTTTGCTTGATAGACTTGATAAAGACGGTGCTCTACCCAAAACGATACTCTACAATTTAAACCCTTCTGATAATGCTATCATGGCAACTATGGTTGGTACTTTTCAAGATGGCAGTACAGCAGGTAAAATTCAATGGGGAAGTGGGTGGTGGTTCTTAGATCAAAAACAAGGTATGGAAGCTCAACTAGAAACTCTTTCGCAAATCGGCTTGCTGTCACGTTTTGTCGGTATGCTGACCGACAGTCGTTCATTTATTTCTTATCCTCGTCACGAATATTTTCGTCGTATCTTATGTAATAAACTTGGTACGCAGATAACGAAAGGCCATTTACCAAACGACATAGAACTGGTTGGGCACATGGTGAGCAATATTTGTTATCAAAATGCAGAAGACTATTTCCAATTCTTGTCTTAATATTTTATTTTCTTAATTCTCCTTTTTATTGTATGGAGTATGACAATGACGTTATCAATTAAACCCGCAAAAGATTGTCGCTATGACGCACTTGCTTTAGGTGAAGTCATGTTGCGTTTAGACCCAGGTGATGGCCGTGTTCGTTGTGCTCGCTCTTTTTCTGCATGGGAAGGGGGCGGTGAATATAACGTTGTGCGTGGCTTGCGGAAATGCTTTGGCTTGCGCAGCGCTGTGGTGACTTCATTTGTAGATAATGAAGTTGGCCGTTTATTAGAAGACTGTATCTGCCAAGGTGGTGTTGATCCACAATTTATCTATTGGCAAGCAGATGATGGTGTTGGTCGCAGCATGCGAAACGGTATAAACTTTACCGAACGCGGGTTTGGTCTGCGTGGTGCTAAAGGTGTATCAGACCGTGGGAACACAGCCGTTTCTCAATTAAAGCCAGGCATGATTGATTGGGATGGCATTTTCTCTCAAGGTGTTCGTTGGTTTCATACCGGTGGTATTTTTGCGGCTTTATCTGATGATAGCGCCGCTGTTGCGGAAGAGGCGATGAGTGCTGCTCGTAAACACGGAACTATTATCTCGTATGATTTGAACTATCGCCCCTCATTGTGGAAAAGCATTGGTGGCAAGAAAAAAGCACAGGAGGTTAATACATATCTTGCGCAATTTGTAGACGTGATGATTGGTAATGAAGAAGATTTTACTGCTTGTCTCGGTCTTGCCATTGAAGGTGTTGACGAGAACTTGAGTGATCTTGATACGGCCAGTTTTCGGAAAATGATAAAAAAAGCTGTTCAAGCGTATCCTCATTTTAAAATTGTGGCAACGACTTTGCGTGGTGTGAAAACGGCAACTGTTAATGATTGGGGTGCCATCTGCTGGTATGACGGTGCTTTCTATGAAGCGACCCACCGTCCAGATCTTGAAATATTTGATCGTGTTGGCGGCGGTGACAGTTTCGCTTCAGGCTTAGCGTATGGTTTCCTGAGTGATCAAGGAGCAGCTCGAGCAATTGAATATGGTGCAGCCCATGGTGCACTCGCCATGACTACACCCGGTGATACTAGTATGGCAACGCTTGCTGAAGTTGAAAAGCAGATTGGCGGCGGTAACGCACGGGTAGACCGATGATTTTACAATTTGGAACGGGTAACTTTCTTCGTGGTTTTTTTGATTGGATGCTGCAAGAGTCTGCTGATGCTGGCCATGATTGTGGCCCTGTTATTATGACGACAGGAACAGCACACGGTAATATTGCTCGTTTTTCCTCCAAACGTTGGCTGGTTGCTGAACGAGGTGTGGAAGAACGCGTTTCTTCGGTGCAGGTCGTCAGCGACTGTTTGCAAGGAGCGGGAGATTGGCAGGAACTGAAAACAGTTGCCTGTGATCCTGACTTATCGCTTATTGTGTCAAATACGACAGAGATGGGTGTGCAATATATTGCGGAAGAATTGACTGACGCTTGTCCTGAAAGTTTCCCTGCGCGTTTAACGGCTCTATTGCATGCTCGTTATTTAGCTAAATTGTCTGGGCCGGTTATTTTACCATTTGAATTACTTGAGGATAACGCCTGTGTTCTGAAAAATATTGTTCAGAAGCATGCAATTCAGTGGTATGCTGACGAGCATTTTATCGACTGGTTAGCATCTTCCTGTCAATGGTATAATACCTTGGTAGATCGTATTGTGTCAGGATTTCCAGGACAGCATGATGTGCTTGGACAACAAGATGCAAATTGTGTGGTGTGCGAACCGTATCATTTATTGGTGATAGAAGGGCCACCATCATTACAGGATATTTTACCACGCACAGACGGTCTTATTTTAACAGATGATCTTGCGCCGTACCGTTTGCGTAAAGTGCGTTGTTTGAATGGTGTGCACACTGCAACTGCGGGATTGGCGATACAGTCTCAGGTAGAAACGGTTATTGCTGCAACTCAGCATCCATGTATTTATGAACACATACGCACTTGTTTATTTGATGAAATTATCCCCGGATTACCTGGTGATTTTGCTGAGAATTGTGCGTATGGCGAATCTGTTCTCAATAGATTTGCTAACCCATCGTTGCAACACAAATGGGCAGATATTTTTTGTAATAGTATCAGTAAATGGTGTGTGCGAGTCTTGCCATCTATCCGCGCAGCACAAGCAAATGGTCGTGAGGTGCCTCGCGGTCTTGCTCGATCTTTAGCGACTTTGATTCAGCTCTATAGAGAACAACATCCTGCCGTAAATGACGTGCAAACTTTAGATCAATCACAGAGTCTCAAAGAAATTTTAGAGAATGAAACAGTTTGGGGTCAACCCTTAGGTGATGACCTCATAGAAGCGGTGTTGAAGCTATGAAGACATTACAACTTGCACCAGAGGATACAGTAGCAGTTGCTTTATGTAACTTAGCTGTTGGAGAGATCGTTAATAATGTAACGTTGATTGATGCCATTCCGCAAGGTCATAAATTTGCGCTGCACAATCATGCACGTGGTGATAACATTATTAAATATGCGGCTCCTATAGGAACAGCTACACAGGACATAGCAGTAGGGGCGCATGTACATACTGCTAATTGCAAAACGGCGCTTGGTGCTGCTTGTTCATATACCTATCAACCATGTGCTGAAAAGCCTTTGCCAGAAGCACCATTCTTTACCTTTCAAGCGTACCGTAGAACCGACCAACGAGTTGGTATACGAAATGATCTCTGGATTATTCCTACCGTTGGTTGTGTGAATAAAACTGCTGACCGTATCGCTGCTGGATTACGATTAGAGCAGCAGCATGCTTGTGATGACATTCAGGTACTCTCACACCCGTATGGTTGTTCACAATTAGGTGATGACCATGAACAAACGCGCCGTTTACTTGCTGCACTTGCCCGCCACCCCAATGCTGGCGGTGTACTTATTGTTGGATTGGGTTGTGAGAATAATGGTATTCAGGCATTTAAGGAATTAGTGTCAGATGTAGAGCCAGAGCGAATTCGTTTTTTGAACGCGCAGGATGTAGCAGACGAGGAAGAAGAAGGACTGGCCCTCGGTCGTGAATTACTACAGTGTATGCAGGCAGATGTTAAAACAACTTGCGGCCTAGAAGACTTATGTATTGGTTTGAAATGTGGTGGCTCCGACGGCTTTTCTGGGATTACCGCAAACCCGTTGGTTGGAGCGGTATCAGATTTGTTAGTATCTGCGGGCGGGAGTAGTGTACTTACTGAAGTCCCAGAAATGTTTGGAGCTGAGCACCTTCTCATGGATCGTTGTATCAATGAATCTGTTTTTACAGACTGCGTTGCTTTAATTAATGACTTTAAAGATTATTTTGAGCGTCATGGACAAGTGGTTTATGAAAACCCATCACCAGGCAATAAAGATGGCGGTATTACTACTTTGGAAGATAAATCGCTTGGTTGTGTACAAAAAGGTGGCGTATCTCCCGTTGTTGATGTTTTGCCGTATGCTAGTTCAGTTTGTCGTTCTGGCTTATCGCTTTTGAGCGCTCCCGGAAATGATGTTGTCGCCTGTACCGCCTTGGCTGCCGCAGGTGCACATATTATTTTATTTACAACTGGTCGGGGAACGCCACTTGGTGCCCCAGTACCAACCATCAAAATAAGTTCCAATTCGGGTTTAGCCGAACGTAAGAGCAAGTGGATCGACTTTAATGCGGGCCAATTACTTGAAGGTAAAGCACTGTCAGAATTAGCAGAGGACTGTTTATCATGTGTTGTGGATATTGCGAATGGTAGCAAACGCACAAAAAATGAAGAAAATGGTTATCAAGAAATAGCTATTTTTAAGGAAGGAGTCACCCTGTGATTTCATTTGCAGATTTGAAGGGTAAAGTTGTCATTATTACAGGTGGGAATGGCATACTTGGAACGGCTATAGCAGAGAGCTTATTGGATCTCGGTGCGCGAGTTGCTCTTCTTGGTCGTAATGCAGAGAAGATCGAGGCGAGTGTTGCAGCATTGCGGAGTAGAGGTGGGACAGCACTTGCGCTTGTGGCAGATGTATTGGACGAAGCTGCTTTATATGCGGCACGCGAATGTGTACTCAAAGAATGGGGGCAGATAGATGCACTGATAAATGCCGCTGGCGGCAATGATGCCCGAGCAACAACGCAGCAAGAAAAAATGGGTGCAGGTAAAGAAGGGTCTTTCTTTACTCTTGATCCTGCTGGTTTCCGTCAAGTATTTGATGTGAATTTTCAAGGTACCTTATTACCATCGCAAGTGTTTGCCGATGCGATGCTTGAGAACGGTGGGAGTATTTTGAATATCTCGTCTATGGCGGCCTATAAACCCATGACCAAAGTTCCCGCTTATGCAGCGGCCAAGGCGGGTATTAGTAATTTAACGCAATGGATGTCTGTGCATTTAGCTGAACGCGCTATTCGTGTCAATGCGATTGCTCCTGGTTTTTTCTTAACGGAACAAAACCGTTCTTTATTAACCAATCCAGAAACGGGTGAACTTACAGCTCGTGGTCATAAAATAATTGCTCATACTCCTTTGGCGCGTTTTGGTGAAGCTGAAGAATTGCAAGGTGCTGTGTGTTATCTCTTGTCTGATCTCGCCCGTTTTGTGACAGGGGTTATTTTACCCATTGATGGCGGTTTCCAAGCTTACTCAGGAGTGTAATATGTATTTTACTTTCCGTTGGTACGGACCACATGACCCGATTACTCTTGATATGATTCGTCAAATACCACAGGTAACAGGTATTGTATCGTCTCTTCATAAACAGCCTTTAGGCGCACTGTGGCCACAAGCAGACATTGAGATACATGCAGCTCTAATCAAAGATGCAGGTTTTGAATGGTCTGTGCTTGAAAGTATTCCGCTGCATGAAGATATTAAACTGGGTAAACCAAGCCGTGATGCCTACATAGAAACTTGGTGTGAAAACATTCGCCGAGCAGCATCCGTTGGTATTTCTACCATTTGTTACAACTTCATGCCAATGATTGATTGGATGCGTAGTGATTTAGCGCAAGTATTGCCAGACGGCTCTACAGCACTCGCCTATGAGCAAGCAGTTATAGAGGCGATAGATCCACGTGATCTGGATTGTAATCTACCTGCTTGGGATTTTGATTATAGCCGTGAAGAATTTGATGCTATTTTAACCGCATACCAAAAGATGGATGCAGAGGACTTGTGGGAAAACCTTCAGTATTTTCTTGAACGAGTTATTCCTGTTGCCGAAGCATCTGCTATGCGCTTGGCTATTCACCCAGATGATCCACCATGGCCGATATTTGGTTTGCCGCGTATTATCACCAGTGCAGATGCGATAGAACGATTGTGTGGTCTTGTTGACAGCCCTGCTAACGGAGTAACTCTCTGTAGTGGTTCACTTGGCCCTAATGCCGAGAATGATATTCCATCGATGATACGAAAATTTGCTGGTCGTATTCATTTTGCCCATGTGCGCAATATTAAGCGAACAGCAGAACAAGACTTTCATGAAAGTGCGCATCTGAGTTCTTGCGGTAGCTTAGATGTATATGAAATAATGAAAGCCTATCATGACATTGGTTACGACGGTCCCTTGCGTCCAGACCATGGGCGTTGTATCTGGAATGATCCAGGCCTTCCCGGTTATGGGTTATATGATCGCGCTCTTGGTATTAATTATCTTTCAGGCTTGCAAGAAGCGATAGCACGGTCATCATAGCATTCAATTATTTTGTTGGAACATCCATTGAAGAACATGTTGAATTTCGTTATCCCAGTATTCCCAAGTATGGCCGCCAGCAGACTCTTTGTAGGTGTAATCAATGGCTGTTGTGGAACAGGCTTTCTTGAAAGCGATGTTATCTGCGTACAGCATATCTTCTGTACCACAGCATTGATAGAGCCGTGGTGCAGTAGCCTTGGATTGTGTTAATCGTTCAAGGCAGGCAAAGAGATCATTGTTGCTGTTTTGAAAATGTTCCTGTGCGCCAAATATTTGTTTTATTTCTTGATGCCGTACAGGGTCTTCTTTATTAGACATATGGGGGTACATATCAAGCGCTCCAGAAAGGCTCGCGGCAGAAGCAAAACGTTCTGGTAAACGAAGTGCTGCTTTAAAGGCACCGTAACCGCCCATGGAAAGGCCTGCTATATGTGTTTTCTCGCGCGCTGTTGGGAGCTTGTAAAATGAGTGGACTTTCGCTGGGAGCTCTTCTGTTATGTAGGTCCAATAATTCTGTCCAATGGCCGTATCTGTATAATACCCACGAAAGCCGTTTGGCATGATAATAGCCACATTGTATTGAGCAGCATAACGTTCTAAAGACGATCGGCGTGTCCAGATAGAATCATCATCAGAAAGGCCGTGTAATAAATAGAGGACATCAGGTTCAGATGTTTGTTGTTCGGTGTCCATGCCAATGAGTCGAGTTGATTGCTCTGGCAAGATGACATGCATGGTGGTGGAGAGCCCAAGCACATCAGAAAAAAAACGGCACTGGATTAAAGCCATATGAAACTCCTTGGTAGCAGCGCCATATCGTTGTTCGGCTTATTGTTATTCAAGGGCGAGTTGCTGTTCTCGCCATTTACGTGGACTTACGCCGACATGTTTTTTAAAAAGGCGAGAGAAATAATAGATATCTTCATAACCAACCATCTGGGCAACATCTTGGACGCGTTGGTGAACCATTAAGAGATATTGTGCTTGTTTGATGCGGGCATTAATGAGAAATTCAATGGGTGGCTGATCGAAATAACGGCGAAATTGTTTGCTGAACTGGGTACTGCTGAGGCCCATTTGGGCAGCAAGCCCTTCTGTTGAATGTTGCTGATTAAGGTGCTCTAGAATGAAGCGGCGTATGGCGAGATACGTTTCTGGTGTCTGTTCTTGGGTGTTGCTGTGTAGGCGATTGAGCTGCCGAAAGAAAATTTCAATAAGATGTTCAACAATAAATGGATCAGGCTGGTGATGGTTGCTATATTCATCAAATAAATCATTTTGCGTTTTATGAAATAATGTTGGATTGGCACACGGCAGTGGGCGTAAGAGGATGCTGCTGTCAGCCCATTTTTTTAGGGAATTGCCGCTCATATGCATCCAGCTATTACACCAGGGCTCATCGGCATTACCAAAGGATCGAAAAGACTGGGCTGGCCAAATAACAATATGATTTGGTTGGATTTGTATCTGTTCACCGTCAAGAATCATGGTGGCAGTAGTGTGGAAGTACGAACAAAACCAGTCAGTGAGTGGCGCTGCAAAGATATGTGGCTGCATCTCGTTGTATTGCCACATGCGGCTCAGCCATGCTTGTCCTTTCGGTTCATCACCAGTGGTAAAATAATAGAGCCCCATGTGAGCAAGATAGTACAAGATAGTCCATAGACAAGTTGTGGCTGTGTCAGAGTATTTTTTGTAACACGTTTACCTATTATGAGCGATGGCTTCCATTTGTTCTTGATAACAATCAGGGCATATGCCATGGCTGAAGGCTGCATCAGAATGTTTACAGAAGTAAGCTTCCAGAATATCCCAAGCACCTTCATCATTACGTATTTTTTTACAGTAGCTACAGATTGGTATAATGCCTCGTAGTGTTTTTACTTCATTAAGGGCAATCTGTAGTTGTTCGTTTGAATGGATAAGTTCTTTTCTATAGCGTTGTTCATTGTTTATACCCTTGCGCCCCCAGACCATAAATGAAAATGAGAGGATAACACCAATAATCCAGATAAGAGCGTGAGAGGCTCTAGCAGTATTAACAGTTGTTTTTTCTAGTGCTAGATAGCTGTTTAGAGGTACGTTCACGCCAATGCCACCACGTTGATAGCCAAGGGTATAGCCATGTTTATTATGACATTCAAGGCATCCCTGTTGAACAATGATGGATTTCATCAGTCGTATGGTCGTGTTGTTTCCATTTGTGGTAACTGCATATGATTCTGTTTCCCCCGTTTTTTCCAGTTCTTGTAATGCGGATTTTTGCCAGAAGTCAGGGGTATTCAGTGGATTTATCGGATTTAAACTGGTAATAAATCCTTTTATACCATAGATCCGTTCATATTCCGACATAACCTGTCGCGTCATATAAGCGGGGTTCATGAGTGTTAATTTCTTGCCTTCTGGGGTTGTTATGTCTCGGTCAGGAATATGTTCTAAGTATCTATTGGGTTGCGTCTTTTCTGATATGGGTACATAGACACCACCGTGAGAAGTGGCCCATGCACGAAAGGCGATATCCTTATTAAAGGTTGTACGTGCTTCTTTTTTTGCGAGCTCTATGGTTTTTTCTTGTTCGATAGAAACGGTGTAAGAATAAGATGATGCTAAGAGCAGAGACCATACGAGCAAGAATATGACTGTGAACAGATAGAGGTGTATATGTTTTGTCATGATCGTTCCTTTCTGACGAGGTTTTGCTAGGAAGGCAGGTACAAAAGAACGGTTTCACGTTTATTTGAAGTATTCGTTGAAGCAGGGACACTGTATTCTATTATGCTAGTAGTAAGACGCAAGGTGTGGTTTATGTACCTATGAGTCGAATGCAAAAAATGTCAGAAAATTGGACAGTTCGATATTTTTTCTTGTTCTGAAGCTGCTGCCATAAAATGATAGAGACGACAGGATAGTACAAAAAAACAAGCAACAAGTCCATTTTAATTGGTTTATGATGAGGTATACTGGAGGGCTCATAAAAGAAGGAGTTATCAATGTCCGAAATCAGAGACTTTGTTATGCAGCAATCATTTTTCAATTCGCATGAGCACCAAAGTGCCTGCGCTTGGAAATGGGAGGATATAGATCATGGCACCTTTTGGGGCTATTCATGGAGCGATATGGAGACAAGTCAGTTCCCGAATCACAATACGTCTCGGGCTGAGCAACTGTTGGCGTTATCAACAACGGGCTACGGGCAAGCTATGGAAATGGCCATGCAAGATATTCTCGGTATGTCGTATGATATTGAAAAAGAAAATGAAATTACTCAGCGTTTGCAGCAGTGGGTCCAAGAGCGGCAGGGGATTGATATACACGCTCACCTTTTTACCGAGCGCGCAAATTGCACGGCAATTATTGCAGATGTAAATAGCGGAATACCTGTAACAACATTAGAAACGTTAACGGATGAGACTGTTCCCGATTATGTGCGTTTTGCCTTACGTTTAGGAAGGAAAGGATTATTTGCTGATAGTGACCGCTCTGAAATTACAGCCTTAGAAGAAACTTGGGATTGTTCTTTGGATACTCTTTACATCTTAGAACAGGCCATAGAACGATATTTAGACGCGTGCAAGAATACAGGTAAATTAACCTGTCTTAAAATTGGTTTAGCCTATGTACGATCGCTTGATATTCAGGCTGTTGATGTGATGGAAGCAGCAAAGTGTTACGATTTGTTCCGCCAAGGAAAAACGCAAGAGATTCGGCTACTGCATGATTATTTTGTGCATATACAATTACGTTGGGCAGAGGCGCATGCTATTCCTGTACAAATTCATACCGGTCATTTGGCTGGAAACCATAAGGATATTCGTAATGGTGATCCAGCAAACCTTATTCCATTGATTATGCAGTATCCTAAGGTGTGCTTTGATCTTTTTCATGGCTCATGGCCATGGGGTGGTGTTGCCGCTTCAATGGCGAAAGAATTTCCCAATGTGTGTCTCGATTTATGTTGGGCGTGGGCATTATCGCCATGGCAAACGGAAAATACCTTAGATGAATGGCTTGGTGCTGTGCCGCACAATAAAATAATTGCATTTGGTGGAGATTCATGGTCACCATTTGCAACTGTTGGTTATGCCAAACAAGCACGTATTGGTATTGCTAATTGTTTAGAACGGCATGTTCAGCGCGGCCATTACAGTCAGAAAACCGCAGAAATGATCGCACAAAGAATTATGTCAGAGAATGGTTATGCTATTTTTCCAGGGTTTGATTCATCATCCGCATCATAATATTCTTGGTGTTCCAAATTGCTGTCACGGCATAGAGAAAATCTCTTTTTTATATACCGTGACAGCTCTGAGATTCTTGCCTCTAACAGGATTAGTTTGCACCAAGATTGATAATTGTGCGACCAGTATGAGTGTTATTCATCATACTGGTAATGGCTTGATCCAAGTCTGTTAATGGAATCTCTGTACAGAGGTCCAGTAAACCATCTGGTTTCCATTCGTTTGCGAGTGCATTCCACACAGCGGTTCTCTTATGCATGGGGTATTGTTGAGAATCTATACCAATTAAAGAGAGGCCCCGCAGAATAAAAGGAAAGACGGTCAGCTCTAATTGAGCGGAGGCTACATTACCGCAACAGGTAATGGTACCAAGTGCTTTGGTTGATTTGATAATATTGACCAAAATGTTGCCGCCGACGGTATCGATAGCGCCAGCAAACTGCTCTTTGAGTAATGGGCGCGATTGTTCTTCCATAAGCTCTTCTCGTGGAAGAACAGTCTGTGCACCATGCTGACGCAAAACATCATAGGCTTGTTTGTTGCCAGAAAGAGCGGTGACGCTGTAGCCAAGATGAGCAAGTATAGCAATGCTTAATAAGCCAACCCCGCCAGTTGCACCAGAAACAATAATAGGTCCATCTGCTGGTTGTACGGTTTCTATCAGGCGTTGTACAGACATGCCTGCTGTCAGTCCGGCGGTGCCGAAGGCCATGGCTTCCTTCATGCTCATATTGCTTGGTAGCGGAACTACCCACTCAGCGGGGACACAAATATATTCTCCAAAGCCTCCATGAGTATTCATTCCCAGATCATAGCTGGTTACAATAACCTTGTTACCTGCCTGCACATGATCTGAACAGGAGCTAACAACGGTGCCAACGGCATCAATGCCGGGCGTGTGTGGATACTGCTTGGTCACGCCCTTATGCCCACGTGCAGACAGTGCATCTTTGTAATTCAACGATGAGTAATGAACGCGTATGAGAACACTATGGTCTGGTAAATCACCGACTGTGCGTTCTTGGATACGGCTTGTACATTCGCCGTTAGTGTCTTGTTCAGTAACAAAAGCTTGGAAGGATTCTGGGTGCATGGGGATCTACTCTGACTTGAAAGGCGTGGGCTCTCTCAGCCAGAAAAAAGGAGGCTCACAGAGAGAAAGCTCTTACTCTAGTTCTGTGTGCTTTGCATGCAAGTTTGTCAGCTTATCAGTGGAACTGCTGGAAGACGTTGCTCTGCTTACAAAATGCGTATAACGGCAACGGCGGTATAGTATACACCTACCAGAGAGCGAGCAGGGCGATGGCGAAGCCAATGAATATTCTTTTTATCACCAGTGATCAACAGCGCTGGGATGCACTGGGTGCGGTCAACGATTTAGTGTCTACACCCAACTTAGATCGCTTAAAAGAGCGTGGTATGGTGTTTGAGCGCGCTTATACAGTCAACCCTGTGTGCACGCCAAGCCGAGTCAGTATGTTGACTGGCCATTATCCATCACGTCATGGTTGCTTTCATGTAGGTACCAGTTTACCAGACGCGTATGGCCCAACGGTGGGAGAACAGCTACAAACGGCTGGTTATGACACCGCTCTTATTGGTAAAGCACACTTTAAGCCTTGTTATCAGTGCGAGGGCAGTCTTGAGTCAGAGCCAATGGTTCATGAGCTTGACCGCTTCCGTTCATGGAATGGTCCGTATTATGGTTTTGAGCATGTTGAATTATGCATTGGTCATACCTCAGAAGGTCATTCGTGCGGCATGCATTATGGCGTGTGGTTAGAAGAGCAGGGTATAGATACCAGCAAGTATTTTGGCATTCATGATTATCAGCATTTTGGTACATGGGATTTGCCACAAGAATATCACGGTTCACACTGGATTGCGGACCGCAGCATTGCCGCAATAGACCGTTCGCAGGCGGCAGAAAAACCATTTTTCCTCTGGTCCAGTTTCCAAGATCCACATAACCCATATGTGGTACCAGAGCCATGGGCCTCTTTGTACGATCCGGCGACCTTGCCCATACCGTCAACTGAAGGTGATGAAGAGTCAGCAGCCACAAAACCTCCGTTCTATAAACATTGTTATGCTGGTGAGCATTACGGTGATGATCCAGATATTTGTGGGAACGATGCCGGAGACGTGAAGCCGCTTGATTATTTATCTGATGATGATGTTCGGAAAATCTATGCCGCCTATTACGGCATGGTCAGTTTTATGGATTTTGAAATTGGTCGAATTCTTGATCACTTAGAAGAGACCGGTCTGATTGATTCCACCGTCATTGTTTTTACCAGTGATCACGGCGATATGCTTGGCTCACATGGTTTGTGGGGCAAAGGTCTGCCTGCATATGAAGAAGTGCAACGTGTACCAATGGTGGTGGCGCATCCAGATTGTGTCAGCAAAGGCGAGCATTCACAATCGCTACACAGTGTGGTAGATCTCTGTGCATCGTTCTGCTCTATAGCGGGCATAGAAACAGACGTTTCTAATCAAGGTATAGATCAAAGCGCCGCATGGACAGACAGTGCTCAATCAGTGCGCGATTGGGTTCTGTATGAGTTTCAGCCAAGTGAAGGCCCATTTACGCAGCGTTGTTTTATTGAGCAAAAATGGAAATTAGTTTGTTATTGGAATCGTCCATACGGTGAACTCTATGATTTAGAAGCAGATCCGCAGCAGCAAACAAACTTGTTTGATTTGGCTGAGTTTCAAGACATCAAAAACGAATTATTGCACAGATTTATTTCTGCCGAAATGAACCGTTCTATCGCTCGTCCACGATTGGCCTACGCCTAATGAACTCCATAAACAACAAGGCCGTTATCTTTGATTTAGACGGAACACTGGTAGACAGTTTGCACGATTTGGCAGCAGCGGTTAACGTTGCTCGTCAAGACTGTGGTTTCTCTGTTTTGCCGATAGCAACCATTGGCAGTTATGTCGGTAATGGTGTGCGCAAATTATTACAACGCTCTCTACCAGACGATATAGAAGCCAGTGTTTTGGAAAAAGCGACTGATTCGTTTCAGTCCTATTATGCAGATCATTGTTGCGTAAAAACGGTGCCGTATGTGGGGGCATTGGAAACAGTGCAATCTTTACATGCAGATGGTTGGGCCATTGGCGTTGCAACGAATAAACCCTACGGCTTCGCCAAACATATATTGGAAACCCTTGGTTTTATGCCGCCAGTTACCGCTCTGTGTGGTGGTGATCAGGCGCGTAAACCAGCGCCAGAACCACTGTATAGAATTGCAAAAACATTAGATGTAGATCTATCCGCAAGCTGGATGGTGGGCGACCATGATACCGATCTCGCAGCAGGTGCAGCAGCAGGTTGCAAGACTGCGTGGTGTTCATGGGGTATTGGTCATACAGGCGGTTTGCCTTATGATGTGCAAATTAATAGCATGAGTGAATTACTATCGGCCGTAAGAGCGATGCCACAAGAATGATTCCGTCAGTGGTCCACGATGCACACGGTCACATTATTACACCGGAAACCATTCTTGGTGCCTATCACCAACGCTGTTTCCCAATGGCAGATCATCGGCATGGGCTGATTGACTGGTATCAACCAACAGAGCGTGCAATTATTACGTGGGATAAATGGCGTATCCCACGCAGCCTTCGTAAACGCGCTGCACAAAACCCCTATACCATTACCATCAATAAAGCTTTTCCAGAAGTCATTCGTCAATGTGCTCAGCGTGAAACGACTTGGATTAATCCAGAAATAGAACAACTCTACACAGCACTTCAGAGCTTTGGTATTGCTCATAGCGTAGAAGCATGGGATGGTGCCGAATTGGCTGGAGGTTTATATGGACTCTCCATTGGCGGCTGCTTTTGTGGCGAGAGCATGTTCTATAAACAACCAGATGCCTCAAAGCTTTGCGTCATCAATTTAGTAGAACGCCTGCAATTCCAAGGCTATAGCCTGCTTGATTGCCAACAACAAACCCCACACATGCAACGCTTCGGAGCCTACGAGGTAGACGATGGTACCTACCGATTATTATTTGATAAAGTGAAAGACGAACATCATAATTTATTGTAAGGTTTATCGTACATCGCAATGCTACCCTTATGTAACACTATTTCAAACACTCGGATCAATAAACCATCACATACAGCTCTGATAGGGGGAATAGGGGTGTACATATCAAAAAATGCCCTAGCATCCGCGCTCAATATCGGCTTAGCGTGTGTCGCGGGGCCCTTCAGGTAGTCATTCGGTGGGCAGGTCGGCCGAATGTGTAGTCCCCAGCCTCTCGTCGGCCCTCTGTTTGGTGTCTCTATGTCTTCTTCTCCCGAATCTGTCGTTTCGGAAGCCCAAGCCTCTGTGGCTTTTGCTGATCTCGCCCTCCCTGAAGCTGTTCAAAAGGCTTTGACTGAAAAGGGTTACACAAACCCAACTCCTATTCAGGCTGAAATTATTCCTCACGTACTTGCCGGCCATGATGTTATTGGTCAGGCACAAACAGGTACCGGTAAAACCGCTGCTTTTGCCTTGCCGCTGCTTGCCCGTTTAGACCCACACGTAAACGCACCACAGGTTTTAGTGCTTGCGCCAACTCGTGAACTTGCCGGCCAAGTTGCCGAAGCCTGTATGGATTACGGTAAATACGTAAAAGGCATGAAGGTTGCCGCCGTTTACGGTGGTGCTGGCTATGGTGATCAGCTGCGCGACCTCAAACGCGGTGCGCAGGTTGTTATTGGTACACCCGGCCGTGTTATGGACCATATCAAACGCGGTACTTTGAACCTGAGCGACCTTCGCTGCATGGTTTTAGATGAAGCGGATGAAATGCTACAAATGGGTTTCATTGATGATGTGGAATGGATTCTTTCCCACACACCAGAAGAGCGCCAAGTTGCCTTATTCTCAGCAACTATGCCACAGCAAATTCGCAATATTTCAAAACGCTATCTGAAAAAACCAATCGAAGTAAAAATTAAAGCAGCAACCGCATCGGCTACTACTGTGAGCCAGCGGTACTGGTTTGTCCGTGGGTCAAAAGATGACGCACTGGCGCGCATTCTTGAAGCAGAAAAAACAGATGGTGTTATGGTCTTTACCCGTACCCGTCGTGCCACAACTGATGTTGCCAAAAAATTGCGGCAACATGGCATTAAAGTCTCTGCCTTAAATGGAGATATGGCACAAAGCCTACGAGAACAAACTGTCGACCAATTAAAAAATGGCGAACTGGATGTTTTAGTGGCTACAGATGTTGCAGCTCGTGGATTAGATGTACCGCGTATTAGCCATGTTGTTAATTACGATATTCCTGAAAACCCAGAGATTTTTGTTCACCGCATCGGTCGTACTGGTCGTGCAGGCCGTACTGGCCAAGCTATTTTATTTGTGCGTCCATCAGAAAAACGTGGGCTCAAAGATATTGAACGTCACATCAAGAGAGATCTTGATGAGATGGAATTACCAGATGCCGCTGCCATCAATAAAGTACGGGCAGATCGTTTTGCTGAACATATTTTAGCAACAGCTGCTGGTGATTTAACTGATTTTGAAGGACTAGTCAGTACGATTATTGAAGAAAATGGTTTAGACCCTGTTCGTGCGGCAGCAGCGTTGGCTAGTTTAGTACACGGTGATAAACCATTATTTATTAAAGATGAACCGAAGCGTAGCAAAAAAGAGAAGCGTCGTGAACGCGAAGCAGCCGGTGAAAGTGATGGTCATGATTACTATCGCATCAATGTAGGCTTTGATCATGATGTTCGTCCAGGAATGATTGTTGGTGCCATCGCTAACGAACTTGGCATTGCGGGGCACTCTATTGGCCACATTAATATTCACGGTGACCATAGTACTGTTGCGCTTCCAGCGGGTATGCCGGATTCAACCTTTCAAGCCTTGAGTCAATTATGTGTGATGGGCCAACGCTTTAACGCGACGCGTCTTGATGGCGAGCCGCCTAAGAGTGGTCATGGTTCTCCATCAAAACGCAGAGCGCATCGCAATGAAGGTGGTCGCTATAGTGATAAACGTAAACGGGCAGGCGGTGGCGGTGGTAGTGGCGCTGGCAATAGGTTCCGTGGTAGCAAAGCTGGCGGCAAAAAGAAAGCACACGGAAATAAACGTGGCAAGCGTGACGCATAAACGTTTTTTAGCAACTGTTTAGCAAACTTTCCCTAGCTTCTCCTCACAGCTGCGCTAAAAGCAGGCAGGAGTAGTTATGGATATTTTTACCTTACGTAGTTTACGCAGTCGTGCCGCCACAGCAGAAAACCCACAAGCTTTAGCGGGTGCAGGTGGCGCAACTGGCGGTGGCCGTAAGGGACAACCATGCATTTGGCCAGTACAAGCGGGACAAACCGTTACCTTATTAGATGTAGATGGCCCGGGCCTGATTCGACATATTTGGTGTACGGTTCAACCAGGGCCAGCTCAACGTTTACGAAACTGTATTCTTCGCATGTATTGGGATGACCAAGAGCATCCCAGTGTAGAAGTGCCGCTGGGAGATTTTTTCGGTGTCGCGCATGGCGCGCAAACGCCGCTGCTTACAGACCTCATCAGCATGCAAGAAGGCAAAGGATTTAATTCTTGGATTCCCATGCCTTTTGCCAAACACGCACGAATCACGGTTGAAAATGATAGCGACGAAGAGATACCAATGCTGTTTTATCAAATTGATTTTACCAGTGGTGATGAAATTGATGAAAGCAGTGGATATTTTCACGCACAATTTCGACGTGCAAACCCCTGTCCTTTACACCAAGATTACACGATTTTGGATGATATAGACGGTCAAGGAGTCTATTTAGGAACGATACTTGGTGTGCGCTGTATTCAAAAAAATGGCTGGTGGGGTGAAGGAGAAGTCAAATTCTATATTGATGACGATCTCAAGAAACCAAATGCTTTGCCTACCATTTGTGGAACTGGTGCAGAAGATTACATGGGCTCTGCGTGGGGGTTAAATCGTGTGGTTACGCCAACCCAAGGTGCCGCTTTGTGCGATAAAGAGCAGGGGTATTATTCGCTGTATCGTTTACATCATCGTGACCCGATTTATTTCCAAAAAGGAATCAAAGTAACTATCCAACAAATTGGTTTTGGTGATCAAACCCAAGTCAGAGATATGTGGGGCGATGATTTCCGCGCTTACACGCCAGCAGGTGCGCAAGCCAATCCAGATTTCCGTTATTACGAACGCAGTGATGATTGGTGTAGCGTTGCTTATTGGTATCAATCTTTACCAAGCAAGCCATTTCCAACATTGCCAAACAGAGAACAACGTTGCGCAGATCTGCCACAGTATGACGGTCCTGCGCGTGATGATGTGTGATGCATCTTTTATGTGGTCGTATTATTTGCTTTAAGATTATTTCGTAGAGTACGGAAAAATGGTCCTATTGATGTTCTGAACCTCTTCTTTACGCTGCCAAGCCTATGAACGTACATGACCGCATTGCTACAGCCTTATCCCTTCGTCCAGAGCAAGTCCGTGCGACACAAGCTTTACTTGATGAGGGGGGCACGGTTCCCTTTATCTCCCGTTATCGGAAAGAGGCGACCGGTTCTCTTGATGAAGTTGCGATTACAGCTATTCGAGATCTTTTACAAGACTATGCCGAGCTAGATAAACGGCGCGGCAATATGTTAGCATCATTAACTGAGCGCGATTTACTCACAGAAAAATTACAGGCTCTTTTAGCAGCAGCGTCAACCATGACCGAGTTGGAAGATGCGTATTTGCCCTACCGTGTAAAAAGACGAACACGTGCAGCGCAGGCGCGTGAGCGCGGGCTTGAGCCACTTGCTCAGCAAATACATGCCCAAGACGGCACAGCTATTCCAGGAGATACCTTTATTAATCTTGAAAAAGGTGTGCCAGATGCAGATGCTGCCTTATCCGGTGCCCGTGACATTATTGCTGAGATGATCAGTGATGATCCAGAATCACGAGCAGAGTTACGTCGCCTCTTCATTGAACAGGCAGAGCTCACGTCAACGGTGATACAGAAAAAAGCCAATGAGAAAAAAGATGAGTCAGCAAAATTCTCTGATTATTTTGATTATTCAGAAAAATTAACAAGCGCTCCATCACATCGAGTACTAGCAATGTTGCGTGGTCAACAGGCTGGTTTTCTGCGCATTCAAGGGCGACCAGATGAAGAGCGGGCAACCGCACGTTTAGCACGACGGTATATTCGTGGTCGCACTCCCGCTACTGAGCACATGGAATTAGCGGTGGCAGATGCTTATAAACGTTTAATCTGTCCCTCACTTGAAAATGAATTATTGAGTGAAGCGAAAAAAGAAGCCGATGCAGAAGCCATAGAAGTCTTCGCTACAAATATTACTGAATTATTATTAGCAGCTCCCTTAGGCCGAAAAGGTTTATTGGCAATCGACCCCGGCTATCGTACTGGTTGTAAATGTGTGGTCTTAGACAAACAAGGTGCGCTCCTGCATAACACCACTATTTATCCAAGTCTTGGTCAGGCAAAGGCTGTGGAAGCAGAACATATTATTACAGACATACTGAAAAAATATGAGATAGAAGCGATTGCCGTTGGCAATGGGACGGCTGGGCGAGAAACCGAAAGCTTTGTGAAGAACTTGGTGTCAGTTCCGGTTATTTTGGTGGACGAAAGCGGTGCTTCTATTTATTCAGCAGGGGAAGTGGCGCGTAAAGAATTTCCCGATCATGATGTGACAGTGCGTGGTTCTGTGTCTATTGGTCGTCGGTTACAAGACCCGCTAGCGGAATTAGTGAAATTAGACCCCGCTTCTATCGGTGTTGGTCAATATCAGCACGACGTTGACCAACATGCGCTCAAACGCCGTCTAGATGATGTGGTTATGAGCAGCGTGAATGCTATTGGTGTAGAATTAAATACAGCATCAGAACAATTGTTGACATACGTTTCCGGTCTTGGCCCACAACTGGCAAAAAATATCATCCAGTGGCGTACAGAAAACGGCGGTTTTATCAGCCGTGTGCAACTCAAGAAGGTGCCACGCTTAGGTGCAAAAGCCTTTGAACAAGCTGCGGGTTTTTTGCGTATACGTGGCGCTAAAAATCCATTGGATGAAAGTGCGGTGCATCCAGAACGCTACTCTTTAATTAAACAAATGGCAATAGATTACGGATGCACTGTTGCCGATATGGTATCTACTGCGAGTGTACGTGAAGGCATAGATCACTCACGTTATATTACAGCAGAGGTTGGTGCACCAACTCTCAGTGATATATTCTCAGAAATGGCAAAACCAGGTCGAGACCCACGGCCATCATTCAGTCATTTTACGTTTGCAGATATTCACAGCATAAATGATATTCAGGCAGATATGTGTGTGCCGGGCATTGTCACCAATGTGACCAAGTTTGGTGCTTTTGTTGATATTGGTGTTCATCAAGACGGTCTTGTTCATATTTCTCAACTGGCAGACTGTTTTGTTAAAGACCCCGCAGACGTTGTCAAAGTACGCCAGCAGGTGAAAGTGCGGATTATGGATGTGGACCAGAAGCGCAAACGTATTGCACTGAGTATGAAGGGGTTGTAAATGGCGCGCGGTGGAAAAACAAAAGGGCGAGGTAAGGGGTCTAAAGGGCAAAACCGTTCATCCGGAGAAGCATACTTGGCGAAGAATAAACAAAAACCAGATGTGCAGGTTTTGGAATCTGGGCTACAGATTGAAATTATTCGACCAGGCGATGAACGGAAGCCAGACCTACAAGCAACGGTTCGTTTGAATTATCGCGTTGGGCTCGTCAATGGAAAAGTATTTTCAGATACGTATCAACGCAACGAACCACGTGAATATAAATTAGAAGAAGTCATAGATGGCTTATCTGAAGGAGTACAGCAGATTGGTATTGGCGGCAAAGCACGTTTGGTGATTCCATCTGATTTAGCTTGGGGGAGTAAAGGCATTGGCGAAGAGATTGGTCCAGATGCTGTGATCATTTGGACAGTTGAATTGCTGGAGTGGTGGTAATATTTACCTAGAAGCCATATCAGGGCTTGGATTACGAGGTTTGCTAGCAGCTTATAAGTACTGTCGTAATGAATTGTTTTCTTAGCTATCTGTATGTGCGAGTTTATTGAAAAGAAACAAAAGGGAGGGATCATTCCTTTTGTTTGAGTGCTTGTAAGATATCAATAACCCGGTCATCGCGCATCAGACTGCCATCTGGAGCTATGCCAACAATCCCCGGTCGATTCATTCCACTATTTGGGTTATGGCGTTTAACGGTTTCATAAATGAGCACCCCGCTTATACGTGGATCAGTAGCAATGCTGTCAAAATAGGCTTGTTGTAAGCCAGGACCTTGAGTCAGGTAACAGTGGACCCAGATTGGTTTACCAGCCGCTGCTGCACGTTGTTTGATAAGCGCACAATTCTTCTTTTTATATCGGCCACGTTGTTTATCTTTGATGGTAATTTCATCGGCAAGGTCAACCATCTCTTTCCAGTTGAGAAATATTTTAGGATTACCCCATTGTACGAGGCCGCGAATAAAACCGTCATGGGTGTGGTCAGTATATATTTCGCTCATATGAATTTGCATTTTACGGTTTGCTGCGTGTAAGGCTTGCTGGGCATCGCGTAAAAACAAACTGTAAAAGTCGCCGCGTATATGCATAATATCGTGGTAGTCTTCTTCACTTTCAACCAATTCATCACCATGTTTTTGTTTATAGATATGCATGACGGGTTTATTAAATCCATAATTCGCCCAATCTGTTACCGAACAAGAATGACTGACCAAACGAAAGTCAATACCGTCAGCACCATAGGCGATAAGTTGTTGTACCGTAGCAAGCCAATATGCGCGTACTTCTGGATAAGCTTCACAGAGTGTGCCTTTTACATGGCTATTCTTCCCCTTGGCAATGCCATAGCTTGAGAGGTTATGCCAACCGGGGTAGCCAACACCCCAGCCATGATCTTCAAATTCAAAGCCATCTGTATCGAAACGATGTTTTTTTCGATCGTTCCATTCTGTACCAAGCGGTACTAAATCTTTGCGCACACGTGTGCCAATGGTTGTTGGAATGAGCCCGCCTTTTCCGTAGGCGGTAATCATAGACCACGGTACCGTTACATGGCGTTTTTGTGGATTGGTAAAGGTGACAGCAAAATAAGGAGCTGGGCTCTCAAAACCATCCAAAGTGAGAATGTGGCAGGGTTGTGCGACACCTTTGAGCGATGGAAAACCATTTGCGTCCGTAATGATGCGTGTGTCTGAGCTTTGCTTGATGCTTACGGGACCAGTGTAAGCAGTATAGGTCCCGTTGTCATTGCTGGTCCATAGTTGAATATCGGTAAGAGCATGGCCAGCGGAAGGTGGAAGTGTACCAAGATGTTTTTTATAGCTTTGTGGATTAGTACAAAAGGCGAGTTCAATACGCGTTACGTTTTGAGCGCAGTCAGCTTCATAATGTGGCTCAGGTCGTCTTTGGATACGCATCTCTGGATTGTCTAAAATAAACGTATCAAAGCCATAGGCGGTGCCACCAATGCAGGAGAGACCACGTTCGCGTACAGGATGCTTTTTTCCATGTGGTAAACTGCGGCCGTCGCCACCCTCATAAGGCTTAAAGACGGGCCATGCCTCCATGCCGAGTTCATGTGCTGTTTCAATCATAACTTTATTGATATCACCTACAGCATCGACGGAGGCTTTTGCGTAATTGCCAAAGGTTTTCGGAGTTGGAGCAAAATCTAACATGTCCATACCGTATGTTGGATAACCGGGGTTAGCGATGACAAAATAGACACGTTGAAAGCCAATGTCTTTAAATACTTGAAGTTTTGCTTTGATATTTTCTGGTGTATGTGGGCCATAACATAAATCGAGAAAAATATCGGTAACGGGTGCCAGCGGCAGAGTCGTTCCAGTAAAATCTTTTGCTGTAAGTTTCTTATAGTCTAGAGCTTGCAGCGTGTTAATACTCACATAAAGGCAGAGTAGTACGGGTAAGAGTTGTTTTATCAAAGAGGTATACATCAGCATGATTCCCAATGGAGGTGGTAAAAGATGAGCTAGTGTCCTTCTACTCTACTATGTCTGGATGTCTGAAAAGGTTACAGGACTTACAGTAGAGTCTACATCACAAAGAGAAAGGCTGTAACCATTTGTTCAGAATGAACATGTGTGTGTATGCATAAATATATCGCCGTGTTTTCTGGACCTTTTGGAGCTGCTGTTGTTGGTGTGTTGTTACATGCTTATGGTTGGGATGCTCCAGCGTGTTGGACGGGTGCTCTGACCTGTTTATGTGCTCTGTGGTGGATGTTGGAGCCGATACCGATTGCTGTTACCTCCATTATTCCATTAGCATTATTTCCAATGATAGAAATCGTGCCACGGAAAATGGTTGCCCAGCAATATGGTAGTAAAGTGATTTTGCTGTTAATGGGTGGCTTTATGCTTTCCGTTGCAATGGAGCGTTGTGGTGTGCACCTGCGTCTAGCTCGAGGTCTCTATACTATTTTTGGCAAAAAAAGCGACAGAGGTATGGTTTTTGCTATAATGGCTTGTGTTGCCCTGTTAAGTATGTGGATGTCTAGTACTGCTATTGTATTAATGTTTTTTCCCGTAGTGATGGCGCTTATTGAAAAAGCTGAACGTACAGACTTGGCGGTTCCATTATTACTTGGCCTAGCTTATGCTTCTAGTGTTGGTGGGCTAGGGACTCCTGTAGGAACAGCTCCCAATTTAATTTTTATGGACCAATATGAAAAAGCGACTGGTGTAGAAATAAGCTTTTTTGATTGGATGTGTATTGGAATACCAGTTGTATGTATTTTAGTACCGCTCATGTGGTTATGGTTAACCCGTTCATTGCGTGGTCGCAGTGATATTACTTTGCCTGAAGTCGGCGCATGGACAACAGCAGAAAAAAGAGTGCTTTTTGTCTTTGCGCTAACTGGTTTTTTCTGGGTAACGCGCAGTCATCCATGGGGTGGTTGGAGTACATGGTTTTCAACCAGTTTCATTTCTTTTGAAAAAGCCTATGATGCAGATACGGCGCTCGTGGCAGTTATCGCTATGTTTCTGATACCAAATGGAACCGGTGGAAAATTACTGGATTGGGAAAGTTGCAAGAAAATACCGTGGGGTGTTTTATTATTGGTTGCCGGTGGTTTTACTATGGCTACTGGCTTTAAAGAGACGGGGCTGTCAGATGGTATTGGAGTGCTCTTATCTGGGCTGACAGGTTGGAATACGGTGTATTTAATAGCAGGAGTGGCTGCTGCGGTTATTTTCTTAACAGAAGTTACCAGCAATAATGCGACAACGGTGTTATTGATGCCCATTTTATCAGTGGCCGCAGTGAGTGCGGGCATAGAGCCTAAAACCATGATGGTTCCCGCAGTGTTATGTGCTTCTTGTGCGTTTATGCTACCCGTTGCCACTGCCCCCAATGCTATCATTTATGGCTCTGGTCATTTTAGCACGCAAACGATGATGAAAGAGGGGATGGTCTTAAATGTGATTGGCATTATCGTTGTAACAGTTGTGAGTATGTTACTGGTGTAAAATGTTTACCCGCACGCATTAATGAAGGTATGTATTAATGGGTGAACTTGCTGCACGGAAGGTCCGCGTACAATAACATGACGTTTATGATTGAGTACATGGCGGTATTTTTGTTCACTGCTAATGCCGTCATTAATAATATCGGCACTTTCAGGTTTCACCGTTGGGTCTTTATCGGCCTGAATAATACAACATGGTTGAGTGATATGTGGAAGCTCATCTTTACAGGTTGTAATCAGGGTGTCCAATTCATTTAAGCCATGAACACTATTGCGTTTGTAGTTGGTGTCTGGAAATTCAGGCTCATTGCTTACGTAGTCCATACGTACATTGTCAAAATTACTCATAACTTTATTCCACAGGGCAACAGCGGGAACAAAGACGCTCATAGGGTCCATCAGTTTCATTGGCGAATTAATACAAAAAGTACCATCAATAAGTGTGGGGTGACGAGCGGTACAGAGTAAGGCCAACAGCCCACCCATAGAAAAACCACCAGCAATGATACGGGTATTTTGTTGTCGTAAGACGGCCAGTCCACGTAGGTAGGAACTATACCAGTCGTGCCAAGACACCGATTCTAAATTTTGTGGTGCGGTGCCATGTCCTTTGAGCCGAACTCCGTAGACATTGTAGCCATGTTTAAAGAGATGAAGGGCTAACTCGCGCATTTCTCCCGGTGCTGCCATATAGCCGTGAGACAAAATAATGCCAGTCTGGTGCTGGTCGTTGTGCATGTGGAATGGCCGACCTTGATCACGACTGACTGACAGCTCATCATGGTAATAGCTATCATAATCACGAGAGAAATCCTCATTATCTATGGTGAAAATAGTGGCAGCCGTTTCGGCTCGAAGGTGATCGTCAGAAGCATTTACTGTTGTATCGATAATTGAACAGGTCTTTGGTAGCGCTTCAATTTCATTCGCAATAACACCAGTCGGATGACGTAGGCGTATATCATGAAATCCGTAATGCTGCTGCTGCTGAATCGCACGGTTAATATGCCACGTGTGGTAACCGTCTTCTTGTATGAGTTCCTCGTTTTTTGCGCATTCAAAAATACTGGTGAAGGGTTCAAAGGTGTCTTGGGTGAGGAGGTGAATGAGATTGTGCGATAAACTTGGATGGGTACGTCTGTCATCTAGGTCACGAATTTTATGAGCGCTGACGAAACAGGAGCGTAAAATATGATCACGAGAAACCGTGCAGGCTAGACTTTTGCGAAGGCTCATACAAAAAATATGATCAAAATTAACCGCCACTTTCCGGTAGATAGATTTCATAAAACGTTTGGTGAGTCGAGTACGTTGTGAGGCTACAAGTAGATCACAGCGTTTTTGATCACTCATAAGTGGTAACATGCGTTTAGATAAACCATACCATGGTTGGACGTACCGATGTGTATCTACTGGTGTATCAAAATAAATACTAATATCGGTTGGTGAACAGAGCATGTTGCCTTCTATTTGTAGTTCTTCCTCTATACGGCTGGGCAGCCCACCATGTATCCATTTTGCGAGACGAGAGATTGCATTATCACCAGGCCGCATTGGGTAATAAGAAATATTTACCGGAACAATAGGCAAGCTTTGTTCTGAAATATCGGCTGGACTTGTAAAATGGTAACGTTCCTCGATGGCTTGGGCGGTTTGGTGGTCTCCTTTTTTTAGGGCTTGCCAATAACACCGTTTTGTTAATTCGGCTTTTAAAGCTAATACAGCAGCCCCCGTATGTGGTGGGCCGTTTCTGTCTGGGACATCAAGTAGAAACTCTCCATCTTGAAATGTTTTTTTATTTTTTATCATGGACCCTTCTGGGTAAATAATCCATGAATGACGACCACACATCATATCGCCAATAATAATGCGATTCCGTCCTGGTTCGTTGGTGGGTATTGTAAAATTAGCACGTAAATATTTACCAAGGGCTCCACCGAACAAGGACGAATCGGCTAGAGATGCGCCATAAATACCCGCATATTTATAGAGCACATAGGGAAGAATAAATGTTTCAAGTCTAGTGAAATGATTGACGACAAAGAGTGCAGGCCCATTGGGAATATTTCCAACGCCATCCGCATGAATGCGCACTTGGAGAACTTTCTCCAAGACATTCACCATCATTTGCGTACTTAAGCGTGCAAGAACCATGATGCCCTTTTATCTATTTACGCTTTCTCTGGCCACGTATGGACACCTTCTTCTAACCAGTCGAAGGAACCCGTTAGCACTTCTTTAGCGATGTCGTTATTGTTGGCATCGTTGTTGGTGCTGAGATCGTGGAAGTGTTGTTCTATGCGTAAGATGGCTTGATGACAGAAACAATCGGCCAAACGAATTGGGCTCATATCTCGTGGCATGGTGAGAGCGTAGGAGCAGGTTGCCGTCATGGCAAAAAGTTCAGTGCCAATATCCATCAGGTGACCGAGAATCATTTGTTTACGTTCAAGTTTGTCTTGGTACAGACCCATATAGTGGAAGATAGTGCGGGCAAGTTTATGCGCTGTTTTATGGCAGAAGCGATAATGTTCAGCGAGCGGCCCCATGTCTTCATGCAGGCTCCAAATACTATCGTTAATCCATTGTGATGGATACCACGTCGAATAGAAGGTTGCCAATTTCATGCTTCCACGCAATTTTGTGCCAAGAGAAGAATGTCGTTTCAGGATATCAGCAGCAACTTTTAAATGCGGGTCCATGGCTTCGCGGGCAAGGAATAAACGCATTATTTCTGACGTACCTTCAATAATACTATTAATACGAATATCTCGATACATACGTTCAACCGGGAATGGCAATTCTCCGCGTGCTTCTAGTGAGGTGGCGCGTTCATAGCCACGGCCTCCGCGTAGTTGCATGGTTTGGTCAACCACTCGTTCTGCGGTAACGGAGCAAAAAAGTTTTGCCATGGCAGCTTCAATACGAATATCCACATCACCACGATCTGCCCAATGTGAGGTGAGCATGGTTACGGCTTCCATAGCAAAGGTATTAGCAGCGATGTAAGCCAACTTTTGACTACCCGCTTCATGTTTCCCAATTGGCAATCCCCATTGTACCCGTTCGTTTCCCCACCGCCGTGCAATATGCAAACATTGTTTGCCAACACCAGCACAGGCAGCAGGCAAGGTGAGGCGGCCAAAGTTTAATGTAGAAAGGGCTAGTTTTAATCCTCGACCTAAGCCGCCAATAATATTTTCCGTGGGAACTTTTACGTTGGTAAACTGCAATAAACCATTTTGAATACCACGTATGCCCATGAAATCACAACGATGTTTGGTTTCTATACCACCAAATGATTTTTCAACAATAAATGCGGTAATCTGTTGTCGCTCACGACCATTGACTATTTTTGCTGGAGTTTTGGCCATGACTACTAAGACATCGGCAATTGGGCCATTCGTGCACCAGAGTTTTTCACCGTTGATAATCCAATGAGAGCCATCTTCAGATGGTACGGCAGTTGTACTCATTTGTGCGGGGTCAGAACCAACGTTGGGCTCGGTTAAGGCAAAAGCAGAAATCCACCCTTCGCGAAATTTCGGGAGATATTTTTTCTTTTGCTCATCTGTGCCAAACATTTTTAAAGGTTGTGGGACACCAATGCTCTGATGAGCAGAGACCAGTACTGCGGTGCTGGCGCAATGACTGGCTATCATCATCATAATACGATTGTAATTCACCTGAGATAAACCAAGGCCGCCGTATTCTTTGGGTATCTTCATGGCAAAAATACCGCGTTGTACCAGTCCGTCCATGACGGCCTGTGGAATTGTTTGAGTATCGTCTACCGCAGCAGCATCGAGATTGGTCGTTAAATAGTTATCCAATTCGCTTATCAGCGCGTCTGTTTCTTCTTTGCTTTCATTTGGTTGAACAGGGAAGGGAGTCATCAATTCTGGATTAAAATGTCCCATAAATAATTCATGAGCAAAACCAGGTCTATCCCATGCTGTTTCACGAGCGCCTTCGGCTACTTCCATCGCGGCCCGTTTGCCTTCAGACATTTTTGACGTATCAATAAGTAACTCATCTTCAGATGGGTCGTCATTATTTGCCGTGGTATCGTCAGTCATGATAAGCTCCTTTTATTGTTTATTATAAAAACCACCATTGTCAGCGTAGTGTATGAGGGCATCGCAGGGGGTGAAACGAGGAAGGGTTGTAGCCAGTTCAGTAAGGGTTGTGATAAGCGTCTTGAGGCCAATAGTATCAGCCCATGCACAAAGTCCGCCATGAAACGGTGGGAAACCGGTTCCGTAAATCATAGCCATGTCTAATTCAGCAGGGCTGGCAACAATGCCTTCGTCTAAACACCGTGCTGCTTCGTTGACCATAATACCTAAGCAGCGATTGCGGATAGTGGTGGTATCAGCATGGTGATCTGTGTTTTGGGGAGTGTTCTTTGTGAGTGCGCTATTAACGACAGGTGTTGTTTTTTTGTTGTGGAGATAAAACCCTTTATTTCCTTTTTTGCCGAGTAACTTTTCTTCTATTGCCAGTTTATGTAATATGGGGGCAACAGCCATTCGTTCACCATAGCCTTGTTCAAGGTTATGGGCAACATGGTAGCCCACATCAAGACCCACTTCATCAGCAAGGGTAAACGGTCCCATTGGCATACCAAACTGGGTGAGGGTGCGATCTACATCGGCAATGCTTGCACCATCCATATAAAGCCATGCTGCTTCGTTGATATATGGTAATAAAATACGATTTACAAGAAAGCCTGGACAATCGGCAACGATGATTGGTATTTTCCCAAGTTTGGCACAGAAGGCAGCAACACGAGCAACATGATGGTGATTGGAGTCTGGACCAGCAATGACTTCAACCAAAGGCATACGATGTACTGGGTTGAAGAAATGCATGCCGATAAAACGACCCGTATTTTCAAGCGCTTCGGCCATATCTGCCATTCGTAGAGATGAGGTATTACTACACAGAGTGGTCGTATGTGCTGTCTGTGTATCAAGGTCGGCTAAAACCTTTTTTTTCACGTCAAGGTTTTCAACGACGGCTTCTACAATAATATCAGCCTGATGGAGACCACTTCCATCAATACAACCGCTCATGCGGTGCATAGCACAGAGCGCGTCATGTTGGCGCATTTTTTTCCGTTTCACTCGTCTGGTAAAAATACCGGAGGCGGTATGCAAGGCCAAACGAATGGCATCCCAGTTCAGGTCTTTAATACGAACGGAATACCCTGCACCGGCAAAGAGCCATGCGATACCACCACCCATAATACCAGCGCCAACAACTCCCGTATGGCTTGGTGCGGCAAGGTTGCCACAGTCAAGACTGCGCGCTTTCTTTTTAAGTTCTTCGCTTTCAAGAAATATATGCACAAGATTTTTTGATATGGTTGTTTGGCTGAGGCTGCCAAAAGTGTTGGCTTCATGAAGAAGTCCAGATTCAAGAGAATCATCACAGGTACGAGCGACGACATCAATCACTTGAAGTGGTGCTGGATAATGTCCGTGTGTGTTTTTCATGACCGCTTCTCGTGCCTTCTTGAATACCAGTGAACGGCCAAGTTTACTTTCTAAGAAGCGATTGAGAAGTGAGCGTTTGCGACGTGCGTGTTTGGGTTTTCCTAAAAATGTTTTAATATGATCGGCGGCAAAGACATCGCTTATGCAGCCATCGACTAACCCAAGACGGAGCGCTTTTTTGCTGTTCACTGTTTTTCCGCTACACAGTAAATCGAGAGCAGCAGGAATACCAATCAAACGAGGGAGACGTTGGGTGCCACCCCAGCCAGGAACAAAACCAAGCTGTACTTCTGGTAGGGCTATTTTTGTGCTCTTGTGATCACTTGCTAAACGATAGGTGCAGGCAAGTGCGAGTTCAGTGCCGCCACCCATGCACGGTCCATCAATATAGGCGAGGGTTGGAAAAGGAAGAGCCGCCAATTCATTAAAAATACTTTGGCCAAGTTTTGCTTTTTCTGTGGCGTTTTCAACTGAATTAATGTTTTGCAGTTCGCCGATATTTGCCCCAGCAATAAATTGATGTTCTTTGCCGCTTTGAATGATAAGTGCATGCGGATGTTGGGTCGCAAGGGTGCGAATATGCTCACGTAATTCATGCATAACAGTAAAGCCAAGGGTATTAACTTTAGCACCATCCGTGTCAAATGTGAGCCACGCATAATTATGTTTATCAACCTGAAGTTGAAAAAAAGAAGTGTTCATTATTCAACCTCCAGATCAAGGGCAGCGCCTTGGCCACCACCAATACAGAGTGTGGCAAGTCCGCGTTGTGCGCCACGTCGTCGTAATTCATGGAGTATGGTAAGAACTAAGCGTGTTCCGGTGGTGCCAACTGGATGGCCAAGAGCAATGGCGCCACCGTTGACATTGAGACGGTCTCGACCTATTTCACCAAGCGCTTCTTCTTGGCCAAGGTGATTTTGAGCAAACGCTTGTGAGGCACAGGCACGTTCACAGGCAAGGACCTGCGCGGCAAAGGCTTCGTTTATTTCAATGAGTTGATAATCTTGAAGCGAGCTGCCGTAGGTCTTGAATAATTTAGCGGCCGCAAAAACAGGACCAAGGCCCATGCGGGATGGATCAAGTGCAGCATAGGTCCAATGACGCAGATAGCCAAGCGGTGTATAACCACGTTCACGAGCGGTTGATTCAGACATCAATAACAGAGCTGCCGCACCATCAGTAACAGGGCAGGCGTTACCGACGGTAACGGTGCCATTGGTCCGATCAAAATACGGTCGTAGTTTTTGTAGAGCTTCCAGGGTTTGTTCTGCTCGTACATTATCGTCGGCGGTACAAACCGTCTTATAATGTGGAGCGAGTGGGGTTGGTAAGATTTCTTCTGATAAACGTTCGGCAGCCGCAGCGGCGCGTTGGTGACTCAGCAGGGCAAAAGCATCTTGTTCTGCTCGTGTAATAGCGAAATCTCGGGAAAGATTTTCTGCGGTTTGTCCCATATTTAATCCACACACAGGATCAGTCAGACCAAGTTGCAAGCCAATAATGGGTTTGAGATGACGAGGGCGAAAAGATGCAAGCACGCTCAGTCGTTGGAATATGTTTTTTGCTTTCATAAGCCGTGTAAAAAAAGCTGTCATTTCTGGTCCATATAAGAGTGGCACGTTACTCATGCTTTCCGTGCCACCTGCAATAATAATATCTGCATGGCCAGAGAGAATACGCTCCCAAGCAGAGGTAATGCTTTCCATACCAGAGGCACAGTTACGATGTACGGTAGCGGCAATACAGGATTGCGGTAAGCCAGCTTTGAGTGCAATGATGCGAGCAATATTTGCGGCATGTGCAGGTTGGCACACATTACCGAAAATAACTTCATCAATATCAGTTGCCGCTATCTGAGTGCGGGCCAGTAATTCACGAACAGGACCCACACCAAGATCGTCTGCCTGCATGCTACGCAGAGCGCCGCCTGCTTTGCAAAAGGGCGTGCGTATACCATCAACGATGGCAAGACGTTCAGTCATGATGACCTCCTTTGTTTCGTGCGTTTGCTGATGTTGTACTTGGGTCGTGCGGGTGGTACAGGCTGGCAATGTCATCCGCAAATTTATGTTCAAGAATAAATCGACGTAATTTAAGGGTGGGGGTTAGTTCATTGGTACCAATGCTTAATTGATAAGGAATCAAACGGAAATCACGTATCTGTTCCCAATGATTTGAGTTCGCATTTATTTCATCAATATGTTCTTGAATGGCATGAGTGAGCCTTTCCGTTATTTGAAGTTCTGGATTACAAAACAGCAAACAGGAGACAAAAGATTTGCCCGCACCAAGGATTAAAGCATTATCTATTAAGGAATGTGTGCAGAGCGCGACTTCAAGCGGGGCAGGCGCAACGTATTTGCCATTGGCCGTTTTAAATTGTTCTTTAATGCGGCCAGTAATGCTCAGAAATCCATCGTTATCTACAGAACCTTTGTCGCCTGTATGGAGCCAACCATTAACATCAATGGTGTCATAGGTTTTTTCTTTATCTTTGTAATAGCCGACCATAAGGCCAGCACCACGCGCAAGAATTTCTCCATTGGTATCAATGTAGATTTCAACACCGGGGAAGGCTTGACCAACGGTACCTGTACGTACAGAGCCGGGATAATTACAGGAAATGACCGGCGAGCACTCAGTCATGCCATAACCAGGATAAATGGGTATGCCCATATTGGTAAAGAGCTCTTGTAGGTGTGGTGCTAAGGCAGCACCACCAGTAATGATTTGTCTAATTTTCCCACCAAGCTCTTCACGTATTCTGGAATAGACGGCTTTATCTGCGAGTAAGGCGCTCCAGTCGTTCAGAAAAGAATCAGAGTGGTCATGAGCTTGTCGCATTGCCCAGGAGGCAAAGGATCGAGACAGTGAATTACTGGTGTCTATGCCAGACATGATTTTTGCATGAATTTTTTCCAAGAGGCGCGGGACCATAGTCACCAGCGTTGGTTGGAATTGTTTGAGTAAATCACCGGTGCGAAAAATATCATCACCAAAACAAATGGGTACACCTTGATCTAAATACACCAAGGTAATAACCCGCTCAAAAATATGGGCGAGCGGTAATACTGAAAGCGCTTTGTCTGTGCTACTATCTAAATGAAAGCATTGACGTGCTCCTGCAATTTGGCTGACTAAATTATGGTGACTTAAACACACACCTTTGGGCACTCCTGTGGAA
Organism: Planctomycetota bacterium; assembly: GCA_016745075.1. GTDB lineage: Bacteria > Planctomycetota > UBA11346 > UBA11346 > UBA11346 > JADGDD01. Next base: position 130,361 of record JADGDD010000008.1, on the reverse strand, counting down.
CCAGATGTGTAAATAATGGTGGCAACATCTTCTGGTTGAACGGAATCACGTAATGCTGCGTAAGCGCAAGGGTTTTCTGTAGAGCTGGCATCTCCTTGTGCGAGCAGGCTCTTAAGCGGTAGCAATAGTGGATGGCAGCTATTGATATGTCGTTGGATGATAGTGTGTAAGCAAGGTACGGCTAATTCTTTCAGTTGGAGCCATGAGTGTTCGTCATTTACAAAACAGAATGCCATATCTGTTTCTTGAATAATATGGGTCAGGTCTTTATCTGAAATATGACTAAACAGTGGCACGGTAATGCCACCGGCAATTTGAATGGCAAAATCTGTAATCATCCAATACGGAGAGGAGTGAGCAAAAATCCCAACGCAATCTCCCTGTTGTACCCCTAAAGCACGCAGCCCCAAAGCCATTCGGTGAATAAGATTGAAAAAATCTCCATGAGAAACGTGTTGCCATACACCACCTTCACACCAAGTAAAAGCCTGTGCATTATGATACCGCAACATAACCCGTTGTAGCATCAACGGAAGAGTTGTTATTCCTTGTAAGTCGAGGGAATCCATACCATAGTATACCAGCGCCCCCCACGCGGTGCAAGGATGCGTTTGCTCCTATGCAATAATGAGCTGTAGAAATAGGACAACATTATTGGCATGAATTACGGTCGTGTGAGGTTTTGTTTTGGAACATATCGGTGTTGCGCGTGATCTAAGTTTGGCTATTCTCGTATTATGTATATATACTTGGCAATAGGTCTGTTATCCCTTTTCTTTGCAGGTTGTGGAGGGGGAGGTGGTAGTAATTCTGGGTCATCAAGCAGCACCCCTGTTTCCGTTGCTGCGTTAGCAGACATGGTTGAAGGTTCTGTGAATGTGAGTGTCAGCGCATCTGCTGTTTCTGTCAGCGGAACGATAACGGCTGCCGCTTTGCATTATTCTGTGGATAATAAAAGTACATGGTCAACGCAGTCTTTAAGTCTACTGGGCAGTGCTGCCAGCGGATTTTTTCCGACCTTAAGCTATGCACAAGATCTTGTAGATGATGGAACCGTCTATTATAAAGTGGTGTTCACGAATGATGCCCAACAACAGTTTGAATCTGAAGTGCAATCGTTGGTTCTCTGGTGTAATGAGGCAAGTGCTCAAGCATTGATTCACGCACACTTAACCACAGCCGAAGCTGGGACTGTTGTCAGTAGTGTGCAGGAAGAGAGCAGTGTTAATAGCTATGGTCCTTATGATGGCTATGCACTGTTTGCCGACGGTACGAAATGCGTCATAGAATATAGTTCAGCTGTTGTTGATAATCGATCAACCGTAGCTTACGCAGCTCTGTCATCTACATGGGAATCACAAAGTGCAGCGGTTGCGGTGGTGTGTCAAAAAATGAGTAAAAGCCAATTGGCAGAGAAACTTGCTGCTGTTCATGTTTCTCGTAAACGTGGTACCGCAGCTGCTTATGAAAGTGAAGCCTTAACGGTTTCTTATGCGATAGCCGATTGGAATCAATCCGTGACCGCGGCAACAATAGAATATAGTAACAGTGTTGATGGTACGTATGGCAATTCTTTAACGCTGAGTAAGAGTAGTGGTGAGTGGCAGGTGAGTCTTCCCGCTTTTACCTACGCTGCGGATTTACAAGATACTGGGGAAATATGGGTGCGAGCTAAAATAGATGCAGGCACTGAGCAAACGGAAGAGGCAGCGGCCATACATTATTGGTGTAACGAGGCGACAGCTGATGCCACGATACTTGCAGCAAGCGCAGATTTTGCCGATATAACAAGCGGTAGCGCTGTTAGTAACGGATCGCTCATCGCATCAGATACATCTACCGTTAGTGATATAGATTTTTATGCAGCGCATAGTGGTGGGAAAACATTCGTGTTATTTTATGAAACAACATCGGATACTGATGTCAGTGGTAAAAAAACAACGTTGGAAGCAGGAACTCTTTATCAGGTGCGGGTTGTGCAGCAGTTGACGAAAGCCAGCTTAATAGAAAGCGCTGATGATGCATGGTTAGCAATGATTGCGGATGCTTTAGCCGATAATACCTGACCGTTATATCTGTTGAGATGTGCAGTATAGAGCGTCTATGGTTTTGTGCTTTAATTGTTGAAGCGCTCGTGCTTCCTCCATCGTAGACCACGTAAAACGAATAATTTGTTCGGGAGCAAACTGAGCAAGGCGGTCAATGTCAACATCAATAACTTGAGCAATACGTGGGTAGCCACCAACGGTTTGCCGTTGGCGCATCAGAATAATAGGGCCAGCAGGGGTTAATTGTACTGTGCCGTCATTGACGGGAACCGACACCATTTCTGGGTCGGAGTAGTTGAGTTGTTTATTGCCTTGTGAGAGCCGCAGGCCCATATCATTAGATTTTGAGTCAATGCGCCAGTAGGTCTGGGTGAGTTGCTGAGGGCTTTTGAGGCCTGTATATTCCGGTCCGCGTAGTAAACGAATACGCCCTTGTGGATCAAACCATTGTCTACAAGCGTCTTCTGCATCAAAGACTGTAAGAGTTTGCGGCTGTTTTTGTTCAGACCAATGAATATATAGACGAAAACCTTTTGTACGCTCGGTCATATGAATAACGCTACCAGCAGGAAAATGACTGACGGTATTCATGGCCAGCGTTTGTTTTTCTCCATTGGGAGTGGTAACAGATGCCTGATGTGGAGCACCTGTTAGAACAAGCGTAAGCGGCAGGCGTGTTTGCAAACGCGGTGCGAGAACGCATTCCAAACAGAAGGAGTGTTGTCTGTTGTGTCCTAAAAGTGTTTGCCCGCTTTCGTAGGAAAAACGATCTTGAGCACCCCCCGGACTAATACCTTGATCTTGCTGACCATATACGGCCGCATCAACAATACGAAATAGACCCTTATTGAGTAATGTAAATGGTAGCTCAGGCATTGGTGCTGTCCTGCAAGGCTTGAGCTAAAGCAAGGGCAATGTCTGCATCAGAATGAATACACACTGTTTCAGCGTGGATGGGGCAGAGGATTATTTCATCTTCACTCAAAGCTTCAACTTGTCCTTGTTGTAAGAGTTGACATTGGGCAAGCGCCTCAGCAACGGTGTGTAAGCAGGCTAAGGGATGGCTACGTTCTAAGAGAGCAAGGCGGCCAGTGTCATGGAGGCGATAGCGTCGCTCAGCAAAGGCTTCAGGGATAATATTTAATTTCATAGTTTGTGCGGCATCTGCTAAGCAGGAATCAGCAGGAGTGATAACGCTGTGAAAGTCAGCATGAACGAGCCAGTGTGCAAGTTGCTCTGCCAAAACTATATCGGCTGCGGCATCATTATACAAAGCACCATGAAATTTAACCGTATGCACCTGTGGCAAGAGAGCCCGTTGTTGGTTCAAAGACGCAAAAAGATGTTCTTTCGGTAGAGACATGCTTACCCGACCAAAATTCTTACGATCAGGATAAGATAAATGAGCGCTTACAGACAGCTGAGCAGATTGGGCTCGTTGATAAAAAACAGCAGCGCTGTTGCTGTCGCCAGAGTGACCACCACAGGCAATATTGGCAATATCAATGTAATGCAAAATACGTTTATCTATAGGGTGATCTGAGCCGCGTTCGCCGATGTCACAATTTACTTTCATGAAGACTGCTCTGTCTGAATAAATTGTACGCGGTCACCTGGCTGTAGTGTTGCTAGGTCAGATACGTGAGCAGAAGCAATGATGTGCCAGCCACCTGGTGATTCACAAGGGTAGATGCCGGTTTGAGCACCACCAATGGCCACTGCTCCGGCAGGAACGCGCAAACGTGGGCTTTCTCTGCGCGGTACAGATAAGCGTTCATCTAGTCCCAATAAATAAGGAAAATGAGGGCGAAAGCCAACCATCGCTACCATATATTCTGGTGCAGTATGGAGGGCTATAAGCGTGTGCTGGTCTATGCCACATATCTGGGCTACTGATGCTAAATCAATGCCATCATAACAAACATTCAGTCGATGGAGTGTCCCTGCTGTTAAGGATGGTTTTTCTGGCAGTGAATGCAGGAACGCATTCATAGAGGTGATGATGGTATCGGTATCGGCGGCATCAGTAAGGTATAAGGCAATATCCGTATAGGTCGGAACAATATCACAGACACCCATATCTAAAAAGGCAGGAGTATTTTTGAGGGTTGTATACACGTGCAAAACACGTTCAACGAAAGCTCGCTCTAAGCCTTGGCCTAAAGACCAGACTAAACAAGACTCACCGAGTTCGTACTGTGTCCACATAATAACATTTCAGCAGCGTGCTGATATATGCAACTCTTTTTTTGTACTGTTCAATAGTTATTGAGGAGGTACAGTTTAGTGGATTTTTTTCGTTACAGTACACGAGCAGACTTACCGTGACTCGTTTTTTTATCCAACCGAAATGAGTTCAATAATAAAAATAAGCGTTTCATCTGGGCCAATATCGGCACCAGCTCCGCGAGAACCATAGGCGAGGTCAGCAGGAATAAAGACTTGCCATTTATCGCCTTCATGCATCAGTTGCAGGGCTTCTTGCCAGCCAGCAATAACACCATTTACTGGGAAGCTGATGTGTTGTCCGCGTTCGTATGAACTATCAAATATACTGCCGTCAAGTAGTTTACCTTCATAATGAACGGTGACGGTATCAATGGCCTGTGGTTGTTTTCCATCGCCACTGTCCAAGACAAGGTACTGCAACCCAGATTCGGTAACGGTAACTCCATCGTTTTCGGCATTGGTGGCGAGAAAAATAAGACCTTGTTCTTCGGCTGGTGACATGTGGTTTGTCCTTGTATCTATGAGCTAGAGCTAGTGAGGCGCGGGAATGGTACTTAAAAACTTGCCCCAAATAATGGGATTTTCAACCTGTGATTTATAAAATGCTGTGACTGAGACGGGAGCTTGGCTACAAGGGCTCCAAGCAATTGGAAACGATTCATTGCTGTAGCCAGCAAAAGCCACCGCTACAGGTATATTAAGTGCAGCAGAGAGATGTTGACCAACACTATCATAGCTGACTGAAAAAGCGCAGCAGGAGAGTGCAGCAGCCCATCCAGCAATAGAACCATGAAAACGAATCAGTTCGGTATCTGCTAATTGGTTTGTAGTAAGTGTAGAAACGGCTATTCCCATCTCTTCTTGACCGCTATCATCAATATCGAGAACGCTTGCGTTAATGGCAGCAAGTAAGCTATCACTATTTGCATATTCTTCATCGCCAAAGCCACGGTCGATAAGAATACGCCAGCCTTTTTTGATAATATTTTTGAGCAGCATAATTTCAGCTTGTCGCGGAAGAGCTTTTGCAGGGTTGCCACCATGATCAAGTTTGACGGCAAGCAGGGGTTTACTGCCAAAAGTTGATTGCAATTGTTGTTGAGCGGCAGACATGTTCGCATCTGGAAAGAGAGCTGGTACGCAGGAAGGTTGTGCTGGTAAGTGAAGAATATCTGCACACCAAGTATCTACCAGTGTTGCCAAAGCTTGATTACCGCCTTGGTCTGCACTCGGCATCGTATTTTCCCAAAGCGCATAGGGGCAATGAGCATGCACTGGTAATAAACCTAATTGGTCCAAACGAGAATCTGGGGCAAGAATACAATCGGGGTTTTCATCAGCAATAATTGCACACAGTTCCAACCATGAACGCAGGCGTTCTGCTAATGGCCCACGACGACTGTAATTGAGCGAGCGAACTCGCATATTATCCATACCACCAAGTAAACCGGTGAGCTTGTCTTGACCAATAAGCACAATCTCTGCATTGGGCCAGCGCTGACGACAACGCTGCATAACGACACTGCTGAGCAGAATATCGGCACCAATGGTGACACGACTGAGAATAATAATACGTTGTGCTGTTTTAGGTATTGTAGTGAGAGTATCAGCGGGCGTATGAATGAGTTGATTATGACGTTGATACAGATCGTCCGCAGTGTGTAAACCAAAAGCTGTTAATTGTTGATGTAGGTCTGGGTGCTGCGCGGCAACGCGATAAATAATGCGTGCAAAAAAACGGCTATATGCACGGCGGTAATCTGCACGGAGGCTATCATTCAGGGTTTCAACCAAGCCAGCAAAAATAGCCTTAATGCCAGCTGAACATCGCTCTGAGTCATCGGCATCAGCGCTGTCGGCAAGGTAGTCGAGTGCATCCCAGAGTTCGCTATCAGGTGGAATGTTGGCAACGGCATCGGCGACAGCGGATTGTTCCGAAACCCAATGACGAAGCAGAGAAGCCGCCGCAGCGGGAGATTCAAATGACGTATTCATGAGCCGGAAGAATAGCTTGTTATAGTCAGAGACAAGCTCAGAACCTTTGTTCCTTTTCTCTTGAGACGGCCTTGTATTGCAAGACGGCCAGCCACACTGCTTTTTATGATATATTTAGACTACAATGCCACTGCTCCCGTTTGTGACCCTGCCCGTGAAGCATGGGTTGAGGCGCAAAACAAGAGTTGGGGCAATCCAAGTTCTATGCATAGACTGGGGCAAATGGCTCGCATGACTTTTGATAGAGCGCGTAGTGAATTAGCACAAGTACTTGGTTGTCGGGATGTGGAATTGGTCGCTACGGCGAGTGGCTCAGAAGCGAATGCCATGGCCATTGAAGCAGCATTGGCAGGGACAACAGAATGTCGTGCAGCGGCAAGTGTTATAGAGCATTCATCTGTTTTAAAAAATATTGAAAAACGAGCTGGAGTAGAATGTATTGATATCCCTGTTTCATCTGCTGGGGTTATTGATCCAGCTCAGGTTTGTGAGTTGATAGATGAGCAGACGAAGCTGGTGTGCGTACAATTGGCCAATAATGAAATAGGAACCATTCAGCCGATAGCAGAGATGGTCCAAGGCATTAAGGCCAGCTACCCGAACTGTCTTGTTTTAGCAGATTGTTGTCAGGCTTTTGGAAAAATCCCAATATCTGTTTATGAACTTGGTGTAGATTTTGCCTCCTTTGCTGGGCATAAATGTGGTGCACCGAAAGGCAGTGCTTTATTATTTGTAAAAAATGGTGTAAAAGTGCCGCCTTTAATATCTGGTGGTTCTCAACAACAAGATAGACGTAGTGGAACAGAAGATGTTGCTGCTCTAGTCGCATTCTCTGCTGCCGCGCAGTATTACACCACTCAAATGGATGCCGTATCGGCGCGTCTCGAAACCTTGCTTAAAACCTGTTTTGCCACTATTCAGGAAGCCTTGCCCGACTGTGTGTGGAATGCCCAGCATGCTCAACGTATTCCGAGTGTTTTGTCGCTCTCTCATCCGGGCATCACCTCAAAAACAATTGTAACTCGTCTTGATCTTGCAGGCATAGCGGTATCACCAGGCTCTGCCTGCAAAGCAGCAAAAGGTGAACCCAGTCATGTGATTGCTGCTCTTGGTATACATTCAGATCTCGCTCTTGGTACTATACGTGTGAGTGCTGGCCCACAAACGAGCCAAGCAGAGATAGAAACCTTTGCCCAAACCTACATCCGCGAAGTCCAAGCAATTATAGAATAAAGAATGAGGGGACTTGTTCGGTTCCTCAAAAAATAGCGTGTCTTTTTTTTTCTATTTATTCGTGGCGGAGGGCTTCGATAGGGTTGAGGCTGGCAGCTTTGCGTGCGGGGTACATACCAAAGATAACGCCAACAAGCACGCTAATGCCAAGGCTTAACCAGATGGCATAAACGGGAATAACCGTGGGCATATCTGTCCATTGTTCTACAAGAAGCGGGACAAGTACACCAAACCCTATACCAAGAATTCCGCCAGTCATAGACAAGACGATGGTTTCAATCAGAAATTGACGAATAATATCTTTTTTCCGAGCGCCAATAGCACGGCGAATACCAATTTCTCGGGTACGCTCAGTAACAGAAGCGAGCATAATATTCATAATGCCAATACCGCCGACAATAAGACTAATGCCAGCAATAGAACCAAGAACAATAGTAAAAGTGCGTTTAGTGGCTTCAGCCTGTTGTAATAAAGAAAGAGGAACACTCACCTCATAGTCATGTTTTGGATGATGATAGCTGAGGAGGGCATTCAGAGCTACAGCAGTGGATTCGACCAAAGAATCGTCTGAGACTTCGGCAATAATTTGATGGAGTTCAACCTTGCTGAGTTCTCGTGAGCCGGTGACTCGTTTTTGAATCCTATCGCCAAAGTATTTTTTACAGACAGTCAGCGGTATATAGATATCACGGGGTTGGCTGGGTGATTCAACGCCGCCGGTACTTGAAGCGGAAGAGGCGACAATGCCAACCACCTCAAAGTAATCATTACCAATTTTAATGTGTGCGCCAATGCTGTGTTGTTGGGCAAGGAGTGGCCGAGCAATATCTTCAGAAAGTATGCAGATAGGATGTTGTTGTTCCATGTCTTTTTGAGTAATGGTACGGCCAGCTATGAGTTTATTATGAAGGAATTCAAACCAATCTGGAATGGTGCCAACAACACGTGCTTCTAAGGCATTGCCGCCACTGCGAACTGTTTTGTTAAATATTTTGGCAGGAATTGTTCGTTTAATATGAGGGCTGCTCTCAGAGATACGTTGCTCATCAGCATAGTGTAAGCCGTAGACACTCATGACGGAATGCTTTAATTCTTGTTGATTTTCATCGGCAGGTTTTAAAGCACGAATAATAATATTTCTGCTGCCGAGTTTGCGAATATGCTCTAATGCTTCTTGGCTGGCACCTTCACCAATAGCGAGCATTGCAACGACACTCCCAACACCAAAGACAATGCCGAGCATCGTCAGGGAGGAACGCAGTTTGTGCAATAACAGCGTGTTAATGCCAAGACGAATATCGCGTAACAGGCGTTTATTAGTGGCCATTAAACGTACCTGCTTTTTCTATTCGATTCGTTGTAATATTATCAACTTGGCCATCTTTCATCATAACGGCATTGGGAATGCGTTCGGCAACTTCTGGTGTATGAGTAACCATTAAAATAGTGGTGCCTTGATCATGGAGAGAAAATAATAAATCCATAATTGCGTGACCGGTTGCAGAATCCAAGTTACCAGTTGGCTCATCTGCGAGGATAATGGAGGGGTTGTTTGCTAGTGCGCGGGCAATCGCTACCCGCTGTTGTTGACCACCAGATAATTGTGATGGTCTATGCCCAAGCCGTCCTTCAAGACCAACAACATGAGCAATTTCAGCAGCACGCTCTGCGCTTTCATCTGCATCCCAACCAAGGTAATAGAGGGGGAGAGCAATGTTTTCTTGTACGGTTAGTTGATTAATTAAATTAAAACTTTGAAAAATAAACCCGAGCTTACGTAGACGTATATCGCTTAATGCTTCGTCATCTAATTGGCTCACATCAATGCCATCAAGTATGTACGAACCGCTATTTACGACATCGAGACAGCCAAGCACATTTAATAATGTACTCTTGCCTGATCCACTGTGGCCGAGAATAGCCCAGAAGCTTCCTTGTTGAAAAGATAACGAAACATTCTGTAAAGCGTGAATGGTTTCACCACCCATGTGATAGGTCTTGCAAATGTCTTGTAGTTGGACGACGATATTATCGCTCATTGTACATCTTCAGTGGTGTCTTTTTCATTGTCACCCTGTTCTGGATCAGGTGCCTCAGACTCGCTGAGTGGCGGTGCGAGTAAGATAATATCGCCTTCACGTAATCCAGCAGTAACGGCAATCATACGGTTATTGCGAGGTCCAGTAACAACGCTAATAGCTTCGCCTTCTTGTGTCCCATTGTCTCGGTACACTGTTGGGGTGCCGTCTACCAGGACGAGACATTGCAGTGGGACAGCAATGGTATTGGTAAATGTTTCAATAACAATTTCCACTTGGCAACCCATGCCAGTACGGAGTTTGTCGCTATTTTCATCCAGATCAATGGATGTGTTAAAAACTTTTAGATCTGGATTCATCCACGAACTGTGTTGATCTGGTAATGGTGCAATAGAGCTAACCGTGCCGTTGAAATTGGAGCCGGGTAGTGCATCCACGGTGATACGTGCAGACATGTTTTTAGAGATGTCTTGGATGTTTGCCTCATGTATTTTTACATTGGCGGTATAGCCACTACGTGCTGGTAAATAAATGAGTTCTTCTCGCTCGTGAACCTCGTCTCCGACGGCCATCGGGTTGGGTCTGCGCCAGTTGCGGCGAACAGAAGTGGCGTAAATAGCCATGCCAGCAGTTGGAGCGGTGATCGTGCATTTTTCGATTTCTTCTTCCAGTTTTTTCATCGTCTTATTTTGTCGATCAAACTCACTTTGTCTGGCTTGAACTTGTGATTCAGCACGGATAATATCGGAAGTGGATCGTGCTCGTGTTCGTATCAGTGCTGCTTTTTTCTGTTGAACGTCACTCGTGAGTTTATCGACTTGCTGTTTGTGCGTATAGGTTTTCAGGAGATGGAGCTTGGCTTGAGCAATTTCAAGGTTATTTGCCATGCGAGTAGCGGCAAGTTCGTCGGCCTGTAACTCGGAACGAGTAATATACCCTTTCGCTTCTAGTTTTTCCGACCAATTAAACGTGTCCTGTGCACGTTTTAATTCTTCTTCGGCGATAGATATTTTACTCTGCTGCTCTTTCAATTGCAGTGGATATTCTCCTTCGAGATATTTAGTTAAATCAGTTTCGGCAAAACGGAGATCTAATTCTGCTTTGGAAATATCACTTTCTGTTTTGCTTTTTTCAACCGTAAGGTTTTCTTTGGCTTGTATGAGCGCAGCTTCACCATTATTAACGGTTATTTGTTGGCGAATAAGCTCATCTTTTAGGAAGGTGCTATTTAATTCTATGAGTTTGTCGCCTTTTTCTACCAAGGTGCCTTCTTCAATGAGCCAGAGAATAGCGGTTCGTTGAGAGACTTCTGACTTAATAATAGATTGTTCTTTGCTTTGTAATGAGCCAGACTCACTAATGCTAATCGTTAGTGGACCGTGACTCACTGTATAAGTAGGAACGAGCGGTCCGTTATCTTGTGTACAGGAGCAGATACATAGAAGCAAAGCGCTTGGAAGCAGCAAGTGGCGTAAAGTATTAATGGCTGGCTCCTATATGCAGCGGTGTAACCGTCGGACTTTCTTTCTCTGACAGTTCATCCCACAGCCCGTTGTTATGGACAGATAAAATACCCATGTCTCTTTGCAAGGCGAGTTGGGCAATACGTTCATCTACACGCGCACTGGTTAAAGCATTGCGTGCTTCAATAAGGGCTTGTTCTGCTTCGAGCATGTCTCGGACTTGTGAACGACCTGCTTGCAAAAACAATTGCGTACTTTCTACCCGATTTTGAGCGAGTAGTAATGATTCTTCTTGAATAAGGGCGCTCGTTTGTGCTTGATTGAGTGCACGAAGGCCGGTGCGGATATCTAATTTAATTTCATCTTCAAGGGCTTGTGCAGCACGAACGCGAGATTCGACGTGGATTAAACTCCTGCGCCAAGAATTGCGTTCTGCGGTTCGTTCAAGAGGGAGATCTATGGTTAAGAAAGCAAGATGGAGAGCACGGTTACTACGGAAATCATTATCAGTGGTGTTGCCACTGCTATCACGGAGGACATAATCGGCAGAAAAAGAACTGGATGCGCCAAGAGTTAATTCGCCACGTAAATTATCTGCGGCAACAATAGCGGCTCGCTGTGCATCTTCAACCTGTGCATGAGCTATATATAAATCATAACGGTGCTGAAACGCTTGTTGAATATAGGTGGATTCTTTGTGTTTTGTTATTTCAGATTCGGTTTGCCTGTTTGCTTTTTTCTCTGTATTTTCCTCTGTGTTTTTGTCTTCAGTAGTGGCAGGTTGTACACTGCTTGTCATGTTTTGTAATTCGTCGGTATCTAAAACAATATGAGCATCAGTTGGTAGCCCGAGTGTTATTTTAAATCTATCAAGGGTATTGTCTCGTTGAGCGATAGCAGATTGTAAACGGTCTCGGGATTGGAGCTCTTCCTGTCGTGCAAGACCGACTTGAATATTAGGCAAGCGGCCGGCATCGGCCAAAGCACGGGCGCGTTTTGATGCGTCTTGAATACGTTGTGCGTTGTCTGTGGCATTACGTACTCGGTCATCTGTGCGTAAGGCGTTTAAGTAGCCAGAAACAATGGATACGGCAAATTCTCGCTTAAAGCGTTCAAATTCAAGGAGAGCGTAAGTCATTTTGCGTTCAGTTAGGGTGAGCGGTTCGCCGGCAATATGGGTGCCGCTACCGCGTAGCAGTGGAATGGAAATAGATCCATCAATACCGAGGCCAATACTACTCGTGCCATCGCTATTGAGAAGGCGTAGAATATTTGAATCCATGGCAAGACCAGCAGAGCTACCAGTGGTAAATGATCGTGAGGCAGAAAGTGTGGTTGTGTTATTGAGCGTATCGTTGTGGGTGCCGCTTGTTGAATTTGCGGTGAGTGTTGTTTGATTCTCAGCGTTCCAGAGCACTCCAAAATTATGTCGGGTTAAATCAAGAGCGAGGGCACTGGTAAAAACATCTTCTTTAGCACTTTGATAACGATGACTGTTTCTTGCGGCAATTTGTAGAGCATCAATAAGAGTAATGTTTAATGGAGCATCAGTCCGAAGGCTCTCGTTTATGATTTGTCTCTGTTCCGTTGATGACGGGTATTGTTCATCTGGCCAGTGTTTGGGTTGAGGTACGGCTTCGCTCCCGAGTGAAGCAGGACCAGAGATAAGTAAACCTTGTTCGGTGAGCAATTTTTTTCGCAAAACATTTGAGGGACGTTCTAAGGTGAATGATTCATTTTCATTTGGAGTGAGTTGCTGCTGCGCATCGTTAATAATGCGATAAGCGGCCGTGTCGGCATCGAGACGGTGATCGCGCGCACTGGTGCAGGCGCTTAGGAGCAGTGTCGCGGAGAAAACGGAGAGGGACAGTCGCATAGAGTTCGTATAGTTGCCTTTTGTTAGAGATAAGCAAGACGTTGTTAGGGAAAGGATCTTACCCGTTTTCTTCGTTGACAGTATAAAATGAATAGAAAGATTTTTCTGTGAAAAATGTGTCCCCGTCGCTCTCGATTGTTGTCCCTGTCTTGAATGAGGCGTTGCTTATTGATTCTACACTTTCTCATATTTCACATTTTGCTCCGAACTGTTTGGTTCTTGTCGTAGATGGTGGTAGCACTGATGGCACTTACGAACTGGTTTGTGCACATCCGTCGCAGCCACGTGTCTTGCAGGTCAAAGGCGGTCGACATATGCAATTAAATATGGCGCAGCAAAACTGTATTACCGATATCATTGTGTTTTGGTCAGTCGATGTGCGATGTGCTGGTGATGTAGAAAGTGCTATACAAAAAGCAGTGCAGGCGGGAGCCAGTCATGGTTGTGTGTATCAGCGGAGTGCTGGACGTCGCCCAGTGTACCGTTGGCAAGATGTCTGGTCGCGCGTGCGGGCGCGTTGGACAGGGGGGGCTTATATGGACCAAATGCCTTTTTTTGTTCGTCAGCGTTTGCAAGTGCTGGGTGGTTTTTCTCCGTATGGGAGCTATGACACGGCGGAGGCAGGGAGTCGTATGCGTAGCGGTGGAAATTTTGTAGTCGCACACATAATAGCAGTGAGTTCGTGCCGTTCATGGGAATCTGTTGGCTTTTTACGGCAGATGTTGCGGTCGCATGTGTGCCGCTTTCGGTATTTATGGTCGCTTATTCGACATTAGTCCACCTTTTCATGCTTTGGCATGGGCGCGTAATTCAGTTTCCAGTCGTAAGACCAATATCTAACGGTATTTTCTTTCATAAAGTGCGCGTGTAATGCAGGGTCTTTTATGTAGGGCGCAAGGAATTCTTTGAACCCTCCGTGTTTTTTGAAATCACCGCCAAACCAACTCAATATTTTATTGATAGAAACTTTTTCCTTTTCGAGACGAACGTGATAGCTGCTATTGGCAAAAGCGGTGGTGACGGCATCCAGTTGCTGTTCTAATTGTGCAGCAGTAAATGGTTGTGCAGCAAGTGGCGGGCAGGATTTTGACGCACAGTTGACGGCAAAATGTATACGTGGATCACCAAGCGGACGTAAGATCTTATGTTCAATCGTATCAAGCGAGACCTTTTGTCCTGCTACCTCAAAATTATATTTTTTCCAAAAGCCACTTTGATCGTGAACGCTCCAGTCTGACCATTTGGCCTGATCTTCTGGCAGCAGCTCAAGGACAAGAGCGATGGTTAGTGCGTTGTAGGCATTGATATATAAAGCAAATATATCTGCTTTATCTGTGGGAAGTGTTGCTAAAGCGAGCTGTTTACGATATTGATCTAAAGTGTGTTTGTGTGCTTGGGCTGCTGCGTAGTCGACCCCATTTGGGCCAAGCACATGGGTAAGTATTTGTGCATAATATGTGTGTTCCGTATCAAGAGGCGGAGCATCTATTTCTGGTGTAGCAATATCGCTGGCGGCAGTTGGAACGCAACAAACGAGCAAAATACCAGTTATGAGAAAAGGGATGGTTATTAAAGAGAGGAGTGTCGGCTTCATAAAAAAGATACGAATGCCGAAACACTTTGTTTGTCTATTTGTGAGCCATTCCTTATGGAGTTGGGAGGCTTGTTTTAAGTGTTGGTTTCTCTTTGGTACGAACCTGCGTTTCATCTTGAAGTTCTTGATCTTGTTCAGTGCTGTTTTGTTCTTTTTCTGTTGTGGCTGGTGTTTCAGTAGAAGGGGTGTTGTTCTCTTGTTTGTCTGTTGTCGTTTCTGGTACCGCTGTTGTTGAGGTGCCTTGACCCTCTTCGTTTAGGATTTCTGTTTCGCTATTTTTAATAACAACAACAGGTTTCTTTTTCGCGTTACTGGTGACCGATATTTTTATATCGATGATAAATTCTCCGTCAGGATATACTTTTTTAAACTCTGTTGCTGCCTTATTAATGCGTGTAGGCAGCTCATCTAAAGCTGTTGCAAGGTAGGTCATGGAGGTAGCAAGATTGCCGAGTTGATCATTTGTTCCTAAATCTACGCCAAGGCCCTGAAGAGCTTGTAGATTATTTTTTATTTTTTCGGATTTCTCTTCAAGAGAGGGTGTTTGCTGAGCACTGTCTTCTGTCGGCTGGGGTGTTTCATTATTGGTTTGATCGGCATTTTTCTCTTTTTCTTTTTGCGCATTCCAACTTTTTTTATCGCCGAGTGTGCCAGAAAGTTGGATGAATTCTGTGCCGCGGATGATGCTGACACTAATTGTATCACCGACATGATGAGCTTTAATATGTTGTAGCAAATTCATTTTAGATGTCACTGGTTTGCCGTTGAAGGTATTAATAATATCGCCTTCTTGTAAGCCCATGTCATCGGCAGTGTGTCCAGGAATTATCTGCGTGACCACTACCGTATCCGCATCTGTGGTACTGTCTTCTACATCTATACCAAGGAAACCTGGCTTCAGTTCTGGAGGGGTGGAGTCAGCAGCGCAGAGGAAACTGGTACTCAACAAAAGGGTGACAAGTAAAGAACAGAGCGTTTTGAAGGAAATCATTTACATGCTTTCAGGGGTGGTGCTGACGGAAAAAGAAATAAGAAAATCAGGTGCAGTGTGTGTGCTATTTATAGCGGTACTGGTTGAAGTTGTTTTTTGCTGCGGGGTATCTTTTTGTATATTTTGTAGATCTACTGTAGTCTCAGGTTGTTCTGCCGGACAATTATTTTTATCTGAAGCAGGGTGATGTACATGCATATCATACGAAATTTCCCACGTTGGTAGAAAAGAAGCCATCATCGGGATTTCAAAATCAGGGATAGCTGTTGGAATATGACCAATGTCATCTTGTAGTGCTTGTTGTAAGGCACTGGTTGGTTGTCGTTTGGGGTGTTGTGCTTTTTTACTTGGTGCAGGGGTGCTGGGGCCTGTGGACGAGGGCAGTGGTTGGTCATTTTGGGTTGCGTGTTTTTGCTCTCGTGCGAGTCTGCGTTGTTGTTGTTTCCTGTATTCACGCTCTGCTTTTTCGTCTAACTTTACTTGTGGGATATCAGAAGGCCATTCTGCGTAGGTACCATTTAAATTCATGAGTTGTCCATTACGGCTTACGGTTACTGCTACACCATTGCCAGAGTAGCTACCAGAAACAATGCGTCGTAGTGTGCTCATGCTATCTATATCTACACCATCAATGGAAAGGATGACATCACCCGGACGTACTCCCATATTTTTTGCTGCGGTGTTTGGGAATGTTCGTCGAACAAGTACGCCTTGGTCTGGAGTGATACCTTCCCGCTTTTGAACATTAATAGGAACCGGGCTCATGTTGATGCCAAGCATGGGTTTACTACTTGGGGGGTAGGCATTGCTAGCGGCAGAGAGGCTGAGTGCAGAGCAGGTTATAAGCAGTAATGCAGATACCAGCAAAGCGTGTGTTCTTGTTATGGTTAGTTGAAACATGGGACCCTCACTATGCAGAGCTAAATGGCTAGGCGCACTACCGAAGGCCGCGCTTCAGCACGGCCGGCCTATCGATGAAGACGTATGCCATATAATGAGCTTACTAGAGAACCAGCTTCTATTCAATAAGTAGCTTGTCTGAGGCAAGACTCTTTATTTTACTCAATACCATCAAAGATGCCGGTAATAAAGGCATCAGGATCAAAAGGCTGCAAGTCATCTTCTTTTTCACCAATACCAATGTAGCGAATTGGCAGATTGAGCTCACGTTTAATCGAAATAACACAGCCACCCTTGGCAGTTCCGTCAAGTTTTGTTAGGATTAGGCCGGTAACGCCCATAGTTCCACCAAATACCTCTGCTTGTCGAAATACATTTTGCCCAGAAGTGGCATCAAGCACGAGTAACGTTTCATGGGGAGCCTCTGGCATATGTTTTTGAATAACACGGGTTATTTTGCCAAGCTCGCGCATCAGGTCTTCACGGTTTTGTAGTCGGCCTGCCGTATCAATAAGCACTATGTCAGCACCTCTTGACTGTGCAGAAGCAACCGCATCAAAGGCAACGGCAGCGGCATCAGCACCTTGTTCTTGTTTGACAATGTCTACACCAACACGTTCAGCCCAGATTGTTAGCTGTTGTACAGCAGCAGCACGGTAAGTGTCTCCGGCAGCGAGTACCACTTTTTTCCCCTGATCGGAGAA
This sequence comes from Planctomycetota bacterium, assembly GCA_016745075.1. Lineage (GTDB taxonomy): Bacteria > Planctomycetota > UBA11346 > UBA11346 > UBA11346 > JADGDD01. The sequence continues at coordinate 113,289 of JADGDD010000008.1, read as the reverse complement.
GCGTTTTGCCAGCTTTGCAATAGAAGTTGTCTTGCCAGTCCCATTGACGCCAACCACCAAAATGACGGTTGGGCCTTCGTTTGCAAACTGAACTTCATCCTCATTCGGGTCTTGTAATTCTTTACGAAGACTCGCTTTAAGGAAACCGAGCAAGTCTTCTCCTTCAGCAACAGCCCCATTTTCATATTGCGCTCTGAGTTCTTCAATAATTTCATCTGTTTTTGTGACGCCAACATCAGCTCCGAGCAGAATCTCCTCAAGCTCATCAAGAAAATCTTGATCTACCGCTCTACGACCAGTCAACAAGCCCCGTAGTGCATCGCCCAACATCGCTCGCGTCTTCGCCAAGCCGCCCGCAATTTTTCGAAATAACCCACCAAGTTTACCAAATACCATTTGCGCATACTAGAGCCTGCCGCTCTGTGTCTAATCTAATAAAAAGGACAGACACTTTTATTTGACATTGGTTGAGAAGGGTGTATGGATGGGGTATGGTGTTGCCGCGTAGAGTTTTGGTGCAGGAGGGGGTGCCTGGTTGTTATCATTTGATGAGCCGGTGCGGACGGCAGTTGTTTTTGTTTGGCGGGAAGTATGCGGAGCGACGGCGTTGGGTAGAGCGGGAGTTGCGCAGGTGTGCGGAGTCTATGGCGGTAGAGGTGCTGACTTTTGCGGTTATGTCGAATCATATGCATGTGGTGATGCGTATTCGGCCTGATTTGGCGGTAGGGTGGTCTGAGCGAGAGATTGTTGATAGGTGGCTGGAATTAGTGCCACGCCGTGGAGATTATGGTGAGAGGTTGGAGACAGATGATGTGCTGAGAGAAATTCTCTCAGCGGATGAGGCTTGGGTAGAGGAACGTCGCCGTCGTTTGTCGAGCATGAGTTGGTTTATGCGTTTGGTGAAGCAGCGTATTGCGCATCGGGCAAATAGGCAGGATGATGTGCGTGGTCATTTTTGGGATGGGCGTTTTAAGTCGGTTCCTTTGGTAGATCAGGCGGCGATTTTGGCGTGTATGGTTTATGTTGATTTGAATCCAGTGCGTGCAGGGATGTGTGCGGTGCCAGAGAATGGTGGTGTTACTGGCTATGTTGTTCGCTGTGCACGCAAAATTCGAAGAGAGAACGGTGAAGAGATAGATTGTTCAGAGAGTTGGATGCCAGAACTTGCTCGTTGTGGTATTTATCGGCCTGCTTTTGAACAGGGTAACACTATTGATAAGTATGAGTGGGAATATGAACCTCCAAGTTGTACGGATGAGGAATATCTGTTGTTAGTAGATCAAACTGGTCGGCAAGTGCAGAATAGAGGTTTACGGGTTCCGCTTGAATCGGTTTCGGTGTTGGAGCGTTTAGGTATGCGATCTGAACGTTGGGTACCAACTATGTCGAAGCCTCGGCAGATGCGTGGTATTCTTGTGGGAGCGATCGCAGATCGAAGAGCAGCAGCAGCTCGGTTGGGTCAGCATTGGGTCAGTTGCTTTACGATGCTCTTTGATGAACGTGTTGGGGCGGAGCTTCCTGAAGGTTAAAGCCTCGGTTGACGAATCTTATGAATCTGTTGTGCTCTGGTTATGGTAAAAAGAGAGCTTCATCAGCATGACCTAAAACCAGAGCGAGCCCAGAGCTTCGTGGCTACGGCGGGAATTAGTGCCGGAGACTGCGTGTTAGAGGTTGGTCCAGGGCTGGGTAATATTACCGCAGCATTGTTAGCGGCTAAGGCCCGTGTCTATGCGGTTGAGGTTGATGCAGAGCGTTGCGTTCATTTGCGTCAGCGTTTTGCAGCAGATATAGAGGCCGGGTACTTGCATCTGACTACTGGTGATGCGCTTGATTATATGCCCTTAATAGAAGGGCCGTGGCGAGTGGTTGCCAACCCGCCATTTAAGTTGAGTGCTGCGCTGTTGCATCAATGGTTATTTGATGAGACTCTCAGTAACAGGCCTACTCGTATTGATGTGGTCGTGCAATATCAAACGGCACAAAAGTGGTGCGGAGAAGATCGTCGGTATTCTCAAACTGCAATTCTGTGCCATTTGCTGGGCGATCCTACAATCCATAAGAAGTTCAAAAGAACGGACGTAGAGCCAGCAAGTCATGTTGATCTGTGTGGGTGGTGCCTTAAGTTGCGAGAAGATGCGCCAAGTATTGCCGTTATGGGTAAAGTGGAGCATGTACTTGAACAGGCCTTTGCTGGTGCGCACACCGTGCGGGACTCACTGCGTGGGATTGCAACGCCAAAGATGCTTAAGCGTCAGGCAAAAATGTATGACTGGAACATTGACGCTCATCCCCGAACGGTATCACCACAGGCGTGGCTGTCTTTGACCGAATTTTTGATGTCGCTTGGGCGGCTTTAGCGAGTAAGGCCTTAGCTATTTAGTTTTACGCTTCTTTTTCTCTGAGTTCTTTGTCAATATCAGCGAGTGATGTGAGCGCGCGTTCATGATCAACAATTTTGGCGTCTTTCCAGAGGTTATCGAGGTCATAAAACTCTCGTGTACCTTCGGTAAAGGCATGAACAATAACGTCGTGACAGTCAATTAAAAACCAGCTAACGTCACCTTCAACAGGCTTGTGGCTTACTTTGTGTCGTTTACAGAAGTGATAGACTTCATTCACGAGGGTATTGGTCTGACGGTCACTTCGACCAGTTGCAATAACAGCGTAGTCAAACAGTTGGCCGCAGTCACTGACATCAAGGATGGAGAGTTCTTCTGCGCCTTTATCAAGCATCTTGCGGGCGGCGTGGAGAGCGAGTTCGTGTGCGGGAATGGCCATAGGCGGGGAACGCTAGCGGCATGTCTTCCTTATACAAGTGTCGCCTCTTGCTCCAGTAAGAAACGGACCAAGCTGTCCTCTTCTTCATCGCCGCCGCCAAAGTCTCGGCTGACCGGCTTCATTTCGAGCAGTAAGAAAGGCCTCTCTATGAATAAATTAACGATCGATCAATGTGATCTCGCAGGCAAACGCGTACTTATGCGCGTAGATTTTAATGTACCAATGAAAGATGGTGAAATCACCAATACTGCTCGTATAGATGCAGCACTTCCAACTATTCAATATGCTTTGGATCAAGGTGCCAGCGTCGTTTTGATGAGTCATCTCGGTCGCCCAAATGGTCAAGCTGTTGAAAAATTCAGTTTGCGCCCAGTTGCAGCTAAACTTGCGGAATTGTTGGATAAAGAAGTCGCGTTTGTTTCTACCTGCGTAGGGCCAGAAGCTGAAGGCGCTTGCGCAAACTTAGAAGCAGGCAGCGTTGTCTTACTTGAAAATGTTCGTTTTCATATCGAAGAAGAAGGCAAGGCTAAAGATGCAGACGGTAATAAAATTACTGCTGATCCAGCAAAGGTTGCCGCGTTCCGCGCTTCATTAACAAAACTTGGTGATGTGTATGTGAATGATGCCTTTGGTACTGCTCATCGCGCGCACTCGTCTATGGTTGGCGTAGATTTGCCACAAAAGGCTGCTGGTTTCTTACTGAAAAAAGAACTTGAATACTTCGCAAAAGTTCTTGATGAGCCACAACGCCCGTTCCTCGCCATTCTTGGTGGGGCAAAAGTGAGCGATAAAATTCAACTCATCGAAAGCCTGTTGGATAAAGTTGATGAGATGATCATTGGTGGCGGTATGGCTTACACCTTCAAGAAAATTTGTTATGGCGTAGAAATTGGCAACAGTTTGTTTGATAAAGCTGGTGCAGAAATTGTTGAAGACTTAATGAAAAAAGCTGAAGCAAAAGGTGTGAAAATTCATCTGCCAGTAGACTATGTTACTGGTAATGACTTCAGTGAAACCAGCGACGTAGATGCAGCTGATGACGCAAGCGGTATCCCTGAAGGCTGGGAAGGTTTTGATTGCGGAGAAAAATCTTGTGCAATGAATGCAGAAGCTATTGCTCGAGCAAAAACAATTGTTTGGAATGGCCCACTTGGCGTTTTTGAATTTGATATTTTCGCAAAAGGCACCAAAAATGCAATGAATGCGGTTGTTGAAGCAACAGAAAACGGTGCAACGACTATTATTGGTGGTGGCGACACTGCTACAGCAGCGAAAAAATACAATACTGTTGATCAGGTTAGTCATGTATCTACCGGTGGTGGTGCAAGTCTTGAATTACTTGAAGGAAAAGTATTGCCTGGTGTAGATGCACTAAGCAACGTATAAAAATAGTATGAACACCAAAACTCCTGTCTCATGTCTGAGGCAGGAGCCTATTGTAAAAGGAAAAAAGAATGGCACGCATAGCGGTTACTGGTGGAGCAGGATACATTGGCTCTCATACCTGTGTAGAATTATTACAAGAAGGTTATGATGTAACCGTTATTGACAATCTCAGTAACGCGAGCGAAGAGAGTTTGGCTCGTGTTCAAGAGATTACCGGTAAATCTGTTGCTTTTCATAAGGTCGATTTGCTTGATAAAGAAGCATTAGCAGCCGTTTTTGCCGCAGAACAATTTGATGCCTGTATTCATTTTGCTGGATTTAAAGCGGTTGGTGAATCAACAGAAATACCGCTTCGTTATTATGACAATAATATTACTGGCACCCTTAATTTATTAGAAGTGATGGCCGAGCATAATTGTTTTGATATTGTGTTCTCCTCTTCTGCAACAGTGTACGGTGATCCGCATACTGTGCCTATTACAGAGGATTTCCCTTTGTCGGCTACAAACCCTTATGGCCGTACTAAATTATTTATTGAAGAAATTATGCGAGACCTCTGCGCTGCTGATCAGCGTTGGTCGTGCGTTCTTTTACGCTATTTTAATCCTGTCGGTGCGCATGAGAGTGGGCGTATTGGTGAAGACCCTAAAGGCATTCCCAATAATTTAATGCCTTATATCACTCAAGTAGCAGTTGGTCGCCGAGAAAAACTCAGTATTTTTGGCAATGATTATCCAACTCCAGATGGAACAGGTGTGCGTGATTATATTCATGTTGTCGATTTAGCGCAAGGGCATGTGGCAGCATTACGTCAAGATTTACCCGGCTGCACTGCCATTAACCTTGGCACAGGGCAAGGATATAGCGTTTTGGAAATGGTTGCAGCTATGTCTCAAGCTGCGGGTAAAGATATACCATATGAAATGGTTGCTCGTCGTCCAGGTGATGTTGCCCAGTGTTATGCAGACCCTGCAAGTGCGCGGAATATATTAAACTGGGAAGCCAAGCTCGACCTGAGTGCGATGTGCGCAGATTCATGGCGTTGGCAACAAGCTTCGCCGAATGGATATGCTACGACCTAGCTTTTTGACCTTGAGTTTCATGTACTAGTCATGTATTCTTGTTGATATGTCTAGTAAACAATCAAGTACGAAAATCACCGTCCTCTTCTTTTTGGTCGTCATTGGCGTAGCCGGTTGGTATGCGGCTCCGTTGTTTTTGCCAGTTTGGGCGTGGTCTCATATAGATTTGGAAAAAATAGCTGCTGCAACGGGTGAGACGCAAACCTCTTTAGAAAAAGAATTTAGTGGTATTGTCTGGTATCATCCGCGTGGCCGTGATAAATCTGACCCTGCTCCGTGGGTCTTACTCGAGTTTGAAGACTGGGCAGGCTTTGAGGGAGATGCCTATCCAGATTGGTACATGACCGATGAATTAGGTTTACGCTGTGCCTTAGTGTGTAAAAATACAGGTAAACCGCCAAGTACTATGTTGATGGGTGGTACAGAGAAGGATCGGTTTTTTAGCATAAAAGGGAATTTTTTACCAGAAGGATCTGTGCCAGCGGCTTCTGTCCAAAACCGTTTAATTATATTGTACAACACTGTTGATTTTAATCAGGCAGATCCAGACGACATTGCACGTCTTCAATATGAGGTTGAAAATGACTTTGAGTTTGATGATGAAGATGTTGAGTTTCCGTGGTACCCCGTGGAATGAAGCACATGCATTTTATTTATTTACTGATAGGTAAAAAACATGTGGAGGTGGTTGTGTGGAAGGTTGAAAAAAAAGTATTGGCGTAGTAAGTATTTATGATGTACGTTTAAAGTGTAAGGATAAGAAAGGAATAACGAAACAAGGTAGCGGTTGTTGGCTCGGGAAGCATTTGACCTATATAACATTATCGCTTAGTCCGTGAGCTTATCGGCTGCCTCTCTTGAGAGGCAAGATACCTTGGTCGCCTTCTTGTTTAAACATATACGATGGAGTGGGGGCTACCCTTTTAGACGCTCACGCTTGTACTGCAGTTTCACCTCCATCACTATTCACGAGCCAACAGTTTTCTGTTGGCTCGTTGTTTTTATCTAAGGTTTTAGAAGGAAGCTTTTTGTTCGGAACATTGACAATTCTGATGATTTTTTAAATCTATTTGCTGTTCAGAGAAGTGCGCCGAATAATGATACTTAGTGATGACTATCGTGATAATTTGTACTCGCCATACCTAAGAGCATACCAACAATGGCTGTCATGCCCATACCGTAGACAAAAAAGATGAGATCAGCAGCAAGTGCAATTCCTTCGGTAAAAATGCCAACCATGCCAATGCATATGCTTACGGTTACAAAAATACTGCCCGTAAAAATGCATAACGAATAGATATGACTCGATTTGCGACGGATGATATGGTATGTGCTTAGGCTACCTGCTGCCGTAGTCAGAAATGCGCCAAAATATCCCGCAAAATAAAACCCTATTGCGGCTCCATATAAGCCACCTATTAGAGCCGTACCCACGGCTGCATTGCGTAGCATGGAACGGTGATCAGCGTATGCTTGATCTATGCGCTTTTGATTTTCTCTTTTTTTGGCGACTAGTTCTTGAGGGAGTCGTTCTTGTAGATTTGCGTCGGGCCAAATACCATTGGAATCTACTGAGCACAGCGGTCTCGGGTCTTCTTTGCGCCAGATTAGTTGGGCAGTGTTAAAAAGTTCAGGAAGACGACTTTCGGTACATTTCATGTCATGCTCAGCAAAATGAAGAAAGAGAGTGTTGAGCGTTTCAATTTTTTCTGGAAAGAATTCTTTTCCAGTTTCTGCGGCAAGATCAAGCTTTAGTAACGATGATAAAGAATTGCGGCCAAAGGTGTAGCAATAGAGAGCAATTAAATAATAACAGTGACCCGGAGTGAGATGCTCAACAGTCATTTGATGTTGAATGAAAGGCAGTTGGTCTAGCCATTCGGGTGGGTGCTCAAACGATTCTTTTAGTCTGTTGCTATGGGTGCTATTTGATATTTCACCAAGCACACCTTTGAGTCGCCAACGGATATGTTCAAGCAAACGCATGGCGCAGTCTAATGATGAGATAACGGTCTGACAAGAGTTGTTTTATGGACGCGGCCCACTGCGGTTGTGAACCCAGTCAGGAGTACCGTAGCGAATATCATGTAATTCTTGAAAACTGTCTTCTTCTTCGTCCGTCCAATTGCTACTGATGGTAGGCATATTAAAAGCATCTATCAATCCGGCCAAGAGGGCCTCTCGGGCTATCTCAGTCGTAAGTCCACAGCCAGCGACTACTTGCTGGTCCCAAGGATTACTCGCCAATTTGAGACTGCCGTGAATAAGCATGCGGTCGTCACGGCAGCGTCCGGCAGAGCCAACCACTTTGCCACCTTCAGAATGGACAATGTCATCCTTAGCGGGGCTGGCGAAGCAGCGTAATTCTTTATGGTAGGTTTTATCGCCAACGGTATTGCCCTGGCTACCAAGATGGGCACCCGCTTGGCGTAGGCGTTCTAAGATACAGCCGTGCAAACGAGCATAGCAGGCGGCACTTCCAGCAGGGAGATCTTTGCCGGGGAAACAGAGAATGCTGTAGGTCACTTCGTGCTCATGCCATATGGCTCCACCGCCTGTAATGCGGCGAACAGCACTCATGCTTGCAGGAAGGCTTTCCATGATGTCTGTGTATTTTTGAAAGTAACCGAGGGAGAGCGTTGGTTCACTCCATGTATACAAGCGAATTGTTGGCTGAGTGCCAACGCTGAGCAGGGCTTCATCACGGGCCATATTCACGGAGCCAAGGGCGCATTCATCTGAAAGGAGTCGGACTGAGGGAGTAATCATAGGGTGAGACGGTAAAGCTGTTGGCCCGTGGTCAATCATGGGCATGGACTTAGTTCAACAGGACGTTAGCCTACGGCAGGATTAGTTCTCGTGAGGAGTTTCTCGGCATGGCCGTCAATAAAGATATTGTACTCGCAACAGGCATTCTTGTTATTTGTATCGTGGTTATGGGCTTTGCGTTTACAGAGCCCAGCCAAGATCCATCGGTAGCAAGTGGTGTTAGCAGCGGTGCTTCAGGGGAAAGTACTGATGTACCGTCTCCTGTCACCGATGACCCGCCATTACTTGCGGAAAACATTGTTGGTCCTGGCCAACCCTTGGACCCGCCTGGCTTGCCAGGTGAATCTGATTTCTCTTCGGAGAACCTTGGTGCTCCAAGTGATTGGGAAGACAGTAGCGACCCGATAGAGATTCCGAGTGATCTTGGTCCTACAGGTTCAGAAACGCAGCCAGTTGTAGTAAGCAATGGTGACCTTCTTTTTGCTGAGCCAGTATATAATGATGTGGATCCGCTGGATATACCAGATCTCGCCATAGAGCCGTCTGAAATTATAGTAGAACAAGACCCTCTTTTTGCAGACCCAATTGTCTCGCAACCTGTTGCTATTCCACCAAGTCGTAGAGAGCAAGAAGTTGGACTGCCAAGCCTGCTTGTTTTAGATTCAACACCGGCTGCTCGTTCAACTGTTCGTACTCACCGTGTTGCTAGTGGTGAAATTATGGGGGCTATCAGTAAACAGTATTATGGTTCTACGCGTTATTGGAGAGAAATACGTGACGCAAATCCAGAAATTGATCCAAATAATATGAACGTCGGCGATATTCTCACTATTCCAGTTATTGAGACCGCCGAGGTACAACGTGTTGCCGCTTCAACTGCAAACGTTCAGGAACTGACCCAAGCAAGTGGCACGCGCACTTATACGGTTCGCCGTAATGATAGTTATTATGTGATTGCCCAGCGTGAACTTGGCGATGCCAGCCGTCACCCAGAAATCCAAGAGCTAAACGGTATTGATTCAGGTGATTTAAAAGTTGGTACGGTGCTGAAGTTGCCAGCAGCGCAGCGGGTACTCGCAACACCATCTGCTGGTCAAACTGTTCAGGCAGCCCCTGGCCAACAAGTACACACCGTTGGTAAGGGAGACATTCTTGGGAAAATTAGTCAAAAATACTATGGTACCAGCACGAAATGGCGTTTGATTCGTGATGCGAATCCAAATGTAGACCCAGAAAGCCTAAAGATTGGCACCAAGTTAATTATCCCTCAGTCTGCCCAAATATCGGCACGACCAACATCTCGCACCTTAACTGCAGTACCAACTGGCGCACGTACTTACACCATTGCTTCTGGTGATTATCTCCAAGATGTTGCCCTGAAGGAATACGGAACGGTTCAGGCAGTGAAAGATATACTTACCGCTAATCCTGGCCTAAAACCGAACCGTTTGCGTGTTGGCCAAGTCATTGTCTTGCCGCGCCGATCTGGCACGAGCACGACTACACGTTCAACTAATACTCGTCGAGCTCCTGTTGACCCGCTTGATGAGCTTCCGGATCTGTAAAGAAGAGAAAGAGACTGGCACACAAGTCATTCAAGGAGTATACTCAGCTTATGGCATCTACCACTGTTATTAACCGACTGACGTCAGATCTTAATACGATCTTGTCTATCTCTCGTTCTATGACGCTAGAGCGAGACCTTGATACATTGTTGGATATCATTTTGCAGGCAACAACTTCGCTTGTATCAGCAGACCGGTCGAGTTTGTTCATTGTTGAAGGTGAGACCATCTGGACCCGAGTGGCGCAAGGTTCGGGTGTGATTCGTTTGCCAATTGGTACAGGTATTGCCGGAACAGTAGCTCATACCGGTGTCTGTATGAATATTCCAAATGCGTATGAAGATGATCGTTTTGATCCTCAGCATGATCGGCGTTCTGGGTATATGACGACAAGCATTCTGTGTTTGCCTCTTGTGAACCATAATGACCATATTGTTGGTGTTATTCAGGTACTTAATAAAGAAAATGGCGAACCGTTTTCTGAATATGATGAAAATGTATTATCAGCATTGTGTTCACAGGCAGCGGTAGCTATCGAAAAAACACAATTGATTAGCCGTGATATTGAGCGTCAAAGAATGGCACGAGATATGGAGTTGGCTCGATCTATTCAACGTCGTTTGTTGCCAGATGCGGCTCCCAAATTATCAGCATGGGATTTACAAGCCTGGCAAACGAGCTGTGATGAAACCAGTGGTGATTATCACGACTTTGTTCGTGGTGACGGTTGGTGCGACGTCATTATTGGTGATGTTAGCGGTCATGGTATTGGTGCGGCTTTATTGATGGGGACGGCACGGGCATTCTTGTTAGGTTTGTACCGTAATGAAAGTACCCCAGAACAACGCATTGCCGACCTGAATGATTTGCTTGAAAAAGACATGGCAGATGATGTGTTTATGACTATGTGTATCTGTCGCCTGTATGATGATGGGCGTTGTGGGTATGTTTCAGCTGGTCATGAGCCGCCACTTATTTATCGTGCTTCTACACAGCAAATAGAAATCCCTGAAGAAACAGGCATGATGTTGGGTGTGCTTGAAGGAAACGAATACGACTATTATGAGATAAACGATATTGGTCCCGACGATCGTTTGCTACTTTTTACCGATGGTATTTTTGAATGTATAGATGCTGAGACGGAAAAGAGTTGGGGCATGTTGGGCCTCTCGGAGTGTGTTCAGAAACACGGACAAAAAAGTGTGTCTGCTATAGTTGATGCTATTCGACATGAAGTTTGTGATCATATGGCAGGCACTCCATCACAGGATGATATGACCTTAGTGGTTGTTGGACGCAAGAACCGAGCACTACAGCAGGGAGCTCAAGAGCAATGAGCTTTACCATTTATCAAGAAGGTTTGCCCGCAGATTTAGGCACATGTGTGCTTGATATGAGCATGGATTCTCGCATTGATCGCAAAGAAGAGATGATCAATGCGGCATCGGAATTAATTGCCAAGAACCAGTGGGTAGAAGAAAAAGAGATGCACTGGTTAATTCTCTGTTTGGACGAAGTTGTCGTGAATGCCATGTTACATGGTAACGAAGGTGATCCTTTGTTGCCAGTGCGTTTGCGAATATTTGATCGTTCATCAGGAGAATGGTTGATTTGTGTAGAGGATGTCGGTGAGGGCTTTGTGTACGAAGATGTGCCAAGTCCAGATAATCCAGATTCTATCATGTTGGAACACGGGCGTGGTTTGTTGATTATGGGAGAGTGGCTTGATGACCTCTCCTACTATAACGGTGGTACAAGCGCGTTGTTGCGCCGCCGAAAAAGTATACCATAATTACAAGCAGTCTTAAGTAAGATGTTTTTTGATAGAAGTCAGAGGTGAGGTGATACATGGCGCGAGATTCGTTCTTCGTTGAGGAATATAGAGAAGCAGTTATTTTCCGTGTGTTATCTGACCGTCTGTTGGATGCAGAAACCATCAATGAGGTGTCTCAAGGACTTATTTCTTGCGTTCAACGCAATGATCGCATTAGTTTGGTTATTGATATGAAGCAGGTAACTCACATGAGTTCCGCAATGATTGGTAAATTGGTTGCTGTCCATAAAATGATTAAAAAGAATAAAGGCCGTATCTCCTTGTGTGAAGTGACGGATAGTATTATGCCTTTATTTGTCGTTACCAAATTGACAAAGGTATTCGATATAGGGGGGAATACCGAAGATAAGGTTAAACTTTATAACCGTAAACCATTATAAAATAGCCTGATTATTTTTATCCTTGCTTGAATGACTACTATTATAATTAAACGTCGAGTCCCCAGTCAGAATCAGATGCATTATGGTCATTGGAGCGTTTATACCAAAGAACGAGATTTGTGGTTTGTATTACTGCGTCAGCAATTACGCCCTTGTTCTCCGGTAAATAAGCCTGTTCGTATCGCTTTACGTTCTTACCGAACACGTTTACTTGATTATGCCAACCTTGTTGGTGGTGCCAAGCCGATACCAGATTGTCTTATCCGTCTTGGGTATCTGAAAGATGATAGCCCAGATTGGTTTCGCTGTGTGTATGAACAATTCAAGGTTTCCAAAGCAGAGGAACGTACAGAAATAGAGTTCCTTCCATGGGATGGGTTGTTGTAGAAGTCGCGCATATATATACGCTTGAGAGAGGGGTGTAGGCATGGAGTTGAGTGATATATTACGAGCGATGGTGCAACTGCGCTCATCTGATTTATTTTTAAAGGTTGGGGTGCCGCCAGCAGTGCGTGTAGATGGTGCAGTGCGCCAACTTGGGCAAATGTCTATTAGTAAAGAGGAAATGAAATCTTTTTTTAAGATTTTAGTTGATGAATATGCTCGGGAAACATTCAAGAAAAAACATGAAGTAGACTGTGCCTATGAGCTTGAAGGCTTAGGTCGATTCCGAGTGAATGGATTTATGCAGCGTGGAAATATTGGTTTTGTGTTGCGTTATGTACAAAGTACAATTCCAGGTTTTGGTGAATTAGGATTACCAACAGAAACTTTTCAGAAAATTGCCCTGTTGCGTCGTGGTTTAGTTTTAGTGACCGGTATTACTGGATCTGGAAAAAGTACCACACTTGCGTCCATGATTAATTACATGAACGAAACAACAAATCGTCATATTATTACGGTAGAAGACCCTATTGAATACACGTATGTAGACCAACGCTCTATGATCAATCAGCGTGAAGTTGGGATAGATACACGTGATTTTGGGAGTGCCCTACGTAATGCGATGCGTGAAGCACCAGATGTTATTCTTATTGGGGAAATGCGTGACCAAGAAACTGTGCAAGCGGCCATTGATGCAGCAGAAACGGGCCATTTAGTATTATCTACGTTGCATACGATTAATGCCCAACAAACGATGGAACGTATTATTAACTTTTTCCCACCCTACCAGCATGACCTTATCCGCATGCAATTATCTATGGTTATTCAGGGTATTGTTTCTCAACGTTTGATACCACGACAAAATAACCCAGGTCGCGTTCCTGGTTTGGAAATTATGCTGGCAACGCCAACCGTGAAACAATTGGTGGAAGAAGGGCGTACCCCAGAACTTGGTAAAGTCATCGCAGATAGCGCGCACTTTGGGTGTATTACCTTTAATCAAAGTTTGTACGAGCTTTATGAGGCAGGCTATATTACCAGAGAAGATGCGCTTGCGAACGCTGATAACCCAGATGAGCTAGAACTCTTATTCCGTGGTATTCAGCGAGGCACAGGGACCTAATGTGTGAGGACAAGCAAGATGCACTTCAAACAGGTGCTCTCTCTGTCATAGAATCTACTTATCAATCCTTACGAGCAGCTTTGCCAGAAACCATTACTATTCGACTTAATAGTAATAGGCGAACCTTAGTCAGTTTACGTCCGCAAAAAAATGGTGGCATGCGGCTGAGTGTGCACAAAGAAATGCTATCATACGTGGAAGTATTGCCCGATTTGGTGCGTTATGTCAGTAAAAGAGGCCGAGGACGGTACCCAGTACTGAACACTGTTATGCAGCGTGTCTTTGATGAGCACTGCTTGCCAGCGCGTGTGCAACAACAGGACCCCGTTTGGGCCGAGCGTTTAAATGATCTACCACTGTTGTCTCACTGTACTGATTCACTCGAACAGTTATATCAGGCTATCCACAGCGGCTATTTTTCACATCTATCACGGCCTGAATTAATTATAAAACGAAGACCTCCACAACGGCGAAGACGTAGTATTCAATATGGTAGTTACCATGCAGCGACAGCAAAGGTAGGTCCGCAAGTTCGAATAACACCGCTTATTACCCAGAATTGGATTCCAGTGTGCTTTTTGGAGCATGTGTTGCATCATGAATTATGTCACCATGCCCAACGGAGCCAGCCAATGCAGCGTGAACGTATGCATAGCGCGCGCTTTAAGAAATGGGAGCAGGAATATAACATGTTTGTTGAGGCGGTTGCATGGGAACGAGTCAATAGAGAACGTCTTTTGTCCTCCTGAGCAGTAGAGAAGTTCTATAGTTTTACCGTGTGGTTCAGCTTGGCGAAGTTCTTGCCACAGCAGCTCTTAAGCGCATACTCGCAGCATGGTACATTCATCCGCACAGTCTGACCGCTTGGTCCTTCAGAAACGTAAGCAGCGCCGTCTTGCATTGCTGATTGATGGCACGATTGAAATTTTTCGTCATAAGTCCGCTATGGGTCTTTTGCGTTATTGTCCAGAGGACATTGTTTGTGTTATTCAGCCGGATCATGAAAATGCTGACTTGTCAGAACTGGTTGGCGTTGGTCATGGTATTCCCGTTGTTGGGTCTGTGGATGAAGCGCTGTCTATGGAACCAGACTTCTTGGTTATTGGCATCTCTACACCGGGAGGGTATTTACCACCCAGCATTCGTGAACAAGTGTATTTAGCTATTCGTGCACGGCTTGGAGTGATTTCGGGTTTACATGAAGGGCTCAGCACTGACCCCAATATTGCGAGTCTTGCTTGTCGTCATGCGGTAGAACTTATTGATTTACGTAAAGGCCTTGGTGATGACTATAGCCGGATTGCATCAGGCAAAGCACGTGAGTCGAATGCTTTTCGTGTTTTAACCGTTGGAACAGATTGTAACCTAGGAAAAATGACGACGGCTTTAAGTCTCGAATTATTTCTACGGAATAAATTACATGTCCGCGCACGTTTTGTTGCGACTGGTCAAAACGGTAAATTAATTAAAGGTCGTGGCGTTTGTATAGACCGTGTGATTTCAGACTTTGCTAGCGGTGCGGTCGAAGAACTTATTTTAGATGAATCAGAATACATGGACATGTTGCTCATCGAAGGGCAAGGTGCTCTTTTGTCTCCACCATTCTCTGGTGTGAGTATGAGCTTATTGCATGGGAGTTGTCCTGATGCCATGATTTTATGTCACCGAACAGGCCGCGATATTCATCGTAATAGTGATGTCGCTATTCCGTCGTTGAATGCTTATAAAGAATTATATGAAAATATATTGGCACCGTTGCATCCAGGTAAGGTAGTTGGTATTAGCCTGAATACGATGGGCTTGTCCACAGAAGAAGCTAATCTTGAAATAGAAAGAGTTGCAGAAGCAATTAAATTACCAGTTGCTGATGTTATTCGTCAAGGTTCGGCAGGCCGTAAGGTACTTGCGCAGGCTATTTTGGACCATGCTGCATCTTTGGGTCATCCTGTTCGTCCAGACCCAGAATGGCATAGGAATCCCGAAATAGCAGCAGACCCTATCGGATTGAAAAAACATGATGAGTGATGTGTGTTTTCGCCTAGGTGCGGAATACATGTTTAACAGAGATTGAAGGGAGGTACAAAATGCAGAACAATATCGGTCGCATTATGTGTGTCGTATTTTTGGCTCTTGGTACGAGTTGTCATGTACGAAGTGAAGATATTTCCCAAGAGGTAGTACAGCCTGAAACGGTACAAGTGGCAGAAACGAATATAGAGCAGGATAAGAGAGACACAGAACCACTCATTAATGCCGAAGAGCTAAAAAACGCCTTTATTGCATTGCCAGATCCTGTTACAGTACAACCACAAGCACTGTCAGGAGCAGCGCAAAAAGAATTACTGCAAGGAGCACAAGAATTTGTTCCGGGTGTAGTCATGAAGGTGGGAGAATTTGTTGCGTTAGACGGTGCAATAGAATTTGCCGCTGGGCCAACAGATGGTTTGGAAGTTGTAGCTTGCTTAAAAGGCGGCAAGAATCATGAAAGCATGATTGTGCTTACCACTGGTAATGGTGAGCTGGTTAAAGCAGCATGTATAGCAGGTTTACAGTTACCGGATGGTGTTGGTGCACCAGAGGGCGTGGGATTACCGCCACGTGGTACGCCAGTTCGAGTTCATATACGTTGGCAGCCAGATCGCTTATTGAGACCCGGAGATTGGCTTGAAGCCGACATGAGTACCTTTGTTCGTGATCGGCTTATTGATAAGCCGATGCCGCCATTGCCATTTGTGTATACGGGAAGCCGTTTTTCGACATTATACGTTGGATCAACGGACGGGAAGGCTGTTCCCGTTGAGCGTTTTATGCTCGATCAAACCAAATCTGTTTTTGTGAATTACAATGAAGAAGATTGTTTATTTGCGAGTGTTTTACCATTATCTTGGCGTGATGATTTATTTGAAGTGAATTCATCGCTTGGACTTTTAAAGAAAACCCCAGTTCATATTATTGTTCGTAAAACAACATTGCCGCTTGTTTTTGATATGGATACACAGGGTGTTTTGAAACAAGGCGATACAGTGGTTGATGATGCCGCTTTAATCGAAAGCCTTGCCGCATCTTATAAAGTAGAGCATGGTCAATTATATGCGGTTGGTGTACGTGTATCCGCAGAAACAGACCGTGGGTGTGACGTGGCTGCTCGTATGCGTTTATTGAAAGCAGCGGCACAAGCTGGTGTATGGGTACTGCCAACATTCATTTTAGATTCGACAGATAAGGAGTAAGCTCATGGTTACTTTAGAAGAGCTCTTAAGAACAATGGTCGAACGGGGTGGCAGTGATTTGCATATTGCCGCAGGTTCTGCTCCGCGTATTCGTATTGACGGACGTTTACAAGAAGTTGCCAATATGGAATTATTGGGGCCAGAGCATACACAAAAACTTATTTATTCAGTTCTGGACAGTATCCAAATTGCGCGTTTTGAACAAGAACAAGAACTAGATATGAGTTTCGGGCTTGCTGGAGTTGGCCGCTTTCGAGTAAACGTTTTTTACCAACGTGGCGCTATTGGTGCAGTCTTACGGATTATTCCCTATGAAATCTTTAATTTCGATCAATTAGGTGTGGATAAAAATGTTTGTGAAAAAATGTGTTCTTTGCATAAAGGACTTATCTTAGTAACTGGAGCAACTGGTTCTGGTAAGAGTACGACTTTAGCCTCTATGATTGACTATATTAATATGACGCGGCAAGAGCATATTATGACTATAGAGGATCCTATTGAATTTGTTCACCGCAATAAATCATGCTTGGTCAATCAGCGAGAAGTAGGTGCAGATACTCAGGGATTTAATCAGGCTCTTCGTCGGGTCTTACGACAAGACCCAGACGTTGTGCTAATTGGTGAAATGCGTGACAAGGAGACGATTGAAGCGGGTCTTACCTTGGCAGAAACAGGCCACTTAACTTTTGCAACCTTGCATACCTCTGACTGTGTGCAGACCATTAACCGTATTGTAGATGTTTTTCCTGCATATCAACAAAATCAAATTCGTACCCAATTGTCATTTGTGTTAGAAGGTGTTTTCTGTCAACAGCTCTTGCCGCAAATGAATAGCCGTGGACGTGTTTTGTGTGCAGAAGTTATGTTACCAAACTCGGCGATTCGCTCATTGATTCGAGAAGATAAATGTCATCAGATTTTATCACATATTCAAACTGGTGGTAAATATGGTATGTGCACTATGAATCAAAGTTTATTTGAACTGTATAAGAAGAACCTTATTTCTTGGGATGATGCACTGTCTCGAACGCAAGACCCAGAAGATCTGAAGCGAACAGCACAGCGGGAGGTGAGCTAAATGGCATCACTGAATAGATTAACCAAGAAACGTCTTGGAGAAATTCTCGTTGATAAAGGTGTCATCACTGAAGAACAGGTGAATGATGCCTTGCGTCAGCAGCACCAGCAAGGCATTTTGTTTGGTGAAGCACTTGTAGAACAAGGCCTTTTGACTGAAGAAAAAATGGTTTCGGTATTGATTGAACAATTTGGTATACCGTATGTGGATCCAAGAAAATATCAAATCAGTGATGATTTGTTGGAAATCTTTGACCCTGCTATGATGCGTCGTTTCCAATATGTCCCAATTGATATGATTGGATCAGTATTGGTTGTGGCCATTGCAGGTCTCTTATCAGAAGAACTGCTGAGTAATATGGAAGATGAAACGGGATGTACGATAGAATTATACATCACTAAAATGAGTGCTATTAAGGAAGTCCTGAATCGTTTTGATGATGATGAATAGAGCTTCAGTATAGTGGACCGTCAAAATGTTTCATAAGAAAAGAGGTTGGGTATGGCAAACTTAAATGGCTTTAACCGTAAAGTAACAAACTTACTTAAACGACACGAACTGGTGAGCAGTGAGGATTTATTACGTTTGGGTGATCAATCCAATCAGGAAAAAATGTCGGTTGCACAATTAGCGGTACAAGAGGAATATATAGAAGAACTCACTTTGCTTGGCTTAGTGAGTGAAGATTGTGGTATGCCACCAATTAATTTGGGCTTGGTTGATATCGATATGGATGAGCTTAGTGATCTCAATAAAGGTGATCAGCCTATTTTAGAAGATGATGCTAAGCGATTTAATATTTTACCAGTAAGTATTATTGGGAACCATCTTACCCTCGCTGTCGCAAATCCTTATGATGTGGTTACTTTAGACGACATTAAGCTTGCTACGGGAAAAAATATCTTGCCTGTCATTTCTTCAGAGCGGGCTATTCAGAATAAAATTGAAGAAGTGTATAACGCCAAAGAAAAGGCGATGCAGAACTTTATCGATGATCTTGGTGATGGTGATGACGATGAGTTGATGATCACTGAGAAAGCAGATGGTGAAGAAGAGGCAGAAGGCGACCTGCTGGAAGAAACTGGTGAAGGTTCTCCAGTCGTGAAATTAGCGAACCGTATTATTCTTGAAGCTATTCAAAAAGGTGCATCAGATATTCATATAGAACCCTTTGAAAAACGTGTTCGTGTCCGCTTGCGTATTGACGGTGTATTGCATGAAGTATTGAATCCACCTAAAAAGCTCGAAAAAGGTTTAGTCTCTCGTTTGAAAATTATGACAGACACTATGAATATCGCTGAACGTGGCAAACCACAGGATGGACGTTTTCAAGTAAAGGTGGCAGGTAATACAATTGACTTCCGTCTCAGCTCACTTCCGCTCGTGCACGGAGAGAAAATGTGTATGCGTATTTTGGATAAAGGTAACTTGGCTGGTTCACTTGAAAGTCTCCAATTTGAACCAGCGGTACTCGATATTATCCAACGCTCAATTGGCGCACCATACGGTATGTTTTTGGTAACAGGGCCAACAGGTTCTGGTAAATCAACAACTCTCTATAGCGCTGTACAGGCAGTGATGACAATTGAAGATAATGTTAATACGGTAGAAGATCCGGTGGAATACGAAATTGAAGGGCTAAATCAGTGTCACGTTAATCCGAAGCGTGGACTCACTTTTGCGAGTGCTCTTCGCGCACTCTTACGACAAGACCCAGATACGATTATGATTGGGGAAATTCGTGACCAAGAAACCATTGAAATTGCAGTGAAGGCCGCACTTACAGGTCACTTAGTGTTATCAACACTGCATACCAATGATGCGCCTTCAACTATTAACCGTATTGTTGATATGGGTGTGGAGCCTTTGATGGTGGCGTCCTCGGTTTTGGCCGTATCTGCTCAGCGCCTTGGTCGTCGTTTGTGTAAAGCTTGTAAGGTGAAAATGGATAGAGCAGAGTGGCCAGAAGCAGAAAATCTCTTGAAAATTGGCTATACGGAAGAAGAAATCGAAACGATGGATGTCTATAAAGCCGTTGGCTGTTCATTGTGCAGTAAAGGCTATAAAGGCCGTTTTGCGATGGTGGAATGTTTGGAAGTGAATAAGCCTGTTAAAAAAGTTATTTTAGCAGGTGGCTCAAATGTGGAAATTCGTGATATGGCAGTTGAACACGGTATGGTTACCCTGCGTCGTGCTGGTTTAATGAACGCAATGCGAGGGGTTACAACCATTGATGAAGTTTTACGGGTAACTGTTGGTGAAGAAGAAGATGCAGACTGATGATCGATAGCTATGTTAAAAGAATATTGCAGGCACGTGTTTATGATGTGGTATCAGAAACTAGTTTAGATATGATGCGTCGGATGAGTGAACGTCTTGATCATAACGTGTTAATTAAACGAGAAGATCAACAATCTGTTTTTTCATTCAAAATACGTGGCGCTTATAACCGTATGGTTCGCTTAACAGATGAAGAGAAAGCGTGTGGTGTTGTGGCAGCCTCAGCTGGTAACCATGCGCAAGGAGTTGCCTTAGCAGCGGCAAGTCTCGGTATTGATGCCTGCATTGTTATGCCACGAACAACGCCAGATATTAAAGTGGAAAGTGTTCGTGCACGTGGTGCCCAGGTGGTCTTGCACGGAGATACTTTTGATGCGGCTTGTACTCATGCTCGTGCATTGGAAGAACAAGACGGTAGTTGTTTCATTCATCCTTTTGATGACCCAGATGTCATTGCAGGGCAAGGCACCATTGGTATGGAAATTCTTCATCAGTATCCGCAAGATATTGATGTTATTTTTGTGCCAGTTGGTGGTGGTGGATTGGCAGCAGGCATAAGTGCTTATTGCAAGTACGTCCGTCCAGATATTCGTGTTATTGGTGTAGAAGCAGAAGATTCGGCTTGTTTAGCAGCAGCGATGGCAGCAGGAGCCCCTGTTACTTTACCAGAAGTTGGCATATTTGCTGATGGCGTAGCGGTTGCGCGTATTGGTGATGAAACATTTTCAGTTTGTCAGCAAACTATTGATGAGGTGATTACTGTTTCTACAGATGAAATCTGTGCTGCTGTAAAAGATATTTTTGATGACACACGATCTATAGCAGAACCAGCAGGTGCACTTTCTTTAGCCGGATTAAAAAAATATGCCGAACAAGAAACCGTTGAAAGCCAAACGCTGATCTGCATTGAGAGCGGAGCAAATACTAACTTTGATCGACTCCGCCATATCAGCGAACGTGCAGAAATAGGTGAGCAAAAAGAAATTGTTTTGGCTGTTATTATTCCAGAGCAGCCGGGTGCCTTTCGTTCCTTCTGCCAATGTATTGGCTCAAGAAATGTAACTGAATTTAATTATCGCTATGCCGGTGAAGATGAAGCACATATTTTCGTTGGTATTCAGTGTCCACGTTCAGAAAAACAATCGCTGCTGAAAAATTTATCCAATAACGGTTATACCGTGAGTGATTTAACTGATAATGAATTAGCTAAATTACATATTCGGCATATGGTCGGTGGCAGTACACAATTGCCAGGGGCAGAAATGTTGTTCCGTTTTGAGTTTCCAGAACGGCCGGCCGCGCTTATGGATTTCTTAACAGCGATGAAACATAATTGGAGCATCACGCTTTTTCATTATCGTAACCACGGTGCGGCGTTTGGTCGTGTTTTTATGGGTTTACTGGTTCCAGCAGGTGAAGAGGGAGAAGTTAAAGCCTTCCTTGATAATGTTGGCTATCATTATTATCAAGAAGATAACAATGAAGCGTATCATTTATTTCTGAAGTAAAAAATGTATTATAAAAAGTACCCTTTTGTGTCTTTTACTTAACCCTAAGTCGTATTCCAAGTCCGTTCTCTCTAGGATACACACAAGCTCCTTTCACAAGGTGTGCACCTTGAGCTGGATCATTACGAATAAGAACGGCACCATCCATATCTACTGCATCAAGTAAGGGGAGTAGTTGGGCAATAGCGCTCATGCCAATACTGCTCTCAGACATACAACCCATCATAACGGAAAGACCAAGCTCCCGCGCACGAGTAATCATCCGTCGAGCTGGAGTAAGGCCGCCACATTTTAATAGTTTAATATTAATGCCATGAAAAGTGTCAACACAACGGTCTACATCTGTTTCGATAACACAACTTTCATCTGCTATTAAGGGCAATGGTGAATTGGTGCGTAATTGTTTCATGCCATCCCAGTTCTCTGCGTGTAATGGTTGTTCAATAAACTCGACATCAAGTGCCGCGAGTTTTTCTGCATGAGCGATACTGGTTTCGGTGCTCCAAGCACAATTAGCATCAATGCGCAGGGTTGCAGTGGTATGGGTGCGCAAGGTTTCCATAATCGGTATATCCTCAGCCGTTCCGAGTTTGATTTTATAGATTGGCCAATCTGGATAATCGTCAAGTCGTGCAAGGACTTCTGCAATTGGGCCAATACTAATGGTCACGTCAGAAGGAACTGTGTTGTTCGTAGAAAGTCCCCAACATTGATAGAGTGGCTTCCCCTGTCGTTGTCCCCATAAATCCCAGAGTGCATTATCCAGAGCACAAAGTGCAAACATATCATGTTGGACTCGTTCGCGTAGCTGTGGCCACAGTTCTTCTGGATGAAAGTCGGTAATCTCAGATAAAAAATCTGTACAATTCATGAGGTGCTGATGCATGTCAGTCATGTTTTTCTGATAATAAGTATGAGAACTCGCTTCACCATAACCGGTAAACGTCCCATCACTGATGGTCACAATGAGCGACTGGCTACTGTCCTTTGCTTCTCGCGATATACGAAACGTCGATCGAAAGAGCAGCGTTGTGGGGTGTAGATGAAGGGTTAGCATACATTTTTATCCATTGAGAAATATTCGTTTTCTAATTGTTCAACCGCATCTGCAAGTTTCTCTGCACCATCCCTATAAACATCTACCGCAGGTACTTGAAATTCATGAGTCAAAGCACTGCAAATGGCAGCACCTTCTTGGGTACTGCAATCTCTACCATTTACCGCAATACCAATGATTTTACATGGTGAGAGAGAAGAGGTTATGCTTTCATAAAGATCGTAAAAAACACGCAATGGCGGTATCGGGGTATGAGTATGGCGAAATTTTGTGCGACCAACTTGATAACAGAGAATAAGTCCATGTGGAACACAGCCATGGAGTAGGCCACAGGTAACGGCGGAATACATGGGTGAAAGAATGCTTCCTTGTCCTTCAATTAATAAAATTTCATGTTCTTGATGATCGAGTACTAATTGTTCAGCAGCGCCATTTACAAAATCAGCAACAACACAATCAACAGCAATACCGCTACCAGTAATCATAATGCCTGTCTGGCCAGTAGCGACAAACTGTGCATCACGCTGTCGCTGTTTAAGGACAGCTTCAATTTCTAACATTGCTACCATTTTACCAACATTGCAATCATGCCCAACCGCATGGATGCGGAGGCATTCTGGACGTAGCCCTTTTCGAGTGGCAAGGTGGGTGCATTTGCTATGACGAATGTCGTGTATTTCTGCTTGGTGCTGTTGTGCTAGTTGAGAAAACTCTGGATCATCTGCGAGACGGTCGTGTAGCCCTGAAATAACAGTCATCCCACGCCGTAAAGCAGCACAGATGCAGGTACGCCAGTTTGCAGGTAAACGCCCACCTGAAGGAGCAGTGCCAAGCATGAGTGTGTCCGCAACAGGTGTATCGTCGAGACTTGCATAGATGGGTACATTTCCACCAACACCAAGCACTTCATTGGCATGCAATCCGGCACGGGTGGAATCAATAAGAGCAACAACGTCTGCTGATCGGTAACGAATAAGGCTTATCGCTGTTTTGGCAGCGCTTTTGTCAGGAAAGCCCTCAATGAGTAAAGCAATGGATGTCATAATCGACTCTTTTATTTCTGAATATATTTATAAATGGTGGTGCGTGAGCACTGAAGTTCGCTAGCAACAAAAGGAACAGCCGTCTGAATTTGAAAACAACCAGCAGCATCTAAAGTTGTAATAACTTCAGCTTTTTGTTTACGGGAGAGTTTTATGTGTTCCCACCCACGTTGGTGTAAAGTACGGGCAATGACTTCTTTGACATGGGCCAGTGGATTAGAAAGGTGAAATTCTTCTCGCTCAGAAATATATGGTACATGATCACGTTTACTTAGTCGCTGCATCAGTCGCTGAATGTCCTCAAATTGACTAATATCATAATTTAAAGCAAAACAGCCAATAATGGCCTTGCGACTATTACGAATAGTCAGTGTCGAAGAACGAAGAGCGTGTCCTTGAGCGGTTTCGTTATGATAGTTGACTATTCGTTCCGGTAACTCTCCGCGTAGACGTTTGTGGCCAAGGTCAGATGTACCGTCACCAACGCTTCGGCTAGTAATATGGCCATTCACAATCGCAATAATAGAAGCATTAGGTTTGCGCAAATCATGAACAATGACCTCTAAATCGGGTGCAAACATTTCTCCCAGTAATTCGGCGACGGAAATATAATGTTGAAGGATAGCGGTATCTGACATACCTTTCTATCTTACAGAAGTAGACAATATGTCAATATATAGGCCTTTTGTGTCCATATAGGTGGTGTTTATGTTCACTTTTCAACGGTAGCTGTCATTGCTTGAATCAACGAATTGGCAGTGTCTGTACAGCGACCGGGCAAATGGAGCGCGATAAGGTCCTGCTGGATGTGGGTGCTGCGTAGAGTGATAGCGTGTAATAGTCCAGCTTTGCAATCTGCCGTTACGGCAAAGCGAGGTACAATAGCAATGCCAAGACCAAGTTTGACCATCTCTCGTATGGCAGCTGTGCTTGCGAGTTCCATACGAGGTGGACAATGGACCCCAGCTTTTCTTAATATGGAATCAATATATTGACGGGAACGTGTTGTTGTTGGTAAAACGAGGAGCTCTTTTTCATTCAATGTGTTCAGAGTTATATAATTACGTTGTGCCCACTCATGATTTGGCCCACAAATAACAACATGATTAAAATTGCGAATCATATGTTGTTCTAGTGTGGTGTCAGCTATTGGACCAACAGTCAGACCAAGGTCTGCTTGCTCAGAGCGAACGGCTGCTTCAATAGCTAAAGGATCATCATGTGCGGTGATAATTGGTTCCACGGTAGGGTGGCGATACATAAATTGTTTCAGTGCATGTGGTAACACTTCACAAGCAATGAGGCCACTTGTCGTAATTCGGATGCGTTCGGTATCTTTCTGGTCACGCTGTTGGAGTAAACGTTCGGCCTGTTCCAGCTCGGCTAGACAAGTACGTGTATGGTCACAGAGCAGATGTGCATCAGGGGTTGGTAAAACTTGTCGCCCTCGGCGCACTAACAGAGTGCGGCCCAAAGTCCGTTCGAGTTTGGTCATGTGTTGACTGACGCCAGATTGGGTCAGGTCTAAGGCATGGGCAGCTTTACTCATGGTGCCGTAGTGAATGATTGCCGTAAGGATACGTAATCGATCAAAATGTTCTTCTATCATAATAACTAATGTATATATGATTATTTATTATTATCAATACATCAGGCAGATTGCTAAAATGAAAGGAGTTATCGTTCACGAAAGGACATAGTTATGGAAATATGTACCATAGGCGATCCACGCTTACGGCAAAAAACCTTAGAATTGACAAGAGAGCAGTTGCGTAGTTCCGCAATACAAGATTTGATTGATGCGTTGATAGCAACGATGCGATCAGCGCACGGTGCTGGTATTGCTGCGCCACAAGTTGGTGAACCATGGCGTATTTTTGTTGTAGAGGTCAATCAGAACCCACGTTATCCCTATAAACCCCCAATACCATTAACGGTGGTGGTGAATCCAGAAATCTATTACGAGAAGTCGCTTGGTACGCATTTTGTATATGAGGGTTGTTTATCTGTCCCTAACATGCGTGGAAAAGTTCAACGGTATTTGGGTGTGCGTCTAAAAGGTTGGGACCGTTATGGACAGATATACGAGCAAGAATATCGTGGTTTGAGCGCAGCTACCATTCAGCATGAATATGATCATCTCAATGGTGTGATGTTTATTGATAAAGTAGAAGACGTGCAGACTTTGAGTGATTGGGATAATTACGATAAGTATCATGCGAAAACCTTTGCTCACTATGCGGAAAGTGTTGTCCTGAAATATGAGTCTGGAGCAAATGATGATCATTGAGAATATAGATATTTATCACCTAGAAATACCATTGCGTGAACCTTTTCGTACAGCGAGTACAACTCATACAGTACGTGGGACGGTTCTTGCTCGCTTTCAAGCACAAGGCCTATGTGGATGGGGAGAAGCATCGTCGGGACGGCATCCACATTACTCTCCTGAAAGTGCGGCTACTCAATTTTGTATTATTACTCAAGAATTGGTTTCAACTCTTCTACAAAAAAATATTAGTAGTGGTACAGAACTTCAGGCACTGATGAAAAAAGTAAAAGGGAATCAGTTTGCGAAAGCAGTTCTCGATCATGCGTGGTGGGATTTGCATGCTCAGAAGCAGAAAAAACCACTCTGGAAATTGATTGGCGGCGAAGGACCAGAAGTTACAGTCGGTGCAGATTTTGGAGTGAAAGAGAGTATAGAGGAATTGCTGGTTGAAGTGGATCGTGCAGTAACGCATGGCTATACGCGGGTGAAATTAAAATGTAAACCAGGTTGGGATGTTGATGTAGTGCGGGCAGTGCGTCAGCGCCATCCACAGTTACCAATACATATTGATTGTAATAGTGGGTATACTTTAGCAGATCGAGCTTTGTTTCATGAACTGGATAGAGAAGGTTTGGTTATGCTTGAACAGCCGTTAGCGTACGATGATTTAATAGACCATGCAACGTTACAACAAGAATTACAGACACCTCTTTGTTTGGATGAAAGTATTACCAGTGTAGATAAAGCACGTAAGGCTTTAGCGCTTGGGGCCTGCAAATGGATCAATATAAAACCCGGGCGTGTTGGTGGGCTTACCAATGCGATCGCTATTCATAACTTAGCGCATCAACAGGGTGTTGGCTGTTGGGTTGGCGGTATGTTTGAAAGTGCTATTGGTCAATCCTTTGCACTTGCCCTACAAACCTTGCCCAACATGTTGTATCCCGCAGATATTCTTTCAACTGCACAAATATATGGCGAAGACCTTGGGACACATCCTATAGAACCAGAACTCGGCGGTACGATCAGTGCCGTCGATGGCTATGGCATAGCTGTCAAACCACGAAAAGAATTACTCGAACGTTATTGTGTTAATCACATGCATATTGCTTAAACAGTTTTAATTACATCTGTTGTTTACTATTGTAGTACGGCAGTGTTGACTTCAAATAATCGACAGCAGAAATCGAGGCGGTCATCTGCCTCACAAATTGTTTTCAGGAAGAGGATGACTTTATTCTCTTCCGGTTGAATATGGACAATATCACGATTGTTACTCACATCAAGCTCTGGCAAGGTATCGCCAATAAATAAATGGCATTGACGGTTATGAAATTCTATGCGGCGTATGCCATGACTTGCGCAGGCAAGGCGGACGGCTTTGAGTAAGAAAAGACGACGGACACTCTGGGTAAATGGCCCGTAACGATCTTTTGTTTGTTGTACAACCGCTTGTAGGTCGGTGATACGGCGGCAATTATCTATATGTTTGTGCAGCTCAAATTTCAGCGTTGGCGCGTCGAGGTAATCATCGCCAATATAAGCGTCAATTGGGAAGGAGATCGTCGCATCTCCGCGTGGAGATACATGGGTATCTGCGCCTTCACCGCCAGCTCTTATCACGGCTTCATTTAAAAGTTTGCAATACAGCTCATAACCAATGGCAGCAATGTGACCACTTTGCTCAGGGCCAAGAACATTACCAGCTCCACGTATTTCCATATCACGCATAGCGAGTTTAAAACCAGAACCTAGTTCAGCGTACTCCTGAATTGCGGATAAACGTTCACGAGCTTTCGGGCTGAGCTGTTTGGTGACTGGGGTCAAGAAGTAGGCATGCGCTTGTCTGGTGAAACGACCAATGCGACCACGTAATTGATGCAATTCTGATAGGCCAAAGCAATGGGCATTATTGATGAAAATGGTATTGGCGTTGGGTATATCAATGCCAGATTCAATAATAGAAGTTGCCAATAAGCAGTCGATTTCTCCGCGTTTATAGGCACTCATAATACTGTAAGAATCGGCTTCGTTCATTTGTCCATGAATCACCGCAATTCGCATGTCTGGAAGTAAGCGAGAAAGCTTGAAAGAAATTCGGTCGATATCTTGCACCCGATTATGAACAAAAAAAACTTGGCCGCCACGATCTAGCTCTTTTTGTACCGCTGTTTTAATCATCGCATTATCCCACGGAGAAACGCGAGTTTGTACCGCTAGGCGTTCAGCAGGAGCTTCTGCAATAACGCTAATATTACGAATGCCGAGCATGCTGCTATGCAAGGTGCGTGGAATTGGTGTGGCAGAAAGAGTCAAGACATCAACCCCAGTCTGTAAGTTTTTAAGGTGTTCTTTTTGTTTTACGCCAAAACGTTGTTCTTCATCAATAATCAGCAAGCCAAGATTATCAAATTTCAATTGTGCAGACAACAAGGCATGGGTGCCGATTAAAATATCAATGTCGCCGTGGGCGGTGTCTCGCATGATTTCTTTACGATGCGCTGGTTTACGGAAGCGGTTGATACAAGAAACGGTAATAGATTCTATATGTTTAAAACGGTTCAGAAAACTTTGATAATGTTGTTCAGATAAAAGCGTTGTTGGGGCAAGAACCGCTACTTGGTAGCCACTTAGCGCTGCTTTGCAGGCCGCGCGCATGGCTACTTCAGTTTTGCCAAAACCCACATCACCGCAGAGTAGGCGGTCCATAGCCAGAGGGCTTTCCATGTCATTGCGAATATCCCGCATGGACGAAAGTTGGTCTTCTGTTTCTTCGTAGGGGAAGAGTGCTTCAAAGTGATGGTAATCATTGTTGGCAACATCAAAAACAATGCCACCGTTGGCAACACGTTGGGCATGAGCAAGCAATAGCTCTGCAGTCATATCTTCAACCGCTTTTTCTGCTTTCGCTTTTTTCCGAGCCCAAGCAACGCCACCTATTTTTGAAAGCTGCGGAGCACTATCGCCAGCACCAATATATTTTTGGATAAGGTCAATTGCAGCAACAGGGATGTAGAGTTTTGTGTCGTTGGCAAATTCGAGTAAGAGGTGGTCTTCCAAATACCCCCGTTTTTCCAGTGTGGCCATACCACAGAATTTTGCGATACCATGTTTAAGGTGTACGACAAAATCATTATGCTTGAGATCAGTTAAACTGGAGAGTGGCGTGCCGCCAGCAATTTTGGTGAGGCGGCGTTTGTTTGGTTTGCGATGAGTGAGTTCATAATCGTGGACGATGACCTGTGCCGTTTCCATATCTCGGAAACCAGCGCTCAGTCGTCCGGTGATAATCTGAACAGGAAAGTCAAAGAGGTCGGTTTGTTCGGTGAGATTACTGCGTGCTTCATCATTACGTGCGAGAATGTAAATGCTGTGGTCACGGGCAGCTTCACGGATTTCAGCAAATCCTTTTAAAGCATCGCCTTGGAAACGTGTTGCAGCAACGGTTGCGCCATCAATGGCGTCACCTTCCAATTGTCGTGCGAGGCGAATTTCACAACGATTATGTTTTTTGCGCAGATTGCGGTTGAGCGGGATATCACTAAGGGTGATCAGCGGCGCTTCTGGCAATTGTTTCCAAATACTGGAGGTTGCAGCAATACCGCCTTGTGATGTTAATTGGGCCGTTTGAATACGGGCAATACTTTCTTGCGTGAATGGGTCATAACGGCGAATGAGATCAATTTCATCATCAAAAAATTCAATACGGATTGGATGTTGGCCAATCCATGGGAAAACATCAAGTAATCCACCGCGTACCGCAATTTGCCCCGGCTTTTCTGCAACCGTGGCATTAACATAACCTTCGTCTACTAAGGCATCGGCAAGTTCAAGAATATCGCGGGTGTCACCAACCGATACCTGAATACTTGCTTTGGCAACATCAGTAAGAGCGGGAACGGGTTGGTCTAAACTTGCTGGGGTCGCAATAATAATTGCGCCATTAGCACATAGTTCCATTGCAGCTAGGCGGCGACCAACCAGAACAATGTCAGTCTCTGAATCGTCATCATGCGCATCCAATTCCGGTAAAATAGCAACAGGAATACCAAGCGCTTCAAGATCATCAGCAATGACATCAGGCTCATGACTTGCAATTAATGGAATGGTACTGGTCGTTGTTTCCGTGCAGTGCGTATACAAGTGTGCCAGCAATACAGAATGGAAAGCCCCATGACAGGCTCCCAGTACGCAGTCTTGCTGAGCGTCCCATGCTTGGCAGAGCGCACGTGTCCGATGATCGTCGGCGTAGAGGGATGATAGGGAGGTGCTGCTCATAACTGGGCAGGAGGGTAGGAATGAACTTTAGAAACGAAAGCAGGAATATGTCTTTTGACGAGACCGGTCGTATGCATGTTACGAAGCAGGTAGGTTTTTACCGACTTTTATGATTGGTATAAGCAGCAGGGTTGCGAAGACAGTGAGACCAACACAAGAGAGGGTGACGGCTTGCATGCTGAATATTTCGATCATCTGAAAAGCGATAAGTGGCCCGATGATGCCGCGCGTACCGGTCAGGAAAGTATGT
The DNA here is from genome assembly GCA_016745075.1 of Planctomycetota bacterium. GTDB lineage: Bacteria > Planctomycetota > UBA11346 > UBA11346 > UBA11346 > JADGDD01. The sequence goes on along the minus strand of JADGDD010000008.1, from coordinate 82,992 downwards.
ACTGCCATATAATCTGCGGTCCGGTTTGGAGGCGCAAATTTGGTCACCCACAGACTCCAGGCAACGCTACCACCACCACGGGCACAACCAAAAAGAACAGACCCGAGTATTTGCATTTCAATACTCGGTAAGAAAAATAGGCCAATACTGAGAGCAAAAAAGACATTGATAGATTGCCGCAAAATAATGAAGTTCATGCGGTCAAAGAGCCGCCCCCAGACCAAGGCACTCAGTAATTCAAACACCGTGGGAATAATAACGAGAATAACTAAAATAAGATTGGGAGCATATTCAAGACCGTGTGCACTGCCTGCCAGATATTCGTTTCTGAGCGGAATGGTAGAGAGATTGGAAAGTCCTAATAAGTACCAACTAAAACTAATATAACCAAAAATAGGGTAACGCCATAACAGCGATATTTGTCGAAGAATATTGTTGCCATTAGAAGAAACGGTGAGATGCGGTTGTCGCCAAAGAATCGCAGCACAGATACAAAGCAAGCCCGCAAGTAAAAATAAAACAATTTGGTAGCCGTCAGTCGAATCTCCTAAAAACCACGCGATCAGTGCGGTAATACCGATCGTACTTAATGAGCCGATAGAACGTGTAATAGAGAACCATTTTCCGCGCACAGATGCGTGTACATGGCTTTGCCAACCGTTGGTGACAAAAGGGTAGAAAGTACCAAGCGAGATAATGCCACACAGAATGCTATAGAGGTACCATGTACTATTCTCCCAAAAACAGTTCGAGAGCAGGGCGACTGCAGTGATGACTGAAGACAGTGCCATAACTTTCTGTCCAGCCCACTGTTTACTGCCAGCAAGCCCAACCAGTACTGGGGCGAGTAACATGCCAATCGGGAAGGCAATGGCGTGTAGACTTTTTTCAAACGCGGATAAATGAAAATGTTGAATGGCAAGCAAGAGCAGTAATCCACTGCCACTAGCAGCCTGAACAACTGGTGTGCTTAATGTCTGCCGAAAAACATCACCCAGAACCCATCGCTTGCCGCTTTGGCTGAGGGTGTGTTTGTTGTTGTCTTGGGCAGGCTCTGTTATCATGAATACTGAGAGCCTGCCGTGTGGTAGAGAAATGCAAACCAAGACTTCATGCACTGTTGCATGCGAATGTGTTTCAGAAGGAAATTAAAGTGTTTTCTTATTTTGATTCTGAATGACCCGTATTCAAAGCTTGTGCCATGATTTGTGCTGGATGGAGTGACGGTACTGAGGCACCGTCTTTGATCTGGTGACGACAACTTGTGCCAGGAGCACAAAGGATGGTTTCAGCGTCAGCAGCACGAGCCGCAGGCAGCAAGACCATTTCGCCAATCTGTTGACTGAGTTCATAATGTTCGGACTCATAACCAAAGCTACCCGCCATACCGCAACAACCGGTATCAAGCAGGTTCAAGTTTTCCCAGCCAGGAATACAGCTCAGTGCTTTTTTGGTGAGACCCGCACCAGCAATTGATTTTTGTTGGCAATGCTCATGAATGGTTACTTTTTGTGCAGGAGCAGACCAGTTGAGTTTTTCTAACTCGTTGTTTTCTTGCAAGCGAATCATGAACTCTTCAAAGAGTACGGCTTGGTCTTGAACGATAAGGGCTTCACTGTGTAATTTGTCGCGTAATAAATCTGGCGCTTCATCACGGAATCCAAGCAAGGCGGATGGTTCCAGTCCAATAATTGGAATATCTTGTGCAGCATAGGGAGCCAATCTTTTAACAGATTTTTCAATAACAGCTTTGGCTTTGCGAACAAGGCCCTTAGAAATAAAGGAACGACCGGAGTCTATGCCCCACACGGGAATGACTTCGCAGCCGCAAGCTTCTAGGACAGCGCAAGCGTCTATAGCAATATTCGGGTCAAGGTATCTACTGAACTCATCAATATACAGTACGACTTTCTTATGAGCTTGTGCGGGAGTCGTGTGTTTTTTCCACCAGCGTTCAAAAGAAGCGCGGGTATAGAGTGGTAGGCTACGGTCTGGGTGGATACCGAGCATTTTTTTTATAACAGGTTTATGGAATATTTTTTGTGCCCATTGTGGCATCATCCGGCTAGCGGCAGCTTGCAGACTAAAGTGGGCAAAAATTTGTGAACGTAAGGGTATGCCAACGCGATCATATTTTTGTTGTAAAAATTCTGCCTTGAGGCGGGCCATATCAACATTGGCAGGGCATTCAGAGGCACAGCCCTTACAGGAGAGGCAGAGGTCGAGTGCTTCTGCCAAATCACTATTGGTAAACGCTTGCTCTGGACGTGGAGAATCAAGAACTTGGCGGAAAATATTAGAACGGCCACGCGTGGATTGAATTTCTTCGTGGCTTGCTTGATATGATGGGCACATGGTGCCACGGCCTGCTGTTTTGCGGCAGGCGCCTGCACCGTTACATTTTTCTACAGCGCGGACAAAGCCTTCGTCTTTGGACCAGTCAAAAACGGTTTCAAATTCTGGTGTTGGGTGGTTTGGACGATAGCGCCAATTGTCTTCAATCGGTTTGACGCGTACGATTTTATGTGGGTTAAAAATGTCCTGTGGGTCGAAGATATCTTTGATTTGACTAAAGAGAGGGTAGACCTCTGGGCCAAACATTTTTTCAAGGAATGGTCCACGTAGACGACCGTCACCGTGTTCACCACTAATACAGCCGCCAAATTGTTTGACTAAATCGAAAATATCCTCAGCAATACCAACAAAGGTTTTTCTGTCTGTTTCGTCTTTAAGGTTAAGTTCAGGGCGTAGATGCAACAGGCCCACAGATGCGTGCGCATAATAGACACAACCACAGGAATATTTCTCTAGAATTGCATCAACGCCTTCAATGTAGGCGGGCAAGTCTTCTACAGCTACCGCGGCATCTTCAATAATAGGGACAGCCTTGCGGTCTCCGGGGACACCCATTAACAAGCCAAGTCCTGCTTTACGTAGTGCCCAGACTTTGGTGATGTCTGCACCTTTCACTATTGGAAAAGCGTGGCCGAGTTTTGCTTCTGTGAGGCGGGCAATGAGCTGGTCAGCTTTTATTTGGACTTCCTCAGCAGAATCACCATAGAATTCAACAACGAGTACAGCTTCTGGTTCACCTTCCAGCCAGAAACGATTACGTTCTTGTTCACGGTTTGTCTTGGTAATGCCAAGGATAGTGCCATCTATGAGTTCTGCGGCGGATGGTCCTTGTTCAACAGCAATAACATTGGCGCGACAGGCTTCTAGGACACTGTGAAAATGACAGCAGACCACAATACGTTCTTGAGGTAGGTCTACTAGATTTAACTCAGCGGCGGTGGTAAAGCAGAGAGTGCCTTCGCTGCCACATAAGAAGGGAGCAAGATTAAAGGCAGGGCCGTCTGGGTTCCATGGTTGGCTGTTTGCAAGGTAATCGAGTGCATAGCCAGAGGTGCGGCGTTTAATGTTGGGCTTTGGGAAAGCTGCAATGATAGCATCTTTGTGTGTGTCTATTACATTACAGAGGCCAGCATAAATAGACCCTTCTAAGGTGTTTAGTTGTTTTTTTTCGTTGAGCTCGTCAGTGCTGAGTGCTTCAAAACGTACGCTGCTGCCATCACTGAGTACGGTATCAATAGCTAGAACATGGTCACGGGTTGTTCCGTGGATGATAGAATGCTCGCCGCAGGCGTTGGTGCCAATCATACCGCCAATCATGCAGCGGTTGCTGGTGGAAGTGTCTGGACCAAAACGTAGGCCAGCAGGAGCCATGGCATCGTTCAGGTCATCTTGAATAACGCCTGGCTCAACGGTAATGCTGCGATTTGCTTTGTTGAGTTCTTGGCTGGCAGTCATGTAACGGGAACAATCAACTACAATGCCATCGCCAACAACCTGTCCGGCAAGGCCAGTACCAGCAGCTCGTGGAATAAGGCCAATTTTATGATCTCTAGCCCAATTGACCAAGGTTTGACAGTCCTCTGCATCTTTTGGGCGCGCAATGGCCGTTGGTAACTCTTGATACATAGATGCATCGGTAGCATAAAGCATGCGGTCAAGGCCTTTGGCGGATACATCACCATTGAGGCGTTTGTCGAGATCGACCAGAGAGCTGGCCAATTGAGTTGCTGTTTGTTGTCCCATGCGAGGAAGTTTAGTGTTTGCTTAGTCGGCGCAAGTTCAGGAGACCAACTTGCGGTTATTTGCTCTGTAAGGTATAATTTCCTATGCGTATACTACTGGTAGATAACGAAGCAGCATGTCGGGATTTGCTGGAAGCAATCATTGGTAACCGTGCGTGGGTGGACCATGCTGAAACTGGTGAAAAAGGCTTAGCGCGGTTCCTCAAAGCTCGACGGGATGATGACCCCTACTCTATTGTCTTCCTCGATATTATGATGCCCGGTATTGATGGTCAGGAAGTGCTTGATCGCATGCGAGCTATAGAGTGTGAAGCGGGGATATTGCCAGGCCATGGAGCAAAGATTGTAATGGTGTCTGGTCTTGATAAGCATGATGAGATTTTTGAATCTTTTCGTAAACAATGTGACGCTTATATTATAAAACCTGCTACAGTATCGGTCATTAATGAAACATTAGAAAAAGTGATGTAAGCAGGTCGAAGAGAAACTCACCTAAGCGAGCGCATATTTACAGACTCGCTAATTTGTTAAAAGGGAAATGGGATAGTAAGTAATGATGGCTTGGCGCTCTTTGTTATTGTTGTGTTGTCTCTGCATAGTTAGTGCTGTCGAACAAGAGGCTATTGAGTCCTATCTGAGTCCAGCAGAAAGAGTGTGGCTTCACGAACATCCAGAGGTGCGCTTAGGGGTGGACCCTGATTGGCCGCCTTTAGAGTATTTTGATACGAATGGTGTATATAGTGGAATTGCATCTGATTACATTGCGGAACTCAACAATCGGTTAAAAACAAATTGGGAACCCGTTCCAAATTTAAAATGGGTTGATGTTGTGGCGGCGATTAAGGAACGGCGTTTAGATGTATTGCCGATGGCAGCATCCACTCCAGAGCGAGAATCTTACCTCCTTTTTACCAAGCCATATATATCTTTCCCAATGGTCGTTGTTATGCGTGCTGATGCCGCATCAATTTATGGCCTAGAAGATCTTGAGCAGATGCGTGTTGGTGTGGCTGATGGGTACGTTTCTCACGAGCATCTCAAGCGGGACCACTCGTATTTAGATTTACACCCATTTTCGAGCGCAGAGAAGGGCTTAGAGCAGGTTTCTCTTGGTCGTATAGATGCCTATTTTGGTACATTGCCATCTATTAGTCATGTGATTGATAAACAAGGGCTAACAAACTTAAATATTGCCGCCGCAACACCATACACCTTTGCGCTTGGTATGGGGGTGCGCAAAGATTGGCCAGAGTTAGTAAGTATTTTAAATAAAGTTCTAGAGCATATTCCCAATGGTCGTCGTCGAGAAATACGAAGTGCTTGGTTTGCTCCACATATTGAAGATGCATCTAGTCTACGTTCAATGATTCGAGTGCTCATTGTTATTGTCTCTGGAGCTACAGTGTTGGGGGTTCTTGCAACTCTTTGGATTTTAGGGATGCGCAAACAAATTCAGCAACGGCGCATGGCAGAAGCATCTTTGCGTGAGTTTAAACTGACCTTGGATATCACTCATGATTGTGTGTTTATTTTTGACCCAGATGATTTTCGTTTTTTTTATGTGAATAATGGAGCCTGTGAACAAGTTGGTTATAGTATTACTGAACTGCTTAAGATGACACCCTTAGATATTAAACCGAAACTTAACTGGGATGAATTTTCAGAAATGGTTCAACCATTGAAACAGGGAACGCTCGATTTACTGAGCTTCCGCACGGAGCATCGTCATCGGGAAGGACATGATGTTCCAGTACAAATCCACCTCCAATATATTGATGATGGTGTTTTATCTCCTCGTTTTGTTGCCGTGGTGCGTGATATTGTTCAGCAATTGGAAATAGAAACCGAGTTAATTAAGGCTCGTGATGAAGCAGAAGCCGGTAATCGTGCCATGTCTACTTTTCTGGCGATGATGAGTCATGAAATTAGAACGCCGATGAACGCGGTTATCGGCATGGCTTCGACTATGGAGAAAACTGATCTGGATACAGAGCAACAAGAATACCTCGATATACTGCGTGATAGTGGCGAAATTATGCTTGAGATTATAGACGACCTTTTGGATTACTCCAAACTGGAAGCTGGGAAAATGTCTTTTGATGCAGAACCGTTTGCGGTTGCAGACTGGGTGTCTTCTATTCACAGAATTATTGATGAACGTATGCAAAAGAAGGGCTTACGTTTTGAGGTGAAGATAGAATCAAGTGTGCCTTCTGTACTGAGTGCTGATGCAAAACGTTTACGTCAGATTTTTTTGAATTTGCTGAGCAATGCTGCTAAATTCACAAAGCATGGATCTGTTCATTGGACGCTTGGCGGGAAGCAAGTAGGCGATGACTTTTTGTTAATGAGTTCGGTGCGAGATACAGGAATCGGTATTACAGAAGATGTGAAAGAACGCTTATTCTCTCCTTTTATCCAAGCAGACTCATCAATTTCTCGTCGCTTTGGCGGAACGGGTTTGGGGCTGGCAATTAGTCGTCAAATTGCACGGGCAATGGGCGGGGATGTACAAGTCACTAGTGAGTTTGGGAATGGCAGCACCTTTATGGTAACGGCATGCCTTGCTATCACAGATAGCACGCACCTTGTGGATTTTACGGATGGACCAGTTACAGAATGTAACGATATACTACTGAGTGAGTCGTTGCGATTATTAGTGGCGGAAGATAACCCTATTAATCAAAAGGTTATCATGATGATGTTAAAGAAATTGGGATATGAGTCAGATTTGGCAGTTAATGGATGTGAAGCGATGGAGCGGCATGCAGAAACTCCATATGATCTTATCTTGATGGATATGCAAATGCCAGAGATGGATGGCTTAGAGACTACGCGGCGTATTCGTGAATTGGATAAGACGGTGATAATTATAGCCTTAACAGCAAATGCCTTACCAGAAGATGAGCAAGCGTGCATGGCAGCAGGTATGAATGGTTTTTTAGCTAAGCCAGTGAAAGCAGATGTTTTGCAAAAAAACCTTATACGGTATACGAGTCTGTATAAAAAGGGTGTATAAAACGAAGTCTGTTATTTGAGTAGGCTCCGTTTTATACGGTGGTGTACTTATGAACCTGCGAGTGTAAATATCCAGCTATGCGCAGCGGGCCAGACCCCAAGTACAATAATGGCGATAACTAAAACGACTAAGGTCAGACGTTGGCTTGGTAAAATTGCAATGGCAGGACAGGTGCTGTTGTCAGCATGGGTCGGTTCAGTGATATATATGTCTTTCACCACAATCATATAGTAATATAAAGAAACCACAGCGTTGATTGCTGCAAATAAGATCAAGTAAAAATGTTCATGGCCTGGTTGAGCGGCCGCAAGGAACAATTCAAATTTACCAAAAAATCCGCCAAGTGGTGGAATCCCAGCAAGGCTAAACATGGAAATGAGCAGGCAGAGTGCGAGCAAAGGGCTTTGTTTGCTGAGGCCGCGCATATTACTGAAGGTTTCAGGGCGGTTGCTGGCTAAGCAGTTGACGACAAAGAAAGCGATGAAGTTACCAATAATGTAGACCAGCAAATAAAAGGCGATGCTTGGTATTGCTAAATCGCCACCAGTGAGGGCCATTAAGACAAAGCCAATTTGAGCAACAGATGACCAAGCCATAAAGCGGTTAAATCGTTTTTGGCGTAACGCTCCAAGATTACCAATGGTCATGCTGATAATGGCAAGAAACATGAAAATATTTTCTAAGTCTGCACCGAGTTGCTGAAATGGGCCATACACAAGCAAGATAAGCCCAGCAAGCCCAGCTGCTTTTGATGATGATGCAATATAGGCCGTAACGGGTGGTGGCGCACCATCGTAAATGTCTGGTGCCCACATGTGGAAGGGCGCAGCGGAGAGTTTGAAGCCAATGCCAGCAAGTACAAAAATAACGCCGACCCAAGCAAAATGTTTATCAGCAGTAAGTGTTTGTGCTAAAGTATCAAAATGAACGCTGTTGCCAGCACCATAGAGGTAGGAGATACCAAATACAGTAAAAGCAGTTGAGAGTGATCCAATAATGAGATATTTTGCGCTTGCTTCAGAAGAGAAGTCATCGCGTAACATTGCTGCCTGCACATACAGTGGGATGGTGGCCAACTCAATGCCAACAAGGAAAGTTATCAGGTCTTGAGCACCTGTAACCACAAACATCCCAAGCGTAGAACAGATAATTAAGAAAATGTGAACACCGCCAGAGACCAGCAAACCACGTCTGTGGGTATGGCCGGTACCGCTGAGTAAATTGCGGGAGAGTAAAACGCTTAATGCGCCAGCAATACAAAAACATAAACGAAAAGGAATCGTCCACGGGCGGATGAGGTAGTTGCCAATTGCTTGTTCAGATTCAGGAGCGGTACAGACGGTGAGTATTCCAATCAGCACTAAACCAATCCACGCACCATGAAAAACAATGGCCTTGCGAAGGCGTGGGCCAAGTAGTGATTCGCTTAATAAGATAATACAAGCAAGGCTTCCAAGAGCGATGTCTGTCCAAAGTGCTGTCGGCAGGGTCATAAGTTAGCGTCCCAGATTGGTAACAACAGGAGTGAGTGATTGTTCAGCAAGTTCAATAATCCAACCAGGAAACAGCCCCATGGCAAATATGCAGGTCAGCAAGATGATAAGCGGAACCTTTTCAATGAAACGAGCGTCGGTAAATTCATGACCGTTATCAACAAGTGGACCATGAACGACAGAGTTAACAGTGCGCAAAACATAGACAGCAGTGATGACGATGGATGAAATACATAGTGCGCCACAAACAAGGCGCAGGGTGTCATCTAGTGAGCCACTAAAACCTGCAATAAAAATGGTTAATTCGGCAACAAAACTTGAGGTGCCCGGCATGCCAACCACCGCAAAGCCAGCGAGAACAAAACAGACGCTCAGGAATGGAATCTTCTTCATTAAGCCACCCATTTCATCAATGTTGCGGGTATGAGTGCGGCCATAGATGCAGCCGATCAGCGCAAAAACAACAGCGGTTACAAAACCATGACTAATCATTTGCAAAACACCGCCTTTTAGGCCAACAGCGGTCAGGGTTGCAAAGCCAAAAGTAACAAGGCCAACGTGTGAAATAGAAGCATAAGCATTGATGTATTTCAGATCGCGTTGACGAATGGCAATAAAGGCACCGTAAACAACGCTGATAGTGGCAAGTACCATAAATAGAGGCATCCATTCCTGAGCCCCTTCAGGCATCAGGTAAATAGCAGCACGAAGACAGCCGTAGCCGCCTAACTTCATGTGCACACCAGCAAGGAACATAGAGATAGCGGTTGGTGCAGAAGCATGACCAACTGGAGACCACGTATGAAATGGGAAGACACTACCTAAAATGCCAAAACCCATAAACAAAGCAGGGAAGGCCCACATGGCTATGGAGCCAAGCGTTTCTGATTGGTTGTTTGCAATGGCAATCATATCAAAGCTGCCAGTGGCAGAGTAGGTGCCAGCCATGCCGAGGATGATAAGGGCAGAGCCGCCAAACAGCATGAGGTTTAACTTCATTGCTGCGAACTCTTTTTTGCCACTGCCAAAAATAGCGATCAGCAAGTAGGTTGGAATAAGCGTGATTTCGTTAAACAAGAAAAAGGTCAGTAAATCAAAGCTAATAAAGCAGCCAAAGGTGCCGGCTAGTAAAATAAAGAGCAGGATGAAGAATTCTTTGCAGCGATCGGTAATAGTCCAGCTGACCAGCACACCACAGAGGGCAATAATAGAGGCCATGAGCATCATTAACAAAGAGAACCCATCAACACCAGTATAGAACTGGTTGCCAATGGCTTCAAACCACGGTGTACGATAAGAAAAAGCGAGGGTGGTTTCAGCACTGCCCACAGGGCTGGCATAATCACCGGCAAGGAAAGCAATGATAAGGCTAACAACGAGGGCAAGAATGCCGAGCACTCCGGCAACGCTCATGCCACGAATGACACCAACCTTTTGTTTAGGCACAAACATGAGGCTCAAAGCGATGAGTGTCGGCAATATCCACGTACAGTTAAGCAAGAAAGGCATTAGAGTGCGCCTCCAAACCAAGCGAGTAAGGCAAGGCCAATAATCATAAGTCCCAGATAAACATGGGTTTGCCCATTTTGCCAATGACGAATCACGGCAGCGCAACCACGCATAATAGCAGCGCTGGAATGAATGATGCCATCAACGATGTAATCATCACAGAGTTTCATCGGTGCGGCAACGCAACGGAAGATAATCTTTTTCGTTACAAAAATATAGCATTCATCGATGTAGAATTTATTACTAATACAACGGTATACAATATTTGTTGATGGCGTATCAAAGGATACTGCACGACGACCATATTTCAGCCATGCAACAAGCAGGCCGCCAATGGCCATTGCAATAGCAACTGGCATAATCCAACTAGCGCTATGATCAGGATGAGTCGGTAGAGTTGCTTGTGGGATAACCGTATTAAAGAAAGTGTGCCCAGTGAGCATTGGGTAGCCAGCTATGATTGTTGGGATGGCAAGCAGAACCATAGGAAAAAGCATGAACTTATTTTCATGTGCATGTTCAAGGTGATGTGCGTCACCACGATATTCGCCATGGAAGATAAGGAAGAAGTAGCGGCCCATGTAAAAAGCCGTAAGGCCGCCAACCAGCAAGCCAATGATAGCGCTGCATTGATGGCCATTTGACCATGCAGCCATGATAATCTCTTCTTTGGACCAGAAGCCGGAAAACAGAAAAGGAACACCAGCGATGGCACATACAGCTAAGAGTGTAACAAAGTAGGTGCCTTTGAGTTTTTTGCGCAGACCACCCATTAGGGCAATGTCATTGCTGTGAACGGAATGGATAATCAAGCCAGCGCTCAAGAATAAGAGGCATTTAAAGAAAGCGTGAGTAAAGACGTGGAACATAGAGGCTGTAAAGCCTGCGGTGTGTTCCATGTCGGCTACGCCAAGCGAGAACATCATGTAGCCAAGTTGAGATAACGTTGAGAAAGCGAGGATGCGTTTGATATCGCGTTGAGTACAGGCAATAATAGCAGCAAAGAGTGCTGTAATGGCTCCGGTAAATTCAACGACAGAAAGCGTGTATTCGGCAACGGCAAAAACTGGGAAAAGTCGGGCTGTTAAATAAATTCCTGCAACAACCATAGTGGCTGAGTGGATGATAGAAGAAACTGGAGTAGGCCCTTCCATCGCATCAGGCAACCAAACGTGGAGTGGGAACATGGCCGATTTACCCCAGCCACCAATGAAGATCAGAATAGTAGCCCAAGAGAGCAGGTTGAGCCCAAGGAATCCAGCGCTGCCTTCTTGCGCAGCCAGAGCAGTAAAGACTTGAACGGCACCGCCTTCGAGACTAAAGCTTGGGTTTGCTGTATTCATACTGCTAAATGCAGTGGCACCTTGGTTAATTGCATCAAATCCGATTGAACCAAATTGAGTGGCCATAAGAATAATGCCAGTCAAGAAGAAGGCATCGGCAAAGCGGGTAATAATGAATGCTTTTTTACTGGCAGCGACAGCTGATGGTTTATGATACCAAAAGCCAATTAACATATAAGAAGAAACGCCAACTAGTTCCCAAAATACAAACATTTGTACAAGGGTCGGTGCAATCACGAGACCAAGCATACTGAATACAAAAAACGATAAGAGCGGAAAAAAGCGCCCCGCAGAAGCATCATTTTCCATATAACCAATAGAATAAGTGTGTACCAGTGTTGAAATAACCGTAATGACAACCAACATCATAATAGAGATTGGGTCGAGCAATGCACCAATGCTAACGGTTAAGGTATCGGTAATGGCAAACCAGTCATAAGACCAGGTGTGTGCTAGCGCATGATAACCAGTGTCATCACTGCTGAGAAAACCCACAGCAAGGATAAGCGCCATAACCATAGCAGCACCATTGCAGAGAATAGAAAAACCTGCAGCGAGCTTTGGTTGTTTGTGTAAGAAAAGGATACCGCCGATGAAGCTGATAAACGGTAGCAGTAGAATCATCCACGAGGATTCAATCATGGAGATCCTCCAGTCGTTCAATATCTATGACTTTGCGTTTGCGGTACATCGCAACAATAACAGCAAGGGCCACGGCCATTTCCGCAGAGGTAATAGCAACAATGAAAATAGGGAGAATGGAGCCAACGTCGGTGTCTGCACCGGCGGGGGCATAGTAGGCAAAAGCAACGCAGTTAATAAGTGCAGCATTGAGCATGAGCTCAATAGCGAGCAACATGGCAATAATTTTCCGGCGCGTCATCAGACCGAAAATACCAAAAGAAAACAGTATCGCAGAAAGGCTTAAACAGGCGGTTAGATTCATGATGCTGACCCTCCTGTTTCGTCTTCATCATTAGTAGCGCCTGGCTTCTGATGTTTGGCAATTGTTGCCGCGCCAATCATTGCAGAGAGCAAGAGAACAGAAATGACCTCAAAAGGAATAAGGAAGCCATTGGTGCTGCCATCAAGTAAACGGTAGCCAATAGCATCTATGGTAGTGGCTGTGCGGTCTGGATTGACAGCTGTGTGGGTTGCCTGTGGATCTATGTGGAGAACTAAGCCCAGAACAATAGCGGCTAGGGTAACGCCGGAAATGTATTTGAGGGTAGAGGCGGGGAGGTAACGTGTGCCCAAATGGGTGGTCAGCAAAACTGCATAAATAATAAAAATAACAACCCCGCCAATGTAGACGAGGATTTGCATTAGGGCGACAAATTCATGATCCAGAAGCAGAAACAAACCAGCCGTTCCAAAGAGGCAGCCCATTAAAGCGATGGCAGAATGCAGCAGGTTTTTAACTGTGACCGCCATAAGGCCACAGCCAAGAATAGCCGCAGAAAATAAATAAAAGAGGATGTCTGTGGTCAGTGTTGCTTCCATTACAGCCGCCCTTCTTTTTCATTCAGGACCATAACAAGGCTATCCTTATCAACGGTGGCGTGCTCGAAGTCATTTCCCATACGAATCGCATCAAAAGGGCAGGCTTCAACACAGAGCGAACAGAGCGTACATTGGTCAAAACGGTAAATGTATTTGCCGAGTACTTTTTTGTTAGCGATATTTTTCATCGGCAACACAGAAATGGTGCCGTTGGGGCAAGCTTTTTCGCATAAGGTACAAGCTGTGCATTTATGCTCGCCCTCTTCGTCATGTGGCATAATAACTTGGCCACGAAAGGCTGGTGGCATAGTCAGGGTGTCGCGGTTTTCCGGGTACTCTTGCGTGACTGTACTAGTGACATTGCACAAGGTTTTAAGAGTAATGCCCATGCCTGTGAGCAAAGAAAAAGCACCAACAATAGGGCGCTTAATAAAATAGGCGTAAAAACTCGGTTTAGTGCACGTGTCTTCTGCCTGTGCTTCAGGAGTGAATGCGCCCATGTTTTGTGGACGGCTTTGTGGACGGTTTTGTGGAGGCGTGTCTTGATGTTGGTCTGGCGTGGTCATTTAGAGTATCCATCCCATCGCAATAAGAATTCCTGCAAAAACTAGATTGATCAGTGATAACGGCAGCAGAAATTTCCATTCAAGCGCCATCAATTGGTCAATACGTAAACGTGGGAAGGTCCAACGGAACCAGATGTAGAGGAAAATAATTGCATACGATTTTGCCATAAGCCACCACCAACCGTCTGGTAGGAACTCAAAAGGAGCATTGTAGCCACCAAGGAATAAAGTTGCGCCAATGGCTGCTGCGATGAACATGTGCACGTATTCAGCCAAGAAGAACATGGAAAAGGCGATGCCAGAATATTCCGTATGAAAGCCACCTGTTAATTCAGATTCTGCTTCTGTGGTATCAAATGGTGTTCGGTTTAATTCTGCGGTACTGGTAATAATAAAGAAGATAAATGCAATGAAGCCAGCCCCGGGCAGTTTAATGATCCACCAGTTCCAGAAATTGCCTTGCTGTCCTTCAACAATGTTCAGCAAATTTGTTTCACCACTAGCGAGTACAATGAGTAAAAAGCAGAGAATAAGAGAGACTTCATAAGAAATGGCCTGCGCACCAGCACGCAAGCCACCCATAAGTGAATATTTATTATTAGAACCCCAGCTGCCAATAAGTAAGGCCAGTACGCCCAGTCCCGCAATCGCACTGATAAAGATGAGGCCAAGTTCTGGGTCTGCTATCCACATACTGGGGCCAAAAGGAATAACGGCTAACACCATAAACGCACCAGTCAGCGGCAGCAGCGGTGCAAGATAATAGGTGAAGGGGTCAGAGGCGTTTGGACGGAAACCTTCTTTTAAGAATAATTTCAAGCCATCCGCAGCTGTTTGCAGTAAGCCAAAAGGGCCAGTGCGGGTTGGGCCCAAGCGGCGTTGGAAACGGCCTGCAAGTTTGCGCTCCATCCACACGAGTACCATAGCCGTAAGGGATGAAAATGCACAGATTGCTATAATGATAATGATGACATTAATAGTCATGGACAGCAGGTTGCCGCCGTCCGGTGCATCACAGAGTTCACGAACCCAGTCACCAAGTGGTGTGGTTGCCGTATGTGGATCGAGGCGTTCTGCTACTGACTGTTGTACTGGTTGGTGTGTTGAAGTATCCATTATCTATCGATATCCGGAATCACAGGGTCAAGGGTGGCAAGAACAGTTACAAGGTCTGCAAGTTTATAGCCAGAAGCCATGTCGTTAATCGCGCCAATATGAGAGAAGTTTGGTGAACGGTATTTAATCCGGTAAGGTGTTTTTCCACCATCACTAACGACATAGGTGCTAAAATTACCACGTGCCGTTTCTACAGAGCTAAAGCTGTGTTCATCTTTTGGTATCTTATAATTGGGTTTTTCTTTGCTGCGGAAGTCGCCATCTGGAAGGTCTTTACAAGCCTGCTCCAGTATGCGTATGCTTTGTCGCATTTCTTCAATACGAACGGTGTAGCGGTCATAGCAGTCACCGGTTGCACCCAATGGTACATCAAAGTCAAAACGATTGTAAATGCCATAGGGTTCGTCTTTGCGCACATCGTAATTAATGCCAGAGGCGCGGGCAACAGGGCCGGTGCAACCGTGGGATAATGCGCGTTCTTTGCTGAGAATGCCAACGCCTTGAGTGCGCTCACGGATAATCATATTTTTACTGACGAGATTATCGTATTCGTCCAAGGTGGTTTTCATATGTTCGCAAATCTTGAGAATGCGTGGAATGAACTCATTTGGGAGATCTGACACACAGCCGCCGGGGCGAAAGTAATTCATGGTTAAGCGCGCGCCGCAGAGCTCTTCAAAGAGATCTGTTATTTTTTCACGTTCATCAAACCCGTATAAGAAAGCAGTCAGCGCACCAAGGTCCATCGCAAAACAACCCCACCAGAGCAAGTGGCTTTGGATACGTTGTAATTCACACACAATAATACGAATGTATTCAGCGCGTTCTGGTACACCAACATCTGCACCTTGTTCAATGGCTAAGCAGAGACCGAGGTTGGTCATGTGGCACGATAAATAATCTAAGCGGTCGGTCAGGTGAATGTTTTGTATTAAGCTTTGGGACTCGGCCATTTTTTCAATGGAACGATGAATATAGCCAATGTGTGGAACAATTTCTTTAACCGTTTCACCATCAAGGCGTACCATTAAGCGTAACACACCGTGGGTAGATGGGTGCTGCGGCCCCATATTTAAATAATATTCTTCTGTATGACCGCCACCAGCAGAACGGGTGAAGCCTTCTGGAATTTCTGTCTGCACTAAATCCATTAGTAGGGCCTCTTCACAATACGGCTGCTATCTTCAAAATCTTTACGCAGCGGGTGGCCAACAAAATCGTCGCGTAATAAGATGCGGCGCATATCTGGATGGTTGGTAAAGGTGATGCCAAATAAATCAAATATTTCACGTTCATGCCAGTTTGCACCTGAGAAAAGATGACTGATGGTGTCAATTTCTGGAGTATCGTTCTCTTTACTATAGTCTACGCTACAGCGAACAAATATTTTATGTTTGCCAGTGGTGGAGTAGAGATGCACCAAGACATCAAAATGGTCTTTCCAGTCTACGGCTGTAACCTGTAACAGTAAATCCATATTCAGGTCGGCATGGTTTTTGAGAAAGCTGATAAAAGCAGTGTATTGTTCTTGACCAACAACAAAATCTGGAATGTATTGTGGTGAAAGCTCGGCTAGCTCTTCATCTGTAATTTCAGCTTTATTGTACAGTGGAATGTCTGGGAATTTGTCATGTACGGCAGCGCAAATGTCGGCAACGCTGGTACAACTGCGTTCAACTGGAGTGTGTCCCATTTTGGGGCCGCTGACGTTTTTGAAACGTTCGCCTTTATAGGCTTTGAAGTCTGGGTTCTCTGCGGCCCACTGCTCGCGTTTGCCTGCAAGTTCTTCCTGAATCTTTTTGTCTTCTTCTTTCCAAGCGGCGGCATCAGCACTATGACGGTCGATCATGGGGTCATCGTTGAGGGGGCGCGGAACGCGTGGCTGGCGAATCGTTTCACCAGATATAAGTTTTTGTAATTCGAGAATGCCGTGTAACAGGGCTTCTGGTCGTGGTGGGCAGCCGGGAATAAAGACATCAACCGGTACAATACGGTCTGCGCCTTTAATCACGGAGTAATTATCGTAGTAAAATGGGCCGCCAGAAATAGTGCAGGCACCCATTGCTATAACGTACTTTGGCTCTGGCATTTGCTCATAGAGCGTCTTGAGATGGTGGCTCATTTTTTCAGTGAGCGTACCTGCTAAAATAATGAGGTCGGCTTGTCGCGGAGAGGCTCGGAAGACCTCTGCGCCAAAACGAGAAATATCATGGCGGGCAGCACCGGTTGCCATCATCTCAATGGCACAGCACGAGGTACCGTAGACCAAGGGCCATAAAGAACTGGAGCGAGCCCAGTTTACAATGTAGTCAACTGCGTTAGTGAGGCCTTTTCCACCAGGAAGGGGGTCCAGTACCTTGGGGATGAGCTGAAGGTCTATTCCCATTCAAGCACCTTCTTTCGCCAAGCAAAGATGAGGCCAAGGCCAAGGATTGAGACAAAAACTAAGAGTTCGATTAAAATTTGGCCTTGGCCAATGTTCGCAGCGGCTTCTGGCAGTGTACTGTCTGGACTTGCTACAGCATTAAAGATTTTTGCACAGGGAAAAAGGAAAAGGCTTTCCACATCAAAAACCATGAAAACCAAAGCAAAAAGATAGTAACCAATGCGGAACTGAATGCGGGCCGATCCGGTTGGGTCTATACCGCATTCGTAGGGCTGAAACTTCTTGCCCGCCGCTTCGCCAGTTGCGCCCTTAGGGCCGAGGATGCGTGATACAAGAATAGCGCCACCAACATAAAGTATGCCAAGAATGGCGAAAATACCGATAAGAGAATACGATTCCATCGTTGATACCGTCCGCTAGGGGGGTGATGAGGTTGCTCATGGCAACCCCTTGTCTCTGGTGGCAAAGCATCCTTGTAGCTGAACTGGTCAGTCAAGTGGAAGTAGGGTCAGAAGAGCACCGTATGCAAGGGATGGCGGTCAGTCTATTTCAGCATCTGAAGGGTCCCAAATTAAGACAAAATGAAGAAATTGTTACTAGCGTGTGAGGTGAACTACCGTACCTTCCTTAGTTCAATTTTGGGCCCGAAGGTCCAGCCGTGGCTAAGCCACGAAGGTTGTAATCAAGTCACAAAGGCGTGTCGCACGAAGAGTGTAGCGCCAGATTTATGTCACTCCGCTGGTTTTCAGCGTTTTTTTGAAAGGTTCACATGACTTCACCCAAGTATCCAGGAACACGTGTTACGACAAATGGTAACCAATTAGTCGCCTTTTACACAGAGCCACTTGTGGCCGAGGCTGGTGTGTTTTACCCAATCACTCCATCTACAGAACAAGGTGAAAACTTTCAACTCCAATACGCCAAAGGTCAGTTAAATGCCTTTGGCGATTCTTTTATAGCCATTGAAGCTGAAGGCGAACACGCTGCTATGGGTGGTGCCATTGCGGTATCCGTTACCGGTAAACGTACGGTCAACTTCACTTCTGGCCAAGGTATTGTCTACGGTGTAGAGCAATATTATCACGCGCCAGGCAAACTCAGCACTATGGTCTTACAAGTTGGTGCTCGCGCGCTGACCAAACATGCGCTGAATGTACATTGTGCACATGATGATATTTACGCGACACTCGACACTGGTTGGTTGATGTGTTTTGCAAAAGACGCTCAACAAGCAAGTGACCAAGCGTTAATTTTGCGCAAAGTTACCGAAGCAACTTTAACTCCAGGTATGAATATCCAAGATGGCTTCTTAACCACCCATCTTGAGCGTACCTTCCGTCGTCCAGAGCCAGGTCTTGTTCGTGAATTCCTTGGCCATCCAAATGATCAAATTGAATGTCCAACTCCAGCACAAAAAGAACTCTTCGGTGAAACCCGTCGTCGTGTGCCTGAAGTTCTCAGCTTAAAAGCACCTCAGTTGCTTGGCCCAGTGCAAAACCAAGAACATTACATGAACGGTATTGCCGCTCGTCGTAACAACTTCTCTGAAGGTGTTCTTGGCTTTTTCGAACAAGCCTATGAAGAATTTGCTGAATTAACAGGTCGTGAGTATGGTCTTATTAGCCAATACCGTTGCGATGATGCAGAAACTGTCTTTATTGCCCTTGGTAGTGCAGCAGAAAATATTGAAGCTGGTGTTGACCACTTGCGTAACAAAGGTGAAAAAGCTGGCGTTATCCACGTCAACGTTATTCGCCCATTCCCAGAAGACGCTATTGTTAAAGCTGTTAAAGGTAAGAAGCGCGTTATCGTTCTGGAACGTACAGACGAATCACTGTCTGGTGATAACCCACTTACTCGTGACATTCGCGTTGCTATCTCTAAAGCATGCGAAAATAAAAAATCAAACCGTCATGCAGGTTTGTCTGCTATTGACCCAGCAACTGAAAAACCAGAAATCTACTCTGGTGTGTACGGTCTCGGTTCTCGTGACTTCCGTCCAGAAGGTATTCTTGGCGCGTACGAATATGCAACTGGTCAAATTGCTCGCCAAGATGGCAAAAAAGCAACTGACGGTGAAGCATTCTTCTATGTCGGTATTGATCACCCATACGCGGTTATCTCTGACGATGTTCGCTCCTTCTTGCCAGAAGGCTCTATCGCGGTTCGCCTCCACTCTATCGGTGGCTGGGGTATGATCACCACTGGTAAAAACCTTGGTGAAATTCTTGGTACTTTCTCGAACATGGTTGCTGAGCGTGACGACTTGCGCGAAGATGACGGCACCTTGAAAGAAATTGTTAATATTAGTGCGAATCCAAAATACGGTTCAGAGAAAAAAGGCGCGCCAACCAACTACTTTATGGTAGCTGCCCCAGAACGTATCCGTATGAACTGTGACCTTCGTCACGTAAACGTGGTTCTCTGCTGTGACCCAAAAATCTTCCTTCACTCAAACCCACTTGACGGCCTACGTGAAGGCGGTGCATTTGTATGGGAAAGCAGCGAGTCGCCTGATGTTGCATGGCAACGTATTCCACCACAATATCGTCAAGAAATTGTCGACAAAAATATTAAAGTTTACACACTTGCTGGCTTTAACATTGCTAAAGAAGCAACAGATCGCCCAGAATTGCAAACTCGTATGCAAGGTAACGCGTTCCTTGGTGCATTCTTTAAAGTGTCTAGCTTCCTTGGCGACTACAAAATCACCGAAGAAAACTTTGCTAGCACAGTGCGCGCACAGTATGTGAAGAAATTTGGCCGTTTTGGTGATGCTGTTGTTGATTCTAACATGAAAGTAATGGAAGACGGATTCAGCACCTTACAAGAAGTTGCCTATGGCAAGCTTGATGCAGCAGACCGTTCAAGCTTTGTTTCTGGTAGTATCTGCCCAACCACATCTGGTTGCGATACATCAATTGTAGAACAACCACGTCCAAACATTCAAAAATCAAGCTACTTCGATAGCGAATATCGCGCAGGTTACGGCTACAATCAGCCAGCCAGCGCACTCGCTGCTGTTGGTAATGTTGCATCCGGTAACACAGAAAACGTCAGTAAATATGTTGCTCGTCGTGAAGTGCCAATCTGGGTCTCAGAAAACTGTACCCAATGTATGGACTGTATCAGCATTTGCCCAGATACGGCCTTGCCGAATAGCGCTCAAGAAATTACCACGGTTATCCGTACTGCGGTTCAAAACTACGTTGGTGATGACGCTGCTCGTGAAGTACTGTTGAAACATGTTATCCCGGCCTCTGCGCTTGCCCGCGATGCTATGAAAGCATCTGTAGCAGAAAAAGCTGGCACCAGCTTTGCAGAAATTGCAATGAACGCATTAACCAAAAGTGCAGAAGGTGACAGTGCAGTAAGTAAAGAAGCATTGGCTGCTGTAGAAACCATTCTTGGTAAAACAAAATGGGCTTACCAACGTACCATGAGTATCTTTAGCTTGCTTGAGAAGAAAGAAGAAGGCGCTGGCGGTATCTTTAGCATTTCTGTTAATGATAAGTGTAAAGGTTGCGGCGAGTGTGTTGATGTTTGTGGTGATGATGCTATCTATATGGCAACAGAAACCGAAGAAATTCACGCAGACATGGAAACCTCAGAAGGCTTCCATAAGCTACTTGCTGATACTCCACAAAAATTCCTTGGTATGTTTGATGCAGAAAATCCAGCAGAAACACGCGCTGCGGCTCTGCGCTACCACTTGATGCTGCGTAGCAAATATACCAGCTTCCTTGCAGGTGACGGCGGCTGTGCTGGTTGTGGTGAGAAGAGTGTTCTTCGCGGTATCGCTACCGTAACAGAAACCTTGATGCGCCCAATGTTCCACGCCAAAGCAGATCGTTTAACTGCCAAAGCTAAACAATTAAAAGAAACTGGATTGAAATCGCTTGAATCATTCAAGGCTGCTGATGAAGCCGGATACGAAGCATATAAACGTACTGTTCTGCATGTGCTTTGTGGTCTTGGCGGTTCAGATACAGCAGACACCGACGTTCGTCTTGCTGACTGGAATGGTTCTGATGCTGATTTAGTTGATGCTGTTGTAGCAGTGCTGACACAAGATGCCTTTAACCATCGTGACCTACAAACTATCGAAGGTACCTTGGCAAACGGTATGTGCGCTATGGCGATGACTGCCCACACTGGTTGTAATAGTGTGTACGGTTCTACCCCACCAAATAACCCGCATCCATACCCATGGATGAACAGTTTGTTCCAAGACGGTGTAACCATTGGTTGGTTGGTAGCGGAAAGCTTTATTCAAAACCACGGTAGTCGTTCGGTTATTCCAGAACGCCTTGCTGACAGCTTACTTGCTAGTTTTGCTGAAGGATACACCGCAGAGGATTACTTCACGTACACGCACTTCTCTGATATGTACATGACTGATCTTGAAATTAACGAATTGCCAAAAATCTGGGCAGTTGGTGGTGATGGCGGCATGGGTGACATTGGTTTCCAAAACATGTCTAAAGTTGTCCTGCAAAACCGTCCAAACGTAAACATCTTGATGTTGGATACACAGGTTTACTCAAACACTGGTGGTCAAAACTCGGATAGTTCTGTTATGACTGGTGGATTTGACATGAACCAAATTGGTCCAGCCACAGAAGGTAAACTGACCGAGAAGAAATCTGTTTCAGAAATCTTCATGAATGGTCACGGTTCACCATTTGTTGCACAGGTCAGCATGGCAAACAGCGCGAACTTCTACAAAGCAGTTATCGATGGTCTTTGCTACCGTGGTACGTGTTATGTCCAAGCCTACACCACTTGCCAACCAGAACACGGTGTCGCTGATGACGCATCACAAGCCCAAGCCATGCTTGCCCGTGATAGTCGTTGTATGCCAGAATTTGTCTTTAACTCTGGTCTTGGTGAAACCTACGGCGAAGCACTCAGCCTTAAAGGTAATGCACAAGGTAAGAATGACTGGATGACGAAAAAGATCCCAGGCACTAAAGAAAAATATAACTACACCACCGCGCATTGGGCTTTCACAGAAGCACGCTTCCGTAATCACCACAAAATCATCAAAGATGGCAATGTGGATGGCCTCCTTGAGCTGAACGAGTTGATGAAAAACATTACCCAAGACGATGTGGTTAACCGCCGCTTCTTGGATAAAACACATCGCGCATACATTCCCAATAAAGGTGTCTATGCGATAGACTACAAAGCAGACGGCACACCAGTGTACCATTTAATCACCCGTCAAATGGTTCTCTTCTGTATCGAACGCCGTAAAGCATGGCGTATGCTGCAAAGCCGCGCAGGTGTAACCAACGCCGACTACGAAGCACAAAAAGAATACCTCAAGTCACTGTAGCACCGACAAGAGCATAAAATAAAACACAGCCTGTGACAAAAGTCACAGGCTGTGTTTGTTGAGCCCAGAAAGATAACGCTAGCGTTATCTTTCTGGGCTCACGAAGACCTCAGCCCGGAAAGCGGACGTCCCCGTCCGCAGGCGTTAGCCCTTTGTTCCTTTCATCCGCGCAAGAGGTTCTCCCGCCTCATCGATATTCTTCCGTATCTCCAAAGCGGACGAGGACGTCCGCCCTCCGAGCTTCCCTCCGTGCCGCTGGCATTTCTTTTACCTCAGCCCGGAAAGCGGACGTCCCCGTCCGCAGGCGTTAGCCCTTTGTTCCTTTCATCCGCGGAAGAATTTCTCCCGCCTCATCGATATTCTTCCGTATCTCCAAAGCGGACGAGGAGGTCCGCTCTCCGAGCTATTCATCCTGCGGGTACAATGAAAAAGCCCAGTCTTGCGGCTGTTTTACCAGCCCTGCTTGAACGGGATTATCTCTGATATAATGAACGGTACGCCAGAAATGTTTATCATCGCGTATATATCTATCCCAATAACTTTGCATCCACAGTTGGCCAGAACGTGCAAATATTTTGTTGATAATTCTGGCACTGTAGCTTTTCCACGTTTGTATAATCGAACCAAGCGGATGTCCTCTGAGTTCTTGAATAAGAACATGCACATGATTTGGCATAACACAGCCAGCAATTAAGCGATAGGCATGTCCATCATTGTATTTCCACGTATCAATAACGGCCTGTGCTGCCGCTGGTTCTCCAAGAAGGCAGGAGCCATACCCCGCATCAAGGTAGTGTTCAATTTGTTTACGTAGCAATTTTTGTCGGTATTGTTCTGGTTCATAAAGCACGTTATTTTTCATGTGTTGTAGAACAGCTTGCGGGAGGCTATCTCCCAAACGATACGTCAAAGATTGATAACAGTTTCCCGTATCATAATGTGGAAGATGTCCACGATCATACCATTCTTTATGAACCGCCATAAATCAAAGAATAGAAGACGACAGCCCAAAACAAGCAAAAATACAGCTCGGAAAGCGGACGTCCCCGTCCGCTAGCGTTAGCCCTTTGTTCCTTTTATCCGCGCAAGAATTTCTCCCGCCTTATTGATACTCTTCCGTATCTCCAAAGCGTTAGCCCTCCGAGCTTCTCTCCATGCCGCTGGCATTCCTTTTACCTCAGCCCGGAAAGCGGACGTCCCCGTCCGCTAGCGTTAGCCCTTTGTTCCTTTTATCCGCGCAAGAATTACTCCTACCTCATCGATACTCTTCCGTATCTCCAAAGCGGACGAGGACGTCCGCTCTCCGAGCTATTCATCTTGCGGGTAAAATGAAAATGCCCAGTCTTGCGGCTGTTTTATTGATGGTTATCTGTAAATTGTAAGGGATTGTTTTTCCGTCCAGCAAAGGGAGCACTGTGGTGCGGTGCCCGTTAATGGTTTTAACTTCCCCTTTCCCAAATTAAATGCTATGTCTGCTTTTTTCTTGAAGTTCTATCCAGAGTGTCTCTATTTGTTCAAGACTAATGGCACCTTTCATTGTCTTATCAAACTGTGCATGGAGATCTGTTGTGTTCCCAGCTACGAGTGCTTGAGCGTAGGCGGTGCAGTTCTGTCTTGTTCATTTTTTTAGCACTGTTAATGATTGAACTGGTGCTAAAGGTGAGAACCTACGGTAAAACTTTGCGCCCACCTTCGTCAGTGAAAACTGAATTGTTGCTTGGCAGTAGAACGGTTATCAATAATACGACGTATCAAGACATGAATATAATAGTGGCTGAGAACAAACATATGGTACTAGTCGAAACGTTCGCGTCGTCTTGCTTTTAATTGACCACGCTTGTTTTTGCTGTCGAGTCGTCGTGTTTTGGAACCCTTGCTTGGGCGTGTGGCAATGCGTTTACGCTGAACAACGGTAACGGCACGAATCATGTCAGCAAGTCTATTGAGGGCATGTTGACGATTTTGTTCTTGGCTACGATATTCTTGTGCTTTGATGGTAATAATACCTGCGCTTGAAATACGTTTGTCTTTTACGGCGAGTAATCGTTCTTTGTAATATGCGGGTAATGATGATGCATGTATATCAAATTGTAGGTGGATAGCTGTGGAGGACGTGTTCACATGTTGGCCACCGGCACCCTGCGCTCGGATTGCCGTCATGGTTATTTCCCGTTGGGGGATGGTGACGCGGTTAGAAATGATGAGGTCATCTGTTTCCATTGTACTATCCTTGCTGATAAAATGCTTGGGGTCAATGCTTTTGATCAGAAACGATCATCTCTTGTACTTTTTGTTGATCATAAAGGGAGTGCAGGTAAAATGTATGATGAGCAAAGCCGCTCGCCTTATAGAAATATCTTTCCTGATAGGAGCTCTGAAGATGACTTACCGTAGCGACTTTATCCAAGCCATTACACATCAAGAACCAGAACAATTGCCGCATTCTATTAAATTTACTGTAGAAGCGAAAGAGAATATTGAGAGATTTCTTGGTCGTCCTTTTGATCCTGTGCTTGAAACCGGAAGTGGTGTGGTTGCTTCTCATACGAATAACGGCTGGGAAGAAGTGAAGCCGGGGTATTTTAAAGATTACTTTGGGGTGGTCTGGAATAAAACGCAAGACAAGACACTGGGTATCGTTGATCAGCCAGTATTAGAAGATGCAGAATTTGGCGATTATGAATTTCCGAATCCTAACGATCTTCCCGTCTATGATTTCATTCGACGTGATAAAGAAAAGTATCCAGATCATTTTCATATGGTTAGCATTGGTTTTTCTCTCTTTGAACGAGCTTGGGCTTTATATGGTATGGAAGAATTTATGATGGATCTCATTGCAGAGCCAGAATTCATTCACGAATTATTAGATAAAATTACCGAGTATAACGATGCCGTTATAAAAAACGCCGCCGCCCTTGGTGTAGACTGTGTGCACTTTGGTGATGATTGGGGCAGTCAGCTTGGTACGCTTATTTCTCCACCAATGTGGCGAGAATTTATTAAACCACGCTTTGCGCAAAGTTGTGCGGTTGCCAAAGAGGCTGGGCTACTTGTTAGTCTTCATTGTTGTGGTAATGTAGAAGATTTAATGGACGATATTGTTGAATGCGGTGTAGATGTATTTGACCCATTCCAACCAGAAGCAATGGATATTTGGAAGCTTAGAGAAAAATACCGTAATAAGCTTGCGTTTTGGGGTGGACTCAGCGTGCAAAAAACTATGCCCTTTGGTAGTATAGATGATGTGCGCAAAGATACAGAAGAGTTGATTAATATAATGATGCCGGGCGGCGGTTATATTTTATCGCCATCACATAGCATTAGTGGAGATGTCCCACTGGAAAACATAAAGACCTATTTAGATAGAGCGACGAACGGAGCTGAACATTGTTTGACCGCATTGAGTTAAAGCCCGGAGGGCGGACGTCCCCGTCCGCCTAGGATATACGATACAATAGGAAGAGATTAGTAATGTCCCTGCTTGAAAGATTTTCACAGGGGCTATCGCTAGCGGACGAGGACGTCCGCTTTCCGGGCTAATGTCCCTGTCACCGAGGGCGGAGTTTAATCAATAATAGCTTCGTCTGTAACTTCATCAAAAAATCTGGTGAAGTTGTTGCGATAGCAGAGCGTGGGTTTAGTAGCCCGGAGGGCGGACGTCCCCGTCCGCCTAGGATATATGGTAGAATAGGAAGAGATCAGTAATGTCCCTGTTCGAAAGTATGTCACTGTGGCTAGCGGACGAGGACGTCCGCTTTCCGAGGAGCAAATCACCGAAGATGGAGTTTAATCAATAATAGCTTCGTCTGTGACTTTATCAAAGAATCCGGTTAGGTTGTTACGGTCGTCGCCATCCATGCAGGCCATGGCAGAGCGTGGGTGTTGATTCAGCATGCCAACAATCATGTAGGGGAGGTGGTAGCCCCAATCTACTTTTTGTTGCATTGGAATCATCTGGTCTTGAATGGCCTGAAGAGCAGGACGTAAACTGTATTTTGGGTTTTTCAAAAAGCCGAGTAACAATTCTGTAGGGCAGTTTCCGGCTCCACGTCCCATGCCAAGCAAGGAACCGTCTAACATATCAACGCCACGAATAACGGCTTCAACTGTATTTGCATAGGCCAATTGTTGGTTGTTATGGCCATGAAAACCAAGGGTGACATCATCACCTAAGATACTGCGGTATTTTTCGCAGAGGCTTTGGATTTGTTCGCTGTACATTGAACCAAAGCTATCAACAATATAAACTGCTTTCACACGGCTCTTAGCAATATCATTTAGCGCTTCATCAAGGTCTCGTTCCATGGTGGTAGAAACAGCCATAATGTTAAGCGTGGTTTCATAGCCCTTGTCTAAAACGTGTTCAGCAAGGGCTATACCCTTATCTACCTGATGGGTATAACAAGCGACGCGCAGCATATCGATGACGCTGTCGCTTGCTTGTGGAATATCTTCTTCGTCAATTCGACCAATGTCAGCCATGGCTGACAGTTTAAGATCTGTATTATTGTCACCAACAATACGGCGCAAATCGGTTTCATCACAGAACTTCCACGGACCATTTTCTTCACGTGAGTACGCATGCTCGCTGCTTTTGTAGCCAATCTCCATGTAATCAATGCCAGCATCAACACAGGCGGTATAAATACCTTTCACAAAGTCATCATCAAATTGCCATGCATTCATTAGCCCGCCGTCACGAACGGTGCAGTCCATAATTTTGATTGTCTCACGGTACATACTACTCTCCTAAAGTTTGCCCCATAAGAATCTTGATGTTGCTACATGCAAGCTGAGGAATTGTGATCAGGGCCTGCATGCAATGACAACATAAGAATGATTAGTGCTGATATGGTATGGTCAGTATTATGGCTGGTATTTTGTTGGCTCAGCAACATGTCTCTGTGTGTGCATTGCAGCATCCTTATGCGCACGAAGTTCTTCATATAGTTGAATAACTTGGTCTCGTGCAATCTGGTCGCCATGCTCAAGGCGACCGAGTAAGCAGAACCATTCGGTTTCCATTGGATCCAATTCTAGTGTTTTTGCCCAAATTGCTAAGGCATGCAGAGGTGGTCCGTAGGCACGGATACCTTGTCCTCGTTCACGCAAAACATCGGTCATTACAGAGCTTGAGGTAATGCCAGCTGCTGCGGCAAGCTTCCGTTTAGACAGACCTGATCGTTGTCTGTAGTGCTCAAAAAGATCCCCGAACGGTGATAGCATTAAGTAATGATAGTGGTGAGTAGTACGTATAACAGAAAAGACTTGTAATTCTCACATAAATGTGAGCATATGTGGATGGGCCTAAAATAAGGGTGACAATTGTCTGTGTGCTTGTCTTGGTCAAGGAGGGAGATTTTTCGTATGAAATACCTTGTTTTAATTTTTCTTCTATTGTTTTTGGCATCGTGTGTGGGTGGTAGTTTGCTCGCGCTGCCTACTGCTGCTGAAGACATGATTGTTACCAGTGATGTTACCAGTGATGTTGCTAGTGCTGGTAGAGGTCACCATTTTGTTAGTAAGGAAGAGAAGCAAGATTGGGGTTTGGCATGTGATAATATGGGACCGACAACAACCATAACACTTTCTGGAACTGTTAGTGATAACGAAGCGGTTATCTTATTCGGGATCAGTATCAATGAGAGTGCTGTGCAGGCTATTCCAATGTATGATGGCGTTTGGTCGTACAGCGTGATGGTATCATCAGGTGCACCAGCAACCAAAGCCATCATAGTGATGATGGATGATCAGAGAAAAGTGAGCACTGAAGTCGTTACTTTGCAAGCTGATCCAGTTCAGGTGGTACCAGATACAAATAACTAAAACATATGTGAAAAAGAAAAGGGAGAACCTATGCGTATACACCACATTGTGCTCTGTTGTGTGGCTTGTTTTTTGTCTGGTTGCAGTGATGGCGTTGATAAGAGCAGTCACAATACAACTTCGACGTCTGTGGAGAGAGCGCCAAGTTTTAACATTACGGCCCTCACGATTGCTGGTTCAATTGACCCTGGCACTATAGTGACGGTGAATAATCACGCTGATACAGATGTTAGTTCAGTCGCATATCGTGTGAATGTGCCACTGAATGATAGTAGTTTTGGTATTGTAGATGATGGCAGGTATAAGGTGACGGTTTTTGCAATCGATGCCGCTGCTCATCGTAGCACTCAGGATATGACTGTTGGTATAGGGCTTGTTGAGGGCGCTGGCCGGTAAAAGGGTTTTATACCGATTGTATGAGGTAAAAAGGTCTTACCAGCGGTGTTTTTTATTCAGGAAGTGTTGTCATCGTAAATGAAAGATTGCCTTTGTATTTGGTGGCGGGGCCAAACCAAATATCGATAATGTTTTGCAGCTCTCCGGCATCCCACATGTCTTGCAGCGCTCCAGAAAGCGCGTCGCGTAGGTCTGATTGGTTTTCACGAACGGCGATGCCGTATGGTTCTGTGGTGAAAATAGGGCCAGCAAGGTGGAGGCGGCCACTTGGAGCGGCGTTTTGCATGCCCATTAAAATAAGACTATCGGATGAGGCAGCGTCAATTTCTTTTTCAAGTAAAGCGGCGGTCAGAGCTGTGTAATCAGGGAAGAGAACAACGGTAGATGATGGTGCAACTTTACTAATGATACCAGCACTGGTTGCGCCGGTTACACAGCCAACTTTTTTATCGGTCAGGTCTTGGTAACTGGTGATGTCTGATGTAGTCGCGGTGAGCAATCCTTGGCCATCTTGGAAATAAGGAATGCTAAAATCTACATGTGCCTCACGAGAGCGGGTAATAGAGGTTGAAGCAATAACAATATCAACTGCACCACTTTGCAGGAGGTCAAAACGGTTGCTGCTGGTTACTGGTACAAATCTGATGTTGGAGAGGCCAATTCGGCTACAGACGGCAACAATAACATCTACATCATATCCTGCATTAATACTACCAATGGTGTAGCCAAAGGGAGCGGCATCTACTTTAATACCCACTTTTACCACACCACTTGCGGTGAGTCGAGTAAGGTCAGAAGTATGGGTGGTGTCTTGCGGGAGATGGGTGCGATGAGTAGTGTTTCCACAGCTGCTCAGGAGAAGAACAAGGCAGGTGATGGTCAGGAAGAGGAGTTGTTTCATAAGGAATCCTAGTGGAATAAATAAAGGTCTATTAGTGATGACGTTTTGATTTCATGGCACCATAACGGTACATCATTGCTTTCCGTAGTTTTTCTTGCATGTCATCATTACCTTTGCCGTTTTCGATAAGGTGGCTGTAAATTTGTGCGGCTTTCATAAGGTTTGGCATGCAGGCACCGTAGAGTTTGTCACGTTCGTGAGTGGGGGGCAAATTGACTGCTTTTACGTAATCGATGGTTCCTTTTTTAAGGTATTCATCTGCTTGTTGTTCAGTGGCTGAACTGAGTTGTACATCACCTGTATTTTTAGGTGCTGGTTTTTTACCGGCACGTTTGGCTTCTCGTTCATTTTTATAATAGATTAAATTTTTGGCATGACGGACAGCGGACGCATCACTTGGGTAATAAAATTTAGAGTTGAGTTCTGCGCAATATGGACCAGTAATTGTTTTTTGAGCAGTGCGTTTTGTGCTCTTTTTTTTCTTGGGTTTAGTTGTTGCAGCCGGTGTTGTGTGCTCATTGTGTGTGCTTACTCGTTTGTTGGCCGCCCAGATGCCCTTTTCTTTTTTCTTGGCTTTTTCTTCGAGGGAGATCAGTGGTTTTTCATAGGCATTCTCTGTTTGTGAAGCAGCTTGGTAACGAGCAAGGCCAGCTTCAACCAGTTCACGGGCGATATTTGTTTTATCTATGGTCATATGAACGCGACCAGCTCCCAAGCGATCAACACCAAATGTATTACGAAAATCAACTCGGATTCTTTTGCCCTTAATAAGTTGCTCTATCTGGGCTATGGCTTGTTTATGTAATTGTTGGTCATCAGGCAGCGTGATGTGTGCTAAAGTAAGAGAGACCGGAATACGATTAAAGAGCACAATGATACGCCCGTCGTCAGCAACGGATTGGGCGGTGTAGCTTGCTGCTGATACTGTGCTGGTTGTTATGGTAAGGGTAAGAACGCATAAAGAGAGTATAACTAATCGCATGGGCATGTTTCCGAAAGCAGGCTCTACAGAAGAAAGAGCGTTAAGACGTAGGCAACTGGAGCAGCAAATAACACGGCATCAAATAAATCAAGAAAACCACCAAAGCCAGGAATGGCAGTGCTGGAATCTTTCACATCTGCATCCCGTTTGAGACAGCTCTCTACAAGATCGCCAACGACTCCAATTGGTGCCAAAAGAAGCCCCCAAACAATTTGCTGCCAGAGCTCAGGCAATGCTAGGCTTTGTTCTGGTACGGCCATACCAATAATCCAACAGGCAAAGAGGGTGCCTACTACAGCGCCAAAGAAGGCACTAAAGAAGCCTTCCCACGTTTTGCCGGGACTTACACGGGGAGCGAGCTTATGTTTGCCAAAGGCACGTCCACCAAAGTAGGCGAAGACGTCACCTAGTTTACAGGCGCAAATCATCATAATAACCAGTTGTGTCCCAGCACTGACGTTGCCAGGTTGTTCTATCACAGCTAAGTTAAAGATCATGCCGCCGCAGATGCCAACATAGACCAAACCAAAGCTACCAAGCCCTAAATGCCGAGTGTAGTCTGCATAGCCGTGTTTACTTAAATGAGACAGGCTTTGCCAGACAAAGGCCATGCCTATAATTAAGGCAACTCCAGGGATTTTTTGCAATTCTAGCGGAATAAGATTTAGGGCTTGCGCAGCAAACCATCCCATAAGTGCAAGGCAGCTAACGGTTAAGGGAATAAGTGGTATAGAATAGCCATGGGCTTTACCAAGCCCTTTTATCTCGCCACAAGCCATAATTACACAGATACTGAGTAGACTGAGTATACCCCAGTGATTGCCAGAGTTGAGGTCGTAGATGATGCAGCCCATGACAAGTGCTGCCATGGGGAGGCCGAAGAGAAGACGGTTTCGTAGTTCAGGTCGCATAGCCAGAGATCGTATGAGCGTGGGGCTGTGGGGCAACGTTTATACATCGGTGCCTCAACGGCCTGCTTGCCTTGCGGAAACCGTCTGTAAAAGATGTCTCCTTGAGAGATAAAGGAGAGCTGTGATGGCCCGGATAGTAGAGCAGGAGGCATTGACCTTCGACGATTTGTTACTGGTTCCACAAAAGAGTGACGTGGTTCCGCGTGATGTAGATTTGAGCTCGCAGCTCACTCGTGACATCCGCCTCAACCTCCCATTTTTATCCGCAGCAATGGATACTGTTACTGAGCATAAATTGGCTATTGCCCTCGCTCAACAAGGTGGGATTGGTATTATTCATAAGAACTTGAGCATAGAAGAACAGGCTCGTGAAGTTGAAAAAGTTAAACGCAGTGAAAATGGTGTGATCACCGACCCCAAAACCCTGCCACATACTGCAACCGTTGGTGATGCTGTTGACATGATGAAATTGCATCACATCTCTGGCATCCCTGTTGTAAACGGTAAAAATGTAGTTGGCATTGTGACCCGTCGAGACTTGAAATATCGCCCAGAAAGTGACATGCCCATCGATAAAGTGATGACTACCAGTCTGGTCCATGCTGGCTCCAATGTGGCTTTGTCTGATGCACGTGAGTTGATGTATAAAGCAAAAGTAGAAAAACTCATTCTTATGGACGGTGATGATGTGCTTACCGGTATCATTACCCTTAAAGACTTAGAACGACAAGAGCAGTTCCCACATGCTTGTCATGATGAGCGTGGTCGTTTACGCGTTGGTGGTGCGGTTGGCGTGAATAATCCAGAGCGTGTTGCTGCTCTCGTAGAAGCAGGTGTTGATGTTATTGTTGTTGATAGCGCTCATGGCCATTCTTCAAATATTCTGACAACGGTAACTGCCATCAAAAAAGCACATAATGTTGATGTCATTGCTGGTAATATTGCTACTGCTGCTGCTGCCCAAGATTTAATAGATGCTGGCGCAGATGCCGTAAAAGTTGGCATTGGTCCTGGTTCTATTTGTACCACTCGTGTTATTGCTGGTGTTGGTGTTCCACAAATTAGCGCTATTTTGGATGTGCATAAAGTCACGTCTCAAGCAGGCATCCCACTTATTGCTGATGGCGGTATTAAATACTCTGGTGACATTGCCAAAGCTATCGCTGCTGGTGCTAATGTTGTTATGCTTGGCTCCATGTTTGCTGGTACCGACGAATCTCCGGGTGAGCAAATCATTTATCAAGGCCGAACTTTTAAAAGCTATCGTGGTATGGGCTCTATAGCTGCTATGCAAAAAGGCAGCGCTGATCGTTACTTCCAAGACAGTGGCAATGCCAACAAGCTGGTTGCAGAAGGTATTGAAGGCATGGTTCCCTACAAAGGTTCTATGGTCAACATCGTTTACCAAATGGCTGGCGGCATGCGTTCAGCTCTCGGCTACTGTGGTTCCAAAGACATTCCAAGTCTGCAAGAAAAAGCCGTTTTCTGTCGTATTACTGGCGCTGGGCTCCACGAATCACATCCCCACGATGTCCAAATCACGAAAGAAGCTCCCAACTACCGTAAAGATTAGGTGGTGGTACAGAAAAAAGAGATGATGGGAATTGTTGGAGCTTCAGGAGATCGATTTAAAGAAGCCGTTGAGTTTGTGCGTCAAATTTAGCGATAGGAATTTAGATTACAGATGAATCTTTCTCCAGAAAAAACCCCCGATTCCCACTCTTAAATTAAAAACATTAAAGGTTAGTATTATGCATGAAACAATTATAGTTCTTGATTTTGGTTCACAGGTAACGCAGCTTATTGCGCGCCGTGTTCGTGAGGCTGGGGTTTACTGCGAAATTTTACCCTGCACCGCATCTGTTGATGAGATGCGTCGCCCAGAGGTAAAAGGTATTATTTTGTCTGGTGGGCCTGCGTCTGTATATGGTGAATATGCGCCAACTGTTGATAAAAAAGTCTACGGACTTGGTATCCCTGTTATGGGCATTTGTTATGGTATGCAGTTAACCGCACATTTGAATGGTGGGACGGTAAAACCTGCTGACGAACGTGAATTTGGTCGCACCGAAATTGTCTGTGATATTGCCAACCCATTGTTTAAAGATTTACCGCAGCGGCAAACGGTATGGATGTCGCATGGCGACCGCATTGAAAATATTCCAGGTGTCAATGCGATTGCCAAGAGTGATAATTGCCCGCTAGCTGCGGTAGAAATACCAGACATTAAATTTTACGGTGTGCAGTTTCATCCAGAAGTTGTACACAGTGAGCATGGCTTTGCTATTCTGAAAAACTTCCTCTTTCATATTTGTAATTGCAAAGGTGATTGGGAAATGGGTGACTTCATAGAAGAAGAAGTTGCTCGCATTCGTGCAGCCGTTGGTGATGCGCACGTTGTACTGGGTCTGTCTGGCGGTGTAGACTCTTCCGTGGCAGCTGTGCTTATTCACAAAGCTATTGGTAGTCGACTGACGTGTGTGTTCGTTAATAATGGATTGCTCCGCAAAGATGAAGCACAATCTGTACAAGACATGTATGCAGAACATATTGCAGAAGCCAAGCTGGTCTATGTTGACGCAACTGATGATTTCCTCGGTTTATTAGCTGGTGTTAGTGACCCAGAAAAGAAACGTAAAATAATTGGTAACGAGTTTGTTGAAGTTTTCCGGAGAGAAGCTGAGAAAATTAAATTATCAGGTGAAGGGGAAGTGAAGTTCCTTGCTCAAGGAACTCTGTATCCAGACGTTATTGAATCACAAAGCGTACACGGTGGCCCAGCTTCTGTTATTAAGAGTCACCATAATGTTGGTGGTTTACCAGAAGACCTTGAGCTTGATTTACTCGAACCATTCCGTTTTTTGTTTAAGGATGAAGTGCGCGCCGTCGGAACAGAACTTGGTCTGCCAGATAGTGTTGTTTGGCGTCAGCCATTCCCAGGCCCAGGCTTAGCCGTCCGTATCTGCTCAGACATCACTGCTGAGAAAACACGCGTACTGCAAGAAGCCGATGCTATTGTTCGTCAAGAAATTGAAGACGCGGGATTTGGCCGCGAAGTGTGGCAATATTTTGCAGTATTGTTGCCAGTAAAAACAGTCGGTGTCATGGGTGACGAACGAACTTTTGAAAACGTTTGTGCGATCCGCGCCATCACCGCTACAGACGGCATGACCGCCGACTTCGCCCAGCTTCCACACGATCTCCTCGGTCGCATGAGTAGCCGTATCATCAACGAAGTTCGCGGCATTAATCGTGTTGTCTATGACATTACCAGTAAGCCTCCAGGCACTATTGAGTGGGAATAAAGTTTGAGTGATACCTACCTTATTGTGTAAAAAAACGCCTCTTCTTGTACGAAGAGGCGTTTGCATATGTAAGTATATTCAAGTGATTGTATGACCATAAGGTGAAGAGCTGTCCAGCCTTTTACCAATACAAACAGATAACCGAACGTATGTCTTCGCCTACAATAATAGGAAGGGCTAGGCCATAGGTGAGTGGACTCTCTGCAAAATCAGTTGTGCGCTTATGGCAGGCGGTAGAGAGGTCGTTGCAACAAACAGGTGTACGTTCGGACCAAGCGCGACCAGCAAGGCCATTTCCAGGGGCGATATGAGCGGGAGCTTTTGAAAGTAGGATGCCATCTTGGTAAAATGCATCGGCACAATCCATTTTACCTTGTTTGCTGTGATGTGGTCTCCATATTTCGACAACTCGGGTAGATGGATATTGTCGTGGAGATAAGAGTGTGCAGACACCAAGTAAGGTGTGTGTAGAAATGATGGGTATGGCGATACCAAGGCCGAGTGATTCATTATCAGCGCTGGATGAGCGCAAGAAACGTTGGGCAGTTCCAATATCAGGAACTACTTGTGGAGCAGCAATGCTCCAAGCACGTCCAGGTAGTCCACTTCCATAGGGTAGGCCGATAGAACTGCTTAGGGTGCCAAATTGTTGTGCTTGCGGGTAATAGCCTTGGCACACGTGTAATTCGTGACTGCCGTGGGTGCCACTCCATATTTCTACTGCTCCTTGTGTGACCGCTTCTGGCGCAAGAAAGAATAGAACGAGTGCTTGTATGGTATTGTGTTCGATACAAGGCAGGCAGAGCAGTGCGCCAATATTGTGTGGTTCTGCGATAGAAGTACGAGCAATACATTCGTTGTGTATGCTGTCTGAATCAGTGTAGAGGCGTGGTTGCGGATCAAGCATCTGTTCGGCGAAGAGATCGTTGTCGTATGCTTGGCGTTCAACTCCACCAACATCATCCGTACCAACTTGGGCATCGCAGTGCCATCTCTTTTCTTTCTGAGTCCATATTTCAACAGCGCGAATCATTGTCTGGTCATTCATGAAGAGACTCCTAGGCGACCAAGTGCTAATTGTGGTTGCAGTGTTGTTTCATACGGATTATGGCTATCGGTAACAGGTGCCTGTTCTTTTTCTTTTTCACATTTATCAAGAAAATCAATTAAGCTGACACGTAAATCATAATAACGTGGATCACTAAGAACATCAGCGCGCACACGATTTTGGCCGAAAGGAATACTAACAATTTGTCCAACCTTTGCTCGTGGACCATTGGTCATCATGCAAATACGGTCACACATAAAAACGGCTTCGTCTGGATCATGAGTCACCATAAGTGTTGTTATTTTTTCCGTACTTAAAATCTGTAAGATAACATCTTGTAATTCCATTCGTGTTAATGAATCGAGCCGGCCAAAGGGTTCATCTAAGAGCAATACTTTCGGTTTGAGGGCAATAGCTCGAGCAATACCAACGCGTTGTTGCATACCGCCAGACATCTCTCCTGGATATTTATCCATGCTGTCTGCAAGCCCAACACGGTTCATATAGTAGCATACTAAATCATGTCGTTCTTGTTGTGTGGCTGTGGGATAGACACGCTTCACTCCAAGCATCACATTATTATAAGCAGTCATCCACGGTAATAAACAAGGTGATTGAAATACCACCGCTCGGTCTGGGCCGGGGCCACTTGTTTCTCTGCCGTCAACGATGACTGATCCGCTGGTGATGTCGTTGAGCCCTGCAACCATTGTTAACACGGTAGATTTACCACAGCCAGAGTGGCCAATAAGCCCAATGAATTCTCCGCGTTGTACCGATAAATTAAAACGATCGACAACCCGTATCGGATCTCCTTTGGGGTTGGGGTATTCTTTAACGAGCCCAGTGATATCGACATATGGTTCATTCATGAGTGGGCCCTTGATAAAACGGTATGCTGAGTGAAGTCTTTTGGTTGTATGTCTGGTAATATATAAGTGTCGTTTGTTTCAGTTTGTGCCTCATCACTGAGGCTCATCATGAATTGGCTGACATCATTGCGAAGTGTTTTGAAGGTGTCATTGTAATTGAGCGTGGTGCGGTCTCGTGGCCGATCAAGTGTTACGGGGAAGTCTGATGCTAGGGTGGCCGCAGGACCAAGGGTAAGCGGTACAATACGGTCAGCCATCAGTGCGGCTTCGTCTACATCGTTCGTAATCATCACCACTGTTTTTTTATCATCATTCCAAATACGAATAATTTCATCTTGTAGACTTGAACGAGTTATTGCATCTAAAGCAGAGAGCGGTTCATCAAGTAATAAAATATCTGGTTTCATAGAGAGTGTACGAGCGAGCGATAAACGTTGGCGCATACCGCCAGATAACTCACTGGGTTTTTTCCACTCAGCGTTATCAAGCCCGACCATACTGGTGTAATGGCGGATATAATCAGCTCGTTCACCTTTCTCCATTTTTGGAAAAACTTGGCGAACTGCAATTTCTACATTTTCATAAACAGAAAGCCAAGGAAGCAGGGAATAATTTTGAAACATAATTCCTAACTCTGGGCCCGGTTTGTTGACGATTTCGCCACGTAAGCGCATTGTGCCGCTATCTGGCTGGGTTAAACCAGCCAGTAGAGACATGAGAGTGCTTTTTCCAGAGCCAGAGAAACCAATAATAGCAACAAATTCGTTTTCTTCCACGCTCAGGTTAATATCATGAAGAACTTCATATCTGTTTGCCGCAGGGCCAAAACCTTTGTTGACATGTTCTAAAGTAAGCAGTGACATAGTGTGTCCTTAAATGGCTGCAACAGAGCCTTCGAAACTAACGAGGCGTTGGAAGATGATCATAATACGATCCAAAATCAGTCCGACGAAACCAACGACAAAGACGACCACAAACATTTTTGCAAAAGAGTCCGATGCGCCATTGTTAAATTGGTCCCAAACAAATTTACCAATCCCTTCTGAGCTGGCTAGTAATTCCGCTGCAATTAATACCATCCAACCAACGCCGAGGCTAATGCGCATGCCTGCAAAAATAAGTGGCAGTGAAGATGGTAAAATAATTTTAAATAATCGTGCACAAAAACCTAAACGTAAGACTTTTGCAACATTAAGATGGTCTTCATCTACGGAAGCAACACCCAACGCGGCATTGACCATGGTTGCCCAAAGTGAGCACATAGCTACGGTAAGAGCAGAAGCGAGAAAAGCAGGGTTTATTTTTAATTCACCGATAAGTGGCGCATCCCAGAGCCATTGAATCAACCAATGTGTTTCCGGATCAGGAATAAAGCCACCAACAATAATGAGTAAAATAGGAAGCCAGACAATGGGGGAGACTGGTTTAAAGAGTGCTATAAACGGTGTTACTGCTGCCATAAAAGTGCTGCTTAAACCACAGCATACACCTATGGGAACGGCAATGACGGTGCCAATAAGAAAACCAGCAAAGACACATGCAATACTACGGATAATTTGCATGGGTAAGGTTGATGCTTTTGCGTAGCTGCTCGCTTCAACCTTTTTACGACGTTCATGTAAGACGAGTATTTTATCTGCTTGTTTGTATCTATTTTTTGTGTCAGCTTGTTTCATGCTATTCTGTAATGCAAGAATTTCTGCGTCTATAGCAGCGAGTTTGCTTTCCTTGTTACTTTTGCTGAGAATGTCGCAATAGCTCGACAGGTATTGTACTTCTTCAGCACAAGATGTTTGTTGTGCTAAGGCAGTTTGTACCTTGGGATTTACTTGTGCGCGTATGCGTGCAAGATCTTCCTTCATAGATTTTTGTAGACGTGTTTGCTTGCTTTTCCATTCACGGAATGCAGCAACACGGGCAATACTTTCGTTGCTACTCAGGGTACCAAGCTCTGTTTTGAGAGCGTTCTCCCGTGTTTTTCTCTCCTGCTTGTAGGTGGACTTATGCGTTTTTAATTGCTCGCTAATACGTTCTGTCAGTTGTTTTTTACTGGCTGTATCAGCTTCTTGTGCATGTGCTACTGCTTCATCAGCAGCTTGTGCAGTAGTGCGCGCTTTCAGCAATTGAGCTTCTGCCTGTTGTAATAGGGGAACCCGTTCTGCTTCTGAGAGGAGATAAGCTTCCTCTTTGCTATCCTCTCGTTCACTAAAAGTCAGAATGGTTGTATAAGCTTCGCTGACAACGCTTGGGGTTGGTACTTCTCCAGCCTTTGTTTTGTGGTGTGGTGCCCATGCTGCCCAAATGCCAACAAAGCAGAGAAAGGCGAGTATGGGAACAGCAACAAATCGTCCTATTTTCCGTATCTGTACACGTGGTTCTTCCCCATAGATAAGGCGGACAACGGGTTCTAAGAAGCCTAAAGCCGTCAGGTCAATCACCTGTAAAAGAAAATGTTTGATGCGCTCTGTTGCTGTGCGCCTGTTTTCGTCAGACATGCTGTTTATTCCTTGTGTCCAATAGTATGCTTGCTGAGGTAGCCAAGTGGATCGTGACCGTCATAGAGAATGCCGTCAATAAATTCTTTGGTTGGTGCTTTATAGCCATCGGTATCCCAAGGAATATCTTCTTCAGTAATAAAGCCTTCTGCGAGTAACAGCTTAGCAGCTTCACGGTAGACATCTGGGCGGTAAACTTTTTGAGCCGTTTCTGCATACCATGAAGCAGGTTTCGCTTCGGTAATTTGTCCCCAGCGTCGCATTTGAGTGAGAAACCAAACGCCATCAGAATACCACGGATAAGTACAGAAGTGATCAAAAAATACATTAAATTCTGGCATAGCCCGTTTGTCTGTTTTTTGAAAGTAGAAAAATCCAGTCATAGAGTTTTTAATAATATCAAAATCAGCACCGACATAATTTGAGCCAGATAAAATACGAGCAGCTTCACTCCTGTTTATTAGGGTGCCTTGTGTATCTGTGGCATCTAACCATTGTCCTGCGCGAATAAGCGCTTTAACCACAGCTAGATGTGTTTGTGGATTTTCTTCTGCCCAGGCGGCAGAAACACCAAAAATTTTTTCTGGATTATTTTTCCAAATATCATAATTGGTAACAACGGGTACACCAATGCTGGTGCTGACCGCTTTTTGATTCCACGGTTCACCAACGCAGTAACCTTGAATGTTTCCCGCTTCTAGCGTTGCTGGCATCATTGGAGGTGGGGTGACGGACAATTCTACTTCAGCACTGGTACGTCCGCCAACATCAGATGCGCTATACATACCTGGATGAATACCAGAGGATGCAAGCCAGTATCGTAATTCATAATTATGGGTACTTACCGGAAAAACCATCCCCATTTGCAGCTTTTCGCCATTTTCTAAATATTCATCAACAACAGGGCGCAGTGATTGGGCAGAGATTGGGTGTGGTGGTGTTTCTGTATCGAGACTCTCATCAGCCTCTTGCATGCGTGACCAGACAGAATTAGAAACAGTGATGGCATTGCCGTTTAAGTCCATGGTGTAGGCGGTTACAATATGAGCCTTGGTCCCTATGCCAATCGTGGCGGCAATGGGTTGACCAGAGAGCATATGTGCGCCATCAAGTTCTCCTGAGATAACATTATCAAGCAAGATTTTCCAGTTGGATTGAGCAACGACTTCTACAGAGAGTCCTTCATCAGAGAAAAACCCTTTTTCTTTGGCGATAACTAGTGGTGCGCAATCTGTTAGTTTAATAAATCCAAATTTCAATTCTGATTTTTCTAGTTCAAGTTGTTCTGTTTCTGCTGTATGCAGAGGTAGACAAAATGTTGCACTTGCGCAAATTATGGCTGTGTGCCGAAGAAGAGAGGATAGCATAGGAAAGCTCCAAAAAAGAGGTAGAGGAGTGGTGGTGCTAAACCTCTAGGCATATACTGTGCCACTATTGTTGTATTCTGTATGTAAGTTATGTTAGTGACATGATATAGGACTCATCTTATACGTATTTCCCTCTCTTCTTGAAATTCATTAATAATACAATAGGTTAATTATAGATCATCCCGTAGTTAATATTTTAATTATTGATCGTTTTTTGATCTTTCAGTGATGTTATTCTCTTGTTGATATTATAAATCTTACAGATAATATAGATGGTTATGACAGATCGTGTTCGTGATAGCCAACGCCAGCTTGTGAAGGATGTGCGTGCTCGTATTGGAAGAGGTGATTTAGCTGTTGGTGATAAGCTTTTGTCTATACCAGGTCTGCGAGAGCAGTATGGTGCCACCCAGCATGAAGTGGTTACAGGCTTACAACAACTCATAGAAGTAGGACTGATTGAGAGCCGTCCACGTAGTGGGTATTTTGTGCGGGATGAAAAAGTGTACACAGGGCGGGTATTGGTCTCCATTCCAGAGAGTCATGTCGGTCAAGTTGTCGCCCTCTGTTTTAACACAGTGCGTACATGGTTTCAGCAACAGGGCTATGAGGTCTTTTTGTTACCGTATGTGCCAGACAGAGATGAGATGAATGCCGCAGATGGTATGCTGTATTTTACCGGTGTGATCCCAGATCTGGAAGCAGGGTTAACTACTCCCGTTGTTTGTCTTGGCCTCAATCATCATGGTGTGTATGATAGTGTCACGGTAGATGATAATGCTGTTGCTCGGCAAGCTTGTGAGGAGTTATATCGACAAGGCTATGAGCGAATTGGTTTTGCTGGCCCATCTGTAGAAAGTGTGGCTCATGATCCATCATTTATCGCTCGGCAAGCAGGGGCTATTACGGGTATGCTTATGCAGCAGAAAAAACCGGTGGTAGTGACTACGCCTCATAATCATTGGTTCAGAAAAGACGATAGTAATCTCTTACGGCAGTGGCTCAGTGAAGAAGATTTGGAAGCAGTTATTTGTCCAACAGATACATTGGCCACTCAGCTGCATGATTTATGTACGCAACATGATATATATGGTGTGACTATTGTATCGTTAACAACAGGTGTTGTCGAATTGCCAACAAATAGGCCGGACCACTGTTTTGCTTTAGAATATCCCATCGCGGATATGGCGCGGATTGGTGCCAAACGTTTATTACAACGAATGCGTGGAGACAAAGGTCCAGCCTGTCTGCATCTCATTCCACCTCGATTACTGACGGAGAAATAATAATGAGAACCTTTACGTGTATGTCGTATCTGCTCAGTGTCTGTTGTCTTTTTCTGTGTTGGAATGCTGTGGAAGCAGTAGAGGCAGATGCTTTATTGCAAACGGTTGGCAAACAACGTGGACTTGTTGTCTGCTCCTCAGCGACTGAAAAAAGTCTTGTCACGCAATTACAAAATACAGATGGAATCCTATTGGAATTGTTTGAGGGCAGCTCGTTGCCCTATGGTGAAAATTTAATTGATATAGTCTATTGCGCAGACCCTGCTTCAGTGCCATGGACAGCGGCCATGCAGGTGGTTGCTCCCTTTGGGGCGCTGGTGGTGGCGGGTCAGGCAACTGTACCACCTGAATATAAAACGTGGTCTCGTGTCGTCGCTATTAAGGGAGCTACTCATACGCTTATTCGTAAGCCGGCCTTAGAAGGTGCAGATGATTGGAGTCATTGGCAGCACGGCCCAGATAATAATAATGTTTCAGAAGATCAACGGGTGAGTTTGAAAGGTGCGTTTCAGTGGATTAGCGGCCCAGCCCATCAGCCAGCCGGCATTACCAGTACCATATCTGGCGGTAGAATATTTACAGCAACTGGCTGGGGTGCAGATCATAAACGTGAATGGAACTATCTCTATAAATTAACTGCTCGCAGTTTGTATAACGGTACTGTTTTATGGCAGAGAGATCTTCCAAAAGGAACGCAGGTTCATCGTAGTGCGTATGTGGCCCAGCCTGATCATTTTTATTATATGCATGATGGTGTAGTTGAGGATATAGAACCAGAAACAGGAAAAACGCTGCAAACGTGGACCTATGGTAAAGAAAGTGAAAGCCTGAAATGGATGGTGGTCGTAGATGATACCATGTATCTTTTAGCAGGACCAGCAGATGAACCAGTGAAAACAGTTCGCTATGCGGGTGAGCATAAAGGTACTTTGGCTCAATGCCCTAGTTGGGAAAACCGTGTCACGGGTATGATAGAACATGTTTTTGGTTTTCGGATTATAGCTGTACGAGATGGAAACGTATTGTGGGAAAAACAAGAAGAGAAGCCAATTGATGCACGTACCTGCGCACTACGTAATAATATTATGTGTTATTATACTGTTGGTGGATCGATTGTCTCTCTTGATGCGAACACCGGGGCAGAGCGCTGGCGTAATAGGGATACAGCTGTTGTTGAACGCATTGATGAAGTGCACATTGGTGAAAAGATGATGACAACACCTGCCTCACTGCTTATGGATGATGCCTATGTTTTAGAAATTCCTGCACGTCGTCATATTATAGCTTTTCACCCAGAGACTGGGGCAGAAATATGGAGTTATGAAAAACCGAAGAAGAGTCAGTTTAGTATACATATTCTTGCGACAAAAAATGGATTGCTCACAAAGATTGCTCATCCGAAGAAAGAACGTGGCGAAAATGTACTTATCAATGCAGCAGACGGAACACTTATTCAAGAGAAAGTAAAGTTTGGTGGGCGAGGTTGTTCACGTATCACAGCGGTTGGTGATTGGATGCTGAATGGCGCTAGTAAACAATATAATGTGGTTACTGGAGAAACGTTATTTAGTCGATGGTCACGCTCGAATTGCTGGGATGGAGAGTTACCAGCTGGCGGTTTGTTGGTGCGTGTACCGATGGATTGTTCATGTTCACAAGAAATGAGCGCGTGGACGGCACGTGGAGCATTTCCGAGTACGGTTCCAGAAACATATGTTCCGGTAACGCGTGCAGGTGGATCTGCAAAAAATAATCAGAGTGCACCTGCACCTGCGGCTGTGCGTGGACATACAGATCGCAATGGATTTTACGATAGTATCTGTGCTGAAGGAAAACAGCAGTGGGTCTATCAAGCAGAAGCAAACGATGTTCGGTTATTTGTTACACCAACAGCAACAGCGGTCTTTATTTGCGGTACAGATGGCAGCATAAGACGTGTGCAGCCAGATGATGGCTCGGTAGTCTGGCAGAAACAAGAACGCTCGCCTTATTTTGTGGCACCGCATATAACACAAGGTTTAGTTATTGCTGGATCAAGTGATGGTTTTGTCAGTGCGCGTTGCTTAGAAACAGGTGTGATTGTTTGGCGGACACAGCTTACACCACAAGAACGACGGATACCTTATTACGGTCAACTTATTGATACCTGGCCAATAATGGGGCCGCTGATTGTCACGGAAAATTCAGTTGTAACAAGTTGCGGCATGCTT
This sequence comes from Planctomycetota bacterium, assembly GCA_016745075.1. Lineage (GTDB taxonomy): Bacteria > Planctomycetota > UBA11346 > UBA11346 > UBA11346 > JADGDD01. Next base: position 39,020 of record JADGDD010000008.1, on the reverse strand, counting down.
GCATTCGATGGGGTTTATGCAGTGAGTTTGGATATTCAAACCGGTCAGCATAACTGGGCGGTACGTTTACCAGAAGCAGCTCATAACCAAGGTGGTGCTTGTCGTGATGGTGAATATGCAGTGTTTGCTAGCGGTGCAGGAAGTGAGCCTCTCCATGTTGCGCTTGCCGATGGTCGTATCAAAAAAACACAATGGGATAAGCGTCTGAGATCTTATAGAACGGGCGGTTCTTTTGTTGGGCGTATTGCCGACGGTATTATTATTCATGGTGGACGGATGTTACATATGGAAACAACACATGCGGTTGTTAATAATGGGTTACATGTGTTTATGACCGATGAAGCGGGGATCAGTAAAGAATTTCGTATTCCAGAAATTTCTCGTATTCCTCCTGTTTGGAATGAACGTTTTTTCATCCGTATGGGGTCTGGTGGCACACAAAATACCAACCACCGTCTTATTTGTTGGGATACAGAGCAATTCGTGGCACGTTACCGTGGTAAACAATCGGCTAAAAAAGCGGTGTCTGGGTATTATTTTGATAAACAGGAAAAAGATGAAGATGCGCTACGTGTATGGGAAGTGAAGGGACACAATAGCATGGCATTGTTGCTTTGTCGCAGTACGGTTGTGAGTGCCCATCAAGTAGGAGGCAATGACGACCCACAATTTGTATTAACAGCTTTTAATAGTACGAGCGGAGCAGAGCAGTGGAGTCAGCCCTTGCCAGCAATGCCTGTAGTGGATGGTTTAAGTGCCTGTGGAGATCGTCTTTTCGTCGCTTTGCAAAACGGATCGGTATTGTGTGTGCAGTAGTTATTAATTGAGGTGTTTCGGATACAATGCTGGTTTGTGGCCATGATGAACGGTTGCATGTGCAACTTCTTGCAAGAGTTGCGCGTCTGTATCCTGCATGCCTTCAAAACGATAACTATTACCAATAATGCTTTCTTCAAAAAAGAATTCAAACCAGACGGCACCGGCAAGAAATTCGCCTAAGAGGTTTGCGTGATGGTCCATGCACAGTGTTTTTTGTTCATCCCATCCCCAGCCTCTGCTTAACGAATGTGTTTGATCTGGGAGCTGTGGAAAAATCGGGTTTTTGTAATCAAAATGTGGGTCGGGTGCAGTGCACTGCCAATGAGGATGATCGTAAGCATTCCTGAAGGCATCGCCAGCCGGAATGATACGACGAATACCAAGCTCTTTAGCAATGGCGTGATAATTGGTGGTGAGGTCTTGATACATGTGTTCACATGAGTAGCCCTCTGGGAGAATATTTTCGTCATCTCGATAGGCCCATGTTTGGTGGATAATAATTTCGGCTTGTGGTGCGTGGCTGCGAATAAAATCATACATAAGTTGTGCGTAGGGGTAATAGGTAGACATGTCACAACTTTTCCAGCTATTTTGCTGAATGGTAATCATGTCCCATGTTTCTTGATGAAGCATCTCTATGAGGCTTTTACCATCATAGGGCTTACCATGAGCAGGATTCGCTTTATTGGCTTCTACTTCACCCCAGTGTTGATCCCATGGCCCGCCGCCAATAATTGCCGCCCCTAAAATTAAGGTATGGTTCTGTGGAGAGGCTGCAATCATACTCGGTAAATGGGCAAGCGCACTTCCAGTGAAACTATTACCGATGCAGAGGAGTTTTATGTGTTTATCGCTCATGGGTGTCCTAATGGTGGTGTTGAAGAGTTTTTTCGAGTGGCCTTAAATACGAGACTTGCGGCGGCCAATAAAGATGAGCCAATAACGAGTAATAACCCAAAGGATAAAAACAGTACACCAAAGCACCATCGTTCTTGGAGGTCCCAAAAGAATGGTGCGAGGGTGAGCAGAATAATTCCGGTGATCAATCCAATAAGAGCAAAGAGAATGGTTGGCACGTCCCCTATGTAAGGGGCTTGTCTTATTTGTAAATAAACAGTTTGTCAGCATCAAAAATAAGCCTGACACAAATATGTGTCAGGCTTATGGGTGTTCTTTAAAGAACGAGTTTTTAGAGCATGTCTTTTACGGTTTCGCGTTCACCAGTAAGTTCATCATTGGTGATGGCGATTTGGCCTTGAGAGAACTCATCAAGTTCAACGCCTTGAACAATTTCATAGGTGCCAGGAGCAGTAGTGCGTACAGGAACGCTAGCCCAAACGCCAGCAGTGAAGCCGTAGCTACCGTCGCTCTTCACGCAGATAGAATGAACCGTGTCTGATGGGGTGTGGAGAGCTTTAACATGGTCGATTAAAGCATTGGCAGCAGAGCCAGCGCTAGAAAGGCCACGAGCAGCAATAATTGCAGCGCCGCGTTTGCCAACCGTTGGAATAAAGGTTTCTTTGAGCCATGCATCGTCGTTGATCACTTCAGCAGCAGGTTTGCCACCAATAGTTGCATGAGTAAAGTCTGGGTACATTGTTGGTGAGTGGTTGCCAAAGATGATTAAGTTTTCTACTTCAGTAACAGCAACGCCTGCTTTTTGTGCAAGCTGGGTGCAGCCACGGTTTTGGTCAAGGCGAGTCATAGCAGTAAAACGTTCTGCTGGTAAGCGTTTAGCTTGAGCAGCGGCAATCATCACATTGGTGTTGCATGGGTTACCAACAACGGCAACGCGGCAATCGTCTGCGGCTACTTCGTCAATAGCTTGGCCTTGGCCAATGAATATTTTACCATTGTCTTTCAGAAGGTCTGCACGTTCCATGCCAGGTCCGCGTGGCTTAGAGCCAACTAGCAAACACCAGTTTGCGTCCTTAAAAGCAACTTTTGGGTCATCAGTGCAGATAATATCTTGTAGTAATGGGAATGCACAGTCGTCAAGTTCCATAGCCACACCAACAAGAGCTTGTTGTGCTTTTTCAACAGGGATTTCTAGCAATTGAAGAATGACCGGTTGATCTTTGCCAAACATTTCACCAGCAGCAATGCGTGGGAGAAGGCTGTAGCAAATTTGACCAGCAGCGCCAGTAACGGCAACGCGAATAGGAGCAGTCATGTATATTCCTTTCTTTAGAGAGTATCCAAAGAGTGTGGGGCGGGCTAGGACCTATGGCACGGAGGCAGCGCTAGAATCCGCAATGAGTAGATACGCGGGATGATAGGGGCAAAATCGCTAAGCCAAGCGTTTAGGCAGTAAGCTGCGATAAAGTGAATTCTAAATCAGTGTGTGCATGCCTTAGGGGTATGAGAAAACGGCAAACCGTTGCCTTTGCTCACGCTGCGTATACGAATAGGGCATGAAAGACGAAGCCATTCGCCAAGGGCCGGACGGTGCCGTGGAAAGCCCCGTGGAATCTCCAGTAGATTTCCCTGTAGAGAGTGTTGCAGAATTGGTTGGACGCGTTCGCAAAGAGGCGCGGGCCAGAAATGTTCGTTGGACGAATCAGCGGCAGAGTATTGTTGAAATGTTTATTGGCTGTAGAGAGCATGTAACTGCAGAAGACCTGCATCAACGTGTACGTGAAGTAGATCCAACGGTCAGCACAGCTACCGTCTATCGTACGATCAACCTCCTTGTTGAAATTGGTGCAGCGGTTAAACGAGATTTTGGTACAGGAACGGCTTCATTTGAGCCAATTATGTCCAAGCATCATCATCACCATTTGATCAATATGCAAACCGGTGAAGTAATTGAGTTCGTTAACGAGGAGCTCGAAGCTATCAAAGAGCGTATTGCTCATGAGCTTGGGTTTAAGCTTGTACACCATCAATTGGAACTCTTTGGTGTCCCTTTGGACGCTGACGATGAAGGTGATCTTGCCGAAGGGCAGTCAGAAAACATCAAGGATAGTATCCAAGCAAGTGGTGAAAGTACGTAATAGAACAGTGCAAAAACAGTGTGAGAAACGGTGTAAAGAGTAGAGAAGAGCTCTCTTCATAGTGTTTGCTAAAAGAAGCCATTGACAGCAGCCAGAACTGCCCTATTTTTCGCCCCCGCGTCAGCGGTAACAAGTTGTAGAGACGGCCTTGTAGCTCAGTTGGTAGAGCGGAGGACTGAAAATCCTTGTGTCGGCAGTTCGAATCTGCCCGAGGCCACCACTACAGTGTTATTGAGAAGCGGTTACAAGTGTTCTTAAAACGCTAAATTGAAAATAGATATGGGGATATAGCTCAGTTGGTAGAGCGCTTGCATGGCATGCAAGAGGTCTGGAGTTCGAATCTCCATATCTCCACCATTTGTATAGGGGCTTTGCCCCTCGCGCCTTCGGCGCACACCCCACGACCTTTGTCGATAACACCCCAAGCGTTTTACGCTTGGGGTGTTTTGCTGATGGGCTTTGCCCATTGTATCAGCAAAAACGTATCTCGGCGGTCGGTCGGGGCCTTTGGCCCCTTCTCTCCGCCTGTTCGTTTGTCTTTTGGTTTTGCTTGAGTTTTGACTCCTTCTGTTCGGTTGTTTTTGGATGGTGTGGGAGAGGGTTGCAAAAACAGGGCGTTGCGCCAATGGGTAGAGCTGCAAGTATTCCATGAACGTATGACGGCCTCTTCATCAACATTTACTGCGACAGAATCTGACTCAGAGAGAAAACCCTGTGTGGCGGTGTTTCGTAAGCGTTTGTTGCCTGCCTCGGAAACATTTATTGCCAGCCAAGTTCGTCATTTAGAAAACTGGCGGGCAGTATTGGCGGGTTACACCTATGATCGTAGTGGTGCTCATTTATTGGATGGCTTGGATACCTGTTGTTTGTCTGAGTCTGGCTGCTGTTCTTTATTGCAACAAATCTATTTACGAGTTTTTGGAAAGATTCCTCCAGCATGGTTGAAAAAGGTGCGGGCTTATCAACCGCAATTAGTGCATGCCCACTTTGGTTGGAGTGCTGCACCAGCTCTGGCTCTGGCAGATGCGCTTGATGTTCCCTTGCTGACAACCTTTCATGGTAGTGATATCACGATTCAATCTAGTAACGCACAATATGGGCGTGCGCGTCGTCGGTTATTTGAGCGAAAATCACCCGTGTTGGCAGTGTCTGCATTTGTGCAAAAAAAACTCATAGCGGGTGGCGCTGACGAATCATCTGTGCGAGTCCATTATATTGGTTTGGATACCTCGCTCTTTACACCCGCAGTTCATAAAACAGATCATCCACCACGGGTTGTTTTTGTTGGCCGATTAAACGAACAGAAGGGCTGCCAAGATTTATTACGAGCAGCAATCGAGTTGTCTCAAAAATATCCAGACTGGCAGTATCATATCGTTGGGGATGGCCCCAGTCGGCAGGCGCTTGAAGAGCAGGCTGCCCCTTTAGCTGATCGGTGCACATTTTACGGATTATTACCACCAGAAGAAGTACGTAAAGTTGTTCAGGAAGCAGATGTGTCCTGTGTGCCATCTCGGGTAATGGACACTGGTGCAGAAGAAGCTTTGTCTCTTGCTTGTGCTGAAGCGTCAGCTTCAGGGCTTCCCGTGGTCGCTTATGACTGTGGTGGAATTGGTGAAGTGATTCAAGATCAACGTACTGGTTTGTTGGCGAAGAAAAATGACTCCAAAGATTTAACCCGTTGCTTAGATGACATGCTTTCAGATGTGCATCTACGAATGACGTTTGGGCAGCAAGGGCGGCAACGTATGGAAGAATATTTTAATATTCAGACGCAATGCAAAACCTTAGAAGCACTGTATGATGAATTGGTGCGGTCATGAGTATTGCTAGAGAAATACAAAAAATCCCCGGTGCCATTACTCGGGCTTTACACGGCAGGCCTCATGTAGCTGTCTATAATTATCATCAAGTCAGTGAATCTTTTTGTCCACAGCGACATACGCGTGAGACATGGACTTCTCAAAAAACATTTACTGCCAGTGTGCGCTTTCTTCACAGCCGTATGCCTATTATTTCTTTGATAGAGGCGATAGAACGATTGCGTACTGGGCCATTAGACCGTAATTATGCTGTATTGACCTTTGATGATGGAGATAACAGCATAGCGGAACAAGCTTTGCCGTGGCTACAGCAACAGCAGATACCGGCAACATTATTTGTGAATAGTGGTGTTTTTAACCAGCCTTATGCCGTTTGGATTACGATAGCACAAGCTTTACGGCAGCATCCAGATTCAACGTTACAGAAATTGTGGACTCCAGAATATGAGCAGCTTTCACGAGATCTGCGTCATTGTGACGATGCGGAGTTTTATCGTGATGGCACCCAGAAAATAGAAGCGTTGGTGGCAGGAGTGTCGCTTGGCACGAGCCGCTTTCTTTCTTACGAAGCATTGAGCCAATTAGATAGTCATGTATTTCATGTTGGGTTGCATGGTCGTGACCATGAACGTTTTATCCATAAATCTGCACAGTGGCAACAGCAGGCTTTACGTGATGATCAAACAGCTCTGCAAGATTTGCCCGGATATATCCCTGTCTTTGCAGCGCCTTTTGGTCGCGGAGGAGATTGGTCTTACGAAACGTTGCGTATTGCTTGGGAGCTTGGTTTAGAAGTGGTGCTCGCAGATGGCGGAGTCAATTACCGTCGCCTTCCAGCTTTACAACGCATTCCCTCAGACCGTCGCCATGTAGCGCGATTGTGGCGAAAGAATAGACGTGGGTAAATGAACGTCTGAGTCAGTTCTTTTATTTCACACCAAATTCTTTTTGAATGTCTGCTAAGGTATAGGTTTGTCTGTAAGCTTTTGGCCAAAAATACCTACGCAGTGGGCGAAGATATCTATTACGAATAAGTTTGAGCACATCTTTGGGTTTGCTTAGTGAATAATCTCTGGTCTCCCCAACGTGTAAATTAACCGCGTTTCTATCGTGAATGCCAACCAGCCAAAAAGGGCGTTCTTTAATGTAATGCAGAGGCGCTACCTCATGGGTGCGGCCATGTCTGCTGCAATAAGCCGTTTGAATGGGTGCTCTCTCATCGTTAATGCATTCAATAAAAGTACTAAAGGGGTTGTATTTGTGTGAACGAACAACTGCCATTTCTCCATTAAAGGAATAGCCAAAACGGAACAGCAGAAAACAATTGTCTTGTTTGGACTCAGCATTTTTCTGAATAACTTCAACATATTCTTTATGAAGCGCATCATCGTTATCTAAACGAGTTGTGAGCACTTTTTTGGTGGTATCAGTAACGAGCTCATTAATTGGTTCAGCAATATTGGGGTGATCCATAAAGAGTGGTGTAAATCGATCATAGCGTTCTTCTATTGCTGTAATGTGGTCTCGCCATTGTTGGCTGGTATGTGCGCCAAATAATACCACCCATTGAAAGTTCTGGTTGGTCTGTGCCATGATAGACGGCATGCAGAATTTTTCAAACAGGGCAAAACGTTCTTCCATCCATGCATCAGTCTGTGTTTTCTGACCGTTTTTATCTTCGGTGTGTTCCACCATCGGAATATTGAAACGAGTAATAATAATATGTTGCATGGACATGGCGGGAACCTTGTGTGGCTAGAGAGAACTTATTGGACGAAAGTTTGCGAGAACTCTTCTATTTTATCCGCAATATAGGCACGGTCGTCGTCGGTAATCCACCAGCCAACCGGAATAGAAACTTGGCTGGCATTAAATGTATCAACACCAGGCAGTTGACAGTTGCTTTCAGCGAAGGCATCGTGGATATCGTTGCGTTCATGTACGCGGGAGGCCATAACGTTTTGTGTATCCATCCATGCCATAAAATCATTACGTCTGCCATCGGTGACATGTAAGACATATAACCACGGGCATGAGACGATGTCTGATGGTTTGGGTATGAGTTGAATGCCAGGAATCGCTTTGAGGCGCTCATCATAAAAGAGTTGATTATCACGGTGGCGTTGCAGTAAATCATCAACATATTTTAATTGCTCTATGCCAATGACTGCACAAATATCATTCATATGAAATTTATAACCAAATTCAGCAATATTTTCTTCGCAACGGAATTCTTTGCGTTTGGCATTTCTATCAATGCCGTACCAACGTAAGAGTACAGCACGTTTGTAATCTTCTGCATTCTTGCAGAATAAGAGTCCGCCATCTATGGTGGTGATATGTTTAATTGCTTGTAAAGAGAACATAACAAAATCAGAATGGCAGCCTACTTTTTTACCTTTGTAGGAAACGCCAAAGGCGTGTGCACCATCTTCAATTGTTTTGATCTGATGTTCTTGTGCGAGGGCATTAATGCCATCAATATCACAAGGCAATCCGCCAAAATGTACCATAATAATGGCTTTTGTTTTTTCTGTAATTTTAGAACGAATAGATTCCGCATCAATCAAGCCGGTTACAGGATTGCTGTCTGCCCAGACCAGTTTTGCCCCCATAGCGAGAACGGGCATATTGGTGGCCGTACAAGTCATAGGAGTTGAGATGACTTCATCGCCAGGACCAACATTGGCGAGACGAAGTGCCAATTGGAGAGCAGAAGTACCAGAGTTCACGGTAACTACATGTTCATGGTTGAAGTAAGCACGAAGTTTTTCTTCAAATTCGTCAACTTTGGTGCCTTGGCCAATAAAGCCGCTATGTAAAGTTTCTAGCAAGGGGCCATCTACCGATTTTGGCATATGGACTTTGAAGAGGAGCTTTTTATCTGGTGCAATGTCTCGAGTCATAGGGTATTCTTTGCTGTTCGTGGGAATCGTTTATAGTCTGAATGCTGGGCAGGTATGGCTCAACACCAGTAAAAATCATGGTTTTGAATGGCTGCTCATCATGAGCTGACTACTCATAAGGCAAGGCTGCGCTCTGACTTGCACTGGAAAAGCTGGAGGAGCCGCTAGAGTGCGCCCAGACAAAAGCGGAGGCCGAAAGAATGCCGAACAACCCCCTAGTAGTGCGCTTTGGTGCGCTTGGAGACATGGTGATGTTAACGCCGCTTTTGCGTATGCTCGCAGAGCGTAGCGGGGAGCCATGTGATGTGGTTGGCTCTGGGGCGTGGACCAAGGTACTCTATGCCAATTGCCCGTGGGTTCGAGATGTCTATGTGATTGGTTCTCGAAAAACGCCATATCTTTTGAGTAGTGAACAGAAACAGTTGGTCACATCTCTCAAAGAACGTGGGAACAGTCCCGTGTGGGTGTTGGAAGAAATGCCCAAAGTCTACCGTTTGTTAGAACGGGCTGGCTATGACCTCAAACAAGATGCGGTAGATTCTTTGGTCGATGAGCGCCATCAGGATGAACATACTATAGAGCATTGGCAACGTTTGGCTCTTAAAGAGACGGTTAAGACAGCTTGGCCTCCGTGTTCGGTCACTGGCACCCAATTAGTTGTGAGTGAAGAAGAACGCAGAGAGTGTCGTGCTTGGTTGGAGAAGAATGGCTGGCAAGACCGACCTATTATTTTAATTCAGCCAGGTAATAAAAAAACCATGAGAGCGGGTGCCCGAGACCGGTCTAGCAATGTCAAGTTTTGGCCAGATGAGCGCTGGGTACAGGTGATGCGTCATATGGTCTTAAGTAACCCAGATGCCGTTGTGCTACTTTGTGGTGCGCCACCAGAACAAGAGTATACAGAATCTTTGGCGGCGCAGGTGCAGTTGCCGCAGGTCATTTCCGTTGCTGATCAGTTGCCGATTCGCCGCCTGTTGGCTGTAATGGAAATGGCTGATTGTTGTGTGAGTGTTGATACAGGCCCTGCCCATATTGCGGCTGCGGTTGGCTGTCCTCTGTTGGTTTTATTTGGCCAGACAGATCCGCGTTTATTCTGCCCACGTGCAGAAACAAGCCCTGTGCTGATTGCTGCGCAAACAAGTATTGAAGCCTGTGCGCCAGGACCAGAGGCGTGGGCAGCAGCAAATACCTTAGAAGCCGTATCTGCTGCACAGGTTATTGAGCAGTGGGAGAGCCTCTACCTCTAATATTGTTTATGGAGCGGTGAGCATCTGTTCGATGCCATGTTCCGTTTTCGTTATTTTTTGCGAAACCGTGTCTGCGCGTATCGCTTTATTTTTGGCAATACTCTCAGGTGTCGCATAACCACGTTTATGGTGTAGATGTACACAACATGCTTTGTGTCGAATTTGTTTGCCGCGTACGCCAATGTTTTCAAGGCGCTCACCAAATTCTCGATCTTGGCCGCCATATTGCATACGCTCGTCAAAACCATTTATCGCTAGCGCGTATTCTTTCCATGTGGAAGCATTATGGCCATTCCACGTTGGGCGGGTGGTTGTCAGCATATCTAGTAGAGATGATGAGGCCCCTTTGGCCTGTAGCTTTAACATTTTTGGGGTCCAAGACATGCCGTTGCTGCGCAGCCACGCAGGGGAACAGGGTAAGCCTTGGAGTACTTCATCAATGGTAATAGCCTCACTTATGTCTTGCGGCAATTTGAAGTAGCCGCCAGAGAGGAATGCATTTTTTTGAGCATGTTTGTTATGTGTTTTTAAAAAATCAGGATGAGGAATACAATCGCCATCAGTAAAAACCAAGTAATCATGTTTGGCCGCAACAATGGCTTTGTTCAGAATACTACATTTCTGAAAGCCATTGTCTTCATGCCAAATATGTTGGATGGTGAGTGCTGTTTTTTTCTGAATATCTGCAATGAGGGCAGCGGTTTCTGGCTTGGAGCCATCATCAGCAATGACAATCTCAAAATCACTGTGGCTCTGGATAGAAAAACCCCAGAGCACGAGCTCCAGCCAGCGTGGCTGATTGTAGGTCGTAAAAATGACAGATATATCCATGTTTTAGACCCTATGGCCTGCCAAGGAAAGTGAATGGATAATATTAGCCGAGTTGTGCTTGTGGTGAGTACCCTCGTTCATGCAAAATATCATACATCCGTTCAAGTACATCTGGCTTCTCATCAAATTCACCAAGCCAGAAATGAAAGCTGGTATTATCGAGCATGCCATCTAACACATAGCTGAGTAGATCTACTTCGTCGGAGAAAGAATGGCCCCAACGAGCAACATCGTTGCTGAGATGCATATCTTTACAGATGTGTGGCGCGAGTACAGCTCGTCCAGAAAACTCTCGAATAATATGATGTGGATCGTCGCTGTTACCGGTATTCCAATTATAGGTGCGGACATTACGGACTTGTTTAATATTATCAAAAAAGCGTTCATACCATGAGCAAGAATGGTAATGAATGGGGCCGCAGGCATCAGCAAATTGATTCACGTACGGGAGACTAAATTCCAGATGTTGCTGTGGAGAAACTAAGGTCAGTGTATCATCACTGACAAGCGTGCTGTGTTGGTCTGACCAAATAAAAGGAAAGCCTGCACCGTTTAAACGTGGTCCACAAACACGGCGCATTTCGTGAACAAAATCAATAACGAAATCAGTAATGCGTGTGAGCATTTTTTTGATGGCTTCAGGTTCTTCTAGTAAGGCTATATACAAATTTTGCCCACAGACGAGTTCAGCAATGCCCAGTGAGGATTGAATATCAACTTCACGTATGGTTTCACCCGCGGGTAAATCACGAGCCATTGTCGCCATTTCTTGTAAAATGGTGTCGCCAAAACCGCTACGTATATCTGGCAGTTCCAGAATAAAATCTTCTTCGTCCTCGTCTTCAAAAATTGGATTGACCCATAGTTTCCCTTCGGTGGTGTGTATTTGTGGGCAATTCAGTGCGAGTGGAAAAAGGCAAGTCGTATTGCTTGGGACAGAGCGGGCAGGTTGGCAACTCCAGTCCCAATAGGGTAGATGATCTAAGCGGGTACTACCGGTGCGTTCTACATTACCACTATAAAAACAGGCTTGCTCATCTGGATGGTCGTAAGCATGGAGAATACGTTTTTGCATCTCCTCAACGGGTGTTTGAGTGCATGTCATGATTGTGTCTCCGGTGCTTGATTGGGAATGTCTAGGGGCAATTGTCCACGTACCATCCATGTGTGAGATTTATGGATAAGTGCTTGCTGATCTTCAATTAAGTGACTACTGGCATGTGCGTATTCCATAAACATAGCGCGGCGTGGAGCATTCGTGTGATTTAATTTTGAACGGTGCAGGGTTAATCCACTAAACATCACCGCTTCGCCTGCTTTCATAATGGCAGGAATACCATCGGTCTCGACGTCTAAATGTAAATGCCATGAGTCATTTTTTTTCTGATGGTCAAGTAGCCCCTGTTTATGACTGCCGGGCACAACCCATACGCATCCGTTTTCTTCGGTCACGTCATCAAGAGCAATCCAAACTGTTACGTTATTATCGGGAGTAATTGCGCCATAGCCATTATCTTGATGCCACGGAAACTCACTCTTAGCATCCCCCGTGTCTGGATGTTTTATAACAAACTGCGTGTACCATAGTAAGAAGTCTTCGCCAACAATTTGTTCTACCGCATCAAGGTGTGGCCCTTGCGTGGCAACGTTACGAAACGCAGCACTATGATGGTGGCATAAAGAAATGAAGACACTGCGGTTAGCAAGATCTTCATCATGGGCAGAACCAACGGTTGCCATGAGCCTCTGCTCTTCTGAGCGAATGACATCTAAGGTTGCATCATCCATAATTTTTCCCAGCATAACAAAACCATGTTCATGGTAATCCGTTATCTGAGCTTTCGTGAGTGCTGGCATGTAAATTCCTTTATTTTATCGTATGTTTATTCTAAGAGTCTATAGTGTTGATGATGCTGAGCCTTGACCTTGTCACCATTCTTTAGCATAATATCACCATGCATCAGATTCCGACTATTGCTTTAGAGAAACAGGGGCTTCATCCAGCAGCTCCGGTGCAAGCTTCCTTTTGGCGTTTTCCGCGTGATGATTACCCCATTCACCGCCATGATTTTAGCGAATTGGTTATCGTTTGTCGTGGTAGTGGCCAACATCAAACGGAGTGGGGCCTAGTGCCGATTGCTGCCGGAGATGTTTTTGCAATAGCGCCAGGGCAAGTACATGGCTTTGCCCATTCACGGGATATGGAAATCATTAACTGCATGTTTTTACCAACGTGGTTACAAGCACACACCTATGATCTTACTGCATTGTCTGGTTATCATGCGCTTTTTATTTTGGAGCCAGTGTATCGAGAACAGGAACGTAATTATAATCGTTTAAGACTAAGTGCTCAACAATTGAAAATGATCAAGCCGCTCTGTGTCGATCTCACTGAACCTATTCGGCACACGCAAGCACCTCAGGCAAGGAAAGTTGCTGCGATGCAACGGTTAATTGTTGAACTTTGTAGTATCTTTTCAGAAGAAAATTCAGAGGCAAACCCGTTAATGGCTTTAGCAGAAAGCGTTGCCCTCCTTGAAAGCGAATACAGCAGAGATATTTCTTTGGCGGAGTTAGCAGATGCAGCTCATTTATCTGTTAATCAATTTATTCGTCGTTTCAAATCAGACTATGGTGTGACCCCCATTATGTACCTGAATCGCTTACGTCTTAATCATGCAAAAGCATTATTAACCACAACGAATGACAGTATTACCAAGATCGCTTTTGCGAGTGGTTTCAATGACAGTAATTATTTTTCTCGGATCTTCAAAAAAGAAGTGGGGCAAACGCCAAAGTCCTATCGCCAACAATTGCAAGTGTCGTCTCTGTAAAACAAACGGCATGGGAGTGTTTCTTTTGTTTTTCTTATGCCTTAAATATCTCAAACGCTTCTTCAACAGATTCGCCGGAGATACAGGCGAGAAAAGATGCTCCGTATTTTTCGAGTTTGTGATCCCCCACACCTTTGACGGCAAGCATGTCTATGCGATTGGCTGGTAGTTCGCGGGCCATGTCGCGGAGAGAAGCATCGGAGAAAATAATATATGGTGGTTTGTTGATGTCTTCGGCGATGTATTTGCGTAGGTCGCGGAGTTGTTCGTAGAGTTCGCGGTCCACGTCTTCCCACTCCACGCTGTTGTCGGCGGGGGCTTTGCCAGCGCTGGACTTTTTCTTTTTCGTTGGTTTTTGCACTTGGCCAAGACGGACGCTGCCATCACCTTTACAGAGTGCTTTACCTTGTTCGGAAATAGCCAGCAGCGGGTAGCCATCATTCGGAATAACGGTGAGTAAATCTTGCATGATGAGCTGGTCTATCCAGAACCGCACGGAGGTATCGCCCTCTAAGCGTAGTAATCCAAAGACAGAGAGCTCATCATGTTGGGCGCGGCGAATTTTTTCGGTATCTCGACCAATCAATACGTCCGTAACGTGTCCAGCACCAAAACGATTTTGGCAACGCCAGACTGCGGATATTATTTTTTGGGCAACTTCAACAGCTTCTGTTGCGTCTAGCTCAATGGTTTCCGCAAGACATACATCACAAGCGCCACAACCCTTTTGTAAATCATTACCTTCAGGAATGGAATACGTTTCACCAAAGTGTTCAGTCAGTAGACGATGACGGCAGACTGGAGAGCTTGCGTAACGAGTTACTCCAGATAACTGCTGATCTAAAGCTTGCTGTCGTTCGGGGCTGAGCGGCCCGTCCATAGTGGAGAGACGACGGTGCATCACAATATCGGCGTAGCTATGCAGTAACACGCATTCGGCATTTAAGCCATCACGTCCAGCCCGTCCAGATTCTTGTTGGTAATGTTCAATACTGCGCGGGTAATTTGCGTGAATAACGTAGCGTACATTGGAGCGATCTATACCCATGCCAAAAGCAATGGTGGCAACAACGACATCAACGCGCTCATTGACGAAATCCATTTGAACTTTTTGTCGCGTGCGTGCAGGCATGCCTGCATGATAGCCAGCACAACCAACACCATGACCATCAAGAGAGGAGGTAATACGCTCTACCTCTTTGCGAGTTTGTGCATAGACAATACCACCTTCATTGGGGTGTCGTTCTATGATGGACATCATTTGTTTAATAGCATTTTTTCTTGGCAAGGCGCGGTAAATTAAATTGGGGCGATCTGGATGGCCCAATAAATGGATTTCATCACGTAGCGGCACTTGCACACAAATATCACGTTGCACATGTGGAGTAGCGGTGGCGGTAAGGGCCATACGCGGAACGGTGGGTACGCGATTAAATATTTGTGCCAGCATCCGGTATTCAGGTCGGAAGTCATGACCCCAATGCGAAATACAGTGGGCTTCATCTACGGCAATTAAACCAAGACGGTCAGAAATTTGACCAATAATATCACCAAGCGATAAACGTTCTGGGCTAATGTAGAGTAATTGCAGGCTGCCATCGCTAATGGCTTGCATAGCACTGTGTTTTTCAGCAGCAGGCAAGTTGGAATGCAAGGCAGCGGCAATAATGCCGGAATCACGTGCAGATGCAACTTGGTCATCCATTAAGGCAATCAGTGGAGATACGACCATGACAAGGCCGATACCACAGGCAGCCGGTAACTGATAACAGAGGCTTTTCCCGCCACCAGTAGGTAAAATGACGAGGCAATCAGTTCCAGAAAGCGCAGCTTCCACTGCATCTTTCTGCAAAGGCCGAAAGCTATCATAGCCCCAGCCTTCCTTGAGTGCGTTCATCATATCGGTCATGCTGATATTCTGACAAGCCTTAGAAAAGGTCTAGTAGAGAGTTCTTTGTGCAGCTCAATACTGAAATAAAAGGAGGCTTAGAAAAAATAAACGTGTAGTGCTCTTTCTGACTCTATTTCCTCTCTATGAATTGATCTTACCAGATGGAGAAGTTATTTGTGACCCACTGGTCGCAATGCCATAGACGTTTGCACTTGTACAGAGCAAGAGCAACCAGCACTGGCTTCCGGCATCAGCAAGAGGCCACCTGCGGGAATAAGGTTGATCCAGCAGCCTGGTTTATTGCCGCGGAAGATGCGTTCTTGGTTCCACGTTTGTAGGTCAGTAATACATTGGCCACGGTAAAATATGGCATTGTTAGACATGGAAATAGTACCGCAGCCATGTCCTTTGCGCCATTTCCTGCCACCTTCACCCTCTTGGCTACGTGTACCAGTTGTGAGGCTGATAATGTGATGCATCAGATAAATGTTTTCGCCAACAATAGCAGGGTGTTGCCATTGTTCGCCATGTGATCCACCTTTTTTCCCTTCATCAAAATTGGAAGACCAACGCGTGCTGCCATCAGTCAGTGAAAGAGCACTCATGCCATAGTGACGACGTTTGTCTTGGTTATATGAGCCGCTGGCGAGCAGGGTATCATTGGCGATTTGCAGAAAGAACACATTATTGTAAGGAAGATTGGTCTGTTTTTCCCAGAGCACCTGTCCGTTTTCTATATCCAGAGCTACAAAATACAGAGAAGCATTTTCTGCAAGTTGATTGAGTTCAAATCTACCAGCATCTGTTGTTATCAGCTCTGGATTTCGTGATTCTAAAAAGCAGAGCGTATTTGCGCTGCGAACAATAGTTGAATTAACGATAAGCCCTGAATTATGATCCCATTTCTTTGTTGCATGTTTGAGATCAAGGGCAAATAGATGAGTGCTTACGGCAACAAGTCTATTATCTGCCTCCATGAGTTTATTGATTTTTCCAACTTTTGTCAGACTGGCATTGCTGTGTTGGCTGCTGCCAAGTAGGAGTTGTTGATAACGGTCAACAAACCCCCAGGAGGAATTCGTCTGCGGCGGCGTAAATTCTTGTTGTGTGGCCCCAGTGTTGGCATCTATCTGAATGCAAGATGTTCCGATTGAAAGGAAAAGACTGTGATCATGCGCTATCATTGGGGCTGTATCGTACATAATACCAAGTCGGCGTGAACCAGGGACGGGGCGTTCCCAAAGTATGGTTCCATTGTATGCATCAACGCCGTAAAGGTACTCATTTCCAAGTACAAACATTTTTCCTTGAGCATACAATGGTGGCATTGGGCGGTGATGGCGGTCATTCATTTTTTCAGGGCCAGGCGCACCAAACCATTGCAGTTCAAATTGTCCATGAACGGTATCATCATTACTGCAACTGGTGGCCTCTGGTCCACCATAGGCAT
Organism: Planctomycetota bacterium; assembly: GCA_016745075.1. Lineage (GTDB taxonomy): Bacteria > Planctomycetota > UBA11346 > UBA11346 > UBA11346 > JADGDD01. The sequence goes on along the minus strand of JADGDD010000008.1, from coordinate 22,223 downwards.
GACTCCAGTTTCCTGTGTCAGCAAGTGTGCCTCGTTGGTAACGGCTGTATGATATATTTTTATCCGAGTGTTGGGTCCAATTATCGTTTGCAGGAGTGCTTGTATTAAAGCATAAGATGACTCCACCTTCTGGGCGAACAATACGAAGTGCTTCTGATTCTATCTCATCACTGAGGGCTTGTTCACTAACAATAACCGTGGCGATGTAATCTTGAATATGAACAGTAGACAGTGATCCGCGTAGGTAGTGAATGCGAGTGCCATATAAGCCGGTCGGCAATAATTGTTGTTGAGCTGTTAAGCAGGCTTCTTCATCATCGATGAGACAAAGTACATGCATATCAGAACGGGTGGCAATATCATAAGCTATTTCACAAGTGCTCGGGTTGACAATAACACAATATCCTTTGCTCTGTGGAGATTCTTTGATGATATTCGTGGTATACTGCTGTATGGAATCTACAGGAGAAAATGCGGTTATATCGTGTTGTTCTGTTTGAAGAATATGATCTTGATCCTGAGCTGAAAAGCACAGTGTATGGCCGTTGTCCATGCTTGCGAATAAACGTCCATGAGAAAAAGCGAGAGAATAGGGGGTTCCGTCTACCTGTTGCTCCCAGAGTACGGCTCCCGTATTGCTGTCGAACGCCGTGATGTGCTGTGGAGCTCCGGTAATGATGGTCGATCCGCAGGCAATAAGTGCAGTGGTGGAAGTGCAGGGTTGTTTCCAGAGAACAGCATTTTCTATTTGGAGATTGCGTTGCGCTTTCAACTCGCTTTTATCAGACCACGTGAGTTTAATTGGTCCGTTGAGAGCGTCATTATATTCTTTATGGAAACGTATGAGATCAGCGATTTTGTAAGATTGTATGGTTGCTCCATCTATGAGATACAGTGTGTCTTTCAGTAATAAACCGCGTAGGCCTGTACACATAGCAAGTATTTTTTTATTCTCTGTATCAAAGAGCATAAGCTCTTTCCGCTCATTACCGCCAGTAAGAGCAAGAGTGCCGTAGCCAGAGGTAACACCTGCTCCTTTTGTTTTATTACTTTTAAAAACCTCTTTACCTGTTCTATCAGAAATCATAAAACTTTTCCGTCCACGTGAGGCATAGATTTCATCACCAATACGTGTTACTGATCCTTCCGCGGCGTTGGCCTGAGTGGAGCTCACAACTGCTCCGGTGTTGAGATCAAGTTGAAAGGCAATAACCTTCTCTTCTGGGAATAAACCACATTGGCCATAAATCGTTTGTTGTTCTGTATCAATAATAAAACCAGTGCGCACGGGCATGCGAGAAATAATGCGCTTATTGCCTGGCAAATAAGCGGGGCGTTGCGCCAGAATGGTCGCACTTGGACAGGAACGCCATAAGAGTGCTCCAGTGTTAGCATCAAAGCAGTAGACAAAACCATCATCAGAACCACAGTACAGTGAGCCTTTATGGAAGGTTGGTGGTAGACGAATAGGCCCACTGGTGAGTGCTACCCACAATGTTTTGCCACTGGCAGCATCAAGGCAGACAACGCTATCATTAGCAGACGATGCAAAGAAAACTTTATTATTTGCGCAGATACTGTGGTAGGCGCGGTTAAAAGCTTGTGCGTGGTGTATGGAAGAAAATCCATTAAAATAATCTTGTAAAGCTGGTTTGTCCCATGCTGGTACTGGAGCCTGTAGTGGTTGATAGCTCCAGTTATGGTGTAACGGAAATGTTGGCTGTTCTTCACTGATGCCACTTCGTTGAATGTCATGCAGGAGCATCGGCCAATCGGAAGCTGAGCATAATCCGCAGAGAAAAAAGAGGAGAGTAAGAATACGCATAGAGGAAACCCTTTGGATAGCGTGTGATGAAGAAATAAGTTGTGACTGCTACGGTTTAGAGAACTTTACGAGTCATTCTAAATTGTCGTGGCGTGCAGTGGTGTGTCTTTTTAAAGAGGCGAAAAAAATGGGCTTGAGATTCAAATCCGCAATCAAGAGCAATCTTCATGATGCTATCAGTGCTTTCAAGCAAGCGACGGCAGGAATAGCGCATGCGTAATCCATTCATATATTCAGTGGCCGTTTGTTGATAGTATGTACGAATACTTCGATTAATATGTTCTCTGCTTTTTTCGCTTAAGCGCACCATAGCCTCCATGCTGTCTTGGAAATATTTTGGTTCGTTCATGGTCAGCAGTAGTTCTTGTAGCCATTGTGGTGCTTTATTGCTATTTGTTTGTGTGGTGGTCGTGGTGAACGTATTGATAAAATGCAAAAGGAGCGCATCTTCTGCTAGGCGACTTGAGTGGTCTTGTTCTAATTCAGTGACTGCATCCATAAATGACCGCCGAGCCTGTTCGGGAACGTGATGAACAGAACAACCTTTGGAGCGGCTCCAAAACCAGTCTTGTGCAGTATCAAAATAGAGATCGTGAATATGGGTCCATAATTGAGGAGCTATGGCCACGTTGATGATGGACATGCTGCTCTCTTCAGAAGCGGTCAGAGAATGTTCACAATCTGGGTGAATAAAGCAGCAGGAAGATGCTCGTAAGGGAGATCGATGGCCATCGCAGTAATGATAACCTTCACCCTCTGTGATGAGAAAGAATTCAGCAAAGTCATGATAGTGCTGCTGAAAACGGTATCCAGGTGTGTAATAACCTTGAGCACAGCGGAGCATATTCCCAGGGCTGTGTTCGCAGATGTCATCCCAAAATAATTGCATGGACATATCACGAAAAGATAGTGCGGAAGGTTAAAATGGCAAGCAAACATCACAAGAGGGTCGTTTTTCATCACAATATGACAGGATTTCCCTTTTATCGGCTCATATAATGATGAGAGAAGAAAAGGAGATTTGATGGCAATTTTATCTGCCGCTGAGTGTGCTGCCTATAAAAAACAAGGTTATATAGTACCAACAGCACCATTATTATCTGAGCAAGATTTTACTGATTTACAGTGCTATCATGAATCTATCGCTACAGAATGGAAAGAGATCTATAATGGCCGTCCAGAAGAAATGGATAAACCACATTTTCTTTTCCCTGAATTATTCAGGTGGGCATTGCATGATACGGTTTTAGATATGGTAGAGCAATTGATTGGCCCAAATATTGTTCTATTTACTACCCATTTCATCACCAAACCAGCAGGTACGGGTCGGCGTATTCCATGGCATGAAGATAGTGCGTATTGGGCTGGTATGCTGGACCGTATGGATTCGGTCTGTACGGTGTGGCTGGCTTTAGACCCGTCTCTCAAAGAAAATGGGTGCTTGCAGGTTATCCCAGGTAGTCACCTGCTTGCAGATCATAATTATCACCTTGTAAAGGATGATGCGGTTTTTGCTGAAGAAATTGATGCTGGTAGTTTTGATAAAGATAGTGCTGTTGCTTTTGAATTAGATCCGAACCATTGTTCTATTCATGATGGCCGAATTATTCATGGCAGTAATCCCAATACGAGTATGATTCGTCGTTGTGGATTAACGCTCAGATATTTTTCTGCGGATTGTCATTTTACGCAACACGAAAATGATCCCGACTTTCGCATTTACCTTGCACGTGGAGAAGATCAGGCGGGCAATACCTATGCGCAGCCATATGAGATAAACAATTCATGGCGAGAGAAGCTTATTGGGCAAGCAGTAGGGCATGAACAATGACTCAATTGCAAGCTGGACCACTGAACTTTGAATGGCAAGAAAATTGGGGTCAGCGTCCCTCTAAACCAGAATATTTTTCACATCATGGTATGGCTTGTACCGCAGATGGTGAGATTGTCGTTGGTGATGTTAATGATCCCGTCTTGTCTTTTTATAGTCCCGCAGGAAAGCTTCTACGTGTTGCTGAAATTGCAGCACCTGTGGTAGAAACGCACGCCTTATGCTGTATGCGGAGTGAAAATGAAAATTACATTTTAGTAGCGGATATTGGTCATAAAGATGGTGATGAAACCAAACATGGTATTGGTCAAGTGCTTGTCTGTACGGGTACGGGAGCGGTGGTCCAACGTTTTGGTCCAGAACACTGTGGGTACAGTGCAGATGACACACAATTTAAACCAACCGGCGTAGCCGTAGATACAGAAACTGGACACATATGGATAGCAGATGGCTATGGGTATGGCGTTGTCCATTGTCTCAGTGCGAGCGGTCAGCATGTGTGCAGTATAAATGGTAGCGAAGGAGCAGGTCTCTTTGCCTGTCCGCATAGCGTCTGGATTGATACGCGTAGAGTAGAACAGACCTTGATCTATGTGGCAGATAGAGGAAATGGTCGCGTCCAAATATTTGATAGTACGGGTTGTTTTCACTCAGTAATAACCCATAAAGAATTTCGGAGCCCAAGTGCATTTGCTCAAGTCGAAACATATGTGATTATAGTCGATTTATGTGCGCAGTTAGTCGTTTTGGATGCAGAGAATGCGGTAGTAGCAACTCTGGCAGATGGAAAAGAATGTGTATCACGTCCGGGCTGGCCCAATGCTCTTAATGAAAAGAATGAATTACAACCACCTGATTTACCAGTAGGGATACTAAACAGCCCTCATGGCATAACCGCAGATGCAGATGGAAATCTGTATATCAGTGAATGGCTACTTGGTGGGCGTTATATAAAATTAAACAGAAGGAAATAAATTATGACAAACGCACCATTATACACGGTATCTACGCATGCTGTACATCCATTTTGTGAAGATGCATTCCAAGTAGAACGCCAGTTCACCGCTGTCTATAAAGCGAACATTGATGAAGATAAAGCGATTCGAGAAGCCCGTTGTCTAGCAGCACAGTATCCAGCAACTTTATCTCCTGTGAAACCGAATGATTTGTTAGCAGGTCGCTGCATTGCAACGCCGGGCGTAGATGCGGTATTGTATAAATGGAATGCGGCCAAGCATCACATTCCAGCATTGGGTTTTCTACCATTGTGTCCTGGCTCTGGTCCTGGTGCAGGATATTATTGTCATAAAAATATTTTGGACAAAAAAATAGAAGACCTCCAGCCAGATGATGCGGTACGAACAGAATTGCAAGGTATTGTAGACTTTTGGGAAACAGAAACGACCTGTGCACGATTTGAAGCGGCATTGACTCCAGAAATGAAACGAGAAATGCCTGCCATTAATAATTTGTCTCTCAAGGAGGCAGCAAGTGTAGGCCACCCTTTGGTGCGCAATACCGGCCCACACTTTGACTATGATAAATTAATGAAAAAAGGATTACCCGGTTTATATGCAGATGTGCAACACAGAAAAATGCGAGCTGAAGCGGCCAATGAGCCTGTGGCCATGTATGATGGCCTACTTATTTCTCTCGATGGAATAAAAACCTGCGCCGTGGCATTAGCAGAGCACGCGGGCTTAATCGCACATACGTGTATAGACGAACAGCAGCGCTTGGGATGCATGCAGATGCGCACAGCTTTGCTTGCTATTACAAAAAATGCTCCTCAAACCTTACATGAGGCGATGCAATTAACCTTACTCTATGGTGTGTATTCTGCTACGTATTCATGGGGGCGAATGGATGAATATTTAGGGGATTTTCTTGTTGCTGATTTGGAAGCTGGTCGATTAACAGAAGCCGAAGCGCTAGACCTTTGTGCAAACCTTTGGGACATAATAAACTATAATGGAGCGCCCTACGATAACCGTATTATCATTGGTGGTAAAGGGCGACGTAACGAGCAGGCAGCAAATCGTTTTGCCCATGTGGCCATAGAAGCAACAAGACGTGTTTGCTTGCCAGCTCCACAATTGTCTCTGCGTTTTTATACTGGCCAAGATCCAGAATTATATAGTCATGCCTTGGATAGTATCGCGGAAGGACACACCTTCCCGATGTTATACAACGATGATGTTAATATACCATCGGTACAAAAAGCATTTCAGGTATCAGAAGAATGGGCAGAACAGTATGTGCCCTATGGCTGTGGTGAATATGTATTGTATAAAAAGAGCTTTGGCACACCGTCTGGTGTTTTTAATCATAGCAAAATATTAGAATGCATGCTCCATAATAATACCGAGCCCTATACAGGGAGAAAAACCTACATGCCGGCTTGTGCCTTGCTGCGTGACATCCCTGATTTTGATCAGTTGTTAAAGATGTATTTCCAAAATATGGATTATTGGATAGAGTTACTCGCAGATCAACAGGCATTGGAGTATAAAGTTGTAGCAGACCACTGCGCCTATGGACTTTGGAGTTTGTTATATGATGACTGCTTGGAAGCAGGTGCAGGTATGTTTGATGGTGGCTTGGCTCACCTCGGGGGAACGCTAGAATCCTACGGGCAAATAAACGTCGCAGACTCTCTCCTCGCAATAAAGCACCTCGTGTATGAACAGAAAAAAATCAGTGCAGATGAATTGATGTCTGCACTCGCTGTTAACTTTGAAGGACATGAACATATACGCCAACAATTGCTAGCGGTCCCAAAATATGGAAATGAACATACAGAGGCAGATGCCATGGCCGCCTGTATTCACGAACGTTGTTGTGAAAGCACAGCAGCACAAGCGCAGCGTATTGGGCTTGCTTCCTATTTAATTGTTGTGATCAATAACCAGGCTAATGTTGGATTGGGAAGCCAAACCATGGCTTCTGCTGATGGTCGATATGATTGGGATCATCTTGCTAATGCTAACAACCCTCAGCCTGGTGCAGACAAGTCCGGCGTAACCGCCTTTTTGAATTCATTGTTATCATTGCGTACAGACTGCCATGCAGGCACGACTCAAAATATGAAATTTTCCAAAGAGACTGTCACCAAAACGCGTACAAAATTTGAAGCCCTACTTGCCGTCTATTTTCGTTCTGGCGGACCACAAGCCATGATTAACGTCGTTGGCAAAGGAGACCTTGAGGCTGCACTGAAAGAACCAGAGAAATGGCAGAACCTTATTGTACGAGTCGGTGGTTTTTCCGCACGTTTTGTTGAGCTTCCGCCTAAGGTTCAGAGAGAGGTGTTAGAACGGACTTTGAACTAAAATCTATATTCTATGAAACAGGCTTACACAGTGAGCCTGTTTCATAGAATTCGCTTCTAGAAATTCTTAGAATCAGCTGATACTAAGTGAAGACGTGCTACCAGTTTTCGGCTAGTATTTCAAAGTGAGCTTGTGCATGCAAACAGGCAGGACAAACTTTAGGAGCATCTTCTGCTTCATGGAGGTAACCACAGTTACGGCAGCGCCACACAACTTGTCCATTTCTTTTAAAGACTTGCCCTGCATCAAGGTTATCGGCAAGGTCTTTGTAGCGTTTGCCGTGTTGTTTTTCTGCTATGGCAATGGCTTCGAAGGCAGTAGCAATTTGTGGGAAACCTTCATCACGAGCAACTTGAGCAAATGCTGGATAGACTTCTTCCCATTCATGTTCTTCGCCTGCGGCTGCAGCTCGTAGATTTTCAAGAGTGCTGCCCACTTTTCCAGCAGGAAAGGTTTCTGTAATTTGTAGATCACCACCTTCTAAGAACTTGAAAAAACGTTTAGCGTGTTCTTTCTCTTGTTCAGCAGTTTCGGAAAAAATGTCAGCAATTTGTACTAGGCCTTCTTTCTTTGCAGCACTGGCAAAGAAGGTGTAGCGGTTGCGTGCTTGTGATTCACCAGCAAAAGCAAGTAAGAGGTTTTTTTCGGTTTGGGTGCCTATAATGCTTTTAGACATAGATGTCTCCGTTCGGTAGGACTCTCTACCAAGAGTAATGTAACGGTAGGCCATAGGCACATCGTTACAGGTGGTGGAAAACCAAGACCTTATAAGAACGGCTTTGGTGCGCAAGTTGAGGAGAAGAGATGACCGATTGAAAACAGCCTATGTATAACCAGTTGGCATACGAACCCTACGTACAGAGGTGTTTTGTACCATGTTGCCCTAGCCGATAGCTTGCACGACGGGATATTGTCAGAGGAAAAAAGAACCATTAAGCGCAGGTATCCCATGTAGACTTAAGGTCTTTAAGCTCTGGTTCTATACGATGTACGATGCTTTCAAGTTGGTCAAAGAATAAAATAGCATCTTCTTGCTTAATTTCTCCTGATGTTCCTATTTGTTCGAGCTGATAGGACAGTTTTGTGCCTTGCTGACAGAAATAAGACAACATGCCTTTGAAGGAGTGGGCAGAAGAGCTCAGCATGTTTGCATCATTGTTGTGGATGGCTGTCTTGATAGTCGTACATTTTTCTCGGCAACCATCAAGAAAAATACCAATCATTTTAGCCGCTAATTGTTTATTATTGCGTATGTTATCTAGAAATAATGGTATATTTAATAATGTACTGTGTGATTGCTGTTTTCGGAAAGTGCTGGCGCTGTGGGTCTTGCCAAAGTGTTGATTAATAATGAAGAGTAAGGCATCGGCCTCAAGTGGTTTGGGTAAATATTTATTCATTCCTGTGTCAAAACATTTTTGACGGTCTTCTTTTGTAGCATGGGCAGTCATTGCAGTAATAAAAACATCGTGATCAAGAATATTTGAATGACGATCGCGGATAAGAGTGGTTGTTTCAAATCCATCCATAATGGGCATCTGAATGTCCATTAAGATCATATCAAAACATTCTTGTTCCAAAATATTTGCCGCCTCTTTACCGTTGTTGGCAATGGTGATTTTCTGATTGTTAAGAATGGCAGTAATGAGTTCTTGATTGAACAGGTTGTCTTCAACTAAGAGAATGCGTAAATTGTGGACTTTGAAATCTGCCGTATGGTCATTACGTATTGGCATGGTGCCAACATCGAAAGTGGTCGTGAAGTAAAATGTGCTACCTCTACCTTCGGTGCTGGAGAATGTTATTTCCCCACCCATCAATTGTGCAAGCCGTTTGGAAATGACCAATCCTAAACCTGTGCCTCCGTAGCGGCGGGCATGAGACGAGTCAGCTTGACTAAATGCATTAAATATTTTGTTTTGTAGTTTGGCTGGAATGCCAATTCCAGTATCTTCCACCATGAACCGTAGTTGCACTCCTGTAGAAGCATGCTTTTCTTGCGTGATATATATGGAGACAGTACCATTATGTGTAAATTGAATCGCATTATTAGTGAGGTTGAGAAGTACTTGGTACAGTCTATGAGGATCACCTTTCAAAAAATAAGGAACATTCTCGGCAATAGTCACAGAGAAGGTGACGTTATTTTGTTGTGCGCTTTTTTGGAGAAGAGTCTGCATGTTATGGAGGATAATACGAAGATCAAAGTCGATGCTTTCAATTTCTAACTTTCCAGCTTCAACTTTAGAGAAATCAAGAATGTCATTAATAACAGAGAGTAAGTTTTTTGCCGAGATAGATATTTTTTGTATTTGAGTGATGTCTTTTGCGGAGAGTTTATCATATTGTGCTCGTTTTTTGTTCTCATTAAGTAGAAGGTCGCTAAATCCGATTATTGCATTCATAGGTGTACGGATTTCATGGCTCATATTGGCAAGGAATTCTGATTTTGTACGGTTAGCAACATCAGCTTCCGTTTTTGCTTGCATCAGTGTTTGCTCAAACTGTTTGTGATTGGTAATGTCAGAAACGACTCCAGTGCTACCGTTCATTTCGCCGTTACGGTTGTAGACCGGTACAGCAGAGACTCGCAAAAACAATTCTTTACCATCGCACGTGGTATGTTCTATTTCATAAACGCTGGTCACTCCAGCTTTACGCTGAGCAATTTGGTTACGTATCATTTTATGTGATGTGTTGTCAAAAATATCAGTCCAGTGTGTTCCGATAATTTCATTAAGTTGATAGCCAAAAATTTCTGCAAACCGTTCATTTGCGTAGTGGAAAATACCATGTTTATCCATAGTGCTGACGCCATCATCCATATTTTCAACTAAAACACGGTATTTTTCTTCACTCTCTAGGAGTTTTTCTTCAGAGCGTGTTGTTTGCTGTATGGTAACATGTGCAATGAGAAAGGAGCCAAGCGTACCCAAACATAGAAATGTTACGGTAAAAATTGTGGTGTGAAATTGAGTGTCTTCAGCTTCCTGAATAAAGAGCAGCGATCTGTTTTGTGCATATTGCGTGAGTTGAAGTATTTTCTTTTCTAACTCGGCAACATGCTTTGCCCCTTTTTCTATTGTTATTTCAGACGCTTCTTGACGTTTACCATTTGAGGCGAGATCAATCACTTCCATACGAATGGGTCTCCATTGATCAAATACTCTACGAGTTTCGGTTACTCGCTTTTGCCCGTCTGCCCCCCATATCTTTGACTGTATGATGGTTAGTTGCTCATAGACCTCTTGTTCGTGTTGTTTTACGTTTGCAATAGCATTTTGGCTACGTTCTATCCCTGAGAAGAGCACAACATCCTTCATATTACGATGCATTTTGGTGATGGAAATATTTGCTTGTAGAACTGCATTGGAAACGACTAAGGGTTGGTTGTAAAACGTACGTGTGAGCGTGCTGGCGTTATCAACCCAATAAACTGATAACACCCCAAAAGACAGAAAAATTAACCACATCAAAAGGAAACTGAACAGAAGTTTGCGTGCAATGTCTACGTGTTTTGGTGTGTGCATGGCATGTTGTTTCCTCGCCTGTACGTGTTGTTCTGGAGTCAAAAGAGCAGTTTCGATTTTAGGTACGTTCATGAAGAGTGTGGTGGATGTGCGTGTGCTCCTTCGCAAAGGACAAGAAGAAGAAAGGTAATTCTGTTTATATACTACGCCTATAGTAGATGGGTGCAAGGGGATTCGGGAAAGCTGATAGAATGAAATGAAGTGTCAGAAGTGGATAGAGATGTCTATAGTACTCTACTCGCCTGCGCTTCTGCACCGAAATATAGTTTTAGTGATGGAAAGATGTTGTTTACCTTTTCTGTAGATATAGAGCTAATGTTACCTTCATCGCAAAGATCTGCTACAGTAAGTGTCGGTCTATGGTTTTCAGTTCTTAATGTTAATAACCTATTTCCCTAACACCATATGGATACCTCTCTCACGTTAGCAGGCAGACATTATAAGGCTTGTTATTAATACTTAATGTAGAAGTACAGATTAGCGGTGTATTTGTATTTCGGCTGGAGGGTATTGTTCTGTTTCTTTATTTTATCTCTTACGTACCAGTGTCAGGCCATCGGCTATGGATAACATTGTCAAATCTACCCGTTCATCATGTTTTATTTTTTCATTAAGAATACGCATTGTTAAAATGTCTGTATCAGATATCCTTGCTCTCAAATCTTTGTCCAATAATCCTAAATCAACAACAGAACCAAAAAGAAACACATTATCAATAGCCAGTAGCCCACCGGGACGTAATAGCTTCAGTGATTTTTCAAAATACCCATCATAATTTATCTTATCTGCGTCTATAAAAGAGAAGTCAAAGGAGTTTTCTTGTCCGTCATGTATCAGCTTATCAAGAGTATCCAATGCAGGGCCTATTCTCAGGTCGATTTTATTGTCTACACCAGCTTGTTTCCAGTATTTCTTGCCAATACTTGCCCAGTCTGAATTAATGTCACAAGTAATAGTCATGCTGTCAGCTGGCATTGCCAATGCTACGCTTAGTGTACTGTATCCTGTGTATGTACCTATCTCTAAGGTTTTCTTTGCGTTAATGATTTTCACGAGCAGTGCCATAAATTGACCTTGCTCAGGTGGAATTTGCATAATTGAACTAGGGTCTTTAGCTGTGACTTCGCGCAGCTCCCTTAAGGCATCATGCTCACGTAGTGATACCGAAAGCATATATTCATATAATCCCTTAGACATTTGAATATCAGATTTCTCCACTTATTCTCCTAAAAACATAATGCTGAAATCCGCAGCGCTATACAGAAGTGAGGAGCTGTGGGCGGTTGATAAAGAATCGATGTTATACGGACTGATCTGTTATGCAAGTTGCGCAGTATGGTGTCGCAGCGTTGACTTGTTGGGTATTTTAGTGCTATGTGCGGATGATTAATAGACGTATTGTACAAGTGGAGTGATCATGAGGTGGCTAAATAAAAATGTGGTAGTGGCAAGGACTGCTAACCAAATGATAGTACATGAATAATTATAAGCGTAAGAAAAATTTAGTTTGTATCCAGCTAATAGGTAAATTATCAACAGAAAAAGTGACATGACTGGAAATAGGTGGTATTCATTTAACCTATATAGGAACCTCCATGTGTGTCCTGCTGTTTGTCTATATTCATTTGCGTATTCAGAGTTTCGTGAGCCCCATAGAACTAAGAATATTTGATCGAATTGATTGTATAGCTTCCAGAAAACAAGGCTGCTGATTGTGTATATGATTACAAATGCAGTTGAGTGTAGTGTTTTTGAGTTCACGGCGGTGTATACCCAACGTTTTAGTTAAGCGGCACCGTTAGGCGTCCGGTGGAGGGCCGCAGGCCCGGAACGTACTTAAACGATTTGTTCTGTGTTTCCTGGCTTCGCGACAAATGCTTGTTTTTCATTTTGTTTAAAACCTGCAGATTCATAAAACGAGAATGTAGCCTTATTCAGTCGGCCAGTCATAAGCATCACTTTATAGCAATGTTCGGCCCAGGCCAATTTGAGCATTGAACTTAAGATTTTGGTGCCAATTCCTTTGCGGCGGTGAGAGGGGTGAGTAACAACGTTTTCGATGACACCGTAAGGCCGACAAGACCTTGTGAGATTGGGAATAATGGTAATGGTCGCAGAGCCGACCAGTTCTTCATTGATAAATACACCAAAATATTTGATAGAGGAATTGGCCATTATCTCAGACCAAACCGTTTGTATGGTTTCCTTACTCGGCAATAGAGTGTCTGACTCATGAAGGTGTTGATATAACATGAGTAGCGCCTCTAGATGTTCAACGGATAGAATCTTCGGTTCGATCATTGGGGGTTCACATAACGCTAAGGCCTGCAGCAAAACCAGAAGTGATAATGTGCGGGCGGTTAATAAAGAGGCAATGTTATATAGGCCGACTTCTTATGCAAGTTGTCGCTGGTTTTGTCGCAGTGCCGCCTTGATACAGATTGAGCCCTCAGTTAGCAGAGCATATACTCCATCAGGGCCATAGTGAACCCGCTGCATACTCACTCTTTCAGCAACAAGGAGCATATCATGACTTTATACACTCAATCCCATAAGCATTACTGCGGTATCGATTTGCATACTAAGATGATGTACGTTAGTATTATGGATGATAATGGCACTGAGCTCCTGCATAAAAGCATGCCATCTACGGCAGAACATCTCACTCGCGCTTTGGCGCCATTTCTTGATGACCTCGTCATTGGCTGTGAATGTATTTTCACCTGGTATTGGTTGTCCGATTACAGCTCAACACGAAACATTTCTTTCGCACTGGGGCATGCGCTTGGCATGTCTGCCATTCATAAATCAAAACACACAAACGACTCTCTTGATTCGCGCACCATCTGCAACTTACTTCGCACAAAGTATTTTCCTCTGAGCTATAACTACCCACAAGAAATGCGTGCAACCAGAGATCTGATGCGTCGACGCATGGAAATCATGCACATGCGCAGTGATATCCTCTCTCATGCCCAGACCCTCAGTTACATTTATTCTGGAAAACGCTTCGAGAAAAAGTTGCGTGTTCAATCGTATGTCGAGACCCTTGATAACCATTTTGATGATCCCATGGCACAACTCTCTTTAGATGTCGATCGTGCGCTCATTGCCCAATACGATAAGACCCTTTCTCTCGTTGAAAAAGCAATTGCTAAACAGGCTCGTCATCATGATGCCCAATCCATACAGCTCCTGCAAAGTATACCAGGCCTTGGAAATATCCTCAGTCTTATTATCCTTTACGAAATGAACACTATTCAAAGATTTCCGACTGTTCAAAAATTCATTTCTTATGCACGACTTATATCCCCCACTCATGAAAGTGGCGGTAAGCGGGTCGGCCGTGGAAACAAAAAGATTGGCAACCGCTATTTACGATGGGCATTTGGAGAGCTGGCTGTTCTCACCTTACGCTTTAATGAACATGCTCGGGAGGCGCATAAACGTTTAGTCGAGAAAAAGGGCAAACAAAAGGCGTTATCCATACTTGCTGCACACCTTGGGCGCACCGTTTATTACATGCTTAAAACAGGAACCCCATTTGACGAGGAGCGTTTCATGCGCAACTGCTAATTATACGCGCGGGTGTTGCTCAGAGCCCTATTCCTAACTGTGCAGCAAATATTATTTTGCGAAGTACACTGTCTTGATTCGACTGACAACACGCCGCCATTTTGCATTTTACTTATCAACATACCTGCCCCACTCGTACACCGCCCCTAACTGATAGCATTTCTATCATTCACTTTGAATGGTGACGCTGTGGGAACAGTTCAGATTCTCAGGGAATAGAAATATTCACAAAACCTGCTTAAATGTGTTTGGTGCAGGCATGCTCTTGCTTGACGCCGTTATGAGAAGCCCAAAGATAGGGCGTTTATAAGTGCGCATACAAACAGAAAAACTTGGCTTCGCTAAGGCAGGTTTTTTATTTCCTCTTGACAAAGTGGGGCTCAAATGTGTTGGGTATGGCGTACTGTTTATGTTGCATTACTTAATGCTTTAATCTATGAGTATTTTTCCGCCATTTTCGTTGACAGAATCATGCATAATTGCAATTACATGTAATGAAAACTCTTTTAATAATGAATTAACAAATTTACAATTTGTGTTATTAAATTGATATGGAGGACCAATTTCCCCTATTCCACCCGTTACCCAGCCATCTGCAAGGGCATCTAGGTTTTTACCGTGCCATTCTGGACTATTGCATTGCTTTAATACATCCGAATAGAAATCTGATTCTGTTTCGTATTTTGACCAGTTTATGTTTATTGAGGGGATTTGCATGATACCCAACGCTAAGGCCTGCAGCAAAACCACAGAAGTGAGGAGCTGAAGGTGGTTGATAAAGAGGCAATGTTAAACGGACAGTTTGCTAATGCAAGTTGCCGCAGTGGTTTTGTCGTAGCGCCGACTTGATACTGATTGAGGCCTCAGTTAGCAGAGCCTATACTGCATCAGGGCCATAATGAACCCGCTGCAGACTCACTCTTTCAGCAACAAGGAACTCGTCATGACTTTATACACCACATCTCATAAATATTACTGCGGTATAGATCTGCATACGAAGGTGATGTATGTCAGCATTATGGATCATAATGGTACTGAATTACTTCACAAAAATATGCCATCAACCGCTGAGCATTTGACTCGTGCCATAGCCCCGTTCCGTGAAGACATTGTGATTGGATGCGAATGTATCTTTACCTGGTACTGGCTTTCTGATTTTTGCTCTTCACACAACATTCCATTCGTACTTGGCCATGCACTTGCCATGTCTGCCATTCATAAATCAAAACACAAAAACGACTCAGCCGATTCGCGTACAATATGTAATTTGCTTCGTACCAAGTATCTTCCCATTGGCTATGACTACCCTCAAAGAATGAGAGCAACGAGAGATCTCATGCGACGTCGTATGGAAATCATGCACATGCGTAGCGATATTCTCTCGCACACGCAAACTCTTAGCTATATATATCACGGTGAACGGTTGAAGAAAAAACTACGTGTACAATCTTATAGAGAAAGTCTTGATAATCATTTTTCAGACCCAATAGCACAGCTGTCACTCGATGTAGATCGTTTGCTTATTGCGCAGTATGATAAAACGCTCGCTCTCCTTGAGGATGAAATTACCAGGCAAGCGAACGATCATGATCCGCAATCAATAAAGCTGCTAAGAAGTATTCCAGGAATCGGAAAGATTCTTAGCCTTGTCATCTTATATGAAATGAACACGGTTCATCGGTTTCCAACCGTACAAAAATTCATATCTTATTCACGCCTCATTACTCCAAGACATGAAAGTGATGGTAAGAAAATAGGAAATGGAAATAAGAAGATTGGAAATCGCTACTTACGATGGGCCTTTGGAGAGCTCGCTGTTTTGACCTTACGATTTAATGAGCAGGCACGACATGCCCATAAACGTTTAGTTGAGAAAAAAGGAAAACAAAAAGCGCTTTCCATGCTCGCCGCTCACCTTGGTCGAACCGTCTATTTCATCCTCAAAACCGAAACGCCTTTTTCACAGGAGCGATTCATGAAAACTCCTTAACTCTTTAGTGCGGGTGCTGCTCAGAGCCCGATTCCTAACTGTGCAGTAACAGAATAAACTTTACGATGCACAATGATTTGATTCGACTGACAGTACGCCGCCATTTTGTTTTACACTTATCAGCATACCTGCCCCACTCGTACACCGAACCTAACTGATAACACTTCTATCATTCAATTTGAATGGTGACGCTGTGGGAACAGCTCAGATTCTCAGGAGAATAGAAATATTCACAAAAACCTGCTTAAATGTGTTTGGTACAGGCATGTATTTGCTTGAATCCGTTATTGGAATCCCGAAGACAGGACGTTTATAAGCGCGCATAAAAATCAAAAAACTTGGCTACGCTAAGGCAGGCTTTTTATTCCCTCTTGACAAAGTGGGACTCAAATGTGTTGGGTGGGGTACCTTTTGATTAGGGAGATGGTTTTCTTTGTTTTATAGATGACTTTACTCCAGGGAACTGATTTATTGACAAGAAAGACTTGTAATGGCCTAGGCCATAATTTAACAGAACATGACCTGAGCGCATTGTGTGTGATTCCCAAGCTTTGTTTAGATTATCTGCTTGATCCATTAAGTCTTCGCTGACTAGACTAGATAAATAATTAAGGTCGCTAATTATTTTACTATGTTCTTTTGAGTTCTTTAGGACTTTGATTCCATCATTTCTTTCCTTCATCTCGGCATTAGACATAAAAAGGGTGCCATATGTTTTGCTTTTATGTTGTCTATCCAGCCATAGATATAGAAATTTATCATTGTCGTATTGAATCTGGACAGTAATGGTTCCGCCGTCACGGTAATATGCTGAATCCATAAGCCACATTGGTTTGGGCCAATTTGTGTAATTGAATTTATTGGTATCAGGTGTGTTTTTACGTTCGGAACATGAAGAAAGAATGGCTAGTGTTATTGCAAGTATGGCAATTATTTTCATTGGATAAGTTGACATTTCTTGGGGGAACCCAACGCTAAGCTCTGCAGTAAAGCCAGAAGTGACTAGGAGAGAGCGGTTAATGAAGAAGTAATCTTACATCAGTAGCGATGCTTATGCAAGCGCGATTGGCTTTGTCGCTGAAGCGACTTGTTAGAAAATGTGCGTATTTATTACCAATGAAATAATTTTATCCACACTGAAATACACTTTTAGTCTCTAGGCAATCTAGACAAAAGAAAACGTAAATCATTCCAACATCCCCAAGCATCCATTTTTGATCGTCTGAAAGACAGTCCACGCTATGAGGGTTTGATTTCCACTGATGTTCAACCGAATCTATTTGAGCTATAAATGACATTGTTTTTTTACATTCATTACAACAAGGGTATTCGTTGTATCCTTGTTCCCAGTCGGGATCACCGCCAAGTTTAGTGCGCCTTCCTTGGTACTCATAATGTGGGACATCATCATTTATTGGATATGCTGTTTCGCCCTCTTCCACCCTTGTTAAGGAAACCTTGAATTCAGGTAATATTTCCATTGCCCTACTTTCTAACGCTAAGCTCTGCAGCAAAGCCAGAAGTGACTAAGAGAGAGCGGTTGATAAAGAATCAATCTTACACCAGCGACGATGCTTATGCAAGCGCGATTGGCTTTGTCGCTGAAGCGACTTGTTGGGCAAGATGCACTCTAATTAAGGAATGTGGTTTTTTCTTTGTGGTCCAGTTCACCTTTACATGACATGGTTATAAATTCATCTAACCCAGCGACGTTATTTACTATCTCTATGCACTTATCATCGAAGTAAAACATGAGTACATCTTCATCCTTATTAATGGCAACACTTGCGCAGCCTTCATCCTGTGCAAATACATGATAACCTGCTAGATGCTTTCTTGCTAGACGGTTTGCCAATAACTCTTTATTGTATTCTTTTACGCCATTAATGGAGTATAGTGAAATTGATTGACAGTAATAATAAGATTCTATTGGTATGATGGCGTTTAACTTGTCCTGTAGTGATTTAGTAAAACCTTTTGGATATTCTTGATAAATGTTACCAAATTTCATTTCCGTTAAGACATAATCCCGTAATTCTTCGTGTACATGAGTTTTTATTGATTTGAAAAAGTGTTCGTACGACATGACATGCCTAACGCTAAGGCCTGCAGCAAAACCACAGAAGTGAAAATGTGCAAGCGGTTGATAAAGAGGCAACGATATACGAATGGTTTGCTTATGCAAGTTGCCGCAGTGGTTTTGTCGCAGCGCCGCCTTGTTAGGGCTGGATTTCTATAGGGCCAACATCCATTCCATCATAGGTATCTATGTTGTTCTTTGCTGCCAATAAGCTTAATTTATTATTGGTTTCATGCAGTGAGTTAACAGTATGGATTTCCTTCTTTTCTATATGTAATGTATATGTTTCCTGTTCACTGTTGTCTTCTCCGTCTGCAAGGAATATTTTTACGAATATATATTCTTGTTTCTCGAGTTCTGGGATTAATGCCTTTAGGTCTTCTTGGTTATTGTGAGTGAAGAAATACCCCCAAAGCATAGGCCCTTTAAGGTCCCATTCAGTTTGTTTTTGAATGTTTTCAAACATCTCTTTTAACATCGGAAGTGAGATTGTATTTTCTGGTATTGTGACGATGGGAATTACCTGTTCTATGGGGTGACTCTTTTCCGTTACGGATTCATTGCAGCTAGCCATTAGAACAAAGGCTGAGAATAGGAAAAGGTAAGTGTTACGCATGCGGATTGATGTGCCCTAACGCTAAGGCCTGCAGCGAAACCACAGAAGTGACTAGGTGCTGGCGGTTGATGAAGAAGCAATGTTACACGGACGGTTTTCTTGTGCAAGTGCCGCCGTGGTTTTGTCGCAGCGCCGACTTGTTAGAATGTGCTACTTTTGTAGGATGTATTGAATGGCATCTGCCTTGTTTCCGTTTAAGGTTATTACTGAGATCTCACGCTTGCTTATAAGAGAGAGGGAACTGAATAATTTATTTAAATACGCATTTGTATGATGACGAAAAAAAGCGCCTTGAGTCGTTTTAAACACACCATTTCCATCGTAATTCCCTTCCCTCTTTTTTGAATCTTGGAGTAAGTAGTCACTTACATATAGCAGCCCGCCAGGCTTTAAGGCCCTGTATATTTCTTTAATTATTTCATTTTGATGATTTGAGGAGGGGATACATGTTAGGACGGCGAATAATATTATGCAATCAAAGGCTTCATCTTTGTAGGGCAATGAAGCTGGCGGTATATGGGTAAAGAGAGAGGGTTCCCCTTCATTCTTTGCTCTTTTTATTAATGCTTCAGAAGTATCAACTCCAGTAACATTAGTATATCCGTTTGATCGAAGTTCATTTACAATACGTCCGTATCCACAACCGTAATCTAGAATTTTTGATTTTAGAGAAATATTCTTTCCGATAAAATCATACAAGAACGGGTGTGTAAATGTGCTTTCAGAGGCAGTATTGTTCCAATATTCTTTTTGTGCGGATGAGGGCATTGGTGAATTCTAACGCTAAGGCCTGCAGCAAAACCACAGAAGTGACTAGGTGCTGGCAGTTGATAAAGAAGCAATGTTAAACGGACAGTTTGCTTATGCAAGTTGCCGCAGTGGTTTTGTCGCAGCGCCGACTTGTTAGGCAGTTGTTGACATTATGTATTAGTGGTTGATTTTCGGTTCCATATAGATGCCGCATTTGTAAATATGGCAAAGAGAAATAGTGATAATATAAACGATTGGCCTAAGTTTGCGACTTTTGTAAGCTCAATTACCATGAATATGGTTATTGCTGCAAGTAGGGATGAGTGCAACATGTTGAATATTTTGGTGTTTGGAATGTTAATTAATGGGCCATTTTTTTTAATTAGCCAATGAATTAAATTAAGAGGGAATAGCACTGACCCGATAACTAGGAGAATATCATGAATGTCCATTGTGCGAGCCTAACGCTAAGGCCTGCAGCACCATACAGAAGTGAGATGCCACTGGCGGTTGATAAAGAGGCAATCTTATACGGACAAAAATCTTATGCAAGTTGCGCAGTATGGTGTCGCAGCGCCGTCTTGTTAGGCATTGTGTAGCCTATTTATAAAGTGCAATTTTAGTCTGATGCTGTATTTATATATTGAAGTTATTTCGATTCGTTCACAACCGTTCTCTTTTTTCTGTGTTTTATTGTTTCATATAATGATGAGACAAAGAACAAAAATAGCATTATATATGGAATTCCTACTAGTACTAAATAGACAGTATGTGATGTTTCAGATAGGCCTCTAACCATTACAGATTGTGAAGGTTTGGCTGGGTTATAAAAAGCAACAGATTCAGTAACTCCCTTATGCCTAGCTGCGAGAGATTCAACGCCTTCTGAGGGGCCGCCATATTGATATTCTGATCCTGTATACTCTATGTTATTAACCATATATTTATACTCTAATCCAATTGTATAATAGTCATCACTTCCTTTGCCTGTTCCATTACTGTGTTTAACAGCGTCAAAGCGGTTAATTACAATAGTGGTTTCTTTCCAATATTTACTTTCTTCAGCAAGGTCAATGTCTTTATTGAGTTTAGACGAAAGTATAATGGCAAATATGGATATAATTGCAAAATAGACTATAAACGGGGATACCTTCATTTTGTTTCATTTCTGGTTCATGCTAGGTAATCAATGGGTAAGCCTAACGCTAAGGCCTGCAGCACCATACAGAAGTGAGATGCCACGGGCGGTTGATAAAGAAGTGATGTTATACGGACGGTTTATTTATGCAAGTTCGGCGCAGTATGGTGTCGCAGCGCCGCCTTGTTAGGTAAATATTGATTGATTGCCCGATTACTTAAGATTGGATTTCTGGACTTGCTTGCGAGGCTATGTGGCTGCCGAGCAGCAGCGTATTTAGGATCACAAGTATTTTCTAGTAGGAATTAGTAGTTGTTTGATGTGAGTTATTTAGGCGAATGTTTGATAGAATAAAATATATTCAATTTTTTATAGACTTAGCATTGAATATATTTTATTCTCGGGCAATTCAATGCCATTGTCGCTTGCTATATTATTGAGCTTTGTATAGATTTCCTGATAATCAGACTCTGATGAAATTAATGACCATTGGCTAACAATGATTTCTTCTTCGGCATCGCTTATGTAAGGAGCTATTATCCTTAGATGTTGTTTAAAGCTTGATATTATTGAGAGTTGGATGAAGTTCGCAACACCAGAAGAGAGCAATATTGATGCAGATATAAAAAACAACACTGCCACCACGCTCTTTGGTATTAATGTTTTACCATCTGTCTTCTTTTTACTTGTGTCTTCTGTCTTGTTTTTATGGTTTTTATGACCAGATAAGCGCTCGCTAGAGAATAGTAATATTGATAACCCCAATAATAATATTGATGTAGTACCCATTAGAATCATCATAAGTAAAAAAGAATGATCGTATGTTTCCAAATGTGCCGCTTGTTGGTATATTCTATCTGTGTATGTATTACTAACGATCTCTGAACCACTAATTACTAAATATGAAAGAAGGCTGAGTATTGGCTGTATAAAGTATACGAAAATTGCGGATGCCGCTAGTCCAACAATAAGCCCTTTTTTATTTTCTTTTAAAAAGGTAATCATTGTGTGCTCCTTGTTTTACCTAACGCTAAGCTCTGCAGCAAAGCCATGAAGTGACTAAGAGAGAGCGGTTAATGAAGAGACAATCTTACACCAGCGACAATGCTTATGCAAGCGCAGATGGCTTTGTCGCTGAAGCGACTTGTTAGGCAGTTGCTATGTACATTAGATAATTATTCGTTGTTAATGCGATACATGGATGCCAAGTCTAATACATATTGAAACATGTTAGATGAATCAAGGTTTGATGAAAATAGCAGCATTAAGGTGTCGCATCCTGATTCATTAGCTATGGCAAAATCGATTCTTTTTTCACCGATGAATGAGTACTCAAAGTAAATTGGAATTTCACTATCCGTATTGTTCTTACCCAACTCTATAGCGTCTTGGTCTAAACTGGAAAATTGATAGCCTGCCAACCTTGCCCATTCCTGAAATACAAAATTAAGATTTGATCGCCATATCCATGACCCATTTGGGTACTTTTCAGTAAATGAAGTCACGTGTAGTGCGCCTAACGCCAAGGCCTGCAGCACTATACGATGTAAAATGC
>JADGDD010000007.1 GCA_016745075.1 Planctomycetota bacterium | reverse complement strand
GTGTAACCGGAACAGCCTTAGTTGCTACGGGTGATGCCGCTGCTGCGAATGTTTTAACTGGTAAAAGCTTTTCCAACACCGGTGCCGTTGGTGTTTCCGGTAGTATGGTGAATGTTGGTGCGCAAGCGATTACGCCAAGTGCATCATCTCAAACAATTACAGAAGGCTATCACAATGGTTCCGGTTCGGTTGCTGGTGATGCTGATTTAGTCGCTGGGAACATTGCGAGTGGTACAAATGTTTTTGGTGTAACCGGAACAGCCTTAGTTGCTACGGGTGATGCCGCTGCTGCGAATGTTTTAACTGGTAAAAGCTTTTCCAACGCGAGTGCTGTTGGTGTTTCTGGTAGTATGGTGAATGTTGGTGCCCAAGCCATTACACCGAGCGCCTCTTCTCAAACGATTACAGAAGGGTATCACAATGGTTCCGGCTCAGTTGCTGGTGATGCTGATTTGGTAGCAGGGAACATTGTTAGCGGTAAGGACATCTTTGGTGTGAGCGGAACGGGCTCAATTGCTAGCGGTAATGCGACCGCCGCGAATGTTTTAACTGGCAAAAGTTTTTCGAACGTCGGTGCTGTTGGTGTTTCTGGTAGCATGGTGAACGTTGGTGCTCAAGCTATTACTCCGAGCACGTCTTCTCAATCCATTACAGAAGGGTATCATAATGGTTCTGGTTCGGTTGCTGGTGATGCTGATTTAGTAGCAGCCAACATCAAAAAAGGTACTATTATTTTCGGTGTTACAGGCACAGACGAAGGGCCTTTCGCTAATGTTTCCGTAACGGGGCAAACAGCAGCGTATTCTACAGCAGGTCGTGATGATGGTGCATTAGAAGTAGGTATCCCCCATGTATCTCCTCGTTTTACTGGTAATAGTGATGGTACCGTAACAGATAATTCAACGGGACTTATTTGGTTGGCGAATGCAAATACTGGTACTAGAAGTTGGGAGAGCGCATTAACATATTGTAATGCTTTGGCAGATGGTACAGCAGGTTTAACAGATGGTTCTTCCGCTGGTGATTGGCGTATGCCGAATATCAATGAATTGAATTCTCTCGTTAATTATAAGTATGTTGATCCAGCAATGAGCAATGATGCTGGAAATAGTCAATTGACTGTTGGAGCAGGTTCTTCGTTTATCAATGTACGGTCGGACTACTATTGGACGAGCACTGGTTTTCCAGGTAAACTTCTGGTTGTGTCTGTGCGTATGGAGTATGGAAGGGCGAATGTCACGGCTAAGTCGTTCGGTTCTCACTATGTCTGGCCTGTGCGTGGAGGACAATGATCCTTATTATCTGAAAGCAGTATGAACAGATATATACAGATAGAAGGAGCGCTATAATGTTACACAAATTTCTTACAACATCCGCATGTTTGCTTGCGGTGAGCACGGCAAGTTTTGCGTCTGAAATGGACGGCACCACAAAAGATGCATGGTCGAGCACTGTTGGCTGGCTGAATGCCAAACCCAGCACGGGCGGCGTGTTGGTGTATCATGATCATCTCGCTGGCTATGTCTGGTCGAGCAATCTTGGCTGGATTAAACTCAGTTCTGGTGGCTCCGGCCCACATGCCAATACGACCAGAACCAACTGGGGCGTGAATAAAGCCACAGATGGGAGCTTGTCTGGGTACGGTTGGAGTACCACCGCAGGCTGGATTAACTTTGGCCCGACACAGGGTGGGGTGCGTATTGCGAATAACAGCACTGATTTTACCGGCACCGCCTGGGGTGAAAACATAGGATGGATACAGTTTGCAGGCACGGCAACAGATACGACTGCTTATGTCAGCCGATATGTGAATACCGTTCCCAGTAACATAACGATCAGTACAGATACCCTGCGTGAGAATATGGCAACAGGCACCACTGTCGGCACTCTGAGCTGTACCGATGAAGATGATGCGACATGGATATGGTCTCTTGTTACAGCAAGCACAGATTTTGAAGTTGTTGATAATGTTCTTCAATCCAAACGCCGTTTTGATTACGAAACAGCAACAGGCTACAGCATAGATCTACAAGCTGTAGACGGCAAAGGTGCTCGTGTACAAGCAACTCTTAGCATTCAGGTTTCAAACCAAGACGAAAGTTTTACCATAGCAGGTTTTGTTTTGAAGGGAACGGTATCAGATGCACAGGTCACACTGAGTGTCGATGGTACTGAGATAGTACTGGCTGATACCAACTGGACTGCAGTTGTTAGCGCCCCAGCAGTAGGCACCAGTAAAAACTATTTAGTAGAAGCATCTCTCAATGGCACCACTGCCAATGAAACTATTAGCAGTAGCCACAGTATACAAATAGAGGGAGTCGAATAATGCGTCTACAAACAAGCATCATAGGCAGCTGTATTTTCTGGTTGTGTACGGGCTGCGGCGGTAGTGGTGGCGGCGGTGGCACCACACCAGAAGAACCTGTAGTCTCTGTTACAACGGAGCGCGTCGAGCTGAACGGGGTTATGCCAAGCCTAGACGCTGGCACCGTTGCTGAAATACGCGTAAACGGCACCCCTGCAACGATAACGGGTACCAATTGGTCAGTCGATGTCGATCTCGCGGCAGCCGCCAACGAATATATAGTAGACCTCTATGTAGATGGTGTGCTGCAACCCGGTAGCCATGTCATAGCGATGGATAAATAGAAGAGTTTGTAGGACAGCGAAAGAGAATAGTAGTCAGGCCAATTTTGGCTGATCCGCATTGCCAGCGTTGGCAGAAGGGTGCATTCATGCACAAGGTTAGAACAATGAAGTCTGTTTGTTTGGTGGCAACACTTGCTGCCTGTATTACTCAGGGTTATGGAGTAGAGTTAGACCCCACCACAGGGCCCACAGATGCTGCATCGCAAATGCGCACCCTCGGTGAAATTTATACGAAACTCGATACGGGTGCCACGTCTGCCAAGCAAACGACCTTCACTGAACCCAGCGCAGGCCCAGCCGTAACTGGCAAAACTTTGGATGAGATTTACGCAAAAACTCCAACGATAGATGACACGAATGGTGCAGACCCATCAGAAGTTGTCTCGGGAAAAGTGTACTGGGGGTTAAGAAATGGCGCATGGGGCTTACAAACAGGAACCTCTGTCTTGCCAACGCTCCAACCAAGCTTTCTTGGTTCGGACGGACAACTCATTATCGTTATTCCCGATGGCTTATACACAGACAACAAAGCGGTTACAGCCGTTGATGCTGATTTAGTTGCAGGGAACATTGCTAGTGGCACAGATGTCTTTGGGGTTACTGGAACAGCCTTAGTTGCTACTGGTGATGCGGCCGCCGCGAATGTTTTAACCGGTAAAAGTTTTTCAAACACAGGTGCTGTTGGCGTTGCTGGTAGTATGGTGAATGTTGGCGCTCAAGCGATTACACCGAATGCGTCTGCTCAAGTCATTACAGCAGGGTATCATAACGGTTCTGGTTCAGTTGCTGGTGATGCTGATTTAGTAGCTGAGAACATTGCTGACGGCACTGATGTCTTTGGTGTCACCGGAACAGCCGTAATTGCTACAGGTCTGGTCAATGTTGGTGCCCAATCTATTACGCCGAGTGCGTCTTCTCAAGCCATTGCGAAAGGTTCTCATAATGGTTTGGGTTCGGTCGCAGGTGATGCTGATTTAGTCGCTGGGAACATTGCGAGCGGTACAGATGTTTTTGGTGTGACGGGTACAGCTTTAGTTGCTACCGGTGATGCGGCTGCGGCACATGTTTTAACTGGTAAAAGTTTTTCAAACATCGGTGCTGTTGGTGTTTCTGGTAGTATGGCAAATATTGGTACTCAATCTATTACGCCGAGCACGGTTTCTCAAGGTATTACAGCAGGGTATCACAATGGTTCCGGTTCAGTCGCCGGTGATGCAGATTTAGTCGCAGGGAACATTGCGAGCGGTACAGATGTCTTTGGTGTGACCGGAACGGCTTTAGTTGCTACGGGTGATGCCGCTGCTGCGAATGTTTTAACCGGTAAAAGTTTTTCCAACGCGGGTGCCGTTGGTGTTTCTGGTAGTATGGTGAATGTTGGTGCCCAAGCCATTACACCGAGCGCCTCTTCTCAAACGATTACAGAAGGGTATCACAATGGTTCGGGTTCGGTTGCTGGTGATGCTGATTTAGTCGCTGGGAACATTGCCAGCGGTACCGATGTCTTTGGTGTCACAGGGACGGCCTTAGTTGCTACTGGTGATGCCGCCGCCGCGAATGTTTTAACTGGCACAAGTTTTTCGAACGCTGGTGCTGTTGGTGTTGCTGGTAGTATGGTGAATGTTGGCGCTCAAGCGATTACACCGAGTGCGTCTTCTCAAGTTATTACAGAAGGCTATCACAATGGTTCTGGTTCAGTTGCTGGTGATGCAGATTTAGTAGCAGGGAACATTGCGAGCGGCACCGATGTCTTTGGTGTGACCGGAACAGCCTTAGTCGCTACTGGTGATGCTGCCGCCGCTCATGTTTTAACCGGCAAAAGTTTTTCAAACGTCAGTGCCGTTGGCGTTGCTGGCAGTATGGTGAACGTTGGCGCTCAGGCTATTACGCCGAGTGCATCTTCTCAAGTCATTACAGAAGGCTATCATAACGGTTCGGGTTCGGTCGCTGGTGATGCTGATTTAGTCGCCGGGAACATTGCTAACGGCACCGATGTCTTTGGTGTCACAGGGACGGCCTTAGTAGCTACTGGTGATGCCGCTGCTGCGAATGTTTTAACTGGCAAAAGTTTTTCAAATGTCGGTGCCGTTGGTATTTCTGGCAGTATGGTGAATGTTGGCGCTCAAGCCATTACGCCGAGTTCCTCTTCTCAAACGATTACAGAAGGGTATCACAATGGTTCTGGTTCGGTTGCTGGTGATGCGGATTTAGTCGCTGGAAACATTGCGAGCGGTACTGATGTCTTTGGTGTCACAGGGACGGCCTTGGTAGCTACCGGTGATGCCACTGCCGCGAATGTTTTAACCGGTAAAAGTTTTTCCAATGTCGGTGCTGTTAGTGTCTCTGGCAGCATGGTGAATGTTGGCGCTCAAGCTATTACGCCGAGTTCCTCTTCTCAAACGATTACAGAAGGGTATCACAATGGTTCTGGTTCCGTTGCTGGTGATGCAGATTTAGTCGCTGGGAATATTGCTAACGGCACTGATGTTTTTGGTGTGACCGGAACAGCTTTAGTCGCTACTGGTGATGCCGCCGCCGCGAATGTTTTAACTGGCAAAAGTTTTTCAAATGTTGGTGCCGTTGGTGTTTCTGGCAGTATGGTGAATGTTGGCGCTCAAGCGATTACACCGAGTGCATCATCTCAAGCCATTACAGCAGGGTATCATAATGGTTCTGGTTCAGTTGCTGGTGATGCTGATTTAGTAGCAGGGAACATTGCTAATGGCATAGATGTCTTTGGCGTTACAGGAACAGCCTTAGTAGCTACTGGTGATGCCGCTGCCGCGAATGTTTTAACCGGTAAAAGTTTTTCGAACGCCAGTGCCGTTGGTGTTTCCGGCAGTATGGTCAATGTTGGTGCTCAAGCCATTACACCGAGTACGTCTTCTCAAACGATTACGG
This sequence comes from Planctomycetota bacterium, assembly GCA_016745075.1. Lineage (GTDB taxonomy): Bacteria > Planctomycetota > UBA11346 > UBA11346 > UBA11346 > JADGDD01. The sequence continues at coordinate 195,109 of JADGDD010000007.1, read as the reverse complement.
AAGGGTATCATAATGGTTCGGGTTCAGTTGCCGGTGATGCTGATCTGGTAGCAGGGAACATTGCGAGTGGTACCGATGTTTTTGGTGTGACCGGAACGGCCTTAGTTGCTACCGGTGATGCGGCCGCCGCGAATGTTTTAACCGGTAAAAGTTTTTCAAATGCAAGTGCTGTTGGTGTTTCTGGCAGTATAGTGAATGTTGGCGTTCAAGCCATTACACCGAGTACCTCTTCTCAAACGATTACAGCAGGCTATCACAATGGTTCGGGTTCGGTTGCCGGTGATGCAGATTTGGTAGCTGGTAACATTGCGAGTGGTACAGATATTTTTGCTGTAACAGGGACGGCCTTAGTAGCTACTGGTGATGCGGCAGCTGCGAATGTTTTAACCGGTAAAAGTTTTTCACATGCGGGTGCCGTTGGTGTTTCTGGCAGTATGGTGAATGTTGGCGCTCAAGCGATTACGCCGAGCACGTCTTCTCAAACCATTACGACAGGTTATCACAATGGTTCTGGTTCGGTCGCAGGTGATGTTGATTTAGTAGCAGGGAATATTGCGAGCGGCACCGATGTCTTCGGTGTCACCGGAACAGCTTTAGTTGCTACTGGCGATGCAGTCGCTGCGAATGTTTTAACTGGTAAAAGTTTTTCCAACGTCGGTGCAGTTGGCGTGTCCGGCAGTATGGTGAATGTTGGTGCCCAATCTATTACTCCGAGTACATCTTCTCAAACCATTACGACAGGTTATCACAATGGTTCTGGTTCGGTTGCAGGCGATGCCGATTTAGTCGCTGGGAACATTGCTAACGGCACCGATGTCTTTGGTGTTACTGGAACAGCTTTAGTGGCTACCGGTGATGCTGCCGCCGCGAATGTTTTAACTGGCAAAAGTTTTTCTAATGTCGGTGCTGTTGGTGTTTCTGGCAGTATGGTGAATGTTGGCGCTCAATCTATTACGCCGAGTACCTCTTCTCAAACCATTACAGCAGGCTATCATAATGGTTCTGGTTCAGTCGCCGGTGATGCTGATTTGGTAGCTGGTAACATTGCGAGTGGTACAGATGTTTTTGGTGTGACAGGGACGGCCTTAGTTGCTACTGGTGATGCGGCAGCTGCGAATGTTTTAACCGGTAAAAGTTTTTCACATGCAGGTGCCGTTGGTGTCTCCGGCAGTATGGTGAATGTTGGTGCTCAAGCCATTACGCCGAGTGCATCTTCTCAGGCTATTACAGCAGGGTATCACAATGGCTCCGGTTCAGTTGCCGGTGATGCTGATTTAGTAGCAGCCAACATCAAAAAAGATACTGTTCTTTTTGGTGTTACGGGCACATACCAAGGCTCTGTGGATATTCTTGCAACGGGGCAAACAGTAGCGAATTCAACAGCAGGCCGTGATGATGGTGCATTAGAAGTAGGTACCCCCCATGCATCTCCTCGTTTTAGTGATAATGGTGATGGCACCGTAACAGATAATTCAACGGGACTTATCTGGTTGGCGGATACAAATACTGGTAGTAAAACTTGGGAGAACGCATTAACATATTGTAATGCTTTGGCAAATGGTACAGCAGGTTTAACAGATGGTTCTTCGGCTGGTGATTGGCGTTTACCGAATGCCAATGAATTGAGAAGTATTTGTCATTATGAATATAACAATCCCGCAATAAGCAACGATGCAGGAAGTGGTCAGTGGACTAGTGGAGCAGGTTCTACGTTCACGGGCGTACAGACGGGCGGTAAGTATTGGTCGAGTACTACTACTGCTTCTCTATCTAGTAGTGCTTGGTATATGAATACTAACTATGCGGATGTGAACCACACGGCCAAGACGAATAGTAACTATGTCTGGCCTGTGCGCGGAGGACAATGATTCTTATTCTCTGAAGGTAGGATGAATACAGATATAAGGAATATCAGAATGTTACACAAATTTCTTACAACATCCGCATGTGTGCTTGCGGTTAGCACGGCAAGTTTTGCATCTGAAATGGACACTACCGTAAAAAATGCATGGTCGAGCACTGTGGGCTGGCTGAATGCGAAACCCAGCACGGGTGGGGTGTTGGTGTACATGATCACCTTGCTGGCTATGTCTGGTCTACCAATATTGGTTGGATAAAACTCAGTTCTGGCGGCTCAGGCCCACATACCAATACCACCAGCAGCAACTGGGGTGTGAATAAAGCCACAGATGGTAGCCTTTCTGGTTACGGCTGGAGTACCACCGCAGGCTGGATTAACTTTGGCCCTTCCCAAGGCGGCGTGAGTATTGCTAATAACAATACTATTTTACGGGCACCGCATGGGGTGAAAGCATAGGCTGGATACAGTTTGCCGGTACGGCAACAGATAGTACGTCTTATGCCAGCAAGTATGTCAATACCGTTCCCAGTAACATAACGATTAGTACAGACACCCTACGTGAGAATACAGCAGTTGGTACCACCATCGGTACACTCTCTTGCACCGATGAATAGAAGTTATGCACTGGCTGTGGCGGTAGCGGTGGTGATGACGGCAACACCACCACACCAGAGAAAACGACGGTCTCTGCTACAGTAAAAAGCGTCGAATTGAACGGTGTTATGCCCAGCCTAGACGCTGGCACCGTTGCTGAAATACGTGTCAACGGCACCCCTGCAACGATAACAGGGGGTAACTGGTCAGTAGATGTCGATCTCGAGGCAGATACAAACGAATATATAGTAGATCTCTATATAGACGTCGTGCTGCAACTAGGCAGTCATGTCATAGCACTAGATAAATAGTGTCGTTCTATCTATATTAAAGCGTACTATGTCTAAATAGATGAACTACCAACAGGATCTTAATCGTTCAGCAAGCCCCCTCTTTAAATAGGCTTCATATATGAGCTATGAATCGCTTACTGTTATTCCTTCGGCGGCGAGTAAGCGTTCTTGAATTTCCCACATTTCTGTGCGGTCGGCTGGGTCGTGATCATCATAACCGAGAATATGCAGAAGGCCGTGCAACACATATAAGGTGAGTTCTTCTGCCGGACCGTGGTCATGACTAGGGGCCAGCTCTACCGCGACATCTGTACAAACGGCTAAGTCACCGAGATTCGTTCGTTCTGTGCTGGGGTCAAAACTCCCGTCAGGAAAAGTCATCACATCGGTTGGGTCTGGGTTATCAAAATGGTCAGCATGCATAGCGCAGCAGGTTGCTGTATCGATAAACAAAACAGTGAGCTGAGCGTTCGATATGTCATTTTCACTCAAGGCTGCATCGACAATACGCTGCACACGAGCTTCATCCATAACGATCTCGGAATCGGTTTCATCCATCCAATGTATAAGACAGTTCTGCGGTATATTCATTGCAGCCCCCTAGTCTGACTCGCTGCACAGTTCGGCTAAGCGACTGGCACAACGACGGTATTTTTTTGCGAATGATCCATTTTTGTATTCATCAAGAAACAAGTCATCCATATGACAGTGTGCTTCCACGAACATACGCACACGAAAGTCATACAGTTTATCAATAAGGTGCACTAAACGCAATGCGACAAACTGATCGTTACATGGATAGACCGCACTGAGTGATAAAGTATCTAAAGATGCCGCAATACGGCGGATATTCACAACGGGAATATCTGCAAGCAGGGCATCCATTTGATCTGCCGATAAACAGAGGCTTCGCTCGTTATTTTCACAGACATCTAATGATTCAGACCAGCGCACAGGGTCATGACCTGCGGCTGTTCGTAAATTCTGACGATAATCATGTCCTGGTACATGGATATCAGAAAAAATAGAACTAATGCGAATCAGTTGACGACGAAAATCTTCGACAGGAAAACGGCCACCGCCAAGATCATCTGGCACGGTATTTGACGTGACCATAATCCGACAACCGCGTGTGGTTAAATCATCAAGCAACAAATCTATTAAGCGTGTATTGGATGGGTCATCTAATTCAAATTCATCTATACAAATTAGGTCAGCAGCAAGTAGATCTGCTGCTGCTTTGGGACCAGATAAAATCATGATGCTAATCGCATCAGAAAAACTGAGATAGCGCTTCGTGCCACGTGCTGCATGAAATGATGCGGCCAATAAATGGGTTTTACCAACACCAAAATCACCATCTAAATACATGCCTGGCTGTTCACTACGCCTATGTAGCTGCCAAAACTTTTTAGGCGTGCCACATGCAAATGCCTGAACAGCCGCTACTGCTTCTGCCTGACCTTCTACTTGATTATCAATGTGATAAGTTTCAAAAGTTGTTGCTGCATATCGTGGCGGAGGAATAAAGTCCTCCGCCGACTGCGGGATCGTTAATTCATTAATTAACGATGCGAAACGCTCTTCTAGCATGCAACCCTACCCGAGAATCAAGTTAATGATTTTTCCGGGAACAGCGATAATTTTACGGACGGCTTTCTCTCCGATGAGCTCTTTCACAAATGGGTGAGCAAGCGCTGCTGTTTCCAACTCTTTACCAGCAAGACCGTTAGCCAGTTGGATTTTTCCGCGCATTTTACCTTTTACTTGCACAGGGTAGGTCACTTCGTCTTCAACAAGTTGAGCTTCATCATATTCTGGCCAGCCCGCGTTTTCCATACTTTCTGTGTGACCAAGTACTTCCCACATTTCACAACTGACATGCGGTACAATTGGCGAGAGCAATCGAACCAGAGTTTCTATGCCGTATTTCAGAACGGGAGCGCTCAGTTTATCGGCTTTCAATTCGTTGCAGAGTTCCATACAAGCAGCAACGGTTGTATTAAAGGCGAAATCACGTTCCATTGCATCGGTCGCGCGTTTAACGGTAGCGTGTATTTTACGAATAACCGCAGCATCTGCGTCTGAGCTGGCATCGGCAACACCGCCGACAAAGACAGCACAGGCAAGTGCCGCTTCATTTTCTTGTACCAGATTCCATAAACGTTTTAAAAAGCGTGAACAACCAGCAACGCCAGAATCATCCCATTCCAAATCTTTTTCTGGTGGCGCGGCAAATAAAGCAAACATACGCGCGGCATCTGCACCAACAGTGTCTACTAACTCTTGTGGGTCTACACCGTTATTTTTGCTTTTTGACATTTTCTCAACACGGCCAACTTCAACAGGCTTGCCGTCTTCACGCAAAATTCCGCCAAGAATTTTACCTTTATCATCGGTTTCAATATCAATATCTATTGGGTTAAACCATTCTTTAGAACCGTCTTCACGAGTGCGGAAAAAAGTTTCTGCAACCACCATACCTTGACAGAGCAAACGTTTGAATGGTTCGCGGACGTTTGAATATCCCATATCACAAAGTGATTTTTGGAAAAAACGTGCGTACAATAAATGCATGCAGGCATGCTCAATGCCGCCCACATACAAATCAACTGGCAGCCAATGATTCACACGATCAGCATCAAGCGGTGCTTCGCAACCGTTATCAGCAGCAGTATTATTATGACAGCAATAACGAGCAAAATACCAGCTGGATTGCATGAAGGTATCCATCGTATCGGTTTCTCGACGAACAGACTCTTTGCCATTACGACAACGGATCTGTAATGGCTCTCCGTTTGCATCAGTGGTGGCCCATGTTGGGTGTTTTTCGAGCGGATTACCTGCGCCATCAAAAACAACATCTTCTGGCAAGGTGACTGGCACATCTTTTTTCGGCAGTGGAACCGCACCGGATTCATCACCAAAGACATACGGAATTGGGTTTCCCCAATAACGCTGGCGACTGACACCCCAGTCACGCAAACGCCATGTCGTTTTGCCACGACCTTTTTCCGTTTCTTCCAACCAAGCAACAATGGCTTGTTTGGCCACATCTGATTGTTGGCCGGAGAAATCACCAGAATGTACCAAAGTGCCAACGTCGGTGTAGGCTTCGGTTAATGCTGTATCCGCATCTGCACCATCTTTACAGATAACCGTTTTAATAGGAATATTATACGCTTGAGCGAAAGCAAAGTCACGGGTGTCGTGTGCAGGCACCGCCATAACCGCACCCGTTCCGTAATTAGCCAATACAAAATTTGCTGCATACACGGGAACTTTGTCACCATTTACTGGGTTAATGGCATAGGCACCTGTGAAGACACCTTTCTTCTCTGCTTTATCACCAGTGCGATCTTCTTCACTTTGTTCGGCAAGTTCTGCACGGAAAGCTTCTATCGCACCACGCTGCTCATCAGTAACAATAGCATCTACCAACGCATGTTCTGGCGCAAGACTCATAAAGGTCACACCAAAGACTGTATCTGGACGGGTAGTAAAAACAGAAATAGTTGCATCATCATGACCATCAACCGGAAAATCAATTTCAGCACCAAAGCTACGACCAATCCAATTGCGTTGCATAATTTTAACAGCGTCTGGCCAATCGGTTAAGCCGTCTAATTCTTCAAGTAATTCTTCGCTATAGGCAGTAGTACGAAGGAACCATTGTGGTAATTCTTTTTGAATAACCGGCATCCCAGTACGCCAGCACTTACCATCAACCACCTGCTCATTCGCAAGAACAGTATTCAGACCCGTTGACCAATTAACAATGCTGCTCTTGCGGTAGACCAAGCCTTTTTCAACGAGATCCAAAAAGAGCTCTTGTTCACGGCGACTATAGTCTTCATCTGAGGTAGCAAATTCACGCGTCCATGAATAACTAAAGCCCATGCGTTTCAGCTGACCGCGCATATGATCAATGTTATCATAGGTCCACCCTTTTGGATGAAGACCGCGATCTATCGCTGCTTGTTCTGCTGGCAGCCCAAAGCTATCCCAGCCCATTGGATGTAAAACATGAAAACCACGCATACGCTTGTAACGAGACACGGCATCACCAATAGAGTAGTTCCGTACATGCCCCATGTGCAATTTGCCAGATGGATACGGAAACATTTCCAGCACGTAGTAACACTGCTCACGCGGTAGATCATCTACAACTTCAAACGATTGGTTTGCTTCCCATGTCTGCTGCCATTTGGTCTCAATACTCTGTGGGTCATAAGCAATGCTCATAGCGTTTTCTCCAAGGCGGAGGAGAGTACAGCCCTTCCCGCACGCTCAAGAGACGATACGCTGCCACCAATGAATAACCTATGGCTTATTGGCATTGCTGTGAGTATCCTCTCTCTAGGGCTCCGCTGGTACTTTAAACGTCGTCATGCACTAGAGATAGATAGCTGTGACGGTACAGAGGTTTATAGAGGCAGCGCTGAGCAAGCAGATGAGCGTATGCATACCTTGATTGATGCGGGCATTGTGGCGTGGTGCGAAGCAATTGAAGGCGGCCACAGAGCGATTTACGTTGATAATGATCAGCTAGAAGAAATCCCCCATCTATTGCATACGCCGGCAGACTCGTAAAAGAGGCGCTATGAATCTACACCGTTTGCTTGTGCTTCTCTGTCTTGCCTGCTGTTCTACGCTCTCTGCTGTTGATGGCCCAAAGACCAACGCAGGGCCTCGGGATGATTTTGGCCTCAACCAAATAGCTGATGCCAAGAAAAAATCCGCACAATTTCAGCTGCGGCGCAAACAATTTACCCACACAGCTCACTATGAACAGGATGCAGCACAGGTTCTTGCAACCATCACCAATTCTTTCAAACAAGCAGAAACGCTCTACACCTCTTTAGATAGCATGCCTGCCGATAGTGATGAATGGGACAACACCTGGGACCAAGCTGAAACACTTTTTGATACTATTTACGAACAATCTGATGATGCTTATGACCTATATGCGTACAGCAATTCCGGTGCTGGAATATTAGATTACAATATCCGTTGTCTGTTACGCTTAAACTATGTCTATAAAGCAGCAGATCGTCTTATTGACTGTTGGTATCGCTACCCAGATTACGCATCCATTGATGATTTATTTTCGTTTGTTCTTGCTGAGGCTGAAGCACTGCAAAATTATGATGATGCCATCAACCTACAAGCTGGCAACCCAAATGAAGTCTTACAAGGCGATTGGGATGGAGAATTAGATCGAGCGAATATGTTGTTCTACATGTTGGCCGAACATGGTGATTATTATAACATTGCTCCCCGCGCTTCACTTGGGCTTGCTCGCTCACTGTTGATTCGTGGTCGCTCCAACAGAGATAAATTATTAGCCGCTCAATTCGCCTTTAGTAATTTCCTGAACACCTTCCCACGTAGCAACCTTGCCTTCACCGCACTCTGCGAACAAGCACTCTCCCATTTATTACAGACCTATGCCGGCCGCTACGATGCTGGTGTCCTCAATAAAGGCAGCACTTTTATTGACCAAGCAGAACTGTATGTTGCTGACAGCGAAGAACGTAAACACATTATCCGCACCTATCGCGCCTTAATTATTCGCTGGAAACAAGATAAAGATTTTCAAACAGCCCAATGGTATGATAACAAGGGGCATCTTAGCAGCGCAGCCTATTACTACAAAACAGCTATCGCTTTTGATACGACCACAGAAAATGCCCGAGCATCTCGACGCGCGCTGGAACGCATTCAACCCTTGCTTGATGCTGAAGCAACTAAAGCCACCAACAACGTGGTTCAATAATAATGAACCGTTTTACATTGTTGATGGTTATGCTCTGCTTAATTCTGAGCGCCTGTTACCGTGTGATCGCACCACCACAATTAGCCGAAGCAGTCTCTATTTCTATTGTCAGCAATGAAGCACGTCTTGTTCGTCAACAAAGTTTATTGCAACACAGCATTGCTGAAAATATTCATCAAGATTTAGGCTGGCATATACATCCCACTGGTCCCGCCAGCTTAGAAATTTCCATTGGTGAAGAAATTATTGATGGTGTGGCCGAAGACAATCTTGGTATTACTTCTCGCTGGGAGGTCAGCATAGAAGGACAAGCCGTTTTGAAATGCGCCCAAGGTACTTGGAGCCATTCTTTTTCTAGTGTTGGTAATTATAGCAACCGTGCTGATGAACACAGTGCCCTTGAAATTGCTAGTGATGGAGTTGCCCGCGACATTACCGCGTGGCTAGAAACGCTACCGCTCACGCGATAACCTCGTAAGCAATTCTATCAGAAACCTCAGTTTTCTGTTATAGGCCATGCTCTTCTGTGAAACACGCTCAACCAGTATGACGAAGAGCGTCAACTGGTTTCATTCGAGCTGCTCGTAATGCTGGATAAACACCAAAGACCAAGCCTACTAAGAATGAGATACCAAAAGAAATGATCATTGCACTTGGGCTAACAATGGTTTGCCATTCAGCAAAATGTGTCACTAGTTTCGCGCCACCTACGCCAACAGCCAAACCAAGTAATCCACCAAGGGACGAGAGCACCACTGTTTCTACAAGAAACTGACTAATAATATCCGATCGTGTTGCCCCAAGCGCTCGGCGAATGCCAATTTCTTTGGTCCGTTCCAATACCGTAGCTAGCATAATGTTCATAATCCCAATGCCGCCAACCAGCAAAGAAATACCAGCAATGGAAGCCATAATAATAGTAAAGATGGCTTGAGTTCGACCACGTTGCTGTAATAATTCAAGTGGTACCGTCATCTCATAATCACTTTTATCGTGCCGTTTATCAAGTAAATGATCCACCGCTCGAGACATGCTTAAGACATCTGCCCGATCATCAAATTGTATTATTAATTCACTTATCTCCTGGTAGGTTCCACTAAATGAACCTGATTCTCGAACAATACTTTTTATACCAAAAACGCTCGCTGCTGTACGTTCTGGAATATAAATACTTTTATTACCGTCTTTCTGACCAGAGCGTAACACGCCCACAACTCGAAAGAATTCACTGCCAATACGAATGTCTTCGCCTATCGGATTAGCATAAGCAAAGAAATCACGCGCAACATCATAGCCTAACACACAGGTCGCGTTTCTTTGCTCCATGTCTACGTCACAAATGAATCGTCCTGCATTCATATCTAAACCAATAGTATGAGCATAACCGGGCTCTACGGCAAAAATATCCGCGTCTATCCTTCGTGCACCGCGCCAGATTTTTTTACGAACGGTACGAGTCATCACCATATCTTGAATACTGGGCAACAGAGATTCGATATGGTCACGGTCTGAAAAGGTCAAACCATAATGCATCACCCAATCACCCTTATTCTTGTTTTGCACCAAGGGCGGCTTCACACTGCGAACAATAACGTTATGCAACCCCATATTTTCAATCTGGGTGAGAGCTTCCGACCGAGCACCCGCACTAATGGCAAGCATAGACACCACCGCCCCTACGCCAAAAACAATGCCAAGCATCGTCAACAACGAACGCATTTTATGATGACCAACATTAGCCAAGGCCATAACGAGTAAGGTGAACATATTTCTCATGGGGTTATTCGACCATCTCTCATGTGGATCATCCGTCCTGCTTGTTTGCCAACGTCTGCATCATGAGTCACCATAACGATGGTCATACCTTCCTTATGTAAATCATGAAATAATTCCATGATAGTAGCGCCCGTTCGAGAATCCAAATTACCAGTTGGTTCATCCGCTACCAACAAAGGTGGCTTGGAAATAAGAGAACGAGCAATAGCGGCCCGTTGCATTTCCCCGCCACTCAATTGCTGAGGGCGATGATCAATACGGTGCGACAGAGAGACACGTTCCAAACTTTCCTCTGCTAAACGTTCTCGTTTTTCTTTAGAAACACCTTGGTAAAATAACGGCAAAGCAACATTCTCTCGCACATTCAGCTGTGGGATCAAATTAAAAAACTGAAAGACAAAACCAACTAACTGACCACGCACATGCGACAAAGCCCGATCACTCATTGATGAAACATCACGCCCCTGCAATAAATATTGACCGCCATCAGATTGATCTAAACAGCCTATAATGTTCATCAACGTAGATTTACCGGATCCTGAAGGGCCCATTAACGCAATAAAATCTCCGTGCTCTACTTGTAAATCTAAACCTAAAAGTACCGGCAAATGTCGGTCTTTCCCAAGCGCATAACTGCGCTTAATTCCATTCATATCAATTAATACGTCAGAAGGCTTAGTCATTACCTATGTCCGTCTTCTCTGGCTCTGCTGCAAGCAACAAGACTTCTTCTCCCTCTGTTAAACCGTCTTGAACAATAACCATGTCATCATTTGCCGAACCAATAGTCACATCTCTCCGCTTTGGCCGACCGTCATCATCTTCTACATAACAATATGCTTGCCCATCGGTTTGATAAACCGCACCAAGTGGAATAAACAATACATCGGGGATGCTCTCAAGTAATATCGTCACTTTTACACTTAAATCTGGGCGAAAATGAGCACCTTCCGTTTCTTCCAAAGTAACTTCAGTCATATATTCTTTTACAGACGACCCCCACGTATCGCTTGCTGTTGTTGCAATTTTACGAACCTCACCAATGTATGAGGCGTTGTTCATCGCTTCAATGACACTTGTCGTAGATTGACCTTCTTGCAATTTACCCACATTGACTTCATTCACCTTGGTTTGCACAACCATGTTGCTGAGATCTGGTAGAGACATAATCATTTCATTGGAGTGAACATTATCACCAATCTTGAGTGGCCCCTTCTTATTCCAAGAATTACCGCTATCATGCACTACAATTCCATCAGCGGGAGCTGTTATAATCATCTGTCCAATTTCTTTTTGTTTCTTTTCTATTTTTGTCCGCTGCCGTTGAATCTGAAACTCTTTAGATTTTAAAGTCGCCTGTTTTCTATTAAGTTCTGATTTTATTCTCATTTCTTCTCGTTGAATATTCAGCGTTGCGCTTTCAAGATCTGATGTTTTTCGTGCCAACTCCTGTGGATGATCAAAGGTTTTCCATACGTCTAAATTTCTCTCTGACCGCTCAAGATCTTGAGCCAGTTCTCTCGCTCGTAATTCTGCTTGTCGTAATTCGGACTGGGTAATAAAACCTTTTTCCAACAGTGCAGGCATACGGGTAACTTTATCTTGATGATCATCCAAAGCGATACGAGCAGACTCAACTTTCAGTTCATGCTCTTTCTTGGTAAAGGGCGATTTCCCCTCTTTATACTGAGAGAGAGCCATTTCTGCAAATGCCCTTTTGTCTATTGCTTCTTGTCTCCGACGTTCCGCTTCCATACCGAATATTTTTAGTTCTTCACGAAATTCTTCGAGCTCACGTTCAGACTTTTCTAATTCAAACACTTTTGATTCCAAGCCTTCTTTACGTTCTTGCGAATCAAGTTCTATGAGTTTATCCCCTTTTTTAACCTCAGAACCGTCTTCAATAACCCACAGTATATCACCGCCAATTTCAGTTTTAATATCGACACTATTTGCAGAATCTAACGATCCGTCTTCAGTGATACTAATATCCAAAGTACCTTGAGCCACAGGCACGCGTTCAATAATATATACCGTTGAGTCGTCTGCATCTTGGCAGCTCCACAAACATAGGCATAGAGCACATATAACAGTCAAACGGTTCATTCAACACGATCCTTTTCTTTTGCATACAAAGGCCATTCTTCTGCCCATTGTCCATGCGGGTCAACACGTAGTACACCAGTTTGTCGCCGTAAATTTAATTCGGCAATGCGATAATCTATAATCGCGTTAAAATATGCGGTATTGGCATTGCGAACTTCACCCTGAGCTTCCACATAATCTCTATTCGAGATAAGGCCTGATTCATAATCCATGAGCGATTTTTCTAAACGCAAAGATGATTGATGCTGTAAACGTTCTTGCAGTTGCAATGAATGCTCTGCTGTTCGTAAATCACGAATAGAACCAACCACTTCTTGAATAATACGCTGACGAGCAACTTCTAAATCACGTCGGCCTCGTTCTACCGCTACAAGCGAGCGATGATATGACAGACGCACAGACCGCCGATCAAGTGGCAATTCCAATTGCAAACCCGCTGAATAGGATGGCCTCTCTGCAAACGATTCATCTAAACCGTCATTGCTGTCACCATACTGTGCACTCGCGCTCAGGTTTAAACTCGGCAATAAATTATTGCGCGCCAAGGTGAGTGCTCTGCGAGTATCCTCAAAACGGTCAAGGAGGGTCAGCCAACTCAGACGTGAAGAGAGAGCTGTTTCAATGGCTAATTTACTATTGATAGTCAACAGCACCATACGGGGGGGTGTTTTTTGTATCATTAATTCAGTATCGACATCTAGAGCCAAATCAATTTTGAAGGCATCAACCTGCACCTCAAACGCTGCCAAAGCATCAACCAATGCCTGCTCTTCTTGCAGCAGACTACTTTTTGCCCGAAAAACATCATTAGCCTTGGTACGACCAATAGATAAAAAGGCCTCTGACTGTTCAAATAAATAGTGAGCTCGTTCTAAAGAATTTTTCCGCGTAGTTAAACCGTGCTGACTACGTAATAATGACCAAAAGCTTCGAGCTGTATTCAAGCTTAACTCTTGCAAAAATTCCTGATGCGCCCGCAATGCATAGATATGACTCCGCTGCGCCTGTGTCAGTCCTTCGCGCCAAACGGTCAGGCCTGCACCTTTTAATAAGGGTTGGCTGATACTCACCGAACCTGATCGGGTATAGTTATCATCTTCATCTCTGCTGATACTGGTACTCAGACTAATACTACCAGCGGTGGGCAAACGTTGACTTAACGCTAAACTCAAGTTTTGATTTAATGAATCATTACCGTACCCGTCATCACTCCAATTCGCTCCGACACTACCCGATGGTCGCGGTGTATAATCCAACCAAGTATTATGCAGAGACTCTTCCAGTAATTCCAACTCTTCTTCCTGCGCTTGCTTGGCCCGACCTTGGGTATGGGCTAAGTGCAGGCAGGCATCTAAGTCGATTTCCAAAATAGGTTCTTCTGAAGATGCTAGCGGCTGACCAATCTCTTCTTTAGCCCCCTCACCAACAATAGGTTCATCTTCTACTGCTACCACAATTCCTGTAGTCAGTGCCATAAGGCACATAGTCAAATACACACTGCACTTCATTAACACAACCCTACTCGCACGGTTACAAATAGGTAATTGCTATAATTATTTCTAAATGTGCTCAACACCTGTACTCCTTTGGCCTAACCTACACACTTTCAAGACCGTAATAAACGGCTGCGCTTACAATTCGGCAGGATTTTTTGACAACGGTGTGTCACCAGCACATTCTTCAAGCACCACCAAGCTTGCTTTGGTGGTGACCGTGCCCTCCAAGCTTACGGTTCCGGTAATACCGTACCTATCGTCTTGTTGTGTACAGGTGATGGTCAGTTGCGCTTGTTGGTCTGGTAATAATTGAGCACTCCATTTACAACGAGAGATGCTTTGTAAACGCAGTGGTTTTTTAAGACATGCAGATGCCAAACACACCATAGCTGCTAATTGGTGAACACCAGGTACTAATGGATACTGTGGGAAATGTCCGGCAAAAACAGGCAACTCCTGAGGAAAACACAAGGTGGCTTCTGCTGTTGTTTTCTGAATAAGCATATTACTGAGCGCAGCTTGGGCATCGGTCATTGGGAACATTATACAACTCCCTCTGTCAGTGAAGCCATCCGTACTTTGAGTTCTCCAGTAAGAATCTGTTTTTCTTCTGCACCGGTAATAACAAGAACGGCAATATCATACAAACGCATATCTCCAAGAATATGTGCGCAGGTTACTTCTATGTCTACCTGTTCGCCAGCGGTAGCCGAACGGGTGCAGGTACTGTGTTTTGCTCCAACTAACATTCCTTCTGATTGTTTAATGTGTTCTGGTGTGCTTATCCATGCACCCATGACTACGGCAATAGCCTGAGCACTGGCCTCTAATAATTGCAACATATCCAAACCATCATGCGGCAAAAGAGTTACACGACCACCACTTTCAGAACAAGTACGCACATGTTTAATGAATAATGCTGGATATTCATGAGCGGTAAAAACACCCGCATTCATTTCTTGTAAACATTCATCCGATAACATTATTCGTTATTCCCATAATTCTGCCCAGCATATATCTGGACCACTTCCTGCATACAAAGCACATTCTATTCGCGCGCAGATAACCTGCTGATATCCGTCTGCAAGTAATCGTTGAGCACTAGCACGCAGTTCTCCATCATCGACATTAGCCAAAACAAAACCTGGACCAGTAATACCACAACGAATGCTGGCTTCTCCCAATGGAGTCGAAGATAAAGTGTAGGCAAAACGTTGGGGTTCTCTATGTCCTGCACGCCGTTGCTCTTCCCATGCGCGGTCACTACAGGCAGAACCAATATCGCTCGCTAAAATGAGCGCAGTATTTTCAACCGTTTCTGGCAACAGCGTACAACAGGTCACTAAAGCACGGCAGGGTTTATCCATACGCCCCCATGAAGCATCTGCATGGCCGCGTATCATTTTGGCGGTTAATTGTGGTAACTGGCCATTCACTCCTGCTTGTGGCCACCTTTGTTTGTTTTCTGGCTGTACATCTGTCCAATACCCCTCTGCGTCTAAATGAATAGATGCGACACGATGACGAGTTTGTTGTGGTAAACTATATGTACTGGGCGTGGTACCTATACACACGGCACCATTAAGACCGGCAAAACCTGCGTTTGTAGATAAAATTGATTGCCATGCTGGTCCATGAACACCGGGTGGCAAAACAGTCATCTCTGCAACACAGGCTGGAGTAGTGGTATGGGCTGTGCCGGGTAATTCATGACCCTGAACAAGTACCTCCGCCGCTAGAACCACTTCCGTTATCCCACATGCTCCAAGACTATGCCCTAAGACCCCTTTCCATCCACACACGGGAACACCTGGGGCACACGCTGCGTAGGCCATGCTTTCACTATCATCGTTATAACGGGTTCCAGTTCCATGAGCGACAATGACATCTGGTTGCTCATGGCCTGCAATTCCTAAGGCCTTTTTACAGGCTCTGCTTAGGGCAGCACCATCTCGTCGCGGTGCAGTAATATGGTTTGCATCCATGCTACACCCCCAGCCTTGAAGATAGATGGGGTTGGTTCCAAGCTCTCTGTTTGGCTGAGACTGATCTGTTTTTTCCAAAACCAGCGCAGCAATGGTTTCTCCTAATTGTAAACCTGCGCGGTGCTCATCAAATGGTCGGCATTGTTCATGATCTATCGCTTGCAGAGCTTCAAAGCCCTCTGAAATAAATGGAGCGATTCTATCCACACCTAAAACTAATATGCGCTTGGCCGCATCTGTTTCGAGAATACGGGCAGCCTCAGCCAAGGCCACCGGACCACTGGCGCAGGCTGCACCAACGGAACAAGTTTGTATACCATAACGCTGCTCAAGCCGTTGAGCCAGCTCAGCGGGACCACCAGTATAGAGATTTTCCAAAATAGCATCTGCCCAGACACTACAATCACCCTTGCTGGTACTTATAAGGATACGATCAACACCGGACAACAAGGGCTGACACACAGCATCAATGAGGGCATCTGTTTCTTCCAACAACAGTCGTGGAGTTTGCTGACCACGAGACAATGCAGCCAAGGTTTCCGCAAGGCCGCCACAGGGCGTTCGTAACTGGTAAGAAAGGATGCTTATCATACCCGTGCAGTCTCACCTTTGCTGGGCATCTTGCAATCATCTCTCCTTCGGCACAGTGGGGCTATGACAGCATTACCTTTTCCGGATGACATTGATTGGCGCAGCGGACCACCCCTGCCTGCCGAACGGCCGCGCACGCTTGCCGCTTTATTACACACCTGTCATGAAACACACGGAAACCACATTGTTTTACACGACCGTGGTAGGGACTGGTCTTGGTCGAGTTTACTCAACGCAGCTCAAAGTCTTGCCGATAGCTGGGCTCCATCCATTCACCCCAATGACCACGTCATGATTGCTCTCCCCAATAGCGCTGCTTTTTGCATTGCGGAATTCGCCTGTTGGATGTGTGGGGCAGTATCATGCCCCATTCCTGCACAGCTTTCTTCCGCACACATACAGGTCTATCAAGAACTTCTCACCCCTGCTCTCTATTTAAGCCAAGAAGAAGAGGTTCTCTTACCACGCCCAACAACCTACCACAACACGTGGACTCCGCAGCAAACAGATGCCGCTGCACTAATTTTATGCACGAGCGGCAGTTCTGGTACTCCGCGCGCTGTACAATTATCGCAAGATAATATCTGTAGCCAGCAAGCCGCCTTCGCTCTATTGTGGCCCGAAGTAGGACCAAATGACCGCCTGTGTTCTTACCTGCCGTGGTTCCATAGTTTTGGTTCTTTGGCAGAACGTTTGTGGGCATTATGTCGTGGCGCATCTCTTTTTCTTATTCCTGAACATGGACATAATCATCAATTGTTTATAGCAACATTGAAACAACAACGCCCTAGTGTGTTTATGAGTGTTCCAAAGATGCACACGCTTGTCTGTGAACACCAAGCAATACAAGCCGATCATATTCGTTGGGTCTTCACCGCTGGTGCAGCTCTCGGTCAGCAAGAAGAACATTGGTATGCGCAACAGAATATTCCTGTATATGAAGGTTGGGGGCTGACCGAAACCAGTCCAAGTGCCACCATTACCCTGAAGAGAACACACAACGAGGTTGGTCAACCAATTCCAGGAGTAAGCGTTGGCATCCATAAAGAAAACCAACATATTTTCATTTATGGCCCTAATGTTATGCTTGGTTACTTACACCATAAGGCACTGCCCATACATAATAATACCTACCGCTATTTGGATAGCGGTGATTTGGGACACTGGTCTGATGGAGGTCTACAATTAACCGGACGCGCAGACCATATGTTAAAACTCGCTAATGGCGAAAAAGTTCCCGCCCCTGCAATTGAATCGCAACTTGAAAATAACGACAATATTACCCATGCCATATTAGTAGTAGACCACGGTTTGCACGTTATTATTGATAGTACTGCCACAGATGCAGAAATACGATCATGCATACAGAGTTATAACCATCAGCAACAGATACCCTATCACTGCATTACTCATATATTTCGTTTACCGGCACCAGCTTCTATTGAAAACGGATTACTAACCCCTTCCCATAAGATTGCTCGCACAGCAGTTTTGAAACAATGTGCATTGGGCATACTTCACACCATATCATAAAAAGGGCTGCCATGTTTCGCTTATGCTTGCTAATTCTATTCTGCGCACCTGTTCTTTCTGCTGCCACTCCACAACTGACCTACTTACTACAAGCAGATGCTCAACCAGAACACACCATCCCCTATTTAACGGAACAGCTTGGTGATTGGGTCATTCTGGACACAGCCATTGACGGCAACACACGCTGGACAAAAGAACAATTACAAACCATACAATCAGGCAAGACAGGGCGTAAACTTTTTGCCTATATTTCTATTGGTGAGGCCGAATCATATCGTCCATATTGGCAAACGAGTTGGCACGATACTCCACCAGATTTTTTATTACAGGAAAATCCCGATTGGAAAGAAAATTATTTAGTGCGTTATTGGCACACCGCATGGCAAACACTCATTCTACAAGAATTACAAAATATCATGGAACAAGGCTTTGATGGGATCATGATAGATAAAGCTGATTCTTTCGAGAACTTTGAACATGATATCACAACAGATCAATGGATTGATCACCGAATAAATCCAGAAACACAACAAAGCTACCGGAAAGATATGCAGGACTGGCTCATCATCGTTTGCACAACCGTTAGGCAACACAAACCAGATGCCACTGTTATTCTCCAAAATGCGACACAGCTCTTAGACAAACAATCCTGTCGTTCGGTTATAGACATCGCTCAATTAGAAGATCTCTTCAGCAATGGAAAACGCCTCACCCGAAACAATGAACGAAAAAACCGGCTCGCAGACCTGACCGCCTTCCGCGCAGAGAATAAACCAGTTATCGTCGTTGAATACTGTACACAGAATACCATTATCAGTGCGGTAGAACAACAGGCTCGCACCAACAACATACCTATTTTATTTACAGACCGTAATTTAACCAGCCTTGGCCGAATGTTTATTCCATAACAATAAGTAAGGATTCCTTCATGTCGCCCTTTCCATTAAAAAACGACTACCCTTTATACTGCGCGGGACAAGCCATAAGCACAACGCAAAAAATCCCCGTCTATGATAAATATACTGGGGAAAAAGCCTGCACGGTCTCCATGGCCAATGCAGATATTATTGAACAAGCTATAAGCGCCGCTGATGCCGCCACGCAAGCAGTAGCAGCCACCGCCTCTTGGCAACGAAAAGCGACCTTGGATCATTGCTGCAAACGTTTTGAAGAACGTTTTGAAGAATTGGCTCAGGCCCTGTGCATTGAAGCCGGTAAACCGATTAACGACGCGCGTGGCGAGGTAACGCGGTTGATAGACACGTTTCAAATTGCGGCTGAAGAATGCGTACGTCAGCGTGGCCATAGTATGCCACTTGACCGCAGTCCTCGTACCACTGGCTATACCTGTTATTACAAACAGGTGCCTATTGGCGCAGTTGCCCTGATCACTCCGTTTAATTTTCCACTCAATCTGGTTGCCCATAAAGTGGCTCCTGCCATTGCTGCTGGCTGCCCTTTTGTATTAAAACCTGCGAGCGCAACACCAATTGGTGCTTTGGTTATTGGTGAAATATTACAAGAATGTGAACATTTGCCAGCAAGCTCTTGGTCTATTCTGCCATGTAAAGGCAGTGCTGCTGATCCACTCGTAACGGATGACCGTCTGAAAGCGCTCAGTTTTACCGGCTCACCTGCGGTTGGCTGGGACTTAAAAGCTCGTTCTGGTAAGAAGAAAGTGGTAATGGAATTAGGCGGCAATGCTGCCTGTATTGTTGATGCCGATGCTGATATTGATGACGCAGTAAACCGTATTATTATTGGCGCTTTTTATCAAAGCGGACAAAGCTGCATCAGTGTGCAACGTATTATTGCTCATGAAAACATTTATGAAGAATTACGCGATAAATTAATTACAGCCAGCAAAAAGTTATCTGCGGGTGATCCAAAACGAGAAAGTACCTTTGTTGGCCCAGTTATTTCTGAGACAGAAGCACAGCGTATTGAAACATGGATACAGGATGCCGTTCATGCTGGCGCAAAATTATTATGCGGTGGCACCCGTACCAAGCGCGTTGTTAAGGCGACACTCTTGGAACAGGTACCAAAAAATTGCGCTGTAGTTTGTTCAGAAATATTTGGGCCAGTCGCCGTGTTGTCCTCTTTCTCTCATTTTGATGACGCATTAGCCGAAGTAAATGACAGCATCTACGGATTACAGGCTGGTGTTTTTACCAATAACATTAACAAAGCGCACAAAGCTTGGGAAACACTCCACGTTGGCGGCGTTGTTATTGGTGACATCCCTTCATGGCGCGCCGATGAAATGCCCTATGGCGGCGTCAAAGAGAGCGGTTGTGGGCGCGAAGGTATTGTCTTTGCTATTGAAGACTTTAGTGAAATTCGTAGCATGGTTATTCGGACCCGTCCAATTGAATAAGAATATATTCTGTAAAGAGATACAGAGCGTTCTTTTTCATCGCACTACATGTTTTGACAACAAAATAATCTTGCTATCTGACCAGTTTAAATCAGTGAGATAACATATATTTTTGCGCTTCTCTGTTTTGTCCATGGATTACCCAGTGCATAACAGGAAGAAACATGCCATACTGATAAGATGACAACAGCTTACCATGTATTGAATCCGTACACCAATACCGCCATTTTACTGCCGGGCATCTGCGATGATGGCCGCGATATACTTATTGATATGTCCTGTGCCGGCAACAACTTAATTGATGCGCTGGCAAAACATGGTCGTACAGCCAATGATATTGCCCATGTGCTTATTACTCATGACCACAGCGATCACTTTATTCCAAAGGCCGCACTGCTCTTTAGGAAAAGCAAAACGGTGTTTCATATTCCACAAGGTGGCTGGCTACGCCTAATGAGCCACCCTTTCTTTGATGAGGTTCGGTCAATCTGTATTGAATTACACGAAGCTGGCATGATTCATATTTTACCGCATGCAGGTGATACGTTATTCGGTGGTGTAAAAGTTTGCTGGCAAGCAAACTGGCATGACGATACGATCAATTTCAGTTATCGAATACGAGAACTATTGATCAGTGGCGATGTTGCTCATCATCGTTTATTCAGAAATCCTGACCATATTATTTTTGCCAACCGCACTGAAGGCCCTGTCCACACTGCTTTTTTGCAAACCAATTTTCTCGACGAAAAAGACGCCTACGCACGTGGACTCAACAAAGAACGCATCGCTCACATGCTAGAATGGACAGGCTGTCTACAAGACCTTCTTACCGCTATTGAAAACCCGCGCTGGTCATCTTTTTTTCAAACACTCACAACAATTATTCCGCATCATTTCCGCATAGAACCACGAGATGAAGTAGCACAGGAAATAACCAATAGAATTCATAACGCTGCCCAGCAACACGGATATTCACTCACAACGGCCTTTACGGAATAAACATGCATCCTACTCCCATATCATTTATGTAACAAACTCGGTTAACCCTACGGATTTTCATGAGCAGAACAATTACACATATTTACGATAATGTGCTGGGCCACAGAACATTGCTTGACTGAAGTTTCTACTGAAGTGGTTTCTGTTAGCGAAACCACAGGAATTTGCGATATGTTCTATGCTCCATTCTGTATGTTTGAGTAATTCTGCGGCCTTAGCTAACCGTCGTTGGTTCTGTTTGGTACAGGCATGTATTTGCTTGAAGCCGTTATTGGAATCCCGAAGACAGGAAGTTTATAAGCGCGCATAAAAATCAAAAAACTTGGCTACGCTCAGGCAGAATTGTCATTTTCTCTTGACAAAGTGGGAATCAAATGTATTGGGTTTGTTTATGTTTTTTGTGACCGAGGATATAAAATTAAATAATGATAGAGACTTATTAGCAAAAATGTCCCTGAAATGATGTAAAGCCCGCCTAGATCATCAATGGATGCCCAAACTTTTTGCCAGTTACTCTTGCTAGAATACCTTAATCCCCATATTGATCCAATCACCCAGGGAACTAGGAAATATATTAACAACATCCAGCCAGAGATGCTCTTGATTACTTTTGATACTTGTATCTGTCGGTTGAGTGTTGATTTATTCATTTATCGATTTCAGTGTGCTGAGAACCCAGCGCTCAATTCAAGGACATTTTTGCTCGTCAAAAATGTCAATTGCAATGCCTTGTTAGAATCTCAAAACTAATCATGAAATGATGGACTTTGAATTCCTAAATTCTAGAATACTCAACCGTTGAATATACTTTTTGACTTTTTATGATTTTCTTAAACACCTGTCCTTAAGTTCTCCTTTTTCATTCAATTATATGTTTTAAAAGCTTTTCCAACACTGCCTTGCCTATCTCTATTTGCCCTGCTTTATTTGGGTGAAGCCCGTCTCTATAGTTTTCTTTGCCAACAATATTAAGAAGAGTCATAAATAACACCCCCTTTTCCTTTGCAATACTTTTGTATTCGCCTTCCAGTTTTTCTAACATCGGTTGAGCTATATGATAGCCCTTCTCTTTATTCTTCTCGCTCATTATATCTGCATTAATTCCAGACGGAGCAATAAGCAGAATATCCTTTTTGTCAAATTTTGTTAAAGCATAATCAATAAGCTCACTTATGTTTTTTACACATCCTGCAATCTTTAGCTCATTAGAAGTTTTGATTCTTGCTGGTAAATCATTAACTCCTAAGAATATGATGAGTTTATCTAAGTTTTGATATTCCGCCAAATATTTTATTAATGATTTTTTGCCTTCTTTGGTTCTTCTCCCCCCGCTACCTCCATTAATTGTTTCAAATGCTTTATGCTCTCCCACCATTTTTACCCAAATATCTGCTCTTGTTATTGAATCGCCAAGGCAAAGTATTTTTTGAACACTTTCTACAGATTCTACTTTTACGATTTTTTCTTCAATAAGTTTAGCAAGTAAAAAATTCTTATAATCAGGGTATTTCTTAGGAACTATCCTTTCCTTTATAGCAAAATAAGTTTCATGACCAATTTCATCTGCTTTTTCTTTAAGCTTTTCTCCAAATATAGGATGATGAATTGCATGGTCAGTATCTTTTGGCGGAACAGTATTATACATATCGTAATATGTCATAAACAATGGCGGATCATTTTTGTCAAGATGATTGATTGGTGAAAATTCTTGATATAAACCGCTATACTTATCGTAGTCTGAAAGAATGTCTATCATAGTTTTATTAGCAACAGCCAAGCGTATCATTCTATGAGACAAAACTTTTTTGCCTATCCATCCTTCTATGACTTTTGGATCTATAGATGTCTGACCTTTATCAATAGCTGCTGCTATAACTCTAGAGGATTCTCTAAGAACTGGGTCTTGTGATTTAGGGTTTGCTAAATCATCATGAAATAACAACCACATAGATGTACAAGCTCCTGCACTTGTTCCTATAAGTGCTATCTTGTTTTTATTTATATTCCATTCATCTGCCTTAGTTCGTAAAAACTGAATCGCACGAGCTGCATCATGAACAGGGGCTGGCAATGGTGCGATTGTAGAATAACGATAATTGATTCTTGCAAAAGAAATGCCGTTTTTTAAGCAAAAAGAAGCATGAGAGCCTTTCTTTTTATCTCCACTTGTCCAGCCTCCACTATGAATATAAACAAGTAATGGCCTTGGAGAATTGCCCTCTGCTTTCCAAAAATCCAAAACATTCCTTTCATGTTGGCCGTAAGAAATGTTTTTATAGCTTGGCTCAATTTTTGCCGCCCCATAAAGAGCAATAGTAAAACTTATTGTTAGTAAAAAAAGCGCTTTCATTAGTTTCCTTTTCTTTCTATGTTATAACGGAATAGCTAAGCTGCCCCGTGCAGGGCCAGCGATTGTAAAAGTGGGAGAATACGTTACCTACCGGTGAATGCAACCAGCGCGTGTGGCGGAGGGGTCGGCTTGAGCGTCTTGTTAGGCCGAGGACGGTTGCCACAAGGCTGCGGGGTTGCCCGTTATTACGCTGAGTTGTTTTTGGTGACGAGGGTGGGTTGCCCTGAAGGGCTGGATACAGGCACTTGTTTTATTGAGCACGAATCGAATTTATAGTTCACCAAAAGCAGTGTGTTTTGATCTTCTGTTGCTGACAGAGGGTTGAGTAGATGTTACGTGCTGCGTCAAAATCCACCTTATGTTTATCGTGAGGAGTCGCTGAGATAAAAGCCCCTATTTCTTGTGGGCTAAAGCTGAAATCTTTTGGCAGGTTTAGTCTCCGTTTTGCTACCCCGTCAGCGGAGTTACATTGATCACATATAACCGCTTGAGGAAACCTAGGGTTCAGATGATTTGAGCCATCGGAGGAATCAGAGGCGTGATCGTGATGCCTGTGAAGAACGGCGATCCAATCCATATGTTGTTTTGGCTTCCTTGGAAATCTTTTAGTCCATCGCATTATTTCATATTTATTGCGTTTACATGAAGGGCAAATGTACATTTGCCCAACTTCGTTCCATAGCTTATGGCAATGAGTTCCCTTGTATTTATTAAATACTTCTATCGGTGGAAAAGGTGTGGTCACGTCATTCTCCATTAACTAAATTGCTGTCAGTAACGTTGCTAGCATAAATATGGACCTAAGTAGGGATAGTCCCATGCCGCGCGACCCACTGTGGTGTTTGTTCTCATATTGAACAAGCCCAACAGCCCACTTGCAAGCTATTTAATACGCACTCAAGAGCCAGACCCGCGCCTGCCTATAAACAGACGCAGATCTTCTTATCCCGCTTTTTCGTAAGCACTCTCACTTTATCTACAGCAAACCGTCCATTCCTTTCTAGCCTTCTTAAAGCCTTCCTTTTACTTCAAGTAAAGACACCTGAAAACAGTATAACTGTTTTTATAGTAATGATTTAATGAAGAAATACCAACTGCAACAGAACCATGTTACCACCCTAAGTAAATAGACTGTCTTAAAAATATTCTACCCTCACTTGCCACAGCAATGTGCAGGCTAGAGTTTGTCCTCTCGCATTGGCACCGGCCAAGCGGTTCACGATGCTGACGACAGCACGCAGACAAAAAGGTGGAAGCTAACTATGAGCGATCCCATTAAACATGAATGTGGCGTAGCCATTGTTCGATTACGCAAACCCTTAACACATTATCAAGAGAAATACGGCACCTGTGCCTGGGGCCTGAATAAGCTTTATCTCTTAATGGAAAAACAACGCAATCGCGGCCAAGATGGCACCGGTATTGCTGTGAATAAACTGAATGCTGCGCCAGGCAGTCAATATATGAATAGACATCGTGAGGCTGGTACCGGATCAATTGATCGACTCTGGTCTCATGTTAATAACGACCTTGCACAGGCACGTGAAGAAGTTGCTCGCTCGGAAAATCTCTCCGATGAATTAAAAGCTCGATGCCCGTGGATTGGTGAGGTACATCTTGGACATTTACGCTATGCCACACATGGAGACAACAGCGTACATGTCTGTCACCCCATGGCCCGCACCAGCAATTGGCCAACACGCCGGTTAATGGTTGCCGGCAACTTTAACCTCACCAATACTCCTGCTATCTTTGATATGCTGCTCCAACTTGGCCAACACCCAGTTGCCAAAGCTGACACTGTTGTAGTTATGGAAAAAATTGCCCACTTCCTTGACGAAGCCAACGATGCCATTGTACGCAAACTGAAAAAACAAGGCATTGCCTCTGGTCCTGGATTAACCCAAGCTGTTGCCAGCGAACTTGATATGGGCCGTGTTTTACGCAATGCTGCTAAGGCTTGGGAT
Organism: Planctomycetota bacterium; assembly: GCA_016745075.1. GTDB lineage: Bacteria > Planctomycetota > UBA11346 > UBA11346 > UBA11346 > JADGDD01. The sequence goes on along the minus strand of JADGDD010000007.1, from coordinate 169,399 downwards.
GGTGGCTATTTTATGTGCGGCATGGTTGGCCATGGCCTGACCTTTGCCCTGCGTGACCCATCTGGTATTCGTCCTGGTTATTTCTATGCAAACGAAGATGTAGTTTCCTGCGCTAGCGAACGGGCTGCGCTTGTGACCTGCTTTGATGCACCGCCAGATGATATTCAAGAAGTACCGCCAGGACACGCGCTTATTATTTCTCACGATGGTTCCTACGAACTTGTTCAAGTAAAAGAACCGCTCGACTATAAAGCCTGTACCTTTGAACGGATTTATTTTAGCCGTGGTAATGACCGTGACATTTATCAAGAACGCAAGCGTCTTGGTCATGAACTCATTCCTGCTGTAGTCGATGCCATTCAAGAAGACGTTGGCCACAGCGTCTTCTCTTTTGTCCCAAACACTGCTGAAACATCGTACATGGGTTTGGTTGAAAGTATGCAAGACTACCTTGCAGGCTGGCAAGGCCATAAAATAACAGAAGCTCAGAAGAACGGCACCCTCACCCCAGAATTATTGGAAGAAATACTTGCCGTGCGTGTACGTCAAGAAAAGGCCGCACTCAAAGACGCAAAATTACGCACCTTTATTTCTGACGACAATGGGCGCAATGATTTGGTCAGCCATGCTTATGATATTACTCGCGGCATTTTAGAAGAAGGCGTTGATAACCTCATTATGGTAGATGATTCCATCGTGCGCGGCACTACTCTACGAGAAAGTTTGCTACGTATTCTTTCTCGTCTGAATCCAAAACGGATTATTATTGTTTCCAGTGCACCACAAATTCGCTATCCAGATTGTTACGGCATTGATATGAGTGAACTCGGCCGCTTCATCGCTTTTGAGGCATCCATTCGCTTATTACAAGAAAATGGACAGCAGCATATTATTGATGGTGTCTATCGTGATTGTAAAGATGCGGTTGCTAACCGCACAGCAGGCGATCAAAACTTTGTGCAAGGCATTTACGGCAGCTTTACTCCAGAAGAAATATCTGATAAAATTGCAGAAATGATTCGACCAATGAACATCAATTGGGATGGGGAAATAAAAGTTATTTATCAAACCGTTGGTGGTCTACGGCGCGCTATTCCTGACCACCACGGCGACTGGTACTTCACTGGAAATTTCCCAACACCTGGTGGCAATCGCGTGGTGAATCATTCGTTTATTAATTATATTGAAAAACGGACTGGACGTAGCTACTAAAAGATCAGGCTGAATGCTTCAAGAGGCTTTCAGCCTTGTTTTTACTTCGACCCAACGACTTAAACACCTTATGCCCCTACCACTTCATCATCCAGAGATACTTGCTGTGCTTACCGAGCAGGCAATGCTTACTGCGGATGAATTTGTATTACGCTTTGGTACACACACTGAATGGCCTGTACAAGAAATGGCGCAGCAATTATATTGTCGGCCACGAGCACAACGCAAGTTGCCTGCACTCCCTACTGATGCAATGCTTTTTGATCGTGAGGCATTAGAGCAATGCTCCAGCCAGTGGACCGCTTCCTATAAAGCATCCTTACTATCTGGTACACATGGTATTGATCTGTGCGGTGGCCTTGGTATTGATAGCGCTTTTCTCTCAGACACCTTTGAACATTGGCACTACAATGAACAACAAGCACAACGTTGTGCGACCGCTCAACACAATTTTACGACGCTCACCAAAAACAATATAACCATCCATAATGATGATGGCATAGCCGTACTCAAACAATTTGCGGATGACCATTTTGATTGGCTGTACTGCGACCCTTCACGCCGAACCCAAGACAAACGTACTGTTAATCTGTTGCATTATCAACCCGACATTCTTGCCAATGCTGCTGATATATTTCGCGTAGCAAAACGTGTCTGCATAAAGCTTGCCCCTGCCACCGAGCCATATGAGATACAGCGGCTGCTTGCTCCCCTTAGCAAACAATTCCATTGGCGAGCCATTTCTCTTGCTGGTGAATGTAAAGAAATACTCGTGTTTTTATCCTCTGAATACGATGGCCCAGCTTCTGCAACCCTTTTAACGCACGATGGAACCGTACGCGAATATACACAAACCACATCCGATAGCGCTGAAATGGGTATCCCCACACAATACATCCTTATACCAGACCCCGCTATCATCCGCGCTGGTCTGGTTGATAGTATTGCACATACCCACACTGCACAGCGAATTTGCGGCAACTGGCTCAGCTGTACGCAGTACCCAACAGGTTTTCCTGGCCGCGTCTACACCATCCAAACCTGTGAAACTTTTAGCAAAAAGAAATTACACACCTATTGCACATCCATCAGCTTGGATAAAGCCCATCTTGCTACGCACGGCCTTCCTGTAACAGCAGCCGATCTACAACGATCACTTCGTTTACACAACGGGGGTGATAACCACCTGTTTATTTATACCACTGCTGACCATAAAAAACGTTTTATCCACGCTAAAAGACTGGAGACTACAATATGAGTTTTACTTTAGCGCTAGGCGCTACCGCACCAGACTTCAACCTCCCTGCCACAGATGGCAAAGACTACAGCCTCGCCAGTTTTCAGGACAGCTCCTTTCTCGTTATTTTCTTTACCTGCAATCATTGTCCCTACGTAACGGGTTCTGATGAAAACACTCGGGAACTGGCGCTCGCTTATAAAGACATGGGGGTAGAATTTGTTGCTATCAATAGCAACAGTGCCAACACGTACATCGAAGACAGCTTTCCTCATATGGTCGCTCGTATGAAAACACATCAATTCCCATGGGCCTACCTGCATGATGAGAGTCAAACAGTAGCCCATACCTACGGTGCCCTACGCACCCCACATTTTTTTGTTTTTAACCAAGATCGTCACCTCGTGTATACAGGCCGCTCTATTGATACACCGCGTGACCATACGCAAGCCACTGCTTTTGATCTTGATCGTGCTTTGAACGACCTCACATCAGGTGTTCCCCTTATACAAGCCACCACCAACCCAATTGGCTGCACTATAAAGTGGGATGGCCAAGACAAACACTGGATGCCCGCCGATGCTTGCGATCTTGTCTAACCACTATTTATATAGTATACTCTTTTTTACTTGATTATGAATCAATTCGATCCGATTACAAAACGCTTGCTCCTAACTGGTGGCATCGCTCTTGGCACTCTCCTGCTCGGCACGGCAGGCTATATGCTTATTGAAGACTGGGATTTCTTTGACGGTTTTTATATGACCGTCATTACCCTCACCACTGCTGGCCATCGAGAAGTGCACGATCTTTCTACAGCCGGCAGAACCTTTACCATCTTCTTATTATTATTCTCCTTTGGGTTTATAGCCTATTCTGCTACCACTATTGCACGCTTCCTCTTAGAAGGTGAGCTGCGCGAACTGCTTCAGGGGCGACGCATGGACAAATCTATTAACGCTATGGAAGGCCACATTATCCTCTGCGGAGGTGGTCGCACCGGCCAACACATCATCACTGAGCTGGCTGAGTGCCATCAAGGGCTCGTTGTTATTGAAAGCAACCCAGAAACCGCACGCCGCTTTTCGGAAGAAAACAATGTCCACTGTGTTGTTGGTGATTCCACTGAAGACGAGATCCTCATACGTGCTGGCATTAAGCGAGCAATGGGCCTGATTGCCTGCATTGGTAATGACAGAGATAATGTATTTATTGTTTTAAGTGCGCGTGATCTCAATAAAAATTTACGTATTATTGCTCGATTAAATGATGTCGGCAATGAAGAAAAACTCTTCCGTGCTGGTGCCGACGAACTGGTGTCTCCAAATGCCATTGGCGGTAAGCGCATGGTCGCTCATTTAATAGAACCTGCCGCTGTCAGCTTTATAGAGTCACTCCTACACGCTGGCGAACAAAAATTATTTCTCCGTGAAGTTTCTGTCCCACAGCACTCCCGTCTCGTAAACAAGACTCTGGCTGAAAGTCATATCGGTAAACATACCAACACCCTTGTGCTTGGCGTACACAGAAACGGCCATTACCAATTCCGCCCAGGTGGCCAATACATCATTCAAGAACAAGACTCCCTTATCGTTATGGGTACACTGGAAGAGATTGACGAACTGCACAAGTATACAGACCGTAAAACAACACTACTCTAAGCACTTGCTTACTCTTCAATCACGAAGTATACTGCTCCTATGGACGGTAATCAAGAACAGCCCAATCTACAGAGTTTTATCACGAACATTTTACTCCGTGGTGAATCACTCGATATGCACGTTGAAGAAATCACTAAACTCTCTGCTCAGACACCTCCGGACACAGAGCCAGAGTCTGCTAGTTCCCACACACACCTGCTTGGCTATCTATTAGACGAAGTGCTCACTGATGTTCAGGTTGAACAACATAATGATGAGAATAACGACGGCGGCCCTGTACACATGGATCAAGGAGAATTAGATGACCTCTTCTAATCCCATTCCACCAACCAACCCAAAGCAACCAACTGAAGTAGACGACGACACCATAGACTTCTCTCTGGAAACGACTGGAACCACAACATCTGTCTCACGAACCACAACATCTGTCTCACGAACCGCTCGTATCGAAAGTGATATTCACCGCAATGCTGAGGGGTTTTCTCCTGAACGCTGTATTCTCAGCCTTGAATGGCTTGGCGCTAAAATTGATGAAAATGTTCGGAAAATAATTCTTGAATCTTACTCTCTTAGCTCTCAAGAAGTATTAAAACGCCTCAAGAACAGAACTGCACTGCACGAAAAACAAGTTTACCGCGCTTTTTCTGATGGCCTCGGCATTCCATTTGTTGACATGGATTGGATCTCTGCCAACCCAAATCTACTCCAAATGCTCCCAGTTGATATCTGGCAAAAACACCGTGCCTTCCCGCTTTCCAAAATAAATAATATTCTGGAAGTTGCGATGGCCAATCCGTTGGGATCAGCACTCAAACTACTACTTGAAAGACGACTTGGCGTAGAAGTCACCACCATGTGTGCAACCCCTTCACAAGTAGACCAATACTTGTCACTTGAAAAGATAAATGCCCTCGAAGTACAACGTAGTCTCTCAGCAGTATCAAACGATGATTTACAATTATACGCACGACAAATAGAAAAAGGAAATATTCAAGGTATTGTTGAACTCGGTCGACAAATTATTGGGCTTGCGAAAAAAATAAAAGCGTCTGATATACATATTGAACCACTCGACGGTGAAGCACGTATCCGTATGCGCGTAGATGGACAGCTTCGAGAATTTCTTGTTATTAATAAAAAGGCAGAATCTGCTCTTATTGGCTATTTTAAAGTTGCGGCCAATATGGATATCTCAGAAAAACGCTTACCACAAGATAGTCATATGCACGAGCAATTTGGATCTGCCTCTATAGATTTACGAATAAGCACCACCCCCACTATTCACGGTGAAAAAGTGTGTATACGAGTACTCGATCAAAGCGTAACTTCTTTACGACTTGATTCACTTGATTTTTCACAACGTATTCTTCAACCATTTCGTCGAGCATTAACAACGCCAAACGGCCTCTTTATTGTCACTGGGCCAACGGGCTCTGGTAAAACAACAACACTCTATGGCTGCCTCAGTGAAGTTTCAGACCCAACACTGAATGTCACCACCATTGAAGACCCTGTTGAATATCAACTTGGCGGTATTAACCAAGTTCAAGTACATACTAAAATTGGCTTAACCTTTCCTGCTATTTTGCGATCTGTACTTCGGCAAGACCCCGACATTATACTCATTGGTGAAATACGTGACGCAGAAACAGCTAGTATCGCTATTAAAGCAGCATTAACAGGACACAAAGTCTTATCAACACTCCATACCAACACTGCACCAGATGCCATTACTCGTTTACGAGATTTAAACATTCCTTCATACCTCATTAGCCAAGCGCTTATTGGCGCACTGGGGCAACGACTTGTACGCAGACTCTGTGACCATTGCCGCCAGGGGGCACCGGCCACTGATGAGCAAAAGGCACTTCTTGGCTACACTGGCGAACAGCCGCTTGTTTTATTTACACCACAGGGGTGTGACCATTGTAGGCAAACCGGATTTACAGGCCGTATACCAGTACAGGAACTCTTCCTCTGCGACGACACGACAAGACGGCACATTTCAACCGATGAACATATGTCCACTATTGAACAAAGCGCTTGGGAAAAAGGCTACCGCCCACTTTCCTACGACGCTCTAGTGAAAGCACTCGCAGGACTCACCACACTTGATGATGTGTTGCGGCTGCATACCCACAGGAAACACCTCTATGACTAACCCACTACGGATCTTAATTGTTGATGACGTTCCCGTTATTAGAAAACTCATATCAACAACTCTTGAAAATAAAGACATGACTATTGTAGGCACTGCCCGGAATGGCAAAGAAGCTATTGATGTAGCTGCTTCTCAAGACATTGATATTATTTTGCTTGATATTGTCATGCCTATTATGCAGGGCTATGAAGTTCTTCCTATTCTACGAGCCACCTACCCTGAAACAGCTATTATTATGCTCACTAGTACCAGTGAACGGTCTTTGGTACTAGACTGCAGAGAAAAAGGCGCCAATGGATATATCATCAAAGATGACCATATGATAGCAACCCTCTATGATCGTGTAATGGTCTTTTGGACAAAATTCATCAATAAACAAACTGAAAATGGATGATTACAGCATTCATACAACACCGCCCCCTTTCTAGTCTATGCCTTATCCCATTCATTCTTACCAATGTTGTGGTTGGAGGATTGAGTTTTCTCTTTCATGGTAACTATACCTCTGATTATGCGATCACTGGTAACATATGTTGCCTAATTTCCGTTCTAAGCATCTTTCCTGTCATTATTAAGTACCGCTCTGCCTTAGAATGTGAAATTACAAAATCACAACAAGTTCACAGTACACTTGCCTACCGCTCATCCAATAAAGACAAATTCATGTCTGTTATTTCTCATGACTTACGCGGTTTATTACACATTATACTCGGTACTTCTGAAATAGTTTCCTTGCGCGTAGAAGAAATGGAACGTGAAAAATTAATACGATTGCTTGGTAACATTCATACAGCAGCAGACAATATGAACACCCTGCTTAACGATTTACTTGATTGGGACCGTGCTCAGTCTGGTCAACTGCCATTTGAACCACAATGTGTAAGCATGGGAGAAATTATAACTAATGCACTTGACTCAATACTCCCTATCGCAGCTAAGAAACAGGTCGTCCTTACCACAAAAGGAAACCATCAAACTGAAATATTCGCTGATTCTAATATGATCACCAGTATTATCCGCCATTTAGCAAGCAATGCGACTAAATTTACTCAACCCCATGGAAGCGTTACCATCGACTGGGAGATCATTAACGAATCTGTTCATTTTTCCATTATTGATACAGGCATCGGCATGACTGAGGAGTTACTCGAACATCTCTTTAGCTTACAAACCAACACACAACGTGTTGGTACCGCTGGTGAACAAGGGTTTGGCCTTGGTTTACTACTCTGTTATAATTTCGCTGCACATCATGGAACTATTCTTAAAGCAACAAGTAGCATTGGAATAGGCTCGTCTTTCACTATGGCCCTCCCTATTCGACCAGAACAAATACCCACAGACTGGAATATCTCACACAAAACAGTGCCTCCAGAAGGGCTTGTTTAGCATAAGAGCGCTATAAGCTCAGCAGCATGACTATCCCTGTTGCTATTTTAGGAGCCACTGGCTACGCTGGTGAGGGTGCTCTGCGCCTGCTTCTCTCTCACCCAGATTTTACTATTGTTCATGCTGGTTCTGATCGCTTAGCTGGTCAACGCATTGGGGATGCCGTACCAAGCCTAACTGGGCTGTGCGATATTGTAATGGCTGAAGATACTCCAGAAGCTATTATTGCATCAGGAGCGCAAGCTATCGTTTTAGCAAAAAAGAGCCCTGATGTTACCCGCGTTGTTCCCGAACTGATAAAACAAGGCATTCGTATTGTTGATATTGGCGCTGAATTTCGTCTACGCTCTCTAGACGATTATAAAAACTACCATGGTGGTGATCATGCGTGCCCAGAACTTTTACCTACAGCTGTGTATGGCTTGAGTGAAATCTATAAAGAACAAATTGCGTCCGCTTCTGTCGTTGGCAATCCTGGCTGCTATCCGACCAGTATTTTGTTACCACTTATTCCACTAATACGCTCTGGCTGTATCAGTATGAGTGATGCCCTTGTTAGCATATCCTATTCTGGCATGTCTGGAGCGGGTAAGCGCTTTATTGAAAGCAATAATAATTTATTCTACGCCATGAATGAAAATATGCATTCATACAAAACCTTGGATCATCAACATACCGCTGAAATTGACCAAGAAATTTCAGTAGCAGCAGGAACAAAAAGCCATATCAGTTTTGTTCCACACCTTGCTCCTATTACTCGCGGTATTCACAGCAGTATAAGTGCCACCTTAGCCGAAGGACAAACAGAAGATGATATCCGTGCCGCTTGGAATACCATCTATGGAGATTGCCCATTCATTCGTATAAGAGAAAACACTCAAGATGTTGAAGTTGCCAATGTTACCGGAACCAATTTCTGTGATTTTAGTGTAACGAGTGACAAACACAGTCGAACCATTGTTATTACGTCCGTTATTGATAACCTTATTAAAGGCGCATCAGGACAGGCAGTACAAAATTTGAATATCATGTTTGGCCTTAACGAAACAAGCGGATTATTATAAATAATCCGCTTGTCGTATCCAAAAAACTAAAAGTACTTAATCAAGTTTAGATACAAGTCCCTTCAAGGTCTCTGATATCTGTTGAAGACCAACAGCTTTGTCATTCACGCTTGATGAGAGTTTTTCACTTTGTGCACTAATTTGTGCCACATCTGTAATAGACCGTGCTATCTCCGCAGATCCTGCGGTTAGATCTTCCATCATGCGAGCTATATCAGAAACGGTTGCACTCTGCTCTTCCGTAGCAGCAGCAACCGTTACGGATAATTGATTTACTTTATTTACAACTGTTTGGATATCTGTGATAACCTGTGTCGATCCATCTGTTTGTTGCTGTACATTGTCTATCTGGTCACCAATTTCTACTGAAGATTGGCTAGTTTGTTTAGCAAGCTCTTTCACTTCATTAGCCACAACTGCAAAGCCACGTCCAGCGCTACCCGCACGTGCCGCCTCAATAGTAGCATTCAAGGCCAATAAATTTGTTTGGCTAGCAATAGTCGTGATAAACTTAGCAACCTTGCCGATTTCGTTCCCAGCATCACCAAGATTATCCATCATGACTGACGCTTCACCAGCTTTTTGATTTGCTGATTCACTGATCTCACGAACCTCTGTCATACTACTACTAATTTCACGCACTGCTTCAGTCATCGCTTCCATATTACGCGCCACTAGAGTAATGCTGGTATCACTTTCTTCTGATGCAGCAGCTACGCGCTCTGACTGCTCTCTATTTTTTGCTGCCATATCTTGCAAATCACTACCTGCTGCCAAAAACTCATTACTACTAGCAAGTAATTCATCGGAAGTTTTTGCAAGTGTACTGACAACTTCTCGTTGCTGTGCTCGCATATGGTCAGCTGTTTCCAGCGTCGAGTTAAAAGCGGTTACTGAGCCTGCAAAGGTCCCTGCGAACCCCCGTGGATCAATCCGCTGATCATCTTCTCCTTGAGAGTGACGCAAAAGCTGACCTTGCGCATCACGCATGAAGGTCTCCACCTTATCTAGCAGATCATTAATGGCCCAAGAAACATCGTAGAGGTCACCTTCTGGGATTCCCACGATACGCCTTTCCATATTGCCATTATCTACAACATCACGTAACAACTCGCTAATTGACCCTATTGATATGTTTTCACTCATCGTGCGCCTCCTTCCTCAGAAACCATCTTATGGTACAGCGTTTCATGCGTTGCTACATCCTCACGAGACGGACAACGGCGCACTGACATATAACCGATAAGTTGACCATTTTTGTATGATGGCGTTACCATAGCATCGACCCAATAAAAACCGCCATCTTTGCGTAGGTTCTTTACAAAACCTCGCCATTCTTGGCCAGATTGAGCCGTTTCCCACAGGTCTTTAAACGCAGCCTTAGGCATATGTGGATGCCGTACCATATTATGTGGACTGCCAATCAGTTCTTCTTCGCTATAACCACTTGAATCAATAAAAGCACTGTTTACATATGTCAGTACTCCTCTTGCATCAGTTTTCGACACCAAAAAAACATCTTCACTATAACGATATTCATCATTATTCGGAGTTGGTTTTGTTCCATCCCAAGGCATGAGCTATTCCCCTTTATTCTGCTTATCGACTACAGTCGATAGTTTATGTTTATGTATTTCTTACACTGCATTTCCGTTGTAAGCATAGAAAGATACATCATAAAAAAAACATCCGCAAGTACCTATTCTCATCTCTAGCATATCTCGCATCTAGAAAAAAGGCGGCCCGTTTTAGGCCGCCTTCTTTCTAGAGTAATAAATATTTGATAATCTTAGTTATGCTTTTTCAACTTCTTTGGCTTTTTCGGTTTTTTTACCTTCTGATTGCCGCTAGCGCCATTATGTTGCTGCATGTTATTGGTATTAGAATTGTTATTATTACTTGAACTGTTGCTTGAACTATTGTTATTATTGTTGTTTACGCTACTATTTTGATTTTCAACATTGGTGTTATTTTCTACCTTATTCTCAACATTCACATTCACAACCGTTACTGGAGCAACTGGTTTGACCGGATCAGCTTCCGTCCCCTTCACATGTGTTGTATGGACAGTTTGCCGTGTTCCTGGATGCTGATGACCAGGACGACGAACCGTTGTAGTATGAGTGGTCGTCGTCGTAGTGTGAGTTGGTTTATGATAATGACCGTGATGCCGATTGCTGACATGCACAGTACATGCTGAGACGGCAAACATTCCCACCGCTAAAGATAGAGCTCCCGTGATACGTAACATATTTCCCTCTCCTAACATACTTCAATCATAGTAGAGCGCAGGACCTGTCAACCTTAAACAATCACTTGATAACAAATAAATAGAATACCTGTCTGAACTCATCAAAGCATATCAACACTCTGAGCAATACTGATACTATCAAGTTAGCCGCTTCTGTATGACTTCTTTCGCTTTTTCTTGAAAAAACAACACAGCAATAGAATACAATAACCAGAAAACAAGAAAGGTAAGCTCTCATAACGCGAAGTACGTTACCCGCTTTCATTTCAAACTAAGTTCTATATTTGAAATATAGGTAATTTCCCTATGCGGCATGCGCTAAAGACAGATATTTACCATTGAACATGTATGCTCTTTGTTAGCCTTTAGCAATGATGCTCATAGCTTGGACCACAAAAGCCCTCTCTCTTCTGCTACTCTGTGGATTTCATCACGCATATGCCGTAAACATAAGCTGGGATCAAACCCAACTCATAAAACAAGCCACCTACCATGATACTGAAGTCTCTGCAACATGGACACTCACCAATACTGGTGAACAAACGGTTTCTATCGCTGCTATGAAAATAGGCTGTGCTTGTGCCAGTATCACTGCTAATCAACAGATAATTGCACCTGGAAATACCAGCCGTATTACCGCAGTCTTCCATATTGGCGATCGTGTTGGATTCCATCGCCAACAAGCATCTCTTATACTTGTTGATGGAGTCTGGTCTCCGCCGCCTACTGCCGAAACCGAAGATAATACAGCTACAGAAACACCTCTTCCTGACGGTGCCTTTACTCAAACGCTTTCTTTCTCAGTTAATATTGAGCAACCAATGAAGCTCTCTCGTAGAGTTTTATTTTGGAGAAAAGAAAGCATCGCAACAAGTAAAAAACTTCTTCTTCACATTGATGATCCAGATGAATTTTCAGTAACTGGTAGTGAGGGTTTTCCTGATACGATAATAGTAACCATTCAAGCAATGGACGATCCACATACCTTTTCTGTACATGTGACTCCCCAAAATACAGCAGATAAATTAACAGCAAAGGGTTTTATTATAACAACTCACCCAGATAAACGCTATGCGCGTTTACCTTTAACGGTTTTGATTAAATAATTAGACAATCCATTATATAGTACGAACTGTTTTGGGTCGTAGAAAAACTCTTTGCAAATAAGCATAATTTATTTTTACAGAACTTATTACAACAGAGCAACACAACTAAGTTTATACAACAAAAGAGCCGAAGGAATATCCTTCGGCTCTTTATAATTTTACACAACTGATACCAGTAAAAGAACTGGAGCTTATGCGAAGTGGCTAAATGCTTTGTTCGCTTCTGCCATGCGGTGCGTGTTTTCACGTTTCTGGATGGTAGCGCCTTGTTTGTTGTAACAGTCCATCAGCTCTTGAGCGAGCTTCTCATGAGCTGGGCGGCCACGACGGCCACGAACAGCTTCCAGAATCCAGCGAATAGCGAGGGTTTGCTGACGGTTGCCTTTTACTTCGATAGGTACTTGATAGTTAGCACCACCAACACGCTTAGAACGTACTTCAACTAATGGCTTAGCATTATCGAGAGCAGTTTCGAATACTGACAATGGGTCAATTTTCAGTTTGTTAGCAATTTCTTCAAAAGCGCGGTACATCACGCGCTCTGCTGTGCTTTTCTTACCGTCGAGCATTAAACAGTTAATGAACTTAGCAACAACTGGGCTATTGTATTTAGCGTCTGGCTTGATGATGACGCCAACACGACGTTCAACTTTTTCGGCAACAGCTTCTGAAGCTTCGCCGGCAACGCCAAGAGTAATAGAACCGTCGTCATTTACTTGAACGTCGGCAGGGATTGCAGATTCTTCTGCTTCGTTTTGAGTTGTATCTTCACTCATGTCTGAGTCCTTTGTGGTTTTAGGGGCTTGCGTTCACGACGGTGCCGACACAGCACAGCGGTTACTCAACCCCCAAACATTATGGATGGGGAAAAGGTGTCTGTCCTTACTTGTGTCTCTGGGTTCTTGTCTCAGAGACAGAGTAAAGAGAAGACTCTAAGAATCTATTTAGGACGCTTAGCACCGTATTTACTACGGCTTTGGCGACGATCAGTAACACCCTGACAGTCAAGCTTACCGCGAACGATGTGGTAACGAACACCAGGTATGTCACGAACACGACCACCGCGAACAAGTACAAGACTATGTTCTTGAAGGTTATGTTTCTCACCGCCGATATAAGCGGTTACCTCTTTACCGTTAGACAAACGTACACGAGCGATTTTACGCAAGGCCGAGTTTGGCTTTTTCGGTGTGGTGGTTTTTACCTGCATACATACACCGCGTTTGAAAGGATTGGCGTCGAGCGCTGGGCCTTTACTCTTGGTGGTCTTGCGGCTACGCCCGTGGCGTATGAGCTGGTTAATGGTTGGCATGTGCAAACTCCTCAGATGCAGATGGGGCGAAGCTTGTATCGTCTTCTACAGGCATTGCAATAGGCTCGCCCGTTTTGGAGATAGTTCTGGATGTATATGAATCGAAACCGGTACCACATGGTACCATATGACCAAGGATAACGTTCTCTTTGAGGCTGCTTAAGCCATCTACGCGGCCTGCAAGGGCAGCGTCAGCGAGAACCTTGGTGGTTTCTTGGAAAGAAGCAGCAGAGATAAAGCTCTCTGATTGCAGGGCAGCACGAGTGATACCCATGAGACGGCCTTCAAACGTTGCTGGTGTTTTACCAGCGGCAATGGCTTCGGCATTGGCTTCACGTACTTTGTTGCCGTCCACAAGTTGGCCTTGTAAGTAAGGCAGATCGCCACTACTCATAATTTCTGACTTGCGTAACATTTGACGAACAATCACTTCGATATGTTTGTCATTAATAACCACGTTCTGTGCACGGTAAACAGTTTGAATTTCACCGATAAGGAAGTCTTGAAGGACTTCTTGGCCACAAATACGTAGCAGGTCTTTTGGTACAAGGATACCGTCTACCAATGGCTCACCGGCTTTCACGCGGTCACCACGGTGCACACGGAAGTGTTTACCTTGTGGAATTGGGTGTTCAATTTCAGTACCAGAGTCACCGCGAACGATGATAATACGCTTACCACGTTTGCGCTCACCAAAGTCAACCACACCGTCGATTTCAGCCATAACCGCTGGATCTTTAGGTGGACGCGCCTCAAAGAGCTCAGTTACACGCGGAAGACCGCCAGTAATATCGGATGGACCAGAGAGTTCACGAGGTGTACTCGCTAATTGGTCACCACCACTGATTTCTTGGCCATCTTGCACACGCAAAGTCGCTTTTTCTGGAACACTATATTGAGCAACCACTTCACCATCAGGGCCTTCAATCAACAACTGCGGGTGTAAGTCACCCTTACCTTCAAGGATCACGATGTTGACAATACCTGTGGCAGGGTCTTTTTCTTCACGCATAGTAATATCTGGGACAATTTGGTCAAAACGAACTATTCCACCAAACTCGGTCAGGATAGGAATATGTGATGCTTCCCACTCAGCCAAGGTTTGACTTTTCTTCGCTTTTTTATTGTCTTCTACCATCAAGGCAGAACCCACTGGTACTTTATAACGTTCAAAGATACGACCGTTAGCGTCTTTCAGACCAATTTCACCATTACGGTTCAATACGATAGTTTTGCCTTCAGTATTAACAACTGTACGCAAATTATCATAGACAACCGTACCACCTTTACGAGCTTTAAAGCTGGTATCTTCAGTTTTGGTACCAGCAACACCACCAATATGGAAGGTACGCATGGTCAACTGAGTTCCTGGCTCACCAATTGATTGAGCTGCGATGACACCAGCAGCAAGACCCATTTCAACTTCATACCCACGAGAGAGGTCCATACCATAACAGCTTTGGCAAATACCGTCTTTCGCAAGACAGGTCAGTGGTGAACGAACGCGAATCTTCTCGAAACCCATTCCTTCAATTGCTTTCGCTTGCTCATCAGTAATGATATCATTTTCTTTAACGATGACTTCATCAGTAATGATATCGACGATAGTATCGCGCGCTACACGGCCAATGATAGACTCAGCAAGGGTCACTTTAACAGCTTCACCTTCATAAACGATACTCTTCGTAACGCCGCCCATGCTACCGCAGTCGTGCTCAGAGATGATAACATCTTGACCAACGTCCACGAGTTTACGAGTGAGGTAACCAGAGTCAGCTGTTTTCAACGCAGTATCAGCCAAACCTTTACGAGCACCATGAGTAGACGTAAAGTATTCTAATACGCGCAAGCCATCTTTAAATGATGCACGAATTGGCGTTTCAATAATTTCACCATTTGGTTTCGCCATCAAACCACGCATACCAGCAAGCTGACGAATCTGCGCTTCAGAACCACGAGCTTTTGAGGTAGCCATTGCATACACAGGATTGATATAGTTACCACTATCACGCTCATCATTAGACAAGTTACCCATAAGCGCTTTGCCGATTTGGTCGGTACAATGGTTCCATACATCACGCACATTACGATGGCGTTCTGCCGCAGTAATCAAACCACGTTGATAAGCTTTCACAAATTTAATAGCCTTTTTATCGGCTTCTTCAATGAGCGTTTTCTTTTCTTCTGGTTCGCGCAAGTCAGAAACAGCAAAGCTAATACCACTTTGAGTACTATATTTGAAACCAATGTCTTTTAATGCGTCCAGTACATCAATCGTTTCTTGACGACCAAGGTATGAGAAACAGTCATTAATTACGCTACCCAAGCTCTTCTTGGATTGGGTTTTATTGTAATAAGGCACACCCTCTGGTGTGATTTCGTTAAAGATCACACGGCCAGCCGTTGTTTCAATTAGGGTCGCTTCTTTCAATGTTTTAACTGCTGCGCCACCTTCATCAATCATAGCGCCTGCTGGCAATTGAATTTTTATCAATGCGTGCAGTTCAATCAATTTTTGATCGAGAGCCATTAACATTTCTTCGTTACTGGCGAAAGTCATACCTTCACCAAGACGGTTTTCTTTAGACAAGGTCAAGAAGTAACAACCAAGAACGATGTCCTGGTCAGCACTAATAATTGGACCACCGTTTGAAGGTGAGAAAATGTTGTTGGTAGACAACATCAATACGCGACCTTCAGTTTGCGCTTCAATAGACAATGGTAAGTGAACCGCCATTTGGTCACCATCAAAGTCAGCATTAAAGCCCTGACATACGAGTGGATGCACTTGGATAGCGTTGCCTTCGATCATTACTGGCTCAAACGCTTGGATACCCATACGATGCAAGGTTGGGGCACGGTTCAAGAGAACAACGCGACCTTTAATAACGTCATCAAGCACTTCCCAGACTTCTTCGTCTCGGCGTTCAAGTTTACGCTTAGCAGCTTTTACTGTTTCTGCGTACCCACGTTCTTTCAGTTCACGAATAATAAATGGTTGGAAAAGTTCCAGAACGATGCCTTTTGGCAATCCACACTGATGCAATTTCAAACGTGGGCCAACAACAATAACCGAACGAGCAGAATAGTCGACGCGTTTACCAAGAAGGTTTTCACGGAAACGGCCTTGCTTACCTTTGATCATGTCGGTCAAAGATTTCAATGGACGATTACCACTACCAAATACAGCACGTTGGCAACGACCATTATCAAAGAGCGCGTCTACCGCTTGTTGCAGCATACGTTTTTCATTACGTACAATAATGCCCGGAGCGTTGAGCTCTATCAATTTTTTCAGGCGGTTATTACGGTAAATAACTCTACGGTACAAGTCGTTCAAATCCGAAGTAGCAAAGTTACCATTTTCGAGTGGAACAAGTGGACGCAAGTCTGGTGGAATAACTGGTAATGTTGTCATTACCATCCACGCAGGATCGTTACCAGATTTATGTAATTCTTCACATAATTTCAGGCGTTTGATGATTTTTTCGATTTTTTGTTTAGCACGAGTAGCTGCAAGTTCTTCGCGCAAGTCAGCAATCATTTTTTCCAAATCAAGGTGGCGAACCAATTCTTCAATTGCTTCTGCACCCATCATTGCTTTAAAATCATCGCCATATTTTTCTATGGCTTCACGATATTGTTCTTCGCCAAGAATTTCCATGTACTCAAGTGGCGTTGTACCAGGATCAGTAACGATGTATTTTTGGAAGTAGATAACTTGTTGCAGGTTGGTGCTTTTAATGGCCAATAAGTTGCCAAGGCGACTTGGCATAGCTTTAAAGAACCAAATATGAACAACTGGTGTCACTAAGTTAATGTGACCCATGCGTTCACGACGTACGCGAGAATGGGTAACAAGTACGCCACATTTTTCGCAAACGATACCTTTATATTTTACACCGCTGTATTTACCGCAGAAACATTCCCAGTCCTTCGTTGGTCCAAAAATCTTTTCGCAAAATAAACCATCTTTTTCTGCTTTGTAGTTACGGTAGTTAATCGTTTCTGGACGCTTTACTTCACCTTGAGACCATGAACGGATAACTTCCGGGCTGGCTAAACGAATAGAAACGGCGTTGTAATCAGGAGCTTGTGACTGTTGGTTCTCGATCAGATCAATCATGTTGAGTAGTCCTCATGCTAGTTAAATGTAATAAGTATGGATGAATAGGGGGACACAGACGAAGGCAGTAAAACTAACCTTCGATAACCGTATCAGTGATGACCGTGTCAGTCATCTCACCAAGACCGAAATCAAGAGCACCGCCAGCAGCAGCTTCTCCACCTTCAGCTCCATCTTCGCCAAAACCAACGTCCATTGGACGGTGTAGGCGAATATCAAGGCCAAGGCCACGAATTTCGTTCATCAATACTTCAAATGCCATTGGTGTACCATAGGTCAATGAGCCATCACCCTTAACCATGCTTTCATAAATACGGGTACGACCATCAACATCGTCAGACTTAACGGTGAGCACTTCCTGAAGGATATTGGCAGCGCCATATGCTTCCAAGGCCCAAACTTCCATTTCACCGAAACGCTGACCACCGAAGCGAGCTTTACCGCCAAGTGGCTGCTGCGTAATCAATGAGTATGAGCCAGTTGCCCGTGCATGCATCTTATCTTCAACCAAATGGTGAAGTTTCAGCATGTACATAACACCAACCGTTGTTTTTTGGTGGAAATGTTCACCTGTTTTGCCGTCACAGAGGCGTATTTTACCGTCCTCTGGCAAGCCCGCTTCACGAAGCATATCAAGCACTTCGTCTTCGGTTGCACCATCAAATACCGGAGTAGCACATTGGATACCGAGCATACGTGCTGCCCAACCAAGGTGAGTTTCCAATACCTGACCTACGTTCATACGAGAAGGTACGCCAAGTGGGTTGAGGATAATATCAACCGTTTGACCATCTGGTAAGAACGGCATATCTTCTTCTGGAACGATCGTTGAGATAACACCTTTGTTACCATGACGACCAGCCATTTTGTCACCAACTTTGAGGGTGAGCTTACGAGCGATGAATACTTTAACCATTTCAAGCACGCCGTTTGGCAGATCATCACCACGCTTGGCCACGAGAATTTCTTTCTCGCATGACATTTTGACTTCAGCAATTTGTGGGTCAAATTCTTCGTAAATAGCGCGTGCTTTACGACGCTTACCACCAACAAAGTTCAGAACCGTTACTGGCAAGGTGTTGTGCAATTTCATCACTTCTTCGTCACTCATGGACTTATCGAAGTCGATAATTTCACCAGTATCGATGTTCACAACATTTTGACCAGCAATATCCCAGATACGAGCAAACTTATCACGAGCAAGATTGGCTTGCTGAGATTCCCATTTCTTCTCGATCTTGCGGATGTTGTCGCCTTCAACCTTTTTATCTTTTTCGGTCAGTGCTGCGCGACGACGGAATCGTTTCACATCTACAACTGTACCGCGCAAGCCCGGCTTCATAACGAGTGAGTCGTCACGGACGTCTTCACCAGCGCGGCCAAAGATGGCGTGCAATAATTTTTCTTCTGGGCTGAGTTCGCTCTTATTCTTTGGTGTTACTTTACCAACAAGCACACCACCAGGGCCAACCATTGTACCAACGCGAACAAAACCATTTTCGTCGAGATTTTTCAGGGCCTCATCGCTACGGCCTGGAATTTCACGAGTAAATTCTTCTTTGCCAAGTTTTGTTTCACGGATTTCCACTTTGAATTCTTCAATGTGGATAGAGGTGTAGCAATCTTCCGCAAGCAAACGCTCGTTGATGATGATCGCATCCTCAAAGTTACAGCCATTAAATGGCATAAACGCAACCAATACGTTTTTACCAAGAGCCAATTCACCAAACTTGGTACCACCACCGTCACAAAGCAATTCGCCTTTTTCGACGGTTTCACCTAATTTAACCAGTGGTTGTTGATTCAAACAGGTACGCTCGTTCAAGCCGTGGTATTTGCGCATGACATATTCGTCTTCGCTACCATCTTCACCACGCACAACAATGTGACGTGCATCAACAGCAATAACTTCACCAGCCTGACGCGCAGAGTGAACCATTGATGATGATTTTGGAATTTCTTTTTCCATGCCGGTACCAACCAGCGGTGGATCACAAACAAGTAGTGGCACAGCCTGACGCATCATATTCGCACCCATCAGCGCGCGGTTAGCATCATCATGCTCAAGGAACGGAATAAGCGCAGCAGAAACACCAAGCATCTGTTTTGGTGAAACGTCAACAAGGTCTACATCTGAAGCAGGGCTTTCAGAGAACTGACCATCATAACGCACCTGACAGTATTTAGATGACAATTTGCCTTTGCTATCTGTTTCAATAGAAGCCTGACCAATTTTATGTTCAGATTCTTCGTCTGCCATGAGGTAAACGATTTCGTCAGTAATAACACCATTCTCAACCTTACGGTATGGTGAAACCAAGAAACCATATTCGTTAACAGCAGCGTAGATAGACAAAGAAACGATCAAACCAATGTTGGCACCCTCAGGTGTTTCAATTGGACAAATACGACCGTAGTGAGAGGTATGCACGTCACGTACTTCAAAACCAGCACGCTTACGGTTTAAACCGCCTGGCCCAAGCGCAGACAAACGACGTTCATGCGTCAACTGAGATAGCAAGTTGGATTGGTCAACAACCTGAGATAATTCACCACGTTGGAAGAAATTCTGAATAGAACTGTCTACCGCTTGGCTATTAAACAAACTACGTGGTGCGAGATGTGCTGTTGGATCTTGATCTTGTTGAATATCACGACCAAGACGCTCTTTCACGGCACGACGCAACTTAAGCATGCTTGAACGCATTTCATCGGTGAGCAAGTCAGCGATAGGACGTACACGACGATTACCTAAGTGGTCAATATCGTCAAGTTCACCATCACGTGAGCTGGTACGGATGAGATTCAATAAATATTTAATAATAGCTTCATAGTCACCAGCGGTGAGCACAAGGCCTTCAATGTCTGTTTTCAGCTTACGGTTAACGCGGAAACGACCAACTTCGCCAAGGTTATAACGGCTTTCGTTTTGGAAACGGTCAAAGAAAAGTTCTTTGACTTTTTTCTCGTCCGCTGGGCTACCTGGACGTAGACGACGGTAAATACGCACAAGCGCTTCTTCATGGCTAGCAGCATCATCGTCACGCAGGGTATTGAGAAGAATATCATCAACTTTGATGCTTTCATCTTCAATAACTTCAATTTCTTTTACGCCAAGCCCTTTGATAGTCTCAAAGCTGGCTTCAGAAATGATTTCACAAGACTTAACCAGTGGCTCGCCACTTTCTTCATCGATGATGTCATCAACAAGAATACGACCAACGATGCCGTCTTTTGCTTTGGTTCCAGCCGTTTTCTTAACAGCGGTTTCAAAGAAACGACGAAGAATACCAGCGTTGCTGCCCATATCTTCATCAATCGCACGCAAGAACGTCGTTGCACTAATTTTTGTGCTTTTATCAATTTTAATTTGCAGTAAATCTTTAGTAGTTGCTTCAACCTGAATCCAAGAACCACGTTCTGGAATAATACGACAGCTATGCAAAATACGGCCGCTAGTTGCTTTCTCTGAGGTGAAATCCACACCCGGAGAACGTTGGATCTGGGTAACAATAGTACGCTCAGAACCGTTAATAACAAATTCACCACCACCTACACGGATTGGCAAATACGCAATATGTACGTCTTCTTCAAGAACAGCACCTTCAAGCGGCTCACCTTCTACACGGATCTTTAGTTTCAGACCTTTTTGATAGGTCAAACCAAGGTCAC
Organism: Planctomycetota bacterium; assembly: GCA_016745075.1. Taxonomy (GTDB): domain Bacteria; phylum Planctomycetota; class UBA11346; order UBA11346; family UBA11346; genus JADGDD01. The sequence continues at coordinate 148,208 of JADGDD010000007.1, read as the reverse complement.
GGCACTCAGCCACATCATGTTGTGGAGGAGAAAAGCTGTAACCGTGATACGATACAGTTAATTTATCATCAAATGCTGTAATTGGGAAGAATTCAGAAAGAATAGCTTCTAGGCCATTATTCTCATTGCGCTGATCCCAAGGTGTTTCTTCATCAAGAAAGCCGTCATAACTGCTTGCCTGAAGTTGTACGAGACTTGGAATTGGGACAATTTCTTCCACTTTTCCGAAGTACTTAACCTGCTTACCGCGCTGTTTAGCCATGGGCTCTCCTGTTAATCCACTCTATATGTCCATCGAGTCCTGTTGGAAAATCAACCGTAACTCTTTTACTGCAAATGGCTTACGTATAGCAATGCTACTAGACGACAATCCACCCCTAACCCCGCTTATCACGGAGGGCTGCGCAGGCTAGCGACAGTGATACCCATTGCAAGAGACTCTTTTAACAGAGTTTGGGTCTAAAATTGGACAACAAATTCTAGGGTTACAAATAATTACCTCCCTGTATACAACGGATGAAAACCTTTTCTTCCGAGCTTCACAGAACGTTTCTGGATACAGAAAAGGTACCATGTTTTCTGTGTGTTATACCACAAAAGAGTACCATTGAATACACTTGTCCCCCCCTGTACTAGAGAAAAGTGCGAGATGAACTTCATGCTCCAATACGCTTTATGCGGCCTCCTCATGCTGACATTTCTCTCTGCTGAAGAAGCGAAGACACTTTCTGATATTCCCAAATATGTGGGTGATTTAAGTGAAATGGACATTGCGGTCCGTAGTAAAAAGCTTGAAAATACTGACCCTTACGAGCAATACAAAGCCATTGATTTACTCGAACACTATCACGGGCCCGCACTCAAATCTTTTTGTCTGCATAAGCTCCTACCACATACAAACTGGCATATGCAATCCCGTGCGCTCCGAATACTTGGACGATACTATAATGATCCAGAGGTTGCTGCCGCTTATAAAGCACTACGACAAAAAAATAAACACCAACTCACCAATGCCATGTTACCCTTTCATGCGCGACAAGTGGGCATGTCGGTCTTAAACGAACTCACCGACATGCGTACCAATGCCGACCACAAGAAAAGGTCCGCTGCGGCATTGGCGCTTGGAAGCCTGCCCTTTACCAAAGATAATAAGAAAGAGATATTAGATGCCATTACCCTCTTTCTTAATGACCCACATCCAGAGGTAACACAAACTATATTCACTGGCCTCTCATTACATGCAACAATGAATACGCTCTGGATAGCATACAAAAACTCCTATCTTTTAAAGACACCGAATCCGCAAAAGCAAAGACGGGCGGAATAAATATCTATTTTGAACATGTTGGATACCTGCTTGCTACATGGGATAATCCAGACATTCGTAAAGACATAGAGAAAATGTTCAAGAAATTCATCAGTAGTGGCCTGAGTGTTGATACAAAGATAGGCGCGATGCTTGGCTACACTCACGCATTCCACCACGATGCAATTCCGCTCTTGTTAAAGAAAAAGACCAATGGTAACTGGGCCATCAAAGCCTGTGTGGCTGATGCTATTGGTTGGATTCAGCCACAACCAAAACTTGGAGACACATACGAAGACTGTGTATCTGCCCTGCTTCCATTTGTCAAAAATAAAAACTGGGCTATACGAAACAGTGGCGCGTGGGCGCTTGCTCGTATGGGCGCAAAAGACGCTGTTTTACCTATGATCAAAGCCATGCGCTCAGAAAAAACACGAGACATACTACCATATTTGCAGGTACTTACTCAACGTCGTAATGTACAAGAATACGATCATTGGATGAACTGGTGGCACACGCAAAAAATGGAAACATTTAGAACCGGCAAACAAATGCTTGATCACACCAGCATTTTAGAATTTTATCGAGTCAAAGATTTAACCAAAAACGTTATCTTTGTCATTGATGTCTCTGGCTCTATGAATGAACCACAAGAGAGTTACACTTACGGGCAAGAAGGGAACCGTAGAGAGGTTCCCACTCGTTTACGCATTGCTCAAAATGAATTACAGAAAGTCGTTAAAACACTCCATCACGAAACACGGTTTAATATCATTTATTTCAGCCATGAATTCTTCAAGTGGAAAGAACAGCCCGTCCAAGCAACCCATTCCTACATTCAACTTGCTTTAGATGACATTGAACGTCGCACTGCTATCGGCGGCACCGAAGGTTTAATAGCCATTGAAATGGGCATGCAACAAATCGGTGCAGAAACTATATTTTTCCTTACCGACGGTGATTTACAAAGCCGTATCCGCAATAATATTTCAACACAATCATTAACGACCTATAATCAAAATAACGAACGGCCCACTCGTATTCATGCTGTTGTTATCTTAGATCAAAAACGCAACAACAGCAGTGCACCTGTTCAAATAGTGACCGATAATAACGGCGGTCAGATGCAAGAAGTTGAATAATCAGAGATATTCTCAAAAAAAAACATCAGTTTATATACAAAGAACCGAAGCTTATCAGTTAACTATCTGCTGCATTTATAAGAAGAACTCGCACAGACTATGCTTTAACTCTCGACAACTCCCAGCCTACAACCACTCCTTCAAATTATTCCAAAGTTTATATTTCTGTTTTCCCAATATTAGAGAAAGGCGAAGTTTTCTCTTTATATATTCAGTGGCGTTATAAGAACAGACGAGATTCTCAGCAGAATAGAAATATTCACAAAAAGCTACTTAAATGTGTTTGATGCAGGCATGTCTTGTATATGCCAGATACCGATAAAGAAACCACAAGCCAGGATGATAATAAATACGAACAACTCTCAAAAACAACCTAGCGCAGCCAGAGCAGGGCATTTATTTTTACTTGACAAAGTTGAACTCAAATGGGTTAGGCAATTATTATGAACTGGAATGAGAATGTTTAAATTGTTTCTGGGTATATATCGTTTTTTTCTTTAACTTCAGACCGTTGGCTTATTATGCTTTGTGATTCCTTGAAATCCCTTGCTTCTGCTGTTTCTATAAATTCCGCATCAGGAGATATGGTAAACACTTCGTTTTTTATTTGTTCTAAATCGACGCGGAAAAATTCTTTTCTGTTATTAACTAGGTTGACACGTTCTTGCATGAACTTCCTATGAAGAGCATTTTCTAGGGCAGGAGCATCGTCTGAGTAGATCATTGCATGGACATCGAAGATAAATGGGACACTTGCATCCCCAAGTTCCTTGACCCTATCTAATGGTTCTAGTCGCCTTGTCATTCCAATTTTATATACATTTTCACCAAATGACCCAATGTTTGATATTATATAAACATGACCCGATTTAGTTTGCTGTGCCATTGACTTGGCTCTTTCATTTTTTTCATGAGCTTCTTGCAGCTCTTCTCCTAGACTTGATATTTTCTCATTTAGCGTTTCTAGTTTTGCTCCAGCAGATTTTTCTGCTTCAGCCTTTGCCTTTTCAAGGAGCTTTCTGTATTTATCTTCCTCTTTTTTTGCCTTGTCCATTTCTTGTTCTAATTTTGCCTCTTCTCGCATTTGGCGTTTAATTTCTTGCTGTTCTTCTTTTTCCTGTTGTTTCTTATCTGCGTGCTCATATGCAAGCCTTAATTCTTGTACTTTCAGACGATGATAGGTATCTGAGATAATAATGGAATTTGATTGGTTCATTTTATTGATTGCATTGAATGCTTTTTCAATACGTTGTTCCATTCTATCTACATTATTCCAACGGACACTAAATATAGCCGCATCACATTCATTATTAAATGCCCTTGCCGTTAGTTTTACATTACGGTTTATCATTGTTTTCCCTTTTGCCTTACTTCCTTCAACCGTCCATTCTGTAGTGCAATATATGGCAATTTTATCAGATACCATTTTCTTCTGTTCTTGTTTTATGCGAGTGATTTCATTTTTATATTTTTCTGATGTGTCAAAGTCAAAGTGAGGCTTATAGAAGCCAAGTTCGGCTAATTGTATTTCTTCGTCGTAAATTGCAGCTTCTCTGACAAGTTCATCGAAAATGGCTTTCTTTTCTTTGTAGCCATCTCTAAGGGTTTGTACTTTTGTATCGATAGATGCTTTTTCTTTTTTTGATTTCTCTACTTCGGAATCTATGTCGATGACTTTTGAATACTTGTTTTCTAGGTATTTTACTTTTGTTTTTGTCTTTATTAAGTAAAAAACAATGATTACTAGCAGTAAACAAACGATTAAAAACAATACTTCCATTTTGTTGTTCTCCGTAATTTGTATTGGATGTGCTGGCTGCAACTTGTGTGCCTAACAGTCTTATTAGGTGGAATTCCACCGAATGGGAAAAGGGTGGAAATATTAAAGTCATGATGGTATCTTCATTATCATTGCGTCAAGTTTTTGTAACCTTTACTCCTTCATACTAATGGAGATTTATATTGGGAATGTTATCTTAAACATCTATCTTAGCACGAAGTTAGAGATTGGCATCTACCGTGGTATCACCGGCGTGTAGAGGAGTTATCCCACAGTTCTTATTGGGTGAAGGTATTGATTCTCACTAGGTTAGACGGACTCAGAATTGATCGCTGAAAGCTAGAACAAACATTGAACACCTTACGCAAGTTTAACAAGAAGCCTGTTGGGCTTCTTGTGTAGATTGGACAGTCTGGTGCTTATGTTTAGCAACGAGGCCTTTCTCTGAGGAAATAACCACACAGATGAGAATAATGGATATTGGCCTAAAGATCTATACTTACGAACTTTGTAGATTAAACTCACACAGACAAACTCTTGTAATTGAGTGAAACGCTGTTCTCTGAAATTTTACTGAGAATACATATTGATATTATTGGGATGTCTATGCTTGTGCTGGACCAGTGATTCTGGTACAGAATTCTCTATTCCAGTCGTTTGCATATATTGATGTATATAACCGTAGTAGAGTAAATAATACTCCTGCTCTATGTACGAAAAATATGGTGCCTCATACTTCACAAAAAAACACCCTGCCACACTAATGTGTGGCAGGGTGTTCTCTGTTGATCGTGTACGCGCGAATGCGCGGTCCAGTTACACGGCAACGCCCAAGATAGATTCTAGATCTTTTTCTGGTGTTGAGATTGGGGAGATGCTGTATTTCTCTACCAACACATCTACAACAGCTGGTGATAAGAATGCTGGTAACGATGGTCCGATACGGATATTTTTGATACCAAGGTTCAACAGGCTCAACAAGATTGATATGGCTTTTTGCTCGTACCAACTCAATACGAGTGACAGTGGCAAGTCATTCACGCCGCATTCGAAAGCGTCAGCCAAGGCTGATGCAATACGGATAGCAGAGTAAGCGTCGTTACATTGCCCAAGGTCTAACAGGCGTGGTACACCACCGATGTCACCGAAGTCTTGTTTGTTGAAACGGTATTTACCGCATGCGAGGGTAAGGATAACACAGTCTTCTGGAACCTGTGCTGCAAGCTCTGAATAGTAGACGCGGGAGAGTTTATAACCGTCGCAACCACCGATGAGGAAGAAGTGTTTAATGGCGCCAGATTTGACTGCATCAACAACAACATCGGCAACATCAAGTACCGCATTATGGCCAAAGCCAACAGTAATTTCTTTAGCTTCTTGGTCCGCTGCAAAGCCGTCTGCTTCGAGGGCTGCTTCAATCGCAATGCCAAAGTCTTTTGAGCCGTCTTCATTTTGACCTATGTGCGGCACACCCGGCCAAGCAACAAGGCCAGTGGTGAAGATACGGGCTTCGTAGCTTTCTTTTGGTTTTTGAATGCAGTTGGTAGTCATAACAATAGAGCCTGGGAAGGCATCAAAATCTTTTTTCTGGTCTTGCCAAGCGCCACCAAAGTTACCTGCTAAGTGTGGGAATTTTTTCAGTTCTGGGTAGGCATTTGCTGGCAACATTTCACTATGAGTGTAGACATTTACACCTGTGCCTTCGGTTTGCTCTAGAATCATTTGCAGGTCTTTCAGGTCGTGACCTGAAACAAGTAAGGCCTTACCTTTAATGCCGCTGGTTTTTACAGAAGTTGGTTCTGGGTGGCCATAGGTGCCTGTGTTAGCGCCATCAAGCAATTCCATTACTTTCATGTTGAGATCGCCCACTGCGAGAGCCTTCCCAAATAGCTCCATAACATCTGTACTTTCATCACAGAGGTAGGCCAGCATGTCCGTAAATCCGTCTGCAATCTCTTGGGTTCCATAGCCCAGTACACGTGCGTGGTCAGCATAAGACGCTGCACCTTTCAGGCCGTATAAAATTAGCTCTTGAACACCTGCTGCATCTACACCGCAACGTTCTTGACGCTTTTCGAGGACCAACTCATCTGCCAAAGGGATACGAGCTTCATAATCTGCTGGTACAGCAAACAAAGCAACTGGACTGGCAACGCCGTCATAGATCTCGTTCAAACCACTGCGGATAACAAGACCACGGTCGATAATTTCATTAAGACGAGCTGGATCGAAGTCCACATTGGTTACAGTCGTAAATAAAGCTTCAAGAATATAATCTTGAGCTACAGCGTCTGTCTGGTTGGTATTTTTAAGCAACCACGCTACACCCTTCGCTACTGCCAACAGAACATCCTGCAAAGCAGCTACTTCACCGGATTTACCGCATGCGCCAGCAATAGTGCAGGCTTGGTCTTGGATTTTTTCTTCACATTGGTAACAATACATGGATGGACTCCTTTGGGGCGGGGTGCTGAGCTTGAACGCCGCAGCTTGTGGGTTATTGGTTTATATGCGCGAAGTCTAACAAGCCGATACAAGCTCTTCCTTGATACAGATCAAGAAACAGCACCATAGTAGCCATGACAGATGCTCTTCTTGAGACTATTGCCAATTATCGGCTCTTTGACGGCTTCCCAGCGGAAAGCATCGAGGAAATTGCCTCTTTTTCAGAATACCAAGACTACAAACGCGGCGACATCATCTTTTGGCAAGATAAACCCTGTCACCATCTCTACATAGTAGAAACGGGACAAGTTCGTATTTACAAAACCGCTCCAAACGGCAAAGAGCATATTTTGTTTTTAGCGAGTGGTGGCAATGGCTTTGCCGAGATCGCGGCTATTGATGGACTCCCCTTTCCATCCAACGCAGCCTGCTTAGAGAAAACAAAACTCATAGCGGTTGATGCCCTCTCCTTACGCCAACTCTTAGACGAACAACCACGCCTTGCCCGGATCATGCTCACTTCACTGGCTTCGTGGACACGCTACATGGTGAACCAGATTGAAGATATTGTACTCCGTGATGCCATAGGCCGTTTTGCCAACTACATAATGAAACTGTGTGACCGTAACGGCGATACCACCGCCTTTGTCTTCAAGCACAGCCAAGTTGCTTTGCACCTCAACATTACACCAGAAACGCTTTCTCGGTGTTTGCGTCGACTACAAGAACAGCAGGTTATTCTTGTGAACAACAAGAAACTCACCTTATTAGATCGTGAACGACTGAATGAGCACATGTCCTTGCTGACATGATCAAGCTGTATCTTTTCATCTGCGTAACGCTGTTATTCCTCAGCTGCCATACAGAACGCCCAGACACAACAAAAAACAAACCACACAATCTGCTTAATGGTCAACTCAGTAATGCATCTAACCAAGCCGTTCTCTGCTGGACCAGCACACCAAATCAATGTAGTAACAACCAAACGTTTTTTTATATTCAGTCAGGCGAACAGTCTCCTCCGGCTCTCGATGTAGACCATGTTTTAGACGCAACAGGCAGATGGTGGAAAATTGGCTGGAACCACGCCGTTATTGATGCTACCGGTCACGTACAACACATACACTCAGATGCAGATGATGAAATATGGTTGCAGAAAAAATTACAACGTTTTCTCAATAATCATTAATTACTCTTCTTTAATAATTTCTATACCAGATAATAAGGTCGTTCCAGTTATAGCCTCTAACTGAATGTGCAAAGAACCTTCTACCGCAATCCCTGCAAATACCTTGGAAATAGATGTATTCGCACCAGCAGCCTCGGCTATATCAAATGATTCCAAGACTGTTTGCCCTTGAAGCGCAATATTCATGATACGTCGCCCTGTTTCAGCAACATTATATTCAGCAAAATGTAGGGTCACCGTATAGTTTGCACTGTCTCCAATATGAATCGTCATATCTTGAATATTCTCTGCATAAGATGAACCCACCCAATTATACAGACCAGTAAATAACATTGAATGATGCCGTGTATACAATACATCTTCATTACACCATATCGAGAGTTTTGGAGAAGGGCTCATCTCATGCGGATAATTGATCCACACAGTACCAGCCGCATCCCTTCTATCACCGGGGGCACCCAAATTAATACCAATTCTTTTGACTGTCTTTGCTGCATCTCCATCTAACATATAGGGGTTAAAGGTCCACGTTTCAATCTCTGGCATATGTATCATCGCTAAAGATGATTGATTTTGATAACTGCACTTGCACGTTCGTGTGTAGTCTGGTGCATTCAGAACGCCATCTGCCGCAATAAGGTTTGACGTACAGCCAGATTTAAAACCACCAAGATTACCAGTCCCACCATTATTCTTCAGATCATAATATCCTGCGGCAGCAGAACGAAAGGTCAGCAGGTGTTCTGATGCGACTGGTCCATTGCAGCCATAATTTCTTCGGTACTGCCAATTAAATTCTTTTCCATCAATAGGGTTTGTCCATGTATATGGTTTCCCGTTACGTATATCCAATGCAGTCTTCTCACCAATAATTCTATCATGATATAACATACTACGACCAAGAAATACATCACTCTTCCACAACTGTTCACCAGATACAGCATTAATGCCAGCTACGCCTTTCTCTTCGTCTCGTTCTCGGTCTCTCCCAGCAATTCCACTCTGAACCAGAATATTATGTTCCTCCGAATAGGCTAACCAGGTACCAAAAACATTCTTATCTGTTTGCCAAAGCACTGCACCACTAGCAGCATCCAAAGCATATAAGACGGGCTGAGCGGAAGAAACGTCATACGTTCTTTTCCACTGCTCTTTACGAGCCTTTGTCATAGCATCTATACAAAATATTTTACCATGAGCAGCAACTATGGCATTATGTCGAAAATTATGTTCTGCCTTTCTCTCCCATAACTTCTCACCAGACACTCTATCAAACACAACAAGATACTGACTCGCTACGGCATAATCTGCATTTTGTTCAATGGGGAATACCGTCGTCTTTTTCTTAAGCTTCACTTTCATCGCCGCATTACTGGACAAGTACACACTCGCTGGAGCCGCGGTTGCAATAAGATAACCCTGATCAACCTTGATATGCCCCCATTTTAATTTGGATTGCTGCTCCAAATCGGGCATAATAATGTTCTTAATTTCTTCGCCAGTTGCTGGGTCCAGTACTAAACATTTTTCTGGGAGCATCACATAAATCGCATCGTCCGCTGAAACGTAATTACTACCAATGCCATTTGCGCCAGCGTGATGACCAGTATTATTGTAATATAACCCAAGGTTTTTAATTTTTTTCTGCCACAGTAAACGACCCGTATACACATCTACAGCTCGCAGCATATCTTTTCCCTCAATAAATAAACGACCGCCAATAACTTGTGGAGCAGGGCCGTGTCCATGTCGTGGCAAAACCGCATTATTTGAAGCGCCACCAAACCATAACAGCCCTAATGGTGTTTGCGGCAAACTGTCGGCAGAACACATTGTGTTAGCGGCATCCGCAGCTTGATGTGTCCATGAAGAACTTCCTGGCAAGGCCCCTTCTCGCTTCGCTACTATATACGTATCATTCTCCCGTATGGTCAGATTCTCAACCGTTGATGATTCAACAATCTTGCTATTCACTCCCTTCGGTAGGTAGGCAACACCACCATATGGACGCAACGCCTGCAAAGTTGCTGTGGTAATAACCTTTGATTCTTCTTCCGCTGCAATCAGGCTAAAGAGATACGGAGCAAATGATACCGCAGAAAGCGCTTCTGAAATAACGGCAAGACGCGAACCATACACACCGCAGGCATCCATTTCTGTACGAAAGAGTGTGGCCTTTTGTTGGTCTTCTTCCACGACAACAATATGATATTCAGACTGTTTTAACAGTTCTTTAATCAGTTCACCAGAACCAACCCCCAGTAACAAAGCATAACCTGCCGAACCAGATTCCTGAATGATATCCTGTACTCGTACAGCGTATGTTCCAGAACAAGTTAAAGGCTTCTCTTGAGGCTTAAACTGTGTCTTTGTGTTTGTATCACCAAAACAATAGATTTTACCTTTTTCTGTAGAAACAAATAGTTTTTGATTCGCAACGACCATAGACAAGGGTTTGGAAGCAACCGTATACTGCCAAACACTATGTGATTTTGAGCCATCAATATGAATCGCTTTCACCTCTAGACCAGAACTCACATAGAGCGTATTGCCAGCCTTAGCAAAAACAGTATCCGCTTCCACAGACGATTGCCAATCTACAGGTATTTCCTGCGTTTTTATAGACCAGCCCTTCACCCCCCATTTCGTAACTTCTTTTTTTATGACCTCTAAATTTGCTATGGTAAATTGGGCAACAGCCTTTTTATTAATAGCGTAACAGGTCTGATTATCATAAATTCCCATCGGTAGCTTGGCTATCTCGTCTCCAGAATCCAGGTCGAAAACACCGTATTGATTCGTAAAATAACCATCTATGGCAGAAACAGCAAACCCACCAGTTGCTTTAGAAAACACACGGCTAGCGGGCTTATAATACATCAGTTGACCAGTCTTTTTATGATACGCCGCAGGTGTGGTTCTCCCACCAGATACCAATAAAATATTGCCTGAAATACTCAAATACCCCTGTGGTGCCACTCCAGAAAAAGCAGGACTCGTATGTTGCTGCACAGTATAAGTGGAACCACTACCACTGTTACACCAAAGTGTTTCTAAAGTATCTGCATCAAGAGCCGTAATAAATGTTCCCATGAATGGCCAAATACCAGCAGCAAAATAAATAATTCCATCTTCAAGCACTGGTGCCCCACGTGCAGGCCACATACTCACCACACGATTATTTCCTATTATTTTTCTATTATCTGGCACTGTTTGTATCTTGCTGATAAGATTACCGTTTTCATTATCTACGCAATAAAAATAGCCGTCATCAGAAACGAAGAAGATCTTATTCTTATAAACAACTGGAGCAAACCGTAGGGGTCCGTCTGCATAAAAAACCCATTGCTGTTCCCCAGATTCAATATCATAGGCCGTCAACGAATCTGCATTCATAGATGCAATATATAACAACGAACCTTTAACGATCGGCTCATAGGCTGCATCAAATTGCACTTTATATAAACCATCCGGCCATGCCGTTTGTGGCTGAGGCAAAGATCGCACCCACTGAAGTTGTAATTGCTCTGGCAATTGTTCTGAGGTGGTAGACTTTCGACCAGCATCATAACGCCACATTGGCCAGTCTTCCGCAAAAGCAGTGGAAAAACTCATAGTCAGTAAACAGAACATTATACAAATATTTCGTCGTATCATTCTATTGCCCCTTCTTATTCTTCTGGTCGAAGCCATTCTTGCATCGGCACTTCGTCTATTTCAACAGGCTTATCAGTCTCTGTCTCCGTATATGCAGATTTTTTTATTTCTTTCGTTTGATCATTTATCTCAAAATCAACATCTTTAATGGCGCTACAATAACGACTGTGATCGCCTTTCATTTGTGCCCCCATAAACGAAACCATCCAACAACGGTGTTCGTAGGAGTAAGAACATGTCTGCATCTTCAAATAAGGATTGGGGCCTTGTTGCCTTAGCTTTGGGTCTACAATTTTATCTATAATTGCAGAAACATCTTGCACTGATAACTGTGGTCGATGTAACTCAACCACATGGAAACAACCCTGATCATTACGATTATTGCAAGACAGAAACAGTAGCATGCATAGAGCTGCCATCAAATGCCTACGCATTACAGTCCACTCTGATACAAACACTCGCCAGTATCATCTTGAACAAATATCGAAAATTGCTCCCCTGGAAATTGCCATGGTACAGGCTCAAAAGAGACCATCCACTCTTTGCTTACAGAACAATATTGACAACCGCTCAATTTTAACTTGGAAGAATCGTTTGCTGCACCTCTATCAAGATAGCGGTGCACTATTTCAACGACTTCATCAACAGAAAGGCGCGACTCTTGCATCATCACTCCGGAAGGCAGTGTCACTTCAGTAGGTCTTGGCTGTCCGCAAGAACTACATAAAACAAGTGTCACACAAAGTAGTACAAAAGACACACAACGCCCCCTCATATTTAATAAAGGCCTATTCTCTCTGGCAATGGATCTGCGGTTTGGGCCATCCTATCACAAAGACGACGGTAGAGGTCTGCTTGTACGGCCGCATAGACGGGGTCGTTCCAACGATTGTATGATTCGGCGGGATCTTGTTCTAAATCGTAAAGCTCACTTGGCTCTTGACCGTGGAAGGCAATGAGCTTGTGCGTTTTTGTACGCACCATAGTGCAGTGTTGTTCGGGATCGTCTGGATTCGAATTGTAGTATTCGCAATAAACATCTTCTCGAATATTATGCAGATTTTTTTTACCGCTTAAGTGCGGCCAAAATGACTGTGCTTGCATGCCTTGGTAGACTGGGGCCTGTACTGCATCAAGCAGGGTTGGAGCAAGATCGCCTAACTCTACCATTGATGTACTACGTTCTCCTTCAGGGATTATACCTGGCCATGAAATAATAAGTGGCACCCGTATGGAAGCATCGTACAAAAAAGGGCCTTTGATATAAAGCCCGTGGTCTCCTAACAGTTCACCATGATCTGAAGTAAAGATAACCATTGTATTCTCTTGCTGGCCACTGTCTTCTAAAGCTTGCAACAAACGGCCAACTTGTGCATCTATGTGATCACACATCGCCCAATAAGCTGCGCGCACCATCCTATGATCTTGCTCTCCCATTTCTGACGCTTTGTATTTTGTTTGTTCTTGAAACATTTTCTGAAAAGCAGGTTTTGTTTCCAGTTCATTTTCAACAAAAGTCGGCAAAGGCAAACTATCAAGCCGATCGAGATATGGCTGTAAATATGTGTCTGGTGGGTTAAAAGGATAATGTGGAGCAAAACAGTTAAGAGAGAATAACCAAGGTTTGTCTGTATGTTCTTGAATAAAATCAATGGCTTTTTCTACACAAAAAGTTGTTTGATGGTATTCATCTGCCATACCATGCTGAACCCACGGACAATCTTTGCGTGGTGGATACTGTATTTCTGGCCCACCTTTTTCTTTGAGCCACTTTGTATAGGAACTAGATGGGTCACCGTTGGGGGAATGGTCCCAATGAAATTCGGTATAACCATCGTCTATGCGCGGCTCTTCTCCAATAAAAAAATCAACCTCGCCTATTTTACGCCACCACTCTGGGCCATAACCCTTTAAACGATGATCACAGGCGTTAATATGTAATTTCCCAGATAAGCCACAGTGATACCCCTTATCCGCCAATAATTTGGTAACGAGTTTTTCTTGCGGATTAATATTTTGACCATTTTTTGTTAAGCCATTGGTCACTGGATACCGACCAGTTAAAAAACAACCACGGCTCGGTGTACATAATGGATTTTGACTAAAAGCATTTTCAAAAACAACACCACGCTTGGCAAGTGCGTCTATATGTGGTGTTGTCACATATTCATTACCGTAACAACCAAGACTATCCCAGCGCTGAGAATCAGTACATATCCATAATATATTGGGAGTGCTCATTATTTATGTCCGAATCGAAAGCGTGTCCATACCGGACGATGATCAGAGAATTCGTTATCTTGTGTTTTATTCTGGTTATTCAATTGTGAATAGATACCAGCATCAATCACTGTCTGGGCTAAATCTGCGGAACAAAAAATATAATCTATACGTTTACCTTGATTAGAACCAATACCTTTTTTCGCTTTTAGCATTTTGGTACCAATAAAAGTGTCTGCTTTATAAGCATATTTTGCTCGTAGCGTATCTACGTATTTTTTTGCAAGCATGGCATCAGTAGAATGCGTGGTATCATAAGCTGTACCACCCTTACTTGGCTCTTTGTCTGAACGAGAACGAGAATTAAAATCACCAATAACCAAGGTTTTTGTATGTTTGCTTGCTGCGTCTATCACTTTTACGATGGCGGCAAATTCTTTATCGTGTGCGACTGATTTCTTAGCCGTCGCTGCATGAATGGCAAAAACATGAATGAGTCTTCCTGCTACATCGACCTGAACCTGTAGAACCGCTTTGGTAATTGCTGAGACTGGCTGGCTCTTCTCCTCATCTGTTACCCGACCAAAGGTCTGCTGACTAACCAATGGATAACGAGAGAGAATGGCTTGACGATATGATGTCTTTTGCGTGCTAGGGGCATACAAAAACCACTCTTGTTTGCTTTGGGCACTCAATTCAGCCCGTAGTAATTCTAACCCTGCTTTTTGCCCTGCCTCTTGTAGACAGATAAGATCTGGTTTCCATGACAGTATTTTGTTCCGAATCTTTTCTTTGATGTCTTTTTTTGTATAGACATTCCAGCTCAACACAGATAATTCTGTTTGATCACTGGCTGTCACAGAAACAAAGCTACAGCAGATTATTATACATAATGAAAAATATTTAATCATTATCCAATTCCTCGAGCAAGTGGGATACGACGTCCCACACCAAAGGCTTTGTTCGTAACCCGCAAAACAGGTGCTGCTTGCCACCGTTTATATTCATTAATATCAACTAGGCGTAAAATGCGATCAACAACCGCAGGATTTTCTCCGCGTGATTTTTGTGTGTCGCCACTGAGGTTTTCCTCGATAAATGCATGAAGGATACGATCTAATTCCTCATACGGCGGCAAGCTATCACTATCAAGTTGATCTGGCCGCAATTCTGCTGATGGTGGTTTGGTGATACTGTTTTCTGGAATGCGTTCACCGTTACGGTTTGCGTAACGCGACAAATCCCACACTAATGATTTATAGACATCACCAAGTGGTGCCAGTCCGCCGTTCATATCTCCGTAAATAGTACAATACCCAACAGCAAGCTCGCTTTTATTACCCGTGGTTAATGCCATCAGATTAAATTTGTTAGCATAAGCCATAACCAAGTTCCCCCGCAAACGGGCTTGAATATTTTCCTCTGCTACGTTTTCTTGTGTCCCTGCAAATGGTTCTGCCAAAGCGTTTACGACCGCTTCGTAACCATCTGCTATAGGGCAGACAAAATATGGCATACCAAAGTTTTCAGCAAGGGCACGCGCATCATCCACACTGCCTTGTGAGGAATATGGCCCAGGCATAAGTAAACCATGAACACGATCTCCGCCCAAAGCATCTACAGCTAAGGCTGCAACCAAGGCAGAATCTATGCCACCGGATAAACCAAGGACCACACCTTGTTGCCCCGTTTTGTCACAATAGTCACGAATGCCTTGAACCAAGGCATTATACACATCACCGATACGATCATAGGTTGGAGCAGACACACTTGATTCTGTTTGCTCGGCAATGACTAAATCTTCTTCCCAGCGCTTACCAAGGGCACAACACTTGCCATCTGGTCTGACAACGCAGCTACCACCATCAAACAACAACTCATCTTGGCCACCGACTTGATTAACATAGACAACTGGTACATCCAAACGTCGTGCCGCAGAAGCGACTACATTTTGACGAGTATACGGTTTGTCCATGCTATATGGACTCGCACTAACATTAACTAATATATCACAATTACCTTTTAATTCACCAACTGGGTCTCTGTGATAACGGATGCCAGAAAAATCTTCCGTCCAAATATCTTCACAAATAGTTATGCCGATACGTTTATCACCACACTTAACAATACAAGGTTGATCGCCAGGGCGAAAATAGCGACGTTCGTCAAATACATCATAAGTTGGCAATAAACATTTGTGATAACTGGCCTGAATCTGACCATCAGCAATATAAACAGCAGCGTTTGCCAGCAGTGGCCCGCTGCCTTCAAGCAAGGGTTCTATACAACCAAGAATAGCAGGCAGCGGTAAACATTCTGCCAATTCTTTTACCAATAACCACTGCGCTTCTATAACACTACGGCGGTGCAATAAATCTCTTGGTGGATAACCTATAGTAGCCAACTCTGGATAAACAATGAGATCGGCACCTGCCGCCACCGCCTTCTCAGCGGCATCTAATAAAGATTGTCGGATCGCGGGGAAATCAGCGATACGGTGATTCAATTGAGCGAGTGCTATGCGCATAAGAAGGCCCTTATCTATAAATCGATGAGGCCCTCACGGTATAGCAGAAATCACGCTCGCCAATGAGGCATCTGCACCAGAGAGGGATTGACCACTTGATGTCCATTGACCGGGATTCGGCAGAAAAGCGGCGTGGTCACTTTCTTGCACATGCACATCACGCAACATCCATAAACGTTCCATCAACATCGGGCTTTTTTCACCAGTCTGGCTAACCTGCTGGGCTGTACCAAAGAAGGGCTTACCATTTTGAATACCGCTCATGAGAACAGCATGATCCTTATCACCGTTAAGCTCTATCACAAAACGACCACTGCCACCTAAAATTTTGCCATGTGGTGCCCGAACAAACAAACGACCAGAGGAAAGTGGACGAATCACTTCTACATTTGTCAGGATATATTTTTTCAAGTCACTTGAATCAAGCTCTATATGGTCGGCGCTCACACAGGTCGGATTATCCCCCCTGTCTTCCCAAAGCCACATTTGTGCCTGACCTTCTGCCGTTGGCTCTGGTAGCGGCTTACTCGTATTACATCCAGCGAATAGCACTATAACGATGAAAAACAGCGCGATATTCCGAGTATTCATCCGTGAAAGCCTTCTTGATAGGTAATGAATTTCCCTTGTTTTCTCATAAGGTATTCAAGAAATTCTGCGACGGCTCCTCTGCCGCCAGCTTCTCGGCAGACAAAACGAGCAGCGCGACGGAGCGGGCGACGAGCATCTGCTACCGCCACTGGCAACCCTACATGACGCATCAGTCCCATATCTGGCAAATCATCACCAATATAAGCTAGAGACTTTATATCCCATTGGTTTTCAAGACATAAAGCTTGTACAGCAGCAACTTTATCACCAACATCCATTAAACAGGGTGACATACCAAGTGCTTGGCACCGATGTTCCAGTGCTGCTGATGAGCGCCCCGAAACAACGCCAACCGCAATGCCAGCTGCAATCGCCCGTTTGATCATGGCACCATCATGAGCATGGAAAACCTTGTAAACCTCTTCTATAACTGAATCTTCGGAACATGCCTGCCCATTTCGATGAGCACCAAGAGCCAAGGAGCCGTCGGTCAACACACCATCTACATCTAGTAGCACCGTCTGAATAGCTGTCCACATAGCCCGACAGTCTCACTGGTGACACAGACACTACAAGCCAAACATTATTCACAGCTTGACCCTAGCGATACTCGTATCAACATACGCAGCCTTGTGGCACTGGAGCCTCAAGACTTTAATGCGCCCGCATCTGCTTCTTATGGCCGTGGTTCTCATGGCTGAAGCTCTTGCAGATTGGACGTACTCACTTTTTTACAGCACTCACTTCTTGCTAGGAGCTTTCATCGTGAGCGACATCGAACAAAAAATTATCGAAAAAATTGCTGACCGTCTTTCTAAAGACGTTGCAGACATTAACAGCAACAGCAACATCATTGCCGACCTTGGCGCTGATAGCTTAGACATCGCTGAGATCATGATGGATCTCGAAGATGAATTCAACATCAAGGTAGAAGAAGACGCTGAAGGCTTGAACACCATTGGCGATATCGTTAAATTTATCGAAGGCCAAGTAAACGCATAAGTTACCCTGCAATATTTTTTGCATGCAAACTTAAAGTATACTGCCTTGCTGCACGCTTTTGCCGCAACCGTGCTTTAGCACAACTCGAACAAAACGCAGCAAAGCCCAAAGCTTTAAGATGGCCCAGAAACCTATTCTTTCTGGGCCATCATTCTTTATCCTCTATTCTATTTAATTAAGTGGTAATTTGCTATGAGTAATCGTCGTGTTGTAGTTACAGGTATGGGCATCATGGCTTGCAACGGTAGTTCCGTAAGCGAGTTTGAAGAGTCCATTTTTAATGGCCGTCACGGTATTCGCCCCATCGAATATTATGATACCACCGACCATCAAACCCTCTTTGGTGGTGAAGTACGCTTCAGCAATAACGAACTTGCTGGTGGTGATAAGCGACTCGAATCACGCAAAGACCGCTATGTTCTTCTGGCTCTTAAAGCCGCAGAAGAAGCTATGCAAAATGCTGGACTCGTAGGTGCTGAATGGGACGACCCATGCCGTGTTGGTTGTGTGGTTGGCTCTGGCGTTGGTGGACTTGCCACTGCCGAACAAGAAAGCCGCAAATTACACGAGCGTGGACCGCGCCGCGTCAGCCCGCTGCTTATTCCCAAAATGATTGTAGATAGCGCTGCTGGTGATGTTTCTATCTCCTACAACGCAAAAGGCCCCAACTATAGTATCTCCACCGCCTGTGCGACTGGTAGCCACTGTATTGGTGCTTCTTTTAACCACATCCGCACAGGTTTGTGCGACGTGATGATTGCCGGTGGCTCCGAAGCCCCAATTACTGGCCTTGGCATTTCTGGATTCAACAATATTAAAGCGCTCAGCAAACGTAATGACTCTCCTGGCACTGCCAGCCGTCCATTCGATGCTGAACGTGATGGCTTTGTTATCGCTGAAGGTGCTGGCATCCTTATTCTTGAAGAGCTGGAACATGCGAAAAAACGCGGTGCTACCATCTACGGCGAAGTTGTGGGTTACGGCTGCACTGGTGATGCCCATCACGAAACGCAACCAGATCCAGAAGGTTACTCTGGCCAAGCGTGCATGCGCCTAGCTCTCCAAGACGCAGGTATCAACCCAGAGCAAATGGACTACATTAACGCACACGGTACCTCCACCAAGTACAACGACAAAACTGAAACCATGATCATCAAGAAAGTATTTGGTGACCGTGCCTACAAACTAGCCGTCAACTCAACGAAGAGCATGACTGGCCATACCCTTGGTGCTGCTGGTGGCGTAGAAGCCATTGCAACGTTGCTATCTCTTGGCAAAGGTGTGTTACATCCAACCATCAACTACAGCACTCCTGATCCTGAATGCGACCTTGATTACGTTCCGAACGAATCTCGTGAACAAGACATTACCTATGCACTCAGCAACAACCTTGGATTCGGTGGCCACAACGCCTCTGTTATCTTCAAACGTTTCACTGACTAACATACCTACCACTGACTGACAACCCAAACCAAAGAGTTATACCTACATGGCCTTTTATTCTTTAGAACGTATCACCGACGAAACCATCGAAATCATGTGCCACAAGTGGCATAAATTACCACTGCAAACACATGCAGGTGATTTTGACTACCATTCAAAAAACATCAAAGAAGAGGTCACGGACAACCCGCTCGACATCGCTGAAGTCAGCATGGATCTAGAGGACGCATTCGATATCACCTTTGATAATGCTCTTCCCGGCGACAAAGGCCTCGAAACAATTTCTGAGGTTATTGCCTTTATTAATGAACAAGCAAACGCGTAAACATACAAACAAATCTTTTTAATACGATTCAGCGGGCATCTCTTTTCAGAGATGCCCGCTGTTTTTATATATACAGTTACACCCTTATGTTCTCTGCCTTTTCTTATCTTTCTGCTATGAAAGTCGCAAAAGAACAGCCACAGAGCAAAACTCTGCGCAGACCGAAGCAGCTCTCTTCATACAAAACAGTGCCAACAATATGCCCAAAAAACTTTTATTTATCGACAAGCTTTTCCTGAAGTTCGTCAATGATTTTTGTGTAATTCTGTTCTTGCTCAGAAAAGAGACCAAGCGATTCTTTGACTTTATCACGAGCTATACGTAAGAGAGATTTCAAGTTAGCAATTTCTTCTTCAAGCGCCGTTAAAGATGGACTGTTCTCTGGTACTGGTTCCACGACATCTTGTGCTGTCTGGGCACGAATTAACTCTTCGCGGGCTTTGCGTTCTGATTTCAATTCTTCTTGCAAGTTTTCGGTTAAGCTACGGCGTTGATTTTCTTTTTCCTCGCTTTCGCGCAGATTGGATTGCGCCAGCTCTAAATGTCGTTCAAGTTTCTGAATTGCAGATTGTTCTTTTTCAAGGTCTTTTTGTAAAGTTGTTATTTGAACGTGCGCTGCATGTATGCTTTCTTCTCGAGATTGTAAAGCTGCTTCTGAGGCAAGTAATCGACCCTCTAGTTCTTTACAGGCATCTTCATACGTATGTTTCACCTCATCTCGCTGTTCTTCCAGTTGCTCATTACGGCCTTTGACCATGAGGACATTTCGTTCTAGCTCATCCATAGTATCAAGTCGTTTGTTTTTATCTGCAACCACCCCTTTAAGTATTTTATTTTCCTCAACACATTCTTTTAATTCTTTCCGTAAACGACGGCGCTCTTTTTCAAGACTACTTTCTTCTTTACTCTTCGCTTCGCATTCACGGTCTAATTCTTGCTGAATTTCTTTTTTATCTTGCCGCAAAATCTCACAATCTTTACGGACAACAATCAGCATTTCTTGCAAATCTTTAACGGTACTTTGTGCATCACTTTCATCAACTTTATGAGATGATTGCTCTTTTTCTAAAGCACGTTGCGCATCACCCAATAATTCTCGCATGTCGTCATGGGCACTTTGAATACTTCTATTCTCTGCACGTAACCGATCGCATTCTGCTAATTGATGCTCACGCTCCATATCACGTTTGCCAATTTCTTGGGCAAACTCGTCTCCACGTGTACGTAAAGCAGCTGTTTCGGTTTCTCGTTCTTGATACCGCTGTTGTAATACACTTAATGTCTCATCGCGCTCTGCTAATGATTGTTCTAATTGAGCAACTTCACCAACATGCGCTTCTTTCAAGGCTTCCAATTCTTGCTGCATATGCTGGCCAGCACTGCCAACTTCTGCCAAACGTACATCTGTTTGTTTGCGAACATCTTCCAGACTATTCGCCATCGTATCACGTTCTTGCTCTAGCTTATTGATGGTCTCTGATGTTTCTTCTAGACGCTTATTCAGATCTTGTATCTGCTCTGCATATTCTTCTGACTCTGTAACTCGTTCTCTATCAATGTTTTTGAGTGCCAACTGCTCTGCTTGATACAACCCTTTGGCAGTCTGTGTTTCTTCTTCTGCCATATCACGTTCTGCTTCTGCTGTAACCGTACGCTCTTTTTCTACGGCGACTTGTTTCACTAATTCTTGAAGCTGCTTCTCTTTATCTGAGAAACCTTTTTTCGTTTCTTCCTCATACTGTTCTTTATCAATTGCAGTATCCGCACGCAATTGATCATACGCATCTTTTTGCCGTTTTATATCTAACTGAGCTTGCTCGTGCAATTCTGTGAGTGCTTCATGCTTTTCTTGAACCTCTAAGAGTTCTTTTTCTTTCTGTGCTATTGTTTGTTCGCGTTCACGAACCTGTTCTTCTGCCTCTTTCAAAGAATGGGATAATTCTACCTGTTGTTTTTCTGCCTCTTGTTGAGAGGTCGTCGCCCCATCAGTCTGTTCTACAAGATTACGTTTTAAGGTAGCAATTTCAGTCTCTAATTTATGACTGAGTATACGCTCTTCTTGCAGATCATTCTCTGCCGTTTGTAATTCTGATTGCGTTTGTTTGCGATCATTATGCAATGCTTGCTCAAGGTCAGCAATGCGCTCCTGTTGTTTGTCTTGTTCACGAGTTGCGTCTACTGCTGCTTCTTGTGATTCTTTCTCTAATGTGAGCAGTTTCGCCTGCAATATTTCCAACTGCTGCTCAAGTTCATTTCTTTGCTCTTCATCTGCTGTCACCCGCTCTATTTGCTGATCTTCATAATGGGCACGCTCCTTCTGCAAACGATCGTTCAGGGCTTCTGCCTCTGCTTTTTCTGTTTTATAGCATTCTTTATAATGCTCTTTTCTTCTCATTAATTGAACGAACTGCTCTTTAAGATGCTCGTCCGCCCCAACTTGACCACGCTCTGCTTCTTCCACATGATTGGTTACTATTTGCGCCATCTGGAACAGTACCGTCTCGGTTGCACCAGCCACCTCGCTCACATCAGCATTCTCTGATAGTGCCGCTTCAAGCTTTTCTAAAGCACGAATCAGACTTTCACCACCATTCATACCTGACCCACGCTCATGAATAGCCGCAGCTAGACCGCGCATCTCTGCTCGATCTGCTTCATGTTGAGAACGTTCTCCCTCTAGGTAAGATTCAAGCTGTTTTATCCGTTCATGTAAAATATCGGTGTCTACAGATTGTTTCCCAGAACCAGGCTGCGGCATCGCCTCCATTTCTGCCTGCAAAGCCTGAAGTTCTTCCTGTAAACGTTCTGTTTCTTCTCTTGCTAATGCTGCAATATCATCTGGGTTGGTTTTGAAACGGTCTAACTCTTCTTCTGCATTGGTTCGCACATCATCTGATTCTAACAACATGTGTTGCAGAGCATGGAACTGGCCACCAGTTTTATGAATCACACGTTCTATGTCTGTGAGCAAATGTGCACAATCGCTTAAACACTGAACTGGGTCGTTATCAGGAAGATCATACGCTTCGCAATCTGCTGATGATGATTCTGGTAAGCCAACGGCCTGTAATCCATCTTTTTGAACAAGATGAGCACAATCTCGCAAACTTTCTAGGGCTCCAACCACATTTGCTATTTGATCTCGTAAAACGGGGCTCTCTGCGAAAGCAGATGAACCAGATAATTCTGTATGTAAAGCTTGAGCAACTTCTTTCGCAATCCGTGCTTCATCAAGCGGATCTGACATACCGTCTTTATCCAAAGTTTCTTGAAAACGGCCCCCGAAATACTGCTGATCTAAATCAAATACTGGCTTTACAAGCGTCCCGATTGCGGTCATTTGTGCAACGACACGCTTCCGAAGAGTACCAACTTGTTCTGCTACCTGCGTACGCTGCGATTCACTTTCTTGGAACTTTCGAGCCAACGCTTTATACTCTTTGCGCACCAATTCCAATTGGTCAACCTCTATATCACCTGCGTCGCTCATCGCATCCTCCTGCGTGTCACCAAACTTGAACATCTCCACTGTACCAAGCACTCCCGAGCGGCAACTACCTCTTTCCTGCTGCGCATAGCTGTAGAGAGTGGTACGCTCAGCCGCCACTTGCCCTGTCTCATTCCGCTTCATTATCCCTTGGCATGAAACCGATTGCTCAAGTAACCAGTTACCCCTATGGCATATCTTCCCCGGATGCGGTAGACCATCTTCGTGCTGCGGGTTTTGAAGTACGTCTCTCACCACATGAACGCAAACACACCACAGAAGAAACAGCTGCATTACTTGGTGATGTTGATGTGCTGCTTGCTGGAACCGAGCCCCTTACTGCTGAAACCTTAGCTGCTGGCCTACCACGCCTAAAGCATGTTGCCCGAGTCGGCGTTGGCCTTGATGGCCTTGATCTTGCGTTCTGCAAAGCAAACGGCATTGCCGTAACCTACACGCCCGATGCCCCTGCTCGCAGCGTAGTAGAGCAAGTCTTTGGCTTACTCATTAGCCTTAGCAGACGCTTGGTGGAAGCTCATGAAGGCTTGCGCCGTGGTGAATGGAATCGTCTCACCGGTGTGCTTTGGGAAGGGAAAACTCTTGGCATCCTTGGCTGTGGACGCATTGGTAAACAGGTCGCTCTTATCGCTCATGCCTTCCGTATGAAAGTAATCGCACATGATATAGACGAGGATTTAGAGTGGGCCGCTGCCAATGACGTAACCTATTGTTCTTTGGATGAGCTCCTTAAACAAAGCGATGCGCTCACCATTCATCTACCGCTGACTGATGAGACCGACCATATTATGGATGCACAGCGTTTGCGCCAACTCAAAACGGGGGCCTTTGTCCTCAACACTTGCCGTGGCGAAGTCTTAGATGAAGACGAACTCTTGGCGTGCTTACAAGATGGTCATATTGCTGGCGCAGCCTTAGACGTGTACCACAAAGAACCGTATACTGGCCCGCTGGCCCAACTGCCAAATGTGTTCCTGTGTTGTCATCAGGGATCTTGCAGCCATGATGGACGCTACCTCATGGAAGTTGGTTCTGCTGATAATGCCATTAAATGGCAAACTGGTGCATCTATTTCTGCTGATAATTGCGTATTTATTCCTGAATAACGAGTGCACAGATGATCTGGTATGGCATTGGTGGCGGTTTACTCTCAGGAATTCTATTAATTCTTGTCATTATTGTATGGCTTAAACGTATTCGGTTTAATAAACATCTCGAAAAAAACTGTGCCTGCCCGCTCTGCTCAACCCCATTTGACGATGCCATTTTTAGTAACCTTGGACGCATTACTTGGCAAGACCATCAAAAACTAGATGCTTTTCAACAGCGCTTCGCTTTTTGGAAAATTCGCTGTGAAGAGTGTAATGGCTATGCTATTTTTACTCGTGATGGCGAAGCTATTCGGTCGTGGTATGAAGAATAATATAATAAAAACTATTTTTTATCATTTTTATTATAATCACCCCAATAATCGTGAAAATTCATCCAACTACTCGGAAAAGATTGTACGACGCGCTCTAATTGGCGCACCCATTTGTGCATGGCCTGTTCTATGGCAGCGTTTCGTTCGCTACGTTTGCTGTAGGTCACTTTGAAGGGTGCCGTAGTCAACATCTGATAACTACCATACCCTGTTTTGACCGCAAATGATGGGACTATCCATGCGCCAGTAGTAGCAGCAGCAATACACGGCCCTGTAGGGAATGGTACAGGGCTGCCTAAAAACGGAATGTTTATATCCCTATGGCCAACACCACGATCGCCCATAATGCAGCAGATTTCACCGCGGCTCAGTGCGTTTGCCATTTCGATGCTGGCCCCCTGCGGATCGGCTAAATCTATTATGCCACAGGGATGGTCGCCTAAGGCTTGGTCTAGACGCGCTTGCACTTGTGGATCTTCTCCTCGATACACCACCAGATGGAATGGGCCACCCTCAAATAAGGACAAGAGGCGACTAGCCATATCCCAATTACCAAGATGGGCCGATAATAAAACACAACCGTCTCCGCTAGAAACAGCTGCCTGAATCGCATCTGAACCGCACTGTTTTTGGCTGATGGCATCAGGTAAATAGGCCGTCACAAAACGGTCTGCAAGCGTATGCGCATAGTAAATAAAATGAAGGTAGGCTCGCAGATGAACTTCCCACAAACTAGCCTTGGAACGTTGCCGTTTCCAATAACGAACAATACAGCGCCGTGCATGGTGCTCTGTGATAAAAAACCACGTACTAGGGCCCAATAAAAATAAACTGCGGAATAACCAACCACGTTGCATGACCCACGCAACCACTGCATGGCCAAAGTCACCGCCTTTACTTCGGCCGCTCCATGCCCGTTGCCGATCTTCTGATTGAGCTATCGTCATATGCCCTAGTATGTAGCTTCACCTCGTTATCCAAGGAGCGAGCATGTATGCAGTCGTAACCGGTGGCAGCCGAGGCATTGGAGCAGCCGTTGTCAAACAATTAGCACAAGATGGTTATGACATTGTTATCAATTATCGTGGAAATCATACCGCTGCCGAAGAAACTGCCGCCGTGGTACGAGAACATGGGCGCGAAGTAGAGTTGCTGGCCTGTGATGTTTCTGACCGTATTGCGGTAAAAGAGGCACTCACTGCACTCGTTGAACGTCGTGGCGCACCAGATGTTTTGGTGGTCAATGCAGGTATTACCAAAGACGGCTTATTGGCTCTCATGGGTGACGAAGAATGGGACGATGTACTGGCCATTGGCCTTGGTGGTTTTTACAATATTGTGCGCCCGCTTATTGGCCCCATGTTACAACGCCGAACTGGACGTATTGTTACTATGAGTTCTGTCACTGGACTCATGGGCAATCCGGGACAAGTCAATTATGCAGCGGCCAAAGGTGGCCTTATTGCAGCAACAAAAAGTTTAGCCAAAGAAATTGCAAAACGTACGCTCACCGCAAACGTCGTGGCACCTGGATTGATTGATACGGACATGACTCGCGACCTCCCTTTAGATCATTTAAAAGCTGCTATCCCTATGGGCCGACTTGGCACCGTTGAAGAAGTTGCCTCCGCCGTTTCTTGGCTCTGTTCTCCTGGTGCTGCTTATGTAACCGGACAAGTCCTCAATGTTGGCGGCGGCATTTACATGTAAAACCGCTTACTGAACACCACCACACTGAAAGAATACATAATGAACGATTCGCTTAATGACCTTGCTCAAAAAATTATTGACGGCCTACAGTTAGAAGACATGACCCCAGATGATATTGATCCGGACACTCCACTCTTTGGCACTGGTCTTGGCTTAGATTCTATAGATGCGCTAGAACTCTCTGTACTGGTCAGCCGGAGCTATGGAATTCAAATAGACAACAATGAACAAGGGCGTACTGCTTTTGTATCGCTCCGTACTTTACATACATTTATTACTCACGCGCAAAAATAACGACCACAAGGGAATAAACTATGACCTTTAAAATGCAGGCTTCGCAACAGCCCGAAGGCAACAACGACGACAACGGCGACAACGACACGCTGAATGCCCCTGATATTCCTGATGATATTCGCCAGCAGGTTATTAGTGACTATCTTGAACAAGAAGCTATTGATGAATTTAAGCAAGTTCGCCCTGACATGTGGCTGCAAGTTCAACGTGTTGGCCGTATTTTGGAATTACAAGAACAACTCCACAACGAAAACCCAGAAGAAGCCAATGTCTGGCCAAAAGGGTCTTGCTTTATTCACACAAATACCCCAACGACCAGTAGCTTCTGCGTTGAGCAGGTTTTAGAAATAGATCTTGAAACCTGCACGACTACCGTTTCTATCTATGCCTTTGAAGAACTGGTCAAAGGCACGGTAGTACTGCCATTAGAATCCATTTCCTGGATTGGTTTTCCTGAAAATGTAAATAATATTATTGGTTTCACCTTTAAGGGTTTTACCGCTGGGTAATAGTATTATTCAGCCTCATCTTGCTCATCTAATGCGCGGCTACCAATAGCTAAGTGACCGCTAAAAACCCCAAGTGGTGCATGTGTTTTTTCATAAATACGAGCGGGCTCACCAGAACCATCGCACAATGATGCATATAAATTCGTCAATTCTGCTACCTGTTCTGGCGTTTGGTCGGCAAGCTCAAGCAACCATGCATCAACGAGGCCTACTGTTTTAACCGCGTGCTCAGGTGCGCACAACACACGCCCCTCATATAAGGTTGTATCACCACAGGCATGACGTTGCATAACATACGGCAACCCACCATCTTGCTGAGTTGCCGTAATAACGCGGGATTCACCAGCTTGAAGATTATGATTTTGACGGGTTATCATAGCAGGCAAACGCCCATGAACAGTCAGTGCCATACCACAACCACCAGCATAACGGTGTGCAAATTTACCGACTTCACGGGCAGAACATTCCAAACTAATAACAGCAGCCTCTGCTCCAATATCTTCTAATGCCTGTAATGTTTTTGTGTTTACCACATTGCAATAATGATCTGCTACAACTGGAATACCAAGATTCTGAGCCACTTCAATAACACCAATATGACCAGCTACCAAAGGAATGTACCATTCTTCCAACCAAGGTGATACCGGAGCAGTTGCAGGATGACGCAACCATAAATTATCTATATGAGGAATTGTTGGACAGCGTGTTCCCCAAAGGGACATTGCTGGGTCATCCAACCACACACGCGCTGCGCCTGCATCAAGAGCTGCCCGAGCTGCGTTAATAGAACCAACCGCCACCCATAATTCTGTCTGTCGTTGTTGTTGAGAAATTATTTTATCTGTTGTTGCCACTTGTGTAGGCACTATCAAGTCTTCGCTATCCGTTTCAGATAATTGTTTCAGTACAGCTCTACGTAGTTTTTTTATTACAGATGCTGGTAGAAAAATATTGTCATCGCATGCTAGTGTTAATGTCTTTACATAAAAATCGCTACCACCACAACTGCCCACCGCTTTAGTAACCGTTTGCGAAAATGCCTCTTTTGCCTGTGGCTTGTGTGCTCTTTCTACAACATGATCTGACAAACACTCTACACATCGCCCGTCTGCGCTACGCGCAATCATACGAAAAACGCTTCCAAGCTGTGCAATACAAGTTATATCTAAGGCAATACTGCCGGTACGATATTCATCAAAACGTACTTGCGCCATCGCTTTTTCAGCCTGCTCTTTATGTTTATGGTCGCTATTTAAAAATAAATTAATTTCTTCTTCAGGACATACACCTCGATCGGCTACACGAACATTGCACCACCAGACATCATTATTCTCTTTATCCACACTCGTTATCAGAAAACCATCCTGTTCATTCTCATGATAAAAAACATAACCTTGGCCGGCTGTTGGCTTTTCTTTAGTGCGAATACAGGCAAGACCACTTCTTCTCTCTAAAGAAACAAGCTGTGCGTCTGGCTGCCGACCCATATCTTGCGTATATTTTTGCAAACGGGTGGAATCATCATAAACACCATCCAACAGACCGTTAGTAAAACCACGGGAGAAAACACCCTGTAAATTCTTTTTCGCCTTTTTGCTAGAAAAAGTCTTTTGCTCTGCCCATGCATCAACAGCTGTTCTGTACGCATTGCATACAGTGTAGACATACTCAGGACCTTTTAAGCGACCTTCAATTTTCAAACTGGCTACACCAATATCAGATAATTCCGCAATACGATCTATCAATGAAAAGTCTTTCATTGAAATCATTGATTCTCGCGACTGTCCAACAGTCGTGTAATCATACCGACAGTTTTGAGCACAGGTACCGCGATTTGCACTGCGGCACCCCGCAAAATTAGACATTAAACACTGTCCTGACCATGCATAACACAATGCCCCATGTACAAAATGCTCAGTTTCTATACCAAGCTCTTGCGCCCTTACTGTACACGCTTCCACCTCTGGCAATGACAGCTCACGAGCCAAAATAACACGCTGTGCACCGAGTTCTGCCAAAACACGAACCTGCTCTGGCGAGTGAACAGTCATTTGTGTTGATGCATGTAACTCCAAATCAGGAACACGAGCACGTAACAACGTCCATAATCCAAGATCTTGTATGATGGCAGCATCTACTCCCGCAGCTAATGCTGCCCGCGCCATTTTTTCTGCTTTTTCAAATTCATCATCGTGCAACAAGGTATTAAAAACGATATAGCATTTTAATCCGTGATGATGTAAGTAACCAACCTGACGAGGTAAATCAACCAAACGAAAGTTTGCAGCTCGGCCACGCGCATTAAAATGACGGAGCCCCATATACACCGCATCTGCTCCACCAGCCACTGCCGCCTCAAGACAGCGCGCCTCACCAACTGGCGCCAAAATCTCTGGCTTCCATATTTTATTGCTCATCTATATTATATTCCCATTCGGTCAAAAATATGCGCCATCTGTTCATCCAGCCTATGTTTCGGATTACCGCTGCCTGTAAAACGGACCTCACGTGCAGCCGCATCCAATACATCTAAATACCAACGCTCTGTCAACCACTCTGGACTGTCATACACCCATCCACCGTCAAAATGCCAGAGATAGTCACCACATGCCTCCAAAGGCAAAACCCAACGATCACCCAACACCCCCAACTCAGCCTGAAAATCAACTCCGCTTCTGTAATGCCCAATGTGATGCTGCGATCTACATTCACCTCCGTAAAATGATCGATTCTTCAAACGGATATGCAATCCTGTATTACAACCATTCTCTGGCAATTGACACTCACCAGCACGAAAAGGATTCAAATCAACATAGACCATACACGCCAAAATAGCTCGTTCATCTGGCAGCAAAATAGAAGTAAAACGCTCATCCCAGAAACAACCGGTCACTTGGTCTTCTCTATTCATACGTATTGAAATCTTCTGCTTCACCAAACGCATAAGCCAACTCATGCTACACAAACGGCTTCGGCGTTCCTCCACCCAAATACCGTCTGTAGCAATAAGCTCACGCAAAGTCTCGTCCGTTTCTAATATTTCACCTGATCCATCACGTCGAGGAACCAAATCCAACCATTTGTCTACCACCTCACGTGCACTCCAACCTTCTACTAAATCTGGCCGAATTCGCACTACAACATGAACATGATTTTTCATCACCGCAAAAGTAAGAACATCTATCGCCATTTTCTGAGCATGGATACGCAAACAACGCTCAACCCATTCTCTTCGTTCTTCAACTGCCAAACAATGCAACCGACGCACGCAACGGCTCATCACATGATAGCAGCCTGGAGCATGTTCACGAACCAAATATTTGCGGGCTATGACCATACCTTTCGTATATATTCTTTTTTTGATAAGTCTACAATAAAAAGAGAGTCTATTTATTTTTACTTGCGTGGAAAGGACCAGCTACATACTTCCGCGCCATTAGTAAGGAAGGCATCTGTATGATCAAAGTCGAAGCTCGCGCCGGCGAACCGTTAGAAAAAACTCTCCGTCGTTTTAAAAAACGTTGCGAAAAAGAAGGTCTGACAAAAGACATTAAAAAAGCTATGTTTTATGATAAACCAAGTGAGCGCAAACGCCGTGAGGCTCGTAAACTTGAGAAGAGACTCGCTTCCGGCAAAATGTAAAAACAGACTACTACAACAAAGCTTGTTGTACTGTATATAATAACCATGAAACCAGCATGATAAGAATAGATCATGCTGGTTTTTCTCGTTAAACTTATTAATGAGGCGATGCTATAACATATGACTGACTGGCTCCACTACCTTGATGAATGTGATAGTACAAACTCTTGGGCTATGACTCATGCGGCGAAACTTGAACACGGGAGTTGCGTATGGACACAGTGCCAAAAAGCTGGTAGAGGCCAGCTGCAACGTAAATGGCTTTCAGACCCTGGAGTTCTAACTTGTTCCTTTGTTTTTGATTTACTTGATGTGAGCCATGGGCCGTGGTTAAGTTTAGCTACTGGGCTGTCTGTCTGTCATGCTATTACAGATGTTGCGCCGAGCTGCCCAAAAGTTGGCATTAAATGGCCAAATGATTGTTATCTACGAGATCGTAAGTTGGCGGGTATTTTGTGTGAGTCAAAAGTTGTTCCAGCTACTACGGCTCATGCTTCCAATAGACTTGTTGCTATTGTTGGCATTGGAATCAACTTGAACCCTCAGTGGGCGAATTCTCCGCCTGCTGATAGCTACACAGGGCAAGAACCGCCAATTAGCTTGGCGGATTGCGTAGAGAACGATAGCCTCCCTAGTCATCAAGCTGTTATGACTGCTCTTCGGGTCTATCTATTGCAGGCAATTGCTATGATTGCAGATGGTCGCACAAATGAACTTGTGAATAGCATTCAGGAACATGATTGGCTACAAGGACGCTGGGTTTCTTATACTAACGATCAACAATTACAGTACATTGCTCAAGCAAGCGGTATTTCTGAGCAAGGAGAATTGATTGTATGCAGTCATTCTGGCGACACTATTAGAATAACGAGCAGTCATTCTGTAAATTTGCTGCCTCAGCAATAACTCTGGACTAAACACTTCTCACCATCAGGACTTTCATGAACGAACATCGCGGACATCAAGATTACATTACCAAGGAAGAACGGCTCTCGGTTGTGCTCGTTATTACCCTACCACCAAAAGAACGCGATCAATTGCATGATCGTGAACAAGAGATGATTGGCCTGCTCGATACCGCTGGCTGTGATGTGGTTGCCCTAGCTACCCAGCATTTGGCAAAACCGATTAACCGTAGTTATATTGGCAAAGGCAAAATTGAAGAGGTTCGCCAACTCTGCGAACTACATCAAGCTGATGAAGTTGTGTTTGACGTGGAGCTCTCTCCTTCTCAAGCACGGAACCTGTCTAAAACAATTACTGTTCCCATTATTGATTACTCTGCACTCATCTTGCATATTTTTGTACAAAACGCACGGACTCACCAAGCCAAACTGGCAGTAGAACTTGCGCAACTGGAATATAACCGTTCACGCCTGAAACGACTATGGGACCACCTTGATCGTATTAAAGCTGGTACCAATATGCGTGGACCAGGGGAAAAGCAGCTCGAAACGGATAAGCGCCTCATTGATATTCGGATTCAAGAACTAAAAAGTAAACTTGCAGAAATCGAAGAACGAAAAGAACGTACGATTACAGCTCGTAAAGATGCGTTTAAAGTGGCGCTGGTTGGCTATACTAATGCAGGTAAAAGTTCCTTAATGAACGCTTTAACAGATGCCAATACGCTGGCACAGGACAGGCTTTTTGCCACACTAGACACACGCACTACCCAACTAGAACTAGACCGCCTGCATAACATCGTACTTTCTGATACGGTTGGTTTTATTCGTAAGTTACCACCAACACTCATTTCAAGTTTCCATGCAACTTTGGCAGAAGTTATTGAAGCTGATCTACTCATTCATGTGGTTGATGCCTCCTTACCAAGCATGGAAGAACAGATCAATTCTGTGGAAGAAGTTTTAAGCACTATTGGTGCAGATTCCGTTCCAACGATCATGGCCTTCAACAAAGTCGACCTTCATCACAGCCCAACAGTGTTGTTAGCATTTAAACATCATTATAAGGGCTCCGTAGCTATCAGCACAAAAACGGAAGACGGCTTAGATCTATTACGAGAACGAATATTAGAGCATGTCCGTGATAAGAGTAGTCTATTGCAAGTTCGGTATTCCATTAGTAATGGCGCTGTTGATGCATTTCTTCGACGAAGAGCAACAATTATCCAAGAAACCTTCACGAATGAATATGCTGAATTAGTTATTGAAGCTGATGAACATCTCAATGCCGAACTTCATGATAATGAGGCACTTACCATTACCGAAGTCATCATTGAAGCAGATGGCACTGTTCTCCCAAAACCAGAACGGTTCTCTTTCGAATTTAATAAATAAAGAGGCGTATCACCAGCTTCGACTGCACAATAACCATTACCACTATTGAACGAACGAGCAGCACTAGAATAAAGACATGATCGTTTCATTCCAAACACCATTCACAGGCGAGCAGCTCTGCCGTATAACCGCCACCTGTATCATTATTGCTCTCTGTGCCTGTAGCTTTAGCAGTTGTGATGCTGCTCCACGGATGAACGATACAGATGTTGGCGTACGTAGTATGGAAAGCTCTCGTTTTGAGTATCGCCCAGCAAGTGAACCAGGCCTGAAATCCATGATCCATAGATAGTAAGTAAAATAAGTTCTAGCTATACTACTATCATAATACCCATATAATAATAGCACTCACTACGTTAAAAACTTAGCTATCTCTGCGGCTGCACGTTCTGGGTCACCAGAGTTATACATAATGGTCCGACGTAAATGATGCAAACTGGTTGGACCAATAATTTCTGAAAAAGCGACAGCAATATAATGTTCATCAGCACGTAAAATAAGCGAACGACAGGAAATGAGATATTCTTCCGCTTCTGTCTCCGTCTTTACCCGCACACTTTCACCCAGTTCGCAAGATTCCGAACAGAGGTCTATGGTTAAAATAACCACATCTTCACGAGAAAAATTATGGTTTTCCACACGAACCAGTGCACCTTGCATACTCAAGTCGCATAACTCACCGGTGAAAAAATCATTACTATGTTGGTTTTCTTGCTCAAGGCTGTCAGCATCATGAAAAGACTTTGCTTCATTTACCATGGATGCGTGAACAGCTTTCACTGGGAAACGAGCAATGACCCGCTCGAATTGCCGCCTATTAGCCATTTCATTCATATGCAAATACTATCTTTTTATTCAAGAAACGCAAAGAGCAAAGTTCGGTCAGGTCGTCAGCTTGCGAATGCAAAGATATTTATACACTGCGCCCATAGATATGGGGAATTACTTACTCAAACAGCTCGCTTTTGCCCCCGTGGTTCTGCTCACCCTTGTGACCATTTCTTTTTTTATGATCCGATGGGCACCTGGTGGCCCCTTTGACCAAGAACGAGATATGCCAGATGATATTCGTCAGGCCATTGAAGCGAAATATAATTTAGATAGTTCCATGCCTGCTCAGTACTGGTCTTATCTCTGTGATTTATCGACAGGGGATTTTGGCCCTTCATTTTCTCATCGCGGACAAAGCGTTAATGATATTATTTGGCGCGCCCTTCCCAAAAGTATCTATCTTGGCTGTATCAGTATGGCACTGGCGCTCATACTTGGTATAAGCGCTGGCATTATGAGCGCTATTCGTCAACGTTCATTACTTGATTATTCAACCATGGTTGGTGCTATGGCTGGCCTGAGTATCCCCAATTTTGTTATTGGGCCAATGCTTGTTCTTGTTTTTTGTATGTGGCTTGACTGGCTGCCAGCAGTTGGTTATGAAAGCCCTGCCCATCTGATTTTACCATCACTGACCTTAGCTCTGCCATTTATTGCACGAATTGCTCGCCTCACCCGTGCAGGCATGTTAGATATCGTCCGTCAAGATTTTATTCGTACTGCTCGTGCAAAAGGCTTACCGGAATGGCATATCGTGTGTGTACATATGCTCCGCGGCGGTATTATTCCAGTCATTGGTTTTTTAGGCCCTGCCACTGCCGCTATGCTCACGGGATCAATTGTTGTTGAAAAAATATTTCAAATAGACGGGCTTGGGCAATATTTTGTGAAGTCAGCCATTGAACGTGATTACGGCATGGTCATGGGAACGACTATTATCTATGGCCTTATTTTAATTGTACTAAATAGCCTCAGTGATGTGTTATATGCACTTGCCGACCCACGGGTACGTCATGCAAACAACTAACACATCACCAACTAGGCTCGCTTGGAAACGACTACAATCCCACAAATTAGCGATGATTGGCCTAGGCCTTGTTCTCTGCGTTTGTTTTGCCTGTGTTTTTGCTCCCCTGTTGAGTTCTCAAGACCCCACGCGACAACAGGCATGGGTTGGTGCTTTACCACCTGGCAGCAGCAGTCTTATTACTCGAGCCCACATGTCCTTTACTGTTGGCGAAACTCCACAGGCACCACCGCTGTATAGCCAGTGTAATCAACTCGAACTCTCATACACGCAAGATACAAGCATTGAGTACCGCATTACCTGTACCTCACGTGGGAAAATTCGTGAAATTCAACAAGTCCATGGGGCAATTATTTTGCGTGAAATTGATTTTCGAGAAGGAACATTACGCGATCAATCCCACCCTGAACGAACCCTTGCCGCAATACAATTAAAAAGGCGTAAAGCTGCGCCAGATAATTTTTTTACCGATGCACAACGGAATGGCAAAGAAGCGCTTTTAGTTCATCATATTCTTGGCAGTTCCCAGTATGACGTAACCATTACCCTAACTGAAGGCCTCGTCACAACAATTACACAAAATAATACGATCCTTAATCATTTAGAAATTACTGGAGACAGCCTCAACGCTTGTCATGGTGATGGGCAAAGTCTCAGTCAAACTCATCTACTTGGAACGGACCAAGCAGGTCGTGATTTATTTAGTCGTATTTTACATGGTGGACGTATTTCCTTACTCGTCGGCCTTGTAGCCACTGCTGTCAGCCTCTGTATTGGTGTATGCTATGGCGCTATTGCTGGCTATTGCGGAGGACGCGTTGACCGTCTGATGATGGCTGCCACTGACATTCTCTATGCCATTCCGTTTATGTTTTTAGTTATTCTGTTATTGGTTATGTTTGGACGTAATTTAATTATGCTCTTTGTCGCCCTTGGAGCAGTAAGCTGGCTCACCATGGCCCGTATTGTTCGAGGACAAATGCTGACTCTAAAACAACGTGAATTTGTAGAAGCCGCTCGCATTTGTGGCGCATCGCATACAGCTATTATTTTCAAACATTTATTACCAAACTGTATTGGTCCAATTATTGTGTACGCTACCTTAACCGTTCCTGCTGTTATTTTGGAAGAAAGTTTCCTCGCCTTTATTGGCTTACAAGTCCAATGGGATGGTCAATCTCTGGACTCATGGGGCGCACTGGTACAAATTGGCCAGAGCGAAATGAGTAAAAGTACCGGAGATAAATGGTGGCTGCTCGTTTGGCCGTCCCTTATTATGGCGCTCACCTTACTTAGCTTAAATGCATTAGGTGATGGCTTGCGGGATGCACTTGATCCAGAAGGAGAACAGTAATGTTGCTCTCCGTTACCGACCTCTGTATTACTTATGCTGTAGATAAAGCCGCTATTCCTGCTGTCCATAATATTTCTTTCTCGCTAGAACGTGGGCAAACCCTTGGGCTGATTGGTGAATCTGGCAGCGGCAAAAGTACCTGTGCTATGGCCTTGCCACAATTATTACCTTCTGCGGGCCATGTCAGCAATGGCACTGCCCTTTTTCACGGAGTCGATTTGTTGACTCTTTCTCACAGAGATATTCGGAAACGACGCGGTAATGATATTGGTGTTATTTTTCAAGACCCTATGACGAGCCTCAATCCGTACATGCGCATTGAACAACAATTAACTGAGCATATTCGCTTACATCTTGGCTACTCTCGCAAAGAAGCAATAAAACATGCTATTCAGATGTTAGAAACTGTAGAAATACCACAGGCTGCAACCCGTATACAACAATTTCCACATGAATTTTCTGGCGGCCAACGTCAGCGTATTATGATAGCGATGGCGCTCTGTTGTAACCCCAGTTTGTTAATTGCAGATGAACCAACAACAGCGTTAGATGTTACTATCCAAGCAGATATTCTAGATTTACTCAAGAAGATCCAACACACACATGACATGGGCATATTACTTATTACCCATGACTTTGGTGTGGTCGCTGGTATGTGCGATACGATTTCCGTCATGAAAGACGGCTCTCTTATTGAATCAGGTTCTTGTAATGAAATTTTTTATCAGCCGCAACAAACCTATACACAAGAGTTACTAGCTGCTGTTCCCCGTATCGACAAGAGCAATGAACACGGTGTACAGCCATGACTCTTTTAGATGTGCGTAATTTACAGGTTCGCTATACGAAGCCAGCTCAATGGCCATGGCAAAAAGACAAAGCATTTACTGCTGTGAAAGGAATTTCATTTCATGTGGATGCTGGAGAAACTCTTGCGCTAGTCGGAGAAAGCGGCTGCGGTAAAAGTAGTACTGCCCGTGCTATCTGTGGGCTGACACCACTTCATGCCGGTAATATACAATTTGACGGCGCAAATGTACCACCAGCACCAATCTGTCATCGGCACATACAGTTTGTTTTTCAAGATCCGTATGCATCTTTAAATCCACGCCGTCCCATTGGCGCAAGTATTGCCGAACCACTCATTAATTTCAAAATATGCTCACGCTCTGAGGCACATCAACGTGCACATGTTTTGCTTGAACGCGTTGGTTTACAAGCCCAAGATGCCCAGCGTTTCCCGCATTCGTTTTCTGGTGGTCAACGTCAGCGAATCGTTATTGCCCGCGCTATATCCATTAATCCACGTGTATTATTATGTGACGAACCGGTCAGCGCATTAGACGTATCCATTCAAGCTCGCATTTTGACCTTATTGCAAGAACTCCAACACGACATGAATTTGGCGATGTTATTTATTTCACACGACTTAGCCGTTGTCCGTACGCTTGCTCACCGTGTAGCCGTTATGTATGATGGCCATATTGTAGAAGAAGCACACTGTGCAGAACTCTACAGCAACCCACAACATGCCTATACTAAATCCCTACTGAGCGCTGTACCAATACCTGACCCACAACGCGAACGGTCTCGGCAACGTATTCACTACACACCGGAAAACACATTATGAGCACTGCCACAAAAATAATTGCTGCAACGGAACAATTACGCGCAGATATGAATGCCCTCTCCTTTGCCGATCCTGTTGCCTATGTCTACAACCCACTTGATTACGCCTGGGCCATGCATGAAGCATTTATTAAACGCTTTGCCACAAAAAAGAAAAAGGTTATTTTTCTTGGTATGAATCCAGGCCCGTGGGGCATGAGTCAAACTGGTATCCCTTTTGGTGAAATCCCTTCAGTTCGTGATTGGATGAAACTCGATAAACCAATTACTCAACCAGATTCTGTTCACCCCAAACGCCCAATTACAGGGCTTGCCTGTACCCGTTCTGAAGTAAGTGGCCGCCGCCTCTGGGGGTTTTTTGCTGAACGCTGGCCCGACCCAAAGGGTTTCTTTGCCGATCATTATGTCTTAAATTATTGCCCGCTCGCATTTATGGAAGAAAGTGGACGCAACCGTACCCCAGACAAATTACCCGCAGATGAACGAGCAGCGATAGAAAAAGCCTGCGATAAACATTTACGTGCCTGCGTGGATATTCTCAAACCAGAGTGGGTCGTTGGTGTTGGTGGTTTTGCTCGTAAACGCGCTGAAATTGCACTGTCCGATTTTACAGGACAATTTGGTACCGTTTTACACCCCAGCCCCGCCAGCCCAAAAGCAAACCGTGGCTGGGAAGGGTATGCCTTAGCCGAATTAGAAGAGCAAGGTATTTGGTAACAAAGCAAAATTAATCTTGGAATGAAAGATTTACAAAGATGTTATGTGTGATCGTGCCAGCACTGCCCTTGCTCCAACACCATAACCCGTGGGGCATCAGCAAGATTATCCGCTTGTTTAATCGGAATACGTAAACTTGGACAGGGACCATCACCGACGTACACACCTGCCACACAGCCTGCGGTAGCGGCGGCAGCAAGAGCTGATTCTGTAGCGGCAACCATCCATGTACTAAACGTATCAATGTCTGCATCTCTTGCTGCGAACAATAAAGCTTTTGCTTGTGGTAATGGATGTTCTTCACAGGTCACACAACGAAGGTGTTCGGTATCACTAGCTGCAAGGGCAGCTTCTACCTGAGTCTGTTGTTCTTTCGTATCACAGAAAACAATAACCGGAACCGTTGCTAAACGCATACGGGTAATAAGTACATCTGCCTGTGGACACAATTGTCCAAACGAATCGATTACAACCTGTGGTGCATGTATAAATAATCCAGTAGTACTCACTCAATAATTCCTTTATAAATAACGATAAAATCACCGTCTTCATCTTCTTCATAGGCAGTAAAACTACCAACCCAATGGTCTGCCGTTGCCCAATTACGAAAGGCATCTATGGACGGCCATTCTTCTTCTAACTCTTCACCAGCAGCACTGTGTCCGTGAATAAGTATATTCATGACCCAAATATCTCCGAAACAGCTTCCTGTAAAGTGGTCACGACCACACGACCACGACCTTTACCCGTACCTGGCCCAAGCAAACGGCTGAAACCCAATTTTCTAGCCTCAGCTGCACGCACATCATAGCGCGGAACTGGTCGTAATTCACCACCGAGACCAACTTCTCCAAGTACTGCAATATCTGCCGGCACCGGAATATCTCGCCATGCACTGACTATAGCGAGGGCGATTGCTAAGTCTGCACCTGGTTCAATAATACGCGCACCACCGGTAGCGTTCACCATTACATCACATTTTCCAAGCGGGATATGTAAGCGACGGCTCAATACAGCCGTAACCATGGCCACACGATTATTTTCAAGACCAGATGAACGGCGCATTGGCTGTGGGAAATCGGTTGGATTAACCAAGGCTTGCACTTCTATTAACAAGGAGCGTTGGCCTTCTATGGTTGGTACAATGCAGGAGCCTGGAATTTCGGTATGGCGTTGCTTAATAAAGATAGCACCAGGGTCTTTCACTTCTTCTAAACCTTTTTCTGCCATACTAAATAAACCAATTTCATTGGTAGAACCGAAACGATTTTTTACTGTGCGAAGCGTTCGTAATTCTTGATAGCGATCACCTTCAAAGGTTAAAACCGTATCCACTAAATGCTCTAACATACGTGGACCAGCCAAGGTACCATCCTTCGTAACATGACCAATCAGCATAACCGTGCAGCCCGTTAATTTAGACGCTTCTATTAACCGAGCGGCACAACCACGTACCTGTGAAGGCGAGCCCGGTAAGCCATCTATATCTTCATGTAAGAGCACTTGAATGGAGTCTACAATAATAAGACCATAAGAACCGGACACCATCTGGGCAATAATTTCTTCACAGGAATTACTAGCGGCCAATTGCAAAGAGCTTTTCAGTAAACCTAAACGCTGACAACGATCGCGCACTTGTGAAACACTCTCTTCAGCCGTGACATATAATACGGAGGTCGCCACGCTTGCCGCTGCACCACATTGTGCCAATAAAGTACTTTTACCAATACCAGGCGCACCGCCCAATAAGATGGCCCCACCTGCTGGTACACCGCCGCCAAGGACACGATCTAATTCAGACAATCCTGAAGAAAATCGTGGCAAAACAGCAGTACCATTATTTTCGTCTTCCAATGATTCTATCTGTAACCCTGATGGACGCGCCACACCACCTACAGCTGGTTTTTGAGGCTGCAATAAACGACGTTCGCTCGCATTCAGTTCTGTTATACAATTCATTGCTCCGCATTGATCACATTTCCCAGACCATCGCGCTGCCGTTGCACCACATTCCGTGCAACCAAATACTGTTTTTTTGTCTTTTGCCATTTTATCTATGCCCGTACTGAAAGAAGGTACTATAAAACGTATTTATGAATTATAGCTGCAATCAAAACAATAGCAGATGCTGTGCAGACAATCAACGGCAAGGGACCCGTTCCACTGGTGAGTGCCGAGTCAATGGAGGTATCTATACGACCGTCTGATTTACGAACACTACGAGTACGTTCTGTTTGGACACGACGTAGAGCATCTTCTGCGAACCGTTCCGTCTCTACTCTTCCTCCAACGAGAGGAGGCTGTATTTCATTCGTCTTACGTTGTAATTCTGGATGGCTTTTTCTCAGCTCTTCTTCTGCCTCTTGAGCGGCAATTTCAAAGGGGTCTATCCGCTCAAAACGGTTGGATGATTTATATTCTTGTGAGGGGTGAGAACCGCTCTCTTTATGTTTCCGTTTAATACGAGTAGAGATAGGTTCCAGTTCTGTATCTGTAACAACACCATGTTTGTCTGTTATTTTTTTTCGGTCTTTTTTCTTTGGTGTCTTTTTAACAACTAAGGGTTTACGCAACAACCGAACATTATCGGCTTTCCCCGCATATGATTTTTCAAGCTCTTCACAAGAATGAGAGAAACCTTGAAACGAGAGAAAACGATCGTCTCGTTCTTTCGCCATAGCTGTCATCACAGTTTGACGACAGTCGACCGATAAGCCAGGAACAATTTCACCAGGATCTGGTAAAGAATCGTTGATATGAGCCATCATGATACCACCGGGTGAATCACCATGGTATGGCGTTTTACCCGTTAATAAATAAAACATGGTGCAACCAAGTCCGTAAATATCTGCACGACAATCTAAGTCTTTGCGTCCGCATATTTGCTCTGGCGACATATAGTGTGGTGTCCCCATAGTCATACCAGTCATGGTGAGAGACTCTTCACCTTCAACAGATTTTGCTAAACCAAAATCAATTATTTTTACCTGTACATGTTCTGGGTTTTGCACATCAAAAGCGCCTTCAGCTCCTGCTAAGCCACTTTCGGCTGCACGTTCTGCTTCCGCTTCTGGGTCCACTTTTACCACCAGAATATTTTCTGGCTTAATATCCCGATGAATAAGCTGGCCTTGATCATAGGCATAAGCCAAACCTTTACAAACCTGTGCAATTACATGCACCACATATTGCTCTGGCAAAGGGCCATGTCGTTGAACAAGGTCTGCTAAACTTGGCCCATGAATATACTCCATAGCCAAATATAATTGATTGTTCCATGTGCCCGATTGTAAGGCCTGAGCAATATTCACATGATCGAGTTTCGTAACAATGGCAGATTCTAAATTAAAACGGCCAATAAACTCCTCGTCATCCATATGTTTGCTGTTCACAACTTTTAAAGCCGCCCGAATGCTTTGCCCATCTCGTTCTTGCTCCGCAAGATAGACGGTACCCATAGCACCAGAGCCAAGTTTGCCAATGATATCGAAGTCATCAATATGGTCTGGCGTATCCTCACCTAAACGGAGCTCTTTCGCTTGGCTTACCTTGAGTAAGCGCTTATGCACCAAATGGTCGAGCAGTTCATTGGCACTCGCATTTTCTCGTAATTCAGTGCACGTTTGCGCCAAATCCCGACCATCTACCCAGCCACGGCGCTGCAAAACACGCGTTACTACTGAAATGTGATGGCGCGAATGCGACATGAAGACTCCCAAATACGGTTAAGGGCACGGCCAGAGTGAAAAACACTGATCAACCACGAAGATAATAGTAGTCTAAACCTCCTAAGTTAAAGAGCAAGCTCATGACTACACTTGCTTGTAGTACCCGCGTAGCGTATACTCTCTCCAACGTCAACACCTTGGAGGATGCGACAATGGCGCTGCAGATGCGGCAAAATCTGAATATGCGGATGGAGCAAAAGCTTAAGCTTACTCCGCAAATGATTCAATCTATTGAAATACTGCTCTTGCCACAAATGGCATTAGAAGAACGGATCATGAATGAGATTGAAAGCAATCCTGCCCTCGAAATTGATGACAGTGGTCTTGGGGAACCAGCGGATCGCCGCAGTACCGATGACTCTTTTCGTGGGGATGCCCAAGCTGAAACCGGCGATTATGCTAAAGCACTCGCCTCTGACACCACCCACAATGATGATAATAATTATGCGGACTGGCTCAAACCACGCAAAACCGCACCTATTGATGATGACGCGCCAGATAAAATGGCGGCTATTAACGCTACAGCAGAAAATCCTCCAACACTTGCTGAACATTTATTTGATCAGCTTCGGTTCATGGATATTCCAGAACAGCAACAAAATTTTGCCGAAGACATTTGTTGGCAATTAGACCGCAAGGGTTATCTAACCATTGCCCTCGAAGAACTCTTTGAAGAAGAACATCTTGAAGATGCTGAACAAGCTTGGGAGTATGTTCGACG
Source organism: Planctomycetota bacterium (assembly GCA_016745075.1). Classification (GTDB taxonomy): domain Bacteria; phylum Planctomycetota; class UBA11346; order UBA11346; family UBA11346; genus JADGDD01. The sequence continues at coordinate 105,191 of JADGDD010000007.1, read as the reverse complement.
ATGCGAACCTATTGGTATAGGCGCTAGAGACTTAAAAGATTGCCTCTTACTTCAACTCTCTCATGAGCCAGGTGACAATAGCTTTGAAATCAACCTGATTGCCAATCACCTTGGTGATGTCCTACGTAACCGCTTGCCTGTTGTAGCAGAGGCCATCGGCTGTGATATTCAGCGCATACAAGATGGCATAGAAGTTATCGCCCAGCTTGATCCGCAACCCGGTTTGCCTTTCGCTCGTGATGATAATCACTATGTGATTCCTGATGTAATACTTGAACGCGACACAGAAAAAGATGAAGCACATGAATGGGTTATTTCTATCCCGGACTCTCATCTTCCTAAAATAACCGTCAATGAGGACTACTCAGCTTTATTAAATGACCCAGATGCAGATCGCCGAGAAAAAGAATATTTGCGTGAAAAAGTGTCTGGTGCGAAATTCATTATTGATGCTATTGCTCAACGAAAACGCACCCTGCTGAAAATAGTTACAGAAATCATTCGTCACCAACGTGCCTTCCTTGACCAAGGTGTAGCCGCACTCCGCCCACTGATGCGACAAGATATTGCCACTATTATTGGTATGCACGTCGCAACTGTCTCCCGAGCGGTGAAAGATAAATACATACAAACACCAAATGGTGTCTTGCCGTTATCTGACTTCTTTAGCGGCGGTATCGCTGCACAAGATGGAACCGAAGCAGAAAGCTCTAAATCTGTCCACTTAAAAATTCATAAACTTATCGAAAACGAAGATAAAAAGAAACCTCTCTCAGACCAAGCTATTGCTGACATTCTGGCAAAAGATGGGCTGGACATTAGTAGGCGGACCGTTACCAAGTACCGAATTGCCGATGGCATACCATCCACGCGGCAACGGCGTGTCTACGCAGGCTAGACCTTTCATTTTTCCTTACAGTACAGGACTCGTACATGACGAATTACATGGAGCTGCCACCGGGCAGTGACATCCCCAATGTTGTAAATGCCATTATTGAAATTCCCAAAGGCTCCTCCAACAAATACGAATACCATAAAGAGCACAATGTGTTCTTTTTGGACCGCACCCTTTACAGCCCTGTTCATTATCCAGGTGCTTATGGGTTTATTCCACAAACCCACGCTGAAGACGGGGACCCTCTTGACGTTGTGGTCGTCGTGGAAGAAGCAACCTTCACTGGTTGCCTTATTGAAGTACGCCCCGTTGGCGTACTGATCATGGAAGACGATAAGGGTCTCGACCATAAAATCCTTGCTGTACCATGTTCTGACCCTCGCATGAAAGCAGTGACCAGCTTACGGCATCTGCCAAGTCACTATTTAGCTGAAGTTGACTATTTCTTTAATATTTATAAAGACCTTGAAGGTAAACAATCTGACACCTATGGCTGGGAAGATAACAAAGAAGCCTGCCAAGTCATTCTAGATTGTATCGAACGTTACCAAGACCTTAAAGCTGGACGCATTACAGAATAGCCGCCATTATAGGCGATACGAAAGAGACACGCCATGGGGCACGCACACAAATCTGAAAAGCTCAGTCCATGGCGCGAAAAGTTACACGATATCATTTTTGAAGCAGACACCCCTGCTGGTAAACGTTTTGATGTTGTCCTGTTGTTACTCATCGTTCTCAGCATTATTGTTGTCATGCTCGACAGCGTTCAAGAATTCAGTGATTCTTACGCAAGTGAGCTGTATATTCTTGAATGGATATTTACTGGTATTTTTACTTGTGAATACCTTGCCCGTATTATTACAGTACGCCAACCACTGAAATATATATTTAGCTTTTATGGACTTATAGACCTTTTTTCTATTATCCCGACCTACCTCACACTCTTTTCGCTTCAAACTCAATCTATGATGGTGATTAGAACCTTGCGTTTACTGCGAATATTCCGCGTCCTTAAATTAACCAGATACGTACGTGAATCTCATACACTCATTACCGCGCTCAAAGCGAGCCGCATTAAAATAACCATCTTTATTGGCTCTGTTTTTTCTTTGGCTATCATTATTGGAACCATGATGTATTTAATTGAAGGGCAAAATCCAAACACTGGTTTCACAAGTATTCCCCGTGCGATTTATTGGTCTATCGTTACTCTTACCACGGTTGGCTATGGTGACATTGCACCTGAATCCACACTTGGTCAATTCTTTGCTACTATCGTAATGGTCCTGGGCTATGGTATCATTGCCGTACCAACAGGTATTATTTCCGTAGAATTATCAGATGCCAATAAACGAAAGGTTTCCACCCAAGTCTGCCCTTCTTGTACCAAAGAAGGACATGATCCAGATGCACTCTTCTGCAAGTTCTGTGGAGAAGATATCGAAAATGTCATATAAAACCATGCTACAGTATCTGGTTATGTTTTATATAATACCATCTTCCAATTAAAACACTTACGGGTGAATAGTTACTGTTGTAGCATTTTCTAGTTTAATAACGTAAGATTGGTCTTTTTTCAGCGTACCTATATCATTGACCCAAGTAGACCCATTATGATATAATTCTTTCGTTGCTCCAGTCTCATCTACCCACCGAACAATATTGTTGGTGCTTGCCGCTGTTACATCAGAAAAAGCTGTTGTGGCAGATGCCGTTTCTACAGTACCACGGTAACCAATTAAAGAATAGCCTGCTGGCAAGCTATGAGCTCCCTCAGAAGAAGAACGAGCACCATTAATTACCAGACTTACCGGAGGCGTTCCGGTTGTTATTTTAACTATATAACCTCGGCCTGCTGTCATCGTACCGATTTCATCTTTCCACGATCCACTGGCCACATCATAATACAAATCTTTGGTAATCCCTGTATTCACATCTATGGTACGCACATATACTAAGTTATTCGCGGTAATTAATGATTGAAAAGTATTAAGCGCTGTTTCATCTGCACCCGCATAACCAAACAAAGAAATGCCGTCAGGGAAAGAAATACTATGACTGGGCGCTGCATCCGTGGTGAAATTCCATTTCTTATAACTTGTCAGTGGGTTGTACATACCAGAAAAATAATCTGACCCGGCTTGTATCGCCGTACTTGGAATCTCTACATAATACGTTGTTGAAGCACTCAAGCCGGCATACGGTAAAGCAATAGTTGAACTGCCCCATCCCGTAACTGACGATACCGCAATAGTTACCGCTGTTGATCCATCTGTATTCTTGATCAGGATACTTCCTGTCCCTTGTGTCACATTCTTGTTAAATGTCATTTGTAAATTGCCAGAAAGGGCAACAGCAGTAGCTTCATCCACTGGTGACATAACTGTAAGTACAGGAGCGTTTCTTGTAAAACTATATTGTACTAAACCATCGCCTTCATCATCTTGCGTTGGTATTGCTACCGCATCTGTTGTGCAATCCCAACCTTTCCAAGTTACGGATACATTACTACCATCGTCTGTTACCTCAAAACGGCCATATTGATTACCTCTTTGTGAAGCCCCTCTGTTATACGGGCCGCCTTTATACGATGTTTTTGTACCAATTGATGCCGCATGGAATAAAGGAAAGTTTGCTGCGGTATTTGTTTGCTGCTCATCGGTGCCGTCATTGTTCGCATCGACAAAATCAGTGTTTATTCCATCGTCAATACAGGTCGCATGCATATCGCCAGCAATAGCACAAAAACCTTGTATATTATTATTTAATAAAAACTCTGAAATTTCTTCTCTTTCATCGGTATGATTATACCACTTATTTGCGTCTGCTGCGGTATCTTTAGGCCCATTCCATGGGGTTGTGCTAAGCCAAACAATAAGCGGGTAGGTACCACTTGCTCGTAATAATTCTTCCTTCAGCCATGCCTTTTGACGTGTTCCAAGTAATGGTGCATCGAAAGCTGTAGTACCATTTTGTTCACTTTGTGAACGAATATCCGAAAGCAAAATACGCACACGACCAACCGTAAATGCCTGACAAATCGGCTCTTCTCCAGCTGTAAAGCTACTATCTCCAGCCAAACCAAGATCGTAATGAGGTACATAAGCACGATAGGCCGCATGCACAGCAACTCGTGTTTCTTCTTTGATTTTATGTGTGGCTGAAGACCCAAAGGCATGTGCGTCATTTGGGCCAAAATCATGATCATCCCACATGTAAGCAATAGGGAACTGGCGGTAAAAAGAAGACTGCCTCGATGCGTTTGCCAATATATTCCAATTCTTCTTGTAAGCCATACGTATCTCATCTCGAGCTACTGTCGCGTTACTTGAATTCACATCTTCATAATGAAAATCACCAGTATGAATAAAGAATAATGGATTGTAGACAGCAAGCTTATCATATACACTTGAGTTCAAAGTGCTATTAGAGCAGGCAAAAGCAAAATTAAAGTTTGCAGCCGATCCTGTCGTAGGAAAGGAGGTGAATGTTCCATGATAATCTGTTCCATTTAATGTTGTAGATACATTACCATCTATTTTCACTTGATAATAATAGGCGGTATTCGCAGACAATCCAGTTGCTGTTAATTTAACAATACCATCATTTGCCGACGCAGCAGTTTGCGTATCTTTTAAGACTGCTCCAGACATATCTGTGCTTGTACTTATCCACAATGTTGCCGTATGGTCCGAGCCAACATCTTTTGCTCGCGCAACAACAACAGCTTGTGTGTCTGTTACCCCACCAGACCAAACCGCACCAAGATAGGTATCATTATTGTTTTCTCCACTAGTTGTAATATCAATCTTTGTTGGGCTTGCTTGTAATACGGAATCACTTGTACGCTCTATGACAGCATAAATATCATAGGCTGTTGAATGAGTAAGTGGCAGCATTGTCTTTGAAGATTTTTCAGTATCCGCAACAACAGTAACATTACCCTGAAAAGCAGTATCTAACAAAGTGTCTGATGCGTCTTTGCCTGCCTTTACTTGAGCTGAAGTTGGTGCAGTCGCACCATCAGTAAGTACAACATAATACACCGTACCTGCCTCTGGCGTTTTAAATTTAGCAGATGCGGAATATGCTGTGATTGTTTTTTCCGCAGGGTAAGACGCAGACCATTGAGGGTCAGATACCGCAGCTGTTCCTGTAATTGATAATGTGTCTAGGGCCATATCGCTGGCAAAGTTTGTCCCAACTTCTCCTCGGAAACGTAAAAGAATGGATGAACCTGCATATGCATCTAAACTCTGCGTTGCTTGAGTCCATGCATCCGTTTCCGCAGTATGCTGTTGCCCTGTAATATTCCATAAATTTGTCCAATTTGTTCCGCTATTGGTAGACACATCAAGATAGACTCCACCCATGGTAGATCCGTACATATGATAATAGAAAGAAATATCTGCTGTAGAGAGTGCTGTTAAATCAAGGGTTGCGACCATAGAAGCTGTTTTATTCAAGTTAGACGACCCTTCCACAAAAGCATAAATACCATCACTGCCTTGGTCATCACTTGGGCCAGAGGACGTCGTCACAGTTCTAGCTCCTGGCGTCCAATCAACATCATTACTATTATCTAAATCGCCATCATCATCTGTTACATTATACCATGCACCCAATCCACCTTCAAATGACTCAGAATACGGGAAGCTAGCAATTGCTGCACCTGCTGCTTGGTGCGTTCCACGGTATACTGCCACTGTTTGCTGAACGAGTCGTATTGCCCGAGCATTGTCTCCATCCACTGAATCTCCTACTGCATTCGTACTACCATCTGTATAATTTGTATCTGGGTCTGAAAAATAAGCGACTCGTCGATATTCACGTCCACTTACTCCTGTTCCAGAACTATTATCAAAATTTTCATAGGTCAGAACGCTACAGTATCCATCACTCGCTTGTGTACTACCTGTGTCATCCCACTGCCACCCTGCTGCAAAAGTAAAGGTAACTTGTGTTTGATCACTAACACCAGCACCAGAAACTTGCGTTTTTGAATGCTGACATCCCATATTATGTCCAATTTCATGCACTTGCGTATATGTCGAACTTGTTTGCTGAACTCTATTCAAGTTATATCCTGTATACTCCTTACCCGCAGCATCGTTTAAACGCCAGCCTAAACCACCCGTATTCGGTTCATTCAAAAACAAGCTCACGAAATCTGCACCATATGTATCTCTCCACCCTTGAACGGCATCCATCGCAGTAGAGGTGCACGGATTTCCATCTAGATAATTATCTCCATTCACTGTTGTCAGTTCGTCTAAATCTACTCCTGGATCAGTGCCGTCTGCTGTGTAATCAGTAACTTCTGCGCTATGTACTAAATTCAGCGTGATCCCTGTTTGAGAGTTGGTATGCGTATCATTTCCCAGCTGCATCGAGAGTGTAATATTATTAGCAATTCCTGATTCGTTATTTGTTGCCCACGTTTTTGCTGGTGTGGTATAGACAACCATGATATCAACTGTCACGGTCCGGCTTGGAGCTGTATCTGCATCTGCCTTTACTGGTACTTCATTATCAATTTGCACTGGAACAATTCCTGGCACAGCAATTTCATCGAGTACAGCTTGCTCCTCTTTTTCTGGACGGTCCATAGGAACCGGGGCTGGTCCACCAAGGCAAGGAACGGAAATATTTGAGGCTTTCCAATCTATTTCCATAAGCACGTGTTCCCCAGATGCCAAATCATACTGAATACGATAATCCCGCTTCCCAGCGGGGTGCTTAATTAATGCCAGCATTTTTCCTTCATGAGTAGAGAGATAAACCCGTCCGTTACCTTCCTCTATAACGGCAGTTGTACCAACTGCTCCTGCTACATTAAGCTGGCTCTCCCGTACATATGCCTCAACAAAATCATCACCAAACAAAGGCACTACTATTTTTTCATTTTGAGCAAAAGGTCGCTTCCCACGAGATATAAATTGTTCACATTCAATTGGTCGACAGATTCTTGCTGCGGGTGTTCGTTGCGTCCAATCAATACGTTTTCCATCATCAACGCTTATAGTAAAAACATGATTTTCTTCATCCTTGTTAGCACGGTCTTCATTTTCGACAACTTCGACAACTTCAGGATTAGGCTTTTCGACAGAAACCTGAGCCACTCGTGAACTTGAACGATCTTTCTCCTCTACATTCGATTGCTCTGACAGCCTCGACGTAGACACGTTCTCCTGTTGTTCTACAGGCTCGTCACTCTCTGTCGTAAACAAAACAAAAAAAGCAAGAAGTAGACCACTCAATAAAATGGCCAAAACATAAGGTGTACGCATAAGATCTCCGCTGTATCAAAACACAAAGGCCGTATTACTACAACCCTAGGGAAAACACGAGCCCAAGCAGAGAGAGACGCTATCCACTCCCTGAAAAAGCCCTATTCTTGTAACTGGCAGATTAACAGGAATCAGAGAAAGACAATAGACTCTCATGACACAACCATCCCCCTAGTCCTGCCTGTTTCACACGCAAACACAAGGAAAAGCACAGGACTATCTCTATCTTTAAGGGATAAAAATATACATACGAGCTTACAAGTAAACGATTATGGTTGGATCGTAACCGTTGTAGCATTTTCTAGTTTAATAATATAAGCTTCATCTTTTCTTAACGTTCCGATGTTGTCCACCCAACTTGTACCGTTATGGTACAACTCTTTGGTGATACCGCCGTCAACCCAGCGAACAATATTGTTATTATGAACCTTAATATCACTAAATGCATCTGTGGCATTTGCTGTTTCTACTGTTCCTCGATAGCCGATAAGTGAATATCCCGCCGACAAAGAATGAGCACCTTCTCCTGACGAGCGACTACCAGCAATGGTCAGAGTAGCTGATTTTACGACTTTGACAATATATCCACTACCTGCAGACATTGTGCCAATATCGTTCACCCAACTCTGTGCCGCAACATCGTAATAGAGGTCCTTGGTTATGCCCGTAGTGCTATCTATCGTACGCACATACTCAAGTGCTCCATCAGCGATCAATCCAGCAAAAACTTCTGTTTCCGCATCTGCATCTGTCCCTGCATATCCAAACATATACAAACCAGCCGCCGAAAATGAAACGGAGAAAGAAGATGAGGCTGCCGTCCCACTAACAGACCAATTATAGGGGGTTTCATCCACGTCATTATTCACAATTGAGATGGTAAAACTCCATACTCCATCAGCAGTTGGTGTGACCGTAACGATCAATGGCGTATTATTAGAAGCTGAAACAGGACTGGTTACATTCGTGTCAATGGAAACGGTACAATTAGAAACCGGTGTAACCACAGCATTTGATAATGTTAAATCTGCTGTACCACTATTGCCAATAGAGTAAGTCAACTGCGTACCACTACCTGTGCTTATCAAGCCGATAGAATCAGTTCCTCCATCTGCTATACTACCAGAACGACTCACTTCTATTTCTGGAACCAAAACACCTTGGTATTCATAAGCACCAATATCCACGGTTAAACTCGTGCCACCATTTTTTATTCGATCGAAGCCCGTACCACGTTGATCGTAAGCAACTTCCGTCATTATATAACTACTTTCACCTAAAGGGGCAAAATCCATCGCCCAGAAAGTCGTATCCGCCCTAGGCGCATCGCTATCTCCAGTACTAACAGTGATGGTTCCACCAATACCCGAACCACCCTCTGCACTAATTGTCTTCACCGCACCCTCATCAGCCAATACCCAACTTGCCGAACGAGCAACTAAAGTTGTTTCTGCCGCATCGCTATAGAATCGAGCTTCAACAACATTGTCTGCTGAGCTGCTTCCTGAAAGCACAACAATTTCACCATACAATTTACCAGCATCCGTATTGGATAACGTTACCCCTGTAAGATCATAGGCATCAATCTGGGCATCTCCTTCTCCCGTTTCGTAGAACGACATAATCGATGGAGTCGTATTAACCGACAACGTTCCAGCAAGACCAGACCCACCGTCTGCCGTTACTGCCTTGTTCACTACTCCATTTTCAAGCGTAAAGGTAGTCGCGCTATGGCCGACCTTTTGGGTACGAGCTTCATCTTTATACATATCAGCTTGCCAATCTATTCCGTTAGCCGTAGCAAAAGAAATATAGAGCTTACCTTCACTATCAGTATTACTTGAAGTAATTCCGGTTACACCAGCCGCAGAATGCACCATAGCAAAACGGTTTGGATAAGCATAACGTAACTCTTCTGCTGATGAACCTCCATCAATTGCTGTGCTAGGAGATTGTATTGCATGCGTAAGCGTACTCCCTCCGTTGTTACTTAAAGACCCCAAGTTTGGATCAGCAACACTATTATTCGTATCAGTGCCCCACGTTCCGCTTCGGGACTCGTATACACAGTAATCCATGACCGAACCGTTACCACTAAGATCATTATCAGCACTGTTTGCTGTATTGTTTGCAATAACACAATTACGCAGTTCAGTATGTAGAGCGGTATTAATACAGACCCCACCACCTGCGGGGTCTGTAACAGCATTGTTGTTAACAATAGTGCTGTTGGTCATTTTCAGCCAAGCTGTCGTTGCACCGTTTATGTACATACCACCACCTTGGTCACCACTAAGATTACCAGAAACAGTACAGTTCACCATAGTTAAACCGCCATTATTATCAATAGCACCACCATCACCAGCACTTCCAGTCTCATCTGCCTTATTCCCAGAAAAAGTACACGATTCGAGTAATAATACATAACGGGTATTTCCACCATTTGAAATAGCACCACCACCACCACTGCTACCATTGGCAACAATATTGTTGCTAAAAGTAGAATTATGAACGGATGCTGAACCTGCATTATAAAATGCTCCACCTTCAGATGAAGCTGTATTGTCATCAAAAAGTGATGATTTTATAGTCAAAGTTTTGCCACGACTTGTCTGTAGGCTTGTATACAAAGCACCTCCATCGACCGCGTTATTTCCCCTAAAATTACATGACTCTATCGTACAGTTCGCTGAAGACACGTACACAGCTCCACCATTAGTAGTTGCTGTATTCCCGCCGTTTGCAACCGTTCCGAAATCACAATTAGTAAAACTACCGGTACCTGTATTCAGAAAAATTGCAGCACCATTGAGCCTACACGTATTGCCGTAGAAAGTGGTATCAGAAACGGTTACAACCGCATCATTACTTGTATATACAGCACCACCACTTCCTGCATATGTTTGCCCTGAATTTGATTTAGAAGCATTGTTAGAAAAGACCGTACCATTTCTAATGATCAAAGTTCCATAGCGAAGATAGATAGCTCCACCAAGTTTGCAATTTGCTGACCCTTCGCCTGAAATATTATTGCTGAGGGTTGAATTATCAATGGTAAGCGAACATCCTGTGTCAAAAAAGCGTAAAGCACCACCTTCTTCCACTGCGGTACAAGAACTTATCGTACTATTAGTGAGACTAACAGTGCCATTACTAACAAAAATAGCACCACCGCCATCAGTACCGCCAGTACCTGTCGCCACACAAGTATTGATGACGCAAGATTCAAGAGTCAGAGTACCGTCATCTACATTGATACCTCCACCTCTTAATGCACTTCCGTTTGTTAAGGTCACACCCTCTATTGTTACCGTTGGATCACCTGTGGACATATCAAATATTCCTGATGTAGCACCTCCATTAATAGTTATGTTACTTCCACCATTAATAGTAAGATTCTTAGTCAAAGGTAAGACTGTTCCATTCAAAGAAATTATTCCGGTCACATTAAAACCGATGGTCTGCCCTGCAAGTGATTGATCAATAGCTTCGCGCAAACTATAGTCACTGGCACTATAATCACCATCATCTTCATCAACAAGAGTGTCTACCAAGTGATCATAAATAGATGACATACCGCTTGCCGTCCAATTATACGGATTCTCATCCGCATCAGTATTGGGAATTGATATATCAAATGAGAATACGCCTGCTGCCGTTGGCGTTACCGTCACCGCTACAGTCGTAGAATTACTTGCCGCAACAGGGGATGTTGGCTGCGTATTAATAACAACACCACAATTGGATTCATTCGAAATGGAAGCATTGCTAATCGTTAAATCCAAGGTCGCTGCTGCCTCATTGCTGATAGTATAGGTTAAGCTTTGTCCATTACCTACTTTCACACCAGCAAGACTGTCAGTTCCTCCATCTAAGACGGCTTTTCCTCCACGAGTCACGGCGGCTTCTGGTTCCCCAAACTCTACTGATAATAATTTTGTAGAATCTGTAACACCAGCAGCGTTTCCACCGGTAAAGGCACTATTCGCAAATACAACAGACAGCGTACTCATATCTTCTGCATCGGTATGGGCATTTGCCGTACCCGTTAAACCAAGCGTTACCTGTGTCGCGCTATCCAAAACAGCTGTACCCGTTAAACCTGTTGGCACCGATCCAAAGCTCACTTTAGAACTACCTACTAAATCTTCACTTGCTGTTCCTGCAAATGTTTCATAGCCTAGGGTCACTGTGATTGCGTTTGTTATTGATCCATCATTATTCACCTGCTCAGTAAATGTAAGTGGACTATACACCACTATCGGTGGTGGTTCAATCAATGTAATGTTATCTATCGCAATGTCGCCTTGGTAACTTGTACTCGCAATTGCTCGAATGCGAATTTTTGTACTGATGTTCTTGTATGATGTAAGATCAATAGATGCTTTGGTCCATGCATTACTATTCGAAGTGTGTTGTTGTCCAGATTTTGACCAAACCGAATTGTTCCAGCTTTGACCACCATTTGAAGAAATATCCACATGTAAGGCATTCGTTGTTGATCCATACATGTGATAATAGAATGATAATTCCGCTAAAGATACTGCAGATAAATTGAACTCAGCTTCAATAACAGCCTCATCCGTCCCACTTCCCCCATCATCAGTATCTTCAATATATAAATAATGTGTGCCTTCTTGAGCTCCGCTCGGTCCTGTTCCTGAAGATGGTGTTCCACTAGTATGACGAACCCAGTCAATATGATCGCTTGTTGATTGAACCCAAATACCAAGATCCGTATTGAAACTTTCCGAATATGGCAGACTTGTAGAAACAGGGGCTTTTATTTCAAAATTAGCATTACTAACATCAAATAAACTTGGTTCATTTATACTCGTTATTCGCACGGTATAATCGGTTGCCACCGTTTGTCCTCCAGGAATTGCCCATGAGTACGTTCCATCATTTGCTGTACTTGCTACAATAACAGAATCGAGAGCTCCTCCTTTTAGGAGTTCTATTTTAACATTGCCCGTTACCGTTCCTGCGGAGGTCCATGTAATATCATGGGTACCACTTCTCGCCCATGTGAGACCGCTCGCATTTGGAGTCGTAACCACAAGGTCTGAGCCTGTTATATTCAGTGTCACCGTAATTGTTTGTGGAGTATTCGTCGCGTTCGTTCCTGCTATTTGAATATTTTCTACATAAACCCCATTTGTGAGACCTGTTGAGTCAAAATTCAGATACAAGGTGTCAGTCTCAAGCGCAACGTTACCTGTGGTATGAGAGAGTGATAACCAAGTGGCGCTTTCACTCAATGTATACGACATGGTTCCACCACCTGTATTCGTTATCCCTACAGACTTCTGTGACGTTTCGGCTGTTCCCATATTCTCGGTTAGACTGCTTGGAGATAACCCTATAGTCGGCTGAGCAAAAACAGTAAGCGTTACCGCAATTGTTTTATCTGCAGCAACAGCGCCAGAATCACTAATGGTGATTGTAGCATTATAAGTACCTGTCGCCAATGATCCTGTAGCATAGGTAACCGTAATCACATCACTACCTGTGGTAATACTTCCTGAAGTTGGAGCAACGGATAACCAACTGACATTATCACTCACCGTATAATTCAGTGTTCCAGCACCACTATTCCACACAGAAAAAGAATCAGCTTCAGCCACAGTATGATAACTGCATGTTGGAGCAAAGGTTGATGTACTAATACTTATTACTTGATTCCCTGTTACCGCACCAGTACCGACCACAAAAGTCATCGGATTCTGTACTGCTGAAATTGAATGAATCACTATCCCCGCATTTGATCCGTCTTTCCATTGTGCTATTGGAGCAGTTGAGCTGCTAAATGAGTCATCAGTTCCTGCGTGAAATAAATCTCCAGCACCGCGACCCGTTCCTTTTTCATACCCAGCATAATCCGCTGTATCAGCTTGAACAACAACACATTCCATATCATTCGTTTTACTACGTCCTGTATTATCCCCATTTTCATCACAATGATATATAATTAAGCCTTCATCAGATGGAGTCGTTGTTTCCCACCCTACATTTTTCTGGCGCGTTTCTATCAAGAAATATTCATCTGCATCCGCTGGGTTCCTAAACATATAAGCGTTTGCACCATCCACCGTAACCGCAGCATTCTCATGAGAGGCTGCCGTGATTTCAATAACATTTAACCAGCCTGCATGATATTTAAGATAAGCACTGACATTATTCGCGTTACTACTACTAGCCATTAATCCATAATTACCAAGCCCTCTATAGCCATTTGTATAGGTTGTTTGATCTGAATAAACATACAGATCGGGAAATCCGCAAACCATGTGTCCCGTTTCATGACAAACCGTTGTTAAACTAATCCCTGAAGACGGTAAGCTAGATATTTGGTAGGTGTAAGCAGAGGACGTAATGGTTCCCTCAACAATAACTGAATTGCCGCTAGACCATTTATGAGGCCATAACCCTTTTGACCATGCATTGGTTACACTGCCTGCGTACAAACAATTGACACCATCTATTCTAGAATCCCCATTTGCATTACATGAAGCAAAATCAAATCCATCATTATGCAGAGCAGCAATGGCTTCATTTATCAACTCCTTCGCCCTTGTACCATGACTAATTGACTCATCCGTATAATATGATTTATTGTTTAGTGCTGTGTAATAAGCAGTCACCGTACTTGTAAGAGTAAACTTACCTGCTGACTGAACGGACCAATACTCGCCAACAGAGCCTCTATTTCCCCATTTATTAAAACCTTTTTGATTGAAATAATCATCAACATCAGATTGTGGTATCGTCACATCTGCCTGAGCATCGGGAAAGCTCACAAGCAAGGTCAGGGTATTTCGACTTCCTAATGTTTGAGAACTTGGTGGGCCTGGCTGAATCTCTCCACCTTCTGCCATGAGAGGAGCATCTGGGTCCAACAAACGACCTCGTCCATCTTCACCCATCATCTGTTCATGCGCTTTCCGCAAGTCATGAACAGCTTCCCTGTTCATACGTAAATGCGGAACCACTCCATCAGGAAGGTCTGCTGGAGCCAGAGCCGCGGCCTCCAGAATAATCTCCTCGGCATTTTTTACGTCCGCTGCTGAGGGAACTCTTATTCCAGTAGACTCGAAACTGGTCTTGCCGTCATTAAGAACAGCGTAACACCAAAAACCACTAGCAGGATCACGGGCAATCACATATCCATCTAATGTTTCTGCAACTGCATAATGAGCATCACCATACAATCGAATTTGAAAGCTGGAACCATCTGGCTGGTAATAAACAAACACTTTACCCTCATATGGCGTATGGGCAAATGCAACTACAATAGTAAGCAATAACGCCATTACTGGTCTTAGGATGTGTGCGATTGTGTTACTCATGTTCACGACCTTCTTTCTCTAAAAGGTTTTTTTCTGTGTATGTGTCTATTACGACACCTAACAACATCAATTCTTCTTCGATGCTGTATAATTCATTCAATACTGAAAGCCGATCTTCTGAATTTCTATCGACATTATCTGAGTCATCTTGGCCACTCAGAAACAAATAGTCGCTTGTAAACAATATTACAATGACTCCTAAAAAAGTTAGTATCAGTACGATTACTTTATTCATATCACACCGACATTTCCAAGCAAAAGATACACACCAACTGCTGCAACCGCAGCACCAATCTGAGCAAGCACTATCCGCTGAGGAAAAAATTTATTGACCATCAGTGGTATAAATAATCCACCTACATGGATACATGCAGTGCCAAGAAGAAACCCTGCACCAAAAATATAAAAGGAAAAAGATTCCGGACGTTCCACTCCATGTGCATATCCATGAAACAAGGCAAACACTGCAACAAATCCTGCAATAACCCACGCGCTGAGTTTTTCTTGGCAAGCAATGGCGACCCCTAAAAAGATAACAGAAGATGCTATCCCCAACTCAACACTTGGCAGGTAAAAATCAAAATAAGCATACATACTTCCTGCCGCCATAACACTAACAAATAATAGAGGAATCGCCCATAAAGCTTGTTTCCCTATTTGTGCACTCACAATCCCAACGCTCAGCATAGCAAGTAAATGATCCACCCCCAAGATAGGGTGCAAAAGACCACCGCTAAAACCAACGTATGCCGCCTCATGCGCATACAGAGGTGCTCCAGAGAGAGTCAAACAACAGATGATCAACAGAAACCGCATCATTTTTTATCATCACTTAATTCAACGAGACGCTGCAATAAGATTTTTCTTCGTTGTCGTAATGTTTTTTGTCGCTGAAGAAGTTTCCTCATATCTGCCTGAGAGACTTCCATGTCCTTGTAATGTTCATGTTTTAAGCGGAGATCATGGATTGCCTGGTGATAGCTCGGGCGAACAAAAGAGAACCCGAAACCACCTAAATACACTGGCTGAACACCTTGCTCAAAGCGAACCTTGGAAGGAATAAAAATGGGTTGTGAAAAATCTAAAATCTTATCATCTTCTACTATAACAACTCTTAGAAACTGAGCCTCAAGCAACAGCGTTGATACCACAGGCAACGAAAGTTCACCATTATTGCCAACCTTCTGAATAATAAAAAGATTTGCCCGCTTGATTTTATTCACATCAAACGCAGGTGATGAGAAGCTACACAAAAAAGTATCTTGGTTATTTTCATCAATAGCCATTGATATCGACAATGCTCCTTGGTCATAGGTCACCGCCACAGGGAATTCAACCGCATCACAAACTACGACACAAAGCAGAGAAATCATACAGGAAAAAACGCTGCTCATCTGACATCTCTTAATAAAGCATTTACAGGCAAAAGCGTTGCCTGTGTAGGAAAAACACACCCATATAAGCAGGAAAGGGCAGGTACGGGAGTGACAAGATACGATACCCCTACAATTCGATCAATGCACATACATTTGCCCCTGTCTCTTTCAAAATTCATTAAATCGAAGTTACGCCCTATCGTCAAGCTATGACAAAGTTTGCTAGAACCTGATCTTCGCAACTTCTCTAGTATTAGTGACTTAGAGAGACATGCCTTGCCTACTGAGCAATCTATACCAGCTCCTCCTCCACAAAGAAAATAATCGAAATAAAATTGTAAACCATTATAAATTCAATACTTATATGGAATCAACCAAATCGCACTCATTCTCTATTATCTGGTCTACAGATGAAAAACTTCCAATCAGACACATCTCTCCGTGTCACACTCACAACCATTTACCATAACAAATGAGGTCCCAAAAAGAGTTTACACTGGATTGCTTTTAAATTTCATGCAGTACTTGAAAAAAAGTAAAGAATACATTTTAATCTCAGACATGAGATTCTTGCACCATCATCGATAGCGTAAATGCATTAATAATGAAAAACCTATGTTTCAGGTTGATAGTAGAGCAAGGGCTAAGGATACTGACTCGTGACATCAGGAGACATAGATGAGCACTGGTAAACCGGCCCTATTGGCCGACTTCCCCCTTCCTTCACATGATGAATGGCTCAGCGCGGTTGAGAAAGACCTTAAGGGCGCACCCTTTGAAAAACGTTTAGTCAAAAAACTTTACGAAGGCATTGGCGTTCAGCCACTCTATACGAAAAGCGACAAGGCTGAACCCGTAAATGCAAGTGCTGGCTGGTTGATCAGCCAAGCGGTTGAGGAAGCTGACCCAAAAGCAGCCAACCTTGTGTTATTAAATAGTCTTGAGCGCGGCGTAACCGCACCTTTACTGAGAATTGCTAGTCCAAACCATGCTGGTATCGTTATCAATTCACGAGCAGACCTTGAGACTCTACTCACTGGTGTCTATCTAGAAATGACTCCACTAGTCTTGGATGCTCAAGGTAAAACAGCTATCATCATGGGCTACTTTCATGAGATAATCACTGCACGTGGCCTAAACCCAGCAGATGTTGCTCTCTACGCCAACACAGACCCACTGGCTGAGTTAGCTGAAAATGCAGCCCTTGAATTAGGTCTCGATGAAAGCCTCGAGGCTTTTACAACACACATGAAAATATCTATAGCACAACGACCACAAGGTAAAGCTATTGGCGTAAGTGCCCTACCATGGGTAGATGCTGGTGCTCATGCCGCACAAGAATTAGCCATTATACTCTCTACTGGGCTGACCTACCTCCGTACACTCGAAAAAGCTGGAGTGGCGCTACCTGATGCTGCCGCACAAATGGTGCTCCACCTGAGTGTTGGCACCGACCAATTTCTAGAAATCGCAAAATTCCGTGCAGCTCGTCAACTCTGGGAAAGTCTCCTCACTCATGCTGGAATCAGCGGGACAGCCTGTATTCATGGCCATAGTGCAGACAGACAATGGACTACTTATGATCCATGGGTGAATATGCTACGCGGTACGGTTGGTACCTTTGCTGCTGCTGTCGGTGGCGCTGACCTTATTACCACCTCCCCATTTGATAAACAGCTTGGCGTACCAGACCAACTTGGTTTACGCACCGCTCGGAATACCCAAATTATCCTACAAGAAGAATCACATTTGAATTCTGTAGCCGACCCTGCTTCTGGCTGCGTCTATATAGAAGAAATGACTGCAACACTTGCCGAACAAGCTTGGGCATTCTTCCAAGATATTGAAAAACGTGGCGGTATCATTTCAGTTATCACCGATGGGAGCTTAATCGAAGAGGTTGCTGCAATTGCCGAACAACGAGCCATTGATAGTGCTAAACGAAAAATGCCAATTACCGGTATTAGTGAATTTCCTAATTTAGAAGAAGCACTGCCAAAACGTGATCAACGACAAACACCTTGTCCTATTACTGATCCCAAATGCACGATTACTCCATTACAAAAACGTCCGTTCGCTTTAGAATATGAAACGCTTCGTAAAGCCAGCGATGCTCATCAAGAAAAAACGGGGAAACGCCCACAAGTCTTCTTTGCAAATATTGGTCCACTCGCTGTCTATAATACAAGATCAACCTGGTGCCAAAATGTGTTATCAGCTGGTGGTGTAGAAAGTCTTGCCGAACATGGCTATGCCAGTGGTGACGCTGCTGCCGTCGGTTTCTCTGCAAGCGGCGCAAAGGTCGCTATTGTGTGCTCGTCCGACAAATGTTATGCCGAACAAATGGAACCTATTCTTTCTGCTTTGAAACAAGCTGGAGCAACAAAAATACTTGTTGCTGGTCGACCAAAACCAGATCAACAAGAAGCATGGACTGCGGCTGGTGCAGATACCTTCCTCTATCTTGGCAGTAATATTTTAGATATCCTTCAAGACCTTCATACACAGGAAGGAGTATCAGCATGAGCCTCCCAGATTTTAGTACCCTCCCTTTCAATCCACCTGTTGCTGCACCACACACAGATAATGCGACGGACCCTTGGTTAACACCAGAAGGCATCACCGTTCAAAACCGTTATACCCATACCCCTGATGCAGAACATATGAAAGGCGTTTACCCAGGTTTACCTCCGTTCTTACGTGGGCCTTATAGCACCATGTACGCACTACGACCTTGGACCGTTCGCCAATACGCTGGTTTTTCTACTGCTGAGGAATCCAATGCATTTTATCGCCGGAATCTTGCAGCAGGACAAAAAGGGTTATCTATTGCTTTTGACCTTGCCACCCATCGTGGCTACGACAGCGACCATCCACGTGTGCTTGGCGATGTTGGTATGGCTGGGGTTGCCATCGATTCTATTGAAGACATGCGTATCTTATTTGATGGTATTCCGCTAGATAAAATGTCCGTTTCCATGACTATGAATGGTGCTGTTCTGCCAATTATGGCGCTCTATATTATTGCCGCAGAAGAACAAGGCGTCAGTCCAGAAAAACTTGCTGGTACTATTCAAAATGATATTCTTAAAGAATTCATGGTCCGTAATACGTATATTTATCCACCGGCACCGTCTATGAGAATTATTTCTGATATTTTTGCTTACACTTCACAAAATATGCCGAAGTTTAATAGTATTAGTATTAGTGGCTATCATATGCAAGAAGCTGGGGCTACTGCTGATTTAGAATTAGCATACACCCTTGCTGACGGAATGGAATATATCCGCAGTGGTATGGAAGCTGGTCTAGATGTGGATGCCTTTGCACCACGCTTGTCATTCTTCTGGGCAGTTGGTATGAACTTCTTTATGGAAGTTGCCAAAATGCGCGCGGGCCGTGTTTTATGGGCAAAAATAATTAAATCATTTGGTGCCAAAAACAATAAGAGCATGAGTTTGCGCACCCACTCACAAACTTCTGGCTGGTCATTAACGGCACAAGATGTCTATAATAATGTTGTTCGTACATCTATTGAAGCGATGGCTGCCACTCAAGGCCATACGCAAAGTTTACATACAAATGCACTTGATGAAGCGCTTGCCTTACCAACGGACTTTTCTGCTCGCATTGCCAGGAATACGCAGCTATTCCTACAACAAGAAAGTGGCACCTGTCGTGTTGCAGATCCATGGTATGGTTCTGCCTATGTTGAAACATTAACCGATGAATTAGTACAAAAAGCATGGGCCCATATTGAAGAAGTTGAGAAACTTGGCGGTATGGCCAAAGCTATTGAAGCTGGTATTCCAAAACTTCGCATTGAGGAAGCTTCGGCCCGTACCCAAGCACGAATTGATAGTGGCAAACAAACCGTTGTTGGTGTTAATAAATATGTACTAGATAACGAGCCACCACTCGAAGTGTTAAAAGTTGATAATAGTGCTGTTCGTGTCGCACAAATTAATCGCCTGAAACACCTGAAAGAAAATCGAGATAATGCTGCCGTTGAAAATGCGCTCAATGCACTTACTGACGCTGCACAAAATAAAACGGGGAACCTACTCGATCTTGCTGTACAAGCAGCGCGGGCGCGAGCAACTGTTGGAGAAATAAGCATGGCTCTTGAGAAAATCTACGATCGTCATCAAGCAACCATCCAAACTATTTCTCGCGTGTATGCGGCAGAGGCAGGCGAAGATGCATCTGCCTTAAATGAGGTTCGTAAAGCCGTTGATACTTTCAGTGAAGAAGAAGGTCGCCGCCCACGTATTCTTATCGCCAAAATGGGACAAGATGGACATGACCGCGGACAAAAAGTAGTCTCTACCGCATATGCGGATATGGGCTTTGATGTAGATGTTGGCCCCCTCTTCCAAACACCGGAAGAAACCGCCCAACAAGCAGTCGATAATGACGTGCATGTCGTTGGTGTATCCAGTCTTGCAGCCGGACACCTGACACTTGTTCCACAATTGCGAGATGAACTCGCCAAACGTGGACGCAAAGATATCCTTGTTGTTGTTGGTGGAGTTATTCCACCAGACGACTTCCAAGAATTACTCGATAATGGTGCTGCTGCTATCTATCCACCAGGCACCATCATCACTACCGCGGCTAAAGACTTAATAAGTAAACTTACCGAACATTTCTGTGAACCAGTAGCGTAAGGAGAATTGAGAACTTTAAAAGGATTTCCTTTAAAGCTCCAATTAGGTTTTTTATGTCTCGGTTATTACCACTTGAAGATTTTGTTGCCGGCATTCGTTCGGGGAACCGAGCTATTTTAGCAAGGGCTATTACTTTAATTGAAAGTAATAGCCCAAAACATCAACAACTTGCGCAGCATATTATTCGGGAAATCCTACCGTTTACAGGCAAAGCAACACGCCTTGGTATTTCTGGGGTTCCCGGTGTTGGTAAAAGTACCTTTATCGAAACGCTTGGTATGCAATTAGTCAATAGTCACCATAAACCAGCGGTACTGGCCATTGATCCATCAAGTGCACGTACTGGTGGCAGTATTCTTGGCGATAAAACGAGGATGCAAAATTTATCAACTCAAGAAAATGCTTTTGTACGACCATCACCATCATCATGTACACTTGGTGGCGTTGCTGCGAAGACGCGTGAAAGCATGCTGCTCTGTGAAGCAGCTGGCTATGATGTTATTATTATCGAAACGGTTGGTGTTGGCCAAAGTGAAACCGTTGTCGCTGATATGGTGGACAGTTTTTTAGTGCTCATGCTACCTGGTGCTGGCGATGAATTGCAAGGGATCAAACGAGGCCTTTTAGAAGTCGCTGACATTCTCGCCGTCAATAAAGCCGATGGTAATAATGCTACTGCCGCAGAGCTTGCAGCAACTCAATACAGAAATGCCCTGCATATTATGAATAGTGGTCATACCCATTGGGATGTACCGGTCGTAACCTGTAGCGCTGTAGCCGAACCTGGCATTGAACACGTATGGGAAAATGTTTGCAAACATCGCGATGCCATGGACGCCAACGGGCAACTACAGCAACGGCGTGCAAGTCAGCAAGAACGGTGGATGTGGGCTCTTATTCATGATACACTCACCCATCATTTTGAAACACATCCAGACGTGACCACACAACTCTCTACAATCAATCACTCTTTACGTGATGGTACACTCACAGCAACACAGGCAGCTACAAATTTATTACAAGCATACGGTATTTCCTAGAATAACCCCAATCTGTACAACATAAAAAAGCCCTATCAGATATTTTCTGATAGGGCTTTTTTATACTCTCTTTTGTATATATTTAGCGTCGTTTCAATTCATAACGTGTATCGTTATTACCTTCAGATACATCTACGTTACGTGGGGTTACGCTATAGGTTGCCATTGGGTTGCCTTCTCTGTTATTGGCAGTCGCACTGGTTGGCTCACCATTGTCGTTGGTTTCAATCGCATCGATGTGCATTTCATCCAAACGAGTTTCCAAGGTTTTATCTGCACCATCAAGGAATTGATCATAACGCCATTTTGCAGTCTTATCTGGGTTTTTGATAAATGGAGAATCACTGTGGTTTTTCTTGTGTTGCTCTGGGTTTGGCTCAACAGAGAAACCAGCAATATTTGCGGCAAGGTCTGTCAGAATACCTCCGTCATCACTGCCATATTTTTGTTCGCCAGTACGGTATTCTGCGCCATCAACTGGGCCCATAGCCAAGAAGAAATATGGTACAACACCAAGGGCCATGATAAACACCGTAAGGCCAATAATAATTGGAAAGGCAACATGTAATTCTTTTTCTTCAGTTGGTACATAACGTTGACTATGAACGCTATGACGGGCAGAAGAACGACGGCTACCACCAGTATTGCTGCTCTCATCTTCATCGTATTCAATGCTATCCAAATCACCAACCGTTTGGTCGATCATTGTTTCATCAATCATCGTTTCATCGAAAGTCGTCATAACAGCGGTATTGCTCTCGGTGAAGGTCAAACCTTCTGTTGGAGCACTTTCATCATTCACATCATCAAATGACAACTCTTGGGTATTTCCGTCTTCAAAACTCACAACTTCCAAGCTGTCACTTTCAGAGAAAGTAATGCCTGCATCGTCATCGCCCATCATAGTAGCGGCGGTATCATCAAAGAGCTCACCACTGCCACCAACATCATCAAGATCGATACTGAGGTCTTCGCTATCACCAGAGAGGATAATGGTGCCATCATCGCTTTCGAGGCCAGACACCAGTGCCTGTACATCATCAGCATTCACTTTTAACTGGCCATCTACGCTTTGAGCACGTAATTGACCGCTATTCACGTAGTCATTGAGCATCGCATCATCGCAGCCAAGGATTGCCTTTGCTTCGTTTGCGTCCATGAGATCAGCCATGAAATCCTCCTTCGGGTCCCGAACTCTACCCGTAAACGCTAAAACAGGCAAGCTTCCCCGTTCAGACCACCAACGCGCGGCTCATACACTTTTTATTGGAGTGGCTTCCCTCAAAAACCAGTTGGCTTACGCCAAATTGCAAAGCAATTCACTACGTGACTGGTTTCTGACGCGCTACTCCTGCGCCGCGGGCGCTTTTTATTGGAATGGCTTCCCTCAAAAACCAGTTGGCTTACGCCAAATTGCAAAGCAATTCACTACGTGACTGGTTTCTGATTCGCTACTCCTGCGCCACAGGCGCTTTTTACTGGAGTGGCTTTCCTTAGAGACTAGTTGGAGTTACTGCGCTATTCATTGCCAGACTTGGTTGGTACTTAAAGCTCCGTTATACTTAGCCGCGTGTCCAGCGGCCTTCGCATTCACCGTAGAGCTCAGAAGATGCGTCTGGGCCCCAAGTGTTGGGTTCATATTCGTGAACAGGAGTTTCTGCCATGGCGCGACGCAAGCTGTCTGCCCAGCGCCATGCTGCCTCAACTTCATCTGTACGGATGAAGAGGCTTTGATCACCTGTGATCACATCTTGTAGTAAACGCTGGTAGGCTTCAGCTACTGGCTCGTCAAATTCGTCGTCGTAATCAAATTCCATTTTAGTTGGATGCATATCAACGCCGGGCCCCGGCTTCTTCACATCAAAGGTCATGTCTATGCCTTCGTTTGGCTGAATGCGCAAAGTAATGGAATTTGGGCGTAGGTGACATTCGTCCCAATTGCCAAAGAGATGGTGCGGCGGCATATGGAACTGAATCGTGATACTGGTAAAACGCTTTGGCAAACATTTACCGGTACGAATCAAAAATGGTACACCACCCCAACGCCAATTATCGATATAGGTGCGAACAGCCATGAAGGTTTCAGTTTCCGATGCTGGATTCACACCACTGGACTCTTTGTATCCTTGGTACTGGCCGCGAACAATGTGCGGTGTTTCCATGTGCACTTCTTCTGGCGGGCGTAAGCTTTCTAAGACCTTTACTTTTTCATTACGGATGGCTTCTGCATCCAAACTAGCTGGAGCTTCCATGCCAACCAATGCAAGTAACTGCAAGACATGGTTTTGCATCATATCACGGATGGCCCCAGAGGTGTCATAATAGCCACCCCGTCCACCTTCCATACCAACCTCTTCGGCCACAGTTATTTGCACCAACTCAACATATTTCTGATTCCAGAGCGGTTCAAAGAAAGCGTTACGGAAACGGAATGCCAATATGTTTTGCACGGTTTCTTTACCGAGGTAATGGTCTATACGATAGAGCTGATCTTCACTGAGATACGTTAATAAATCTCGGTTGAGTTGCTGGGCACTTGCCAAATCTTTGCCAAATGGTTTTTCCACCACCACTCGCACACGATGCTCTTCATCTTGTGCAAGTAAACCGACACATGACAAGCCCGCTACACTCGGCTTAAATAAGTCTGGCTTGATGGCGAGATAGAAAATACGCCGTGAAACAGCACCACCAAGCTCTTCTAGGCCATTTTTGAGGTTCTTAAAGTCTTCTTCGCTATCAAGGTGTGTTTGAATATACTGAACCGCACCAAGCCAATTGGCCCATTCTGGCTTTTCTTTAATAGAAGCGGGAACATATTCTGCCAAATGTGCACGAAAATCTTCATCATTCCACGGGCGGCGAGCAACCCCCACCAATTGGATACTTTCTGGGAAAAAGCCCTGTCGCCATGCGTTAAACAAACCTGGAACGAGCTTACGAGCAGTCAGATCGCCAGAAGCCCCTAGAATTACAACTTGAGTAGACATGCACGGTTCATACAGCGAGAATGAACCTGCTCAAGCCCAGTTATTGACACAACAAGTGCGGACACAAAGGTTAAAACTAGAATTGAGTACTGAAAAAACTATTCAGCCGCTTCTTCTGTTTCTTGTTCGCTCAAGAACTCTGGGGTCATAATATCTACAGCACAACCGGTTACTTCTTCCAAGCCTGGTAATTCATCAATTTCTCCTGGAGCAAGAATCTCTTTTTCTACCAAGAGGTTTAAGAGACGCTCATGACGACGAGACAATTTATCGAACTTACGTTCCAGTTCACTCACATCGACCGATTCTACTTGGCTCTGTTCACGGCGGTTACTTTGATGGCGACCACTGCTACGACGTTGAGAAGAACGGCGACTACTGCCTGCACTCGCACTCGGTTCCTCGTCATTTCCATGTCCATGATGACGGCTAGCCTGTTGGTCACGCGCCTCTTCCCCTGCTCGTTGCTCACGCTCTGGGCGCGGTTCAAGCAAAGAAACAGCGAGGGCTTTCCGTCCACGCTCACCTTCTTCAACTCCAAAGCGAACTTTTTCACCTGGGTTCAAAAAGCGAAAACCTTCCATGACAATATTGTTCTGATGAACAAAGACATCTTCGCCACCATCGTCTGGTGATAAAAAACCATATCCACGACGACTATCAAAACGCGCAACACTTCCCGTAAACGTATTACCAGTATTTTCTTCGGACACCATTACTCCTTCAATTTTTTGCAAACCCTTTGCTTGCCCCGACTCTTATCGACTCAGCGATTGTCGCCTCGGCCAAACGCATCAACATAAGCGCTGTATAGGGCGCAGTCTACAGGCAAGCCGAGTAATGCGAGTAGTTTTTGAGTCGCTTATTGCAGCACTGTAAGAGGCACTTAGTCTTGCTGTCATGCATGTAGCTTT
This sequence comes from Planctomycetota bacterium, assembly GCA_016745075.1. GTDB lineage: Bacteria > Planctomycetota > UBA11346 > UBA11346 > UBA11346 > JADGDD01. The sequence goes on along the minus strand of JADGDD010000007.1, from coordinate 79,664 downwards.
ATTTGGTGGCAGTTTTAACCCTCCACATATCGGCCATATCTTTGCCGCCCTTTACGCCTTAAAAACGGCTCAACCTGATGAGATCTGGGTGCTTCCCAGCTTCTCACACCCCCTCCACAAACAACTGATTGATGCAGAACACCGTTTAGCAATGTGTCGGCTCGCATTTGCAGGCATAGAACACATTCATGTTCGTGATGATGAACGTACCAATAGCACTGGTTACACATGGGACCTGATTCACAATCTCAAATCTCAGTACCCACACCACCGTTTTTCTCTTATTGGCGGCACCGATACCCAAGAATCACTCACCACATGGTATCGTGGCGAAGAACTCGCTACACTCATTTCGGTCATCGCTGTTCCACGCGGTGGCTATGATGCCAGCCCCGCTGCCCTGCCGAGCATTTCATCCTCTCTCATTCGTGAGCGCATTGCCACTCAACAAGATATTACTGAACTAGTTGATGCTCAGGTACATGCATACATTTGTGAACAAAAAGTGTATATATAAAGATGGAGCCCTTATGACGACCTTACGCTATGCACTTCCTTACCTACTCTGTTGCTGCATGTTCTGCCCTGCTGTTGAAAATGAAAATTCTGATCCAAAACCTGTTGTTCCAGAACAGGTGGACATACCCGTTTCTGAACGTGTAGATGTCAAAGAGGCTGAAGCAACCTATATTCTGAAAAAATTGTTTAAAAGTAAAAAGCTAGCGGTCATTAATGAATACCGGGACCAACTTGATGATTTTGTAGGACCAAATGCCCTCAAGATGCTCTTGAAAGCCGTCACCCACTCCCGTTGGATTGTTCGGGATGCTGCTATCAACGGCCTCCTCATTCAAGATGAGAAGAAAACAAGCAAAGCCTTAAAGCGCATCAAAAAAAGCGAAGACCCTTTTATTGAAGCATCATTACTTTTACTCAAATCTCGGCTCTATGGTGAAAAATCAATTTCCGCACTAACCTATTTTGCAAAAAGCAAAGACCCTATACTTCGCTACACTGTAGCAGAAGCTCTCCGAGAATTTACATTTCCCGGCGATAAAGACTCGGTTGGCAAAAAAATACTCGCCATTCTTTCTACCTTGCTTAAAGATGAAGACCCTCGTGTACGTCTAGAAACCATCACCACACTCATAGGCATACAATCAAAAGAAAGCACAGCACTGCTCGTTCGAGCCTGTGAATCGACTTCTGAAGAGGTCGTCATTCTTGCTTCTGAAGAGCTTGCGAACAGGCCATCGTACAACACAGCCGACACCATGATCCGGCAAATACAAACAGCGAAGACTCCGAGCATGCGTATTAACGCCTTGTTAGCGCTAGATTATTTAGGAGTGCCACCAGACAAAAAACTCATACGTCTTTGTCTCTCTGATAAAAACTGGGAAGTACGGGCCGCTCTCTGTGAACTCATGGGGCACACCGCACCAACTACCAAAAATGACGACCACGAAGAATGTGAAAAGATCTTAATCAACATTTTAAATGGTGACAAAGATTGGGGAGTTCGTTATACAGCAGCAAGTGCGCTCGCCTTTATCGGCAGTAGTAAAGCCTATCAGCCCATTGTGAAAAGGATGACCGACAAAGATGGTGAAAAATCACAAGTCCTTGTAAATATTCTACGGCAAATGACCGGCAATCAACACATCAACGAACAAAAAGATGCCGTTCTTTGGTACGAGCAGCATGCAGATAAACAAAAAGACAAGCTACCCTTACAAACAATCCCTCGCAACACACAAGCAAAAGCGGCTTTTTATAATTTCAGTGAATCAACAGAAAGCGTTGTTTACCTACTCGACATTTCACAGTCTATGACTGAACAACGAAAATGGCTGAATGCCCGCGTTATGTTATGGGATAGCGTTCGCGCACTAGAGTCAGAAACCTTGTTTAATGTCATCTTCTTTGAGACACTTGTCACCGAGTGGAGCCAAGGCCCTGTTCGCGCCTCATGGCGCAATAAAATAAAACTCTATCGTGAACTCATGCAAACCACACCAGTCGGTTTTACCAACACGTATGATGGCCTCATAACAGCCCTCAATCAATGGAAGGTAGAATTGATTTATTTCTTAACAGACGGTGTTCCGAGCACTGGCTCCATACAAGCCCCACATCTAATCGCTCAAAAGATTACTGAACTCAATCACAATAAACAATCACCAGCACGCATCAATGCACTTGGTTTTATGATTCCTGATGCTGCAACCATGCTCAGCAACTTAGCGAAGTACAATTATGGCAATTACGAAAGCATTAAGCAGTCTCCATGATTCATCCAGATATAGAGCAAACCATTATTCGCATTCAAACAGTTGCCAACGATTGTAATCGTTCAGCTTTAGAAATACACACCGTTGCCGTCACCAAAACTCAAGAACCTGAAGTATTAAGACCACTACACAAACACGGCCTCTGTACTTTTGGTGAGAATAGAATCGAACATTTACAAATGATGGCTGCGCAAGCCCCAGCAAACAGCTCTTTTCATTTTATCGGTCGTCTACAAAGCCGACAAATCAAATCTATTGTTCCACACGTGGAGTGCATCCACAGTCTCGCTTCTCTGAAACACCTCCGAACTATTAACTCGCTCTGTACAGAACTGAATAAACGCATGCAGGTCTTTATCCAAGTCAATACATCTGGAGAAACACAAAAAGATGGTATTCAAGCCGAAGAATTATCGTTTTTTCTTGAACAAGCACAGCAATATACTGCGATAGATGTTTGCGGATTAATGTGCATGGCACCGAAACGAGCTGAGGTCGGAGACTCTGCTATCCATAAGTACTTCGCTCAAACAAGAATGCTGGCGGAAGCCCATAAATTACCCCGCCTATCCATGGGGATGAGCGGGGATTATGATATTGCTATTCAAGAAGGAGCTACAGATTTACGTATTGGCAGTGTGTTCTTTATCTAAAACTATTTAATAGTAGCCAGTAATTCAGCTGCTTGAGCAGCGTATTTTTCGTCCTTAGTATTAACAACGGCTTGTAACATCCAGCGTGCCTGTTCTTTTTGTGATTCACCATATGCTACTTTTTCCGTATCTTTTGTATCTGCAAGTTTAGCAGCTGAAAGTTCCAACAAAATCGCTGCACCTGTAAAACGTGCATAGGCAAGTTCTGCATCGGTTGCAAATGGAAGCGTATCTGCATTGATGCAATGCAACATAGCACTTTCTTTATCTCCTTTTTCTTGAAAACAGCGAGCAAGTTTTACCGATAAAGGAATACTCATTTTTAAATTGCCACCCAACACCTCTTGAGTTTTTTTGTAGTGTTTGATAGCTTTATCCCAAGACTTGGCATCTTCCAGCACACTGCCCCACAAACGTTGCCAATGCAACCACATGTCTTTTTCGGCAAATAACATTTTTTCTTCTGGCTTGTAGCTAAATCGCACTTTACGTGTATTAACACGGTCCCCTTTACCAGAAGTAATATCTACAACAGCCACAATTGCGGCAGCACGACCTGTAGCCGCACTACCAAAATCAGAACGGCGTGCTTCTACTGTTTTAGCAACCGCTCGTGCTTCATCACCTTTCCCTGCACGAGCAAGGCAAATGCCTTGACGATACAAGGCATTAAAGACGAGGCGGTGGCCTGCCATATCTTCATCAGTGGCAAGTTTCCCAAAAAATTTCGCGGCTTTTTCATATTCACCAAGCTCTTCCAAACCTGCTGACAAACCGAAAAGACCATAAGCGCCACGCCATTTCTTTTGGTCACGGCTTTTGTATACGTTTAAAAAACTGCCTGCCGCGCCTTCCCATTGGCCACGCTCTAAAGCACGCATAGCACGTTGCCAATAACCAGTATCCATACCGCTATAGCGAATCTCAACCACATCATTCATACGAACCGTTGATGGGTCTTTCTGGCTCTTGGTCACTTTATAAGTTAAATTCTTAAAACCCTCTTCCTGAACAAAACATTTAATATGTTTGCCGTCTTTTTTCACAACAATGTCGTGCTCACCTTGAGCTGCATGTACGGTCGTACTAACACCAAGCAGCGCAGTAAATAGGAGGATAAAAATGCTCGTTTGTTTGAGTAATTGTTTCATGATCTAACCCTTCCCTGCTCTCTAAAGTTTCTTCACAGCCATACGATAAGCCAAACGAACTTCACCATCAACAGCGTCATCCTTATTCAGCTTATTTGACAAAGCACGCGCTCGTTTAACCGCAGCATCACGTGCCTTACTAGAAGCATCAGGAACCATCGCTCCAAGAATAGCTTCATCACAAGCTTCCACTAATTTATTTTGCTCAGCATAAATATCAGCAATAGCAATATGTAAACCAGACTGGTTATCTGGGCCAACTGGCGTGAAAACAATTTTTTCATAGACAGATAAAGCAGCATTAGCGTCGCCCGCTTGGACATGCGCTTTCCCTAAACGTAGACCTATTTTACCATACAGCACAGGAGCGGCATCAGCAGTGACACCCTCAAAAGCTTTGGCAAGTAACTCCACGGCCTTGGCAGAATTACCACGTTTTTCTGCAACCTTAGCAAGTCCTAAGAGACTCGCACTCGTTGCTACTTTACCAAAATCCTTACGACGTTTGCCAAGAGCTTGATACGTTTTCTCTGCACCGTCTAAATCTTCAGCAGCAATATGGTAGTCACCTTTATTATCATATATATCTGCCAAATATGGCCATGTTGCTAGAGCCGCGATACAAGTATTCAAAGTTTCAATAGCCTTTGTGTAGTCACCTTTAGCGACGTAACAATCTGCCACTTCTAAATAACATTTTTCACGAACACATTGATAACGATCTTTAAAACCCTCAGAAAGAGTCTTGATAGCCTCATCATATTTTTTACGAGATTTTAGACCAACACCGCGAGAATATGCTGTACTTTTTAAATACGAATCAGAATAATCTATATAGGCAATTTGGTCTCTGTTGGTATCCACCATTTGTTTGGCAGTTAATCCATACTTCACCTTTGTAAGGCTTTCGAATTCAACAAAACCATTTTGCATCTTACCATTTTTAAGGTGAATAACCGCTTCAATCGCAGTAAATCTTTCCACCGCTGCTTCTGCACTGGCTACTACCATAAAAAGGAGGGCCGCACAACTTACAAGCACTGTCTGTAAACGCATTATTTGTCTCCTTCTACTGTTGCTTCTGGGGCAGGTTTCGCTTGAGGTTGAGTTTCTTTTTTCGCGGCTCCTGCTTTATGAGCCACCGTATTACCTTGTTCATCTGTTTCTATAGTAAATGGTGCTTTTTCTGCCACGCCTGGCTTGCTATATATTTCAATATAACGTTTCCATATTTTTGCATCTGCTGGGTAGCGAGCAACACGCGGCTCCTGAGTTGGGTCTTCACAGAGATCCAAGGTTGGGTTATTCGCATTAATTTTATGATTGCGTAAAATTTGGTTAATACTCTTCATATCGTTAAGATATAAACTTAACTCAATAATTTGGCATACTGCTTTCCAGTAGGTTTTAGCATCTGATGTTTTTGAGGCTGTGCGGATGGAACCCGCAACCATCCGTGCTTCTTTAACCTGCTCTGGGCTGGCGGTATCCACACCACGCAACACACTATCTACATAAGCAGACTGATAACGTGGACGTAATGGATCGTAAAGCATGAGAGTCGCTGTTAATGAAACCAACTTCTCTTCTTCGCCAAGTGAATCATAAATTTCAACTAATTTTTCTTGCTTGTCTACAATGGATAAGAGATGTGTTACCAAGGTTTTAAACGTACCCAAAGCGGCTAAAAGTTCTTTACCTTTAGCTCCCAAGCTCACCTTATCTTTTTCAACCTGAGCAATAAATTTCTTCAATGCTACGTAGGCCTTGCCGTAATCAACTTTATCTTCTTTAAGCTTTCGACTGATACCATTTTGTTTACGGTACTCATCAATAAACCCTGGAGCATCAACTAATAAATCAGTGATACCAGCAATACGTTTATCACCGTCTTTTTGTACCGTCCAGAATGTGCGATAAGAACCACGAGTCGCCATTGCTATTTTTTGCATAGCACTCACAACAGCAGCAGAATCAGAACGATAATCTTGAACGTCTGGACGTTCCTCCGCTTTTACAATGTATTGTTCATAAATACGAGCAGCGCCAGGAAAGTCCCCCGCATCATACAAATCATCACCCATCTTGACCAGTTGTAATGGGTTTGCATCGTCACTCATAGTCGCCATAACAAGCGGTACATAAGCTTGTGTTGATTCACGGTATATATCTGCAAGCGCTTTACGTGGCATAGAGGCATATGGTTCTTCGCCCTTATCTTTCCCTTCCAAGAATTTACCGGTATCGCCAGAGATAAGGTTTAACAAGGCGGCCATGGTTTTACCTGTACCAGTCATGGTTGAACCGCTTTTTTCGCGCACTTGCAAGAATGTGTCATAGGCAAAACGATAGGTCGGCCAATGTTTTTCGAGTAAGCTAAAATCTTTGCGCTTGTTTGCATCTTTAACAATGGAAAAGCGATGTTTGTAACAGGCTGTAGCAAGCTGTTTAGCCATATCCATTTGAGCTTTTTTCTGAGCAGGTGGTACTTCCCAGAAATCTGGTCCGAGTAAGCCCATGATTTCTTGCCATTTTTCCTGCTTACGGAGAGTGAATATTTCCACCATTAAGCAAAGGCCTGCGGCTTCTTTTGCGGTTTTGGTGTTCTCACTTGTCTCTACCGCTAAAATTGGGTCAATAATTTTTTTCAGTGCTTTTACATCAGCAATTAATATCTGAGAAACCTCAGCGACTTCTTTTTCTTTGCGATCTGATTTTGATAATTCATTCATCTTCAGATACATCGAATACACTTTACCAACACGATATAACCAAATTGTATCGCTCACCTCTAGGCTCTTATCTTGTTCACCTTCTTTTTCGAAACCAACCGCAAGTTTATAAGCTTTATCATATTCTTTTTCTTCCAGAGCTGCAATAATGGGCCCAACATATGGTCGTTCGTTATCCCCGTAGTCGCCTTTTATTTCCTGAGCCCAAGAGTTCCAGTTTTTAATAGCTTCACTGCTATCGTATTTTTTCACCTTACTAATACTGTAGGTATGATCACCGCCTAAACGTTTAGCCATCTTCCCTTGTTTATCTAAGGACTCTTCATCTTCTGGGTTTCCCCATGGATTATTTTTACTCACCCAGATTGGGTGAACCTGTTGCATACCTCCACGAACAGCAGCAGAGGCATGACCAAACCAACCAAGCTCACGCATCATGTAGCCATACATACGAAATACTTCTGGTCCGTATTTTTCAAACTCGTCCGCGTATGCTGGCGATTGCAGGGCAAGCACTGCGCTACGCAGAGCGGCTGCACCTTTTAATTTAAACTCGTAGGCTTTGGCTTCATCCGCTGTCTCTTGAACAGCAAGACGGTACGTGTTCATCAACTGCAAAGCATCGCTAGGAGCCATTGGCTCTGCTGGCGCATCCCAGCCACCACCACTACCGGTGCCTTCACCATCACTTGGCCCCATAAGAATATATTGCTGCCATTTTTTAGCATTTTGTACCCACCCATGTTCTTTGCGGCGAGTGATCTGATTTAAAACAGCAATGGCTTCATCATTTCTTCCTGCAAGTAAGAACAAACGTGCAGCTACAATAATTTGTTTGGCGGCATTTTGGTTTTCCCGCGCATCACGAGAAGCAACTGCTTTACCAACCTCATCGGCAACTGCGTCCCACATTTTTATGGCTTCATCTAAGAATTTTGTCTTTTTCTCTGCATCTTCTGTCGTGCTCGCTAGGGTCATGTACCAATACAAGGTATCAACGATCATCGTTTTTTGCAAAGTACGAACATAACCTTGATATTTTTTTGGAATAGCTTGAACAACTGATGGATCAATGAAGTCATCCACATAACCAGCAACATCTTCTGGTGCTGCCATATCAATATTATGAAAACGACCACATTCTAAAATCATCACTAATTGACGGTGACGATAGTCCATATTCACTTCGCCAAGGGAGTAATCCCATTCATCAAATTTTTCGAAGTATTGTTTGGAATATGTGTCCAAAAATGCTTTTACCGCACTATCATCAATACCCAGTTGATTTTTGAGAATCAAAACTTCTCGTAACACTTTATGAGTAAAGTAGAATACATTTACTAAATCAAGACGTAATCGAACTGCCTCAAAATATACTTTATCTTGTTCTTTTTGATTACCACCATCGCCATTTTGTATGTCTGAGAACGTTGGCTCAAAGGCATCTATTGCTGCCTGCGCAGCTTTGATTTGCGCCTCCGCAGTACCCAGCAACATGCTGAGGCGTTTTTCAAATTCACCCTTTTGCTCTTCTGTAAATCGAACAGGCGGCAAGTATGGGTTAATCGTTGAATACAGCGGATTAACAAAATTCAAAATCTGACGTTGCGAGTCTGGGTTAACAATATCACCAATTAAGGCCTTGTCCGCATCAGACAAAGACTTAAAGGCACCTTGTAGTTCTTTACGTAAGGCATTGATTTTACCTTCTGATCCGTCAATTTGAACAGCGAATGCTTCATAATACAATAATCGTAACGCTTTTGTTTTCGGGTCACTGGTACCTGCAAAGTCTTTGCCAAATCGTTCTATAGAGCGATCTGCGGTAACCCGGATTTCTCGACGGATGACTTGTTCAATTAAATTAAAGAACTCTACCTTCTCGACTTCGGACACGTCTGCTGCCTGTGCCTGAGCGGTAAAGGCACTTACTCCAAAGCTTGCAAGCAGCGTTGGAACCAAGGCACAGCGGCGAGATAAAAGACGCATACGAGATGCTTGAGGGGACGTCTTCGGCATAATAATGCTCCTACTAAATACGAGGTTTGTGTCGTATATTTTCGTCATACTTTCTAGTCGTACATTTGCACGACGGCTGCTCTTACAAGGTGAACGGTGCCCACAGAACAAGGTTCACTCTGACGAGAGGCACCGACCCTAATAAGCTGGCCGCCCATGCCAAGAGTTCATTTAGGTCTACAAAATAAGTGAGTGTTCCGCCTAAGCCGTTACAGCCAATGAATATCGGTGAAACGTCTATACCATGTCAATTGATGCTTTGCGAGCATTCGCGTTGCTCTTTGAATCAAATAGATCGCATGGTCTTGATCATATTCACCATCCAAATACCCAACAACCTCTTTATAGCCAACACCTGCCAAAGCCTGCTTACACAAACGATCGCGTAACCCTGCCACTTCTTGGACTAAACCAGCCTCAAACATATCCTTCACTCGACGGTTGATGCGCTGGTGGAGCAGCTCTTTTTCACGACGAATACCGAGCAAAGTTGGCGTAAGCTCCTCTCTGCGTTTACCGTCTGTTGTATGAAAGGATGAGAAAGGCTTACCTGACAATTCATAAACTTCTAACCCACGAATAATACGACGTGCATCATTCGGATGACGCTCTGACGCATAAATGGGGTCTACTGTGGTAAGGCGAGCAAGGAGAGCTTCTCCTCCCTGCTCATCATATTCCTGTTGCAGACGATCACGAACGTGAGCATCTGAAGGTGGGCCTGCGCTTATTCCCTCTAAAAGCAGCTTCATGTAGAGTGGCGTACCACCAGCAACAATAATGCGTTTCCCGCGTTGATGAATATCTTCAATAGCAGCATTCGCCATATCATACCACCGTTGAGCATCACAGGCATCCTCTGGCTCTAAGCAATCCATACAATGATGGACGATACCAGCTTGTTCCTCTACCGTCGGCTTAGCTGTTCCAATATCCATACCGCGGTAGACTGTTAAAGCATCTGCGCTAATAATTTCTGCATCAAGTGCTTGAGCCATATGCACAGCCAAGGCCGTTTTTCCTGAAGCGGTTGCGCCAACAATACAGGTGATGGGAATTGAAGTCATACTCTCATTTTGAAGGCATCTCCAAAAGCGCAACAGGACGGCATCCTGCTTAACGCTTGCTCTTTTACCTCTAGCAAGAGATTAGCGCTGTGATGAACGCTGAAACGATTGCCCAAACATGCACGGCACATGGACTTGTGAGCCTTGCGGTTATTGACGATCCAGGCGTACTTCCTGATACTGGTTTAAAAAATCTACTCAGTGATGGTGTTGGAGACATGGAATGGCTGGCTCGCCATCAGGACATACGCTTACAGCCAAGCCTTTTACTACCAGATCTTCAACGGATTCTACTAGTTGCTTTGCCCTATTCCCCAGAAGCAGACTCCAATGATATAAAGCGTGCCCGCTATGCCGCTGGAAAAGACTATCATAAACTTTTACGCAAGAAATTGACCCAGATAGGTGCAACCCTCTGTGCAGGCTACGAGTATCGTGCCACTGTAGATTCTGCACCGGTTAATGAACGACAACTTGCTGTGTTGGCTGGCATAGGCTGGATAGGTAAGAATGCGCTACTTATTCATCCACAACATGGATCTTTTGTCTTTATTGGCTGTCTGCTAACCACTGCTCCACTCCCAGTCTTTTCTGGTCCTGTCCGCCAGTCTCATTGTGGCAGCTGTACGAACTGTATACAACGTTGCCCAACCAAAGCTCTACTCTCTTCATCTAATGGAAACGGACGTGTTCTGTCTACTCGCTGTATCTCTTACTTGACCATTGAGCATAATGGCGTGATTCCCCGCGAGCTTGCTGAAAAATTTAATGGCTGGTGGTATGGTTGTGATATATGCCAAGAGGTTTGCCCATGGAACCGCTTCGCTCTGCCTGCGGGAGATGAACGTCTCTGCGGAAATGATGACGAACACGCTCTACTCGCCATAACCCAGCACTCTTTTGATACAGTGTTTGCTGGCCGACCGATACGCCGCATTGGCTACGAGCGCTTCCGTCGCAATATGCTGGTTGCCCTCTGGAGCAAACAGCGAGCGGCTGACTATCAACCAATTATAGACGAAGGCTTGCCCCTCGTTTGTGAACAAGCTCAGGAACTTGGACTAGCGTTGCCGAGTAAGACCACAGAATAAGCCCATGCAAATTACAATGAACGGAGAGGCTCGAGAACTCAACGATGGCAGTACGGTAACAGATCTTCTCGCCACCCTCAATCTTCCTGGCACTCGTGTAGCCGTTGAGGTGAATAAAGATATTGTACGTCGTGCGCAGCATGGTGACCATGTTCTAGACAATGGTGATGTAGTAGAAGTCGTTACCTTTGTTGGCGGAGGCTAATACTAACGCTTACCTGTTGGCTTAGGAGCGAGATCAGCGGCAGCAAGATCACCACGTTGCCACTGAAAATAGCCGAGAGCTGCTATCATTGCAGCATTGTCTCCACAGTTTGCTGGAGCAGGCATAGCGACGGTATACCGTGAGGGCAAATCGCTTAAAGCCTGACGGAGACCGCTGTTGCAAACAACACCTCCACCGACAATGAGTGAGCTGACACCGTGCTGCTGAGCTGCACATTCTAATTTGGCGACTAAACAATCAACAACAGCTGATTGAAATGAAGCACAAGCATCATCTATACCCTGTTCATCAAGCTCAACTACTCCGAGGCCTTTAGGCCCTTTCATTTTGTAGAGAAAAGCTGTCTTGAGGCCTGCAAAACTGAGGCGGATGGTATCATCTTTAATAAATGGCCGTGGTAATGGCACAGCTCGAGGTGAACCATGAGCAGCCCGAGCATCCACCAATGGACCACCAGGATACCCAAGACCTAAAACAGCCGCTGCTTTATCAAAAGCTTCTCCTGCTGCATCATCTATAGTTCCACCTATGCAGCTCACATCTCCGGGCGCATGACACAAGTAGTAATGACTATGCCCGCCTGAGGCCACCAAGCCAATAGCTGGATAAGTAATCGATGAATGGTCTAAATGCACCGCTGCCAAATGAGCTTGAATATGATCGACGGCTACCAGTGGTTTATTCAATCGAGCAGCCAACATTTTCGCTGCAGTAACGCCAATGTGCAGGCTGCCAATCAAGCCTGGCCACGCACTGACAGCAATAACGTCTATGTCAGCACATTGCATGTTCAGTTCGCGCAAGACTTCATCAATCAATGTTGGCAAAGAGGCCACATGCCCACGAGCAGCTAATTCTGGCACCACTCCGCCCCATGCAGCAAAATCATCAGCCAAGCTGGCTATACGCCCTGCAATTAGGCGCTGGCCATCCTCCACCACGGCTACCGCACACTCGTCACAACTGCTCTCAATTCCTAACACTCTTGTCATATCTGCATCGTCTTAAGCGAGAAGAAGAGGCAAGAAGAGAGCTAAAAGGTCTTTGCGTTTGCCTAAGCTTGCGAGTATACTTTCGTACGATGCCTGGACTTCATGTAGACTACATCAACCCCTTCATAGAAGCGACGGTCAACACCTTTGCAACCATGTGTAGCACCGAGGTGACCCGTGATCGCATTTCTTTAAAAGGCGAAGGTAGTGAAATGTACGGCATTACCGGAATCATTGGTCTCAGCGGTGAAGCCAGTGGCTCCGTTGTACTCAATCTTCCTGCCCAGGCTGCCATTAATGTGGTCAGCTCATTTGTAGGTGAAGCCTATGACGATATTAATGCCGACGTTGTTGATGGTGTTGGCGAACTGATCAATATTATTGCTGGCGATAGCAAAAACCGTTTAAGCGAAAAAGGCTACACCTTTAACCTGAGTCTTCCTAAAATTGTAGTTGGACGAAATTACGTCACTTCGCAATCTCGATCCACCCCGTGTATTGTATTAAGTTTCTTAAGTGAACTTGGAAAATTCACTATTGAAGTAAGCCTGACAAAAAGCTAAGGGCAGCAATTCTTATGAATCAGAATAACACTGATAGCCAACCAACAGATCAATTCCGAGAAGAACGACTCTCTTTATTAGGTAGCCTCACTGCTGGCGTTGCCCATGAGCTAAATAACCCTATTGGCTATATTGCCAGCAATATTAATAGCCTGAGCCGCTACGCTCACCAACTCGTCACACTGGTTGAACATGCAAATCAAGTACTCAACAACACAGATACGACCATTTCCGATGCTGACCAACAACAGTGGCAGACGCTCCTAAAACAAGCACAATGGGAATTTATGAAAGAGGATTTACCTTCTCTTTTAGAAGATACCAATACTGGAGCCCTACAACTCAAATCAATTGTAGCCGATTTGAAAATTCTTGGCCGCAGTGGCCACACACCTGAAATTGTCAACGCCAATGACTGTGTGCGCAGCGCCCTAACGATACTCGGACACAAATTAAAACGCGGCGTGACAGTGGATCAACAATTAGGACATATACCGGTCCTTTCACTTGTCCGTGCTCATATTATTCAAGCCTGCACCAATATTATTCATAACGCCATTCAAGCCGGTGCGACCCATATCTGTATTTCAAGTTATGCGCACCATGCAACAGGTGGCATACACATTTGTTTTGCAGATAACGGTAGTGGAATTGATGAACACCTCATCAATTCAATTTTTGATCGGCATTTCACGACCAAAGAACAAAATGGAGGAAACGGATTAGGGCTCGGTATTGTTTCTGATATTGCTCATAAGCACAATGGAACTATTTCCTGCCAAGGACATGGTGAACTTGGTGGAGCAACTTTTACTCTTTCTCTCAACACTGCCTCATGACTGCTCCATCCATACTACTGATAGACGACGAACCTCCTATGGTACGTTCGCTTCATCGCCTACTCGCTTGCGATGATTACTGCATACACACCTGCACTGATCCACGCGAAGCCATTCCTTTATCTACCAGCATTATTTTTTCTGTAGTAATTAGCGACTACCATATGCCGCACATCATGGGTGACCAGGTTCTGAAAATGATTATTAACAAATCAACAGCGACTACTGGTATTCTATTAAGCGGTCATGCCGCCAGCGAAAACGTTACACCCCAATCTTCTTTTCGCATGCTTACTAAACCCTGGGATGATGACGAAGTTCGCATGATGGTACGTCATGGCGTTGAACGTTTTAAAATACTCTCTAACCATACAACGACTCATGCCACTACATTTAATAATATGCCCTTATTGATGTGCACCGTGACCAACAACTATATCTCTATGAGCAATACTCTATTACGTGATGCTTTTCCCCAAGCAACCGTTGGTACAGAGATACGTGAGGCACTTCCAAAAGATGTCTGCCAATGGCTAACTCATACCGCACACAATCAAGATACTCCAGTGTTTGAAACGAATCGTTTCCATTTTGAACGCGTTTCTCAACCATCACTAGAGAACAATTCCCTCAATTCAGATCATAACGCTCATTCGCTTACTTTTTGCGCCTGGCCACGTGACTTAGCTTCGTAAAGGAAGCAACTTCTTATGAATGACTCTGACACTCGGATTCCCCCTTTAAACACCAAAGTGCACATCCTTTTATTGGATGATGAATCACAAGTCACGCGTTCACTCGTAAGTGCTCTCCATGCTGGAGACTGTGTTCTTCATCAAGCAAACACTCCGCACGACGCATTAACTATCAGCCAAGAATACCACCTCGATGTAGCGATTGCCGACCATAACTTACAAGACACACAAACAGGTCTTGATGTGTTATCTATAATTCACAATGCCAACCCTTATTGTTTTCGTATTATTTTCTCTGGGGAAGCTGATCTCGACTTTGCAATGAACGCCATTAATACTGGCCACATAGACGGATTTTTAGAAAAACCATGGGATGACCAACACTTGCGAGTTCTTGTTCGCCAAGGTGCACAAACAGCTTGGCTACGACAACATAACGCTTTATTAACAGCAGATGCAGAACAACGTAACGAACAACTCAAAACATTTAATCACCAACTTGAAGAACAAGTTTATGAACGCACCAGAGAGTTAATCGAAACCAATCACGAACTTTTACGTACACAGCAAAATAATATCCATTTGGAGACACAAGCGACCATTTCACAGTTGGTATCTGGACTTGCTCATGAGCTGAATAACCCACTTGCAGCCATGTTGGGGTACGCACAACGCTTTCAACGAAAATACCTAAATGACAGCGAACTCCAACGCTGTTTTACGATTATTCGTGACGAAGGAGAACGCTGCAAAGAATTGCTCAATCGGTTAAATAATTTTACCATGAATGAACATGAGCATGAACAAACTATTAATATTCTACGTATTTTAAAAGATGCAGGTAATACCTTACGCGATAAATACAAAAAACGTGCACTAACCATACATCAGAATTGTGAAACACCAAATATTCGAATTGGAGAGATGGCTTTTCGAAATTGCTGCGAACACATCTTAGCCAATGCTATAGAAGCCCAAGCGCAGACTATACACATTTCCTGTGAACAACAGAATGACCGCCTCTATCTTTTTATAGATAATGACGGTATACCAATTGATGAAAAAATTGCTCCCAGCGCCGCAAAACCATTTGTGACCAAGCATAAAAGTGGCCACCATGGACTTGGCTTATCTCTCGTCGCATCTGCCTTACGCCCCTTCCAAACAACGGTTTCAATTGAACCACTACCATGTAACGAAAATAATCCAGAAAACACAACAACTGGGACACGCTGTACGCTCATTCTTCCCGGCAACTGCATCGTCAATAGAAGTGCCAACGTACAGACTCCATCAAACCCAATTTATGATGGTGAACACATCCTTATTCTAGATGATGAGCCAATGATTGCAGAAATTCTCTCATCCCTCTGTGAAGACATAGATATCAAGCATACCATATTAACCACTTTTACCGAAGCTCAGAATTGGCTCACTGAACATAGCTGCAGTGGCATTATTTCTGACGCAACTCTCGATGATGGAACGGTAAGCCTTTTTGCTCATCACATATCAAGCTATTACCCGAGTATTATGCAACATTTCATGATTGTCAGCGGAAATATTCAAACAGCATCTATACAAGATTTGGTAAACGAGCATAAATGTTTGGCCATAAGCAAACCCTTCCGTATGCAAGAAATCAAAAGAATTCTTGAATCGTGGCATGCATAACAAAAATGTTCCTCTACACAACAAGAGCCGCTTCATAAGAAGCGGCTCTTGTTATTCTTAGTATAAGAAAGCTGTATCTTAGAGCTGATCTTCAAGCTCTTCAAAGAGAATAATATTGGCTGTAACCGTTATAATCGTTTTGCTTTCCACTTCGCTTCGACCATTCGTGCTAAACAAGCGACCAATAAATGGAATATGGCTCAAAAATGGAATACCTTGATGAGATCGGCTACTCGACACATCAGACAAACCAGCCATAAGCATACTACCACCGTCAGGAAGCGTAACCGTTGTTTCTGTAGAACGGAAAGCTGTCTGCGGTACGTTAATTGGATACTGCAAGACACCTGCTACCGCATTATTATTATTAACACCGCTAGTTGAAGCTGTTACCGCACTACCTAAAGTGAAGGTACGGAATTGTTCCAACAACACATTCGTTGGACGTAAGGTTAACGTAACATAACGGCGGTCAGCTGATGCAATAGCTTGCACATCTAATACCGTACCTGTAGATAATGTTTCAATGGTTGGGTCAAAAGCATCACCAACAATTTCATAGTCTGCAATATACGCTTGTTGGACCAAATTAAGTAAGTGAGCACGTTGACCATTAAATAAGGTCAAGTTCGGCTCAATGCTCACGTTACCACGGTCGCTCTTCTCTACCGCCTGAATCAACATAGATGCAATCAAACCACGTTCGTCAACAAAATACTGCCACTGGCCACTAAAGCCTTCGCCTGATGGATCACCCATACCCGTTGTTTCATAATAACCAGACAGACTTAAAGTATTAATAGTACCATTACCAAGCTGGTCATCATCATTCCAGTAAAAACCCAAATTCAAAGGACGACCGCTACCAAGGCCAGCGGGGTCCTTACCTGTTGGTGGAGATGCAGTGTAGTTATTCCAGTCAAAACCAATTTTCTCAAGCGTTACATCATCAACGTCTAACCATTTTACAGCAACGTTAATTTGAATACCACGTTGCAAACGCAAGGTTCTCAACAAGGCATCAATTTGTTTATGAACATTTGCCGTGTGGTTGACCACCATTTTATTATTATGTTCATCAATGCTAAATTCGTCATTTTCTTCCCATGACTCAGATTCAATAACCCGTTGAATCAATTCAATAAAGAAGTCCACCTCTGGCGGCTCAGCTGCTTCAACCGCACCATCTATCATAGGGTTATCTTCACCTGGCGTTGGAACCGTTAATTTAGGCCCGGCAAATGGTGTTAAAGGGTTCATTAAGTCAGCTATATCATAAATTTTCATGATACTACTACCAACGACACCTTCTTCACTAGAAATGAAGATCGCCTCATTCTTGATAACATATTGCAGACCAGAAAGCTGCATAATAAAATCAAGCGCATTACGCAATTCCATGCCATCAACTTGTAAACGGATTGGTGGCACATCGCCTTCCGCAATAATAGCGTTATCTAAAATAATATTCACATCAGTGATATCTTGAAGAAACTTAACCACTTCAACCATATCTGTATCTTCAAAATTCATAGACACTTTTTGGTCTAACTTACTTTGAATTTCTTCACGCCAAGATTCTTCTTCTGCTTCGCCTTGACGTGTTGGCGTTGAACGACGACGATCTATTTCATCCCATTCTGGGCTGTACTCAACAAGAGCAAATTGTGGTAACAAATGTTTACGTAGGTCTTCAGAAAGAACACGGTGTTGTTCATCCCATTGCACAGCGGTTAATTGACGAACATAGATATGACGTTCACGACGAGCTCGAACCAACAAAGCGTGAGCACGTGGCTCTGCACGGTTAATTTTTAAAACCTGTTCACAGTACAAAATACACTCGTCATAATCACGACGGGTACGGGCTTGTAAGGCACGAGCAAGCATCGCATCAACACGCTGTACTTCGAGCTTCAACTCTTTCCGACGAAGATCTTCTTTGCGCGTAGCTGTATCGTTAATATCTTTACGAGCTTGCATCCGTTGTGCTTCATTTTTACGGACTTGCAAATCTTCCATAAGCTCATCAATACGACGGCTTGTTTCTGAGCTACGTTCATTTTGGTACGGCAAACTATTTAAGCGAACACGCGCACTGGTAAACGCCATTTCTGCCTGATTATAGCGAGCACCAGTAAGATGAGCAACACCTTGACTTACTTGCCCTTCAATCTCGATCCACAGTCGTTGCTGCTCAACAAGAGAGCCATCAGCAATATCAGCGGCATACAAATCTTGTGTTTGTGCTGTCGTACCTGCAATGGCACCAGCACGGTGGAGAGACGCTCGATAGGTTTCATTTTCTGGCGCATAGTCTACCGCCATCTGAAATTCTGCCACAGCAGAAACAGCATCGCCGTCTTCTAACATGCGTAGGCCACGCTCATGATAATAACTCGCCGCTGCTTCACGCCCAGAACCAGCCTGATTCAACTCCTCCACCAATTGCTGGAGCGCCGCATCTTCTGGACTTACACCATCAACAGATACTTCTCCATCTGGAGTCACTTCAGTCTCTGCCGTTTCTACTTCAGGAATAACCTCAGGAATCGCTTCTGCTGCTTGCACTTCAGACACAGCATCTTCAGGCACAGTTTCTTCGACTGGAGCTTCCTCAGTAACACCGTTTTCTGAGTCTGGAACGGCTGCTTCTGCCTGCTCTCCTACAGGAGTAACCGGCTCAACAACAGGATCAAGATCTAGATCAAGGTCATCTAGATTTATTTCCTCTTCTGCTGACAAAGAACCTGTCGCAACCATAAGTGCTAAACTTGGCACCAACAGAAGGGCTCTCTTCTTGAATCCGTTCTTTTTAAACAACTGTTTCTTAAGTATACACATATTCACAGCGTCATCTCCATTTCTGAATAGATAATAATATCAACTTTTGTCATAAGGTACAATTGTTGCTTTCCTTGATATTTCGCACGTCTACCGAATAACCGCCCCAAAACAGGGATGTTACCAAGGACCGGTACCTGTGTTTTCTGAAAATCTTCCAAACCTCTATTAAAACCACCTGTGAGCAAGCTACCACCATCTGGAATCATAGCTGTTGTTTGAATTTGCTCAATATCAATTACTGGCAATTCAAAAGGGAACACAAGATTGGCAGTAAGAAACGTATTACCACCACCGTTTACAGTGGTGGCGGCCACTAAACGTGCTTGAGTAAAGTTCACATTCGATGTAACAGACTTCATATTCATGGTTACATATTTACGGTCCGCACTAACGTAGGGTTTCACATCTAACACTGAACCATATGATAACACCGATACATTAGGGTCGTAGGCAGAAGATCCGCCAACAACCACATCGTAATCAGAAATATAAGCAACCTGATTGCCAAAAAAAGAGTTAGCCCGAGCTCCATTGCGTACGTTTAAATCAATGCCATCTAAAGATTGAACTCTTTCACGTCGATGCTGTGCATTAAAAATACCTTGTAATTGCGTACCACTTAAGAGCCCAGTTTGTAGTTCTAAACCGCGAGATTCCAATGCCCGCGCACCAATCATCCCCGGCGTTGCTGGTAAAAAATGTTTGGTGCTTGCCGAAGCAGACCAAGTCCCATCACCTTCAGAGTAGTAACCATGACCTGCTTTAAAGCCAATCGTTGGCAGATTAGTATCAGACCAATTAAATCCTATTTCTTCTAGAAAGATATCACTGATACGAACCCAGTTACTTTGCACATGTACAACAACCTCGTTGTTACCCTGCATTTGTTGTAAAAAAGTTTGCATCAATAAATGCGTTTCTCGTGGAGCTACAACCGTCAACTGAGAACCTTGAATAACGATTTCTGACCCATCACCCCAACTATCTGGAGCAACACTTCCTTGAATAAAATCAACGAGATCTTCTGGAGCAAGAGCGTCTTCACTTTCTTCTCCAGCAAATGGATCAAATGCCAAGTCGCTTGGATCCAGTGACGAACCCATTTCAGGACCTGGCAGATCTGGAGCCTGATAAAGCACCTGACCAACATCATAAGTCCGAACAATAGATTCACCATGCTGTTCCGTACTTATATAGAGAGCTTCTTTCCAAAGCTGCCATTTCAAATCTGACTGTTCAACGATCCAATCTAAAACATGATCCACACGCATATTTCGCGCATGCAAGCTGATAGGCGTATCGTTATCTGCAATGACATCATTGGCGACCACGATATTTAAACCAGTTTGTTTATGTAACAGATCAGCACATTCATCTGGCGTCATTCCTTCAAAAGAAATACTCACCCGCTGAGCAAGGCTATTTTGAAGACGTTGGTGCCACAAAGGAAAGTCGAGAACTTCATTGCCAACTCCTCGACTAGACCCACGCTTCTTCGTCTCTATGCGCCAGTTTTCTGGATACATCGGTTTCCCATGAAATCCAGTTGGTATGAGCGAAGACATCATGCGATTACGCATTTCTTGCTTTAATTCATACAAAGATTCTTCATGGTTTAACCGTCTTTGTTGATGTACCTCTCGTAGAGTCAATGCATATACTTTTTCTACAAGTTTATCCTGCGGATAATCAAGTACGAGATGGCGAGCACGTTCCATAGCCACCTCATAAAGACCGCGCTGACGAAGCGCAGTGATACGTGCCAAGCGGTCTTCCATCACACTAACACTATCTTGAATTTCTCCGTACATACGCTGTTCATGTGCGTCACGACGGTCAAGACGATCAGCAGACCCATCTGCGACGGCTTTGTTAAGCAGTAATTTTTCTACGCGATGAGTAAGAGCTTGTATTTCTTTAAGCGTTTCAGGAGAAACTATTTTTGATGCCGACTCCTTCGACAGGGCAACATAGGAAACACTATTTAGTAAAACATCTATCTCTTCTAGATGTTTTTGAGCACTACGGAAATTTTGAGCAGCAATGTCTTGTCGTACATTTCGAAGATGCGCTTGCACTTCGACAGCAACAAGTTGTTGCTCAATTTCATACGATAGAAACGATTCAGGCTCTGCTGCCATTAACGAAAGCGTGCTTATATAAGACACAGCTCCTACGGTAACAGCGGCAGAAAAAAACATCGGTGACAGAACAGAGCACGCATACGCTTTCAAGCACAAACCAATTGGCTTGTGCTTGAGCAGCTGTTGTTTGCATGTCTGTTGTTTCATATATTTCGTTTTTCTACCCGTTATTACAATACTATTCTCTGACGGCTTCTACCATACATTCTGCTTACATTATTGATGAAGAGCACCAAGATGTTCACCGGTCGGTGCTGCAGCTTCACGTTCTGACAGGTCAATGATTTCTGCTGTCATAATGTAATATAACTGGCGATTACTGTCATAGACACCATTTCGACCAAAGAAACGGCCAAGGAATGGAATATGGCTTAATAATGGTACGCCAGTATGGCTCCGTTGACGTAAGCCATTTCCAAGACCACCAATAATAAGACTGCCTTTATCCGGCAACATAACCGTTGAACGAAGCGCACGAATTTCTGTTTCTGGTAACTCAAACGGCAATACCAATGTTGCAAAAACGTTGTTGAGTACAAACGATGGTGCAACTAAACGAGCCAACGGTGAACGACGCAAGCGTGAAGAGGTTGGACGAGCTTCAAGCGTAACATATTTACGGTCTGATGAAATAATTGGTTTAACATCAATAACCGTCCCAAAGTTAAGCACTTCAATGTTCGGATCATAGACACTACCGCTACCGACAACAATATCATAATCAGCGATGTAGGCATATTGAGTAATAAAGGCAGAGTTAGCACGCTGATTATTATAACAGGTAATTTCTGGAGCAACAGAGGTCTGCACATCGTTCTCTGATTCTGCTGCAATCAAAATAGCATTAACCTGTGGTAGATTTAAGGCACCAGCATAGTTAAAGGCATGCTCATAACGCATACCAACAAACGCAGCATCAAAACCATCAGCGCTTCGTCTTGGTGGTAAATTAGTATCAACAGCACTGGTAAATCTGTCAATTCCAGTAGAGCTCAAAGCACTCCAGTCTACACCAATCTCTTCAAAGAAACCTTTTTCTACATCCAACATACGGATTTGAATATTGACCTGCATACTCTGCTGGTTACGAAGGGTTGCGAGTAACTCTTCTATGCTTTCATGTACTTCTAGGGTTGTTGCTACAATCAGGCTGGTTCCAGTTGGATCCAATTCCATGGTTTTGCCACCATTGTCCCAACCATCAGGATCAATTGCGTTCATAATAAATTCACGAATTTCTTCAGAATCGATTTCTTCTGGTTCGTCTACTGCTCCAGCAAATGGGTCAAAATCTGCTGTGCTACCACCACTCACATCAAAACTAATTTCCATACCGGTAAAGTTACGGATAGGCATAACTTGGTCATTAATATCATACATACGAAGAAGGACATCACCTTCAATATCTTCACTACCAATAAAAACAGCCTCATTACGAATAGATTGTCTCAGTTCGGTAAGTTGCATAATCCAATCAAGAGCCGTCTTTAAACGCATTCCATCAGCTTTCAGGCTGATTGGAGGCGTATCACCATCTGCGATAACAGCATTATCGACAACAAAGTTCACTCCTGTTGTACCACGTAAGAAATCAATTACTTCTAAAAGTTCTGCTTCCTCAAAATTGAGACTAACCTTTTCTTCCATACGCTTGCGGATGTTTTCCATCCATGGTTCTTCTGTGTTTTCACCTAACTCAACCGGTTTACGTAAAGTACGACGAAACCAATCTCGCGGATACAGCAACAGCTCCGTTTGAGGAATTAACGACATATGGATTTGTTCGCTTGATCGAGAAAGGCGCTCATCCCGCTCTTGACGGAACCAATCGTCAAACTGAACATGCCCCTTACGACGAGCCACGCGGTACAGATCGCGTGCATCATCGCGGCGACGATCAAGCTCATAAGCATTCCAAGCTAACACAGATGCACGACGATAATCAGCTCTATGGTACGCTTCACCTGCTCGACGAAGAATTTCATCGACCTTTCTATCCAATACGCGCTGCTCTATAACAGACAAATCATACTGACGCTGTCCTGCTGCACGAGCCTGAATACGACGGTCTTCTAAGTCCGCTTCACGTGCCATTGATTCTGCTGCTGCAATTTTATCTTCAATCCGTTGAGGCAAGTCACCCCAATTTGAATTAATGCCACCAGAACGAATTGAAATTGCTGCACTATCATAGGCAGCACGTGCTTTAATGTATGAACCTGCCGCTAAAAAACGGTCACCATCAGCAATAAGGTTCGCAATACGAACCTCGGCTTCTTGCTTATCCACCAATGACTGGTCTCTCAGCATCGCTGCATGACTTTCAACAAGACTGCGACGCTTACCAAGGTGGGCACCAATATCACTAGCAAGCTTACGTGCTGGGCGATGCCCTGGATAAATAGCCAAGGCTTCCTGAATAGCCTCATCGGCTTTGACATACTGATTTTTACGATAGCGGGCTAAGGCTTGCTGATACCAAGCTTCCGCATGCAGATACTGTTCTGCCATTTCTTCGCTGACTTCAAAGCCAATCTCATCCGTTTGTTGTTGGATTTGCTGTTGAATTTCTTCTTCTGTTGGGCCTGCCTCCTCAACAACTTCCACTGGAACATCTTCAGTTACTACAGGGATTTCCTCGGCAACTGGAGTAGGTTCTGCTTCAACCGGAACGTCTTCAGCTATTACAGGAATCTCCTCAGCAACTGCTGTCTCTTCGGCAACCGGGGTGAGCTCTGCTTCGACCGGAGCTTCCACAACCGGGGTTTCTTCAACCAACGCAGGTTCTTCTGTCACCATTGTCTCAGCAACAGGCTCCTGAAGCTCTGGCTCTTCAGTCAAGTCCTCAAGCAGCAGCAGTTCATCTTCAAGAAGAATATCATCTGATTCTGCAGCATACGTCGATACACTTAAACCTAGTGCTATACAGAGACTCAGAACAATTTTTCCACTGCCCTTACCGTGTCTCCTACACATACGACTTGATCTATTCTTCATAGGTCTGCTCCGTTACTTTCCTGTTCGTCCTGTTCACAATCAATCAACAAAGAGAAGGCAATTCTGCCTCCTCTTTGCCAAACTAAAGTCTTTCTACCTACCAGAGCAGTCCTGTGTCTGCCACTGTTACTCTTGCCATAAAACGTCATTAAGGGGCAGGTTCCTCACCTGTTAATGCCTCATCAGCCTCACCTTCTTCATCCTCTAAGACGGGCAATTCACCTGCTAAGGACTTCCAATCTTCCGGTATCGTCTTCATCTTTCTGTCGATATGATTATAATACACAACCAAACCGTTACCAAACTCGTAATACGCTTGGTTGGTCTGTGCTTCCGGATCAAGATCATACAGTAAAGCATCGCTTGGCTCATGCTTTACAGGAGGACTTTGGACGAGACTCGGTGATCGAAATAGGGCAATATCGCCGCTCACAAATTCAGCCTCTTCATTTTTCTTGTCTCCTAAGATCAACGGTGCATATGGGTTGCGAGGAGGACGAATATTCCTTTCTAATCGAATCAGCTCTACAACACCGTCAGTTTTTGTGTTTCGCAGAACTGCCTTCTCAGAAGATTTCACCTTGCTCTCTACCACTAAAGTTGAACCCACTTTCTTAATTTCCCAATACCACACTCGGTCTACACCCTCTATTGTAGCAGACTCTAAAACAAAATCAGTACTGAGGTCAACTTCGATTCGTGTATCCGATCCTTCTTTCGGACTAAGTACAATTTTTTTACCGCCAATCTTATCGCCAATACCAACCTTAAACTCTTGCCCTTCAATCCAACCAACCGCATCTCCCTTGCGATTACGGTACATCATACGAACCAACACTTTTGCTGTTACAGACTGATCAACCAGACTTACAGAAACATCTTTTAAGGCAATTTTCACATCGGAAATCGGGCGGTTTTCATATTCTTCAGAAACAGTGCCCATAAAAACACGTTCTTTCTCATCAACTACCATATCACGCCCAGCAGGATCTGTTACCTGCACACAAAGCTCATCACCCTGCCATGTTTCTGCATAAGCACTCCAGTCATCAATAGAGCTCACCTCTCCAGACCGAACAATCACATCGTAACCTGAACCGCTATCACTTGGCAGCCGTCCGGTACCAGCAACAACATAATGCGCTCGAAAATATGTTGATTCAGTTGAGGAAGTATTCTTCAAGGTGAGACTAAGATCCTCACCTGTCTCTAATGGAAAGAAGCCTTTCTGACCATCTGCTTCAAGCGGTATAAAATCACCGCGCTCTCCAATACGCATTTCGACATAAACGCCGATTGGGCGCATGGTGTTAACCACACTTCCTCCTGAAATAGTTCGTTCAACAGAAAAATCACCGCCAACTGAACTACGCTTATCTCCAGTTTCTTTGGTTTCTGGTACATGAACCGTCAATTGAATAACATTGATCTCATCTTTTGTTTCAATACTCGGAACACCGACAAAGTATGCGTACAACCATTCTGTTACTTGGCCAATTTCTTTATAATCTGGGTGAGACGACAAATAATCAGGATGAACCTCAGAACCCACCGATGCGGAAAATCGTTCCTGAATAGCCGTTGCATAATCCGTTGGATCAGCAGGACGCGGCGCATCACTATCTTTTATAGAGCGTTTAATACCTTCTACTATTTCATTTATTTTTTCTGTATTAGCATCTTTATGTGCACGATAATCAGGTTTTGCATACACACCATACACCAACCACACCGACAAAATCCCAATCACACCGAGTCCAAGTTTCTCTCCGTGTGCAAGTGCCAAAGATTTGATATCCATTAGTAGTCCTCCTCTTCTTCAGCTGCAGCCGCAAGTACCTCTAAGGTTTTATTCAGTTCTTCCTTAGTAAAATACGGAACAGCCACTTGCATATGCAAATTCATTGGCCGATTCGCGGTCTTTCCGCTCGCTCTTCCATTGCTATTACTATCGATGCAATCAAGGGTAGACCCCTTCACCACAAAAACTGGCGCTGGTAAAGATTCTAAACGAGCAGATGCCGCCAACAAAGCGGTAGGCTCTCCGTACAAAGAAAGGTTCATACCAAGAAAAAAACCGCCTTTTACTTTAAATTCTGACCCACTCTTCGCACCACGTGACCGCTTTGTTGACCATTCAATTCGTCGTAAATAAGCACGAGCAACAGAACGGTCTTCATCTTTGATGACCCCTTGACGGGAAATTGCCGTATTACTACTCGCTTCACGCTCCACCTGCAAAAGTTCTTCTGCAAGTGCTTCAATAATGCGCAGTCGCATACGCAATTGCTCATGATCTTCTTTCGGTGGATATACCCCTTTCATCGTAAACAATCCAAATTTTTCACGAACCATGGTATCTGTACGAAGTACTTCACTCAAATCTCCTTTTTGCGAAAATTCATGATCCAAAAGGCCACCATCATACAATTTCCTCAATACAGCGCTACTCGCATCTTCATAAGCTTGATACCATGGGCGCAAAGCATGATTCTCAGAAACAATTGTATTCAGGGGTGCAGATACTCGAAGTAACTCATCATGAATAGAAGTCTGCTGTGTTTCGCACAGCTTTTTTAAACCGCGCAAACCACTTTCCCAACGATTACTTATTAAGTAATCTTCTTGAATGCGAGAAAAGCCTTCTAGATCATTGGGGTCAAAAAAAGCAGGCAGTGTATTCTGAGATTTCATCCGTAATTTTTTTACTTTCTTAAACTCTTTATCCAGAAAAACTTTTGCGTCAGCAACATTTTTCCCTTTATCTGTAGTTGGCTCAATGGTCACACACACAACAACTTCGATAAGCAGTAAAGCCCCACAAATGACCCAAAATAAATATGGTTTTATCGCATTCATAGTTCTTCTCCTTCATCAGAAGTCGCAATAACAACAGGTTTCACATAAACTTGTAACGCACATTCCAAAGTAAACACTTCTACCGTAAACGTTCGCGTCTCTACCCGTGGCTCAATATCTCCATCAGTGTTTAAGTTTTGCTCATCCACATACATCCATTCATCTTCGAGCAGCGTTGTTTCCTTACTCATCACTTCCGTAAAAAGTGGCGATGAAGTAGAAAGGCCTGTTATTTGCGCAAGCTCTGTATCAACAGATAATGCTTTTAGTTCTTGCATCACACGATCAATAGTACGTCGCCGTTGATCATTCACGCCAGAACAACGAACCTGAACCTTAACAGTTCGCTGTTCTTCCGCCGGGTTAAATCCATATTTTCTTATATCATATGGAGGGATCGTTATTGATTCGATATAAACTGATTGACGAACTGGGTCTCCACCGGCCTCAAGACTACGCCCATCTTCAGCCAACCATGTTGATTCATCCAAGGCAACATTAGCAATGGCAGCTAACACAGTAGATTGAACAGACTGAGTTAGACCACGATGACGACCAAAGTCATCATATTCAGCAAGATCACCCAACAACGGCTGAATACCAGTGTACAAGTCACTAGCAGTATTGGCCGCAATTCTCAAATCTTCACTATGAGACTTAATCATTTCACCATTTTCATAATATTCGGTAATTCGAGATTGTTTAATGGCAAAAGAAACGATAAAAGACAATGCAATAATAACCAGCAATGCAACCGCTGCCCATCGCTTCGTTTTAAGAATCTGTTGAATCTGTTGGTCTTTGGGCAAAAGATTGACATCTGCCCGCGCACAGCCAACACCCTGTAATGCTAAACCAAGTGCAGTCGACATGCCTTGCAGCTCATTCAAAAAATGTCCGCGATCAAGATGTGGTTCAAAAGTCAACCTATCCAACTCAACCAACGCAATAATTGGGTAGCCAAGGCGGTCTGCCAAAAACTCAGCCAAAACACCCAACTTAAACGTATTGCCGCACACGACAACATTCTCAAAATGAGCGTCTTTATTTATACTCTTATAAAAGCCTAAGCTTCGCTGGATATCTCCAGCAAGCTCTCCTAAACTACCTTCTATCACTCGCAAGATACGATCCGACTGCTGCGTATCGTCAACTTGCTGTTTTAATTTTTCGGCCTCATCAAATGAAACCCGGAATTTTTTCATAAATGCATTCGTGATATTATTACCAGATACGCTTAGGTTACGCATCCAAATACTATCAGCATTATAGACCACAAGATCGGTATTTTCTGCACCAACATCTAAGACAATAACTGATTCATCATCTTCAAATTCTTGGTCAAAATTCACAAAGTTATACACAGCTAATGCGGTAACGCTCACACCAAGAACGTTAATGCCTGCGGCCTTCGTTTGTACAAGTAAATCTGAGATAATGTCCTGCCGAGCCGCAAACAACGCAACATCATAGGTGCCATCATCTAATGCTGATGGAGACGTATGATAATCCCATAGGACCTCATCAAAATCACCTGGAATTTGTTGACGAGCTTCAAGCTCGACCATGCGATGTAATTTCTTCTCATCTAAAATTGGTAAATTTAGAGATTTACTAAAAACTTGGCGACCCGATAAAGATGCAATAACAGGTTCGCCAGCTAAATCATATTGACCAACGAGCTGTTTCAGGGCATCTATAACGGCAGTATTCCGGTCATAATTTTCATCAACCTCTCCGTTTTCGCCAACTCGCCCCCGTGCTATTGGCTCAACAGCATAGGCAGCCACATTGGCTGTATCTCCATCTCGCACCAACTTAACGGCTTTGACACTGGTTTCTCCAATATCAAGGCCCCACGACGCTGCATAATTCGCCATAATCACCATCCTATCCCGGGATAAACCCATGCCAATTGTCGCTTGCTATCACCCATGGTCAAAGCACCGACAAGAGCAGGCAAGTCTAGTGTGTGAAAGGCAGAACGAAAGCTACGGAACCTCCTTATGCGGCTGATAGCCTCCCTTAATTGCATGCCAACCCATTGGTCTTGTTGCAATCCTTGCGCCTGGCGAACGTGTCCATATCCGCTTTCTCCAGCTAGCGAGGTAAGTATGAACATCTGCCAGTCTATCGTCTTGTTGACTCGCCTGCTCCAAACCCCACATCCTCTGAATGTGCCCCTGCCAACCACTATGATGTCCATAATGAGTCCTACTAAGCACTATAATGTCCTCTTCGCTATTCGAGATGGTATATATCCTCTCGTTATTAAGGAATCTTTGAGCTAGCGGAGAGGAAACGCCAGTCATGATAGCACAAAGAGGCAAAATATCTTCATGCGAGAATATACCTGAGAACACTTGACCAGCGCCATACCCATCTGGAGTAAGAATAACGCTCGGTATACGAAGTCTCTCTAACGCATTCACCACGATGTTTTCATCTTTATAAGAAAAGGTTTTCGTCGAGAACTCAGAAAAGGATGTATCCGCAGTAATGAAGACGAGAGGACGCTCTGATTCCGGCAAAGTTCTAATTCGCTCAATAAACGCCTGAACTTGTGCATCCGCATAACGCATTCCACCTTCATGATTCTTCTTCGTTAGCACACCGTTTACCTCAGACGGAAATTCATAAGGCCAATGATTCGACTGAGTTAAGATACATTGTAGATATGGACGATAGCTCTCCTGAGAATGGTATTCCTGTAAACGCTCCCAGGCGCAGCGAAAGAGGTGTTCATCGGGCATACCCCATTGGGTCAACCCTTCAGGATCTAACTTCTTCACGGCATCATTTTCTTCTTCTCGCATACCTCCTTCTATTCCCAGTACATGGAGAGTCTCATGAAAGCCAGCAAACTGGACAGGAGCGGCCTGTAACCAAGAAACATCATACCCAGATTCTTGAAAGTCGGTTATCAAACCAAGACGTGCCAAGTGTGGTGAATAAGCAGTTTCAGCTACATAGGGCTGACTCGATAATAATGACCATACTGCTGTATGAGTCCCCATGCCACTCTGATAACAATCTTCAAAAGAAAGCCCTCCTTCCTTAAGTAACTTGCTGACAAATGGAGATGATGGGGCATACCCTTCGGCTCCAACTCCTATCTTATCGATATAGGCAAGTGCGTGCGACTCCAACATAATACACACAATACTTCGCTTAGGATACCGAACATGAAGTCCTTTCATTATATCGGCATCGGACTCTCTCTCTTTCCAGAAAGGAGCCTTTGGGTCAACCCAAAGTTCACGAGCAACTTTACTATCTACCACTGGAACTTCTGCATTTCTCATCTCATGAACCGAGGACCATGGAGCACAAAGAGGTCTTCCATGATAATAAAATGCACTACGAGACGAACCTGAGCTCGTTCCGAGAAAAGACCCTATCGCCATAATCATAATCAAAAAGATATAAGTAAAAGCCACCAACACATCTGAAGCAAAACATTTTAATAAAAAGTTGATTCCCGCAAAGAATGCAAACCACAACACATAAAACAAACAAGCTGGAACCGAAAACAAGGTACCAAGAACAAGACCTCTTGTTTCCTCCGCTTGCCACAACGCCAGTACTTCCTCAAACACAAGCGGCCGACATTGCTCATTATAAAGTTCAATGGATGCCATATGCCAAAAAGAGAAACACAATGCCGCCGTAAGACATAAACTTGCTGCTATTCGACCACCCCAGCTAGGAAACAAAGTCCCAATTAAAATGATCGACACGAGCTGAAAGCTCCATAAACCAACGGAAACGTCCGCTAAAAGCCCCCCATGAACACCATATATTCGAACAACCGAAAAAAGCACAATCCCCAAAAGCAGTAGATGTGCAGTCAACAAACGTCGCCAGCACAAACGCGCAAAAACACCGTTCATGTCGCCTCTTTTCTCCATAGAAAAACCCCTGTTATTGATTATAACAGGGGTTCTTTACATACAGTATGTGTAATTAAAGTCTAGCTGCCACTACTGCTACTGGTAACATCTGTTGGACGTATAAAGGCGCGTTTCTTATGGCCTTTACCAAATTTCACAACTCCAGTATCTTCTCCATCGATACTTTCACCCAACAAGACATCATCCTTAGTGGTTGAACTACTTCCCATTGCTGGGTTGTACAACTCAGGTGCAGTTGAAGTGCCTTCTAAGTCAACAGGCAAGACGTGTCCATCTGCATAACAAACGTTGGCAGAACTGTCATGGACAGTAACCTCATAGTTAGTTAAAGTTGGGCGTACACTACCTGCATTTTTCGGGGCAGACCAGTCAATGCCATAATCAATCGTTGGCATCCAATCTACGAAAGTTGTTGTAGCCCAAAGAGGGTTTGCTTTATCAAATGGAGTATCCTGTGGTAAAATAGGCGGCTCACCCATAGATGTGACAGTACTCATAAATGCCTTAGGATCAATATCTCCAGCAAACGACATAACATAATAAACCATAGTGGTTGCTTTTATTTCATCTGCGGTGGCAATATTAACAAAAGCCGTATTACGATCAGCAGGAGTCGCAAACTTACATTCTGGCCATACGTGTGTGCGTTTTTCTGCACGGTATGCAACAACAGATTTCATGATTTCGCCCATGTTTTTACCATCAGCGGTCATATCAGCTGACTTTTTGGCGCCAACCACTGCTGGGGCGAGAAGGCCAACCAACAAACCGAGGATTGAGATAACCACGAGGATCTCAATCAGTGTGAAGCCCTGCGCGCGGCGGGCGATACGAGTGTCAAACATGACAACTCCTTTCTTGTCCCAAATAGGACGGCATATCTGTTTCTTCGCCTTTATGAATATGACACGAAACAGGACGGAATGAATAAAACACAGCTGAATTTGAATGAATAGAGCTGCTAACCTTCTAGTCTAACTTTATTTCTTAAAAAAACAAGGCTTACCCACGATGTAGGACTAAGATAAGAGATTGCGTATCACACAAATGGAAGTTGCACTTAACCATATAAACGATTGAAGCAATAGAACGCTATTCAAATACGGTGCTCGGCTATCTGTAAATAAAACATTTGCCCCTGCCGCCCAAAGACCAGCAGGAAGATAAATGTACCAAACAAAAGGCGTAAGAAAAAAAACGGCAAAAGACGGAAGCTGACAAACCAAAGCCAGACACCAGCGAGCAAGAGCATTGCGCCAAAACATTATGCTACCCAAACAAATGAACGACACGGGAAACCGATTCGTTCACATTATCCGCCTGACAAGCTAACCCTGCTATAGCTACACCATGTGGAAGGCGTGGCTGAAGTTCTGCTATACGTGATTCGGTCAATCCACCAATCGCATAAGATGGCACACGAACGGTGTCCCGTACTGCATCAAGTAATTGCGGACCACGCTGTGGCTCATGTGGTTTGGTGGTGGTGGCGTACATGGGGCCAAGGCCAACATAATCTATAGGGCCTTTTTGAGCTTCTCTTAGCTGTTCAACCGTATGAATTGACACACCAATAGCCATCAAAGGACCAACTACCTGTCGTACAACAGATGCGGGCATGTCATCCTGCCCAACATGTACACCATCTGCCTGGAGAGCTACCGCAATCTCAACATGATCATTCACAATGAACAGACCTCCAGCACCACGAACAACATCTTGGACCTGGACAGCAAGCGCATGATAATCTCTTAACGACAGATTTTTTGCGCGTAACTGAATAAGACCCGCACCAGCTTCTACTGAAGATCGGGCAACGGCAAGCGGGTCGTTCGTTAATGAGGTATCTACCAATACGTAGACTTTCTGCTGAGCAAAGGCATGGGCAGGCACACAAGCCGCTAAATCGCGCTCTAGCGTATAACTCGCATAACGCTGGGCTTCTAATTGCCGAGCAACCTGATCTTTACCCTGCAATTTAGCATATTCTTCCAATACCCGAAGAGCTTCTTGCAGACGCTTAGCGTTAGCCTGAATAAGCGCGAGTAGATTAGGGCGTTGCTGCTCGGTTATAGTAGAAACACTGGTTCCCACATCTCCACCGGTGTCTCTATCTGCCAGAACCGAAGCTGGCACAGAAGAACGAACAGTATGTCGAATTTGTTTAGCTCTTGCACAAAGCTCTTCGTTATTCAAGAGAAAGCGAGCTATATCCTCAAGGACCCGAAGACCTTCGGCTGCACGGTTCGTATTCGCATCACATAAACGTTGTGTCATTACGGTACATCTTCTTCTGTGTTATTCTGATCGCCTGCTTCTGTTTCTTGCATGTTTTCTGGAACACCAAGCGGAGCAAGCGCCCTAAAAATACCAGTATTGGGTACGCCTGCAACAGATCGCACTCGCGGCAAAACAAATTCACGCAGCAGAATACGGATAGTAGCAGCAATAGGAACAGCAAGTAACAAACCAAGTACCCCTAAAAGGTTTCCGCACAAGAGCAGGGCTATTAATAGCACCACTGGATGCAGCTCTACTTCTCGACCCATGATAAATGGAGTGAATACCGTTGCCTCTAAAGCCTGAATAATACCGTAAAAACCAATAATTAAGCCAATTCGTAATGCGAGGCCTTCCCCACCGTCTGCCATCACTAACAAAACAGCTGGAACAAGAAACAATAAACCCGTTAATGGAATTGCCGTTGAAAGACCGATTAAAATACCAAACAATACCCCGTAGGGAACACCAAGTACAGCAAAACCAATAGACGTTAAAATTGCACAAATCAAGCAAACAATAAGACGGCCACGGAAAAAAGCGGCTACCACTTTTTCCACATCATGGGCAATACGGATAGTCCGTTCTTTCCCTTCTTCCGGTATATAACGCCGAATGGTATAACGAAGGGTTGGCATACCAATGGTCAAGAAAAAAGCATACACAGGAATTAAAATAAGATCCAAGCCAAACGAGATAAGTGCAGATATATTATTTAAAGCGGCCTTCACACCGCGACTCGCAAGATCCGGTAAACCATTCACCTCTTCACCGACTGCACCTTGAATATTCGTCATCACATGTTGAGCAATAGTTGATGGTTTGGTCACACGCTCCTGCATCAAGGCCAATTTTGCCTCTGCGATGCGTGTCGTAGCGGCTTCATCTGTAGATTCCTCCACCGCTGTCTTCCACCGTTTTTGTATCTGTTCTCGTTGTTCATCACTTATCGGCACGGCCAAAGCAATGCGTAGATCCTGCACAGCCTGTGTCTCTGGCCCACTGCCTTTGCGCACTGTTACCCACGCTTTTAAGAGGTCATCGTGTTTCTGCTGCACCGTTTCTGCAAGCGATTCACCTTGAGCAACATCTGCTTCTAATGCTTGGCAATTATCCAAATAGTAAGCAACAAATGCAACCGTTTGCGCATCCCAAGCCTGCCCGCGCCATTCTCTTCGCAACTGGTCAGTAAGCGGTGAGGCGACGTTCGGCACATTACGAGCGTCGTCACTCCAGTTAAGGGCTCGTTGCAGAAGGCTTAATTCTGAGCGAACACCGACACCATGTTCATCCGACGATTCGTTGAGGACAACGCCCTGCAACTTCGTTTCTCCAGCATCGTACACACCATTACCGTTATCATCACGAAAGAAAATAGTATGCTGATGATGCTCACCATAAATAACGACGGGCTCATCTTCATCATAAGACCCATTGCCATTCCGATCATGATAATAAAAATCATCTACTAAGCGTGTAACCAGTTCACTACCTTGACGAACAAGAGCTGGCAAGACTAAGCTCACTAATACAATCGAAAATACACCTAATACCACATAAAATAACGAAGTTGCAACCGTTCTCCGTAAACCCCAACCATGTAAGGTATCTACTACCGGAGCTATCACATAAGCAATAGTAAAACCAATTGCCAGAGGGATAAGAACTGCCCGTAACGCCTCTATAACTGGCCATGTAATAACCGCAGTCTCACGAAGTGCCCACGAGACAACGGCAACTGTCATCCCAATAAGTAGGGCACGACCCCACGGGTTTTCCCACAAATCTTTAATAACACCGCTGCTTTTCATGAGGCCTTGGATTCTCTTGTTCCATGCATCAGGCGTGCTTGGACACACAACTGTATATGCTCTGCAAAAGCAGGGCCATCATCAAAATCAGACTGGCTATCATTAGACTGCTTACCAAAGATCCCCTGCTCTATCAAATGAAAGGTAATATGGCCAATGTCTTCGCTTCGACGTACACCCCATGACCGCAATACTTGCGTGCCTAACAACCCAAATTGTTCGGAAGCTAAGCGTAGCACACCTTCAACCAATTCACTCGCATCGAGATGGCGAGATGCTTCATCTTCATCGGCTGTCCCCGCCTCTGTATCTCGATGACGAGCAGCATAACCCAAGCCTTCACCAACAAAGGCGTAGGCTTCCACCGTGTACTGGCCATGCGTTCGTGCTATTTCCGCTAAGTTCATATACTCAGCATCACTCAAGCCGAAAGACGTGCAAGACTCTTATCTGCTACAAACAGCACGGTCATGCCCCATACCCAAACTAAAGACTGTCTATATATTTCTATTAGCCTATTTTATGAGCCCCCTACCATGCTGCCAGATATGACTGATGTACGAAGTGGGGTTTCTTGGAAACGGGTTCTTGGTGTGGCATTACTGCTATTTGCAGGTTTTACTTGTATGGCGGTATTTTCGTACGCGCCGAGCCAAGTGCAGGCTTCTAGCCCGCGCACACATAATCTCTGTGGCAACGCAGGTGCATGGCTCGCACACGGTCTTATTTCTACATCTGGTATTGGCGTTGCGGCTCTACTGCTCTCCTTTGTCGGTGCTGGCATTGCATTAAGCCGTAATCGTTTTTCTCATGCCTATCGTCGCCTCAGTGGAGTCTTACTCGTCTGCCTGACTACACCAGCGCTGACTCACCTTATACCGGCCATGGATTGGAGCCTTCACCTACAGGCTCATTGGCAACACATAGAACTCCAAGGGCTTGGTGGTTTGATTGGTTCCTTATTAACTGGCCCTGCAAGTGAAGAACACAACGGCGGAGTGCTTATTGGTTTCCTAGGAATTCCTGGAAGTGCTCTTGTGCTTGTAGGCCTATGGATGCTGTCTTTCGTATTAATGGACATCGGCATCGCTCACTACTACCAACGCATAAATAAGGCCGTTAAACAATACACAAATACCCGCGCTCACAAACGAGTTGAAGCAAACCGTTTGCCACCCCGTTCACAGCGTGACAGCACTCATCAACCACCCCCAGAAACACAACACGAACATACACCATCGAATTTCAAGCCTGTCATTAACCAACCAGAAGCACAGGCAGAAGAAACAGCATCGAAGAAAATCCCTGAAACAAGCCGCGTCAGCAAACTTGAAACAGATGAAGTTCAACGGAAAATGCGTAATCGCGCTACCACTTCTGATGGTGATGCCAGCGCCTTAATTGAACGTATTAAACACCGTCGCCAACAATTTGCAGATGAAGCCGAAGCTGGCGAAGAAGAACTTCATGCAGACGAAGAAAAAGACAGTAGCGGGAGTGGGCTCAGCAATAGCGATATTATTAACAGCCGCGAATCAGAACATGATATCAGCCCAGTAGAAGAGCAACATGAACCACAGACACTAACAGAAGATACCAACACTGAGCTCCCAGAAACACCCCCACTGGTAGAAAAATCAATAGAACCAACTATCGAAGAACCAGCACCTCCCAAGAAAAAAGAAAAAGCCGCCCCGAAAAAAACAGCTAAGAAAAATGGAGATTACGACCTCCCTGCTGCTGGTTTACTTGATGCTGCGCCAGATAAACGTTTAGCAGAAAGTGCGGCAGAAACAGCACGCACCTCTGTATTAATTGAACAAATATTTGAGAATTTTAAAGTAAACGTGAAAGTAGTTCAGGCTAACCGAGGCCCGTATATCACTCAGTATGAATTAGAATTACAAGACGCGGGTATGCGTTTAAATAAAGTAGAGAGTCTTGAAAAAGAAATGTCTCTCAATCTTGGTACCGAAGGTATTCGTATTGTAGCACCACTTCCAAATAAAACGACCATTGGCATTGAAGTTCCCAACCAGCTTAAAGAAGCTGTCGTTATGCGTGATCTGGTAGAAGAAATGTCACCCGATAAATACGCGCTCCCACTTATTATTGGCCGAGACGTACTGGGCGATGCTCTTGTTGGCGACCTCGCTAAAATGCCACACTTATTAGTTGCTGGTGCAACTGGTATGGGTAAATCAGTTTGTTTAAATGCTATTATTTGTTCGGTCTTATTATTTCGTGACCCTAAAGATGTAAAATTTATTTTGGTTGACCCAAAAATGGTAGAGCTTGCACCTTATGAAGATATTCCGCATTTGCTCGCTCCACCGATTACCGATATGACCAAAGCCCACGCTGCACTCGAATGGGCCTGTAAAACAATGGATGAACGCTATCATGCCCTGCGCCTTGCCGGCGTTCGTGATATTAGTTCATTTAATAAATTGGGAGAAACGACCCTGCGTGAACGCCTTGCGAAAAAAGGCAAAACCATGGATGATTTATACGGTGTCAACGAACACATGCCGTATATTGTTATTGTTGTAGATGAATATGCCGACTTGATGATGGTTAATAAAGAAGTTGAAAAAAGTATTGTTCGTTTAACCGCAAAAAGCCGCGCCTGCGGTATTCATATCATTCTCACCACTCAGCGCCCTTCTGCTGATGTGGTAACGGGTCTTATTAAATCAAACTTACCATCTCGTATTAGTTTCCGTGTAGCAGACCGTAATAATTCACGCGTAGTCTTAGATTGTGCGGGAGCAGAAAACCTACTGGGCAAAGGTGACATGCTCTACTTGCCACCAGGCACATCTTCACCAGTTCGGGGTCAAGGTGTTTGGGTAAAAGATCACGAAATTGA
The DNA here is from genome assembly GCA_016745075.1 of Planctomycetota bacterium. GTDB lineage: Bacteria > Planctomycetota > UBA11346 > UBA11346 > UBA11346 > JADGDD01. The sequence goes on along the minus strand of JADGDD010000007.1, from coordinate 41,944 downwards.
CGCTATCATTGACCACGCTCGGGAACAAGGCGACCCAGATTATGATGATGCCATTTTCACAATTGGCGCATCTGCGATGCAAGGCGGCGGTAACTCTGGCTCAGACTCTGCCAGTGGCTGGGTGAGCGAACGGCAGTTCCATCAAGCCGTTTATGAAATGTTCCGCGCAAACCGTTCCGGTGCAGACTTTTTACGTAGACGACTTGGTGTCGGCTATAATAAAGCAACCAGTTTTGTTGAATGGATGGAAGACCTTGGTTTCCTCAGCGAAGCTAAAGGCACTCGCCCGCGCGAATTCTTAAAATCATGGCAAGACTGGATAGATTTATTGAAAGAAAATGACGTTAGCTGGGAAGAAGAGGATGAGATCTATACCGATCCATTTGCATAATGCCATCATTCACACCATTCTACCCACTCTTTAAAATTCTGCTCTTAGTGAGTGTCGTTTGTTTTTTTATGACGGCGCTCATCTCTGATATTTTAGAGGAACGCAGCGGCAGCCATCATCATGTCCCAGTACTCGCTGGTGGTACAGATCCAGGTGTACGTGTACTGCTGCGCAACCGCTCAGAGAAAAGCCGTGATCATGAAAACATGCGGGTTATCGTCCAGCAGGCAGCAGTCGTTTTCGCTCCAGAACACCTCGGCAATGAAAAATATCGTCTACAACTCAAAGCCCAAGAAGAACTCTTAATAAGTCCGCATCCGACCGATGGTTTTTCTATTGGTAAACGTAACGGTGCTCATGAACAGTGGCAGGTTGCCCGTATTCGTATTCAACCATTACGAACCACATCATTACCAGAGGACCAAAACCCACTCGCCACTAATCCTCGTCTCTTTGAAGCGAACAACGCCAATGCTGTTTTCACCCTTGGGCAACGCCGTTATCGAGGCAGCCTCGATATTATCCGCCGTAGTGCTCGCAAACTGTGGGCGGTAAATATGTTGCCAATTGAGTCCTACATTGCTGGAGTTGTTGGCAAAGAAATGAATCCCACTTGGCCAACTGAGGCCCTTAAAGCACAAGCTATTTGTAGCAGAAGTTATGCATTTAGCAAACAGTATGAGCGCCGCATGCAACCCTTTGATGTGCAGGATGGTGTCCAAGACCAGGCCTATCACGGTATGTCTGGCCCAAGTACAACCGCATTAGAATGGGCCGTAAACGATACACGCGGCCTTATTCTTACCTATAAGAATATTCCCTTTGCTCCATATTATCATGGAAGCTCTGGCGGCTACACTGCTGATGTAGATTTTGTATTTCCAAAATCATTTACCTGCGACGGTCAACACGCTCTCTCAAGCGTCATGATCGCCAAGGAAGATCCTTATTGTTATAAAGGGGCAGAAGCAAATAATTGGCTACAGCCAGCAACCCGTTCTCGTTGGGAGAGCCTCTGCACTGTTCCTTTGAAAAAATTACGACAATTACTTATTGCAGACGAAAAGAAGCGACCGCAACCAAAACGCGTCGGCACTATTACCAAAATAAGCATTCTTGATAGAAATGGTCATTATGCTGGTAACCTCCGCATTGATACCACCGGTGATACGCTCTACCGCAGTGGTAAAGATCTACGAGTGATGATTGGTTCAAGTATGCGCTCGACCCAATGGTCTGATGCCTCTCCATTACCTCCAAGTCTTGAGAAAGATTATTATACTTTTGAAGTACGTGGCTTTGGTCATGGTGTCGGCATGAGCCAGACCAGCGCTTATGCTATGGCTCGTTTTCACAAAAAACAATGGCTCGATATTGTAGATTTTTTCTACCCCGGCTCACGCGCACAAGCCTTATGGGAATAACACCACATGACTGATTTTTTTACTCTTGAATCACAAGATGGATTTGCCCGCGCCGGCACGCTTACCACTCCGCATGGAAGTGTGCCCACCCCTTGTTTTATGGCCGTTGGTACCCAAGCTGGATTAAAGGGTGTTACCGTACAACAGGCAGAAAACCTCAATCAAGGTGTTGTCCTTGCCAATACCTATCATCTGTATTTACGTCCAAGCTGTGAAGTGGTTCATGAACTTGGTGGCTTACATGATTTTTGTGGTTGGCGTGGGCCAATGCTAACTGACTCTGGCGGCTACCAAGTATTTAGTCTTGCCAAGCAACGAAAAATAACAGAAGAGGGCGTACAATTTTCGAGTCATATTGATGGACGGAAATTTCTATTAACACCGGAAGAAAGTATTCGTATCCAACGCTTTCTTGGCGCGGATATTATCATGGCTTTTGATGAATGCCCAGATGCGAACGCCGAACGTCCCTATATCAGTAAAAGCATAGAGAGAACACTACGTTGGCTAGAACGCTCTATTGCTGCCTGGAAAGATACAGAGTCTGGCTGGCCACGCGGAGATGCAACCCAAGCACTCTACGGCATTGTTCAAGGTGGTCTCTATAACGATCTCCGAGCATATAGTCTCGAACACACCGCTGCCCATAATTTACCTGGCATTGCTATTGGCGGCCTAGCCGTTGGCGAAACACCAGCCGAACGCAATAACGTACTTGATGGCCTAGCTCCCTTATTGCCAGCAGAAAAACCACATTATTTAATGGGCGTTGGAACCCCACTGGATTTAGTTGAAGCTATTTACCGTGGCATTGACCAGTTTGATTGCGTCCTACCAACCCGCATGGGCAGACATGGCATTGCCTATACCGATAATGGACCAATTCATCTGAAACGCGCGGAATGGACCACCTGTGCTGATCCAATAGATACCAATACGCCATCAGAGGCCAGCCGCCATAGCCGTGGTTATATTCGCCATTTATTAAAAGCCGGCGAGCCACTTGGCGGACAAATTATTAGTCTCCATAATTTAGCTTATTATAGACAGTTGATGCAACGTTGCCGTGAGGCTATTTGTGCACAACGTTATCAAGCCTTTGTTCAAGACTTTCGGATGAGCTATGCTGCTGGGGAATCTCACAAAAAAGCATAAAGATGCGTTCTTGTACATGCTGAGGTAACTGGTCGATCTCTCCGAGACGAATAGCTGCCGCTACCTGTACTCGCCGACGAGGGCCAATGCCCTGCAAACAATCTGCCATCCACGGTTCACAAGCTTGTGCTGGTACTTGTGTATAAACAGGGACATTTGATGGGGAATGATGCCATGATGCCCAACACACAAACAGTCCACAGACCAACAGTACCGCCAATGACTTCTGATCTATCATAGTCATAAGCCTACCATCAAGAATGCTTGGCTATTTTCAACACACATTTAAGGTAGTCTTATGAATGTGGTTATTATTGATTATCAGGCGGGCAATGTCACTTCCGTCCAGCGGGCCTTGGCTTCGCTTGGCGTTGAATCATGTATCACTCCTGATCCAAATGTTGTTCGCGCGGCTGATCGTGTTATTTTTCCTGGTGTTGGCGCTGCTGCGAGTTGTATGGCCAATCTCCGCAGCACTGGTTTAGATCAGGCACTCCATGACGTGGTTAATGCTGGCACACCCGTGCTTGGTATTTGTGTTGGTATGCAACTGCTCTTTTCTCATAGCGACGAAGATGGTGGCGTTGAGTGTCTCAATATTTTGCCCGGCACCGTGAAACGCTTTCAACCAACAGACCAACAATTAAAAGTGCCTCATATGGGCTGGAATCCAGTCACTTTTTCTGAGGGTGAATCGTTACAGACTGAAACCGTTCTGACACCGTATTATTTTGTTCACAGCTTTTACTGTTCACCAACAGATGAAAGCCTGACCGTTGCTCGTAGTGAACATGGCATTGAATTTTGCGCAGGTGTACGCCGCGATAATTTAGTCGCCATGCAATTTCATCCAGAAAAAAGCGGTCCCGCTGGCTTGCGTTTACTGCAACGTTTCGTAGAGGGGACTTAAATGTTGACTAAACGCGTTATTGTTTGTCTTGATGTACGAGCAGGACAAGTCACCAAAGGGGTAAAATTTCAAGGTAATGTTGATCTTGGTGACCCTGTAGAATATGCCCGCCGCTACTATGAACAAGGCGTTGATGAACTCGTGTTTTATGACATCACAGCCTCAGCAGAACAACGGTCATTATTTATTGATGTCGTAGAACGTGTTGCTGCTGAAATTTTTATTCCATTTAGTGTCGGTGGCGGCATACGTGATGTGGATACCATGCGAACCGTACTCTTGGCGGGTGCGGAAAAAGTAAGCGTTAATTCTCCGGCAGTGCGCAATCCTGAAATTATTACAGCAGGTGCAGAAGCTTTTGGAGCACAATGCATTGTTGTTGGTATGGACGCACAAAAAGTTGAAACCACCAAGGCCATTCCATCTGGTTATGAAATTGTTATTGATGGCGGCCGTACACCAACGGGCCAAGATGCGCTGGCTTGGGCTATTGAAGCCGAGTCGCGTGGCGCTGGTGAAATATGCCTTAATGCTATTGATACCGATGGCGTAAAGCAGGGTTATGAACTCACTATTACCCGCATGGTAAGCGATGCCGTTGGCATTCCTGTTATTGCTTCTGGCGGCGGCGGCACCCCACAACACCTCATTGACGCAGTGACCACCGGTGGAGCCGATGCTGCTTTAATCGCTAGCATGGTCCACTACGGTGACTATACTGTCGGCAGCATTAAAGCTGACATGGCACAGGCTGGAGTACCCATCCGTTGAAAACAATCGCTGCTTTTTTGATTGGTTTTACCTTCTGTTGTTCTCTCCTACATGCGGCTGAGAGTGAAACTGAGAGTACGGCTGAAAATGCAGAAGATAAACCGATTGTTGCTCCTGAGGCAGATATAATCGAAATCACAGAAGAAGGCCCCGCAAGTGAAGCTGTCATTCATCAATTAGACGAACAGGAAGCACAACGTTTATTGGATCTATTTGTCCAAGAAGATACTGCAACACAAGCTGATGCACAGGCTGCACAACAAGCAGAAGAATCCTATAGTTACCTGTTAGACACGATAGAGCAGCTTCTGGTGAGCTCTGAAGTATGGGCTGCAAGTGATACGCCCAATAAAGCTGGTAAAGAATTTATTCAGATACAAAGTCTCCTCCGCTCTCTACCCGCCATAGAAAGTAATCATGAAAGTGAACGTTTAAAATCCATTCGTTCACGATTGCTCGTGCTTGCCCGAACACTCTTAGAGAATTCAGAAGACCCGACTACACCGACACAAGAAAAAGTGGCACCAGTGCCAGAAGCACTAAGCGTGGAAACGAACGATGCTCTGCCAGTTGCTGAAGAGTCACAAGAACCCTAAATCAAACAAGCCTACCTTGCGACAATAGTTTTTTTGCAGTATACTTTTGAGCTCTCTGTGTGAGAACGAGCTTTGGAGTACTATGCCAACAGATCAACCACAACCTGATGATACAGATTTCTTTTATGATCTGCTCATGCAATTCTTACAGTCATCCACTGAGGATCTGGAAGAAGTTGAACGACTGTGCGTACAACTGGAACAACAGAAAGATGCTGCTACAAATAACGCTACCTTCAAACGTATTATTGATGACCTTTTTCGTTATATTCACACCATCAAGGGCAACGCCGCTCTCTTAAATCTTCAAGGTATAAAAAGCCTTGGCCACGCTATGGAAGCGTTACTCGACGGCCTCAGAACCGAGACGATTGATTGTACTCCACACCTAAGCAGTCTGCTCTTACAGGGCGTTGACGAATTACGAATGATGTGCCAAAGATTGGGCAATCGACAACCAGAAATACTCGATGAATTAGAACTACGAGAACTTATTGTTAGCTTAGAAAGTCCGGTTATCAACGATAGTACACAAGAAGCAGAAATGCTCAAACTCTTTGATGACCTTGGCTTGGTAGCCGAAGAACTCTACAGTGCGCCACCTTCTGTCCTTGAAGCATTTTCACGCCTAAGCGAACGGTTACTTCCTGTTGATAACCTGTACGCACAAGTCGAAGAAACAGCAACTGCCACTCCTGAAAATCCAATTGATCATATTCAGACTATTCTCAAAGACCATCAATGGGACGAACCGCTCAGTGACACCTTAAGTAATGATGTCCACGCACATTTACAAATTTTACAAGTAGAATGTGAACTCGAAGACCATCACGACGGTAAAAATATTGTCATTGAAATGATCGAAGCATGGGAACTTTTTACTGACAATATGAGTTTTGACGCGACGCTTAAAAATATACTAACTGAAAAACTCGACCTTCTTGCCCCGTTATATATTCAAGACAAACCACCGTCCTTATCCACGTCATCTGCCCATACTCATTCCTTTGTCCAGCCACCTTCAACTCACAACCCCACACCATCATACTCTTCCCCTGAAAAAATGATGCGGGTTGCAGAAAAAACTATTGATGTTTTTCTTGAACATGTTGGTGAACTGCTCGTTATTGGCGACTCTTTTACCCATATACTGGAACAAGTACGACAAATAGATCAAGAACTTGCTCGTGATTTTCGTCATTCTTTGCAAAGCTTTGAACACCTTTCCAGTGAATTACAATCATCTATCATGGATATTCGACGGGTCGCCATTAAGCCTTTACTGCATAAATTACCACGGCAAATACGCGATCTCGGACATGAACTCGGTAAAAATATTCATACAAAAATCATCGGTGAAGAGTTATTGATTGATAAAAGCATTTTCGAGTTACTCGATACCCCTTTAACACATATTGTTCGCAATGCTGTTGACCACGGTATTGAATCAATAGAACAGCGTGCTCATAACAACAAAGAGAGCACCGGAAATATTACCGTTTCTGCAGAAGAAAATGATACCTCACTCCTTATCACCATTAGTGATGATGGTGGCGGCATCAACACCGACGCGTTACTCTCCAAAGCAGAATCACTTGGCCTCTCGATTCCAGTTGAATGCTATTCACCTGATGAAGACATACAAAAAGCTTTTAGGCTTCCTTTAATTTTTGCTCCTGGTTTAAGCACGTCAGAAAATGTTTCTGAAATTTCAGGGCGAGGTGTTGGCATGGATGCAGTCAAACGCTGCATAGAGGATACTGGCGGCACCATTCGTGTTCAGAGCGCCCTACATCAAGGATCACGATTTGAAATAACATTACCCAAAGGTGTCACTACCCACATTTTGCCAGCCTATCTGATCCAGCTCGACGGGCACCCTTTTGTCCTGCCACTTGATCGTGTTGAAGAAACGATCCGCATTCAATCTTCAGACCTCAATCATTTTGCCGTAACCAACCCAACACTCACGCGCAATGGACGAACAACACCATTCCTTGCTTTACAACATCACTTTTCCACAACCACTCATACTTTACCCAAACAGCTAACCATAGTAACGACTCGCTGTAACGATCGTCTCATTTCTCTCGGGGTAGATAATGTTCTTGGCGTACAAAAAGTTGTTGTTCGGAAAATGAAAGGTCTTTCTATTGAACACGATTTTGTTTCTGGAGCCGCTTTGCTTGGGTCCGGAGAAATTGCATTAGTGATCAACTGCGATGCCCTTGGTCATTTAGCGCACATTCCTATTACAACACACTCATAACAGAAAGATAACCTTAGAGGACACACTATATGATGAAAAAAAACGTATTTCTTTTGCCTGGTGAAATGCACTTCAGCACACAGGACGAACAAATCTCAACATTACTTGGCTCATGTGTTGCTGTATGCCTTTATGATACGGTTCGTAATTGTGGTGGCATGAATCATTTCATGGTTCCCAAACGCAATGAGATTTCATCAATGAGTGATGGCAAATGCGGAGATACCGCTATACGTAACCTTTTGCGTATGGCAGAAATGACAGGCAGTAATCCTCGCCATTTACAAGCACAACTATATGGTGGTGGAGCAGTTGTCTCTCACTTACGCTCTGTTGCCAATATTAACAAAACAAGTGGTGTTGGCAATGATATCGGCATGCGTAATATTGAAATCGCGCGTGAGTTGCTCACAGCCGCCCACATTCCCATAAAAAGTGAAGAAGTTGGTGGCACTAACGGTCGAAAAATCTATATGGATTCTAGTACCGGTACGGTCCAATCTAGATTGATTCAAAAAAGTGAAGATAATCTTGCTCGAGAATCGCAAGCCAAACGATTGAGTGGTCGAAAAATTGGTGTACTTATCGTAGATGATAGCGCCACCGTCCGTCGTATCTTACGAGCAGGCATAGAACAATCTCCTGACATGGAAGTAATTGGCGAAGCAGAAACACCTTTTGAAGCACGCGAACGTATTCTTGAACGTGACCCTGATGTTATTTGTCTCGATATTATCATGCCCAAGATGGATGGCATCACTTTCCTCAAACGCATCATGCAATTTAAGCCAATACCAACTGTCATTTGCTCAACCATCGCTAAAGCAGGCTCACAAATGGAAGCGAATGCCAAAGCTGCCGGAGCTGTAAGTGTTATCGACAAAGAATTACTGAACATTCACCAAGGGCTCTCTGTCATCGGCAGCAAATTAGTGCCGCAACTCAAACACGCTGCACAGACCCTCGTTAAAAAACGTTAAAAACTCCAACCGTTTATCATCAACAGAGAAAGCCGAAGGAATAGTTCCTTCGGCTTTCTCTATTTACCTTCTGTTATACAGTGTTCCCACTTAAAAATCTTCAAAATTCCCTGATACTCCATTCATTTCGTCATCCGTTAATGGCAACATGTTTTGTGCGTCGGTATTTCCACCAACAGGTTTCGATGGGGCTCGGTGAACAGCTGGTGGAGGCGAACTTAGCTTCGGAGCTGCTGTTTGCTGACGAATCTGTGGAGCAACCTGAACTGGTCTATCAACAATACCATGAACCGTTTTACGCTCTACAGTCTTATATTGAGCACCTCCAGAAACGTCTCCGTGACCACCTTCCACCAATACACGCAAATCACCAACAATTGCTGTCATATCGGTAGATTGACTATTTAGTTCAGTTGCTGCTGCTGCTGATTCCTCTGCATTTGCCGCATTAGACTGGGTAACACTATCCATTTGCGCAACGGCTTGATTCACCTGATCAACACCGCGAGCCTGTTCATCAGATGCCTGCGTTACTTCCGCCATCAATTGAGTCACTTTATCAACAGCACCTACTGTTTCTACAAAAGTACTTACTAAGTCTTCTGCTACAGCTTTTTGTAAGTACCCTTCTACTTCTTGAGTTACTTTTTCGACAACCGCAGTATTATCCTGCGCTCCCTTGATAAGCGATGCCGTATTTTTGGCTTCCTCCGCACTCCGTTGCGCAAGATTTCTCACCTCATCAGCAACAACGGCAAACCCAAGACCTGCATCACCAGCACGAGCTGCTTCAACCGCTGCATTTAATGCTAAGAGGTTGGTTTGAAATGCAATTTCATCGATAGTATTCACAACCTTACCAGTTGCTTCAGTAGATTTTTTAATAGCTGCAACCGCTTCACCGAGTCGTGCAAGCTGATTCGCAACCTCGCCCGCAACATCATTAGAGAGCGCTTGGCCACTGCTCGCTTTTTCTCCGGCTTCACGCGCAAGCGCATCTGCCTGACGAGCATTATCAGCATTCTGTCGTGTTGTTGCCGCCATTTCTTCCAAAGAAGCTGACGTTTGTTCTAAGCTTGAAGCCTGTTCTGATGCACCCTCTGCCATTTGTTGGCTTGCACCTTGAACTTGACCTGCACTCATTGCCACTTGATCACTGCCGCTCGTTAATCCTCTCACTGCCATCATAATTGGTCGAGATATGGTGCGGCCAACATACACAGCAACAGCAACGATGATAGCCAAAGCAATAATACCAATGGTGAGCACAAGGGCCTCCATCTCATCCACTGCAGCAAATGCTTGTGCATCATCAACTTTCGCATTCAAACAATAAGTCAGAGACGTACTACCGTTATCAAAGACCGTTACTGGTGTAGCTGCTATCGTTACCGTTTGTTGACGATAATCTTTCATACTACGAAAAATGTCTGCTTTGGGTTTTCCACCTTGAGCAATAACTTCGTGCACGCTCTTTGTAGCAAGCGTCTCTACATGTCCACGGCCTTCTCCTTTTTTCGTTAGATCAAGACTTCCATCAGATTTTGTGCCAAAATCATCTTTAAAAGAATTCTCTACGGTACGGAATTCTGGTGCTAAAATAGAATCTGAACGCATACGATAGTCTGGTCCAACCAAAATAGTTTCGTAGGTATCATCTTCGGCAGTGCCATCAGCTCTGCCCATAATGTTGTTTATCTGTTCTATAGAAAGCTTTAGTCCAACAATAACCTGAATATCGCCTTTTTTATCCAATACTGGCTGTGCAATAAATCCTGCTGGCTCCCAGTTGGATGGTTCATAAGGGAAGAAATCTGCGATACCAGATTTCTTGGTATCAATAACTTGGCGCACCAACTTCCCAAGATTACTCTCTTCATATTGACCATTTGCAAGGTTGGTATGATAATCTGATTTTCTAGACGCACTGTAGAAACAAAAACCCTCATTATCAAATAAGAATAAATCATAATAACCTCGTGAAAGTTGATATTTACGATAAAAATATCCTTCAATATCACCCAAGTCATCACTCTGCGTTGGACATAAAAGCTCTGCTGCATCCATTTTTGCATTCAAACACCACATTAAATTACCAATCTGAACCGGCGTATAACAGATATACGTTAATTTTTGGCGATAATCATTTGCTAAAACCACACCGGATTTTTTCTCCAATAATGCCGCTTCAGTCGCTGGTGTTTTGACCTGGCCATGCTCTGGATCAGCAAAACTGGTAACAACAGTGTGATTCATTTTTTCTAAACGTGAATCTGAACGCATCAAATAGTCGCCACCAACTAAAATAGTTTCACCTGTATAACCAAGCCCCGTGGTATCACTCATTATTTCATTCAGTTTATCCAATCGCATTTGAACAATAAATACACCAAGTAACTTTCCTTCATCATAAATAGGACTTGCACAAAATGCTGCCGGCTCGTTACATGATGGCGCATATGGCGCCACATCAGTTACCACATATTGACCTGGCTTTAATGTGAGAGATTTTTCCCATGCTTCTGCAAGACCGCTACCTGCATGAGGACCAGAACGTAATGATGTTGCAAAATCCAGTTCCTTATACACAGAGTAAACAACATTACCATCATTGGCATCAGCGATAAAGATATCATAAAAATCATAACGCTCTAACATTCTTGTGAAAATTGGATGATAATTTTTATGTACCGCATCATAAGCATTATTTTTACTTGAAACTTGTAATTTGAGCTTGCTGCCCAGCGGATGTGGATTGGATGCAATATACTGATCCTGCAAAATGAGAGCTTTTTTATCCAAAGTGTTCATCCACAGATCACACGGGCATTCTCCTACTCCCATTTTTTCAGTTTTATCGAAATGATCACGAAAAGAATTCAGATAAAAATCCTCTACGGACTCTTTCATTCCATTTATGTCTTCCGGCAAGGTTAAGTTCACGACTTCATCGGCAGACTGTTCAAATTCTACGACAGCAGAACGGACCATGGCACTATCTGCTGTCGTTGTAACAGAATTAAAAATACTGTTCACATATGATTCAATAGCGAGTTTTCGCGTATCACGTAACCCAACAAGTTTTGCGATGGCTTCTTCACGAATAGTAGAAACGGTTGCTGTCAATATATCTAGATCATCAACTCGTTTGCTGAAATAATTTTCTATCTGAGCCTTTTTATTATCTCGTGATTCTGTAAGGAGGCGCTCTGATTGAGTCGTCAACGCTTGTTTACTGTTATTCAAAGCAAATATACCAACAACCGCCATTGGCAACACACCAAGTGTCAAAAATGAGCCCAGTAATTTACTTGATAATTTGATATTCACAAAAAAACTCCCTTAATTATGCGCATGCTCCATGATGCTGGATGGAGTATACGCTATTCTTTTTACACTGTCAATTTTTTAAAACAGCCATTCCTCAGACAAGCAAACATAATAAAAGCAAAGAAACTACTGAATCTGTTCACTCACCTCAGTTAAGTGCTGCTCTGAAAGAACTTTGTTAATATCAAGTAACATAACAACGCGTTTTTGTAATTTGGCTACACCCAAAATAAACGATGTGTCTATTGTTGAAGAACCGAAACTCGGCGGTGGTTCAATATTATCTTTGGCAATATTTTGAACCTCGTTTACTTCGTCAACAATGAGCCCCATCGTTAGTGTATCTGCACCAGCTTGTATTTGTACAACGATAATACATGTACGCTTACTATCTTCTATCTTTTCCATGCCAAACTTAGTACGTAATTCAACAACTGGCAAGACCTTGCCACGTAGATTAATGACACCACGAATAAAGTCTGGAACATGTGGAACTGGGGTAATATCCATAATACGAATAATTTCTTGTACGGATAAAATGGGCAAACCATAAACTTCATCATGCAAAGCAAAAGTAAGGAATTTGTCTGCGGAACCGCGACCAGCACGTAATTGGGCAAGACTTGATGTAGAGGTATCATGAATAGACATGGTAAAAATCCCTTTCTCTAGAAAATATTATGCTATTTTCGTTTCTTGTGTCGTGGTCATGGCCACAAGACCAGCTATATCAACAACAAGACAAACGTGGCCTTCTCCAGTTATTGAAGAGCCGCCTATTCCTGGAATATCTGGCAAACTTCGATCAATTGGTTTAAGCACTACTTGCTGACGGCCAAGTATGGCATCCACTTCTAAAGCAATATCTCGATTACCATCAGAAACAATAATAGCCATGCTTCTGTTGGCATCGGCTTCTGTAAAGTGTTGATCAAATAGATCTCGTAACGCAAAGAGCGGCAATTGATGTTCTTGCCAGTCAAGCAATCGATGTGCACCACCGCCAACATTCGTAATCTGTTGTTCTGCGAGATGTAAACTTGTATGTATAGAAAGGGTTGGGATAATATACGTATGGCCTGCAACTGAAACCATCATGCCATCAATAATAGCGAGTGTTAGTGGGAAAATTAGTGATACTGTAGTTCCGGTACCAAGTACGGAGTGCACACGAATGGTACCACGCATATCTTCAACCATGCGACGAACCACATCCATACCAACTCCACGACCTGATACATCTGTAATTTCCGTTGCCGTAGAAAAACCAGCATTAAAAATAAAGCTCCACACCTCTTCATCAGATAAGCCAACATCATCCTGAATAAGACCGCGCTCTATCGCTTTTGCGACAATAACACTTCGATCAAGACCTTTTCCGTCATCTTGTATTTCAATATGGACGTGGCCTGCTTGTCTAAATGCGCGCAACATAACGCGGCCTTTTTCTTGTTTGCCTACGGCAACTCTATCAGCAGGCAATTCTATACCATGATCAATAGCATTACGAACCAAATGGACAAGTGGATCTCCCAAGCGATCGACTAAACTTTTATCAATCTCACTTTCTCCACCTTCCATAATAAAATTGGCTTCTTTTTTAATTTTGACACCAAGATCACGAGCAACTCTATTCATACGTTGAAAAACAGGACGAACAGGAACCATACGTAAACTCGTAACGGTATCCTGAATTGTTCGAGTAATACGAGTAAGCTGTGACATGATTGTTTGTAACTGCCGCGATGGGCTCTCTCGTATTTCACTCAAACAGGTAAGCATATTTTGAGCAATCACTAATTCGCCAATTGCGTTGCCAAGCCCATCAACATGAGTGACATCAACTTTCATTGTTGATGATGAGACAACTTTGCCTGTTTTTTGGCCAGCCAAAGCTGTATGTAATTCTTTTTTGGTGATACGTCCTTCTTCAACAAGAATTTCACCAAGTTTCTTTTGTTCACCTTTTTCTGATTGTTCCTGTTGCTTACGTAAAGCACGGACAACTGTTTCGGGCGGTACCATATCCGCATCAACAAGCACTTCACCCAAAGGGCGACGATCTTCTGGAAGAACAACAGGTTCTGACTCCAATGCTGCATTTTGAGCGCCATCCACCTGCTGCATAATCATTGGGTTGACATCTACATCAACACTGCCATTCGGTTTATTATGGATAGTGGTACTTTTTCGACCCGATGCGGTTTCTAAATTATGCAAAAGCTCTGGTAAGTCTGGCATTTCTGGCATCATTCCAGATTCCAGTGCCTCTCGTAACCCATCACATAATTTATTAAAGGTATCAAGAGTAGCAAACAGTATACCGTAATGGCTACGATCTAAAACAAGACTCCCTTCACGCGCTGCATCAAGTAAATCTTCCGCTCTATGCGTTAAGCGCTGTTCACGCTCTAAATTCATAAAACCTGCCAAACCTTTAATGGTATGAAAAGCTCTGAACATGGTGTCTATAGTTTCATTATCTGCCTTATCTGCATCAAGAGCCAATAAACCAGCTTCTACGGCATGCAAATGTTCTGCTGCTTCATCAAGGAATTCCGACACCATGTCTGCATCAGCTTCTTCGGGTAAAGGAGCAGCATCTTTATACGAGCGATACGGAGAGGTTTCCAAATCAAAGTCTGGTATATCAAAGGGCAAGGACTCACTTTCAACAACATTCCCCTCCTCTGCTCCGAGAGAAACAGTCATTGCGCCGTTATCTTCTAACGAGAGAAAAATACCATCAATTCTATCTATCGTTGTTAATAAATGCCCTGCGTTTCCTTGCTCCAATGAATGGTCCAAGACATCTTCAATTTTATGACATAACTCACCTAACTCATCAAACTGTAGCATCCCAGCTTCACCTTTGATGGTATGGATAAGCCGCCTCAATGCTTCTATATGCGTTTCTGAACCATCTTGTTCCCATTGCAGGACCAAACCAGACGCTTCCGCTGCAAAATCAACATGCTCTGCTAAAAATGCATTTATCGTATCACCGTCTGGCATATATGCCTTAGTGAAAGATTTTCCTCCGATGATGTTGGTAATTTCTGTAACAATCTGGCCCAATCGTGCAACAGCAACTTGTCGATCTTCAACCTGCTCTTCCACTAATGCATCTATAAGTGCATCTCCCTCGTCTATCGCAGTTAATATAATCTGAACTTTGTCATCTTCCAGATCATCCATCTCCAAATCTTTACAATCCAACAACGCTTCTTGCATAGAGAGCTGTGTTTGCCAATCATCCAAATCTAAAAGAAAAACAACTTCTCCGAGATGCGCCAACTTATCAGCATTTATTTTATTACTCATACTCGGGTCCTGTTAAAGGTACATGGGCAAACCAAATAAGGGTACCCCACAAACGAAGACACGTCAAATATGTTTCTTATGCAGATACAAATACCTACCATGACTGGCCCTAGATTATCAACCGCACTACCCCTTATTACTGATTTCATAAAAAATGACAGCAAAAAGCCCAGACACATTTCTGCGCTGGGCTTAGGGAATACTTTCTCAGATTATCCTCAGACGATTACATCTCTGATTGAGGCAAATGTAGGTATATAGCTACACGACGGTTGGCCGCTTTCCCTTCGGCAGTGCTGTTCTCTTTACGAGGAGCAGACTCACCGCGGAAAGCACCGCGAATGCGTTTGTTGCTGACACCAGCGGCTTCCAATGCTGTTTTGACAGATGCTGCACGCATAGCAGAGAGACCGTTGTTGTTTTGGAACAACGTTTTGGTGGTCTTACGAACAACAGGAGTGTTATCAGTGTGACCTTCTACGGTTACAATGGTATCGGCATATTCAGCACTGTTGAGTAATTCAGCCAGTTTATTCAAATCTGAAACAGCCCCACTATTTAAAGTAGCGCTACCTTTCTTAAAGGCAAAGTCTTGCTTCAGAATAACGGCACCTTCCTCTACAATAAGGCTGGTTCCAAGGCTCGTGACACTTTTACTAAAGTTACGAATTTGGCTTGATGCGCCATCAAGTTGTTCACGCAAACGTACATTCTCTTCACGAGCGCTATCACGTTGGCCAGCCAAAGTAACATTTTCTTCGGTGAGATTAGAAATCTGCTCAGCATAGCGAGCGTTATCAGCGCGCAATTCTGCCAATTCAGCTTTGGTTTGACGTCCAGAACAGCCAGTGACCAGCAAGAGAGCAGCTGGAATGGCGCAGGTCAGAAAGGGTGCGGTACGCATGATAAGAGAACTCCTATGTTATAGTGTGTGCGATTGTGTCTGTTACTTCTATTTGTCAAACAGAGTCAAGACCTTTCACACTATTCTGTTATGGTCACTTCTCAGCAGCCTTCCTTACTGCTTATTCATAGGAATACCCGTAGGCAAAGCCTATAAACGGTACTTTACCAATGTCTTGCCTCAACACGACCCGCTCGCCATCTGGAAGCGGGTCTGATGTTTTAAGGGTGTAGCTCTTCATCACCGTTCCTTCCGCATCCGTAAGTTCTAAAGCCACCGTGACAGTATTTAGTAACGTGCCTGTTAAATTGACGACAGTTGCAGTAAAGTGCGGGCTCTCTTTGTCACCAGTGACAGCCGCTTGAATAATGTTTAATTCACCTGGAACTAGATCCTCTTCTGTTCCGCCAACAACGAGGGATTCTTTTTTAGCCGTTGTAATCCGAATCGTATAAAACGGTTTAACCTTTTTTACGATAAATGTTTGCTGTTTTCCATAGCCCGCTTCTATAATCCCTTTTTTATCAGGCTTATACTCGTGAGTGCGTAATGCTTTGCCTTTTTCATCCATAAAATGGACGGTGCAAACCACTTCTTCTGCATCTACTGCACCTCTATTCGCAAGATAAAACGTTACTTTCGCTTTTTTATGGCGTTTACTATATTCAAAATCTGGTTCGCTCACGACTAAACGAGCTACTTTGTCTCCTGCACTATTGCGCACGTATGGTAAGTCGAACTCATTATCACTTTCATACAAGGCTTCACCGTCATCCCATGACAGGATCACTTTGTATCCCGTTACTTTGGTGCAATTCAGCTTGTAGCTGACATGGCATGACGTTCCCGCAGCCAAAGGTGGAACGGTATAAAGATGTGGTTGTACCACCGTTTGTTCATTTAAACGTGCATCTAAGGGAATTATCCGAACCCGCAGATTATTACGGTCTGCATCACCAGCATGAACAGATAATTCCCAACGATGGAAGGGCTTGTAGTCTTCATCTCCACGGCCACGCCACAAATGCGACCCAAGCACATATGGGGTACCTTCTACCCCAACCACAACGTTTGGCTGCTGCTGTGCCCATTTTTCTTTGGCATCTTTGAGGGCTTCTGTTGCGCCTTGCATCTCGCTCTGTTTTCCCGACTTGTGCTTTGGCTTACGTGCGGCTGCATCGAGAGAGAGAAAAGAACTACTAACCAACACAATCAGACAGACAGAAAACAAACGCATATAATCAACCTTTTGACAACAATGGATTACTGATTAACGCTCTGAATTGCTCATGGTTCAATTGTATTTCAAGAATGTGGGCAAAGAGACCATGATAACTTCTGAGAGGCTCGGAATGGAACCACATCCCCATAGGATGCTGGAACCGTACACGTTTGTTTGCTTAATGTCAGTGTGCCTTCATTTCTTGGTAACCCATAAAAATCTGCACCAAACTCGCAGGCAAAACTACGCATACGATCTAAGCAACCAAGCGATTCTAAAGTATCTGCAACATAGGCAGCCAACAATGGGCTGGTAAAGACACCAGCACAACCACAGGCCGCTTCTTTTGCGTTACGCGGATGTGGAGCACTATCTGAACCAAGGAAAACACGCGGATGCCCTTCGGCTACTATTTCCCGTAAAGCAGCACGATCGTGTGGATACTTTGCCACTGGTTTGCAAAAGTTATGATTTTGGCCAGCCCAATCATCCACTGTTAATTCAAGATGATGCGCTGTTACCGTTGCTCCAACCGTCTCTGGGGCTTCACGAATAGCAGCTACGGCAGCGGCTGTAGTAATATGCTCTAAAACAATACGTAAATACGGGAAATCTGTATAAAGCTGCTTCAAATGACTCAAAAAATACTCTTCTGCATTCAATACACAAATATCACGTTCATGGTCAGACGGAATTTCTCCATGCAATTCCAAAACAAGTCCACGCTCCTGCATCGCCTCAAACAATGGATAATAGAGGCTATAATCTTCAATGCCTGCATCAGAATTGGTGGTTACACCACGCGGGTAACTCTTAATACCAACAATACCTGCATCCGCCGCCTTATGCACTTCTTCCACAGTAATATCTGGATGAAGGTACATTGTCATCAAATACGTTATATTTGGATCAACAGCCTCAAGTTCCTCCTTGTAAGCCAAAGCTTGAGCAGTGCTGGTAATGGGCGGTGTCGTATTCGGCATCACCAAAACACGGCTCATACCACCAGCAGCCAAGTACGGCACAACGGCCTTCATCATATCATCTTGGCGTACATGAACGTGGAAATCGTCACAAAGGGGGATTGTTAGTGTATTCATGCGGAAAGTGTGAAACTCCTCTACAAAAGGCAATCTCGGAATCATTTTTACTCTGTCAGTAACAAACGGTGAACAAATAAGCGACTACTCCGTTACCCAAAACAAAAGGATATCATAACCAACTCTCAAGCCAAAAAATCAAACTCTGACAAAAAAACGATAACGCTCACACATTTGTAAATAACCATATGATTAATACCTTCATGTTTACGAGCTCACTTTCTCGCAAAGCCTTGGCATTCTATTTGCGGTACTTCGATTAAGCTATGCTCTGCGAACGTTTTATGACGTTTCTTGCATTGAGTCGATGAAATCTGTGCACTTTTTGCACGTTTCCCGACGAATGCCCAGAGCAAATAAGCGAGAAAGGAGTATAAACGCTATGCCACAAGGTATTTACAAAGCTGTCTCAGCTATGATTACAGAACAGCGGCAGGTTGATACGATTGCTCGCAACATCGCGAACTCGGAAACTCCCGGCTATCGCAAGTCCATGATTAACCGATCTTTTGCTGATGTTTATCAAGAAATGGCTAGTAATGGTCAAAGCGGCAGACCATCAGAACCATCATCGTACCATATTTTTAGCAGTGGTATGATTAACGAGACGGGTAACCCTTATAACGTTGCATTAAGCAACACGGGCACAGAAACCCCGTTCTTTTTGGTTGAGCACAACGGCAAAGAAATGTTGACCCGTGCAGGAAATTTCCAGACAGATAATGATGGCAGACTCACCACCACTGACGGCTGGCCAGTACAAGGCCAAGGTGGAGACATTCTGATTCCACCAGAAGCAGGATCTGTTGACATTGATGAAGGTGGTCGCCTGTATACAATGGTTTCAACTGATGACGGTGTGCAAAGAAATTTCATTGACCAACTCCGTGTCGTCACCGTTGATGACACTTCAAAACTTCAAGCGGAAAGCGGTCAGTTTTTTTCAACAACAGATGACATTCGAGACACCAAACAATTTAACAGTAAACAAGGGTTTATCGAATCATCCAATGTAAACCCAATGCTAGAAATAGCAGAGATGGTTGCCTCACAACAACGCCACGACTCTGCTCAACGCGCTTTAAGTGAACAATTAAAATCGGAAGCACGGTACAGTGATGTACTTGGAGGTGCCTAATGAGAGCTTTACGAACTGGAGCAAGCGGCATGGCGGGGCAACAAGCCACCGTTGATGTGATTGCGAATAACATTGCCAACGTTAACACCACTGGCTTTAAACGGCAGCGAGTCAACTTTCAAGATCTCATGTATGATGTGCGTATTGCACCAGGCACCAAAGCCAGCGACCAAACGGTAAACCCAAGCGGCGTACAAATTGGTACAGGTGTACGCGTAGCCTCCACACCACGTGTCTTTACTGATGGACAATTAGAAGCCACTGGCAAAGCAACCGACATCACGATTGAAGGCGATGGCTTTTTTGAAATTTCGCTACCAGATGGAGAAACAGGTTATACACGTGCCGGTGATTTTAACGTAGACCTGAACGGTAACTTAGTTACAGGTGATGGCTATTACCTACAACCACAATTAACCATTCCTGACAACGTTGAACAATTAACCGTTGGTCCAACAGGGCAAGTAACCGCATTGATTGGCGGTGCTACCACCTCACTTGGCACCATTACCTTAACCCGTTTCCGCAACCCTGCCGGTTTGTTAGCTGTTGGTCGCAATATTTTTCAGCAAACAGAAGCTTCTGGTACGCCACAGCAAGGCACGCCATCTACCACAGGGTTTGGTGCGTTGCGCCAAGGTGCGCTCGAAAAATCTAACGTGGAAGTTGTTACTGAACTCGTTCGTATGATTGTTGCTCAACGCGCCTATGAAATGAATTCTAAAACCGTTAAAGCCGCGGATGAAATGATGCGAACCGCTAACGAAATTGCTCGATAATATCATGCCCACTTTTTTACTCTGCTGTTGTTTATCGCTCTGTTCTCTTACTCTTTCAGCAGAACAAACGGCACAGGTACAAATACTTATGCATGAATCAATTACCGTTGCCCATGAAGCGGTAACGGTAGCAGACTTAGCGACACTCTCTGGCGATGAACACATTCTTGCAGGCATACGTGACGCAGTTGTCCAACGCGCACCAGATGCAGGATTGCGCACAGTTTCCAAACAACAACTACGTGCCATCGTTCGGAAACATGCACACGGTGCCAGCTTGAGCATTACAGGACAAGCATGCACCATTACTCGGCGATTAAAAATTTATACTGAAACAGAAATTGCCGAACTCGTGCGACCATATGTAGAACAACAGCTTTTGCCTGATGCACAAAATACAATTCGATTGAAACGGGTCAGCGGAAAAATATCTGTACTACGTGATGATGTTCATCCAGTAACACTTGTCGTTGAACCAATCAGTGCAGCCCAATGGGGCGACATCCCTTTTGTTCTTAAAGCACAACACCAAGACCGCACCATTGCTCGCTCACTTGTTGTCTATCACGTTGATGCACATCGCACTGTCTACACTGCAACGCAGCATATTCGTCATGGCGAACGCATTAGCTTAGATGATCTCCAACCACAGCACATCGCTATTACCAATACCGGATTTGCTCAAGCACCAACACCAGAAGCGCTGATTGGCACCATTGCCCGTAGCGATATTACCGTAGGAACGGTTGTCACATGGAATATTGTCCGCAATCCACCACTTGTACGCGGTGGTGCTCGTGTTGCTCTCGTTATTGAAAATGATGGTTTTATTCTGAGCGTTGACGGCACCGCCCTTGGTGATGGCGCAGAAGGTGAAACAATTTCCATCCGTACTGATCGCGGAAAACACATCGTCCGTGCTCAAGTAACAGGGCCCGGCACCGCTAGCGTTATTCAGTAAGCAACTACTCTGTTAAAACGGTTTCACCTTCAGTACTGGCTATAATAACTGCGCCACAAGAATCACCAAACACATTAACAGCAGTCCGGCACATATCTAAGAAACGGTCAAAGATTAAGATGAAAGCAATCGCTTCATAACCAATTTCTACACCAACTTGTTTTTCTACAGCATTCAAAATAACAACAATGGCTACTAAGCTTGCAGATGGAATTCCTGCAACACCAATAGATGTCAGCAATGCTAAAGACACGACCAACATCTGTTCTGCAAAACCCATATCGATACCGTACAATTGACAGACAAACATAACTGCAACACATTCATACAAAGCCGTACCGTCCATATTTACGGTGGCTCCAAGTGGCAAGACAAAACCAGTGGTATCACGAGAAACACCAGCTTTTTCATGCACACATTCCATAGTTAATGGCAAGGTTGATGAAGAAGAGGCTGTTGAAAAAGCGGTTAATAATGCGGGGCCCATTGCCTTATAGTGGCGTATCGGATTCACCTTGGCGACAACCGATAATAAAATGGGCATAACCACTGCAAAATGAATAGCGAGTGCTGCAAGCACCACTAATGCAAAACTTAATAATTGACCAAAGCGCTCTTGAACGTTTTCATTACTAACAGCATCTTCTGTGCTTTTTGCAATAAGAAAACAAATACCAAGTGGAGCAAAACGTAAAACAAGATTCGTCATACCCAACATGACTTGATAAATACCTTCCCAAAATGATTGTACACTTTCTTTGGGCCGCCCCTGTAAACGAGACAAGAAAAAACCAAATAACAAAGCAAAGGTAATCACCCCCAACATATGGCTATTACTAGAAGCGGTGCCAATAATATTTTCTGGCACAAGTTCTTTAACAACACTTAACATACTTTCGAGTCCGCGACCTTCGGTGCGTTGTGTTATTTTTTCCATAGCTTGTGCTTCAGCACTACCCGCAACTATGCTTAAATCATCTAAAGCCACAGAACCTTCACCGGGAGCAAAAACATTGACCAGACACAAACCAATAAGAATAGCAAGAGATGAAGTTGTAGCATAATATAGTAATGTTTTAAGACCCAGCCGAGCAAAGTTACCCTGCTTACCCATACCTGCGATGGCAACAATTATAGAGGAAGCAATAAGCGGAATAATCAGCATTTTGAGACCGCTCATAAACAGGGAGCCACCCAGTTTATACACTTCCACATCCCAGCCACCGCCCCACAGACCACTGGCGGTGCCACAAGCAATACCAATAACAATGCCAATTAGGATTTGCCAATGAAGGGCCAGGGTGCCAAATTGCGGAGCAAAAGGTGGCGCTTGGTTCGTCTCGGAATCACTCATGTTATTCTGCTCCAGTCATACGTTCCATAATCCAACCGCGAATTTGAGGAATTTCTCGTTGTGGATCTAAGCTGTGTGCTTTGTCATATTCTTCCCACCGCAAGTTCACACCGAGCTCTTGTAAGGCTTGCTGTTGTGGGAAGGTACGCTCACGAGGAATCACATCATCGTAACGACCATGAGTCATCAATATATCTTGTTGCAGTGCGGCTGTACCAAAAGCATCTGGAAAGTCCTTCGGGATACCAACGTAGCCACTAATAGCTACAATACCGGCAAAACAGTCATCATAACGCAGAGCTGTATCCAAAGACATAACACAGCCCTGGCTGAAACCCATCAAGAATAGCTGTTTCGTGCTTACAGCTACTTCTTGCTGAATATGAGCGATGAACTCCTGTAGCTTGGCACGGCTTTCGTTTATACCGGCATGCATATCTGATTCGTCTGCATAAGGATCGGTAATGCCTGGAATCGGAAACCAACTAAAACCGCCAAAATACTCCGTTGGCGCATTCACAAAAACATAGCCAAGATTGGGGATAGCGAATTCGTCTGCGACGGGCATCCAGCCCTGCATGCTGTCTCCCAGTCCATGAGCAACGATACAATAGTGCGTGGCGCCCTCTGGCGCAGATATTTGATACGTAAGCATGGGCGTATTCAAACAGCAAGAACCCAAAAACGCAACCAATCATCAAAAGAAACAAATTATGGCTCTTGTTGATCCAACCTTCTTTGGGCTTCCTCTGGGGAAAGGTGTACAACCTTATCATTTTCCCAAATAACCACAGACTGCCCCTTAATGATATGATCAACAATTTCATCATGAACAGCATCTTTTACAGCTTGTTTCACAAGCTCTCTCTGATCATTTGTCATTTTTTACCTCATTCATTAAATTCTGATAAGTACTGTTATCATAGATTTCGGACTGTTCTGCTATCAAAATTGGATGCATACTCGAATTATCCCATAACATCCAGTCATCAACGAGTGCCATATACTCACGCACAACATTCTTACGGCTACGATAGTACCGTCTTACTATATCATCAAGAGGGATATCATGACCACCGCGTTTGACTCTATCTTCAACCCGTTGAATAGCCATATCTACATGTGGCAGCATAAAATAATGTAAATGCACAGCATACCCCATACCATGAGCTCTTTTGATAAAATGGATTGGTGAACGTGATGCAAGCGTACTTTCAAAAGCAAAACTGAGACCATCTGTGGAGAGCTTCCGCATTCTTTGTATCATTAAACGACTTGCTTGCAAAGCAACAGAAGCTGGTTGGAAAGGTGAAATACCTGCAGCAATATGATCAGCATTGACATATTCAATACATTCAAGCTGAGGAAGAACTCGCATCGCTGATGTAGTTTTTCCTGCTCCGTTACAGCCACCGATAATGTAGAGATCTGGCATACACAGGGAGTCTCTCTTACATTCTCGGCTCTTCAAGTAACAGCATAGCCGAACCAACACTTCACCTTAATTGCTAGAAACCTCCATCCAAGTCTTCTTACACAACCTCTTTCAACACCTTTTCTGAAAGAATAACAGTCCTAGAAACGAAAACGAGACGATGTGGTGAACTTGAAATAACTTCTAACAACTCATCGCTTGAGCCTGTGTCTCCACGCTCATTATGTGCCACCGGAGATAAAATGAGCGAACAACGCCGTATACTGGTCACCTCGGCTTTGCCGTATGCGAATGGCCACATTCACATTGGGCACATGGTAGAATATTTACAAACAGACATGTGGGTTCGCTTCCAGAAGATGCGTGGTAACAAGTGTTTATACATGTGTGCGGATGATACCCACGGCACTGCCATTATGATTAGTGCCAAGCGTGAAGGTGTCAGCGAAGAAGAGTGGATTGCCCGTATGAGCGAGGCTCACCAGAAAGATTTTGCTGGTTTTGGCATTGAGTTTGATCAATACGGCAGCACCAATTCTCAAGAAAGCAAAGCTCTTTGTCACGAGATCTGGCAGTCATTGCGTGACGCTGGGCTCGTCCATGAAAAAGATGTCGAGCAGTTGTTTGACCCCTGTGTTGGCACCTTTCTTGCAGATCGCTTTGTCAAAGGCGACTGCCCAAAATGTGGAGCAGCCAATCAAAATGGTGATAGCTGTGACAAATGCGGAGCAGTTTACACCCCGACCGATCTTGCAAACCCACGCAGCACTCTCTCTGATGCGACCCCAGAACTGCGTACTGCTAAGCATTTGTTCGTCCGCATTGAAGACATGCACGACTTCCTAACCGAATGGACGCAGTCTGGTCATCACCTGCAAACGGAAATTGCTAATTACCTCAAAGGGCACTTCCTTGGCGAAGAACTCCGCGACTGGGATATTTCTCGTCCTGCCCCCTATTTTGGCTTTGAAATCCCAGATGCGCCCGGCAATTATTGGTATGTCTGGTTTGATGCGCCCATCGGCTACATTGGCACCAGCGCTCAATGGTGTGCTGCCAATAACGAAAAACTAGAAGACTGGTGGAAGAATTCAGGTACAGAAATCCATCACTTCATCGGCAAAGACATCACCTATTTCCATACCTTATTCTGGCCTGCCATGCTCAAAACCGCTGGCTACAGTTTGCCAAACAAGGTACACATTCATGGATTCTTAACCGTGAATGGTGAAAAAATGTCGAAATCAGAAGGCACCTTTATTCAAGCCTCGACCTACCTTGAACATTTAGACCCTGCCTATTTACGTTATTACTACGCCAGCAAACTCTCAAGCAAAGTTGATGACTTGGACATGAACATTGAAGAGTTTGTTCTGAAAATTAACAGCGACCTTGTTGGCAAAGTTGTCAATCTTGCCAGTCGTACCGCTAAATTCATTAAAGATTGCGGTCTTAGTGCCACCTATCCAGAAGATGGTGGCCTTTTTGCTGCTGGTGCCGCTGCTGGTGACAGCATTGCTGCCGCCTATGAAAATTGCGACTATTCAAAAGCCATGCGCGAGATTATGGCACTAGCCGATGCTGCTAATGAATTTGTAGAGAAGGCCGCACCATGGACCCTCAAGAAAGATGCAGAGAAGCAACAAGAATTACAAGATGTGTGCACCATTGCCTTAAACTGCTTCCGACAAATTGTTATTTATCTAGCTCCTGTATTGCCAAACCTGCGTGACAATATTACCGAGTTGCTTGGCGTACCGCTATCTTCATGGGATGAAGCCGCAACCCCACAAATTGGTAGCACCATTGCTCCATTCAAACACCTCATGCAACGCGTAGACCCTGCGAAAGTAGAAGCCATGATCAACGATAGCCGCCAAGCCGAACCATGTGAAGTTGCCTGTACCAATACAGTTGCCGACGATGGTGGTGCCGCCTTTGCAGCAGAACCACTAGAGGAAACCTGCACCTTTGACGACTTCATGAAAGTAGACCTTCGCGTTGCTCGCGTGGTTGCTGCTGAAGAAGTCAAGAAAAGTAAAAAGCTCTTACGCCTCACCCTCTCTCTTGGTGGCGACAATACCCGCACCGTACTTGCTGGCATTAAAACGGCCTACAGTGTAGACGATCTTGTTGACCGTCTCGTGGTTATGGTTGCCAACCTTGCCCCACGTGAAATGGGCAAATTCGGCACCAGTGAAGGTATGGTTATAGCAGCAGGGCCTGGCAATGACGAGATTTATTTACTCGACCCAGATAGCGGTGCCATTCCTGGCCAACGCGTTCATTAAACAACTACTTCAGTTCCTAAGAACGATCGTTCTAGGCCGGTTACGTTATGGATACGAACGCGGAGATCAGACGTCTCGTCCGCTTAGTTACCCCTTTGTGCTAAATATTCGGCAAGAAATTCTCTATTTCTTAGAATACTACCTATGCAACCGTCGCGGACGGGGACGTCCGCGCTCCGTGTGCATAATAGCGGTGCAATTCCTGGCCAACGCGTTCATTAAGCAACTATTTCATTTGCTGAATATCCAGCAAGAAAATTCCTATTTCTTAGTATACGGCCTATACAACCGTCGCGGACGCTCCCGTCCGCGCTCCGTGTGCATACCTATAGTAATTTTCGTATAAGCATATTTTTCTGTAGCTTCTTTATACTCAGAGAATATCTATTTCTTAGCATGCGGCCTATGAAACCGCCGCAGACGAGGACGTCCGCGTTCCCTAAACAACTATTCGCTTGCTGAAGACACGAACGCGGAAAGCGGACGTCTCGTCCGCTTAGTTACCCCTTTCTGCTAAATATCCAGCAAGAAAATTCCTACTTCTTAGCATGCGGCCTATAAAACCGTCGCGGACGGGGACGTCCGCGCTCCGTGTGCATACCTATAGTGATTTCGGTACAATCATACATTTCTATGTATGGAAAACGCTGCTGCGTATTTCATTTTTGTGAAATATATTTCATTATTTCTTGGTTTTGCAGATTCTTTCTCCCCACAACGGTGACCAAGCGAGGCATACTCGCTTGTATACGGTTCAAGCATCCATTCCCCAATTGAACCGTTTTCATTCACCCCCTGCACAAGGAGAATACCATGCAGACTCGTCTTATTCCCTCCACCCGTGGCTTCACGCTTTTAGAGCTGATGGTCACCGTTTCCATTATTGCCCTGCTCTCTGGCATGCTGATTCCAGGCATTCAGGGTATGCTTTTAAGCGCACGCAGAGCCGATGACTCTAATAACATGCGACAGATAGCCACCCTACAGCTGACCAATCGAGAAGATACGGGACAAGCTTGGGCTTACCCAAGAAAAAACGCAACCCTTTTTGATGGTAAACGTGGCCAGAGTGCGGCTGAATATATGGGGGGTGCAGCCCAAGGCGCTGATGTGACCTCTATATCACTGTTTACCCTTGCTTCTCGTTACGATCTTGATCCAGGCCTGTTTAATAGTGAAAATACTGAGTCCGTTTTGCATGCTCAAGCCAATCTTGATGACAAACTGGAAAGTGAATGGACCGAAGCAGATATTACCGCGTGGTCTGCACCAAATAGTGGCAGCATTACCGACCCAGACTTTTTTGTCGCCATGGATTGGTCTGCACCCAAGAATGCACCTGTTGTACGTCCCGTTATCTGTAATAGAGATCCACTACTCTATGAAACTGAGGTACTTGTTGCCTATGCCGATGGCCACACTGGCACTATAGAGGTCAATCCTACAATAGGTGCGGTTATCAATACCACAATCACTCCATTGAATGAAGACGGCACACCGGAAAACGGCCGCACCGCCGAAGATATTTTCACGGCCACTGGCGATGAAATCAATGCGGAAGACCGTAGTCTCTACTTTGGACGTGGACATAACAAGCGGGCACACATGAAATAATATCAGGATGTGCTTATCTTGTAATTGCTATCCGTAAACTGATGGTCATGATGCCGAGCCTCATTCATCATGACCATCATTTAGGAGATTCCTCATGGCTACCGTCACTTTCAAAGGCACACCTGTTCAAACCGCTGGCGCACTTCCTGCCGTTGGCAGCAAAGCTCCAGAGCTAAACCTCTGCACCGCTGCTCTTGGCAATGCAACACTTGCTGATTACGCTGGCAAACATGTTGTTCTCAACATTTTCCCAAGCATAGACACCCCAACCTGCGCTACTTCTGTTCGCCAATTCAACGAAAAAGCTGCTAGCCTGAATAACACTGTTGTGTTGTGTATTTCTGCCGACTTACCGTTTGCCCAAGGTCGTTTCTGCGGCGCTGAAGGCATAGAAAACGTAGAATCACTCTCAAGTTTCCGCAGCGCTGCTTTTGGTGAAGCATACGGCACCACCCTGCTCGATGCTCCACTCAACGGCTTGCACTCACGCGCTATCGTTGTCCTTGATGGTGAAGGCACGGTTGTTCACACGGAACATGTTGCTGAAATCGCAGATGAGCCAAACTACGATGCCGCCCTTGCTGCTATTAAATAAATAACAGCAAGCCTTGTTTGATCAAAAATATCCGAGACGAATTCGTCTCGGATATTTTAATGACCACTCATGATACACGATAAGCCGCTTATCATAATGTACTGTTCTAAAGATTCATCAAAACTGATGGCATTTTTCGCCCCCACCGACTCGTGACCATTGGTAATTCGGTATTATAGGCTTCTGCATATGTACAGTGTACAGCCAGTACACCCATAATTTTATTTTCTTGTAAGAGATCGTCCCAGTAAGAAGCGTCATGCAGATGATGTTGATGACAAAACACCTGTTCTTTTTTCTCTTCAATCACTTCGGTAATATCAACATATATATTGGGGGCATAGATATTTGAATGACTATACGGAGCCAGCATATAAAAATCTGTCTCCCAAAATATGTCGGACAAATGCATCGCCTGTCGAGCAATTTGCGTGGTTGCTGAATGATCGTTTTTCTCATACGGCCCCATCGTAAAAACGGCTACCGGCTTGAGAGTTTTAAGTATTTCCGCAACTTTGTAGCATACCGCTTTATGGGCAAATATTTCACCATCTGGCTCTCTGAGGAATGTTACATCCGCATCAATCAAACGAGCAGAAGCTTCTTCTTCTTTCTCACGATCAGCACCCATCTGCAAGTCTTGAGGTGGTAAACCGACACCATCCCATTTATACCCACGCTCACCACTACTTATACAAATAACATGAAGTTTATATGTTCTTTTCAGTAGAGCTGCGGTACCACCCATGCTAAAAGCCACATCATCTGGATGCGATACAACAAATACTATATTTTCAGCCATGTGTTTCCCTTCCCTTACTTACAAATCTAATAAGATGGTATGTGATTTACGGCCCCAACGATCGTTGCTGATGGGCATGGTTGTCTTGAATGGTTCTGCATAATCACAACGTGCCATCATACCACGCAAGCGATTACGGGTAATCACCTTTTCAACCGCTTCTTCATCTGGATTCTGGCTTTTATGGCAGGAAATCATTTCACGTTTACGATCAATAACACTATCAATATTTACATAAAAATCTGGATCGAATTGATTGGTCTGCCCACCTATATTATTCTCACTCATATAAATTTCAGTTTCATGAAGACGGCCAGCAACCTGCAATGCTTTAATTGATAAAGTGTACGCCATGATGTGGTCTGGAATATTAATCGGCCATAAAGTTAAATGAGCAACCGGTTGTAATTCGGTAAAGATTGCGGCAACCCGTTGGCACAAGTCTTCTGTAACCAACACTTCAGCATCTATTTGATCAAGAAAAGTAACTTCTGCACCAAAGAGTTTACTAGCAGCACGTTCTTCTTCTGAGCGTATAGCTGCTGCTTCATCAACTGATGCACCACTGATGCCCTTCTCCCCTTTGGTTAAACACAGCACATGCAAATGATACGATTCTTGTAAAAGGCAGGCAGTCCCACCCATAGAATGGGCTATGTCATCTGGGTGAGCAACGAGAAAGGTAATGTTTGGCTTGTTCATCACTATTGTCTATCAAGGAATTTTAAAAATGCGAGGCCAAGCTTTCTTCGTTTTTTATAATACACCTGCTAACCGTACATAGGAGAGCCCCTTTGGACTCCCCTGTTCTATCTTACTGTAAGTCTCTAGCTATTTCCATAAGGCGGATGCATTCAGAACGTTCACCTTTCGGGTCTGGTCCGCGGGCACTCCGTGCCATATTGATAATAGACTCCCATGTCAGTGATTTATTCTGTTGATCACCACGTAGTAATAAACCAAAACCAGCCACAGCTATAGCCCAATCACTTTCTGAATCAGCACGAGGAAAACCTAGTACAATTCTCCGATCTGTCTGCTCTTCTTCTAATAAGGTACTGATAGTTCCCTGTGGGGTCTTATAACGCAACCGCAATTGGAACGCAGGCTGGGTGCCATAGGTAGAAACACGCACAAGCGGTTCCTCTTGTTTTTCATTGCTGGTAAATGGATTTTCATCTACCCCTGTTGTTGGAATGTCACTTCCCAGTGGAACAATTTCATACAGGGCAGTCACTGCATGACCTGCGCCTATTTCTCCCGCGTCTTTGCTGTCATCGTTAAAATCTCGTGCGGCAAGACGACGGTTCTCATAACCAATTAATCGCCATGCCGCAATTTGCTCAGGATTAAAGAAGGTTTGAATTTTAACATCTTTCGCAATCGTCACCAAAGTTCCGGTGAATTGCTCCACCATGTGTTTCCGTGCTTCACGTATGGAGTCGATATATGCATACGTGCCATTACCGTTATTAGATAAACGTTCCATCATATCATCCTTAGTATTGCCCATGCCAAAACCAAAGACATTTAAGAAGACTCCTTGAGCAGCGCGTTTTTTTAGCAAAGTCACCAATTCTTCTTTATCAGTTATGCCAACATTAAAATCACCATCTGTTGCTAAAATAACACGATTGCTGCCATCCGAAATAAATGCTTGTTGCGCTACATGATAAGCAAGTTGGATACCGGCACCACCATTGGTGGAACCACCTGCGGATAAACGATCAAATGCGGCAAGAATAGTTGCTTGCTCCGCACCTGAAGTTGGCGGTAACACTAAACCAGAGGAACCTGCATAGGTCACGAGGGCAACACTATCCCGTTCATCTAATTGTTCCAGCAATAAGCCGAAGGCCTTCTTCAAGAGCGGTAATTTATTTCTCTTCTGCATAGAACCAGAAACATCAATAAGGAAAACAAGATTACATGACGGACGTTGCTCTGCTGAAACAATTTTCCCTTTAAGAGCAACACGCGCCATGCGATTATGTTTGTTCCACGGACAATCACGAAACGATACATTGTACTTAAATGGGTGTTTATCATCGGCCTCTGGCGCTGTATAGACATAATCAAAAGCGTTGATCATTTCTTCAATGCGCACCGCATCTACTGGCGGTAATTGATGGTTCTGCTGCAAATACCGACGAACATTACTATAAGATGCGGTATCTACATCAATTGAAAAAGTAGATACATCATTGCCTTTATCTGTTACTTTTTTGAATGGAGTGTCGTATATAGGATCATAGGATTCTCTAGATATATTCTGTTCAGGTACTGGTACAGACTCGCCATGAATAACGCTTCCTCTTAAAGAGGACTCTTTCCTTTCCTCTACAATAGTATCATGCAGACCATATACTGGAGCCTGAGACGGCAGGCCATCAGCCATAACAATAGGCTCATTATAATCTCCACCTCCTATATGATATTCAACAGAAACGGGCTCTTTTTTTGAGGGCGCAGAACGACCTACCGTCATGAATTGGGCCACACCACCGGTTTCTGTAGTTGATACCGCTGCTTCACTTTCTTCTACTTCAATGCCCTTTCTCTTATATTTTATAGATTGACGTTTTTCATCAACACCATCTACCTGAACAATATTCACGGCAGGTTTTTCTACGTAGGTGTTTTCCATAAGTGGAATGGCGATACTCGCACAAATACTTGCGGCAATTACTGGACCTGCCCAATACAACCACGTGATTTTTCGTTGCTGTGCTGCTTCTAAAACAGTCGTTCGACGTGAGCTATCTAATATATTTTCTTTATGCAGTCCGGCGTGCAGTAAACCGTGCATCTCCCGAATTGACACTATTTCTTCGGCAATTTCTGCCTGTTCAAAGCTGGCCTGTTCTACGAGAGCACGCTCCTCTTCGGAACATTCACCTAATACATAGGCGGTTAAACGTGGATCATCAATTGGTATCATAACTGGCTCCCTTGTAATTCGCTACGTAAATGCTGCATCGCTTTGTGTAAAATAACACCAACGTTACTGACAGTCATATTGGTTTGTTCAGCTATCGCTTTATATGATAAACCGTCTGTGTATTTCATGCGTACAACTTTTTGATCACGTTCTGACAATGTTGATATGGCTGAATGTAATGAGCGCAGTGATTCATGTTGCGTCACATGCGTCTCTGGCGGTTCACAAGTTGATGCTATTTCTACTGTGCTATCCTGCTGTTTCATGCGTTTCTCCTTACGAATACGGTCTATGGCCAGATTACGGCAGACAGTATACAACCAGTCAGGGAGCTTGGATTCAACAGATGCACGTGGTTGCTGTAGCAACCGCAAAAAAGTTTCCTGAACAAGATCACGCGCCTGATCTGTATCCTGCACAAAACGCCGCGCCCAAGCCATCAAAAAAGGTTCGTGCTGATCTAACAGCAATCGTATCCATTGTTCTCGTGTACTCATTCCTGCCCCTTACCTGTCGTCTACTTATAAAACGACCGAGAACACAAAAGGTTCCTATTATTTTACACGGAGAAGGAGATGTTTTATTACTGACTTTTTTCTTTGTGCCGTGTATAGAGAAGTGGAAGAGCCACACCAACCAAAATAACACAACCACCAAGTAGTTCTAATACGCTTGGGATTTGGGAAAAATACAGCCAGCCAAAGAGCAATGCACAAGGTGGTGCAATTAAAGTAATCAATTTTGTTTGTGAAGCTGAAATATAACGTACCGCAGACATTAGCCATAAACGGCCAAGGGTTGGACCGCTAGCAGCAGCGGCAATAAGCAGCCACCATTGTGAGAGGGTGCACTCCGCTGCCCCGATCACCGCACCCGGCCAAAGGGCCATGAACGCAACAGACATCCACAGCCGCAGGGCATTAACGCGTATAATGTCAATATGTTCAATCCATCGTTTAGCAATTAATAACATCACCGACCAACAAACTGCTGCCACCAAAGCCCAAACAATACCAATAAAACGACTATGATCTTGCTCCACGCCTGTTCCATTAAACCACTCTACCAACAATTGACCATGCATAACCATAATCCCAATAAAGGCCATAGCACTCCCAAGCAAAACCGAATGTTGAATACGCTGACGGAACAGCACAAGTTCTCCGCAAGCCACACATAAAATTTGTACCTGTAACACCACGCTGGTAACTGCTGGGTCAACAAAAATTAAAGATTCTGACATGCTCGCATTACCAATCACGGTACAAGCTGCCATACCAAACCCTACCGCACAGGTTAATGTTGTCACTGGCTTACGCTCTTGAGCCTTCGATCGGCACAAAGCCACCACTGAATTAAGCACTGCTGCTGCTAGCAACATACCAAAAACCACAGACGAACGTGCCGCCGCTTCTGACACCGCCTTATACGGAATCAAATACAGCGCTCCACAAATCGCCGCACCAAGGCTATACAACACACCAATGGTATTCATCTGCATCTGTACAAGTACACGGTGTTTTCTATTTTTGCTAGCAGCGCTTTAAGAAAGCTTTTTCAAGGCTGTTCGCAGAGCGTCTATAAGCTCTGTAAGATTTTGTATTTGTGATAAACGCTCACCGCCAATAAGACAGGTTTCATTATGATACACGGTGGGCAGTTCCACATCAGCGTAGCGGTCACCGCAATCATCTCTATGGAGGAACACCATCTCCATATCAAGTGAATCTAAAAAGGATTTCCACTCGCGTTTCATCCCAAACGCACCATAGGTAATGGCACACAGTTGACAGGCATAGGTTTCTGGGCGAACAATTTTATGCACATAATCAGTAAGGCCATTGAAAAAACCACCATCTGCTTGGTAGATGAAGATAAGCTGATTCATGGCTTATCTTCATCTCTGCTTATCACCTGACATTCGACCCGTAAAGCTCTATGATCACTGCCAGGAATATCTACAGCACGAACATTGCCTAAAGCAATATCTGGTCCACCGCAAATATAATCAATACTAATGCCGAAGTGTTCTATAAACAAACTTGGTAATTTGTTCTCAAACCATGTATAGGGATGGCGACCTGCTGGACGACGCAAACCTTCTGCATGAAGTTTTCTCCAGAGATGACTTGCTGGTGAAGTGTTCCAATCACCAACACACAGGGTTGGTACATCATTTTCATGGAACTCATCAATGAGTAGTTTGAGTAAACGTAAACGATATTCAGAAAGTTTAGGCATCATTGGTGGCGGTGGGTGTAAACAAATCAAGCGAACTTTCTTTCGCTCTTTTTTTACCGTGCAAATAAGCACAGGGCTATTACCAGACGGCGTATAATGGTCCTTATCTGTAAATAAATAGTCTCGTTCTGGACCATCTAGAACTCGTTGCTGAATAGTCACCGGATAACGACTATATACGCGTACACTGTACGGCCCCTTTTCTGCGGCCGGTCCCCTGCTGGTATACCATGCATCATGCTTGGTAAGCGCTTCATCTAAAATAGGGGCAACCTCAATAGCAAAAAGCACATCAACATCAGACGTGCTGAGCACCTCCGCAATATGTTCTGGGTCTTCTCTGTTCCACCACGCCGTATTAGCAACCATCACTGACAGCTCTAATTCAGATTCTTTCTGCAAAAGTGGTGCACGCTCTTCTGTAGCCTGCCAGACCCATGCCCATGAATACACTGGCAAAGCCAACATCAAACAAGCTGAAATACCAATATTTTTTCTATACCAGGCAATCGGCACTAAGGCCAATACTCCTAAATGTCCGCTAATATTACTGAGCAGTTCTCCATACAAAAAGAATTCAGAAGCTGCAACCAAAACGGCGCTCATAATAATAAAGCCTGCCCACCATGCCATAACCCACGGCACAATCGTTTTCCTAAAACGTTTTTTAGCTACGGTTTCAGGGGCTTCTTCAGCAATAAGTTCATCTTCTGCTCTAGGCATAAAAAATTATCCGCGTGCTGCCAAATCTTGAGCAATGCGAGCAAAGGTGCGGGTTACAAATCCGGTCATGCCTTTGGTATAATACCGCCAACCATTCGAGCGCATGGCTGGACCTGCAATATCACAATGGGCCCATTGTACGTTGTCTGCAACAAATTCCGCTAAGAACAACCCTGCGGTAATCGTACCTGCTGGACGACCACCTGTATTGTTAATATCTGCATGTGGGTGGTCTATTTGACTGCGGTATTCACCATATAATGGCAGCGGCCATAGTTCTTCACCCACGCTCTGGCCAGCTTGACGCACGCTATCTCTCCACGCTTCGTCACTGTTACGGCTCATTACTCCAGCAATATTATTGCCTAAACCAATTAAACAGGCCCCTGTTAAAGTTGCTGAATTAACCATGTGGGTAGCACCTTGTTCACAAGCATAGGTTAAAACATCTGCCAAAACCAAGCGGCCTTCTGCATCAGTATTATCCACATGGATAAATGTACCATTGCGAGCCTGGTAAATATCACCCGGACGTTGGGCTGCACCATCTGGCATATTTTCTGCCAAAGCCATGTACGCTGTAACTGCTACCGACGGTTTTTGTTGAGCGATAATTTTAATAGCACCAAGCGTTGCCGCAGCTCCACCCATATCACCCTTCATTTCCCACATGCCCGCACCTGGCTTGAGGCTGATACCACCAGTGTCAAACGTAACGCCTTTACCTACCAGCGCTAAATGTGGAGCATTCTTTTTCGTTTTTGCAGTTGGCGTATAACTTACTTGAACAAGTGCTGGAGGAACAGCACTACCTTTACCAACTTGCACTAAACCAGGGAAACCCGCTTTTGTTAAAGCTTCAATACCACTAATAACTTTTATTTTTAGACCAAGACCACGTAATTCTTTTCTAGCAGTGGTAACAAATGTTTGCGGATTCATGTCATTGCCTGGCATATCTGCACAGGTGCGAGCAAGGTTTTGCGCCTCTGCTACCAACATGCCATTTTTAACAGCTTGTTTATGGCCTGGCATGGTAATGTTCAGACATTTTCGCTTTCCGGCTTTGCCACTTCGGTATTGCAATAAACGATAATCTGCAAGCACACAACCTTCTACCAAGGCTTGCGCATATTCTGTGGTTGTATCAACGCTCACCCGTGCGTTCATATACCCACCAGAGCGCATGCTTTCAACAATCTGTTTACCAAGCAAACGCCATTCTTCACCACCAACTAACCACTCTTTGCTTTCTGGTTTTACGAGGAGATAAGCCGTACCTTCACATAAAACCGTTCGTGGGCCACTACAATCACCTGCGGCCAAACGTGCTGCTTCATCTTCTACCAAGGCGGGTGCTTCAAGTGCGGCATGGCCAACAACAATGATAGATAAGGCATTTTTCTTTCCTGCGCCTGTGGTTACAATACAGGTTGTTTTTTCATACATGTTCATCTTATTCATCTCCAAAAAGTTCACGAATACTGCCAATAATAAGTTCAGCCAACACAGGTTCTGCTTCGCCTGCCACCTCGATAATGCGAGCAATATCAACCGGCTCTAGGGCCTCTGGGGTGCACAGATCGGTTACGATAGCAAAGGCAAGCGTCTTCATACCACAGTGCACAGCAGCAATAGCCTCTGGCACCGTGCTCATACCAACCACATCAGCACCCATATTGCGCAACATGCGATATTCTGCCGGTGTCTCCAAATTGGGCCCAAGCACTGCTGCATACACACCTTCATGAATATCAACGCCTTGCTCACTCGCTACCTGCAAGGCAACTTCTCTATAGTCCTTACTGTATACTTCATACATGTCTGGCCATCGAGAACCAATACGATCATCATTTGGACCAACAAGCGGATTCACCCCCATCAAATTTAAATGGTCTTCCAATGCCACAATACTGCCAAGCTTATAATCTGGGCTCAAACCGCCAACGGCTGAGCCCATAATCAGGTTACTAACACCAAGAAAACGGGCAAGACGCACTGGCACAACCACATCCTCAATACTGTGGCCTTCGTAACAATGTAAGCGGCCAGAGAAAGCAACCACCGGAACACCTCCTAAATGGCCAAATACGACCTCACCAGCATGACTTTCTGCGGTGGTCATCGGCATACCATCTAGCTCTCTGTAAGCGATGCGCTCAGTGACCTCAATTCGGTCTGCCAAAGCACCGAGGCCCGTTCCTAAAAGAATAGCAGCGCGTGGCTTAATGCCCGTGCATTCTAGCACCTGTTTAGCCAGACTATGTAGACGATCGTAGGTAGCAGTTTGACTCATGCCTATTTATCCTCCAGAATGTAAGTGATAAGAATCTGTATGGTGAGCTGTGGCGCAAGGCGCTATTCGCCCACGTCTCCAGCCCGAACGAAAGACTAAAGGAAGTGACTTATGGCTTTACGCCTGTCTGATATTGATCCTAATCAACGAATCCGAAAGAAAGAAGCAATCGAACGGCTTGAAGCCGCTCAGTTGCAACTTGCCACCATTCAGCATGAGATGAGCGAGAAAAAGTTGCCCGTTATTCTTGTCTTTGAAGGATGGGATGCTGGCGGCAAAGGTGGTGCTTGCCGCCGAATTATTGAGTTTTGGAACCCTCGTTCTTTTGCCATTCATCCAGTTGCAGCACCCAGCGAAGAAGAAAAGCTGCACCACTACCTGTGGCGCTTCTGGCGAGATATTCCCGCACGTGGCAAAGTAGGTATTTTTGACCGCTCATGGTATGGCCGCGTATTAGTAGAACGCGTCGAAAAGTTTGCCACCAAGGATGAATGGAAACGCGCCTACACCGAAATTAATAATTTTGAACAAACTCTTCATGACGACGGCTACCTCATCATTAAATTCTTTATGCATATCTCTCCAGACGAGCAATTACGCCGCTTTCAAGACCGAGAAAACAACCCCTTGAAAGCATGGAAAATGACCGAAGAAGATTACCGCAACCGAGACAAATGGGATGACTACGAAGCAGCCATTAACGACATGTTACAAGAAACCAATACAGCATGCGCCCCATGGCACGTAATTCCCGGCAACCATAAAGCAACCGCCCGAACACTAACAGCAGAATGTGTATTAGAAGCTATTCAAAACCGATTGAAGTAATTTTAAAAGAAGACAGGGAAGTCGGAAAGGTTTTATCCTGAGCCCCTCGGGTATAGAATATTGATTTAACAAGTATTGAACCTGCACAAGCAATTCTCACAGAAGTGTTGTCTAGAGGAGTATTTATCTTACTGCACCACACACACTCGGACGAACAGAATAAACAAATGCATTCGTGTGTGCTGAATGGTGTTCCACCATTCGGCGCAGACGGATGCGGAGACCGTTTTACATCAACTCAACAGAAAAAACAACCACACTACCAAAGCAATAATGTCGTATGTACCAAATATAAATACATATGTGAAAAGGTTTGTCAGAACAATACGCGAGAAATTGATCTCGTTAGTGACGATGTTGTGGTGCTCGCCCACCTCATGCCACAGAGAGAAAACTGAAAAGCTGAGTACGAATAATGCGCTACCAGTACTGCCCCGCAACGTCAATGAACACACTCCTTTTAAGGTATCCATCCCCCACCTTGCACACTTCCACATTATACGTAAAGTATTTACCATGGATATTGAAACGATATACAAGAGTCAACTGCACATGTACTCAATAGTTAAAACTGACCGCACAGATGATTTAGTCATTGCAGTCGTGTGCGGCAGGATCGCCATGTGGACAGCGTTTGTCATACTAACTCTTGAAGAGGCCGCCCATTTCAATGAAAGAAATGAATTGGATGACCTTGCTCGCAACATCACCCGCAACAATGGCAATTATAGAGACAGAATGCTTTTACCCTTACCAAATGACGAAACACTTAACTACAAATAAACGAGTTGAACTTCATCGATACCACCACATAATCGGGGGATTCGATAATGGGGTTACCAATTCTGAGACACCCCTTAACTGCAACGTCAGGTCACACAATTGCTGGAAATACTGTTTTTACTTTTAATGATACTCATTCCGTTATCATTAATCATAGGCCCACCTCTAATATATTGGAAACTTTCTTCCACACGCAACATCACCACTATGCTTGGGATCTTTTCAGCATACTCAATTTTCTACCTAATACCTTACTCTACACTGAGGTTATATGGAAAAACATATTATTACTGGAGCCAAAGGAGTGGAGAGATTGAATGTACAATTGAAAATGAAATATTTTCAGTCGTGTATTTTATTTTATACGCATCTCTATCTGTTGCAGAAGCATGGTTTCGTGACGACATAATGGGTGAACACCCCGACTAGTAAAATTCAACCTATTACTCTACTGTCAACTCCAGATGTAGCAACCATCATCCGTCTTGCACTTCTCCGCACACGGCGTAAAGTGAACGTTTCTTTCAACTGCTTGAGCGAGGTCGATTCGGTAGGCTTGTGTTAACCCCCTTGGAGTAATGTTCAACATGGAAGAAAAACATGACATTCATGACTTCTTAATATCTGCACAAAGGGATATTCGAGAGGAATATGATCGGATTCTTAAACGAGCCACAGAAGACCCTGGAACAGCCGGGGATCAAGGTGAAGAAAATTGGGCTACGTTGCTAAGGAATTGGTTGCCCTCATATTTTCATATTGTCACTAAAGGAAGAATCCTGTGTGAAAATGGTTATGCCAGCCCACAAATTGATATTTTAGTTTTACACCCTTCATATCCTAAAGTTCTTTTAGATAAAAAATTATACTTGGCCGGAGGTGTAGCCGCAGCATTTGAGTGTAAAACAACCTTAAAGGCATCACACGTCAAGGAAGCTGTGGAAACCGCTGCTAATATCAGGAAGAACTTACCTAAGCTTGAAGGAACTCCTTATAAAGAACTTAATTCGAGTATCATCTATGGATT
Organism: Planctomycetota bacterium; assembly: GCA_016745075.1. Classification (GTDB taxonomy): domain Bacteria; phylum Planctomycetota; class UBA11346; order UBA11346; family UBA11346; genus JADGDD01. Next base: position 1,760 of record JADGDD010000007.1, on the reverse strand, counting down.
ATTGGCCCATTCCCATTCTTGGAAAGGTGAAAAATCAACCCCCGTTGAAAATATCGAAAAAGCAATATCGTCAGCAGATAAAGAGTCTGTCGATCACCCTATTCAACAGCTTGACTTTATTACAGTCTCTGATTTAGCTACTTGGCAAACAATGAAGACTGTATTTTTAGGGCCGACTTGGCCTCACTATAGTGATACCTTCAAAAATATATATGGCGAAGAAGGATCTGGAACGTCTTCATATGTTGGGGCGATAATTGGCTCAGAACATCAAATGGACTTCTTTACTCCAATCAGTAATCTATTAGCAGGACTGTTTTCTAGACTAGCATGGACGTTTAAGGACATGCGTGGACTTGAATCCTATTTTAGACAAGTAAATATGATGGGAAATGGACAAGGAAATATACGTTTCTGGCCAATCTCTATCTATTCTAAAGGTATTCGAAACCGTGTATATAACGGTCAGCTATCTAATGGTGCTTCATATGATGAATGGAACTGTAGCTTTTAGTCCAAACTCCTAAGCTGGAAAATAACTACCACCGAACGCTAAAGCAATACCACTAATGACCATTCGCCAGCAATCTAACGGTAACGATTGTCCACCTTGCCTCCCCCACCTCACCGCGTAGACTTGATATACAATCATTACAATCGAACCTGGCAAGAAACCTAAAGCTAAGTTAAAGAACCATGACTTTTGATTATCTCCACTATTAAAACTACCATTGTTTTCAATATACATGAAGGACAGTACAATCGTATCCGTCTTGCCAAGCCGGTTTGCTCTTTTATAAAATCGTGTAGTTATTTTTAAGCGACGTCAGCGACGAGATTGTGTGCGAGACGTTGTGCATATGCTGCCGGTGTCCACGGGGCAAGATCAGGTAGTGGCGTACGGTTTTCTTTTGCTGCACGATGCGCAAAAAGGATTGGCAGTATATCCAGCAGATAGGTGTAGGGGTTTATATCGAGCAATCTGCAACTGCCCACAAGGCTCATTGCTGTAGCAAGGTTTTTTGCACCGTCTTCGGCGACATAGAAAAGTCTGTTTTTACGTAGCAAGGCGATACGACGTAAGACATTTTCTGCGAGATTGTTGTCCGGCGGTAAGGCGCCATCATCAAGAAAGCGGCGTAGCTCCGTTTGGTGTTTAAGGATGTAGCGTGCTGTTCGTGCCATGGTTCCTGTACGGCGTTCTGCTATCTGTTGAGCGTATGCATGAATGCGGTCCATAATATCAACACTGTATTTTTGTCGCAGTGCGTAGCGATAGTCATGAAGCGATTGTGTGAATGGTTTGGTTTCTGATGCCAAACGTTCAATAGCGTAGAGTTTACTAAACAGAGCGACCACCTGTTGTGAATCCGTGTCATCACTTTGGGTTTCTGCAAAATAACGGCGTGCGTGTGCATTGCAGCCAACATGTATGAGCTTCTTCCCTGTGTTCATGGTGTACCAGCCAGCCCATTCATCACGAATGAGATATCCATTATAACCAGGCAGTAAATCTGCTGCGCTTGCATGTTTCTCATCTGGTCGCCAACGCATGAGGAGTTGGTTACCATCCGTAATAGCATAGACCGGTGTTTTACAACATCGTCGCTTTCGCTTGCGGGAATGGCGATGCAAAAAACTTCCATCTATATGCAAGAGAGATCTGGTCAGCAATTCCGCTTCCATAACATCCAGCAGCGGTTCGGCGAGTTCACAATGCTTATGAAATGCATTCGTGATAACTTGTCTGCTGACCGGAA
>JADGDD010000006.1 GCA_016745075.1 Planctomycetota bacterium | reverse complement strand
GTATGATAACGGCCATTGATCTCTTCAATGTTTTCACGAGGGATATAGCCTGCATCGTTCCATTTATCTTGTAAAGCACGGAAGTCGTCCTTAAACCATTCTGGATGTTCTTCTTCCAACAACTCTTCCATTTCTACAAGTAAGGCTTTTTTGATTTCAAGATTTGCCAAACGTTCCTCTGCCTGTTTTGCCATGTAATCTTCTAGCAACACATACACAGAATCACAAGCTGTACGGAATGTACCATTGACTTCATCCATCCGATTTCTTGGAATATGACCAATTTCTCGCCAACGACGTTGGATATCTTTTATTTCTTTCACCAATTGTGGCTCATCAATTTGTGGAAGTTTACCTTCCTTCCACTGTTGGCCTTTAACAGCAAGCGCTTCGGCTTCGGCAATAAGCGGTTGCTTCAGTGCAAGATTATCTTCCTGCTCTGCATTGCGTTGTTGATATTGAACACGACGCGCTTGATAATAGGAATCCAACTGCACCTTCCATGCACTATTCAGTTCACGGAATTGCTCACGTGGAACCTGTCCCGTTTCTTTCCATGTTTCTTGAATTTCTTTAATTCGTTCGTGCTGACGCTGACTCAGCCCGCCCTCTGCACCAACTGCCCCTGGAATAAGACTATCACTTTTCTCAAGAGTGATGAGGTCTGTCAGTTCGTTTAATAATTCACGCTTAATTTTTAGATTTTCTGCACGCTCGGTATCTCGTTCGGCAAAATAGTTTTCTAGACGAGCAAAAACGAGATCTCCAGCAGCTTTGTATCGTGTCCAGAGATCGTCTTTCTTCTCGCGCGGAAAATAACCGGCCTTTTTCCATGCATTTTGCAATGTTTTTAATTGCTCAAGACGTTCGTCATCACTGAGTTCATCGTCATCATTATCAAGTGCAAGAATACTGGAAATAATATCTTCCGCTTTACTAGCGTTAGCAAAACGTTCCCAATCTTGCTCCTCGTAGGCCTTGCGTAATTGTGCCTGCACCTGTTCTGTTGCTGCGTTAAAACGAGCCAATTGATCTTCTATTCGGTCACGAGGAACACGCCCCGCCTCACGCCATGCGGTGCGTAAAGCATCAAGCTTTTCTTTACCGACACGGCTATCGCGCTCTGCAAGAGCATCTGCGGCTAATGCGTCTGCTTCAACAATAAGTGTTTCCATAACAGCAATGGCTTGCTCAATTTGTTCACCACGCTGTTGACGCTGTTCTGAACGACGTTGTTTAAATCCATGGTAACTATCATTAAAACTGACGCGACGCTCATCGTCATAAGCCATTGCACCAGTTAATAAACTCCACTGTTTATGCAATTCTTTAAAACGCTGATCAGTTGTACGCCATTCTGTGCTATCGCTTAACGTTTTTGCTTCATCCAAAATTGCAGTCAAACGCGCACTGTCCTCTTCCGAAAGAACGACCTCTGGAACAGGTTCTTGGGCAACACTTTCGCCCGATTCTGTTTCTTCACTGGCAACAACCGCTGCTGGCGCACATTCAGCTAGGGCAGCAGCAAATAAGGCATTCAATTCGCCAGACACTTCTGGGTCTACATCAGCAAACTCAGCCCACTGCTCTTTCGCTCCTGCAAGCACCTCTTCACGTGCATCCAACTCGGTAATAGCTTCTAAGCGGCCTTTAAGATCTGCACAAAAAGAGCGCCGCTCTTCTGCTGCCATTGCCCATGCAGCCACACGCTCCATTTCTTCCGCATGGCGCGTTGTGATGGTTTGCATGCTGCGGTCAAATATAGCTTTGAGCGTTTGAAATGTTTCGTCTTCACCAACAGTATACTCAGCGTTGAGTTGACTCCATTCGCTACTTAACGCTTTAGATTCTTCCAAGGCGGTAGCAGTATCCACGCTGACCGCTAATGCTTTCGCTCGTTCAACTAATGGTTCTGCTGCTTTACAACGAGCAGTGCGCAGTTGTTGATCTGATGGTTTCTCCATCTCTTCACGAATCGATTCGATACGCTGTTCTGCTACCGCACGCATTGGCTCATGTTGAGCTTTACGAGCAACTTCTTTGAGATTTGATAACTTAGTAATCTTTTCAAGTGCAAGTCCAGCCAATGCTCCATCAGCATCTTGAACGGCAATACGTGTAAGCATGGCTTGGCTTGGATCTTCTTGTGCGCATAAACGCTTACAGGCCGCAAGGCGTACTGCTGTATCCGTTGCTTGTAAACTTAACTCGGCAAGAGCACCGTGTTCTGCAATCGCATCAAGTAAGGCCTGAACTGCTGGTAAACTGCCTTTTTTGACTTCATCTACTTTAACACTATCAAGACGAAGACGTGCCATCTTTTTAATATGCTCATCAGTATGTTCTATTAAACGCTTTAATTGGGCTGCTGCTGTTACCCGAGAAGCGGCATAGCGGCGTACCGCTTGATCTGCATCACCAATGGCAATATCTGCAAAATCTGATTGTCGTGAATCTGGTAACTGGCTAATTCCTTCTTGGCGTTTTCGTGGATCTGGATGTTTCCACAGTTTTTTACCAATTCCTAAAAGTCCCATTGTCTCGCTCCTGTCATTGTTTACCCCCTGCGACCGTTGTCGCGCATGTCGTTTGAATGAAAGGCATAGATTGAGGCTCGCATGCGCTGGTCAAGTAAGTGATTGACCGCTAGAGCACGCATAAATCTACTAAATAGAGCTAGGAACATTTACCCAACAAAGGTTGTTTTTCGACGTATACTGTTATATGCGTACACCATTACATACTTTCTTTCACTGGCTTCATGGGCAATGGCCTGCGGGAACTCCGGAAAAGCTGCCAGTTGTTGGCAAAAATGGGACCACCAGCATTCCTGGCGTATTTATTGTTGGCGACTTGACCGGCGTACCACTCCTCAAGTTTGCGGCAGACAGCGGTGCTCAAGCTGCTCAGCAGGCAAAGCGCTTTCAAGACACACACTCTGGTGATACTGATGTCGCAATCATTGGCGCAGGCATTAGCGGTGTTGCCTGTGCCATTGCCTGTAGACAAGCAGGTCTTTCTTTTGAATTACTCGAAACCAATCAACTGTTTAGCACTATTGCTAATTTTCCCGTCGGCAAACCTATCTTCACCTACCCGACTGACATGACGCCTGCTGGCGATTTTCAGGTACAAGGAGATACGCGCGAGACATTGCTGGCTGACCTGCATGCACAAGCACAAGCGCATAGCATTACCACACGAGGATTTGCGGCCACACATATTGAACAGCAGAAGAAGAGCATACATGTTCATGGTAAAGGGCTTGAACCACTACGTGCAAAGACCGTTATCATTGCCATTGGTCGTTCTGGCAACTATCGGCGCATGGGAATACCTGGTGAAAAACATGATAAGGTATCAAACCGTTTACACGATCCAGCAAAACTTGCTGGTAAGAACGTGCTTGTTGTTGGAGGTGGCGATAGTGCTGTGGAAGCAGCCATTGCTACAGCAGAAGCCGATACTGAAAACAAAGGCCATGTCACCTTAGCCTATCGGGGGCCAGAATTAACCCGTCCCAAACCAGACAATATTAAACGACTTATGGAACATGCGCGGGCTGGAACAATAGATCTCCAACTTGCCACAAGCCCAACACGGGTAGATGAAACCAGTGTCACGCTACAAACGAAAAATGGAGACACCCTACACAGGGATAATGATGCCGTGCTTGCGCTTATTGGCCGTGAAGCACCACTTGATTTTTTTAGACGAAGTGGCCTCGCTATTCGCGGAGAAAATAGCTGGGGCACGCGAACATGGCTTCTGCTCTTTGCCCTTGTTATTAGTTTCATTTACGGAATGAAGGCTTTTGGATGGCTTGGAGATGCAAGCTGGCACCCTGTCACCATTGCCAAAGAATGGATTGCACAAAATTCGGAAACGGACAAAGGACTACTATATACCATTATTGGCTCTATCAGTAATGGCTTTGGGTTTTTTATTGCCTTTACTTATTGTTTAGCGGTTGTTGGCTTTGGTATAGATCGCATCCGCCGCAGGAAAACGCCTTATGTAACGAGGCAAAGTATCACGCTGATGATTATGCAATGCCTACCTCTCTTTATTCTTCCTGAAATTGTGCTGCCGTGGTTTGGCCATATGGGCTTTTTTGATAGTGGCCTCCTAGCCTCTGTTGCTGATGAATTATTTCCAGCAGTAGGTTATGATGCCAATGGCCGCGAATACTGGCGAGCTTATGGTTTTATTTTAGCATGGCCTTTATTTATCTGGAACCTATTTAGTGAGGGGCCATTGCTTGGCTGGTTGATCATCAGCGGCATACAAACCTTTGTAATTATTCCCTTCATTGTTTATCGTTGGGGCAAGGGCGCCTATTGCGGCTGGATATGCTCTTGCGGAGCACTGGCAGAAACAATGGGGGACCGTCATCGAGAAAAAATGCCGCACGGTAAAAACTGGAACAAACTCAATATGGTTGGACAGATTTTACTCGCGTTTGCTTTCTTGATGCTGTTGGTCCGCATTATTTCTTGGGCCACAGGCAATGCTGCTATGACCACACTCAACGAAGATTTATTTATGAATGTTTGGAAACCAGTGGTCGACTGGTTCCTTGCCGGTGCATTGGGCACTGGTTTATATTTTTGGTTTTCTGGCCGTGTTTGGTGCCGTTTTGCCTGCCCACTTGCAGCCCTTATGCATATTTATGCACGCTTTAGTTCCTACCGTATTCTTGCCGACTCAAAGAAATGTATCTCCTGTAATAGCTGCACCTCTGTCTGCCATCAGGGCATAGATATTATGAATTTTGCTAACAAAAACAAACACATGAGTGACCCTGAATGTGTCCGCTGTTCCACCTGTATTCAAGTTTGCCCAACGGGTGTTCTTCAATTTGGCCGTGTCGATAAATATGAATCTCCGATTGATATCGGACACTTACCGACTCGTAGAGATTGATAAACCATCTGCCTGCTTCAGAGAAAGTCAGAGAATAAAGATTAGTTCATTGTTGTAAGTGAATATATTGACCATCTTGTGCAAGTATATTAAGAGTATATCGGTATGGTTGGTGCTCTGTCATAAGCACTGTGCCAAATTCTTTATCAACCACAGGCTTGCCTTTGGTGCCACCGCGCAACACCACTCGATAATGCCTACCCATCTCTAATCGCATGTGCAATATATTCTCACCCCAGTGCACTTCCTGTGAGTTATGGCTATAGCCATCAAAAACATACAACATTGCATCGGCAGCAAACCAGTCTTCCTGTAATGCGAATGGAGATGTAGGTTTACTGCCGTTATGCTGAGCAATTTCTTGAAAACTATGCTCGTCTATATCAACGTGAAAATAGACATCATTACGAACAACACTACGCGTACAGGATTGCACACACAAACAAAGCAGGAGACTCAGACAGAAGGATTGATACCTTACCATCTGTTTCCAATCCCAAAGCGGAAGAAGTAATCTTCAGTATCAACACCGTCAAGCCCTTGGTCTAAACCCACCTCAAAACCAACGGTCATATATTGAGTCCCCAATAAATCTATGGTCCCATACGTCCAATCATTCCGTGGTAAGTAAATGACTTTATTCATTCCTAGGGCGTACTCCATGTGCCGATATGAACTAAAGGCACCATTTACATAATCCACTCGAGCTGAAGGGTATACCCCCCACTCAGCAGAAGGCACCAGATTATAACCTGCCCCTCCTGAAAGATACAAGGCTCGTGGATTCTCATCAGCAAATGAAAGCCGTCCCTTATCTTCTGTCCACGACGTTATTGTTTTAAATAAATGTACTTGCGCACGTAATTCAAAACGGCCAACATCACCAAATTGATGGCTAAACCAAGCTACAAACATGGTATTACCAAAACCGTTTTTAATTGGATTCATATCTTTCCAAGAATCATTATCTTTTGCAAAAGGGCTGTCCTCACGTCGGGCGGGAGAATGTTTCCCGTTCAATTCTTGTTTCTGATTGTGGGTTTCGGATACTAACTCTACACCATTTTCTGAACGAATACCTTTCAAAATGACCATTTTTTTATACTCAGCTAATAAGTCTATAGCATAGAAATAGTCACCTTTCTGATCCATGGTTATATCTCCCATGTAAAAGTTGATGGTTGACCATTTTGGCGATGCACCACTCAGAGCAACTGCGTAAGCTGTGTCTCGTTTCAGCGTCATACGGACTGTGTTCTCTCCCCAAAACAAAGGACGAGAATGATGACGATAGCCATCAAACACTTGTAATGAGATATTGGTTGTGAACCAATGCCCGCGTACACCAAATGGTGAAGAAGAGTTATGCCCATGCATTTCTGCAATTTCATGCAACGTCGCTTGATCAAGCTGAACAGTGAATTCCACTTCATTGGTCGGTTGAACCTTTGGGCCACTGCGCGCACACGATGTAGTCGTCAAAATAAACACCACACACATCAGAACCACCTGCAAACGGCGGAAAGCACAATTCTTATAAGGGCACATAGACATTGCAGCCATGCTATACCTCTACTCGGCGATGCAACGCAGGCATGGCTTTATCAAAGGTTCAAAAGCCAAGTACAGACATAAACCACTATTATGAAACAGCTTAAACAATAACAGCCATTCAAACTGACAGTGTAAGCCTAACTGCTTGCTCCTGTTGCAAACGGGTTATCATCCCCGCTTCGCCCTGAGGAGGACCTGCGTGTCTCAAAGCCCCCGTCTTCTTGCTACTGCCCTTGCCAGCGCAAGCTTGCTCGCCGTAACCACTACTGCTCTACATGCAGTGGAAACGACAGCCAGCACAGCCTCACGGAATACGGCATCTCAGCCAAACGGCGCACCGCTCGTTGCTGAAATCATTATTTCTGGCACTGGCGATACCCACGCTGACCGTATTCGTTTTCGCTTGAAAAGCCGGGTTGGTCACGGTTTCAATACCGTTGATGTTGCTGATGATGTCCGGATGATTAATACCATGGGCGGTTTCTATAACGGCACATCCAGTGTTGAATTTATTGATGACCATTCCGTTCGTCTTATCTTTTCCATGGAAGCGCTCCCACTGATACGCGAAGTTTACCTTAATGGGCCTGGCTATTGGGATTCACAAGGCTACAAAAAAGTTATCATCAGTAAGGCTGGTGGTTATGCGAATGATGTTATTGTTGAGAGTGACCGCCGCGCTTTAGTTGATCATTACAAGGCCAAAGGGTTTATGCGTGTTTCTGTCACCTCACGTATAGAAAAAGCCTCATCATCACGTTCCGTAAACAATACAGATATTGCTGACATTCATTTTGATGTGGACCTTGGCGAAGTCGTAAAAATTGCGACACTTGAATTTGAAGGCCTTCCAGAAGGTGCGTATAAACAACGACTACGATCATTACCTGGACTGGCTAATCAGCCGGGGCAATCGTTCATGAAAGAACAGGTCACTACAGATGCAAACGCCATAGCTCAGTTTCTTGCTGGCCTAGGCTATTTAGATGCACGTGTCACCAAGTCTGTACCACGCTTTTATGACACTGTTCGTGGGCCCGAACGACGACGACGAGCAGGCCCATGGCTAGCACCTGATGGTAAACATAAAGACCGCGTTCTCATTACCTATCACATTGATGCAGGACACCGATATAAGCTGGGCAGTGTCCACTTTACTGGAAATACAATTGTCAGCGAAGTAGATCTCCGCACTGCCTTTGCCATGAATGATGGTGATTGGTACACTCGTAAAGAGTTATTCGCGGGTAGAAACGCAACACGCCTACTCATTCGCAACAAAGGCTACGCAACCGCCTACTACACGGTTAGCGCATCTTATGATTTTGAAAAACGTCTGGTACATGAAACCATTCACTTCGTAGAGGGCGATACTTATTCCTTTGGCCGTGTTGATATCCGTGGCAACACCATTACCAAAGATATTGCGCTTCGCCGGTTACTGCCCGTTTATCCTGGCACCCAATATACAGAAGATGGCGTAACCGAGTCCGAACGACAAATTAATAGAATCGGTTTGTTTAGAACCGAGGCATTTCAACGTCCACGTGTTTTGAAATTATTTGACCCACAACGACCAAACGAAGTTGATATTGATGTTGTTGTTACTGAAAAACCAACCGGTCGCCTTGGTGCGCAACTTGGTTATGTCACTGATTCCGGCATTGTTGGTCAAATTGAATACAGCGAAGATAACTTTGATCTGTGGGGCTTCCTCACCACTGGTACTTTGCGCGGTGCAGCACAAACACTCAGCACCACAGTTCGCTGGTCTGATGAAACCAGTTCTGCTAGCCTCTATTGGCGTAACCCGCACGTTTTTGACAGCTCCTATTTCTTTAGTTCTCGCTTCACGTATTCAAATTCAAGCGTTGATGGCCGAGACTATGAGGAAGACCGTTTCAGTACCACTTTCACCTTTGGTCGCCATTTCTTGAATAATGATTTACTACTTTCCGTTGGCTGGCGCTATGACACGCTCGACATTAAAGAGAAACAAGAACAAGCAGCAGATGATGTAGAAGAAGGTACCTACACCAACCATACGGCACTGCTTCGTCAACGTTATGATCTCCGCAATAATAGCAGAATGCCAACTCAAGGTTTTATGCTTGAAGCAACCGAATCTGTAACTGGTGGCCCACTGCCAGCTTCTAATGACTACGCCGAGCTCTACCTCAAAGGTAATATTTTTATGCCCGTTACTGAGTCTGATATGGGCGGGGTCTCCTTCTTGCAATTCCGACAACTCTATCGCCGCTTAACAACGCTAGAGTCTGGCGACAGCGTTCCTTTTTACGATCGTTACCTTGGTGGTGGCCCTTTCCCAAGCCACCGTGGCTTTCGTCGTAATCGTCTCGGCCCTGAAGAACAAAATAAAAATGGTTACACCACTCAGCCGGGCGGCACCACCGAACTGCTTTCAACGCTTCAGTATTCCGTACCACTTCAAGGGACCAATTTGGGTATCCGTGGTGTGCTCTTCCTTGATCATGGTTTCTTGTGGGGCCAAAACGAGGATGTGGACTTTGGTGACATGCGCACCGCTGTTGGTTTTGGCATACGCATGCCACCATCTTTACCGATCTCCTTAGACTTTGCCTACTTGCTCGATAAACATGGCAGCATTGAAGGGCATGAAATTCAATTCTCCCTTGGCGGTATGCAATTTTAACCCCAATCTTTTCCCATAGACCTTTGCTCAATCCTACACTTCATTTGGAGCCTCTCATGAAATATTCACTTCTTTCGCTTTGCAGCCTACTTCTTTTTTGCTCCACTGTCATACAAACTCAAGCCGCTGAACTTGAACAGAGGACTGAGAAACGGAACGCTCCCGTTGGTAAAACAGTCGTCTTAGACTTTGAAGCATTTTATGCCAAGTCAGCCTATTTTAGAATGCTTCAAGGTCGTTACAAAAGTATTCAACAACCAATTGCTGAACAGCTCAAAACCATGGAAGACCGTATTAAACAAAATATGGATCAGCTCGATTACACCTCTCAAGAAAAAGATCCACAAAAATACGGTACCTTAGAAGATACGATCGAAGTTGAAAAACTTACGTTAAAATTAACTCAACAACGTGCCCTTGATCACATTAAAGGCGTTGAATCTAAAATGTTCAGCGAAGGTCTTGCTGACTTTAAAAAACTGCTGGCCTTATATGCCGAAGAAAATGGCATCGACTTAGTTCTTCCTGCGCCACCAAAAAACCTCACCGGACGCAAATTACTTGATGTACAAACCCTCTATCACTCACCACGTATTGACATCACTGCCGATTTCACCGCCTACGCAAATGCTCAATTCACCCCACCTGCTGAAGCCGCCACTGTAGATGAAAGTGATGTCCCTGTTATTGGCACTGAAGACACTGAGACCACTGCTCCCGCAAACGCTAAATAGCAGGAGCTTACATCATGAAATGCACCGTCGCCTCTATTGCTGAACTGGTTCAAGGCACCGTTATCGGTAATGACCAACTTGAACTCACTGGCATTTCCAGCTTAACCGAAGCTCGGCCTGGAGATATTAGTTTTCTAGCCAACCCTGCTTATGCCGCTTTTCTTTCACAAACGAAGGCAAGTGCGGTACTAGTAACTGAGCCACAAGATACTGATATTATTCAAATTGTTGTTCCAAATCCAGATATGTCTTTTGCCTTAGTTGTGTCTACCCATGGACCACAAGCAAGACCCCTACGTCCAGGGATAGATCCAACAGCCCACATTGGTGATGAAACCATTATTGATGAGTCTGCCACTATTGGCCCGTACGCCGTTATTACTGATGGTGCACACATTGGTGCTGATACTGTTATCCATGCCCACGCCTTTATCGGTAGTGATGTACGTATTGGTGATGATTGCACAATCTACCCGCATGTAACAGTGCGCGAACGGTGTGAACTTGGTCATCGAGTTGTTGTCCACTCCGGCGTTGTCATTGGTTCTGATGGTTTTGGCTACGCCTCTTTAGAAGGTGTCCACCATAAGATCCCACAGGTTGGTATCGTAGTTATTGGTGATGATGTTGAAATTGGTGCCAACACCACCATAGATCGTGCTCGTTTTGGAGTTACTCGCATTGGCACTGGCACAAAGATTGATAACCTTGTGCAAATTGCCCACAATGCTGAACTGGGTGAACATTGCATTATTGTTGCCCAAGTTGGCATAGCTGGCTCTACGACCCTTGGCCGTCACGTCACAATGGCTGGACAAAGCGGCATAGCCGGACACTTAAGCGTTGGTGATGAAGCTGTTATTGCAGCTCGCTGTGGTGTGGCGAAAAACATTCCATCCAAGGCAACCGTTATGGGCTTCCCTGCACAAGATATTCGTGTCCATAAAAAACAAGAAGTTGCCATGCGCCGTCTACCACGCACCAATGATCTGATTAAACAATTAGAACAACGGGTTGCACAACTAGAAGAGCTCCTCGCCAAACAATTAAATAACTCGGGCACGCAAGACGGTTAAGAAACACACGCACAAGGGAAGGCATTAAAACATGAGCGTACAAAATACGATCTCCCGAGAGACATCACTCAGCGGCATTGGTCTCCACAGTGGTGAAGAGGTTACGATCACCTTTAAACCTGCTGACATTGACACCGGAATCATTTTTATCCGAACCGATATTGAAGGCCACCCAGAAATTCCTGCGCGCCCAGATTACTTATGCCAACGTCAACGCCGCACTGCACTTTATGCCAATGATACAGAAATACATACACCCGAGCATATGCTTGCTGCGGCTACCGGCCTTGGCATTGATAATTTACGTGTTGAAATGACAGCAACAGAAGTGCCTGGCATGGATGGCTCTGCCAGCGATTTCGTTCGCTGTTTCCGTGAAGCCGGTATTGTTGAGCAAAACAAAGCTCGTTCTGCTTTTGAACTAACAGAAGCTGTTTCTATTACGAACGGGACTGCCAGTATTATTGCATTGCCCTACAAAGATGGCTTAAAGGTTACGTACACACTTGATGACCATAATGGTGTTTTTGGCAGTGCTCAAATTGTTGAAACGGAATTAAGTGAACAAACATTCTGTAGTGAGATTGCACCGGCTCGTACATTTTGTCTCGCCAGTGAAGTTGATGCTCTCCGTGCACAAGGCCTTGGTAAAGGTGCCACCTATCAAAACACTTGTGTCTTTGATGGACAAACTCTTGTCGACAATTCATTCAGATTTAAAGATGAGCCTGCACGCCATAAAGTATTAGACGTAATTGGTGACCTCAGTCTTTGCTCTCGTCGTCTGAATGCTCACATTATTGCCATTCGTTCTGGTCATCGGGAAAATATGCTGTTGGTGCAAGCCATTAATGATCGCATTAAACAAGAAGAAAAACCAGATTACGTTTTAAATATTCAAGAAATATTATCACACCTCCCGCATAGATATCCACTCTTATTGGTGGACCGCGTACTCGATTTTGAAGCCAATAAACGAATTGTCAGTATTAAAAATGTCACCATTAATGAACCGTTTTTTAATGGGCATTTTCCTGGCAATCCTGTTATGCCTGGAGTCTTACAGGTAGAAGCACTTGCTCAAACCGGTGCCATTATGTTACTGGCAAGCCCTGAAAACCATGGGAAAGTTCCGTTTTTCATGAGTATGGACAAAGTGAAATTCCGCCGTCCGGTGTATCCTGGCGATCAATTACGTATGGAAGTAGATGCGATTCGGGTACGACCTCGGATGGCATCGTGTCGTGGTAAAGCCTATGTTGGTGATGAAGTCTGCTGTGAAGCAGAAATACGGTCAGTCTTTACTGACCCTTCGTAATTACGACAAATAGTGCCCAGATAATATAAACATTATTCAGGAGCATGAAACCGTAAGCGTAAACACCCAGCCAATATCAGAGCTAAACAAGCCGCAATACCGCCAAACCCACAACCACCACTGCCGCCTGTTGATGATGAAGCATCACCGCCACTTGAACCAGAACTACCAGATGTTTTTTCATCACTGACAATAACCATGGTTCCAACCGTTTCTCCCTGTATTGCAGAAAGCTGTGGTACGCTCAAGATAAAAGCAACTTCTTCGTCATCCTCTGCTACACTGTCGTCTATCGCTGTTATCGTCACGTTTTTCTGTGATTCACCCGCAGCAAACGTTAATTGACCAAGACTTGTAGCAAGGCTGTCAGAGAAATCTTCATCTTTTCCAGCTATTCCTATCGCAGGTGCTGCATAAGAAATAGTCACGGTTTCTGAGAGTGCCGTTAGATCCCCAACTCGCTTCACGGTAATGGTTCCAGTTCCACCACTTTCTTGAATGCTGGTGTCGTTGACTTCTATATAATACATCGTGTTTAATGTCGTCACGGTATAATTGATGGTAAGAGTAACCGTTTCTGAATCGACATATCCATCATTTAATTTTACGGTCATTGTCTCACTACCACTCGCTGTTGTTTGAGGAGTAATAGAAAGAGCACCACTTGAAGAAATAGTAGCCGTACTCTGTAGAGGTGATGACACGATAGAATAGGTGAGCGTACCAGATGCAATATGTACGGAATTTAGCTGGAAAATTTGGGTTAATGCAGAACTTGTAACCATGACGGAAAGACTACGAGCAGCAATAGATGGGCCAACCGTTGATGAAACAGGTCTAAAAGCAGAAATAGTTGAAACCATGTTTTCAATAGATGTTTCATTATCCGCTTGAGTTGCTTGACCAATAGCAACTCCTGTAACACCACCAGAAGCTGTGTGTGTAATATTTGGATTTGAGTAATGCCCTACCCGTATTTGCCCTGATGCACTACGATGCATGATGGATGCATAAGTCTTAGAAGATGCCACCCACCTATGCCCATAGGAATAGGAAAAAGCTCCTGCTTCCACTGGACTTTGATGGTCATGGGCACAACCAAGATTATGACCAAGTTCATGAGCAAAGGTATAATTACCAACAGCATAATCTTGCTCAACAATACTAAAACCACCGGTTGACGATGATCCAATTGAATTAACCCAAGCCAAGCCAACCGTTCCAGCATCTTTTCCTTCAAAATTTTCCCCTAAATAACACACCAAATCTGCACCATAGGTATCGCGTAATGTTCCAATGCTTTCCATACCATTTCTTGAGTCAGTCAGGTCATCTAAAATAGTACGAGAACTTTCACCATCTCTTGTATACGCAACTTCTACAGTATGCACTAAGCGCACAATCGCATCTACTCCTGAATCTTGGAAAGCCTGATTCATGCTCGCTATAGAATTTGCTATAATAAGATTAATCGTTGTCCCATCTGATAATGCCCCTGCCTTACTATTCGCAGAATACACAATCATTACATCTACTACAGATGAAGAGTTTAAAGTATCTTCTGCCACCAGAGCACCACCAGCAACTGGTGCAGGCATATGCGGAGCACCACCACAAGAGATGTTGGAAAGGTCTTGCTCAACAATTGTCAGTTGCTCTGCTGTCCCTGTTGCCACAAAATGCCGACCATGGACAGAAACATCAATCCGATACTGATCATCAGCCTGTGCACATAAAACGGTACCATCTTCTTCCAACACACTGCCAACTAAAACTGATGCAGTAGCTATTTTTTGAGAATGACCAAGTTTTGTACTAACGGTAACATCATCAAAGAGACGAACAGACACATGACTTGAAGCGCGTAAGGCTTGTGCGTTTAAAGCTACAGATCTCTTACGAAGAATTCCTTTTTGAGAGCTTTCGTCTTGCTTCCCACCGTGTTCAGCAGCAGCAAAACCGAGACCTGGCTCAGCTATTTCTCGGAATAAATCCTCCGCGGCCTCTGTAATCGTAACCATACAGCAAAGAAGTAACACAATCGTACAAGTTATATATTTCATAAAACCCCTCTTCTTCTATACACGTACCCACTCAAGAGAGAACGGGCAAATATTATTTTTGCACACGTACCAAATGAGCTTCTGCGAAAACACAGTGATCTCCAATATCAAAGCGCTCACCATAATCAACTTGTATAGTGAAAGTGCGAACATCATCCACAGGCAAGTGTACACGCTGAATACCGTCAACGCCACGTAATTGTTGTTTATGCCAAACGACTTGCTCGTCTGCTATAAGCGAGACAGCGCAATTACCTTCATAATGAAAATCGTCTGCAATACCAATAGTGGCAGTAAAAGTTTCATACTGCCCATTCAAACTCCACTCCAACAAAGACTTACTATGAATAACGAGTCCTTTTTCATAACTTGTTGCATTCAGTCGAATTTGCGAACCGTCAATCTGCTTATCAACGCCATAGGCCCATGTCGCTCCAAAAGCACCTTCCGTTTCCACTAAACTTGGCGTCATATCACTCAAATACACACGGTCACCACCTACAACAAATAACCGAGGTAAATCTGCCACTGGCTCCAACGCGCCTTTCATCTCGGTATCTGGCACAGATGAAGAATACAAAGCAGCAATACACAACGGATACACGGGCGCTAAACATAGCGGCGGTGCGTCTGCTTGAGTAGTCATACGAAAGTGCACACCTGTTGGTACCTGAATCTCTCCTCGCAAACACACACTTCGTATAGTATCAAATGACAAGGGAATGGGTTCTGGCAATAAATTGGTTTGAATAAAAACAGAATTATCTCGGACTGCAACGATACTGCCCTCTACGCTCGGACCAGTTGTTCGCCAAATACAATCATTCTGCTCCCCCTTTGCCCCTGCCTTCTCTGCAATATCTTCATACTGTCCCCAACCAATAATATCTAACACAGAAAACTGAAATGACCCTAAGGAGCTTGTTACAATAAGAGTATCGTCTCCCAATGCACTCCTTATGTCCATTGCAGGAAGCCAACTTCCGTCCTTCAATAACACACCTTTTTGGCTCTTCGAAAAAGGGAGAGGAGCATCTGGACGAGAGCTAGACAAATCAATCCAATCACAACGAGCAATAGGGATTTCAACAGGAGTATTCGCCCCAGTTGCTGTACCAAAAATGCTTACAACACCATTACCGATTATAATGCAATCATTAACATATTTTTGCCCATCGAGACTGCATACAGTATGCTTGCTCACTGGTACTGAATACACTTCTTTGCCCAAATCAGCTTCGGCTGCTGTTGGCGCAATTATCTCAACGGCATCAGCCGAGAATACACTTACCAAGGCACACAACAACACACACACACTTCTCATCAAGTGCAGAATAATAAAAGAGGTGTCAAAAAGCAAGTGGCTCACACCTACCGAAACTTACAACCCCATACGTTCTAATATACCCTCTACGCCACCAGCTAATAGATTTTTCTCTTTCCCACTCTTAGTATAACGTACCTCACGAGCAACGCTGTCTAACAATTCCAAATATCTTTTTTCAGTTAAAACGCAAGGTTCATCGTACATCCAGCCTGTCTCAAAATGCAGAGCAAATGTACCACAGCCAACCAATGGAACCAACCATGACCTCCTATGCTCCTTCCCATCACTAAGAAAGTCAATTCCTTCAGCTCCCAGCATCTCTATTCTTTGTTCTTCACCTGAAAACTGCTCATAATACTCCATATTCTCTAATCGAACCTGTAAGCCTATATATAGCCCCTGTTCTGGCACTGTACATTCCCTTGCTCTAAACGGGTTTAAATCCACATAAACCATACATGCCATAATAGCCCGTTGATCCAGCAGTGCGATAGATAAAAACCTCTCATCCCAGAAATGACCGGTTACATCATCATCTCGATTCATACGAATAGCAATCTTTTGCTTTACCAACCTCATTAACCAGCTCATGCTACATAAACGACTACGACGCTCTCTTACCCATTTACTATCCGTAGACAACAATTCACGCATCCACTCATCTACCTCTATGATTTGTCTTCCTGAAGCATCTCGTTGCGGAACAAGGTCTAACCACCTATCAACAACTTCTCTTGCACTCCACCTTTCGGCCAAGTCAGGGCGAATACGCATAACTACATGTAAATGATTACGCATTATAGCATAAGTCAGCACATCAATAGCCATTTTTGAAGCATGAATCCTTAAACAATTCTCTACCCACGCTCGCCTTTCATCATCGGCGAGACACTGCATACGTCTTACACATCTGCTGACCAAATGATAACACTCGGGCGCATCCGTCCGAACCAATTTTTTACGAGCAATAACCATACGAGACTCCTCTTAGCATACTTTATTGGGATGTCCATTAAAAATAGATAGTCTATTTTTTTGCCCTCTTGTATGTAACACAATACCCGTCTAAGATCTTGATTGGAGTGTGTTTATGGCTCGCCTTCCGCGCCGATCCTTAAATAATAGCCGTCGTCGTGATGTTTCAGCTACTATCGACGGTAGTACAAATGCTAGACAAATGCCAGATAATGCTTCTGGAGCAGTAGGCTCGGTGCGCGATAATTTGAATGGACAACCAGCTTGGAAACATTTTACGGCTGATGGGCGCTGGGTGTGCCCTTTTTGCATGTCTGCGATACGGAATACTCAAGAAACACGAGCGTCACTGATACGACAAGTGGAAAGTCATATCCATAATAGATGTAAGAAGTACCATAATGGGGCGGGCGTGGTTCAGGCTCAAGCGGCTCTTGAACAACGGGTTCGCGTTTTTGAGATAGAGCAACGCGCACGTAACGATAAAGCGTGGCAGGTTTTTGACCATGAAGGATACTGGTATAGTCCAAGTAGCCTTGAACGAGTGACCTCGGTACAGATTCAGAATCGACGTTTTGATGCCTTTACTATTGAACGAATGACGAAGCATTTGCTGACCTGCCAACGGTTCCATGCAGGCGAAATACATGAACTTGCGGAGGTACAGCATGTACGCGAACAGTTTATGCGCACACAACAATTGGCGATTAATCTGCTAAAAGTGATTGGCCAACGAGTTTGGCAATACCGCACGAATCATGGTGCATGGGTATGTCCGTACTGCACAAAAGCAACCAGTACAGTTCCTTTTGGCCAGCCAATCGACTGGGACCAAACAGCTACTGGCATGGCTCAGCATTTATTGACGGACTGTGCGGTCTACCCGCGCAATCCTCAGAATATTCAAACTGAAACGGATGTTCATGCCGCAACACAACGCCACAACGCTTTGGCACAAATACAGACACAACAACAAGGACAGACTCCTGTTATTCCTATTGCTGGGCATGCTCAAAAACCTGTAGACGCTTTTGCATTGCAACCACCTCAGGAAGAACCATCTCAGACCATGAGTCTCATTCATTCCGGTGACCATCAAACCATTCCAGGAGCGACACCTGTTACATCTCCCGCTCCTGACCCACGTATTGCACAAGCGGTTCAGCAACAAACACCAGAACCACGGGTTGCTCGGGCGGTGCAACAAGAACCGCAGATTATTGCACCTGCCATAGAAGAACCACCACCAATTGCGCAACCAACCACATCACAGCCATTAGTTGCCCCGCCTGCTGCCAGCATGCAGCCTCCTCCTCCTATCGCTCAGTCCATTTCTCAGACTGGTGTTCCAACTGTGGGACAGACAGCGAGCCATACACCACCAATAGCAACTCCCGTTACCAAAGCAAAAGAGCCAACACCTCCTGTTGCTATGCCTAATAATATACGCATAGCGACCCCTCTGCCAGACAGACGAAGTTTCCGTTCCCCGCTTCCACAAGCTGCACCTGTCCTTGATGATGATGAAGCAAGCCCTTTAACCGCAGACCGTCTTTTACACCCCCCCTCTGCTACCGTTGCCGAAACAGCTCCGCGTATTGCACGAGCAGTAAGTGACCCGGCCCTTGAACCAACAGATGCGCTATCCATTGAGGCCAATAACGCCAATGATGCGCTCGATACCTTCTTCGGACAGATGGATGAACCCCCACCACCTGAGAACGAACAAGCTGCACGCAAAACCTCTTCTGCAGTTCTACCCGCTATTACTATTGGTGAGCCACAGGTTGTAGAGAAATTTTCCCCTGAGGCCGCTGAATCTGACAATGATGCTAGTGGCGAAGAACAAGCACTCTCTTGGATGGACGATATTTCAGCATCATATGGTACGGTATCCTCAAACACCACAGATGAACCGGTCAAAGAACCTTCAGAAGCGGCACCACATACAGGGCTTATTCGAGCAAGACATGTACAACAGGGTATGCTGAATGATTGCCCAAGAATACCAGGCTATACCTTTGCGACTCGTTTTGAGCCTGCCGGTGAATTAAGCGGTGATTTTTACGAATTCATTACGCTCAGTGATGGCCGTATTGGCTTTGCTCAAGGTGACGTGAGTGGGCATGGTATGGACGCCGCACTGATCATGAGCATGGCAAAAAAAGTTTTTTCTATCTACGCCCATCAAGAACAAGAAAGCCCTGCAAAAGTACTTTCTGCAGTGAATGATGCGCTGGTTGATGACCTTGGCGGTCGGAAATTTATCTCCATGACCTATGCCATTCTAGACCCGCAAAATCGCACCCTTCGTTGGGCTCGGGCTGGCCATAATCCAACTATTTGCTACAATATACACACCAAAGAACTTACCGAGATCCAACCTCCTGGCATGGTGGTTGGCATGAAGGGCGGCTCGCTCTTCGCCAACCTCATCAAAGAAGAAGAAACGCAGATACGCAGCGGTGATGTCTTTGTCGTCTATACCGATGGCATCACGGAAACGATGAACCGACAAAAAGAAGAATACGACATCGAACGCTTGAATATCCTCATTACAGACCATGCTGATAAAGGACTAGACCAGTTGTTTGACCGCATCCTTGATAGCGTTCGTCAATTCCGTGGGGGCTCTCCCACAGAAGACGACATGACGCTTCTTGGATTAAGCGTAGAATAGCCGCTACTAAAGGATTTTCATGCCGATTCCGACAGATATTATGCAGCTTGAGATGGCAGCCCTTACTCACAAGGGGCTCGTCCGATCACATAATGAAGACAGCATGTATAATAATGTGGATAATCGCGTCATCATCGTCTGTGATGGTATGGGTGGACACGCCGGTGGGCATGTTGCCAGTGAAGTTGCAATGCAGGTTGTCCACAGCAGTCTCCGTATGCTCTCGCAAGAAGATTGGTATAAAGAAGACATTCTTATAGAGGCCATGAAACAAGCCGTTTTTGATGGCAATGACCAAATACTTGAACGCGCTCAGCAAGACCCCGCCCTTCATGATATGGGCACAACGATTGTTGCTGCTGCCTTCATGGAAAACCGTGCCGTTTTTGGCCATGTTGGCGATAGCCGTATTTACCGCATCTACGATGGCGAGATAGAACAAGTCAGTGAAGACCATAGCTTGGTTAATGAGCGTGTTAAAGCTGGTGATCTAGACCCGCATAGTGAAGAAGCACATATGCTCTCTAGCATTTTAACGCGCGCGCTTGGCATGGATCACATCATCGTTGATATTATTATTGAAGACCTTTGTGATGGCGACATTTACCTGATGTGTTCTGATGGACTCACCGACATGGTTGATGATGATGAATTACTCCGTCTTGTTCTTGAAAATGAAGATAACTTACAAATGGCCTGCATGGCCTGTATTGATGCCGCAAACGCAAACGGTGGCATTGATAACATTACCATTGGCCTAACCCGCGTATCTTCTGCACCAAGCACCTAAGCAACGCCCCCATACCCAACTCATTTTTTATGAGCAAGCAGGACACACTTATGACCTATACTTTTGATTGTGAAATCGATAATACACTCTTGTTGATGATCGACATGCAGGAACGTTTTGTTCCTGCTATTCCAGATATGGCAGCTACCGGTATCTGTGGCCGCAATTGCGAACGACTTCTCGCTGGCATGAATATTTTTTCTATGCCCACTGTTATTACCGAACAATACAAAAAAGGACTTGGTGAAACACAAAGCTTTCTCTTAGAAGAGGCTAGCCGTTCAGAAGATTGTACGTTTTTTGAGAAATCAGCATTTTCTGCACTTGATGATGAAGACATCCACCAGCACCTAGCCACGGTTGATAAAGAAAATATTATTCTGTGCGGTATAGAATCACACGTGTGTGTGCTCTCAAGCTGTGCGGACTTAATCCGACATGGCTATCGTGTGAGTGTTGCTGGCGATGCGGTTGCCAGCCGTGACCCCCTCAACAAAGAAATGGCTCTCGCTGCTATGCGTGATCTGGGGGCACTCGTTTTGCCAACAGAAAGCATCCTCTTCCGCTTACAACGTCGTTCTGGCGGTGATTCCTTCAAAGCGCTTAGCGCTCTTGTGAAGTAGTACAGTACACCCATGCGTATCCTTATTGCTGGTGCAGGCACTATCGGTTTTCATCTGACTTCCGCTCTCGCGCGTGAAGGCCTTGATATTATTATTATTGATCCAAATGCTAATCGCTTAAGCCGTTTAGAAAATAATGTCGATTGCCAAATTATTACCGCCAGCGCTACAAGCCCACAAGTTCTTGAAGATGCGCAAATCCGTCAGGTCGATATGGTTATTGCTGTAACCGATTCTGATGCCATCAATATTACTATTTGTCAACTTGCTGCGTTTTATGGTGTCAAAAGAAAACTTGC
Source organism: Planctomycetota bacterium (assembly GCA_016745075.1). Classification (GTDB taxonomy): domain Bacteria; phylum Planctomycetota; class UBA11346; order UBA11346; family UBA11346; genus JADGDD01. The sequence goes on along the minus strand of JADGDD010000006.1, from coordinate 252,396 downwards.
CCGTATTCGTTCCCCTGAATTATCCTCAAACACGTGTCCCGTTCCTTCCAGCCATTTTGGCATTGATCACATTATCTCACCAGAAGGTTTGACTGTTGATTATTTGACGAAATTGGTGAAGTGCCCCGGCTCACGTGAAGCTGTTGATTTTGAAGATGGACTGGTTTCTATACGCGCTTACCTTGTCTCTGAAGAATGCGAACTAGCTGGAAAAAATCTCATTAATATTCGTCAACATATCCATGGCGATTTCCTTGTTGCTGCTATTCGTCGTGGTGGCCGTACTATTATCCCAGATGGCCAAGAGGTTTTACGCATTGGAGATACCGTTTATTTGGTGTGCGCTCCTGACCTCATTCCACAGCTTGGTCCTATTTTTGATCCAACCATTCGCCCCGCTAAGAAGATAATTATTTTCGGTGCTGGCATTGCAGGTCGTCAACTCGCGCTCGCCCTCAACGCAGAAAAGATGCATGTCTATATCATTGAACCAGATGAGCAACTGGCCCTTAATGCTGCCAATATGCTGGATCATCACGGCATTCAGGTGCTACATGGTACCGCCAGTGACCTTGATTTATTGCAACGTTGTCATGTTGAAACTGCCGATTTTTTCATCGCTCTGACTGACAATGATGAAAGTAATTTAACCGCATCCTTACTCTATCGTAAATATGGTTCTGGTAGACCAATTGTGCAAACCAATCAAGTGCACTACATAGATATTCTTGATTCTATTGATTTTGATATCGTTATTAACCCGCGCTTGCTTGCGGTCAGCTCTATCCTCCGTTATGTGCGTTCTGGGCATGTGGTATCAGGCTTTAAACTGATTGGCGAAGATACAGAGATTCTTGAATTTCATGCTGAACCAGAATCAAAAATAACTCGCGCCGCTGTCAAAGACTTAAAGTTACCGAAGAGTATGCTAATCGTTGCGGTGATTCGTAATCATGAGCTTCATATTCCAAACGGCTTATTCCGAATAATGGCAAACGATCGCGTGCTTATTTTCTCTGCCGCCCGATCCACCAGTAACCTTGAGTCGTTCTTTAAGTGATATCCTAATATGAACCGCAGTATTATTGCTAAAGCACTTGGTGCGCTCATATCTGTTCTGGCCCTCTTAACCGCCATCCCCTTATGGATTGATACCACTTGGGCGAAAACAGCATCGGCTGATGGCCTTCCCGTACTCCCTGCAACGGCCACCCCATGGCTCACGACCATGATCACCGGCTTGGTTATTGGCATTGGCCTGTGGCTGTCTGGCTATAAAGCAAAAGCCTCAGACATGGGTATTAAAGAGGGCATGGCGGTAACAACCCTCAGTTATATTTTTGGGAGCATGGTCGCTGGCCTTGGTATTTCTTTGGCGGCACCTGGCACCCCCTTTATTCATGGTTGGTTTGAAGCGATGAGTGGTCTCACCACCACTGGTTCCAGTATTTTTGGTGGCTGGACAGACACCACTGGCATGGCTCAAGGCTACGCTATAGAACAGCTCACCTACGGCCTGCTGGCATGGCGTGCACTCCTACAATGGATGGGGGGTATTGGTATTGTTGTTATTAGTCTCGCCCTTATTCCACTGCTGGTTGGCGGCTCTGGTTTTCAGATGTACAGAAGTGAAGTGCCAGGGCTCAGCGCAGACCGCCTCGCCCCACGCATTGCCAATACGGCACGTATCTTACTCAGCTTTTATTGCACCTTTACTGCACTCTGCATGGTTTTGATGCTTGCCTGTGGCGTTTCATTTTTTGATGCTTTCTGTCACACATTAGCCGCAGTCAGTACCGGTGGCTTTTCTCCCTATGATAATAGCGTCAGTGGTCTTGCTAATTTTGCTGCGGAATGGGTACTTATTTTGAGTATGTTCTGTGCAGGCCTCAACTTTAGTCTGCTAATTACCGCTCTGCGCGGCAAACCACTGCGAATTTTTCAGAGTACCGAAACCCGCATTTATACGGGAATTATTATTATAGCTTGGATACTGCTGATTATCATTGTTGGCTGCGGTAGTAATGATTACCATGACCATCCTGGCGAACTTATTCAGGACTGTCTTTTTAAGGTTGTTTCGCTTGGTACTTCTACCGGTTTTGGCAATGGTTTTGAATTCTCTCCACTCGGTTGGGCTGGCTGGCCACCTGCTGCACTCATTACTATCGTCACCATTATGGCGATTGGTGCCTGTGCTGGCTCTACCGCTGGTGGTTTAAAAGTTATTCGTGTTGTTATCGCTTGGCTAGCCTGCCGTCGTGAACTACGTCGTTTTATGGAACCTGCCCGCATGACTCCTGTAAATGTTGACGGAACCCATATTCAAGACCGCACTATCTTACAAGTGTATGCCTTTGTTGTCGTCTTTTTTATTACTTGGCTACTTGGCACTATCTTATTTGTGCTCTTTGGTAACAACCTCACCGTATCTATTACTGCCCCGCTTACCGCTATATCCAATATGGGTCCAGGCCTTGGTGATATTGGCCCAAGCTGCAACTTTGGTCATCTTAACTCGGCCAGCCATACCACAGCTATTGTTTTAATGCTCCTTGGCCGTCTTGAGTTTTTTGGAGTTTTAATGACTTTACGACCGCGCCATTGGATTAAATAAGCGCAACCTTAAAAAAATCAAACGGAACCATCTCTGTTTCTTCAGAGCACTGCTGCTTGATGAATCAACCAATCAGAAACTACCGTGCGTTTTCAACACCTGCCTGTGCACATCCCTTTTGAACTGGACAACGGCTACACCATGGCTTCTTAGGACGGCAATGTTCACGACCTAAGCGAATAAGCTGGTGACAAAAACGAACCCGACGATCTGCTGCAACTCGATCTTCTACTGCACAGACAATATCGCCATACTGGGGTGTGAGAACCTCACTCCACGCAAAACGTTCCACTACTCGCTGAACGTGAACGTCGACTGCCACCGTTGGTACGTTAAAAGCATTACCCGCTACTACGGCTGCTGTTTTTACGCCAACACCGGGTAAAGTTGCCAATTCTTTTTCTGTACGTGGAACACTACCGTTAAAGTGTTGCATGATCATTCTCGCCGATTCCACAATAAACCGTGCCTTCTGACGAAAAAATGGCACCGTCTTAAGGACCGGCTCCAAAGCACTTGGGTGCAAGCCTGCAACAACGTCTACATCACCACAATGTTCGGTAAATTGAGCCATGGTTTGATTAACCCGTTCATCACTGGTACGGGCAGATAAAATAACAGCCACCAGTAAATGCCACGAATTCCCCGCCAACAGTTCACAACGTGCATCTGGCCAAGTTGTATCCAACTGCTGCAAAATGAACGCAGTTGTAGATGCGCTCATTCCATCCTCGCAAGTAAACGCAATCCAGCAAAAACAGGAATCAATAATAAGAGAACACAACCGAGGGCAGGCATATACAAAGAGACCCATATCGCATCAAATAAGATAATTCCTGCAAGACCTCTACCAATAACTGGGCCAACTAATTCATGTTTGGCTTGCTTAATAAGATTCACGAGTGGGCCACCAATGCGAACCCCCAACGCCAACAATAAAGCACTGAGAAAACAAATTCCTAAAATGGCTGATCCCCAGCGTTCTTCACCAATAAAAGCCTGAATCCACGGAGATGAAAAAAGAATGGCATATAGGGCTGCAAAAAGCGGAATAGAAAAGAGCCCTGTCCCCAGCAACACTTCTAAACGTGTACCGCGACGGCTTTCTAATTCTGATAAGTAGGTCAACCCACAGATGTACAAAAATAACATAAAAGGGTAAAATGGTGCGAGTATCTGACTGCCATACTGTTGCACGTCTGCCTCTGAACCCATAAAAAGACAGGATAACACCATAAAATCAAAGAAATCGACATCTAACATGAGTAAGACAAAGATTGCATGGGTAAAGCGAACCGCTCCCATACACAATGCACCGATAAATGGAATATGCTTGGCAAAACCATTGTAACAAAAACTGAATGCAACAATGATACCTGCTGCATAAAAACCTCTATAACCAATTTGCCCAGCACAAAATAGCGCCAACAAGGTTATAATAATACCACCAAGAAAGACGCTTACCGGAGACAATTTGCCGCTTACAAGCGGACGATGCGGATACAAATCACGGTCGCGATCTATATCAAACACATCATTCCAAATCATACCAGACGCATAGAGACAGATACTAGCACAAGCGACCCATAAGGCATTTTGCCCATGCTGGTAAACATGGGCAGCAAAATGGCGAATATCTCCACCGCTCGCAAACACAACTGCACAAGCCGCCAGTGCATTGCTGAGAAGTGTCACCATGCCACTCAGTCGTACTAATCGCAACCATGCCAGAACTGTTTTCCACATATCGTTTACAGTATCTTGCGCTTATGGGTGGTTATGACCTTTATGATCACCAGGTGCATGGTTATGGCCAGCGTGACCAGCATTGGGGTCACTCTTTTCAAAACCCAATACTTCTAGCTCAAACACAAGTGCTTCATTACCAGCAATACGTGGCTTACTACCATCCGTGCCATAAGCCAAATCAGCAGGAATATACAGTTTCCATTTTGCCCCAACTGGCATAAGTGCCAATGCTTCGATCCAACCAGGAATCAATCCACCTTTAAGGCTTGCCGTTAATGGCCCACGGTATTTAGATGTATCGAATTCACGACCATCAATATGAGTTCCGGTATAATTGACAAAGATCGCATCTTCTTGGGTTGCCATACGACCAGCACCAGCAGCAAGCACTTCATAAGCGAGACCACTATCTGTTACAAAGACACCTTCTTTTTTCTTGATATCCTCTAAGAAAGTTGCTGATTTTTCTGCACAAGCTGTATTTAATTTGGCATCTGCTTCATTCTTTACTTGTTCAGCAATTTTCATTTTCTTTTCATAAGCTGGACCAACAGTATTCAGTTTATCCATTTGTATTTTGGCGGCACGACCAGCAGCAACATCTGCTAAAGCCTCTAAGAACACAGCTTGATCTATATCTTGTTCTGCAAAATAGGTGCCGACCTGTAAACCAACAAGATAGCTATACTGTTGACGGGTTGTCATTGCTTCTGAGGTCACGGCACCTTCCTGAGAGACAGCTGGTGCAGTATCTTCTGCGGAAAGAGCAAGCGTACTCGCTGTTGTCAAAGCGCAAAGTGTAGCGAGTACTTTTGATCGTACTGTAAGGAATGTCTGTGTCATAAATTATGCCTTTTCTATCTTTAGGGCTCTTGGCCATCTACGTATCCAAAACGGACACTTGGAATCACTCTCGAGAGTGAGAAGACTGTCTCAAGAGTCTTCTCACGTTCAAGGAGCGATTTCGTTCTACAACCATAAGAAGAATGAACCGTTCTACCATCAAACCGTTTCTCTTTCTCATGAGGAGTTCATCATGAAAACAGTAAAACTATCTCAGCCGAATGATCATATCAATCTAACACCAATGATCGATATGATTTTTCTCTTAATTATTTTTTTTATCCTCGCTGGAAAAATAAGCAGCGACAGACTCTCTCATTACATAACTGTACCGCCGACGCAAACTGCTGAAAATATGACCATTCCTGCAAACTGGGGCCATCATGTCATCAATGTATTTGGAAGTAGTCAAAACGAGGTTCCCAGTGGTGCTCCAGCATACAACAGTATACAATTTGATGATGGAGCTATCTGGACCACACAAGATACTAACCACTTCTTTCATTATCAACAACTACGCAAAGCTCTCACAAGCATCTACCATGCTTCTGACCATTATCTTGATCCAAGAACGCACATGTACATATTACCAAAAGTTATCATTGAAATCAGAGCAGACGCAGATGCTGAATATCGGATGATACAAGAAGTCCAGCAAATATGTGCCCATACAAATGATCCATACCAAGCAATGAAACCACGTCTCCCTCAGAACCCAGATCACCCCCCTGAAGACACATACCCATTCATCAACATTATGTTCACTACGCGACTACCACTACAAGAATAACAGAGTTTTTCCACATACCCCAATAATGGTGTCTGGACGAACCAGGCACCATTAATTGATATAACGATAAGAATTCTGAACAGAATAGTATGTTATCATCTACAGGACCCATCTCCGTTATTTTATTTGTATAATTTATTTACATATATATAAACACAGGAATGGGTGAAAACTGCTACAATGCGCCAGCACTTCGTAAGGGCATAGAACTTGTCGAGCTGTTGGCCGCTTCAGAAAAACCATTAACACTTACAGAAATAACACAGGCTCTTGCTAGCAATGCCAATATGACCACGCGTTTAATACGCACCCTCCAAGATATGGGATGGATTTATGAGCAAACGGGCAAAGCGTATGTTTTAAGTATGCAGCCACTCACACTCTTTCGTACATTATTGGATAAGAATACTTTTAGAAGCGCGGCACAAAAGCATGCTATTTCGCTCTGGGAAGAAAGCGGCGAATGCGTACATATAAGCCAATTATCAGAAGATAAACAAACAAGCATTATGCTTGATAGCTGGGAAACAACACGACACATGATTCGTATTGCTCCCGCTGCTGGCAGTAGTAGTGATTTATTTCACCTCAGTGGTAGCGGTAAACTCCAGCTAGCGTGGCAACTGGGATTATTTGATGACTATAAGCATCGTGGGCCACTCGTTAAAAAAACAGCTACTACTATCACCTCGTATAAGAGACTCCAGCAAGAAGTGCAGCTCACTAAAGAACGTGGCTGGGGTGTTGATAATGAAGAAGGTGGAGAAGGTATTTTATGTCTTTCTGCACCGATCTTTGATATGACAAATACTTTAGCAGGCACCATCTGCATGTCGGTCCTCAAGATGTATTACCCCACAATAGAACATCTCATTCAAACATTTCAAAAAAACATTTGTGCTACTGCTGCGGCAATTTCGCACGAACTTGGATATAGAAAGAATTAACTATGCGTACACGTACACTCGGAACTAGCGGCATTGAAATAAGTGAACTCGGATATGGGTGCTGGCCTATTGGTGGCGGCTGGGGTGATGCTGATGACGAACGAGATATTCGCAGCTTATGTGATGCCCATGCGCGCGGAGTCCGTTTTTTTGATACGGCTATGGGGTATGGTAATGGCCATAGTGAAGAGCTTATTGGCCAAGCTTTTGCCGATAAGCGAAGCGATGTTATTATTGGTAGTAAAATTGGGCCCAAAAGCGACCCAAGCGGTAGTGCTGAAGAAGTGTACCCCTACGACTGGGTTATTGAGTGCACCGAACAGTCTTTAAAAAGGTTAGGTACTGATTATTTAGATCTGCAACAAATACACTGCTGGCGCGATCATTTTACCGAAGAAAGCGGTTGGTATGCCGCTATGAACAAACTGAAAGAACAAGGAAAAATACGCGCAATTGGTGTATCCGCAGAGTGCTGGGAACCAAATGGTGCGGTACGTATTGCTGAATCTGGGCAAATTGATTCGATTCAAGTTATTTACAATGTGTTTGATCAACAGGCATCAGACAAACTGTTCCCCGCTGTACGTTCGCACAACGTTGGTATTATTGTCCGCGTTGCTTTATTTGAAGGATTACTGGCTGGAAAAATTCGCCCTGGCCATACATGGCATGCAGATGATTGGCGCAAAGATTTTCTAACCGATGAACGTTTACGCTCAGCAGAACCACATCTCAGCGCTATTGAACAACTCTGCACCAATAACTATCAAACACTTGCTGCACTCTGCTTGAAATTCTGTCTCAGTAATCCAGCTGTAACCACGGTTATTGCCGGCATGCGCAACCCCCGCCACGTAGAAGCAAACTGTGCTATTTCTGATGGCCCAGCATTATCCGAAGAAACGCTACAAGCTCTGTATCAACAAGCATGGGATCATAAATGGGTGTACCCATGGTCGTAGTACGTAAGAAGCGTTTTTAACAAGACTGTTCTAAAGAACGGTAAGATGCCAGCATCTGCGTATAGGTCTCCGTATGTTTTTTATTCGGCAAGATCACTTGCTCGGACCCCTGTACTGCAACAACGGGCTTCCCTATCTGCGCCCACGCCATCCGTGCTGCCCCAAGCGCAACGCTTCCTAGGGTGCTGGCACTATACGTGACAGGCACGCCAAATACATCAGCAATAATTTGACGGATCACGGGGTTCACAGCGGCTCCACCAGTTATCAGCAAACGCTTAGGCTCAAGCCCAAGGCTTTCTGCATGAAGACGGCGGCTAAGCATTTGCCCTTCAAGCAGTGCCCGACACCAGTGTCCAGCAGATGCATGCCTCTCCAAACCCTGCGAACGTTCACATGGTTGTGGAATATACGGGGTAATTTCTGGAACAATCCATGATGCCAAAAGCGCCCCGTTATTGCCAACCGGTGTTGCTGCCACAACTGTATTATAGTCGTCCCACGTATACGCCCAACGCTCCCTCATTGCTTCGCGGGTGCGAGAACCGTTCGCGTAACACTGTAATAACATTGGTTTATTATGGCCGCTCACAAAAACATGACCTTGGCTCTCAAGAGAACGGGGCATCTCTTCCAGTGTCGCAAAAAAGGTATCACTTGTCCCAAGGCTTAATGCGCAATCACCAGATTTTTCTAAACCAAGACCGACAAGACTGGCTGGATTGTCCCCTGTCCAAGCACAGATCGTACAAGATGATGAAAAACCAAATCGTGCAACTGCGTAAGGATGAATAACGCCAAGTACTGTTCTAGGAGCAACACACCTGCCCAAACGCTGCCCAAGTTGAGGAGCACAGCTTTCCAATAAAGGTTGATGCCAACACCGATTCTTCACATCAAAACAATTACTACCGCTAGCATCGCCATAATCCGTTGGCGCAAGCTTTCCAAGTAAGAGCGAAGCATGAAATGAACTAATAAGACGTATCGCCTGTGTCTGTGCGTAAGCTTCTGGTTCCTCATCAGCAAATCGTGCAATTTGTGGGCCGGTAAATCGCTCAGAAGCATTACTCCCTGTAATCGCACGTAGGCGATCAGCACCACCAACAGACGATTCTAAACGCTGGCACTGAACACGAGTTGATGAATCCATCCACACTGGGCTTGTTTCCCGAGAAAAACAAGCTGCAAGCTGTTGATGTAATGGAGCATCCGCCGAAAGACCAGAAAGTATTTTCTCAAACGAGCCATTCAGATAGACAGAACCATGTTGCTGAGCTGCTCCGGCAATAGCAACAACTTCAGCAAGTGGCCATTCTTTCACAGATAACAAGAGCTGATCCAAAGCCTCTACCCACATGAGCGGTGGCGCATGGACCAACTGCGGATTCTCATGTGGTAGTACACCACCGCTGGTTCCATACTGCGGCAGAGCTTGATCGTAATTGAGACTCTTTTCTGCAATTGGCCCATCTGCACCATATAATACCGCACTGATAGACTGTGTACTCGCATCAATTCCAAGAACATATTCACTCATGATTGATTCTTTCTCTTTGTTGCTCTGCACAAAAGAAAAAAGGTGTGAAGCGCATATCTGAGCCAAGGCCTTCATATATGATCGGAACAGTAATTGATGAGAAATAGGTTGATGCTGTCATAACAAGATACTGACAGTAGATCTATGAGTATCCTTGACAATACACCATTATATCTGGACTATGTGCCGACCATGTTAGCTGCTAGCCATACGTATTTCTCAGACGATCTTCCGCTGGCTATTATCACACCACAGCAGACGCAAAATAAACAACGTTCCGTTGATGACCTGACTGAAATACCGCATTATCACGATTTCACTGAAGTTGCTATTGTTGCCGCTGGCCAAGCCGATCACTGGATAGACCATACCTGCTTCCCAGTAAAAACAGGAGATGTCTTCGCTTTTGCTGGTAAACAACAGCATTATTTTTCAAACTGTAACAAGCTGCAATTGGTCAATATTATGTTTGACCCACAGCGGTTACCTCTGCCACATGACTACCTGAATCGACTATCTGGTTATCACGCATTTTTTACTTTAGAACCACAATATCGGATACAACACCAGTTTCGTTCACGACTACGGCTAGAGCCGCGTGCTGTGAGTAAACTCCTAGCGATCTGTAACACTATTGCAGCAGAACTAGCTACAGATGATCCAGGAAAAGCGGCCTATGCCGTTGCTGAATTAACCAGAGCACTTGTTTTTCTTGCCCGCCATTATGGACAACATCCAAGCGGTGAAGGAACCGCTTTACTACGACTTGGCGATGTCATTAGTCTTTTAGAATCACGCTACGCAGAAGAATGGCGACTAGACGAACTTGCCACCCGTGCCGGGCTTGCACGCAGTCGTTTTCTTGAAGTCTTTCACGCAGCTACAGGACATAGCCCCATAGATTATCTTTTACGCATCCGCCTTGCCAAAGCGATGGACTTATTGCGGCATAGTCATGAACCAATTACAGCTATTGCCTTTGCTGTTGGCTTTAATGATAGCAATTATTTTACCAGACAGTTTCGTAAATGTATTGGTAGCAGCCCACGTCAATACCGCCAACAGGAAACTGGACGATAATGCTACTACGCCGTTGCTTTGTTCTAGTTCAGCAACGTTCAACAAATAAACTACTGAAATGAACCCTATTATTTCAACTGTTTTCTCTGCTGACCCTGCAGCCCATGTTTGGCCTAATGATGACCGTTTATTTATTTATGGCTCTCATGATGAACCAGGTACCAATACCCATGACACCATGGTTAGTTACCATGTTTTTTCCACCACCGATTTAGTAAACTGGACAGATCATGGCGTTGCCCTCCACTTACAAGATGTCAGTTGGGCATCAAGCCATATGTGGGCAATTGATGCCGTCTATCGTAATGGGCAATATTATTTAGTTTATTGCGCCTATGAGAAAGGCACAAATCACTTCCGCACTGGGCTAGCTGTGTGCTCACACCCTGAAGGGCCATTTACCGATATTGGCTATATTCAGGGCGTTGAACATGGGCAAGACCCTGCACTCTTTGTTGATACTGACGATACCCCTTACCTGTATTGGGGCTATGGTGGTCAAGGTTTTGCCTGCCAGCTTAGTGATGATTTATTATCTGCTCTTCCAGATACCATCGTTGAATTAACAGATCAACTACAAGATTTCTACGAAGGTCCGTGGCTACACAGCTACAAGGGAAAATACTATTTATCCTACCCAGGTTTACCCAACGGACAATGGCCACAGGCAATGTATTATGCTATTGCTGATCATCCGCTTGGGCCATATACATCCATGGGCATTTATATCCCGCGCTTTGAGCGGCAGGCTGGAACCAATCACGGTTCTATTACCGCCTATAAAAACCGCTGGTTTGCTTTCCATCATAGCGCTTGGGTTTCTGGCATAAGCGAAACGCGTAGCCTGATGTGCGACGAATTGTTCTATAATGATGATGGCAGTATTATTCCGATTACTCCCAATATACAGGGTGTCGCTCTCGCCGCTGAACCCCATGCAGGACGGGTCTGTATAGAGCTTGATGCTGCCACGGTTGAACAGGCTTGCGGGGCATTACTCGGTACATATCGCACCACTGACCATTCTGATCATACGGGTACAGGCTATGTGAGCGGCTTTGATTACTTACACGCTGGCATCATCTTCTTTGTACAATCAGGTATCTGCGCTCACTATCATTTGTACATACGCTACCGAGCGGCCACTGGCGACCAACAAAATGTTTTACTTGTGAATCACACCAAACACGAAGACCCACATTACAGCGGTGAAGACCGTTATGATAAAACTATTCATTATCCACAATGTACGGCTTGGCAGGAAATAGATGCGGGCATCATACAATTACAAACGGGCGATAATACCATCCGAATCTATGCTGGTAGTGGCAACATAGATATTGATCGAATTCGACTCGTTCCTCATCAACCAACCTAACAAAATAAAACACGGTACAGCATAGATTTTTTTTCAAAACACCACGCTGCTTCAAATAAATATTCGCTGGTTGCTCTTAGTTTTTTTCAAGAACCACTGTGCTGATACGGATTTTTTCTGGGTTAATAAGATCTTCATATTCTTGGTGAGTAATGTATTCAACCCCAATCGCATCACCAACATGAATATCAGCAATGGTGCCATCAAAACGACCGTTATGAAAAATTTCAACACCATCATCAATGCGAATGGTTCGAAGTAATGCATCCCCGCTACGCTCCATCCAATGCGCAACCGCCTTTTGACGGGATATGATATTATCAGTCAGAACGGCTTTCCCTTCTGCTAAGCGGTTGTATTGAAAGCCGAGCAGTTCGTTTGGTGCTGCTACTTTTTGCCGTACTGTCAGAGTACGATGTTGGGTATCTATCGATTCGATAGTCCCGCACAACCAAACGGGAGCAGGGCGAGCAGGATTACCGAATACAACAATACGTCGAACTGCAAATTCAGCATCACTATCGCCTGTAGTTATGTAGTTTTGCTGCCAACCACGATAGCCATAATTCCCGCCTTTTGATTCTATTTCAAAACGGGTATCGCCAACCTGTATAAATCCTGTACCACATAACCGAGTATGATCTACTTTGGTAAGATGTTTTGCGACTGGTTTACCAAAGCGCTGGTCTGCCCAATAATCAACACTCACTTTCTTACCAACAGTTAAATCAGCTGCACTGAGTAACTGACCATCACCTGTTTGTAGACGTGTATGCGCTGATAACACTAAGGTATGCGTAACGCTTTCTTTTTTAGTACGCACCTTAACCTGAATACTCTCTGGAGACACAGCTGTAATAACAGCACTCTTCAAAGTTAACACAACCCGTTCACGTAGATCGAACGAATGTCGTACCAGCATTGGCGATGCAACAGCCCCTTTCTGAATTTTTCCTTTTCTAGGTATCATTACTCTCTCTGCCCATGCTGGGTCATGACAACCATCATTGGCAAGGAGGCGACGGATAGATAATTCAACTTCATTTGCCCAAATGGTTCCACAAAATGGTGTCCAACAACTATCTGCCAGATTACCAGTACGATCAATGAGACGTAAGGCCGCACTACCTCCTTGCGAACCATATAACCCTTCAAAGGTACTACCAGCATCATCAACAGCACAGGGAACAGTTACGTGTGGATAACGCATATACAAATTCTTTGCAGTTCTGGCTCGTTCCTCTTGGGTAAATGGGTGCCCGACATAGGCTTTTAAACCATTGGGAACACGATCAAAATATTCTTGTGGTGACATGTGGTTGTCATGAATCGTGGTATTCACAAATAAGAATTCAACACGATCTTTGTAAGCTTGATACAACACTTCTAATTCAGAAAAAGCAAATGGCAAAAAACAGTCCGTGGCATCTGCTGCAATGATAAGTAATGGTTTCTCCCCTCGTATCTCAGATAAAGTACGCAATTCTGGTTGCGCTTGCTGCCATGCTGACGGTACCACTTTTTTTCCATCAGAATCAAACGCACGAATACAATGTAATAATTCTAATATACCATCAGAACGCATCGGAATAAGTTGCGGAAAGTCCCAATCTGGCATGTCAGAATACGTGCTACGCGCCAGCACAGATGATAAAGGAGCCACACCCACATCACTCGCCGGTATGCCAAGTATTGCAGTATTTTTTTCTACAGTGGTGAGCCCCATACGAAAAGGCATATAAGGTGTACCACCAACACAGCGGGTACCAATAGCAATGTGAAACCGTCGTAAAACATCTATATCTTCATTACTAAGCACATGAGTTTCAAAGCCTTTCATCATAAGCGCTTGGCCTTGCTTCGTTAACTGTTTGAGTTCCTTTTCTGCTGCTTGTATGTGTTCTTGAGATAATGGCGGCACATAAAGACGTTTTTTACTGTCTCTATGTTGCTTGGCGTGCATACTCATTTTCAAGGCATAGAACAGACGTTCATAAACGGCATCCTCTGCTGACAGTTGCTCACCGGCTAACCAACTCTGTAATAATTCTTCACCACGGCTTGCCATAAAAGCCTTAAAGGCTGCTATTGCCTCTTGATGCCGTTTGGGGTACTCCTTCACATGTCCGTTTTTGCCAGGATGATTTTTTGAGCACAAAGAACCACCTAACAAAATAAGCTCACGCTCTGGATGCGCGGCCCAGTCTGCTATTTGCTCCTGTGTTTCTTTCTGCACATGGGCAATCCATTCATCAACACTTCGTTCCTGTGCTGATAACAGCGTACCACAACACAGTATCACTAATATGAATTTATACATATCATTCTCTTTTCTAGGTCGAAGCCCGTTGAATATAATTATAATAATGCCAGCGTATGCCCACTTCTGCTGTGCCTTTGATCACTTCAACCAATAAATCTACAGAAGCAGCGTTTGCTTTATAATAATTCATCGCTGTACTTGAAAGCTGCGGTGTGACAGCATAGTCTACTTGTTGATTATGAAGACCGATAACCGCAACATCATTTGGAACTGCCTTACTCATTTCTGCCAAAGCATGATAGACAACAGGTGCTGCTACATCTTGATTTAAAATAATTGCATCTATATCCCTGTGTTGCGCCAGAAATTGTGGCAATTGTGGTTCTAACACAGCTCGTATCTGCTCTGCTTTTGATCCCGTATGACAGAATATTATTGGCTCTAACAAACCGTGCTGCGCACAAGACTCGCGCAAACCTTGTTCACGCTCTTCTGCGATAACCCCAATACTCGATAAAAATAACACGATACGCTTGCGTCCCTGTGCCGCAAATTGTGCAACAATCTGCTCCATGTTCTGGCGCTCATCATATTCAATAGCATATGGCCGATGATACATCCCTGCGTTAGAATAGACACAAGGAATGCCTAACCGGTCAATTTCTTCTTCTAACTGAGAACCAACATTTTCAAATAATAACAAACCATCAACAACATCATCTTGAATAAACTGCGGCACTTTATTCGGCTGAATAATTTCAAAAGTCACTAACAAGTTATGACGTGCTGCACATTCAATAATTGGCTGCGGTGTAACATTCGGGATACTATACAAGGAACTTGCCAAAACCCCGATCACTCCATGACGTTTTTCTTTGAGGTTGGTAGAGGTTCGGTTCCTACGGTAATTCAATGCCTGAGCAGCTGCCTCAACAGCTAGTTTTGTCTCTTCGCTATATCCTATCTTACCCTTGGCTCGGTCTGAGTTCAAGACCGCTGAAACAACACGACGAGAGACTCCGCTCGCACGCGCAAGGTCTTCTAAGGTAGCCGGTCTCTTCTGTGTTTTATCGATCATCCCACGTGGGATGATATAGGGATTCATTCAAATCTCAAGTCTAAAGAAAAGAAACAGCATATTTTTTGTAATATCAATAAAAGCTTGTGCTATACTGCTACATAAGGGAGCATTTATGAAGACACTTACCGCACTCATTGGCAGCCTCGTCATAAGCACCAATACGTATGCTGAATCACATCTTCTCAAAGAAATTACGGAAAAAGAAGCACAGTGGAATAGTGAACAGCATGTCTGGCAGCCCAAGCACTCATCTGACACCACCACTGCTATCAACGTCCGCATTGTGGCCCATGCTGATAAAATGACGAGACACGGCTTTGGTGGACATAACGGTGGTAAGGGTAATACACCTAATTCTTACCGATATGGGGCAAGCAAAGCTACGTCACCAGCAGAAAGTATCCCCATATTTCATTGTAAAGATGTTGATGGCGACGGCGATATGCAAGATGACTATATTGCCGCAATCCCTTTCAGCTTAACAGAAGAGATGGGGCTGAAATCGTGGCCGTTTACTGCCACTTACCCCAACCGTATCAGCGGACGCTTTTATGGTGGTGTAAGTTGGCACATTAGTAATTCCACTCCAAAGGAATACAGCTTCTGCAAAGAAATGGGCATCAATGCTGACCATAGCCTTTCTTGGTTTGATATGCGTGCGGAAAGTCAGCCGTTACAAGGTTCTGCTAATGAGAAAAAATCGGATAGTCATCTGCAATTGTATTGGGCAATGCTCTGGCAAAAAAAAGATTTTTTGGCGGATGGTGATAAATACCCTGTGACCTTTAACGATGAAAGCCGCCTTGGCTCTATGTGTATTCGTACATATTGGTATGGCTATGACGATGTGCGCATGATTGTAAAAGATGGCGATAAACTATTTATTTCAGAAAATAATTTTGACATTCCAACAAAAGGGTACACCAAAAAGAAACCTGGCCGACAATTTGTCTTATATCCAACCAAAGCAAACTGGGCCCCCTACACACCTGACCCCAAACTCATTCGTTTTGACAAAGAACAGGCACAGTTCTCTAAACACAATTTTACCGATGTTCAAGGCGTCGGCTGGTACCTTGCCAAAGACACTTTAGCTGGACCTATGGCACATATTAAATGGTATGGCTTTGAAGCAGACGCTGTGGTCAATCGCCCCGATTACCCAAGTACCAATATCGACATGGCAGCCATATCTGGAAAAGATGGCGTGCAAGATTTTTACATGGCAACTTGTGAAACGCCTTATCTGCTCTGGAAAAAAATCCATCGTTTTGGGGATGCCCCATTTCAAACATTTGAGGCACGTTACAATTTTATGAAGAATGGTGATATGGGCAGCATGCAAAATGGTGGTAAACACGGACAACAAGAGCCTGCCACCAACTTCACGCTCTATGATGCACTAAGCATGTGCAATACTCTCTCACTTATGGAAGGACGTGAAGCCTGTTATTATATAGATCCAGAATACAGCATAGAATTTAAAGGGCAGCACCTACAAACATTAGTAAATTCGGCCCCTTCTGGAAGACGTAATTATGACAACCCAACATACACACAGATATCCAAACCAACAATTTATGTAAAATGGGCAGCAGACGGTTTTCGTCTACCAACAGTAAGTGAATGGAGCACCGCTTTTGCTCAGGGCGGCAATACACGAGCAAACGAACAAACAAGCTCTACTTATGCTGTTGGCACTGGAACTGCCAATACAGCAGGACTTTATGATATGCTTGGTAATGCTGCTGAACTGGTATGGAACTACGGCGATAACTGCCCACCCGAGACCACAACCATGACCGTTCTTGGTGGATCATTTCTACATACCGATAATCCAGGCATTATGTCCATTTCCCCTTATGGCGATGACGCTTTTTATGGACGTGGAGATATAGGCTTACGTTTTGTTCGCCGCGATAGCGGACTTGCTGCACCAGCAAGTGGCAAAACAAGTGCGCACACATGGACAATTACTGCCGGACACAAAACTCCAATGCACAAAAACACAGCAGAACCCAAACAAATACTCAAGATGGCTTCCTTACCTCAAGCTCTGTTTACCCGAGGGCGAGATAATACACAGGTACAGGTAGATGGCTTTGATATGGCCATCCACCCCATTACCTACGGCCAATGGATGAAAGTCTATTTCTGGGCTACTGAACATGGCTACAGTTTTAGCCATGATGGCGATATGGGCAGCATGTATTATTACCAACATACCCATAGCCCTGACGAACCGGTTACTAGAATTACTTGGCATGACATGGTTGTTTGGTGTAATGCTTTATCTGAAATGGAAAATAAAGTACCCGTTTATTATACGGATGACCACTATACCAATATTTACAAAAATGCTTTTACCTACCGACCAATAAAAGTAGACAGCAATGAATTAGCAACCAACACCGGACAATGGTTTAGGAAACACACCAACACCACCTGCGGAAATGGCAACGGTCATCTAGAACCATTCCTCTTTGAACGCTGGGACATTGATGGCTATCGTTTACCAACAGAAGCGGAATATGAATACGCCATTGGTGGCGGAACAAAGGATAAATATTTCTGGGGATCAAACCCAGCAGAAAAAGATGATTATGTATGGGATTGGCATAATGCTGGTGGCCGCACTCATCCTGTCGGTCAAAAAAAGCCGAACAGTTTTGGCCTCTACGATATTCTCGGCAATGTTTGTCAGGCAACAAATAGTGGTGCAAAAGCACGTAAAGATAGAGACCCTTTACTCGACACGAACAATCCCACCGCTTCTCGTTATGCTGTTTATGGCCTTGATGAAAAAGAGGTCAGCTATAAACGACCGCCCACTATTCTAGCTGGCTGCTCGTGGCTCTATGGTGCCCCAGAATACAAAAGTTCGCACGGTATTATGAATGAACCACAAAATTATCTTGATAACCTCCATTATTTTTCTGAGGTTGGCTTCCGCCCTGTTGCCAAACCAGTAGACGTACTCTTTAGCATAGATGGAAAAGTCTATACTGTTACTGGTCCAGCACGAACAGCCGTTGCCATACAGTCAGGTAAAAAAATAACAATAGATGGTCGCATTGAGGGTAATACTCTCAATGCTCACAGCGTACAAGGAGCAGAATAATGAACACATTAATACAGACATTTGGTGTATTGCTCTTTACAACATCTCTCTACGCAGAAAGTTTTACAGGAACACCATCGATAAATAATGACATCCCAAAAAATGGAGACCGCGGTCTCGCACCTCCTCCAATTATTTTAGATTATGATGCGTCTACCTACGATAGCCTTCAAGGCCGTACCTACCGTGGTAATCTCTATCGAGATGGTGTTTACGACACAACAGGTCCAGCCACTCTTACCGGAGAAAAATGGGCCTTTGATCTAGGTGGTGCAGGAACTGGCTCGCCCGTTGCCCTTGATGATACCATTTATATTGCTGGTGGAAAATATTTCTACGCATTAGACACACTAACAGGTCAAGAAAAATGGCGCTGTTCTATTGGTCCATCAAACTCCACTGCTACTATTGTTGAAAACACTGCTTATATCGGCTCCAAAAAAGGTGTGCATGCCCTTGATATTACCACTGGTGACATTATATGGAGCAACAAGAAACTAAGACACTCCAATACAGCAACAGGATTTGCCTATGGCCTTGTTTTTATGCAAGCAACAGGCATTGACGCAACTACTGGCACCATTGCATGGGGCTACAAGGGAATGTTGCAAAAAATAAAAGAGAGTAAATACCCTTCTAGCGTAGCTATTACTCAAGATTACATCGCCTTAAACGCGAAAAGTATTATACAATTAGCTACTGGCTACGGAAGATTTTTTGACTGGGAAGGACCAAACACACCTGCCATAAGCACACAGACCACAATAGGCATCACAAGCGCTGCTGGTGGCGGAAATGAAAAAGCGCTACTCTATCATAATCAGCTCTCCGATAGAGCAGTACTCTATAAAGCAGAAATTGCTTATGATGTTCCCAGCACCACCCGTGTTATTTGTTTTTGTTCACCGGCAGTCTGGAATAATGCTATTTATGTTGGTGCAGCCCATAAGAAAATGACACAATTTGACCAAACAACGGGTAAACCAGGTTGGCGTTTTGAGGCAACATCGGCTTTGAATTCCGCTCCAAGTATTGCTAGTAAAAATGGACTTCTATATTTTGGTAGTGATGATGGAACGGTTTACAGCGTACAAACTACAGATGGGAGCAAAGCATGGGAGTATAAGATTAAAGGTAAAATAACCACATCTCCCTGTATTGCTGATAATATTGTGTATATAAGCTCAGACGATGGGGTTTTATACGCACTCCACTAAAATTTTATTCAAATGTTACTGCAAGCGCCTGACCGTTTTCTTCAGAGGTAAAACCTAGAATGTATGGGCCTGCTGTTTGAACCCATTCCTCTGGACTATGAACATTCATCATTTTCCCCCAACAGTCGACAGTCATATCGGTATCGACTGATCCTGGAGTTAACGTAAGCGCTGCCATACCCTTCGGTAATTCTTTTGCTAGAGATGCCGTCATCATTTCGACCCCTGCCTTAGCGGTACAATAGGGTACCACCTCTGCTGCCGGCCAACGCCCCCAGCCACTGCTCATGTTGACAATAATTCCCCGTTGCTGTTTAAACATCTCAGGGAGAAATGAACGGGTTACATTGGCAGTACCGCAGAGACTCACACGAATAACTTGATCAAAAGTATCGGCATCAACTTCATGAAACAATGCTCGTCTATTAATGAGCGCAGCATTATTCACCAAAAGATCTGGTGAACCCATCTCTGCGACAACCGTTTCTGCCCAGCGGTCAAGAGCCTCTGCGTCTGTTATATCAACAACGGTAAAATGCTGGTCTGCATATTGTTTTTGTAATGATGCAATGCGGTCAGCACTACGTCCGCACCCACACACGCGATGCCCTGCTGCAATACAATACTCTGCCAAAGCCAAGCCTATACCTTTGGTAACTCCGGTAATAACAATGATACGCGCGTTATCCATCATACTTCTCCTTTTTTGAGAGGCGCGTATTCTTTCAGTCACTCATCGAAATACAATAGGCCTTACAAAGACGTACACCACTCTTTATCTTCTTTAACTAAAGCCTCTACTGAGGATTTAATCATGGCTACACCTGGATGGTGAGCACTACGAGATGTAGTTATAGCATAATACGGTTCACGGGCATCAGCTACAATACCAAGTTTGCAACATCCGTATTGCTTCTCAATGTATTGATGAGCAACTAATGGTGCTGCAAAAAGACCATAACCTTGCGATCCAAATAATTTGATCAAACCACTATTTTCAAAACGAGCAACCACAACTGGTTGAATACCAACCTCCTCAAACCATCTATCCAACTCAAACGCTAACACCGTCCCCTCTGTCGGCATAAGCATTGGCATATCTTGCAAACACTCTGGAAAGGTCTGTTTCTTTGCACTTTTCATCAAGGCAGTAGTGCCATATATGGCTATTTGGCTTGCTCCAATAAAAAAATCACTGGCACGTACCGCATACTGGGGTGCTACAGGCGTATCGCTGAGTACCACATCTAATTCGTCATTTGCTAGGGCTGTCAATAAACGTGGAGATTCATCTTCTTTTACTGTCAAACGGGGTGGCGATTCCATTTCCATCAATGGCGCTAATAAACGATAAGCAACCACTTTTGGCATCACATTAACAATACCAATACGCAAGGAAACCCGTGCATCAAAACTGCCGTCGTGCATACTTTCCATCAATTCTCGTCCCGTGGAAAAGATAGACTGAGCATAACCGTATACATGTTGGCCAAACTCCGTTAAACGCATATGCCGACCACTGCGATCAAACAAAGCACCATCCATACTTTTTTCTAAAGCTTTGATTTGTTCACTCAAAGTGGATGCAGATATGTACAGTTTTTCCGCTGCTAAACGTAAACCGCCCGCTTGAGCAACCATGAAAAAATGCCAGAGATGGTGATAATTAGGCTGGTCCATGCCCCCCTCCATTCAATCATACTGTAGTTCGGATAAACCGAACGCAATGATTGGTATTATAGATATAGCCGAATTCATTTTCTTGATACAGTGGCACCTATCTGAAACAAGGCAGTCTTGAATCAGCCATCACCATCAACCTCCGAGAGGAAAAGGATAAAGACATGAAGATTACCATCATTAGTAAAAACATAGAGCTCAGTAAAGAAGAACACGACGTAGCTACTCAACGCTGCGAACGACTCTGCAGCCGCTTCATGGATCACATCATGTCTGTTACTTTACGCATCACTGACATCAATGGTCCCAAAGGTGGCGTAGATAAAGAATGTCTCACCAGAATACACTTACGCAACGGACATACGGTTACTGCCACCAAACGGCACCGAAAACCCGGTGGCGCTATTGGCTCTTCCTTACAAACCATACGGAGCATACTGCGTCGTCATCTTGGCCAACGCAAAGCACAACTTGTTCCGATAATGCTAGAACGAGTGGGACAGTTATAGATTCCATGGATTATAATGCTCGTGGCACTTCAGTCTTAAAAAAACTACTTTAAAGACTATACTTTGCAGATTGAAATGCACACGAGCATAATAATTCATTTTTATCAATTTAAGTAATTAAGACACATTATTCTGACTCTCATCAAGTTTAGACGAAAAAAACCAACAATAACCGAAGGAGTCTTTTTTTATTCTTCTGTCGTTATCGAAACCCACTTTACCTGTAAACGTGTTTCAGGATCACAATGAATATTCATAACATTGCTCACACGTTCTTGCCAGTGTTCAGACCAATAGGCATGGGCTTCAGAGTTCTCTTTTTTCGATGGTTTTGCCAAACGAAATGCAGACAATGGAAGAGTAAGGGTTTGCCAACCTCCATTACTAAGAGGTACTGAACATAATTTTGTGACTAAGTTTTTATCATCATCACTATATTCCCCCTCATAAGACCGCATCGTCACTGACAGACTGGTATTTGCTTCAACTCGGCAGCACAAATTCACAATAAACTGCTCTGAGAACGATACGTAAAAAGGTTCTTGTTCATTAAATAAAGAACTCACGTTCAAAGAACCTTTATCCACCGAAATATAGCTGCCATATTGATCATCCACCAGTTCAATAACCTGACGGTTTTTCTGTTGTTCGGTAATCGTTCTCTTCTGGAAACGCTCTTCCCATATAATCTTGCCTATTCGTTTCATGTTATCCACAGTCGCTGCCCCCATGTCCTCTAAGGTTTCAGTGTTTGCAAGTGCTGCTTTCCCTGCTGTTACTGAAAGTACCTGTGCCCCTTTCACCAAATCAACTACACCACTTTCCACACACAAAGCGGTGCGGTGCTCATTAACAAGAAGATCAAAAACAGTTCCGCGTATCACAGCTTGCCCATGTACCGTCTGAATAATCATCGGCTGCATTTGCTTGCTGACAGTTGCAGTAATATGTCCCTGCTGTAATGTAAGGGCATGCTGATGCCGATCTCCTCCCATCCATAACTCAGCAGGGCCGCGAATATTCATCCAAGTTCCATCATCCCAATTCAGACAAATTCGAGTATCCGTTTTGACTTGTAAACGCTGACCCGTTGTCAATTGTGATGAAGGTAATTGTTGACCATCGTCCTGATAGACCGAACAAAATGCACGACCAGATACAATTCGAGCACTGTCTTGATTCGGTTCTTGAAGAAAAAGAGACCAAGTCATAATGAACAGCACTGCCGCAGCTGCAACAAAGGCAAAACCCCGCTGCATACCGCTACCTGAAAACCACACAGAGTCGTTCTTTTTCGTCCCTAAACTTTCTATGCTCATCATCGCCGCACGTAAGACATTTGCATCAGCACGACCGTCTTCATGGACAACTGCTAAAAATCGACTCATCGCTTCTTGTTCAAAAATATCTTCTACATGCTGATTGTCTTGCTCCAGCTCTGCTTCTAGCAGTAAGCGCTCACTCAGTGGCATATCATCATTGCAATAGGCAGCTAGACGTTCGTTTATCATTGCGCCTTCTCCAAATGTTGTTCCATGCAGTTTTTCAATTTTTTACGCAAACGATACAGCGTTGTATTAACCCATGACACACTTTGGTGCGTTTTTTCTGATATCTCCACTGAACTCCATGACTCATCGTAACGTAACCGTACTAAATGACGCATGCGTTCACCAAGCCCTGCCATACAGAGCTCTAAAAAATCAATTTCCCAATGGTCATGTATAACAGCTTTATCCATGGTGCGTAAAAGCGTATCTTTGTATTTATCACGCTGGACATGTTCACGGGCAAAACGTTGAATCTCTTTCCGAAGTAACTGAGCAGCTATCGCTCTCAGCCATGCGCCAATAGAACCACCTGTAAAAATTTCTCGACGTTCCCATGCAAAAACGATGCTTTCATGAGCTATTTCATCTATCATGTGAGCCGCTGGCGCACGCAGAGCTACAAATGCACGCAAGCCGTGTACTTCTGGCTCCACCAACATCTCAAAGGCGGTCTTATCTCCACTGCGAAAGCGTTCTACCAATACGTCCATTCTCATACCTCTTATAGCCAGAACGAAGAAGGATATTACAGGTTTTATTGACCTGAGTAAAGCATCTGCATACCTGCACAGGCAAAAATAACCGCCATCGCACCGTGACTCTTGCCGTCATCATCATGACCGGGAGCATTCACGTAATCTTCTTCCACACGTAAAGGGCCAGGACCATAGCAAACATGATGAACGATGCCTTCTTCTGAAATGTGGTCTTGCAAGCCAATAAATGCTTTCTCTGCTGCTATGCGATACTTCTCGTCTACCAGTATTCCTTTTTGTATGGCCACACTTATTGCATAACAAATAAGCCCAGTCCCACTGCTATCTGGATAACTATCAGCAAAGGGCCTGTGCAGAAGCTGATGCCACATCCCCTTTTCATCCTGAACGAGCAAAAGTGCATCGATAATCTCGATAAAATATTCGTTCAATTCTTTATAATACTCTGATTTTTTTGGTAAGACAGATAAAGAATGAATCATACCACGGACTAACCAGCCATGACCACGTGACCAATGTCCAGGTGATAACGCTTTTTCATCTTCCAACCAGCCACGACCAGTTGACCATAAATGCGTATCATCATGTCTTAAAACAGAACGATACAAACGAAATTGATCCACACATTCTTTGTAAAAATGTTCTTCACCCGTAAGTGCACCTGTTTCTGCCATACGACTGGCATAGTCGTGCATAAAATCAATAATAACGTTATTCCGGTCTTCTGTATTATCTCGCAACAGCACCAAGCCATCTGAAGATCGCGGGACTTCTTTCTGGAAACGACGTGATTCTAAGACAAAACCCTCTGCGTAGGCTTGGTTCTGTGACGATATATACAACGCATAATTCATATGGCCAAAGGGCTGATTTTCATACTTTATAATTGAATGTGGAGTAAGATCTCGACGTTCCATGACACCCAAAACATACTCATCATATTCTGCCGTTTCAGCGGCTTGGCCCCACACAAGCATAGATTCTAAACAGAGGTCTAAACAATAATTCCCCCATACTCTATCCCGTTTTATCACACGACCGACTACTTTTTGTGCTGTTTCTTGGATGAGTTCTGGAGTAATTTGCTGAGTCTGAGTCATTATCTGATCCTTATTTATTGATGTATGGTCACTTTCGGCAATTAAAGCAGCATGTACAAAGGATAAGAGCAACAGAGTTCTTATACCAATATTCATACAACCGACCTTAATCGTATATTTTCTGTGATTTTTTTGGCTTCGCCTGTCATTACTGTAAGCATCTCCTGTTGAGAAAGTTGCTTAAAAGCTTCTCTACCATTACTCACCGTTATGCTCATAACAACCTGTGTTTTATCTATAAACACAGGAACAGCAATTGCGCCAACATATGGATTTCCACGGCCATTATTTTCCGCATACCCTTGTTTTTTAATCAGCTGATATTCCGCAAAATAATCATCTGGTGCACTCACATCAGCACGACGATCTTCTTCTACTGAAAACACATGTTCTATGTAACGAGATTGCACGACCTCAGGCAAAAATGCAATCAGAGCATTATATCCAGCAGAAAAACGCATAGGAAGGCAGAGCTCTTCTGTCTCTATAACCTGCTGACCATCACGTCCTCCTCGTGCCAAAAGATAACACTGCCCACGTTCCCAAGCCTGCAAAGAAACCGCTACTCCATAACGGCTTTGCAGTAATGTCAGTGTAGGTAATGCTGCTGCTCGATACCCCGCTAAGGGATTAACCTGCTTCGCTAACGACACAATTGCACTGCCTATATAATAACGCCGAGTAATAGGGTCTGCATAGAGAAACCCTTTCTGCTCCATCGTCTTAATTAAATTTTGAACAGTAGATGCCTTTAAGCCACTAATACGCGCTAAAGCTCGAGCTCCGACACCTTGCGGGTATTCGGCTATAAGCTTGAGCAAGCTCAAGGCTCTGTCTACAGATTGAATCATTGAGATCTTCTTTCAGGTTATTTTGTACTACATTATGGAACGTAATCAACCATAATACAGCGCATGTGGCAAATGGCAACACCTTCCACCTTATATAAAAAGGAATTTGCTGTCATACTACAGCAACAAGGAGATCAGATGCGCTACCTATTGCTAACTATGACCATACTTTGGATACATGCTGAAGAAGCACCGCTTCCAGATAAAGTCCTTGCTGAACAAATAAAATATTCTGAGCAGATCGCCGAAATTATAGCTGATGCACAGAAAAACATCGATAAAGAGAAGGCAAAATTCATTAAGACACTTGAAAAAGAAAAACAGAAAGCAACCAGAAGAGGACAACTAGAAACAGCACTCGCTATTAAAACCCTAGTGGATCAAGCCACCGCGACCACAGATGAGGCTGCTATTGAAACAAATGTTGCTGATTTATTTGGAGTTTCTCCTGGAATAGTAGCGCCAGCAGGAAATGTAGATCCATCTACATGGAAAGTAGAGAAGGGAAAAGACAGTCACACCTTCATCGTCGAAAATGGCACTATCACTATTCATACACCAAACAATACCGGCACCACGAGCACCTACACTGCACTCAAACAACCACTCACAAGCATAAATACTCTTGTTCATCGCAATGAACATGTTGATCGTGACTATATTCGCTTCACCTATAAAGCAGATAGCATAGAAAGCATTGGAGTTTCTTGGCGAGAAAATGCTCTACTGTACGGGGATAAAAAAGAAACACTGCCTGAAAAGGTCACACTTAGTGACGATGTGAGTATGAATTTAACACGTGTTAGCGAAGATAACGGCACATATGAATTCAGCATTAACGGCATCGTTATCCATACGCTTGAACACAAAAAACCGATTAGCCACATTGGCTTTGCCGCTTCAGAGGCCAATGTTACTTTTGATCGGATCCATATTCAATAGTAACTCTACTGCCAATACATATGAAATAATATTCGCTCTTTTTTTGACAGACAAAAACCGTCATAGATTACTACTTATCAGAGAATAATTACACACATTCTCCGACAATAAAAACATTGTCACAGTGGACCTCTCCGCAACAGCTTTAATTATAATACACTCTTTCCGGAAAGGCCTACCTATGCATCACTTATTTGGCATCATATTGCTGTGCCTCTGTTGCTCTCTCTCTGCTGAAACACTCGATTATCACATAGGCAGCAATGTAAAAGTTGCGGACATTGCCCCGATTGGTATTAATCAAAGTAATTCTTCCTATTATAGTTCGCCAATGATGAAGTATTTCGCGAGAGAAAACTTTGAAGGGACCGTTTATAGGCAGTGCCACGCAGGACTACTACAAACAGATGGATTTATTACTCGCTACGGCACTAAAATAGCTCTCGATCGTTGGTGGGGGAAAATGAACCTCCCCGATCTCTATCCAGGCGCAAAGATACAGGTTATTTCTGGTTCTGCCTATGGGCAAACCACCACTATCGAACGGATAGAAACAGCTTCTTATTCACCGTATAAAGGCCACGCTCCAACAGAACACGTACGTTTTGTCTTCACAGACCCCATTACCCTACCAGACAATGCTGCCCAAGATGGTATGGGAATCCTAATTGAGCAAGACCGTCGTAACGAAGGCTGCCTTGGACTTGAACCGGACGGCGGCTATTGGTGCTCCACAAATGTTTCCCTGATGCACGGCGATACGCACCCTGAATCCTTCGGCCAGAGCGTGTGCTTACTTGATGGCACCAAAGTAGGCAAACGACTCAACAAACAAACAGGAGCCTATGAAGACCTGAAAAAACCAAATACCACTGCTTATTATAAATTTGCCACCTCGTGGCATAAATTTGCCGACATCAATGGCACTTGGCATATAAGCTTCAAGGCCAAAGCGCTCGACAATGTTCACGCCTTTAGCATAGATCCGCAACTGCAAGACGGACACAACAAACCTCCGCGCCAAGATATAGCACTCACCACAGAATGGGAATCTTATACAGCCACATTTAACGTTGATTGTTTTGATAAAGTGCCTGATAAAACCTCTCATACTGGTGGATTCCTACTTTTCAGGTTCGCTGCAAATGGTGGCAAAGTCCTATTTGACGATGTTACCATTTGGAATGATAACGATACCAACCCAACTGTTTTTCGTGATGATGCCATTGAAGCACTTAAAAATCTCAATCCTGGCATTTTACGCAGCCTTGCTATGGGTGGCGTACCTTCTGCCGACTTATACCCACGTTTGCGTAGCTACCGCTCAACCAATTCTATTACCGCTGCCGTTGGTCCACTCTACCGCCGAGAACTCAGACAGTGGAGCATGCATGAACATCTAGAGATTTGTAAATACCTCCAGTGTTCTTCTTGGTATAATTTTCGTGGCACTTTTTATGAAGAAGAAGTTGATCTACTCATAGAATACTTAGCAGGCCCTGTCACAACGCCAGGTGGAAAATTACGAGCAGAACAAGGCCATCCACAACCATGGACAGAAGTTATTCCAGAAATTCATTTAGAACCTGGCAATGAAGCATGGAATGGTGTGTTCGCATTTATTGCCGGTGGCTATAGTGGCCCAGATTACTGGGAGCGCGCCTTTGCACGGATAAAAGCATCTCCTTATTACAAAGACAATATCATTCTGCATGCTGCTGGACAACACTATTCAGTTGGCATGACTAAGAGCGTACTCACAGAAACACCAAGCGCAGATTGTTACACCATAGCTCCTTACCAAGTGCATAAGCTCCATAACACAGAGCTTGAACAAATTGGTGATGAAAAAGATTTTTTCAAATGGTGCCTTGGGTATTCTTTGGAACATGTTCTTGGTAAACCGATGCAACAACAAGCCAAAGCGATGGAAGCCTTTGATTGCGAATTTTCTGTCTATGAACAAAACTGGCATATGACTGGCGGTGATGCGCCTCTTGAAATACGAAACCGCTTTACCACCTCTTTACCAGCCGGAGTGGGTATTTTAAATATGATGCTTTTACAAATGCGTGATTATGGTCTTCGCTACCAATGCTTTTATAGTTTTGTCCAACACAGCTACCCAGCTGCTGGGGTTGGCGATGTACGTCTGTGGGGATCAACCCTGAGCTTACGACCAGAAGAATTCCGATTCCGCCCCACTGGCTACTGTCTCAAACTCATCAACGAAATATTACAAATACGTGGAGATATTGTTAGCTGCGACACCACTCAAAGTGAACCACAATTTGAAGCAGTCCACCTGAAAAAAAGCTATAAAAAGAATAAACATGGTAAACATGTCGCCGTTCATGAAAAGGAGCACAAAAAATACCCGAGCTTATTTACCTATGCCATTCGTGGTAAGAATGGTGAACGTGGTGCTATTGTTATAAATCTCAGCCTTGATACCCCACAAAAAATTCGTTTTATCCATAATGAACAGATAGATGGCACCGTCCTGAAGAAAACACTCAGCACAAATAGCATCACCGACAACAACGAATTTGAACAAGAAGAAGCACAAGTTGTTCATACAGAAGAAGAAATTACAGACCCTGCCACAGATATTATAACCGTACCACCCTTTTCGTTAATTACTTTGCAATGGGCTGTACAGTAAACGCAGAAGATGCACGAATAAGCGCAGCGGTGATCGTTGTTTGCCCAGCCTCTTGGGTTTGGTACCACACACACAAACGATCACCTGCTTGCATATCTGCCAAGCGACAAAGCTCACCATTGCGAGACAGCCAGCTATCATCTCGCACAGTAACCTGAACCTGCTGAACCTTTGATTCAATCCACTGACCTAACGCGGTATAATTGGTCAGCGCAGTACCAGACAGCTCTAAAACATCCTGTTCTGCTTGTATGCATTGATAACCAATCATATCCGCCGTATGTAACGGCAAACCCATGACTAAGTGCTTGGTCTCAGCATCAACAGAAACCACGTTTCCATACAGATAAGCATCCCCAACCAAGGGGCCTTCTTTCTGCTTAGTAGTTTGTGCACCACCTTGCAGATGAATGGTGGTTGCCCGCCATGTTCCTTCTGACACCTGTATATATCCAGGGCCTTGGATAATATCGCCAGGCTTCAAATCACTCATTGGTACCGGAGTGTTTTGACAAGTCACACAAGTCTCTGCATCAAAATGAATCACCATTGGATGGGGATCATTGAAAAACTCACGATCCTCTGGTCCCCTGCCGATCACGCTAAATGTAGACGGGCGACCGATAATATTCATCACACCTTTTTCTAGATCAATATCAATAATACGGCTCGCAATAAGATACATCACTTTCGGTTCACCTGCGACGTGATCTTTATGCAGATTATCATGTCGATAAAATGATGGATGTGCTGGATCAAAGTGACCACCATGCTGTAAAAATGCACGCAATTCTCGTTCTATTTCATCAGCCCACGCAAATTGTTCACAACATCCCCGCTGTGGTGGACAGTTTGCCATCCAATGTTCCCAATTATGGGTAGTGTGCACAGCAACGCGACCTTCCAAATCAATCATAACAGTTCCGCCAGAACCGCCATTTTCTTGAAAATAACTAGCTACCGTATCCGCAGGATCATCAAGCAAACAAGGGTAACTTATTTCCGGGTGGGTCATGTATAATTTTTTACTCGTTCGTGCACGATCGGCGATAGATGATTCATGACCGGGGATTTCTAAACCAGCCCATTGTTTGTAATAATTGACCGTAGTATCGCCACGAATAAGGAAATCAGATACATCGATATTCACCCAATAGAAAGCGACACTCTCACCATAACTTTGATAAAGATGTTCGGCTAGGGCTGATGCACGCGCCCAAAAACAATCCATAGCCGCTGCTACTATTAAAACAATTGGACGCTTGCCAATATCATCAGATAAACTAACCATGCCTTCCGTTTTTAACCATGGCTTAGCAACTACATATTTACGACCATTTTCATCAACGCGCGGTTCATAAGCAGCAAACAGAGTAAAAAACTCATCAAGTGCTGCTGGTTTGATAATTTGAAAATAATCTGCTGGTGGTGCATCAGTATAGCCTAGTTCTGCTAAACCCATTGCAAAAGTTGGTAAATGTATGTCTGGTATTCTCTCACCCAAAGGATGGTAACCATAAATCGTACCGTGTTCATGAATATCTAAATCATAAGGCCAAGCTGGAATATGTAAAATACGGCACTCACAATACAGACGATAAGCGCGTAAACATTCAATGTCTTCATCTGTGAAAGAGTTGCCAAAATAGCCTGCCCGCATCAAATTCTCACCACGAGCAACCATCACTCGGCCCCATTGACAGAACTGAGCATCATAGTCGCCTAAGCAATCACCTTGGTCATCTCTATAAATAGCCTTATCTGCCCGCCAGACGCAGACCGCCACCGCAAGCCAGCGATACGGCAATTCAGCATCGGTAAAACCAGTGTCTGTTAGAACCT
This sequence comes from Planctomycetota bacterium, assembly GCA_016745075.1. Taxonomy (GTDB): domain Bacteria; phylum Planctomycetota; class UBA11346; order UBA11346; family UBA11346; genus JADGDD01. The sequence goes on along the minus strand of JADGDD010000006.1, from coordinate 221,172 downwards.
TTTCAGCTAAAGGCCAACCTGCTGTCTCTAACCATGACAGAAAAAGATTCAGCAATCGTTCTTTGTCTGCATGTTCAAGAGCGTATTCGTCTTGTATCGCATAAACAAAGCCTTTTTCTAAATCCTGATAACTTGGAGTGTTTACCGCTGCTTTTTCTGTCATAATCATCTCTCTTTTGCACTCTGATTTCATCTCTCAAGAATGCAATACCTCATTTCATAGACTTGCCTTCTCTATCACAATCCCAATACTCGCCACATTCTTGGAGCCCACTATGTCTATCTACCACTACACCGCCCTACTTTCACTCTTCTGCTGTACACTGTGTGCGAGTGATTTTGAATGGCAACAGCCGCAGGCAACTATCAGCGAAACAGGCGACCTCGAATGGGCACCAACCGCCTTTGAGCTGAAGCTCAGCGAATCTGTACGCTACATTGATTTTGATGGCGGTAACGATGAACAAGATGGGCGCACCCCAAACAGTGCTTGGAAACATCATCCTTGGGATGCACAGGCACAAGGCCTTGCTGCTTCAACAGCAGGCAATCATAGTTATGTCTTTAAACGTGGGGTGCTCTATCGTGGCACTCTGATAGCCAATGAATCAGGCAGCGCTGATAAGCCTATTCGTTTAACCAGTGATCCGCACTGGGGTACAGGACTAGCAAGTATTGCTGGTTCCACACAGCTCACAACCAACTGGCAGCCATGCACAAAAGAAATGAGCACAGGCATTCCACACCCAGAACAGGTCTGGCACCAACAACTTGCTGGCGCAAGCCCGTGGTGTGTGTGGTGGAAAAATGACGATGGAGAGATTATCCGCTTAGCACTCGCACGTGAGCCAGACTGGACAGTAAGTGATAAGGATGACCCACGTAGTGAATGGAAGACTTGGTATAAAGAGGAAGATTGGAAAAGCTGCGAATGGGTGCATGATATTAAACAAGATAAAAAAGCACCTTCTCTCTTACGCGCCTATGATGTCAACGGACTGACGGAAACAGACCCATCCATACATGTTGGCGCAACCGTATGGACCGAATGGCTCGGCGACCAATACTGGGTCATGAACACCCCCTTTGCTTCTCGAGTGGAAAGCTATGAGCCAGAAAATAATGCACTACTCTTTAATAGCGGTTTCTGGACACCAACCACACGCACCAATGTCAAACAACATTGTCGTTATTATTTAGAAAATCGTCCTGCATACTTAGACCAAGATGGCGAATTTTATTTTGACTCTAAAAATAAAACACTCTACATCCGCATGCCAGAAGGACGCGATCCAAATACGTGCACCGTTGAAGTAGCTCAACGCCTCGCCTTTATCGAAATCCACAATCAGTCACATATAGATATTAGCGGCCTCAACTTCTGCTTTGCCAATGTTTATGATCCAGCCATTATTTCATGGAAACACCCAGATACGCGCTGCGCTGCTATTCGTGGGTTTGGTGCAGCAGAAAACATCAACGTACATCATAATACATTCCATCATATCAACAAAGCCGTTCTCCTGACAAGCAACACGCCAACAGATATTCTTACTAACATCCGTATTACCGATAACAACATAAGTCACACAGATCACGGCGCTATTAAGTTTGCACATAGCCCCAATAAAAAAGAAGACACAAACGGAGAACTTGGACAGATTACTATTTTGCGCAACCAACTGCATGATATTGGTCAACGGCCCATACGTGGTACACATTCTCACGCTATCTTTGTGGAAGCAGGTACACGCACACATATTGCTGGAAATATAATTACGAAATGTTACGGGGCCGGTATATTTGCCCGCAGTGGTAAACCGAGTGGCACCCATAATAAACCATTGGTTCGTTGTCTTATTCATCACAATAAAGTAGTCGATGCACTCCTGCATTGTAATGACTATGGTAGCATTGAGTCCTGGTGGGGTGGACCAACATATGTGTGGAGCAATATTTCTGGGAATCCAGGTGGCTATCGTCATACATTATTTATAAACTCAAAAGATAAACCAGCCAACGAACACGATGGGTCACAAAGCCGCTGGGGACCTGCCTATTATCTAGACCATCAATATAAAGGTTATCTCTTTAATAATATTGCATGGGGTAATAATAATACCCTTACAGATAAGGCCTGTAATACTACTGCTCTACTTGAAGCCCACGGCTTTCTGAATGCATGGTTTCAAAACACGTCGTATAATTTTGCTAGTGGTTCTCGTCGCGGACCAGGCCCTCTACGTTCTTACCTCGGCAATCTCTGGTTGGATATGAGCCATTCCTTTTTACTTCACGGCAAACCTGTTGTTCGAGCAGGTGTTACCACAGATGGCAATTATAGCTACAACAGTACTGCTTACGCTGGAAATGTTTTCCATGGCACTCCCCGTATGATGGGCAAATTTGAACACACGGATCAAGTTTATGATACCTTTGAGGAATTTGATACCGCACTGAAAAAACGGAGACTGCGCGCAGACAGCCTTGGCAGCATCAGCCAAGAAAATCCAGTACGCAATGCTGCCAAGCACGACTTTCGTTTAACTGAAACATCAGCAGCCCGCGACCACGGTACCAAGGTGTTTGTACCGTGGGGCCTCTATGACGTTGTTGGTGAATGGCACTTTAACGCCCACCCTCAAAACCCAAGTATTGTACTTGATGAACATTTCACACTGGGCCGCGATCATATTATCACGAAGGCCTTCTCACAAATACCACGCTATGATTGGCATATAAGCGGTATTACAGCAGCAGATTACCAAGACGGCATCTTAGAAGACTGGACCAAAGGTGCACTCACCTTAAACAATGCGAGTGTCGGCGTTATTAGTGATGCACCAACTCGACAAGACCTCAACATTACGAATCGCAAGAAGACTCACCATATCCCCGCGGCCCATCGTCACACCTTAGACATAAGCACCCACAACATGCTTATCGAAATGGTTATACGCATTGATGAAAAATGTACCGATAGCCCCATTCTCTCTAAATACACAAATGGTTCTGGCTACCAACTCAGCATCAACACAGCTGGCCAATTACATTGCCAACTCTCTAATACAACAACAAGCGGTAGCAGTACCAGCTCCACTTCGTTCAATGATGGACAGTGGCATCATATTCTTATTGATGTAGACCGTAATAAGCACATCGTTTTTTACGGTGATGGCAAACTCGCTCCAAGCACAACAACGGGGACACTACCAACAACCACACAAAGCATCAGCAATACCGCTGAAGTCATCCTTGGCGGTAATGGGTTCACTGGCTCTCTCGACTTTTTACGTGTTGCACGCGGCAGCCTAGCCGATGCCCACACGAGCATTGATGAACTGTACAACTGGCAATTTAACGGGCCAGCCCAACGTGACTTTACCGGAGCTCTCATCACCGATGGCAAACGTGATGCAGGTGCATTTGAATATCCGTAACGAGCAATGATGGTCTTATTTTACTGTGACTGCTTACCGCTTCATCTTCCATATTTGTCCTTAAGTGGTCAGTAAGGCTGCCGATACTGAGGAGTATGGACGTACAAAATGCATCTATTCAGGCCGCAGTTGCCATGAAAGTTCAGGCTCTGGCGATGGAACAAGGCGGTGGCGACCTTGTGCAGCAGCTTATTGCTGGCCCTATTGCTGCTGATACAGCACAGATCAGTGCCGAAGCCGTGGCTCTACTGAGCGCTGAAATGGCCGCGAATATGGAAGCCCTGTCTTCTGGACAGGTTTCCTAAGCCAACACTCACAACACAAACTGCACTGCCAATGCTACCAATCAAAAAAGCCAAGCCTTTCAGGCTTGGCTTTTTTGATTAATCGGTTTTTGGTTAAATCGCGTTAAAGTTTAATAATAAGTACATAAAGAGCATCACCGTAATCACTAACAAGACACCGCCAACAGCCCAGTCTCTCCGTCTATTATCACGAAAATGGAAACTAAAACGGATCGTCGTTCCGCCAAGTTCAATAGATTTATTGACTCGCTCTTCAATGACATCACTTTGTACACCACGAGCAATCATACCTGGAACTTTGCCAAGCAAGAACTCATGACCCTTACCAAGCCAACGAACAGCAGGCAAAAGCAAGCCGCCCCAAACATAAGACGGGATGAGACGGCGATAAATCCAGTCGCTATCTATGGTAATTGTAACAGTACGACTTAAAGTCTTAACAAAACTAAAGAAAACAAAACCAGTAGCTGCTAGTAAAGCAAACTGTGAAATAACGTGCGATGCGGACCAAGTGCTGTAAAGATGTGGCTCCGCTCCTGCACCATGTCCGGGAACCATTGGAGCAAACGGCAATATCGTATAAAGTGTTAGCTCAGAAATGCCAGGGAACCCAAAAATCACACACAATGCCGCTAAGAAAATCATCGACCATGTCATGTTTTTCGGTGGGTCACTTGGACGCAAACCACTGTCTTTATTAAAGAACACCAACCATGGGAACTTAATACCAGCATACAAAGCACCACCAGCAGATGCAGCCATCAACACAAACCATGCATACATATACAATGGGTTATGACCCAGTTCGTATTCCAAAGCTGCACCTGATGTAATTAAACTTTTGGTGGTGAAGCTAGAGGTTAATGGCATAGCTGAAATAGTCATGCCGCCAATAAGCGTACAAATCATTGTAATCGGCATGGTTTTATACAAACCACCAAGGTCTGTACATTTTCGTTTGCCGGTTTGATAGAGAACAGAACCAGCAGCCATCAAGAGGAGCGCTTTATAAACAACACTGGCAAAAGCATGCGCCGATGCGCCGCATAAGGTGAGTGGCGTACCTATACCAACAGCACAAACCATGAAGCCAAGTTGATTAATAATAGCATAGGCTAAAATACGACGCATATCATTTTCTATCAATGCATAGATCAAGCCGTAGATAGCCATCGCCAGACCAACCCAGACCAACACATCTGCACCTGCAAACAACATCATCAAAACAAATACAGCGGTCTTAGTAGTGAATGCGGATAGAAAAACCGTACCGCTGACAGATGCTTCTGGATAGGCATCTGGCAACCATGCACCAAGAAATGGGGCACCTGCATTTACTAAAACACCAATCATAATCAGCCAAGCAGCAATATTATTACTTGTTAAATATTCTACCATCGCACTAGCGTGGTAACTGCCATCTGCTATGACTGTTAACGGTGAATTCGGCAGAGCTAAGTCTCCATTTGCCACATAATAGGCAACGATGCCTGCCATCAAAATAGCACCACCAAGTAAATGCACAGCAACATAACGCTGACCGGCTCGAGCAGAATCTTTCTGGCCACCAGACCAAACGACAATAGCAGAACCGACCGCCATTAATTCCCAAAAGAGGAACATGGTTAGTAAATCACCTGCATAAGTGACACAAATCGCACTACCTGCATACAATAAAGCTGCTGGCAGTTCAATACGACGATCTTGATTAAACGAGTACACCACGCCAACAATAGCCATCAACGAAAAGACTGTTGCAAATATTTTCGTCGGCGCATTTAATTGCATGAGTTCAAGGGTTATATGAAAATCACCAAGTCCAGGCAATAAAGCATATTCACAAGATTGGGTATAATCGCCGATACCATCTCCACCAATGTAGGTCAACAAAACCACGACAAAGGTTGAAACAGACGCGAGTAAGGCCCACGTATTAAACGCTTTTTTACTACGCATGAGCGGCAGCAATACAGCTGCTACAATAAGAATGAGTCCAGGAGGGAAACTAATCATTATAATAGGTGTCCTCTCGTTTGAAAATTGGTCCAAAAACCTTTGTGGAAACAACCACCAGCACGCAACAAGCAAGAAGACTATAAACAGTCGCAAAATACCATTGTCCATCTATGGCGACTTCTCGACACTCGGCTTCAACTCCCATTGCGCCATCAACAGGACAGCAACAGGTGAAAAAGAAATGGCCGTGTTCAGCAATCTTTTCACTGATAAATAAAGATAAAATGGCGAAGATAATGGTAAGAATACCAAAGATCCATTTCATCTTTTTCATTGTTTTAGGATCTGTACAGTCCATTTAGAATCCTCCGTTCACAAGAGAAGAGGGAAAGCCAGCTTGTAACTGTTCAACCAAGGCCACTGCCAGATCACTACAGAAGAACAAGGCCACCGTACCTACGGCAGTGCAACACAAAGCAAGAACAATAGGCTTAGGGGCTTCGCCATGTGGGTGCGCTTCTGCATCGGCAGACAATGGACGGAAAAAAGCACGGTGAACAATCGGCAAGAAGTAACCAGCATTTAAAACGGTTGATAAGAAAATAACCACTACTGCGTACCACTGCACCGTACTCAAAGTACCACCACCATCTGCACTCGTCAGAGCACCGGATAAGAGATACCATTTACTCAGGAAACCTGCCGTTGGCGGCACACCAATCATCGACAGGCTGGCAATGGCAAAAGCTGCCATCGTCCACGGCATCCGCCGACCAATACCATCTAACTGAGAAACATCTGTTTTATGGGCGGCAGTATAAATAGAACCAGCCGCAAAGAATAAAGTAATTTTACCAAAGGCATGAGCAATAATATGCATGCCGCCAGCCATAATTGCAATCGGCGCAACAGCACCACCAAGTGTGGCTAAACCTGCTGCCATAATGATGTATGAAAGCTGTGAAATCGTGGAGTAGGCAAGTCTTCGTTTCAGATTGTCTTGGAACATCGCAATAAAGCTGGCCACAACAATAGTAAAACCAGCCATATAAATGAGCCAGTCAGTACCAGAAATAGCAGCAAGGGTTCCGGTGCCAAATATATACACGGTAATTTTTAATACAGAGAACACACCTGCCTTCACAACTGCAACCGCATGCAAGAACGCACTGACAGGAGTTGGAGCAACCATAGCTGCTGGTAGCCAACGATGAGAAGGCATCAGCGCCGCTTTACCAATACCGTAGATATATAAAATAAAGAGTAGACCAACAATTCCTTTCGCTACATCCCCTCCTTCGTTCAGATAGTTCAGGAACACACCGCCACGAGTGAAATCAAGCCCTGCGTAACCATTCTCTGCCCCACCTGTCACAACCGCAGTCGCAATAACTCCAACCAATAACAAACACACTGAGGTAAAAACCAGTATACCTAAATAGGTACTGGCACTACGCACCGCGTGTGGAGTTCCTTTATGCGACACCAAAGGAAAGGTTGATAAGGTTAGCACTTCGTAAAACACAAATAAGGTGAACATGTTTGAGGCAAAAGCGATGCCCATCACACTAAACATAGCAACAGCAAAACAGAGATAAAAACGTGTTTGATGTTCTTCTTTATTGCCACGCATGTAGCCAATAGCGTACACTGAGTTCATCAGCCATAAACTTGAGGCAACTAGTGCGTAAACTAAACCTAAAGGTTCAATCTTAAAGGACAGCGCAAGGTCTGGAACCATATGAATAAGCTCAAAGGCAGGTGCTTCCCAAGCACCAGTCCAAAAGCCATCCACCAGCACAAGCGGAGCAATTCCACATGACACCACAGCTAATAAAGCAGCAGCGGTTAGGAGAGTTGCACCTTCACGCAGATTCGGCCAGCGGCCAAACGCAAGAATGGCAGCCGCACCAAGTAGCGGAATGGCCATAGCAACAACAGAATATGTATGGAGGTCCATTAGTGTGCTCCTCCAAAACCAGCCAACATTGCTTTCGCAGCGTTGGCAGCAAGGTCAACGGACCATTCTGACCATAAGCCACACACGAGGCTCATGCCAATAAGAATCCACGTACAAACAACCATAGAAGCAGGCGCTTCTGTTGCATGCACTGAGTCTGGTTCAGCTTCGCCAAAATAAATGGCGTAAACCACACGGAAAACATAAATAACTGCTAATAAAGAGCCCAGCATAATAACAACCAAAATAAGCCAGTTTCCAGCATCTAAGGCACCAAGCCCAATATACCATTTACCAATAAAACCTCCAGTTAATGGGAAACCAATTAAACCCAAGCCCCCTGCGGTGAAGGCAGCCATCGTCCACGGCATTTTGCGACCAAGACCCTTCAAGTGCGTTAAACGCGTACCGCCTAAGCGATACGCTACACAACCAAGCGCAAGGAACATACCACCTTTAATCAAGGCATGATTCAGAATATGAACAACTGAACCAGTTAAACCGTTTTCATTATTTAAGGAGAAACCAATAACAATATAACCAATTTGACCAAGGCTTGACCAAGCTAGGACTGACTTCACGTTATTTTGTCGAGCTGCTTGGATACCTGTATAAAGAACTCCAAGACCTGCACAGGTGAGCAGTACATCACTGGATTCAACCGCACCAAAACTGAAGTCTCTCCCAAAAATGCCAAAGAGAAAACGAATAGTCATATACACTGCCACTTTAGTGGCTGTAGCCGCAACCAAACCAGTCACCGCAGATGGAGCATAGGTATAGGCATTAGGGAGCCACATGTGCAGTGGAAATAAAGCCAATTTCAAGCTTAAACCAACTAGCAAAAAAGCATAGGCAACCATAATCGTACGGCTGTATTCATCATTATGAATAAGCACCTGTAAGCGATCATGCATATCAACCATATTTAAGGTGCCGGTAATCATCATTAAATAACCAATACCAAGCAGCAGGAAGCTCGCTCCAACACTACCAAGAATAACATAACGCAAACTTGCAGTAAGTGCACGGCGGTCTCGACGATAGCCCATGGCGATAAGCGCATATAAAGTTAACGAGGAGATTTCAAGCAACACATACACGTTAAATGTATCGCCCGTGATCGTAATACCGAGCAAACCACAAATGGTCAGCAACCATAAAGCATAAAAAATATGCAGCCTGTCATTCGGTATTTCATCTTTGACACTCAAACGCGAATAGTAGGTCGTCACAGCAGCTATTAACGATACCACAAAGAGTACAAAGCCATTCATGGCATCAATGGTATAAGCAATGCCATATTGTGATGGCCAATTACCAAAGTTATAGGTAACAGGTCCGTGTGCCGTCACCTCTGCAAGTAAGGCTATAGACATGGCGAAAACAATACCAGTTATGGCTGTTGCCCAAGCCCACGGCTTATCACCCTTACCCGTAAACACTGTTATCACGCCTGCCATCAACGGCAGCACAACCATCAAAGCGGGGATTGAATCAATCATACTAAAGCCCCCGCTTTCTCTCTATTCGACTTTGTATCTGGACCATCAAGTAAACCCTGTGCTTCAATATCTAAAATTTCGTCTTCTTCTACTGTTCCGTAGCAACGTTTAATATTCACAATAATTGCTAGGGCCACCGCAAGAATACTCACCGAGACTACAATTGCGGTAAGCATGAGTACATGTGGCAATGGATTATCATAAACAGGACCAGCTACACTTAAAACATCTGCCGCGAGCCGTTCACTATGTTTCACTGGTGCCTCGCCCATTTTTCCATCTGGGGTAAATACCACCGCCATGGAGATATAGAGCAAAAAAATACCTGTTTGAAACAGTCCTAAAGAGATGGCTTGCTTCACAATATTTCGCTTAGCAATAACACCATACAAACCAATCATCATGACGATGACCGCAATCCAATAATTATAATGATCTGAGGCAGCTTCTATAAAATTCATGCTTCAGCCTCCTCAGTAATCATGTTATACACGGTAATCATAACCGTGCAGACGGTGATACCCACGCCATATTCAACCAAAATCATACCCCAAATTTCAGCACCGCCATCGAGGTGCGGTATAACCGCGCCTTCTGCTGGTGGAATAATGTATGAATAATCCAAAAAGTTACCGCCAGCAAGTAAGCACCAAGCACCAACACCAGAATACAACAATACACCAAAAGCAGCAAGTCCTTCGACCACACGCGGTGGCGCCGCCTCTGCTAATTGATCTTTGCCAAAAACAAGCCCATACAAAATAAATGCAGAAGCAAGAATCACTCCACCTTGGAAGCCACCACCTGGGCCAAGCTCACCATGCGTAATAACATAAAACCCAAAAATAATAATAAATGGGATCATTATTTTGGAGAACACACGTAGAACAACTTGATCTTCCATGTTCTTCATACTTGATCCCCTTTATCTGTCTCTTCAGGAGCATCGTGTTGTATCTGCTCTGCTGAATCGACAGCTTCAGCAATTTCGGCGGCCAGCTTCTTATCTGCACCACTGCTGTCTGAACCCGGAGGACTATCCACACGCACTGTTTGGGTGGTCTTTGGGTCCATTCGTTCTGTTTTAATCGTGTCTGGATCAACTCGTTCGGTTCTTTGTGTTGCTGCTTCAATCTCCTCATCTGATCGACGACGTAAAAGCATAATCATACTTAAACCTGCGCTTAAAATAACCGCCGTTTCAAACATAGTATCAAAGCTACGGTAGTCAGCTAATAAAGATGTTACCGTATTATAGACATGCCCATGAAATTCATCTTCATGAGCGCCGTGCTGTTCTCCACCATGCTGTTCAGCACCATGCGCAACAGCCTCTACGTGATGGGTATCAGTCACAGGGACCTTCCCAACATTCTGATCAAACAATTTCTGAAAACGATGGGTTTGCACAGGAGCCTCTGGGTCACCAAATGCTGGCATATCTAAGGTACCGTAAATCAACGCCCCACCCGTTAACGTAACAATTAACAAAGCAGAGAGGTTTAATGATTTTTCTCGCCGCCGCTCTTTCACACCCACATGCACAAGGGTTCCTAAAATAAGAATAGTGCTAATACCCGCACCTACCGCTGCTTCAGTAAAGGCAACATCAACGGCATGCATATTCGTCCAAACGGCAGCCATTAATAAACTGTACACACCAGTCAACATAGTAACCGCAAATAAATTGCGCATTTCGATAACAGCCAGCGCTGTTATTGTTACTAAAAATAAGAGTACACCATCAATAACAAGAAGGTTTAACATTCAGTACCTCCTTTTCCAGCATGACTACTTTTCTGTTGAACAACAAGACGTGCACTATCATGTGCTTTATCAAACTCGGAGCGGTGTTCATCCACCTCAGCAGTACTTTCTTTGGTCCACGGCTTTAAACCATCCATAAACGCTGCCTTGGTAATTGCATGGGTCGCCGTTGGTCCGGTAATCATCACCACAAGAAAAATAAGAATTAATTTAATTAAGGTTAAACGTGGATCTGTGCTGAATTCATTTAAACCATCTTCGGTGGCGTAGGCCTGAAACATGAGCGCAATTAACACGAGGAACTGGCCTAATGAGTCACTTTTTCCTGCGGGATGTAAACGTGCATAAAAACCGGGCATTCGCAAAATACCAACGGCCCCAGTTAAACATAAAAAAACGCCGATACATAAACACAGCGTACTGACCCAATCATACCATGTCATATGTTAGCTCAACTTTCTTTGTTCAATGAATTTGAGAATTGCAATTGTCGCAATAAAATTCATGAGTGCGTATAAGAGGGCAATATCTAAAAAGTCTGCTCGGCCACTAATAAAGCCCAGTATTGCAAGAAACACCACGGTTTTAGTACCAAATGAGTTGACCGCTAAAACCCGATCAAAAACAGTTGGCCCAAGTAATGCTCGAATTAAAATAAGCAACATGCCAATTAATAAAACAACACCAGAAATCAAGAAGACCCAACTCATACAGACACCTGCCCTTCTTTTTTCATGCCTTCCAGTTTCAACACTTTATCATGCATGTCGCCACTTTGCAAACCTGCTGCTGCTTCGTCATGTAGCGCATGAATAAGCATGTCACCATCATACACCTCAACAGTAACCGTTCCTGGAGTCATGGTTATGGAGTTCGCATACACAGCCGTAGCAAAACCTTTTTTGGTGGAATAGGGCACACGAATCATCTGCGGATTTATATCAAGATTTGCCGCCCAAACTCGTTTGGCCACATCTATGTTCGACAACACCACTTGCCACATAAGCCATGGCAAATAAATAAGAAGGCGGCCAAACATTTCAACAGGCACCGACTCATCATCAATAATTTTTAAGCGATGGGCCATGAACAACGTAAAGGCACAACAAACTACCCCGCTCCAAATAAGAAAAGCATGATGGTGATAATCCCATTGCCCAGACAGTAAAGCCCAGAATACGGCTAACAATATAAATAAGACAAGCGCTCGCATAGAATCCCTTTTCTACTCAAGGGCGTTTCTCCAAACCTCATTCGAATCAGGTGTCGTCAGTGTTGTTCTGAGCAAGGTGACAAAAAAGAAAGAAAAGAATAGCAGGGCTCTTTCAAATTTTTGTCAACGCAGCCTAGTCTGACGATGTGATAAGGTTTATAGAGAATGCCCTGAAGACGTGCAGACCTTAGAATGCAGACATTGGCTGTCAATGCAGGCCGATCACTTTGATACAAACGTAGCAACACAGGCAAGGCACACTTATTTGATTTATCCGATCAGTAGAGCACCACTGCGCAACTACTTGTAGAGACGTGATCAGGCTATTTACTACCACCATGTCAGCCCATCTCTGTGATCTCTGCCAACAGCAGCCTGCAACCTTCCACGTCACACAACTTGATGCTTGTGCCAAAGGCGGTGAAAAGCATGTTGAATCTCTCAGCCTCTGTCAGTCTTGCGTCCGTAAAAACGAGATAAACCCAGAGCATAAGTACATTGACATGGCTGACATTATTGGTGAACAGCAACTCACCGAACAATTACAGGCTATTGCTGATGCAAAAGATGCTTCTGAAGGCTCTTTTCCCGATCACAACGACTTTGCGGCATTGGATGACCTTTTAGAGCAACAGCTTGAAACATCTGAACTCAGCAACGATGAACAAGAGATGCTTGCCCAAGAAGCATCTGAGCTGGAAGCAATATTGGGTGCTAATAAGAAAGCTGATCCTTCCAGCGCCTTACAGAACACATCAAATAGCACAGAAATAGCCTGTTCGCACTGTGGAACAACCAGTTCTCCTCCTTTTACTACTAATCGCATGGGCTGCCAACACGAATACGATCTGCACGGTGAAACCATCATACACATCCTTGAGCAAATCCATGAAAACAGCCACCACCTTGGGCGCAGGCCAGAGAATGCACCAGATAACCCCGTAGAACGGGTTTTAGCCCATAGAATTCTGCTCGAAAAGCAATTAAAACAGGCTATTAGTGAAGAAAACTACGAAGAAGCAGCTCGTATCCGTGATGCTTTACAGGCCCTAGACGCATGAATATACCCGAGCTCGCCCAACAAGCACCACCACTACCGCAAGATGATGCAAACGGCATTATTCTAAGCAGCCGCATTCGACTCGCTCGTAATATCAATAACATTCACTTCCGCCGAAGCCTCAGCAATGAAGAACAACAGGAGTTGGTCAAAAGCATTCAAGCATCCTGTAGCACCATTTTGCCGAATGATCTGGTTATTGACCTTGAAGCCAGCGAACACGAACACAAACAAGCTTTAGTTGAACGACACCTTATTTCTCCTGAAATTGCTTCTGCCAAGCGACCAGCAGCGGCCATTATTAGTACAGATGAAGACCACTCGCTAATGATCAATGAAGAGGATCACGTTCGCCTGCAAGTCTTACGGCCGGGCCTAAACCTTGATGAAGCCCTCAATGATGCCATCCAACTCGATCAAAAAATCGAACAAAAAGTTGACTGGGCAGTTCACCCTCGTTTTGGCTACCTGACCGCTTGCCCAACCAATGTTGGCACTGGGTTACGAGCCAGCGTCATGCTCCATCTGCCTGGCCTTGCTATTACCAAAGAGTTACATGTGGCCTTTCGTGGACTGAGCCGCTTGCATCTTGCCGTGCGCGGGAGCTTTGGCGAAGGGTCAGACGCTGTTGGTAGTTATTATCAAGTATCCAATCAACGCACCCTTGGCCAAACCGAAGAAGCAATTATCGCTGAAATGAACGATGTTGTTGGACTGCTTATTGATTACGAACAAATGGCACGCGCCGTTTTACTCGATCGACACCATCTGGAAACCACTGATCGCCTTGGTCGTGCATTAGGACTCCTCACCAGTGCACAATTACTGACCAGCAATGAAGTGACTGAACACGTCAGCACCTTGCATCTGGGCATCAGCCTCAATCTGCTTAACGGCATGAGCCATCATGATTTACATACCCTAGAATTACGCAGTAAAAGCGCACACCTCCGCATTACCCACCCAGAGGCAAGCGATTCTACTACGCGCAAACATCTGCGGGCACAAACCTTACAAAACGGACTTAAAAAACTGAAGGCTTCTTAAGCAAAGCTCCGTTAACCGAAGACATCCTCATCGTCTTCATCATCGTTGTTCATAGCAACAAAACCATCACTACGACGTACCACGTCAGCAACATCTCCCATCTCGGCCTCTTTTGGTACAGAGACAAACTTTTGTCGAGCTGGTTGGAAGTTCATGTTAACGCTGGCCTGTGGACCAAAACGGTTCTTAGCAACAATCACTTTCATATCACGGGATTCTGGAGTGTCCTCGTCTGGATCAACACGGTGTAAAAAGATCACGGCATCTGCATCTTGCTCAATGGAGCCTGAACCACGTAAGTCTGACAAACGAGGTTCACGTGGTTTGCCTGTGGTTTTATCACCTTCACGAGACAACTGAGACAGTGCGACAATTGGCAATTTCAAGTCTTTTGCGAGAATCTTTAAGGTTCGGCTAATTTCAGAAACTTTCTCAAATTCGTTCATACCCTTACTGGCACTTAAAAGCTGAAGGTAATCAATAAAAATACATTTCATCAAACCTTTGCGTTCAAGCTGATGACGCTTGGCATGGCTACGCAGTTGATGAATGGTCAGATCAGCAATATCCATCAAGTCGAGGCTCCAACGACGAATTTCTTTGGAAGCTTCCATAATCGCATCCATTTCACCTTCGTCTATGCCACCGGTTTCTAGTTTTTCAAAAGGTACGCGCGAACGTGCACTCAATATTTTTTTCATAAGGTCAGTGGCTTCAACTTCTAAACTAAAGAACAATACCCCTTGATCTCCGCTAGAAACAATGTTCTCCACAACGTTTAAAGCAAAACTGGTTTTACCCGCACCTGGCCGAGCAGCTAAAATATACAAGCCCCCTGGCCGCAAAGACATCAAACAATGGTCTAATTCATCATAACCAGTTTTCACACCGGTATTTGGATTATTGATAGCCTCACCAATTTTATCTATGGTTTGATCAATAACGCTTCCCGCATCTTCAATGCCAGTGGTTGCTCCCATTCGACTTAAATCGAGTAAAGTCTGCGAGCCTTCGTCAATTAAGGAATTAAAATTACCAGTCGTTTGATAGGCTTTCTCACTGAGTAAGGTCAAACCCTGAATAAAGCGCCTTTTCAGATGGTAATCCCATAACAGTGATGCGTTACGCTCTAATGCCGACGATGGGGCAAACACTTCTGCCAAGCCCATAAGCGCTGCATAACCACCAATAGCAGCTAGGGCACTATCGCCAAAATCTGCGGCATCATCTTCTTTTCTGTAGGTATACAGGCTACGCATTTGTTGTGGAGACAGCGTATTAGCCCCCTGCGCATCCATCAATAATTGCTGTTTTTGCAGACGATCTAAAACCACTCGGAAATTTAATTTACTGAGCCATTCAGCAACACCCGTAGAATCCACACGGTCACCGTTGTCATCTACATCCAAACACGCCAAGTAAATAATGCGGTGATCACGAGTGAAAAATGCGAGCGGGTGTGTTACAAACTGACGAACTTTATGAATAGCAATAGAGTCTTGCCCCATCAGCAATGAGGCCAAAATTGTTTTTTCGAGATCTAAGTTATGTGGCAAAGTTCGAGCGTTCATTCGCTCTGCTATCGCCGTTGCCTGTTGCTTGGCCATAAAAAACATCCTCCGCTGGGATGGACACCCTATCTACTAACAGACAACTGCCAGATGCAATTATTTACAGAGTTTTCCACAATCGACTAACAAAGATCACAAGCATTCAACAAAAAAAGCGAGAGAGGTTGAAAATTCGAGATACGGCAAAACATCTACCATTAGTGCAAGCTATCTAAAACAACATCCATATCAACACAGCCCTCAAAAGAGCGGTAATCCATGCCCGTTGCCACAAGATATTGTGTAAAGAGCTTTTTCACTATCTGAACAATGGCTTCAGGTGTCCAAGGCTTCGTGCAATAGTAATCTATGCTGGCATTATTGATCGCGAGTATGGTGTCATCATGAGTGGCTTGTCCGGTCAGCAGCATCTTTTTGGTTTGCTTAAAACGGTCATCTTGCTGCACTTCTTTGAGAAAAGAAACACCGTCTTTATCTGGCATCACTTGGTCACAAATCAAGACAGCGATAGGCTGGCCTTTGGCATCTGCTTCTTCTAAAACCTCTTCTGCTTCATCGGCAGATTCACAGTCAATAATATCACAGTATTTTTCAAACACGGCAATATCCCGTAATAAGGATGCTCGTACATCGTCCTGATCATCAATACTAATAAGTAATGGTTTCATAAAGATTCTCCTTCTTCAGCCACAACTCGTGGCAAACGAACGATAAAACACGTTCCATCTGTATCCGATTCAACCACAATCGTGCCATCAAATGAATTAATTATCTTTTTAACAATAGATAAACCAATGCCAAGGCCAAAAGACAGGCCTGTTTTCTTGGTGGTAAAATTCGGTTGAAATATTTTTTTCTGAATCGCTACGGGAATGCCCGGCCCATTATCCTGTATACGTACCACACATTTATCGGCTTCCGTATCAAGGTTAATTTGTATGCGGTGACTCACTGCTTGGGTTGCACGCATAGCATCACAAGCATTTTTTATAATATTTATCCACACTTGATTGAGCTCACCCTTATTGCCATAGACAGACACATCGGTGTCACAGCTCAATTGAATATCCACACCTTTAATCACATTACGTAAAATACTTAAAGATTGGTCTAAAGATTGTTTTACCGACAATGCCTGCAACTCTAAAGAGTGTCTGGCACCAAGGTTTTTCATAGATTCAACAACGGCTGCCGCATGTTTTGAAGCAGCTGCCACATCCCTAAGCGTCGTTCCTGTTTCCCAAGCAGTATACAAGGCATCTAAGGCCGTTTCATCTTGGGCGAGCGCCAAGGCATCTGTATCGGAAAGGCCCAACAACACGGCTTTGCGAGCGCTCGACAAAGATAAACCACTACGTTCAGCAAAAGCCCGCGCTTCTTTGCGTAACGCTCGTGAATCTGCGGAACGACCATCTTGCATCCCGCGCAATAACTGTGCTTCTCGGGGGTGCGGACATGTTGAGAGCATATTCTCTAACTGCTCCATCGCCCATGCACTACCACGATCAATAACGGATACCGCATTATTTAATTCATGAGCAACACCTGCCGCAAATTGACCAAGCTGTGATAAACGTTCGTGCTCTTCTAATTGCATGCGCTTTTCGTGCTCGCTGCTCAAAGATTCATACAGTCTATTTTGCCGATTATTCATCACCTCAATAAATAAGGGCATCAAGACTTCAGATGGACTATCATCTATAATATCTTCAACTTCGATAGACGATACATCCGTATCTTCATCAGCACTAACCGTGACTTGGCTCAGGATAGCATTATTAAAAAAACTTTGGATGCCAACCAGCTCGCCCGGACCAACAACAAAATGTTGGGTAAATTCGTAGGTGCCAATACGCTCACCAGACAATTGACCACGATGTACGTAATAGAGACGTTTATTCGTTTCACCTTGGTGCAGCAAGACATCGCCTTGGTTGAGCGTTTTCAAGTTATCTTTTTGACCAAAATATTTCGCTACGATATCCGCAGCAGATAAAATTGCCATTTAGAAGAAACCTATCGTATTCAGAATAAACATTAACAAAAAGATACCGACCATACCAACAACACCGATAACGCCACCTGCCTTAGCCATATCTTTGGTTTCTATTAAACCACTGGCGTAAGCAATAGCATTGGGTGGTGTTGAAATAGGCATAGCCATAGCAAGAGAACAGGTCATCGCTACTGAAATAAGCAGCATTAAAACACCACCATATTCACTTAATGACGCAACCACATCTGCATTTGCCGCTAGTGCAACCATAATAGGTAATAGTAAGTTCGCGGTTGCGGTATTACTCATGAAGGTAGACATCAATAAAGCGACCACACAAGCTACCACCACAACCAACATCGCTGGTATAGAATCAAACGGTATGCAAGCCACTAAGTCTTTACTCAAACCGGTTTCTTTGAGCGCAAGTCCTAAAGCAATACCACCAGAGACCAACCAAAGCACATCCCAACTTAAAGTCTTTAAATCGTCTTTAGTAATAATCCCTGTCATGGTAAACAGAGCAACCGGAAGCATTGCTACCGTATGAGAACTCATACCGTGCCATTTTCCGCTCAACCATAAAAGAATAGTAACAGCAAAGGTAATATAAACTACAATCGCTTTATTCGTCTTCAGGAAACGGCCTTTCATGTTAATATCAATGCGATCTGTTTGTGGCTTAAAGAACACCAACAACACAGCCCAAGCAACGGCTAACATCACCAACACATAGGGAACGGCAAAAGCCATCCATCCACCAAAACTCACAAACATACCATTTTCTTTGGTAAGAAACTGCATCGCTACCGCATTTGGTGGCGTACCAATGGGCGTACCAACACCACCAATATTTGCAGCAAATGGAATCGCCAATAATAAACCAATGCGCAATGGGTCTTTAACATCCACGACTTTTAAGACAGGCATTAACACTGCTATCATCATTGCAGTTGTAGCTGTATTACTCATAAACATGGAAAAAATCGCAGTGATGATCATTAAACCAAGCATAACATTTTTCGGTTTTGAGCCGAAAGGCCGCAACATCACTCGGGCTAAGTTTGTATCTAAACGATATTTTGTTGCTGCCATTGCCAAAAAGAATCCACCGAGAAACAATAAAATAATAGGGGCCGCAAAGGTATGCATAATCTCTTTGTAGGAAATAGCATCTTCTTTTGCCAAACGAAATATATACGGAGCTTTATTCGACAACAATAAAAGTTCTGAAACAATTACCAATACGGAGGTTGCAAAAATAGGAATCGGTTCAAGTACCCACATACACACCGCCATTACAAAAATAGCAAGGGTGCGTTGTTCCGCCACAGTAACAAGACCACCATCATGAGCTATTGGTATCCACTCTGCAGGCATAAACCAAACCAATAGTGGCAAGAGTATGGAGATAATTAATTTGATGTTCATCTGAAATCCTTATGAGCATTCTTGCCAACCACGACCACTCAGCCGCGTCAGCATAATTGAATTCAACTGCGAGCGACACACGATGCGTATGACACGCCTCATCACTAGAAAAAAACTGAGGAAGAACAAAACACATGCACAAATTCGATACGTATTATGCAATGCAATTTCCTTCACGCATTTAGTCTCCTGAAATACATACAACACTTGCATATGAGGAGAGACACGAGAAAAAAGAAGTGTCCATTAAAAAACAATGTTGCTTCCTTAAAATATTCTACCACCCAGATTTTGGTCGCCCCATACTACTGGCACTTGTTTGTACCCATGATGCTGGAGTAAAGAGCACAACCTCACCTACACTTGGTGGTTTTTTACCAACTGACCACTCGTCGTAGGGGAAACCAATCTGCTGGCCAGTCAAATCATCACCTTCGGTTAGAATAAGAACTTCTATATAATGTGAAACGTGTGGGTCTACTGCCCGGTTAAGGTGCATGGTATCCCAAACTTTAATAATTTCTGCTTCGTATACTGTTTCCCAGATAAGCGCACGGCGGTGAGTAATTTCTGTTCGTGGCCCATCATTACATGAAGTAAGTACGACAAGCACCATCGCAAGTGCACAATTAAGCAGCATTTTTATACTCATAGCGCAGATCCTACCGCTTCAGAAATGTGAGTAAAACCATTGGCTCGTAATTTTTTCACAAGGCCTTTATTAATACGGCGCATTAGGGTTGGCCCTTGATAAATATACCCCGTATACACTTGCACCAAACTTGCCCCGTGAATAATTTTCTCCCATGCTGCATCGGCGCTATCAACGCCACCAACACCAATGACAGGAATATCATGTGCTCCCGCACGAATACGACGGGCAACCCGAGCTAAAGCCTTGGTAGCCCGTTCTCGAATAACCGCACCAGACAAACCACCCTTACCAATGCGTTCTATCTCCTCACCAGCAAGACTGACCCCTTCACGAGTCACACTTGTATTGCTGACCACAAATCCCTGCACCCCTTCCGCTATACCCGTATCAACCAAGGCATCTAATGCGTCATCAGATAGGTCTGGCCCAACTTTTACCAGTACTGGGCAAGCTGGCGCTGCTTCCAAGACACAGGCTTTAGCATTTCGCAACAAAGGTTGCAAATATTCTGTTGCCTGTTGCCCTGTAAACCCCTGCACATTGGGACAAGAAACATTGACCACCAAATACGAGACATGTGGGGCAATGGTGGTAATTGTTATTGCCTGATCCGCCTGTGCTTCTTCAGCCGGAGTGCCAGTGGAGGTGCCAATATTTGCCCCAATAACAACAGATGTTTTGCGTACTTTTTGCAGGTGTTCCGCAATGGTCTCTGCCCCTTCGTTAGGAATCCCCATACGGTTAATGATAGATTGATCAGCACATAACCGAAAACAACGAGGCTGCTCATTACCAAGCTGAGCCTTAGCGGTAATAGTACCGATCTCCAAGCTGGAAAAACCCAAATCAGACAAGCCTGCTATCGAATGGCCATTCTTATCAAAACCAGCAGCAAGACCAACGGGGTGAGTAAAATCCACCCCCCACAGTGTTTGCTGCAAAGCGGTATGCTTTCCGCCCGCTAAGTAGCTTCGACCGCAAGAACGAAATGGCACACAGGAGAGTGCCGTCATCGCAATTTTATGCGCCGTTTCTGGATCAAAACGAAAGAATAGAGGACGGACAAGCGCGCTGTAAAGTGACATAGTGCCCGCAGAGTATGAGCCTTTCCCAAATGCCAAGCAAGACCATCACTTCTAGGGGTTTTTAGGTTGAGATTGAAGTTTGGCTTGTGCTATTGAGCTGCCTATCGAATAAAACGTCCTATTTAGCTCTTCCGCCGTTGTTTTTGTTTCATTTTTCTACCATGACGGAACAGAACAATAATCAGCAGCACCATTCCAGCGAGAGCCATCATTTGGCGCTTAAAGGACAGTCGCCAAATTGGGTTATCAGGCTTATAACGACTGCGAAGAATACGCTCGGCTCGTTCTCGACTGCGCTTGAAACAATGAACGGGGACAGGACCAATCAAGCTCCCCAATGTCCAAACACGGACTTGCCGTGTTGGCATACCTGGAACGGGACAAGCGCTGACCACTTCATCTTCTGGATCAAGTGCACCAAGTACACCACGGTCTGCGACCAGTATGCCGAAGATACCCGCCTCGGCTTCTCTGCGAAGTTTTTGCTCTACACCTGCAACAAGATCACCAAGAACAACACGACCTTCTGTACCAATACCTATTGGTGCTCCCGTTTCATCTACATAGACACCTGTACTCTGATCCCAGTTGTACCCTTTGGCCGTTGGGTTCACACGCTTACAAAGACTGGCAAGACCATCATGAAACGCCGGATTATCTACCCATGGCCACGGAAAGCGATCGCCTTGTCTCCATGCACTAATCACTAAGGACTCTGGAGTCAGGGCGATGCCTTGCTCAGCCCATTCTATTAAATGCTCTTTGTCAGCGTATGGCTCTTGAGCAATGCCACTACAAGACAGAGCATGGGCTGCACTATCATTACCAGTACGAATATAAACGAGCAAACGCTCACGCCCGTAAACACCTGACTGCAAACGGTCAATTCGCTGCCCTGCTTCAAAAAGCAAAGTTGCCCCATCGGCTGCGCGAGTAACAACACCGGCAGCGGCCTCTGGAATAACATCTGTTTCCGTATTTAAACGGTACACATGAGCGGGCTCTTCCGGCAAGGTAAAAACGGTTTGAATGGAAGGTTCTGAGACGTCCCCGCAAGCTGTCAAAAACACGCAGCCAATCAGCAGGAAGTATTTCATGAGCGCAACCAATAGACATGGCGGTCATCATCATGATCTGGACCACGCAAACTCGGCCAACATGCCTCCACATCTAAACCAGCGGCTTGCGCCATCCGCGCCATTTCGTCTGTTTCGTATAAACGAACGCTTTCAGTGTAAGATTGTAATTCTTTTCCATCTTTCTCTAAACGCACACGTTTTTCAACTCGCTGCCCAGAAAGTGAACGTTGCTCATGAATATGCAAACCATCAACATCTTTGTGACTCTCTGGCACTAAATTGATGCGCACACGTTCGGGGTTTGGTACATCTATTAACAATAAACCGCCTGGCCGTAAAGCTTGAGCAAGCCCCTCTAAAGTACGCGCATTTTGTTCATCATCAAAATAACCAAAGGCGGTAAAAAATAAGGTGATTGCCCCCCAGCCTGTTCCAATAGCAGGAGCACGGACATCACTACGAAACACATAACCTGCGGTTTCTGGACGAGCTGCCGCTACCCGTAATAAATCATGGCTATAATCAAAGCCCCAAGCGGGCAAACCTGCTGCTCGCAAAGCTGCAAGATGGCGACCATTGCCACAACACGCATCCAATACAGGGCCAGACTGCGCCTGTATACGAGGTAAGACACCGGCTATCTCTTCGACTGCACTCTGGTCATCTCTGTGCGCGTAAATCGCTAGGTAATGCTGCTGGAAAGCCTCGTCCCACCATGGCGTTGTCTTCATGCGTTCAGATTAGAGGTGTCTAGAGCAGAGCCAAGCGCCACTTGCCAAAACCGTGGCCCAAGCACACTTTCGCCCATGCATATAGCCGACCAAATTCAAGCACAGATAGAAGCCAATCACTCCATTGCCTGCATTGGACTGGACCCACGCCCACATCTTATTCCATCAACCGTCAAGCAACGCTGTCTTGCTGAACACGGTGATACTCCACAGGCAGTTGGCGCTGCCTTTTCCTTATTTAACCGTTCCATCCTTGAGGCGGTTGCAGGTCACTGCGCAGCTATTAAACCACAAGTAGCTTGCTATGAGGCTTACGGCATAGCTGGTATGCAAGCCCTTGAAGAAAGCCTTATTCACGCACGTGCGCTTAACATTCCAATTATTCTCGATGGCAAACGTAACGACATTGGCTCCACTGCTGCTCATTATCAACAAGCATGGCTTGGTACTGCTCCTGGGCTTGGCGATGACAGTACTTGCGAAAATGCATGGCGCAGTGATTGGCTAACCGTAAATGGCTACCTTGGTTCCGATGGCATAGAACCATTCTTAGATCCACAATCAGAAACCGGCATTTTTGTTCTTGTTAAAACCTCTAACCCTTCCAGCGCTGACCTACAGGGGCAAAAATGTGGAGATGAGCAGGTTATGCACGCAATGGCAAAACTGGTTCATCAGTGGGGCAGTGGCCGAGAAGGTGCCTGCGGCTTAACAGACGTTGGCGCGGTGGTTGGCGCAACCTGGCCAGCAGAAGCACAAGCACTGCGTACATTGATGCCAAACACCCTCTTCCTTGTTCCTGGTTATGGTGCTCAAGGCGGCACGGCTGCTGATGCCCTTGCAGGACAACGCAGTGATGGCACCGGCCTGCTTATCAACTCCTCGCGCGCTATACTTGCCGCTTGGCAGCAAGAAGGCTGGGCTGATGACGATTGGGCCGGTGCTGCCCGTGCTGCCTTAGAAGCAATGAATGACGACCTGAATGCTGAACGCTAGGCCCATAAAGTGCATCATAAGCCTTGACTGAGAGGCAGCATACACTAGGTTGCGCCCCCCAATGGGACTTTGTGTTCTTCGTTGGTGCCGACAGCCCCCGTTGCACCTAACTTAAACGCTAATGAACACTGGTCTTACATAAATTACTTCATTTTTACTCGCGCTTCCATACGCGTTTTCTTACTGAGAGATTCTCATGACAACAACATTCGCTACAAAACAAACTGTTCAACATGATTGGTATCACGTTGACGCTTCTGAACAAATCCTTGGCCGTTTGGCTGTTAAAGTTGCTCGCGTTTTGCAAGGCAAAAACAAAGCAATTTATAGCCCAAACGTTGACTGCGGCGACTACGTTGTCGTTACTGGCGCTGAAAACATTCGTTTGAGTGGCACCAAAGAACTGAGCAAAGTATACCATCACCACACTGGTTACATTGGCGGTATGAAGTACACTCCATTCCTCCGTTTGCGCGCTACACACCCAGATCAACTTTTCCGTAATGCTGTTCGCCGTATGATCCCTAAAAACCAAATGGGCCGCGAAATGCTTGCGAAACTAAAAGTTTACGCTGGCTCTGAGCACCCACACACAGCTCAAAACCCACAACCACTACCATAAGCGAAAAACATATATTATTATTAAACGCCCGTCTGATTATTCAGACGGGCGTTTTTTATATACTTCGTGTTTTTCATTGTTCATACAATCATCACTTCGTTACCCAAAAACGATCAACAAGAAGTTCTGCTTCTCGATCAAATACTTTAAAACGCAATGCACGACATGGACGGCCAATGAAATAATTCGGAAAATGTTCTGTTCTCTTAGAACTCCTCGATTCAATAAAAGTATCCATAGGAAGACTGACTGTTTGCCAAACACCCTGGTGAATCTGCTCTAATGGAATGATACTGTAAATAGAACGACCATCAGTATTATGATCTCGTAAACGAACAGTCACATCACCCCGCTTGTTCATTTTAAAACGTACATGAATGGTTAAATCCTTATCAAATGTAAACAGAGCTATTTTATCTAGATCATGTCGCACATCGATAGCGACACCGTTTTCATGGAAACGTGAGCGTAATACCATTTTGTTATTCAGTGAAACCCGATCATAAAAACGAAAATGTTCTAAAACGGGATCGTTGGTGGCCCAATCTAAATGACACAGGAGTTTCTCACCAAAACCCTCCATCGTACCAGTCCACTGCCCAAGTCCTATAAGCTTTCCCTGCAACACTGAAGCGGATTCTCCACTGACGAGTTCAATCGCCTGCTGTTCATCATCATCAGCGACAGCCACTCGCCCCTCATGCACATGAACAAAGCTAGTCTGATTCTGGTGAACAACAGTAAAATGCGTCCCAAGTACGGATACATGCAGTGCAGGTGTATGAATTGCAAAAGAATGCTGTTGTGGTGTGATGGTCGCCTCCAAGCAACCTTGTTTCAATAATAGAATAGCCGCTTGCCCCAAAGACTGACACACAAGCTGTGTCTGCGGCTCCAATGTAATAAGACTGCCATCATGTAAGGTGATCTGAGCTGTCTCTTCACCACTCTCAACACGATCACCCACGTTGAGCACTGTTACAGGCATGTAGCTCTCTCCACGCCAAACGCAGACACTCTGGCCACTCACATATGCACTTGCCCGCATACCAAAAAACTGACGACTGAGCACCACGGCTACCAGTAAAGATGCAGCAATCAGGACGACCGCTGATAACCAATGTTTTCTACGTGGCAAAGATGTGAGCACACGCTGACGGAAAGCTTCTTGCTCTGGCCGAGATTGTAAGGCATTCATAACAGCATCATCAATTGTTCTGCTAGCATATTCGACCGATAAACGCTGGTGCATACAACTTTGATCCAACAGTTCGTTCAGTTGAGCTGGAGTGTTTTCTAGTTCTGTACACAGGCGCTCTGTATCGAAATCAGATAACCCACCTTCAAGAAAGCGTTCTATCAGTGCTGCTCGCTCCTGATCGTTCATGCCTGTACTTCTCGCTGCTCTATGCATACTTTTAATTGCTTACGGACTCTACTTAAAGTGGTAGTAACCCAAGATGGCGTACGCTCTAAAGTTTCGGCTATTTGCTGTGATTTTGCACCCTCGTTATACCGTAATTCTACTAATGTACGTGCCTGTTCTGCCAAATTATCCAAACAAGCCTGTAAATGATCTGCACGCCGAGCACTGGCATCGTGTTGTTCTTCTGCATCTAAACGTTCTGCTGCCGCTTGTACAATCAATTGCTGAAGGCGCTCAGTTGCAGTACGGCGATTATGTCCATCAAGTTGCCGCCGTTTTAACAGTGCTTTAATTTTATAAAAACAAATAGCCCGTAACCAAACACCAAGGTCACGAGCTTTATCAAAATCAGCGAGTTGTTCCCATGCCGCAATAAACGTTTGCTGAACAGCTTCTTCAACCAGCTCTTTATCTGGAAGACGTAGAGACGCGTAAGCAAATAACATAGCTTGCTCAGATTCAACCACGATACGATAAGCATCGCGGTTGCCGTTAAGCGTAGCATGAATGGCGGCGGTCACTGGGTTCATAGGCTCTCAAGAACTATACGAGCACTGTTACCGCCTGTCACATACTTTTTTATTGCTTGGTGAAGACAAGTACTCCTGAATCCATTTCATTACCCGTACTATTGTAGATGGTATACGCACCTGACATGGTTGAACCTGCACCATTACCACTGACCGTCATAGATGGGGTTTCAATACGGCCAATACCATTTTCCAAGAGAATGGTACCCGCAATAGTTGTATCATCAGAAAAACTACCCGCATAGGTTCCGTTGAAGCTTTCAGAGGTGTAAGTTCCGGCAACGTTGGTGCTGCCTTTCGGTTGAGTAAGAACCAATATTAATGGCTTGGCTGGGTCTTCATCTGGTGCCGTCCATGTGCCAGTCATATTAATTTCTTGATCGCTTTCAGCTATGGTCACAACAGCTAGGCTTGGTGAACCAAGGCTCACCACAGTTGGCGCACTCAAGGTAATAGCAAAGGTTTCAGAGGTTTCGCTATCATCATCATCGGTTACGACAACCGTAATCGTTTTAGTATCAGACTCACCGTTAGCCCATGACAAAACACCGCTACTTGCCTCAAAGTCTGTTCCAGAAATAGCGGTATCACTACTCGCCAAATATGCGACTGTTGCTGCACCAACATCACCACCGGTCCGTGTAACAGAAAGAGTTACCGTACCACCTTCATCAACAGCAACTTGTGCTGCGGATAAACTCACAATTCCTGGCCCATCGTTATCTGTAATAGTAACCGTTTCACTTGCGGTGCCAAGAACTGCTGAGCTAATACCCGCCAAGTTACTGAGTGAAATAGTAAAGGTTTCTGCTGACTCAACAGTTCCATCATCTGTAAGAGGAATTGTGATTGTTTTGGTGTCAGATTCACCATGAGCCCATGAACACGTTCCGCTTTGAGCGGTATAGTCATTAGAATCTGCCGTTCCATCTGTACAGCTATAATCAATACTCACTGCGCCAATAGCACCGCCTGTACGCTCTAGAGAGATAACGACACTCCCTGTACCTTCACTAACACTCACGGAACTGGCAGATAAACCAACAGTACCTGCTTCACCGCTTACGGTGATTGGATAAAATGTTGTAGGCTGCTTAGTGCCCGCTAATAAATCTTTTATTTGTGGTTTCATGTAAACCTCTCCAAGGAAATTTGGAGTAAAGGTACTGGTGTATTTGGTAAGACCATCTGCTGTTACTGAGCTAGAAACAACAGTATTCACAAGTCCCGCATCTGTTTCTGAGACACCCCAACAAATACACGGAGCTGGAGTTACAGATGGTAAGTAGTCTTTTATGTGCCAATCCACGGTGACAGTATCTCCATAGGCAACACTACCGGGAGGAATGCGACCATCCATATTTTCAACAATAAATTGTGGCTGGCCTACCGTCCACAAGGCTCGTGGGGTTAAACCAACTATCTTTGTTTCGGGCAACATAACATCATTGCTGCCAAACCATTTGGTATCAATGCCGACATTAACATCAGTTCCCCATGTTAATTCAACACGTTTTGCATTTTGTGGTTTCACGTCTAGCTGTACATACGGTTGTATGTTTGCATAAGCACCATCAAATTGCCATATTTTAAATTCTATTTTTGGTTTTAAGTACCCCTTTAAAGACATTTCTGCTTCAAGAGTTGGTTCGGAAAATTTTGCATCAAACTTTGTATTGGTCCAGGAATCAACAGCCCCTTTCGTTACCGTTACTCCTGTATCTAGTTTATTAAATACTTTTATACCAGCCGTTGCTTTGACAGTACCCGTTCCTGCTACACCAATTTTACAAGAAAATTCTGGAGTAATAATAACCGGCCCTACAGCAAATTTCCCAAGTGGAATCGGCGTACTTATTAAATCAAATTCTTTCGTTGCCTCTACACCGGCTTCAGCAACAATGTCTATCTTACCATTCACCCGCCCAGTAAACGCGATACGAGCACTATCTGTTTTGGTATCAATGCGTATTTCTGGCAATAATAAAATATACAGAGTTCCTTCTAAACGAATTTGGTCATTTGTTGAAGAGTGGTCACCATCTTTGTCATATAAAACATAAGGATCTACTGGCAGTTTATAGAAGAGGTCAGTAGACGCATCTATGGTTAATGCTGCTATAACTCTATCTCCGAGTACAGCCGAATGAATAACTCGCGTATTGGGTTTTACTTGGACAACTGGATCTGCTTGCACGGTATCCGCAGCAGGAACAACATACTTGCCGAACGGGTCTTCCCCTATATCTGCAACCATATCTTCATATGTGGACATGCTACCAAGCGCTGTCGTACCATCAGCAAACCCCATAAGCTGGCCTCCCGTATGAACATCTAGTTCGTCAAAAGCATCTTTTACCGATGCCGCACTTGTACCAACCGACAAACTGCCGTCTTGTGCTGTGGTGATGCTCTCCACTTTACATAAATAGCCATTGGGAGTCTGTGGGGTCACACCCATTATCAATATCTGACCAACTTCCAAGCTATCCGTGAACGTCGTACCTGCACTAAAGTCCAAAGTGCCATCTGTTCCCACAGACGAAAGAGTACTTAAATCTGCACTTTCTGGAGTAGCCACTCCAGATCCTGTTGTGGTTACATTGGTATGGCTTGTTGCCGGAGTAGCCCCACCATCACTGCCGCCACCTCCACCACAGCCCCCCATAAAGAGCATACCAAGAGACAAGAACAAGGCGGCAAGATAAGATTGAGTCGAAAACATAGAGCACTCCCGAAGAATAATGAAGCACGGTAGCCTGATTGAGAACCAAAGTATTCAAGATATTTAGCAAAACAGGTCTTTCTACGATATTATTCATGCATATTTGTAATCAATTTATTCGCAAATCAAATCATTGGACATTAATAACGGCAGCCCAGACAGCTATGCAAAATACTATGTGATTAGATTCTCGTTCACTCTTATAGTCTGTGGAAGGAACATTCATGCTTATCTTTATTCTGCTAGCTGCCATTGCCTTTATCGTCTTGGCCACCAGCGTTACCAAACTGCACCCTTTCTTAGCCTTACTGATTGCCTGTTATGGTATTGGCCTTGCAACTGGCCTCCCTCTCACTGATATAGATAGCATTATTGCTGGTGGTTTTGGTAAGATACTCGGGTCTATTGGGTTAATTATTCTATTGGGAACAATCATCGGTACCATACTCGAAAAAAGCGGCGCGGCCTTCACTATGGCCGATACTGTTGTCAAAATGGTTGGTGATAAACGTCCAGAACTGGCCATGGGGCTCATTGGCAGCATGGTTTCTATTCCGGTATTTTGTGATTCTGGCTTTGTCATTCTTTCGTCTCTACGCCGCTCTTTAGCCAAACGTTGCAGTGTCTCTCCACATGGACTAACCGTTTCTCTTGCCTGTGGTCTCTATGCCACCCACACCTTGGTTCCACCAACCCCTGGCCCTATAGCCGCAGCAGCAAATCTGGGTATAGATGGTCAGCTCGGGCTTATTATTCTGATGGGGCTTGGTATTGCGATTGTACCCGTAACCATTGGAATTCTCTGGGGCCGCGTTATTGGCCTCACTACCACAGCACCTGTAGAAGATCTTTCAGATGAAACACTGCATATTGAAGAAACTACCAACTCCGTACGTCCATCGGTCTTAGCTGCATTCGCTCCCATTCTTATCCCAATTCTTCTCATTGCTCTTGGCAGTATTGCCAACTTAACAGTAAATCCTTTTGCTGATGGTGCTGTTACAGAAACGATTCGTTTTATTGGTAAACCCTTAAATGCACTCTGCATTGGCTTGGCTTGCTGCTTACCCTTACTCTCTGGCACACGCATTACAGCACTGAGTGACCTCAGTAGCTCGGGGATTACTGCTGCTGCCAGTATTATCGTGATTACTGGTGCGGGCGGTGCATTAGGGGCCATGCTGAAAGCAACTGGTATTGGTGACGAACTCGGAAAAATACTTGGTGATATGAACCTTGGTATCTTTCTACCTTTTATTATTGCCGCCGCTCTTAAAACCGCACAAGGCTCATCCACAGTTGCACTCGTAACGACCAGCGCTTTAATCGCTCCTATGCTTGCAAGTCTTGGTCTGAATAGTGATATTGGAACTATTCTTGCGGTTATGGCTACAGGAGCTGGTGCTATGACTATATCTCATGCCAACGATAGTTATTTTTGGGTCGTTTCCCAATTTGGCGGCATGGATGTTGCAACTGCTTATCGCACCCATTCGCTTGGCACTCTCTTTCAAGGCATCGGAACAATGACTGCCATTTTCATTCTTTCACTTATCCTTCTCTAGCTCCCCTTGAGGTTTCTTATGCTACGCACTTTTCTGCTATTCTTTTTTTTCTTCACGTGTTGTAGCGTGCAACTCTCTGCTTCTGTCGCTGAAGACGCTCACAATCATTTACAGCGTCAAGCTGGTCTTGCACTAGTCCTTGATGACAGTGCAAACGCCTTTGCGCTTGCAGGGTTCGATGGGATGCGCGTGCAATTACTTGTTCAAGATCGCTCTTACATTGCTGAACTTCGAGCACAAGCTGTTACCCAAGGCTTATTGAATACCGCTTTTTTTATTGAATATGGTCATGCCGATACTATTCCACTAGCCGATAATTATGCGGATATAGTAATTATGCCCTCTGCGAAAAGCATTCCTGCTACAGAATTACAAAGGATATTACGGCCCGGTGCACAAGCCTATGATAAAACTGGAACTGTCGTGGCCATTGGCCTTGAGGAACCAGAAACAGATGACTATGGTCATTGGTTTCATAGCCCAGATAATAATCCAGTTTCTACAGATACGCAGGTACAATGGCCCTTTGCAACACAATGGGTAGACCTGCCCTATCGTGGCCCACAACCCTGCATTAACCTTGTCTCCGGTGGCTATATTTACACTTTGAGCGGTTTCACCTACCACCCAATGTTTGGTATGAATTTATTACAGGAACCTTATACCAATACACTTATTGTAAGAAACGCTTACAATGGAATACAACTCTGGAAACGCCCATTGCCAGAAAACAATCCGGTGGCTGGTTCTGTTGCCGTAGCCGATGGTAATACGTTTTATTTATTAGAGCAGAATGCTGTTTTAGTTTTTGAGGCACAGAGCGGAAAAGAAATACGTCGAATTACCTTACCAAGTCATGGCAAATGGATAGGAAAACACAAAGACCAACTCATTGTTCTCTCTGGTCCAGACGACAGCACTGCACTCGCACGCCCAGCAAAACAACCTAAATATATTGCAAATATTACCGATGAAACAGGAGCTCTGCAATGGGGCGCTGGAACACATCTCTGCGCCTTTGATGTAGATGGTACAGAGCAATGGTGCTACGAACAAACGGGTATTGATTCACGTTTGTTAGCCATTGCCAACAATGCGGTCTATTGTGGCGAGCGAAATGGCTCAGTACGAGCACTATCACTGACAGACGGCTCTCAACTTTGGGAAAATACCAGCACAGAATTGAAAGAGTTGATGCTCACTATGAATGGTGGAAAGATACATGCACTGCAAGGAACCCATCCAGGCATTATGGCGACAGCAGATGTTTTAGTCATTCATACGAAAAAACAAAAACATGTGGTAACGCTCTCCACAACTGACGGTCAAATACTTTGGAACAAAGCAGTAAAAAAAGACATCATCCATTCATTTTGGCATAATGAGCAACTCTTCCTTGGCACAAAAAATGCCAGTTATGTAGAGGCACAAACGGGAAACGCTCAGGAAAAAGCACCGCCAACAGGCATGGGCTGCGGTACACCAGTTGTCACCAAAGCAGGCATCCTCGGACGACAAGGCATGGTCTATGATTTTACTCGGCAAGTCCCTGTGGCTGATACCTCCAATCGTAGCGGCTGTTGGCAGAACTGTATTCCAGCTCATGGTCTTGTTTATTACACGCCTTACACTTGTTCGTGTAATTATACTCTACGTGGAGTAATGGCTGTCTGCTCCGTTCCGAAAAATTTCCCTCATACAGATCTAACACAAACCCCTGTTGCGGGCACTGCCCAAGCCGGAGCCCTTCGCAATGACGATACTGACTGGCCATGCTATCGTGGTAACAACAGCCGCTCGGCATCCAGTACGGTAAGCATAGCCAGTGCGCCAAGCCTTGCGTGGACCCAAAATATTGGTGCTCGACCAAACGCAGCAATAGCGATTCAACAACATATTTTCTTTGGCGACAGCACAGGTACCATCCATTGCTATACTGATAACGGTAAGCTTGTTTGGCAATTTCACAGTGGTGGCCGTATCTATTCAAGCCCAAGCTTTGCCGATGGCATTCTGTATGCTGGCAGTGGAGATGGATATATCTACGCACTCAATAGCGATACAGGGGCACTTATCTGGCAGCATAAAGTAGCACCCTACCAACGCCGTATTCAACTCTATGGTACACTCAGCGATGCCTGGCCAGTTACCAGCGGCATACTGATTGAAAATGGTATTATCTATGCGGCAGCTGGCATTATTGATAGAGATGGCACTACTGTTTGCGCTCTCGATGCGCACACTGGGGCTGTCAAATGGGTGAATGATAGCTCTTGTTTTGCAGACCCAGTCAGCCGTAAAGGTGCTTCTGCTATGGGGCAATTAACTATTAGCAATAATACCCTCTGGCTTGCTGGCGGTAATGCCTGTTCTCCTGCTGGTTATAATCTTGAAACTGGCGCCTTTACTATACCTGGTTATTTTAGCAGAAATGTTTATGACCCCGTACGCCGAGGGCAAGAAATTGGCGTTATTGCTAACACCTTTGTCATCCACGGTGGCAACCCCCTCTTTTCTGACCCGCATGAATGGATTAACGGTAGTCAAAAAGGCGGCTCCTGTGCCTTCGGTCTCATCAAAGATGACCACAGCGTTAAGTATCCAGAATGGCTTTTCAGTGACTCGAACACCATGCCTGCATGGGATAATACCACCGCCATCGTTCATAATTGGGTGCGCAAAGAAAGTGGCATTGAAAGCTGGGATATAAGCAGTGCCCTGCCGATCATTACGGAAACGATTACCGCTGAAAAAGATACACTCTGGGGACAAAAGAAAAAACAAAGAGCATATTTTGGAAAAAGTAAAAAAGACAAAAAAATAGCCGACTTTGCTATGAAGCAATGGCGTACTACAGACAAAAAACCATTTAATTTTGTTCGGTCCATGGTCCTGACCCACAACTGTGCTCTCGTAGTCAACGGTCTCGCGGGCAAACAGTATGCAGCCATACCACAAGCGACAGAATTTACTCTCCACGCTTATGATCGGGCTAGTGGCGAACAGATCTGGTCTGTGCAATTGCCTGACGAACCTATTGATAATGGCCTCTGTGTGAATCGTGATGGGAATATCATTATAAGTACACTCTCCGGAAAAGTTTTATTTCTCAAACAATAAACGAGAACCGTAGATAGATAATAAAAAGGCCCACTGGTTACCAGCGGGCCTTTTTATCTGATATTTGAAAAAATACCGTCTGTTATTCAACTTCCCACGTAGAAGCTTTGCTAAATCCGGTATATAATTCTTCAAGCGAATTGTCTGAACGATTCGCTTTAGCAACTTCAACTTGTTGCTGAATCATACTATCATATGTCACCGTATCAGTTTGACGGAAAACACCCATTGGTACAGGGAAGTCTGGCAATGAAAAGTGACTGAGCATCGATGCATAACCAATGTCTTCAATCGTCGGGTCATGACGTAGCAGGTTATCTTCACCAGCTTGTGATACATCGACCACTTTCGGATCAAAGCCGTCGAGCATGATACCTTTTTCATTATTTTCACCGAAACATAATGGCTCACCAGCCTTCAACACTAATTGGTTGTTAGCGGCCTTGTCTTTATCTGTTACTTCAGAATGTACACCGTCATTAAAGATCACGCAATTTTGCAAAACCTCAATGAAGCAAGCACCACTATGACCAGCAGCTCGCTCTAAAGTTGCCTTAAGGTGTTTTGGGTTTTTATCGGTAGTACGCGCTACAAAGTTTGCACCAGCACCAATAGCGTAGGCACATGGGCGCATAGGTTGTTCAATAGAGCCCATTGGTGAGGTTTTGGTTTTGAGACCCTTGGTAGAGGTTGGTGAATATTGACCTTTGGTAAGACCGTAAATTTCATTATTAAACAGAATCACATTGATGTCTAAGTTACGACGCAATAAGTGAAGAGTATGGTTACCACCAATAGACAAACCATCACCATCACCGGTGATCAGCCAAACATTCAAGTCTGGATTTGCTGCCTTTAAGCCAGTAGCAACTGTTGCCGCACGACCGTGAATAGTATGAAAACCGTAGGTGTCCACATAATATGGGAAACGGCTAGAACAGCCAATACCTGAAACAATAACGATTTTTTCTTTGGGTACACCCATGGTTGGCAAAACGCTCAACAACATGGAATGGATAGAATAATCTCCACAGCCAGGACACCAACGAAGGTCTTGGTTTGGAGTAAAGTCTTTACGTGTGAGTGCGCTTGGGTCTGTGCTCATTACTTAGCTCCTTTCGTGGTAGATAAAACACTGATAAATTCATCTCTCAATTCGTCAATGGCCAAGGGGCGACCATAAACACGAGCAAATGATTGGGCATCAACTAAATATTTATCACGAAGAATATGAACGAATTGACCATTATTTACTTCTGGAACAATAACCTTTTTATAACCTTTAATTATCTCACCAAGGTCGGCTGGTAACGGGTTAATGTAGCGCAAGTGCACATGAGCAACAGTCTTGTCTGTATCATCATGGTTAACCGCTTCTACTGCCTGAGACACAGAGCCATAGGTTGAACCCCAACTGACCACAAGAAGATCAGAATCGGCAACACCTTCAATCTGTTGCGCTGGATAATCACGAGCAATACCTTCTACTTTATCATGACGAAGTTTTGTCATAAGCGCATGGTTTTCTGGCTCAGTGCAAACATCACCAGTAATATTTTCTTTTTCAAGACCACCAAGACGGTGCTCGCAGCCTGGCGTACCTGGAACAGCCCACGGGCGTGCCAAAGTTAGTGGGTCACGTTTGTATGGCTGAAATGTTTCTGGGTCTGTATGTTGTACAACTGGGATCTCTGGAATATCTTTCGGATTCGGGATAGACCATGGTTCTGCGCCATTTGCTATATACCCATCTGTCATCAAAAAGACAGGGGTCATGTATTTGGTGGCAATCCGTGTTGCTTCTATCGCACAATCAAAAGCATCCGATGGAGATTTTGCTGCAATAATAGGAATGGAGGAATCTCCATGACGGCCATACATTGCCATCATCAAATCCGATTGTTCTGTTTTTGTTGGGAGACCTGTTGAGGGGCCGCCACGTTGAACATCAACAATAACCAGTGGCAACTCAACAATTAAAGCAAGACCAATAAATTCACTCTTTAAACAGACACCAGGACCAGAAGTTGTGGTAACACCAAGCGAACCCGCCCATGATGCGCCAAGAGCTGCACCAATACCTGCGATTTCGTCTTCCATTTGTAATGTTTTTACGCCCATGTGACGAAGAGCCGCCAGCTCTTCTAAAATACTTGTCGCAGGAGTAATTGGATAGCTAGCAAGCACTAACTGTAAGCCACTTTTTTCTGCCGCTGTAACCAACCCATAAGCCAACGCTTTATTACCTTCTATCGAACGGTAAAGACCAGGATCAAGTTCAGCTGGCTTAATTTGGTAATGCACACTTAAGGCTTCTGTAGACTCTGCATACGCAACACCAGCATTCAGGGCCAAAGTGTTTGCTTGTTGAATTTCTGGTTTGCCAGCAAATTTTGCATCAATAAACTGTTCGGTCGCATCCAATGGACGACCGTACAAGCTACAGATCAGACCCAATGCAAAAAAGTTAGTACAACGACGTGCGTTTTTACCTTTCAACCCACTTTCTTTAACCGCTTCCACAGTTAGAGAAGTCATTTTCACAGCAATGAGACTATAGTCTTCTAGACTGCCATCTTCAAGCGGATTCGTTTCATAGCCAACCATGCTCATATTACGTTCAGTAAACGCGTCTGCATTCGCAATGATAGTACCACCAGCTTTTAGTGTGCTCACATTCGTTTTGAGCGCAGCTGGGTTCATGGCCACCAAAGTATCCGGATGGTCACCCGGAGTCAGTGTCTTCCCATGGGAGAACTGAATTTGAAAGCCGGATACGCCATACACTGTCCCCGCCGGAGCGCGAATTTCTGCAGGATAGTCTGGTAAGGTGGACAAATCGTTTCCAGCAATAGCTGACGCAACGGAAAACTGGCTTCCAACCAGCTGCATTCCATCGCCAGAATCACCGGCAAAACGAACGATGACGGAATCAAGTTCTACGGTTTCTTGAGACATGTTGCTCTCCCGGCCCTTAGGCCTTGAGCGAGTAAATTGAATGGACTACACGAGCGTATATACCCCCTTTAGGGAGCAAGCTCAATTATTGAGCGAATACAGCCGTTATTCGCTCTTAACATCAATTAAAGATATTTATATCCATTTGTTTATAATACCCTGCAACCCATCTTTCCGAATAGGTTTAGCAATGTAATCATCCATACCAGCATCAAGACAGGTTTCACGGTCTCCCGACATGGCATTTGCTGTCATTGCTATAATAATGGCGTGATTTTGACTTCCATGTTCACTCATTTCAAATGCACGTATGGCTTTCGTCGCTTGAATACCATCCATCACTGGCATTTGCCAATCCATAAAAATAAAATCATAGCGTGATTCTTGAGCTGCGGTAACCGCCAAGGCTCCATTCTCTACAATTTCTACCGAATAATCGAGCTTCGCCAGCATCATTTTTATTAGTTTTTGATTCACAAGATTATCTTCCGCCACTAAAATTCGCACCTCAGCTGGCATCGAAACAGATTCTTGAATACCACTGATAACACCCGGTTTCTCCAGAACTTCTGTATCAGTCAACTTTGGCATCCACACCTCAAAAAAGAATGTACTCCCAACCCCTTCGGTACTCATGCAGCCAATCGTACCATTCATTAACTCAATAATCTGCTTCGAGATCGCTAATCCCAGGCCTGTACCACCATGTTGACGTGTGGTCGATGCATCCACTTGCATGAATGAACTAAACAATCTGCTTTGAGCAGATTCTGGTATACCTATGCCATTATCTTCAACCTCGCAACGGATTTTTATAGAAGTGTCATTCTCATCTAAAATAAGACACCGTAGTGTAACTCTACCTTTTTCAGAAAACTTCAAAGCATTGGTCATAAGGTTGATAAGAACCTGACGTAAACGACCTTTATCTCCATCCACACAAACGCGACGGTTTTCTGGTAATTGTATAACGCATTCGTTATTACGTTCTTTCGATTTAAAAGATAGAATATTTACGACTTCATCCATAAGTGCACATACATCAAATGGATGAACATCCAACTCTAATTTCCCCGCATCCATTTTGGAAAAATCGAGCACATCATTAATAATAGTCAACAATG
Source organism: Planctomycetota bacterium (assembly GCA_016745075.1). GTDB lineage: Bacteria > Planctomycetota > UBA11346 > UBA11346 > UBA11346 > JADGDD01. The sequence continues at coordinate 183,305 of JADGDD010000006.1, read as the reverse complement.
ACTCGGCAGAAGTTTGTAGTGTTGTAACACAATCTTGTTGTTCTACATCTAATGAACTATCTTGTAGGAGTTGAGCCATACCAATAACCGCATTCATTGGTGTTCGTATTTCATGACTCATAGAAGCTAAAAACTGACCTCGAACGGTTAAGGCTTCCTGTGCTTTTTTCTCACTAATTTGTAGTTCTTCAGTACGCCGCTCCACTTCGTGCTCTAAATTCGCATTAAATGATTGGATTTTCTCTACTAACCCCAAAGACTCTAAATGTTGATGTTGCAAAGATTGGATCAACTCACCAAAAACTTGTCCTAGTCGACCAACTTCGTCACTTCCCTTCATCTCTATATTCACATCTGAGTCACCTGCATGAATACGCTCAACCTGATGAGTAAGCGTGACAATAGGAGAAACGAAATGTCGTATGAGTAATGCCAAAAACAAGCACGCCAATGGCACAGCAATAACAACCGTCAATACTGATAGTTCAAGTAGATAACTCACCGTTGCAAAAATATCAGCCTCTTTTGCCGCAACCACTACTCCTACGTATTCATCCGTCTGCGTAGCTGAAAGATACACTCGCTGAGCAGCTTGAACAACTTCCTGTTCTGGGTTCCAGTGAACAACATTATCATCCTGCTGAAGAGCAATCCAGGCCTGTGGCATTTCTGTATCCGCATCATGATAGTTATTAAATTCAAATCCCCAATTTAAACCAACATCTGAGGCATTAATAATCCCCCCTTCATTATTGATCAATGTGCAAGTAAATCGATCAATCGAGACAATGTTATCAATAAGAGATTGTGCTCGCGTATTAATAACGACTAAGCCAACTCGTTGATCATCTTCAAACACCGCAGAAACATATCGCTGAGTTGGATTCCACGGTGTTTCAATTTTCCCATGTTCCCTATTAAGATTAATACTGGAAACAAAAAGCTCTTTGGAAACAAGCTCTGCCCCTCGCAGTACATACGGTTCTTTTGATTTATTTTGCAATTCACGATTCACATGTGCATGAATTTCTTTATTTTTTCCATGAACACCATCAACACGCACCATTTCCATACCTGTTTGCAAATTAATTAAACGAATTTGCTGATAGTCTTTTGATTGAATGATAGAAGAAAAAGTTTTTTCAAGCTCTCGCTTATACCCATTTGAGGTCATATTTTCTTCATCGTCATAACCTCCCATTTTTATTGCTCGGAAAAGGCCTATAATATCATTCGATTCACTCAATAGAATCGCATCGTCTCCAATAGTTTGTGTTCCTCGATACAAACGATCTGATAAGTTCTCTAACACAGAAGAGAGATCATCTCGTGCTTCTTTGAGTAATAAGGTCTTAGCTGATGAATATTCCAGCCAAATAACAAACCCCAAAAGGAACGAAAGCATAACGGCAATCACTAAGGTTAATTTACCAACAAGAGACAGCTTTAAAGCCATTAGTTTCCCTCCTGAAGGCGAGCATCTGTGTTCAATAACAACTGAATAAGTAATTCTGCGGTCATCAATTCTTGCCAAACATGGCTTGGTGTTTTCACCATCTTTGTGGGAGTAACCGTATAACGTGGCCGACTATAGAGCGTCATATGAATTTTAAATGAATCTATTTCTGACAATAAAATACCAATTTCATTATAGACGTCATTGGGAGTAATTTCTGCATCAAGAGGCGGGCCATTAGAGACAAAACCACTTGTCATACCTGCCCGTTGCTGAACGTTCCGAAATAACGCAGAAAGTTTTTCAGATAAAGCCAAAGTATCCGAAGGTTCTTTTCCTGTTTCCAACAGGCATCTCTCTACATTGCCCGGTACACCGAGATATTCTTGAATAAGACGCAATTCTTTTACAACCAAACACGCTTGTCCCCAGACATCAGAAGGAGCATATCCGGAACTGCCAAGCAAGGTATCTAAAAGCGAGGCATTAATACTCATCACTTCATAAACATCACTTGGTGTTTTTTCGTATTTCGGTAATTGCTTAAAAAGCTGCTTGTTCCATTCTTCATCAATAATACCACCTAAAATATCTACTTCCCTTTCAATACGGGTCACTAAATCAAATACTTCGACGGGAGTAATAACACGCAATGGCGCGGGTAATACAGCTGTTTGCCCAATTCCCTCTAATTCTCGCAAACGTGCAATCTTATTCAAATTCCCCAATAATTTCTGATAGACATGTTTTGGCTCCCGTAAGGCAGTACGCTCTACCGCCCGTGGTGAGGTACGAATACCACGCACCTCTCGTAAACGTTCAAGTTGCGCCTGAATGCGACACGCCACGTTGTAGACATCACTTGGCGTTGCGATAAGGCTCTTTTGATTTTGCACAAATAACGGCACTTTCATAGAAAATGTCGGCATATAGGCCTGAGCCCAACGTAAACATTGAATAATATCATCATCCGATTTTTCTTCTGCGACAGACCCAATTTCAAAATAACGATCCAAGCCAAGTCGATACTTAATACGCTGCTGTTCTGCTAAAACAACTTGCAAGGCATCATACACTTCATTGGGCTGAATCGTCCGCCGCTGTTGCTGTGGAATGTGACATGGTTTCATCCACAAATGAGCTTCACAGCTCGCTATCGTCCGTAATAAATCATAAGCGACCTCCAAGGAATGGTTGGGATGGTGCTCCATCTCAAGCACTGGCTGAGGGACATCCATCTTAAAGCCCTGACTACGCCGTAAAAATTTTGCATTGGCTAAAATGCGAAGGCTCTGATGATACACATGACTTGGTGTATAACCACGAATTCCCAAGACAGCATCCATTGCTCGGGAACATCTGTGCAACAAGTGATAGTTACTCGTTGCGGTAATAGTTGAACCCGCCACTGACTTATAACGCAATGCTTCAATCAGGTCCATTTTGACCCCACGAACAATACGCAATTCACCATACAACCGAGAAACCGAATCATAAACTTCCTGTGGTGTGATAGGACGTGCTGGAAATGATAGGTAAGCGATTGGTCCCATCTTTTTATGGCTACGATAAATATTCAACTTGGCATACAGCTCTAAGCTTCTTTGCAACACATGACGGGGGTAAAATATACCTTCAGACTCTCTGTGCATAGGCCACGGCTCAGAAACCCCTGCTTCCTGACGAATTGCCTCAACCTCTTTTTCCACCAAAAGAATAACGCTATAGACATCAATAGGAGATAAACGCTTACCATCCTGTGCCCATAAAGTACTGTTAAAACAAATACTTAAAGAAAATATGCAACAAAAAATCACACGCATTCACATTCCTCCATGTCATTATACGTCAAACTCGATAATCACGCAAGTTAGGCCAGAGCTCCTGCTTGCCTATTCTACCTTTCATTTACCGTTTCGGGAATTTGCTAAACTACGATTTATGAGCCGAGGACCCTATGCCCAAACGCAGCGACATCTCCAGCATTCTTATAGTTGGCTCCGGCCCCATTATTATCGGCCAAGCCTGTGAGTTTGACTACTCTGGGACCCAAGCGTGCAAGGCGCTACGCGAAGAAGGCTACCGCATCATTCTCGTCAATTCCAACCCCGCCACCATCATGACAGATCCGGAAATGGCTGATGCAACCTATATTGAACCAATTACACCGGAAGCTGTTCGCCGAATTATCGAAAAAGAACGCCCAGACGCTATTCTGCCAACCCTTGGCGGTCAAACAGCGCTCAACATTGGCCTTTCGCTCTTTGAAAACGGCACTCTAGAAGAATTTAACGTTGAAATGATTGGCGCAAATGCCGAAGTTATTAACCGAGCAGAAGACCGTGATCAATTTGCAGACATTATTAAAGAGCTTGGCCTTGGCCAAGCTCGCGCAGAAATGGCCACCAGCTGGGAGAATGCGCTCGAAGTGAAAGAACGTATTGGCCTGCCCTGCATGATTCGCCCATCATTTACTATGGGCGGTACTGGTGGTGGCTTTTGTACCACAGAAGAAGAGTTTGAGATTATTGCCAAGCGTGGCCTCCATGCTTCCCGTACAACCGAGATCAGTATTGAAGAAAGCTTAGTCGGTTGGAAAGAGTACGAACTTGAGGTCATGCGCGATAAGAAAGATAATGTCGTTATTATCTGTTCTATCGAAAACTTTGATGCTATGGGCGTACACACTGGCGACTCTATCACCGTTGCTCCCATTCAAACCCTGACCGATCGTGAATATCAACGCATGCGCGATTCTGCACTTGCTATCATCCGTAAGGTTGGTGTGGAAACTGGTGGTTCAAATATTCAGTTTGCCACCAATCCAGAAGACGGCCGCATGGTTGTTATTGAGATGAACCCACGCGTCTCCCGTTCTTCTGCCCTCGCTTCTAAAGCAACAGGCTTTCCAATTGCCAAATTCGCGGCAAAACTGGCAGTTGGCTATACCTTAGATGAGTTACAAAACGATATCACCAAAGAAACACCGGCCTGCTTTGAACCAACTATTGATTATGTCGTTACCAAAATCCCTCGTTTTACTTTTGAAAAATTTCCCGAAGCAGACGATACCCTTGGCTATCAAATGAAATCAGTTGGTGAGGTTATGGCTATTGGCCGTACCTTCCGTGAAAGCTTCCAAAAAGCATTGCGCGGCATGGAATTAGGCGCCACTGGCTTCAGCCCTGCAAGCATAGATGACTTGAACACCAGCGAAAGCAAAGAAGACATTCTTGCACGCATATCTCGCCCAACGGCAGAACGTGTTACTGAATTACGCCATGCCTTCCTTGCTGGTGCATCCGTTGAAGAGATTCACGCAGCAACCAACATTGATGTTTGGTTCCTCCATCACCTCCGCTTGGTCTTTGAACACGAGCAACAACTCAATGGCATCAAGCTCGACAGCTTTACCGCTGAGCAAATGTTTACCGCCAAACGTGATGGCTTCTCCGATAAAGCACTCGCATTCCTTACTGGAACTGATGAAGTCAGCCTACGTAAAAAACGCCATGCACTTGGTGTACGCCCAGTGTACAAACTGGTCGATACCTGTGCCGCAGAATTTGCTGCAATCACCCCGTACTATTATTCCACCTATGAACATGAGTGTGAAGCCCGCATCAATGACAAACGCAAAATCATGATCCTTGGCGGTGGACCAAACCGCATTGGCCAAGGCATTGAGTTTGACTACTGTTGCTGCCACGCAGCCTTCGCCCTACATGATGCTGGCTTTGAAACCATCATGGTCAACTCAAACCCAGAAACCGTTTCTACTGACTACGATACCTCCGATTATTTATTCTTTGAGCCACTTACCGCAGAAGATGTGCTTGAAATCAACCACGTCATGAAACCGGAGGGCTGTATTGTTCAGTTTGGTGGACAAACGCCATTAAACTTATCAATCGGCCTCAAAGCTGAAGGCGTGCCTATTATTGGCACCTCACCAGAAAATATTGACCGCGCTGGTGACCGTGAGCAATTCAAGGCTATCCTAGAAGACCTCGGTCTACGCCAACCCAATAACGGCATCGCTCGCAGTGCAGAAGAAGCTATCGTTGAAGCTGGCCGCATTGGCTATCCTGTTGTGGTTCGCCCAAGTTTCGTACTTGGTGGCCGCGCTATGGAAATTGTTTACACGCAAAACGATCTCAAACACTACATGGAACACGCAGTACAGGCCAGCCCTGATGCGCCAGTCCTCATTGATAAATTCTTAGAAGCCGCCACAGAAATTGACGTTGATGCCCTCAGTGATGGTGAACAAGTTATTATCGGTGGCATGCTTGAACATATTGAAGAGGCGGGCATTCACTCTGGTGACTCTGCTTGTGTTATTCCACCATACTCACTGTCTCGCCGCTTAACCGAACGTATGAAAGCGATTGCGACCAAGCTCGCTCATGCATTTGATGTACGTGGCTTGATGAACGTACAATTTGCTATTCGTCACGAAGAAGTTTTCCTTATTGAGGTCAACCCACGCGCTTCTCGGACCGTTCCGTTTATCTCCAAGGCAACAGGCGTACCGCTAGCAAAAATTGCTAGCCTTATTCAAGCTGGTGCCACCTTACAACAATTAGGTATTACCGAAAACTATCTACCCGATTTTTTCTCGGTCAAAGAATGTGTCTTGCCATTTAATAAATTCCCCGGCGTAGATACCATTCTTGGACCAGAGATGCGCTCAACTGGTGAAGTCATGGGCGCTGCCCCAACCTTTGGCGAAGCGTTCTACAAATCTCAACTTGCCGCAGGTAATAACTTGAAGAAAGACGGCAAAGTATTTATTAGCGTCCGTGATAATGATAAACGTAATATCATTCCACTTGCACGTGAAATAGATGACCTTGGCCTAAAAATAATTTCTACTCCAGGCACTGGCCTCATCCTTGAACGCAATGATATAAATGTCACCATCATTGATAAAATTCAGCATTCAGATGATAATATCTTAAACCATCTAGATGAATTAATGATGGTCATTAATACCCCAAGTCATCGCGGTGCTCAATATGACGAAAGTAAAATACGTAGCGCCTGCGCCGTTCGCGGTATCCCTTATTTCACGACTCACGCCGCTGCTGCGGCATTGGTTGGTGGCATACGTCAAGAACAGAAAAACACCTACAGTGTTCGCCCACTACAAGAATTCTTGCCTGTTTCACCACTACTTAACTCAACCCCTACCTTGGTATAGAGCTCTTCTGGACAGAACCCGGAACAAGAAGCAACCGTAGGATTATCCATAAACAACAGAGCGCTGTCTATAGACAGCGCTCTGTTTACATTATAGACTCTCTGCATGAAAAACATACAAGATTATGGTCGTTTTATTGCCGAAGAGGGTTGTTTTGAATTAACCCAAGACCCACCTCGTAAGTGGCGTAACTTCCACTACAATGATGTTGGTGAACATGAATTCCTTTGGGAAGTTAGTAATATTGGTGATGGCCAAGGTTTTGTCCGTGATGCAGACGGCAATATCTGTCGTATTATTTCTTGGGACTGTACCTATCTGTATCTCCGCGATGAAGACAGCGGAGAAGTTTTTTGTCCATGGGGTGAACCAGCTCCCATGCCTGTTGAAAATAGAAAATGCCGCTATTACGCAGCAAAAACAGAAGTCAGTAGCGACTGCTTAGATCTACATGTAAACCATCGGACCTTTGTTCCACGCAACTTACCTGCTGCCATTTGGACCGTTAACGTTAAAAACCGTTCTGACAAACCGCGCCGTATTTCTTTGTTTGCCTATACAGGATTTGATCTTTCTGGCCTCACCGCAGATAGCGAATATGTGAATGCGATTAACTCCAGTGAAGTTATCCCAGAAATGGGTGGCGTTCTGGTTACCAACCGCTCATCCAAAGCACGAACAGACCGCTACAAAGGGTATATTTTTTCCTTGAATCGTTTTACCGCTGGCTGTGGATACCGTGATAGATTTACTCGCAATGACTTTAGCTTGAATACTCCTAAAATCCATTTTGGCTGGAGCCCAAATAATGAAGGCGGCTTTGGTTCAGACTGTGCTGGTCTTGTTCAAGTTATTCTAGACATTCCACCTGGTGAAACATTGCGTGAAGATTTTCTAATTGGCCAATGTGCAAACGCCGATGAAGTCAAAGATATTCGTAAAAATCTCACACCCGAAAAAATTGATGAGATGCTCGCCGAACAGGAAGCCATCCAAGCAGAGCGACAACAAGCGTTCACCGTTGACCTTGGTGAAGAGCATACCAACCGCAGTAGCCTTATTAATATGTTCGTAAAGAAAAATCTTGCGTATTATTTAATTGAAGGCGTGGGTTTCCGTGACTGTATGCAAAACGATTTTGCTGGTGCCTTAATAAACCCCAAACAATATACAGACAATTTACTCTATCAATTTAATCTACAAAACACTGACGGTAGCTATTCTGTTCGCTACCGTCCCCTCCGCCGCCAACAATATTCAGACCAGCCAACTTGGCCGATGCTTACCGTTCCTGGTATGATTGACGAAACCGGTGATCTCAGCTTACTTGAGCAAAAAGTACCCTTCCTTGAAAGTAATGAAACTGGAACCGTCTGGGAACATATGGTACGTGGCATGCGATATCTCACCGAAGATCTTGGAGCCAACGGTCTCTGTGATCAACGGTATGCTGACTGGAATGACGGGCTCGAAGCACACGAAGCCGCAGGTGATCGAGAAAGTATCATGGTCACCCAACAGCTCTGCTACGGCCTTACCCAGATGGAACGCATGGCTGGCATGATTGGCGATACCACCATTCAACAAGAAGCCCGTCAACACTATGATGAATTTAAGCAACGTCTCAATAACGTCGCATGGGATGGACGTTGGTATGTTCGCACCATTTGCGGCGATGGCTACCACATTGGCTCCAATGCTAACAAAGAAGCCAAAATTTTTATGAATACCCAAAGCTGGGCGGTTATTAGTAGCATTGCTGATGAAGAACGAGCAAAAAGCTGTATGGATGCCGTCGAAGAACTCTCCAAACATGATATTGGCTACCGCATCTGTGCACCACCATTTACCGAGTTTGACCGACGTGTCGGCCAAGTCTCCGACGGTATTCCAGGACATATTGAAAACGGAGGCTGCTATTGCCATGGCGCGACTTTTAAAATGTATGCAGACTGTTTACTTGGTCGCCCAGAAACCGCTTGGGAAACATGGATGAAACTCGCTCCAGACAGCCCGTGGAACCCAGTAGGTCAATCTCGTGTTGAACCCTTCGCCTTCACCAATAGCTACACCACGGTAGAATCTGCCTATGGCCAAGCTGGCTACCCGTGGCGCACCGGCACCGCTGGCTGGATGACGAGCTTACTTGTTGAACGTATCCTTGGTGCACGCCGTAATTTTGACGGCTTATTGATAGACCCATGTCTCACCAAAACTATTCCCCAAGCATCTATCCAAAGAACCTTCCGTGGAGCCACGTACAATATCAGTCTTGATAACAGCGCCGGCCGCTGCATTGGTGCTAGCAGTATTATCTGCGACGGTCAAAAAATTGACGGCAATGTTTTACCTATTTTTCCAGATGGCGAACATAATGTGCAGGTAATTATCTAATATATTCAGAATAATAATCACACCCAGCTGCTAAGGTTCAGCCCTGAAACCTTAGCAGCTATTTTTTTGAATAAGACAATTATCTACCCAGTATTATTGCACGTCGATGTTCACTTCACGAACGGTTTCTAATTCACCGTCAATAAAAAGACGAACAATATAAGTTTGGTTGCCAGTATTCGGTAATACATCAATAGACCAAGACTGACCAGTAATGGTTGCAGAGTTTCCATCCACCGTCACTGAAACAGGAACACCAACAGGAATATTACTAGGCACATTGCCAGTGAGAGCCACTGTTCCAGTGATGTTGGCAGACAGAGAATCCAAGGTACTCTCACCACCCTCCGTCCCACCGCCAGATCCGCCACAAGACAACATCATTATAAGAAAAGAAAACAGCATTAGCTTTAGAGCACACTGTTTCTGCTTCTCATAAAAGGCGTATGGTTCTGAAACCCGAGCGGCATTTTCTAACAAAACAGATAGATGTGTATGTTGATCCATAGCAAGCTCCTTAGTTACTGACGGCGATAACGCCATCAACTTCATCGATGGTTAGAGTAACAGTAGCTGAACGATTATTGGCAGTATCAATTGCTTCGATAATGTGGGTAGTGCTGCCTGTTCCAGTGTGGGGAATGCGCATGTGTACAGGAGTGGTGTCGCTGCTGATAGTGCTGCCATCAAGGGTGACGCTATAGGTACCACCGCCAGTGATGCTGACGCTGAGGTCTATGGCGCTCATATCCATAGCATAGTTTTCATCGATAACAGTAATGGTGAAATTCGATGCAGTGATGCCCCCCTGTCCATCGTTGGCGCTCACTTCAATGATGTAACTATCCTTGGTTTCGTAATCGAAGCGACTCGCCGTTTGGAGTTCGGCACCAGCACTACCACCAAGGGTGAAAGAGGCATTGTCAGCAGCCGTACCACTCAAGCTATAGGTGATGGGGTCGCTCTCTGCATCTGTGGCGCTCAGCATTCCAACCACAGTACCTGCCAGCTGGTGTTCGCCTACCGTACTCATGGAAAGCGTTGCCGCGGTTGGCGGAGTATTCCCACCACCACCCGATGGGGTAAAAGTCGCCGAAACACTTAGATCGGCTTGGATGTTGGTATCGGTACGGGTGGCATTCGTTTCACCATCGCTCCATTGTCTAAAGATATACCCATCGGCTGCTGTCGCGGTAACGGCCTGGCCACTCGCACCATGAGCAACGGTTTGTGGGGTAAGGCCAGTGATATTACCACCTGTTCCTGCTATGTAGGTCACGGTATAATTGTTGGTCGTATAAATAGCAGTCACAATCACGTCGTTTGCTGGCATGGTGTAGGTGGTACTGCTGACACTCGCATCGGCAATGTGACCTCCTGCACTACTGGTCCAACTGGTAAAGGCTTGACCAGCTTGCGGGGTGTCGGCGATGATAGTCATCACCGTACCCGCTAGGTAGCTGCCGCCACCAGTACCATTGGCCACGGTGAGCGTGTAACTTGATAAGGATGTCACGGTGACCGTAAAAGATGTCGATACTTGAGTCGAGCCATCGCTGGCTGTAACGGTGATCGTATGCACATTGTCCGTATCAGCTGTTCCAGAAAAGATTCGACTGACTGCATCAAAACTCATCCAACTCGGTAGACCGCTGGCCTTATAAGTCAGACTGTCACCATCAACATCAGCAAAAGCACTCTCTGGGAAAGTATAACTCAGTTCGGCACCACTGGCGATAAGCTGAGCACTGAGGCCGTCTGCCACTGTTGGTACATCATTGATAGCAGCAATGTTCACATTCAGCACCAGTGTTGCGCTATTGCCATTACCATCATTGACCGCAATCGTGAAGCTGTCACTGCCGCTGTAGTCTGTTGTTGGCGTATACTGCAAGATGGTGGGGCTTGCACCAATTCCACCGACGCTAGCCCTACCATTACGAGGCGGGCTGTGCACTGACCAAGCTAAGACATCGCCACCACTATCTGTTGCGTCTACGCTTGGTGCAACCCATGCGGTGGGGCTGCCGTCTTCATCCATATTGATAAGTAGCGGACCTGTCTGCGTTATGACCGGTGCATCGTTAGCATAGGTCGCCGTTAATAGAACATGTGCTGACGGCATAGTAAACATGGTCGTAGTAGCCATTATATCGATGACGCTGCCACCATTCATAGTCCAACCAGTAAAATGAGAACCACTTACTGCTGTATCCGCATGCACTTCTATGCGGGAACCGAAAACATAAATTCCATCACCGCTACCATTTTGAACGGTGAGGGTGTAGGCAAGTGGCTCGGGCTCAAAGAGGGCTGTTATGGTCATGTCAGCGATGACATTGGTAATGGTTAATGGGTTGGTAGTTCCGCTAACCGATCCACTCCAGCCCATGAATTGGTAGCCCGTAGCTGGGACCGCAGTCACAGCGCTGCAATCGCTGCCGTGTTCGATCTGTTGAGTTGTGCTCCCATTCAGAGAACCACCGCTGCTGTCATTGCGCGTAAAGTGCACGGTATAGGTTGTTACTGAGGTACTGCTAACCGCGTACCAGCTTGAGGCTTTGGTCGTACTCAGCCCGCCGCCGTCACTAACGGTTACTTGAACCCGAATCCATTTGCCTGCTTGAACGTTGGTCAGGGTGTACTGTGACGAGCTACTGCTCAGGTTCATGGTCGTAGTACCGGTATCTGTGTTGGCGTGCTGCCACACGTAGTGATAGCTCAAGGTGTCGTTACTATCATCCCACCATGAACCTGGATTAGCGGTCAATACTTCGCCAGAAACAAAGGTGCCGCTCAGACTTGGGATGCTCAGGTTCACCGGCACATCATTGACTGGCGTTACCGTAACCACGGCATTGTACATGGGACTATCCAACGCTCCATCATTCACCTGGATTGGGACGGTAAGCTGACCGATGAAATTATTCGTTGGGGTAATGGTGCTTCCGGCAACCGTGTAGTTGTTTCCAGCATGTACCTTCAAACTCATAGCATCGCCGTCTACGTCACTACTGGTAACATCACTGAGGCTGAGTGTTAGCGCTGTATCTTCAACAATAGTCAACGCGCGCTGCCCATTTATAAGCGGGGCACTGTTACCAATCGCATGCCCCCAAATGATAATGTCGTCGATACCAAAATAGCTAAGGTCACGTTCACTGTTCCAAGCATATACACGGAACTCAACTGAAGCATTCCCACTCCAGATAATGTCGTTAAAGTCAAAAGTTTGTACCACGTAGCCCAAGCCCACGCCGATGCTGACATCCGTAGAATCAACAAGACTGCCGCTTTGGCGTACTTCGATACGGAAGGACATGGGTATGGTCGGATTACCGTGTCGCAATTCGCACTCCATACTGGTCAATTCAATACGTTTGGCGGCTGCGGCTGCATCACAAGTCCAACTGATATATTGCGTCGTATCAATACTGGCGCTCTGACTTGGCCAGTCCGATGCAAAGGCTCGAGCAAATGAACGGTAACTCAAGACACCCTGCCGCTGAAGTGATGTGTAGGTCATCAATGGATGCGCAGTTCCTTCGTCATGTGGTGTACGCGCATCATCACTGTCTTCACCAAGGTCATCGGTTTGAAAACTATAGTGCCCTAAGCGCTCTGCCGTTTGTTTGGTAAAGCTTGCGCTGATAGTGTGGCTACTGGCAACATTGCTAAACGTATAACTACCGCTGTTGCCTTGCGAAACACCGTCAACCATAACATCGGCAATCAGATAACTCTCATCCGCTACCATAACAAAACTTCGATCATCACCCTCTAAGACAGCTTCAACACCACTTGGACTAATAGAACCGTTGCTATCAGCAGTGGCAGTGATGTTGTAACTAGTGCTGTTAACCGCGACGGTGCCAAGAAGACGCACATCATCAAGACCGATGCGCCGCCCACTGTCAATTGCTCCCCACGCATAGAGGCGTAGTTCGGCCTCTTGCACGGCAGTAACGATGAAGGGTGTGACATCGTAGCGGTACTCCTGAACAAGACCGGCTGCCTGCGTTATATCAGCAGAAGCCTGTTCTACCCCATCAACAACCAGTTTGTAGTGATAGTTGCTTGGCGGATCACTGGCAACATTGGTATTGAGCACAAAGCGCACACCGTCTATCTGTAAGTGACTACCGGTAGCAGCCGTCAACGGGAATGAGACAAAATGCGCGTTATCGTCACGACTGCTTGCCGTATTCCATTCACTCACCTTCAAATACTCAGCTGTACCGCCTGAAATAGAGACATCTTGTTCTCTTGCTGGGCTAAAAACGGTTCCGTCGGCAGCGGTGGCTTCATCATGCGGAGTACGTTCCGAGGATGTTGCTCCAGCAAAATGATAGATGCCCAGTGTTGCCACATCGTCATCTTCTTCAGTCAGCAACACCTCGACCTGCCGTGTACCTACACTACAACGCACGGTCGCTTGGCCATTTATTTCATCGAGGTCATCAGCCGCAGCAATTTCCACCCATTGCCATTGGCTAAAATTATCGGCGTGAAACAGGACCGTTGCTGGACTGATGCGAGTCAAACTCGCATCACCATCTGGTAAGATTTCCACCTGCACTGTTACTGGCGCTGCTGGTGGGAAGCGCATACGCAGCCCAAATTGTGCAGTACCATTTTCGTTAACCAGCAGGGTTGAGCGATCAACCAGCGGCTCATCTTCTGGCTCATAACGCAGGATCATGGCATTGATCACGGCTTCGTCTGCGCCATTGGCAACACGAAGCGTAAAATCCAAATTGCCGTTTTCATCGACAATTGCACCAGATACAGATACTATGGTGCCGTTGGTGTTGGCGCTGTTATCTAACTCAACAAACTTGCTGCCAAGCTGATAACGGGCGTGGTTACTTATCGATAATGTTGAACGAGAACCATAGAATGTGGCATCACAGCGCACACCTGGCTGGAGACCTGCAATCCGCCAAACAGAGCTGCTGGCTGTTGAGAAATAATCATCCTGTACACCCGCTGGCCACGACAAGACACTGCTAGCCGTCGCAGCGCTACCAGATGAGAAATCAGTCTGCGCTGCGCCAGTTATTCCTAACAGGCGGCCACTCGCATCAATGAGTTCAATCGCTGGTTTGCCCGATGCTGCCACAGAGGCGGCATTCCAATTGACGGCGGGCTCCGCGTCAGCTGATCCAAAGTCAATGGGGACGGTCACAGCATTATCACGCTCTGTTACCCTGATGATTTGTTTATCATAACCATCAACAAGCTTAAGACTGAAAAAGGCGGTGCCATTGTTCGTATCGGCATCTTCATTGGCCTGAATGGTAAAGGTTTTCCAGCTATCCCATTCATCCGGTTGGAAGACGACACTACCAATAGCGACCTGCATATCACTGTCACCGCTTTGCCACATCATGGTAACGGTGATCGGTTCTGTTTCTGCCTGCGATAGTTTGACTTGAAATTCTGTATAGCCGCCTTCATCAATCGTTAGATTGTCGTTGTTATAGACCAACCACGTATCGTTATCCGTTTCATCAAGGGCAAGGCTCTGTTGGTGGCCATTGGCAAGGATCACGGTGAGTGTGGCGCTACCAAAAAGTACGTCGGTGTCTTCGCCAGCAGCAACGGTTACGGTCTGCCATTGGTCATAATTTTCAGCTGTAAACAACGGCTCAGGATTACTGATACTAAAATCAGGATCGCCGCTCAATGCAAAAGAAACACCAAGCGGCGCATAAGGAGCTTCGGTCAGACGCACTTGGAAGCTAGCACTACCGCCTTCGCTTATCGTCAGGCTGCTGGTATTACATTCTAGTAATACGGACTCTTCGTAACGTAATTCCACAACACTAATGAAACCTTCAGCAGACTCTGGATGCATGCTACGTTCTACATTGATCCGCAAGCTGCCATCGGCTGCTGGCATTAAATCTTCGAGAAGAGCAATTTCATCCTCATTGTCAGTATTGATCTGCATAGCCACAGCTGTATCTGCACGATAATACGAACGGGCATTACCCCCGACCACATAACCGTGCAGATACACCGCATAACGATTACTAGGAGCTAACCCTGTAAACTCGATAGCTGCTTGGCCTTGAGTACGAAAACCATCAAAGTGAGCGCTAGCAGGATAGGGATGCAAAGCTGGGAATGTAGCAACGGCACTATCAAATGAAGCACCGCCAACAACACCACAGGAAACAGCCGTTACGGTACCATCTACTTCGACACAGGCATTCAGATTGCTTCCACCACTCACATCGTGCAAGTTATTATGAAAGCCAGCCACGGTCTGACCATCAACTGGCCCCAAATCAACAATAATGCTATGATCTACTCCATCATTCCAGGCTAACTCAGCAAGATTAAGCACGGCAAAGGGTGAGCCTGCAACCGCACTGACATCAACGTGTATAAAGCCACTATCATCAGCTAACAAACTGGAAAAGGTATTCTTTTGGCCGTATATATTTAGTCCGCTATTACGCACTGCGCTTAAACCGCTATCATTGTACAGATCATTATCACTGCGCACATAGAGCTGTGCCCCGTCTTCCGTCACACCACTTCTACGTAAGGTGGACGAACCTGTACAAGTGATAGTATAAGTTCGTCCATTATCCAATCCATCCAGATATATGCCCGCAGTATCATTCGTTCCCAGTCGGCTACCTTCCAATTGGAAACCATCGATAATAGCGTTTGCTGGCCACTCGGCATTCAAGACCACACCTTCGTCCTCAATACTGTCATCCTGCCCAGAGATAAAGAGAAAGTCATCGTCTATATGTATAGAAATACCAGTTGCCATACCATTTTCATCAATGAGGTTCGTTATTTTTTCCCCTATGGTCAGCGTGGTTATATTATTCCAATTGCCTGCCATTTGGCGTTCGGAAGCACCAAGATCAATAAGCACCCGTCTATTACTCGCGCCGTCATGCCAAGTCACTTCAATCACACCGAGGACTGGATGCAAATTTCCCCAAAACGCTTCAAAATCGAGGTCAATACGGCTCAATTCTGGTTTAAGCGGACCGAGTACCGATTTCGATGCGATATTATCACCAGAGCGGAAATAGAACTCTTGTTGGGCGCTATCAAATAAGACATTTGCAACATCAAACTGTGTGCTGTTGCTGTCAGTTGTATCTGCGGCAACCAGTGACACATCGTAGCTTTGCCCCGGTATTAAGTGACCAAATTGCAAACGTGCTGTCTGACCGGCGGCAATTCGAAATCCATCCTGATAGGCGGAATGTTCATATGCTTCGTTGCTGAAATGACTACGAGTTGCTGAAAATCCTGCATCAGCAGGAAAACGTACCGCTACTCCAGTACTGATACCACTATCATCAATGGCATCACTCAGATCAATTCCTCTTTCCAGATTATTCCAATGGCCAGGAGTTGGGTATTCAGCAAGGCCACAATCAAAGAGTAAGCGACGGCCGTCATCTTCTTCTTGGACAAGCCATTCAACATCAACCGCATCAGCACTGCTCAAGAGAAAACGAGCGATACCATCATGTGCATCAGCGTCGTGAACAGCGGCAAGCACAACCGTTTGTTTTTTGTCAAAGTTCGTCGAATCAAAATCTAAGACAGTGCCCTGTTGAATGCTTATGTCTGCATCACCGTCAAGACGAGCCACCTGTACCTGTATAGGAACACCAGGATCTTTGCTCAGGCACACCTGAAAGGTAGCCGTCTCTCCTTCACCAATGCGCAAAGGATCTGTTGCTGAACTAATTCTCATGCGGGTTGGTATCATACCGTTATCATTCTGCCTGACTGGCACGTCAACAATACCAAGACCGGTGGCGGCAAAACGCACACTTATCATCTGATCAACAGTGTCTGCATCTAATGGGCTGGTTATCGTTATTGCTTGCCAAATGTGAAAATTATCAGCATTAAATGTAAGAGTACGTGGCTCACAAACAAACACAGCCTGTTCTTCCACTGTTCCCAATACTTGCATGCGCACGCTCGCCAAGTCGTTTGCTGGTGCAGCAGCAAGTTTAATGCGCAAACTTGCGCGGCCCCCTTCGTCAATACTGAGACTCTCCTGCTCAAGCACGAGGCTGTTGGTATAAAGCGGTATAGCTTTAATGACACGTAACGATCCTGCTGGAACCGTAAGTTCTAGACTGTTGCCATCACTGGTTAAGGCTTCTCCACTCATCATATCCTCAAACTGGATAGCCCCAGGAATACGACTATAAATATTCAATGTGCAATCACGTGGGTCAACCCAGTGGGGATCAATTATATAAATACGATAAAAATCTTCGCCTGCTAAACGCAAAGTATGAAAAAAAACATCATCACCTTGGTAACGGAAAGGCAGATAGTGTTCGTTCTCCGCCAAGAGGCGGCGCATCAGTGCTCCTGCTTCGGCACCCAAAAGTGGAGTGGGATCCTCATCAGTCCAAATCGCAGCCCCGTCGGTGTGTAGCCAATACTGGACATGTGGCATTTGTGTACGGTCTATCAATGCTGGTACGAAAAGGACTGGTCCATATGGTGTCGCCGGCACGTGATTATCACCTTGTCTTTGTTTGTTGAAAAATATCGCTGCTAAAGAATCCGGTGGTGTTTTTGTAAATGCATAACGAGGAAGCAAGTTTGACATAACCGCCTCAGTAACTTCTGGAATGTCCTTAAATTGCATAAATGTCGATTCATCCGGCCAATGCGAATTACTCTTATGCATAACAATACCAACGGGACAGGTTCCCACCGCCTCGTGTGGGCGCGGCGCTGTCAAAATACCCGTTCCCAACATGTCGGCGACAGGGTGCAGAGATTCGTACACAAAACGATTACCAGTATAACCATTACTAGGATTATTCAGGCTACTGAACCGTGGTGCTATACCACGAGCACCAAGCAAAATACTTGCTACCGCCTTACGTAGCCACGGCCCACCATGACGTGGTGCTTCCCATTCAAAATACCGCTGAGAGGAAAAATCATCACTGAGCAAGAAGGCAACAAAATCATCAACAAGACCCGTCATGACCAAGCCATAACGAGCAAAGAGATTGAGTTCGGCACTGCGTGAAGAAGAATCTTCGGTTCCCACCATTAACGCTTGTCCACGGCCCTCACCAATCAAAGCATCAAAATAATCAATCTCACCCATCAACTCTAGCCAGAATGTTTTTTTCTCATGCATAATAAAATCCATACCGTCATCACGAGCACGAGACAGAATGGGTTTGTAAAATTCTAAGGGCACATTATTAATACCACGTGCACGCACGTTCTTAGACGCATCTTCCAGATCATCTTCCCCGCTATTAAAACCCGCTAACATCGTCGGCGCTGCTGTTTTAAAATAATCAATGGCAACCTGCGTATCTTCAATCATGCCACTACCATCAGCTTTCCACCACTTCGGTCGGCCAGCATGCCCCGCCCCTATGTATACGGGCACGCCAACCTGCCCCTTATCATCAACATATAATTCATGCTCATTTAATTCGGCCCAAACCTGAGAAACAGGAAATTCTGGCCCCATGCCAGTCTGAATCATAGATACGTAACGAAATAAAGGCGAACCATCCTGATGACGATATTTTGACCAGACTTCATCGGCCCAAACCCGTTGATTACCGGCAGAGCGAGCGCCTTTCACCCACATCGTATACTGACGGTCATCAATCAAGGCTGCTGGTTTATCCTGCAAAGTGGCACTGATAGCGATAGCATTTTCACCCGCTTGGCGCATAATTCCCTGACGACGAATGCCAACAAATTGCTGCTGCCAATGCGGATTGTCTAAATCAAATACATACATGCTTCGGTCGCCGCCAGGGCCGGACGACAGATAGAGTTTACGGCCAAATAATTTGGCATCAAGAAAACTCAAACGAGAATCAAGGCTAACAGTCGCCTTATGTTTTTTCATAATAGGATCATAAAAAGTAGCATCTCTGGTATGAATGCGCAGTTCACCCCCACATATTGCCAAAAGTTCATGACCTGCATGCTCATCTAATACATCTGCAACAAGCGGGTAACTGGTCGCAAAGTAATCCTTGGTATAATAATAATTACTACGCGTCTCCATACCATCTGTTGAATAGAGCGGATCACCATTGAGATCAAAAACGTTCACACTTTGAGAAACTCCGCCAGTCTCATTAAAACCTTCACCAATAACAATTTCATTGCCTGCATGCTCTGTAATAAAATCGCCCAAGGTGAACGTCCAAAAACGCACGGGTTTATCATTACAATTAAGAATATTTTTTTCATTCCATATCAGACTCAAGCTATGATCTGCCTCAATACGAAAAGCATCAAAAGTGGTACCAGCTCGTGCTGCACTATCACGGTTTGCTAAGAAGTCTTCGTTACCATCACCATCAAGATCAACAACCTCAATTAAACGAATAGATGCAATTTTGTCTGGATGCTCATTAAGGCTTGAGAGAAGTGCACCCGTTGTCGCATCAAGCACATCAAAACGTTGATCATGTCCCGCCGCTACCACGTAGTCACGACCATGAGCTTGAACGCAAGCAACAGCCAAAACGCCAAAGCGAAAACCGTTGTAGCTCCATTTGACCTGCCCATCTGTTTGCAGACACACAACAGCGCCGTCAGCACAGGCTACTATTGTTTCTGCTTTACCATCGCCAGTACTATCACGAGCAACAATATCGAAAGGGAATGCAGAAAGTTGATAATCCCATAAAGTTTGCCGCGTTCGTGGATCCACGCACAGCACTTTATTATTATAGGTACCACACAGAACTTCTTCCTGACTATCACCCAGCACATCACAAGGAACAACATGATAAGCAATATCTGAAATTTCTATAGCGTTGCTATGATCTATCACCAAGCCCAACAGTTCTATATCATCAATCACCACAATATTATTCGATGCTTCGGCGCTCTTATCACCACCGCCAAGAGCCTTGAGACGGAACTCAAGATAATCAATATCTATGTCAGGAAAATCAACGGTCACAGACTGTGGACCAGATTGTGCCGCCTGTTGCCATTCGTGTAGATAGAAGCGATCGCCATTGACCAGATACACTTCCACTCGAAACCATGTTGGTGAATCCGCATGAGGTGAATCCACAGTCAAGCGCACTGCTTCTGCCCGCATTTGCTTGTAAGAATCACAGGCAGCATTCCAGCTCAACCATTGATCAACGACAAAATCGCCATCACTAAAATTAACTTCGGTTTCGCTTTCCGTCGGGTTCTGATCTGGATGTTTAGCAAAGGTCCAACCACCACTTTGATAAGCAGTCGGATGATCTTGTACATGCACGGTACGAAAATAGCTCCCACGCCGAGATTTATTGTAAATACTCATCGGAGAGAAGGTCATAGCGGCGGCGGCAACCCCATCACTCTCCGGCGTTGAAGTAGCCCCGTCATTAAAACGCCATGCTGCAATGAAACCAGAAGGTGGTTCGACAGCGGCGACATCACTCAGCACAAATGCAGTGCTCCACACGATAAAAAGTGTTCGCAGAAAACATCTAGGAATGATAAGGCTTTTCATTATACGCTCCGCTTGCTGATAGACTTCTGCATCATATGCACCGAATGCCTAACTTGCAATTTTCAAAAGCGTATTTCATTTCAATTTTTGCGTAAAGTGATACACTTGCACTATGCCATTACCGCTCCACATCGCCTGCTGCTTTCAGGACAACGTTGAACATCTCCGACAGCAGGTCGCAACGCTCTTTCAAGTCTTCAGCAACAAAGACCGCCCCTGCCGACTGCATAGTCGTCCACTCTACTCCAATCATCATGACAGTTATCTTGATTCTCTTCAGAACTACGACTGGATTCTTGCCCCACTAGCAAGCCCAAAACTCCAAAAGCTCTTTGCCAATCGCCTCGACACGCTTATTAGCTTCGAAAGCTCATCCGACCTGAGCTGTCCACAAACCGGAACTGATAATACCGCTATTGGGAACATGGCGGCCCATCATCTTCTGCACAACCGTCTACCCCACTACGCTTACTTCGGTACGCCCTGTGCCGCCAACACTGATCGACAAAATGCTTTCTGTAACACCCTTTCCCAATTTGATTACAAGCCATTTATCTACGACCCACAGGCTTCGTATCCACCAACACACGAACACCACGCGCTAATAAAACAGAATCGTCTACCACATCTTCTTGATTGGATTGCATCGTTGCCTAAACCAATAGGCCTTTTCTGCATGGATGACATTCGTGCATCGTGGTGCCTAGAGGCCTGCCTTGATCTTGGGCTCTCCGTACCCAATGAGGTCGCCTTACTGGGGGTCAATGACCACCAAAGTCTTTGTAACGCCTGCCATGTTCCCATAAGCAGCATCGTCCTACCAATGACACAAATCGCCAATCATATCGTCACACAAATCGACCGTATTCTCGACGGACAGGCACCAGAGCAGCAGAAGTTCTTCCCGCCCATTGATATTACTCAACGAACATCAAGCGACGTTCTACACAGCAGCAATCCTCTGATCCACGACGCACTCATTCTCATGCGCAATGATCTCTCGCTCTCTGTCGGCGACATCGTTGAAAAACTCCAAATCTCACGACGCTCTTTTGAACTCCAATTCAAAAAGAGTATTGGCCATAATCCTGGCCAAGAACTCCGTCACCTGCGCATGAAACGAGCCTGCAAACTCCTGCGCGAAACTGAACTTAACCACAACCAAGTAGCCAACCACTGCGGCTTTGCTAGCCTTGCTTCATTCGCTACCCTATTTCGCAAAACCTACAACGAAACACCAGGCGACTATCGCCAACGGCTCAGACGTTCATAAATACAAATGCCAAGGACAGAAACGTGTTCTATCCTTGGCACTATGATTGAGAGACTCATTGTATAAATCGTTCTTAACCGAGAGTGACTTCCACGGTGTTCTCATCTTGGAAAAGGTCTGCTGAAATAAGATTGCCGCTGACTTCTTGATTGTTGATACGCAATTGAGTGACGCCTTTTCCTGCGCCTTTATCATTGCGGACCGTAATGTTGAAGACTTTATCACGGAATTGACGAGTGACAGTAAAGCCGCTCCACTCACTTGGGATACATGGATCTATACGTAGACCTTCGTATTCAGCTTGGATGCCAAGTATAGATGTTGCCATCGCCACATAATTCCAAACAGCGGAACCAGATAACCATGATAAACGACCTGCACCAAAACGTGGGCTAAACCGACTATGCGTACTTTGACAAACCACATATGGTTCTACCTGACGAACTTCGGCTTTATCATTATAGCTGGCTGGCATACAGTGTGAAAGATATTCCCATGCACGATCATTCATACCAAGTTTAGCGGCTGCCATAATTGCCCAACCTTGGGTATGATTAAAGACCCCACCGTTTTCTTTCATGCCTGGATTCATTAAACGACCAAGGCAAATTTGTGGGTCCGTTTTTACGTATGGCGGTGTTGACACCATGATGCCATAATCTGTTGAAAGATGTTCATGCATAGAGTCCATAACTTGCGTCGCACGATCACCCGTTGCATGGCCACTGAGTACTGACCAGCTTTGTGGATTCATGAAGATTTTACCTTCTTCATTTTCATGCGAACCAAATTTTAAGCCATCATAACGATAGGCACGAAGGTACCACTCTCCATCCCATGCATGCGTATTGAGATCTGCATCTAATGTTGCCAGTGCTGCTGTTGCCCATGCCGCTTCTTCTTCTTCACCAAGACGTTTGGCAATATCAATGTATTCGTTCATGGCATAGCGTAATTGGAAAGCCACAAAAACAGTTTCGCCTTTTTCTCCAAGACGTATGCAATCATTCCAGTCTGCCGCAAGACCACATGGTAAATTATGTGCGCCACTACGTTCAATATTAAATTCTATCGCACGACGTAAATGTTGGAAAATGCTTCCTTCACCAGCATCGGCATAAGGCAGTACCTTTTTATAGAAGTCAAAATTACCAGTTTCCTTGACGTAGGCTGGAACCGCGTTGAAAAACCACATACAATCATCAGAACGATAATGATCTGGAAATTCTTCTGCACCTGGATTATGGGCAAAAGGCTTAACCACAGGCTTTGCACCACCATGAGAATATTGACCAGTCAACATCAATTCTAAACGTTCACGAGATTCTTCGATAACCAGCATGCTAGAACCAACGATGTCTTGAACGGTATCACGGAAACCAAGACCGTCACGCTCACCAGCATAGACTAGGCTAGCAGTACGTGACCAGTAGAAGGTCATAAGGTTATTAAACGGGGCCCACATGTTGAGCATCGCATTAAAGTTTTCATCTGGTGTTTCTGCATGTAAACGGTTCATTCGTGAATGCCAATGTTCTTTGACACCAGCAAGCGCTGCATCCATTTTCTCAACACTGTTCATTGCTGTTCGTGCGGCAACAGCAGCGACAGCAGCTTCACCCACACCAAAGAGCACAGCAAAACTCGTTTCTTCACCTGGCTGGAGAGTCACGTTCGTTTGCAGTGCTGCACAAGGCATATCACCACTGGCGGTAGAATTGGTGCACCCACCAGCCAGTAAAGCCTGTGGCTGAGCATAGGTGCCATAGGAACCCATGAACGATTCAAGATCGCCATCATAGGCATCAACATTCGCCCCAGATAAAGCAAAAAAAGTATGGCGTTTTTGATCTTTATTTTCAAAATGATCTAGATCCGTTGGCATGTTGACGTTTGAGCCAATATCTATCGCATTGTCTAAATACGTGGTTTTTACAATATATTGAGTATATTGTAAATTTATAGTGTCGTCTGATGCAGACCAGTTAGTTTGCGGCTCAACAAATGGAATCAGATTTAGGCTGCGTGGCTTATCTGAATTATTACGAACCACAACTTTCCAAACTTCGTACTTTTCACCCAGTGGAACAAAATACGTTACAGAGCTTTCTATACCAGCATGACTAGAAGTAATATTTGTATAACCAGAGCCATGACGACATTCATATGATTCTTGTTCCACCGCTGTTGGCTGCCATGAATTCGTCCAGAACGAACCGTTCTCCGCATCACGAAGATACAAGAAACGACCTGGATTACTCGATGGCAGATCATTAAAACGGAAGCGAGTTAAGCGGCCCTGTGCCGCTGACTTGTAAAAGGAATACCCTGTTGCGTTATTGGTAATAACTCCACCAAACTCGGAATCACCAATATAATTACTCCATGGTCTTGGCGTATCCGCTCGTTCAATAACATATTCTCGGTTTGCTTCGTCAAAACGTCCGTAACGCATAAAATGCCCTTTCATTGGCTTCCACTGTTTCAAGCCATACTAGCACAACCACAACATTGTCATTGCTCTTTTCTGACCAATTCTTATGTTTTTCTGACAATGACAATCAATAGACAATTGTATGACAATTATGGCCCCACCAGGCCTGTCTACGTACACCGCACCTATTACCCAGAAAATAAGGGTTTTAACATTCATGATCATGACTTCCCTGAAATATTTCTTATAGAAGAAGGTTATGGTTTTCACTTAATCAATGGAGAAGAACGGTTGATACGGACAGGAGAATGCCTGTTTGTTCATCCACATATTCAACACGGTCTCCGTGCTGCTGCTGATTCTAGTATGGTCATTTTGAATGTGAGCTTCCCACAAGCATTGTTACTCCCCTTGCAGCCTTTTATTCCTGAGACACTCTGGCCGTGGCAACCAAGCCATACCCCACTCTGGAAACTCAATGAAGAACAACAACGCTTCTTCTCTCAACGAGTAGATTTGCTTGCCGAAGCTGAAAGCAGCGAACTCGACCTCGGTGCGTTTCTGTTGGAACTGATTCGTCTGATTAACCCCGCTCATAGACGAGAAGCTGTTGATGCACCAGAATGGTTAGCGGAAGCTTTAGATATTATTAACCACCCCAAGCATTTGGCTCTGGGAACACAAGAACTCGCACGTATTTGTGGCCGTAATAGCGCTACTATTAGTCGAGCGATTAAAAAACATTATCAGTGCACTAGCATACAATTATTAAATCGTTACCGCATTGATTGGATTGCCAGAAAGCTCCGTTTAACGAGACGATCTATTTCCGATCTTGCCGCAGAAGTTGGTCTACCTAATTTAAGCCACATGTACGCGCTCTTTCATACAACCCACGGCTGTTCACCACATGCCTATCGACAACGAGTTTAACGCAATTGTTCGATCATTGCTGTAAGGTCTAAATAGGCTTGTGATACTTCGTTGCCGCGCCTCTGCGGAAAACCTTTTTTCGTTAAGCCGTTCAAAACAGCATAAGCAGGGCGTTTCCATTTTGCAGAGTCTTTACAGGCATCTACAATAATTTCTACTAACGGTAAAACTAAAGTCCCTTCTGTGGCATTGTCGGTAGCTGTTCTCGCTGCTTTTTGTAAAGCATCTTTGGCATTACCGTCTGCAAAGAGCTCTTTGCACTGGGCCGTTCGTAAAAGCAATTGTAAGTCAGGGCGTTTGGCATAAAGCGCGAAGGCTGCTTCATAATATTTTTGACGAGTTTTGGTATCATCTCTTTCCCAATGTTTCATAAAATAATCCATTAGTTCCAATGAAAGATCTGGATGTCCACTGAGTTCTTTAAACAAACTTTTCATATGTTTTTTCGGTACTTTTGTATCACTGTCAGTCGTCAACAAACAACGAAACAATAAACGCCACGAATGTGGGTAAAGCGGGTTAGATTTGATCGCTGTTTCAGCAAAAGATTGTGCCGCTTTTACATTTTTATCATAGATGCTATTGCCAATACGCGTTAAGGCTGCCGCATCGGTATATTTTTCATAATTTTTCAGTGCACCATCAAGCATCATGGCAATGTGTCTATCTAACACGAGTGTTTCTGTTTGTGGATCAAATGCCATACCTGTATAAAAATAATCATTATTAAAACGGCCAGTAAAATCAAAAGACAAACGACTACCAACGCGGGCAAGATAGCCTGTCCACGCATGCCCCATACCACCATAACGACCGTCTCCACGTACTTTCAATGCGGGAATGCCAAAGGTCTTCATAACCCGTGAAGAGCAATACGCTTGATCTACACACACACCACCAATGGCTGGATTAAATATATTAGCAAGACTATACGGACGGGTTGTACCAAGGCGTGGGCGTTGATTGAGTTTTTCATAATCGTAATCAATTTGGCTATAGGTTTTTTCTAAACTAGTTTTCATTTGTGCAAAACGTTTAATGCCCCAATTCCGCTCACTTTCATTTAAATCTAAGTCCACGAGATGAACCAATAGAGGCCAAACCAACACTTTTGGAGAATACGGAAATAATTTTGCATTCTTTTTATTGGTAAAATGATCGTAAATTTCTAATAATTCTGGACGTGAAAGGAATTGTTTTTCTTCTACACCCCACACCAGAAAATGACGGGAACTTTCTATAGCGGTTGCCGTATCCGCAACAACAGACATGGCAATTGCTAGGTGAAAATATTCTTCAAAGGTGTCTGAACGACTCGTACGGAGGTTATCAAAAAAAGCGATGACGGCTTGAGCATCATCCAAATTGGGGTGGATCGCCAACCAAAACTCTCGACGTATGTGTTTGTGTTTGGTCAACCAAGTCTGTAAATCTTCTGAAACAAAACCTTGTTCTTCATAATACGCTTCAATACGATCAATTAAATCAGCTATCGCTCCTTTTTTATCTCGCGTAAGGGCCTGTATATCCTCTGGAACGGGGATGACATCCTCTAACTCAACCTTTTGGGTATAATAACGCCCATGGGTGATATATTTTTGCACCTTCGCCGTGCCTACCGCTGGAACCGTTGCAGCCTGAACAGACGCAACCCCAGTCATGAGTAAACTTACTGCCACTATACAGGATACTTGTGCGACTCGCGCTGCTCGTTTTATCATAGTCATTACCTTCAGGACGGAAACATAACCTTTTCCTTACCTACGACAAGCTTTCAGGTACACACTCATGCCCTGACACATTGTATAGTTTTTCTAAAAACGATATTTTTCCTAAGAAAGACAAATAAAAAAGCGTCCTCCCGACATACGAAAGGACGCTTTTTTATACAACGGAATGGAATCTATTGAATTTGGCTAACATCACGCACAGCACCGGTATCAGCACTGGTAGCCATAGCCGCGTAAGCTTGTAGCGCGGTACTAACAACACGGTCTCTTTGGGTTGGTTGCCATGGGTCGGTACGTTTTTCCATCGCACTACGACGAGCTGCTAGTTCATCATCTGCAATAGCAATCTGAATGCGGCGAGCGGGAATATCAATCTCGATTGGATCGCCGTTTTCGATCAAAGCGATAGCGCCGCCACTGGCAGCTTCTGGAGAAACATGACCAATAGACAGACCAGAGGTGCCGCCAGAAAAACGACCATCTGTGATGAGCGCACAAGCCTTACCCAGTCCTTTGGATTTAAGATAGCTGGTTGGGTAGAGCATTTCTTGCATGCCTGGCCCACCTTTAGGGCCTTCATAGCGGATGATGACAACATCGCCTGCTACAACTTCACTTGTAAGAATGCCATTAACCGCGTCATCTTGGCTTTCATAAACCCGCGCTGTACCAGAAAACACCCAGTTTTCTTCGTCTACACCCGCTGTTTTCACAATACAGCCATCAGGTGCAAGGTTCCCGTAAAGTACAGCAAGACCACCCTCAGTAGAATAGGCGTTTTCCATTGAGCGGATGCAGCCTTTTTCTCTATTCGTATCGAGTTCCCAGCGTTCACTTTGACTGAATGCTGTAAGAGATGGACGATTCGCTGGGGCTGCACTAAAGAGGCTAGCGCTTTTCTCAGTGCCGCGCATAACATCCCACTCTTCCAGCGCTTGGCCGATAGTAGTGCTATGAACGGTGGGGACCTCGCGATTAATCAAGCTACCACGATCAAGTTCAGCCAAGATACCAAGCACACCACCGGCTCTATGTACGTCTTCCATATGGAAATCTGGTGTTGATGGAGCAACCTTACAAAGATTTGGTGTATCCAAACTCAGACGGTTCATGTCTTTCATGGTAAAGTCTACGCCAGCTTCTTTTGCAATCGCCAATAAATGGAGAACGGTATTAGTTGACCCCCCCATAGCAATATCCAAGCGCATAGCATTCTCAAAAGCTTTAAATGAAGCAATAGAGCGTGGTAAAACACTGCTATCATTATCTTCATAATAACGACGGGTAATAACAACGATTTGTTTGGCGGCATCTAAGAATAATTGTTTGCGATCTGCGTGGGTCGCCAACAAAGAACCATTGCCGGGCAAACTGAGACCGAGTGCTTCGCTCAGACAATTCATAGAGTTTGCAGTAAACATACCGCTACATGAGCCGCAAGTTGGACAAGCACTACGCTCGTAGCTATCAGCTTCTTCTTCGGTAATATTTTCGTCTGCGGCGGCAACCATCGCATCAACTAAATCAAGGCGTTTTGCGGTATCGTTAATGACAGCCTTACCCGCTTCCATTGGCCCACCGGAAACAAATATAACCGGAATATTTAAGCGCATACTCGCCATAAGCATACCGGGCGTAATTTTATCACAGTTGGAAATGCAAATAAGGGCATCGGCACAATGCGCATTCACCATGTATTCAACACTATCTGCAATGAGATCACGAGACGGCAAGCTGTACAACATACCACTGTGACCCATAGCAATACCATCATCAATTGCGATGGTATTAAATTCTTTTGCTACACCGCCAGCTTCTTCAATCGCTTGAACAACCATTTGGCCAATATCATGTAAATGCACATGTCCTGGAACAAATTGAGTAAATGAGTTAGCAACAGCAATAATCGGCTTACCAAAGTCATCATCTCCCATGCCAGTTGCACGCCATAAGGCACGCGCTCCAGCCATACGGCGACCATGAGTAGATGTACGAGAACGATATTCTGGCATGACAAGTTCCTCATTTAAAGATAAAACAAAGGTGATACAATTAAGTAGATGAAAAATGTATTCTAATGAAAGAGGCTTTTAGAGTCTCAACAATGAAATATTATAAAAAAGAACACAAGACCTGTTCTTTGGTTATTACATGTTAGAAAAAAGGGGAAGAACGACATATTTCTGTTCCTCTTATTCTCCCCCTTCTCCAATTCTTTTTTTTCAATTCCCGATTAGTAAATTGGGAACTGCTTACAAAGTTCTGCTGCTGCGGTACGGACTTCTGTGAGTACCGCCTCATTGTCTTTGTTTTTCAGGGCTTTACTCATTAACTCCGCAACTTGAGTTGCTTCTGTAACCCCAAAGCCGCGACTGCAAATAGCTGGAGTACCAATACGAATACCTGAAGCTGTTTGTGCTGGCTGCGTATCATAAGGAATAAGGTTTTTATTCACGGTAATACCAACAGTGTGCAATAAATCTTCTGCTTCTTGTCCAGTTACACCTTGGCTCATAACATTCAAGCTGAGCAAATGGTTATCAGTTCCACCAGAAACAACTTTCCAACCCTCTTTAATAAAGGTTTCTGCCATAGCATTAGCACTGGCTTGAACACGCTCCATATATTCTGTGTAATCGGAGGAAATCGCTTCACCAAAGGCAACGGCTTTGGCTGCAATAACGTGCATAAGTGGACCACCCTGAATACCAGGGAAAACACGAGAATTCACACGTTTTTGAATATCCAAATCGCGGGCAAAAATCATGCCACCACGAGGGCCGCGCAAGGTTTTATGAGTCGTTGTTGTAACAATGTCTGCATGACCAAAAGGCGTTGGATGCAAACCAGCAGCAACCAAGCCAGCGATGTGGGCCATATCAACCATGAATACAGCATCCACTTTTTTAGCGATAGCGGCAAAACGTTCAAAATCAATAACACGGCTATAGTTACTAGCCCCGGCAATCAACATCTTCGGTTTAAATTCAAGGACTTGTGCTTCAAGTTTATCATAATCGATAACTTCTGAGCCTTCTTCTACACCGTAGAAAGCAATTTCATAATCTCTGCCGGAAAAGTTTAGACGGAAACCATGCGTTAAATGACCACCATGGTCAAGGCTCATGCCCATAACACGATCGCCATGTTTCAAACCTGCCGCATGGTAAGCTGCCATATTTGCCTGTGAACCAGAATGCGCCTGAACATTCACATAATAGTCTGTTTTAAATAATTCTTGAGCACGTTTTTTCGCAAGTTCTTCCGCTTTATCAACTTCTTCACAACCACCGTAATAACGACGGTTTGGATAGCCTTCTGCATACTTGTTCGTTAGAACACTGCCTTGTGCTTCCATGACGGCGGTTGAAACAATATTTTCAGACGCAATCAGCTCG
Organism: Planctomycetota bacterium; assembly: GCA_016745075.1. Classification (GTDB taxonomy): domain Bacteria; phylum Planctomycetota; class UBA11346; order UBA11346; family UBA11346; genus JADGDD01. The sequence continues at coordinate 152,960 of JADGDD010000006.1, read as the reverse complement.
ATGGTATTTTGCTGACGGTCGCTTTCTGCGTTAATGATTTCAGCAAGTGCTGCATCACTCTCGGCAAGGGAAACAGGTACGGTATGATTCAGTCCCATTGGGATCTCCTTAAGGTATTCCTAGGTGTTTGGTACAAACACTTAAGATCGCCCAGACGCGCGGCCAGTGAACCCCAGACTCCCCTGCGGTGACTCCGCATCGACGTCAGTCATCTGGGATTCGTGATGATGGGTCAAACCCTGCGCTGACAAGTAGGAATGCCTCCTTTTCATATACAACCTCAATCAAACTCTTACTGTGGAGCCCTATTAAAAAATCAATTGCACTGATAGCAAAAGCAGGTAAGACTATGGGTATAGTAGCAAGGCCAGTTCCCCAAATAAACTTGAGAGGAACAGAGGTGAAGAAAGGACGTTAAATGAGTCTCACTAACCTATTATCAGAAGACGATCCGGAAAAACTTAAAAACCATATCTCTCTGCTTGAAGAGGAAATTAGCCAACATAAACACTACCGTGAACAAGCCGAACAAAATGAAAGGCGGCTCAATAAAGCACAAACCATTGCCCATATTGGTAGTTGGGAACTCGACCTTCTCAGCAATACTCTGACCTGGTCTGATGAAGTCTATCGCATTTTTGATATGGAACCCAATGCAATACAGGTCACATACGAAGATTTCCTACTACTCATACACCCCAATGATAAAGAACGCGTTAGCCAAGCCTACCTTGATTCCCTACACAATAAAGAACCATATACCGTTACCCACCGGATTTTGACACAAGAAGGAGCTGTGAAATATGTGAATGCACAATGTGAAACGTCTTATGATGCTACTAAAAAACCAATTATCTCTCGAGGAACCATTCACGATATTACTGAACAAATGATTCTTGAAAAGCACATGGTCCGCACTGAAAAAATGGAGGCGATAAGCAGGCTAGCAAGTGGTGTTGCTCATGATTTCAATAACATTCTTGGAGAAATGCTTGGCTTTGCAGAGCTGTCTCTGACAATGCTAGAAGAGCCACATAAAATCACGAAAAATATGAATGCAATTCTACGCTCTGGCGATAGAGCAACTCAGCTTATCAGACAAATACTCTCCTTCAGTAAAAATCATTCGGAAACAAAAAAAGCTATAAAAATAAAACCAATTATACAAGACGCTATCAGTCTATTAAGTTCTGGGCTCCCGAAAACCGTTGATCTCAAGACTTACCTTGAAGAAGAAGACAGCTCTATCTATGGCAACGCAATGAAAATCCATGAAGCCATCATTCATATTTGCACTAATGCAGCTTCAGCGATGAAGAATAACGGCACACTGAGCATCTCCTATTCCAGCAAAGAAACACAGTGTGAACAAGAAGGGCATATCGGAACCATACAACCCGGTACCTATGCGATCATTAAAATAACTGATACTGGCTGTGGTATGAGCGAAAACACTATTAACCATATTTTTGACCCCTTCTTTACCACCAAGGGTATGGGCCATGGTTCTGGTATGGGTATGGCTATCGTCTTTGGCATTCTTCAGGACCACGGAGCAGACATCACCATTACCAGCAAAGTTTGGAACGGCACTGTCTTCCAAATGTATATCCCACAAATAAGTACACATATTCATACAAGAAAACATACACACACGCATAAACACATTCAAAGAGGAACAGAATCCATCCTATTTGTAGATGATGAAACATCTCTCAACCAAGTGATGACTGCTCTCATTAAAAGCCTTGGTTATACCGTTACTTCTTTCACAAATCCACAAGATGCCTTGAATGCTTTTCGTAAAACTCCTGATGTTTTTGATTTGGTTATCACAGATTATACCATGCCCAAAATAACTGGCATAGACTTGTCAAAAAAGATGCTCAGCATCAATCCATCGTTACCTATTATTTTATGCACTGGCTACAGCCAAGACGCAAATAGACAAAACGTTTTAGATGCTGGAATCAAAGAATTCCTTATGAAACCGGTTTCCTTAAAAAGTTTGGCCAGTACGATTCGTCTTACCCTCGACAGCCAAACAAAGAAATAGTGCCTACAGTTCATCCAAAAGCATATCTTCTGCACGGCTCAATAATTGTTCCCCATACTTCAACAGCTCTGAATCATGGTCATCTCGTTTTTTATATTCGGGCAGCGTATCACGTAGTAAATGACGAACACTGCGACAATACGATTTTGCACGGCCTAATAAATCATGACGGGCCGTTCCCTTTGCTCCACGCGCCTGTCTACACGAAATAAGTGCGATAGAAAAATGCTCCGTCGCATCAACGATATTATCTTCGATATGCTGCAAGGGCTGTGAAGACAATTCCATCAAAGGGTTTGCTGTATATGGTGCTGAAGGTTGAATAACCGTTGTTGCACTTGCTGCTTGCTCCGGCTTTCTTGTTTCTTCGTCATCTGCTGGCACTGCTTCAAGTCCGTGCTCCCCAACAGTCAAACCTTTCGATGCCAAATGTTCTTCAACAAAATGTTTCACTCCAGAATCTGTTGCATCAGTGCCTTCTTCGGATGAGGTAAACCAACTTTGTGCTTTATCATACCACCCACCAGATTTTACGACATCACGATGGAGACTCTCTGCACCTTCTTTGGTTGTATCAACAATCGGCTGAGCACCATCACGGGCACCACTCCACCATGAAGATTCCAATACCTGCATATTTCCATTAACCCAATACCCAAAGGCCAACACAGATAGAATGGCTAAAATAACCATCGCTGCAAATATTTTCATAATGCCAAGACCGGCTCGAGTAAAAGATCTGTGTTTCACGGGAATACCTGTTCTTTCTTATCCTGGTGCTTCTGAAAAAGCCGTGTTAGCGCTTCCTGCAAACGGGCTTTTGTGTGTTCTGGTTTCATGGTGACAATATCAGTAGCTTGCACTACCCCTTTTGCATCCACTAAAATTATTTGAGGGATAGCTTCTATACCAAACGGTTTATGCAAGCCTCCCTGCCACCCCGCGCCATCAGCAACAACAGGAAAAGTCAATCCATGTGCTTGTAGGTATGGGCCAATCTGTGCCATACTTTCTTTGTGATCTAAGCTCACTCCAATGATCTGCAAACCTTGACCGGCATAACGCATTTGGGATGTTGTGATAAGTGGGTTTATATGAACACAGGATGGTGCCCAGGTCGCAAAAAAATACACCAGCACTGGAGCACCTTTGAGTGCTCGAACATCACAAAGACCTTTGCCATCAACCCGCATCGCTGAAAGCGCGGGCACAACTTGTCCAACCAAAGATTGGGCCTCTGTTGACAAAAATGAAACAATTTCTTTAACAGCTGGGTCAGTACTCTTTTCTGCAAACCATTCCTGTATAGTCTCATTGGTTTGACCACTTGCCTCCATAGCCAATAAGCGCAAACCATAAATAGGCTGGCGAGAACGCACACTCAATTCTTGCATAAGCAACAGAGCTTTGTCATACCACACAAGGGCTTGGGCAAAATCTTCCAACCGCAAAGATCTATCGGCTTCCGCCACAGCAGCACGCGCTAAAAAATCTGATGAACACCGTCCTGCTTGCTGCTCTTGTTCTATGTCAGCAAAAATACTTGCCTGTTGGCTGAGATCTTCACTAACATCGACCTGCAAACGCCAATAGGCAATCCGTAAGGATAACACCTCATCCGTTAGCACCTTCTGGTCGGTAGTAAGCATTCGCACTTTGTTCACATATAAGTCAGCCTGTGTAGCGTCCCCTGCCAACACCCACGCTCCAGCAATAGCAGTAGTCCACAAGAGATCTTCTTCTGGCTGAGCAGTAGATGCCTTAAGACAAGCTTCTGCATACGCAACCGGATCACCAATATACCGCGCCTGTAATTCATTGATCTTGTCTTGGGCTGGCTCCGCTGCTACCAAGAAAGTCCTCAGCGCAACAAAGGCACTCACAAGCACAATATAACAATAACGATTCATGCCCATAGCCTTAGGACAGACGGAGACGGTCAATTAATCTTACGGTTTCATCGTGAACGTGACCATTACTGACCAAACAATTGCCTGCGCGCAAATCTTCTGCGCCTGTGATAGTCGTATAACGGCCACCAGCCTCCTGAACAATAAGACTCGGAGCAGCAACATCCCATACACTTAACGACGGTTCTATCACCACGTCCGCTCGTCCCGTTGCCACCAGCATATGAGCGTAAGCATCACACAAACCACGCTGTAAACGAGTTTCATTCATTAAATGATCAAATACAGGCGCTAATTTCTGGCCAACAAACCACGAACGGGTTTCAAAGCACCACATGCTTTCCTTTAGTGAATCGGTATCACCCACAGTTATAGGCGCACCATTGCAACGAGCACCGCCAGTGAGCCACGCATCATACCACTCATCAAGGGCCGGAATGCCAACCGCACTAGCGATGATCCGAGTGGCACCACCTTCCAATAATTCCTCACAGGCAACCAAGGTAGACCATAACGGTATCCCTTGTATAAAGTTACGAGTTCCGTCAATTGGGTCGACTATCCATCGATACGGACTCTTCCCTGCATGCACACCACTTTCTTCACCAATCCAACCATCCTCTGGAAAGGCTGCTTCTATATGTGCGCGAATAGCCTCTTCAGCGCTGGTATCCGCAATTGTGACTGGCGAATCATCTTTTTTCCACTCAATTTCAACATCTGGCTTACGAAAATAAGCTCGTGCCACCACACCACCAACACGAGCCGCTGCCAAGGCCAGTTCTGCCCGACTTTGCCATTCTGTTACTTCTTCATCTGTCATAGCTGGATGCTCCCTATCTCCCTCATTTCGCAAGTAAGAGTCTCTACTCTTTTAGAACGATTTTGAGGAAAAAGAGACCATGCTTTCTTCAGCGCATACACGAGCATCAAAAGCCACTTATATAAGCAAGTTCCTGTCTTGACAGCGTTTCATCAGCGCTATAGTTCCGCGCCCCTGTGGTCTTTAGCTCATGCTCTGAGCCAGACGAACACACGTGGGGCGCTCTCAAGCACGAGAGTGCCATAAATTACGGCAAAAAGACCGAGAGGTCAGATCTAAGGACAGCACCATGATTAATGCACTCATTGATTCAGTTCAAAAAGAACACTTACGCGACACCGACATTGGTGAGTTTAACATTGGTGACAGTGTTAACGTTCACACCCGTATTAAAGAGGGTGACAAAGAACGTATCCAGATTTTTTCTGGCACCGTTATCCGCAGAAAAGCAGGACACGGCGACATCAACGCAGCATTCACCGTTCGTCGTATTGTAGACGGCCAAGGCGTTGAGCGTACTTTCCCTGTACACAGCCCACGTATCGAAAAAGTTGAAGTTTTCCGCGAAGGTAAAGTTCGCCGCGCGAAACTCTACTACCTTCGTGACCGTGTTGGTAAATCTGCTAAAGTTAAAGAAAAAGTCCGCATTAAATAACAACACATTTTTCAAAATCTATCCTATCCCACGATACCACAGTATGGTGGGATTTTTCTTACCCATTTCCTATTATCCACAGCGCTTTCACAAAGAAAAAAGCAGCGTCTCACTCATCAGTTCAGCTCACTACCATTCAGCCAAAATCAATGCTTGTCAGCCTTTAGCGGGATGATATACCCTCACTCCGCATGCCGAGGTGGCGGAATTGGTAGACGCGCCAGACTTAAAATCTGGTGAGGGTTATTCCTCGTACGGGTTCAAGTCCCGTCCTCGGTACCATGCATGCGTTACGTGTTGACAACAACACGAATAAGCACGCCAACATACTACCACAGTTGGCAATATAGAGAGTGGAGGGACCTTCTTATGGAAGCTTTTCTCATCATGATCATTGGGATGGTCGGCGTTTTTGTGTTCCTGACGTTACTTATTGTCGTCATGCAAACACTCGTTCGGCTCTTCCCACATGTGCCCCCTCCGGCAAAACCAGCGCAATCTATACAGCCCTCCGCACCAACGCAGGCTACTCAACTTGTGGCTGTTATACAGGCTGCCGTAAGCGCCTATGAGGCTGATACTACCATTCAGAAATAAACATTACATACACCCGACTTTTACTAGGATTCTATCCCCATGTCACAAAAAACTATCGAAGTTACCGACGTTATTTTACGCGATGCCCACCAAAGCCTTATGGCAACGCGCTTATCCATGGAAGACATGATTCCATCTTTAGAAGATTTAGACAACGCGGGGTACTGGTCACTAGAATGCTGGGGTGGCGCCACTTTTGATAGCTGTATGCGCTTCCTCAACGAAGATCCATGGGAACGCCTGCGTACCTTCAAAAAACATTTGAAGAAAACCCCCCTACAAATGCTCTTCCGTGCACAAAACATTTTGGGCTACCGCCACTACGGCGACGACGTTGTTCGTAAGTTCGTTGAAAAAAGCGCTGAAAATGGCATGAATGTATTTCGCATCTTTGATGCCTTAAACGACCCACGTAATCTTGAATGCGCTATTGGCCACGTTAAAAAGCTACAAGAAGGCGGTGCTGACGTTCATGCACAAGGCACCATCAGCTACACCGTCAGCCCAGTACACACCGTTGAAAAATATGTAGAACTTGCCACCCAGCTCAAAGACATGGGCGTTGATTCTATCTGTATTAAAGACATGGCAGCACTGATTAAACCACAACATGCTTACGACCTTGTAAGCGGCATCAAAAAAGCCTGTGGTGACGACATGCGCCTGCATCTACACGTACATGCTACCACTGGTGTAACGCTGGTTTCCATCATGAAAGCCATTGAAGCTGGTCTCGATAATGTAGATACCTCCCTCTCTGCAATGTGTCTTGGCACTGGCCATAACCCAACAGAAAGCTTTGCTGAAATGTTGGAAGATACTCCGTTCACCCATAAGTTAGATATGGACCGGGTCAACGCAGCAAACCTACACTTCAAAGACATCCCTGCCCGCTACCAAGAATTCTACACGTCGTTTACTGGCGTTGCGACCAAGATTTTTGACAGCCAAATACCTGGCGGCATGCTCTCCAACATGGAAAGCCAGTTGAAACAACAAGGCGCTGGCGACCGTATGGACGAAGTGTTACTGGAAGTTCCACGCGTGCGTAAAGCCGCTGGCTATCCACCGCTCGTTACCCCATCAAGCCAAATTGTTGGCACCCAAGCAGTCTTTAACGTACTTATGGGCAAGTGGAAGAAACTCACGGGTGAATTCCAAGACCTGATGCTTGGTTACTACGGTAAAACTACCACCGACTACGATCCAGACATTGTTGCCATTGCCCAAGAACAAAGCGGTGGCAAAGCTCCGATTACCTGCCGTCCAGCAGACCAACTTGATAATGAGTTTGATAAACTCGCTGCCGATGCCACCAAACTAGAAGGTTTTAACGGCTCAGACGAAGACGTGCTCACCTTTGCTCTTTTCCCAAATACAACACCGAAATTCTTTATTGAACGTCCACAAGGACCGAAAAACCTCGGTAAAGACCCTGTTGCTGCTGAAAGTGCAGCAACAACAGCACCTGCACCTGTTGCGCCAACATCTGGTCCTCGTGATTACACGGTTACTGTTGATGGCCAAGCCTACAACGTTTCGGTTGCTCAAGGCGCAAATGGCCAAGCTGCTGTACAATCAGCAACCCCTGTTGCAGCAGCCTCTCCGGCTGCTGCTCCGGCCACTAGCAGTGAAGCCCTGCCGGCAACCCTTGCTGGCACTGTCTTACGTATGCTCAAGCAACCGGGTGAACAGGTTGCCGCAGATGAGGCCTACATGGTCCTTGAAGCAATGAAAATGGAAACTGAAGTCAGCGCTCCACGTGCAGGCACCATTGTCAGCTTTGCCGTACAAGCAGGTCAACAAGTTGCCGTTGGTGACACCCTCGCCACCCTCGCTTAATCCTTTTTCATAAAGCAGTTCGCATCATGACATCATTTCGCTTCGTTCTTTTAAGTTTGTGTCTGTGCCTCTGTGCACAAACTCACGCTGCAGCCCGCATGGCTGTTCCGAACATGATTGCAGATAACAATAATCCTGTTGTCTATTTGCCAGACAATCCTGTTGAAGCCACCAACCTCCTGCACCTCTACAATGCACAGGCTTCCGGTCCACGCATGGTTGTGCCCAGCATTGAAGAGATCGTCTTACGAGCGAAACAAGATAACAATGATCAAAGTTGGCTGGCAACTATAGCAGATATTAAAACAGAAGAATTTCCTGATCTCTACTTTCCCATTCGCAGTGCTCCCACCAACTACACCGGTGCTTTAGTCCTGATTCTTCCAGATGTTCCTGCTGCAGATAGTTTGCGCGAGCAACTTCAACGGTTTGTTTCCAGTACCTGGCTGGCCAATGGCCATGCTCAAAAACCACATTTAACACCAACGACAGGTTTTAGTATTAAAGAAGGCGTTAGTGCCATTGCTGCTGACTCTGGTATCGCCAAGCTTGGCCTTGGCGAATGCATCATGATTGCTGTTGGCCTATTGCTGTTATTCCTCGGCATCAAAAAAGGCTTTGAACCACTCTTACTCGTACCTATTGCTGTTGGCTGTATTCTCGTAAATGCTACGGGCGCAGAAATGATGGCACCTGCCGTTGGTGATGCCAGTGGTGGCCTACTCTGGTACTTCTATCATTTCGGTATTGAATCCGGCATATTTCCACTGCTCATTTTCCTTGGTGTTGGTTCATTAACAGACTTTGGACCATTACTCGCCAACCCATGGTCCGCTCTGCTTGGTGGTGCCGCTCAGTTTGGTATCTTTGGCAGTTTCTTAATGGCTGTTATTGCTTGGCACTTCTTCTATGGCGACAATATGACCTTTGAGGCCATTTTACGAGAAGCTGGTGCTATTGCCATCATTGGCGGTGCAGACGGTCCAACTTCAATCTTTGTTGCTCAACGACTTGCTCCGCACTTACTTGGTGCTATTGCTGTTGCCGCCTATAGCTACATGGCTCTCGTACCAATGATTCAACCACCTGTTATGCGCGCACTGACCACAGCTGAAGAACGCAAAATCATGATGACTCAACGCAAGGAAGTGTCGAGCACCGTTCGTATTTTCTTCCCTATCGCTGTTATTCTCATCTGTATCTTATTACTCCCTTCAGCCGTACCTTTAATTGGCATGCTGATGCTTGGCAACTTGATGCGTGAATGTGGTGTTGTAGACCGTTTAACCAAAACCGCTCAAAACGAACTTATCAACATCACTACCATTGCCCTTGGCCTTGCCGTTGGCTCAAAACTCAACGCTCATGATTTCTTAAATGCAAAAACACTGCTTATCCTAAGTGTTGGCATTGTGGCCTTCTGCGTTGGCACCGCTGCTGGTGTGACCCTTGGTAAAATCCTCAATAAACTCTCAGGCGGTAAAATTAACCCGCTGATCGGTGCAGCAGGCGTAAGCGCCGTGCCTATGGCCGCTCGTGTTGCCCATGTTGAAGGTCAACGTTACAATAAGCAAAACGCTTTACTCATGCACGCAATGGGACCAAATGTAGCTGGGGTTATTGGCTCTGCCGTTGCCGCAGGTATCCTACTCGCATTACTTGGCTAAACCGTCGTTATGGCTATGTATGAAACATTTCTTTTAAAATGTTTCATACATAGTACTCAGCCTCACAAAAAATTAATAGCGCCCAACCATCACTACAAATACGCCAATTGCGGCGAAAAATGATGGGATACCAAGTAAGCACCAAATAAGACGACTGCGGAAATAGAGGGGTGGCAATGCTTCCCCCTTGTCTACAGCTGCTTCAGACAAATTCCTCATACGCACTTGTAAAAATGCAGCTGGGAGCCATGTGAGGCCCGCGAGAATGTAAAGAGCGAACCCGTGCATAATCCATGGGTCAGTGAACGAATATCCAGCGGCATGCATCATACCGATACCGGTTACTGGCAAGATAATACCTGATGGAATAATGAATAGCATGTCTGCGATAACGACCGCCCGACAGACACGGGCAATAAATGATACATCACCAGTTTTATCAGCATATAATTTATAAAAAACACTCGCCAGACCTGCGCCCAAAAACAAGGTGCTCGCCAGTATATGAATTATCTTGAGAACTATGAACATTAACGTTTCCAAATAGTTTCGACCTGCATCCATACAGCAATGAGCACAAGTAAGGGAATATTTTTACTCAGTGGGCCAAATGGATGTAACCATAATTCTGCACTGCATGCCGTTAAGATACTGGTAAAAGAAAGAATTAAGAGAAATTGTATCGCTGCAAGAAAGCGAGGTTTCCAAGCGCAGGCAATACAGAAAGCGAGAATTATTTCAACACCACACGTTGCAAATAATACAGGCTGTAACAACGATTCTGTTAAACCAGTTGGCGTGAGTAAGGCAATACTCTCTTGCCAACCAACCATACTCACAATCGCTGTATATGCCCAAATAAAGACAAGGCTCCAGCGCATAGCTGGTGCGTATAAGCGTAAAGGATACCACAGACGCTGGCTACAGCTCGCTCCTGACGTTGGATACACCGTTGCTAAATCCTGACAGGCCACCGAGAATGCTTCCGTACACTGTTGTCCTTCACGAAAGTTCTCCTGACGTAACATATGTAGTTCACCACTGCTAATCGGCCCACGGTTTCTACAAATGTCTGTAAACGCTGCGACTAATCGGATAACAATATAGGGAACTGGTAGTATACATAAAGATTTACGACTCAACCAACGTGCCTGATTCCGCAAGATCTCTGCTAGAGTCACCACTTGCAGTCCATCAATATCTACAACTCCTGTTACTTTTTGCTCGACCCCTTCTACTACCATAGCGGTAAAATCATCTATATGAACCGGTTGTAAACGTGTTTTTCCAGCAAAAGGAAGGCCGATCACCGGCATAGCAGCGAGGCTGGTAAATAATTCCATACTTTCACAGCCGGGACCATAAACAATCGATGGCCGTAGGACCAATGATGGCACCTTGATGGTTTGCAGCATGTCGTCTGCTTCTTTTTTGCTCCGTTGATACTCGGTGATAGCTTGATCATCAGCTCCCATAGCGCTGATCTGAATAATCTGCTGTACACCAGCTTTTTCCGCAGCCGTAAACAGAACGATGGGCGCATCTCTGTGAACAGACTTAAACGAAGCTCCATCTCGTTCACGAATAATACCCACGGCATTGATAACAACATCGTGGTCTCGTAGTTCATGGACCCATGTATATGGATCGGTAAAATTACCCAAACAGGTAACAACACCTTCTGGTAGCTCTCTTGGAACATCCCGACGAACGAGCATGGTCACAGAATGACCTGCATGACAAAGAGCCCTCATAATTGAGGAGCCAATAAAACCTGTTCCACCGGTCAGAAAGATGCGCATATCTTATGATACCATACAATCACAAATAAGGCAACTCTACCTTACAAAACAAGCGCTCTGCAAGCAAAAGAGAAGAGTCTGTACTTTGTCTTTATAACAACAAATGAAGGGGTACAAAAAACACCCGCATCAGATGGGAAATGGCTAGTCTCAATATCGAGAGACACGGCTGCTAGCAAAAGCAGCTAGCTACCCTAACCCATACCTGCATCAGATAAAAGACTTAGGTGTAAACTCAGATGCCTTGGCGTTCAGCAACCCACGCTTTAACGTCGCGCATGCGAGTTTGTGGAATGCCGTTGTTGATCCAGTTTTGGAGAGTCAAACGCTTGATACCCATGGCATCTGCGGTCTCTTCCATTCCATGTTGGAGGGCAAGGCGTTGGAAACGGTCAGCTAATTCTCGGTCGTTGTAACTCATGCCAGAATCCTATCAAAGCCATAAAAAAAACAACCTAATTCTGACAGAGAAGCAGGGCTGTCAACAACCCTTCCCGCAGGGACAGACGTAAGTCCTTAGCTTATCTTGTAAAACGAAAAAACGGAGAGCGTTATGCTCTCCGTTTTTTCGTGATTCATAGAAACGAAATAACAACAGTTCGTTCGTTTAGCATGCGAGTAATATCTAGTATGCTTTAGTATCAATAAAGCCCTCAAGCTTACGAGAACGGATTGGATGCTGAAGCTTCTTAATGGCCTTAGCTTCAATCTGACGAACACGTTCGCGAGTAACATTAAAGCGACGACCAACCTCTTCTAAGGTATAAGTATACCCATCACCAATGCCATAACGAAGGCAGATGATTTCACGTTCACGATCAGAAAGCGTATCCAGCACTTCTGTAATCTTCTCTTTGAGCATTTCATTTGAACTGATATTTGCTGGGTTTTCAACGCTCTTATCTTCAAGGAAATCACCGAAGTAACAATCATCACTGTCACCAATTGGGCGGTCCAAACTGATTGGATGCTTACTGACCTTCATGATACGTTTACATTCAGTCACGCTGATACCAGCACGTTCAGAGACCTCTTCGATAGTGGCTTCACGGCCTGTATCTTGCAAGACATCTTTCTGAATTTTACGCAGTTTACCCATGGTTTCAATCATGTGCACTGGAATACGAATGGTCCGTGCTTGGTCTGCAATAGCACGGGTAATCCCTTGGCGAATCCACCAAGTTGCATAGGTCGAGAACTTATATCCACGTTTGTATTCGTATTTCTCTACCGCCTTCATCAAGCCAGCATTACCTTCTTGAATAAGGTCAAGAAAAGACAAGCCACGGTTACGGTATTTTTTGGCGATAGAAACTACCAAACGTAGATTACCACAAGAAAGACGCTGCTTTGCATCTTCATACAAGCGGAAACGACGAGAAACAGTCGTGTAACGACGGACAAAGGCTTCTGGACCTTCACCAATGGAACGAGCAAGGTCAACCATTTGCTCTTGTTTCTCTGCAACATTGCCCTTCTTACGCTTGGCTTGCTGCACTTCACGGCGCATACGCAATACACGGCGACGAGCATCGAGCATCTCGTCTTTGATGTCGATAACCGTTTTTGAATCAAGTTCCATCTCTTCAAGCAAACGGGCAGCGCGCTGCATGCGATTACGATACAATAATCGGTCTCGTTGATCATCTTCATTGACCAACATTTTCTCAACAAGTGGGCTTACATGCTCAATTAAGGCATAAAGTGTTTCCAAGTGACGGTTCGCACGCTCAAGATAATCATCACGAGATGGCGATGAGCCTTGGCTTTTAGCGTTCTTCTCTTGAAGTTCTTTAATCTCTCGCTGCTCTTCCACCCATGCAATACCTCGGCGGATAGCCTCTGGCATACTCATAACTTTGGCGCGGAAACCTTCACGATAGATTTCAATCCGACGAGCCAGTTCAATTTCTTGATCACGAGTCAGCAGTGGAATCTCACCCATTTGTGACAAGTACATACGAACAGGGTCGTCAATCTTATCTGCAAATTCGGTTTCACTAGCAAGCGGGTTCACATCTTCATAAATACTTGGTGCTTCAGCATCTTCACTATCGAAGTCATTGACGTTTGCCGCAGACATATCAGCCGCAAGGTCTGTTTCTTCCATTTCTTCGACGAGCTCAATCTTTTTATCGTTCAGACGATCGAGAACGGTGTCTAGCAGCTCAGGCTCGTTCATTCCCTCTGGAATCAAACGATTCAAAAGATCATACGTAACCGTCTTCTTTTCACCCGCATGCTTCACTAAGAGCGCAATCAATTCATCGATTGTGATGTCTGGACTGACTTCAGGAAGCGGCACTTCATCCGTGCCCTCTGCTCCTTCAGCAGCCTTTGCTCCTTCAGCACCCTCTGCCGCCGCTTCACCACCTTCTGGTAAATCAACGGATCCTGTTTCTGTCTCAACAACAGGTTCAAGAGTCTCAACCGCTACTACTTCTGTCTCAACTACTTCTGCTGTTTTTTTCTTCGCACTAGACTTCTTAGCAGCCGTTTTCCGAACGGCTGCTTTCTTTGTTGCCGCCTTTTTAGCTGGGGCTTTTTTCGTTGAAGCTGCTTTTGTTGTTGTTTTAGCCATGTCTGTGTATTTAACCTTTATTCTATGCCTTCTTCAAAGCATCTTGTTTGAGCGGTTATGTTAAAACACAACGTACTCATTTTCAAACAAATAACAGACCTAACCGCTTGCGCTTTCATCGGCCAACTGCTAGGATCGTTCCACAGGGCCGCACCCAAGGGGTGGCTAGCTTGTTATTTTCGGTACATAATTATACAAAGATCTGGGCCCACGCAAGCCCCAAGCAAGACTACCTCACCGCAAGAAGATGCCCGAAAAAGACACACGCCACAAACTCTTTTTTCATAACAGCTCCAGCCTGTAAGCTCTTCACCAATGACATAGATGAGAAGGCTTGTTTTACAGGAAAAACACACACTATTCTCGCCATGAGTGAACGATGGGTAGTTGGCATGAGCGGCGGAGTAGACTCCAGCCTCACCGCAGTCCTGATGGCTGAACAAGCGTATGATATTGTTGGCGTTACTATGAAGCTCTGGCCCTGTGCTGAGCTAGACGGCGGTTTCGTCCGTGAAGATGCGTGCTGTAGCCCAACTGAAACCATTGATGCACGAAGCGTTGCCCTAACCGCCAATGTTCCGCATTATGTTCTTGATATGGAGGATGAATTTCGTGCAGGAGTCGTTGACGATTTTGTCACAAGCTATCAGCGCGGCGAAACCCCCAACCCCTGCGTCCGCTGTAATGAGACCTTAAAATTTGGTGATTTATGGAAATACGCCAAGTCTATTGGGGCTGCTGGCGTTGCTACTGGTCATTACGCCCGAGTGGTTCAACAAGGCGATAGATACTGCTTAGGTGCTGCTGCCGATACCATGAAAGATCAGAGCTACTTCCTCTTCAGCCTTACTCAAGAACAGCTTGCACACGCACGCTTTCCATTGGGGCATCTCACCAAAGACGAAGTGCGGGAAATGTCACAAGCACGCAAAATCAGCACCGCTAACAAAAAAGAAAGCCAAGATATCTGTTTTATTGGCGATGAAGGCATAGACGGTTTTTTGCGCCGAGAAATACCCGATGCTTTCCAGCCAGGACACATCACTCTCACAGATGGTACCGTACTGGGCGAACACAACGGTGTCTGTGCCTTCACCATTGGCCAACGTCGAGGCCTTGGTGTAGCATGGAAAGAACCGCTCTACGTCGTTGATATCCAGATGGAGAGCAACACCGTTGTCCTTGGTCGAAAAGATGAGCTGTTAGTGACCGAGGCCGAATTACGTGACTGCACCTGGCACTTGGCACCTCTCAGCACAGAGGGTTTACGCTGTAGTGTACGCAACAGATACCGATCGCGTCCTGTTCCTGCTCATATTTTCCCGACAGACAATGCTGGGAGCGCACGTGTTGTTTACGACGAACCACAAACCAAACCAAGCCCTGGACAAGCCTGCGTTGCCTACAGTGATGATGGTAGCCTTTGCCTTGGTGGTGGTTGGTTTATCAAAGAAGGTACTGAGGCCCACAATAACGTGTAAACACACGGCACAGGCTTTGACAACATCCCGTGCAACAGGCTTGACCCGTAACGGAACTGAGTGGTCTTTATTTCTGAGAAAAATCTACACTCAAATCTAGTGCAAGAAATAACTTAGTCACTTTGTGCGAGGCGCAAAACATCACCCGCTTTATCGAGGTTGGCTACAGTCACATCTTTGACAGTGCGACTAATCATACCGCACAATGCTTTGCCAGGACCAAGTTCCCAGAATTCGGTGATTCCAGTTTCGTTCATGGAGATGCATGAATCGGCCCAACGGACAGGGCTGGTGAGCTGACGAATCAATAAATCACCAATTTCTCCAGCTTCGGTCACTGGGGCTGCTGACACGTTGGCGTATACTGGAACACGAGGGTCTACGAATTTAGTCCTATCAACGGCTTCTTGTAATCGTTCTGCCGCTGGACGCATAAGCTCGCTATGAAAAGCACCTGCTACTGGCAATGATAAAGCACGACGAATTCCGTGTTCTTTAGCTGCTGCAATAGCACGTTCACAGGCACTCGTTTCACCAGATATAACTACTTGGCCAGTACTATTTAAGTTGGCAACCTGTAGAACAGCACCATCAGCAACCGCGTCGCACAAGGCTTGAGCCGTTTTCTCATCAGCACCAACAAGGGCCACCATACCACTTGGCACAAGCTCAGAAGCATCTTGCATCGCTTCTCCGCGCAAACGCACAAGGCGCAAAGCATCTTCAAAGCTGACCGCACCTGCTGCAACCAAAGCGGTGTATTCACCAAGGCTTAAACCAGCAGTTGCTGCAAAGGAGACGGTAGAAAGACTATGCTCTAGTACACGGAAGGCCATCCAGCTTGCAGTTAAAATAGCTGGCTGGCTGATGTCAGTTCGTGTCAATTCGTCTTCTGGACCATTGGCTATGATATCTGACAGAGCAAAACCAAGTGCCTCATCTGCTTGATCAAGCACTTCACGAGCAACGGGATAGCGTTCTGCTAACTCCATGCCCATACCAACGTATTGTGATCCTTGTCCAGGAAAAATAAGCGCACGAGCCATGCTCAGCCCCTCCTCTGTCTGCTGTTAGAGCGGTCATATCCTTAGTGCTGTATGCATCTGGCAATAAGGAACTTTTACATACTCTCTATGCTTTCAAGTATGGCATGAAAAACGCGTAGCTGCCTGTAAGGCGTGCTCTCTAACAGCGCATACAATGATACCGGTCTTGTAAGTAGATAAAGGATACACACATGTTGACTTTCCGAATGGTTCTGACCATTTCTTGTGCAGGCTTGTTATTTCTCTGGGGCTGTAGTGATAGTACCGGCCGCACAGGCAAAACGGTGCATAGTTCTCTCAAAAACATGCGTGCAGATGAGCCCCTAGAAAGCCATATCACCAAACTGAGCACTCTAAATGACAAACTGTTTATTGAACTGCCTATTGGCTCTCAAGATGGGGTTGATGAAATGACCCTCTTACGCGTCTACACATCAGACAAAACCCGCATCAAAGCCGAGATCAAAATCAGTGAAATTGTAGGCGAGCACTCAGCTATTGCTCACATTATTGGCGGCCTCTTTGATTTAAATGACCCCCTCACTGTGAATGATCCAGTTATCGAAATCCGCAATCTCGGCATTCGTCATGGCGGACAAGAAATTGAACGAGCTATTCGTGAAGAAGAGAAACGCATAGATAGAGAAAGCGAAACGGTACAAAAACGTTTTCTTAAATTGCGAGAACATTATGAGCGACGCTTAGATGAAATCGTTCTCAAATATGATCAAGAAATCAGCACCATTCAAAAAGATCACACCGCAACAGTAGCCGAATTACAAAAAGAACATAGCAAAACACTTACTCGGAGAGAAGCAGAACATAGAGCAGATATAGCGCTGGTTAAAACAACCCTCGGCAAAGATAGTCGTTTACAAATCAACGAGCAGCAACGAGCAGAAGAAAAACGTTTTATTACTTTAACCTTGGAACGTGATAAACTTGAATCACAAACATCGCAATTATTGCGTGAACAGGAACGGTTACATAAACAAATTGAGAAACTAACCCGTAAAGAAATAGAGATGCAACGCAAACAGGAAGAGCAATTACGCGCAGAGGTAGAAAGCAGAGAAATTCTTGAAGCACGCCTCAATCAAATTGAGGGACATTTGTCGAACAATCAACATCAAGTAGATAACATTTTAACCAACGACGAAAACAGAAATGAAACAGTGCTTGAGCGCCTTACCCGCATTACCACAGAGCGCGATACTGCCCTACAACATAAGAAGTTGCTTACAGGACAGCTTGAACAGGCACATAACAACAGAACCCTTACTGAAGAACGCATCACCTCTATGCAAAACACGATCAATGAATTAAAAAGCTATCAAGGAAGCCACTTAGCGTCTCAACAAAGTGTAACCACCTTGCAACAAGAACTGGACAGAACCAATGAATATCTTGATTCTGCTAAAATCGGTCGTTTAGAAGCAGAGCGACAACTTTATGACCTTATCTCTCGGATCTTGAAACTACAAGCAAATGACACCGACAAATTAGAATACGAAAAACGCCGTGTTATTGAATTATTTCACACCAATACTCAAACTGATAAATAGGGAGACAACATGCTTTCACTACGAACCCTTGCTCTGTTTTCCATTGTACTTCTTACTATATTGTACGGCTGCTCAGATAGTCGCCCAGCCACAAACACGCCAGATTCTGCAACGCAAACACAACAAGTAGATACGGCACCTCATGAGCAGCAACATGAAAAAGACAACATCCCTGTATCCACACAAACAGCAAAAGCTCCACCAGCTTCACCTCTTCTTACAGCGGAACCGATGCAATTAGAAAGACGAACAGCTGAGCAAATAACCATGCTCAAAACTCAGCACGCAAAGGTTCTTGCGATGGCTCTTCAAGACCATGCCGACACCATTGCACAAAAAGAAGTTATTCATGAACAAACCTTGTTAACACTCAAAGAAAACCAAAAAGACTCTCTGGCTACACTCAGCAAAGAGCTACAAGAACAACACACACAAGAGTTGGCTAAACAGCAACAACAACACGATGATGCGCTCCGTCTCCTTCATGAGACGATCAAAGAACGAGATCACAGTATCAAGCTACTGACAACAGAAATAACCACTTACAAAGCAAATGCTGTGATTCAAAAAGAACTCGCAGAAAAAGAAAAGGCTGCGGTCCAAGCTCAAGCAGCCCTGACCGCCGCTGCGCCTGCGCCTACACCACAACGGTATCCAACGGGATGGACCCCATCTCCACGTCTACAAGAATATATTGATGCCTTAGAAAAAGAGAACGCCACTCTGCGCGATAAAGTTACAGGAACCGGTCGTGGAGCTTATAGTAAAGGCCCCCAATCGATTAGTGGCACCAACACTGTTCTGGAACGTTTACACAATACCAAGAAAGCATTGCAAGCCGCACAGGAAGACCTTGCCCAATTAGATGCTTTAAAGAAATCCATAGAAGCTGACGCTGAAAAAAATGCACTTATTATGGAAGGTTTTCAATCAAAAGCTGACCGCTTAGATAAAGCCGAAAATAAATGGTATGCCATTAAAGATTACAACAACACCTTACTGGCTCAAAATGAACAATTGGCAAAAGAAAAAGATCGTGCCCTAGAAGATGCACTACGCTTTGAGAAAGATTATTATCAGTTGATTGGTATCTTTTTGAAACTACAGGCCAGCGATACCAAAGGTGTCAAAGACATGCAAAATAATTTAAAAGACGAAGTATTATCTATTAAAAACCGCAGCAAGAAAGCGAGCATTATTCAATGAAACATTTATTGCCTCTTCTCTTAGCTGTGTTCTGTTTATTTCAGTTTGGCTGCTTTGGTCGCTCTGGCGGCAAGCCTGCACCTACATCTTTTTCTTATCATACAGTTGAAGCAGCACGCGATTTGCAACGGGTTGCGATTCTTCCCCTTTATCGACATAACTCCGTTGGCAAAGCTGCAAACAGCCTTGATAGCGCTCTGGCCTCTGCCTTTCGTGAACTTGGCCAATACGAGATAGTCACCATTACTGAAAAGGATCGAGACTTTGCCTTTGGTAAAGAACTGCCATCACTCCGTGTTATTACCCCAGAACATTTACGAAAATTCCGCGAATCCCATCATGTTGATGCTATTGTTATTGGCCGTATAGATGCTTTTGTGAGCTTTGACCCTATTGTTGTCGGACTTGAATCTCATTTAATTTCTTGCCAGAACGGCGATACCTATTGGAGCGCTAGCGGCCACTTTGACGGTAAGCACAAAGCTATTCAAAAAGACATTAAAGACTGGTACAAAGAGACCATCGGTAGCGGCCAACAAAGCATTGGTGGCTGGCAATTAACCTTGCAAAGCCCCTCTTTGTTTAGCCGGTTTGTTACCGACCGATTGGTCGAAAGCGTTCTTTGGTAGAACCGCTTTCGACATCATCCGCTTCGGCGTTCTCTTCATCATTCAACGAACTATGAATCTGCTCTACGGCTACACCCATTTCGTCAAAAGATTCTCGCACTCGTTCAATGCTCATACCAATACCATACACCACAGCACTATATCCATTAGCAGAAAAAACGATACGCTCACTTTTGGCAAGTGTTGCTATCGCTAACTGTGCTGCTGTACGATCTTCAGCAGTTAAGGGCTTTGGGAAATCCACATCAATACGCATAACCATAAACGTGCTCTTTCTTTTTATTTGAGCGGTAAACGCTACAAGGATTTCCGCAAACGAACAATATTTTCATCCGTTTCGGCCAACAGTACTTCATGCAATTCCATATTCCGTTCTGCTAATGGACCTTCTATGGTTTGCCAAATAACTTGAGACAGATTTTCCATCGTCGTAATGATGCCTTTGAATAATGGTAGATCATTCAAAAAACGATGTTCACATGGATCTGCAATTAATGTTTTCACAATATCGCGTAGTTCCAATACATTACAGAAAAAACCATTTGCCGGATCAATAGTTCCCTGCACCGTGACTTCTAAACGATAATTATGGCCATGCACATTAGTGCACAACCCAAAGACCTTTTCGTTTTCTTCATCAGAAAGTTCTGGGTTCCAAAGTTGGTGGCTAGAGCTGAAAGAAAAAGTTCGTGTTAAGAAATGCATACCAACATGTTTTCAGATAGTACCTCTTGTGCAAGCAACGCTTCCTGCTTGCGCATACAGACAAAAAGGTACCGTCCCGATCATCATGAAGTCCTCAAGCAACTACGCACTGGTCAGCTTAGCCTACTGGGCTTTTATGCTAACCGATGGCGCTTTGCGCATGCTGATCTTACTCTATTTTCATCAACAAGGGTACAGCGCCCTGAACCTTGCAATGATGTTTCTCATCTATGAGATTTTTGGAGTTATTACCAACTTAACGAGCGGCTGGCTTTCCACTCACGTGGGACTAAAGCCGACACTCATTACTGGACTAGCGCTACAAATCATCGCATTGTTAATGCTCTCCAGTATGGACAGTTCTTGGACGGGGCTTGCTGCTGTTGCCTTTATTATGGGCAGTCAATCCCTTGCTGGTATTGCCAAAGACTTTACTAAAATGAGTGCCAAAAGTGCTTTAAAAACATTGGTTCCTGACGATAAACAAGGTGCACTGTTCTGGTGGACGGCTTTACTGACTGGAACGAAAAACGCCATTAAAGGCGGCGGCTTCTTTCTTGGTGGCTATATACTTGATACCATCGGCTACCAAGTTGGGTTGTGGGCACTTGCTGCCCTACTGGGCTTCAGTTTGATAATAAGCTTGCTGCTGCTCCCAAACAACCTTGGCAACCTTAAAAAAAGCAAACTACGCCTCAAACAAACTCTTTCACAAAGCCCTGCTATTAACCGACTATCACTTGCTCGTTTTTTCTTATTTGCATCTCGTGATGTCTGGTTTGTGATTGCAGTTCCGGTATTTCTTGCAGCAGAATTAGAGTGGGGATTTACTGCCGTTGGCGGCTTCTTGTCTGCTTGGATTATTGCCTACGGCCTGATTCAATCACTTGCGCCTGCTCTTCTGAGCCTATGGCTTCGCAAACGACAACCATGTATGAATGATGCTCGTATTTTGGCGGCATCGCTCATTATTGTTCTGGCTCCGCTCTTTTTCTCCATGCACTGGGGCAATGCAGATGTTTTAGTCTTGATGATTGGCCTTGGAGTCTTTGGTGTGCTGTTTGCACTCAATTCTGCCGTACATTCGTACTTAATCCTTGCCTTTGCCCCTAAAGACAGTGTTGGCGCAAGCGTTGGTTTTTACTATATGGCAAATGCTGGCGGCCGCCTGATTGGTACATTGTTATCTGGGCTCTGCTACACCTATGGCGGACTCTCTGCCAGTTTGTGTGCTGCCATCTTTTTAACCGTTGCAGCAGCGCTTGCTTCACGAGAGACCAATCAAACCGAGAGTAAATCCCACTCTATTTCAGGGCATTCAGCATAAAGCTTTGCTGCTCCAACCTTACGTGCAGGCTGCACACTGCCATCTGAGAGTATTGTACATTCCGTCTCTGCATCTCTCACAAGGCTGGCAAAATAATCGTGATAACTAGGATAATGTGGAGCAGCTACATTGTAAATACCACATAATTGTTTTGCAATCACGACTTCCATAAGCTGCGCACAATTTGCCTCTGAACAATAAGAAAATGGCCGTGATAAAGAACCACGCACAGTGTACGTTTCTTCGGTTCGCATTCGCTCAATAGCAAAATTCCGATGTGGCCCAACTAAAGCCGCCACCCGCAAAACGGTTGCCTTTTTCGCTATGAGCATGTGCCGTTCTATGTCTAATAATTTATGACCTGCTGGATCATGAGATGCCAGTGGGCCACCTTCATCAATAAGCGCGCCCTCCGCGTCTGCATAGACATAACTGGAAGACGTATAGATGAGATGTGCCTCTGGAAAAAACTGAACAATATTATCCGCAACATCTACCAAATGCGTATCGGTTCCTCTACGCACACCGGGTGTTGCTGTTACGACGACTACATCTGGTTTCTGCCCAGCAAATGCCGCTTCTATACGGGCGT
Source organism: Planctomycetota bacterium (assembly GCA_016745075.1). GTDB lineage: Bacteria > Planctomycetota > UBA11346 > UBA11346 > UBA11346 > JADGDD01. The sequence continues at coordinate 130,476 of JADGDD010000006.1, read as the reverse complement.
ACTCAGCGGGGTCAGCGGCATCAGCTTGCATAAAGGGGAAAATGCAGGAAGCACTTTCTCGACGGCGCACGCCAAGAACCTGTGTTTCAGCACAAGCCAAACGGTGACCAAGCGTGGTTCCTAAACGTCCACAACCAATAATAAGTACATTTTGGGGAGAAATATTCATGATAAGAGCCGTTTCATAACCAGTTGCGCTTGCGCTTCATCATCACGTAACACATAGGAATGTTGAATGTCTATAGGCGCGTTAAAACGCGTAAGTAATTCGCTGTGTTCAGTGATCGGTTCTACCACGGGGAAACCAAGCACACGACGTTCACATAATAATCGTGCACCTTTGTGCCCGTCTATTGGACCTGCACCAGCAAGTTTGGAAAAGACCTGTTTGCTCCGTCGTGTGAACACATGGCAACCTGCCTCGCGTAGTCCTGCCAGTAGGTCATCAGCTAATTCATTTTCTTTATGCTGGGCACCCATGCGCTCTCGTAACACGAGTTTTGCTGGTTCACGAGTGATAATACGGGTACACCACGGCAGCTTCTTCCGCCAACCATCTATCAACTGGCTATAAACCGTATCATCTCGCATCGTTACTAAATCCTGAATGCCGCCTGCAAAAGAAAGCTCTATCTCACCTTCAGCTATCGCTCGTTCAAGATAATATTCAAAAGCTGGTGGTGTTTTATGAAAGTAGACCTGTAAAAACATATGATATCGAGCAAGCAACACACTCTCAAGCGGGTGCACGCCATGCACATCTAGGCCTAGCTCTAGGCCATCTGGACCATCAACCAAACATAAGCACGCAAGTAAACGAGAGAGGTCATAAACACCATAAGAAACACCGGTGTAATGACTATCTCGTAGCAAATAATCACAACGGTCTGCATCTATTTCACCACTAATAAGCGCGCGCATAATTCCGAGCAATGGACCAAGGTTCTGTAGACGTTTACTTGGAGCAATTGCAGAATTAAGAACGGCTGCAATATCTTGCGCTTGCTCTGCCGAAAGAACCTGCTCATCAACCAGCGCTGCAATAACCGCTATCGTCATATCTTCATGGGTTGCCTGCCGATCCTTCGGTTGCAACTTGGGGTGATACCACGCATGCGGTAAAGCTATAGCTTCAACCGCTGGCAACCATGCCTCACTGGTATGAGAAAATGGCGCGTGGCCACAGTCATGCAGCAAACCAGCAAAGCGCATCAAACGTCTGGCATATTCAAGATCAGCGGCATCAAAATCACTAAAAGACTTTTTCTGTCCATGCACTAAGCCCTCAAACATAGATGCACCTAAATGCATCACACCAAGGCTATGCTGAAAGCGATCATGCACAGCGCCAGGGTAAACCAAACTGACCAAACCAAGCTGTTTAATATGTCGTAAACGCTGAATCCATGGATGATCTACGACTAGGCGTTCCGGTTCATCTATGATGATGGTCTTATGTATCGGATCGCGGATTTCGTAGGTGGCAGACATAGAAAGGACATCTTGTTACTTTTTAGGCAGTCGCAATGTGCGGATCTCAGTGAAGTGTCATGTTTTTTGCGCATAGGTTGTCATTGATGATTGACTGGAGGCGCATGACAAAGCAGAATCCCTGCCTTGAGGAGATTTTTGATATGGCACACATTCTTATTGCCGACGGTATGGCCCAAGAAGCCGTTGAATTATTAGTCAGCGCTGGACACACTGTCGATAACCGCACCTGTGATGCAGAAGACTTATTAGCTTCTATTAGTAACTACGATGGCCTTGTTGTACGCTCTGCCAGTATCGTTACCCCAGAAGTCATTGCTGCTGGTGCCCCTCGTCTGAAAATTATTGGCCGCGCTGGTGTTGGCGTTGATAACATTGATAAAGAAGCTGCTACTGCTTCAGGTGTTATTGTGATGAACGCCCCACTTGGTAATATTCTTTCTGCGGCCGAACACACCATCGGTATGATCTTTGCTGTATGCCGTAACATCCCCCAAGCACATGCCTTGTTAGCAAACGGTACGTGGGATAAAAAAAGCCACATCGGTGCTGAACTCTATGACAAAACACTTGGCATTGTTGGCCTTGGCAAAATTGGCAAACATGTAGCCCACGTACTACAAGCGGCTGGCATGAAAGTAATCGCCTACGACCCATTCCTCACCGAAGAAGTAGCAACCGAACTGGGCATTGAATCCGTTAGCGTTGAATCTCTGATTGAACGTTCTGATGTCATGACCCTGCACACACCACTTACCGATCAAACTCGTAACCTGATTAATGCTGATGCCTTTAAACGCATGAAGAAAACTGCTCGTATTGTTAACGTTGCACGTGGCGGCATTATTAACGAGCACGATTTAGTTGATGCGCTTACCAATGGTGACATTGCTGCTGCTGCCTTAGACGTATTTGGTACAGAACCACTTCCTGCTGACAGCCCGCTTATTGGTTGCCCACGTTTGGTAACAACCCCACATCTTGGCGCCTCTACTGCTGAAGCACAAACAAAAGTTTCTGTGGATATTGCAGACCAATTTAATGCCTTCTTTGAAAGCGGTAAAATCATCAATGCTGTCAACGTACAGTTACGCGTTGACCCTGCTATTGATGGCTACATGAAAGCAGCCGAAGAACTTGGCGCTATGGTTGCTCAATCTGCCCAGGGCCCAATTAGTGAATTGGAAGTACGTGCACGCGGTGATCTTGCCAGCTTTGACACCAAGCCACTCTCTATCAGTGCTCTGAAAGGAGCGCTTTCTCAAATTACAACAGAAACCGTAAATGCCGTAAACGCTCAATTGATTGCCAAACAACGTGGCATTACCCTCACCAGTTCTTCGACCGAACAAATGGGGCAATGGCAGGCGCACCTTGCCTTACGTGCGACCACCAACAAAGGTGTACACATTATTGGCGGAAGCGTAGTCAATGGTTCCTTACGAGTTCTGCGCTTTGATGATTTCCGTTTAGACTTGCCGGTTGATGGTAATTTGTTGATCCTGCAATACCAAGACTTACCAGGTATGGTTGGTACATATGGCACCATCTTGGGTGATAATAATATTAATATTGCCCGTATGGAAGTATGCAGAAATGATGGTCGTGGTGACGCACTGGTCATTCTTACCTTAGATGATCCAATTCCAGATACTGTTTTAGACCAAGTAAAAACAGCGATTAAACCAACACTTATTTACGGTATTTCACTGTAGGCGTGTTTCTCGTTACCATATTTTTTAAGTCGAGGATAAGTATTTATCCTCGACTTTTTTAAAACCCTATTTTTCTTCGCCAACGACGTGTCGAATTTTTCCACCACCATTTTCTAAAATGACGCTTAAGAAATACTGTATACAAACGCAAAGCAAGTTCCTCATCTATATCACGTTCTTTACAATAGCCCGCCAGGTAGGGTTGTATGCAATCCCCTTCATAGCCTAACTGCACAAGACTTTTTATCCCACGCTGCACATCAACAGTACCAAAATACATACGGTTACAGTCTATAAATGAAATCACGCAGGGACCGGATTCCTGTGGCTGTAACAAAACATTGCCAGGCGTTAAATCAAGATGAATCATCCCCGCCTTATGCATACGGGCAACAGCTTGGCCAAGGCGATATAATTCACCATCTCTATCCGGAACACTCGCCTTTTCTTTTAATTCCCATGCTCGCCATTCATATGCAAACATTTCACTAATACTGTAAGCTCGTTCCAGCCAACCATTCTTCCAGTCTTCTATCCATCCTATTGGCGCTGGTGTATGTACCCCTGCTTCCTGTAGACGCACACCATTCTCATAGGAACGACGAGCCTTACTTGAGCGCCACTTGTAAGAAAGCTTCTTCTTCCAGCCGGCATTTCGAAATGCTTTTACCACATAGAGTTGTTCATTGCGCTGCACGCAGACCACACGATTACGACCTGCATGAAGAACATTCTCTTCCGGTGCACTTACAACACGTTCATCTATGTTGCTAGCCCAACTCGACCATTCTGCATCCTGTTTATTCCAAAACTGCTGACGTTCCATTACTGTTCTACCGATACCTGATTTCCCTTACGGCCCTCAACATTAAGAGCTTCTTCTAAACGCAAGCGAATGCCCTCACAAGCTTCTTCCGATGGCTTTTTATTATCTTGTTGAATATAAAAAACATCAACCGCAACATCACCAAAAGTATTTATTGAAGCATAGGTAATATCACAGCCAGCTTTTGCCAACAAACGACATAAACGGCTTAATAATCCAACGTCATCTTTTTCTTGAATATCAATAATAACCGCAGCGTGATGGCTACGGCGATCAATTTTCACCGTTGGATCATTGAAACCACTATCTGTAACCATGCGTGCTGAGAATTGACGACGACGATTTTCTAAAACCTTGCGAGCATAAGCTTCATCCTCTTGAGCTGCCAATATATGCTTACGAACGGTTCCCCACCATTCTTTAGATTCTATATTGGCCGTGCCCGTCGTTTCCACACGAAAACGACAGAGTGTAATACCAGCTTCGTTCATCCAACAACTGGCATCAACAATATCGCAACCACGCCCGGCCAACACAGCCGCAGTGTCTGCAAGTAAAAAACGGCGTTGCCGCTGAACCAATTCTATGGTCGCACTTTTGACACCAGTTTCCCAATGAAACGACAAGGCCCCATCTTCTTCAAATTTTTGATACATCTCCACATGTTGAACTGCTGACTCTGGCTGTGCTTGAGAAAAATAACTCGGCGGCATAGATGTAATAAACGATTCTGCTACATTCGACGTAAGCCCGCCTTTGGTTAATGCTTCAGTAAAATCAATCCGAACATCTCGACGTGACAGCCCATGTTCCTCTAATTGAGAACGGAGCTGGAGATATAATTCTCCAAGCAATTCTTCTTGCCAACCAGTTAAAATATTATCGCCTACAGATTTCACATCTGCCCACGTCACACAATATAATAAATCTAAACGATGGACACTCCCTATCGTTTGTGCTAAACGGGCTAGTAAATCTGGATCGGAAATATCCCGCATACGAGAAGCATTACTTAACAAAACATGATGCCGGACCAAAAAAGTAATACGTTCTTCTTCTATCGTTCGCAAGCCTAAACGTTTTGCCACAGCACTAATCATCAGTGCCCCACGCTCTTCATGGTTAAGCCCCATATATTTGCCAATATCATGCAACAATAAAGACAATGCGAGTATATCTCTATCTTTGAGACCGCGAAGAGCGATTTGCATGTGTGGTAATCCTTCTTCTTCACCATTCCATGCTTGCGTTAAAAATGTTAAGCCACGCAAAGTATGTTCATCAACCGTATACTGATGAAAACTCGAAAACTGCATAAGGCAGGTAATATTCCCAAACTCTGGTAACCACGCTCCCAATAAACCCGTTCCATGCATACGGCCAAGAAACGGCATTAAACGAGCGGTATCGCCCATTATTTCCCGAAATAACCGCGCTGCTTCTGGATGACAACGGTCTTCATCACTAATCATATGAATATGATCTGCAATTGTTCCTTGAACAGCGTAACTAAATCTCAAACCACGTTGTTGAACCACACGACATAATTTCATTAACTCAACAATAACATCTGGACGGCGCCATACCTCACGATTACTACAATACACCTCTCCTGCAATAGAAGCAAAATATGGTGTTATTTTTTTTCGTGTTTTTACCAAGACTATTGTCGAGCCTGTATGCCCCTTATTGCGCAAAAACGACAAAACACGATCAACAACACGATCAACGGCACGCAAATGCCCATAAAACTCTCGCATCATCACTTCTACACCACGCAAACTTTGAGCACTACTATACCCAAGTTGCTCTGCACAGCGTAATTGATCACGCAATGTCCAAACATCTTGTGCCCGCTTGTGTTCAAAATGCTGCAAACTACGAATCTTCAGCACAAAATTATTCGCCGCATACAACTCCGCAACATCATTTCTATCCAGCCCATCAACCTCTGTTAAACAACGCAATGAGCGTTCACCAAATAAAACATTCGCGACATTCATCAATAATTGCACATCACGCAAACAGCCTGGATTCGTTTTTAAATCTGGCTCCATACGTAACACACTCTCACCAGCCTTACTCCGACGACCTTGCAATTCCTCTACCTTATAGCGCAAAAACACTTTCCGGCGTTTCTTACAAAACTGCGCCATTAACCTCTCAACAGACTCTGTTAGCTCCGACCCCGCAACAACCGCTCTCTGTTCCAGCAAAGCAGTCGCCGTAACAAAATCATCCTTAATAATCCGATCAAGTTCTTTCACCGCCCGCGCCGACCCACCAACCTTAAACCCAACATCCCACAGCAAAGTATTAAATTCAGCATAAGCATCACGCATCCAATCAGCCTCACGCACATCCAACCGACACACCAAAATATCCAAATCGCTAGACGGGTTCAACTCACCACGACCATAACCACCGAGCGCAAAAACACCCAACTTATCCACAGCATCCTTCGGAGCCCCAACTTTTTTCAAAGCCCGCTCAAACAAAGCCGCAACAACCTCATCAGTCACCTCCGTCAGCCGAATACACACATCCAACCCAGAGACCTCATTAATCTGCTCATCCAACCACGCCGCCAACTCCTCCATCCGCCGCTGACGATACTCCTTCACCGCAACAACCGCTTCACCACGAACTAACTCACCAACACCCAAATCATCTAAACGCATACTCAACTATGCCCCAAGCTCCCCCACTCACCACCATCTAAATATAGGACAGATAGTAATTAGTTGACACCTAATTACTATCTGTACGATTCTCTCGTGACTATCGCGCGACGTTTATTGATTGATGAGGGCGTTGCTCGATCTTACCATGTGATGTCTCGCTGTGTTCGTAAATCTTTTTTATGCGGGAATCAATATGCGTACCGTAAAAAATGGCTACATTCTCTCCTAAAGCTTTGTGCACGCTCATTTTGCGTTGATGTTTTGGCTTTTGCATTAATGGATAATCATTTCCACCTTGTACTTAAAAACCAGCCACAACAAACAGCATCCTTATCAAATGAAGAGGTTTGGGTTCGATGGCACGCGTTGTACCACAGACGCGGAGAAGAAGACAATACATTACTGAAAGCCATGCAAGTTTCAGATGAAGAGTGGATAGCTGTACGACGGAAACGTCTTTCTTCTATTTCTTGGTTTCTCAAAATCATGAAGGAACGGATTGCAAGATGGGCAAACAAGGAAGATGATTGCCGCGGAGCTTTCTGGGAAGGGCGTTTTAAATCAATTCGCTTACTAGATAAAACTGCGCTTATCGCATGCATGGCTTATGTTGACCTCAATCCCATTCGCGCTGGTAGTGCGACAGAACCAAAAAATGCTCACTATACAAGTGCTTATGACAGACTGCTCCAAGCTGATAAAACAAGACATCCATGGCTTGCTTCACTTGAATCAACATGCTGTACTATTGATTTATATTATGGAAATGATTCGCCTATAACTCCAAAAGAGTACTTTCAACTACTTGCGGATAACTGTGTACAAGAAGAACGAACACTTCAAAGGCTTTTGCCACAAATTGAAGACAGCAGGTGGCATAGTTTTACAGACCACTCAAAGCCAGATTGTGGCCTAGCCATCGGCTCGTCTGCCAGCAGGGCCCGTGAAGCCCTACGCCGTGGCATTGCATGGGTGGCTGACAAGGCTCGTCTGCACAACAAATAAAAGCTCCCACGAAGAAGCGTTAGTTGCATAAACGATCGCTCGCTTCATCGTACCAGCATGGATATGTCTCACCCTTTAGAAATCCGCCCACTCAGTAGTTCGGCTTCAGCCCGTTGGCAAGTACCCGGCTCAAAGAGTCTTACTAATCGCGCACTTATCCTTGCCGCATTAGCACCTGGAACCAGTATTCTTGAAGGTGTCCTGCATAGTGATGATACTCGACACATGCGTGATGCTCTGACCCAAATGGGTGCTACCATAAAAGAAATTGGGCCAACGTCTTTACTCATTAAAGGTGGGGCCAATAAACTATCAGCACCAAATGATCCAATTTTTGTTGGTAATTCTGGTACAACCGTGCGTTTTCTAACCGCACTCGCTGCACTTATTACCGGAACAACGACCCTTGTTGGCGATAAACATATGGCCAAGCGCCCTATTGCTGATCTCTGCGATGCTCTTGCTCAAATAGGTGTAGAGATATCATGCCCAACCGGCTGCCCCCCAATTCATATTCATGGAGGGTCTTGTACCGGTGGACAATTGTCTATTCGTGGTGATAAATCAAGCCAGTACTTATCTGCACTGCTCATGGCTGGAAGTCTAGCCGATAGTGACTTGGAAATTACAGTAGAGGGTGAATTAGTCAGCCGTCCCTATATAGATATGACGATTCGCCTAATTACTGACTTTGGTGGACGGGTCACTGAAACAGCCCAAGGTTTTCATGTTCATCGCTGTCACCAATACAATAATCGTTCACTGACTATTGAACCGGATGCATCGGCAGCAAGCTATCCATTTGCCTTTGCAGCAGCAGGTGGTGGCACAATTACCGTCCCACATTTGAACGGTGAATCACTGCAAGGCGACTATCGATTCGTAGATATTCTAACACGCATGGGCGCATCTGTTGAAAAAACACCGCATTATACCAGAGTTTCTGCAACAAAACAGTTACACGGTGTTGATGTAGACATGTTCCACGTCAGCGACACGGTTATGACGCTGGCCGCCATTGCCCCTCTCTGTAAAGGGCCAACAACTATTCGTAATGTGGCAAATATCAGGATTAAAGAAACCGATCGCCTCATAGCCACTGTAAATGAATTACAACGCTTAGGACAACAAGTTGAACATGGAGATGACTGGCTACGTATTACACCACAGCCAATTACACCTGCCGTTATCGAATGTTATAGTGATCACCGTATAGCCATGAGTTTTGGTATTCTTGGCATGCTTGCCCCTGGAATGACTATCGCAGATCCAGCTTGTGTATCGAAAACCTACCCAGATTTTTGGGAAGATGTGAAAAAAATATACACTGCTGCTGGTGAAAGCTGTAACTGGTGAGTTTGCGTATTATTGGAGGCCAATGGAAGGGTCGTCGAATAGAAGCCCCTCCAGGCAAGGCTACACGTCCACTCCTCGATCGCATTAAACAAAGTCTCTTTGACTGGCTTGGTGGGGACTTTAGTGACCTCACAATTGCCGATATCTGCGCAGGATCAGGAAACTTTGGTATAGAAACCGCCAGCCGAGGGGCAAAAAAAGTTCACCTAATGGAACCGCACCCAGTAGCCATAGAAACTATTCGTAAGAATCTGAAGAGCATTGGCTCCCCAACAAACATCCAGCTCCATACAAAAAAGTTTCAACAAGTACTTCCAGACTTAGAAAATATAGACCTCCTCTTTGCTGACCCTCCCTTCCCGTGGCTAGCCGAAGCACGTGACCAACTCGATGCAATGCTTGCCGATGCAGCACAATCTATTCATACAAACGGCCTCATTATCATGCGTGGGGAAAAAGGCTATGCCATCCCAACGGTTCCAGAAGGCTGTTTTATTGAAGAAGAACGCAGCTATGGACGTAGCTGGATCATAACCGTACGGCATAAAACACCTTAACCCTTTCCTTTTTATGCAGTTGCTTAGATTATAAGCACTATGAATGCTCAAACACTACTCGATATCTTCGAAGCCATCTCCGAAGTACGCATTGAACAGCCATCTCTACGTCCATCGGTGCTCTCTGCTCTACGCTTAGCGTGCTCAGAAAACACCATTAAAGCTGGCCGTCTCTACGTCCTTGGTACCGATAAATCAATCAAAAGTATCATTAGCCATGGTGGGGCTAGTCAGGCTGAAGAAAATGACCGAGCAATGGTCGAACGCATCCTCATCAGCAATGAACCAGAAACACAAGGTGAGGTCTCTGCTTATCCACTCGGACGATTTGGTGTTTTATTTCTAGAGTGTGCCGTTGATAATGTTGGCAGTTTTTTGGCTAGTTTATTCTTACAATGGTGTGCTGTTAACGAATATCTTGAAGCACAAAAAGAAGAATTGCTGGATGAAAATTTTCATCTGCGTGAAGAAATCCGTGTGCAATTTTCAGATCAACGCATCATTGGCGTATCTGGCTCATTTAGGCACGCCTTAGAAAATGCAAAACGAGTAGCTGCATCAACCGCAACGGTGCTCATTCATGGGGAAACTGGAACGGGTAAAGAGTTAATTGCTCGAACGATTCATGAGCATTCTCCACGTTCGAACGAGGCCTTCATCACGGTTAACTGCGGAGCATTATCTGAAAGCCTTTTAGAATCCGAATTATTTGGCCATATTAAAGGCGCGTTTACTGGTGCTACCTCAGATCGCAAAGGGCGTTTTGAAGCTGCCGATAACGGAACTATTTTTCTTGATGAAATTGGTGAAATTAGCCAGAACATGCAAGTACGCTTATTACGCGTATTGCAAGAAATGGAAATTGTTCGAGTAGGTGACCACAAAGTGCGCAAATTAAATGTTCGAGTCATTGCCGCTACTAACCGTGATCTTGATTTAGAGGTCCGAGAAGGGCGTTTCCGCTCCGACCTCTACTATCGATTAAATGTTGTCTTTATTCATTCGCCAGCATTACGTGACCGTCCAGAAGATATTCCTCCACTCGTCGAACATTTCCTCGGCATTTACTCGCAACGAAACCTAAAATACATAGAACATTTCTCAAGAGATGTTATTGAAGCAATGAAAAAGTACCCATGGCCAGGAAATGTTCGAGAATTGGAAAACTGTATTGAGAAAATGGTCGTCATGGCTCCAGGAAAACACCTAACCATGGATTTACTGCCTATGTCGATCATGGCCTATACAGATCCATCAACTCAAATGTCTACCACTCCACTTGTTACAGAGACAGCACTACCACAAGTACCCACAACCGTCGTACCTGCTCTTCCTCCTGATAGCATAGAAGGCGTTATGCAGACCTATCTCCATGAGCAAACCGACACTTGTCTTGCTGAAGGTAACAACGAACTCTATAATCGTGTTCGCTCAAAATGGGAACGACACCTTTTTGAAGTAGTACTCAACCGGCTAGATAATAATAAAAGTCGTGCAGCAACCCTTCTTGGCATTACTCGCAACACTTTGAATAGTCGCATGAATGCAATTTCTACCATTAAACGTGAGTGGAATATCGAGTAAGAAAGTCGTACCATGAAGATATCAGATCACGCAAAGAATACTGAACAACTAATTGGCTTGCGTGCCGAAGATATTCACAAATGGATTGACGGCTTCTTTGATTACGAAAACTTCAGTCAGTTCTTATTACACGGTAAGAAAGATAGCTACGACCCTTATGAACATAGACAATACAGACATTGTTCAGATGCCTTAGAAGAGGCTTACCGAGAATTTGAACACGCCTATACACGTGAACAAATTAAAATTGTTTTTGAAAGTCACGTCAAAGATGATTATAATGGGTATATCCCGAGACGGTCTGATTTCATAAATGGAACTTTCAAAGAAAAATATCATGAAACTGAAACAGACGAGAACGACGAACCCATTTTTAGTGAAGCAGAGCTACGTAATTATTTTTCCTATAAAAAGAAAGCTGCTACATCTCATAAACAGGGGAATATGTCCCATGATTTTATTCTAAAAATACTCCTGCCTATCTGTTCTATTTTCATCCTCTTTATCTATGTCCTCTTTGTAGTCGTATTACCACAATCACGAGACAATATGATGACAGTCAAAAAGGAAATGATTAAAGAATTGACTGCAACAGCTCAAGCTTTGATCGCCAAACACAGTAAGACTACAGCCTCCACTGAGCACGCACAACAACAAGCCCTAGAAGAGCTACGTGGCTTACGACATGGGCCACAGAAAAAGTATTATTTTTGGGTAACAAACGATATCCCATATATGTTGATGCACCCAATTAATCCAGAGCTAGAAGGACAGGATGTTTCTGAATACACAGACAAAAAAAGCCATAAAAATATCTTTTCTGACTTCGTAGCACTCGTACAGAAAAATGGCGAAGGGTACGCTGAGTATTATTGGCAAAAAGATGACAGTCATCATAAAAAAGAATCGAAACTTTCCTACGTCTGCCTCATACCAGAATGGAATTGGATCTTGGGAACGGGTATCTATCTTGATGATGTCGAACATGAAATGGACCGTCTTACCCAATCAAGCATGACCATTACCATTTCGGTATTGATCATATTACTGATTATCATGAGCTACACTGCTCTGCAAAGTTATCGTTTAGAACAAAATAAACAACATGCTGAAAAAGCTCTGCTTGAAGCAAAAAATAGATACCGCGCATTGGTTGAAGCATCAAATGAAGGATATGTATTAGAGATTGGCGGTAAGAATGTCTACTGCAACGCACGAATCATGCGTATGTTGGGATACTCTGCCGACGAACTTGAACCGATTGAGATATGGGATACGCTTCTCATAGATTCGCCGATCAACACCATTGGCCGTCAACATCTCCAAGAATTTTTTCTTGATCATGTCCACTCAATCGAATTTGAAGCCCAGCTACAAACCAATTTTGGAACGCTTGTCCATGTTATTATTCGCACATCTCGCATCTTTTTAAATAACACAAATGGACATCTTATCTCTCTTCGTCAAGTAGTTGCCAATAAGAACTTTAGCCAGCGAGACCCCCTCCCTACAACAAACGTATCTGCAGAGTATTTTATTCGCGAAATCGCATTGTCCCAAAGTGACGGACACATTATCCACACACTCAACCAATTACCCAGCTATATTCAACAGCTCTTGCACACGCACCATATATCAGAAGCACGCCATCTAGTCAGCCAGACTTTTGCCCAAGTTTCACAACGATTCATGGAAATGACTCTTGAAGAACATGATGAATGCAGCTGTGACTTTGCATTAATTTCACTGGGAAGTCACGCCCGTGAAGAAATGACGATTTTTTCCGATCAAGACACCGGTATCATTTTTCGTAGCACAAACGATACGCTTCTGGACAACAAACAACAATTGGTTCGCCTCGCCAATACTTTTTGTCAAAAACTCAACAAGGCAGGCTATCCATATTGCCCCGGTGGTATTATGGCGATGAACCCTGCTTGGTGCTTGTCCGTCGATGAATGGAAACAACGCTTTCATAAAAGTATTTATACGTTTTCACCAGATGATGCCCCAACGACACACTTACTTTTTGATATGCAAACATTATACGGCAATGATGATTTACTGGCTGAAATCAATTGCTACAAACAGGAATGTATACACGCGGCTCCACAGTTTTTCAAATACTATGCCTTAGAATGTGTACAATATAAAGTTCCAGTCAGCCCTTTTGGGAACGTCCAACCAACCAAAGAACACGGCGAACAACTGATCAACTTAAAAACCTGCTTAATGCCTATTGTTTTATTTGCCCGGATATACAGCTTGAAGCATGCGATTCAAGAAACCCAAACACTGAAACGGCTACAAGCCCTGCAAGTATATGATATTCTCAACCAAGAGCGTATTGCTGAAATAACTCGCATCTTTGATGATCTGTGGTCACTCCGCTTTCATAATCAAATACATTGCCACACCGACTTACAAACAGTGAACGATGAAATGAATATCTCTGATCTCAGCGTAGAAGAACGTGACAAGATCGCACAATCATTAATGCAAATTGCCAAACTCACAACACATCTCTCTTATGACTTCCTTGGTGTTTCTACATAAAAAAAGGACTGAACAAATGCTCAGTCCTTTTGTAGATTATTAACTAATTGCTCTCAACTAATTGGTACCAACAGGTACTCCTATTGTATCCGAAGATGCATCTTTGAGACCGGTTACATCAACGGTTAATGAACCAGTTCCTACACGCCCAGATTTATCAGTAACAGTTAACGTTACAAGATAGACACCATTAAGGGAAAAGCCTGCTAACGCTGAAAGAGGTCCTGTCCTAATTATTCCCGGACCTTCAGGAGAAACGCTCCAGTCTGCTGACTCAATATCCTGTGTGTTAAAATTAACCGTTGCATTAATCGCAACTTCATTTTGACCACCACTCAATACTGCCGCTGCAGAGCCAAAGTTCACAATGACAGTAGTATTCGGTTCATCTTCACAGCCACCCAAGAAGAGACTCAAAAACAGGGTCGCAAGTACAATCATCCGCTGTCCGGTTAATTTGGTTTTTCGTTCGGTCATAACTACAAAAGCCTTTCTCTCATTCCTATGATACCTCTACGATGAACATTCTCTCAAGTAACGCAAGAGCCGTTCTCAGCGAACTCAGGCAGTTGCTCAGAGCACGCTATCATTTGGAATAAGTGTGCGCAGCGTTTCTAATGATTTTGCTTCAATCTGCCGAACACGTTCACGGGTGAGACTGAATATATGACCAATATCTTCAAGAGTCAGCACTGGATAGCCATCTAGCCCGAAACGGTACCGGAGAATCTCTGATTCTCGTTCACTCAAAGCCTCTAAACGCTCTTGAATAATATCTCGGTCTTCTGAGCTGCTGACACTATCTTCTGGCGCTTCTGCATTCTCATCGGCGAAGAATGAGCTCAAAGCACCAACATCTTCTATGTCTAACTGTCCCCCACTCATCTGTGCCGTTCGTATAATACGTTTCACTAGTTTTGCATTTTCTTTAGGAAGCTTTAACGCTTCGCATACTTCTGCAACGTTTTCCAAATCAGTTTCACCTGGATTTGCCCGATTGAGACGCTTCCAGCGAGTCACCAATTCTGCCATGTAGGCTGGCACGCGTATATTTTTTACTTTTTCAAGCAAAGAGCGACGGATCGCCTGCTTAATCCAGTGAACCGCATACGTTGAAAATCGACACTCCATACCTGGATCAAAACGTTCTACCGCGCGCATTAAGCCAAGGTTCCCCTCTTCTATAATATCAAGCAGTGGCAAACCTTGGTTATCAAAATTACGAGCAACACTAACAACCAAACGCAAATTACGTTGAATCATTTCTTGTTTTGCCAGCTGATACGCTGTTTCTGCGGCTGAGCTCAGTTTTCCCTCTGCCTCTGCGGTAACCCCTGCCCGCACTTTATGAGCAAGAGCAAATTCTTCTTCCTTAGTCATGACAGTAAAAGCTGATACGTCCTCTAGGTACATATCTAACAGCATATCTCTCGCCATAACACTCTCTCCTCACACTAGGGGGCTGGACGAGCGCACTGTATAAGCCTTTAGGCAGCCCGCAAGAAAAACAATCCTGCTAAGTCATTAGTATATCTGGAATTATATAAACCAAATGAAACGCTCGCATCATTTTATTGAAGCAAAGCCTCCTATTGTGAACCAAGTGCAATGTGTTCAACAACAGATCTGAGTGGGAGATTCAGAGTAATATCGCCTTTCAAACGTTGAATGTGCTGGATATGCCGCAACGTACGCTCTTGGCAAGACTCGCGCAATTCAACACGCAACTCTGATTGTAAGCGATCAAGCCACTGTCGTGCAATCATACGCTGCCAAGCAGCATCGGTAACAGCTTCATCAGAGGACTTGGATGGCAATGCTTCCACAATCGCATTCACACTTTGCAATACCAAGCCGTTCTCCAGTAAGTTATGGAGGGCTTGCCGTGGGTACTGCCCTGCATCTCCTGTTTCACCTGAACGAACACCACGGTGAGAACCGTGGGCAATCTGTAAGGCCTGCTCTGCTTCACCAATATCCATACCTTGACGCATGAACACCTGTCGTAAATCAGCTTGCATAAGACTTTGCATACGAAAAACCTGACTCCGACTAATTATAGTATTTAATACCATATTGCCAGGTGGTTTGCTCATGAGGAACCAAGCACCTACCGGTGGTTCTTCAAGGATTTTCAGTAAAACATTACAAGATTGTGGGTTTAAACGGTCTATCGCTGGTAGCAAGAAAACACGCCGCTCTCCAAGCAAAGGACTGCGATAAGCCTCTTCCACAATCATCTCTCGGATGGTTTCAACTTTAATCAATCGCCGTTCGGTATCATGCGGTAATTCAACTACATCTGGATGTGTCCCTGCTGCGCATTGCACACAAGATGGACACAAGCCACAAGCATCTCCCTTATTTGAAGGGTCACTACAGAGTAGCGCAGCCGCAACTGCACGAGAAAGCGTTCTACGGCCACAACCAGGAGTACCTTCAAAAATAAGACTCTGAGGTAAACGATTGCGTTTCAACATGCGCAACATCAGCGTTTTTAATGGTTCATTCCCGATTACGTTAGAGAGCATTCATCTGTCTCTACGGGGCTACTGTATTAGGTTTGAGCGGCTTCTCGCTCCAAACAATGCTCATATCATGCAAGAACGCACCATAGCGCAGACCTTGATTTGTTGGTACCGCTTTTGGTAGGGCAATAAGCACCGTTCTATCTGAGACCGATGCACTTGGTTTCTCATAGAGATATTTTTTACCACTCACAGGGCAATTGAAACGGTTGTAAGCATTCCAATCCATAATGGCCCCCTTCTCCCATAGCATGCCAAGCGATTCTGGCCAGCCAGCTTGACGCTGTTCATACACAAGTACCCATTTACCAAGTTGATCTATTAAATCGACGGTTTCATCTAATGCTGCGCCAGATGCTGGCTGCCATGCTGTACTCTCATACGATGCTGTTCCAAGCTTATCATAAGCAATCGCCGTTAATAAATTTTTGTGTTGCCCACCAATTTCACCAGAGTGAACCACTTTCTTATTCTTTAACATCTGAATCATATTATCTGCATCCCAACCAATATGTAAGGCCAATGGAGAATCGGCACTAGGCACTCCACCTTGATTACGAATCATTTCACGAATGCGTGGCTGTGTTTCTGACATACGAGCAACTGTTTGATACCAGTCAAGAGCTGCAGATTCGTTACCGATACGACGAAGCCCTTCCGCTACAGCCATAACCGTTGCTGGAATAGCGTAACGATTGATACTTTCTGTACCAAGTGCCTGCACGAAGAAATTGACACTCTGCCGAGTAAAGCTGGTATATTCACGTAATAATCGACGTTTGCCACGAATAAGTCCACGAACTAAGGTCCCAAGATCACCTTTAGTTTCTTTCAGGCGCTTTTCCATTTTCTCAAGAATAGACGTACATTCATCAAGATCTCCAGCACGTAGTACTAAACCAAAATAAGAGGAACCTGCTACGTAATAAGCCTCATCGCTGAGACTTTTCTTCATGATATCCTTATACACCTTTTGCCATTTTTCTCGAATGAATGCTTCACCCTCATCAATATGACGTTGGACATACCCATTGACCTCATTGACACCTGGCGATAAGCGCTGGTCATAAATAGGCAGGTTCAAACGAACACGCAAGGCCCATGAAGCAGATAGCGCCAACTTAGCAAGCATTGCTGGGCGAGCATCACGTTTTTTATAGCTCTCTATGGCAAGGCGGTATTTTTTCTCAACCGGAATCCACTCTTGGGGAATAGTCCACTCTTCAAAAGCAGGCAGTTCTTTGCCGCTCGCGCGAGCCCGCTGCTGATAATGCTTATAGGCTTGGCTTTTATCAGTTACATATTCACTATTAAAACCATTCTTACTCCGAACCCAATCTCTAAATTCTTGCGAAAGCGGCAGCTTAAATTGCGGTGTTCGCACGTCCCATTCCACAGACTGGGCAGCAAAGTAGGTATGCGGGTCAACAACAACAAAATAATCATACTCACTCATGCCACTGTTATGACGGCAACCATCAGCATCACTGCCCATGTCTGCTTCGTTCGCTATGGCAGAACGTTGCAAATCTTTTGCATCAAAAGGC
Source organism: Planctomycetota bacterium (assembly GCA_016745075.1). Classification (GTDB taxonomy): domain Bacteria; phylum Planctomycetota; class UBA11346; order UBA11346; family UBA11346; genus JADGDD01. The sequence continues at coordinate 112,627 of JADGDD010000006.1, read as the reverse complement.
AAGACCTTCGCGGTAAACATATGCCCAACGACCGGAGATTTTAACTGACGTTCCTGAAACTGGGTCGCTGATACTACAGACACGCATACAAACACTGCAACACACCGTAGACAGAACAACATATTATTCTCCTTCTTCTTGCTGACACATCTCTGCTTTTTTGCAAAGACCTTTTTCACAAGGGCGCGAGCGTACCCTCTGTAAGAGCTCATGCTAGCACCGTTTTAGACTCTCTCACCAAGTCTCTCACTCAATAAACAGGCTATTTACGACAAACCACCACGGCTATGCAGACGTGGTGGTTTTAAATTAAGATGTATACTACTGACAGATCTTCTGGAATAACCGAAAGAACGTACAAGAGAGTTATGCTATAGAAACAACTTCAATCGTCGTATGTTCGTGGCGAAAACCAACGCGACGACGGCTATCTTTACGACGGCGGAATACACCAGCGATGCCTTTTTGGCCGCGCTCATGACTAACAACTTTACAGGTAGCTTTCACACCTTCGAGAGTTGGAGCACCAACCTGTACGTTATCTTCACCTTCTGCTAAAAGCAGCACTGGAAGTTCGATAGAAGCACCAACTTCTGCATCGAGACGATCTAATTGTACACGGTCTCCCGCGTTGACGGTATATTGGTGACCACGATCTTGAACTACTGCGTACATGAGGTAACTCCTTTAAATGTAACCTACTATTTTAACTGGCCTTATAAGACCTATTCCCGACTAAACTCATTCATGCCGGCATACAGCTGACACTAGCGCCGACGGGAACGACGGCGACCTCCATGAGCGGGGCGCGGAGTTGTAGCTGCTTTTGCAGACAACGCAAGCCCTTCCTGTGCCCCTGTAACTTGTGAAGACTCATCCGCAGACAAAACATAGGCTTTCGGGGTCGAAAAAAGCAAAGATCGTAAAGATGCAGCTTCTTCCCACACAGTAGGAGTGGCACGTTGAACAGGGCCTATCGTAGCTACTGCTGCGGCACTTGGTTCCTTACTTTCACCCTGAGGAGCTGGCGTTTCATCTACAGCTACAGTCGGATACTCATTCGGGTACATCGCTGCCATAAGCTCTTTCTCAACAACCCGAGCACCCTTCTCTTCTATTTCACGTGCCTGTGCCGCAATCCGAGCCTGCTCTTCAAGTAGAGGCGCAATTAAAGCCGGACGTACTGGTTCTTCACGTTTCTCTTCACGCTTACCATCACGACGACGCTTCTTAGCAACAGAACTCACACGGAAACTCCGCGATTTCATCAAGCTATCGCCAAGAAAAACAACTTGGCAATCATGCGCACTCTCAATATGAGCAATTTCTCGACTACGATTGTTCATGATACTCAAACCAATGTCTGGTGGCAAAAGAACCTCTACACGGGTAACAGCTTTACCAACAACCTCTGCTCGTATCGCGCGCATACATTCAATAGTCAGGGTTTCTGCTGTTTTTACACGACCAGTCCCAACACAGACTTGGCATTCGGTGGATGATGAAACACGATGTGATGGACGAGTCCGCTGACGAGTCATCTCAACCAAACCAAAACGAGAAATTGGCGCAACATGGGTTTTAGCCTTGTCATCCAACAAGGCTTTGCGTAAGGCCAACTGAACAAGACGTTGGTGTTCACGGCTTTCCATATCAATAAAATCAATAATGACCAGACCACCTAAATCACGCAGAATAAGTTGTTCTGCTATAACGTGTACCGCCTCTAGGTTCGTATTCAGAGCAGTTGCTTCAACATCACCACCACTACGACTACGGGCACTGTTAATGTCTATAGATATCAACGCTTCAGTTTGCTCTATAACGATATTCCCACCAGACGGCATTTCGACCTGACGGTCATAAGCAACAGCTAAACGCTCATCAACGTTATAGTAGGCAAAAAGCGGTAATTCTTCACAATGTAATTGAATGCGGCCTGCAAGTTCTGGCATAAAGATTTGCGCAAAGGCGCGAGCCTCATCAAAGAGCGCTTCTTTATCAATAATGACTGATTGGGTCTCTGCCGTTACCGCATCTCGTAAAGTTCGCAGAACCACATCCGATTCTTTATAGACACAAGCAGGCGCTTTCACTCGCTGAGACTTGCCATCAATTTCTTTCCACAGCCGCATCAAATACTGCTGATCTAAAATAATTTCTTCATCAAGACGGTCTGCACCAGCAGTTCGTACAATGTAACCAAAGCCCTCAGGTGCTTCAAAACCATCCAACAAACGCTTCAAGCGACGACGTTCACGCTCATCGACAATCTTACGAGACACGCCTTTCATACTCCCACGGCCAGAAACATCAGCCGCAAGTACAAGGTTTCGGCCAGGCAAACTAATGCCCATGGTCACACATGGGCCTTTATCACGTATTCCTTCTTTCGTAATTTGCACGAGTACTTCATCACCACGCTTCAGCACTTTCTCAATGCGAGCTCCCGGACCTTCACTGTGCTGAACATCATCAACATGAAGAAAACCGTTCTTTTCTCCACCAAGATCAATAAACGCGGCATCAAGACTTGGTTCTACATTGGAGACGCGGCCTTTATAAATATTACCAAGGCTTTGCTGTTCACTCATGCGTTCATGAATTAAAGTTTGTAAACGGCCATCTTTAATTACCGCCACACGTAACTCATCACCATCAGACACGTTCATAAGGACATGGCTAGAAAGCGCTTGTTTCGACGTATCTTTCGTCATAGAGGATACTCATTTCTCAATTAAAAAGCCCCGTCACGCTCGTGATATACTTGAGCAGTGGCGGGGCTTGAATCTAGGATAGAACTGAAGGGGCCCTAATCAGGGTTCTTACACATCTGTACCGCACTCAGGCCTCGCGTGGCAACGGAAAAAGACAATCCCCGCCTGTGCAGCCTAACAAGTGTGGGCAACACGGGCCTTGGTCAATAGCCAATACCAGCAGCAGCTTGTTCGTCATCATCCGGCGTAAGGTCTAAACCAGATAAGCGTTCTCGGATACGTAAACGACGCTCTTCCAGCTCATCATCATCACCAAGACGAACAATACGAGGTGTTACAAAAATAGTTAAGTTACGTTGCTCAACCGTTTCTGACTCATGACGGAAGAGTAAACCCAAAATTGGAATAGAACCAAGGACTGGTATTTGACGATCATCTTCGGTGACACGATTAGAGAGCATACCACCAATCACTGCTGTATCGCCATCACGAACCATGATTTTCGTTTCAAGATGCTTCGTTTGCGTTTCTGGTAACTGAATGCTCTGAGTACCATTACTGAACTCTTTTAATTCTACTAAGCTATCTTGAATATTCAAACCAATCGATACATAACCATCTGCCGTAATCCGTGGCTGCACCTCTAAGGTAATACCATCACTGACTGGGCTATCTGCACCAGCCGCAATTGTTGACGTTGAAACACCACCTTCTGTTGACTGCGTTGTTTCCGCATAAGCAATATCACGACCAATCCGCATATTTGCGATCGTATTATCCAATGTCAAAATAGATGGAGCTTGAATAACTTCAGTGCTATTCAGACTAGAAAGTGCTTCAAAGCTAAAAGATGCTGAATTAAAACGAGTTGCGGCAGGTCCACCACCGGTACGAACTCCATTTAAGCTTAACCCCGCATCTGATGATGCGTTCAATGGAAGAAAAGCCGTCGTAAATCCACCGACACTATCAACATCAAAACCCAACCCCATTGAATTAAAACCGAGTTTACTGGCATCGGTTGTACTATAATCAACAAAACGGATAGACATTTGTACTTCACGGGTACGTGTATCCAGCTCTTTTAATAACCGTAAAGCAGCATCCAAATGGGCTGCCGTATCAGTCATAATGAGAGCGTTAGCACGCGTATCAAATTGAATTTGTGCTTCTCCGCTTAGGGCAACCTGAATTGATGTAGTTAAGGTTTCACCATCACCATAGTTAATATGGTAAACACGGGTTTCCATATCACGCTGCACATTATCACGAGAGATAATACGAATAATGTTATAGTTATGCTCAGTCCATGCATAGCCTGTCGCTCGTACAATAACGTTAAGCGCTTCGCGCCATGGCACACCATTTAAGGTCATGGTCAAACGGCGGCTCGCGTCAACATCATCACTAATAACAACATTCATACCAGATTGACGAGCAAGTGCTTCCAAAATACGAGTTAACTCAGCATCTTGAAACTGCATGCGAACACGTGGTGGATTGGTCAGTTCCCAAATACGGTCACTCTTCTTTTCTATAACCATATCATAACGAGTTGAAATTTGTTCTATTGCCTCTTGCCAGGTAACGTTTACCAAGCGCATCGTAACTAAGGGCTGATCTGGTTCATTACAAACGATATTAACACCAGCACGACGACTAATCCAACTTAAGACAATCTCTAATGGTTTCTCATTTGTTTCAATATTGATAAGCTGAACAGCATTTCGATCGATACCTGCGCCATTTGAGACAGGACTCTCTACCGCTGAAAGCGTTTCTCCAGCAAAGAAAACCGAGGCAATGAGCGTAGGCACTAAAACTGGTGTCAGCTTTGACATGACTGGTGTCATGCAACGGTCCTGTAGATAACGGAAAGCACCGCTATAATTCGGAATAAACATTCGCTCCTACTCCCCACTATCTCTATAGCGCTGAAATTCAAACCTGCGATTCTTATAAGTAAACATAAAATCGACACGGTTCACATCTATATTAACAATTAAACAATCTTTAAGACGGTCTTGAATACCGTATATTTTACCACTGATGATAGCCAAAGATCGTCCCCCTTCTTCGGCTGACCACATGACCCCTTCAATTTTGAAGGCTTTTTTAATGAACTCTTGCTTCGCTTCATCATACAAGCGAGCTTCTTCAGCCTGCACCTTAAAGCGAGAGAGTTTTTCAACAATGCCAGGAATCCAAGCAAAACGTTCATGAACTGCCTGCGGCTCTTTTTTACTTTCATCGTAAACACGGCTTAATTTTTTAACACCTTCGTCTACTTTGCGAACTGCCGCGTCATATTGGCGAGTTTTTACCAATTGCTGGGCTTCTTCAACATAACGCTCTGCTAACTCTTTAATCTGATCTGGATCTATTCCATCTTTGATCACTTCAAGATCAACCACCTGCTGAATTTGCTCAGTTGCGGACTCTCGCTCTTCACTGTCCCGAATCTGCTTCTCTACAGAAAGAATCGATTCATAATCATACAAAATATCACGACGTTCTTCATCAGGCTCAAAAGTAAACACTTCAGATTGCGGGATAAAATTCAGGGTAATACCATCATCATCTGACTCAGTAGAAACAACCGCAACTTCGCTTGTTTCCGCAGCAGATAAAAAGCTACTCGACAAAAAGTATAGCGTTACCAACGCCACACCTAGTAAGACCTTCAATAATACTGGCAACAATCTTGTTTTTTTTGTCTTTCGGCATGCTAATACAAACATTTACGCATCCCCTTGATAGACATAAGTAATAATCGACATAGAAATAGAATGTAGACCATAAGTAGGGGCGTTAGTTTCTACATCAAAACCAACATTACCTGGCGCAACCGTAACCCGCTCTACAACCATGAACCGATCTTCACTCTTCTCGATTGCGTTTATATAAGCAATGAGCGCAGAAAGAGTTCCAACAAGGTTTACTTTATATTCTACCGAATAATACTCTTCCTTGGCGGCCTTTCCTCGTCGAGAACCGCCCGATTTACGAGAACTAATCTGTGTTGACTGAAGGTCTATGACCCCAAAGCCGGGGTCAACCTTACTCGCGTAACCATCTAGCAAGGCACGCATTTTACCTTTAGCTTTTTCCTCTGGCAGACGGCGCTTAGCAATCTCAATTTCTCGTTGTAAGATGCTGAGTTCCTGTTCTTTGGAATCTTTCTGTGCAATCTTTGTATTGTAGTTTACAATTTCAGTTTCTACCTGACGGTAAGTCCCCCACAGGCCACCGCCCTCTTTTACAATAAGGAATTCTGGTAGACTGGTTACAAAATCCTCTGGTGGTTCACCAAGCTCAGTCAAATCTTTGCTGGCCATCCAATATAGAACCAACGCAGAAACCAAGCCTATACCAGCTATAATCAGCGCTTGCTGTACTTTTGACAAAGCCGCTAAGGAGTCTAATGGAGAAGCCATTATGGCGCTCCTTTCGATGCTGGAGCAGCTTTATTAGAAACGGCCGCAAACGACTCAAGCTGAACTTTACGCACCCAGCCAAGAGATCCAGAAATAACCACTTTTCCAAGCTCTGCATTAACTGACGGGGTATCACCAACATAGGTATCGATGGGACTTCCCTCAAAACCGTTGCTTGGGTTATTCCAAAACGGGCCGTTTTTCAGATTAGCAAAAAATGCTTGGATATACTGACCAGATATTTCATCTCGGTCTATGCCTTTTCCGAGCTCACCTACAAGTTTCCAGCTTAACTTCCAATCAACGGAACGAATACGGTCTTCTTTCTTCTTCGAAGCACCACGTTTGGAGCGACCCTTTGCCCGCGGCGTAATCTCCAAACGAGAGAAGCTGACGTTAAAGCCCTGTCCGGTCATTTCATCAGAGTTAAATTCTTGTAGAAATTCATACATGCTACGAGCGGTATAGACTTTGCTTTCAAGCAACTCAAATAATGTTTCCTTATGCTTTTTCGCTGCCGTAATTTGTTTTTGTATCGCGTCTACTGCAGCTGCTTCCGTTCGCTTCCGATCACGAACTCCCTCTAGGTCAGTCAATTGCTGCTGAGCTGTTGGTAACGCACTAAAATGCACATAGGCCCACAACACGCCACAGACGAGGTTAACAAGCAGACTTGCGGCAATCGCAAGAAAGACAGGACTAACACCGCTATCTCGCCTGCGATGTTCTGGAGGAAGCACATTGATAAGTATCATAGAACTCCCCTCAGCACACCCGACTATTTCATCAAGTCAAGCACCCTATCACAGCCTTCTATCTTCTTCCAACTGGTTTACTGACTGTAAGTTGCATTAGAATACGTACTAAAGAGACTATCTGTTTCAGGCGTTACGTGAAAGCCCTTCACTTTTCAGAACAAGACCTTATGGTTCCGCACATGACTACTGCAAAATACAATTGGCTAGAATTGACACCGCAAGAATTCCGTGAGCGCATTGCCGATGCACCTATTGCTTACCTACCAATGGGAACACTTGAATGGCATGGCGAACATTTACCGCTTGGCACCGATGCTCTACAACCAATACATCTGTTCGGAAAACTTGCCGAACTCAATGGTGGCGTTGTTATGCCAACCATGTTTGTCGGCCCTGACATTGCCCATGCACATAATGGTGAATGGTACTACGGCATGGATAATGGTGACAAACGTCCAGCACATCTCAGCTACCCACGTCAACAATTGGCAGGTAGTGCCTACTGGACTTCTGATGACGTTTTTCAACCGCTGATGGACTCTATCTTAACCCAAGTCCATAGAGCAGGTATCCGTATCCTTGTTGCCCATGGGCATGGGCCATCAACAGGCTATCTCATTCGAAAACGAGAACATTGGGAAAAAGAATACGGATTAAAAATATTTCACTGCTGGGAATGGGAAGACAGTGGTGCAGACAAAGAGCTAAGTTTCCAAACAGGTCACGCTGGCATCAATGAAACATCACTCATTCTCGCTATTCGCCCAGATCTTGTTCAACGAGAACGACTCGGCGACGACCGTGAACAATTCCCAATTGGCGTTGGCCCCGATGACCCACGTGATGCAAGTAGTGTACTTGGCGAAAAGATTATCACTTACCAAGTTGAGCGGATGTCCACCATCTTACAAAAAGCACTGGCTCACACAAACAACGATTAACCAGTACAGATTACTACGCTCTTGAGAAAAAACAGGTTATCCTACACAAAACAAAGTAAGGATGGTCTCAGATGGCACGACGTCGCAAAGGTGGTAGCAGAAGTAAAAACACTGGTAAAAAAACAGGTCGCGTACAACGAGAGTTGTCGCCAGAACAAGAAGCGGCGCTCGCTGAACGTCGAGCTGAACGGGCAACCAAAAAGAGAATACAAAAAATCGCGTTTATCTCCATCTTAGCGCTCCTCTTGCTTATCGTTGGCTTGGTTATTTTGAGTCAACCAACGCAAGCCGAGGATAAAGCCCGCAAGCTACTTGACCATGACATAGAAAACATTCGCGCTTCTCTGAGCCGTAAGCTGACCCTAGAAGACAATGTTGACCCGCAAGAGATCAAGGACCTTTATGAAGAGGCTATCAGTCTATTGGACACCCCCCTCTTCACCAACCCTGAGAGTGATCTGTACGCCAATGATATCTTAGCAGCAGAAGCAAATGTTTACCGTGCAAAAATAGAAGCTTTTTACGCTGAATACCCTGCTCTAAAAGAAAAACATACAGCGAGCACCAATTTCATGTCGATTAAAACACCGCTTGGCACGATTAAAAGCGTTGACGACCTTGACCATCTAGAAAAATGTATCGATAATTTTTGCAATAACCCGCTTAATCCAAACGGCAGCATAGACCTTGAAGCACAGATAAAATACGGGCACTATTCTGAACAGTTCAGAACAACAGGTCGCGCCATCACCAAAGAACAAGAACGTCGTGCAGAGGAAAAACTCGCAGCAGAAACAGGGAAAATAGATAAAATAAAGAGTAAAAAACCGGAGACAAAAAAAGGTTCCTCATCACAAGCCGCCGCCGAATCATGGGGCGCCCGCTTAGGCAAAGCAAAAAGCCTCTTTCGCTCCACCAAAAGTATGAGTGGCAACAAGGACGTCACCCGCAGAAACTATGAGCAAGTAAAAAAAGAATTGGAAGAAATTATTGCCGACTGTGGAGATGCAGAGATGACCACCACAGCCGAAGCCTTCCTTACTCAGACTGTTGAAGCACTGGGCAAGCTCTAGAATCACAACAAGCTCCCTCGACAGCCCGCAAGCATACCTTAGACTGGTTGCATGAATATCCTCTGCGTTTGCACTGGCAACACCTGCCGGAGCCCCATGCTGGCAAGCCTGCTTCGAGCACAGCTTGTTGATCATAACCATATCACGATTAGCAGCGCCGGTCTTGCTGCTCAAAACGGCAGCCCAGCCAGTACCCATGCATGTACCTGCATGCAACAACGCTCTTTAGATCTTTCTCAGCATTCCAGTACTGCTATTCAATCTTGTGACATGAACGCAATAGACCGCTTTTATTGCCTCACAGAACGCCACGCCTTTGCCCTTGCAGACGCGGGCATCCCTCATGAAAAACTATTTGTGGTTAATCAAAAAAATGGTGGCGTACCAGACCCATTTGGCGGCTCACTTGCAATCTATGAACAATGCGCGCAAGTACTTGAAACCGCCGCACACACTATTGCTGCCGACCTTTCGTAAGGATACTCTATATGCACAACCCACTCGACCCTGCCCTCAACCGTGCCATCGAAGCTATAAACATCGCTCATGCTGCTGACCCGAAAGGCAAAGAACAAGCCTATTGCGCAAGCGTTAGCAAATGGGTTGCACAGCTGACCCCTGCTCCATCAGAAGCCTTACAGTTGGCCGCGTGTTGCCAACACTTTGAACGCTGGTCCATCCCTCGCAGCAGCTACCCCATGGATAAACCTGGCTACTTACGCTGGCGTAAAGACCTTGCTCACCGCCAAGGAGAACGCATTCATGAAATTCTGACAGCCGCAGGCTGTGAAGAAGAATTGATTGAACGAGTAAGCCTATTGGTTGCAAAGAAGATTCCACGTAGCGATACTGAAGCCCAAACCCTTGAAGATGCTGCTTGTCTTGTGTTCCTGGATGAACAACTAGATGATTTTGCCACTAAGAATAGTGAAAAAATGCTGGCCATCGCGCAAAAGACATGGGCAAAAATGAGTGACACTGCCCATACCCTTGCCCTCAAGCTGCCCTATAGTGAACAAGCTCAAGCCCTCCTGAAGAAGGCTCTTGCGCCCTAAAGCCCAACCACCACCAAGTGCTAAATTCTTCTCTACTATAGAAATAATACTCGCAAGTATTCGTCTTGCCTTTCGCCATTTCTCTGCACAGTTATTGCATGGCATCTATATTGATCGTAGACGACGACCCTGTCATCCGCCGCAACCTTCGCGATGGCTTCCAAGCTGCTGATCACGATGTGCGCGAAGCGCCAGATGGCCAAGAAGCCTTAAGCTTCATGGGCTTTTCCCTGCCAGATATTATCCTCCTTGATATTATCATGCCAGGCATGGATGGCTGGACCTTACTGAAGCGTTTGCGCATTAATGAACAGACGGCTCAACTTCCAATTATTATGCTCTCCACGCTCAATTCACGAGAAGACCACATTCGCTCTATCCAAATGGGTGCCGATGAATTTATACCCAAACATGCGTCTATTCGGGAAATGATCTTACGAGCAGAGCGTGTTTTAGCTGATGCCAATGCCTCTGAATTTAATATGCTTGAAGAAAATACTGATGAAACACCGCTTTCAAATAGTATTCAAAACCGACGGACCACCTCTGGGCTCTTTGGTGATCTTGCCGCCTTTGGTCCAGGCCCTGTCCTCAACATGTGTGAACAAGAACGCAAAACAGGTGTTCTTGTTATGAGTAACGGCCCGCTTGAGGCGCGTATTTACCTCAACAAAGGACGCTTGCACGCTGCCGAAATGAATGGCCGTGACCCCGTTCTTGATGTGGAATGTATTTTTAGAATCCTTACTTGGAGCAGTGGACATTTTTCACTCACCGCCGAACCTGTCACCATAGAAGACTGCATTGGTCAATCTATTGCCAGTATTCTCATGGAAGGCGCACGGCAACTAGACGAAGGCACCAGAATTATTCGTCGCCGATAAATGGCTACATCGTGCCCCCAAAAACAGGGTCCAAACTACTGATACGAAGCTACGATAAATACGAACGCAGTAACTCTAACTCAGTCTCCGCATCATCTGGATTATCTATCGTTTCTCGCACGGTCCGCAAAAGATATGTACGAAATAAAGCCCGTGCTCTATGCAAATAATTCGTGACCGTTGTCACGGGAATATCAAAAGCTTCAGACAACATATCGTACGATGGTACTTTATTTGACTGAGATGTTTCTTCTAAATAACGAGCAAACACCGCCACTTGAATCTCGCGTGATGTTGCCCGCTGTTCTTCGTGCATTAAACGCAACGCCTCATCCAAACAACTTTGTGCCCATGATTTATTAAATAAATGTTCTGGTGAAGCGTCTTCATCTTCTTTCTCATATAATTTCACCACATCATCATGGACAATCGTTAAACGATCCATACCAGTAGCCGTGCGCGAGCGAGACACCCAGCGCCGTAAAGCTGTTAGCAGCCAACCACGAAAAGTACCACGTTCACGGTCAACAGTACGTAACCAATCGCCCGCCAACATCCGCGCAAAAAACTCTTGGATACAATCAGACGCATCATGATGATTCATACCGCGCCGACGCGCATAATAATAGGCAGGCTTCCAATACGTTCGACAAAGCTGTTCTAAATACTGACGGCTGTGCTCACCATCTCCTTGGGCACCCGCAATCATCGACCATGCGGTACTACGCCATTGAGACGGAGCTGAAGCAAAAGCACCACCGTCTAACATTTACGCGAGTTTCACTTCAATAAACACACCGTCTCCGGGGCGAATTGGCTCACGAAAGGCGATGCGTTTAGTAGACAAAATACGCGGAATACCGCCAGCACCAGAATCATCGAGTGTTAAATCACGAACATTCACAACTTCTGAACCATCTTCTCGGTAGGCACGACCATTTACAGTAATCGGGCCAGCAATACCAAGTTTTTTCTTCAACTGCAATGCCGCATCTGCAACAGCCGCCCATTGAGTCACCCCCATCATCAATGGCGCATCGGGGAAATGGCCAGGCACTAATGGGTGATCTTCTGGGTAACGATACACGGCAGTCAAAGACGCATCATCGTGTTCAGTTATTTCATGGCAAAAAGTAAAAGCAGGCTCCTTCCAAACAGCTTGCTCAACCGCTTCACCATTTGTTGCCGCCAATGGGCGCACAGGCGCAGCCGCTACATCTGCAAGTGCAGCTGCACCAGACATAACTTCACCTTCAAACACAAGCTCATTGCCATTTTCACCACGAATAAAAGCCTGACTCGCAAACGTAGCAAAACCACGACGACGACGAACCAATCTCGTTTCACCAATAATGTCTTTGCCAAGTGGGGCATCTGCGTGAACGGTAATATTACTAATCATACTGAATACCGATATTTTACCTTCCGCCGCAAGTTCTTTCGCTAAAAGCGGAACACCAGTTAATGCCATCAATTCTGCAATAAACGGTTCATACCAACACTGGCCGCCTGTACCATCATCACGCCAAAAAATACCGCGCCCACGTACATCATCAGCCGTAAAGCACGTTTTGGTAATACCGTGCACACCCTCCTCCTCAATCGTCATTTCATCTGGTAACAAATTGATACCGCGGTGTGGGAGGTAGCCTTCAAGGTCAATCACATTGAGTACAGTAGTCATAGTGGATAGAATGAAGGTTTTTCAAAACTGGCAAGTGGCGAGACAAGCAACATCTTGCATCTAGTAAAGCTCATCTACCATCAAAGCACTTATCGTTCAGCCACATTGAGAGGATTGCGCATGTCTTGGCAAAGCATCAACACATTTTTCGTTAAAGAGCACGTTGGCATGTTTAAAGCCAGCAATAATTTTGACATTTACAACGCCGAATCTGGCGAGCATATACTCAAATGCCGCGAGCCCAACCTTGGTATTTTCTCCAAGCTACTGCGCTTCACTGACTACAAACGCATGACCCCATTTGATGTCCACGTTACTGATATGGACGACGACATGATTGTACAAATCAAACGCGGCATCTCCCTAATGCGCTCCAAAGTCCAAGTCTTCGACAACGACGGCAGCCTCATTGGCACCTTCCAACAAAAACTTCTCTCCATCGGCGGCAAGTTTCAAGTTCTTGATGAAAACGACGAACCCGTTTGTATGCTACAAGGTAAATGGAGCGGCTGGGACTTCAAATTCACAGCAGACGATCAAGAGCTTGCCCACGTCACCAAAAAATGGAGCGGCATCGGCAAAGAAATGTTCACCTCCGCTGATAACTACGTCCTCGACATCTCCAATTCTGTCCCTGATGGTTCCAAGGCCCGTAAACTCATCATCGCCGCCGTCATGTGCATCGACATGGTGCTTAAAGAGTAGAGAAAAACACCTCAAACCCACCCCCCACAAAAACTCCCTTGCATATTAAAACAACTCACCATACTCCCCCATCTCTGACAAAGCACAGCTTTTCAGAGACCCGCTTTTAGCGGACACCGGGGCGTAGCTCAGCCTGGCTAGAGCGCCTGCTTTGGGAGCAGGAGGTCGCAAGTTCGAATCCTGTCGCCCCGACCACAAAACCGTCTGCACTGTTGTGCAGACGGTTTTTTCTTACCCTCCCGCCATTGCGACTTCCTGCTCCCAAAGCAAGAAACAAAAAGCAGCAAGCGAAAGCTTGCTCACGTTATTTGGGACTGGAGGTGAATTGGGTATCAGGCACAAGTGCCTGATAGAAAGCCACAGGCGTGGCTTTCGGCCTAAGAATAGGGCAATCTACGATTGGCCGTGGACGCCATAAAACATATTCCTAACAAAAAGCACACTAAACCTCAAACATCAACTCCACAAAACATACATCAATCCTGTCGTCCCGACCATCATACCGTCTGTACTTAATTGTGCAGACGGTATTTTATTACCCCCACTCACTATTGCGACTTCCTGCTCCCAAAGCAGGAAACAAAAAGTAGCAAGCGAAAGCTTGCTCACATTACTTTGGGTGATGGAGGTGAATTGGGTATCAGGCACAAGTGCCTGATAGAAAGCCACAGGCGCGGCTTTCGGCCTAAGAATAGGTCAATCTCTGATTAGCCGTGGGCGCCATTGGGCAAACGAATACCTACGTGGCTTCTGGCAGCAAAGCTCCGCATTACCGTCGAGCAAATTTAAATAACAAACACAAATATTGTCTCCCTGTAATTTCGCACCTCATTCCATATGAAGCCAAACATAGCCATCTGTTACGACACAACCTGCTGCCAGACAGCATAATACATACCCATTTCTAGGACACACCACACGGCACGATCTATCCTCCTCTACTTATCAGACCACTTGTTTTCCCATTAAATAAGTCATACTATTAAGGTCCAAGGCATACTCAGAGGAAAACGTGTAACAATGGCTATTCGGCTGCAACTTCATTATAGAAAAGAAAGGACAACGATTCTATGACTGACTTAGCACACATCCTTAAAGCCTTAGGCCAACAGCCCGAATCAGAAACATGGGGAACAATAGTAGAAAAGCACGGACATGAGCTTCACGGCATTGCACTGAGTGTCTTAGGCGATTCTCACTTAGCTGAAGATGCTACGCAAAATACATTACTCGCCATTAGGGATAATGCCCATACTTTTCAGGATGCTCATAAACATGCAGAAGCACGAGCTCATGCATGGATTCGACGCATTGCCTGTTTACAATCACTACAACTTCTGCGTTCACGCACAAATGCCCTCAAACGAGAGCGGCTGTTTTCTCGGCACAATAAAATTACTATTCCAAGCCCTGAGGAACAGACCATGCAAACAGAATTATCTGAACAGATTCGTACGGAACTTGCCTGCATGCCAGAACAACAGCAATTGCCATTAATACTCGCGTACTATGGCAACCTCGATAACCAAGCAATTGCCCGAGAGTTAGGATGCTCCAATGGAGCTGCACGAACTCGCATTCACCGCTGCCTCAAAGTGCTACAGAAGCGACTCCTGCGAATTGGCGTTTCCTGCAGCCTCGTCGCCATCACCTCGCAAATGCACGCAAGCACAGAGACTGCCACTCCGGCCTTACTCTCTTCTTGGAATGATCTACTCACTTCACAGCAGACAGGAAGCATTCCAACAGTCACGCTACACGGAATTGCGCTCGCAACAAAAATTGCAGCCGCCTGTATAGCAATCACACTAGGTACTCTCATCACACTACAATTCAACGCACCAGATGAGATAATAATAAAACCCACACAACATGTTCCCCCTCCTCAAAAAGAGAGTGTTACCAATGTGCCCGAAATACCAAAAATGACCAAACAGGCAACACTGAGCACCTTGCCCATCTTGGAGAAAGAAACATATCTTTATTTTCTAGACGAAGACTTAGAAGCAGTCGCTACATATTTAACCAAATTAACAGACATTCCATTCACATGGTCAAATAAAGAAGAAATATTAAAGCACACTCACTCCATAACAATAAAGATGAGCAGCTCTGCAAAAATAAAAAACATCCTCGAATGGATTGCAAAAACCGCAAATGTTATCATTCGTGAAAAGGACGGGTACCTCCATATAGAATTACCAGACAGCGATGCCACGCCAAGTTTTATTAGCAAGACCCCGATTACATATAATGACCAATTACGAAAAAAACTCAAAGAAAAGATCCAAATAAATGAGCTCTCAATAGAAATCAACGCAGACAAAGCCTTGGACTCTGTATTGATGCTCGGAGGCGGAGGCTTACAACTTACCTGGTCCGACAGACAAGAAACATTACAACATACCCATTTGACAAAACTACCAAGCATTGACGCAGAGATAGAAAACGTTCTTTCATGGGTTGCGAAATCAGCACATATTACCATATATGAAGAACCAGACCACTTGAGAATAGAATCAACTGCCCTCGGTATGGAATCAAAGTTCATCAGCATAATGCCAATAGACTACGATGATCAGCTTCAAAAAGAATTAGGAAAAAACATGGGCGGCTCTTTTCCCACAGAAATGTGGCAGAATACTGAAGACATGTTTGAGTTCGCACAAGATACAGGCGCTGACATCCCTTTCATATGGTCAGATAAACAAGCGATATTAGAACACGCAAAAAAAACACTGAATTTTGAGGTAAATGACATGTCATGGGAAAATGCTCTTGCATGGATGGCTCTTGATGCTGACCTTACAATACGTAAAGAAATGGATCATATAAGTATTGAATTAACACAAAAGGGCATGAAGTCAGGGTTCATTAGCCGCAGCGAACCAACCCCAACAGACTATGGAGCAGAAGAACTTGCAAAGGAACTTCTGCCCATTTCTTTTTCGTCAGCAACGATAAAGGATGTTACTTGTTTTATGCGCCAAGCAACTGGGTTAAACTTCATTATCGACCATAACATTCGGGGAAACACCATAAACTTAGAGATGAAGAACACTTCATTGCAAGACGTTCTTACCAAAATGACCCAAGATAATGGGCTAAAATATACCATCCAAAACGAAGCCGTTTACATTACAGCCCAAACAGCACTTCCTACCAATAACAATTAGATATGGTTCATTACTCCTCGTTCAAGCATTCCATCAAAACTTACACTCGGTCACCTTATGTACCGCTTTTAAGAACGACGTTCAGCAAGCGCCCTGTCGAAAACTCTGGTGCACTCCACCGATACCAATCACATTAAGCCGCCAACATCAACGCCACAAGCCCGTACCCCTCACAAATTATTAATTCTTTTTACCAAAACTCAGATCACTTCTCGATAATAAAATTGATTGTAGCGAAAAGATCGTTGTCTACACAAAACGATTAGCAAGCAGTTTGCAACATTATTATAAGAAAATGACATAATCATACGAGAGAACCATCACTCCTATTTAATGGCAACAGCTGGGTATCCTTTCTCCCACCATCTCCACGGCATGTTGGCCCACTCCTCCCCTGCGTAAGCAACACCCACCCGCGGCCCACTACAGAGCTCGCCTGCATCTCGTTTATTGCTCAACAATTCTACAGGACATCCCTCTGTTCCCAGTTTGCTTCCTGTGTGTTCAACGAGCAAGTTCAAGGCTTGTCCAACTTTTCCTGGTCCATTACAAAGAGCCTCTACACCAACATTCTCAGAAACTCCGCGTCGCTTACGTACAAGGGCTTCACCTTCTTCAATAATAATTCCTCGCAATAATACTGCCGCTGGCACATCAACACGATGACAAACAATATTCGGCAAAACGTGAATCCCATAACATAGATAGCAATAGAGTAACCCAGGAGCTCCGTATAATGTCTCCGTTCTTGGGGTGCGCCCTTTACTGGCATGACACGCTAAATCTTCCTCGCCTTGATAGGCTTCCGTTTCTACAATGCGTGCAATAATTTCGCCTACACGAATTTTTCTGCCAATAAGACGAGGAGCTAATTCGGGAGCCGGTAAAGACAGAAGATCATCCATAACACCTCCAGAGTGTCGCTATAAGGAACAAAACAAATGGCGCGCCTCCTACATGCTCGGCCAATATCGAAAGACTGACGGGTTCGCCCTCATGCGAACGTAGAAACCGAATCACCTCTGACGTTCTGAGATACGCATTGCTCAACTTGTTTTCATGCTTCATGCTAGCAAGCCTAGCTTCAAACGAATATCTGACCACCCAGTTTTTGAGCACAATTCCGTTGTATGCAAGCACCTCGCAAAAAATTAGACTGCTGTGCCGTCGTCCTAGCCAATGAGCCGGCATGCTGCTTTTGTTAGGCCTGATTAGCATTTCAGAATCAAACCACAGTATTTTTGCACAGTAGGTCAGGGCCAACAAATACTATACCACTGCGTATACTATTTGTTGCCAAACAAAATGTCCTATTCCATGATCAACAAGAGCCAGAAACAACGCTTCACTTATTGAAGTAACTATAAGAAGGAAACGACCATGTTACATTCCATCAGTCGATATCTCATCACTGCCCTACCTTTATGTTTCGTTCTGCCAATTCAGGCCGAAGATGACTTCACCAGTTGGTACAACCTTAAGCCTCGAAAATATAGTTTTTTTGAGGCTTCCTATTTAGTCGCTGCGAATGTCGATGCATCCAACGTAAATCAAGAGTTTGGCTGGAGCCAATCCAAAGTGCGAGCTCTGACCACAGTAAGCCATACGGATCAAAGTGATTGGAGCATCTGGGGGAGCCTACAGCACAGCACGCTTAGTGGAGATATACGGCTCCCAGATAACACCGCCGTCCCAGATTCAGTTACTAATACCAGAGCTGGAACAACCTACCGCTACTTTGATGACAATTGGATGCTTGGAGGTTCTATGGTCATTCAAAACAGCGGTGAAGACTTTGCCAGTAGTGATGAAACGGGTGCTCAAGGAACGCTGATGGGGCAATACCAATTCAACACGGACTGGAGCCTGTGGGGTTCCCTACAATATGAAGGCTTAACTGAAGATGCTATAATTCCAGGAGGAGGGTTTCGTTATCAGAATGAACAACTTGAAATCATGCTAGGATACCCTTGGGCACAACTGAGTTGGCGACCGGTCTCGGAACTGCAATTCAAAGCCATTTGGTATGGCGATCCATGGTACAGTGATGTAACGTGGTTTTTACCTGCTGGCTGGCGCGTCGGCATTGGAGCGCAACAACGTCATGATGCATTCTTCTACGATCTACAACCGAAAGATAATTATCAGATTCAACTCAGGCAAATTCAAGTTGATGCCTTTGTCAGCTATGAATTACCAGACTATCGATATGTAACCCTACGGTTGGGCCAGCTGATGGACCGAGAAATCTTCGCAGACAAGGCCTACACTAAAAATAGTGATAATGCACGAGACATCAAAGATGGTCTGGTTGGTGAACTTGGCATATCCATGTGGTGGTAACAAACGATAAATTGGCCTTCCTCTTCTCAGCCATTACTGTTGATAACTTTCTCACTCTGAACGAATTGGGCAAGAACCGTATCCTTCATTTTTTATTCATGTAACAATAGTGTTCAATAATACATCAAAAGATCTATTTGTTGTCGCTTTGTGGCCTTGCCCCTCTATTAGGCACTCTTTATTATAACATGTCTATTCGATCATGGCATTGTTACAGTGCCAAAGCGAGGGTTCTATGAGATGGTATCAGGGCTGGATTGTGGTGTCCGATCTCGACGGCACGCTGTTAAACCACCATAACTATTCTTGGCAGCCCGCTGCTGAAGCCATTGCTCTGCTGTGCCAACATAAGATCCCACTCGTTCTCAGTTCGAGCAAAACGCTGGCTGAGATGGAACATCTCGCACAAGATATGGGTCTGAACACTCCTCTGATTGTCGAAAATGGTGCAGCGGTAGCCTGGCCAGACGGTCTAGGCTACACCGTTGAAGCAATGGGCCGACCACGCGAGAACACACTCGTAGATCTTCATCACCTCCGCCACACACACGGCTATAACTTTGCTGGGTTTGCCGATTGGCAGGTGGAAGATGTAGCAACTCACACCGGTCTGCCACTTGCTTCGGCCGCTTTGGCCTTGCAGCGTCATGGTACTGAGCCAATCCTCTGGTCCGATTCCGATACCGCCTATCAGCACTTCACAGCTCAACTCGCAAGCTGTGGGTTACGGGCAGTACATGGTGGTCGTTTTATCCACATAATGGGGAACTTCGATAAAGCCGATGGTTTGACCGCAGTTCGTCGGCACCTTAATGCTCAAAAAGTATTGGCGCTGGGGGATAGCCTAAACGATGTTGGCATGTTAAGTAAGGCTGATGTCGCGGTCTGTATCATGTCGGCTACATCAGCACCAATTGAGGTTCAAGCACCGATAGTTTTGCGGCCGCCATCATTCGGGCCAAGTGGTTGGGCCGAGGCCATCGCTGACTGGTGGCAAGCCACCGGCACCAACACACGTGAACAATATCACCTCACCTCACATAATGACACCAAACAATAAAGAAAAGTGACTCACTACCATGGCTGATTTCTTTCAAAACGGACACATAACCAGTTTTCATAATCTCGTCGACCGACCAATAGAAGACCTTGAGCGCGACCTTCGTCGTTTCCATCAAAAACGGCCTATAGGATTGGTTCTGCCATCACTGTTTTCAGAACTTGAAGGGCCAGCACTGGAACATATTGTTGATGAATTGTCTACTGTCGATTACCTCGATGAAATTGTTATTGGCCTCGATCGAGCTGATGAAAACCAATATCGTTATGCCTTAGATTATTTCTCTCGGCTCCCGCAACGCCATAGAGTCCTATGGAACGATGGCCCCCGCCTGCGTGCCATCGATGCTATGTTGCACGAGCACGGTCTCGCACCCAAAGAGCCGGGGAAAGGCCGCAATGTCTGGTATTGTTTCGGCTATACGCTTGCATCCAATCGAGCTAAAGCCATTGCCCTTCATGATTGCGATATCGTTACTTACTCGCGTGAGCTACTCGCTCGACTGGTCTATCCCATGGCCAACCCCAACTTCGGTTACAAATTCTGTAAAGGTTATTACGCACGTGTGGCCAACGATAAACTCAACGGACGGGTCTGTCGTCTGCTGGTGTCTCCACTGATTCGCTCCTTGCAGAAGGTCTGCGGGCCAAGCGACTTTCTAACCTATCTCGATAGCTTCCGCTATCCTCTTGCTGGTGAGTTTTCCTTGGCTGCTGATGTGTTACGTGATATTCGCATCCCCTCCGATTGGGGCCTCGAAATGGGGGTCATTTCAGAGATTTGGCGTAATTATGCCACTAACCGCATCTGCCAGGTAGATATTGCTGATACCTATGATCATAAACATCAGGACCTTTCTCCAGAAGATGCATCAAGTGGTCTTTCCAAGATGAGCGTTGATATCACCAAATCGCTCTATCGCAAATTAGCAACTCAAGGTGAGGTGCTTGGCGATGCATTCTTCCGCACACTGAAAGCAGCCTACTACCGCACTGCCCTCGATCTCATCGAAAGCTATCATAACGATGCAATAATGAATGGATTGCATTACGACCGTCATGCCGAAGAAGCGGCGGTCGAAGCCTTTGCCCAAAACATCATGACCGCTGGCCAAACGTTTACAGATAAGCCAATGGATAAACCATTCATGCCGAGTTGGGAGCGGGTCATCAGCGCCATTCCTGATATTCTTGACCGATTATTGGTCGCAGTCGAAGAAGACATGCGGGAATTTGGCACAACAACCACCGCTCAAACTCCAGTTAACATCATCAATCAACGGGTTATCGGCCATCTTGAACTGATTTATCCTGAGGTTGATAATAAGACCTTAAGCAAACAGGCGATGGAAGTGATGCGACTGCCCTTGCCAAATCAGACCTTGGTCCAACCGGAAAATCGTTGGAATGAACAAGATGTTATGTTGATTACCTATGGCGATTCAATTCACAAAGAAAATGAGACAGGCCTACGCACACTACGACGCTTTCTGCGTGACCACCTCTCTGGTGCAATAAGTGGTGTGCATATCCTACCATTTTCGCCATTTAGCTCAGACGATGGTTTCTCAGTCATTGATTATTATCAGGTCCGAGAAGATCTTGGTGATTGGCAGGACATCCAAAAGCTGGCACAAGATTATACCGTTATGGGGGATCTGGTCATTAACCATTGCTCAGCTGAAAGCGAATGGTTTCAGCAGTTCCTCAAAGATGAGGAACCAGGAAAGGATTTCTTTATTAGCGCCGATCCTGATGTGAATAGGTCACAGGTGGTTCGCCCTCGCTCCAGTCCACTCTTAACCACAGTCGAAACAGTGAATGGCACTAAGCATGTCTGGTGCACCTTTAGCCCCGATCAAGTCGATCTCAATTTTTCTAGCCCTAAGGTGCTGCTCGAATGTCTGCGCATCATCCGCTACTATCTAGATCAAGGTATCACTTGGTTCCGTTTGGATGCAGTTGGCTTTCTGTGGAAAGAAGATGGCACCAATTGCATGCACCTCCCGCAAACCCACGAGATTATTCGCTTGCTGCGTTTGTTCATCGAACACGCCAACCCTAATGCGGTGGTGATTACCGAAACCAATGTACCCAACCATGAAAACATTTCATATTTTGGCAACGGTAATGAAGCCCATTTAATTTATAATTTCTCCTTACCCCCCTTGTTGCTCAACACCTTACTCACTGGCTCCAGTCAGCATCTGAAAACGTGGTTGAGCACCATGCCTCCAGCACAGTTCGGCCGAGCCTTTCTCAACTTCATCGCTTCACATGACGGTATCGGCCTACGCCCAACCGAGGGATTACTCAGTGACGACGAACGAGAAAACCTGATGACAACTATCCGTCGTTATGGCGGGTCTATCTCAATGCGCGCCATGCCAAATGGCGAAGAAAAACCCTACGAATTGAATATTTCTCTATTCGATGCCTTACAG
Organism: Planctomycetota bacterium; assembly: GCA_016745075.1. Classification (GTDB taxonomy): domain Bacteria; phylum Planctomycetota; class UBA11346; order UBA11346; family UBA11346; genus JADGDD01. Next base: position 90,351 of record JADGDD010000006.1, on the reverse strand, counting down.
GGCACCATTTCTGGAGTGCCGGATAACCATCACGTTGCTCGTTTCATTTGTGCCCACACCATCGTCCTCTCCCTTGAGGGGATTCCTGCTTTCTATATTCACAGCTTCCTTGCTACTACCAACGATACGGAACGAGTACAGCACACTGGGCAAGCCAGATCAATCAATCGCCATCAATGGATTGAGTCTGATCTTCACCAACAATTAGCCGATCCAGCTTCAACACATGCCCAAGTACTGACCCAACTCCGACAGCGCATCCAAGTCAGACAGCGGCAAGAGGCTTTCCATCCTAATTCAACTCAATACACACTCCAACTGGAAGACGGACTCTTCGGAGTATGGCGACAAAATATTCGGCGTAATCAGAGTATTTTTGCGATCAACAATATCAGTAACACAGAAAAAACCATTTCTTTGGCAGATCTCAACATGATCGATTCAGAAGAGTGGTATGATCTTTTAACTAACCAAGTCATTCATGACTGTCGTGGTGATTTAACCCTACACCCCTATCAATCGGTTTGGATTACCAACCGCGTAACCTGAACATCATCCGGCTTGATAACTCCGCTCTTTCACCCAATCAACTCCACAAGCCCCTCACCCAACTCAGCAACACCCATCATAAATATACTATCGCCCCGACAACAAAACCGCCATTGTGACTTTTTGCTCTCAAGGCGAAACACAAAAAAGTAGCAAGCGCAACTTCCTCACCTTACTTTGGGCTGGAGGTGAATCAGGCACTTGTGCCTGATAGAAAGTCACAGACATAGGTGAGTCTAGCCATTAGGTAAATGGAATATTTACTTTTATCAAAAACCGTTCTCAATTCAACAGAAATCTAACATCTCTAATCTACTTACCAATACCTTTCCTATGGAACTGGGAAGGCAAAAGTATCATAAGGAGCATTCAATTTAATAATATAAGCCTGATCGGTTTGCAGGCTACCGATTTCGTTAACCCACCTAGCTGGAGATGTTTCATAATACAACTCTTTAGTTGCTCTGGTTGTTGGATCTACCCACCGAACCACATCAAGTTTTCCACTTTCAATAATATCATTAAAGGCTGTCTGAGCATCTTGAGCAATAAGGTTCGTGTAAGCAATAAGAGAATAACCTTCGGGCAAATCATGACTAAGCTCTGTGCTCAAACGATTACCCGATACAACGAGAGCTGTAGTACGGTTCACTTTTACTATATACCCTTGCCCCGGCTTTATATTCCCTATTTTGTTAACCCACCCAGCTGGAAACAAATTATAATACAACTCCTTAGTCATACCGGTCGTTGGATTTATCCAACGCACATATTCTAATTCATTTGCATCAATCAATGGTTGAAAAAGAGAAAGAATATCAACAGCAAGTACATTTGAATACGGCATAAGTGATACCCCTTCTGGAAATGTAACCGTATAATTAGATGGGCCTGATAGAATATATTCGTACGCACTGCCACTATTACTGCCAGCATCATCATCTTGATAGGAACCGACAATGCAACGACTACCAGATATACTCACACTAGAACCAAAATAATCAGAAGCTGCCGCATCACTTGCTACCAACTTCACACCACTATCCCAGCTTATACCATCATAACTAAATACATATGCACTGCCGCTGCCACTACTACCATCATCATCATACCGAGCGCCTATAATACAGCGAGTTCCCGAAAGGCTCACGCTAGAACCAAAATAATCAGAAGCTGCCGCATCATTCGCTACTAATTTCACGCCACTATCCCAACCCATACCATTATAGCTAAACGCATAAGCACTGCCTGCACCATCGTCACCATAAGCACCGATAAGGCAACGGTTTTCGGAAATACTCACACTATAACCAAATCCATCGTTAGTAGCAGCATCACTCGCCACCAATTTTATTCCACTATCCCAACTCGTACCACTATGGTTAAATACATAAGCACTACCAGTACCATTATCACCATAGGCACCGATAACACAACGGCTTCCGGAAATACTCACACTCCTACCAAAATAATCAGAAGCTGCCGCGTCGCTCGCTACTAATTTCACCCCATCATCCCAACTTGTACCATCATAGCTAAATATATAAGCACTACCACTACCACTACCGCCATCATCATCACCAAATGCACCGATAATACAGCAACTACCAGAAATACTCACACTAAAACCAAATTTGTCATTAAAATCCGCATCACTCGCTACTAACTTAACACCATTATCCCAACTCGTACCATCATAACTAAAGACATATGCACTCCCCTTACCATTATCGCCATAGGCACCTATAACACAACGGCTTCCGGAAATACTCACGCTAGAACCAAAATAATCATAGCTAGCAGCATCACTAGCCACCAATTTCACACCGCTATCCCAACTGGTACCATCATGACTAAGTACATATACACCACCACTATCACTACCACCATCGTCATCACACAGAGCACCTATAACACAACGGTTACCTGAAACACTTACACTATAACCAAATTTATCATCAGTGGCATTCCAATTTTCCGTTGGAACTGTTTTTTGTTGCTGAGACCATGTTTCGCCATCCAAAGCAAACACATAAGCACTACCAATGTGGTCATCGTCAGAATCACCGATAACACAACAACTTCCGGAAATACTCATAGCTCCTCCCAAACTCACTCCATCATTCGTTTCTAATTTTATACCACCGTCCCACTCTGCACCATCATAACTAAATACAGAAGTAGTTCCTTCAAGATTAGCTAGAGCACCTCCAACAAGACAGCGGTCACCTGAAATACTCACGCCATAACCAAAATAATCATTGACAGAGAAATCACTCGCCACCAATTTTACCCCACTACCCCAACTCGTACCATCATAACTAAATACATATGCACTATTCCCAGTAGGGGCACTGATCGCACAATTAGTGCCAGAAATACTCACATCATGGCCAAATAAATCATTAGCCGCGGCATCGCTCGCCACCAGTTTCACTCCACTATCCCAACTCGTACCATCATGGCTAAATACATATGCACTGCCACTATCACTACCACCATCGTCATCACGATAGGAACCGATAACACAACGGCTTCCAGAAATACTCACGCTAGAACCAAAATAATCAGAAGCTGTAACATCACCCGCCACCAATTTTATTCCATTATCCCAACTCGCACCGTCATGGCTAAATACATAAGCACTACCACCATCATCATCACCAAATGCACCGATAACACAGCGACTACCGGAAATACTCACACTACAACCAAAAATATCAGCAACTTCAGCATCACTCGCTACCAATTTTACACCACTATCCCACTCCGTACCATCATAGCTAAATACATAAGCACTACCACTACTATAATCATCCTTATAAGCACCTATAATGCAACGGTCACCTGAAATACTTACCCTTGAACCAAACTCATCGCCAATATCCCCATCGCTCGCAGTTAAGCGCTGTTCCATTACCCAGTTCGTACCATTCCAACCATACACGTACGCTGCACCTTGATAATCATTCTCACCATACGCACCAACAACTTTATAATTACCATCTATAGACACACTTAATCCATAGTATGAATCCGTATTATCCCCCATTGGCAAAAACTTTGTTTCATGAACAGCCAAAAAGCCATTCCACTTTTTCAATAATTCCAATCCGAAATATCGCTGATCTGCACGCACTCCACCATGCTCTAAAAACCAATCTCCCGCGTAGGAAGATGTATCCGTACGTGAAGCGTTTACCCGATGTCCTGTTAGTGCTGCCAACTGAGCCACAGCAAGTTCACCTTCCTCTCCAGATGCATAGGAGCAACTAAGTAAATCGATACTACCGCCATCTTGTACGCAGCCCCCTATTTCTTTCCAAAATTCTTGCTCACGTTTATTCACCAATAATCGACTGAATGATGATTCATCATCTACCGTAATCGTGAGATGCCCATTTTCTGTACCATGCAGAGCCAGTCCCAAATGCTGTATTGAATGGTTCTTTACATTACACGCCTTAATCTGTTCTGCGATACTTTCTAAAGTAGCTGTATGTATATCATACAAAACAATATCTGTTCTTTCATTTACGGCCAGTACAAGAAGGTCACTATTCGTTATTTGCTTCGGCATAACAATAAGCTGCTCTGCCGCCCATATCCCCGAACAACACAGAGCAAGCAATATAAGCATATATTTCATAGCAAGAAACTCTATCTGGCGACCCCTACTACTTCTAGCAACGAGTAACAAAAGGGGTATCACCGAGGAAACAAGATCATCTATCCTATCAGATCACATGCCTAACATAAAATAGTACGATAAGGGGGACAATGATGTATTACTTATTCCCTTTGCAACCTCTAAGCCGTATCCGATAGAGATATACTCATTAAAGACGAGGATATTCTTCTCTCTATGATCTTTCAAATTACCAACATCAACCCCGCAAGCCTCTATCCATTTTCCTCAAATACCCCACATAAAAAAATCGACTGGTATATTGTAACCCTAACTAACAAAAACATGCACATAGTTTCTCATATACAGGTTCTTCCTTACACAAATACATTGGAAATAACAGACCAAGCAACCATTCAGTAAAACAGACAAACAGGACTTAAAGGGCAAACAAAAAGTAAACAACATTACCGAAGCATTATCCTAAACACCTATAAAACAATACTACGCAACCAATTCGTCCTTCAGCTAACCGGTAAACTTTACTTTCTCTACTAGCGACCGTTCACTATTGCCTAAAAAATATTTCGTATTCGCTTTCCATTGGTGTTGGAGAGCCGACCTTCACTAACATAAAACCAATAAGTATCGCCTGGATTCCAAAATATTTTTTGCATAACATGAGAACCTACAAACTGAATTTGCTCATCTTCACATAAAACACAAGCTTCTACGATACGAACTGGCATTAGCCTTATCTCCTTTACACCAACTCAACCCCCAAAGACTCCAACAACCGTGCGGCTTCATACCGTGAAAAGCGCGCGCCTTTTATCACATTATTTTTTACGTTGATATCATAATTTTCAGCATCTTCAAAATTGGCTTCAGTCAAATTTGTTTCGGCAAATAAACTATCTGCGAGGTTTGTTTGAACAAAGGATGCGTTGCTGAAGTTTGCACCGCGAAAATCAACGTCATGTGCTCGGCATTCTTCAATAATAATCCCTGTTTGATCCAATCCATAAAAGGAGGAGGAATTAATCATGCATTTCTTGAAGCTGAGCGGTGAACCGAGAGCTATTCTTTGCCAATGTGCACGCGTCCAATCAAGCGCCACAACTCTACAATCGACAAAACGTACACCAATGAATTGGCTATTACACACAGAGGTAATACTCAGGTTACATTTTTTGAAGGTACAGTCTGCAAGACGACAGTTCTTAAACGTTGCTTCGCTAAAGTCGCAAGATTCAAACATACACTCATCAAATTCTTTGTTAATAAATTCTTTACCTGAATGATCTAGGTTCTTAAATTGTTGTTGGTAGAACTCGTTATCTGTGTCTATGCTATTCATTATAACCTTCTTCTGGGCACGGTAGACGAGGACTCGATTCACCGACGAAATAAGAGCCTCAGAGGGCAAAAGAATGACATATGGCGGGCACAAACACAACAAGCAACGCCTCCGCATAGCTTAGAAGTATACCCTCTAGTCACTATAAAACTCCAACTTGCTCAATCTCTGTCTATCCCACCATACGGGGCATGGCCTATGTTGCACTCGCTCGTAAATATCGTCCGCAAACGTTCTCTGATGTCTCTGGACAGGAGATTATTGCTCGCACCTTAACCAATGCGATCAATAAGGACCGCATTCACCATGCCTACTTGTTTACGGGGCCGCGTGGGGTTGGTAAAACCAGTACAGCTCGGATTTTGGCAAAGGCGATGGTCTGTAATGATGGACCAACGGCTACTCCTTGCGGAGTCTGTGACCATTGCCGGATGGTTTCTGATAACAACCACCCTGATGTGCATGAGATTGATGCTGCTACCCATAATAGTGTTGATGATATTCGTGAGTTGAACGAAACGGCTGAGTTTGCCCCAACACAAGCACGGGCAAAAGTGTTTGTCCTTGATGAAGTACATATGTTGTCTTCTCAGGCCTGGAATGCTTTGCTGAAACTGCTTGAAGAACCGCCTGAACATATTCGTTTTATTTTTGCTACAACGGAAGCTGAGAAAATTCTCCCAACGGTGTTGTCTCGCTGTCAGCGTTTTGACTTCCGATCGATTGATATTGATGATATCGTTGCCCGTCTACGTGAAGTTTGCGCAGGTGAAGACATTGCCATTGATGACTCTGTTCTGTTCCGCATTGCTCGAGCCGCGGATGGTGGCATGCGTGATGCGCAAACCATGCTCGACCAACTTATGGCCATTGCCGACGGCGAACTGACCGAAGACGATGTAAACCTGCTGTTAGCTGCCGCTCGTGGTGATGACATTTTGGCCATTGCTCAGGCTCTTATTGATGGCAATCCACAATTGTGCATAGAGCGCTTAGATAATCTTGCTGCGGCTGGTATTTCGAGCAATACCTTTGTCCAACAATTGCTGGATCATTTTAGACAACTGCTCCTGTTACAAACCTGTGGCCCAGACTCAAGTGCGGTCAAACGCCTTGGCATGGTTACAGACACTGCACAGCAGCAGGCAAAAGCATTACCGATGGAACGCCTCTTACGTATTTGCCAAATATTTATTGGCGCACAACAATCTATCCGCGGCGGTGTAGACCCACACCTGCAATTAGAGATGTGTTTTGTTCGTATTGCGGGCCTCGCCACAACAATTGAGCTGGATAATCTTATTCGTCAATTACAACGGCTTGAGCAACAATCAGGAGGCGCTTCCCGCCACCCGCTACAAGGCCGGTAAACTCCCCGGCCATTGCCCCGCAGCTAGGATCACCAACAGGCCCTCAGCAAGACGATACGCAATTCCCTTCCGTACGTTCTCGCTGGGATAGAATTATTGGCAGCGCTATCGACAGCAGTATGTCTGAACTCGCTATGACCCTGACTGCTGCTGAAATTCTGAATGATCAGAATGGTGCACTGACTCTCAGTGTTCCGGTTGAATATCGTTCCTTCTTAGCACAAGGGCACTCCTACCGTACGACTTTGGAAAACTTGCTCCTCTCTCACATTGGTCGTCCAGTTGCCCTGACGATTCAAACCAGCTACAGCAACGGCGGAACATCAAGCGTCCCAGATACGGCAAGTGATGAGCGAAATCGCCGCTACAATGAGGCGCAGAACCACCCATTGGTCATGAAAATAATGAAAACATTTCACGCTGATATTATAGGTCGTGAACCATCTGTACGCGAAGAATTTATTCAGTATTTAGAGCAAGGCGAGACAGAAAACTAGAAAAACGCCCGCCTATTTTCCTCATTAGAGCAAGTGGAAACGTAAATAAACAACTAGGATCGTGGGTGAAACTCTTGATGAATATTTTTGAGGCGATGGGCGTTGACGTGTGTGTAACGTTCCGTGGTCGTCATATTGGCATGTCCAAGTAATTCTTGGACGGAACGTAAATCTGCACCGCCTTCTAATAAATGAGTGGCAAAACTGTGCCGCAACAAGTGTGTGTAAATACGTTTGTGGATACCTGCTAAGGCCCCAGCTTCTTTGACAATTTTCCAAACAACTTGCCGAGACAGTGGTTTCCCTTTTTTATTTAACAACAAGGCCTCTTCTTTTCCGCTGAGATTTAATTGCGGGCGCAAATCTCGCATGTAGCGGCGCAACTGTTTACGAGCAACTTCACCCAATGGTACAAGACGTTCTTTTTGTCCTTTGCCTCGAAGGCGGACATAACGAGTTTGCTCCCGTAGGTCCGAAATACCAATACCAATGACTTCACTAGCGCGAGCACCGCAGGCATACAAGAGCTCTAAGACAACACGGTCACGAATACTCAATGGTCCTGGCGGCGGCGAGGTCAGCAACGCATTCACCTCATCCACTGTTAAGACATCTGGCAGATTATTCCACAAGGTCGGCGCTTGCGCCAGTTGAATCCGATCATGCGCCAACAGTTTCTCCAGAACGAGGAACTTGGCATACATACGCAAACTCACCAATGCGCGCGACAGGCTTGCTGGCGCAAGCTCTCGCTCATCACGCAACCATGCTAAAACACGGCCCACTTCATCTGGGCCGATGTCTTCAAGCTGAAGCGATAAGGATTCTAAAGCCGTATAAATGCTCTCTAAATCTGAGCGATACGCCGCCAGTGAGTTCTTGGAGAGACCCAACTCCAATCGGCAGTAGGTCATAAAATCATTTCGCGCATCAATCACTATGTGTCACTTGTATGCATCCCTCCTCTAAACTCAACAGCGCTAGACTTTGAGCATAGTTCCATACACTTTGGTTATCGATTCCGATTCGTCTAACCTACAGCCTTGTGGCCATGGTTGCACGAACGGGGTGTGCCGGGAAACGGGCCCACCTCCCCTGACGCGCTCGGTACTGTAACAAGTGGCAAAGCCGGCGCAGAGAAAAGGAGTCTTGCCATGTTCTATTTGCGTCTGTCGTTAACCGACCGCTGCAACCTACGTTGTACCTATTGCTTACCGGAAAATGCTCGGTTTGCACCAGATAGATGTAGCACCACGGAAACGCACACACTGGTTCAGGCCATTCATGATTCCGTTGGTCTGCTTAAAATCCGACTCACCGGCGGCGAGCCAACCTTAGTTGATGATTTGGTTGAACACGTCGCTTTTGCTCGTTCTTTGGTGCCAACAGTGGGCCTCACCAGTAATGGTATTTTGTTAGAACCACTTCTTCCGGCTCTTTTTGACGCTGGCCTCAATCGAATCAATATCAGCCTTGATACCATCAACTCACAACACTTTAAAACAATAACCAGACGGACTGGCGTTGAAAAAGTCATTTCTAGTATTCGTGCTGCGAAACGTGCTGGTTTTGATCCGGTAAAAGTAAACGCGGTTGCTACTCAAAACACAGATTATCCGATGATGACGCAGTTTGCGATTGATGAGGGCATTCATATGCGTTTCATTGAATTAATGGCGATTGGCGAGGCCCTACCATGGCAAGAACAAGCCTACATCAGTGCAGAAGGTATGCGTGAGCGGATGCGGACAGCGGGCTACGCTCTGTCTGAATGTACTGAGCGCGACGAACCAACCGCACGGATTTGGACCATAGATGGTACTGACCCCTTTGATGCATCTCTTGGTTTTATCACCACTACGACTAATCCTTTTTGCGATACCTGCAACCGTCTGCGGCTCACCAGTGAAGGTAAATTGTACACCTGCTTAATGGACAATACTGGGTGTGATTTAATTACTCCGCTCCGTGATGGTGTTTCTCAACAACAACTGCATGAGCTCATTGCCGACTATGTTGGCCAAAAAGCACCACCAGAACAATTTATTCGTTACGGTGATATGGCTGCTATTGGCGGATAAAAAAGGATTCTTACATGCCCACTATTACCATGTGCTACTTTGCCGGACTTCGCGAACAGATTGGCTGTAATCAAGAACAATACGAGCTACCTGCACAGTCTAGCGACCAAGATATTTTACAAGCCGTCATCGAAAAACATCCGGCAGCCGCAGACCGCTGTTCCCGCAGTCGAGTGGCGGTAAATCATGAGTTTATTCGTGGTAAAGTGCAGCTAGAAGAAAATGTTGAAATTGCTCTTATTCCACCAGTAAGTGGTGGGTAATTTTTTGTTATTGAAGAGAAACTGTTGGCATGGATGTGCATATTTGGGTGCGTTTACCACTGGTGTATTCTTAGCGGACGGGGACGTCCGCTTTCCGAGCTATATATCCTTAGTGGACGGGGGTGTCTCTTTTTTGAGGGCATTGGAGAGGAACTGCTGGCATGGATGTGCATATTTGGGTGCGTTTACCGCTGGTGTATTCTTAGCGGACGGGGACGTCCGCTTTCCGAGCTATATATCCTTAGTGGACGGGGGTGTCCGCTTTCCGGGCTTTTTGAGGGGATTGTATGTCTGATCGTATTGCCATTATTGAGGGGCCACTAGGCGCAGATTGGTGCCAGCCTGCTGATTTATGCCATAATGCCTATGGTGCTATTACTTCATTTCTTGGGGTTGTTCGTGATAATCATAATGACCGCGGAGTTACACATTTAGAATACGAGTGTTATGGCGACATGGCAAAAAACGTGCTGCAACACATTATTCAGGAATGCCGTGATCAATTTGACCCTGAGGCTCGCTTTATTGTTGCTCACGGATACGGACATATGGTTCCGGGGGAATGTTCGGTAGCCATTCATGTAGCTACCGCTCACCGTGTTGCCGCCTTTGATGCGTGTCGGCATATTATTGAACGTATTAAAGAAGATTTGCCTGTCTGGAAAAATGAATTTTATGACGATGGTACATCACTCTGGCTTAAAGGCAGTTAGAATTTACAATAAGGATTTTTAAAATATGCTTACATTTGAAGAAGCTCAACAGGCGCTGAATAATTTACCGCGCCTGATCAAAATAGAAACAATTCCCTTAGCGCAGGCTTATGGCCGTATTGCGGCTGAAGATATTTGCCTCGAAAAAGATCAGCCTAGCTTTGACCGTTCCACCATGGATGGCTATGCCGTGCATTTAGATGGTGATACAGAAAGCTTTCAGGTCATTGGTGTCGTTCTCGCAGGGTCATCTTTTGACGGCACAGTAGAAACTGGGCAAGCTGTTCGTATTATGACAGGCGCACCAACTCCCACACGCTGTACGGTTATTCCTGTTGAGTGCACAGATAATGGTGATGAAGTCGTGACCATTACCGAACGCAATCGCCTCCAACCAGGAAAAAATATAGCATGGCAGGGTGAAGACGGTCACGCTGGAGATATTATTGTTCAAACTGGCACACGGCTTGGCCCTGCCACCCTCGCCTCGGCTGCTATGGCTGGCGCGAAAAACATACAGGCTTACACACAACCTACATTAGCATTAGTTACCACTGGAGACGAAGTTTTCAACGAGAGCGCTGCTGGCATTAATGATAGCAACGGCCCTTTTCTTGAAGGTTTTTGTGCTGCATTACACATTCCTTTTTTACGCTTTCATGCACGCGATGATGAAGAACATTTACGCACAACCTTACAAGAAGCCGCAGAGCAAGCTGACATTGTTGTTACTACCGGCGGCGTAAGCGCAGGCACCCGTGATCTGGTTCCTGCCACGGCGGCAGCATGCGGCTTTACCCAAGTGTTTCATAAAGTAGCCATTCAACCAGGTAAACCCGTTTTGCTGTGCCACCGAACACACGACCATACCTTTTTCGTTGGCTTGCCAGGCAATCCCGTCAGTGTTCTGGCAACTGCTCATTTATTTTTATTACCTGTTATTCAACGCTTTACCCCACAAATAACTGATGCGTGGATACCGTTACCAATACATGCCGATTATAGCCATACGGGGAAACGCCGCCTCTTTCTGCCTGCCGTGTTTAGTAATGGCACCGTAACCCCAATACAGTGGAACGGCAGTGGTGACCTTTTTGCTGCTGCTGCTGCAACCGGCCTCATAGATCTTCAGCCAGGCGCTAACTATGCAGCAGGTGACTGCATCAATTATTTGCCATACATCGGTACCGATTTTAACCAAACTGGAATTATTCCACCGCGAGAAAGAACATAACATGACAAAAGTACACACAGCACGTATTGGTATATTAACCATTTCTGACCGCGCCAGCCAAGGCATTTATGAAGATCTGAGTGGGCCTGCCATACGCGATACTTTTGATGATTATTTACTAAGCCCTTGGGTAGAAGAATACCGCTGCATTCCAGACGAACAGCCAGTCATTGAAGAAAACCTCATAGCTATGGCCGACGAAGCTGGTTGTGATATCATTGTGACCACTGGCGGCACTGGACCAGCTCTGCGCGATATTACACCTGAAGCAACAGAAGCCGTCTGCGAAAAGATGATGCCCGGGTTTGGTGAATTAATGCGACAAGAATCGTTGAAATACGTGCCCACGGCTATTCTTTCTCGGCAAACCGCTGGCATTCGTGGCTCCTGTCTTATTCTTAATTTACCGGGAAAACCAAAAGCCATTCGCCAATGCCTTGATGCCGTCTTCCCTGCTATTCCTTATTGCTTGGATCTGATAGAAGCAGCATTTCTTGAGAATAACCCAGAGGTTATTTCTGTATTTCGTCCGAAACAAAAATAATCATGACCACTAGTGACACAAACGTACAACCACAGACAACTGGTCTTAATAAAATTCTCGAAATCATTTTAACCATGTTGAGTATTATCGGCACAGCAATTCTTTCTGCCGGATACCAAGAAGGGTTTCTCTTTTATTTTACTGCAAATGTAACAGGAATTATTTTATTTAAGCGCCTCAATATGAAATGGATGCTGTGGACACAGGTCGCCTTTATCCTTGCCAGCATCAATGGTATATACCAGCACTTACTCTAGACTCTGTACCTAAAAACGACTTCTGCACAATCGGTTATTTTAAATCGATTGTGCTCTGTCTTTTGCCGTCTGTATAGAGTTGCTCGTAATGACCTCTTCCGTTACAGATGTCGTTACATACTTTGGCTGACCACACAGTACCCCAACCAGTCCTGCACAACACACACCAATAACATGGACCATAACCACTGGAGTCACTCCTTCGCCCAAAGTAGCGCAGAGAGACTGATCAACATTTAATTCACAACCAATTTTACCACACAAACCGAGGGCCAACATGTATCCACTACACACAGAAAAACGATCGTGAGAACGTATCAGAGAACAAGCTGCAAGCCCTACGTAGGCACAGGCCAAGGCCGATAAACCTCTATATTCATCCCACTGGCTTTGTCCATAAAGAAACCACATTGAGCTGAGTACTATCGTTAACAACGTAACCGCGCTATATACTTTTCGCGTATAGCGAGTTTCACAATAGCTGGCGGCGGCGTAAACAACCAGCGCATCCCACAAGAAGTGGCTACTGGTAAAATGGCAAAAATGCGCCGTGAAAATCTGCCACCAATACCAATGGTCTTGATGCAGACTACACAGCGCATTCAATGGGGTGTAGGTCAATAAGACCCCACACCCCAGCAAACTAAAACTGATCCATGCACGACGCATCAATATTCTTTTCGGCTTGTACGGCGGCCAAGGTACAACAGTGGAATAATCAGCAATGCCCAAAGCGGTTCAAAGGCACCGCCACCACCACTCCGTGAACGCCTTGGTGCTTTGTTACTACTATACATGGGCTGTGCTGTATCCACACGGTGGTTCTGTGCTGGAGCTTGCGCTCGTTGTTGCTGAGCAGCCTTTTCTTGTATTAAACGTTTTTTATTCTTCCGCTCTACACCATGCCGAGCAAATTGTTGATCGTCTAAAATAAGAAAAGAGGTTTCGTCGGTTACAATTTGATATTCCACCCCAATATCTGCAATAGTGTTTTTATATTCTCCTTCTGCAATAGTACCAATCTGTGACTGCCTTTCGAGGTGTTCTACACGGTTCATGGCCCATAAACGTTCTAACTCTGGATGTTCTGTAGCAACCTGCGGGAAATCAAACAGAGTGGTATATTTTTTATCTTCGCCTGTTAATCGTGCATCTAAAGTCACTTGTGCTGTTCCTGCATCCGTATAACGACCAAAGATAATAAGTTGTTGGCCTCTATATACTTTTGTGTTACTGAGTTCGCTTGTTTGTGAAATATGCACACCATGAATACGAAGATCAGCGTCATGCAAACATTCATGTGTCACTTGCTCTTTCGCCATAACAATGGTGCCGATAACATCATCACGATTAGAAACCTGTTTGTAAAAACCACCACTGGTATCACAAATCATTTCCATGAGCGGCCAATTTGCACTATTACCGAGTAAAAAGCCAAAAACTCGCACATCGGAGGTGGTCATGCGTTTATGGAAAGATTTCATATCGACGATGCCTTGGTTTGTAACTCCGTCTGTTACTAAAAGCACAGAACTCGCACGATCGTCATCATGACCACGCAAACCCACATCTATCGCGTCATATAAATTGGTGCCGCCGCCTGAAGAGATGTTTTTTACTGCTGTTACTGCTGCCTGTACATTTTCGGTTGTTGCTACAGTCCATTTTTTCACCACATAACTGGTGGAATCATCAAATGCTAAAATACGAAAGCGATCTTGTGTGGAGAACTGTTGCATAGATCGAGAGACACCTTCCGCCAACATATGTAATTTCCCATCCATAGAACCAGATCTATCCAGAACAAAGGTCCAATCACGTCCCTGTGTTATCGGCTTTAAATCAAAACTGGGTGTAAGAATAAGCATAAAAGTCCCTTCTTCTTGAGCACTCGGCTTATACGCCAGCATTTCTACTCGGGCAGGAATATCGTCTGCTAAACGGTAATACAAAACAACGTCTGCATTAAGCTGAATGTCTTTGCTTTCTATGGTCAACACACGGTCCCCCTGTTCATTCGTCTGCTCCATTGTCTGCCATCCAGGAATTCTCACATCTGCAAGCGGCCACACGCTTTTAATGGTGATGTCCATATGGAAATGACCTTCTAATTGATCGTTCCCACTCCAGAATGATGCTGATGCCGCATCTTCTGTTCCACCGTTCTCAAGTGGATACAGATAACGGCCAACACCCAGCTCAATCTCTAAAGGTTGATAATACATATACATAATACCTATGGATGCCTGCGCTGGAATATTGGCCACTGCAAAGTTATATGCCTGATAATTCTCGCGTGTTGCCAAACCTGCGTTGTTCCCCTGATCTCGCTCGCTTTCATAAATAGTTTGCGCACGCTGCTTACGCACCACCTCGCCCGCTAGGCTTGTTTCACCATACCTTATGGTCACTTCGCTTAAACTAGATCCTATCGGCACTGGGCATCTATAGAGCCCTTCTACGCTGGTATCCGCCTTATTCAAAAATGTCTGTCGAACGGTGGTTTGGGCAAAGCCATTATTGATAACCACCGACACATCATGGTTGGTAATAGCCATATCTGTTCCACCGGCAGAGAGCACCCCAGCAGCATGGGCCGCCGTTGCCAGAACGAGAAAGGCACAAGTAAGTAGATATCGGTACATGGTCACACTCCTTTTGTTAACGTATGATAATATATAAATAACAGGGGCCGGCCATTTGTCAACATATGTTATCTTTCATTGTATGGCAGGACACGTAAGATCACTAAGATAGCACTTGCTTGAGTTTTCTTCGTACTAAGCTCATAGCATCATTCCTACACTGAGAATGACGAAACTTACCTTCCGCTCCCCCATTATGGGTGTAGCCTTATTTGAGAGCCACATGAAAAAAGTCCTCGCTTACCTTGCTCCACTACTCATCACCTCATGCCTCACTCTGAATGCTGAAGATACTGAATCTGATGGTGGCGTTCTCGAAAATGAGATGGAAACCCATGCTGAGAGTAAATTAAAGTGGGTGCGCACGCATGGCGATAGTTTTCATGTCGAAGATCAGAATAGTAGTTATAGCTACGAAAAAAACGAAGACGTTCAACCTACTGGTTCAAGCAAGTATAGCATTAACCGCACAAAAGAAGTTGATGTCGAAGGTTCCAGCGATGGTAGCCGCAAATGGACACGTTCAGATAGTAAGACAAACTCAAAAGATAAATCTGGATATACTGTACAAGCCAGTGGCTCTACGCAGGTGCGAGAAGACGGTTACGACACAGAAAGCAATCGTGTAACCGAAATAACAGATGCTCGTGGCCGGAAATCAGTAACAACTGATTCACGCTCACTTTCTTCTACCACTATTGGTAATCGAGAAACGTGGGTAGGAGAGAGCACCACCTCTGATGAACTGTCCACACAAAACATTCACGCAACAGGTACTGTTGACCAACGAGAAGATGGCTACGATTCACATAGTGAACACAACATTGAAACAGATTATGCTAACGGCGTAAGCACCCACAATGAAAAAATAACTGATGGCAGCACCACAGACAATGCTGTTGGCGGAACAGACACTCATTACGTTGAAAAAGAAGACCTCAGCGGGAAAAATATAACCGACACACAAACAGAAACCGTCACCGAGCGCAATACCCACAAGTCTGAAAAAGAACATGGCTATACTGAAAAAGAAACAGTTACAACCACCCACGGCGGCAGACCAAAAACAAAAGAAGAAACAGGAAAGACAGTCACGACAAAATTATCTAATGGCTACAAATATGTCAGAACAATTCGTGGTTCCAATAACACTGGTGGAAAATGGAAGGAAATCGAAACAACTCAAATCATCTGGAATAAGAAAAAGACACAGCAAATAAAAACCATTAAAACCGTATACAGCAGTAGCTTTGCTGCTCGTTGGGAACGCAACTATGAACGTAAAATTACCAATCTCAAAAATGGTAGTCAACGTATCCAAATGACAGACGAGCACACCTACCACAACAGCCCACCAACCAAAAAACGCACTGACGGTATTATTTTCAAAAATAAAACAAATGAGGGAACATGGTCATATACAGGCAAAGAATGGAATTATTACAGCGGTTCCCTACGCGACACACGTACAGTAACCGAAACACGAAACGCTCCAGAAGCCATTAGTTATACAGAAGAAACGGACGACCTTCTCTAGAAAATATAATAACTAGCCAACAACAAAAATCCCCTCGTTTAATAACGAGGGGATTTTTGTTGTCAAAACAATACCAGTCTAATAATTTACAAAATATGAAATAGGTAAAAAATTGTGCGTCCCCTCTTGTACCACATATGAAGTTTTTTTATAAGAATGTCCGATATACCGACCATGCAAATTGAAAGAAAACGTGTACTTGTGATGGTCACAGCTTTGGCCCCAAGGATCGATTGGCTGATAAGAGAAATCTACCACGGTATAGGCAGTAGTATACTTCCACCCCACAAGCTCTATCACTGCCTCTTTTTTCATGCCCTCATAATGCTGAAGGGCCACAGTCTGCACCACCGCACTACTATCATAATACAAACAGACTCGTATTAAAGCGGGCAACAACAGCACAAAAGTAACAAGCGCAAATATGTGTAGCTTAGTAGACCAAGCCGTTCTGCGCACTGTCCCTTGATACGAACTCTTCCTTTGAGGCTTGTTAGCTGATACATCTATTTTATGCCCATGAGGGCTTTCAACACACATCTTGCTCTCCTTGTGTGATAATCTATTCACATAACAACAGCATGCGTGAGCCAAAAGTAGGACCTACACCGCCCAGAGACGAAAAGTTTGCACACTCTACCAAAGAGTCCCGCTCTCAAGTCATATACACGACATAAGCCTGCCGTATAAAACGACAGGCTTATTCTGTAACATCTATTAAGCAGTCTTGCCTAATAAAGAATAGTTCATTCCTTGGTGGTCAAACGCATACGGATAAAGCCCATAAACATCAGTGCTAAGATGCCTGCGATACCGCCAAAGCCACAGCCGCCAGAACCGCTACTTGAAGCTGATGAAGAACTGGTCGTTCCGTTTGGCGATGGTGGAACGCCAAGATCCTGAACACTATAGTTTCGTTCTGAAGATGCGCCAAGAACATCACTCAGGCCAGTTCCGCCATCTTTTCGACGCAGGTAAAATGTAAGACCTGGCTTACTACTATTATTGGGAATCCAATATCCGTTACCACTCGTTAATGTGGTTGTACTTGAATAGGTCGTACCGTCCCACAAATGGGCACTAGAACCGATGACTGCTGCTCGAGCTGTACCAGAAACAATATTTCGTTCCTCATCAAGTAATTCAAAATCAGTAGCGAGCACATGACTAGACACAGCTACACCAGAAACATCTAAAACCGGAATACCGATGAAATTCCACCCTGGTAGTAATGGAATTTCATAGGGAGTTGCAGCAACAGGTCCAGTGAGATCAAGCGAGACACTACTACGGCTGGCAATGAAACAGGCGTGGAATGGCATTAAACCACCAGTTGGTTCTGCCGGAAATTCTACAAATTTCTGTGCGCGTGCATCCCATATAGCAGCACGTGCTTCTGTGTTTAATTTATTCGCCATGTAATTACGAACAGAACCCCATCCGGTCTCTGAACCGGGGGAAATTGGTGTGTAGATTGTTTGTGTATTTGTGCTGGTTGGCATTTCTGGCACTTGCTCTGGCGCTGCCGTTAATGATGGCGTTGTTATGATAAATGGTAAATTCACAGAACCACTTGCTGCATCGGTAATGACCAAAGATCCGCTTCCTGATGTATGTGGGATAAAGGTGACAAGTTGAGTACTATCAGTATCGCCATCTTTATCAATATCTTCCACTGATGCACTTGTTTTACCGCTAAGTAGAGCGCCACTGCTGGTAGAGAACGAATAAGGTGGGGTACCATCATAGACACGAACAAGAACTGTTTGCCCAACACTAAACGAACTAGCACCAGTTTCAAACTTGGCAGCTAACGTTTCTACTGCGGCATCATTATCACGAATGGTAAGCGTATACGTTGATTGTGTTCCGATGCCACCTTCTGATAAGTCTGATACAGTTAGTATTAATTCTTCATGCCCCTCTACAGCACTATCGTCAACAACATTCAGAGTAAAAGATAAAGATGTTTGTCCGGCAGGTATGGTTATTTTTAAGGTTCCTTCTGAAATATTCAAAATGGTTAAATCATCCAACAGAACATCAATCCAATCAACTTGACCGCTGGCACCCAAAGTCACATCAAGCGGATTTGTTACCGCTTCAGAAAGCACCAGTTTAATCGTATGTGAGCCACCTTCATAACCAACTCCAGATGCTGTATCAAAGGATACGAGTGTGCTTGTCGTCGCTGTTATGTGAACAGTTCCTGTTGCTGTACCACCTGTGCCGTCTGACACCTCGTAGGTAAATGAATCTTGAACAACAGAGGAGCCATCATGGGTATAGGTGAATGAACCGTCCGTGTTTAAAACCAGTGTACCGTGGCTTGGCTGTGTTTTCACAGATGCCGTCAACGTTCCATTTTCCGCATCCGAATCATTTGCCAAGACACCAGGAGCTGTTTGGTTTAAGCTGGCACCTGCTGCTACGGAATAGTCATCTGTCACCGCTACTGGCTCATCATTTTGAGGGGTAATCGTTAGGCTCACCGTGGCCGTGGCCGCGCCACCATTACCATCAGAGAGGTTGTAGGTAAATGAATCTGTTGTTGTTTCAGAGCCATCATGAACGTAATCAAAAGAACCGTTGCTATTCAAAGTCAGCGTACCATGACTTGGATTCGTTTTGACTGATACTGAAAGAGTATTCCCTTCTGCGTCAGTATCATTAACCAATACACCAGGTGCTGTCTGATTTAAAGTGCCACCTTCATTTAGGCTATACACATCTGCATCTGCTGTTGGCGCATCGTTCACAGGGGTAACAGTTATGGCCACTGTACCTGTTGCCGTGCCACCATTGCCATCTGAAAGTGTGTAAGTGAAGGAATCGCTCGTCGTTTCTGAACCATTATGTGTGTAGCTGAAAGAACCGTCTGTAGCTAGCGATAAAGAACCATTACTAGGTGAAGATAAAACCGTCACCGATAAACTTGCACCAACATCTATATCGGTGTCATTGGCAAGTACTCCAGCTGCTGGTTGATTAAGGGTTCCAGCTTCTGTCACACTGTAGCTATCTGCTCCTGCAACTGGAACATCGTTTTCAGGGGTAATCGTTATGGTAATAGTTGCTGCGCTAGAAGTACCGTGGCTATCTGCTGCGGTAAAGGTAAAAGAATCTGACCCTTCTGCATTGGCATGAGGAGTATAACTGTACGCCCCTGTTGCCGCATCAACCAACACTGCCGTTCCCTGAGATGCTGTTGAGGCAAGCGCATAGGTGATGGTATTTCCTTCTGAATCAGTAGCTGTTAAAGTACCACTGTTTACACTACTATCTTCTAATACGGTTAGCGTTCCGTTCTGTGCAACTGGTGCCGCGTTTGGCCCAGCATTCAGGACAACATCTGTTGAATTGGTGGTACGAGTAAGTGTAAGACTATCGTGCAACAAACCGTTAACCGTTGTAAAATCACCTGTTTGAGAACCGTAGGTGAGAACTTGGAAAGCGTTACCGTTGGTAAGCGAAAAGCTATCAATTAGCGCAATATCTAGGGTTCCTGCAAGTGTAGCCGCACCACTCACAACCAGTCTATCATATTGGCCTGCTGATGTTCCTGCTAATTCGATACCGAGACTTGCGGTAGAACCCTGAGTATAGGCACCACTAATAGTTAAAATGCCAGCCGCTGCTGGACCTGCTGGTTTGACACTGCCAGCAGTATTATTCACGTCTCCTGTAATCTGACCAAGACCAACAATACTACCACCGTTTATTTCCAAGGCAGACGCTGTTTGTAAAACAGCACCACTTGCCAACTTCACACTGCCGGCACTTTGAGTCACAGACTGAGTACAATTCAGCGTTCCGGTTTGCACATCTATCGTACCAGTATTTTGTAATGGACGGCCAATCACAACAGTTCCGGTATCAACTGTTTTTTGTAGCATACCATTATTCGTAAAGGTGCCGTCTGTACCAGAAATATTACAAGAATAATATTTGAAATTATACACCCCATCTGAGAAAATGGTTACCGATGAACCTGTACCCATAACCAAATCACCAGTATCTTGGTGGTGAACCGTACCGTTTACATTCAGAGTACCGCCTAAAGTATGGTCATTTCCACTCGACAAGTTTAACGAAGCTCCATTGGTAATTGCCAAAGTGTTACCCGTTGGAATGGTACCGCCATTGTACCAGTTCATAATTCCTTGAATGGTAATGGTTTTGCTACCAGAAATAGTTCCTCCCTCCAGCTTGACCGTAGAACCAGCAGGGAAGGTTACATTACCATCCAAAGATAATGTGTTTGTTAATAACATAGTACCAGCAATATTGGCAACGTTATTCGTTGAACCAAAAGCAAAAACTCCTGAAACATGTATGGTTGTGCCAGCGGTATTTTTAAGGGTTCCTTCTGATGATCCGCCGCCAGCAAGAACAAGAGTTCCTGTTTGCACATCTATCGTACCAAAGTTATTGATGGTTCGGCTAATAGAAACACTACCAGTATCCACCGTTTTTTGTATAATACCATTGTTTGTAATAGAGCCATCTGTACCTGAAATATTGCAAGAATAATATTTAAAATCATACACACCACCAGCATTGATTGTAAGCCCTGCACCAGTACCAAAAACGAGATCACCAGTATCTTGATGATTAACCGTACCACTTACCGTGAAGGTACCATTTAAAGTGTGATTACTATTACTGGTTAAATGTGCCGTAGCGCCACTAGCAAGCACAAGCGTACTGCCTGTTGGAATAGTTCCACCATTGTACCAATTGAGCACGCCCTGAATCGTTGTTGTCTGTACACCGGCAAGAGTACCACCCTCTAACTTCACTGTAGAACCAACAGGAAAGGTGGTATCAACTCCTAGTGTTAAGGCACTGGTAATAAGTACATCTCCAGAAATATCCGCAACGCTGTTTCCGCTCGTAAAGGTATAACCAGATGCAAGGTGCAGGGTTGTGCCTGCTGCATTTTTTAATGTTCCGCTAGAGCTGCCGCCACCAGTAAGTGCCAACGTTCCCATTTGTACATCCACGGTTCCTGTATTTACAAAAGAATTCTTAATCGTAACGGTTCCTGTGTTAACCGTCTTTTTAATGGTTCCGTTATTCGTAACCACACCCGTTGCTCCAGAAATATCACAAGAATAATATTTAAATTCATACACCCCACCAGAATTAATAGTAACAGAAGCTCCACTACCTAATGCCAAATCACCGGTATCTTGATGATGAACCGTACCAACCACCGTTAAGATACCGTTCAAAGTATGGTTACTAGCGCTTGTGAGGTTTAAGGTAGCACCACTGGCAACGAGTAACGTATTACCGACTGGGATTGTACCGCCGTTATACCAATCCATAGAGCCTGCAATGGTTATGGTTTTATTTCCGCCTAAAGTACCACCTTCTAATTTCAAGGTAGACCCTACCGGAAAGGTTGCATCCGCGGAGAAAGAAAGGGTATTGGTCACTAAAATATCACCAGCAACATTAGTCAGGCTATTTCCTGACCCGAGAATATAACTTGCAGAAAACTTCAGAGTCGTTCCCGCAGCATTTTTCAATACACCAGTTGAGGTGCCACTACCAGAAAGTTCTAGCGTACCAGTTTGCACGTCTATCGTTCCTTGGTTATTCAAAGTTCGGCTTATGGTAACAAGACCATTATCTACTGTTTTCTTAATAACACCATTATTGTTCACTGTCCCGTCTGTACCAGAAATATTACAAGAATAATTTTTAAATTCATAGAGGCCGCCAGTTTGCACTGTGACAGACGCCCCTGTACCCATCACTAAATCACCAGTATCTAGGTGGTTAAGGGTACCACTAACACTCAAAGCACCGCCAAGGGTGTGGACACTTGCGCTTGAGAGTGTGAGCGTTGCACCAACCGTAACAGTTACAGTACTGCCTGTAGAAATATTTCCGCCATTATACCAATCCATAAGTCCTTGAATGGTGGTATTTTTACTGCCGCTTATCGTCCCACCTTCCAGTTTTACCGTTGAGCCGCTTGGGAATGTGACATCAGTAGCCAAAGTGAGCGCACTCGTTATCAGCATAATTCCAGACATATTGGTAAGATCTGTACCCGCTCCTAACGTATAGGAATCTGAAATCTTCAAAGTCTTCCCTGCGGTTGTTTTCAATACCGCTGTTGAAGTACCGCCACCGGACAGCACTAAAGTACCAGACTGCACGTCTACAGTCCCCGTATTGGTCAGTGGACGGCTAATCGTTACCATTCCACCATCTATCGTTTTTTTAATGGTGCCGTTATTAACAACGGTGCCATCTGTACCAGAGATGTCACATGAGTAATGTTTAAGATCATACACACCGCCAGCATTAATAGTCAGCGCTGCCCCTGTTCCCATAACCAAATCACCAGTATCACCATGGCTGACAATGCCAGTAATATTTAAAATACCATTCAAATTATGATTACTCGCGCTAGAGAGTCCCAAGGTAGAACCATTCGCAACATGCACAGTTACACCACTTGCTATGGTACTGCCATTATGGCTATTCAATGCCCCCTGCGTGGTTAAGGTTTTACTACCATTTAGTGTACCACCGTTTAAGACAATTTCGGTAGATGTGGTAAGATCCGTGCCAAGGCTTAATATGCTGGTTACTTCTAACTTACCAGTTCCTGTTATGGTCGCACTTTCTCCTAATGAGAACGCAGTCGTTATCAGCTTCAAAGTAGATGCAGTTTCAATCGAAAAGGAACCGGTTGAAGAACCACCTTTTGTTAGGGTTAATGTACCACCTGTTACATTGATGGTAGAAGCATTCGTTAATGGTCGGTTGATGGATGCGGCAGCAACACCACTTTTATTGATGGTACCATTATTGATAACGGTACCACCTCCATTATCAAGAATACCACCAGTATTACTTATGTTATAAACACCAGTTGCGCCAATGGTTAAACTAGAGCCAGTGCCAAAAGATAAATGCCCAGATCCTGATTGAGCAAGTGTGCCGTTTACGGTAAGCGCTTTGCCAAGGGGAATTGAAGAGCTGGAAGTTACCGTCATCTGCGCACCAGACTGCAACGTCACATCACTTTGTAATGAGCCACTACTCACAGAAAGCGTCCCGCTATTATTGATCGTCCACCCACCTGGACCGGATAAGGTTCCGCCATTCAGGGCAAGCGTACAATCCATGGCAACCACACTCGCGGAGGTCACCGTGAGACTTTGCCCATTTAAATCGAGGGTCACTTTATCGCCTGTTTGAGCCCACGAGACAGAAATAGAATTGACCGTTATAGCCGACCCTAAGCGAACCGTATAGACCCCTGTTTGAGCAAAGGAAACATTATCTCCAGTCGTTGGGATAATCGAGCCGCTCCAGTTCCCAGCCGTGTCCCACAAACCATCGCCAGCATCACCAGTCCACGTTGCTGCGGCTGCTAGCGTACTGAGACAGCTCATTATGCAGAGCATACTTAAAACACGAATTAAACGTCGCATAAATTCTCCCTTGTCTGTAATCAATTACAGATCTTTGTTCGTATAAGATTTGCTCTACCCTTGGCTGTGCCAGAATCGGGACCGCCTAAAAAAGGATGGAAAGCACATCTAGTCTACCCGTCTAGAAACGATAGCAACCCAGATTCTAGCTCTGCTGCCCTAATTTTTTACGTAAAACATCGGTAAAACAGGCAGGTTTTACCGCCCTACGCTCTCCGAGCGTTCCATGCGATGCAATCAGCATATTTCACCAAGGTGCCACCAAAAATATCGAGAGCACTGCCATAGGTCAAATCAACCTTACCTGCGCTTAATTGCTCAACCATTGCCAGATCATCGATACTATGAGCACCGCCAGCATAGGTACAGGGAATAGGGCAATGCTCGCCAAGAAGACGAACTAATTCTGTATCTATACCGCCACATTGACCTTCAACATCAGCGGCATGCACCAAAAACTCAGCACAATATTGAGAAAGCTCTTGTAATAATTCTGCCGTTACTTCTGTTTCAGTAATGGTCTGCCAGCGGTCTGTGGTGACATACCAGCCAGACGCTCGACGGCGACAACTGAGATCAATAACCAATTCTTCCGGCTTAAGAACCGCCGATAATTCCGCTAAACGCTCACGAGAAAAGCAACCACCATCAAATAAGAAGCTTGTTACAATCACATGACTTGCACCAGCATCCAACCATTCTCGGGCATTTGCAGACGTAATCCCACCACCTATTTGCAAACCATTTGGCCATCCAGCCAATGCTGCACGAGCTGCTTCATCATTACCGGGACCAAGTTTAATCACATGGCTCCCTGTAACCCCATCTGCCAAATACAATTCTGAAAACCATTGAGCAGGCCGATCTGATACAAAGTTTTCTTGTACACTTGGTGCATCACTTCCACCAGATGCATCTTGATCACGCAGACTGCCGCCTACCACTTGTTTCACAACGCCTGCATGCAGGTCAATACAACAACGAAAACGACTCATATGTTACTACTCTTATCATTGCAATTCAATGATAAAAGTAATCATTCCCGTATGAGCACAGACAACGATAGACCAGAAGACGACCTGAACGATACCCTCAACATGGGAGCACAAAGTAATAATAGCGATCTTGACGCCACCGTTCCGGCTGCGCACCTATCTGAGCAACAAGCTGATTTAGCAGACACCATGAACATGGGCACACAAAAAGAACCAGACCTGCAAGACACCTTACAAATGGGAACACCGCAAGCATCATCAGATTTACAAGACACGGTTCCAATGGCAGCCCAGAATCCAGACCTTGATGCTACCGTTCCAATGAGCAGCCAAACTACAACCGCTTCACCAGAAGATCCAAATGCCACCGTGCCAATGTCCAGCGCAAACCAAACTGCTCTGCCCGCTGCTGATACGATGCTCAACAATCAGAACCAAGCAGAAACCATGCCTGCTGCTGGCCAAACTGGCACCCTGGAACAAACTGCCGCAACCAATGCCTTCCTTGATTTAACGGGAGGAGCTTCTACCGCTGGCATGTCACGCACAGGCCGTACCCGCCTGAATGTAAAACTTCCACCAGATACCCAACAATTAGACCAAAGCCTCCAGCTCTCACGACAAAGCGTATTTGTTGACATGTTGCAAGCTCGTGGCCCCGTTTCTTTGCCCAACCTCATCCGTGAAAAACTCGAAAAACAAGACACGGTTGGCCGCTATATTATTAACAGACCCCTTGCCCAAGGCGGTATGGGAGCTGTTCTTGATATTAACGATGGTGACTTCCAACGTAAATCAGCAATGAAAGTTATTCATGCGCGTTTTGCCAATGATCCGGAATCTCTTGAACGCTTCCTCGAAGAAGCACAAATTACCGCTCAGTTGGAACACCCCAATATTGTTCCTATTCACGATGTTGGGGTAATGAGCGATGGCACGCTTTTTTACACAATGAAAATGATTCACGGTGATAGTCTTGGCACCGTAGTCAAACGGCTAAAAGAACAAAACGAAGATTATCAAGCACTCTGGACCAACGACCACATTCTCCTGACCTTTTTAAAGATACTTGATGGTATGAGCTTTGCTCACACTCGCGGAGTCGTCCACCGAGATATTAAACCAGATAATATTATGGTTGAACATCATGGGGAAGTTCTGGTAGTAGACTGGGGTATCGCCAAAGTCTTAGAGCTGGAACAAGAAATCAGTGAAGACGCACAATCTCTAGCTGATATAGTTAATAGTTTACGTGATGAAAATGCTATGTCGGCCACACAAACCGGTGCCGCCATGGGAACACCGTATTACATGCCTCCAGAGCAAGCGCTTGGTAAAAAGAACGAAATAGATGCCCGCTCTGATATTTATGCATTGGGCGCAACTTTGTATGAAATGTTATGCCAGCACCGCCCGATTGAAGTTAAAAATATTCATGAATTAATTGCCGCAAAAACCAGCGGTGCCTTCACACCACTCAACGAACATAACGACACATTCAACCAAGACCTAGTAGCCATTGTTCATAAGGCTATGGAACACAAACCAGAGAATCGCTATCAAAATTGCGAAGAATTTTCAGAAGACATAAAACGATACCTTGCTGGACAAGCGGTTATTGCCCGCAAACGTAATTTCATTGAACGTGTCGGCGCATGGGTACAAGCACACAAAACCCAATGTATTGTTGCGGCAGTCATGATCCTCTTGCTCGGCGGTGGCATTGGCGGCACGCTCTACACCCAACAACAAAACCGTTTAGGAGAAGCACAGGCTTTATTCACACAGGCGCAAGCAGATGCCCAAAATGCTACAAGTGTTGATGAGCTACAGAGTATCAAAGAATCTTTGCTACTCGCAGAAGACAAAGTACCAGATCTCCCCGGTCTCTCCGATCTCAAGGCTACTATCGCCGCACAACTTGTTTCTGCAAAAATGAAAGAACAACAAGAGCTAGCCCGTACCGAAGCACAAAACGCCCTCAAAAAAGCACAGGCTCTTTTAGCTGCGCTCGATCGAACCGACAGCGCCGTTGCTGAACAGCAATTACAAGAAGCCAAAAAACACATTGATGTTGCTCTAGAATTAGACTCAGAAAACGAGGACATTCGCGCCGCGTACGATATTATTTCTGCACAAGTTCACGATCTTGAACGTGCGCGCCTACAAGCAGTAGCGCTGGAAGCTTTCAAAAAAGGTGATGCTCTACTCACAGAAGCCGAAGCAACACACATACCCATATTAACACCAACAGAGATTGAAACAAATAAAGGAAACTTGAGTGCTCTTATTACTAAAGAAACCACTCTTTTAACATCCTTAAAGTCTGTTGATACTTTTTTTGAAACAGCACAACAAAATGGTAGTGGCATTACTGGCCTTGATAAACGAATACAAGCCGCAGGGCAATTACGCGCCATCGTGACCGAACGTATGCAAGCAAACCGCTCCCAAGCAGAAGCGTATAATAAATCACAGAACCTACTTGCTGAAGCCAAAACGTTGGCCAAAGGCGCAACGGACTTGCAGCCAGCTATCAACAAACTCATTGAATCAACTGGAGCTTTTTACACCACAGAAGCAGACACATTAAAAAGCCAGTATATTGCCCGCAATGCTGCCATACAGCGCATGAAAAATTTGGCCATTATTACCGCTTACAAGAAACAAGGTGATGACCAACTTGGTCACGCCAAACAAGCGGGAGCAGGTACCTCAAAATGTGAACAAGCACTGACCGCAGCAAAAGCTTTTTATGATAAGGCTCATCAATTTGAAGAAAATGACAATCTCTTACCATCTGGATTATCCGAACAAGAACAAACTTATACCGCCATGTTGCAAACGCACGAACATGTCGTGCTCACGGAACGCAATCGTACCGAAGCACTCGCTACTGCTCACAAGAACCTCCTTATTGCTCAAGAGAACCGTGCACAATCCTTAAAACTCAGCGATACCATAGATGCCACCCAACAGCGTATCGCTTTTTTACAAAACAAACTCTACAAAGAGGCCGCAGAACAAAAAAATGAATTGTGGGATGCTCGTAATCTCTTACGTCAGCAACAACAAGAAATCATTGAATCAACAACAAGTGCCGCCAAACACGCGACCCTCGTTCTCTCTCAACTGGCCGCTTACCCTGAAGAAACAGATTACACCACGGCCCGTCTATTACTGACTGAAATGATATGGGAACGCTTGCAAGATGCACAAAAACGACAAGCACTTGCTGAAGTGATTGTTCATCGCAAAGAATTACAGCGCTACGACACTGAAAGGACCTACCTGACTCGTCTTGATGCACATTCTTCGCTGCAATTAACCGGAACCGCAGGAACTGTTGTGAGCATTCGGGCTCGCCAACGTAATCGTGATGGCCGCTTTTCTGCTGGAGAAGAAATTCAATCAATCACCCTTCCCAGCACAACAGAATTGCCAGCAGGCAGCTACATCGTTCAGTCCCCGACCCACAACTTACCAATCACGCTTCAATCCGGAGCAGATAAAAACTTATTTGTACCCAGCCAGATCTTAGAACAAGTTTCTGTACCAGCCATCAAAACAACCATCCCCGTTCAATACGTTCCCGCTATCGATGGTGGCAAAGGCTTCTTGCTGAGTACCTATGAAATATCAAACGCACAATATTATCATTTCATTCATCATGTAGATCAATGGAGTGAAATTAAAACACACTTTGAACAAATGATGAACGCAGAAGGTCTCAATGAGTTAGTTGTTCCTTACGTACCAAGAAACTGGGAATTCAAAGGTTCCAAATACGGTCTGCAAGAAAAAGTGCTCAGCAACGGCGCTGTCTCCTCTATCACTATTGAAAGCGCTAAACATTATTGTTCATGGCTCAGCAAACACAGCGGCTTAAACATTCGTCTACCGACAAAACAGGAATGGCAGCAAGCCGCTACCGCTGGTGATAGCCAACGCATTTGGCCATGGGGAGACACTTTTGACCTTAGTTTTGCCGTCAGCGCTGGTATGTACCGCGAAACAGCCAACACTGTTGGCTCAACCAAAACAGACATTGGCCCTTTTGGTCATCATGATCTAGCTGGTAATGTTCGTGAATGGCTCGGTGATAGCACTATAGACCGGAATGAGAACTTCTATGGCTCACTCATTATTGGTGGTGGCTTTTCCTATTATCGGCCTCATGATTTCTCTGCGACAGCGATCGAAAGTGTCTACTCTGGCGCAATGGCCCCCGTTATTGGCTTCCGTATTCTTGTGGAGATTCCTGAATGAAAACCCTTGTACCCACACTGCTTATCTGCCTTGGCAGTATGTCTGCACCTCTACAGCTCTCTGCTGAAGACAGCACTCCAACAGAAGTGCCCTCAACTGAAAATGAAACAACCGCAACAACAAATGACGATCCATTTGCTACCGAAACAGCAGAAGACCCCTTTGCCACTAATACAGAAGGTGAGTCTGATACTGAAGAAGACCCCTTTGCCTTGCCTGAAGATCCACGCGCAATTATAGCAAAACGCAAAAAATCGTCAGCTTCCAGTCCCTTCTCTTTATATGGCCGTCTACGTGCTGGAGCAGACTCAAACGTAAGCCTTGAATCTGATGCCTTAAACAGCACCAGTGATGCTGATTCATCTGTTATTGATGCTTACCTCTCCGCTCGTTATCGTTTTTCTTTAGCGGACAGTGTACGCCTTGATACCCAGGCCTTCATTAATCAAAACACCTATGCTGATAAAGAGGACTACAATCTTACCAGCATCGGAGCCAGTGCTGGCCTACAATGGACCTTAGATAAACAAACCTTTGGCCTCCTTGGTGAAGCCTCACACTTCCGTCTCGATAACGAAGATGTCGTTGATGTGCTGACTGTTGGCGCTCGCTATGCCAACCTCTTCACTAGCAACCGTGTTTTTGTTGCCTCATTAGATGTACAGGCCTTAGACTACACCGACAATAACGATATGGACGGTACTTTAGTCAGCCTCCGGATTAACCGCTGGAAACTGCTTGATACGAGTAATGCACGCAAACGCCTTGAGTGGGGCGCACGCTTTGGCCACTACCAAGCAGAAAAAGATGTCTTTAGCTATGATAGTGTCCGTCTTGAAAGCCGCCTACTGTACCCATTTCTTATAAGTGGTAAAAAACTGGAAACCAGCATAGCCGGACAAGTTGAAGGCCGCTTTTATAAAGAAGCAACCGTTACTGGTGGTGAGTCAGAACAACAACTTATCCTCCGTAGCCAAGCTAGCGCAGACTTTTGGTTTATGGACAAACTCGCTGCTGGTATTTACGGAAGCTGGAGCGACCGTAGCTCTAACCTCGATAACAGAGATTATGACCGCTTCCAATTTGGCATTCAGTTGCAAGGCAAATGGTAAACCCTATATTCAAGATCAGTCCACTGGAGAATAGTATGCGTACATTTACAACGATCTCGGCCACAGCCCTCTCTGCCGCCTGTGCTTTAGCTCTATCTTGCGGTATTGGCTCTTCAGCTTTTGCTGCTGAATCAACCTCGATTCCAACGGAAACAGTTCAAGCAGAAACACCTACCACCACCAGCATAGCCACTTGGCAGGCTGGTACAGGTCTTGTTGGAACGGCCACCGCTCAACGTGGCACTCCTATCGCTCTTGGACAAACGTTCTCAAGTTCAAAAACAGGCCCTATTCGCATTCACATGAGCACCCTGCCTGACAACAGCAATATTATTCTAGGTGCAGACAGTGAGGCTGTATTCTTTGAGAAACCAAGTTCAGATGGCACTGGTACACGCTTGGTTTGTGAGATTAGCAAAGGCATTGCCCAATTTGACCTTAATGGAATGGGACCATACAGCGGATTTAGTGCCTACGGTGCATCGGTTGATGTCCGAGTAACAGGTACACTGTTTGTCGTTGAACGTTCTACACGTACTGCCGATTTTGTTGCGCTTATCCGTGGTAGCGTTGAAGTTGGTCTCCGCAAAGAAATCGCCCTTGCCTTAGGAAGCTCTGAAAAAGACGTTACCTTACTTGGCCCACGCCAAGGCTTAAGTAGTAACATTAGCAGCGGTATTTCAGCGGCTGCTGACATCGCTGGCCGTCCACAGCTGAGTGGTGCTGCTGACGAACTCGTCCCTGCAGAAGAAGCAGAAGGCGAAAACTGGGATAATGATGAAGCAGGTGATGAACTACTCGTCTTAGCCCCTAACGAAACCCCAGAGACACCCGAGCCAGAAACACCGCTCGTTGTTGAAACAGAACCTGAAGCGCCTGTACTTGACCCAACAACTGAAACTGATGTGGACATTACTGCTGGAGGACTTATTGGCGACGATCTTAGCAATGAAATCAATAATGAAACTCTTGGTGGTGTCATTGATGAGGTTGGCGGAAATACCAACGAAATCACTGAGCAAATTATTGAATCTACCATAATACTAGACGATTTCCCTGCTCCTCCTCCAACAACAATAGAGCAATAACCTTCCACTACTCACTACTCCTCATTGCGAGTATCTGCCAAACGAGAGCTTCTCTGTGTTTGAGACACTACTTGCTCGCATTTTCTCACGCCTAAACTCTTTTCCTTTAGCAAAAGCTACAGAGCACAGCAGAACAAAATGCTACCCAAGGAGACTCCGTAAGTGTCATCTATGTCTTGCCTTATATGCAAAGAAGGACCTGTAAGCGGACGGACCGTTCGTTTACACACAGATCGCCCCCGTCGTTTGCAGATGGTCCATAAAGGGCAAAAAAGTGGAGAAATGGTTTTTTGGTTTGATAGTGGCAAGCTCTTCTTTGCCAATAAATCACAAATACCATCCTATATCAACGACATCAACGTAGAGAAACAAGCTCTGCAAGACGGCGATGAAGTTCGTTGCGGTCCACATATTTTTGAAGTGCGACTTGCCGCAGATGATGTGGAACTCTCTAGTATTACCGCAACATCGGATCTAGAGCTCTTCGATAATGAACTCAGTCCAATGGAAGCAGCAGAACAGGCAAGCCAACCGCCAACAAAGAGCGACCAGACAAGCAACAATCGCATCGAAACCAATATTTATCAACGCACCCAAAGCGGAGACACCAAAGAAACCGACGAAGTTATAGATGACTTTGACGAAGACCGTCCGCTGCGTAACAGCCGCCGCATTAGTGCCGCACGCATGTCCGCGGTAGACGGATCTGGCAACAAACAGTCTGGTATACTCAAACGGGTATCACGGGTATTTGGTCGTAAAAAGAATAACAAAGACCGACTGGAAGAATGCAGAGCCGAACGAGAACAACTCCTTGCTTTAGTCGGTAGACGCACCCTTGAAGGACAAGGTGGATTTGGTTTACCCGCTGGTTTCCTACAACAGCTCTCACGCGGCGAAACACGTACTCTCTCACGACAAGACCTGAACCAACCAGAGCTTGAACGATATTACAACCTATCAGAGCGACTTCGTTTTCTCGATACTGAAATCATTAAGTTACGCATTGATGTCGGTGATGATAGTACCGAAGATAATTCTCTGTGCAAACCTGCCCTGCAAACAGAACTAGATCAGAAACGAGAAGAAGCCTTCCAGTCTATGGACGAAATCAAGACTGAAGACATGCTACTACAATTAGACGAGCAATCGCCTTCAGACCATATCTCGGATGACCTTGACCTCCTTGGCGGACACCCAGAGGAAACCCAAACTAACCCCATTGATGTGGAGAGCCTTGAAGTTGTCTTCCCAGACACCAAGCAAACAAACCCAAGTACTGATGGCCATAGTGCCAAAGATAAATCCGGCAATAAACCACGCCGTCGCTCTCATCGCCGCCAACGCTAGAACAGAACACAAACATCAGCCCCTGTCTATCGTACTCATAGATGCACCGTGAAATACATATCTGTAAAGAGCGCATATCCATTGCGTCTGGGTAATAAGTACCATACTACCGCACGACTAGAAAAGAGAACATATGCCAGATCCAAAACAACCACTTCCTGAATCAAACGGGCCACGCCCGCGCAGTATCTTACCTGTTATCATCCTTCTGAGTGCCGTATTGCTCGGCATCTTTTTCTTCAATGACCAGAATGAAAAGAAACGCAGTTGGAGTGAATTTAAAACCTTGGTCCAAGACGGCCAGATAACAAAAGTTACCATTGAAAAAGGTTCGATTCTTGCCGAAACCAAAAACGGCGAAGAAGTCTCAAACTATCGCGTCAATTATCCTGGTGCAAAACTGACTGAAGTTGAACGTCAATGGCTCAATGAAGAAGAAGAACGACTTGCCGCTGAAGGCCATATTATGATTCTCAACGGCGATGCTCCTGAGAGTGCGCTTGGTGGCTTCCTTATTCAAATCTTATTTTTTGGCGGCCTGATTGCCATTATGTACTTCCTCTTCTTCCGCCGTATGGGTGGCGGTGGTGGCGTACTTTCTTTTGGCAAAAGCCGTGCAACCTTAATTGATAAAGACAGCTCTGGCAAAACATTCAAAGATGTTGCCGGCATTGAAGAAGCAAAAGAAGAAGTACACGAACTTGTTGATTTCCTCTCTAACCCTGAAAAATTCCAACGCCTTGGTGGACGGATTCCTCGCGGTGTCATGCTTGTTGGTCAACCAGGTACGGGTAAAACCTTATTAGCAAAAGCTATTGCTGGTGAAGCTGATGTACCATTTTATTCGATTAGCGGCTCTGACTTTGTAGAAATGTTTGTTGGTGTTGGTGCGTCACGCGTACGTGACTTATTCCAACAAGCGAAAGAAAATAGTCCCTGTATTATTTTCATCGATGAAATTGACGCCGTTGCCCGCAAACGCGGCGTTGGTGGCGCTACAGGTGGCCACGACGAACGTGAGCAAACCTTAAATGCGATTCTTGTCGAAATGGACGGATTCTCTAGCAAAGACAATGTCATCGTTATGGCAGCAACCAACCGTGTTGACGTACTCGACCCTGCTATATTGCGTCCGGGACGCTTTGACCGTCATATCTATGTTGACCTACCAGACATCAAGGGCCGTGAAGAAATACTCCAAGTACATGGCAAAAAGGTAAAACTTGATGCCAATGTTGATCTTGGCGTTGTTGCCCGTGCTACACCAGGCTTCTCTGGTGCAGATCTTGAAAACCTGATGAACGAAGCCGCCTTAAACGCTGCGCGTTGTGAACAGGACTCCGTTATTCATAATGATCTTGAATATGCCCGTGACCGTGTTGCCTTTGGCCGTGAAAAGGGCAGCCGCAACAAAACTATGCCACAACATGAAAAACGCCTCACCGCCTACCATGAAGCCGGTCATGTTATCATCCAACACCTACTACCAGAAGTAGATGATTTACATAAAGTAAGCATTATCCCTCGTGGCCGCGCCCTTGGCCTAACCATGGGCCTTCCCAAAGAACGCTACAGCCAAACACGCCAAGAACTCCTTGGTGAAATGTGCCTATTCTACGGTGGCCGCATTGCTGAGGATCGTTTCTGCGAAGACATCACCACTGGTGCCAGCAACGATATTGAACGCGCTACTGCCCTTGCTCGTGGCATGGTCTATGAATGGGGCATGTCTGATACCATGGGCCCAATTAAGTACACCGAACAACAAACAGGCCTTGGCGGCGAAGAATCAGTTATTGTTGTAAGTGAAGAAACTCGACGCGAGCTCGATAAAGAAGTCCGTGATATTATTGACGCACAATACAAACGCGCTGAAAATATCATAGATGAGAACAAAGATGCGATTATCCGCATTGCTGAGGCCCTATTGGAATGGGAAACCATTACCGCAGAACAAGTGGAGACATTGGTGCAGGGTGGAGACATTGGCAACCGCCCCTCTGCTATCACCGACACAGATGACACCCCAGAAGCAGATACCAGTAGTGAACCACAATCAGCAGCAGCAGCACAACCACCAATCAACGAAACAGGGTTTAAACCAAGCTTAGCCTAAACCCAATCCAGAAATGTGTCAAAAAAGAGGCTTGCATTCAGCTTCTGGCACATACCATCCCGCACCACTTGAAAAGGAGTGTTTTACATGGCACATAAGGCAGGTCAGGGCTCTACAGCCAACGGTCGCGATTCCAAATCTAAACGCAGAGGTCTCAAGGCTTTCGGTGGAGAGAGCGTAAAAGCTGGCTCTATTATCGTTCGCCAATGCGGCACCCGCTTCCGTCCAGGAAAAAATGTTGGTCTTGGTAAAGACTTTACAATCTACGCAACTGTTGCTGGTACCGTTGAATACGGCACACAACACCGCGTAAACGTTATCCCAGCTAACTAATTTAAAGAGCTTCTGAAAAACAGATAACCGCCGTAGCATAATGCTACGGCGGTTTTTTTGTCCTATCTTGCGCAATTCAGCTGCATTCACTCAGAAGAAAAACATTCTATCGCAAACAATCATCGCACGTGCTTTTATTGTTTTGCTGAGAACGTTTCTAATTCTGCTCGCATGTCTATTACAAGCTGCTGCTCGTCTAAAAATTTCTTTTGTTCTGTGCCAAGTAGTACTGCGGCAATACGAGCACAACGGTCCAAAACTCCGAGCACCGTTTCGTCTGGAAATATGCCCGTTTTATCACAAATGCGCTCAACAGTTTTGATCATGGATTCGACCTGCTGTACGTCACGGCTACGCCAGCGGCGTGGCATCCATTGTTCGTGTTGAAGATGGCGATGGAAAATAATAGGGTCTTCTCCTCGCTCTATTTTTGCAATTTCTTCGGCTATAATTTCACACAAATCCTCTGTGCAACTTGCCAAGTGATTATCATATTTAGCCATGACTGTGTTCCTTATTTACTGAAGTATGTATTTCATCTGTTGTCATGTCGTCTAGAGGTAAGCCAGCCGCCCGCATCACTCGCAGAGCATTAGTGCTTTGCAGAGCACCTTCACGGAGCAAATAATCAAAGGCAACATCAGAATCAAAACCTTGTTCTACAGCTCGGTCGGCAAAGTGAGCTAGATGAAAACGGCCATCCTCTTCTTCAGCTAAGTTGACCAAATCAAGATCATGCGTTGTCACGATGACAACACCGTTCATCGTTTTTAAATGACGAACGATCGCCCGTGTACCAATATGCCGCTCATGAGAATTTGTACCGCCAAGAATTTCATCGAAAGCAGCCAACATTGGACGTGAGTCATCTTCTTCAATACGATCAAGAACTCGACGTAGTGCATGCACCTCTGCCTGAAAACGACTTGTTCCGGCATTGATATCATCCTGAACACGCATGACAGTAGCAAGGCGTAAAGGCTGCAAAGAACAACTTTCTGCACAAACTGGCGCACCAATACGAGCAAGCACCGCAGATAACACGAGAGCCCGCATAAGAGTACTTTTACCAGATGCGTTTGCACCAGTCAGTAAGAGGACACTGCCGGACCGTAAGCAAATATCATTACCAACTCGCACAGCACGTGGCAACAAAGGATGCGCAAGGTTTGTTGCCTTCAGCAGCTCTTTATCCGATGCTGGCTGCACCCACGCACCACCCTGCTCTGCCGCATAACTCGCCACACAGCACAATGCATCCATCTGCGCAATAATTTCGATCGTTTCTTGCAGCTGCTCAGCATGTAAGCCATGCCATGTATGCAAACGACGAACAAACCACCAGTCACCAAGCGTCACTGCACCAACCAAGAATTGCCAAAGCGGATTACGCGCCTGCGCCAACCCTGCGGTAATAGGTAACAATTTAGCCGCAGCCCCATCTGCCGCCCCTGCGCGAGCCGCTAAGGCTTTCAATTCTGGATGAGCAAAGCTTTGTTCTTCAATAACTGCTAAAGCTTCCCGCCATGCTCGCACATGCCGGTCTATATGCATGGGGTCTCTATCCACAGTAATATAACGGTGAGACATATTATTAATGGGATACCAAAGCATGGCGACAACCAAAGTGACCACAGCACCACCCGGACCACCCAAAGCATTTACAGCCCAGACAACTAAGGCTAAAGCCAGCAAACGAAATAGCCATGCACCAACACCAAGTAAAACAGAAGGTGGCTTACCCGGGTTTTTTAACCAATTTGAAAGAGAAGTATGGAGCGCTTCCTCATCTGCATCTAAACGATGGCGCAACACCGACCACCAACGGGCACGCCATTGATGATGTGCTGCTAATTCTTGTACCTGCACCTGTTGTGTTTCAGAAACGGATTGTTCTTCCAATAACCAGGATGCGAGCCGCTCTTCTCCCATGGCACTGCCAGTTGTATTCAGCAAAGCATACAAACCTTTGGGGCCAACCACATCCACATCGCGGGCATAAGCATGCCAATCTTCACAGAAACGAGCACCATCTGCCTGACCATGATCCCAGTTCCCTGCACAGCGATCTGCACCACGCTTATGATATTCAAGTAAACCGCGCAAACGACTACGCTTATCTTCCACACTACCATGCCACAAGGTTAAAGCAGCATACACGGCTGCGACAACAAGCAGGGTTACTAAGGTCATGGGGGATGCATCACCAATAAAAGTCACCAGCGCCCATGCTGCACCAATAAAACCAAGCAAGCGAACCAAACCAAGTGACAGTGCAGTTCGGCCAAGGCCTGTTGCCTGAGATGCCACTGCTGCTCCCATTGCCTTATGATCTATTTGTTTCTCACTCATGGCGGCAGCATAGAGCGATCCACGCGAAAGAAAGTGGCTGCTTTTGACACACCAGCACCAGAGCCAAATGCTGTGGCTTGCTGTAGAAACAGGAGCCTTAGTCTTGTGGCATGAAACGCTTATTGCTCCTTGGCTGCCTGTTGGCACCGTCGTTCTTCCTCAGTAGTTGTGAACGAGAAAATGCAAACCCGTTTCGTACCCCCGCGCTCAAACCTATTCCAAGCAGTAGCATGCGCAGACCCCCTCCTGGCTCAACTCTTGTGGGTGGGGAAAGTCAACGGCACAGCCATAGCGCTGGCGAATACGGCTACTAACACAGGCTCAAGGAAACCATTACGAGATGACTAAATTTCTCAATCGACGTCAATTTATTGCCGCCAGCGTCACTGTGCTTGCCACTGGCTGTAGTCGTCGTGGACGGCAGAGCACTCGTTATTCGACCACCGGCCTACCGGCACAAGTCCCTACCAATAGTTATCTCTATACTATTCAAAAAGGTGATACCCTCAGCAGCATTAGCCGCCGCAGCGGCTTGAGTATTCGGGACATTATGCAGGCCAATGACCTACATTCTAATGTTTTACGCATTGGCCAACATTTGGCCCTGCCAAATGTTAAAACGCTGGGCGTGGATCCACTTGCACAAGCCACCATCCACAAAGCTGATCCAGCTGAAACGTGGGTTGGTACACCTTATAAGGTTGTGCCCCGTTCACAGTGGACCACAAATAAATTACGTAAAAACCGCAAAGCAATGGGGCAGATCAATCGTATTACCATTCACCACACTTCTGAGCATGGCAACATGATGACATGGTCTGATAAAAAAATAGTACAATCTATCGAGAACTACCATCGTAATGAACGTAAATGGGCCTGCATTGGCTACCATTACCTCATTGGACGTGATGGCACCATCTATGAAGGCCGGCCTGCTCGTTACCAAGGTGCTCATACGAGGAATGCAAATTCTAAGAATCTTGGTATTTCTGTTATCGGTGATTTTAATAAGAAATTACCAAGCCACAGACAGCTTGCGGCATTACGTTCTTTCCTGAACGATAAACGACAATTTTATGGCGTAAGCACTCGTCGCGTGTACGGGCACCGCGATCTAAGCCCGAGTCGATGCCCTGGTGATAAATTGTATGCGTGGGTTCAAAGTTACAAACAAGCGTAAACAGACAAAGCGCTTTATTGGTGACCGTGCTGAGCAACGCGCTGTTCGCTATTTGCAATTACGGGGGTGGCGCATTTGCGCAAGAAATTGGGTCGCCGCTGGTGGCGAACTTGATATTGTTGCCAGCCGCTGGAAAACCCTCCTCATTGTAGAAGTTCGTTATCGCAGTGCTGCTGATCCACTTGAAAGTATTCATCATGATAAAATACAACGGGTTATGCGCACTGCCCAGAGTTTAGTCTATCGGCACAAGTTACAGCGTTATCGCTTGCGTCTAGATGTTATTGGCATTGATGCTAACAATACAATAAACCATCAGAAAGATATTGTGAGAAATAATCTGATCGGTAAATAAATTTATTCAAAGAAAATACGCAATTCGTGAGCAATATTCATTTCTGTATAAATGAGTCGAGCGAGACGAGAACGCGCTTCAAAAATAGCAACGTTTGCATCTGATAATTCAGTCAACGTAATATGACCACCTTTATAACGCTCACGTTTATCTTGATAATTTTCTTCAATGAGCACCAGTGTCTTTTCTTGTCGTTCAATATTGGCAGCAAGCATAGCCGCCTCCGAACGTAATTGAGCAATTCGTTTTTTCTGCTGAAGACGAAGGTCTTGCATACGGAAGTCCAAACCTTGACGCTGTAAGGCTAAAGCAGAGCGCTCAAAAGAACGTACACCAGAATCCATGGTCCAAACCATTTCTACACCGATACTCCAACTATCTTCAAGGAAATCAGTATCTTCACCATTGTAATCATACGCACCAACAGCCGATATTTGCGGATAATCTTGCGCCCGTGAAAAGGCAATTTGTGCGTCTTGCCCAGCACCTTCAGATTCAAGTAAATCGATCTGTACACTTGTATCAGCCTGTTCATCAGCCCGCACAAAAAGTTTCTCTAAATCAGTTGGCCGTTCCAAATCGTCTGCTACTTCTATGTCTTGAGCAGTACGTCCAAATAATGCTGCTAAAGCCTCTAAGCTAACCTGCTGTTGAGATTCGGCTGCTTCCACCACCTGCTGTGCATCGAGATAAAAAACCTGTGCTTCACGTTCGTCTAATGGTGCCACATGACCGGTACCTAATAGTACCTTCACATCATCCCATTCTTGTAAACGTAATTCAGCCTGTGCCTGTGCTATCCGTACATCCGCTTGAGCAAGATGTACATCTTCTACCGCACGACGTGCTTCCCAGGCACTCGCAACAAAACGTGCACGTTGACGAGAGAGTCCCAGCGATCGTGTTGCATCAGCTTTTGCTGATAATGCGCTGCGATATCCCCAACCAATAAGAAACTGGCGTGCTTGC
Source organism: Planctomycetota bacterium (assembly GCA_016745075.1). Lineage (GTDB taxonomy): Bacteria > Planctomycetota > UBA11346 > UBA11346 > UBA11346 > JADGDD01. The sequence continues at coordinate 50,091 of JADGDD010000006.1, read as the reverse complement.
AGAGACAAGCCGAAATACTCACCCTCTTCACCGATAGGAGTACCTTGGCCAAGCGTTGTGTTTTTCGCCCGATAATAGTGTTCACCATAAAGAGAAGCCCGTACCGTTGGCCACAAACCACGCTGTAAGGCCTTTGCTTCTTCCAGAGATGCGAGCGTAGATTCAAAAATAATCGCTTTGTTTTGCAGCCCTTCTTCTTCAACCATCGCTGCTGCGGTTTCGGCATCAATCACAAGAACCTGCCTCTCAGATGCAACTAAGTCAGCAGATGTATTTCTGAGCTCTTCGGCTTCTTCAACAGGAGGAGGTGTTTTTTCTAATTGAAGCTCTTCTGCATCAATCGTCGTTCCAAACAGGCCAAATACGCAAGACCACAGCAGAATATTTTTCTTCATGCCACAATTCTATTTTGGTACAGTACTGAACAAGGCTTAAGTCGTTTCGTTTACTCACTCAGCAGTGGCGTATAGCGATAGGCCACTTGCAAATTCATGAGTGCAAGGCTAGTTGCAAGTACGTCTGCGCCAGAACGACCATAACGCATCCGCTCACCTGGTAACCATGCCTGCTCTCCTTCATAACGAAAACACAGTAAACAAGCACGTTGTAGAGCTTTATTCCATGTGGTCCATTGGCTCAGTGACTGTTCCCGTCGATCACAGCTTTCAAGGAACCAGTTTAATGGGTCAATGCGGCCATCACTATCTTCACGAGGCATGTCAACAAAAGGAAGCGCTCTTTGATCATCAACACCTTGTATGCGCTGAATGAAACCATGCGTTCCGGGCATGGGCTGAAGTAAACGCGCGGCATCAACAGCAGAAGGTATATCCGCAAAAAGATCACAAGCACGAGCCGTTTCGTAAGCCAAAACATAGCGGTCATCAGCTACTGTTCCGTACCGTAAAAACTCTACCTGTGCAAGTTGTGCTAATTCAGTATCTTCCAATAAGATGGCACCTTCAACCAAAGCCAGAACAAGTAGACCACGAGAACGTTCTGCATGTGGCTGTTGTTCACTTATAAAAACACCATCATTATGATGCTGTAAGAGCCATGCAAAACCTGCCTGCACAGATTCTCTTTCTTCTTGGCTGATAACTCCCTCACCCATAATAGCAAGCAAGGCAGCACTATGACCAGCTAATTCCCACTGGTCTGGCATACCCGTTATCGAACGAAGTTGAACAAAAGCACCATCTGCTTGTTGTTGGTTTCGCAACCAGTGTAGGCCTGCACGAACCGTTGCTGCACAAGAGTTACTGCCAAATAGTTTGCGTGCTTCCTCTTTTAAGTCCTCATTTCGACGAAGGGCAAATAAAGCATCTGCTGATGAGCCTTCCATTTGCCAACCGCCCTGAGAAGCAAGACTGATTTTTAGACGCTCTCGCATAACTTCATGCATTTGTCGGCTGGGATCTTGATAGAGAAATGGCGATGCCGCCCCCTCTCGAGAATGCTCTAATGCATTCTGCTGCGCAGCAAGATGCATATCTTCAAACAACAATACTGTTATGACTAACGCAGCTACATGACCAACGATAACCGATGTCCAAATGCGCCAACGCGTTGAACGCTCTATACCCTGTTGCCGTGCACTGCTGCGCCGACGTTTCAGCCCAGATAACTTATGGGTTAAATCTGGCAACAAATCAATAGAGACGGGAGGTTCTGTGTGAGTTCGGACCAAATCACCAAGACGACCTAAAGCCGGATCTGCGGCAGAAGCCGCTGCATTGCCATTGTAAAAATCATCAATTAAAGGATCAGCGATATCCGACTCTACTGAAGAACTGTTCTCATCTTGTTGCACACGCAAATCTTGAATGCCAGCAAACACCGACTGACGTAAATCAACAGGAGCAGGAGCTGTTTCTCTGCGAACTAACTGACCGATACGCACAAGCGCGTCACCATCTGGACAAGAAGCATCTCCTTGAACAAGAGCGTTATATATTGCATCTGTTTCTGTTTGTTTGTTCTTATTCATCATCAACGCCCTCCTTCCTTTTTATGCTCATGTCTGTGTTATGGCTACCGTGCGCTTATGCTTCAAGTAAGTCATGTAATGTTGTCCGCAAAGTACGAACAGCTGCATGCATACGGCTTTTGATCGTGCCCTCTGGCACATCTAAAATCTCACTTATTTCTTGGTATTTTAAACTTTGGTTATTAGCCATAGTAAACACCATACGCTGTTTTTCGGGGAGCGCTTCTACCGCTTCTTGAATCCGCTCCCGTATCAAGGCATTCTGTGCAGGGTCATCTTCGCGGACATCTGGAGCTGCCAAATTATCACGCAAACGAGAACCACTTCCACCCCGACTTTTACTACTGCTGAATTCAGCATCAATACTAATGGCATGACGACGACGCTGACGGCGCACGTAATCCACCCATGCATTATGCGCAATTCGGTATAAATATGTTCGAACCTTTGCACTATCCGTGTAGCGTTCACGCGCTTGAAATATTTTAATGAAAACGGTTTGGGCTAAATCTTCGGCCTGCGCTTGATCCCAACAACGGTTATAGAAAAAACCAACCAGCTCGTCTTGGTAGCGTTCTACCAGTACAGTCAGCGCAGCATCCGACTCTTCGTCGTCGCGCATCCGTTCCATCAACTGCGTATCAGATTCAGTCATAATAAGACTCAAGGCTGATTGACTGATAGATAATGCCGCTGCGCTCATGCACAGGGTAAACGTTCATCACTAGCTGTGGTTCATTTTTATTTAACACGATACAGACCTTCTCTATATAAATGGCCTGGCAACAAGGCATGTGCTTTCGCCTCCTTCATGAGTGCTGGGTTTTCGTTGAGATCTGGTTCTAATCGTCCATCAACATAGCGAAATAGCAACGCTTCTGTATGCGGCCGTTGAATAACAACCGCATCACCACGACGGTATGCATGACTGGTCCTAAATTGCATGATAGCACGGCCTGGATCATCTACTGGTACACGCAGTATATCACGACCAATCATCGGATGTTGCACCTGTATACCTGCCAAAGACAAGAGAGTTGGTCCAACATCTATTTGACTTGCAAGCGTAGATCGGCGCGCAACGGGAACATCTGGTCCAAGAAATAAACAGGGGATACGAAACTTATTGATCGGCACTAAATCATTGCCGTAAGTTCGGGTATTGTGGTCTGCCACTACGACGAAAATAGTGCGATCAAAATACGGCCGCGTGCGAGCCTTATCAAAGAAAGTACCAAGTGCATAATCAGCATATTTCATGGCATTCAAACGTGTGGCTTTAGGCTCTTCGTATAATTCTATATTATTATCAGGATAATCAAAAGGGCTATGGTTTGAAGTACTTAACACCAAAGCAAAGAAGGGTTCGTCTTCTGTATAATTTTGGAAAATACGGTCAGCTTCCGTAAACAAGTCTTCATCGCATACCCCCCACACTCCCTCAAAGGTGGGATTCTTAAATGTTGGTTGATCATAGATACGCTGAAAACCATTACTTAAAAAGAAGGAGCGCATATTATCAAAATGGCTTTCACCGCCATAGATAAAGTCAGTTGAATAACCATGTTCTTTGAGTAACGCTGCTAGGGTAAAAAAGTTATGTTGAGCATGACCCAGTTTAACCACACTTCGACCAGGAGTAGGTAAGAAACCAGCAACAACTGCTTCTATACCACGCACAGTACGCGTTCCGGTACTATAAAAATTCGTCATCAACAGGCCTTGTTCTGAGAGCTCATCAAGACGTGGAGTTAATGGCAAACCGCCTAGGCACCCGCAAAATTCAGCTCCAAGGCTTTCTTCCAAAATAATAACAATATTAAACGGACGTTCACGCTGTATTACCGGAATGTGCTCGTGCATAAACGGTATGGCCTGCTTGATAAGAGTAGTATCAAAACCATTGGCTTGAACTACGTTATGAAACATCTCATCAACAGGCATAGTACCATACATCACTGATGGATCACCTTCGTAACCCATAGCCCAAATGGCCTCTGCCAATGCATAGGTTGAATTGAGCGCCAACTGGTTTGCAAGATGATCATTTGAAAAAGCAAAGGTACTAGCATTGACCTGTCTATGACCAAAGGTGCCACGAGCACAAATAAAAGTGAGCGCAAGACATGGAATAAGCACATAATAACGCCACCAACCTTTCCAGTCTCCTGTTGCCATTTGAATACGACCAAAAGTTCGCCAAAACCACCATGCCGCACTGCTACAGATTATTGCAACAAGAATAACTGCATACCAATATTCAGCCCACACCGTTGAAAACACTTCTTGAGGATAGGCTAAATATTCGATAAAGATACGGTTGGGCCGTGAATCAAATTCCCCAACAAATTGTATAGAGACCAACTCCATATAAAGTACCCATGTTAATAGCACACTCCACCACGCTTGCACAATATACCGAAGAGAGATGAGCCAAGATGGCGGCAGCAATAATGCAAAAACCAATGGGCCACCTGCCAAATAACCAATACTAACCACGTCCATATAAATGCCGTTGGTGAAAATACGGAACCAATTTTCAACGTCCAACATACGCTCGGCATAAAGTAAAAATAAAACCAGACGACCAGTAAAAAAGATCAGTAACAAGGCTGCAACACCTGCAATCACAGACGCTAATGGTCCACTATTATGCAGAATAGCTTGCCACACAGTCACAAGGTACCGCCAACGCTGCTTCATCCTTTTCACAACCTCAGTCAATCGCATTCATTGCAAAGATCTTGGAGCCTGCTTACCGTCAGCAAGAAAACGTTGCCATTCGTCTTGTGTATTAATATTCTGAACATGCTCGTCATATTGTGCCGGCAATAAACACTGTGGAAGTGACGCTGAGCGTATTAAACCATGCACTGAACGACGGCCTGCTATCAAAAGCTCGTCAATCGCTGGAAGCACTGATGCTGCATAACAAGAAAAGAGCGGTTCTATGCCGCGAGATGATTCACTTATAATAGAATGTCCTGCACTTTGCTGTTTAAGCCAGCAGATCGCTTCACAGCTCAAAGCTGGCATATCACAGGCAATTAACAAGACCGTTTCTTGTTCTGCTCGCAACACGGCCTGCAAGCCCGCAAGCGGCCCAGCGCCTGGCTGTTCATCAGGACAAAACGAAGCATCCAATGTCCAATCATCAGGTTGGGAACGACCACTCACAATTACACGGGATAAACCAGCTTCCTGTAAAAGTTGCACCTGCCTTTCAAGTAACGAGAAGCCTTTATACGATAACGCTGCTTTATCATGCCCCATCCGAGAACTAGCACCGCCAGCTAAAACAACACCGATCATGGCTGCCACTCTGCTGAACGCCGTTCTAAATACGTCAGCCACCGACCGTAACACATGACACCTGTAATCATCGCTACCTGCATCATGGCAGCGGGTAAAATCATCCATTTATTACCAGGGAAGAAATGAAGGGCAAAGGCAATAGCAAGGCCATTATTCATATAGAGGTTTCCCACACCAAAAACAGTTGCATTTTTTCGTTCCATAAACACATGCACCACTAAACCAAATAATCCCATTATTGCTGCGGCAAAACAACACCACCACATAACTCTCATAATTTCCCAAATAGAGGCATCACTCCAAGCTGATCGAGATGCAGCTATAGAAATGAAAACGAGAATAATACTACACAGTATTGCCGATGGCCCCCAATAATTCTGATAGCGAGCAATCGTCTTTGCGGCAATGAGCCGAGTTACACAAGCCAAACTTAATGGAATAACCAGTAACAGCATAATATAAAGAGCTTGTGACAATAACGCTCCATATTCAATATGAGTCTCACTGGTACCAACCAAGGCGAGCAACACTGGAATACTTATTGGACATAATAAGCCTGTACAAACAATCTGCAAAACGGCTAACGGAACATTCCCGCGATGTAAATCAGTAAACGCAATACTGGTGAGGCCGCTTGGCATTAAGCATACAAGAAGCACCCCTACAGCCCACGGTGTACCGAAACTGTACAATACAGCATAAGCAGCAAGCGGCAAAAGTAGTAAACGCAAGCAGGTGAAAAACAGGGCAATACCATACCAACGTTTTCCGGTGAACACCGCTCGAACATGTTGAGCTTTGAGCCGCAAACCAGAAAAATACAAAATACCACCAAGCACATATGGAACTACCGGCTTCCACGAATCATACGTACCGGGCAACCATAAGCCTGCTAATAAAGCAAGATATGCACCAATCCAAAACCGTTCTTGTAATAAACTACGGATCACCGTGGTGAACCAATCACCCGAGCGCTTGGCATTTCTATTCCTGTTAAACGTTTATACATGGTTGTAGCATATTCATCAGTCATACCGGCAATATAATCTACAACTGTTAAAATACGCTCGTAGGTGCTTGTTGCCGCTGAAACCTCTGGAGGCAATAAACGCAAGATATCTTGATCATAACGGTCGGAACCTTGACGTAAGGCAACGGGAATAAATATATCGAGCAATGAACCAATCACTTTGTAACCCGCTAATAAAATTTCTACAACTTCTAAAGCTTTGTAACAACGCTCGGTGCTCTGGTGAGAAATATGCTCCATATGCGCCTTGTCTGGAATAACGTCAATCAAGGACGTGGCAAAGCTGCCGTCTAACATACCTTGTTCATTATCACAAAAGACCTTCACTACCTGACTCACTAAACGAGTAATAGCTTGTGAACGTAAATGGTTAACGGTCTCACGTTCACTACCTTTATGAGCAGCTTTTGTCAGCGTTGTTCCGGTAATTGGTTGAAACATATCAAGAACGTCAGTAAAGCTAAAACGATTAATCAGGAAGCCGTCTTCAACATCCATAATAGCATAACAAATATCATCTGCCGCTTCCATCAGCCATGCAAGCGGATGACGCTGGTACGCACCTGGCTGACCGAGGCCAAGATGGTCTGCAAGTTGCTCAAACAAACCTTGTTCACTATGGAAATAACCAAACTTCTTCTGCGCAACATGCGGTTTAACACCGGCTTGTTTTGGTGCTACTCGAAATGATTCTTGCGGGTATTTAGAAAAAGCGCCCAAGGTCGCTGCCGTTAAACGCATACCACCAGCTTGCTGATACATACTTAAAGAAGAGACAATGCGAAAACCTTGAGCATTACCTTCAAAATGCAACAGATCTAAAGATTGCTGCTGAGTTAAATCATCAAAAAATGGATTATTTTTCTCTTTTTGCTGGGTAAACCAACGAGCAATAGCCTCTTCTCCGGCATGTCCAAACGGCGGGTTACCAAGATCATGACCGAGACAAGCCGCGGAAACAATATCGCCAAAATCAGATGGATGCAGACCACGATCTTTCTCTAATTCTGGATGACGCTTCAGGAGCTCGGCTCCAGCTTCTTTGCCAAGTGAGGAACCAACACTCGCAACTTCTAAGCTATGAATTAAACGATTATGAATATGGTCGTTTCCTGGCATTGGAAATACTTGGGTTTTGCCCTGTAAACGCCGAAATGGATAAGAGAATAAAATGCGATGGTAATCACGTTCAAAATCAGTTCGGCCCGAATGACCTTCGGTAACGCGACGCCCATCCTGCAAACCAGTCATACGCTCTGCTGATAATAATTGCGTCCAATTAAGCATGCTCTGTATCCATAAGTGTTATCGTGAAAAAGACAAAAATAGATGCTTTTTACACAGGTGACATAAAGACAAGCTTACCATCACCACTATGTCCTGTGCGACAAAGAGTTGCGACAAGCTCAACAACCGCCTCTTGCTGCTCAACCCCAATAACGCCTGAAACTAAAACTTTGGGCAAATATTGCAGACCCCTATGCGATAAGTCAGGAGCTCTTCGAACACTCCCTCTCACTTCTTGTGCATAGAGATCCTCTAACCCATCCAGTTCCAAAAGAGCTCGACAAAATTGTTCAGCTTTTTGTGGGCGGATATAAGCTTGAAAAATAAGCTGGTGCAACTGATGTATCTCGGTCATATTTACGACGCTGCTGCTTCCGCACACTCGCCCATAACTCGATATTTTTCATAACGACCTTCAAGTAAGCCTTCTCTATCTTGCCCCTGCAAGTCTTGCAAATGTTTCACCAATGCGGCCTTTACTCCTGCCATTGCTAACTCTGGTTGACGATGAGCACCACCAGCAGGCTCTTCTATGACTTCATCAATAATACCCAAACGAGTAAGCGCTACACTAGTAATTTGTAATTTTTCTGCGGCTTCTTCACGCTTATTGCCGTCTTTCCATAGAATAGCAGCACAACCTTCTGGGCTAATGACGGAATAATAGCTGTTTTCAAGCATCAGTAAGCGATCTGCCACACCAATCCCAAGCGCGCCACCAGAACCACCTTCACCAATAACGACGGCAACAATCGGCGAGGTAATCATAAACATATCACGAATATTCTCAGCGATGGCCAAGCTTTGGCCACGCTCTTCCGCTTCTATACCAGGATAAGCTCCAGGAGTATTGATTAGGGAGACAATCGGGAGACCAAATTTTTCTGCTAAGCGCATTTTCAAAATGGCCTTACGATAACCTTCTGGGTGAGCACAACCGAAATTACAACGGCTACGTTCATAGACATCTTTCCCCTTTTGATGGCCAACAACCATGCAACGAATACCATCGATTGTTCCAAGTCCGCAGATGATGGCACCATCATCTGCAAAAGCACGATCACCAGCAAGTGGAACAAAATCATCAACAATATGATCAATATAGTCACTTGTTTGCGGCCGCGATGGGTGACGAGAAAGCATTACCCGCTGCCAGGGATCAAGAGAGGTGAAAATACGACGAGATTCGTGCTCTAGCTTCGCATGCAGCGAGGCCATTTCACTAGTCATATCTAAGCCAGATTCTTCACCTAAACGTTCCAATTCAGTAATCTTCTTTTCCAAACCAACCAATGGATCGAGAAAGTTAAACGGGTCACTCACAATATGCCTCCTCTATTATACGGGAACTTTTCCTTTCTTGCATCAAAGTCTCGCTTGCACGAAATGCTAGGCATTGGCCTACGGCCGATCTTTGTACGAGAAATGCAGTCCCCTGTATACTTAATTCGGGAACCATCCCTTTTTTATTCGTTAAAAATTAGGCTCAGCCGAGGCTCAGCGCTCCCAAGGGTCACCATCCACTGATGCACCTAAGGGCGTTCACCCTAACAGCCCTTGCTCGCATGCCAAGGGCTATAGCCTGCCATGCATGTCTGGAATTGAACGAGAGTTAAAGTGGCAGTTGACTGCCGCCGAGCATGCCACCCTCTACGCCCACTTACGTACATCGCTGGCTTTTGAACAGTTACAGCAAAGTAATCGGTTCTTTGATACAGAAGACCTACGGTTACGTCAGTCTTTATGCAACCTTCGGCTACGCCGAGAGAACCAGAGACTCCTCCTAACGATTAAACGACGACTGTGTGAACAACAAGACGGGCTTCATTTGCACGATGAATATGAACGCTGGTTAAACCACTGTTTTTGGGACCAAAACCCAGCCGTTCTTACCCAAAGCCTCCCGCTGTCACCGCCCTGTGCTGCTCTGCTGAAAAACACACCACTTAAATACATTGGCGGCTTCTCAAACCTTCGATATCAAGCTCAACAAAACAACGAGCTGATATGCCTTGATCAGACTTCTTTTGACGAAAACGACTGTGAATGGGAACTAGAAGTAGAAACCGAAGATGCTGATACATCTCGAGCCCATTGGGAAGGTATCTTTGCACATATCGGTATCAGTCCTACTACGCAAACAGACACAAAGTTTAAACGTTTCTTACAACGCTGCGCCCGATAACACGTATTGCCTCTGAGCAAAACAGACCGAGACTAGTCATATGCATGTGTCTTGTTTACGAGTAGAGCGGTACTGCGGAGAACGCTTGGTACTGAATAATCTCTCTTTTTCCGTCCCTACTGGTAAGAGCTGTGCCATTACCGGCCCTTCTGGCTGTGGAAAAAGCACACTGCTTCACACCTTAGCTGGGCTAGAATTACCACAGGCTGGGACCATTACTTGGAACGATACAAGCATCTCTGACCTGAGTGGAAAAAAACGAGAGAAGCTTCGTAATGAATATTGCGGCCTACTCTTACAGGAACCAATCTTCGACCCGCACCGTTCTACTCTTGCAAGTGCTCTACTCCCATCGCTCTTTCATACAATTCCAGATGCCTCCAAACAAGCTCAGGAACTGCTGAACATATTGGGCTTATCCGAACATCTTGCACAAAGCACGGCCTCCCTCTCCGGAGGGCAGCGTATCCGCCTTGCTATTGCTCGTTGCCTCTTAAACCGCCCCTCTCTTATCATAGCGGACGAACCTACAGGCTCTCTAGATGAACAGAATGCCCGTGCTACTTGGCAATCACTCTTGGAATTAACCCAAGGAACCACCATGATTGTAGCCACTCATGATCCAGAGTTTGCGGCTGCTTGTGACATACATATTCCTCTCGAAACATTCCAGCCACAACGGCAAGAAGATGCACAGGTGGTACAATGACCTTTTGGACGCTGATTCGGGCAGAAGCATGCCGCCGCCCGCTGAGCCTTATCTTGTTAGCTGGCATTGCGATGCTTTCTACCACTGGCATCGTTTTGGGGTTCAGTCTGATTGGACATATGGAACACATTGTGAGCACCGAACTCGGTAAAGGTGAAAATCTGCAACAATTACGCGTCTTACCCGCAAAGCCGCTCACTTTTGCCGGCATAGGCATCAATAAGCCGATTCTCGCTGAGGATGATATTTCAGCTATTCGCCATCTGCCTGGCGTAATCAGTAGCCGCGTCATTCATAGCGCCCCTTTTCCTGCCACAGTATACTTAAATCTCCCTGGCAACTTCCGTGTAAAACAAGGCATTCCTATCTACGCAATTGCCGCTGAGGATGTACCGCTGGCAATCCGGAAACAATGGTCTGATGCACGTCCTGATGAAACCGTTCCACTCTTATTTAATCCACAGTTGATTCATTATTACAATATTAGCTTTGCCACACGCGATAATATTCCGCGAGTGTCTCATGATATTTTTATGGGGCAATCTTTAGACATCACCATTGGTAGTGATCCTTACGAACATTTCCCGAATGCATTCAATCGAAAAACGTTTCCCATTAGCACCGATACAACGATTGCTCCTTGGGCCATCGCCTTACCGAAACAGGTTACAGACGTATGGATGGCGGAGCTCTATGGTGCCAACAATATTCCACATACAGCTGCTCCAGTACAACTGGTCATCACCTTGAGCCCAAGCTGCGACCGTGATGCGATCATTGCTACCATTCAAGACACTCTTGGCCTGCAAATAGAAGATGTTCACATACTGCAAGGGACACTCTTTCGATTGAGCGCTGGCGGGAAAGCAATACTGACCGCACTGTCTCTGATCTTATTTAGTTTACTTGCTATTGGCGGCGCGGGCTGGGTTGCCAGTCTCATTGGTGAGCGACGAATGATGATAGGCCTTTATCGCCAACACGGCGCACAACTGCGGCACCTACTCTGTATTTTCGCTGGTGGTTTCATGCTGTTATTAAGCATTGCTGGCTGCCTTGGTGCTCTCTGCGCCCTTCTTATACATGGCCCTATTACCGCACTGATATTGGCACAACTTCCAATTGAATCTACACCTTACGCCCCACCACTACATTGGATTATATACTCTACCGCTTTGTGCTTCTGTCTTGCACTCATCGCAACGGTACCACCACTTTGGAAAGCGCATAAAACCCCTCTCTTGGAATTACTGAAGCAGTAAACTGTTCGCAGTTAATGGGGCGCTTTGCTCAAGTGTTTGTGTACTTCTTGATACAAACCAAATATGATTAGAATGGGTTAAATATTTGTGCTGAGCATCGCAATACTCATCGGCAAATCAATACCGTCCAATAAGAGCTCATTATTATCAGGACCTTCTTCAGGGGCTCCGTCCGCATTTGGTAAGGTGTCAGACTGACCTTTAAAGTGCAATTCCTTGGCATACTCCGCATCAATACGGTGAAGCTCATACTCATTCAAATCAAATGTTTCTGTGTACTCTTTATAATGACGTTGAGCCGAAATGACCTTACGACCATATAAAGATGTTTCTACATAATCCAATGGCAAATCATACAATTCTATGAGGTTTGGCAATAAATCAATGTTTCCGCCATCACCCCCACCACCAGTAATAGCGTCAAGACCTGCATCATACATGAATTTTGCTATTTCAGCGTTGTTTTGGTGCCGTGTATACCAATTAAGGTCATTTTCTGCGATATATTGGATATAGTAGTCATCTGCCGATTTAATAAGCGCATCATAAGCCACAACACCTGTATTACGAGGTATAGCATAGACCAAAACCATATTAGGATAACTTGACAACCCTGCTCCATCACCATCACCATCAAGAGTTGGGTCATAGCTTTTCTCTTCACCGCAGCTCGATAAGAGCATGAGGGCAGTGATAGTCAGAATGGCCGTCAATAAGGTTCTCATAATAGTGTATACACACTAAAGACATGCGAATAACATACAATTGCTTTTTCGGCTGTTCAGATCCCCTTGTGATGCACGATCTTCCTAGCTCCTTGACACTTACTGGTGCTGTCCTATCGCTGATTCCACAAGCTCTAATAAAGAATTTTTGGAGTAAGGTTTCTTAATAACAGAACATCCGGACACATCTACCATCTTCTCTTCAATATCATCAAGTGATGTTGAAATGATAATCGGAATATCTTCACAGCCTGCCATTGAGCGCACTTTTCTCGTAAAATCGCCACCGTTAACATAAGGCATGTTATAATCAACAACGATACATTTTATATCACGAGCTGCAATCAACAGTGCAAATCCATCAAATGCATCTGCGGCAATAAGGACCTGAGAATGTTTTATTTGCTTCAAAACTTCTGCTGTTAATATGGCATGTAGACGCTCATCATCGATCATTAGAATTTTCATTTGTATTCCTCTCCTCAATCACCGCCAGTATACACTCTCTTTAGTCGAACGGCAAATGCCTATTTATTGAGTTTTCGACTTGCTTCAGCCAAGGAAAGAACCGCCTGTTCAAAGCTAGGGAATATTTTTTCACAGAGCTGAGCATTTTTTTGCCGAGCAGCATTTTCCATAGCGGCGCTCCGGTCTGCTAACGTCATAGCGCTAAAGTTACCTGCACAGCCACGCATACGATGAGCGATTTGCATGACCTGATTTAAATCATGCGCCTCCAATGCCTGCTTCATTTCTTTAGCAGTATCTTTGTATTCATCATAAAATAAAGCAAAGCCCCCCAAGAAAATATCCACATCTTCCCAACGCTTCAGCACATCTTCTAGGTCAATATCAGGGAAATCATTGGGGTTCAATCTTTGATGATTATCCCCTTCTTCAACACAGCCCTCAATCAGATTGGGTACCACAACCATTTCTTGATGATCGGCAGCTGTAGTACATTTATCTGGAAACAAAGTGGTTAATATTTTTTCCAATGAAGGAAAATCTACAGGCTTACCGACAACATTATTCATACCAGCATCAAAGCAACGCTTTCGTTCTATATCAAATACGCTTGCTGTCATCGCAATGACAGGAATATTCTCACCATAGTCATTCAGGGAGCGAATCTTTCTTGTTGCATCAAGACCATTCATCACTGGCATCTGTACATCCATCAAAATAACATCAAAACTCTGATCAGTCTCTAAAATATCCATGCATTCTTGTCCATTGCGAACAACCACAACATCATGACCAGATTTCCCCATGCGATATCTTACAAGTTCACTATTGGCGATTTGATCTTCAACCAAAAGTATACTGAGCGGTTCCGTAAATACGGGAATGTCTCTTTTCCCATCATTTGTTATATCCGTTGTCTCTGAAAACTTCATCGGCACGGTTATCGTGAAAACGCTTCCTTCTCCTTCTGTACTTTCAACAGTGATCCTCCCCCCCATACGTTCAACTAATTGTTGACTAATAAACATACCAAGACCAGAGCCACCATACTGACGAGTGGTCGATTCATCCGCTTGCGTAAAACGCTCAAATATAGCATCAAGGCGGTCCGCAGGAATACCAATACCCGTGTCTCGGACAATACACTGCAAACCAGATTCCTCATTATAAACAGCTCTGAGAACAACACTACCTACCTCGGTAAATTTAACAGCATTACCAACAATATTTATTAAAACTTGTCGCAAACGATACGGATCACCAACAAGCATCCGTGGAAAATCGGAAAGAATCTCTTTCTTCAAATGAATTTTATTGTTTCGTGCCTGAACGGTAAATATTTCGACAACATCAGCTAAAAGTTTTTTAACAGAAAAAGTTTTTTCTTCTAAGCTTATTTCCCCTGACTCAAGTTTGCTCACATCCAAAATATCATTTAAGAGGTTCAATAACGAGTGAGACGAACGAGACACCGTTTGTAAATATTTTTTCTGAAAAGAATCTACACCAGACTCTAGCACGATATCAGTCATACCAATAATTGCATTCATGGGCGTTCTTATTTCATGGCTCATATTAGCAAGAAATGAGGCTTCCATTTGCAATGCTCTTTCTGCAGCATCTCTTGCTTCAATCAAATCATGCTCATATTTATTTCGGTCTGTTAAATCGAAAACAGAGGCAACAAATATATCTTCCCCGACCCAGTTTGCATGACCAACAGATAAACGCATTGGGAAAAGCGTCCCGTCTTTACGTAAAGCTTCAACCTCACGGCCCGCCGTTCCAACAATATGGGCCACACCTGTTTCTAAATAACGTGCTAGATATCCATCATGTTTTTCTCGGTAGGGCGACGGCATAAGCATCGAAACGTTTCGGCCTATAACTTCATCCGCTCGGTAGCCAAAAAGCCGCTCAGCAGAAACGTTCATCATAGTAACAGTGCCATGTGCATCTATTGCCACAACACCTTCACCTACAGCATTTAACAGGAGCTTAACATTAATCTCTTCTCTTTTTAATGAATTCTCCAAAAACGCATCGCGCTCTATCGCTTGACGATAAGCTTCACGTTCTGCTGTTACATTTTCCTGTGTAAATATATAATTAATGGTGTTCCCTTGTTCATCACGAATAACAGAACAACGCTCATGAATAACAACAGATTCTTGGTTTGTGAACGCTGCATCGTAATCTAACGGCCAATGTTCTTCCGCTGGAAGGAGACCTTTTTCATTCAAGGAAATCTTGGCAACAAAATCAAAATGATTTTTGCCTACCATCACACCATCCTGATGCATGTCTTTAAGCATTTTCGCTCGAGGATTTGCATACTCAATTGTTCCTGTCATATCTGTAATAACCACACCAACAGGAACATCCTCCAAAGCCTTGTTTTTTTCTCTAATATCTTTTTGGTATCGTTTATTGGCAGATGTATCCGACACAATATAGACAGAAAGTTTCATCTTCTTCAAATACACCGTGTCAATGCCAACGGATGCAATAAATGTCCCCCCATCCTTACGAATTCCGTTAATTTCAGATCGTTCACCTTTCAACATAGACTGCACTTGAGAAACATCAGGCAGAATATCCGTCACGCGTAACCCGTGAACTTGCTGAGGACCAAGTGCAAACATTCCTCGTGCCATATCATTAATCAATACGACCTTTTCGTTTTCATCAGCAACAATAATGCCGCCCTTTGCAGTTCTAAATATCGCTTGATTTATTCCAAGCTGTGCCAAGAGCTCTCTGGTAAGCTGGCTACCATATCTATAAAATAACCACATCCCACCCGCGATAACAAGAAAACCAATTAGCGGTGCATACAAAGCCGCATGTATATACGGTGCCCAAATATACTCTTTTTCTACTTTCGTTCGAATAATGAAATATCGGTCTTCTATAGTCCATGATGCATACGCACTAATAGTTGCGCGACCGTGTTCATCCACTTCCTCCACAACTCCCCGCTGTCCATCACGAGCCAAACGCAAAGACTCGGGAATATAATCAGAACTGAGCTCGTTCTGATCTCCCTGATCAAGGTTGAAAAAAGAACCGTCACGGTGTTCTGTTAATAACAAAGCACCGCCGTGACGATACTTTCCGCCATAGGTACTCAGCGAACTAGTATCAAATGCTTCTATAATCTTCTGAAGCGTTTCATCAACATTTTTCGGTGCTCCATCCTCAGCCAAAACAACATTGATGATTCGCAAACTCTCCTCAACATCACGCAGAGCTTCATTTCGTTCAATATCTAAATGTAGTCGTGCAGCCATAAATAAATAAACATAAACAACTAACAACATGACCCCAACAAGGATAGCCAATACGAACAAAATCCTTCGATCTACGCGGTCTGGCGATTCTCGGAAATTCTTATGCAAAGCGGTTGTGCCAACGGTATTGCGACCATTCTTCACTGGTCAAACCTCCGCACAAAACTCACTTCAAGGATGTTATTCCTTCTGTATAGCAACATCGAAGATACCTCCTCCTTTTCTACTCCATTATGAGTATACTCCATAAAAAGGCTCTCGTAAAAATGTTTCTCCAGCAGACGAAAGCAGCCCTACCGGAAAACCGATAGGGCTGCTGAGAGAACTTCGAAAAGCGAGATTCTACAAAGAATACTTATGAAGAGAGTTTTTCTACCAAGCTACGTGGAACTGGTTTGTAATCGCCTGGTTCCATGCTGAATGCAGCACGGCCTTGAGTAAGAGAACGCAATTCAGTGGTGTAACCGAACATTTCGCTTAATGGAGTTTCACCGCGTACATTGGTGATTGGGCCACGAGCTTCTGTTTCGCTGATGATTGCACGTTTGGAGTTCAAGCTACCAATAACTTGGCCGGTGAATTCTTCTGGTGTTTCAACTTCCACTTTCATCCATGGTTCGAGCAACTGAACACCCAAGTCTGGGTTGCCTTGACGAATAGCTAACGCACCAGCAGCGCGGAATGCCATTTCTGATGAGTCAACGTCATGGTAGCTACCGTCGATCAATGTGATGTGCACACCAATGATTGGGTAACCTGCAACAAAACCACGAGCCAATTCTGCTTTAGCACCAGCAGCAACAGCTGGGATGTATTCTTTAGGAATAGCACCACCCTTAATTTTGTCTTCGAACATGAATTCTTCGCCAGTTTGACGTTCTTCTTCAGTCATTGGACGAATCTTAACAGTTGCGTCACCATATTGACCTGAACCACCAGTTTGCTTAACGTGCTTACCGCGGATTTGCAGCTCTTTGCTGATTGATTCACGGTAGCTTACACTTGGTGTACCAACGGTCGCGTCTACGTTAAAGTCATCTAAGAGACGGTGCTGAAGAACTTCCAAGTGCAATTCACCCATACCTGCGATGATAAGCTGTCCGGTTTCTTCATCAATACGACGGGTAAAGGTTGGGTCTTCACGTTCCATTTTCGCAAGCGCGTTTGCCAATTTTTCTTTATCTTCGTTTGATTTTGGCTCGATAGCCATGGAGATAACTGGCTCAGCGAAGGTGATACCTTCAAGGATAGCTTGGTCATTTTCCATACAAATGGTTTCGCCAGTCGCAGCAGATTTCAGACCAACGATAGCACAAATGTCACCAGCGCCAATTTCATCAATTGGGGTTTGGTTCATAGCGTGCAATTTAATAAGACGAGATGCGCGCTCTTTTTTCTGCTGGTTAGGGCAGTAAATTTGATCACCAGTCTTCATGCTCCCTTGGTAAACACGTACGAAGCTCAGCTCACCGTGTGGGGTAGTCATTACTTTAAAGACAAGCGCGCGCAATGGAGCATTGTCGTCTGGTTTTGTTGGGATTGGATTTTCTTGCAGTTTGTCATCAAGAGCAAATTGATTCATGTTATGTACAGATTCTGGATCCGGAAGATAGTCCACAACCGCATCCAACAACAACTGCACACCAACGTTACGCAATGCAGAACCGCACAGTACAGGTTGGAACAGGTAGTTGTACACACCATGACGGATGCCTGTTTGGATCTGTTCAAGGCTTAATGTACCTTCTTCTAAATATGCTTCCATCAACTCTTCATGTTCTTGAGCAATATTTTCGATCATTTGTTCGCGTAATTCAGCCGCGTGTTCTTTTTCATCATCAGGTATTTCATGCTCAACTTGGTCTTCACCTTTGTCGCCTTCGAAGGTGTAATATTTTTCATGAACGAGGTCAACAATACCCTCAAGCTCATCACCACCACCTTTAGGGTATTGCAACAATACCGGTGTACCGCCAAGTCTGTCTTCAATTTGGCCAACAACTTTAAAGTAGTCTGCGCCAACACGGTCCATCTTATTGATGAATACCATACGAGGTACTTTGTATTTGTCAGCCTGACGCCATACGGTTTCTGACTGAGCTTGCACACCACCAACCGAACAGAATACAACGACTGCACCATCAAGTACACGGCAAGAACGTTCTACCTCAGCGGTAAAGTCAACGTGTCCCGGTGTATCGATGATATTCATGAAGTGATCGTTCCACTTCACAGAAGTAGCAGCAGCAGTAATTGTGATACCACGCTCTTGTTCTTCTTTCATCCAGTCCATGGTTGCAGCGCCTTCATGCACTTCACCAATCTTGTGGCTTTTACCAGTGTAATAAAGGATACGCTCAGAAACGGTTGTTTTACCTGAGTCAATATGCGCAATAATACCGAAGTTACGCGTCTTTTTAATGTTAAGGGCCATGATTGCTCCATGCTCTTGGTTAAGAGAACTCTGTTGAATTGCTTCTACGAGAAGGCTGACGGATGAAAAGTCCAAAAGCGGACGCAATGCACCCACAGCTTGGAAGGCGCGACATGATGTTGCTGCGAAAGATTTGTCAATGGATCGCTACAGATGAAGCATTTGATATTGACTTCTTGTGTCACAACCTACTCTTCCGGCCCAACGCAGCGAAGCGACTAGGCGAAGACGCTCGCTGGGTTCACTATAAACCAAGGAGAATCGCCATGACCACAACAAAAGAACGCAAAGCTGAAATTATCAAAGAATTCGGTGGAACAGATGCCAATACCGGCAGTTCTGACGTACAAATTGCCTTGCTCACTGATCGCATCAACTATCTGACCGATCACCTGCGCACTCATAAAAAAGACAACCATAGTCGTCGCGGCCTCCTTAAGATGGTTGCTACTCGCTCCAAATTGTTGAAATACATTCACAGCCGTAACGTTGAGCATTACCGCGAATTGACTGCAAAACTGAGCATCCGTCAAAAGCTCTAAATCTGACAAGCAATACAAAGAAACAAATAAGAACGGTCCGTTTTGCGGGCCGTTTTTCTATTCTACAAAGGAACATATCATGGTGAGTAAAGGAATGAAACGCTACCGTACCCGCAGTGATGCCCAATCCCAGCTTATCGGCAATGCCCAGACAGAAGAGACTCTCAATCTGGAAGAACTATTCGGCCGTGCTGCCCCTACCCGTCTAGAGATAGGCTTTGGACATGGGCAGTTTCTCAGCAATCTTGCCGCCAGCCACCCAGATGAAAACATGCTTGGCGTAGAAGCTATAGATATACGTGTTACTAAAACCGCCCATAAAAGCGTTAAAAACAACGCCGCCAATGTTCGACTCTTTAATGATGATGCCCACCACTTTCTACGCCACAGAGTTCCTGCACAGTCTCTGAACCGGACCTACATCCTCTTCCCTGATCCATGGCCCAAACCCAAGCAACGCCGCCGCCGTTATGTAACCCGTAGCTTCCTTCTGGACCTTGCCCATGCTATGCAACCGGGTGGCCGTTTTATATTCGCAAGCGACACCCATAACTACAGCCTTCAGGTGCTCAATAACCTGAGCACTCTTCCAGGCCTCTGGCGCAACTGCTACAGTGGTTCTGGCTTTGAATTCGATATCCCCACCCGCTTCCCAACGGTTTTTGAGAAACACAAAAAAGCAGAAGGCTGCACTATTTGTTACCTCATGTTTGAACGAACCGACACCCCTGCAGGTGAACGCGTTCCTTGGCAGGCCCCCACTCCACAAGATTCTGCCCAGTAGCTCCGACATCTTTCTTGACAGACAAAAGCTATCGTTACAGTCTGCCGCCCATGGATGGTCCCGGTAGCTCAGTCGGTTAGAGCGCCAGATTGTGGCTCTGGAGGCCGCCGGTTCAAATCCGGTTCGGGACCCCATCTAACCCCCTGTAAGTGAAATACTTACAGGGGGTTATTCTTTATCTGCTCACAGGGGAAAGGGGCTCCTAGGGGTAACCTTTCCTTTTTAGCTTTATTATATGTTAGAGAGTAGGAAGCTTACTGACTATTTCTCTGGTTTTCTGTAAGTTTGACTTCTTGTAACGCTGCAAACTGATAGTTCCTTGGTGACCTGTAAAAAGAATTATTTGATGATCCGGTAAACCAGACTCTACCAATCGGGTAATGCACCAGTCCTTTAGAGCGTAAATCCCACCATGTTGCGGAGGGAAGTCTTTTGAGATGTTCTTCTGATACCACTCTCCGATACGTTGTGCTGTCCCATGATTTGAGAGAACCCATGGCTCATCTGTTCGAGGATCACAGAATAAACGTTCACCTGGTTCCCTTCCTCTGCAAATCGGCTTCAAAAAATCGATTGTTCTCTCTGCGAGCGCATGCCGGTATTCCATCTTGTTTTTATTATGACGAATAAAAACGGATTGCCCCTCTAAATCAACATCTCCAACTTGCATATGAAGCAACGTTATCGGCCTACAGCCGTAGGTGACAAGCCAATGAACCAAAGCAACGCCATGCACCCCACCTTTTAACTCCGCGCGCTCTAAAGCTGTATGCACGAGATCATCTGGCATGAGATCAGGCTCTTTCTTTACAACAACTTTCTTTTTTAGTTTTCGGTGAATGACTTTTTCTGGTATGGGCTGATCTAATTCGATACGAGCATACCGCAATACTGCCCGTAAAACGCGCCATGCACTCACCACCTTATATTCGGAACTCCATGCATCAATACTTTCTGGTGTGATGTCTGTGACAACATTCCATCCCATACGGTCTGCAGCCAACTCTACACTACGCCTTGCTTCAAATGCATGGCCCTCTGAAACGTAACCGGAACACGTACGGTGCTCCAAATAGCTTTCCAGTACCGCAGTAAGCGTTAATACTTGACCGATATAGCTGGGAGCACGCACAAGGTTATCACGCATTTTTTTTGACTGAGCAGAAGCTATCATCTTATTTGGATACGAACCAGCCGTTTTCTTCTTACCAGACGCATCCACATAACGAACTCGATATTTGTTACCGTTCTTCTCTACCCAAACACTAGACATATACGCCCTTTTCTTTAGTCAGCTATAAAACAGCCTGATCACCCTCACCCAGAGCATATATTACTGTACCCTATTATAATTCGCTAATTTTACAGAGATCCAAAATTCGCCTTAAATTCCTACACACAAAACTACCATTCCCTTTTTTAACAAAAAGAACAGCATCCGAAGCTGCGTCTTCAACTGCCTTAACCTGCTGTTGAGAAAATCGCGTTATAGGCTCTAAACCACACAATTCCTTGGGATAAGGGATTGCTTTGCTCGGCTGCCAGCGTTCTTCAGAAGAGATTTTGCTTAACTTTTCAGCTTCTTCCTGAGTTTCTGTTCGACATTGTGTATAATACCTATCAGTGTCTACTTGTATCTTATCTGTCTGTCTTTCCAATGCTGGTTGTTCTTTTCCAAACCGTAGCCAATGAATATCAACCTCAAAAAACAATGCTATTTCAGGAAGGAAGGATGCATCTGGATCATTGGATAACAAGGAATCAAAGAGGGCTATTTCGCGCATTCCTAGCTCTTTCGCAATACGTTCTAGGCTCGCAGCATAATAGTAAGCAAGGCAAAACACACGATCTTCAATAGTCGTGTTAGTGCAGGTCATCATTACAGATTCCAATAATACGATCAAGTAAACGTACCACATCCGGATTATCTTCTGACATAAAAACCTTTATGTCTTCAACGGAATCATTAATGCGGGCAAGACGTTGCTTCATTTCACCAATAATATACGACATCTCTATTGACGGATTCTTATTTGCCGCATCACTTCGGACAGTTGCTATAGTTTCTGCATCATCGTGCCAACTTGGCGCATGATTTGCACTACCCGTTGCCAGCCACACAATATCCACCTCTAGGGCATCTGCTACAGCACTGAGACTCCTATATGACGAATCATTCTTATTCAACCCAACAGATAATGACTGTTTTGATATACCAACAAACTTTGCTACAGCAGTCATGTTCATTCCACTAGCCCTACAAGCTATATCAAATCGATCTCGTATTGTTTCCATAGAATCCTGACAATACACAGACACAACACCGTTTTCAAGCTGACAATAGAACTTGACTGTCAGTTTTAAGTCAGTATTTATATGTCATGACTGACAAAAAACTGACACTTAGGGATTTGAGAGAACGTAAAGCACTAACACTGAGACAAGTGCCCGATATCAATCGAACAACCATATGCGAACTAGAGCAAGGAAAACGAAAGCCAAAAGCTTCTACCAGACGCAAACTAGCACGAGCCTACGGGGTGGACCCGGAAACCATTTGGCTTGCAACACAGGAAACATATTTCCAGACACATCCTGAAGAAAAAGAACACGCCTAAGTTCTCTATACACATCATTCAAGAAAAGGATACCGCATGCCTCACAGCCTTGAACCAACTATCGATAATACGTTTAATAGAGCAGCCGTTTTCTTAACATCATTACAGGGCAATGATACCCTTATGGCAGACATTCAAGACAAACGACCTGAATTGTTAACCGCTGCCTACGATGTAGTCAGTGCTGCTCTTGCTGGTAAACCTACGCCAATTCCAGAGAAAAAAGGAAAAGACAAACTCGTAGGAATCAAAGAAGCAGCGAAGCTCTGTCGTATCGGCGAAAGCGCAATGAGAAACCGCATTAAAAGAGGGCTTATAGACAGCAAAGATCTTGTAGCAAATGGGAATCGCACCCTCATTCGCAGAGAGGCAATTATTATATCATGACCATAGCAACAGGCCCACACAACGTGTCCGCACTCTCTATCCTCAGTGGAATACCAGAACGCACACTTCGCCGATGGCTCCTAGCCGGGGAGCTGAAACGCCCAAGTCCTATACCACAAATAGCTTATTCAAGTAAAGCTGTTTATCGCAACGTTTACGGCCGGTGGCGTATCATTCCTGACAAACTTCAAGCATGCTGCGGTGGAGTCTGGCCTACATGAAGTATTTACGATGGATGAAAGCACTAGCACTCTCTGGCACTGCTGGAGATATGAGCAAAGGGCAACTCGTGCTCGTAAATTACATTCTAGCACTCTCTGACAAATTCCCGCTGAGAAAATACCACAGCATCAACATACGGTTACTCTCAGAAATGACAGGGCTCGCTAAATCAACACTGCAAGCAGCACGAACCGATGCTATAGCAAACGGATGGCTACTTTGTGATATCGGCAATACAAACACTAGTACAACCTACCGTCCTGCCTGTCCATTTACAGAAGCAGAAGTCAGTATCCTATGCGGTGGCGTGTACCGAGATTCAGAACACGAACTAGGACATACAATAGAACACAGAAACAACCACAGCGCAGGACACAAACAACCACAGGATCCTCATAACGTGTACCGAAATTCAGAACACGAACAAGGACATACAGCAGGACAAAACATAGGCCTTATATCTCCTAGTCCTAGTCCTTTAAAAGATGCATGCATGCATGCAAAACCTTTACAGGCTCACTCACAAGACATTATTCAGTGGTTTATTGACAATGACCTATGTGTATTTGAACAAGATATCAATGATTTAATTATATTATATAAAAATACAGAAAAAAACATCCTGAAACAAGCAATAGCATACTGTAAAAAGAAACGTATCGAAGCAGGTGAACGCACCCGGCCATGCCGTTCCGACGTAAGTACTGCCATTGCCAAAGCCCAAAAGAATCTCAATAAAAAAGAAGCTGAAAAACAGAAACAAAAAGCATATGCTGACAAAGAGGAAAGAGACCAAAAAGGACGAGCAGAGGCACAAGCACAAGTAGCTAAGCTCAAAAACATACTCTCAGAGATCCATGCACACCACAGCCAGGACCTAGAACAAATGCTTTCTTGCAACGTACGGAATTGGTCAATAGACCGTAGTAAAATAACCGTATTCTCAATACCTGAAATTCAACACACATTGAAACAATGGGAAGCTACACAAAAAAACGAAAAAAATGCAACAGTCAAATACAACCTTACTCGTAAATACGAGTAGGGAATGTAGGTATTATAAAACACATAATTTACACGAAACGAATAAACACCGTGCTACATAGTCATCATTACAAAATGTCTATTTCTTCTGTACTGCTGTTATGAAAACTCAGCAAGAAATGATTCACCCACCCAAGAATATGGTTCATCATCTATAGTAGCTGTCCACATCACATGATAATATCCCGTACGAAGGTTGAGTGCATTTAATGTAGCGCTCTCAAATTCAACAAAAACTTCGCCCTGTGTCCAATCAGCAGGAGTCGCATTAATGCTTGCCTGTGTCGTCAATACTTCATCAGTAGCATCATACACAAGCGAAGCATTTAATGCAGTCACGTTGCCCGTAATAAGATTAAAAATACTCCGCAGAGAGCTATTGGTTTTTCGAGTTTGTAAGGTGGCTGAACATGCCCACGCATTACCAATTACTTGCTTGCTATTCGTCATTTCTACGATCCTTTGTATTGATGTATCAACTGCGATAAAAGCCCCTACAGGCGGTGCTATGCCAACCACAGGAGCATAGGTATTGGCTGTAACTCCCAAAACACCTGCTGCTGCCGTCAAATAGATAGGATCTGCTGCAACAGGCTCTTCAGACAATAAAGCAGCATGATACGCACCAACTGAACAAAAGAACAATCGCAGAGACGAAAGTACCCAATGAACACTCACTGTTGTATTCGTTGGCGTATCCACCCAAGCGGATTCAGCCACACCATATATACGAGTAAGCGATTGAAATTTTGGTTCTTGGATATCTGTTAGAACACTGGCAAGATCACTCGATGCACTCATCAACGGATACGAGGGCGTAACCCAGGGACCATTGCCGCCAGTATCCAGAATAATAGGAACCCCCTGATCACCACCTGAACCAAAGGCTCTATACGCTGTTTGTGAATCAGAGATACGCACTTCTGCTTCTGAATACCCATAAAGTGTATTCGTTGTCACTGCTTTTTGCTCCGCACGCAGCAGCTGACGTTCTATACGCCAGTTTATTCCAGCATGATCCAGCACATCCTCCACGCCAAAATTACGAAACCACAGCGCCGTCATTTCAGTTGTAAACCCGACACCGTCCCAACTTGGTGGATCTTGCACAATATTAAAAGCAGGCTCTTCTGGAAATTGCATCCAGTAGAGTATTTGAATAAGTGCGGATTCCGCTCCCCATTGGTCCCAATGGTAATTAAGAACAGTTACACCATCATTCGCATATCCATGAGACACTCGGCTGAGAGTCGGATGAATAAAATTCGGGTCTGAATACCCTAGCGCTTGAATACGAGCTGCAACAGCAGCAGCTTCTGCTGTACATCCAAGTCCACGCATAGCAATATCTGCAGACACCAAACCAATAGCTGTATCTATAGTTGAGTATTCCGAACCATTAGCAACAACACCACCGGCTTTAGTAAAATGTGCAAACCACCCATTAATATTAGGAGCACTCAACATTTCGGTTACGAGAGCCGCCCCAGTACCTTCTGCATTTACCTGAGAAACCCATCCACGCTCTACACCCATATACAGCATCATAGCTAGCGCACCGCCTAAAGCAGTCGCATTTAATTCATCATAATCAAACGCACTCGTATCACAAACACGGTTAGTAGACTCATTATACAAACGCAACAATCCCATGAAACAATCAAAAGAAACTTGCTCATACGTGTTCGTAAAAACATGATCTGTTATTTCAAGCTCAATAGCCTGTACCGTTAACAGAGAAAGATAACCTGCTTCAACTACAACTCTATTCATACCAACAAGTGGTGATGAGATAACAAAATCAATGATCTCAATACCACCAGACAACACTTCTGTTGCGGAGTGTAACCAACCACCTGAGCCGTCTTCTATGCGTATTTTTATTTCTTTGGCAGCAGTTCCCGTACAGTGAATACGTATGGAATTTAAAGTTCCTTGATAGGCAGTCTCAACCAAAGGACCATACATTTTATTCGAATCCAAATTATGAGGATTACCTGTACGCCCTTTAAACGTTGTCACCAAACCAGCAAAACCATCTGCCAAGGTATCCAGTGTACAAGTAGCGGTACCAGCATCATAAGTTGCTACACCACCACTACCACTAAAGACACTGGTACCACCACCAAGGCGATTGAGACCCTGCATAGACTCTGTGCTACTAAATTTCTCTAAATATACAAATCTACTCATGGTGACACCACTGTTGAACCTTGAATAACGACCACTTCAGGAAAAGGAGTCAAAGAGACCATTTCATTCTGAGGACTCGTTACTCGCACTTCTAAATAATAGGTACCCGCTGCAATAAGCGTAGCATCACCTGCACGAACAAATTTCACACGAATTATTCCCGTGGCCCAGTCCGCTGTCTCTGTTTGTACTGTGAAATCAATAATTGAAGCACGATCTTTATCGAGCAGTGATGCCTCTGTAGTATACCCAGAAAAATCCGTATTCCCATCCAAAGATGCGTCCACGGTAATAATAAAATCATTACCGGAAACCAATTCGTCATTTTGTTTAGTCATCTATCACCTCTATTGTTGTTTTCGTTTCAATATTCACACTCGTACCGCTCTGGATGGATACAAACACACCACCCTGCACCGCTACAGTTGTTTGACTACTGCTTAATAAACCGTTACCCAATGCCTGTACATGATCCCACATACTGTGACCTGCATTCGTAGGTAAAGCACTAGCAGCTTGTATTTTTTGCCAAAGGGTCATGGTCCTGTATATCCCATTATATTATCAACCATATTCATAAGAGCAGCATTTTCCGCTGTAGTTAAGGCGCTGCCACCAGTAGCAGTAACGTATACAGGGTCATAGTCCATCTGTATGGAATTGGACAAAGCTGCGATAACTGTTTGTTCATCATCACGATGCAATCTTCCACCAGCAATAAGTAACGGTTCTACCTTCTTATTATCAATGGTCATATCAAGTACAGCATGCACAAGAATATCGTTAAGAGATACCCAGGTGAGTGCTCCAGTTGTTTCCATTATTCCCTGAGCAGTTGTAATCCAATAATAATACCATGCACCAATTCGTTGTATATAGGTACTATTATCAGCATCATTGACATCGACTTCAAGATTACTGTTATCCCACACAAACTCATCAACCGTTGAACCATCAACACCATAAGCATTATATTGTTCTTGATCTTCTTGCGTGACAGGAATACTATTTATTGATGTCTCAGACGGGAACAAAAAGGAACCAACAATGGTCTCTTTCGCTATTGTTCCAGATTGATAAGTAACAACATAGATACCTACATCAGCAGCATCATACCCAGAATCTTTCACATACTGTGCAGAAAAGCCACCGCCTGCAACAATCTCGTTAGATAAAATAGTACTTCTGGTTACATTACGGACACACACACGAGAACCATCAATAATAAAAGGCAAAGCAAGCGTATAGTTAGTTAATGGTGCAACAATCACAACCGTAGCACCAGCACTTTGATAGGTCAACCCTATCACATCTGTTATAATAGTTACAGTACCACTTGAAGCTGTTACGTTAATATCTTTCGTATTACCTGAAAACGTACAACCATTTAAAGTGTAGTCACCAGCCGTATCAATTTCTATAGCATAAGAATTATCAGTATAATTACCGCCAGAGACAAGACCGTCAAATAAGATCGCGCCATTTCCTGTATGTTTTGATACAGTACAATTTACCAACTCTGCACCGCCTGTAATTTGCTGGCAGGCAATAAAAGAGACTTGTCTGTATTCTTTACCGCTTTGTAAGGTAGGGGTATAGGCGCTAAAAATAGTCCCCGTATAATCGATAGTATCATCTGTAGTATGCGTGATATATGCACCTTTATCACTTGACACAAGCGATGTATTAACAACACCACTAGCCGTATCTGTCTCTATACCCACGACACCAGCATCAACGTTGAACAAAAAAACCTGCGCACCATCAGCTTGCGGTGGAAAAGAAAGAGCTTGATTTGTCATATCCAATGCACAGGAAAACTTTATGTCTCTACTGAGCACATATTGGGAACCTACAATACTTTGTACGGTTTCTTTAAACTGTGTACCAAACAAATTCAACTCAGCATTGACCATCTTCTCTATATCCGACCAGGTTACTTTTTTGCTCTCTCCACCACCATAGACGGTTTGTGTAACGACTTCGTACTGATCATAAGTAAATGCAGGGTAGCGAGAAGTGTTTGACGATGCCTGAAAAGGTATACCTATATATTTTACTTGCGTCACATCAAAGACACCGCCGCTAGAGCGTAGTGGTGTGTCAATACTCGCAATATCTATATATTTATATTCTGGCACGGCCCCCTGATAATCATCAGCATACTTACTGTGTATACGCCACAACTTCCATTCATTTGCTGCATCAATGGCCAAGCAATATATATATTTACCATTATTATTATAATTACGCACCCACAAGGCTAATTTCTTATTCATATAGTCTTTCGGCACTGTATAAGACATAGTCGTACCAACAATATTTGTAGACCAAGCCTTTTGAGAACTGCTATTATCTTCGTACCAATATCGATTTTCTGTACCAGCCACATATGGTATATCAACTTCAATCATATTATATGGATGCACATTTGCTACCACAGAGCCGACCGTTGGCACTTGCACGGTACCAAAAGAAAACTGTTTTGCATCTGAATAAAATTTATACCAATATGTTTCGGCTGCAGAATCAAGAACATCATGATCTTTGACAAAATACACACCATCACTTATTCCAAGTGCACTCGCCCCATCAATTTTCACACTCGCATAATCTGTTATTTTTTCGGAACTTTTAATCCAGCCCGTTATATCCATTTGGTAATTACTGCCGGTACTCCACATCTGTGCAGAGCCCCCAGTAAATGTACAAACGCTATTATCCGCCTCACCTGTACCAGTGTAATTATATACAACCAAACTACCCCTTCCACCAGAAAGAGTGTCTTGTTGATCATAGCTACCAAAAAGTGCCGTACTTCCACTCGCAAAGGTAATTAACTCACCACCAGATAAAGACGACAAACTCGCTGCTTGATCTACACGAAACCGCCATTGATTGGCAGCCCCATAAACCGATAATATGGGTGTTTGCGTCACACGAGGGGCACCTGTAAGAATATCATAGCCACTTGCATAAACAGCCTCTCTCCAACCTGCATCATTGCGTATATCTGGTATCAGCACAGACAAAGCGTTGATGGGTTGAATATCAAGAGGCAATACCGTATTTGCGTTATCATCATTAAAAATAAAACCCAGTGCACAGGTCTGATCAGAATCTACAGCATCTTCAAATGCTGGAACAGGACCAGATGTAACGACTCGTTGATACATGATGCTATCAGAAGCATGATACATTTTACGCACGCCTGCATGCGTAGCTGCGGTAATATCATCACCATCAGACAGAGACAGGTATATCGCTAATTGGTTATCTGCTGTAGCCGTAAGCGCAGGGTATACAAGCTGTGTATTAGCAGCACTAGAAAAACCAGAAGACCCACTATCTACAAAAGGCACCGTAGGATCAACCCCACGAATACACAAGGTATGCATATATGTATCTTGCGCAGCAGAAACCGTATATGGCGAACATTGTTCATCATCATTCGTTGCAAACTTATAATACGCACGTACTTCTAAATAGGCTAATGAAGGATTTGTATTCGGTACTTCTATCCACCCAGCACCATCTATACTAATAACATTATCATCCTTACAGCCCCAGAGCAGCATCAGCAGGTCTCCTGCCTCCACGCCAATCAAAGCTGGTAATTCAACGCCGCTTTCCTGTGCATCAGCTGATGCCACGTAGGAATACCTATCATCAATAATAAAAGCCATTAGGGACGCATACCTTCTTTGTTTATAGTCCTTCTTGTACTTGCCCAGTGAAGAACATACAGATCCTACACTTATATAACAAGAATAGAATAGGAGATACAACACTCAGAGCACAGCTATTCACAATTCACCTCAGACATCTAAATTTAAAAACGGCTGTTGATAAGAACCTATGCGTAACTCCAAATACTCATAACCAGCAAGCTGTTCTTGATGCATAGAGCGCACAGCCTTTAAAATACAATTTTCAGATTGTAATTGCGCATCGCGCAACTCTTGTACATCATTCTCTACCGCCTTGACCTGAGATTGAAACCCCGCAAGTACAATATTTTGTTTTGAGAAAGACTTCAAGAAGTAACCAACCACGCCAACCACAGCAGCAATCACGGGAGGAACAATATAGTCGTAGAGTGTTGTCATTGTGCACAGAATAAAACAACACCGTCAACAAGAAAGCACATGCCTTTGAAAATATTCAAAGGAATCACGCCATTACAGAACACAATCCCTCATGTACTACCCACAATTAAAAAGATTTTGTATTTTAAAAAAGCAGATGAATTATTCTATTCGAACCGCCATCATAAGTCACCACACTTAAAATTCACTGCCTTTATAGTGTTCCTTAGAGATATAATTAATACTATTTTACTCACCAAATCAAGAACAACACGTATCAAGTCTAGAACAAATGGAATTATTCTATTTTAACTGATGCCCATATACAGAAAGTTCAGACTTTTTAGCCCCAGCTCCAGCTGAGGTTTGGCAACGTATTTGTATATAAGCGACATTACCCTCCCATTTGCTTTTTATCTGCATAGATGAGCCAGGAGCAGAAAGCATAATACGCCACGTATCATCATTGAGCGAGAGAAAACTTGCAGGAGGGACAACCCCGTAGTCCCCAACGTAATTATAAAGAAGTTTGATCCCAGTCGACTGCACAACAAGAAGCAAAGGAGTATACATAAACGCAACACCGGAACCTTCGTCTACCACCCTAAAACCTACCGAAGAAGTAAAAAACATCTCGGTTCCCTCTATTCCGACTGGGCTATAGATAGTATCCGTGGTAGCACTGGAACCTGCAGCACTTGCCGTGAGCCATATCTTATTATTGCCGCCTCTCCACTCGACACCGCCCAAACCGTCAGGATGTAAAAACTTGCCTGTATTCGTTTCGTCAGTACCAATCGCCGTTTTGCCGTTCAAATCAACCGCAATACGCGGGGCATCATCGTGCCCCTCAGCGATGGCGTACTGATTATATTTTCCCTGCAATGTCCACGACACGCTTAAGGGCTTATTTTCAATAAGCATAGAATCGGGAATTTCTACAAAAGTATAAGTCATATCTTTTTATCCTATAACGTAAGAGTTCGTACCGTCTGCAAACTTACCTGATGACGGAGATATAAATCCATAAATATTTTTTTGTTCGTCACTTGCGGTGGCATATTCTATCGAATCCATGCTTGCGGGAGCAATGAGACAATAGCGCGCTGCGAAAGACCATGTTTCGAGCATAAGCGTTATCCTGTCACCTTCCGCATGCCGCCGAGCTTCTACCACTTGCATAGCAACCGCCCCATCATTGCCGCCCGTGCTATCTTGTATGCGTTGCGTATGCACAGCCACAGGGTCGCCAAGAATGATATTATCGTCCTTCGCGTCCACATCTACAGTCAGGCTCTTTGTGCCATCCCTAAAGCGGCTTGCAATTCTATGCACGGCAATAACAGCAAGCGCCCGATGATCCTGCAAAAACCAACGAGAATATATTGTGCGTATTTTACGGCTCCCGTAATTAGTTGCCGCTTCATCGTCTGGTAACTCTACTACATCCGTGAAGCTAGCGGACTTAGTTAAGCTACTGACAGGAGTGCGTAAACCAATATACATAACAACGTCAGTCAACCGATCCTTCGTATTATGCTTAGGCCGACCAGTGCCCGCAAGTATTTCTGTTGTGTCTGATATCGTTTTCAGCGTTCCAACTTGCGGAGCCACCGCACGCATACGCACAAGTGCAGCTTCCGCATCCCACCATAAATAAAACAAGCATTGTTCACTCAACTCAGCAAGCAAGGTATTCACACCCTCAGGTTCAGATATAATAGCGGTTAAATTATGTAAACTGAGCCAACCACTTGTAGAGCCTTCCCAGTCTAGTTTGTCAACAAACACAGGGTTTATTCCCGCATGATTCACTAGTAAATCATAAACAATATCAAGAATATTTATTGCTGTCCATAATATACATTCTTGTGCACGCGTGTCCTCACTATGAGTGTCTGACGTAGTATTATATGACGCACGAGTCATTGTAAGCACATCATCAACACGCGTAAAATCAACTAATTCATCATCGATACGAAGGATTCCGCTGGTAGCGTAGCCATCTCCTGCGCCTTCTGGCGTGAGCGTTGCCGTCGTCGTGACCGCATCAATATCCGTAAGTAAACGCCCCGAAGAAACACGCGGAGCTTGTGCGCGGTCTCCATCGGTAAACTGTAATATATCACTGCAACGGATAGTGACACGGCCCCGACTATCAGGCCCATCGATACCTTCAATATGATATGTAGCGTCTCTAAAATTATCAGCATTATACGCACCATCAACAATATACCCTTGTCGTACCCGTAGCGTGCTTCCATGATAATACGGGTTGCGAGCCAACCATTTTCCCCAATAGGTACCGCGTTCTTCAGGAATGTACGAACGTTCTGAAACATAGGGGTCTGTGTCTCTGTCATGATGTGGCCCATCCTGCACTGTTATAACAGCCCCACCACGCATACCTATCCCTTCCGCCTTCGCGGGGGCTATACGTGGAGAGCGGTTTTCATATTTTATAAGAGATGGAAGAAGAGACATACCAGCAGGAACCTGTTTATTCTCATCTCCAAAAGTGTATGTTTTATTGCTCACCGTGTAGCCGGTAAAACCAATCGCTGTTGCAGGTGTATTAAAACACGGGCCCGAACCATCGGGATTTTCTGCTGCTAACACATCAGTAATATACGGTGCTTCTATTTCTATAATCGTATACGGAATTCTACCCGCAAGCGCCTTGGTGCTATCATACCCCATTTATTGCCACCCTGCATACTTAAACCCACCAGAAATAAACCCATGCTTACTATAGGTAAATGGAGCAATGCGGCTTTCTGATGATTCAATTATTGCCGCTTCATCAGGATACATATCTTCATTCCAGAGAAGGAAAAAATGATACCGTTCAACATGTTCGATAAATGGTAAGAGCTTTTCTCTCGCCCATTCTTCTGTGACATCATGAATACGAAAAACGCCTGTAATGCCTTTATCTACAACACTACGCCCAATAGGCAGGCCTGAATCTGAACGACTCGAACGCGATACCACATTACGAGAAAACAGTGGAGCAGAATACCCAGTCCGAAAACCATTCTGTATTTCCATTGCTTCACCTAAAGCCACAAGGCCAAGGCCTGCAGCTGGAGTTTCTGTAAGAGTAATTCTAAAGTATCGTTCTGTTTTTCCTGCAAAGGTAACAAATGCAACTGTGTTTGACGACGGCGTAAACGGCAATAATAAATCATTCCATACAACACCATCACTAGACCATTCAACAGCAATCGTTCCGCCTGTAGTCGCTAAGGTATGTCGATATATTGCGATAGCATTGACTACAGCAGTTTGCCCGACACCCATATCTACAGTAAGCGTTGAAGCACCATCAGCATCGGGTATCCAGCTTGTATGCAAAAGCCAATCATATGCGCTTACCGCAGGATTACTGGCTTGCTCACTGCTTGCCGTTACGCTTTCTGCGCTTCGTAATATATTATCATAAAGAACTAAAGGTAGGTTACTCATTTCACTAAAATCCTTGATATAGGATGACCAAGATCAGCCTGTTCATTGACTTGGTCAGCAATCCAGCGACCAGAAATAAGGCCGTCACCCTCCGATGCATGTACTTCCATCGTACGGCCAGCGGATGCAGGTACAGCTTGCTGTACAGTGCTTTCATCGTAAGACGCAACAAATGGTTGAGACTCAGCAACAATATCTGCTGCTGCTCCACGAGAAGAATTGTCAGCATTTGGTGAACCGTTACGAACGGCCTCTATATGCTCCATACCAGTCAGCACATCAATAGCAGTTGACTCAGTAGAGACTATATGACGAGTTGGCTCAAGCGGCTCTTCTTTCTTTTCCTGAGGGACAACTGCTACAGCATTATTCCCCATAGAGCTAATAGACACAGAGCCACCGCCAGAACTTACACCAGCTGAAGCACCACCACCGCCACCAGAAAATGATGAGCTGCGAATTGAGTTCACTTGCGCAATACCTGCCGCTAGGTGAAGGCCAGCCATCGGAATATTCCACGGATAGGGATATGCCGCTAAAGTCCGACTTACACCTTGTGAAGTATTAATGACTGCGTTTGCTAATGCAGCCACTTTATTTATTTTGAACATTGTTTTATTATTTTTTGCAGAGCCTTTTGTCAGATTTTCCATTTCCCCAAATATAGTTTTTGCTTGGGCAGACCAGTGTTTTTTGGTAAACGCTTCTTTTCTCTTTTGCCCTTCTTCCCAGGCCGCTGTTATCACATTGCTACTTCGCTTTTCTTCCACTTCCATCGCAAGGTCATGAGCGACTTTCGCTTCCAGTTCCCTTGCCTTAGTTTCTGCATCTAAACGCTCTTTTTCGGCCTGTGCAGCTGTTTTTTGTTCTTGCTCTGCACGCAAACGTTCTTGTTCACCTTCAAGCTCTGTTAACTTGGCCTGCGCCTTCATCTCTGCTTTAGCTCGTAAATGCTCTGCCTCTGCCGCAACACTTGCCGCTCTATCTTCCTGCTCCTTCGCAATCTCTGCTGCTTTAGCTTGCGCCTTCGCTTCTGACTCTGCACGAAGGTTATCTATAGTGGCCGTAAGTTTTTCTGAAGCACTAGGACCATCTTTCAGTGTATGAAATTCATCTGTTGATTCATCTATAATACGCTGAAATGTAGCTATTTTCTCATCAAGCTCTGGTGTTGCCATAGACTCTGCTGCACCTGTAAGCAGGGCATTCTTTGCCACAGCAAGTCGTGCCTCAGATTTTTTCAATTCTTCAGATGCACCAAAGAGTTTCTTTTCTGATTCTGCTTGATCACGAGTTGCCGTTACCAACATATCTGCACCGGCAAAAACAGCATCTTCTCCAATACTGGTCAAACCTTTGATCCCCGTGTTCATAGCAGCACGGCCCAATGAGATGACCGTTTCTGCAAAGGATTTCTTCACAGATGCCATAACATAGGTAAAACTTTCTCCCCAATTATCTGACATCAGACCTAAGCGTGTGAATAACACATCTGCCTTTGCTTTGACAAAATTCCATGTATTTGTCGTATTTGCTGTAATAAGATTATAGCCTTGAACAACACTACGAACAAAACCATACATAGACTTGCCCATATTCGCTATGATAGATTTTGCACCAATCCAGAGAAAACGCAGGCCTTGCCAGCCATCTAATAAAAGACCAACACCTTTTACACCAAAATCAATTACTTTATCTGCTACACTTCCAAAACCGCCCATTCCAGCTGCCCAGTCTGTAAGGCCTACGGCAACAGTTTCTATAATTGGGGCAAGGCCTACAGTCAGAGATTGTATAAATGTCCCCGCCACTGTTTTTGCACGAATAATGGAATCATTTGTTTCCTCTATTTTTGCTGCATCTACACGGGTAATAGATGCACCATATTCTTCCATTTCTTTGCGAGTTTGTACTAATAATTCCTTACCATTATCAAGCAATGGTAACATTTCACCTGTACTATCTCCAAACAAAGCTGATGATGCAGCAGCTCGCTCCGCATGAGACGGTAATTTACTAATAGCTTCGGCATAAGCTTCAAACAGTTCGTCGGGTTTTTTGCCGCGCAACTCTTCTGCCTTTAACCCTAATGTATCAAACCATTGCGCACCGTCACCCACACCAACGATAGCTTCACTTAATGCAACTGAGCTTTCTGATAATCCTTTTTGCATAACTGATTGACTGACACCCGCTAATTCAGCAGCGGTATTCATAGCCTGTAACCTTTGTGTTGTAACTCCCAAAGCATCTGCTTGTTGTGCAAGTGCATCAATTGCAGTCAGTTGACCATTGACCATTTCTGCAACTGGACCAATAACCGCAGCAGCTCCATTGAATACAGAAAAAAAAGATTTCACAATACTTGTACCTTCTTTTACAACCGCACTTAAGCCACCAACATCTTTACTCACATTTTCATTTAAAGTACTAACATCTTTCACTGCTGTATCGCTTAAATCGCCAACACTTTTATTTACCGCGGTGTTTAAATTACCAACGTCTTGCTTAACTTTATTACTTAAATCTCCAACACTTTTTCCTGCACTACGCATACCGTCTGCGAATTGCTGGCTACGAAGAACTAAAACAACATTAATTTTACCAACATTAATTTCACCAACATTAGCGGCACCCATAGTGTTGTACTCCTAGATTTTGTTCATGTAGGCGGCAATGTGTTCTGGTGTTGCCGTATTAGACGATGGAACGTGATAATTCTGTTGAGATTCTGCGGCTTCTAATTGAAAAAGCGCGCACCACTCGAAGTATTCCCGTGCGGAGATTTCAGCCTTCGCACGGGCAACGCTTACATTTCCTGTTCGTTCGACGATTCGGAACCAATTTCTTTGAATTCCGTCTCTGACTTTTTTTCTGCTTCAACAACACCTTCAGTGCCAAGCATACTATTTTTGTGAACCGTTTGGTAAATACGATCAAGAACAAATCCACGTTTGCGACTGAGTGCAGGTATATCTTCATCTGTAAAAAGACGATTACCGTCTTTATCACACAATGTACGCGCTGCTATTTGTGCACGAATATCGCTGGCACCTTTACCGACTGCTATCTCGTAAGCATCTAAGTCATGACCATCCATGGGTCGCAGAAAAGCATCTACACCCCATTCTGGTAAGGCAATGGAAACAACTTTTTCCAAATCATTGGAAGCAAGAATAGCAAGCCGTAAATCTGTTTGTGTTTTTTTCTTAGACATAATCCACTTTCTCACGTAATTTTGTTGTGATATGCAATTCATGTTGGCCCGTTGTCCGGCAACGCAAAGCAGCATTGCACACAATGCGGAGCTGGCCAGCATATAAACTGACACTTTGATTGCGGTTCAAGAATTCAGGGGCAACCTCATCACAGTCAATATTCAAAACTGTGATGTGGTCACAAGCAGACAAATCTATCTCTAGTTCTTTATTAAGAGTAATATATTTGCCTGCCGTCATGAGATGCATTTTTTTAAATTTATGCTGAGCCATGACTTATGCTCCCGCTGTGAAAGTAAAATCACCTTGAACTTGAATAGTAATACTTTGATCTTGAGCTGTATTTGCCGCAAATTCTTCACCGCCAGCACTCACTACATAGCCAGTAAATGTAATTTGATCAGCAGTTGTTTGACCACTACGCAGTGGCCATTTAACGGTCCATGTTTCAGGGTCGCTATTGATGAGGTCACGAACCGTATGATCCATACCAACAGTTACAGACACTTGGCCAGGGTCTTTTAATTTCCCAGCTCCGTTTTCTGTGAAATCAACGCTTCCAAGATGAGTGAAATCAATCACTTCACGAGCGCGTTCTGGTAAGCTGAGTGTTTTGATCTCAGCATCAAATGTTGAAACGCCGGCTTCTAAGACGGCTCCAATACCTTCTAAACGAATGGTTGGCATAGTACTTCTCCTTATGTTAAAGTTGTGTTGCTGTTAATGATTAAATGAAAGACTTTCCGAACAGTTCGAGAAATCTATGTCTATGATAAATAGGTTTTACCAATAGAAAGAACATCATATTTACTTATGACAAATGATTCACAGATAAGCTAAAAGCTGCACCCAAAACATCATAACCACTCTTGCGACTTACTGCTCCGGTACCACCTAATTCAAGTAACTGTATAGTATCAATAGTCGTATAGGGTGCCCCTGCCGCTACAACCGTACCTGAAAGTAACTCTAGATCCTCAATAATGGCACCAATGGGGTTCAAAAAGGTAAAGGCAGCATCTGTATCGCTTAATAAAGAATCGATATCGGCACTAAAATAGAGAGAAAGACTTCCCGTGCCACCAAAGGGCATGCCTGTTGTAAGAGATGCACGCTTACGCATGAAATCATCCATAAAGTCAATAACGCAATAGGGAGCCACTGCATCCTCAGGTGCCGCAATTAAGTAAATTGATTGTTCTGCTTGCACCGCATCTGCAGCAGCTACCCATGTTTGAAAAGGTGATGAAGCTGCTAATGTTAACGACAATTGCGCTAAAGGCGCGGCTAAAATACCTGTAGGTGTTACCATTATGAAAACCGCCTTGATGGTTGAATTCCTGCACGCTTGAGATCAGAGCGAACAGCTGCAAGTACAGATACAGCCCCACTTTCTAACACTTGCGTGATCCGCCATTCTTCGCCGTCTGTAATAAATACATCGTTAACAGCAACAGATGGAATATCTTCAGATGAGATTTTGAGTACGGCATTAAATTTTACGCTGTGTGTATAGCCGGTCTCTTCACAAGCAGAAACTCCTGTCTGTAAGATTCCCGTGACATCTACAGCGGTTTCCCCACTAACCGTATAGCTAATGACCTGACCATGCTCGGCAAGCAAACATGGCCAGACAAAACACAGATATTTTTCTTGGAATAAAGTCATAGCCATGCTTCGTCTATTACTGAATAAATAAGAGAGGGTATTATCATACTACTTCTGCCGCTTTAATTTGCACCCATTCACTACGTACAGACTGTAACTCTAACACAGAATTAAAAGTCATGGAACTCCCACTTTCATTCATACTCAAGACGGGCAATGTGCCCAAAGAAAGTGAAGCAGCGATCGCTTTATCGATCAACGCGATCATATCGTCAGGCGTTATAGCAAGTGCGTGTGCGCTGCTTATCGCAGCTTCTATCGTGGCATTATTAGTCATGAGAATTACACCTTAGAGGTCTGCCTCTACATTCGCAATTATGAGGGTTTGAAATTTCTCCAAAAATAAATTCTCTTTTGCTAATCGGGAAAAACTAATTTCCATCGTATTATAAAATGAGGATGTTCTCATCATCTTCATTCTAAACACAAATCTACACGAATACGGTTAGAATACATACGCCGCCAATGTTTTTTACAAGTATCACACATCCACCGGTCTATAGACTGACTCGCTTTTTGATGACGATGCACAGAAATACTTCCGCAGTTCGGACAACATATAACTTTTTCAACCCGAGTGTCATCACCAGGCCTCCATGTCTCATCATACATGCTTCTATATCCTTTACATCTATCCATGCCCTGCTCTTTCCCTTAAAACCAACCACTACACATACAAACATGCAAAACAGCAGGAGCTGAAAAAACAAAAACACAGGTTGCCCTAAAGTGGCAAAATATCAAAAAATTGTTCTGGAATGGGGACAGGAAGCGGGTAATCCGTTAAATCACAAATAATAGCTCGGCCATGAACATCTACATGACCTCGCAACATAATGCGCTGCCATAAAGCATTAAAACGGTAATGGTACTGCTGCCAGTCATCCTTCAATAAAGCCCCTTGTTGATAATCTACTGACCAGTCTTGAACTCGACGATATAGCCATGCATACCACTGCACACCCAAACGACGATAAGTTCGGCAAACACCATCATAATCAATTAATGAAATATCCACAGATTGATAAGGTCTATCTACCGTAAATCCATGCAGATCTTGGCTCACATAAACCATTGATGCATTAGTCAATTGCTCTTGGGCCGGCCATTCATTCAGGTCCTCTGAGGGAATAACTACTGGATTACCATCAAATGTATCATGAATGCCATTGGAATGTTCAAGCATAAGATAATGGTATCTTTTCCACCCATTACCATCAAGAACAAGTAGAGACATTCTGTAATAAGTAACGCTATGGCAAAGACTTAATAGTCATCCACTGGCCATACTCGGCCATACTCGGCCATATTTAAAAACAATAGGGGCTTTAAGGGGCAATTAACCGTCTCATATAATCAAAAAAACAAAAAAACTCGCTTCTCAATTCTCGTAAGTGCTGAATACAACAAGATAGCATAGAATACAACACATTATAAAAAGACTTCTTTCAGATTGTGGCTCTGGAGGCCGCCGGTTCAAATCCGGTTCGGGACCCCATACACACACTCCTCACAATAAAAGATCTCGACAAACCAACAAACAAAGTTTAATCGACGATATATCCCCATAGAGTCACTCTAAAAGGTAAAAGTCCACGAACATTGCTGAAAAAACGCTCATCTCTAGAAACTCTCTCACAAGTATGTCGGATAAAACCGCTATAAAGTCCTCACAGAAAAAACTTCTATGTTTTACGAGCCTTCAACTTTATAAAGATCAGAAAGAGGCCTTGTCACACATATCTCTCAAGGTATTCTGCTTGGTAATGATTTCTCCTACAGCCCCTTCCTGCGCCGTCTACACACTATGCTAAAACACACTGACTACCAGACACTCGACCCAAAAAAGATTGCCGCCACAACATCGGCACTGTCAGAACGTATTAACGAACGTTTTCCTGATTCTGGACTTTATACAGTTTCGCAGAAACTTCTGACGATTGGATTACGTGCAGAAGAACAGGTTGTATGGATCAATAAGCCAATTTTGAGCCTACGAATAGGCATTAGCCTGCTTATCACTCTTATCCTTATTGGTCTTGGTGCAGCTCTTTTTTCCGTAGGCACACCTATCCAAACAATGAATCTCATAGAAATCATTCAAGCCTTCGAGTCTGGTATTAATGATATTATCCTCATCACAGTTGCTGTTTTTTTCCTCACGACACTCGAACGACGCTTCAAGCGGCACCGCGCTCTTCAGGTCATTAATGAACTTCGAGCAATTGCCCACATTATTGATATGCATCAGCTAACAAAGGATCCTGTTCGGCAGCACTGGGAAACAGTTGGCACCGTACTGGCACGAAAACAACTCTCTGCTTTTCTTCTGACTCGTTACCTCGATTATTGCAGCGAAATGCTTTCACTCGTTGGTAAAATATCCGCACTCTATATCCAACGTTTTGACGATCCTGTTGCACTTGCCGCTGTTAATGACGTTGAAAATTTAGCAACCGGTCTGTCACGAAAAATTTGGCAGAAACTTATGATTCTCCAGCATAACATTGATACAACTCACTGAAAACCCTTCCATAAGAAACACACCTTCTATGAAACAATACATTCTTTTCGATCATGACGGAGTTTTGGTAGATACCGAGCTATGGTATTTTTTAGCAAGCCAACGTGCACTTGCTGAAATTGATATTCTTTTAGAGAAGGACCTCTACTTACAATACATGGCACAAGGCATTGCATGCTGGGAGCTTGCACGTAACAAAGGGGTTGATGATACGCTGATCACTCAACAAAAGGCATTGCGCAATACCTATTACCGTGAATATCTCCAAACAGAACATATTGAAATAGATGGCGTAGAAGATGTTCTTTCCGAACTCTCTCAAACATACACCATGGCGATTGTTACAACTTCTAAACGTGAAGACTTTGAATTAATTCATAAACATCGTAACATTGTTCCGTATATGGAATTTGTGCTGACGGTAGAAGATTATGCACGAGCAAAACCATGCCCAGACCCCTATATAAAAGGGCTTGCGTGTTTAAATGCTGCCACAGAACAAGCTCTTGTTATAGAGGATTCTGCCCGCGGCTTGCAAGCCGCAGTTGCAGCAGGAATAGACTGCGCTGTCGTTCATAACACATTCACCGAGACACATGACTTCTCATCTGCCACTCACAAAATTCAAACACTTAACGAGCTTCCACATTTATTAGACAGGCTCAAAAGTAGTTATTCTTCATAATCAAAGAGCCACTTCATTATCAAAAAATCAACCACAACCATACCACAGACAGCATTGAGGTAATAAGTCCAGATTTGATCTGGATACCTTGTTCTATGCCACACATACGCTCCGATATACAACAGATTAAATACCGTTATAACCGCGAGTGTCAGTTGTGACCGTGGGCCCATTTTCCTCATATGAACATAGAGTCCTCATCATCTACCTTGAAA
This sequence comes from Planctomycetota bacterium, assembly GCA_016745075.1. Taxonomy (GTDB): domain Bacteria; phylum Planctomycetota; class UBA11346; order UBA11346; family UBA11346; genus JADGDD01. Next base: position 7,737 of record JADGDD010000006.1, on the reverse strand, counting down.
GATCACACTCCATCTAAAAGCTGCTAACAACTTCCCTGACTTCCATCCAAACGAGCAATTTTAGAACCACAGGTAATGGTGTATTCCAAAGCATCATATACTGCTGCTGGAATGGACGGGCCCACCGCCGTACAGTATTTATCAAACAGTTTGCGCATAGCGATATTAACTCCCCCTGCATCTGTTTCTTGAATATCTGATCGCTGAGCCAGACCAACAATTTTTCCGCCCTTAAAGAGTGCGATAACAGGAGAACTTGGAGGGTAAGCAGAGAGATATGTTTCCCGAATATGTGCCAGTGCCTCTTTCTCTTGACCAGCAAATACAGTAATCAGACGGTCTGGAATGTGGTCATTTTGCAAAGCCGCAGAGATGCCAGGACGACAACTTCCTGCCGAACAACCACAGACAGAATTCACAACCAAGAGAACGGTGGCATCATCATCCCCAAGAATTGCCGTATCTACATCAGCAACCGTTGGCGTTTCAACAAAACCAACGGTTAGTAACTCATCTCGTAAGGGTTGTACTGCTGCTGGATCATACGTGGGCATATTCATATTCTATTCCTTCGTGGAAAGCGATTGTAACGTGAGCTCATTCCACAACACACGGTAGATGAATAAGCAAGTATACCTAGACTACGTAGATTTAGAGAAACAACAAGTCACAGAGCATTCGCTCGCTGCCTACACACAATTAGCGCTGCCATTCAACATCTTTTATTCTTGAAACTGAGATCCGTTTGGGAGCCACCGCGTAATAAATAAGACTCCCAATAACTCCAAGGAAAATGATCAACACAATATAAATCAGTCGATTCATATCACTCAGAGCGGCGTTTCTTAAACAGCTGACAATAGACAGGATCCAAATAAGGAAAATCCCTACAGCAATTATACCACAAATCAAAAAACCAATGAATGCCATCATAGCAGCACCCCGCTTGAGATACAAATGGCACAACAACATATCATATTAATCTTCTTCATACAGAGAGTCTCTACCTCTCTGTCCAGCAGTGGTGCCCTTAGGAATAGTTTCATATTGCACTCATGCGATAGCATATTTCGTCAGACCCCGTTGCAAAAAGCTTGCTCGACCAAAGAACATTAGATAGCATTGAGATATGAATCATACACATTGCGTCATATGCACCTCCTACTCCAATGAACAAGTTGGTGAACAGATCATAAAGACCCTCATGAACAATAAGCTTGCGGCATGTATCCACGTACAAGAAGTCCAAAGCTACTACCACTGGAATAGAGCAGTTCAATCGGACACAGAAAAAGTTTTATATATAAAAACGCGAAGTGATTTATACGACAAAGTACAATCAACAATCAAATCCTGTCATGATTATGACCTTCCTGAAATTATTCAGCTCCCCATTACCAAGGGCTTACCTGCCTACCTTCAGTGGATCGATAAAAGCTGCACACATTCAGAATGATACAGCACATATGTTCTCAAACAGAACATCGTTTTATACAACAGATAACGGTGCACTTGCTGGCTGAACTGCGTAGGCAAGTTCCAGCTTTTTCCGTTGCTCCTGCAAGCGCTTGACCTCTGTTAGCGACACACTTTTTTCAAAACGTAACACACGACGATTACGTCGTTTCCGTCTTAATTCCATCACAACACCTCCGTTCTTCGATTTACATGTAGCGGTAAACGCATAGTAAGAGACTTCGTTCATTTTTTCATTTTTTATCTGCATAAAGAGCACCTTACCCCACTCTATACGCATAGCTGCTTTTTCTTTCAAGTTTTCTGAGCATCTATGCCATAACCCTGTTTAGACATCGTATTAATCACAAACCAATTAAGCCACTACTTTCACGACAAGAACCTTCACTAAAATGAGTTGGAGATGTGGTCTATAGAAAGCGATACCATCCGAAAGAAACTCTCCTAAACTTGTCTAGAAAGCCTGCAATTGACCAAGCATCTGAATGATCTTTCGGATAAGGTTATTCAATCCGCACTACCTGTATTTCTGTGGAACGCCATGGTCTAGTTCATTTTCAGGGGCAGATTGACAGTCCCGGGATCGAGTTGGTTTTGAAGGCCATCATAATGGCTGCATGTGCAACAGAACACGATCATCCTAGAGACAACACTATCCAGAGACGGGCATCGCATACGAGACTTGCTAAATCTCATTGGTCGCCTCCTAGCTCAAAAGATCCGAGACAACAAAAAAGGCCGCGAATCAATCTATATAGAATACCTATTATACCCACACAGCATCGAGGTAACGGCATTATAAAGCAAGCACAGTGACAAAAGAAATCATTACTTACCCTCCCCGAACGCATAAAAGAGAAATAACATGGAACAGTTCTTCTGTTCATGACAAGGATATCTAACAGAGGCAGTGCAAACACTTCAAAACGTGCACTCTTCAGACCTAAAAGGAACTATTATGACTTACCGACTTATATCTTGCCTTATCTGCATCTTTCAATTGCTTTCGCACGTGAGTGCAGCTGATCGACATGCCCCCCTTTCACCATCAGAAAATGCAGGTCGCATTGGTCTCTATCAAGTCCCAATTGGTACAGGAGATCAGTGCTATACCGTCTATGCTCCCTCCACGTATTCAGAAACAGCTCCAGCGGGGCTTTATGTGTACCTTCATGGCATGAGAAGTGCAGAAAGTGCAAAGGCAGTACCAAACAAAGACTTATGTGATCAACTGAATTTAATCGGCATATCGCCATCTTACCCAAACCTTGATCTCAATGAAAGTCAAGCTCAGCGGAGTGAAATTGTACGTCAGGCTATTCGGCAGGTCTGCAAAGATTACCGCATCCTTCTTGGTCGTGGCGTCATCAGTAGTTTTTCAGCTGGCGGAGCGGTACACGGTCAATTATATCAAGACGCTAAAGGAATCCACGGGCCTGACTACCCATTTAATCTGTCTATGACATTTGGCTCGTCATGGCGTGGTGGAGCACAGGGGCCAATAAATAGCTGTGCTTGGCTATTTTCTGTTGGTTCAGATGAATATCAAACCAGCGGACGTGGGTCACGAATGCTTGCTTGTTCCACAAACCGCTTCACTTCGGTATTAAAGGGTTCCGTTCCTGAAGTTTATTTTCGTATTATCAAAAACGGTGGTCATAAAGTACATAGAAAGACTTTCACAGATGCAATTGCGGCATTTAAACGGACCGAGCTAGCTGTCTCACCAGTACTCTGCACAGAAGGCTTGCCCAAAAACAAGACACTTCAAAAAGCTGTACACCAAGCCAACAGCCTGCAACTTGGAGCTGCAACCAAAACGATACAAAAAATCTTGAAAAAACACGCGGATACCCCCATTGGACTCTCCGCGAAACATCTACAAATCAAAATTGAGGAACGCGTCAAAGCACAACATACTCTGGTAGATGAATTAAGTACAATAGACCCTCACCTAGCAACTTGGTATTGTACAACATTTTCCAAACAACAAAAAGGCATGGAGTCTGCGAAAGAGCTCAAAGGTCGGTTAAAGTCAATGAAGAAAAATTATAGCACCAGCCTAAAAGGCTACATGATACTAGCAAAAAACCTCAACACCATATTTGCACAAGGATGCTCCATCGATGAGAAACACGAAAAAACATTAAACCAAATTAAGGACATATTAAAAGACAGCTCCTTACTTGTTCCTCAGATCAAAGAATTTTTAAGTTACGTCACTCACTAAAACAGACTGCTGACAAATTAAAAACCGTTACACTAGCTGATGAATCTGACTTGATCTTATCTCAGATTTGGTCTCTATTAATGATCTCACCACAATTATCGATAATTATTGACCCCCGTACCCCTTGCTCCAAAAAAGAAACATGCAAACATTAACCACTCCCAGACGGAGTGAATGCTATAAAGAAACAGGAACCACCTGTCGACCTTCTCTTAATCGTCACCTTGACTGGAGTTATGAACCAACGACATCTTGATATCATAGAGTTTCTGAACGAAGAAATTCGCGTATTGCGTGAGATAAGAGACAAAAAGGTTATTCCACTCACTAATCAGCAACGACGGCGCTTAGCCGCAAAACCCGTTGAGCTCGACAAGAAACTTGCTGAACAACAAGAGCGATTGACTACCCCTGCTACCATAATGAAATGGTATCGACGGCTTATGTGCCAGAAATAGAACCATAGCAATAAGGTTGATCAGCGAGGGTGACCTCTCTTAGCTCAGGAGATCGTCGACAAGGCCATTGAACTGCTCAAAGAGAATTCGAACTGGGGTGACAAATCAATAAGCGATCGTCTTCGTAAGCTCAATGTCATTATTTCTCTATCAAGCGTTGGTAATATACGACGCACTCATGGCATCCCATCCATCTGCACCTGAACGACAAAAAACGGGATCATGGAAACGTTTCCTTGCTACAATGTGGCCCATGCTAGCAGCTATGAATTTTACAATAGTTAAAATACTCGATCCAGTAACCAAAAAATTAACGACTATGTATCTACTCTTTGCCGTGCATCTAGATACAAGAGAAGTCCAATTCGTTGGTATGACAGAAAATCCGCACAAGGAATGGATGCTCAACCAAGCAAGAAAGCTTACTGACCCCATAGATGGATTTATTATTAACAAAACACATATGATTATCGACAATGACACGATATTCAACGAGGCATTTCAAAAGGCGCTCAACTGGGATGGACCAGAATGTGTTCGAACTTGTATTAAGACACCGAACATGAACGCCAACATGGAACGGTTTTTTAGAACGTTTAAAGAAGAAGCGCTCACATGGGCGATACCTCGTAGCGAATGGCATCTTCGTTGGATTATCAAAGAGCATCTAGCTTACTACCACGAAGAACGAAATCACCAAAGTATCGATGGAAAAATCATTCATCCCGGTGACGAAGTTGGTCAGAGCGAAGGAAATATCGTCTATACAGAACGATTAGGTGGTAATTTACGGTATTATTATAGAGAAGTAGCCTGATTAATATTTACGGGGTACGGGGTAAAACCTCTACCTATACCTTCCATAATACTCGCACTCGCATGACAACCCAAAGTAAATACATCAGGCCCACTTATTAAACACTTCATATAATCCCGACTCTGAGAACATAAAAATCGGTCTGACAACCCTCTATATACAATTTCAGAACAAACCACAGCGTTTTTTAATGCAGCAGAGAAATTCTTTTCTAACCAAGAGTTATCAGAATCAACCGATCCTGATCGTTGAAAGTTGGGAATGGTAGAACATGAATCCCCAAGCCAAAAAAGAATCGCCTGTTCTTCATCACTTGTCAAAGAATTCCTAAAACCAGAAAAATCTCTGCTATTTTTATCCATTCCTAAATATCCTCATTGCAGTTAAATCAATAGATATAAACGGTGTCATATGATAATTTTTATAGGTTTACATCTCTGCTGTAAACCCATCTACCTATTTTACTTTTTCGCATTATCTCCTGCTTCCCTCCATCTTTTAATAAGTAGAAAGCTGCCCCCTTACTTACATATCTCTGTCTACACTTTTTACACTCGTTAATAAATTCGGTTCCTGTTTCTGTATGCTTCATTTCAATAAATTCGTATTGTGTTGATTCACAACTATCCATTGGACAAGGAGGATATTCTTTAGACCAAAGGCTAACTAACCCATACAAAACAAAAAGTATAATCGAAGGAGAAATGCCAACCCCTGCCCCCAGCGCTAAACATGTTAAAGCATCATTCTCTGAAAATACAGCAGCACCAGAACCCAACAGGAGGCAAAAAGCCAACCAAACAAACATTACTTTATCAAATTTCATACTTCTCTCCCTACTGCCCATTTGCCTTAAAGTAGAGATATGATCCATATCCAGAAATCAATGCTGCATCAATAGTGTATCCGACCCCTTCAGTAACCATTGTTCCAACAGGAGAACCCAGAATTGGCCGAGAAAGATCCAACAGGAATTTACCATCTTCTGCACCTGTAACAGCAAAGCCCTTAATGCTAGGGTTCATAGTATATTGTCCCTGCTTCCAGAGAGTCGGTATATGATGTCTTAATGGAGATATTCCAGCACTTGCCGCCGAAACTTTTCCTGTGGTAAATATAGCATGCTGACCTTCTGTGTACGGACTCCATTGCCCTGTCCTAGCCACTCTTCGCAACCCAGCAACGGCCCCTTTTTCGTAGAGCCAGTTGCCCGGAGCATGTTTTGTCAAATAGACACGGCTATCAACAGTAAACGCACTGCTGCCACTATTTGTTCTTGTAGAATATGACCAAAATTGATTCGCTTCATTCGTTGATCCACCGATCATTGAAGTCCTTCCCGCATTCGCAAAATACGCATAAGAGGCATAGCCAAGACTCCCCAATGATAACACTACATCAGCACCTTCAGCAACCTTCAAGGCGGTGCTTGGATCAACACCCAAAGCTTGAAGGGATGCTCCGATGCCTGTTGATGTTAATGTCCGTTGTGGTTGACCATAAATAGTTTCGCGCAATCCTGACGCAGCAAAATCGGTTCCGTGAAGAATAGCAGCAGGGCCAGCAACCTTTGTTATCATTGTTGGCTCAGGCGTGAAAGTTAATGCCGTTCCTGCAAATACCTCAGCTGTGCCACCAAGAACTTTTACGGCACCGTTTAGGCGTGGATAAACAGCATCCCGTGTTGCAATACCAAAACTAGCGCTGTCATCGTCTGTTGCTTCTCTCCAACCAGCACGACCAAATTGATTCTTTTCAAAAACATAAGTATGGTCTGGGTCAGCAGCCATAAACGCAAACATACGTTCTTTTTCTGACATAGACGATAAATCAAGTTGCCCTGATGGATACACTTCTGAAAACTTCGTGTTGATTGTTTGAAAGTCTTGGAATGGGTTCCATGAGAAACCAACCGAATAACCTTCTTTGTTGAGTGTTTGTCCCCAACGATATGAACCCCAATTGTCCATACCATTACCTGTCCACCATTCACTAAATTCACTCATGGCATCATTAGCAACTATAGCACGCAACCCACTTGGGTCCCATTTGTTCACAGGGTCTCCAGATGTATAGGAATACCAATTAGTTTTTGGCTTGGAAATTTCAGTATTCACCGCTGATGCATAAACGGGCAATCCTAAACCAGCTAGACATGCTTCTCTATAAACAGAGTTCTTCCATGTATCCTCTTCATATTTTATGCGATAATGGTCTCCATTACAATAGTATTCGCCAACAACCTTTTGAGTACCGTCTGGAGCATAAATACGATAAGAACCACCCTTATGACCTGCCGCAGCAGGAAAAGCTTTTGTCACTTTTCGTATTCGATATTTGTTTATCTCCCGTGCTCGAAAATCACGTCCTTGTCCTTTTATGAAATCGGCATCTTCATGATAAATCAACAATTCACTTCCGTAGACCGAATACAAAATCAATAGTTTATTCTCTGGCCCTGAGGAACGAAGAGCAATATCCTGAGCAAATGCCATTGTTAGCGATAAAAGCAAAAACACTACACACAATAAACGTGTTCATAATCATCCTATCCTATCCTATCAATAATCTACTATGGCCTAGCTGCGCCAGCCATTCTTTGCTTCATCGCAGCATCTCGACGTTCTGAAGCCTTTTGTTTGTCATTATATATGAGAAGCGCACTCGCTTCATCCATTGTCATACCCAAAGTTCTTTCTAAATACGCTGCCGAATCCCTACCCCATTGATCGAAGTACTTTGCATGGCATATTAAC
>JADGDD010000005.1 GCA_016745075.1 Planctomycetota bacterium | reverse complement strand
ATTTCCACCTAAGCAAAAATAGAGTCTTCTAATTATTGGTTCGTTCTCAAAAAATATTAAATTGACGGTGTTGCTCACCATAAACATTGAATGCCTCTGGTGACTACACCTAATTGTCTCTTTCGTCTTACTACAGCTATAGCGTTGTCAAAGATCCGCCAGCCCCGTAGAGCCAGCTCTCCGCAGCACTCACCGGCAAAGCCGCTTCATACTGGGGAGGAGGAATATATAAGCGATTACAAACTGTCAACCGCTTTGTTTTTTTGCCGCCTTTCTTCAAGAAGATCAGCAGCGTCCCATTTTGCGGGCGGCGATTGCTGGTCAGACCAACTCAGCGCCTCTCGCTGGGGAGAAGAAATGTATAAGCGTTTCACTTGTGTCAACCGCTTAGTTGTAACTGCTGATTCCTGTGAAAACACAGGCACCAACGAACCCGATCGAGGACGGCTCAGGCGGTCAATACCAGCCAACGTCCCTCGTGCGGGGTGCAGAAACATATAACGCTTTCTTAACTGTCAATACAGTAGTTTTTCTGGCACGCGTAGACCTCGCCGAATTTCTTCGCACAAATTATCACAAACACGCTCTAATGACCCTTTTCCACCGAGTTTTTCAGGGGTTTTGGATAATTTATCAACGATATCATCGCGTGATGCGCCGTTCCATAATCTATGCAACTCATTAACCACTCTCGCTGGTGTCAACTGATCCTGTAGCAATTCTGGGCTAACTTCTTCTCCGTGTACAATATTTGGCAACCCTACAAACTTAGTTTTCAGTAAATATTTTGCCATGACACCAGTTATGGAATCCACTTTATATCCAATAACATGTGGCAAGCCACATAGCGCCGCCTCCAAACATGCCGTCCCCGATGCGATGAGGCCAACACGAGACTCTCTACATAAGTCTCGGTAATCCCCTTCATAGAGCGGCAAATCACATGCCTGTCTGTAAATTTTTCGATCAATTTCGGGCACCGTTGACACAACTACGTCTATCTCTTGTCCCTGATTCTTCATTTCTCGCTGAAACAATCGTGCAGCAATGGCAAAAATTGGCAACAAAGCTTGGACCTCTTTTTTTCGACCGCCTGGAGCGATCATTATTTTTTTCTGTGGTACAAAAGAATCCTTATTCTTATCTGCCGCAACCATATCAACAAGTGGATGACCAATACATGTTGCTTGGCAGCCAAAACGAGTAAATAAACGCGGCTCGAATGGGAAAAAGCACAAAAGATGGTCAAGGGTTCGCGCTATTTTTTTCGCACGACGTGGCCTCCAAGCCCAGACCTGCGGTGCGACCATTTGCACAAAACGGGTTCCGTGCGGCCTCATATCTGCCAGTCTACGCATGATTCTGAGATTGAAGCCGGGGTAATCTATGCCAACAATCACTTTCGGCCGACGCGCCCGAACGCAGGACTCAACCCGCTTTCCGAGCGCCAGGAACTCACGAAAACGTAACAGAACCGGAAGGATTCCCATAACGCTGTAATCGTCCATTCGGACATCCACTTCAGCGCCAGATGCAACTAACTGCTCCCCCCCGATTGCCGCAATAGAGATGTCACCTAAACGATCCTTTAACAACTCTACAAGCTGAGCCCCATAGGCATCTCCGCTTCGCTCACCGGTCAGGATATAACAATCACACTCTGGCAATAATGGCATGCAGGCATGCTGCCAACTACTTCTGATTTGTCATTCATTAATAGCACCACTCTGTTAAAAAGCGATAGTGCTTGTTACAAAAAATTCCCAAGCCTATGCTACCGCTTAGACTTGGGAATGAACCAGAATCTCTTTATGAGTTTTTAGAACTTATACTGATGCTGCACTCGGAAAATAGTGGCCGACCCATCACCACCTTCTGCTGTAAAATTCTGCACTGCAATTTGCAAAAAGTTGTTATGACCGTCAAAATAGAGGTTTGTACCAATATCAAGATACAAACCCTCGTCCGCAGACTCGTCCTTAAATGTTGAATCAGTATCATCTTTATCAGGATTATCGACAAGACTCACACGCACAGCTGGCTCAACAACAAGCTCTTCATCCACATCGATAGCATAAGCAGCCTGAGCGGTCAATATCATTTTATTTGTGTCATCCGCACCTGTGTTCATAAAATCGAAATCAAAACCTGCCGTTAAAGCATCCATGTGGAAAAGACCATCTATACCAAATGAAGTTGTATCATCTTTGGCGCCACTCACATCTGAGGCAGTGCTCGTTGCGAATTCAACACCCAGAAGAAGACCTGTACCATCCTCGCCAGCATAACTATCTTTCCACTTTTTCAGCTCTAACCCAGCAAAAGTAAACTCTCCGCGAGCGCTCGTGTACAGACTACCGTTCTCTTTCCCTGTTTCACCTGTAGTCGCGTCATTATCTCCATCAGAATCCTTGTAATTCTGAATGTCTACTCCAACCGTAAACAGTTCTGCGCTATATCGATATGATAGACCTACATTTTTACTCTTAGCATAAGCCTCTAAAGAGTTGGTGCTTTGCTGTGGAAACAGCATTGCTGCACCATTAAGCCATGCTCTGTTAAAGAATGCTTTATCTTGACCGATTTTGATCTGACTCTTGCCGTTACCGTGATCTATAGTTTTCGCTATCCACGCATAGTGGAAGTTCGGATCACTTGTTCGTTCATCCTCACCAAGATCATCATCTTTAAAAGTAAAACGGGCTTTATAGCCATCTTTGAACGCTTTTAGATCTATCCGAACGCGACGCATCGAAAATTCAATCGGATCTTGGTCCTCTGAACTATCATTGACATCAACACCGGTTTTACTGCCATCACCTGCTGATTGATCCACACTCCCTATTTGAATTCGAGATTGCATAAGAGCACTCACTGAAATTTTTACGCCATTTGTTTCAAAATCCGCAGCATCTGCGGTAGTTATACCAGCAATCGCTATCAATGCTAAGCTGGAAATACGTGCTGTAGGGGCCATATCGGCACCTCCTTTACTGAGTAATATGGATATTTAGATAGATTAGTCTTATTTGAAATATTGACAAGAAGACAAGGGCTGAAGCATATTAACTGCAGCTTGCGTTTAAACAGTAAATCCTACCGTATTTTCCTCACCAGTTTACGAGGTGAATGTTGTAGGAGAAGTCACTCATGGCAAAACTCGTCTGTCAAGCTGGCCCAAAGGCCGGTCATGAATACCCATTAGCTAAAGACCGTGTCGTTTTTGGCCGTCAAAAAGAGTGTGATGTCCAAATTCCTGATGGAAAGGCTAGCCGCGAACATTTTGTCATCCAACGTTACGGGCAGCTTTTTGCACTGGTCGATTTAAAGTCTCGAAATGGCACCCGCCTTAATGGCAACAAAATGTCTGAACGCATCCTTGATTTTGGCGACCGCATTCGTGTCGGTGAAAGTGAATACCAATTCACGCGTGAAGATGGTGATGCCGATATTGGCGAAATGCTCACGAAGTACGAACTTGAAAATAAAATTGGCGAAGGCGGCATGGGCGTTGTCTATAAAGCTCGTCAACGTAGCATGGACCGCACCATTGCCCTGAAAATCCTTTCGCCAAAACATGCAAGCAAACAGCGCTCTATCGATTTATTCATAAAAGAGGCACGCGCTGCTGGCTCCTTAAATCATCCAAATATTATCCAAGTTCATGATGTTGGTACAGAAAACGACTTACATTTCTTTTCTATGGAACTCGTAGATGGTGCAACCTGCACAGAAATATTAAAAGAAAATGGACAACTAGACCTAAACACCGTTCTTGAAATTGGTCGACAAACCGCTCGTGCATTAGAGTACGCACATAGTCAAAATATTATTCATCGTGACATCAAACCTGATAATATCATGATTAATTCTGATAACGTGGTCAAAGTTGCAGACCTCGGAATTAGCAAAACAGTTGATGAGCTTGAAAATACCGAAAACAAAAGCGTCGTTGGCACACCACATTACATGGCCCCAGAAGTTGCTACCGGTAGTAAAATAGATCACCGAAGCGACCTCTACAGCCTTGGTTCAACGTTATTCCAACTTTTATCTGGTAAATATCCCTACACAGGGAAAAGCGCCTCTGACATTATTCGTTCTCATGTGAAAGACTCTATTCCTGAGTTGCCAGCAGATGTTCCCAAAGACATAGCGGAGTTTGTTTACACGCTCATGGCAAAAGATGCCGACAACCGCCCGCAAGACGCTGGAGTCGTTGCTGCAAGAATGGAAGACCTGCTTGAAAAACATAACTCCAAAGCTGGGAAAGCCGGTGGTGAGACGATTATGTTGCAACGCCTGTCTAACGGTAACGGAACAGGATCATCCTCTACACGGCCGCGCGCCGGCACAACTGGCCCAAACAAAGCAGTTACCGGAACCGCTACCATAGATGAACCCCAAGGCGGTATTCCGCTCAAAGCAATCCTACTTGGTGCAGGTGCACTCATTTTGATTGCAATTGTTGTGATGAATATGCCTCAGGAAGAAGTAAATAATCCCGGCTCACAAAATACGCCCCCTCTTGTTGATACGCCAGTCAAAACACCGGCAGTCACAAAGAAGACAACCTCAACAAAGCCAGAACCATCATCTGCCGCCGTTAGTCAAAAAAGCCGTGAACGCGCTCAGGTCAAACAAGTCCGCGCACTAGCCTCTGCACTCTCGCTAGCATCTTCTCGTTCTGATATTCAGTCTATTCAAGATGACGCAGCAGCCATGAGTAACAGAGAGCTTGAACCAGTTGCCCGTCAGCAATTAGACTCTATTCTAAAACAACTGTCGATAAAAACACAATCTTTCCAATACGAAAAAGCAGAAAAAGCATTTGAGCCTTTATCCACTGAGGCCCGCACCCTATCTGGTAAAAAATCATTTAACGAAGCTATTGAAATTCTCGACACTTACATTCAACAATACGGTGACAATGCTTCACGCCGTGCACGTACGCTTAAAGCAGATATCGAAAGCCGTCGCAAATCCTACATCACCAACCTCCAACGCGAAGTTGCTGATATGAGCAAACGTGGTGATGGAAAAGGCCTACGCACTCTCCGTAAAAACTTACCACCCTCCATGCTCAACACTGATATATCTAAAAGCATCAACCGAGCACTCAGCGGTCTTGCGGGCAACGAACAAGAAGGCCAACAAGTTATTGTTGATAATATTGCTCGATCTATTGCAGCATGGCACTTTGACGAAGCACTTGCACTTTACGAAGCACAAAATGCTGCCGTAAGCAAAGGAACACCACTGCGTGAAACCGTAGATAATTTCCAAGTGCTTGCACAACGCTGGAAAAAACTCATTACGGAAATTGACACAGGACTCAAACCCAAACAACGTTTCTTTGGCCGCCTCCGCAACGGAATTTTAAAAGATCCATATTTATTTGAAGCCACAGAAGAAGGGGTCCGCGCCAAATATAAAGAAGGCAGCGTTATTGTACCGTGGGCAGAATTTGAAATTGATCAATTACGTGACCTCGCCAAAAAGAACTCTTCTATGAATGTTAAAGAACTCTTTGCTCTCATTGACGAACGCATTGATATTGAAGTCTACGTTAAAAACCTGAATGAAGAGGAATAGTATTATCCCTCTTCATTCAGGCATAAACCGTGGGCCACTATAAATATGGCCAAACCATCAAAAAAATACAAAGGCAATAATGCTCACGCCAAACGAAGTGGACTTGGCCGTATACGCCGCGCAAGTTCCAGTAAAGAAACCCGAATAAACAATTGGTCGCAACAACACGATAACGACGAATTCCTTGAGCAACATGGTGAAAACAGACGCACCAGCCATACAGGTGAAAAACTACTCGCCAAATTCAATAAATTAGCAAGAAAAGAAGATGACGCATCTGGTACTCTTGGCTGCGTTTGTGGTTTTCAAGGAACCTTTACCTTAGTTCGCACCGAAGATGGCAGCGAATTACTCTGTGAAGTACGATCTGCACTCAAGAAAATGATGCGTGGAGTAAAAACACCACTCTGTGTTGGCGACAACATTCGCTTTGATACCAGCGACAATGATGATGCCATTGATGGTATCATCACTGCGCTCTTACCACGACACAACCAGCTTGCGCGTACAGACAGCCACAACCGTGCGCTCCAACACGTCTTTGCTGCAAATATTGATTTCCTTGTGATTGTCGCATCACTGGCCATGCCAGACTTACGCTGCCCACTCGTAGACCGTTATTTAATTACTGCGCATTACAACAGCATTACTCCGATCATAGTTATCAATAAATGTGACCTCGATGAAACCGGACATGATGCTGATAGCGTCATTACGGCCTACAAAAAGCTTGGCTACGCTGTATTTGCAACCGTTGCCGATGCAGGGCACACACGAGGCATAACCGAACTCCAACAACATCTTTCAGGAAAAACCTGTGTCTTTGCTGGACAAAGCGGCGTAGGGAAAAGCTCACTCATTAATGCTATGTATCCTGGGTTTGCCATCCGTGTTGGTGTAGTCAGCGACATTCAGCAGAAGGGCAAACACACTACCACTGCCTCTCGCTCGTATATATTTAATGACCACACCACGCTTATCGATACACCAGGCATCCGAGAGTTTGGCATTCCAGATGTAACTGCCGTTGATACCGCTCTCTACTTCCCTGAAATAGCGCCGCTACAAAGCGCATGCCGCTATCCAGATTGTAGCCACAGCCATGAACCGGACTGCGCTGTAAAAAATGCCGTTGAAAACGGTGACATTCATCAACAACGCTATGAAAGCTATTTAAGTATTATTGAAGAGCTCTAAAGTACAAACTACTATTACTCCAATTATCAAAAGATAATCATGACTGAAAAACAACCGTCAACTCATTATAGACGTCGTCAGCAGAAAAAAATCCCCGCTCCTCCTGCTACCCTTATGTATAAGTGGTGGCACGGGCCTCTCTGGTGCTATCGAATTGCTGGTATCATCTCTGGAATGTTTGGTTTCATCACACTCCTTATCGTTATTATTGGATTAAGCTTCCCTAATTCCGAGCCTTCCACAGATCAAACCTTCTTAGAAGCCATATCGCAGATTATCATAAACAGCACTACTGTCCTTACCATAATTGCTATCGCCCTTACCATAATAGCACTGTCCTATATTCTCTTTAGGGGCAGCAAAACGTCTGTTATTCTTGTAGGCGCTATTTGCTGTATTTTCGCTTATGTACTCTATGCAGATCTCATAACCCCTGCATCTCACAGATATACCCTCTACGCCAAGAAAGAACGCATATTCAACTATATGTGGCAAATCACATGCTGTTTCTATATTTTCCTACGCGGACTCGTAAACATTCAGAAACTCAAATGGCTATGACAGTTCGTAAACAAGCAAAACGACAACTAGGCATAGCTTAAAATAATCTCAGAGGTTTACAAATAAATGTCTATAAAAAAACGCAACCTAGTAGCTATAGGTTGCGTTTTTGGTACACCCGAGAGGACTCGAACCTCTGACCGTCGGCTTAGAAGGCCGATGCTCTTCCAACTGAGCTACGAGTGCTTATGAGGGCGCAAGCCTCGTCATTTGGGAAAGTCTGTCAATGATGGGCCTTGATAACGTCTCTACTTGTAACCGATACATGAATACGCACTATGGAGACATGTTGCACAACCCGTTAAACAAGCGTTCTACTCGAAAAGGGTTCACCCTTACTGAAATGCTCGTTGCTACAACAGTCTTTATGATTGGCTTTGTGGCTGTTTACGGGCTTTTTTTAGCTGGAACGCGTTACCGTCGCATTGCAGAGACTGAAACCTCTTTAAGCCTTGCTGCTGGTTCTCTCATTGCTCAGTGGCGTTTAACCGTTGGTCGAGAAAATGGCTCAACGCAGTATGCTCCTTCCGAATATGTTGGCGACGGTGATCCAACGAACGGTCCAGAAGATGAATTCTTTCACTATCCTGATAATCCTACTATTTGGTATCGCGTACATGCATGCACCGACCTTACTGGCAATAGAACGACAACAAACAGCCTCACTATACGCATGGACATTCGCTTCCTAGACCTTGGCATTTCTCCTCTAGATATGCCTCTGGTTAACAATAAGCCAGCAATTCCGATTATAGATTCTGGTGCAATCATAGATGTTGATCGTAAATACCGAGCGTTAACTGATTTTCAACAATCCACACTCCCGACCTTGAGCCAACAGGACGTAGACTACTACAATCAGACACTCACAACAGACGAGGAAAGGATTCTATTCATCCTCGAAAAACGAGGCCTGTTGCACATTCAAGAAGCGGTAATTGTCCGTCACAGTTCCTAGCAAAAACACAAAGTCGCACTTGCTCCTCCGCCCTTCCCCTCACATGCTCTGCAGCTATTGAGGAGTGCTTTATGTCTTTTCTACGACTACTACACACACGAAGCGATGGTGAGGTTGATACCTATCATTTAAAAGATGGCCGTAGATACCGTATTGGCCGTGGTTCTGCTTGTGAAGTACGCATTTTGGACGTACGTATGAGCCGCCAGCATTGTGCGTTAGAGTACATTGATGGCCATTGGACGCTGCTCGATATTGGTAGTACCAATGGTATCCACATAGATGGTTCACCAGTTGATATGCAAGAACGCGTTCACGCTGGCATGGAAATTTCTGCAGGTACAACAAAATTTGAAATTGCGGGCATTAGCAAACATCTTGATGCTGCGATTGTTGCCACTGCTGTTGTAGAAGAGAATGAGATAGATGTAGAGGCTGACGAAAACTCTAACAATAATGACCACGTTCGCACCATTATGGCTTCGAAAAAAGATCTAAAACAGAAAACGCACGCCGTTGCTCAAGAAGAAAAGTCACTGACTGACAAACAAGGCGAGCCACGCACCATGTCCATTACCTTACTTGGCCGTAAAGTTGGGCCGATGAGTCGTAGTGAAGCACGCGAGTTAAAGAAGAAGGAAATTAAAGGCCAACTGACCGAAGATGATGTAAGCGAATTCGAGTAAGAAACATTATCTTATAAAAAAAAAGGCCGACTTCAGGAATATGAAGTCGGCCTTTTTTTATAAGATAGTATCTAACGTTTCTTCGATTTCTTTTTCATCGCTTTCTTCTTCTTACGATCAGCTTTTTGCTTTTTCAAACGGTTTTTATCATCGCGGGTAGCAAATAAACGATTTGGGTTAGGCATAAAAGCCTGTGGGTTGGCCAGTTGCTCTGAGCTCAGTTCTTCATCTCCAGGCAAATTACCTGCTAAATCACTAATACTGCCAAATTTGCCCATCATTTTTTTCATGGTAGCAAATTGCTTAATAAGAGTTTGTACTTCGTGAGTGGTCACTCCAGAGCCGTTAGCAATACGACGACGACGGCTCATATCAATAAGGTCCGGGCGACTACGCTCTGTTTGCGTCATAGAACCGATCATAGCTTGATAACGATTAAAAATAGTCTCATCCACTTGCAGGGCTTTAAACTTAGAACCCACACCTGGAATAAGGCCAAGCAAATCTTTGATAGAGCCCATCTTTTGGATGGTTTGCAGTTGCTTGGAAAAGTCTTCTAAATCAAATTTATTCTTGAGGAATTTTTCTTCAAGCTTGGCAGCCTCTTTTTCATCAATCGCGCCTTGGGCCTTTTCTACAAAGGATAAAATATCCCCCATTCCCAAAATACGGCGTGCATAACGGTCTGGATGGAACTCTTGCAAGCCATCCATTTTCTCACCAACACCAACAAACTTAATAGGTTTGCCAAGCAAGTGACGCAAGCTCACAATAGCACCACCACGGGTATCGCCATCAAGCTTGGTAAAGATAACACCGTCAAGCGCAAGGCGGTCATTAAAGGCTTGCGCACTATTCACGGCATCTTGGCCTGTCATCGCATCAACAACCAGCCATGTTTGATGCGGCTTGGTACGCTTATGCACGTCTGCAACTTCACCCATAAGGGCATCATCAATATGCAAACGACCAGCGGTATCGAGCAAGACGACATCACGTCCATCTATCTCAGCTTGTTTTACGGCCTTTGCACATAATTCTGGTGGGGCCATGCCTGGTTCATTGAAAACAGGTACACCAACTTGTTCACCAAGCACCCGTAGCTGGTCAATAGCAGCAGGACGCTGTAAGTCTGCCGCAACCAACAATGGCCGTTTTCCTTGCTCAAGTAAATACTTACCAAGCTTGGCTACGGTTGTTGTTTTACCTGCACCCTGTAAACCTGCAATTAAGATGACCGTTGGCCCGCTCTTCGCAAATGGGATGCTGGTATCTGCTTCACCCATCAATTTGACGAGTTCGTCATGCACAACCTGCACAATCTGTTGGCCTGGCTCGGTTCCTTCTAAGCGAGTAATTCCTGCAACCTGCTCACTAACAGAGGCAAGAAATTCACGGACAATCTTAACGTTAACATCCGCTTCCAATAAGGCCCGACGAACTTCCCGCAAACCTTCTTGAACATTCTCTTCTGTTAAGGTGCCGCCATAACGTAGCTTATCAAAAATGGAACCAAAACGCTCGGAAATCGAATCAAACATACCTACCCCTTTCAACCACAAAACACAATGCTGATGCAAAGACAAGACAACACAAAACAAACCCGCTGTAAACAATGTGCTTACAGCGGGTTATGTGGTGGGCCCTCACAGACTTGAACTGTGGACCTGCCGATTATGAGTCCCGTAAGCACCTGCAAAGCTAAGGCTGTTTTATGTGATGTTGAGTTATATTAGTAAGTTACGGAATGCAAACGACAGATATACGTTAGTAAAAAAAAGGGCTTTGCCCATATTTGCCCACCGGATTATATAGCGGGGAGTTTGTCTAGCAGCTCTCTGGTCTTGGATAAGTTTGACTTCTTGTATTTCTGGAGGCTGATTGTGTTTTGATGGCCTGTAAACAGGATTATTTGATGGTCTGGCATGCCTGACTCAACCAATCTGGTGATGCACCAGTCCTTCAGAGCATAGATGCCTGTGTAGGACTTCGGAAAGCCTTTACTGATATTGATACGATACCACTCTGATATGCGGCTAGCCGTTTGACGGTCGGTCATGGCCCATGGTTGTTCTGTACGGGGGTCGAAAAAAAGGCGCTCACCTGCTGGCCTGTCTTGGTGGATTGCTGCAATCAGCTCTTTGGTTTTTGTGGTGATGGCGTGTTGGTATTCCATTCTGTTTTTGTTATGACGAATGTGCACGGCGCTGTTATGCAGGTCTATATCTCCAACTTGCATATGTAGCAAGGTAATTGGACGGCAGCCGTAGGTTGCGAGCCAATGGATAAGCGCTTCCGCATGTGGCCCTTGTGTACGAGCATTACACAAGGCTTCGTCTACCAGATCGTCTGACATGAGGTCTGGCTCTATGCGAGCGGTGCCGGATCGTTTTTGTTTGCGAAAGAGGGCCTTTTCCGAAACTGGTTGTTCTAGCTCTATACGCGCATACCGCAACACAGACCGCAACACACGCCATGCGCCAATGGTTTTATAGGTAGCCTGCCATTGATCTATGCTTGCAGGGGTGACATCACTAACTAAATCCCAACCCATGCGATTTACGGCCAGATTAACGGTGTCTCGTGTACTACAGGCCTGACCATCAGATAAATGACCAGATGCTTTCCTGTTTTTTATATAAGATTCAATGACCGCCACCATAGACATAATATCAGTTGCGTACTTGGGCTGGAGCTGCATTTTTTGACGCAGCACATTTGCTTCCATTTGCGCCTGTGTTTTACTGGCAAAGCTTTCTGCCGTTCGTTTTTTGCCTAGTTCATCACGATATCGCAACATCCACTTCTTTTTAGCAGACGGTTTTTTTTCCACCCAGACGCTTGACATATGTGCTCTACCTCCTACCGCAGGAAACCCAGACAGCAGCAAGGGCAGTAAACGTTGCATGTATCCACGCCAATTGCGTACTTATTTTTTTATACATAATCATGCCCTTTATTTTACGGCTTCAATCGTCCGGTTAATTTCAGCAACCTTGTAAGCAGTTTTTTTGCGAGCTTTTCTATGGGAGCATCTTCTAACACTTCGGCCAGATCTTCTGCTATGTCACCTATGCGCTCAAAACGCTCACGGTAATAGGGGTTGTGTTCTTCTGGCGGCTCACCGCTTAAATCATCGGCGCTCTGTGGAGACAAAGCTATACCATCATCAGATTCATACTCCACTCCCGCGTCTTTCACACGTCGAATTTTTTGCTGCCGCCTGTCCCAATTTATATCGGTTGTCGTTCTTCCCTGTTGAGCAACGCCACGTTGCGTGGCCTGTGTACCTGCCTCTCCGTGCCAGCTTGGAGCGTATTGTTGCTCACCGGTGCGTAACCAGCGTACATCTACGGCTACCAACTCGGCTATGCGCGGCAGGTGTTTATATGCTGGGTTTTCAGTATTTAGACCGTTAGAAAGCGTACTAGAAGCAATCCCTACATGATCAGAAACATCTTTCATTTTCAGTCCTGCTAACCGAACCGCTAAATCTACCCTATCCTTTATCTTTTCCATATCACAAAGGGTACGCAAACAACTAGCCAAAATAAACGGAATATAAACAAAATAAATAAACTTGATCTTCCTTGTTTTGTTTGTATTTCTTTTGTTATGACGAAACAAAAGCAAAACCTTCTAGGGCTTCGCCGCCACGCGTGCCTTTCGCTATCCGAGGTAGTGGCAAAGGTTGGCGGCAACATTAGCAACCTTAGCCAACTCGAAAACGGCCTCATTAAAGAACCGCACCCACGAACAATACGTAGACTTGCTAAAGCTTACGAAGTAGCAAAAGACACCGTTTGGGAAGCCCTAGAAGAAACCCACAAACAAAAGCAGGCAGACGATGCAAAGCAACAGGAAACGTAATGCTATTTACGTCCAAAATAGAGATGCTGTTTTATTCAACCGATTGTCTGCCCACCTCCCGCTTTAGGAGATTATTATGATGACCTATGCACGAGGGTCTAAATGGATGAGCGTTCGCCAAGCTGCACGAGCTTGGCGCATCTCCACCGCCACCATTAACCGTATGGTGAGGATTAAGTTTTTTTTGCCCGATGAGTACCGCAAAAATGGTACGCACAATCTTATTGCGCGGCAGGTTGTGGATACGTGGGTGACAACAACACAAGCCGCCACAATCTTTGGCCTTACGCCTGTAACGATTAGAGCCATGATAAAAAACGGCTTTTTTAAGAGCGCGGAAGTCCGCAAAAACGGCAACCGAACGCTTATAGATAAACACGTTTTAAAGCAGTGGATCAAAACGGCGGCAGCAGGGGAACTGATAGGGGTTTCATCCGGCACTATATGTAAAATGATTAGAGATGGTTTTTTCCTACCGCATGAAATACGCGGCAATGGCAGAACGTTGTTTGTTTTTAAGCCAGCACTCACGAATGATGAGGACAAAGCAGTATGACCATAAGCATTAACACACCCATAGCCAACGCCGCCACAGATGACTATCCGCGCAATGCGGCAACCGTTGGCATGGCCTGCGGGGTCCATACGCGCACGTTTTTACGGTGGCTCAAAGCGCTAGAAGACAATGAGCCCAGCCCAATACCACGCATAGCTATAAGCTGTGGGGCAGTGTACCGCAACGCCTATGGACATTGGCGGGTTATCCCTGCCAAGCTGTGGTCCTGCTGTGATGGGAGCTGGCCAAGATGAAGAACATATGCACAGCATGCATTTTCACCGTCATATCTACATACCGAGTGCGGTATACATTTCATGCATTTCTGTCAATTGCACCTTCTTTCCCTACTGCATACTGGAGCTACGATGAGCAAAACAGAACTCGACCAGATCATACAAGCCATACGCGAAAGCGGGCTGTCTCAGCGAGAAATAGCCGCAAAAGCAGGCGTATCTCATCCGACCATATTACGCCTCGTAAACGGTCAAAACATGCCAAGCTACGACAAAATGGTCAAAATAGCCGCTGTTGTTGGCTTAGAAATTACTATCAGAAAAGTAGACTAAAAAAGAAGGTACATTTTTGTACCACATTCCCATTGACATACATGGTTCATATATGTACCGTTTAGCTCCCCAACACCACGGAGCCGAAGATCATGTCCTATACCCCCGCAAAGAAGCACCTATCCCATTTGCAATGCACGCACGCCTGTATTCAGCGTGCGGTGACCTCCCTGACCAATATAGACGACCCAGAAAATCTAGGCAGGCGGCTTGATATGGCCCTGAAAGAACTCAGCAATGTCCTTCGACGGACCCATGAACAAGAGCATTACATGCAAGGGTTCATAGATGCAGGCGGAACGATGCTCCCACATTCTAATGAAAAGAAAACGACCACATGAAATACCTACGATGGATGAAAGCACTCGCCTTATCTGGTACGGCCATAGATATGACCAAGGGGCAGTATACCCTTGTGAATTATATCTTAGCCCTATCTGACAAGTATCCGTTGCGAAAACACCACAGCCTGCCCGTGCAACTACTGACCGAAGCCACCGGGCTCTCCCGCACCACCCTGCAACGAGCGCGTACAGATGCCATTGCCAGCGGATGGCTGGAATGCGTTATTGGTGGAGCCAGCATTGCCAGTAAATACAAGCCCGCTTGCCCATTCACTGAACAAGAAATTAACCAATTTTGCGGATTCCTTGACACCCAACAAGATTCCGTCTTGTTCCAGAAAGTAGAACGAGAAGTAGAACAAGAAGTAGAACAAGACGTAGGACGAGCGGTAGAACAAGAAGTAGAACAAGAAGTAGAACAAGGCAGCCCCCCTGTGTTCCAGAAAGTAGAACAAGATGCAGAACAAGAACGGGTTCTTATTACTCCTATACCTAGTCCTTTTAAAGACGCATGCATGCATGCCGAGCCCTTAACTGCTCATCCACAAGAAACCATCCAATGGTTTCTCACAAACGGCCTGTGCGTATTTGCGGAAGACGTAGACGACCTCATTGTTTTATCTGACACCACCGACACAGCCATGCTGAACGCAGCCATAGCTTACTGCAAAAAAAAGCGGATTGATGCAGGTGAACGGCTACGACCCTGCAAGTCTGATCTCAGCAGAGCAGTAGCCGAAGCAAAACGCCACCAGCGGGAAGCCAACACCGAAAAACAACGCGCCCACGAACGCGCAGCACAAAAAGAAAAAGACGCGCAAGCCAGAGCAGACAGCAACAAACGCGTGGAACGCTTAAACGCCCTCTTGGCTGAAATTGACGAAATAGATAGCCACACGCTGGAAAACATGCTCTTCAAAAATGTCCGCAACTGGTCTACCGACCGCAGCAAAATAACGGTATTTTCTACGCCAGAAATACTGCAAACACTGGACGAATGGCGCAACACCAGCGAAAGGAAGCAGTTATGAAAACGCTACTAGGTATTTTTAGGCAAAGCACGAAACAACCGCTTAAGCAGAACCCTTTTACCGCCACACTGCGGACACGTCCACCCGCCCATTTTAATAGACAACCCTATCCAAATCAGCAACCACAACCCAACGGTAAAAACAGTCAACAATAAATGCAGTATATGACTAGTCCCCTTACGCTCAAGGCGAACGCGCTTCTCACAATCTTTGCAATACCCCTGCCTATACTCAGTTCCCATAATAAACTCCTTTTATTCTGAGTGCCCAGTAAACAACAACAACATTAAACGCAAGTACCGAAAGGAAACAAATATGACCACGCAACGCATCATCTCTATAGATACCGAAACATCCGACACCCTCAAAAACCCAAAAGCTGAAATAATCAGCATCGGCCTATGCTTACTCTCAAGCGACCTGAGTACAATACAATCCCAGCTCGAACTCTATATTGTACCGCAAGGCCCCGTTAGCCCAGAAGCCGCTGCCATAAACGGCTATACGCCGGAACTCTGGGCCGAACGCGGAGCCGTAGAACCGCACCTAGCCGCCTGCCTCATAAAATCATGGCTACGCAACACCATCATAGAATACGCTGTTCAACTGGTGCCGCTGGCCCACAACGCCGCGTTTGACAAGTCAATGCTAGAACGATTTCAAAACACCGTTGGCATGGACTTTCCACTGGATTACCATTGGCATTGCTCCATGAACCTTTTTCATACATGGCTGTTTTTAAGCAAACAGGAACAAAGCTGCGGCCTCAAATCTTTAGCCACAGCCTGCGGCCACTGGACAGAAGAAGAAGCCGCACAGAAGCACCACGGGGCGCTAGAAGACGCTCGCGCGTGTGCCGATGGATTTAGCTGGCTTATTCAAAAATACTGGAAAGCGGTAGCAGCATGAGCCCAACAGCCACAGAAGACGAGCAACAGCTTCATGAAGTCATGCGAGAAATTTATTACATCCGCGAACGGCAACAAAAATCACACTACAAACGCTTTCAAGAATTACGACAAAAAGCCGCCCAGCTACGCGAAAGGATAAGCCATGCCGCAAACAATAACCGTTAAAGAAAAAATTGTACGCACAACCATAAAACGCATTGAAAACAGGCTTGTAAAACTCAAAGCAATATCTGATGCGCGGCCACTCTGCGACCTGATACAACTCCGCAAAGAAACTAACGAAAAGCTCAAAGACACAACACTCATTACCAGACAGACACTTGAAATACTTGGACCTGCCGCCAGAGAAGAAAAGCGGCTGCTCGCACTCTCAGACAAACAATTTGACATAAAGCTGATAGATGAAGAGGTCCGCATTACTGCCGAACTGCACGACCTACAAAACAAATTGTTTTATATTCAAATGCAAAGCAAACGGCGATGAAAGAAATACTTATCTGCCTGCTGGCATGGATTACGAGCGGGGTTATTCTAGGATACATAAAAGAACAAGCATGTCTAACATCCGTATAATTCTTGCAGATCATTAAACCCCTCTGGCAACAACTGAAGAGACCTATTAATTATACCTCTAGTTATAAGCACATTTATAACTAGAGGAGGAAAGTCTTTAATAACATCGCTCAGATTCTCCATTTCCTCTAATGGAATATAGCCCTTCTTTAGGTGTTCAACAAGTGCTGGGTGATGACACACATCCAGAAGAACTTCCAACTCATCCACACTGTGACGCTTATTCTCACGCTGAAGCTCGCGCAGTTTACTATTCATTATCCTTTGCGACCTCTCGCTTTTTCTTATCTTCTCTCGTGCCTCATCTCTTTCAGCAGCCAATTTATTCATTTTATCAAGAATGTCGCCCTTTTCATCACCCTCCAACCTAGCACGTTTAAGTAAATCTTCTATAACCTCTTCTTGCTTTCTATTTACATCTTCCAGCTTTTCTCTAGAAACCCCCTCTTCATCTTCATTCTTTTCCACTTCTTTCTTTATTTCTTCCGCATTATTAGCAGACCTGTCAAACCTCGACTCTATCCGCTCATTAGTTTCTCCAATATGTTTTAGCCTTTCATCAAAGCGCTCTTCTATTCTCCCCAATATTTCAGATGTTTTTTGCGTAAAGCTATAAATGTTATCATAAAACAGGTTGCTAGAATCAGTAGACTTAAAATAAAATGCTACAGACATACTCATTGCAAATAAAGCAAGAAGCAATGCCAGTAAATCAGAAAAATCAAACTTGGTCAAATCAAGGTTAAATTCAGACCACGCCAATCTCCATGCAACAACTAAAAATAAAACAATAACAGAAAGTCGGATTGCTTGATCCGTTAATCGACGCAACACACCTCCAATAAGCTCATATTTTGTCTTCTCCTTAATTGCATTCGATTTATTCATTATATCGGAATACCTCATAGCCTCACTCCTTCATTCATATCATTCTTCAATTAACAAATCTTTCCACTTATCTTTCACGTAATCCACAAATCCATCAACAGGCTCTACACTACAAACGGAAAAAAGCTCGCTCCCCATTTGTGTTAATTTAACACAGCCAACCTTCAAAGTACCCCCTGCAATATCGATGACCTTATCGACCGACACGGCTATTGATTCCCCATGATACTCGAAAACGACAGACTCTCCCCTACCGTTAAGTTTCAAATGAACACCAAGGCTGTATTCACAACCAACTAAGCCTATCGCTTCTACATCCGAAAGCACATGAAAAGTCAGCCCGTTCTCCCTATAAACACCATCTTCTTTGTTAAAAACAAAAGCTATACCTGCCCCTCCGCAAACCGCTGAGAACTGGCATAAACAACTAAAATGATCAGCTTCTTTCTTACTCATGTCCGAAAGAAAGCTCACCGTCCTCTTTGAATATTTCCCCGCCTCGTTAGCCTCACCCGAAAGCACCTTTGCCCATAAGTTCTGCATATCGTCATCTGAAATATTACGGGACTTCTCGAAAAAGTGAGCCAACCAATCATCATCTATCTGTGATGGGTCTGATTCTTCATTCAACTGCGGAAGGGCCTTAGATAACACGTTCTCTATGTTGGCCTGTTGTCTCAATGCCTCTGCTTCACGGCGGTGCTGAGAGCGCTCCTTAAGCCCCAAAACCTGCTCTTCTGCTCCAGCAGCAATAATATCAGCATTTGCTTTTGCCTCTACCATCCTTTTCATTTGATATGGCGCAAACGCTCCGCCAACAAAATCAGAGACCCTTTCAATCAAAACCGTAGCAGGCTTGGCTAACCCACCTAAATTCAAATCAACCAACGGTGCAGGCATTTTCTCTCCTCTTCCATTACAGCCCCCTCATAGCAACATAGACAGGCACCATACTCAATCAGCGTCTACTTACGGATACTCTTGTCCATATCTCAATTTGCAAGCGCAAGTCGATTGATAGCATAAAATAATCCACAGAAAAGGGAACGAACCATGCCAGCCGACGAAGTGAAAAAAGAAGCTAATCGCAGAATGAAAGACCCACTCATTGGGTCATATATCCTTTCATGGCTTGCTTTCAATTACGATATTATCTTCACCGCTCTGTCGCTAGAACACCCTGCGGTCAAAATATACTACGTCAAAACATGCTTTGAGGATCACTATCTCACGGTATTCATCATCCCACTTCTATCAGCACTTTTCATTACCTACTTCTTACCGTGGGCCTTAACGTACCCTGCCATATGGAAACTTCAAATTGACCAATGCCGCGAAAAAAAGCTTATACAGCAACAAAACAGAAAGGCTCTTTTCGACGAAGACGCTCAAGTGCTCCGTGAATCAGCTCGTGCAATAAAAGAACACCTACGGCTAGAAACCATTTGCTGCAAAAAACGAACAAACCGCCTAGATCAACTTTCAAGTACACTTATCATCTATGAAGACAGCTTTTATCCTAATGATCCTAACTTATCGCCAACTGACCCCGCAATACGAGCAGCAGACGAAGCTAAACAGGAACATTACGAAAAGATGAATATAGAAAAAGCACTCAAGTCCATATAACAGCAAATTGACTAACCCCTACACCAGTGAGCAAGCGTTTCAAAAAAGCGCCTTTAAGGCCAGTAGACGGAACAACAAAGCGCCGAAGTTACGGTAGTAAGAAGAAACACAAGCCCACACAGGCTTGAGGTCTAAAGAAATAAACAGAGTCATACATAACCTTTCAACAAGAGGGAGGTTTGCACCGTACTTAAAAAAAATGGAAGACAACATAAATCCACCACAAAGTAAAGACAAGACATACGGTATAGACAAGACATACAAAAAAATAAAATACCCCCCGCAAGCACAACGCTTGCGGGGGCATTTTACGAAACAACGGCACGCCCACTAAGAGCGTATTTTTTTCTAATTACACGCGGCCAAGCTCAAGTAGCAAAGAGCGCCACGCGGTGTATGGAATGCGATTCGTTCCATTTTTCCAGTTCTCTATTGATTTACGAGTTACGCCGAAAAAGTCCGCCTGTTTATTATTTGATAAATCGCCAAGCTCAGCAAGTACCTGTAGGAACTCCTCTAGGTCCGGCTCTACATAGCCTTGCTTAAATCGTTGATGTGATGCCGGAAGGGTTTGCGGGTCCGGCCTTTCCGCTGCAAGGCGACGCTGTAGCGCCTCTACCTGTTGATGCAAATTAGCTACCATCTGCTGTACCTCAAGACTTGGTAGCGGTATTTGAATACCCATGGAAACCTCTCTTTCTTTCTCTGTGTGTAGTGTATGGTATACTTTACCCGATCAAGGTAATTATTACCCAAAATGCAGGGCTATTTTCTTGCCGCTATGTATACATGGAGGCTTTAATTCATTGCGAATACGGTAGTTTATTCCGCTACACGGTAGAATTTACCGAGGACGGAAGAGAGGGGCAATATGCCCCTCCCAAATTTTAATCTTTTAACAAAATACGGACCACGGACTTACCGCAGGATTCAAAACCGTACACGTCATAACGGCCCCGCAATTCTGGGGCAGCGGTAGCGATCCATTGCCGCGCCATGCATGCTCTATGCCGCCACTCGGTGCGCTCCATTAACCGCTGAAGCTCTTCAGTGCGGCGCGATCCGATGACCTCCCGCACGCGGTTGCTTATCTGTGAATTATCAGACATTTTTTCTTCCTTTCATCCATAACAGGAGCGCCATGCGCTGGAAAATAAGGGAAGGGCCTTTCGGCCCTCCCCCCTGTCGTGCTAATCCAGAAACTTGATCCGCTTGACTTCCGACACCCTTATATGCTGGAGTTTCAAGCTACCGTGTGCTAGCGGCTTGAAGCATCCCTTTTTATAAAAGTGAAGAAAAACATAGTACAGATAATCAGGAACCAGAACATCAGTTCTAGTGACCTTCACCCCGATATGTTCAGGGCTGTAGGTCTTAGTGGGACAGCCAACCATGTCGTATGACCCTTTCCGTATCAGCCAAAAATCGGCATCCTCGAACTGAGTCTTAACAATGGCGGCATCTTCTAAGTAACGCATGGGCGTTCTCCTAGGGGCTTAACCTGAGCAGAATTGCTCTGGTTGTGTTTGTGTGCCGTTGCTCCGCGTCTATCAGTTGTCAAAGTCAGCGCTATTGCTTGCTGTATGGTTGTAGTGTATGGTAAATTTTACCATGTAAAGGTAATAATTACCCAAAGAGGGCAGAATCTCCCTTGAGTGTGTCACACCATAAACAACACAAATAAGACGAAAATAACGAACAAAACAAAAAGCGCCATGTATACATAGCGGTGCCCCTGTTTTTCCCTCTGCGGTAAATTATGCCATTCCTCGGTAGAATTTACCAATCAGAGAGCGGCCAAAAACCTTTGCCCTACCCATGTTTCAGGCTGGCCGTCAATAGTTGCCGTCCACCGTACACGATAATAACCACGCCGAAGATTCAGCAGGCCTAGCTCTTCGCTTGTGAACTCAACGTACACTTGACCATTAACCCAATCAGCAGGCAAACTATTTACGCTGGGCTTATCTATAAGCTCCTCGCCCGTGGGATCAAATACCAGAGCAGCAGAAAGGGCCGTAACGCCGCCAGTTACAAGATTAAAAACCTCCACAACGTTTGTATCGCGGCGACGGGTAACAAGCGTGGCATAACACCGAAAAGCATCGCCTATATGTTCTGTGCTATTACTCATAATTACGGACCTTTCAGGAGAGGTATCTATTGCTATTTTATCGCCAACAGGCAGGCCGCCGCCAATCACAGGGGCGTACTGATTCGCGGCAGCACCAAGCAAGCCGCTTGCAGCCGTTGCAAAAATCGGGTTTACAGGCGAAGGGATTTCTGTTTGCAACGCAGCGTGATAAGCGCCGACCGAACAAAAAAACAGACGCAAAGACGACTGCCGCCAATGGACACTTACAGTTGAATCCGTGCCCACATCCAGCTTGGCCGACTCAGCGACACCATACGGACGGGTCAATGCCTGAAACTTAGCCTCGTTCACATCCACCAAAGCATTGACCGGATCACTGGACGCATTCATCAATAAAAAAGACGGCGTAACCCATGGACCATAGCCGCCGCCGTCAGTCGTAACAGCCGCGCCTTGATCACCACCAGAACCAAAAGCCCAGTATTCCGTCGTTGTTTCAGAGCGTCGAATTTCCGCCTCGGAGTATCCGTATAGGGTAGCAGTTGGATGAACCGCCTTTTGCTCTGTCCGCAAATCAATGCGGGCAGTTTTCCAATTAACGCCCCACGCGTCCTGCATGTCATGCACACCAAGATTGGCAAACCAAAGTGCCCCCATCTCTTGCCATGCCCCCACACCGTTCCAGCTTGGCGGATCACGCGGAACACTGAAAGCGGGAGCGTTGGGCTCTTTCATCCAATATACAATTTGCGTGATAGCATCTTCAGCGCCCCAATAATCCCAATAATACGGGACCACCGTCACCCCGTCATTATCGTATCCATGAGACAATCTATTTTGTGTTCCGTGGATAAAATCAGTTGCCGAATAATCCAAAGACTGAATACGCGCAGCGACCGCTGCCGCCTCTGCTGTTAAGCCAAGGCCACGGGCGGCAATGTCCGCTGAAATAATACCTATGGCCGTATCAACAGTAGCATACTCTGAACCGTCAGCAGTCAGAGCAGCCGCCTTCAGAAAGTGCGCCATCCACCCGCCAACATTCGGGGCGGCCAACATCTGATTGATAAGAGCAGCCGCCTTGACCTGAGCTGTTGCCAAAGACACCCAGCCACGTTCCACTGCCATATACAACATCATGGCCAACGCCCCGCCCATAGCGGTTGTATAGCGCTCTCCATAGTCGAATGCATTTGTATCAAGAACACGGTTTGTATCTTCTTCAAAAAGCCGCAGCATGCCCGTGAAACAGTCGAATGATATTTGCTCATAAGAATTAGAAAAAACATGATCATCAATATCTAATTCTATAGCGGTCACAATTAACGAAGAATCAGCACCCGCCTCTATAACAATACGGTTCATGTTTGGATAGGATGAAGACAACGCAAAGTTAATAGTTTCTTGCCCACCAGCCAACACAACATCAGCATTTTGCAGCCATGTTCCAGTGTCATTCTCTATGCGTATTTTAATGGTCTTGCCAGCCGTCCCATTGCAATACACACGAAAGGCAACAAGCGTTCCTTGGTACGCAGACTCTAGCAAAGAGCCGTACATTTCTGCCGCGTTTACATTTCTTACATTTCCGGTCCTACCCTTAAATAAAGTCACAAACCCAGCCCAGCCGCCGCCCGTGGTATCCAAGGTGCAAGTAGCAGCCGAATAGTCCAAAGTAGCAACACCGCCAGAGCCATCAAAAGTATACGTTTCTGCACCCAGACGATTCCGCGCCTGCATGGACTCAGTGGAGGACAAATGCTCTAAATAAACGTACCGACTCATGCAACCACCTCCACAGTGGCTCCTTGGATAACGGTCAATTCAGGGAAGGGCGTTAGTGAAACACGTTCACCCGCTGGATTCGTTACCCGTACCTCTAAATAATATGTACCAGCAGGAATGGCCGTTGCGTCATCAGTACGCGGAAACTTGCAGCGTATTTTTCCAGTTTCCCAGTCCGCCGTTTCTGCCTGTGCCACAAAATCAATAACGGCCACGCGCTCGCTATTTAATAAAGCGGCCTCTATACTGAAGCCTGAAAAATTAGCAGAACCGTCTAGGGTAGCATTTACGGTAATTATTAAATCATTACCAGAAACTAATTCATCACTGCCGCACTTTTTAGCCATCTATTTTCTCCACTGTTGTATGTGCATCTATGCGCACGCTCACACCGCCAGAAACGGACACAAACGCGCCGCCTTGCACGTCCGCGCTCGTTACACTGCTGCCAAACACGCCAGCGCCTAAAGCGCTTATATGCTCCCACAGGGTATGCCCTGCATCTGCTGGCAGGGTGCTAGCTGCTTGTATTTTTTCCAAAAAGGTCACGGGCCGTTGTATTCCATGATTTCTGTAACCATGCCCATCAATTTATTGTGCTGCTCTGCCGTTAATGCAGAACC
Source organism: Planctomycetota bacterium (assembly GCA_016745075.1). Classification (GTDB taxonomy): domain Bacteria; phylum Planctomycetota; class UBA11346; order UBA11346; family UBA11346; genus JADGDD01. The sequence goes on along the minus strand of JADGDD010000005.1, from coordinate 277,590 downwards.
GCCCGTTGCTACTGCTGTAGCCTTTACGGGAGCCTCTAAAGAAACGGTTGCGGAATAATTACCATCAATGCCCACAAAAGGATTCGCCTGCGGATCACCAGCAACTAACAGGTTGCCCGTTACCCGTGTAAGGCCGTCGGCTTCTTGCGGCTTTATTCGCCAGCCGTTTTCCAAATAAATATATAAATCAACGGGCGGCTCTCCGCCAAGCTGAGACAATGCCGGAAGATATTTTGCATTATCCCCCTGCACTACCCAATCAACCCAGCGCGACCATATTTCCGCAGCCGATACCGTGAAGGATTCCAGCCGTATTATTTTTTCAGCAGACAAGAACAGCATTAAATATAAGCCCGATCCGCTTCCGCTACCAAGGCCAGCTTAATAGCCTTGGAGCGCGTTAGCACGCCCGTAGCAACAGCGAATTTTGAGCTATTCGGACGAATGCCCACCAGCACAACGGCCTTGTCTGTTGCCGCGTCACCGCCTGCTATGTCGCCGTCATAGTCAAAGGTAAACGGAATAGTACCTGCCGTTATCTCCCCAGTGATAGGCGCATCTGTTGCATCAAGCACCGTCACCGCGTCCGCTTGGCCATAGTCGTCTGTGTCGCCGTCATCTGTGTTACCATCGCCAGAGCCGTCCGCGTCTATGTCTGCATACATAAGGCGATAGCTAGAGCCAGCACCCACCATAACCGCATTGAAAGACATCTCGCCCGCTGCGGTAAATGGGTTGGTCCTGTTTACGCCGTTTTGATCTTGGAAAACAATACGGTTGCTGTCTGCACTTTGGATATTATCGACATACACCCCTTGCGTGGTTTGTAATTCATCGCCCACGAAATTCAGCAAGAGCGCTGCGGTTTTACCGTTTACAGAACCCGCACCGGAATCAATGTCTGAATCTTGGCGGAGTAAGTATTGCACCTTTGTATAAATCTGTTCTAAGGTGGCATTGTTGCCTTCAATAATAACGCGGAACGGATAATTAACCCCACCTATCAAACGGTTTTGGTCTACGCCGTAATAGGTCACGGTAATAGCATCATAGGGAGCATTGCCCATCTCTGCATCTAAATCAGAAATTTTCAAATCGTCTTCATTAGAAAGCAGCATGTTCACAATGAATGCACCCGTGCCCGTTTTGCCCGTATCTGCCAAAACAGAATCAGAATACTTCTTGCCCTGCTCACGGCAGAACGCCTTGAAAAATGCACGCTTGTCAAAATTACCATTGGCAGCATCACCGTAGACTTGCACACACTGGTTGGCTTGGTCATCAAATACAAAATTGGTCGGAGCGTCCGCCGCGTCCCGTTGGTAATATAATTGCGCACCAGCAGACACAGAACCAAGGCCAACAACGCCAGCGTCTACCATGAGCAAGGTTCCCGCATCATCGTAATACTCTGCACCACCGTCCCGCAAGCGGTCTTTAGTTGCTTGGTTAGCCGGAGCCCAGCCATTAGGATTACCGCCCGCATCAATGCCAACTTGATACTGACCAGAAAGCGCATCGAGGGCGTTCATAGGGAAAGGCGAATCTTGATAGGTGGCCGTAGCCCATAAATCTACAAACTTAGAATAAAGGGCCTGCCATGTGCAACCGTCCTTTGCATTCAAATTACCAGCTTCCACTAGTGAATAGGTACGGTTTGGTTCGTCTATAAGTAACTCCGTGCCAACATTTAATTCCGCCCGTGTTGTTATTTTAGCCATGACTGACCCCCTTTCGTTTTATATATAGTTACGGTCCACAAGCTGCTGTATGGGAATAGCAGCATCTACGGCCTGCAAATTGTAGCCGTAAATATATTGCGTGACGTAGCCCTGCTTGATGATGCCAATATCCACAGCTTGCACGGCTTGATACTCAAACACATAGGACGTGCCAAGTATTTGATCCGCTGCGGCCAATACGGTTTGCGTACCTGCTGCCAAAATAACCACGTCAGAACCCGCTTGCAGACCGTTCAAAGTCAGCGCGTAGCTTTCCTGGTCTATTGGCAAGAGGTTCTCTTTTTGGGCCGTGGTGCTTGTGTCGTAATACAGGCCAAAGCAAATAAAATTCTCTGCACCGCTCCACGTAAAACGCATATCTAACAAAAAGCCGGCAACGGGTAAAACCTCCGCTGTTAAATTGGCAAAAGATACCGCTGTCCATGCACCGCCATCTATGCGATACTCACAAGATATATTGGAAAAATCACGCTCTCCGCGCTCTCCGTGGTCGGAACCGTCGCACTCTTGCCACTCGCCATCAAAGCCCGTCACGCCGCGTATTTTATGCTGGCCATAAATAATTAACTCAGAACCAGAAACGCCAGAACAGCGCCCGTTTTTTTCAAAGGTGATATTGGTAGCGGATACCTGAGACACAGAGGCAGCGGTTACATGCTGGCCCAAGTGATAAATAACGCCCTTACTAGTAGAGTAACGGCCATACAATTGATGACAGCCCCCAGAGCCAGAGTTCAGCGTCAGCAATACATTACTGGTCGAGGTGGAAAAATCGCTTTGCTCCATGGACAACATAACATTATCCCATACGCTATTAGAGTTTTCTATATTAGCACCTGCCACATCATCCAACTGGCAATCACGGAAAGTAATAAGATTAGCCTGCGGCACGGTCATATTGGTTAAACGCGTTTCGCCAGAATTAACAAAATAAACGCGTGCCACTTCTATATCGCGCGAAAGCCCATCCACAAACACAGGCGGCAGCACATTGTCTTTCAAAGAAATAGGGTAATCTATCATGCCAGCATTACGCACCCGCACGTCTGCGCAGTCTACAATTTTAATATAAGACGCATCGCATACATCATCTTCTGATACATCATAAAAATTACTCAGATACACATTGGAACAACCAGACACCTGCAACTGATTATCCATAGTGGTCAGTGTGCCGTTAACACATGAACGCAATAAAACAGTCTCAAGATGTACGTCTGTTGCGGTGTTTATGGTACTGGCACCAGTTGCGAGCAAAATGTTTTTTGCTGTAACTTTTGGACTCCGATTAGTAATCAGAAAAAAACCGCCATTACTTGCGGTGTTGTGCCCGATCCATTCGCAGTTGTAAAAATCAACCCACGAACACGGCTCAAAATCTACGGGGTAGGTTGCATCTTGCTGATAAGCAAACGTACAATCAACATAGCGCGTTTTATTTGGCGTATCAATGGCGTATACTGATCCATTTTGATTATTACCTTTAGAATGGGCTGCAATGATATCTGTATACACAGAATCAGAACCACAGTTAGAACCGCCAAAACTCAGTTGCACCAAGCAATGCGACATATCCCACGCACTGGCTGAATAATCGGAAAACATAACGCCGCCAAGATTGGCATAGTTGATGTTTACAACACCACCGTTTGCCGTCTCTAAATTATAACGGCTATACCAAGAATCCTCATCGGCTTCTACAGTAAAGGCCGCATCTGATGTGCCAAAATATACATTGGGGATACGGATATCACAACCACTCGGTGGCAAGTTGCCGTTTGTTCCATCGGGTAAAGTAATATCTGTACCGAACTCTTGCTGAAAACAATTACAGCCCCAGCCCGTTCCATAATCCAAAACGGTACGAGAAAAACCGTTCGCATTATGCCAGCGAGAATACACACCTACCTCTTTAGCATGTGTGCCGTCCACGTCTGCGGTCCACACTTGCGAAAAACCACGATCAAGGCCCCAGTTTTTTGTATCCTTCACAATACATATCTGGTCATTATCCACCACGGCACCAACGTGTATATGATCCACCACTATATAATTTGCACCAGCAGCCTTTATTTGCCCAAATGGTTTATTGGGGTTTGATTGCAAACAAACATAATCATCTACTTGCGGCGTGTAGGCATCTTGGCCAGCATCGGGGGCGGTGTTTTCATTATCGAATAGAATACGGCGGCCCGTCTCTATCCACAGGCCGGATATATGGCTATGGTAGCCAATATGCGAACCCGCAGCAGGCTTGGCAATTACTTGACTAGCCGTGCCGTTAGTCGTGCCTATGCTCTTCCATTTGCCGTTCACGGTAAACGAACCCAAACCGTTTACGTTTATTTCTTCAGCCCGTGAGCCGATCACGGCCACATCATTCACCGTTCCGTCCACAACCGTATGCCCGTTGCTCGTTACCTGCCCTATAATCCGATCAACAATATTATCAAAGGTAAAGGTCACACTGGGGTTAATTACTAAATCGTCATTGTGTGCAAAAGCAGCCCCCGCGCCTGCGCGGAAAGCTGCCCATGTTTGACTTGAGGAAATGGTAAAACTGGCCATTATGCTATATCGCTCCCCATACCCGTCCACGTTTGCGCAACGGGATCTTTTTCCGGCTTCTCTTTTTGCCCAGCATCCAAGCACCACTTGGTCACAGCGGCAACAGGGCCGCCCAGATATGGCGGCAACATGTGCGCAGCAAGTCCAGCAATCGCCGCCCCTGTGCCATGCTTAGCACGCAAAACAACAAGAGCGGCAGCAGTCAGTCCACCAGTAACCCACAGCCACAAAGACGAACCAGCAGGCGGGTTTTCTCGGCTCTGCTTGGCTTCTTTTTCATAGGTATCTGTTGCAGGCGTTAGCGGCGGCGTGCCGTCTATGGCTGGCTGTATAAATAATTCTTTCACCAAATCAGATGCACTGGCTTTTGCGGATGGCAAATCTAAATGCGTAAAAAGCGCCTGTAAATTATCACAGACGGATTGCGCAAGACGGCGGCGGGTCTCTTCGTTCACGCCTTCAGCATTCAGGGCAACTTCTAAAGCAAGAGCACCCTCTTTGACCTCCGCCGCCACCTGAGCTTGATCATCAGACAACACACGCGGGACACAGCCAACGCATACAACACACAGCAGAGCCAACAGCATGCAGCGCATTAGCTTTCACCCCGCATTGCTAAATCAAACACCTGCTGCTGATAGCCATCTATACGCAATTCCATCCTGCCAAGCTTATCCATTTGTTCATGGTGCATGGAGCGAACTGCATCAAGCAAACGGTTTTCAGACCGCTCCCAATTAAGCCGCAGCTCATCAACATCTTTTTCAACCGATGAAATTCTGGTTTTCACTACTTCCGCAGCCGCTCGTTGCCGAGCGCAAGATTTCAGCAGCCAAACAAAAGCACCGACAATAGCAGCAACGACGGAAGCAACAATACTATCAAATATATCTATCATTAGCGAAACGATAAAGGCGATACAATGATAGAAAGACCAAGCGACGGCAAAAACGCCGCTATTACTTTACGCGAGATGCGACAAGCACCCGAAAGTTCCCGACACGATCAACGCCAGACTCCCACGACAAAACACCGCCAGCCAATGAAAATCTATCAACTGATTCCGTAAAAGACGGCACGGATGATGAATCATTGGTGCCAGTAGACTGGAAAGCAATAGAGCCACCAGAGACGACGCACAAGCCATGCTGCTTAGCGTCAATATTAACCTCGCCAGCATTTTCTCGGCCATGCGCTGTCACATGCCAAACCCCAGATGATAATCCGGACAGAGACACCGTCTTGCTATCAACCGTTCGCGCATGCTTCACCTCATTATTTACCGCGCCATCTGGACTCCACACAACCCCACCTGTGCCATCTGGGCGCAATACCTGCGTGGTGTCGGTATTATCTGTAGCAAGCGCTGTTTTTCCACTCAAATCAACGGCTATCTTGGGCGCGTCATCGTGCCCCCCTGCTATGGCCTGCATGTTCCAACTCATCTGGACCGTCCACACCACATTGAGCGGCTGACCTGCGCCTAAAATTGCATCGGGAATATCTAAGTATGTATGAGGCATTTTTTATCCTATAACGTATGCGGATGATCCATCTGAAAAAGTGTTGGTGCCGTCTGCTATAAACCCATAGATTTCTCGCTGTTCGTCGGTGGCGGTATCATAGGTGACGGCGGCCATATCGGTATCTGCTATCAAACAGTACCGTGCTAGAAAACTGTACGTCTCAACTACTAAAGCCAGCTCATCACCGTCCGCTAAACGCTTGGCCTCTACAACTTGCATAGCCATTGATGCGGCACTCCCCGAGCCATCCTGTAAGCGGTCACTGGTTACAGACAAGACATCACCGACCACAATCACATCATCTTTTGTGTCTATTTTTATAGGCAGGCTTTTTGTCCCATCTCTAAAACGTGTGGCTATGCGGTAGGACATAGCCACCACCAACACACGCTGCGCACGGCTGAACCACCGCGAATAAATGGTACGAACCTTACGACTCCCCCAGTCACTAGCGGCTTCATCATCCGCACGCTCTACCACCTCATAATAACTGGCCTCTTCCTTTAAGTCATGCACGGGGGTACGCAGGCCAAAATATACAACAACATCGGTCAGGCGATCACTGACTTTATGCTGCACCTGTCCGGCCTTGTCTCGTATATGATAGGTATCATTGACAGCGACCTTATCACCAATATATGGCGCAACGGCACGCAAGCGAACTTTAGCCGACTCCGCATCCCACCAGAGATAGAGTAGACACTGCTCGCTTAATTCTGCCAGCAAATCATTAATGCCCTCCGGCTCTGATAATATGGCGGTTAAATTATAGAGCGCCAACCATCCACCAGACTCATTTTTCCACTCCATCAGATCAACAAAAGACGGATTGATGCCCGCATGGTTGACCAGTAAATCATAAATAATATCCAAGACGTTGACCGCATCCCAGTACACACACTCTTGCACACGAGTATCTGCATCATGGTTCTCCTCTTCCGTTCCAAAAACGGAACGAGTCAGAGTGAGAACATCATCAATGCGGGTATACAACATCAACTCATCACTCGCGCGAATTATTCCGAAGGCAGCGTATGCGGCTCCGGCTCCGGATGGGGTAAGGGTTGCGATGGTAGCTCCGGCAGCAAGCTCATGCAGAAAACGACCAGAAGAAACACGAGGGCACTGGGCACGATCACCATCAGTAAACTGGAGCACATCACTACAAGAAAGAGTAACGCGGCCATTACTATCAGGCCCATTAATACGCTCCACATGATAGGTAGCGTCTCTAAAATTATCTGGACTATACACACCATCAACAATAAAACCTTGCCGGACACGTAATGTAACACCTTGATAATAGGGATTTCTTGCAAGCCATTTCCCCCAATAACTCCCGCGATCCCGTGGGTTGTATGCTCGTTCTGAGACGTAGGGGTCTGTATCAATGTCATGGTGCGGATGGTCCTGTATAATAATATTACAACCACCCCGCATGCCTATTCCTTCCGCTTTCGCAGGGGCAATGCGCGGGGACCGTGCAGAGAATGAAATAAGCGACGGTAACAAAGACACACCAGCAGGCACCTGTTTATCAACATCACCAAATGTATATATTTTATCTACAACAGAATACCCCGTAAACCCGCGAGCAGTAGCAGGCGTATTATAACAAGGCCCCGAGCCGTCGGGGTTTTCTGCGGCCAGCACATCCGTAATATACGGAGACTCTATTTCTATAATGGTGTACGGCGACCTTCCCGCTAAAGCTTTTTCCGTATCGTACATTTATTCCCACCCGTTATATTTAAAACCGCCAGAAATACGGCCATAATGACTATATGAAAATGGGGGGATTCTTTTTTCTACACTCCTAATAATTGCCGCACGATCGGGATAATCTAGCTCATTCCATAACATAAAAAACGGGAAACGTTCTGCATGCTCAATAAACGGCAACAAAAAATCATACGCCCAAAATTCGTCAACATCATGAATACGGAATACGCCTGTAATCCCCTTGTCTATAGTGCTGCTTCCAATCCATAAACCAGTTTCTGACTGCTGCACTTTTGTACGCACATTGCGGGAAAAATGCGGGGCAGAATAACCAATACGAAAACCATTATCTATCTCCAACGTTTCACCAAGCGCCACCAACCCAAGGCCACCCGCTGGCGTTTCATCCACGCTAATACGGAAATACCGCGCTGTTTTTCCGGCAAAGGTAATAAAAACAACACGCGCCGACACAGGCGTGAATGGCAACAAGAGATCAAACCATGCCACCCCATCATCAGACCATTCAACCGCCACAGTCCCACCCGTTACATGCAGCGTATGCCGATACAGGGCAAAGGCGTTAGCAGTAGCCGTATTGCCGACACCACTATCAAACGTAAGCGTAGAAACTCCATCAACGGCGGGCAGCCAGCGCGTGGAGACATGCCAATCAGACACATAGACGGCTGGCTCTGATACCGTTTGACTACTCGCCGTCACGGTGCCGGACCGCAAGATATTATTATACAACACTAAAGGCAAATTGTTCATACGCTGTGCAATATCCTTGTTATAGGGTGGCCCTGTTCTACGGCTTCGTTAAATTTGTCTGCAACCCAACGGCTCGACACAACCCCGTCTCCATCGCTCGGGTTGACCACTAAAGTTCCAAACCGCTCAGACTCACCTAGCACCACATCAGCAGCCACAGCGCGAGCCTCAGAAAATGGACGCGCGGAATCTGTTGGCACCTCTGAAACAGATGACAGCGGTGAATTATTTGCATTTAATGATCCGTTGCGGATTGCCTGCATATGTTGCATACCAGACAGCACATCAAAGTCACTACGAGCAGACATTAAATAACGATCTGGCTCTATAGACTCAGGTTTTTCCGTGCCGACTACGCTATCAGCAGAACCAGCCATTGCTGGAACACTGACACTAGAACTAGGGACAGATGAAGCGCCTGAACCACCACCATAAGACGAAGCGCTAATAGACCGAACCTGCGCAACACCAGCAGCCAAATGCAAGCCAGCCATCGGGATATTCCACGGGTACGGATATGCTGATAATGTTTTACTGACACCAGAAGCCGTATTCATACCAGCATTTGCCAGCGCTGCTATCTTATTGATCTTAAACATTGTTTTATTGGTCTTTGCAGTACCGTTTGTAATGTTTTGCATCTCACCAAAAATAGTCTTAGCCTGTTCTGACCAATGCATTTTTGTAAACTTTTTCTGAGCCTCTAAGCCTTCACGCCATGCCGCTGTCATAAAATTGATACTACGGTCTTGCCGTTGTTGATCTGCTAAATCTGCGGCCAGCTTCTCTGCGGCCTTGTCTTCATTATGCTTACGCAATTCTTCTAACTCTGCCGATCGATCCTCTTGATTCTTTGCCGCTTTTTCAGCATGCGCCGCTGCGCGAAGTTGCGATTCTGCCTGTAAACGACCCACTTCTGCCTCAAATAAACCAGATGTACGTTGCTCCTCTTCAGTATGTGCAAGGTTATTGTAATTAGCCTGAGCTTCCTCAACAACGCTTTTTAAGGTGGCAATCTTTTCATCAAGGACAGGCGTTTGCAATGAATTAACATCAACATTATCTATGAGGCTGCGCTCGGCTTCAACAAGCGCAGCCTGCGCTTCCTTTAATTCTTCCGATCCATCAAAAAGAATCTTGGCAGAGGCTTTTTTTTGCTCTTGAGCAGCATTCCACACGTCAAAGCCCGCATGCACTGCCTCCGTTCCTATATCCGTTAGGCCCTTGAGATTGGAACTTATAGCCAACTGGCCCATAGACATAACGGTTTCGCCAAAGGCCTCCTTAATTGAGGCAAGGCTATACGTAAACGCTTCGCTCCAATTATCATTCATCAAACCAAGCTTAGTAAAAAGAACATCAGCCTTTGCCTTTATCCAATCCCAAGCGCCGCCAATATTACCCTTTATATAGTTAAATCCAATCACAACATTACGAACAAATTCATGTGTCTTTAAAGAAACCATTGCTAAGCCCTTACGGCCAGCTTCATAAGCCATATTAAGACCGTGCCACGCATCCATCACTTTACCAACACCCCTAACCGTAAACCTCAGCACCTTATCCGCTAAACCGCCGAAACCGCCAATACCTGCTGCCCAATCAACAAAGCCAGAAGACACCGCTTCAATTAACGGAGCCATGCCAACGGTGAGCTGTTGGGAAAATGTCTGCGATATTGCCTTGGCCTTCTTCAGAGAACGGTTGGCCTCTTCCACCTTTGATGCATCTACGCGCGATACAGATATATTTAACCGAGCAGCCTCCTCGCGCATGTCTTGCAGAGACTCTGCACCAGCATCAGCCATATTGACGGCAGCAAAGCCAGCATCAGCCATCAGCTCCATACCAACAAACACTTTATCTGACTGTGTTGTCAGACCACCCATAGCTTCAATTACTTTATTAAATTGTTGATCTACTGGGAGCGCAATAAGTTGATTCGCTGATAAACCGATACGGTCTAAGGCTTCACCGTAAGAACCACCGTTTGCCGCTGCGTCTGCTATGCGTTCGGTGAGGTCTTTCATCATGTCTGATACTTTGCTCTGCTCTATACCAAATTGACCAGCAACAAAAGTGGTTTCCGCCAAGGCCTCGTTGGTAATACCCAAACGGTCGGCCATTTTTGCTTGCGCGTCTATGGCACCAAGCTGACCACGCACCATAACAGCTAACCCAGCCATCACCGCAGCACCAGCAGCACCAGCAGCAGCACCTATCTTCTTAAATTTAGCAAGGCCCTTCTCAAGGCCCTTACTTAATTTCACAGCGGCCTTATGAGCCTTTTTCATTCCTGCGGCCGCAAGGCTAATGCCTTTACGGAGACCATGAGCAGACACACCAGCTTTCTTTAGGCCACCACGCATAAGCTGAACGCCCTTCCCTGCAACACGCGCCGCTTTACCAACAACACCAGCACCCTTTGCAGCCGTTTTCATACCCTTCACAAACAGGGAACTCTCTGCATTTAACGCGACGTTAACTTCACCGACATTAGCCGCTGCTGCCATTGGTTTCTATCCTTGCTCGCTGTAAAGCTGCGGCCCTATCTTGGAGCGCATCTTTGGGTTTCTGGTGCATCTCCTCGACTTCCAAGGCGAAGAGCGCGCACCAATCGCAATACTCTTGTGCTGATATATTTTTCTTTGCGTCAGCAACGCTTATGTTTCCTGTTCGCTCGACAATTCGGAACCAGTTTCTTTGGATTCCGTCTCTGACTTTTTTTCCGCTTGAACAACGGACCCAGCTAACCCCTTATCGTGGATAGCCTGAAAAATGCGGTTCAAGGCAGTGCCGCGCTTCTTCGACAAGGCCGGAACATCTTTAGCCGTAAATAGAGCTTCACCGTTTTTATCACAAAGCACAAGAGATGCGGCAATCGCTCGAATGTTTTTGCATTGTGCCTCGTCATTATAAGCGATTTCGTAGGTATCAAGATCACCGCCACTCATGGGCTTCAAATGAACCGTTTTATTCCACTCTGGAATTTCCAATTCAACAACATCCGCCGAATCATCAGCGGCCAAAATGGCATTACGCAATGCCTTTGCAGTCTGTTTAGACATAATCTACCTTCTCCAATAAAGGGGTTTGAATAAAAAGCTCATGCTGGCCTGTAGTACGGCAGCGCAACACAGCGTTACAAACAACACGCAAGTTGTTTGCGTAAAAGCTCACGCTTTGACGACGATTGTATGCCTTCTTCTTTTTAAGCGGCTCACAATCCACATTGAGCATCTTAATACTACCGAGTTTTTCCATATCCAACGGCAGCGGTTTCGTTAATTTTACTTTGATATTATCTGACATCAAATGCATAGTATCAAAGTTGTGCGTATCCCCTGCCGCCGCAGTTCTATTTTCTTCTGGCTTTGCCATGTCGCCGTGTCCTTACGTTGCTGCCGTAAAAGTGAAGTCGCCTTGCACCTGAATAGTTCCGCTTTGATCCTGCGGCGTGCCCTTAGAAAACTCTTCGCCACCAAAAGAAACCACGTAACCAGTAAAAGAAAGTTGTGCAGGGGTTGCCTCGCCCTCCTCCAACGGCCATTTCACCGTCCACGTTTCCGGCGTATTACTTTCTATACCACGAAGGGTATGATCGGTGCCGCAGGTAAACGACACCTGCCCAGGGTCCCTTAATTTACCGGGCGCATTCTCGGTAAAATCAACACTGCCCAAATGGGTATGGTCCAGCACTTCACGCGCTCGCTCCGGTAAAGACAGCGTCTTAATTTCAGGGGAAAAAGGCGTTACCGCAGCTTCTAATACCGCGCCTACGCCCTCTGTTCGTGTTGTTGCCATAGATACTACTCCTTGTTAGTTTTTATTTCTTTGCTTTTTTCTTGGATTTTTGTTTTGCTAATCTTTTTGCACGTTTTTGAATACCAGCCATGAAATGTGCACCGAACTTACTTGGCACTTTATTTTTATGTTTATCAAATGGGGCTCCGATATAATTGCGCGGAGCAATTCTCGGAGACTTGGCAGTACGCCACTCTCCTCTTTTATCATGTCGATTCGTATAAAACCGCTTCCCCTTACCGCTTTTAGTATACCCTTTTTCAATAAAAAAAGAGTAGAGCACGGGGTGTACGTTTTGCTCATCATCACCAGCCGCTAAGCTCTTTTTAATACTTGTGTACTTGCGCCCGCCTCGACTCTGAAAACGAAGACGGACACCGACATGCGACGACATAACGCCGTTGACAATACGCGACACAATGCCGATAGAGTCACGCAGGCGGCCTGTTTTTTCTGGGGCCAGCGCTTTTGCGTCTGCTTCCATCTGAAGCAATGAAGCCTTTTCACTCGCTCTGGTGATAGTCGCCAAAGCCTTTGGATCACGAAGGCCCCGCAGCGCATCAATCACCTCTTTCTCACCTGTTACTCTTACAGCTTCACCACTCATGAGACACGCTTCACCGATAATATAAATGCAGCACCAAAGGCATCATAGCCTTTCTTGCGGCGGTCTTCATCTGTACGACCAAGCTCCATCAAATGAATCTCATCAAATGAGGTATAGCTGAATCCTTGCGGATGCTCTGCGGACGGAATCAAAACCGCACCAGAGAGCAATTCTAATTCCTCCAAAATTGCGCCCATTGGATTAAGGAAAGAAAAAGCCGCGTCCGTATCGTTTAACGCCGCCTCTACCTCACCGCCAAAATACGCAAAGAGATTACCAGAACCAGCAAACGGAACACCTGTTTTCAAACAAGAACGCTCACGCATGAAGTCGTCGGTAAAATCTATAATACAATAGGGAGCCTCCGCACCCTTCGGCGCAGATATTAAATAAATAGATTGCTCTGCTTCTACTGAGTTAGCAGCGCCAACCCACGCCTGAAACGCCTCTGTTGCCGCTATGGTAAGCGCAAGCTTGGCCAGAGGCGCGGCTAAAATACCTGTAGGAGTTACCACTAAGAATACCTCCTACTTTTTTGAACGCCTGTGCGTTCTGTTTCATATCTTACGACCGCAAGTACGTGTACGGCCCCACTTTCCAAGACTGCTTTTACACGCCAATCAACGCCCGCCGCAATAAATGAATCCGTAATACTCACGGTTTCAATATCTTCAGTAGACACCTTCAGAACGCCGTCATATTTTACACCTTGGGTGTATCCAAAATGCTCGCGGTCCGCCGCTCCCGTCTTGAGGACTGCCTCGACAGCGACAGGTTCCATTCCCTCGGCGGTGTAGTCGATTTCCTCGCCCCACAGGGCAAGGAGTCGAGGCCACACGCGGCATAAGTATGTTTTCTGGAACGGGGTCATAATTATTTACACAAAGCCTTGGCTGACTCGCGCAATTCGGCAAGGTCAGCAGCAGCAAGATCAACAGACAACAAGACATCATCGCTAGCATTCGCCACAGCGTGATAGGTACAGACACCAGCATCATATAATTTTCTTTCTGTTACGCGGCCAATATGCGCAACCTTTTTCAAGTCGTCGCGTTTGTCATCGTCGCTTGGTTTCTGAGAAGATTCTAGGGCCTCAGTAGGAGCGGTGGCAATTTCAGCAAGGGCAGACTCGGCTCTTTCAGCACGGGCACCAACGGCATGCAATTCACGCCGAGCATCAGCAAGAGTTGCTCTTACTTCTGCAACCTCAGCCTCAGCCAATTCCGCACGATGCAGCGCATCTGCTGCCGTCCGAACAGCATCAGCAAGCGCCTTTTGCAAAGACTCAACACTGACACCATTACCAACAACCAGCACCTTTTGTTCTGGAATATCTTGGCCCTCAGCAACTTCATACCCAGCAGCGCAAAAGCCAGCCAGCTTACTAGCTGAACAGCGGCACTCATCGCCAGTCACGGGATGAATAAGATTAATTTTTTTCATAATGTTTTCTTTCTGTAAAAAAGGAAAAGGACCACCGTTAATGCGGGAGGAAGTAACCCTCCGAGGGCAAGCCCTGCATCCCGCACTAACAACAGGAACTTAGCTCAGGACCTTAAAGAAACCTTCTGGCTCAGTAACGGCCTCACCCCACAAGGCACTTAATACATATTTGCCTTGGCGGAACTCGCCGTAATGCGCAAGCATAAAGGTCATTTTACCAAGAATGCCGTCACCGCCGAGAGTAATGTATTCCACGCTCGTAGCGGCATCGCCATGTGGCGGCATATTAGGTGGACGCATAGCCAAGGCCACAGAACGGCGATGAAAGGCTAAGTTTGCAGTATGATTACCAACAATCGTAGAAGCTACACCATCCGCCAATGGACTGCGTAAGCCTGCGTTCAAAGTGAGGTTTCCGTCTGCATTAAAGTCTGCACTGTTGACGTATTGCTGCGTATCGCCCGCGAAGGTCAGTACATCACCAGCCTTAACAAGGCCCGTGCCGCCGTCCATGCCAATAATACGTTCGTCCGCAAGCCAGCCTGCACCATTGGTACTCCACGCTGGAGCAGGAACGCCTGCAACATGGCTTTGAATCTTAGAAGATGGTTTCAGAGAGAACCCATGCAGCGGCAGTAATTCACCATTGCGCAAAGTGCGGTCTGTTCCGGCAGTATTGACTTGGTTAAATAAGTCTTGCTTGCGGAGCGCGTTTTCCAGCGGACCGCCAATGATACAATGCAAGTCATCATCTGGTAAACCAAGCTCGGTGGTCATGGTTGTTTTCAGGTCTGACATAATATCAAAATTAGCGGCAAACGGATTAGCACCAGCAACACCAACCGCGTAGCCTGCCTGAGTATGCAGGCCCGTAAGAGAGGTCTCCATTGCGTCCAGAAAGCTCATAATGCCGAGCGTAACCATGCGGTTTAACCACTCCTCAAAGCCTATGCGTTTGATAATGGCAGCGTCACGCGCCGTTACTTTAATAACATAATCTTTATCATGGGTAAGCTTAACCTTGGATACAGTCGGGGCCTTTTCGCCGACAGGCTCAGGGGCACCAGCCGCAGGGGCATGATCCATCATGCCATTGGCCTTGAAGTCGAGAATATCAACTTCTTCGTCCAGCTCTGCGCCTTGCATGTCAAAGTCAGAATTAACAGAAGCAACCATACCACGCGCAGCATTGCGCAACGGGGCAAGGCCACCATAAAGGTACGATTTAATAAGTGATAAATCCATTGTATGTTTTCTCCGTAGAGGATTAAATAAATAAAAGAAAGAGCGTTTAACGAAAAACGAAACGAATTAAGACGGGCGGACCGCTGCCCCCTCAATAGTGCCGCCGCCATCCATGAAGGTCATTTGCGCAGCGTGGTCCATTTTCTCGAATGCGGCCTGAGTAATCATGCCGCCAGCAGATGCATCGCCGCCATCTGGATTAACATCGTCCGGCACCTCGGCCACATCGCCTAACTTAGCAAGACGTTCGTTTGCAGTTGCAAGGTCTGCCTCTGCTTTTTCTGCACGGGTAACAGCAGCGGCATTATCTGCCTCTGCTTTTTCCGCACGTTCAGTAACAGCAGCGACAGCCGCGTCCTGCTCTAATTGGGTAACGCCTGCGAGGATAGCATCTTGCTCTAATCCTTTGCCTGCTTGAGCCACTATATGAGCGGCGTGGTTTGGGTGTGCTGCGACGAGAGCCGCAACGGCTACGGTTTCAAGCATGGTATGCTCTCCTTGGTTTGTTGCGGACTCTTCCCGCTCTGATTGAGTATTATTTGCGGGTTCATTTTCCGCGATATCTTCTTCTGGAGCAGCGGCGACACTTACATCAAAGCTCGGAACGACTTCATCAATAAGCCCCATTTCCTTCGCCTCTTCTGCCAGCCACCATTCTCCGGTATTATATGACACTACTTTTTCACGATCTAAACCACGCGCAGAAGAGATATGGTCTATGAATTTAGTATTTATTGCGTTTATATCCTTCTGCGCGTCGTCTATTGTTTCTTGATCTATTTCTGTTCCCTCTACGCCCTTGCCCTTTACGCCACCACTGGACACAACAAAGGCACCTACGCCGACAGCCTCATAAGCCTTGGAGTAATCATACAGCACTCGATATGCGCCAATGCTTCCAACATAGGTCATTTCTGTTGCGATAACTTTATCAGCGGCAGCAGCCACCCAGAGCGCAGCAGAGGCAAGCATGCCTTGCGCGTGAACAACTACGGGCTTTTCTGAAGCAGCGACAACGGCGGCAAGTTCTGCGGTTCCGGCGACTGTTCCGCCCGGACTATCAATGCGCAAAATAATTATTTTAACATCTTCATTTGCATTGGCTTCTAGTATAAGCGCCGATATTTCCGTCATATCTACGACATCAGCAGAAAACCAACGCATATAAACAGGAACGCGAGCCATAAAAGGGCCGACCATATCAATGACGGCATTAGACCCTTGCATCTCTATGGAATGCCATGCTTTCCGGCCATGAAAGAAATCTTCTGCTTGCTCCATTGGATGCTTAGCGGAACGGTCAGCAGATAACCACGATTCTTTCATTTCAGCAAGGCTTTGGTCAAAGTCTTGGACGTGACCACACGACATGGCCCACAAAATAGGCAGAACGCGATTCTTAATCTTCATTTTCGTCTTCCTCTTTTTCTTCGTCGTCTTCATCGTCTTCATCGTCTTCTATATCATCGTGTTCAGCATCCGTTCTGCTTGTCGCGGAGTCACGGATAGCCTGTATAACTAACTCAATGCTGACATTGTGCTGTTTCATAAAACGTTCATTTTCAGCGCGTTCTAAAATGGACTCTTCAAAGTCTAGGTTTAATTCCGCAAAAATACCCGTAAGGTCACGACCCATACGGGCCTGCGTTTCTAGCGCATTTGTTTCTTTATTCCGGTCTAAGCTCATGCGGCGCGGAGGTAAATAGCGACTCATAAGGGCAGCCTCTAAAGAAACATCTAACCAACCACGGGCGATAGCCTCATCTAAATACGATTGATCTATTACAGAGGTAACATTAGTCGTGTGCGATTTACGCCACTTGCCGCCCGTTGCCTCTACGCGATCCAAGGCAATGCGGCCAGATGCCATACTGACACCCTTCACATGCGCGAGTACCCATTGCCACGCAAGGCCCCATGCAGAAGCCATAGCCCGCAGCTCTGTCTCTACGTGCATTTGATAATCACTGCCTTGGTAGGAATAATTCGGAGTAATCACATCACCGTCATCACCCAAGAACCCAATCATACCAACGGAGAGCTTGGTTTTGGGATTTAAGGCATCTTCTGATTTACTGAAATTCTGAGCAACGGTCGGGTCAGTAGATTTAATAAATAATGGATGACAGGCTTGTGCCCGCTTACCGACAACATGAGCCTCTGCTGTTCCTTTGAGGTGCTTGGCGCTGCGAAATATAGGGGTAAATTCAGAAAATCCGCGTAGCTGTTCTGGACGTAGTTTCTTGAAATCATGAATAACATTCACACGGCCCGTTGTGCTATACCACTCTATACGCTGAAAAGTATCTGGCTCGCCCATTGTCTTAGATGCCGTTCGCACCCACAGGGCGGCAGGGTCACGCTCTTTGTCTAGCTCGATGCCTTCCCATATAACATGCCCAGCAGGCATAGCTGGCAATTTGTTTTCACGGTCAGCAATAACCCGCTGCCAGTTTACAAATCCATTCGGATTACCGACACGCATGGGGTCTAATGCTCGCCACGCGGTAGCCCACGGAGTATAGCGCCGATTCGGCTTCCATGTACGCACAGCGAAAGACTCGCCAGCAACAACACGCGATATGGCGAGCGTTGTCTCTACATCAAAACGGGACCGCTTAGCCCCTGCATTAACCGCATTATCATACGATGCGACGAGCTTATTTATTTTACGACGCTGTATAAGCTCCCGCTGCGTTGTGGACGAATTTTCATCTTCTTGATATTTACTCTTAAACAACAAGCCGCGTTCACCCAAAATAAGAGAAACACGAGCCTCCAATAATCCGGCTGCATACGGGTCTGTCTGAACAAGGTTCCACGAATAGGCCGCAAGCGTTCGCCCCTCAAGTGTCCAATCGACAAGCGGGTCTGTTATCCACGCGTCGCGCTCATCTCCGAGCAAATGACGCGGACCTGTCAGCTTAGTAGCGCTTGATCCCATTATATAAATAGACATCTAGGAAAAATCCGCCTGAGAAAAAAGCACCCCGCCGTTTTGAGCATTTCTCTGGGCAACCCAGTATTTACGGGCGTTCTGTATGTCAGTAATGGAGGTAAACGACAGAGTACCGCCCCCCTCACCCATGCTTACCACTGGCAAATCACCAGATGCAAGAGAAGCAGCAATAGCCTTATCTATGAGCGCTATCATATCATCGGGAGCTATATCTAAGGCGCGGGCGCTGCTTATCGCTGCTTGTATGGAGGCGTTACTTGTCATAAGAGCGGCACCATACGCAGGGCTGTTTACTGCTGCAATACATGCGCACGGCAGAAATGCCGTATTGCTGCATTACGAGTTTTTCCACAGGTATTGACGACCCTTTTCCGTGATATGATAAAAACGACTATTTTTTGATACGTCTTTTTGCCGGACAACTTTTCCCGCGCGAACATGTTTATCGACCAACAAATCCATAAAACTATCTATGTTTTTATCTGCCCATAACAACGGAACAGCAGTGCCTTCATTTTGTTCAAGGTGCTTTAAGATCATACGCTTATTATCGCCAGCAATAAGCGCCGATAAATACGGATGACAGCGAAAGCGCTCGGTATTATGACCAACCTGCTCGCGGGTAGCGGTGACATCTGGCGGGAAGGCGGCAAGCAAAGCCTCTCTCCGCATAGACGAATGAGCGCGAGCAACCACGCTACCAAAAGAATCACGAAATACGGTGACGGTTGTTTTCATTGTGTGTACCTTATTTTTCTGCTCGCTCTGTGCGGGCTTTGTTTTTGATGCAATAAATATCTGAAACTCTTTATCGGTGATGCCCATCCACGGGGCATGTTCGCTACTCACTGCGGCTTAATAAATAAATGGGCGCGATGCCGTTCTGTAAAAACCCTGCGCCAGCGTTTACCACAGTCTCCGGCCAAGCATAACCAACTGCCGATACTTTCACCCAAGCGCTCTCTAAATCGCACGTCTACAGATCCACAACGCGGACAACAAACCACTTCCGCCAATTTTGTATCTTCACCTTGATTCCATGCTGTATTATCCATTTAATATGACTCCACCCAGTTATCAGCTTTATTGTCTTGTGAATTATTTTCATCTTCTGCCGCCACATCTGGAATAAACAAAGCAGGACCTTTCAATATGGTCCACTTGGCCAGCGCTATGCAGTAGCCCGTCGTATCCAGATAATGGTTTTCCTTACGGATAGGATTCCACTTAGGCCCGTTCGTTCCTTCTTCCCTGCGCTCTGCGGTGACTTGTCGGATAAATTCGCCGTCTGCTGCTTCACCGTGCGGAATTTGACCAGCTCCGGATTCATCCACATCAGAACGCAAGCCACGCATGACAAGCGTTTTCAAGTTATCCACGTTGAGAACATATTGATTCCAGCGCGGTTTTGATTTCATTTGACGATAGACAGCAACGTATCCATCTAAGCGCTCTTTGCAGACACCAAGGCCACCATCGCCTTGTTTTGTGTCGCCCATTTGTTTTGCAGAACGTCCACGCAGCGCATGCCAGCCGATACGGCCATGCAGCCACTTAATTACTTCGTCGCGGTTTTCCGCATAGGCCGTGTCTACGCCTGCACGCTGTACGGCCATGTGCTCACCACTTACACGGGTATAGCCTTCGTTGATACGTTCTTGCACGCGGTTAAGGGCGGCCCGTGTTTGTTTTTTTGTTGGCTCTGCACCAGCGCCACAAATAGAATCCAGCCAATAATCAACCACCCACCAGCGATTATCTTTTGAGCTGTAGGCCATGACCGTTACATATAAACGGCGAAGCTGTACGTCTACTGACGCAACTAAAATATCTGCCTCGCCTGGATCTGGAGCCACACCTTTTTTCAACGCAGCCATTTTACTACGAGCCGCTAATTCCATTTCTCGGACTAGTAAAATCTCTTCGTCTTCTGTGTATTGCAGAACGAGTTGATCTCGCCAGAACTGACGCATCGCCTCGTGATCACCCTCTTTGTCTATGGCAACCTGTGCCTTGCGATGTTGCACACACAGCAAGCCAAGATTACGACGAGGGGAATCTAAGGCCGTCCACCGCAGGCCGTAGCGAGCAGAACGAGGCAGAGGGCCAGTCACCGTACCATCATCGCGAACACTCTGCCCCGCATGAACCTGCACCGCATCCATAGCGCAATCTATGCGCAAATCGTCGTCATATTCTTTTTCACAACTTGGACACCGCAGGCGAGCTGTTTCTCGCGCCGTTATATCGTCCGTATCGTCATATAAAACATTCGCCCACTCTAAAACATGATACTTTCCGCAGTATGGGCATGGGTGTTGCATGACCGCCCGCGTTGAATCTTCATAATAATTTACCAGATTAGAATTAAAATCATCTTTAATGGTACTGGTTAAAATAGTAACACCATCAAGAGCTGATTCATTTCGCTTTAGCAGCAGCGGCAACATCCGCGCGGCTATCGCATCCATTTCATCAATGAGACTCAACCAACTTGTGACACAAGCCTGTGCCGCTTCATTTCTGCCGCCAGCGCCAAGAAAGTTCATAACTACGCCCGTGGCAAATAAAATATCCTCAACGGTTCCGCCCTCTGAACCCCTGCCCTTTTCCGGCAATATCCAATCAAAGCCCGTTGACTCTATGGCGGGGCGTATTTTTTGCCGCCATACTTTTCCGGCTAACTGCATATCTGGCAGGCCATACATGAGCGGGCGACGCAACTCAACGATGGTCCACAGCATAACAAACAGAACAACAAGCGTTTTTCCGTCCTGCACTGGCCCCATTAAAACATATTCTTTATATCTGCGCTTCTCTATTTCGCGGATGAACTCACGTTGCGCAGGGTGTGAATCTAACTCATAAGGACGGACAACACTCGGCTCTAATTCATCCGGTATCAAAATGCCATCTAAAAACTCCATGAGCCCTTTAGGGGCCATCGGCGGAGCCACGGGCACAAGAAAAGCATCAACAAGACAATTAATAAAATGCTTACGCATCAACGAGGCTCATCAGCACATCGCGGGTGCTGCGTGATAATCCCGCACGCACGGACAACACGCCACGGTCATGCGCGGCACGCAAGCGGCGGCGATCACTGGCCGAAAGAGCATCCAGAACGGGGCGCATTTCATTCCAAAGATCGTTACCTAAAGACTTCACAACATGGACACCAAACAGTTGAATGGCCTTCTCAAAATCATCTATATGCATCAACACATTATCAGCCTTGAGGCGGAGCTGGCGCTTTGAAACAATATCCTCTTGTAACTTGATCTTTTTCAGTTCCAACAGACCTAAATCAGACTCTTCATCTGACAATGCGCCCTGCTCGTACTCCCCATGCGCCCCTTGGGCCCCACCGTCTGCGGGCAACCCTTGTTCGCGCGGAGCGCTTTCCCGCCCAAAAATAGGGGTCGTGTCTGGCAAACTGGCCTGTAATTTCTTGGCGTATCGAGATTTCCCTTTAGAACAGAGCCAATCATACCATGCCTGCGCATCTAATGTCTGCGGGGCTCCCTCTGTGCGCCACTTGGTTACACGCCTACGGCCTACGCCTACGGCTTCACCCAATTTTTCACAAGTGTCAAATTCCATTTAACGAACTCCTACGGGTGGAACAGGGGCGGAACGGGAAGAGAAAGACATATTGTTCCATATTTCTCGGTTAATTTTCGCGGCTATCTCTCTGGTACTTAGCGGAACATTTATTTTTTTACTTACGTGCGCATGCATGTGTATGTATCGGGGCCTTGATGGTTCCATTGCGTACCGCCCCTGTAGCCGATTAAAAAGAAAGGGTTTACAGGGAAAAGGCGCACGCGTTCCTTTGCGTGCCGGAACATGAACCGCCCCACTAAAAAGGCGAATCATCAAGCGCCATGCTTCCTGCCTCTATCGGCCTAAAGTACCGCCGTTCACGAGAGCCCCCAGAATCCAGCCGTTTATTCTGGACAACAAAACCCTCTTCCTTCAGGCGTTGCCCAAGCAGCCGCTTGTCCATAGACGGCTGGCCAACGATAGTACACCAGTGCCGGAAGCGGTCGGATAATTCGGTAAAAGTAACGCCGTCTTGTGGGTTATATTCATCATAAACGCGGCCACGTTCACAGTCCGCGCTCTCAAGCCGCAAGCCTCGCCACTGTTCTGTTTCCAGCCACAAGGCCACGGGGTCACGATGCACAAGTTTTTCCTGCATAGCACGAACAGAACTAAGCACCTCTTTAATCGGGGCCGGATCATCTTCGCTAACGGCCTGCCAAATGATGAGCGGGTCAATCTCGTTTAATAAACCCCAATCGCAACGCGCGGGGGTGGTCAACTGATAGAAGCGGCGAGCGCCGCCTGTGTCGCGGATCATCGTATCAACCTCTTGGTTTGAGGTTGCAATAAATGACATAAGGCGGGTTTGTGTAACGTGGGAATTTGTGGCCATCGGGCGATAGCTGACCTCTGGGCACGTCACGGTATTTTTCAGCGCTTCAATGTCCGCTTTACGGCCACCTGTCATTTCTTCCCAGCGACCAATATAGGCCGAGGTCAAGACAGGCGACTTGCGCTCATCAATTAAATAACTCACGTCAATGCCAACCACCAATTCATACAAAACAGAACATAACATATCTGTTGCCCACGACTTGCCGGAACCTTGTACGCCAAAAATAATTGGCATAATTTCATCACAGGTTGACTTGCCGCACATGCAGCGCTTGACCATCCACAGCCAATGCATCATTACAAAATAATCTTCCGTTGTGCAGTCACCCGTTACCGATCGAATCCAGTTTTTTAGAGCCTCTTTTCCTTCGTCCGTTCCTGGTCTATTTATGAGTTGGCCAACTATCATATCATGCCGTCTTTTACGCCACTTTGTTTGCTCTGCCTCTAAAATCTCTTTTACATACGCAACTGTTTTGCCCTTAATATCTGCGCCACGATCACGCCAAGAATGACAAATAGAATTGGCTAAACTCTTATCATCACAACGTACATGTTTTCCGGTAATATCATTGCGCCAGCCAAGCAAAGCATCAACGGTAATGTGACGACTTATTAACCAATTAACAACATAGGCGACAGCATCCCCATGTTCATTATTAGATACATTTTCAGGATGTAATAATGCGGCAGGTATTTCAGAAACAGGGCCAGCATCCTCTATGGATTCGGGGGCAACCTCCATTTCGCGCGGAGCGCTTTCCCGCCCACAATCCTCTAGTGGGTCAACTTCATAAAGCGCTAAATCTTCCCAATCATCGTATCCCACGCTGTCCGGCATGTCTTCAGAAACGGGCGGCACGGGGCCTTCTTCCTGTTTTGATGCCGCAGCATACGGCAAGGCAATATCGTTAGATAAAAAGCGTTCATTTAAATCTACGCTCTGCCATATTTCTTCGCCCATTTCCAACAGGTCAGCGGCCCCCGCTTTCTCTGGCCACACACACGGCAAAGCAAGCTTGAGCTGCTGCATATCCACAATGCGAATATCACCAGACTTGTGTAATATCTCCGCCAGTCCTGCGCGGTGTTCACGGTTCTTCGTGTCCCAGCCCGCAATAAAATCATTGCCTGCCGTGTCATTGTCCGGCCATAAAATAACACTACGGCCCGTAAGCGCGGACCAGTCGTGTTTGTCAGCATTACGCACACCGTTATGCGAACACACACAAACAAAATCTGGTAATAAAATACGAGCCGCAGCACAGTCTTTTTCGCCTTCAGTCACGACGACACCAGCATGAGGCCGCGAGGCCAAATAATCTAAGCCCATAATAGGCCGAGGAATCGGCAACCCTTTACGCCGCCAAAAACGCCGCCCATTATCGGGGTTGCGCCAATACGTGAGAGGCCGCATTTCTTTTCTGCCGTCAATATCCCAACGCATAATTACTTGCAGCAATTCTCCGTCAGCGTCCCGATATTCCCACCAGCGCGAAGCGTGCGCATTATCAAAATCTTTATGCTTTAATTTTTTGGCGTAGCTTGTCGCGTCATCCGGCACCGGACACAGCAATATATTTTTATCTTCCGGCTCTGCTTTTTTCTTCACATCAGACGACCGTTTAACAGGGGCAGCATCAGCATCAAAACTACCGCCCAAACAATCAGCAACCGCACGGGCCGCCTCCATCATCGTACCGCCATAAATAAATTTATACAGAGACACCAAATCAAGCCCAGCATCACCACTGGCCAAGTCGCTCCATTTACCGCTAGCGATATTCACCGAGAAATTAGAGGCATGGCGATCATCCCGCGTAGGGTTCCTAGCCCACCATTCCCCAGATTTCAATTTGCCATCTGGCAACCACTGAGAAACCAAGCCCTCCGCATCACCAAGCGCAGCATCCGCCACCTTCCGAATATATTCAATCCCGCCGCCAGCACTCATGACCCCATGACCCCCCAAAAAACCAACCCACATACACAAAAAAATGCGAGAAGTCGGCCCGACGAAGATATACCCCCCGTTAGGGAGTACCTTTGGGGGCATATGCGGCCAAAAATGCGCGGAAAAGCGCTGGCGCGTGGCCGAAAAGCTCGCCGCATAAGGGTAAAAATAGAATACATCTGCATACTTCTTGGTCCTTACAAAGAAACAGGGTCGGAGAAATGTTCTGGTATAACTTGGGGCAGTGGGTATCTGGTTAAATCACAGATAATAGCCCTGCCATGTGCATCAGCATTGCCTTTCGACATAAGCCGATGCCACAAAGTATTGAAACGATAATGATACTGTTGCCAGTGAGATAGAGGGAGCTGCCCCATCTTGAACGATGCCGACCAGTCCTGCACACGATGATAGAGCCATGCGTACCAGTGAGCACCAAGGCGACGATACGCCCTGCGAATACCGTCCGCGTCAGTTGATGATATGTCTGCCGATTGATGCGGAATATCTACAGCAAATCCTCGTAAGTCTTGACTTACATAAATAAGCCGCGCCTCAGATAACTGCGCGACGGTAGGCCATATATTCATGTCTTCTTCTATGGTGGCCACGGGCTCACCATCAAAAGTATCAAAAGACCCACCGTCACGCAAAAACATAGCAAGACGCTATGCATCACCACCAACGGCACCAAGCACAATCTACAAGACAAATAATTAAATTAAGATATAGCTGCAACTTAACCGCGACACCTCACGACATACCGCGACATTTCACGACATACCGCGACACCGACATGCAACGCTTGCCCACATTTGCCCACCAAATCGTTACGTGGCCCAATAATAAACCCCTGTAAACATAATGTTTACAGGGGTTTATATGGTGGGCCCTCACAGACTTGAACTGTGGACCTGCCGATTATGAGTCGGATGCTCTAACCAACTGAGCTAAGGGCCCTTGCTTATGCGCACAGCCTTATGCGAGTTTTTTTTTTGCAATGTTTTTTTCCTGCTTTGCATGTATTGATTGAAACACTTGCCAATAGACCTAACTCTAGCTTGCGTAAGAGTTTGATAGTGTCAGACTTCGCCCCTTACATTTTAACATGAAGGACAGTTACCATGAAACTGACACAAACACTTGCCGCCAGCACGCTTGCTTTAAGCGCGGGCCTGTGGAGCTCGCTCTCTGCAGCCGATAACACTCCCGTCGCAGAAGCGCACCTTATTGATGCTCAACGCACTGCCCTACGTTTTGACGATAGCCTCTATGGCAAGCTGTGGAACGACCCTGCGCTAGGTGTCATGCGCAAGCAAATTGAAGACAAATGGGACGAAATCTGCCAAGAAGCACTTGCGGAAGATGGCATTAACCCTGCTGTTGTTCTGCAAGCTGTTCGTGATGCTGGCATTCGCTTTTACGATGCAGATGTTTTGGAACAGTCTGTAGACTTACAGGCTCAAGTACAACTTACCGAAGAACTTGTTACAACCTTTCTTGCGAAGCTGAAAAAAGAAGGTGGTTCAGATGCTGCCATTGCTGGCGCAAGCGATTCTGTTGGTTCTCCTGATGGTAAATTTGCTGCGGGCCGCTTTGGTAACTACTTCGTTATCGGCAATACCGAACGTGTTGGTGCACCATGGTCTGCTGTTGACCACGATGCAGACATTATCGGCCACTATAATAGCATCAAAGCCCAAAAACTCATTACTGCCATTACTGAAGCCATGGGCCAACCGTCTATGACCATGCCAGCCGAATGGGATTTACCCAACTACAACATCAGCTTGAAATTGGTAGAAGAAGGCACCTATGAGCGCTGGGAGTCTGATGGCCCTGTTCCTGACCAACTCAACGTTGGTAGAGCTATTGATATGGACTTAGTTGCTCGTTTACCAGCCAACACCCTCTTGATGGGCGCTGCTGGCCTTGAAGGCAAAAAGTACGTACACCTACTCAAAACCTTCCTAGCCCCTGTTCTTGAACAACAAGGTCAATCATACGAAGATACCATGGCTATGGTAAACGCTCAGCTACAAATGGTTGGCCTCAGCTTTACCGTCGAACAATTTGTTGAAGGTCTCAATGGTACTTTCCTTCTTGGTCTTTGTCCATCCATGCCATTCCCTTCTGGCAACATTGCCATGCCACGTAGCGCAGAAATGGACGAACTATTAACCTTCGGTCTTGGTATGATTGGCCAAACTGCTCCTGAAGTTGGGGCATCAAGTAGCATTCGTATCCCCAATATGCCGTTACCAATTAGCCTAGCCCGTGATGACAATTACTGGTGGATCAGCACAGATCCTATTTTAACAAGCACCTGGCTTAAGGGTGGTGACAACGGCTTTACTAGCAGCGCTGCTGGTAAACTGGCCGTCTCTCAGATGGATAGCTATGCACAAACAACCTTCATGGGTACCAGCAACACCCCAGACGTCTTGCGTTTAGCGCTTGGCTTTGGTTCTATGGCCTTTAGCCAATTACCGCCATCTCAAGCACAACAACTCACCACGTTCTTACAACGCCTCAGCGAAACGTGTAGCACTGGATATGTTATTGGCGGCCTACGCGCAGACAACAGCATGCTAATGGAAGCACGCGGTATTTTAGGATTTACTCCTATGTTAGTTGTTCCGGCTGGAGCAGTTGCTGCTTATTCTGTGAAACAACAGTTTGCACAAGCAACATCTTATAACCAAGCAAAAGAGTCTGCCAATGCAAGCATGGCACAAACCCAACTTAAAGCAGGCACCTTCCCTGCCCAAGCCAGTTTCCAAGCAGGTGCCTACACTGACACAGATGGTGATGGCGTTGGTGAGTACGGTTTCTTGAATGAACTGTCTGGTGGTGTGCAAGTTGGTACAGGCATCACCCTCACTCTACTGCCAGAATCATTTCAAGGTGAAAGCCCTGTTATTATTGACGGTATGAAATTTCAAACGTTCTTACCAGGCTCTGCTTCTAGTGGCATTACCGACCCTGCTGGCGCAACCACAGCCAATGCAGACCTTCGTGAAAAACATTTTGTTGTCTACGCATGGCCAGCAGATGAAGGCTCTGACGGAAAAATGTATGCTATTACCGAAAATGGACAAGTGTTCCAGACAGATTTCTGGGGTATTGCGCCAACCTGGAACGAGCTCTTTGGCGGTGGTACTTGGGGTGACCAAGCACTCTGGGATAAAATCCGCTAAGAACCAATAAAAACATAGGTACAAAAATAAAACGCGTCTCATTATGAGGCGCGTTTTTTATGTAGGGTTGCTAGACCTTTGCTCCATCATACAAAACAGGAGTAAAAGGAATTCCCTATGCCAACACCAACAGATCACCAACTTGAGTACATGCGACCAGATGCCATCCTTGCTGAGCGTGAACGCGCACCATACATCTATATTCCAATTGGTGCTGTCGAGTGGCATGGCCACCATAATGCTGTTGGCTTAGATGCCTTAAAAGCTCACGCACAGCTCTGTCGAGTCGCGGAACAAGCTGGTGGCATTGTTTATCCAGCCATATTCTCTGGTACTTATACCGGCGGCCGAAACTACCCACATACCTATATGGTTTCACAAAGCACCTTGCTCTCACTGCTCGAAGAACTTCTTGTGCAGTTTGAACAGGACGGCTACACCAAAGCGATTTTATTAGGTGGCCATTATCCCAATTACCATTTTGCTGCCAAGGTCCTGGCTGATCGTTGGCAAACAGAAGAGCACCACCTTGAACTCTTACCTATGGTCGAAAACCGTCTGGAAAACATGACTGGCGATCATGCCGGCCATGCAGAAACCAGTATGATGTTAGACTTACTTCCAGACACCGTTGATCTTGAGACCATTACTCATTCAGATGTTGCCAAGAGTCCTCGGTATGAAAAAAACAATTGGCTTGAAACTCGTTTTGAGCATCCCTGCCACGGTGTTGTTGGCATTGACCCACGCCATGCCACAGCCACAGATGGCAAAGATATGAACGACCAATTAGTTGCTGCCTTAGCTGGTTGGATTACAACAGGTGACATCAACCTTGAGTGGTAGCTTCTACTCACTAACCAAACGGATCTCATCAATATCAATAATAAATTGATCAGCCCAAATTCCTAGATACACACAGGCTTGGTCTGGCCAGACAGGTAACATTTTCTCACTACCCATAATTTGTGCTGGTAGGTCACGTAAAGGAATGGCAACCGTTCGCCATTCATCTAAACGGTCTATCGGTAAACGGCATCGTACTTGCAGCTTTTGCGCATCTTCTCCACGCAAACTCATATTTACCTCAACACTAGGCTCACCCCAATATGCATCAGGCAGTGTTTGCAATCGATACGTACAAAGCAGATAATTATCTTGTGAAATAGGAAAGCCACTAAACCACTCATGATATAAACGAGAGGAATGTTTCCCTTTCAAAGTAGATCGGACTGCACCGCGTGAGCCAGTGGGCAAACCTTCTTGAAGCATTTCAACAGCTCTCCAACCCTCTGGAATGCCAGATTCAAAGTCTGCTATATAACGCTGCTGCATCGCGGCGGCCTGTGCTGACGCAAGGTCTGCGGTTCCAAGCAACTGTACCTGCCCTTCCTGGACCGCTGCCGCTTCGCCAGTATGCACATCATAACGCATCGCTCCTGCTTCGACTTGCACATGTCCATGAGTCACCGCAACTGCACTACCAGTATCGCTAGAAATTACCGTGAATTCTGTCCCTAAAACCTCCACCGTCATATCTGCCGTTTGCACAGAAAAGGTTCTCCCCGCTGGCTGTGGTACAACCACCGCTCGCACCTGACCACGCAATAGACTGCACGCATAACCATCTTCGGCGATAATACATTCTGCTGGCCCAGTAACCAACAACTGCGAACCATCTCGACATGTTAATCGGCCACGCTCTGTTTCCTGCACAACCAAATGAGTACCATTAGCTAAAGTTTGATCATAAACAGCTCGACCTGCAACAAAACCCTCACCCTGCCACCGTGGCGCTGAAGAGGGCATGAAACTCAACACACACAAAATACACGCAGCTACGGCCACACAATACCACAGCCACGAAATAGGCCGCCGCTGTGTTTCTAAACGCTCTGCTAATTCAAGTAAAAAAGAACCGCTATCCTGTTCTGCTTCTATCCGAACAGCGACAGAACGAACAAAGGCGTCTGCTTCCCGATGCTCCGCATACATTTGCCCAAGCAGGTCATGCATCAACAATTGCTCCTGTAAAACAACAAGCGGTAGATCATGTCCTTCAGGTACAGTACCTGTACCATCAAGATAGTCGCTGACTGAATCATGAACGTGTTTTTCATTCATCATGACCCTTCTCCACAATGCTTATCAAGACAGCCTTTGAGTTGAGCCCGTAAACGAAATAATATTTTTCGTACATTGGCAGGACTTTTATTGTGCCGCTCAGCCAATATATTTGAATCCAAATCTTCTGCGTAACGTCCGCGTAAGAGTGCTTGCTGATCTATACTCAAACCATTCAGACATTTTTGTAAATCAGCTAACACTTCTTTGCGTTCAAAAAGATGCTGTGCAGTTGTATGCTCGGCACGCTCTTCTAAGCCCTCACTCACATGTGCTTGCAATAAACGACTACGACGAGCGACTTTCCGCCGTTCATTCGCTAATAAATTTCGAGCAACTTGCCGCAACCATGGGCCAAGATCACGTTCATGATCCAGCTCATCTTTCCGCTTATAAGCAAGAATAAAGACCTCTTGCGCAAGATCATCAACTTGATCTCCCTGAGCACCACAGGCTGCAATGTAGGCTCGTAGGTTTGCCTGTTGCTCAATAACCAAACACGTGAAGTCATCCATACAAGAGTTTGTCATATGAAGTCAGGCTGTTCCACTCTTTTTTGCCGAGAGCGACAGCTTTCTAGTTGGTTTTTCCTACACAGTGATAGCCTAGGTTCATGTTAGATTCGCTTGTACACCAGCAGCGGTCTTACTTCCGCTATTGAGGATCCCTACCCATGCGTCACCTGTTTTGTCTGCTTCTGAGCACCATATCCACCATAACCTTTAGCGCTGAAACAATCGTGTTGCCAGAAGCCGCACAAGAAGTGATGACTGACTACCGAGAAGAAGTTGATGATATTCTCCAAAAAGCAGACAAACAGATAACAAAAGAAAAAACGCTGTTAATCAAGGCCCTAGAAAGAGCAAAAGTCAAAGCGACCAAAGCAGGTGATCTGGAAGCGGCTTTAGCCATACGTGATACGATCACAGAGCTCAGCGAAACATCCCTCTTAGAAGAATCAGCTACCATTCAGGCTGAACTAGCGCTGTTTGATCATGTAGCCCAAAAAAATCCAAGTACACCCACAAGTAAAGAACAATCATTATCTCTCGTCACGATTACTGGCGTAGGTATGCGCTCAATTAAGTCACAAAGAGGTATCAGTAAAGAAGACCCTCAGCTTGCAAAAAAGGTCATACAGATTCTCAAACCAGCCCTTATAGAACAACTCGCTCAAGGGCCTGTTATCGATGCTAATGCACTTTCACAAATTAAAAACCTCGTTCCCGATTCTTATAGGCTCGCCGAATTTTTTGGCATCGTTGCTGAAGGAGCAAATGGCCAACGAATCAAAATAAAAATTCCATGGACTGGCACAACTGACCTGAATAAAAAAATAGCGAAGCAAGCCCAACAGACGCAACAACGTACTAAAAATCGTCGTAATAATAAACGAGGCCAATAACGCTACATGACCATTCGCCATTCATGGACATCTATTACTCAATTTTATAGACAATTTGGCAGTACCTATGCTGCTGGTATTGATATAAGTCAAGCGATAGAACTGGCATCAGTACGAAGTCCGTATGCGCAAGATGGTCACCGTTGGGCGGAAGGCTGCCGCAATGGCAAAAGTCTACACGAACAATTACGAACTGATGGTGAACGTGATTTTATTTGTGCACTGATAGAAGCAGGCGAAGCCAGCAGCCATCTACCGCGCATGTGTACAGAGATTGCTGCTTTCTACGAACATGCGCACACCATTCGCTCCAATACAATCAAACAACTAGCCTACCCCGTTCTTGTCTACCATGTTGCGACAATGCTGCCCGTTGGCGTTGCCAGCTTTCTCAATTATCTTCCTGCTTGGGCGGCCCTAATTGGCCCACTGGTATTCTGGGGCAGTTTACTTCTGACCTATTCTTTTCGTCGCACCCTCAGCGGCAGCCTTTTTTTGAGCCGCTGCGCGCTGGCTCCTGGAATACGTTGGCTATGCATGCCGCTGATGGCGGGAATTTCCTGCCGCATACTTTCTGGCTGCTTACAAGCTGGCATGCTCTTTCCGAAAGCCCTACGGCTTGCCGCTGATTCCTGTGGGAATTTACTTATTGCAGAGTCTTTTCGTAAGAGTGCCCGAGCAATTGAACAAGACGACGAACAAATCAACTTAACCAACGCACTCAGCGCTGCCTCATTTCCACGTACACTGCTTAATGAATGCCAGAGTGGTGAGCTCAGTGGTCAACTTGATACTGTTTTAGCTCGGTCTGCTCATGACCAACTGCATATATTTCAACAAAGAAGTCAAATGGCTTCCGCGGTACTGTGTAAAGGGTTTTATGCTCTCGTTGTGTTACTGGTTGCAATTATTGCTATTCTTGGCGTATCTGGCTACGCGTCTCTAATACAAAGTCTCACCTAAAAAACCGCACAAAAACGGTCAACTTGCATCTGAGAAGCGCTTTACAGGATAACAAAGAGATGCGTAGCTTCCTCCTCTTTTCCGTCCTCTCTCTAGTAATGCTTACTCATGCCCTATCGGCTGAAAGCACACTCAGCTCTTCGCTCACTCCAGAGGACCTTAACGCCCGCAGTCATGTCGAAGCAATGGAAAAAACAATTGCGACCATACATGCACTGCCTCCAGACAGACGGATCAAAGAAGAAGAACAATTACTCTCAAAAATAGAACGACTTGAACGAAAAGTGTCTGGCAGCGGCTTTCATAACAAAGCTCTATTTTGGCTGGCAAATTGGCATCTAAATCACGGTACCGCAGCTGATGGCCTACCAATGATTACCAGCATAGAACAGGGGAAATCTCTACTCTTAAAAAATGCTGCACAATTAACCAAAACACGCATCTTACTCAAACAAGGCAACCTGCGCGAAGCGAGACAGATTGCTGAATCTATTACCGCAGAATTACCAGAATTTGCAATTGCCCTCCAACTGGTTGAATTTTACGAACTCATTGGCTCACCCGCTCCAAAAACTGGTGGACAAAATATTCTTGGCGGACCTGCCGACCCTGCTTCCAGTTATTCTGAACCGTGGATATTGTATGCCTTTATTAATAGCGAATCATCAATGGATACCCATTTACTCAGTAATTACCTCCACGAGTATAAAAAAGATGCCTATCAAAATATTTTGCGCATTGCCTGTGTCAGCTTTAATGCCAATCCATTAACAGCCACCGCAACAATTCGTCAGCTTGAGAAAGAACATGAGATAAAGACAGATCTACTCTGGGCCAACCCCGCACAAAATGGCGACGGTGATGAATGGATACGTTTATGGAAACTGCCAAAAATACCTTCTTTTATTTTGCTTGGCCCAAATCGCAGCATTATGGCAATAGACCCAAGCATCAATGACCTTCGTCCACTTGCTGGTCTTACCGCAGAAACAAAAAAGAGCCGTAAAAAAAGTAAAGTCATCCGCACCAAGAAAAAAGGCCGGATGCGTTGGCGCTAAGCTAAAGGTGATGCTAGGCGTTATAGAGACGAAGCTTGGCGTAGAGTGTACTTCGATCTATACCAAGTATTTCTGCGGTAGCTTTTTTGTTACCATCACAATGCTTGAGAACATGAGTGATATGTGCTCTTTCCATATCAGCGAGGGTACAGA
The DNA here is from genome assembly GCA_016745075.1 of Planctomycetota bacterium. GTDB lineage: Bacteria > Planctomycetota > UBA11346 > UBA11346 > UBA11346 > JADGDD01. The sequence goes on along the minus strand of JADGDD010000005.1, from coordinate 243,900 downwards.
CGCGACCAGGAGCAACATGTACTTCTGCTCCAACAATGGCGTTGGGTAAATCGCTTGGAAGAATAACCTCATCATTCGATAAAATAACGGTACGTTCTAAAGTGTTGCGTAATTGGCGAACGTTGCCGGGCCAACCGTAAGCAAGCAAAACGGCTCGTGCTTCTGTCGATAATCGTTTGACTGGTTGTTCCAAGCGTCTGGCACAATCGGTAAGAAAATGATCCATCAGCTGCTCTAAATCATCAGGGCGGTCCCGTAATGGCGGCAATTCCACACTTAATACATTCAATCTATGATACAGGTCTTCACGAAAATTCCCGGCTTCAACTTCATCTTCTAGTGTTCGATTGGTTGCGGCAATCATCCGAACATTAACGGTGCGGGTACTATGGTCTCCTAAGCGCTGCACTTCACCTTGTTCTATGACGCGTAATAATTTTGCCTGTACACCTAACGGTAATTCACCAAGCTCATCTAAAAATAAAGTACCACCGTCCGCAATTTCAAAGATACCAGGACGTGTCTCATCGGCTCCGGTAAATGCACCTTTTACGTGACCAAACAAAGTACTTTCAACAAGACTCTCTGCTATGGCTGCGCAATTAATAATTTGTAATGGTTTATCTGATAACTGACTTCCAGCATGTGCAGCACGCGCCACGACTTCTTTTCCGGAACCACTTTCACCAAAAATAAGAATGGGGGATGATGTCGGCGCAGCCTTGGCAAGAAAAATTCGAATCTCTTCCATAGCGGGGCTATCGCCAATCATATCTGGCACGGATGACGGTTCTGCCTTTAAGCGTGTAACCTCGGCTTGTAATTCAGCAACGTGGTCACAATTAAATAAGCGAATGGCTAACTGATCTGCAACCGCAGAAAGAAATTCTAAGTCCTGACGGCTAAAGCCGTCTTCGCTATCAAGTCGGTCAACATAAATAAGTGCCTGCACATCATCACCAATACGCATTGGCGCAGTCATCACACTATGGACACCGGCTTGCATCATGGAATGCGATAAATCTATGGTTTCCTTGTTGCCACTGCTGCCCGTTGGCGCGGTACTTAAAAGCGACTCTTGCCGTACCTGCGGATGAGTGAGTACCGTTTGAGAAAATGGCGTTGCTCCAAAACGGGCGCGCAGGCGACGTTCATGCGCCGGCCATAAAACCCATCCTTCTGGGCTTGGTAAAAAGACCGCACAACGATCACCATCAAGCGCATCTGCTGCTACGTCATCAAGAATTTCAAAAAGAGCATCTCGACCTTGAGCTCGCAAGCTACGAATAACGACTTCGTGCATAAGAATAAGAAATTCGTTTGCTCGTGATAATACATCGGCATCACCGCTCTGTTTTTCAAAGAGACTGCTTTTCTCAGTTCCGCCAAGTGTCTCTACCAAACGTTTGGTTTCGCTATGAGAAATGACTCCATCACAACTAATCAGCGTATCGACACGGGTTCCTTCTGTGGTTGTACTTGCAGCTGTTGCGGCGGCGGTAATATGTTGAGCGCTGGCTGGATCATCAAAACGAAAGTAGGTACTACCAATCCGAAATAAAGCTCCATCGACTAATTCTAAACGATCCAATTTCCCATTATCATCCCATGTTCCATTGGAAGACAGCATGTCCTTGAGAATATATCTATTTTTGGTTTTCGTCCAACTGATAGTAACGTGAGTGCGACTCGCCTTTGGATCATTGATGTGAATGGTATTGCTGCTTTCACGACCAATGGTTACAGGGCTTGCTCCCAATTCGAGAGAGAAGCCAGCGCGCTGGCCTTCAATGATTCGTAATACTGCCATGCTTAGAGTATGTACACCCTTCTCACCTTATTCAATCCCGATGTACTTATGCAGCTGCAAGCTCATGGCACAGCCCTTCCTGTAACAGAGGTCCAGACAAGCCTTTACTGACTGTCGATACGCTGCTGATTGAAGACCATCATCTGTTGCTGTCTCTAAACACACAGGTTGCACAAAAACGGGTTTCCCGCTACTGAGCGCCTCTTCTAAAAAGCTCTGCTGATCTGGAATCAGCACCTTCCACCAGTCAGGCTCTATAACAATGGGTTGATTGGCAATCTTCTTCGGACTGCAACTGATAAAGACATTCTCTAATCGCGGTGGACAAGGGCGAGTACCATTGGTTTCAATATCAACCCATGCAAATTGTTCTGCCAGCGCATCAAGTAGAGCTGTATCTGCCTGCAAGAGGGGTTCCCCTCCAGTTACTACACAGCCACAGTCTGGCGTATGCTGAGCAAGATCCTGCAATTCTGTTAGAATGTCCTCCACAGAATAAGACCGCCCTCCACGGAAGTCGGTGTCACAATAAGGGCAAGCCGAATCGGCTTTTGTTTCGGCGCGACCATCCCAAGCATTACATCCAGCAAACCGCAGAAACACGCACGGACGACCAGCATGTACACCTTCCCCTTGTAGGGTTGGTCCAAATATATGTTTAACACTATAGCTCACGTAAGAACCGAATGCTTATAAATCAGAAGCCGGAGCGATGAAAAAATATAAACGGCCTTGAGCTAATTGGCGACCAGCAATGCTTTCGGCATGCGGACCAGAGCCCATATACAAATCACAACGGCCTGCAGCGCGAATGGCACCGCCAGTGTCTTGGTTTAAACGAAAAGCTGAATAAGGGCGCTCCGACGGATCTGACAAGGTCGTAACAACGTAAGCTGCCGCACCACGTGGGAAAATTTGGTCATCAGTTGCAATGCTCACATGTGGCAACACGGTTTGACCAATACTTCCGTACGGACCACCTTTTTCTTCTTTAAAGAACACATAGCGCGGGTTGCGTTGAGAATATTCAACAAAGGTATGTGGGTTCTTCGCAAAATAATCTCGCATGGCTTGTAAGCCTGGTTTTGCAATTGCACCTGTTGCAGCCATATCACGGCTAATAGCGTGATAATCATGGCCATTCGTTCCACTATACCCCACTTCAATAAGGCTTCCATCACGCATCCGTAAAGAGCCAGAACCCTGCACCTGTAAAACATAGGAATCAAAAGCAGAACCTAAATAAAATAATTCGAGGCCATGTAGTGCGCCACTATTTTCTAATTCTGCCCGACTAGGATAGGGGCGCGTACTACCATCTGCCCAACGCTGTTGAGCAATCACTTTGCCATGCGCACCAGATATTAAATCAGCAGGGCGCTTGTAGATAGGGTGCTGAAAGCGGCCACTACGCGTACGGCTTGCTTCAAAAATTGGTGCATAATATCCGGTAAATAAAACAGAACCTTTCTTATCGTACCCAACGCTAGAGTATACCTGTAAGCGGCTACGTATTGCTTCATTTACATCTGTATCCGTTTGTGCGGTCTGCAAAATTTCTTTGAGAATTTGCAGACCTTTTTCAACTTGCGCATGACTAATACCTGCAATCGGGAATGATTTCTTGGAAGAAGCTGCGCGCATATATTTCAGGCTATGATCTATACCCGTGAGCATATTTGAGCGGTCGGTATCATGTAAACTGACGATAGGATAATCTGCAAGGGCTAATGGTATAATTCCACGTTCCCCTGCCCGTAACGCACGATCATAATCTGGTACACTGACTTCACCACCGCGCCGTCGACAACTGCTGGTAGATAGTACAAATGCAGCAAGCGCCAATACACACACACAGCTACGGAATAATTTCAGAGCAGGCATACAGATATCTTTCTGTTATCGTTTATCCTTCGGAATTAACGTCCGTAGGAAAGAAGTGTTTCGAGTAATGCGCTTTCTGCCGGCCACGGTTCTCTACGTGGATCGGTAATCGCCACTATAGAACGTTTGATACTTAAATCATTAAGCGGCCATGCTGCCAGTTCACCTTGGCGAACCTCACGACGAACAATAGGCTCTGGCAAAATCGAAATACCAAGACCCGCACTCACCATTGCTTTAATAACTTCGGTGCTGGTATGCTCTAAAGTCACATTTAAATCGTAGCCGTTGGCTGATAAATGTTGATCAAGCAAACGACGAGTCATAGTTGCGGCAGAGAGTAAAATAAATGATTCATCAAGATAGTTTTTGATAGAACGACTACGAGCAGAATGATTAACCGGTAGCACGAGAACAAATTCTTCATCCCAGAGTGAGCGAATATCCATTTCATGAGTCGTATTGGTCATGCTCATTGCAGTAACGGCAATGTCTATCTCGCCGTTAGCAACCATTTCTGGTAAGTTTTCACTAGTCTGACAAACAAGGCGTAAACTCACTCGTTTATGTTTATTCAGGAATACGCGTAGAATACCTGGCATTGCATGAACGGCAACACTCTCTGAGGCACCAAGACGAACACGCCCCGCGTTCGTACCACTAGAAGCAGCAAGGTTCACAGTGACTCGGTTGAGATCTTCTAAGATTGGACCAACCCGAGCAATCAGTTCTTCACCCAAACCGGTTGGGCGAACCGTTCGACCGATGCGGTCAAACAAACGGATACCGAGCGTTTTTTCTAAGCTCATAATTTGACGGCTTAATGCAGGCTGACTGACACCAAGTTCTTGAGCTGCACGGGTGAAACTGTTGTACTTGGCGACGGTGATCGCGCCGAGTAGCTGGTCGGTATGGGGGAGCTGGTCTGGTTGCATGGCAGCATTCTGTCTATGCATTTTCGTTATGCTAGCACTCTTTTTTCACGAGATCTCCCTTGACCTCAACCAAGCCTAAACTAAGGAATAGCGGACTTTTGGGTCAAGAAAGCGTGTCTTGTAAGTCCAAAGCGCGATCGAGTGCTTCCAACGCTTCAACGAGCAGTTCTTCACACTCTTCTTCGGTTTTATGCATCGCATCAGATATTTCAGCACTGTTCAAACCGCCACGAAACAGATGCTCCAAGATCATACGGTGACCACCCGCTATATTACCAAGCGCCGCTTCAATCCGTCGCATGTTTTCAGGGCTCGCGTCGTCTGTGGTATCCACTCCTTCTGGACAACGCTCCACAGGAAATACACCGTTAATACTTTCAGTAGCATTGGCTTTGTGCCAACCAAGTGCAATACGTGCACCTTCCTTACGAAACCATGTGCCAAAATCGCCGGTCTTGCCAAAACTTGGACCAAATTCTTCTAAATGTTGCCATGCAGAACGAACCGTAGAAAGAACAATCTTATCAACAACATCAGGACGACGTAAACGTGCACCAATATACGCGGCCAAACGCGGCATATGGTAACCAATCAGCTCACGCCATGCAGCAATATCGCCAGCACAACTTGCAGCAACAAGCTCTTTTTCTGAGCCTTTGCTCAAGAACTGATCTCTATCCTCTGTCATTTTGGTAATCCATCATCACCTTTAATGATGCCTATTTCTCTAGCGCTGTAAAGGTGGCCTTTACCTACACCTGGACATTCAGACTGTAGCGCTTCCCAAGCTTCTTGATCACCAAGGTTACATTCCCAGAATGGCCACGTACGACATTGGGTAGGTCTTTCTTCGTAAACAGTGCACCCCTGCCCTTTCTTAAAAAAGACACAATCGTAATTATTATGACTCGTTTTGATGTCAATAATGCTCATTCGGTCTTGCCCTTTACGATGCACAGTCCGTGTATATTTTCGGCAGAATGTCTCAATATCTACACCCAAACGCTGAGCTAACGCCTCAATTTCTTGATGAGATACCCAAATGTTGCCCGATGCACCAGTGCAACAACGTCCGCTACGCTGGCAAGAAAATCGTAACCCTTCCGCGTACCATGCCTCACTCATGCAGACAAATCCAACAAACCTGCACCTGGTGCTGCACCTGTTATAAACACATCGACAGGCATAGCTGGATAAGCAGCTTGGTAGGCTTGAGCAAGTTTTTGCACAAAAGCATCTGCCTCAGAGCGTTGAACCAAACTCACGGTACAACCACCAAAACCTGCACCAGTCATGCGGCTACCAAGACAACCGGGCAAAGTACGAGCAAACGTCACCATAGCATCCAGCTCTGGACAACTGACTTCAAATTTATCACGCAAATCTGTATGGCTTTGGTCCATAAGATAACCAAGAGCAACACTGTCTTCTGCCCGTAAACAGGCAGCAGCCGCAAACGTACGACCGTTCTCAGCAACTACATGTTCACACCGGCGCAGTGCATCTGCATCTAATTCGCCCTTGGCGTGGGCTGCTGCGAGGCCATGCATGCTCACATCGCGCAAATGACTGACAGATAAAGCAGCAGCACCAGCCTCGCATTGAGCGCGGCGTTCATTGTACAAGCTATCAACAAGCCCACGGCGCTTACCAGTATCCGCAATAACAATGCACACATCTTTTGGCAAAGGTGCTGGAGTAAGGGCTAAGCTTCGGCAATCCATTAACATAGCACTACCATCCATACCGCATGAGCTAGATAACTGATCAAGAATACCGCAATTAGTGCCAACATAGCTATTCTCTGCTCGCTGAGCAAGAACGGCAATACGTTCGGCTGGCATATGGTGTTCGGCTGCACACAGCAGTGCGTGAATAACAGCGACTTCTAATGCCGCTGAAGATGATAGACCAGATCCAAGTGGGACATTACCTGTAATGACCATCTGACAGCCACGCACGGGAATACCTTCCGCTAATAATACAACAACGCAGCCTTTCACGTAATCAACCCACGCGTGGTCTGGATCTTTAGTCACATCTGCGCATAAATCAAAAGTAACAGCACCACTCTCTTGTTTTTCACAAGAGGCAACTGAGATTGATGCGCTCTCAGTTGCAGATACTGCAATGCGAACATCTCGTTCAATCGCCATCGGCAAACAAAATCCGTCATTATAATCAGTATGTTCACCAATAATATTTACACGTCCCGGAGCCTGTACTGCTTTCTGTGGCGCTGATCCATATAATTTTTGAAAAAAATCGACCATTTTTTGTGTCCGATTATCCATAACCACTCCTCTCGTTTTTCACGCAACGCTATTAAAGCAAAGAGCCGAACACGCTACTTATTCATATTTTCTTTAAGATGTTTTTCTATTTTTCGCTTGTCAACTTCATCAATGGCAAGGGGCTTCCTACAACCAAGATGCTATGTCTCGTCCTAATGTTTTTTCTACGGTTTTCGTAAATAAATCACGTACTTGTGTAGTGGTGGGAAGCGTGAGTGCTTTATTGGCAAGACGCTCTGCACCCTTTATTGAAACCGAGCGAATCATACGTTTTACTAAGGGAATACTTGGCGCACTCATAGATAACTGACGCACGCCGATACCAAGCAAGAACATCGTGTATAAAGGAGAACCTGCCATTTCACCACAAATGGTTACGGGCCTTTTGGCAGAATTAGCCGCATCGACGATTTCTTTCAGCAACGCCAATACACCTGGATTATATCCGGCATACCACGATGCCACATCTTTATGGTTTCTATCAGCGGCGCACATGTACTGCGTTAAATCGTTGGTTCCAACCGAGAAAAATTGCGCTTCACGAATAAATTTCGTTAAGCTCATTGCCGCAGTCGGTACTTCAATCATCATGCCAACAGGCAGATCTTTTTTATATTTCTGCCCACTATTTTCTAAGCTTCTTGCTGCTAGTCTGGTTAAACGACGAGCATAACGCATGTCTTCAACATTGGTGATAAACGGGAACAACAAACGAACATCACCATATTGGGCTGCACGCATAATTGCACGTAATTGCACAAGTTGATAGTCCTCAAGCTCACGTACAAGCCGGATAGAACGACGACCAAGCGCATGATTTTCTTCACGCGGTAAATCCAAATACGCTAATTCTTTTTCTGAACCAATATCCATTGTTCGGAAAGTAATGGGTTTGCCTCCCATTTCCTCAACCATGCTTTTATATAATTCAAATTGGGTATTCTCATCTGGATACGTCGCACGAGTCATTAGTTCAAACTCAGTACGATAGAGACCTACTCCATCTGCATTATACATACGCAACAATGACAGTTCTTCTGTCTGGCTAATATTCGTTAGTAAGCGAATCGCTTCGCCATCTTCTGTAACTGCTGGTAATTCATTATCTTTATCAAGCAGCTCACGCCATGCGCTAAATGTTTTTTGCCGTTCTTGATAATCATTAATAACATCATCTTTAGGATTAATGAGCACTTGCCCACTTGATCCATCAATAATAACCAGATCACCATCTTTTAATATTTCAGCGATACCATCAATGCCCATAACACAGGGTATATTCATGGCACGTAAGAGCACCGCACAGTGGCCTCTGTCATTTCCTGTTTCAGAAATAACGCCAATAGTTTTACGGTGCGCAAGTGTTGCTATATCAGATGGCAATAATTCACGAGCAAAAACAATATCATATTGATCTGTTGGTACATGTGAATCGTTACGGCCTGAACTTAAGCCTGCTGGCTCCAAGGCCGTTAAATTATTTAAGAGCCGCCTGCCTACATCACGAATATCAGCAGCACGCTCACGAATGTGTTCATCTTCAACCAAGCTCAGGGTTTTATAATAACCCTCAATAATTTCTGAAACAACCACCTCCACTGGACGCAGGTTGTCGGCAACATCATTACGCATGGCACCAATGAGGGTACGGTCTTCAAATAAAGCGATATGAGTGTCAAAAATGGTTGCTTCTAATTCACCGATAGCGCGCGCAACACGACGGCGATCCACCATTAATTGTTCTTTAGAAATACGCACCGCTTCGTGCAGGCGTTCAAGCTCCATCCCCACTTCTGAGGCCTCAATGTGCTTGTCTGATAATTCCTGAATTTCACGAAACTTCAGATGTACTCGACCGATCGCAATACCAGGAACCACTGGAATTCCTCGATAGTTCTTGCGCTTGCGCGTAACGCGCCCGCTATCTACGCGACCTGTACGAGTACGCTTAGCCATTTACGACACGCTGCTTTCTGCTGAAAGTAGATTTTCTATAACAACCTTCGCTTCAGCAAGGGCAGCATCTATTTGTTCTGGTTTTTTACCACCAGCCTGCGCGTAGTCTGGTTTACCACCACCACCACCACCAATAATTTTAGCAAGTTGGCCAACTAAAGCACCGGCTTTTACACCTTTTTTCACACAGCTCTCGCCAACCGATACCGCTAGTAAAGCCTTACCACCCTTTTCAGAATGAGCAGGACCAGCAGCAAGTACGGCAATGTGCTCTGGTTCTTTTTGCTTAATAACGTCTGCAACTTGGCGCAAGGCTTTGCCATCAACGCCATCAAGACGGGCCGTAAACACCTGCACTCCGGCAAGCGTTTGTCCTGTAGAAAGGATATCATCAATGGCTGCCACTGCGGCCTGTGCCTGCTGCTCTTCTTTACGCCGTTGCAAAGATTTCACTGCTTTTTGACTGGCCTCTATACGCTCAAGTACAGAACCCTCTAAAGCCGTTTCTGTTGCATCAACCGCTGCTTCAGCAGCTCGTAATTGAGCCACTTGTTTCTGCACACGATCAACTAGTTCGTCTCCACTTGCTTTATACAAGGCAACTAAAGCTGGAACATCTTCGGTGTTACCTGCATCCATACCGAAAACGTGGGCGCAGGCATCAATAATACGCTGCTCTTCTCCCTGCAATTCTTCCGCGGCTGCTCCAACAACAGCTACGATACGGCGGATGCCAGCGGCACTTGCTTCATCTTTGATGATACGGAAAGCGCCAATTTCTTCAGTATTACGAACATGACAGCCACCACACAGCTCAATAGAAACATCTGCTGAACCCATGGTCACGACACGAACGGCATCACCATATTTTTCACCAAACTGGGCTTTTGCACCAGCTACACGAGCTGCTTCAATATCCATTTCTACGGTAGTAACCGCATGTTTTTCAGCAATACGTTGCTGAACCCATGCCTGCACCTCTTGCAGTTGTTGTTTTTTCGGGGCACCTGGATTGTTATAATCGAAGCGCAACATTTCTGGGTCATTCTTAGAGCCTTGCTGCTCGACATGGTCGCCAACGACACTGCACAAAGCACTATGCAATAAGTGGGTTGCACTATGATGTTTGGTTGTGCTTGCGCGAGTTTCTTTATCTACGCACGCACGTACACCAACAGGCTGAGCAGTTCCTGAAAGAACCGTACCAATATGGACAACAAGACCTTCATCCTTTTGAGTATCTGTAACCGATACTTCAAAACGATGACCTTCAGAATCGGTACCAACCAAGGTGCCAACGTCACCAACTTGACCACCACTTTCGGCATAGAATGGAGTTTTATCTAAGGCTATGCGTACAACTGCACCAGCCTCAGCTTCTTCCACTTCTTTTCCGTCATGTTCCAAAAGGGTTATGGTCACTGTTTGCTCCAGATCATCATACCCTATAAACGGAGTTGCGCCAAGGCGCGGTTTTGCTTCTTGCAAGGCACTACTGGTAAAAACATCTATCGTTTTTGAATGAGACACCGCTACAAATGCAGCCCAACGAGCTTGATATTGCTCTTCATCAACCTGCAAGCCTTCTGGCTCAAGAATTTCATCAATCAGTTCACGTGGAAAACCATGCGTGGTAAACAATTCAAAGGCATCATCACCACTAAAAACTATTTTCTGTGCTTGTTTATGAGCAACGATACCGCGCTGCAACATATCTAGGCCACGGCTAAGAGTTTTGCGGAAACTCTCTTCTTCTGCTTTTAAAGTTTGTTCGACTAAATCTCTCCGACGAACAAGATCTGGATAGGCTTCGCCCATATTCTGAACAACAGCACCAACGACTTCATACAACCGAGATTCAGTGAGACCAAGTTTGTTACTATCGAGTGTCGCACGACGAATTAAACGACGAACCACATAACCGCGACCAGTATTACTTGGCAAAGCACCATCTACGATACAGAAAGTGATTGCACGAACATGATCAGCGATGCGGCGCAACAGCGTATTCATAGCACATTGCTCTGCACCATCGCGCTCTACAGTTGCGCCTTCTACGTAACGGGCACCGCTAATTTTGATAACATCAGCAATGATGCTTTGGAATAAATCAGTATCAAAAGTATTACACTTACCTTGTAAAACACAGGCCATGCGCTCTAAGCCCATACCAGTATCAATGTTGGTACGCCCAAGGTTATCAAGGGTTAAACGACCATCTACACGAGGCTCGCACACATTAAACTGTGGAAATACCAAATTCCAAATTTCCACAAAACGGTCTGATCCAGTAGTCAGATTATCCGCTGGGTCATCATTGGTTTGGAAATCCCAGAAAATCTCTGAACAATAGCCACCAGGACCATTGGGGCCATCTGCTGGGGCGTTGGCTGGCCAAAAATTATCGGCATCACCCATACGGAACACGCGTTCTGCTGGTACACCAACTTCTTTGGTCCACATATCATACGCTTCGTCATCAGTCTCATGAACAGAGATAGAAAGGCGGGCTTCTTCTAACTCCAGAACATCAGTTAAAAATTCCCAAGCCCATGTAATAGCTTCGCGCTTGAAATAATCATTAAAGCTGAAGTTGCCGAGCATCTCAAAAAAAGTGTGATGACGAGGCGTACGGCCCACTTCCATAATATCGTTGGTTCGCACAACTTTTTGGCAGGTTGTTGCTCTCGTAAATTCGTGAGTGCCACGACCAAGAAACATATCTTTAAACTGCGCCATACCCGCAACAGTGAACAAAATAGTCGGATCATTCTCTGGAATAAGAGACGCAGACCGATAAGCCGTATGGCCACGCCCAGTAAAGAACTCACGATATGCACTTCGTAACTCATTGATAGTCAAAGACTTGGCCATCAACAGCCCTCCTATTCACGAGCAGGCATTCTCTTCCAGAGCGTATCACCCTTCTGCCCCTGCAATTTCGCAGCAAGCATGATAGACAATCCTACTCCTTTCGCAAGCATGCGTACAACTTTGACAAAATATGCCCTAATTTGTTCGCAAAAGACAGAAGCGACAAAATAAGACAGAAGAAAGAATGTCCTCTTTACCTCTTTTAAAGGTACCAAAGAATGTTCACACATTCTTTGGAGTATTTCTATGTCTACCTATCTCTCTGCTGTTGCCATGTTTGTGCTTATCTGTTCTACACCGGTCCATACATCTGAGTTTGTTGCTCAATTTCCAGATGGCATCAGCCGAGATTGGATTGGACCACAATTTTGGGCCAATCGTTTACAAGACTGGCGGCTCAACCAAGGCAGAATGGAATGTCGCGTAGGTGACCAACCAATGCGTAATGTTCACGTACTAACTCACAGTCTTGGGACACAAGGCGCTGTACAGATACACACTCGCTTTGGTAAATGTTCTTGGAGTAAAAGGCTCGGCAAAGATGATTGGGCCGGCTTCCTTATTGGCAGCGGTGACCCAAGCATGGATTACCGCGCTCGTGCGCTGATCTTTAACACACCAGGAAAGAATGCTGGCATTATTGCTGCCCTAGATGGCGATGGCTGGCTAGTCTTCCTTGATGCCAACAAAGGCTTACAGCCACTACCAACAACATGGACTGGTGATTACCACCTGATTCACGAGAATGATGACCTGTCTTTATCACTGCGCATAGAACCAGAAAGCAACACGCACAATACCTTGATTCTGGAATTACGAAAAACGGGTACAGCGGCCCCGTTTCAACAAGCTATCACCACTGGCGTTCCTAATGAGATCATTAGTGGCAACCTTGCCCTAACAACCCAATACGGTTTAGGACAAGATGGTGACTCCTATTGGTTTGATGACTGGACCGCTTCTGGTGAACGACTGCTCTCTCATCCAAAACAAGCCGCATCACCAATTGTAGGTGCCCTGTATGCAATCAGTCAGAACACACTTCGAGTGACAGCTCAACTTCAAGCCATCGGTGCAGAAGAAAACCACAAGGTTACTTTGGAAATACAGCAATCAGATACAACCTGGCAGCACGTCAGCAGTGCAGAAATCTGTACACCAGGTTGGTTTGCTACGATGACCATACCCAACTGGCGACACCATCAGGACCGATCTTACCGCATTGTGTATAAAGGGGATACACGTACACATTATTTCCACGGTATTATCCGTAAAGAACCGGCACAAAAAGAAGACATGACCATTGCCGCTTTTACCGGCAACAATAATTTTGCTGGTTCCTATGACCAAGTGCGCGGGAGCAAACGCTATAATTTTACCCGCGAAAATATGTGGTTCCCACATACAGATATTACGAGCAACGTACTCACCCACGAACCGGATTTACTTGTCTTTACTGGCGATCAAATCTACGAGCATCGCCCGACCAAGGCAGACGATTCTGGTAAACCTTCTTCCTACCGTGATTACCTCTATAAGTGGACGCTCTTTTATTGGGCTTATAATGATCTCTTACGCAATCATCCCACTATTTGTTTAATTGACGACCATGATATTTGGCAAATTAATCTCTGGGGTAAAGGTGGTGCGGCTTCATTAAACCCTGCAAAAAAAGACATCCCCAAACGATATCATCCATGGCGAACTTTTATGTACCGTCATGACCAAGGATATATTTTGCCAGGCAAATGGATTAACATGGTCGAAAGCTCACAAATGGACCACTTACCGCGCCACAGTAATGAACCGCTGTTACAGGGGATTTTACCTCGTTATGGCCGTGTTGAATATGGTGGTATCAGTTTTGCCTTACTTGAAGATCGAAAACATAAATCATCACCATTAGATTTTGTACCGGAATCCTTACCAATGGGTGGTCATATGACGAATAAAGAATTTAATATTAAAGATGCCGACACACCACATGCAAAACTCTATGGTGATAAACAATTGGCCTTTATTGATGAATGGGCTGCTGATTGGTCACACCATGCACAAATGAAAATAGTTTTATCTCAAACCATTCTCACTAATTTACAAACAGGTGCAGGTGTTCTGAAACAATATCCGAACGAAGGTATGCGCGTTGATTTTGATTCTGCTGGCTGGCCACAGACGGGCCGTAGAAAAGCTATATCTGCCATTCGCAAAGGGTTTGCCTTTGTCATTGCTGGCGACCAACATTTAGGTTCTATTGTTCACCACGGCCTTGAAGAGTGGCAAGATAGTGGTTGGTCTTTTTGTGTGCCAGCTATTGGTAACCAAGCACCCCGTCGTTGGACACCGTCTCAAGCCGCAGTAAGTGGACATCAAGATGGCATGCCACGTTACACTGGTAATTATTATGATGCCTTTCAGCATAAAGTAACCGTTTGGGCTGCGTCAAATCCGTGGGATGTAGACCAGGAACCAGGTAGTCTCCACGATCGGGCTACTGGTTATGGCATTGTTCATCTGAATAAAAAGACACAGGCCATTACTATGGAATGTTGGCCACGATATGCCGACCCCGCTGATAAACAGCAACAATACGAAGGATGGCCGAAAACAATTTCTTTAAGCGATAATTATGGGCGCAAAGCTTTTGCCTATTTACCAGAATTAGCGTCTAACAACACTGCCTATCGTCCGGTTGTACAAGTTATTAACGAGGCAAATAAAGAGATTGTCTACACAATCCGCGTTCCACACTTACCATGGAAACCGAAAGTCTTTGCCGATGGAACATATACAGTCATTGTTGGCGAGCCGGAAACAAAACAGCTCCAAACATTTACCAATCTCTCTCCGCAACAGACAGGAAACCAACAAATCCTCTTACAACAATAACGCTTACTCTTCTTCAGCTTCTATAGCCTTGGCATCCTCAACAGCATCGAGGTAGTCAACGGCTTGTGGATGGCTGCTTGGATCATCTTGTAAAGCTGTAAGCATCAGGTTTAAGAGGTCGTGCGTTTTATGGCTGACTTCAGCAAGTTGGCCAAGCATAGACTCGGCCATGTCAAAACCACTCTCTATGCCACGTGTGATATCATCCATAAAGTTGCCATATTCTGGGGTACTTGAATCAATATGGTCGCCCAATCCTTTTGCAAAATCAAAGATACGTTGTGCAGTATTTTCTGCGTTGAAGAAATCATTTAATAAACTCATATCGCCTTCAACACTGAGGCTCATGGATTCGTAATGTAGTAATTCTTCTTGATGTTCAAAGTAGGCCATACCCTCTGGTTCTATGCCACGGGATTTTGCCATGTCTCGAATTTGATCGCCAATTTCCTTGCCGGTCATATCGCGCATCTGCTGCACCATTGGCCCTAAGCCGTGTTTCCCTTTTGCTGAACCAACCATACCAAATTTATCGTAGGTACGGCTATAATCCAATTGTTCCATATTCAGAGAAACGTGTACGTCACGTCCTGAAGAATCCGAAATACTCAACTCTAAAGTGGTTGATTGAAATTGTAGTCGTTCTGTTTCACGACTGCCAGCTAGACCGACCATTCCTGTAGGGTTCTTCGGTCCCTGTGCATGCTCAGGACGACCATACTGTTGTCCTTGTGCTGAGTGAACCGATGATGGCGCTAATGCTGTAGCTGTCATTCCTATCTCCGTACTCATTACTATCGGACAGAAATGATCTCACTTAAGGCTTTATTCTTGTGTCACCCACACACGATCTAAATACAAACCACCAGCCTTATGAGACGATAATGATATTTGCTCACAAGGAAGCCCATGTAAACGCTGTGGCAGGTTGGTTAATTTCTTTTCATGCCAATCAAAGAGAGCAACAGGAATACTGATTGTGTGCCATTTCCCAGCAGGGCCACTCGAAATGCGTCGAAACATAGTCGTTGAGTTATTGGTAGCTTGATAACTTTCTGGTGCCCACAACGTAACCACAAGTGGCCCCGGCTTCTCTACTTTATAGGTCAGGTGTACGATCAAATCGTCATCAAACAGGAAACAAGGCGTCCGTAATACAGGAACATGAACCCGTTTAAAAACACCAACCTCATCACATGCGTTATACAGTGCCACCTGAGAACCATAAGGTAAGCCTTCGTAAACTAACCGCGTTCGTACCCAGTCTGGCGGATGATCATAGCTCAAAACATCATCCATAAACACAACCTTATCTAAAATGCTTTCCGTTTCACTGACTTGGCCAAGAAAACGCAAATGCCCAGAACGCATTTCTGCCGCAGCTCCAGCAGGAATATCACATCCGTTTTCTTCTTGTAAGAAACGCACCATACCACGTTGAACAGAAACAACACTATCATCATTCTGTGTTTCTACAGCAAAACGTGTTCCTTTCACATGGACACTACCATCTGGTACTTCTACAACAAAGTGTTCTCGGTCTTGTGGTTGTATGTCTGCTTCTACCCGCCCTTCTTTTAAGACAATGCTGGTGTGACCCACTTGGATAACACTACTCGGAGCCGCCTGCACCAAACTGCCACCATCATAATATAATTCTACCGCTGTATGATCTGGAACTTGTATGTCGCTTTCTGAGAAAGCCATCTCCACACCATCAATAAATAATTTTGGTGGCGGTGTATACCACATAAAACCAAGAACCGTAAGCACGACTGCTGCGGCCACCGCTAGAACTCCCAAACGACGACGGCGACGATGCAAATCAAACACGGCATTCATTACCGCATGTTCCATCTCTGGAGACGGTAACAGCGCCGTTAATTCTTGTGCGTTAATGGTGTTTGCTTGCCCAACGGCTTGTAACATACCATGAATAACAGATTGATGCGCAAGCATTTGCCGAGCATCATTATCAGCCAACAACAGTTCAGCGACTTGCCTATCAACGGTGTTATCAGAACAGCCTTCAACAAAATCAGCACATGCAGCTTCCATACGAATATTTTGTTCATCCAACATCGATCAAGATACCTTTCTTAGTCAGACAACCTGCCAAGGTTGCTCGTGCTCGGTACAGTTTATCTCTCACCCAAGCGCGGCTTTGTCCATATTCTTCTGCAAGTTCTTCCCGACTTTTCCCTTCAAAATAGTATTTACGTACTAATTCTTGACCAACCCCACGTAACGAATCTACGCAACCATGCAAACTTGTCACGGTATCCTGTTCTAGTGCATTTTCTTCTATATAAGGTGTCAACATGTGTTGAATGCTTTGCCGATAACGACTAGTGCCAGCCTGCCGACGAAAATATTTTTTTCGTTCATTTAATGCTGTATGTCGCGCTATGCCAATTGCCCATGCTACCGCATCACTACCCATTCTATAGGTATGCAACTTCGTATACACCGTCATCAATGACTGCTGCACCACATCATCCACGAGCTGCTTATCTGGCATGATAGCTCCAACCACAAGTCTCATCCGCAATTGACAAGCATCTATAACAAAACGAAAGGCATCACGATCTCCCGCCTGCACTGCTCGTATCGCTGGTTCCATCTCCATCAACGACTCCTCCTGCTTACCATACAGTTGTACAAACCAAGGGAACCGTCGTATCTCAACTTGAACACGACGATTATGCTCCAATGTACAACAGAAAGCAAAGGAGTACCACTATGATTCGTCGCCTTTCTGAAAAAGCGATCGCGTTATTCATCGCCACCTGTTCTCTGACACCGCTTAGTGCTATGGATGTAACCGATTCTTACACGTGGTGGGAAGGAGAAGAAGCTTCTCAGACAAATATCCCCATTGATGGCCAATTTACTCCTCAAGGGGTAGAACAGGAAGCCAAGCTCTCTGGTGGCAAATGGTTAAATACAGCAGCCTATACCAATGGTGACTTCGCAAAATACACTATTGATGTCAAAAAAACGGGCTCTTATAGTTTCTTCACACGACGTTTTTGGAATCACGGACCATTTAGATGGTCCTTTGATGGCGGTCAATGGCATGATGTCATTCATCCACCTGGCTTCTTAGATACCACCGCTATCCGTACAAAGGTTGATGCCTCCTGGATACCGCTTGGTGATATAAAACTCAGCGCTGGCACCCATACCTGCCGTATTGAAATGATCAAAGCTGAAGGTCTCAAGCATACAAAAGCGTGCGCTTTTGACTGTTTTGTACTCAGCTCTTCATTTTTTGTACCAAATGGTATCAGTAGACCCAATGCAAAATACAACCGTGCCGACCCCGGCACATGGGCCTTTGAGCCGGGTCTAGATAATTTTGCTCCATCAGAGATAGACCTTTCTTACCTCAATGAACAAGAAGCTGGAGAAAACGGCTGGATTTACGCAAAAGGCGATAAACTCTATTATGGTAATGGCGAAGAAGCACGTTTATGGTCTGTTGAATTTGGCAATCATAATTTAAATGAAGCTGCTCTTAATTATATGGGACAACAATTGAGAAAACGCGGCGTTAATATGGTTCGTTTATTCTGGCCCACTTGGGGCAACAACTGGATGCCCAACAATATTAACTCTGTTGATGAACATTTAATAGAATCGTATCACCGTACTATCGCATCGATGAAAAAACATGGTATTTATGTAAAAATATGCACCTACTTTGTTCTTGGTACACGTATTAAGCACACCTGGGGTATAGATGGCTTCCCAGACTACCTTGAAAGCTGGTACCAACCATTTAATATGCTCGTTCTTAACGAGACATTGCAAGATGCGCACAAAGAACGGTTCCGCAAACTCTTATTGAGTACCAATCCATATACAGGCATCCCCCTCATCAAAGACCCGACCGTTGCCATTATTCAAACTCAAAACGAAGACGGTGTTTTTTTTGGTACGTATCACGAAAATAAATTTGTGGAACCACAGTGGGATAAAATGTCAGAAAAATTTGGATCATGGCTCACCAATAAATACGGCAGCATTCAAGCCGCTTATGATACATGGGGTTTAGATACAGAAACCAACAATAAACTCTTTAAAAAGACTATTAAACAAAAAGACCAGTCTACCACCTTTCTCTATGACAACCCCAAAAAAGGTCGTGTTCAACCATTTGGTGGCTACAATCTCTCTGTCAACAATTCCGCAATCAATGCCGCTAACAAACTCTGGAAAGGCAAAGAACGCAAAGCCCATGCAGAAGACGCAAAAAGGATAGGGGCTGCAATTGATGCCCGCCGCACCGACACGATGACTTTCCTTCTTGATCTGCAAACCAGTTATTATCAAGATATGCTTTCTTTTTTCCATGATGAGCTTAAGTACCAAGGTTTAATTACTTCTTGTAATTGGCGTGGGACTTGGGATGCAAATCTCCTAGATGCAGAACGTGCAACATACCGCTACGATGATGTAATCGACAATCATCACTATGTTTCACCACAACATCACAACCCGACAGATAATCAGGTGGCAAAATGGGATGTACGCACAGGCGACAGCTACCGCAGTATGAGTGCCCTGCATTCACCGTGGATCATGCCCAACAGTTACAAACATTACGCTGATAAACCAAATATTATTTCTGAATGTACCTGGTCCAACCCCAACGAATATCAATGTGAATCACCATTATTGGTTGCCGCCTATGCCTGTTTAAATGGCCTTGATGGCTTTAATTGGTTTTCCGTATATGTGCCGGGCTTTGAATCTCGCATTCGTAAATTCCCGGTTGCCGTACCAAACATCATGGGACAATTCCCTGCCATGGCTTTGCTCTACCGTAAAGGATATATTAAAGAGTCTCCAGTCGTTGCCCACGAAGACCGCACCCTTGCGGATATTACAAGCCGCAAAAAAAACCCACTCGTTGGCGAATCATACGGTTATGACCCAACACGAGACAGCGGCTTCTCTACCGACATGAGTGAAACCGCTTTTGGCAAGTACCCGCTTGCTTACTGCGTTGGTAAAACCACATGGCGCGTGGGTGATATCTCTAAACAAGAAACACTACCTGCCTTAACAAAAAACGTAGACCAACAAGCTAAAACGGTTCGTTCTGCTACCGATGAAATTACCTTAAATTGGGGTACAGGCCTCTGTGTTGTTGATGCCCCCAAGGCACAGGGTTTCACTGGTTTTTCCGGAGCCGACAACACTATATCTTGCACAGACCTCAGCATAACACTCGAGAATAATTTTGGTGCAGTTATCGTAGTACCATTAGATGACCAACCTCTTGCTACATCGAAAAAAATGTTGGTACAAGCTGTCATCAATTCTCGCCCTTATGGTTACAAAGAAGAACCAACAGAATTTAGGACAAAGAAAGGCCGGCCACTTATCAAAGGTATGAAAATAATAGATACCGGTAAGGCACCGTACAACGTTCCATTTATTCTCGGCAGCGTAACCTTCAAAAATCCAATTACATCAGCGACTGCTCTTGATGGCAATGGTTATCCACTGGCTCAAAACAGCGCCACAATAGATAAACAGATACTCACCCTGCCACAAGACGCACTCTATACGATTGTAACTCGTTAGAAAAAAAGAATAATAGAAACACAATGATACGCGCAGAGTAGCCATCCGGTTACTCTGCGTTTATATGTGAGAAAAGAATGAATCCCACAATTTTTGTAGAACAACAGTCATCACAAAAGTCGTGACCAAAATAAGCATACTGGATAAAACCACTGCTTCAGTACAGGCAGCGCCAACACCTGTTGCACCACCTTCGGTTCGTAAACCTTTATAACAAGCGACCAAGGAGACAATGGCACCGTAGACAACCGTTTTTCCCACGCCGGTAAGAATTTCCCAACTAGAAACAAAACTACGCGAATGAGCCCAATACGCTGCTCCGTCTACATCCCACAAACCAACCACCAACCATGCGGCACTCATCATTCCAACCAACATACCAACTCCGGTAAGCAATGGCATTAACGTGACACAGGCAATAAAACGCGGAGCCACTAAATAACTAATAGGGTTCGTACCCATAACTCGTAAAGCATCTATTTGCTCCGTCACCTGCATCGCACCCAGCTCCGCCGCAATACTAGAACCAACCCGACCTGCTAAAATAAGTCCTGTCATCACTGGCATAATCTGTGTGACCAAAGAAAAGTTTACCATACCGCCTGTCGCGTTTTCACCGTCAAATTTATGCAGGGTAGCATACCCCTGAACGGCTATAACTAGCCCCATGCTGACTCCAGTTAACACAACTACTGGTAAACTTTGGTATCCAATGCGATACAACTGCCGCATCACAACAATATGGCGCTGATGATCGCCAAAGATTGAACGAACAACTGCTGTCAATAAACAGGTTAGCGAGCCGCTCACATGTATAAAAGCAAGCACGGACGCACCAAGTGCACGAATTCGGTCGATTATGCTCAATGCTCTCATGATGAGTGTCTTACCGAGTAGACAGCCATTTTTCAAGGGTTGCCCCACATGCAAAAGAAAGAACGATGCCACCATGAAATTGTGGCTCATAGATGATAGCGACCACTGGCACACCGTTACCGCCTTTACCGTTGCGCAACATCACAACGCCAGTGGATTCCATGTAGACTATGACAGCTATTATTCTGGGTTGGCAGCAATTATGGACTTAGAACACAACCCGACAACGCACCCTGACCTTATTCTAATGGATTACTACATTGGCTTTGAACGTGGCGATACCATTACCGGCATCATTCGCAAAGAATTTCCACAAGCAGCGATTCATATCATTGGCTACTCAAGCGTCGCATCAGCAAGCCAGAGTATTGTTCGTGCTGGTGGTAATGAGGTTCTGATTAAAACAGCCAATAAACATGGCTATAATCCATACTTACTAGAGTATTTGCAGACATACACCCAAAACCACATGTAGTCACCACTCTTGAATATTAAAGCTGGGCGTGGCATTTAGATCTGGAAGAAGGTTAGGCTTTGCTTTCCCCACAGCGTCTCAACGCCCAGGTTAATGCTATTGGCCCAATAAGTTCATGCACCGCAACTAAGGCTACAATAAGGGTGCTCATAGATTTTCCCCAGTCGCCATGGCCGCTAGAGATAATTTCTGCCAAGGCCAATGTCACACCTGCTTGTGGAATGAGGCCCATCCATGCATAACGTTGAACCTGCGGCTCCATGCCCCCCAAACGACTGCCAAGGGTTGTGGTGAGGTAGATCATTCCGTTACGCGCAAAGAACAACACGATGACCAAAGGCCAAACATGTGCCAAGATAGGTAGGTCTAAATGCAAACCCGTTGCGACAAAGAACAACACAAATACGGGGCCAGTAACCACGTTCAGGGCGTGCTCTAAACGATGTCTACCAACTGCGCTACGTGCACCTATATTTTCACAAACAAAACCAGCAGCGAGTAGACAAAAGAGCGGTTTGATGTGCCACTCTGTGCTCAGTGCTGAAATAGCCAAAGCCAAACCAACAATAATCCACGATAAACGGCGGTCTTGTTTTTCTGTGTAAACACGCAGAGCAAAACCAATAACCGCACCAAGAGCCAAAGAGAGCAATAAGGAACCAAGCGTACCGGTACCCGCCTCAAGAACCACACTCATGTGGTCGTTACTCACAGCACCGCCAACTTGTTGCTTACCAATGATAGCTAACAAAATAGTGAACAGAACAATCACGCATAAATCTTTAGCAACTGCCGCCCCCATAATGGTTTCACTTAAACTGCCTGATGAGTTCGTGTCCTTAATAACCGAGACCACCACCGTCGGGCTAGAAGCAACAACAATTGAACCCAACAATAAACCCATCATCCAAGCGGGCACTGGCATATCTGCTGCAAGAAATGGCCATGCAGGCAAAAGGCCCTGAAAAAATGGTACACTGGTCGTCAGCCAAACCACTCCCATAACCAGTAGTGGTACCGCGAATGATTGCATACCACAAATCCAACTCACTGCTGACAAACGTTTTTTAACCCAAGCAATACGAATTTCTGCTCCAGCAAGCAAAGCGATAAGCCCTATCGCCAAGTCACTCACAACGCTAATATCTTCGACTTGATGGTGACTCACTCCAGACGATAACGATGGGCCATAGGGACCAACCACACAACCAATAATAATATATCCCGTTAATCGTGGCAGGTCTATCAATGCTGCTAACCGACCAGCAAACACACCTAAAACCAACAGCATGCCTGGCAATACCAACAATTCTGCGGCCCGCATGTCTTTTCCGTTCTCAGTAGCCTGATCAAAGAAAGAGCGACACACCACAAGACCAGCAATGGTACATAATACGACGATAGCATTAAATACGGGAGCGTGCCATCCTACCGCTCGTAGAAGAGATTTCTTGGACTGGGCCATACTGCACCATGATGCGCCATTCTCAGACGAGCAAGCATCAAGTCTCATACTACACAGAAACCGTTAAACCAAGATCAGCAAAAATGCTGCCCTCTTCAATTGACATTATCTTAAGAAGCCGTTCAATTATTCTATGAAGCAATTTCTCCTTATCGCTGTTCTGTTATTTGCGGCACATCCCTCTGCACAGGCTGCAAGCAACGAACATAACGAGATGCTCGACGCTTTACGCGCCGCTGACCACATACGCACCACAGAAACACAGGTTCAACAAGAATGGGCCGATGAACAAATGCGACTTGAAGCCTTAATCCTCAGCTTAGAGGCCGCACGAGACCGATCACACAAACATAAAACAGCACTCCTGCAACAACAGACAGCACTCCTTGCTGAACAGGCCACTACTGAAGAACTTCCACATACCATAAACGCATATCACGATGCACTTGCAGCAGTTTGCGCTGGAACACACCAACAACTAGAACAACTCACACTATTACCCGGGATTGTTCCAGATAGACGCTCCACCATCACAGATTCAGGGAGCACCCAATTACACGATCTCTTTGAACGCCTACAAGAAAGCGCAAACAATCAGAAGGTGTTTGATGTCAGTTTGGCTGATGCCCAAAAACAGGGCACGGTTCAGGCTGTTTCCATTTTACGCTGCGGCAGCGTAGCTGCTTGGTGGCGTAGCCTTGATGGTCAAGAAACAGGCATTGCCCGTTGGGATGGAACACAATACCATTGTGAAAAAAGCCCAAACGACGAGAGTGCTCAAGCGATACAGCATGCCTTTGCAATTGCGGCGGGTAAACGAAATCCAACCGTACTGTCATTGCCACTGCACACGGTGTCATCACAACAACAAGCGAGCAACAAATGATTCGCTTCTTCTTCGTATTTTTATGCTGCTCCTGCACAGGACTCTTTTCTGTACAAGCAGTAGAAACACAAAATGCTGAATCGGTTCGTGATGCGGCTCGTGCCCGACTCGCACACACACGAGCTGAGATTCTCACGCGCAGACAGCATTATTATGATACTATTCATACACTTCAGGAAGAGCTTGAAGAATCATCACACGCTGAACAAGAATTGGAAAAACAGTGTCTCGCTCTAACCGATCATATCCACAGCTTAAAAGACCAAGCGAATACCGACCAAAAAAATATCCATGCCCTGATTGAACAAGTTGCCCACCTCTGTCAAAGCAATGAACTCAGTCCACAAACCAGTCCACATGAGCTTGCTGAAAAATGTGCTACTACTATTACTGCACACCTACAAACTCTTTCTGAGAATAATCGCATACATTTCACGCAGAAAGAAATACGTGATCGCAATGGAGCACCAATCACCACCACTGTTTTACAGATGGGAGCTGTCTACTTGTTAGCCGCTGGAACAGACGACAGTACCAGCGGTTATATTCACAAAACAGAAGGTGGTAGCTTACTGATTGCGGGAGAACCATTTACTGCTGCTCAACACCAACAGCTCCAAGAATTAGAGGCCGGTACAGGCCGATCTGTACCTTGTGATGTTTCAGGCACACTGAGCACGCGTGAACGTGCAGCTGCGTGGTCTCTCAAGCATTTTTTTGATACAGGTGGTCTTTTTCTCTGGCCAATTATTGCAGTCATGATTATCGCGCTTGTCCTTGTACTTGAGCGCATCATTTCTCTCTCCTCATTACGCGCCCCACCAAAAATAGCCCACAACGTATTAACTCTTCTTCATGCAGAAAAATACACAGAAGCACACAATAGAGTCAAACAGCAAAAAACGCCGATGGAACGCATTTTAGCAATAGGGCTGCAAAATATATCCCTCACCAGAGAAACACGAGAGGCACAATTAGAAGCAGCTTTACTCAAAGAAGAACCTTTATTTGAGCGCAATTTATCATTGCTTGCCGTGCTTGCTGCCGTTGCCCCTTTACTAGGTTTGCTTGGCACCGTTACCGGCATGATTGGCACCTTTGAAGTTATCGCTGTTAATGGAACGGGAAACCCTCGTCTACTCTCTGGCGGTATTTCTGAAGCGCTCGTCACCACCCAAATGGGACTTATTGTTGCCGTTCCCATCTTATTAGCACACGCATGGATCAGCCGTATTGTTGATCGCCGTCAGGTCGTACTTGAACAAGCTGCTACCGCCCTACTCGGTGAAACAGGTCCAGAAGAAATCGCATGAACAGCATTATCAGTTTCATTGATGCTGGTGGCATCCTCATGTGGGTTTTAATTGCCGATGCAGTGCTGCTTTATGTCCTCTTAGCTGAACGCCTGCTGACCCTTTTTGCACCCAATACTTGGAAAACACAGCGACACCAAGAAATGCACACACTTCTTGGTCGCCATCGTTTACAACAAGCACAAGAAGAAGCCGCCCACCTTGCTTTAGCTGAGCACCCTGAATTAACCCGTTTTTTCTCACTCATTCGCGCCCTAATCACCATTGCACCATTACTCGGGTTACTTGGAACCGTTGGCGGCATGATTGGCACTTTTGAAGGAATTATGCTCGGCAACCGCATTCAAGCAGCCAGCCATGGAATTGCAGAAGCGCTACTCACCACTCAATGTGGATTACTTATTGCAGCACCGGCATTACTCATCGAACAAATTTGTTTACGTCGTAGCACCATCTTATCAGAAAGCCCACACCGTGCGCTAGGAATGTCCGCATGAAGAGGCGCCTACGTAAAAAACGCAATGATACCGTTCTCGAAATGACTCCACTTATTGATATGGTTTTTATTTTATTAATTTTCTTTATTGTGACCACTAGCTTTATTAAAGAAGCTGGTGTAACCGTTGAGAAACCACAAAGTAGTCACAGTCAATCTTTGCAACAAGGTTTTATCGCCATTGCTATTACTCGTTCTGGAACCATTCATAATAATGGCAGACGCATAAGTGCTGATGATACCAGTAGTATTCAGCAAAGCATGGACCAAGGCGGTGTCAGCAGAGTGGTTATTCAAGCAGATAAAAACGCACCGCTTGGCATTGTTTTACAGGTTCAAGACACCTGCCTACTTGCTGGCGCAGAAAGCGTTACCATAGGGGCCTTATTGCCATGATCGGCCGCGCCCAATCTCGTATAAGTCAACGCAAACATCGCAATCTGCGCCTGATTATTGCTCTTATTCTTGGCATAAGTACGGTTGCCTTGATGCTCTCTGCTTTAGGTAAACTTTACGCAGATACACAAACTGGTCATGACATTCTGCCGGAACATCATTTACGTTATCAACCACAGCAAAAAAATATTATTCCGCCGAAAAAAGAACAACCACCACCGCCAGAAAAAAGAGCACAGAAAATACCTCTTCCACTGATGCCACCCATAAGCGTTTCTGTGGCACCTGTTCAGGCCAACGCGCTCACCCTTCCACAGTTTGATGCAGATATTTCACCGCTCGATATTACGCTTGTTGCACCTATGCCAACAGCTCCATTGACTACGGCACAAACACATACAGTCGCCCTAGGTACTCCAGCACAAGCACTCACCGCCATCAATCTTCAACGGTTTTATCCCAGACGTTTGCGCCGCTTAGGCATTACTGGCGACACCCGCGCGCACATAGAAATTAATGCACAGGGGCGAGTTAATGCTGTGACTATTCTCTCCAGCACACCTGCTGGCCGCTTTGATGCCGCTGCCGAAAAAGCAATGCGCAGTATTCATTACAAACCTGCCACTGACGACACTGGACAAGCCATTGCCAGCACCATGACCGTTACCCTTCTCTGGAGAGTTGAATGATTCGTATTGCAACCTATGTGTTTCTTCTCTGTTGTTACTCGCACACCATCAATTGCTCAGAACACCAGAAACAAACACCGCTTTCAGATGCCTTCGTTCAGATGCTGAATGAAGCACGCACTGCTCATGAAAATGGCGACTACGACAAAGCTCTCAATATTTTATATACCCATAATAAAAAACCACATGCTTTAATAGAACTCTACAAAGGTCTTGCCTATAACGAACAGAATAAACTGCCCGAAGCACGACAAGCATTTGAAAAAAGTCTTCAACTCAATCCGAAACAACGAGAAGCAGGACTCGCCCTCCTCAATCTACATATACATGAAGAACAATGGACTGCGGCAATAGAAAACTGTGGGCAATGGATACAACCACACACTTCTCTTGTGAATGAACTTATCTTATATGCACAAGTCGCTATCCGCTGCCAGAACCTTATTCTTGCCGAAGAAATTTCACGGGTGGGTATGCTCCGTTTTCCCACAAACACAACCATACGAGACATTCTATTGTCGGTACTGATACAGATGAAAAATTATGACCGCGCTTTCATCCATCTACAATCGGACTTAATGCAGAACCCAGAGGATGCGCAAAAATGGCAAGACCTTGCTGCCATCCAATCTGAACGAAATATATCACGCAGTGAACAACGCGTCTATTATGAAGCTGCCCTCCTCAAACAACCAAGTAATCTTAGTCTACGGGAATCACTCGCACGTCTTCAGCTTGATGCTGGGCAAACAGCCGCCGCTTTATCCCACGCTCGAATACTTGTTACGGATAAACCTACGGACTACACGGTCTTTGCTCTCCACTGTGCGATGAATCACCATGCTTATCAAGAAGCACATCACTACTTAGACACTATTCCAGAAGAAGAGCGCACCCCAACCATCCAACAAATGGCAGTACAATTAGCACTTGCAGAAAAAGACCATGACAGCGCCCTCACCACCATAGCTCACATTCTTGAAGCTGGTCATCATGACGACGCACTTTTTATTCAAGCAGCCTTACTCTTTGAAGAAAAACAAGAGCCACACAAAGCTGAATCCTTTTATCGCCAATGTATTCAGAATGGTGGCCCCAACGCAGACAATGCCCAACTCTACCTTGCACGCTTATTGTTTATCAACAAACGGTACACAGATGCAGACAAAGAAATAAAAAACTATATTGCCAAATATCCGCAATCAGTAACAGCACTCCATATTCAGCAAGCCATTGCAAGCGCTCGGTAATCTGACGATGAACACTTGCACAATATAGATTCAATAAAACCAAAAAAAATCAGGCGGACACAATCGTGTCCGCCTGAAAAAATACGAGCCTTCATATTGTCTATCAAGGATTGATAACAATATCTACCGAAGCTTTTTGCGCATTTCCTACACCGTCGGTAGCTGTTAATTCCAAAGCAACGGTCTGACTACCACCAGCAGAACCTGGATCGGTAAATGTCATAGCACCAGTGCTAAAACTGTTATCAACAGTACTGTCGTTATCTGCATTTGTTGTTGTTCCGTTATCTGTCGTCCAGGTAACAGTTGCCGATTCATTCAGTGAACCATCAACTTGAACAGAACTCAAGGTAATAGCCCCAACGGTTGGAGTGCTTCCACTATCGTCGTTGTTGCCGCTGCCGCCGCCACCGCCACAACCGACGAGAGCACACATAGCGAATGAAGAAATGATGAGTGATATTTTCATAATAATTTCCTTCCGTATCAATTAACCGTTTGAATCCGGCATACTGGTAACGCTGAGATTTGGGGTAACCTGCACTTGTCGAGAACTGGTGTTCGTGCCATCCGTTGCTTGAATGGTAACCGTTTCTGTTGCAGTTGGCATGGTCACTTGAATAGAGAAATTGCCGCTACTGTCAGTACTTCCAGTTCCTAAAGTTGCAGAACTAGAATCCAAAATACTAACCGATGTAGCATTGGCCACCGTGCCGTTAATCGTCACCTGTAAGCCAGAGTAAGTCGGTTTTGTTGTATCGTAGGTAACGCTGGCTGAAGCCGCTGCCACGTCAATACCACCAGAAGTAGCCGCACCACTGGCAACACTCACACCTGCACTACCATCAGCTGCCGGAGTTAATTCTACTGTATAAACAGTACCGGTTGTCACTTCGGCAAAGTTAGCCAAGCTGCCGTTTGTGGCACTAATATCACCAACCACGAAACTGCTCCCAACGTTTCCACTAAATGTGAAGGTAAAGGTAATTGGTGAACTTGCAGTAGTGGTTCCATCTGGAGAAATACTCAAACCAACATTATACGTGATATTAGATGTTGCTCCTGCGGCTAAAGCATTACCAGCCGTATCTGTGATGTCGCTGGTCGCTAAAGTCACGCTCAATGATTGAGCCGTTGGTGTTACCGAAACAGTGTAAACCGTGCTGCTAGTAGCTGTTCCTGAAAGCGTACCGCCAGATGGTGTGAAGTCCGTATCATCAACATTGCTAACCGCCTCAGAGAAGGTTGCGGTAAGATCAAACGGACTAGCGGATTGAGTAGATCCATTACCAGACAGAGTAGCCGTTGGCGCTGTTGTATCAACCGTCACGGAGAGGCTACTGCTGCTGCTCGAACTATTACCAGCGGTATCCATTGCGCTTGCACTAAAGGCACGAGTGGCATCTGACAAAGCTGAAGAAAGTGCAAAAGTGTATGTGCCATCAGTGTTATCGGTTGGGCTAGAATAGGAACCACTGGCATCATCACTCATGCTTACGGTAAGCCCAGCTTCACTTCCAATTGTCACAACAATATCAGGAGTATTATCACTGGTGATATTGTCACTGGTGCTCACACCACTATCACTGGCAGTCGCTAAGTCTAGACTTGGAGCTGCTGGTGCCGTTGTATCAATGTGCACAGGCAAAGCGGAAGAAGCAGGGCCCGTATTGCCTGCTGCATCGGTAGCTGTTGCAGTAACAGAAATGGTGCTGTCACTAATAGCATTGCTTGGCGTTAACGACCAGTTTCCGCTACCATCTGCGGTAGTACTGCCAACAGAGCTGCTGTCTACTAACACGTTTACCGTAGCATTTGCTTCGGCAGTACCTTCTATGGTTGGTGTGTTGTCGTTGGTAATATCATCGCTAGTGCTACTGCCGCTATCACTCGCTGTTGCTAAATCTACAGTTGGTGCTGCTGGCGCAGTGGCATCATATACAAAACTAAATTGTGTTGCCGCAAGGCTATTGCCACTACCACCAGTTGCCGCATCAGCAGCAATATCAACCGTAACCGTTCCTTCAGCGCTAGCAGTAATAACACTTGTGTACGTTGTACCACTACCGCCAACCGTACCTGCGGTACCGTTGCCAATATTCAGATCACTCGCATCAAAACCTGTAACCGACTCAGAGAAAGTAATCGTCACCGTATTGGTAGAACTATTCGTCGTCGTACTACCTGTTATCGTAGGCAAAATACCAACATCATCGCTACTCACCGTCATGTTTACTGAACTTGAGCTTGAGTAGGATTGGTCTGCCGATCCACCGGTAGCTGCTGCTACTGCAACAGTAACCGATTCATCAGATTCAATTAAGGCATCATCAACAGCAGCAAGAGTTGCCGTAACAGAGCTTTGCCCAGTTGGAATGGTCACAACAACAGTTCCATCTGAACCGTTCACGGTCAGATCACCGGCTGGAACCGTTATGTTAACAGTCAGTGGAAATAAGGTGGATCCTGTACGGCTCACAGTCAGAGTTGCAGACGACCCGCCTTCTGTCACTGTCGAAGCGTTAGCTGACAAGCTTACTGAACCAACAGAAGAAACTGGCACCCCCAATTCAAAACCGCGTGGCCCTTTACCACCACCATCTTGATACATGTAGTTGTTAATTCCAAGTACACCTGTGCTGTCTATACCCCAGCCCCAAGAGGTGTAAATAGTGCCTGCATATGTCGTACTCTCCCAAACAATCGGAGTACCACTGGTAGCAGTACCAGAGAAAATGACAGCTGTCGATTGGTAGCTAGAACCGCCACGGTCACCATTGCTCACCGTACCAATAGCTGTGCCATCACTAACAACCGCTTCAACCATGGTGGCGTTGCCTGTAAAAGCTCCACTACTGTTCTTTGGGCTACTCAACGACATGGCCGTCGCTGTACCCCCTGAAGAGATGCGGTAAGGCGTTTTGTACTCTGTCGTGTTGTTTTCATCCTCCCACTCCACAATGGCACCACCATCCCAAACACCACCTGACTCAAATTCAGCATCAGACGAATAGCCAGTTGGTTTTGTTGGTGTAGAAATTTGAGTCCATGTAGTAGCACTACTCGTACCCATGAAAAATTCAGAGGTTTCCGTTGTTGGATTAAAACGCAAGCCAAGCCCATAACTACCACTCACAAAATCAATGGCGCGAACTGATCCAGTCGCAGAAGGGATTTTGCTCGTGAAATCTGTAAACGAACCGGCAGAAGAGGCCAGCAACGTTCCAAAGCTACTGCCAACAGTCATATCACTATTGCTATCAAAAATGGTTGCCGCTAGGCGATCTGTACCACCCCATTCGATACCAAACACAACCGTATTTTTTCCACCAACAGTCAATAAAGACCACGATCCACTAGAATAACGGTAGGTCAGAGGATACGTTACCGTATCGCTATAGGCCTCAGCATACATATAGCCACCATCAGCAATCATAATACCATCAATCGCATAATCACCGGTTACTGTCGGTACGCCTATTGTTGACCATGTACCATCACTTGGGTTACGCAACGCAAATTGATCGATACCCTTCCAGTTATTATCGTTGCTCAAACCCACAGCAATCCAACCATCAGAAGCCATAATTGGATCATGAATCCAATACCCAAAACCATTCGAGCTGCCGTGCATATCCTTCGTTGCAGTCGTCGTGCTGAGCGCAGTTCGTAGTGAGTTTCCCAGACTACTCTCAAGCTCATTTGCAAGACTGTAAGGAACAGTCTGGTAATCGGCCGCTGCAAGCCATGAACACGCGGTCATGGCAAGTGCAACACGGTTGAAAAACGTTAATGGCATAATCTCTCCTTTATAAACCCATAACGGTGACATAGCCAATCCATGCCACCCATTTACACTTATCGTGCACTCCTCAACGCCAGCTCTCGTTCAGATGCAAGCGGTTCAAGACGCGACAAGCCTATTCATACAATCGACGACTCTAGTTAATAGAACACAGCTGTCAAAATAAAGATAGCTGTGTATGTGTTTAATGAATTCTTTCGGTAGAATAGAGTCGATTCAATCATCTTTTTCTCAAACAAGAAGACCCTTGGGGAATTGTTCCCAAGGGTCTTTGGTCGTACAAAAGTGAATGTCGTAGGTTCTATTCTTGGCCTTCTAAGTAACGCTCAACCTCAATAGCGGCCATACAACCCATACCAGATGCAGTGATGGCTTGGCGATAAACAGTATCACGAACATCACCAGCGGCAAAAAGGCCTGTGATGTTTGTTTTGCAGCCATCTACAACATTGATGTAGCCTGCGTCATCAAGATCTACGCCAGTGTCTACTAAGAAGGCAGTATTTGGGGTATGACCAATAGCCATGAACACACCATTCACACCAAGCTGAGTTTGCTCGCCAGTTTTGGTATCTTCTAAGCCGATGGCTTCCATTTTTCCGTTTGCATCTGTGTGGTAAGCGATTGGCTTACTGTTCCAAACAGCTTCAATTTTTTCATGGGCAAGTACACGATCGGCCATAACTTTTGAGGCACGCAGTTCATCACGACGGTGAATGAGAAAGACTTTACTGGCAAAACGGGTTAAGAAGATTGCTTCTTCTGCTGCGGTATCACCACCACCAACAACACAAACAGGCACATCACGGTAGAAAGCACCATCACAAGTTGCGCAGGCCGTCAGACCTTGTTTTTTGCCAGTACCATCAAGAAACTCTTCTTCGCCATCAATACCGAGGTAACGAGCGCTTGCACCAGTAGCTACGATAACGGTTTTGAATTGAGCTGTTTCTGTGGTGCCTTGGTATAAATCATTCCATGACAACTCAAAGCCACCGTCAATTTGTGTGATTTTTTCGACCGTGCAGCCCATTTTAATTTCGGTGCCAAATTTTTGTGCTTGTTGCTCAAAACGAGTCATTAATTCTGGACCAGCAACGCCTTCTGGAAAACCAGGGAAGTTTTCTACATCTGTAGTCGTCGTTAACTGACCACCAGCCTGCATACCTGTAAATAAAACAGGTGATAAATTTGCACGAGAAGTATAAATAGCGGCAGTGTATCCTGATGGGCCTGAACCAATGATGGCAACGTTTTGCATGTGAGAAACCTTTATGAATGAATGAATACGAAGGTTAAACAGCCACAAGAGGCGCGCAAGCGCGATACAAGGCAGCCTCTAAAGCAGTAACCGTAACCCCCTTCGTGCTCAAATGTGTACAAAAATCTGCATGGTTACGATCTGCTCGATAATCTGGCTGACGGCTTGGCATACTCAGATAGCGGTCTATTAAAGGTAGCGCATTCTCCACCATGAACACACCAAGATACCACACCCATTCACGACTTTGCCGTAGAGATGCACCAAGAATTTTCCGCTCCTGACCATCTGCGCACCGCAGTGCCAAATCGCCATGACCACGACACACTGGTGGCTCATCAATAAGTGCTGCTATGGCTGGAATAAAACAGGCGTTGACCTTATCAAAATAACAACTGACACCTGTCTCTTGTTTGGGCATACGAATAGCCGCGACCACCATTCCAGGGGCAAGCACAACCGTACCGCCACCAGCCACACGACGATGAATAGGTACCTTATCTTCCTGCGCATGCCTGACGTTAATTTCTAGCTCTGGATCTTGATGCCGACCGATAACAATACGCAGATCTTGCGGCTCAAAAAAACGCAAAGCGGGATTGTTTATCGATAAAACAGATTGTCCCAGCGGGTCAGAAAGACCGCTGGGACTTGTTGTAACTATATCTGGTTTTGGTTCGCGAAATGCAAGCATTCGACCACCTCTCTCTTTGAGCAGAAACTCTACTCTGCTGGAGCTGGTGTTTCCGCTTCTGGTTGCGCAGCCTCTGCTGGAGCAGGTTCTGCAACAGGCGCAGGCGCTACTTCCACTACTGGGGCTGGTGTTACAACAACAGGCGCGGGTGCTGGATTTACTATTGGAGTCACTTCTTCACCTGCTGGAGCGCTGCTTTTCAGAACTTCAGAGTCTTCTCCCCCAGATGCAGCGGGAACCGTTGCGGTGAAGGCACTCTCATTCGGAATAGCCACGGTAATAACACAGACAAATAACAAAATGATAAGCCATGCTGTTATTTTGCCAATTTTTTGAACCGCTCCAACACCAAGGGTACTGTCGAGCTGTCCACCGCCGCCAAATGCGCTAGAAATATCACCAGCACCGCCTTGCAGAAGAATAAGCCCCAATAGTACTGGGCACATAATCCAAACAGCGATAAGAGCGATAAATTGAATACTTTCAAAGTCCATGAAAAGTCTCTTTATAAAAAAGGCCACAAAAGGTAAAAATGTATCTCGCAAAAATCCCGCTATGAGAAATAGTTCACAGCGGGACTCTTAAGAGACAAGAAAATTTAGGAGTTGATAATGCCGCTAAATACGTCGGCTTTTAAGCTTGCACCACCAACAAGCGCACCATCAATATCTTCTTGGCCAAGAAGGCCAGCAGCGTTGTCTGGTTTTACAGAGCCACCGTACAGAATACGAACGCTGTCTGCGAAAGCATCACCAAGAAGATCACGAACGATACCGCGAGAAAGGGCATGCGCGTCTTGTGCTTGCTCTTCAGTAGCAACAACACCGGTTCCGATAGCCCAAACTGGTTCGTAGGCGATAACCAAGTCTGCAAGATCATCTGCACTGAGGTTTGCCAAACCACCAGTAATTTGACCGCGTAAAATTTCGTCTAAACGACCAGATTCACGCTCTTCTAAAGTCTCACCGATGCAGAGCATTGGCTTGAGGCCAGCGCGCAAGGTGGCTTGTACACGTTGGTTACATGTTTCATTGGTTTCGCCAAAATATTGACGACGTTCGCTGTGACCAATAAGAACCCATTTGGCACCAGCAGCTTTTGCGAGTTCAGGGGAAAGTTCACCAGTGTAAGCACCAGAGACTTCCCAATAGGCGTTTTGTACGCCGACTTCAACTTTTGAGCCAGCAGCAGCTTGAACAGCTGGGTATACGCTGAGAGCAGTTGGGAAAACAACGATTTCTCGGTCGTTTCCTGCTTCTTTTGCAAGCGCGCCAGCAAGGGCAACACCCTCTTCAACGCTGAGATTAAGTTTCCAGTTACCTGCTATGACGATGGTCCGTGCCATGATGCACCCTCCTACTTTCATAAAATGAGGCGCAACAATAGGAGGAGGTCCGCTTGGGTCAACGGATCATTTACTCTTGAACTCATGCCTCCTAGACACAGAAGGTGCGCTTTCACACCCCTCCAACGTCCTTTCTTTATTGTAGGGAGAATTTGAAGAGAAAAACGAACAGAGATTCCTCTACAAGGTCAATGCTGAGAACACCAATATTGTTCAATGTGTGTCTACTTAATCATGGCCCTTTTACGTCCTCCAGTATCGTGTGTCTATTATAGATTCGTCTGTATTGTTCAATGTATGTGCTACTTACATGCCCTTTTACGTCATTCAGCATCGTGTGTTTATTGTAGAAGGGGAAAGGGGAAAACTGGAAAAGGGGGAAGATGGATATAAAATATAATCTATTATTGAGAACATAGATACTACAAACGATGACCATGACCCCGTTGTCATTACACGTAAATGTGTGTCTACTTACATGCCCTTTTACGTCCTTCAGCATCGTGTGTTTAGTGTAGAAGGGGGAAATTGGAAAAGGGGGAAGATGGATATAAAATATAATCTATTATTGAGAAAATAGTTACATACTACAAACGATGACCATGACCACGTTGTCATTACACGTAAATCAGGGAAAAACGTTGTTCTCATGAGCGTTGAAGATTTCGAATCATGGCAAGAAACAGCCTACCTTTTGAGATCACCAGCAAATGCAAAACGGTTAATAGATAGCATTGAACAAGCAGAAAACGGGCTAGCAAAGATCCGAGAAAGACCCAGTTAATAAACTTTTCACGGACCTCGCATGGGAAGATTTTGAAAAGTGGAAAAAACGAGACCCAAAAATATACAAGCGTCTCTTTCAGATAATTAACGACATTGATCGAGATCCATTCGATGGAATAGGCAAACCAGAACCCTTAAAGGAAAACCTCAGTGGGTATTGGAGCAGACGAATAAACAATGAACATAGATTGGTCTATAAAATTGATGGCGAAAACATCATCATTGTTCAATGCATGTACCACTACAAAACGCGAGGTTAATGCAAACGATAACCGAAGGCGAACAAGTGCGTTATTGATTTTTTAATACCCAAATTTAAGCATTACTATGTATCATTTGAAATCGCTATACTTATCTGTCCGTATAAATCAGAGATTCTGCAATATTCTCTACCATCCTTCACATTAGTACCTGAGATACTCGGCGGAAAAGAAATACTTACCGCATACTGATACAACAAACGAGAAATCCAAACGTCACTTTTTACAGCCGGGCTAATCAAA
The DNA here is from genome assembly GCA_016745075.1 of Planctomycetota bacterium. Lineage (GTDB taxonomy): Bacteria > Planctomycetota > UBA11346 > UBA11346 > UBA11346 > JADGDD01. The sequence goes on along the minus strand of JADGDD010000005.1, from coordinate 207,420 downwards.
AATTCATCTACAAAATCAAATATGGAACCAATATTAAAGAATACTCTATCTTCCGAGTCTTCTTTTTCCGCAACTAAGATGAAGCGGTACTCAGATTCATGCCGGAACGAGACTCGTTTAATAAACAACTTTGAAACCAAACCTGAAGAGCTTAATGTTTTATTCCAACAACCAGATGGTTCATATTGAACTATGCCTCTACATGCATCAAAACCCTCTATTTGGCCATTGAGAATATTCTCCATTTTTCCAATAGTCGTTCTTATACGCACACCACCTTGTTTACAATATGATTCCCACATAGAAGCAGAACCACTTTGTTGCAATTCATCCTCTGACTTCTGCCATTCTTCGCCATCCCTATAGAGGCAAGAATTTTCAGTTTGCAAAGACCAAGAACTACCAAAGAAATGGTCTTTAGATTTATTCGAGTATTTATCATCTCGGTGAACTTTCCTTAAAAAATTGAATCTAGCCCCTTCGTACGCATCAGGCCATGAGGTCACTTTAGAAAACATAACCTTTTGATACTTAATAAGAAACAAGAACTTCTCCATCGACATATATTTGTAAATAGGAGTGTTCTTATCTAAATCTTGCTCATCTTGGAATAGGCAAACTTCCATGGTCTTCACCTTCTAATTCTCGAAGGCCTGCAGCACTCGCAGACAGTTAATAAAAAGCGATCTGATATAAGTTAGACTACATAATATCAAAAGCCAGCTTACATGAGCTCTACTAGAACCTTCCTTAAATAAATATCTTTTACCATAACCACTTTTCTTTGCTCCTCATGGAACCACCAATCACAAAATACTACCAATGGGCTCTACCTACAACATTTTGCTGGAAACGCATCACTTTGAAAACGCAAGTTTAATACCAAGGTATGTAAACAATAATCCGACAATACTATTGAGACGTTTTTGAATGGTTTGCTTTTTGTTAATAAACGTAGCAAACTTTGCTGAGACGAAAGCTACAATAAGCCCCCAAATAGTCCCCGTTAAAACAAAAACGCCTCCTAGTGCCATAAATGATAAAAATGTATGGTTGGCATCATGATTAATGAATTGTGGAACAAATGCGAGAAAAAAGAGTGCGACCTTTGGATTAAGAGTATTTGTGAGTAGGCCTTGACGATAAATACGTAAAAACGATACTGTCGAGAAATTCGTCTTTATCTTTGGTGCTGATTGATTGCCAAATATCATGGAAATACCAATGTAAACAAGGTAAACCGCTCCCAATATTTTAATACAAGTAAACACATAAGCGGACGTTGCAACAATTGTAGAAAGACCAATAGCAGCCATAAAAGTATGTAATAAAGATCCTGATGAAATACCTAAAACAGATGCCACGCCTGCGGATTTCCCCTGACCAATGCTTCTACCCAGTATATATAAGGTATCTGGACCAGGAGTCAGGTTTAAAAGTACGCTTGCCATCAAGAATGCATAAAAATTATGAATCTCAATCATGTTGGTCCTTAGCCTAACAGCCTGAATATATGGATACCCTCCTCTGCTTTATTCGGACGAATACCCATGTATGAAAATCATTAGCGATCCGAATGTGAATAGAACACTTGCTTATTTATCTTGGTCTGGTGCCGATGTGTCAGGAAGAATTGATTCTGGGATCTGCACTGACGCATCTTCTATGAAATCGAATAGACCTAAGGGTTTACCAAATACGCCGATAACGATGAGCAGGGCACCGATGAGAATGAACAGGGCGGTGAATGCCATGCTGATAATTTTGCGGACGATAAAAAAACCAGCCATAAGAAGAACTGCTACGCCAAAACCCATGAAACCATAGATGAGGTCTGTCTCGCTAATGGTTCCGTTTCCAGCAAGGAACAATAAACCAATAGGGCAGAGCACGACGAACAAGAGAAAGAAAAGTATAAACATAGTTTAATGCCACTCACACATGGGGAACATAATCATTTTTTTGTAAAGGGTTGGCTTGTCTAAAACGAAACCAACTAATTCTGCAAGCTCTTCTGGCTTGATAAGGTCTTCTCGTTTGCCCGGATAAGGGTTCGATTCATTCCATAGCGGTGTATCTATGCCACCGGGACAAATAGCGCAGACATGTACACCATGCTCTTTGACTTCTTGACCGATAACATCGCTAAAGCCTACCACTCCGTGCTTGGATGCACCATAAACGCCCTGACCAAGAATACCATGTGTACCAGAAACAGAGGCGATGTTGATTACATGACCATGTTGCTGTTTGACCATTGCCTTGAGTACCGCATGGGTGCTATACATAGTCCCCTTGAGATTGGTATCAATTAAGCGGTCTATGGTGCTCAAGCTTTCTTCATGGAAGGCGCACGAGCTGAAGACAGACGCGTTATTGATAAGCACATCGACGCTGCCGTGCTCCTCATAGATATGGGCAAAGACATCTTGTACCTGTTCTACTTGCGCTACATCTGCGGCATAAGCTTTAACGGCGTCAGGGTAAGCATCAACCAATTCTTGTAACTTATCAGCACGACGGGCAACCGCACACACAGTATAAGAACGGCTTGCAAAATACTCTGTGAGCACCCGACCAAGACCGCTGCTGGCTCCTGTTATGACCATAATTGGCATGATGAAACTCCTACCTTCTATGGTCAGTTCACCTCTTCTAACAGTAAATGCAAGAGAAGAGGTGAGAAAGACGTACTCTCGACAGCCAAAAGCAAACGCTCTGCGATTGAAATCAAACCAGCGCTATGAGGTGCCTTGAGTATTCAACTCCCTCATATGCATATATGAGGGAGTTGCTTTTACTCTGTTGTCCATGTGATGACGTGCATAGAACATGCCGGTAATGTGATGATGCTACCACTAGCAAAATCGCTCAAAGGAGCATCAGCGGTAGCAACTTGTAAATCGCCAACATTCCATTCGTTACTGGCGGTTGCTTCCTCAGCGGTCAAAATCCATGACTGAACATTTTCTGCTGCTCCCGGAAATACAACTTTCACAGTGCGACTCTTCTCCAAGTCATAATTTAACAAGACAAGGCTGCGCTTGTTCTCTTTGGTAAAGGCATGGCTCCAGATCATCGGCACATCGGTCAATTGCGCGGTTGCTTTTTTATCTTTTTTATAGATCGACATGAAGTGATATCCTTCACTATCGAAGGTTGGGTTTTCACCACGTAATTTCACTTCTAGGCAATCACCTAAATCAAAAATGGCACGGTTCGCCAATTCTAACGCAAGCGCATTCGGACGAAGACGCTCAGCACCCGTTTTCTTGCTGAGCACTGCTCCCCAGCCTGGGTTTAGGCGGTCGCCCACTTTGTAATATTCCTGAGCCAGATTGAAAAAACATTGTTCTTTTGCGGGGTATTCCCGCATCATTAACAGCATTTGGTTAATGATATTAATACCGCCCGCAAGTGAAAAGGTCACGGCATAACGCGGATGAGTACCAGCATCTCCTTGTGTCATATGATAATTGAATTCATAGACGGCCATTGCCATGCCTGCTTTTTTGGTTGCTTCCACAACACCACGCATGCCTTTTGCTCCAATAATGGTATCCAAACTATATGCCATAGCATAGCGCAAGAGGTCGTGATCATTTTGTAATAATTCTTCCTCATGTTTATAGAATTTATGAATGAGGTAAGGAGCAACGGTTAGACGATCCATATTTGGATGATCCGCACACAGGCGCTTGGCCATATGTGTGCCCCAGTTTTGACTGCCGGCATGTACAACAATATTATCATTGTAATAAGGAGATGATTTAATGCGCTCGGTTAGGTCTCCCCAATATTCAGGGCCATTATAACCACCCCACACATAAGGCCCAAAATTATTCCAAGCTTCATTTCCATATTCAAGATGGATCTTACGCAAAGTTTTGGTCCAAGGTTCAGGATGCCCTTGGGCAATACGAATATCTCCTCCTTTGGTTCCTGCCGGACCACCAAGATATTCCATTAATAAGTCCATTTCTTCAACATACAGCGTACCTGGAATACAAAACCACGGTTCACAGTTTAAATATTCACAGACGGCATACAAATCACCAATGGAGTAACCATTACGTTCACGCCAACCGCCATTCCCCGTTTTAAAATACCACGCAGAGCTGGTATGAACTGCACGGGCTTCGGCTGGCTTAAGAATATGCTCGATAGAATTTCCGCCCATTTGCAATTTGCGGATAATCCCAACGTTGAGGCGTTTCATTATAGAAATAAATTCATCATTAAAGGGCGTTGGGTTCTCGTCAACATCATGATCGATAAGAACATCGTCTAGCAACATTTTTCCGCCTGTAACTTGGAACAAAGGCGTGACAGACTCATTAATACCACTTAGGGTAAAATCAAAGGACTGTTCAGTCCATTCTGTTGTTGGAGTAATGGTTTGTTGATGTCCTCTAGCAAAAGTAAGTTTTAAGGATGGAGTCCCTTCAGTTGCTTTGCACCAAAAACGGATGTGCCAGAGGCCATCGGTGGACATGTATTTGGGGTTCGTTCCTGGTAAGCGAATTTCAGCAAGGTTTTTTGTACCACCTTGCTTTGGTGGAGTTGTACCATCCATGCGTAGGGAAACGCGGCCCAAAGATTCGGGACGTGTTTCCTGAACAATGTCGAGATTTTCACTAGACCAATAACTTGGCTGACCAGGAATATATCCCATATCCAAATATTTCTCATCTGCCTCAATAAGAATACCATCCTTCGCCGTGATACCTGGAACTGGTGTATCCAGTATGAGTTGAGCCACTTTATCTGGCGTTTTCTTCCACGAGTAGGTATATTCTCCCTCTGTTAAATCTGTAATTCGCCCAGTAATACCTTTAGCTTTACCAGAGAGAATAGTAAAAACAGCGCCAGTATAAATTTCTTTCATTGGTTCAAAATAGCGGGCTTTCATCGCAGCTTGGTCAACAAAGATGCCTGTACCGTCTTCAGAAAGACCAATAACCTGTACACACGAACGGTACATAGTTCCTTCAAACCCTTGAGCCGTCCGTCGTTTGATCATGGGGTTCATCACGGTGGCCCCATCACCACCAATGTTGATGCCAAAACGGCTGACCTTTTCAGCCAATATCGTATCCGTTATCTCAACGGTGGTATACCCTTGCCCTTCAATTGTCTCTCGGCGCTCTTCGCCCAAGTATGTAAAGGGTTTAGTAAATGCTTCTTCTACCGCACAACACGCAGCAATAGTAGCAAATATAAGCATCAGAAAACGCATAAAATAGACCTCCGTAGATGATTGTCGCAACGAGCGACTCTGTGACAGACCAATTGCCGGCCCATTCCTACATGCCCTGAAAGCCGGTCTCACTTTGCATATAAGACCAACACCGTACCAAGAGAGAACCGATAAACAACACATCCTTGTAGATACTTTTCAATCCTTTAAGAGGCCTATAGTACTCAGTGTTAAAGGGTTTCACAGTGGTCTGGGAAAAGCGCTGGCCCTCTACCTGATTACTATGGAACATCTTTCTTCTTCATGACAATATACCCATGTCCCCCTCATATGGCCTCACCCTGAATAACAGAGGAGCACTTCATGCGCCAATGGCTAACCACTTCATTTATACTGTTCCTGATTGCCAGTCTACACTGTTCGGATAATTGTCCGGTGGTGGACTTCGGAGATGATTATTGCTGGCACGGCGGTGCGCAAGGTCTACCCGTTTATCGAGGTATTGGTCCGCAACAACTGTACACTGGATCACGGCATGGCCCTTGTCCTGTTGATGTTGATGGTGATGGCGAAACCACTGATGATTCAGTCGCTTATTATCCCTTCAGTCTAGATGAACCCCTAAATCAACATGGGACATTCTATAACAATAAAGGCAACAATGCTCGTTTCTACGGTGGTATGGTCACTTTTTGGGCTAATCGTAAACCCAAATGGTCTGAAGGCGGCATTAACATTGACCATGATTTGCGCGATGATTTTAACCTGCACTCCTATGCAACCGATGGTGGTGATGTTGGTTTGCGCACTTATGGCCTGTGGCTCTGGAAAAAAGAAGACTTCATCAACGGTGGTGATGCCCATCCAGTAAGTTTTGATGAGGACAGTCGCTTGGCCGTTTATGTATCACGCTACTGGAAAGACTATGAAGAAGGCCGCTTTGTGGTGCAAGACGGAGATACATTTTACATCTCGGAACACAGTTTTGGCGGCAAAACTCATACGCTTTACAATATTTCTCCTTTAGAAAGTCGCTGGGCTCCCTATCAACCACATGAGCCATACCATATTTCTTTTGATCCAGCACAAGCCACTTTTAGCGACCACACCTTCACTGATGTTCGCAGCAGTGGCTGGTACATTGCTAAACCAACCCTTGGCCCAGCCGCCTTGTGGATTAAGTGGTACGCCTTCAGTATGGATGCGGTTGTCAACGCTCCACCTCAAGATACACGCCTACTCACCATGCAGAAACAAGCAGACGACGTGCAGATAAGCACAACACCACTCAGCTATGCACACTGGCGAAAGATATATACGTGGAGCAATCGAAACCAATATGCTTTGCACGCTGGTTATTCATTTATTCGTGATGGAGACATGGGGAATATGGATTTAGATGATGCAGCCCACAGCGCAACAGAACCAGTCACCGATATTACGTGGATTGATGCGCTTTTATGGTGCAATGCTCTCTCTGAATACGAAGGCAAACGCCCTCTTTTCTATAGTGATGCTGACTTGAAACAGGTCTTTCGTTTAGGGATGAATCGTTTTGATCCGGCACAATATAATGCTGAACCAGAGATCTTTATTGACTGGAGCGCGAACGGTTTCCGTCCTGCCACCGTTGAAGAACAACAAACAAATGACGGTCTCTACATTGTCTTTCAAGGCGATAGCAATAAAAATCTGCCTGATTATTTAGAAGCCTGCCGCACCCATATTGTTCCCAACGATATCAGTAGCATAGCTGGTGATCCGCAATTGGACATGGTACCAGTTGAAGCTGGAACCTATGTACGCCGTGACGGAGCCCAGACCACGATCAACCCATTTAGCATGAGCCGAACTGAAATAACGTTCGCCCAATGGAAAAAAGTTTACGCTTGGGCAAGCACAAATAACTACACCTTCGACCGCGATGGCGACCTTGGCAGCATGGACTGGAGCGCACCTAACACCTCCTTTACCCAAGACCAACCGGTGACAGAAATATCACACAACGATATGTTGTTGTGGTGCAACGCTCTTTCCGAAATGAACAACAAAACACCAGTCTATTATATCAATGCTGAAAAAACTGATATCTACAAACAGTCCCATCGTTTCCGTATGAAAAATACCCCAGGTAGAGCTAGTCACCACAGCTTGCCAGACAAAGGGCACATCCATTTCTATATTAAATGGGAAGCTGATGGCTACCGATTACCAAGCCAATGGGAGTGGGAATATGTCTATAGAGCAGGTAACAACAGCAGCAACTATCCATGGCCGAAAGAACAACATAATGACTACGCTTGGCAACAAGAGAACAGCGATGATTCCAGCCATGCAACTGGAGGGAAAACAGCCAATCCGTGGGGTTTCCATGATATGGCAGGCAATGTCTATGAAGTGTGTCTTGGCGGAGGAAATTCTTACTACACGGTCGACAACCCTCGTGGTCATGGCCACCCCGTACAAATGGGTGGATCATTTCGCTCCGATAAATCCGATATGCAATTAACCATGCGCTGTGGCGGATCTGTCAAAAAAGCCATTCATATGCCTGTCGCAACAGCCTATCCAGAAATTGGTTTCCGCGTATTGCGCTGTGATGCAGATACTCATCCACCAGAACCACCACCGTATATTCCCACCAAGGTTCTCGACTTCGACACCAGCACCCTCGACGCAAATTGATACCGCCAAGGAGTACACCCATGTTTAAATGTTTTTCTCTTCTATTATTCGGAACCATTCTTCTTCACGCTGCTGATGCGGTTGGCCCCTTGCAGGGTAAGGTTTGGCGTGGCAACAACGCCCGCACAGGAGAATTCCATACGCAAGGCATTGCTCACCAAGCACAGGAACAATGGACCTTTGCCACTGGTGCAGCTATTAAATCATCACCTGTTATTGTTGACCAACGCGTTTTTATCGGAAGCGATGATGGCACCCTCTATGCCCTAAACGCGACAGATGGCTCTTTGCTGTGGTCTTATCCTACGAACAAGCCCATTCGTTCATCGGTGGCCGTTTATAATGGCACGGTGTTTTTCACTAATGGTGCTGGCATGCATGCTTTAAACGAAGAATCTGGCGAAGTTCTTTGGACTATCAAACGTGGTCTCTGGGATGATTCAGTAGCGGTTATTCCTGGTCCAATCCAGCACAACGACACCACGCTTGATGGCGTTGTGTTGTATTCCCAACCTTGGAAAGGTCTTGTTGGCGTTCACAGCAAAGATGGTACAGAAGTTTGGCGTTTACGTGACACACACGGGCCCGGCAAAAAGGGCTGTTCTGTCGCCCTGCACCGAGGAATGGCGACGTTTTTCCGTGGCAGCCAAGCAACGGTTATGGTTGACTTAAAAACAGAACGCCGGCGCTATGAAATTGATGGAGCCGTTGATAATGGTGTCTTCACCCCAGCTTGCCGCGATGGTATTTGTTATTCCTATATTAGGGGCGTGGTTGCTTTTGACCTTCTGGAAAATGCCGCCATTAAAGGTGCTGGAAACGATAAACGTAAATACAACATCGCTTGGACTTTTACAAAAAGCAAAAAAGAAAACTGGGATTATCAACATCCAGGAGTGTCCTCGTTCTCGGTTGATGATAAGAACGTGTACTTTGGCCATCGTGATACCTACGTCTACGCGCTTGACCGCAGCACTGGAACACCCGCTTGGAAAACCCAAACAGGCGGACCTAATTTATCATCACCCGCATTAGACAACGGCAACCTGCTCTACATTGGCAGCGAAGACACACATGTCTATGCCATTGATCGCTCAAATGGTAACATTCAGTGGAAATATGCCACAGGCGGCGCTATTACATCTTCTCCAGCTTTGTTAGACGGCACCCTCTTTATTGGTAGCGACGATGGGAAAGTGTACGCGCTTCACTAATTAATGCTGAAAAGCGCTATCATTAAAAATAATCAAAAAAGGATTTTCTACATCAGAGATACGATTGCATAAAACATAAAAAGACGACGCTTTCTGATCATTGGACAATTGAAGAGTAAACAGAAAGGGTACATCATGCTCGTACACTCCAAATGTTTCTCTGTCCTCTCAAAAGTCCTGCTGCCGAGTTGCCTCCTCTTCTTTATGCTCCCGCTAGTAGGTGCAAGCCAAACGGAAAAAATAGTTATAGATGGGAAGACACTCTCGATTGGCCCAAGCAATCAAAAAAATGTAACAAAGATCCTAGAAAAGGAAGCGAAGCAAGGCCTTCCCGCCAAAGAAGGTATCCTTTTTATTGGATCGAGCACCATTCGACTCTGGAGAAGTGTCAGCAAAGATATGACACCACTGCCTGTTATTAATCGAGGTTTTGGCGGAGCCCGTTCTTGGGAAGTACTCCATTTTATCGATGATCTTGCGATCAAACACAAACCAAAACTAATTGTTTATTTCTGTGGAACCAACGACGCGGTGAATAAGAAAAACGATGCTGATTTTATATACAGCAACTATCTCAGCTTTGTTCAAACAATACGAGAGCAGCTACCAGATACACGTTTTATTTATTTGTCAGTCACAAAAGTGCCTTCTCGAGAAAAGGTCTGGGGAAAGATGGATGCAATCAATCAACGAGCACAAGCAGACGCTATTAAAAACGACTACATGCGCTACTTTGATATGAATCAATTCGTTTTTGATGAACATGACAAACCGATTACAACACTCTATCGAAAAGATCAACTACACCTCAACAGAGAAGGTTACGCAATTCTTACGAAACTGCTGCGACCACTTGTTGAAGAAGAGTGGAAACGAGCTTGCGACGAAACTCGGTAACAGCACTGCCCTCTTCACATATATTACCAGAACATGACCATATAATCCGCTATCATGATATGCCAATGCGGAACAAGTTCGGCTTCTGCAAGCGCACGCATAGCGAGCCAGAGCGCAGAAAGAAACAAAAGTACACCTGCGGTTCGATTTCCAAAAAACCGTCGCCAACGACCTGCGGCAGCTCCAGCAAGGGCGAAGAAAAGTAGCACCGGGGTTGTGAGTACAACTAATAAGATCATGAGCGCTGGACCATGAAACCATGATGCTGATTCAGCGGCAAGACCAAGTACCCAAAAAGTAATCATACAGGGCATGAAAGCGAGCAGAGCACCAATGCTCATGCCCGCAAGAATTGGCTGACTGGGTTTATTGCGCATTGCAAAGCGGCCTAAACGAACAGCAAAACCGTCTTGTTGTGGAGCTGAACGTTTTGGTAACCAACCCATTTTGTGAATAGCCGCAACCATAAAAGCGAGGGCAAGGACAATGCTCATCACAAGGGTGCCTTCTCGCACCCAATAGTGGAGTACTTGCCCAAGCAAACCCGCGCACAAACCAAAGAGCCCGTAGATACCTGCTCGTCCTAATTGATACCCAGCTAATTGAGTCAACGCTGCCAAAAAACGACGTTTGCCTTCTTGTTGCCAGCCAAAACGCAAACTGAGCATAATTGGACCACACATACCAGCACAATGGAGACTAATCATGATGAGCCCCACAGACAACAACTGTGCGTATCCTGCCGGTAAGACATCCGTTTCCGGCAGGAGCTGTCCTTGCTCATCCAGTAATTGGTCTGTAGGCTCGGGGAAAGCAAGTTCTACTGAGCCTTCTGAGCCCCCCTGTAAACAGCACGGAGCTTCACTCGCTGCCACAATGGGTGGAAAATCTTGGTTAGGAGTCCACTCAAGGCGAGATGGAAAGACACAGGGCTTGCTACTCATGCGACATTCCATGTCGCATGCGAAGAGTTGGCGGTTATTACTGCTGTTTTTCGCATAATAGATATTCTGACGGCACTCTAAATTTTATCAACACTTGAAACTATTTAGACCCATTTATCCTTTGCTGTTTCGTTCCATAAGCACCTCCACCCCCAGGGTCCAGATCCATGCTCATGTATTTTGTGCTTACAGCTATGGGATTCATTCTCTTTGCGATTTGCATTGTAGGGTTAATCTGGTCCATTCGTTCCGGTCAAATGGACGATTTAGAGAGCCCTGCGGTTCGGATGCTGCACGATGACACGATACCACCACCTTCAAAATAACCACCACTCTTTGGTAAAGGATTTTTTCTATGAGCGAGCCTTCGACTCTTCCTCCGGACACCATACAGTTTAACGACCGTATTGTCCGCAACTTTCTTATTATGACACTGGTCTGGGGCATTGTTGGCCTACTCGTCGGTGTTATTCTTGCTCTGCAATTAGCAGGCATGGGATCTAGCTGGGATCTAGGGCTCGGCTTCCTCAACCAAGAATGGCTTGGATTTGGTCGTTTACGTCCATTACATACCAATGCGGTGATCTTTGCTTTTACTGGTAACGCCATCTTTGGCGGGGTGTATTATTCCATCCAGCGACTACTCAAAGCTCGTCTTGCCTTTGGTAAGTTAGTCGATTTTCAGTTTTGGAGCTGGAACCTTATCATCGTTGCAGCAGCGATCACTTTGCCACTAGGTATTACCACTGGTAAAGAATATGCAGAACTTGAGTGGCCCATTGATATTGCCATTGCTGTTAGCTGGATTTCTTTTGGGGCTATTTTATTTGGAACCATTTACAAACGTCGTGAACGTCATCTTTATGTAGCCATCTGGTTCTTTATCGCCACTTGGGTTGGCATTACGATGTTGCACGTTGTCAACTCCATGGAAGTTCCGGCCAGCATGTGGAAATCTTACTCACTCTACTCTGGTGTTCGCGATGCCTTAGTTCAGTGGTGGTACGGCCACAATGCCGTAGCCTTCTTCCTGACAACACCAATTCTTGGCCTGATGTATTACTATCTGCCTAAGGCTGCTGGCCGTCCTGTCTATAGCTACCGTCTTTCTATTTTGCATTTCTGGGCTTTGGTTTTTATCTACATCTGGGCTGGCCCACACCATTTGTTGCACACCGCTCTTCCTGAGTGGGCACAAACACTTGGCGTAACCTTCTCGATTGTGTTATGGATGCCATCTTGGGCTGGTATGCTGAATGGCTTGCTGACTTTACGCGGTGCTTGGGACAAAGTTCGTTCCAGCCCTGTCCTCAAGTTCCTTGTTGTAAGCGTTACTTTCTACGGCATGAGCACCTTTGAGGGCCCAATGATGAGTCTGCGTAACATCAATGCTCTCAGCCATAACACAGACTGGACCATTGGTCACGTACACTCTGGTGCTTTAGGCTGGGTTGGCTTTATGTGTTTTGGTATGACTTATTGGTTAATCCCAACTATGTACAAAACAAAACTCTGGTCAGAAAAAATGGCTAACTCTCACTTCTGGATGGCAACGATTGGTATTGTTCTTTACGCTATCACCATGTGGATTACTGGTATCATGCAGGGTTCTATGTGGTTTGAATTCACCGATGAAGGCACCCTCCGCTACCAAGACTGGATGGCAATGTACACCGAAGGCCACATTCCATTCTTCTACATGGTTCGTATGTTTGGCGGCTTGCTCTATTTAACCGGTGCCATACTTGCCCTTATCAATATCGTCCAGACTATGCGCAACTCTAATGGCTTGGTTGAAGATAGTATTCAAGCAACACCATTGATTAAAGACACCTGCTATGCTACTGCTTATAACGAAGAGATGAAAGATGCTGAAACACCACGCGAGAAATTCTGGGCAGTACATGCACTTGTGGAACGCTGGCCATTCCTCCTGATTCTTCTGACCACACTGGCTCTCCTCTTCGGCGGTATTATCGAAATTGTTCCAACCATGATTCAAAGCACCCAAGTTGCTGTTCCTAATGGTATTAAACCATGGACTCCGTTAGAAATGGCTGGCCGTGATGTCTATATTCGTGAAGGCTGCGTAAATTGTCATACCCAAATGGTTCGTACTTTGCGTCCAGAAACAGAACGTTATGGACCACATACCCGCCCAGAAGAAGGTGTTTATGACCACCCATTCCTCTGGGGCTCCAAACGTACTGGCCCTGACCTTGCTCGTGAAGCTCTTATCAAGAGCAGTACCCATGGCGGTAACCTCTGGCACTGGCGTCATATGTATGATCCGCAGCTCACTTCCGAAGGCTCTGTTATGCCGAATTATGCACACCTCTATGATACTTACATGGACGAGGGTGATATGGATTCACTTGCGCGCAAACTCACCATCTGGCGCGATGTTTTGGCAACACCATATGATGATTGTGACGTAGAAACCGTTACTCGTGAATATGACGAGCAAGCAACGCTCTTGGTTGCTGAACTTGAAGGTGCCATGGGAGACATTGTTGACGTATCTGTACCAGAAAATGCTAAACGTACTGAAATCGTCGCTCTACTCGCCTACCTCAATAAACTTGGTAGCCATCTCAAAGAAAATGGCGATACCAAATGAGTGAGCTATTAACCGACCTGCCCAGCTGGATTCGTATTGTTGGGCTTTTGTTCTTCGTTGTTCTCTTTGCTGCAGTTGTCCTCTATGTTCTTGGTGATCGTCGCAAGAAACATATTTACCACATGAGCAATATGCCACTCAACGATGATACTCTTGTCACCTCCATTTCTGACTCTACGCCCAATAGGGAGAAGTAATCATGACTGATAACACCGATAACACCAATACTCCAGATCCAAACAAAGCCATCTTACGAGCCCACTCTTTTGACGGCATCCAAGAATATGATAATGTCTTGCCCATGTGGATGCTCTACATTTTCTACATTTCCATTGCATGGTCTGGCTGGTATTTTTATAACTATCACTTTGGCGATGGTGCCGTTGGCCCTCGTGACCTGTACGCACAACAAGCGCTCAATAAACCAGCAGAAGTTGCTATTCTTTCAGAAGACGAGCTACGCGCACTCAGTACCCAAGACGATATTATTGCCATGGGTAAAGAAGAATACACCGGAAAAGGCTGTATTGCTTGCCATGGTGCTGATGCCTCTGGCTCTGTTGGTCCGAACCTACTTGATGATTTTTGGAAATACGGCAGCAACATGACTGATATTGTTGATACCATCGCCAATGGTCGTGTACCTGCTGCTGGCGGTGCGGCCATGCCTGCACATAAAGGGAAAATTTCTCCGAAACGCATCAACGCTACTGCTGCCTTTCTCGTAAGCATTAACCGTGCTACTACCAAGACAGATGGTAAAGCACCAACGGGCAAAGCCCCCGAAGGCGAAAAACAACCCATTACGTACTAGGCTATTGCGCTTTACTCAGGCCCTGTTGTCATACAGACAACAGGGCCTTTTTAGGTAGAAGGCACCTGCATACAAAGGGGTACAGGCCATGAGCGAGCAATCCGACGACTTCAAAGGCATGATGGCAACCGTCGATACGACAGGGAAACGCCAGTGGCTTTACGTCACTCTTCTGTCTGGGACTTGGCGTAAACGCAGAAGTATTCTTGCTGCGATCCTTATTTCTTTTTATATGGCCGTACCGTTTATTAGTATTAACGGCTTACCACTCCTGCGTTTTGATATCCCCAATCGCCATTACATTATTTGTGGTCAGATATTCTGGCCGCAAGATTTTTTCTACGCGCTCTTTTTTGTACTCATGGCTATCGTTGGCACCCTCCTACTGGTGTCTGCTTTTGGCAGGCTATTTTGTGGCTGGCTTTGCCCACACACCGTATTCTTAGAAATGGTCTTTCGCCCCGTTGAACGGCTTATAGAAGGCCCTGCTCACAAACGAAGGAACCAAGACAAAAAACGCCCCTATTCTGCCAACCTTATTCTACGTAAAATTCTCAAATGGTTTATTTTCTGTATTCTTATTGGTGCACTTGCTAATACCGCTACAGCATTATTTATTGGCACCGAAGGCTTTATGTGGGGACTTTTTGTAGATCCAGTTGCCCACCCAAGCGCCCTTGGTTTTTACATCTTCTTTTTTGCTTTAAATTATTTTGATTTTGCATGGCTACGCGAACAAACCTGTACCATTGTTTGCCCCTATGGCCGCCTGCAATCAGCCATGCTCGATGAAGACAGCCTTACTGTTGCTTATAATGATAAGCGCGGAGAACCACGCGGTAAAAAAGGAAAAGTAGAAGGCGACTGTATCGATTGCTCGCTCTGCGTACAAGTTTGCCCAACGGGTATAGACATTCGCAATGGTAACCAAATGGAATGTCTCCACTGCGCTGCCTGCATTGATGCCTGTGCTGGCGTTATGGATAAACTTGGCCGTGAACCAAATCTTATTTCTTACTGTAGTGAACGAGAACTCACTGGTGGCAAATGGCGACCAATACGACCACGCACAATCATGTACACCTGTGTCTTGCTTATCCTCATGACTGTCACCACCATTTTGCTGATCAACCGCAAAACCGTTGATGTGAATAAGCTACGCGATGACCGTACTGCACAAGTGATTACGGATGATAACAACCAGCGCTTTGTCCTGTACCCACTCCGAGCGTCTTTAATCAATAAAAACATGGACGAACAAAACGTCAGCGTCGCTTTTGCCAGCTCCATAGAAGGAACCATTGTTGGCAACACCACTTTGACGATTCCTCCATCTGAACGTCTCGTTGAGAATTACTACCTGCGTATGCCAGCAGAACAATTTAGAACGGTGAAAACACCCGTTTCAATTGTTTTCTCAGCCAGTAATGAAGACAACAGCGTTATTACCGTAAGCATCCCAATGCCACGCCAGACAACCAAGCAAAGTAAACCATAACGATGCCGACTACTGACACGACCAAAAAGAAGACGTTTTCCCTTTGGGCATGGCTTTGGCTTATTATCCCAGCCCTTGCCATGATTCCAAACCTCATCCTACTCAACCAAGCTAATGGCGTCACTGCCGAGCGAATACATGCACAAAACTTCTTTAAAGAGATTAGCTTCGATGAAGATCTTACAGCACGGCAATCTTTTCATGATGCTGGCTATACCATCCATATAACAGGTACACAGGCCACGCTTACTATTCCGACCAATGCTTTACCCCTCAATACAACGCAAGTCCTTCTCTCTCGGCCAGATGGCAACACACAAGATCGACTTTTTTCTTGGGATAACCCCACTATCCCTTTAGAAATAGGGCCAGCTCATTCGGGAAAATGGACCTTCCATCTGAAAGCTTACACCAACGATAAACAACTTCTGCTCTATGACACGCCTTTCTTCTGGTAGTCCTTCGATTATTCACTAATATTTCATCATGAAAGAGCCAATCACATGATTTCTCAGACCGCTGAATACGCCTTGCGCGCCATTGTTTTCCTTGCTGCTCAAAACCGAGCAACAACCACCGAGCTGATCTCTAAAGGAACAAAAGTTCCCACTGGGTATTTAGCAAAAATCATGCAGAATCTTACCCGTGCTGACATTGTTATCTCGCAACGTGGACTACACGGTGGCTTTAAACTCTCACGTGATCCGCATGATATTATGCTCTATGATGTTATTGAGGTATTCGCACCGATTACCCGTATTCATGAATGCCCTCTTGGATTCACCGATCACAAGCACCACCTCTGCCCGCTCCACCAAAACCTTGATGATTGCGCAAAAGAAGTTGAAGATCGCACTAAAAACACATCTGTTGGTAAACTTATCGAAGACAGAGAAAATAGCAGCGTCCCACTCTGTGTCTTCCCCTATACAATTCCGGATAAAGAAAACAAAGAGTAACGCCTTAAACGTAGCACAACCACTCATCGTTAAGCACACTACTCAATATATCAATGTAACTCTAGCTTTCAGCAAAAGTTGAGCTTGTTGTACAGAGCCTTTTATCGGTTTCGTCCCATGATACGAAGTATACGGATAAATAAATTGATGATATCCATATAGAGAGATGCGGCGCTATCAATCGCATTATCAACGGTTTTAGGAATGCTGTTTGCCCGCCCCCAATCATAGCCGATATAGCCACAGAAAATAACTACAACAATCCAATCAAGCACTCCGTGATGCATATGAAACACAAACACCTCTACTAGTTCGACAACGATCACAATCAGCAAGGCAATAGAGAGTGCTCCCCCTATCTTCTTAAAAAAGGCAGGAAACATCGTCCCCAGTACCATCATAACGGCTGTTACAATTCCGGTCACACGTACCGCATCTACCACAACCGTCTCATCATAATTACTGACGATCAAGTTAACCAAAAAGCCAAAGGGAATCACCACCAAATTATAGCCGATAAAACTTACGATCGGTTTGCTGGAAGAATTAAATAAATAGGAACCAAGCAAGCAGGACACAAAATACCCGCCGTAAAAAATCCACGGATTTATTGCAGCAATCGATTGTGGATCAATCTCTTGCACCATAAACCAATTCACAGCAAAGCCCCAGCAAAGGGTGAGGCCTATAATTAAATTATAGAAACCCGCACTAATAATTGCGCCGTCTGCCCGCCGCCTGTCAAATACGTCATGTGCCATTGTTACTTTATCCTTTTCCTAAAACTCTACTTTGGGAGAACCTGATTCGGTTACTGTTTGAGGTGGTTTGAAATGGGTGGCTTCTTCCATTCCAGCCCATTCCGCCCAAATTTTTGAAGGGAAGCCCTTGCGATAAATATTATTATCAGCCACTCTTTCGTTAAAGCGTTTACGCTCAACCGATAGACGGTTTTCGGTTCCTTCTAGTTGGTCCATTAATTTCAAGAAGGCTTCACTAGAACGGAGGTCGGGATATTTTTCTGTCATAGACATAAATTTCGCGAGGCTTCCTTCTACAGCACTAGCTGCACCTGCTTTTTCTGAAGTGCTTTGAGCATTGAAGTAACCTTTACGGGCATTGGCCAATTCAAGAAACACTTCTTGCTCTTGCTTGCTGACACCTTTCACCGAGTTTACAAGATTCGGAATAAGATCGTATCGACGTTGTAATTGGTTTTCAACCTGCGCCCATGCTAAAGGCACCATTTCTTTTTTCTTTATGGCCTTATTGTAACCAGTGCATGCCCCCATGCCGAATAACACAACCAGCAGTAAAACGATTGCTAAAAATATTTTCATGTTCTGTTCCTTTATTTTTTAAAAGAGAATAATTACCAGCTGGCACCGCCACCGCCACCGCCGAAACCTCCGCCACCGCCACTAAAGCCGCCACCACCGCTAAAACCACCGCCACCAAAACCGCCACCGCGTGAACCGCCGCCAAGCATACTGCCAAGGAACATACCAGTGGCAAAACTCCCCCAGCCACCGCTACCGCGATTACTTCCTCTTCCTAATATCATAACAAAAATGAAGAGAAAGAAAAACCATGCTCCAATAGAAGAACCACCATTCCTTCGCGTTCGAATACCACTCGCCTGTGGTACACCAGAAAGTTGAACGTCCTCTGATTCAGCAACGGTATGGGCAACAGCCTGAGTAAGCGCAGATAAACCAGCCGCGTATTTTTTTTGTTTAAAATATTTCTTAGCTACCTCACGAGTAACAGAACCACACCAGGAATCTGGCAAAATGGCCTCTAAGCCGTAACCAACTTCAATACGAACTTTTCGCTGTGCTATCGCTAGACCAATGAGCGCACCGTTATCTTTACCTTTTTGTCCAAGCTGCCATTTTTCTGCCTGCGCAAACATAACTTGGGAAAAATCATTGGCACCAATATCTTGCCAAGTGGCTATTTTTACCTGTGCACCTGTCTTTTCGTACAGTTCTTGCGACCATCTGGCTATGGCCTGTTCTTCCGAAGTGCTTAAAACGTTGGCACCGTCAACAACAATACTTCGGGTCTGCGGATAAAGGGCAAACTCTTCTGCCTGCATTGCTAGTGGTAGAAAACAGAGGAAGGCGAGCACCCACACACAGTGGAGCTTAAGAGGCATCAATACATCCTCCAAGCGCTTCAATAATACGATAGAAGTCTGTATATTCAGCCCAGTTTCCTGTTGGACCATGGGTTAATATATTGTTCAATGCACCCAGTTCTATCCCCGTTACCTCTGAGACGGCGGGTAACAATTTTGCTGCGGGTAAGGCATCTTCTTGGTTATGCAGCCATAAAATACCACGCATAATACGCAAAGCATTTGCTGCCGCGTCTGCTGCCACTGCTGCCAATTGTTTTTCTTTTCCTGCGGCAGTTAAAATACCATGACGCATGCCGATCAATAAAACTTTGAGTTCGCGTTCACACTGGAGACGTACATGCTCCCGCTCCACGGACAATTCGGTAAAAGGGCTCTTGCCTGCCACCACAATTTGGCTTTGATGAATTTCAATAAACTCTAAAGGGAAAGTATCTAATGATGATGCTACATCTGATTCAGACAGAACCAAAGGTGGTGCAAAACCGTTCTTAGATAAGTATTGTCCATGCGAAGCCAGCTCAGACACCTGGTCGGCGGTCACTGCTTTCACCACAATGACACTCGGCACTAACATATTTTTAGGATCAAAATCTTCACGCTGAACAGAGCCGTATACACTCATTGCAATAAGTGCATCACCAAAAATCTCGGTTACGTAAGTCGATAGGGAATCAACGCTCAATTGGAGCGAGTCTGGTACTGTTGTTCGCATAGTCTTCTATTCTGTTGGAAAGCTGGTGCATGTGTGCGTGCACTCTTGTTGAACAGCACGCATCAATGCAAGTATTAGGAAAGTACCGCGTAAGCTTGTGCCATCGCGGAACTGGTAATTGACCAATGCGAAGCTTGCCAAGCAACAGCCTTGTTATGCACTAAAAATAGTTGTGGGCTCTGATGTGTATAACCCAGTTCTGTCGCAATGTAATTAGAAACGGGGCGTTCAGTTTGCACAATCACTATACAAGCAGATTGGTCTGCATGGTCATTCAGATATGCCTCAAATTCATGCAATGCTGCTGAACTGGTTGGACAGACAGAACTATGTTTTAATACCCACACGGTTTCATTACTTGATACGGCTTCATCAAAATCAGCTTCGCTCGTTAATTGTTTATACATAAATATTTCCTTTTAGTAAATTTATTCAACCGCTGCTTCTACAGCTGCTTCTTGTTTGTTTTTCTCTACTGAAGATTGTTGTTCTGGTTTCATAGACGCTTCTTCTGATTCTTGGATTTGCGATTCAACCGTCCAAGGCAAGACACCGCGCAATCCGGTAACAGTCGCTTCTATTTGTGGAACATGAACATTCATGCCAAGTGGGATAAAATGCCCAGACACTTGCAGGATGCGCTCTTTACCAAAGATAAGATCTAAAATAACTGCAATTTTTCCACCAAGCTCAATATCGTCTGGGATATTCATGAACGGTAAGTTTTCTTTCATCCACGCCATATCAATATTATCCACAATCATTTTTGCATCACTACGCGCCTCTTCTTCACGAGCATACTCTGGACAATCAAAAATATAGGTTCCAGTAAGAGAGGCGGTAATCCCCTCATCTATTTCCTTGCCGTCTTTAGCAGCCTGTAATAAGTGCAATTTATGAATGCGTAAAGAACGATCATCAACTTGGCATTCCATACGTACTTGTGGTGATAAACCACCAATATCAACCTGCGCGTCTGGCATAACAATAATCCCATCATGAATATGACCAGATAATTCCCAATCAATAATGTTTTCGACAGTAATATTGAGAACGCCATCAACTTTCATCCCGAGATTATACACGTAATCTGCTACGCGAAATTCATCCGTAATACATCGCTCTAGATGACCACGAATGCCGCCGTCTCCGTTATAGGTGAAATGAACAAGCGTATCGAGGGCACCTGAAAGTGGCACCAACGGAAACGGACAAACGGCTCGTTCAACAATCGTTTCTACTGCTTCGGTAGCAACCAAAACATGCATATGTACATCATCCCAGCGGTAATCAATTTCAGAACCATCCGTTAGAGAAACGTGTACAATCCATGCTTCTGCTGATGCTGGGTCTGGAGCGATAAATAAATCCGCATCAATATGATCTCCTCCATAGATATTTTCATACCGGAATGAGCCATCTCGTATGGTACCAGTAATGTGCTTTAAAGTATTCGCTTCATCGTCTATAATAATTTCAAATGCTGCCGCTGTTCCTGCTGAACAGGTAATGTCGTATTCTGCTGACCATGCCTCTGCATGGTATAATGGAATTCCTCCACCAGTAATAATAATCGGTTTATCTGGGGTAACGCCCACATAGACTTTAGAATCTTGATGTTGTTCATCACCCACTATCCACAATTCAAAACTCGTTAAAGCTGGCTCATGTTCTAAACCAAAGGTAATGTTACAACGACCATTCGGCACAACTTGCAATGCTGCTTCCGTATCTAAGGTTAACGGTATGTAATCTTCTTTCACAAGCCATGAACGAAAACCATCTTCCATAAGAATATCTTCTGCGGTAATCGCCATCTTCACTCGTTCTTCAAAGGTCAAATATACCCGAGCACGAGAAACCGTTCCGATCGCATCTATATGGGCATCAACGTTAGTAATATCGAGTGCTCCCTTATCCCAAATAAGTACAGTTGATAAAGACCCTTTTCCAAGACGGGCTTGAATGTCTGAACGTATATATAATTCAGGTTCAAAAGAGATCGTCGTTTGAGTATCGTGGAAAAAAACACCGCCAGTCATTGCTCGGACATAGGCTTCTTCTCTACCACGCATAACGCCTGCCTGAACGACTGCTGCCCAAAAATCTTGCGCGGGTAATTCTCCACTGTTTTGCTGGATCTGTACTTCTTTATGTGTATATGAACACACCAGTTCTATGGCTTCTGCATCTGGCTTACTGCCCTGAGCATGGATGGTCGCCACTGGGCCTGCCTCTGTTTGTGCCAGATCGATACGCATGTCCTGAAGGACTGCCGGCCCAAGGTGCATGGCATAGTCTGTAAAGCCCATACCCTGTGGTAAGCTAGCATGACGGATGGTTTGAATACGACACTGTGCCTGTTCTGTTGTACCCTGTGCTTGAATGGCACAGTCAATCCATGATGCTGCAAGTGTGACGGCAGCAGACCAGTTTTGTGTAACGGGTTGCCACGTAAAGTAAGTCCCAGCACAATCTATTGGCTCTGGTTCAAGAACATCTAATAAGAAAGCCGGCATTGCTGTGATTCGTTTATCTATAGACCGTAATAAGGTTTGCACTGGCAAACGGCCTTTCTTCCATCCTATGGTCAGCTCATCATTCTTTTTCTGCGCTTCGAGTGCAAATGTCTCTTCTTCGATAGTCGCCTGTACCGTTACCGATGAAAGCGCCATATCTTCTGTATACGTTCCAGACACACTCCCACCTACAATTGGTAACTCATCACCAATGTACACAATATTTTCAGCTATACGTACTTGTTCTGGAAAACGAACATGTTCCAGCCTCTGAAATTGACAGGTAAAAGAACTCGGCGTATGCGTTAGCAAAATATTTACACCGCCGTCTTTCCAGTCCGCAACAAAACGACCTTTTAATTGCTGTTGCTCTATGTTCCAAACCAGTTCGGTTCCACCAAAATCTATATTATGTTGTGGTACCCATTCAGCAACCTGTACTGGTGTTGGCGGTACCAATACAGGGTACAAAGCCTGAGCTTGTACATGCA
Organism: Planctomycetota bacterium; assembly: GCA_016745075.1. Lineage (GTDB taxonomy): Bacteria > Planctomycetota > UBA11346 > UBA11346 > UBA11346 > JADGDD01. The sequence goes on along the minus strand of JADGDD010000005.1, from coordinate 184,721 downwards.
TTGCTAAAAGTGGCAAAGCACCGCTCTCCCAATTGATGCGAATATGTTCCCCATCTTTTTTTACCGATAAAACTACTGGACGATCATCTGCGTCACCCTGCAACATCAACTGTTCTGGTAAAAAATCATTTTCACGCGTCAGTACTAATGCCACATTGCTCAACTGGTAATCAGCACCACTGATCACACCATTGCGCAGTTCAATTCTATCAAGTACATCTGTGCTGCTTTTTTCTGCTACGCGGTTGAAAAATTGTTCCTGTAATTGTTCTACAAACTCTTGCAGGGTTGTATTTACTTCAATGCTCCAGCCATCAATGACGAGTGACTCTAACGATAGAGTAGAAATTTCTCCCTCTGCTGTAATTTGATTGATATGTAAAACCTGTTGTGGCGTAGCTCCTGTTCTTGCAAACAGAAGGTCTACATCATCAATGGTAGCAGTTGCAAGACCATCTAATTCTATAGAACCAATCTCTAATTGACCAACGCCATGTTCTGCCCATTTCTCTTCTAAAATAGACACCATTGCCGAAGAATTAATAAACAAGAATATCGCCAACAGCGCAGCTACAGGGATACCCAAGGCCACGGTAAGGATGATAAACAGACGGATGCGTTTTTTGCGTAACATAAGCGAGCGCATTGTTGCCGCATCCCACCACGTGCAAGGCAGGGGATTGCGATAGACTGGTGCTCGCACTTTTGCCCTCTGCTACATACTGGGGCTCGTGATAGTGTGCGGCGATGTTCATGCTGGCTCCGGCCAAGACCAATCTGGTGCAACCTTTCTGCGCTTCCTTCAGGACTTGCGTCATGGTAAGCTGAAATGTCTCAACCCTAACGACCGGCGCTTGGTTATCCTTGGTGATCTCTTCGATTATTGGGTGGAAAGTAAGCGCTGTGTGCAAACATACCAAACCTTGTTTGCAGAACTCCAGCACTTACAAGCAGCTGGTTGGACCCTCTCTTTTCTCCTTGGTAATCGAGAATACGCAGCTGGTCGCAGACTGGCAGCTGGCCTTGGCTGCCCACTAAGCTGGCCAGCACTCAACTTTCATTTTGGGACACGGCACATACGTATCATGCATGGGGATTTACTGTGCAAAAACCCATTGCATCGGCTATATACTAGTTTCATGATGGGTTATTGGATGACCTTCACTCGCACCGCCTTACCACCTATCTTTTATGACTATGCAGCCCGTATCTTACGCAAGCTCAGCGCAGGAAACGCCTCTTATAGCCTAAGCGCCGAGCAACAGCTCGCATTTCTGGATGAACAACAGGTCACTCAACAGGCCGCTGACTGTGATGCCCTACTCATTGGGCATATTCATACCCAAGCCGCTCTACACTTTGGTGGGGTGGATCTGCATCTGGTTGGTGACTGGCATGCAGGGCATGGGCATTGGCTGGAAATCGACTTAGACGGCACTATCCACCATCAATCAAAGATATGGTCATGAAACGATTTGCACTTTTGCTTAGCTGGGATGGCAGCAACTTTGCAGGATGGCAATCACAGCCAAATAAACGAACCGTTTCTCAGGTTATTCTAGATGCCTGCACCCGCATTGGCGAGAAAAACGTGCAATGCTTTGGGAGCTCACGCACTGATTCAGGCGTGCATGCGGAGGGCCAAATTGCACATCTTGATCTGCACGATCACTGGGAGCCGCTTCATTTTTTGCGCAGCCTGAACTACCAATTGCCTCAAGACTGTAGCTGCACCGCAATTGCGACCGTTCCCCTAGATTGGGACGCTTGCACTGAAACGTTAGAAAAAACATATAAGTATCGCATTGATAATCGCGTTATAGCAGACCCGTTTAGCGCTGCTTTTAGCTGGCGACCGTCATCTCAACTATGCTTAGAGACCCTCCAGGAAATCGCCGACCTACTTCCTGGTACTCGAAACTGGAAGGCTTTTGCTCGGCGAGGCGAACAACGAGAAGATATGGTGCGCACGGTTACAGCAGTACACTGGCAAGAGCAGCAGAGCGAACTTATCTGTACGATTAGCGGAACGGGCTTTATTTATCGCATGGTTCGTAGCCTGGTCGGCAGCATGGTGTCTGTAAACACAGGGACCTGTATTCGTAAGGACTTAGAGCGGTCACTTACAGGAACGGTAAGCCCTGCTAGCTGCCAACAGGCCCCTGCACATGGCTTATCACTCCACCATATCCACCTACGCAAGCCTTTAGAATGGGAAACGCTGACCTAAGCTTTTTCATCTTCTAAGGAATCTGGAGGCTCAATTGGCAAGTCATCAGGGTCTGGCGGTACGCCAAGTAATGCTTTAGCAGAATATGCCGCACGTGCTTCTTTTTCATGGTGCATCTCTTCGTAAGCGAGGTCTGTTCCTTGGGTTCCAACCATACGGTCCAAGGCGACCAATAGAGGGTCTGAAGGAGTTTTATCTTGATAGAGTCCACTCGACTTCTTCTTGTTCTCTTCATCCTGCTTTTCTTGAGCTTCCTCTTCAAACTGGTCATATCCAGCAGGACCAGCGCCACCACCATCTGGATCTTCATCAACAGAACCAGTAGAACGGAGGCCTTTATAAACCCCAGCTTGTGCAGCCATTCCATTTACGCTCCGCAGCTCGTCCATGTCAGTATTATCGGCTGATTCAGACAGGACTTAAGGCAATTTGCCTAGCCACACACCTGTGTAGCTTTTTCCCACTTGCATATGGCCCACAGAACAGACACCATCATTGTGCACTTAAGGAGATATATTCATGAGACTTACACCAGCAGGACTCAAACAGGAGCTCAAACAAAGAGCGACCGCCTTCTCATTATTTCTAGTGATACATGCACTTACGCTCGGCCAAGCTCTTGCCCTTGAAACACCGCTTATTCTACCACAACAAGGGACCAATGGAGGCACTGGTACATGGATGGCCGTCGTAAACCCAAGCCTCGGGACCATGTACCTCTATCAATCCAATGGTGAACAAATCAAAAAAAGCAGCACTGTTTATTTTGCAGACAAACTCTTTCGTCTCGCCCATGTCAGCCACCCCAGTGTACATGGTGGTCAAAATGAAGATGGCCAAATGCAGTACTACAGCTACCTCCGTGTTGGTGATAAAACCAAACCAGCCTATGGTGAATGGCTAACTGGAAAAAAATATCTTGGAGCCTCTAAAAAAGGGCAAACAGCACTGACACAACAAGCCATTAACACGGAAAATGAATTCTGGGATGCTGATGCAATTCCTGAATATGACGGTGTTGTTCGCGGTGCATTTGCAAAAAACAGCCTGATGCTCTGCATCCCTTCTATGCGCACACTATTACTCTACACCTTAAAAAATGGAACCTTAGAACTAGCATCCTACCGGAACTTCGGACCAGACTTTTACCCATCAACATACAACACAGCTAGCGTCAAAGAACTTGCGGCAAAATTCCCAAAAGAACAAAAAGATGCTTTCATAGACATGATTGAACAGCGCAAACAAGCACTGGTAGAAGATCCAGATGCGCCACTACCAATGGAGACAATGGACCCATGGATTCAATCATTAGAAAATGAAAGTTATGTCATTTTTGATCCTGCCAATGATCGTATGCTCACTTACAACATTCAAAATGGGCATATTAATCTTCGCTCAAGCAGAAGTACCACAGTCGATTTTATGGTTCCATCCGAAATCAAAAGCACCCCAACAGCACAACAACATTATGATGCCTATCTTGCTCGCTGCAAAAAATATAAAGAGGTTCCTTATGATGAAGTTGGTTTAACTGCCCTACTTTCAACTCATAATTCTACCGCCTATAAAAACACCGATGAGAACACTGTTCAAGCCGTGCTCAAAGGTGGTTTCATTTTCTTAGATATGACAGCCCGCAAAAGACTACTCACCTATCAAGTAGACCGCAATCAAATCAAAGTCTGTAGCATCAGGAATTATACTGCTGAAGCCGCATCCTCTATTCACATCAGTCAAATCAGACGCAAACTACAAGGCCTGAAAGACTGGGGAACCTTTGAGAAAAAACATATCCGTGGACTTAAGAAAGCAGATGCAGATAGAGCTTTTAATTGGCTTGAATTAATCCTCACCTACAATCCAAGTTTATACGAGGAAGTAGAAAAAGAACGGGCACTGGTCAAACTCTACTCTGATGACCCTCGTTGGAAAGATGTTATAGACACCGCCCGCACTGCTCGTGAAGCAGAAATCGAAACCGAAGAATTACGCAAAGAAGCCATTGAAAAAATCAAAGAAGAACGGAAAAAACGCTAAAACGAAGCGGTCCACTTTAAAGAACAAACGACAGGAGGGGCTCAGCATAATGCTGAGCCCCTCCTGTCGTTTGTCTTGTAAAGCTCCCTTTATTTATAACGACGCGCTAGTTCGCGGGCAATATCTCTATCGCGCTCTCTAGCAATCATATCGGAACGTTTATCTTCTTTCCGCTTACCTCGTACCAAACAAAGCGTAATTTTGGCAAAACCACGACGAAATAAAATACGAGACGGCACAGCTGTAACCCCTTTCGTATTCAACATATCTGCAATCGTTTGTAATTCTTTTTTATGAAGCAATAATTTACGAGCTCGGCTTGGTTCATGATTACCATGCGAAGCTTCCTTGTACTCCTCAATGTGCAAACCATACAACCAGAGCTCACCTTTTTTATCTACGCGGGCATGCGCATCTGCCCATTGCACGGCTTTATTGCGCAAACTTTTCACCTCACTGCCTTGAAGAACCAAACCTGCTTCCCATGATTCGAGTATCTCGTAATCATGACGAACACGTCTATTGGTTAATACTACCTGGGCAGCATTAGGATCTTCCACAACTGGTTTCGCTTTTTTTCCACCCTTTTTCTTGCTCTTTGCCTTAGCCATCTGTTGGAGCCTTTACGAACGCGGCTATTGCAGCCTCATCTGCGCAATCCGCTTCAACCAACCGACCACGCTCGATACCAGCTTCAAGCAAAATCAGCGTTGGGATGCGTTCTAAACGCCAAACAGGATGCACCTTATATGAATGATTCTCAACGCCTTTCCAAGCAGAACGGAGACCGACTGGGCACTCATGGAGGACTGCTTCTGGGTCTTCTCGCGTTACCACTGCTCGAATTAACGGATCTGCAGTTACGCAATCTGGGCACCAACTTTCTCCTGTTTCTGGGTCATCACTACCGAAAAACAAGAAATATCCACGTGCTGATGCCTGCTGCTGAGACTCCAGAGCAGATTCCACGTCATTCTCGGTCATACATCGTTTGATAGGCATGGCCGAACCATGGACTAAATACGGTAGAAACAAGCTGAAAGTAAGATTGTAGCACTACTGCGCCCCTAAAATCCCGTCCATTGACTTCCGAGGGTTCTCCCCTTCAAATGGGCGCTATGGCACGTTACGCTCTTATCCTTGAAGACCTTCCAAACGATCAACTGGAACACATTGCCAGTGTTCTCAGCAAGGCTTTCAGCCTGAAAGCCAACACCTGTGCTACGATTTTGGAATCTATTCCTATCATCCTCTGTGATGATATGAGCGAAGATGAAGCAGCCGCAATTAATCTGGCTCTCAACCCCTTAACTCTTTTGGGGGCAAGGCTTACTTTTGCTACAACAGATACCACTGACATAGAAGAATTGCCAAAAATTGAATGGCCCAAACAGCCACCCATTTTTAAGCAACCGCTTCAATCACTGTGCACAAGCTACGAACAGTTCCAAATTAATGGCCAACCACTGCTGAGTCTCCTAAAAGCTCAGCTCTCCCAAGTAATGAGCACAACTGGTCCTCTCAACTTGGGCATTAGTGAAACAGCACCTCCTCCAGGTAGCGGTGGCTACCAGCCAATGGAAATGCTCTCAACCCCTGCCCCTACGCGAAGCGCAGGAAGCACCACTGCCGGCGTAACCACGCATAGCTCTACCCGCAGTGAATTTACCAGCCAAGACCTGCCTGAAATTACTCCTTTTTCTAACCCTGTTTTACCTTCAACATCCAGCGTAAAAAAAACAAATGAAGCTGATGTCTCAGACCGCATGGACCAACTATTCCCTGACGATAGCGGCTCAAACGATATTATCGGTGGTGTCGATCTCTCTAATGTACTTGATCAAATCTTACCAGACGCACCGTTAAACCCATCATCGACCCCAAGCGATAACAATCCAACACTCAATGATGGACTGTTCTCCGTCTTCTTAACAAAAATAACAGATGAAGAACGTCGCAACAAAGCAATACCCATTCTCGCTCGTCTCGGAGGCATCAGCAATGAAGACGCTGAAAAACTCTGTAAAAAAGTTGTCATTCCTGCCTTGCGTAGTGTCAGCAAAGAAGAAGCAGAGGCCGCAAAACATGAATTTGCTGAAATTGGTGTTTTAGCTCGTATTAAAGCTGGGTAACAGAGACAGACAGGACTGCCCACGCTATCAACATGGCAAGTTCCGTTACCTCTGTGAGTGCACCTACAGTATCCCCAGTGCCACCGCCTATGTGTTTTTTGCACCACCAAGCCCATAGAAAAACAAGACCGACTAATACCGCGAGCAATGAAAGAATCAGTTCTACATTCCCCGCACACACCCACGTGCAGCAGCCTAACCAACACACAAAGGCCCACAATGCATGCAACGGTTTGGTTGCAGAAAAATACCAAGCACCAAGCCCACCTTCTACACGCGCATATGGTTGAAGTGCTAACGCCCACAGCAAAGCACAACGACCAGAAACAACAGCCAAGAACACAGAACGCCACCATTCCTCATGGGCAAGTGTTTGAAGCACCTCTGTTTTTGCGATAAATAAAAGAATTAAAACAACAACCGCCATAGTGCCGTTGCTACTGTCCTTCATTATTTCTAATTTTCTTGCTTTCTCCCGTGAAGAAAAAAATGCATCAGCGGTATCTGCTAAGCCATCGGTATGCAAAGCTCCGTGTACAGCAACCATAGCCGCGACCACAACAATTGCTTGAAGACCAAGCAAGGTAGACGGTAACACAATACACAAAGCCCAAGTCGATACGGCAAGGATAGCAGCTAAGAGCACACCCACCACAGGGAAATAAACAACGCTCCCCCGTATCGCATCCTCGTCATAATCTCGTTTGCCTACAGGGAAAATAGACAAAAAACTAAGAGCTAATAAAAAGCGTTTCACCAAAAGTTACTCGCGGCCACTCACGGCTGCTTCTTCAAAGGTTGCAACTTCGCTGAGTAAACGACCAGCAGATTCGATAAGCGGTAATGCCATTGCTGCGCCAGTTCCTTCACCAAGACGGAAACCGAGATCAAGCAATGGGTCTTTACCGAGATGTTCCAACATAAAACGATGGCCATGCTCTTGGCTACAATGCGCACAAATCATATAGTCAACTGAAGATGGTGAAAGCGCTTGGGCAAGTAAGGCTCCAGCAGTGGAAATAAAACCATCAACAACAACAGGTCGTTTTAATGCTGCACAGCCAAGAATAAATCCGCAAATACCGCCAATTTCAAAACCACCAACTTTTTCCAACACGCCAACCGGATCATCAGCACTTGGAGCATGGATGCGTAAAGCTTCTTTAATAACAGATACTTTTTTATGACGAACAGCATCGGTAATGCCCGTTCCGTACCCGGTTAATTCATCTACATCTTGGCCAGTGAATACCGCTGCAATAGCGGCAGAAGCTGTTGTATTACCAATACCCATATCACCAGTACATAAAATATCGTAAGATTCTGCCAAGTCATTAGCAACTTCTATACCTGCGGTAATGGCTGCTTCTGCCTCTTTCCTCGTCATTGCTGGCTCCACCATCATATTAGCGGTTCCACGTGCAATATGTTTATCAAGCACGGCACCAGCAGCTTTGTATTCTGCTAAATCCCCCGCTACGCCCATGTCTACAACCATCACATCTGCACCAGCTGTACGCGCGAGTGCGTTCACGCCTGCACCACCGGTTACAAAATTTGCGACCATTTGTGGAGTAACTTCTTGAGGAAAGGCAGAAACTCCTTCTGCGCAAACACCATGATCACCTGCCATAACGGCAATAACACGTCTTTCTAAATGCGGTTCAAGACTGCCACTGATACCGGCCAAGTCACGTGCTGTATCCATTAACTGTCCTAATGCCCAGTGTGGCATCGTTAATGAATCAAGCCGGTCCTGCGCCATTTGTCTGGCTTCAACATCCTGTGGGCGAATAAGATCTAAGGTATCAATGAGGAGGCTCATGGGCGACCCCTTTCTTTATGCAGAAATAATGTCTTTACTTTAAACTACTGCCTAAGTCTTTTTTGTCCACTTCCTAAAATACACTTCTCTGAATAAAATAAGCGTTTCTCAATACAGGCCATTGCAATAGTTCATGATAATTAGAGGCTGCTTCTACAGTGACTTTCTTACCGACTCCCCCTCATATTACACATGGCGGCCAGCATTTTGAGCAGAACCTCATTGATGCCTCCGCTAATATCAATCCACTCGGTGCACCTGATTGGTTACACCACTGTATTACTAGCCACCTCAAAAATATTGCACACTATCCAGATGCATATTGTTCCCAATTACTGACAGCACTTGCGAACTATCACGCTATTCCAGAAAATACGATTGCTGTAGGCAACGGCAGTTCTGAAATTTTAAGTTGGCTGCCTATTGTTTTTGAAGCAAGACCGTGGCTCATTCCAATACCCTGTTATGGCGAATATCGCCGAGCCCCAGCCGTGCTCAAACGGCAAGTCATCGAAATTACACCAAAAGAAAATGGCATTGATTGGGAACAACTGGAAACAGCACTTCATAAGTACCCACAAGCTGTTGTCCCACTTGGCCACCCCAATAATCCAACCGGTAGTTTATTAGACACTGAACGGGTTTATACTCTTGCTCGTTCATTTCCGAAGGCGCACTTCATTATCGATGAAGCTTTTGCTGAATTTGTTGAGCAGTATTCAAGTTTTATTCCTGTCCTTCAAAACGAAAACTCAATCGATAATATTTTTATTTTGAAATCTGCCACTAAAATTGCTGCCATCCCTGGCTTGCGACTTGGCTGGATACTCGGACATCCAGATACGATTTTCCGCATACGACAACTCTTGCCGCCATGGTCTGTCAATACACTTGCCCAAGCAGTCGGCATTCAGCTCGTAAGTGATACCGATGATTTTTTTGCTCGTTCACGAAATAATTGTACATTCCTGCGCCAACAACTTGTTACTCAATTAAAAACACTACCGCATATCACACTTACTGAGGGAGCCGCTAATTGGGTTCTTATCCACATTTCACACGGTGGACCACCGCTCTCACAGATACTAACACATTGTTATGCTAACGGCGTTGCGTTGCGCCCCTGTGAGGACTTCACCGGACTTTCCGCCCGCTCTTTACGGATTGCTGTTCGTACTGCTGCTGAAAATGATCACATTATTTCAACGCTCAAACAGGCCTTACTACCAGACGGACAACCATGATATTTCCACTCTGCTCATGGTGGGTTCCGCTAGCAGCAGTTCTTCTCGATTTCTGCATTGGTGATCCACGTTGGCTTCCACATCCAGTTCGTTTCTGGGGACGCTGGGCTTATATTGTTGAAAAGATCTGTTATAAAGCGGGTTATTTTTCTGGGATATTTGCATGGTGTGCTGTGGTACTGCCTGCCACTGCTGCCGCAGGAGTTTGCTGGTGGCTTGCTGGACTCTGGCACCCGTACGCTGCTGATCTTGTTGCCGTTCTTATTATAACCCACTGTATTGCTGCAAGGGATTTAGCTGCTCATGCAGCACGCGTCTCTACAGCGCTTGCACAAAAGAGTCTTGCTGATGCTCGTTATGCTGTTTCCATGGTCGTTGGCAGAGACACCGATCAACTGGATGAAGAGGGTGTATCCCGTGCAGCCGTTGAGGCAGTTGCCGAAAGCAGTGTCGATGGAGTAACCGCACCCTTATTTTGGGCCGTTCTTGCGGGCCCTTTTGGTGCTGCTGCCTATCGAGCAATAAATACTCTGGATTCCATGTGGGGACATCAAGACGAACGCTATACGGCCTTTGGTTGGGCGGCGGCTCGTGCAGATGACCTTGCTAATTATATACCTGCTCGGCTCACCGCATTCGCCATTGCCTGCGCAGCTCTGTTGGTGCCTGCTGGCCGCCCTGTTCAAGCAGTACGCTGCTGGTGGACCGAAGGACATAAACACAGAAGCCCGAATAGCGGTATACCAGAAGCCTCTTTTGCTGGAGCCCTCAATCTTGTTTTGGGAGGCACCAATGTGTATGATGGTGAAATAATTACCCGAACTATTATTACAGGCAACATCAACGCAGACCCATGCTCACCAAAACATATCCAACAAGCGATACAGCTTATGATCGTAACAACCCTCTGCGCTAGCGCTCTCTTTATTGGCCTCTCAGAGCTCGTATATCTTCTTCTCTGATAATTATAACCGCTACTTGCGAGAACCTATTAGAACATAGCATCTTTTGTGTGAGGTGCCTCTCCGAGATGTGAGAGGTGAAACGGGAATCCAGTTCAAAACTGGAGCGGACTCGCCGCTGTACGTGTTCTGCCGACTGCCGTACCACTGTTCTTACTCTTCCTCAGAAGAGAAAGAATGGGAAGGGGTCGTTGGTCATAGACACAAGCCAGAAGACCGGCCTTGCAACAATGACAACATTCGACGGGGACCGAATGTCTATCACAGATGAAAAGACTGTCCAAACAGCAGACCAACTGTTTCTGGATGCTCTGCACGTCTCGTCGTTTACCTTGTCCTCATATGGTTGTTCTTGTGCAGGATACGCAAAAAACGCAATTCACACAGAAAGTACTGACATTACTTCCATGTCTACTGCTCTGCTTGGCTATTACCACCAATATGCTGGTTGGCCCCAGCAGCGATGACACAACCGTCCAATCCATTTTATTTGATTTGCGCTTACAACGCACTTTAGCTGCTGCTCTCGCGGGGGCCGCATTGGCTTCGGCTGGCGTACTCATTCAAGGGCTCTTTCGTAATGTACTCGCCTCACCATCGGTTATTGGGGTGACTGCTGGGGCTATGCTCGGTGGTCAAACCATTCTCTTAGCTGGTCTCTTCTGTGCTGGTGGTTGGCTGGGCGGCCCACAGTTAGGACTCTCGACTGAATTACTGGTTCCGCTTGGCTGTGTTGGCGGTGGACTCCTCACCTTATTTGCTTTACTGAGCATTGCTGGGCGTGTTGGCACCATCACTATTTTGCTGGTAGGTGTTATGCTGACTGCCCTGCTCGGAGCACTCGGAGCACTGGCGACTAGCCTCGCTTTATCCGGCTGGGAACTAGCCCGCACCATGCTCGCGTTTACATTAGGCGGCGTTGATGCTACTGGTTCTAAAGAAGTACAAATGGCTGCCCCGCTTATTGTTTGTGCACTGGTGGCAGGCTGGGTATGGAGTCGTAATTTAGATATTATGGTCGTTGGCGAAGAAGAAGCTGCTGCTCTTGGTTGTGATATTAAACGTACACGTTTTTGGTGTGTTGTTTATGCCGCACTACTCTGTGCTGGCGCGGTATCATTAGCAGGCGGTCTCTCGTTTGTTGGTTTGGTGATTCCTCATATATTACGTTTAGTCGTCGGCAGCAAACACCGCCCTTTATTCTTTCAATCGGCTCTTGGTGGTGCTGCTTTTGTGGTGGCCTGTGACGTTGCGTGCCGCTCCATTCCCACAGACACCACTCTACCGCTCGGTGTATTAACCGCCCTATTTGGTGCACCATTCCTAATCGTCTTGCTGGTTCGTCAACACAGGGAGATGACGCTATGAGCATTCTTCACGCAGAACACATTAGCATCGCCAAAGGTGGAGACGGCCAACAGCCTTACATCATGCCATGCTCTTTGACACTGGAACAAGCCACCTGCCTCTGTTTACTCGGACCAAATGGCGCTGGTAAAAGCACGCTCATTAAAGGCTTACTTGGTCTTTATCCGCTACTCACAGGCACTATACAAATAGAGGGCCATGATTTAGCTGAACGCTCACTTCGTGAACGGGCCCGCATCATGGCTTATGTTCCTCAGAAAAGCGGACTCACCTTTCCGCTTTTGGTTGAAGAAGTGGTTGCCCAAGGACGTTACCCACACATGGCACCATGGGATAAACTGACGACAGAGGATTATACTATTATAGAAAATTCTTTACAGGCCTGCGATATTACGAACTTGCGTAAACGACCATTCACTGCGTTATCTAGTGGTGAACAACAGCGGGTGCTTATTGCCCGTGCCCTCACGACCCAAGCCAAAATTATCATTTTAGATGAACCAGCCGCCGGCTTAGATGTACGCCACTGTCTTGGTATTGTTCAGGTATTAAAACGTTTATGTGAACAAGGCCGCACTGTTATTGCTGCCATGCATGATCTTGAATTAACGGCAACCCTTGCCGACAGCGTTTGCCTACTCAAAGGAGGAGCATGCGTTGGCCTTGGCAGTGCCACAGAAACCTTGCAGGCAGACAGTCTGAGTCATCTTTATGAAACAGATATTTGCCGAAGAGAATCCTGGTCATTTACTGAAAATGCTTTTCAAGATATACGTGAGCAACACTAATTATGTTACGTCCGCTTTCTGACATAAACAAACAAACATTTCTCGTCTCTTGGAGTGGCGGCAAAGATGCGTGCCTTGCCATGCATCGCTGCATAGAAGCTGGTGGCACTGCCGCCATGCTGATAACAATGCTTGAAGATAATGGCAACCGTTCACGAGGCCATGCCCTTCCACCACGCTTCTTACAAGCTCAAGCAGAAGCAATTGGCGCACAGAGCATCACTGCTGCTGCAACATGGCAGGGGTACCGCGTTGCCTTTGAAAAACAATTACGGGCCGCACGCAAACAAAATATAACCACGGCAGTATTTGGTGATATTGATTTAGACGGCCATCGCGTTTGGGTAGAAGACGTTTGCAAAAATGTTGGTCTACATGCTTGCGAACCACTGTGGCAGATGTCTCGCCGAGCTGTGGTTGATGAATTCATTCATGCTGGTTATACAGCAGTTATTATTGCGGTTCGAGAAAATGTTTTAGATCGTAGTTTTCTTGGTCGTACCTTTACCGAAGAAACTATTCATGATCTAGAAAAAGCAGGCGTAGACCCTGCTGGTGAAGATGGTGATTTTCATACCGTCGTTGTAAATGGGCCAAGCTTTGCCCACCCCATTCCATACGTATTGTCAGACCATTTTACCGATGGCGGTTATCACTACGCTCAGATACAGGAAGCATAAACAGATGTCCATCAAACGTATAGATATTGGCAACACCATTATTGTACTCTGCGCAATTGCTCTAATGAGTCTGTGGCCAATCCTTAGTTTACATTATTCTGAGAATCAACCAAAAGACACCACACAACGCTATATCCGTGATGCAGATAATGTAGCAGTCGCCTGTAAACCATATCAGCGTATTGCTTCTTTAAGTTTGTTGTCTGATAGTATTTTAATGCACCTCGTTAACCTTGATCGGATTATGGCATGGAGCAAGGCTGCTCCAAACCGCCTTGACCGATACCGCTCCAATAAAGCGAGACTGAGCCGCAACGATGATTTAGAAGAATTAATTGCCCAAGGCCCAGACCTCGTTATTGATTTTACTCATGGAACCAGCAATAAGGCTGTTAAACGTCTCCGTGAAGCTGACATCCCTGTTATCGATTTAGGTAATGGCTACGGTATACAAACATTTCTCCAAGCTTGCGAAAAAATAGCCGACCTTGTTGACGAACGCGAACGGGGTGCCGTTTTTATTGCGGACTTCAAATATCGTTTGACACTTTTAAAAAATGCGCACCCGCAGACAAAGAAACGTGCACTGCATTTAAACGTCTACAATGGTACATTCTTTGGAGGAACCACCGGCACTTGTTATTATGATGTATTTGAAGCCGCTGGAGTAATTGATGTTGCTGCTGAAGCAGGCTATACAGGCTGGCCACAATACACCGCCGATGAACTGATTATACTGGACCCACCTATTATTATTACCCATGTTGGTGGCGCAGAAGAATTACGTAACATGCCAAGCATGCAAGTCCTCAGCGCTGTCAAAAATAATACTATTTTAGAGATGGAACCAGGCCTGTGGGGCGACCCTGGCTACCTAATGATTGAAGCCGCCGAAACCCTCCACCGCGTAATCTATACCAGTGATGAACAAATGCTCTCTGTTAAAGACCGTCAATAAATTTTGCCTCCTATGTTCATTGATCATAATTCCGAACATGTGCTTATTCGTTTTGATGAGCAACGAGAAGTATTATCTTCTGCCCCATTGTATGGTGGCCTACAAATGGCTGATGGCATAGTGAACCGCTGTGTCACCAATAACGATGGCAGCATTCCTGAATTAGAACATTATATATATGAACAGACGGGCTCACGGCGTATGGTTGGTTTAATGACCGCTGCTTCTATGAAGAGTTTTCGCCACACTCGTTATCACACAGGGGATATTTCTCTTAGTGCATTGGTCACCTGTGGTTTGGGTAATGCTCGTCGGGCGGGTGATCCTGCTGATGAAAGTATTCATATTGGTACCATTAATAGTATTATTATTTGTGAGATGCACCTCACACCAGCAGCCCTCGTTGAAGCGGTTGCTATGGTGACCGAAGCAAAAGCGGCCACTTTACAAGACCTTGCTATTCGCTCTTTAGTTTCTGGTAAAATTGCGACTGGCACTGGTACTGATGCGGTAGCCATTGTTAATGGCCCCACAGGACACCATCAGCCATCACTACCGTGGTGCGGTAAACATACCCACGCGGGATATGCACTTGCTCACGCTCTCAGCACGGCGCTTTATAACAGCATTACAGATTATCAATAAAACTACTTCACCACTAAAGGTTGACCGCTGACCATAAAAGTAACGCGGTCTGCTGCATCTGCAATAATACGATTACAGCGCCCTGCTATGTCTCTGTAGCGTCTGGTTATTTCGTCATCTGGGACAATGCCCATTCCCACTTCATTACTAACAATAATGGTATCGGCACAATGTTGTGAGAGACTCTGCGCAAGTTTATCTGCATATGTTTGCATCAGGTCTTCGCCCATACCTTCTGAATTATGATACAATAAATTATTCACCCACAGGGTTAAACAATCTATAAGGATAACCGATACAGCATTCTCTGCCGAATTATAATATGCTAAGGTCTCTACCAGTTCTACTTCACATTCATGAGTTCGCCAGCCACGGCCTTCACGTTCTGCTTGATGCCGAGCAATGCGGGCATCCATTTCGCCATCAATGCGTGGACAAGTTGCAATAAATAAGCGGCCTTCTTCTGTTATATTTTCTGCGCAGCTTAAAGCATAACTACTTTTCCCGCTGCGTGCCCCGCCTGTAATAAAATGCATCATTCATGAACCCTTTAAGACTATACAGATGTTGGTGGCAACAATCGAAGGAAGAGAGTGGGATGCTCCATCACAGCCCATTCGTACACGGAGCATGTCAACCAAAGAATGCCTTACGCCACCAACACGTATATACTGTTCTTAAAAAATGGAAGACCGGCATCAGCCTCTTATCAGAGAAGCTGATACGGCAACTTTTTTACAGAAAGGAATGCATTAGTATGTTGCTGTTAATCCAACATAGACTGATTGGCCAGGTGTTGCATAGGCATCAATTTGTTCGTAATCGGTGTCGAATATATTTTCTACCCGAGCATCAAGAACTAAAGAATCTCCAATGGGCCAACCTCCAACCAAATCTATAATGGTATAGGCATCAAGATCATCTTGGTTCACTGCATATTGTGATGGCTTACGAGTACCAACATGATGTACATCTGCTCGAAGCCATGCGCCTTCTTGTGGAGCCCATGTTACTGACAAATGCAGAACTTGTTCTGGCAAGCGCTCTTCTACCGCTTTATCTTCTTCTGCTTCCTGAATAGTAGCAGCAATGTTCCAAGAAAGATCTAGGTCTGTCACTTCTTGACGTGCTGATAATTCCACACCACGAACATAACCACCGTCATCATTGATATAGGCAGAGAAATCAGATTTAATAATAATACGCTTACGATAATCGGTTTGGAATGCAGTAGCAGCAAGTGTAAGGTTTGATTCTAGTTGAGCAAGAATACCAAGCTCCGCTCCCATACTTTCTTCGGCCTTCAAATTACTGGCATCTGTTGTACCATAATGCGATTCTGATAAAGATGCTGCACGATAAGCGGTACCAACATTTGCATGAATCTTCACAGAACGATCATTTAAGAAATACGCTCCACCAAGATGCCAGGTAGCAGCATTGGGGCCGGTACTATGTTGTTCATTACGGACAGAGGCATCAAAGGAATAATCATCTCTATCATAAGCCGTTTGTGCCCAAACAGCTCTGTGAATAGCATCCTCATCTACTGGAGTTGCAAATGCAGAAACAGGAACGGTTGTTATTTCTTCCTTACGATATTCAACACCACCACTAACAGAAGTTTGCTCATCTATATCTGATCCAACTTGCACACTTGCAAAATCTTCTGCCCCTTTGTAACCAGACACCCATGTGCTGGCTGGATATAAACGATCATACTCTGTTTGCGCCAATCGAATACTTAAGAAAAGCGTATCTGTCACATCGGCATCAGCATTTATTTGGTAACGTAACGCATCAACTTCACTAATAGACGCAGCATCATCGGCTGATGCTCCATCATATTCTGATTCACTATCTACTTTATCTGCGATGAATGACAAATCTATATTATCTGTAACAAACCAGTCCAAACGAGCATACACGCCTTGGCGCGTGAAGCCGTCTTCTTCATGGTCTTTTGGGTCACCATCGTCATCCGTGGTTTTATTACTAAAGCCATCTGTTTTGACTGTAGATACACCAAACGCATAACCCAACTTTTCTGTTAATGGCCCAGTCATTTGGCTATCAAATTGAGTGGTCTCAAAAGAGCCAGCCCCCATGCGAATAAAACCTTCGTGCTCTTCTGTTGCCCGTAGAGGAATGACATGAACTAACCCGCCGACAGCGTCACTACCGTATAAACTCGATTGTGGCCCAAGCGCGACTTCCACCTGTTTAATTCCGGCAGTATTTCCCATACTCGCATTTGGAGCCGTTTGTGGGGCTGAAGAATCTTTTAATGGAACACCATCATACACAAATTGAGTACCGCTGCTGAGTGCGCCACGTAAACGAATAGAACTGGCTCCAGCAACACCGCCTGAACGATAAGTATTAACGCCAGGAACCGTATTCAGCCAATCATTCAATTGAATAGGGCGAGCGCGTTCTTTAATTTCTTCATGAGAAATAAGATGCACGGTACCAGCAACATCAGCGATGTTCATTTCTTGACGACGTGCCGTCACAACAATGACATCTTGCGATGAATCAGAAGACATCCGTTGCGGCTCTGGAGTAACAGGCGTTACCGCCTCTACAGAATTATCGGCAGTCGGCTCCACTGGGATAGGCTGAGTAACATCCTCAGCGGTAAGGTTAGAAGCTACACTGAGTAGCAAGGTTGGCACGATGTGTGCCAATGAAATATGGCGCATGATTATCTCCCGAAAGAAGCGCGTTTAAGAAAACACAGGGGCGCTCTTCGGAAACCTTTGCAAAGGCCAACTCGAATACGCAACCGTTCCATTCCCCGAGGAGTTGGTTACCTGTGATTCAAGGTCGGTCTCCTGGCTTACATTGGCATTACTGCACAATGTTTACAGTGGCGGGTCCGCTCCGGATTCTCACCGGATTCCCGTGTTGTTAGGCGACAGAACGCCCTCAACACCTTGAACACTTGCAACGCTAGACATGCGCACAGGCAATTGCAAGCAAGAAAAAACCTTCCACAATTTTTTCATATGTGAAGTTCCTGCCCATTTTATACATGGACTTGCTCAACCATCAACATATCATGATACATCGATAAAGGAGAGAAACCATGCCACAAACAACCGATACCTACGCAATTGCCGACATCGCAGGCGCCGAATGGGGCCGCAAAGAAATCGCCATTGCTGAACATGAAATGCCTGGACTTATGGCAATTCGTCGCAAATACGCAGACGAACAACCACTTAAAGGCGCGCGCATTGCCGGCTCATTACACATGACCATTCAAACCGCCGTCCTTATTCAAACACTCGAAGCACTTGGTGCACGCGTGCGCTGGGCAAGCTGCAATATCTTCTCAACCCAAGACCATGCTGCTGCGGCTATCGCCGATGCTGGCACTCCAGTATTTGCCTATGAAGGCGAATCGCTCAAAGAATTCTGGAACTATACCCATCAAATATTGGACTGGTCAAGCACAGACGAAGAACCGAATCTTATTCTTGATGATGGTGGTGATGCAACCTTACTCGTTCACCTTGGTTGTGATGCTGAAAAAGACCAAAGCATTCTTGACCGCACCCCTGAAAGCGAAGAAGAGGGCGTTTTGCTGGCCAGTATTAAAGCAAAACTCGCCGTAGACCCAACATTCTATAGTCGCAAAGCCGACAGTATTCTTGGCGTAAGTGAAGAAACCACCACTGGTGTTCACCGCCTCTACCACCGCGAACAAGATGGCAGTCTTCGCTTCCCTGCCATCAACGTAAACGACTGCGTTACCAAATCTAAATTTGATAACCTCTATGGCTGCCGTGAGTCTCTTATAGATGGCATTAAACGCGCAACAGACGTTATGATTAGCGGTAAAAAGGCAGTTGTTTGTGGCTACGGTGATGTTGGTAAAGGCTGTGCACAAGCATTCCGCGGACAAGGTGCAACCGTCTTCGTTACCGAAATTGATCCAATCTGTGCCCTACAAGCCTGCATGGAAGGCTTCCAAGTTGTGACCATGGAAGAAGCAGCCAAATTTGGTGATATCTTTGTTACCACTACTGGAAACAAAGATGTTATTATTCGTGCTCATATGGATGCGATGAAACACAACGCTATCGTTTGCAACATCGGCCATTTTGACTCAGAAATTCAAGTCGCCTCGCTCGAAAACGACGACGCCATCAGCTGGGAAGAAATCAAACCACAAGTTGACCATGTTATATGGCCAGACAACAAACGAATTATTCTGCTTGCCAAAGGCCGCCTCGTAAACCTTGGCTGTGCTACTGGCCACCCAAGCTTTGTTATGTCTAATAGCTTTGCCGACCAAACACTTGCCCAAATCGAGCTTTGGCTCAAGCATGAAGAGATGGACAATAAAGTTTATCTTTTACCAAAACATCTTGATGAAGAAGTCGCTAGATTGCATCTTTCACAATTGGGTGCAACACTGACAGAACTCTCTTCTGAACAAGCCGAATATATTGGCGTACCTGTAGCAGGACCATTCAAGCCAGACACCTACCGTTACTAAGATAAACACACCATATTTTCTACATATTGAAGCCGCACTCTTTAAGAGTGCGGCTTCAGTAATTACCCAAAGAATTTACTTATGAATTTCTGGATTGAAAGCCTTCACCCTCTAATAAATCAAGCCAATCATTCCCACCCAAACGTTCAATAATACCATCTGGAGCCCCGCTCAACGAATGTTTTCCTGACCTCTGCATTCGAGCTGTCTGTCCGACGAGTCGCAAGTACCCTTCCTCTGTCAAAGAGCACGGATAATCATAAACCCAGCCAACTTCATCAAAATAAGCATACATCCCACATGATGACAGAGGAACAATCCAGCTTTTCGACAAAGATTCTCCTCCAGGATTTATAGCTCCAGAACTCTGAGTCTTCTCTGCCAAACGAACCGACTCAATTCGACACTGCATTCCAACAAACCGCCCTCGTTCTGGCAAATCAAACTCTCCAGCCCTAAATGGATTCAAATCCACATACACCATACACGCAAGAATTGCCCGCTGGTCTGGCAATGCAACTGATTTGAAACGCTCATCCCAGAAATAACCAGAAACGTCATCTTCCTTATTAGCACGTATAGCAAGCTTCTGCTTCACTAAACGCATAAACCAACTCATACTACATAAACGAGCACGACGCTCCTCAACCCATGCTTCATCTGCAACAAAAAGCTGTCTCGTTAATTCGTCAGCTTCCATAAGCTCGCCAAAACAACTACGTCTTGGCACCAAATCAAGCCACTTGTCTACAACTTCTCGCCCAGACCACTCTTTCACAAGATCTGGACGAATACGAATAACCACATGCATGTGATTATTCATCACAGCATAAGTAAGTACATCAATAGCCATAAGCGATGCATGATATCGTAAACTACGCTCAACCCAATCCCTACGTTCATCTTGCAAGCAATGTAAACGCCGCACACACCGACTCATCAGATGATAACATCCAGGCGCATCCGCCTTAACCAAACGACTTCGAGCAATAACCACAGCGACAACATAAATTACAAATACTAATTGTCCACTAATAATAGTTTGTCTATTAAAAAGAACAGCCTTTTTTATTTATCCTGCTAGAGTCCTCGCCTTATGAATTTGTCGCTTGTTGCTATTGTAGGTCGGCCGAATGTCGGTAAGTCTAGTCTATTTAATCGATTAGTTGGGAAGCCTATTTCTATTGTTGATCCAACGGCTGGGGTAACGCGAGACCGAATTTTGCATGAAGTTCGCAGAGATGGCTTTCGCTTTGACTTGGTAGATACGGGTGGCATTGGTATTGTGGATGAAGCTAAGCTGGAAGCTGATATTGAGCTACAGATTATGCGAGCGATTGATAATGCTGATCGTATTGTCTTTTTGTGTGATGGACGAGATGGCGTTGCGGCATTGGATGAGCGTATTGCCCAGTTGCTGAGGCCACACAAAGACCGTGTTGTGCTAGCGGTAAATAAAATTGACCATGAAAATATGGAAGGTGATATTTACGAGTTTGCGAAACTTGGGGTTGGTGAACCACATGCAGTGAGCGCTGAACAGGTTCTTGGCCTTCCTGATTTATTAGAGCTGGTTGCTGAAGGTGATGATAATTTCCTTGATACAACTGATGAAGAAAACTATTACGATAGTGATGCAATTCGCATTTGCTTTGCTGGCCGACGTAATGTTGGTAAATCAAGTTTGACGAATGCTCTCTGTGGTGAAGATCGTGTTATTGTTGCTGATCATCCAGGAACAACACGTGATGCGATTGATATTCCTTTAACAACTGATGACGGTAATTTTTTGCTCATTGATACGGCTGGTCTACGCCGAAAAAAACAATTACGGCAAGATTTAGAGTTTTACGCGGCCTGCCGAACTGAACGCGGCATTCGACGTGCTGATGTTATTATGTTGGTGGTCGATGCGTCTGATGATATTGGCATTGTTGATAAAAAACTGGCACACTATTGCGAAAGTGAAGGGAAACCAACAGTTCTCGTTGTAAATAAATGGGATTTGGCAAAAGGCACTGGTGCTACGCAGGAGAAATTTATTGAATGGCTTCGCATTCAATTGCCGGGAGTGCGCTACGCACCAGTTGTTTTTACCTGTGCCTTAACCGGTAAAAATATGGACCGTGTTCTCAAGATAAGCCAAGAACTCTTTGAAGAAAATCAGATGCGCGCAAATACTGCTGAACTTAATAGTTTGCTAGAGCGGGCCGTTCAGCGCCGTCGACCTCGCCGCATTGGTCCGAACGAAACAAAGCTGTATTATATGACGCAAGCACAAAGCAGCCCGCCAACCTTCTTAATTTTTGTGAATCGGACAGATTGGATTGAGTCGGGGTATAGCCGTTATCTTGAAAACTTCTTTAGGAAATATTTACCGTTTAGCCGTGTCCCCTATCGCATCGTTTTTAAAGCTCGGTCAAGTCAGTACCATGATCACGCAGATGAACGAACAACAACCTTGGCACGTACAAAAGGTGAACGAAATGCACGCCTATTAGTACCAAAGGCCAAACGTGTAACAGCTTCTCCTGCTGAAGTAAATAAAGCCAAACAAGCCATTAAAGCAGGCGGCAAAAAACGTTCCAAACAAGCTTCTAAAAAGAAACGGCAACGCTAATGTTGACTTCCCTCTTACCTTTTGCGTTACCAGTTTTAGGGTATTTCCTTGGGTCTATTAGCTTTGCATGGATTTCCGGCAAATTGAAAGGCGTAAATCTTAAAGAACATGGCTCAAAAAATCTCGGCGCAACAAACGCTGGTCGTGTTCTTGGCAAACAATGGTTTTTTATTGTTTTCTTTCTCGACCTCGCCAAAGGACTCGTTCTGCCGTTGTTAATTCGACTTTTGTTAATAGATACAGAATTACCAGTTCCTCTTGATGTCCTTGCGATTATTACTGGGCTTGGTGCGGTGCTCGGACATATTTTCACTTGCTTCCACGGTTTTAAAGGTGGCAAAGCCGTGGCTACAAGTCTAGGTGTGTTGTTTGGCTTAGATCCCGTTGTTGCTGGACTCAGCTTTGGTGTCTGGGTTATCCTCTGGGTATTTGGCCGTTTTATTTTGAAACTGCCTGCCAGCAATGCGGTTGGACCTGCTTCTGTATTGTCGGTAATAACCTCGCCCTTTTGGCGCCACTATACAGTAGAGGCCAATGAATGGCAGGGTGAATATCTTCCAACGAGTATATTGGTCGTCTGCCTCAGTTCTCTTATTCTGATAAGGCATCGCAATAATATTATTGCAATGTTACAGAAAAAAGAGGTTGCAAAAAACGGTCAAACAGAAGCAACCCCAGAAAACTAACGCCCTTGTAAAGTTTCCCATGCTAGCAATAGACACATTGCTGCTGCTCGTTCTTGCACACGTTGCCTCGTACCTGATATATGGACTAGCTGAGTAACCACCTTCCCTTTCACGGACACGGCCAACCACACGGTTCCAACTGGTTTATTTTTACTTCCGCCGTCTGGGCCTGCAATTCCTGATGTTGCCATGCCAATAGTAGCACCGGACCATTGAGCAACCCCAGTAGCCATAGCCGCCACAACCGCTTCACTGACTGCGCCTTCACGTTGCAACATATCAGCCGACACACCAAGCCGCTGTTCTTTACTATCGTTATGGTAGGTTATAATACTTTCGCGCACTACAGCCGAAGCACCAGCAATAGAACCGATGGCCTGTATCACCGCGCCACAGGTACAACTTTCGGCTGCCGATAATGTCCAACCACGCTTACCACAGGACGCTACGACACTCGCAGCTAAGTTCTCTTCTGGCAACAAAGAGTCACGTAGAATACGGCGTATTTTCCCCATTCGTTTGGACGCTGTACTTTTACTACCAGTTGCTCGAATACAAATATGTCCAGATTCTTGTGCAGTAATTCCCATCCGTGGATTCGTTCCTCCAAGCAATGCTCCAAGTTCTTCTTGCACACGAGACTCACCGATACCAGCAAAACTCGCACTTTCAGTATATGGCTGTTTCCACGATGCTATGTGTTTTGCTAATTGTGGTAAGGCGCGTTCAACCATTGATTTCATTTCATGTGGAACTCCAGGAAAACAGGCAACCATGCTGGCCCCGATACGTAATGATAAACCTGGAGCAGTACCACGATCATTACGTAAAATGCGCGCACCTTTCGGCATAAGCGCTTGTCGTTTATTACTCTCCACTATGACTCGATCCGGAAAACGCCGACGAAAAAAGGTTTCAATCTGTTTCCATGCTCGGTCATTATGTTGCAAAACACGATTGGATGCACGAGCTAAGGCGTGACGTGTACGATCATCTTCTGTTGGACCAAGACCACCCGTTAGCAATACAAGGTCTGCAGCCGATGCGGCTTGTTCTATGGCTGTAACAATTCCATCTTCATCGTCGCTGATAATAGACATCTGCGATACTTGAAAACCAAATGCACTCACGGTCTGTGCAATCCATGCCGAATTTGTGTCAACGATACGGCCTTCGAGTATTTCATCGCCGATGGCACAAATTGCTACACGTGGGATACTCATGCTGACACCTCACCTCTTGCTCGGCTGACAATTTCAAAAACGTCATTGCATAAACCATCATGCGCAGCAATACGCTGTAATTGTTGCTGCATGGCTATTTGCCGTTGTTTATCATACCGCTGCCATTGATTAAAGCCTGATGCCATACGTGCAGCAATCTGTGGATTAACTGCGTTTAATCGAATAACTGCGTCTGCCAATAGTTCATAACCAGCACCATCTTGTGCATGAAAACCAAGATGATTGCCCATACAGAAAGTACCAACCAATGCGCGCATACGGTTCGGATTGGTCCACGAAAAATCCTTATGATCCAGTAAAGTACGCACGTCTGTGAGAGTTGAATCGCGCTCACTCATCGCTTGAACACCAAACCAAGAATCAATCACTAACTGATCTTTCTTCCATTTGTGATAAAATGCTGACAGAGCTTGTTCGCGTATACCTGCATCTGGACAGTCTACCAAAAGAGCAAGCGCAGCTTTGCTATCTGTCATGGTACGTGCCGATGTAAATTGCTGGACTGCGAGATCATACGACGCAGTTGGGGCATGAACAATATATGAGAGGGCACAGTTTTTTGAACGGCGCGCATGCGCTTGTTGTTGACCAATGCCATCATCAACCTGAGCACACCGTTGATAAAGATGCTGAAAGTCATCAGAAAGTTGCTCTGCCAGTTGCTCACGAACATACACACGAGCAGTGTGAATAGCGTCTGGATCAATACAACTCATGCCTTGTATCAATTGACGTTCAGCTGGTAGAGTAAGCGCAAGTGCACGCATAGAATCATCAATTGCTGTGTCATCTAAAATACGAGCAAAAGCATTGATAAATAATGGGTCTACTTTGAGCGCTGCTTTTTGCTGTATCGCCTCCATCACTTCATAAATAACCGTGGTCGCTAATTGCTGCCCCGCATCCCAACGGTTAAAAGCATTACGGTCATGAGCCATGACAAAGGCCAGTTCATCTCGGGACACATCCCGTTTAATATGCACTGGCGCGGAAAAATCTCGTAAGACAGATGCCACTGGGCGATCGGTCAGTCCTTCTACAACATAAGATTGTTCGCGCTGAGTTAATTCAAAGACTGTCGAGGCAATATCTTTTCCCGCAGCATCCATTAAACCACAGGCGATCGGAATATGTAAAGGTTCTGTTTGTTCACCGTTTGTTTGGGTGAACGTCAGCCTAAACGTTCCCGCATCCCAATGCTCTTGTACCTGAACTGTGGGTGTACCATTTTGACTATACCACAATCCAAATTGATCCAGATTCACATGGTTAGCATCAGCCATGGCTGCACGAAAATCATCACAGGTAACGGCTTGACCATCATGTCTCTCAAAATACAGGTCCATGCCTTTGCGAAAACCATCCACACCAAGTATAGTTTGATACATACGAATAATTTCTGCGCCTTTATTATAAACGGTAGCAGTATAAAAATTATCCATCGCAATGTAAGCTTCAGGGCGAATCGGGTGAGACATTGGCCCTGCGTCTTCAGGAAATTGTGCAAGCCGTAAAATACGAACGTCATCAATACGTTTGACTGCCGCTGATGTCATATCAGCAGAAAATTGCTGATCACGAAACACCGTGAGCCCCTCTTTAAGTGTTAATTGAAACCAATCACGACACGTAACCCGATTACCAGTCCAATTATGAAAATATTCATGAGCAATAACCGCTTCAACATTTTCATAATCATCATCCGTTGCTGTTTCTGGACTCGCAAGAACGTATTTAGCATTGAAAATATTAAGGCCTTTATTTTCCATTGCCCCCATATTAAAATCATGGACAGCAACAATCATATAGAGATCTAAGTCATATTCTCTGGCAAATCGTTCTTCATCCCATTGCATAGATTTTTGTAAACTCTGTAAAGCGTGTTCACATTTATCAATATTTTCTGGCTCAACCCAAATTTCTAATTGAATCCCTCTGTCAGAGCACGTTTTAAACAAGCCTGTATGGCTACGTAAGTCTCCGGCTACCACCGCAAATAAATAAGACGGTTTCGGGAATGGGTCTTCCCAAACAACACGGTGTCTTCCATTTTCTTCATCAGCCGATTCAAGACGGTTACCATTAGATAATAAAATTGGATACGTTTCTTTATCTGCATGCAGTGTTACCCGATAACAGGCCATTACATCTGGACGATCAAGGAAAGGTGTAATCCTGCGAAACCCCTCTGCTTCACATTGTGTACAGTACAATGAGCTCGATTGATAGAGTCCAGAAAGTTGGGTATTTGCAGCAGGGTTTATATGCACTGTTGTTTCAAGAATAAAAGCCTCTTCGGAAACAGATGGAAGGGTTAATCTATCTCCTTCGTATGTCCACTCAACAATAGTTCCATTTATCGAAACCGATTGAATATCAAGATCTTCCGCATCTAAAACAAGCAGTTGGCTCTGCGAAGAATCTCTCTGCATTTCAAGCCGTGCTTGAACAACGGTGTGGTCGTCTTGCAGGTCAATGTCGAGGGATACCTGGGTTATGCTATATGCTGGTGGCTGATAGTCTGAACGATAAACGGTGATAGGCTCTGATGTTGTCATACAAACAGTGTTACTTTATACGAGACACTGCAAGCCAAGAATGTAAGCGGAAAATAAAGTTTTAAAATGTGTTGTAGAAGTTCTTACATGCCGTCTGAGGCAAGAGCAGCAAAACCGATCCCATCAAGCAATACGGTTCCTGAACGCTTCCCATTCCAAAACTGTATTTGTACTTCGGAAATGTCTTTCAAGTTTTCAATACCGACCTTATGCGCCCATTTACTGGCCTCAGATTTGAAGGTTTGTGTAGTTAAATCAAAATTAACCATTTTCCAATCGTCATTTTTAACGAGGGTATTCGCCCGGCTCTCATAATAAACAGGTCGCGTATCACCTCTGCTTTTCACGGCAATAGAAACACGCAACTTTTTCATATCTGGATTGTGTACATAAAAAGTCAACTGATTTTTCATGGATAAATCAAAACGATCTCGTAAAACAATAATAGCTTTATCTTTTTCTCCTGATGACACGTCCACTTGTAATACTTTATTAGTACGTTTTCCACTCCCTTGAGAGATTAACTGCGTCTTTGTAGAATTAGACCAACGGGTATTTTCTGATTTCCATTTCCGGTTGGCTTCTTCACCATCTTTAATTGGCGGCAGACTATCTGTTTTCTCGAGCGCTTCTTGGCGTTTTTTATTGTAAACAGCCTCAATTTTTTCCATCAAAGCAAGGCGTTCCAAGGCCTGACTATTGGTTCCACCTTTTTGTTTATACAACCGATAGAGCGCCAATGCATCTGTATGACTACCAGATTTATCGGTCAACATCGCTAATAAATACAAATGACGATTACTTAATTCTTTTCGGGCATGCAAAATCCGCAATAAACGCAGGGCATCTTCATCACGCTCAGCAAGCATGCAGTAACGAGCCAATTCCATGTGACCTTTGGCATCATCTGGCTTGAGGTTTTCCAAACGATGGTCCAAACTTGGGCGGACCGCACGAACCAATTTCGCAGAAAGCTCCACTTCGCCATCTGGCACAACCAAAATAATAGACTCTGCGCCTTCGTCTGGTAGCTCTCGTAACCGACCTTCTATTTCTTGGCCATTGGTAAGAACCACAAGGTCTCGTTCTTTTTGAGGCAGCTCTTCCTGTGCTTCACTCGTACTTTCACTCTCGGTTTCGGTATCAGCGGCAACAAGTCTTGCTCCCTGAAGACTAATCAGACAGACTATGAGCGTCATCACGCACACTCTTAAAAAAAGCAGGCTTCGTATCATTGTAGGCAAGACGATGACTATTGGCTCCATCTTTCAATCAAAAAAAGCTTGAAGTGATATATCTATATTCTACTATAGGAATATGGAAAAAGACCCGCTTAATAACCCTGCACTCTGCTCTGCCATTGCCGAACGCTTTAAAGCACTCAGCGATAGTTCTCGTATCCGCATTCTCGCACTGTTGCGTGATGCTGATGAGTTAAACGTCAGCAGTATCGTAACGGGGACTGACATTAACCAAGCCTCCGTCTCAAAACATCTCTCTTTGCTCAAACAGGTCGGCATTGTTCACGTTCGCCGAGAAGGCAATCAAGCTTTCTATAGCATACGTGATCAAAAAATTCTTGATATTTGCGGACTGGTCTGTGAAGGCATTACCGAGCGCATGAAAGAAGATAATTCCGCGCTCGGCCTGTAACACTAAGCGTTTTTAATAGCATTCCACTTACTAATAAGCTGTTCAACAACAGCTGGTTCAGCAAGGGTGCTAATGTCGCCAAGTTGGTCAGCTTCATCTGCGGCAATTTTCCGCAAGATACGACGCATAATTTTACCAGAACGTGTTTTCGGTAAGCCTGCTGCAATTAAGATCACATCTGGTGTTGCAATTGGGCCGATGATCTCACGCACTTTAGCGCGTAGGTCTTTTACCAGTTGATCGCTTTCTTCAATGCCACTTTTTAGAAGTACATAGGCAAAGATACCTTGACCTTTCACCTCATGCGGAAAACCAACTACAGCGGCTTCTGCACAAGCTTGGTGCTCAACCAATGCACTTTCCACTTCAGCAGTACCCATGCGGTGGCCAGAGACATTGATAACATCATCTACGCGGCCTGTAATCCAGTAGTAACCATCTTCATCACGCCGGCAGCCGTCTCCGGTGAAATAGTAACCAGGAAATGCTGACAAATAGGTTTGAATAAAGCGGTCATGATCACCATAAATAGTACGTGCTTGGCCTGGCCAAGATGCTTTGATAGCCAGAAGACCACTGACACCGTTTCCTTCAATTTCATTGCCCTGATCATCAAGAACAACTGGTTGAACACCGAAGAATGGACGAGTGGCACTGCCTGGCTTCAAGTCGGTTACCCCTGGCAGTGGAGTAATCATGATGCCACCCGTTTCGGTTTGCCACCACGTATCAACGATGGTACAGCGGCTTTCGCCAACGGTTTCATAATACCAACGCCATGCCTCTGGATTAATAGGTTCGCCAACACTACCAAGTACGCGTAGCGATGAACGATCATATTTCGTAACGAAGTCATCACTTTCACGAGCAATTGCACGGATTGCAGTTGGCGCAGTGTAAAATGAGTTAATTTTGAGACGCTCAACCATGTCCCAATAACGGCCTGCATCTGGATAGGTTGGAATACTTTCAAACATAACCGTGGTCGCACCATTAGCGAGTGGACCATACACAACATAGCTATGACCTGTAACCCAACCAATGTCAGCCACACAGGCGTAGATATCGCCTTCACGATAATCAAAAACATATTGGTGGGTTAATTTTGCATAGAGCAAATAGCCAGCAGATGAGTGGGCGAGACCTTTGGGCTTACCGGTAGAACCAGAAGTGTACAAGGTAAAGAGTGGATCTTCGCTGTCTACGGCAACTGGTTCACAGCTTGTGTTTGCAACGGCCATGTCTTCTAGCAACCAGCTATCAATAGCGGCATTAAAGGCGATGTCTGCACCAGTGTGTTTACACACTAAAACATTTTTGACACTTGGGCATTCAGCCACGGCTGCATCTACGGTTTCTTTTAATGGAATAATTTTTGTTCCACGCAGACCTTGGTCTGCGGTGATAACTGCTACACATGAAGCATCATTAATGCGGTCACGCAGAGCCTCTGCAGAAAAGCCTGCAAAAACAATAGAATGAATGGCACCAATACGAGCACAGGCCAACATAACATAGGCAGCTTCTGGAATCATCGGCATATAAATAGCTACAACATCACCTTTTTTGATGCCTTTGCTGCTGAGTACATTGGCGCAACGGCACACTTGTTCATGCAATTCAGCATACGTTACCTTGCGAACATCACCTGGCTGATCACCTTCAAAAAGAATAGCAACTTGGTTAGCACGTGTTTCTAAATGACGATCAACACAATTATATGATACATTTAATTGCCCACCAGCAAACCATTCAATCTGACCACTTGATAAATCACTGGTATTAACGGTGTCAAAATCTTTGGACCAGACGAGGTGCTCGCGTGCCATATCACCCCAAAAGCCATCTGGGTCTTGAACACTACGGTCATATAGCTCTTGGTACTCTGCAACGCTTTGCAGATGCGCACCTTCACGCACACGGTCAACAACTGGGTAAATGGATTGAATTTCTGTCTGCTCGCTCATGGTATGTCTCCTCGTCATGAATTTCTGCACAAATATGTATAGGACACTCCACTCCAGACAAGAGAAGAGTTCGATCATCTGTCTGGATGCATCAAAAGTAACATATTTCTGACATATCTCCGCCTCCTTGTCTGTTCTGAAAAGAAGCGTATCACCGCAAGTATGCTCAAGCCGTTACAGCCAGCTCAATGCGATTGGAATACTGGTGTACTCCGCTCCACTCAATTTGACGATGTGTACGCTTCTCAAGCTGGGGCCTTTGATGAATGCCAACATGTTTTCATTGCCGGCAATCAACTTCCTGAACGCTGGAAAGCACACCCCCAATCATCTGGACCATTTCGTATTGGCGAAATTGGCTTTGGTACTGGCACAAATTTTTGCGCTACGATAGCCTCTTTCCTTCAGCATGCTCCAGCTCATGTACGTTTAGATTATTATGCCTGCGAAAAACATCCGATGAGCCCAAATGATCTGGCCCAATTTTGGAAAGAGCACACCAATAACGAACACCTTGCTGCTCTGATAGACCAATGGCCTCCTCTCTACGAAGGCCGCTACTCATTGCTGTTTGCTGGTGGAAGGGTGCGTTTACTGCTCTTATTCGGGGATGCCCTTGAGATGCTGCATACTATTCAAACAAGCTGTGATGCGTGGTATGCAGATGGTTTTACCCCACAAAAAAACCCTGCGCTCTGGCAAACACCACTGTTTACTCGTATAGCCCAACTCAGCAAACAGAATAGTACATTGTCTACGTACAGTGCTGCGGGAGCCATTCGACGATCTTTACAGGATGCAGGCTTCACAGTTACTCGTACAGATGGTTTTGGGAAAAAGCGGCACATGACACAAGCCCGCATAGACAATAACACACGCTCGGTCTCACCACCTGCTCAGCCGTGGTTTCATCCACCTGTCACAATACCCCTTACTCGTATCGCTGTTATCGGTGCTGGCATTGCTGGCTGTAGCATTGCTGCTGAACTTTCCCAACGTGGACATGAGGTAGTCCTGTTTGAGAAACACACCCAGGCAAGCGGAGCATCTGGAAACTGGTACGGACTCTGCCACCCTTTACTCGGTATCCATCCACAAGCCGCACTTTCTGCCCGTGGCTATCTGCATACTCGTCGTCTTTGCGAACAATTTCCTCAAGAGTTCTGGCAAACTGTTACCATTCGGGTTCCCTGCACACCACAACGTTTTGAGAAGCTCTCTCCACATTTCCCAGACACTTTACTTCAACAACAAGATGACAAACACTGCTTACTACAAGGGCTTGCTATTCAACCACCAGCCTTCTGTGCTGCGCTTACCCGCCAGCCTACGCTTTCATTACGTGAATACAGTCCTGTTCATGATGTACAACACGATGGCAAACAATGGCATATTGATAATGAGTCATTTTCACATGTCATCTACGCCAACGCATTTTCTGCCACCGAAAGCCTGAATTGTGATGACTTTCATCTACAAGCAGTACGCGGACAAGTGAGCCTTATTCCAGCAGATCACCTTACAGGTTGTTATGCTGGTTCCGTCTATTGGACTCCTGCTCGTGATCAGTTTCATTGTGCAGGAGCTAGTTTTATCCCAGACGACACGAATACAGACATACGTATCGCTGAACGCAATGCCCTTCTTGCAGAGCTACCGCTTTCAACAGAGACACTGCCCGCGTTAACTTCCCGTGCATCTATTCGCTGCGGCACCAGAGATAGGTTCCCTTTGGTTGGCGCACTTCCTCAGTGGGAAAGTTATCAGAAAGATTATTCAGACCTCCATAAGGGCCGCGCAGATCATGCCTACCCTTCTGCAATATCAGAAATGGGTGCGTATTGTTTATTCGGCTTTGGTTCGCGGGGGCTGAGTATGGCGCCATTTTGTGCGGCCCAACTGGCCGCAACTATTTGTGGAGAAACACCGCTCTGCTCTAACGCAGAACAAGCACTCCTCCACCCTGCTCGCTTTTGGGTACGAACTCGCAAATCAGGAAAAGGCGAGTAAACCTACAGAACGTTGCTTTGCTCTTCCAAGGCTGCACGAATTTCCTGACGGACAAATGAACGAACTCCAGACAAAGCAGAAAGAATACCTGGATTGGTAATCATCTCGATAGCCATTGCAGCAAAAAGCTGTTGTTTGATGTCTTCATCCTTCAACAGTTCTGGTAACATAATTCGGAATGATTCTTTTAATTGTTCATGTCCTAATGGCGATGGAGCACCCTGAGTCACCTGCGTAACCATTTGTGATAAAGGCACTGCCATTGGTGGAACATCACCGCGCGCCATTGCCGTAAATTGTTGGCTTACCGCTGCTTCAACCATTTTTTCTATGTCTGCAGGTTCCGAAACTGGAGTTGGTTTAGAAGCAAGATGTTTATCGCTGAGTGCACTTTGCTCTTGTATTTCAACGCTATCTGCGAGACCATCATTATCTGTCAGTCCTTGGAAAGAATGCGACCCTTCTGCCCATTCTCCTTCCACAGCAGATTCACCACGCATCATTGCATCTCGTATGATGGCATTGGTTTCCATACCATCAACCGCACCTGGCGATTTAGCAGAAATATCCTGCAAAGATAAGCGACCAGAGGAAGAACGGGCTTGGTCACTACCAAGTTTTCCATTATCCAACTCTTTTTCAACTTGCTCAATAACTTCTGGAGCTGCTGCTATAGCTTGATTAATGTCAATTTGGTCAAGATCTTCCACAACTGGCACATCTTTCACCAGCTGTTCTTCCACTTCGTTAATGACTGATTTAGCCTGAGCCGCTGCTGCCGCCTGCATATCTGCCACATCAATAGTTGGGTGAGATGCCTGTTCTTCTCTATCTGTTTCCCTGTAAGAATTTGTTCCTGTGAGTAAAGAATCAATGGCATCTTGGTCAAGAGGGCCATCATCTGCCGCAACAGCGGATACTTCGGCATTACCAAGTAAGGCATCAATTGCTGCTTGATCTAAGGGACCATCATCTGCTACAGCAGCGGGCTCTGGAGCAGCAGCAGGAGTTGGTTCTTCAGCACCGCTCAGCAAAGCGTCTATCGCGCTCTGATCTAGAGGGCCGTCATCTGCTACCGCAACGGGCTCTGGGGCAGCAGCAGGAGTTGGTTCTTCAGCACCACTCAGTAAAGCATCGATTGCATTCTGATCTAAAGGACCGTCATCTGCTACAATAGCGGGCTCTTCGGTACCACCGAGTAAAGCATCTATCGCCGCTTGATCTAAGGGACCATCATCTACGACTGCCTCTGGTTCTGATACAACAGCAGGGGCCGATTCTTCAGCATTACCAAGTAGGGCATCTATCGCATTTTGATCCAAGGGGCCATCATCTACTACTGCCTGAATGTCAGATATCTCCTCATCAACTTCAGAAGCACCTGAGATCATGGCATCTATATCTTCTTGGGATAATTCTTCTCCACTCATTACTGGCTCCTCTACCGTAGCTTCCACTTTCTCATCTTCATCAGCAGTGGATTGCCTTTGTGCCTCGGGCTCTTGGGCTGACTCTGGTTTCAATTCGGACACAACTGCTTCAGCAACTTCATTTTCAGAAGAAACCTCTTCTACCAGTGGTTCTTCTGATCCACCATCACTGTCGAAATCAAGAATTTCTACAGATGCTTTGGCTAATTCTTCAACGGTGTCTTGTACATGTTCTGATTCTTCTGAGAGCAGAGATTCTTCCTCTGCGACCTTTTTTTGGTACGCTTCCGTCACAAAACCTTCATCTTGTAAATAATCAATGAGTTCTTCTTCAAGGAAACCGACAATATCATCCATCAGTTCATCATCTATTTCACCCTGAGGATCTTCTGCTGCATCTTGGCTTTGTTCATCCTGCCGCTCTTCGGTGCGATGCTCCGCTTGCTTAGATAACACCTCAACATTTTCATTGGCTGCCACTTCTTGAGCTGGAGCCACATCCTCGGTCGTCTGTTCTGCTTTCTGAACAGTTTCAGTAGCAGCCTGCACAGAGCCCTGAGCCACGGCTTCGACAACGGACTCCTGCAATGTTGCAATACTTTCAACAATGGTGTTCATCGCGTTGTGTAGCTCATCTACACGCTGCGCGAGCTGAGTGTAGTGCTCATTCATCGGCTCTGGAAGCGCTGGTTCTTGAGGAATATCTCTCACAGCAGCTTGTTCTTCTTCAGATGATGCGGCCTTTTCTTGCAATTCTGAAACCACTTCTCGAACAATACGCTGCAAACGCTCGGTACCAAGTTGTTGCTGAACATCTGAGCGAATGTGATCCGTTTGAATCTCTGGTTTTTTATCCAAAGCCGCTGACTGTGTTTCTGGATGGATGGACTCCGCATCCTGCAACTCAGCAGCCCGATCAACTTCTGCAAGTTGTCTATTCACAGTTTGAGTAACCGCCTCGTTGACCTGTTGGGCAAATTGTTCAATTTTCTCAATAGGGGCAAAAGAGTGGCTTCTGCCTGCCCCTGCGTCTCCATTTTTTTGGATGCGTTTGGTCAAACCTTTGGTCAGCGCTCGGCGAACATGCTCTTCTAAAGCATGTGTAGCCGAATCATCGGTGTTTGCCCCTGCATCTGAAGCCATCTCCTCAACAGAAATTCGGTCATCCAACGGAGAAAATGACAGTGGACTCGCCTCATCAGAATGTGCTACAGCCTCTTTCGCCTCAGCTCCTAACTCTTGTTGAGGAGAAAACTGTTCTACAGAAGTCGGTTCTAAATCAGCAGATTGAGCCAGTTCATACATCTCTAATTCTTGGCAAAGAGACTCTAAATCACCGTAGCGCCCGTCTTCAAGCAAATCATAAGCAAAGGACAACTGATTTTGTACGGCGGCATTGGTTTTTTTACCTGCCGCACCTGTATGAAACATCTGCTCCAGATGCTCTATTCGATTTTTTGCTGCCTCATATTGCGGATCAGTCATGACCACGACGCCTTTCTCAACCCCTTACGATATTCACCTAAGATTCTTTACCAAAAGAATGCCTCACAACTAGTATCGGCAAAAAGAACAACTTCTGTAGTTATTGTTTTGGGGTCTCTTTGCGGCTTGCAAATGATACCGTTTGGAAGACTCTTCGACCATGCCAGCCAATGCTACCAGCCCCCTTGATAGAGCTCAACGGCTTCTGATCATTCTCAGTGAGGATGGCCCTGGAGCATTAAGTATTGCGGCTAGTAGTTTACGCCATGCGGATATTGCTGAAGCCTTTGAAGCGCTTGCCAGTGAACCGGGAAGTGAACGAAATACAGGCACAGAAAACCTGCAAAAACTTTTTCTTGCCTTACCCCCTCTCTTAGCTGCGGAAATCCTAGAAGAGCTCTCTCCTGAGTTGCGCGATGAGCTCTTAGAAGCCTCATCTGATGCTCGTCTGATGACCATCTTAACCGAAGCGCGCGTTGACGATGCCATCTACTTTCTGGATCACTTAGATGAAGAACGCTCACGTGATATGCTTGCTCGGTTGGATGCTCGCGTTCGAGATAAACTGGAAGAGCAATACGAATTGCCAGATGATTGCGCTGGCCGTATTATGGTTCGCCAAGTTCTGGCCTTACCACCCTTCATGACTGCGAAACAGGCCGTTAATCGCGTTCGTGCATTAGGCAAACATGAATACGGTGCTATTTATGTAGTGAATACTAATAGCGTATTGTTAGGTGTTTTAAGTCTCCGCGATTTGGTATTTGCAGAGCCTGCAACAGCCATTGAAAAATTAATGAATGTAGATGTTGTCAGTTCCAATCTACTAGATGACCAAGAACTGGTTGCTGACACTATGCACAAATATCACCTTTTTGCTATTCCGGTAGTTGATGATGACCATCACCTACGTGGCATGGTCACATGGGATGATGCTGCGGATATTTTAGAAGAGGAAGCGGAAGAAGACTTACTCGCTATTGCTGGTACCACTGAAAACCTTGATGATAATGAAGGCCTTTTACAACGTGCTCGCCACCGTTTACCCTATTTGCTGGTGACTACTTTAGGCGGGTTTATCATGGCAACCATGATTGATGCCTACAAAGAAAATATTCAAGCCTACAGCATGCTTATTGCCTTTTTACCACTCATTCCAGCTCTTGCTGGCAATGTTGGCATTCAATGTTCTACCGTCACGCTCCGTTCTATCGCTATTGGTGAAATTAGTCCTGGCCGTATGAAATCTCGTGCCGTTCGTGAAATTGGTACGGGTATTTTTCTCGCCCTCATTCTTTCGGCACTCTGTACCCTTGGTGTATTAGGTATGGTGTTATGGCAAAATGAAATGCATTTACTGGCTGGTATTATTGGTATTGCCATGGTCCTAGCGGTCTGCATGGCCGCTTGTTTTGGCGTACTGGTACCACTTATTTGTTTACGCGCCAATATAGACCCTGCTATTGCTGCCGGACCATTTATTACCATGCTTAACGATATTTTTGGCATGGCTATTTATTTAGGCACCGCCATTGCCATGCTCAACATATTTATCTAACACATTTATCTAACACATTGATATGAAAATGCGCACAAACGCACGATGAATATGTGTACGAATACAAAGATTCCGTACAATTAAAATAATACGCTCAAACACTTCAACAAAACGCCGTTGTCTAATTTGCCTCAACCATTTCTGCACTGTAGGCATGCACCGACACAGAAAAGCACAGCTGATTTTGCACATCCAAAACAATGTCACAAAGGTATTCAAGTTCACGAGTCTTCTTTCTCGATTGTAGCGTGGGGTTCGCTTTTTTGAAAGCTTACACAGGTATCTCAGCATGCTTCCCGCTCAACGCAGATTACATGGACTTTTGCTTTCTCCCTATACTATTCCTGTCATGGATACTTTTCGCATTACTGGCCGTCGTAAACTCAGCGGCTCCATTACTGTTCGCGGAGCCAAAAATAGTGCACTGCCTATTTTGGCGACAAGTCTACTCACCGACAGCCCCTGCTCATTTAGCAATATTCCGCTGCTACGAGACATTCAGACGCAGGTAAAAATTCTTAATACGCTGGGTGTAGAAACGTCATGGAAAGGCCGCTCCATTGCGACCAAAGTACGCGATAGTTATAACAATACCGCGCCGTATGAATTGGTGAGCCAAATGCGTGCAGGCATCTGTGTTCTAGGGCCCTTGCTCGCCAAACGCGGTGAAGCCATAGTCAGTTTACCGGGCGGCTGTGTTATTGGCGAACGTCCAATCGATTTACACATGCGCGGCCTGCGTGCTCTTGGTGCTGAAATGCATGTAGAGCATGGCTATGTACACGCCAAGGCACCGAAAGGCGGCTTGGTTGGCGCTGAGATTTATCTTGGCGGTACCCATGGTTCTTCTGTCCTCGCTACTGAAAATGTTATGAGTGCAGCCGTTCTTGCCAAAGGCACCACCACTATTGAATGCGCGGCTTGTGAACCAGAAGTGGTTGATGTTGCTAACTGTCTTATTTCCATGGGTGCTAAAATCACCGGTGCTGGGAGCCCGCTGATTACCATTCGTGGTGTGAAAAAACTGCGTGGTGCACAACACCGTGTAATTCCTGACCGCATTGAAGCAGGCACCTTCTTGCTTGCCGGTGCTATTACTGGCTCAGAAATTACGGTAAAAGGCTGCAACCCAAGCCACTTGCTAGCGTTCTTAGATGTTGTTCGACAAATGGGCATAGAAGTAGAGCGCGGAAAAACATCGCTCACTGTTCGTCCAGGTAAACGCCCACAAGCATGTGATGTTGTCACCCTGCCTTACCCTGCTTTCCCCACAGATTTACAAGCACAAACCATGGCCATGCAATGCGTCTCTCAGGGAACCGGCATCATTACTGAACGCATCTACCCAGAACGTTTTATGGCAGCAGCTGAACTCAAACGGATGGGGGCAAACATCACCGTCTCTAATGGCCAAGCTGTTATCCAAGGCATTTCTGCACTCAGCGGCGCTGAAATCATGGCTAGTGACCTACGCGCATCAGCAGCATTGGTGCTCGCTGGCTTGGCTGCTAAAGGCGAAACCCTTATCCGCCGCATTTACCATATTGACCGTGGTTATGAACGAATAGAAGAACGTCTCAATGCACTTGGCGCAAAAATTGAACGCATACCAGAGAATGAGCTCTAAATCATGACCGACAGTACTCTGACTAGCTCTAATATTTCACTCGGCGACTTTTGCCGCCAACTTGCTCAACATTGCCCCACACCTGGCGGTGGTGCTGCGGCAGCAGTTGCTGCCGCTATTGGTGCCGCAACCGCTGCCATGGCAGCGCAATATACTACAGGGAAAAAGTGGGCTGACCGTGAACATATTTCACAAGAAATGATCGCACGACTTGCAGACGTCCAAGAACAATGCATCGCTCTTGCCGATGCCGACCAACAGGCTTACAAAAATCTACAACGTACCTGGCGTGAGAAAGACATGCCTACAGAAGAAAAAGAAGAGATTCTTGCAGAGGCCTTAAATATCCCTGCTCGGCTTTTAGCCTGCTGCGCGGAAGAATGCCTCACCCTGCACGAGTTTCTTCCGTTCTGCAATCCACAAATTCAATCGGATATACTGGTTGCTATTCACCTGCTTGCGGGCTCTGGTCGTGCCGCATGGCAAACGGTGCTCATCAACAAACCGGATAAACATGTTCGCCATAAACTCGCTCAGCATATTAATGCTATTGAAGCAGTTGAAGCGGATCTACGCTAAGAAAAGAAACCAGAATGGGAGAGCTGAAGCAGTGAGAAAATTGTTGGTGCGGTCTTGCTAACGCCATCTTACAGTAAACGGTTCTTTGCCGAATACCGCTTAGCACAATACGGAAAAAACGATCACGCTCTACTTATAGATGTAGATACCGTATCATCTCCGTGGTCTGTGTTGTGCCATCGCACAGTTAAAATGATAATAGTTGCGCTATTCTGTCTCTTGTATGGTACTATCACGGGCACTCTCTCAGCCGAACAATCTACACAACAAATTACAACACATGCAAGCAGTACCACACCTGTTCAATTTGCCATTCACGGCGATATTATTCATGCTGATACACTCTCACTGCTTGGCTTTGAATGTATAGACCTCTCTGCTGTTCCCAGCATGGATGATGGTGTTGTAACCCTCACTCAGCTCCGAGCGACTTTGTATGGTGGCACCATTACCGGCACCGCATCCTACGATGTAAATACTGATACTTTTTCTTGCTCAGTAGAACTTCAGAAAATTTCGCTTAACCAGCTTATTCGCCGCTATATTGAAAGTGAAGACGATACAAAAGGGACACTAAGTGGGTTTGTCTCGCTGACCATCCCACACGGAGAACTGACTCTAGCCACTGGCAGTGGTTCCGTCTTTATGGAAAATGGCTCGCTTATCTACCTGCCTGCCGTAACTGCTTTCTTGTTGGGAGAAACACACCCCATTCGTGGGCTCGACCGTGGAAAGATTCTCTTCACCTTTCATGATAATCTTGTCGAATTCACAAAGATACGCCTCTACAACCCCTCGGTAAAAGTAAAAGGCCATGGCAGCATTAGCTTTGATGGCAATACGAACATTACCTTAAAACCATTATCTCTTGGCACTGGTGCGAACAACATCCCGATACTGGGACCACTGTTTAAGTCTTGGGTGACCAATCTTTCCCGTCATCTCGTCCGCATCAATATTGTTGGCCACATCAGTAACCTCCACATTAAGACTGATACCCTCACATCCGACGAAAAATAAGTTGCAACGCTGCAATTGACAATACACTTCCGCACCCTTGATGAAGGTAGCTGGTCATTCGCCACGCTAGGGACTTGCTGAAGCTGCTGCAGAGCTCAATCGCAAAGCATAGCTAAAACAAGTAATAACAATTGATTACACGCTCTTACTCCTCATCACCGAGAGCTCTCTGGAAAGAAGATACACATGGCAGTTCGCATTCGTCTCGCCCGTTATGGCCGCACTCACCGTCCTTTTTACCGCGTTGTCGCTATTGATGGCCGCGAGCACCGTGAAGGCAAAGCTTGTGAGTTCCTCGGTACTTACGATCCTATGCAAGCGGATAAAAACATCCAAGTCAACATCGAACGTGTACATGCATGGATCGAAAAAGGCGCGGAAATAAACCACAGCGTTGCAAGTCTGTTGAACCGTTTTGGCTACGAAGCTTTCCCTGCATGTGTTGGTGAAAACAGTGCCAAAAAAGCTGCAAAAGCTAAAGCTAAACGCGCTGCCCGTAAGAAAAAAGACGGCAAAACATTTGTTAAAGCAAGCCGCCGTTCTTTGAATAAACATAAAGCTTCATTGAAAGCTGTTCGCATGGCTGAGCTCAATAAAGCTGCTGAAGCGAAAGCCGCTGCCAAGGCTGCCGAAGAAGCTGCTGCAAACGCTGAAGAAGCATCCGCAGAATAAATAGTTGCTGCACTCAGGTGCAGGTTACAGATAAATATATGAATCACTCATCATCGGCCTGAAATATTCAGGTCGATGATTTTATTAGTACGACCTCTTCTGAACAGACTCCCTTACCAAGGTATCGGCACCATATCATCTTGTTCAAGAAGTTCTCCAGTCTTTCTTTTAAGCACAGCTTCAGCCAGTGGGCGAATTGCTACCGCCTGTAGCACAACAGAACCAGCTACCACATGCACCTCAAATGGAGCGTGACCTTCAGCCACTCGTTGCAAACGGTTGATCTCTTTGCGACCCTGCAAGGCTCTTACTCCATTAATCATAACTTCAGCTACGTATTGTTCTCTATCCGGCAGACAACGAACCAACAATTCCCACTCTTCATGTTGTGGAAACAGGCCTTGTAATTTCATGTGATTTTTAGGCTGCCCCGTTAAAGACGGTGCCTCACCCTGAGCGGTGAGTTCTAACCGCGCCTGCCTCTGCAACACAGGGAAATCAACACATATCCTACAATCCTCTGAGGCAGAGGTCATCCGTACAAGCAACTCATACCCACCGGTTGGAGCAACATTCACAGCCAAAGCTGATTCTGCCGCCCCACAATACAAGCCATTACTCGTCCGCACATAATTTGGCGAGGAGCTAGTGAGAAATGCTTGATCCTTATCAAGCAACGAAGTCCAAGGCACCGTACAATCAACATAATTTGATGCCTTCTTTCGCCCCTGTTCGTCCTGAACAAGTGTAGGATAACCAGCCGTTTCATCCCAATACCATTCTCTTGGCACCAACAAATAACCCGCATAGAGCGCTACACACAACAGCCCCCACGCCAATATTTTCTTAATAGGGTTGGTGATCCATTGCAGTATCGTTTTAAGCGTTTGTTGCCGTTGTACTTTCTTTTTATGCCGTGCTGTGCTCGCAAAAGGGTCAAAACTCTTTGCTTGTGCCGAAGTCCCAGGTTTTTCTTGTGGCGCACTGCTACCTTCTTCAAATGCATAATCCTTCTCATCGTTTGAAAAAATATCTTCAAACTCTAAACTAGAATTGGTATGCGTAGTAGATGGCTCTGTCTCCAATTCATAGTTCTGTAAATCACAAATTGGAATCCGCACTGGTTTTGCACAAGCCGGACAGACTATTGTTTTTCCAGAAAAGGTATCTTTCACATTCATCTTCTGCGCACAGGATGTACATGTTGCCGCTATCATTACTCGACCTCTCTACCGTTCGTCTCTCGTAATACCGAGGACATTCAATGCAAGCTTATAACGGTAGCTTCTGTGCTCATTTCACAAGCATGGAATAGTACAATAAGGAGTAATTAACTAAGTTCAGCAAACATGCTAGCGTGGGTGCCTCGTGAAAGTTCGTCTGTTTCTGGCTGCAAACGCTGATAAGTACCATCTGATTGTAAGACACGAGCCTGACAATTATCAGCAAGTTTTATCTGGAAATGACGATCAAGTACATGAGCAAGTTTGGCATTTTCAATACGAACAAAACTTTCCACACGACGGTCTAAGTTTCGAGTCATCCAATCTGCAGATGAAATACCAGCAATAGAATTCCCATTATTATGAAAATAATAATAACGATTATGTTCTAAGTAACGACCAATTATCGACCGCACACAAATATTTTCAGACAAACCTTCTATGCCAGGACGTAAAATACAAATACCACGAACAACTAATTCAATATGGACTCCAGCCTGACTTGCCGCATAAAGTTCGTCACACATAGCAGAATCAACTAAGCTGTTAAATTGCGCATGTATTCTTGCAGGTTTTCCTGCACGAGCATTTTCCGCTTCTGTTCGTATCCACGTGGTAAAACTTGAACGCAAAGTATGTGGCGCAACCGCCATCCGCTCCCAACGTGACGGAAAAGCAAAGCCTGTGAGCATATTAAATAAGGCAGAAACATCACGCCCCACAGCAGGGTTACAGGTAAAATAACTATAGTCAGTATAAATACGAGCAGTACGGTCATTATAATTTCCGGTGCCAAGGTGGCAATATCGACGAATACCATCTTCTTCCCGACGAATAATCATCAGCATTTTTGCATGCACTTTTAGACCAGGCATGCCATAAATAACATGTGCACCAGCACGCTCTAAACGACGAGCCCAACGAATATTTGCTGCTTCATCAAAACGCGCTTTTAATTCAAGGAGCACAGTAACCTGTTTACCATCACGTGCCGCCTGAATCAATGAACGCACAATCGGTGAATCACCAGAAACTCGATACAGGGTCATCTTAATCGCTAACACACTTTTATCTGCTACGGCAGCCTCGACAAAATCTACAATTGGCTGGAAACTTTGGTATGGGTGGCACAACAAGACATCTTGTTCTTGAATCGTTTGCCATGGATTTTCCCAAGCAACTGGGCAAGGTGCTGAATGTAGAGGTGGATAGGAGAGACCCGCTCGCTGATGTTTATCTGCAAGCTTCATCAATACCGTTAAATCAAGCAGCCCTTGAATAGCCACAACCTGCTCTTTTTCAATTTTCATACGAGCACACAACCATTGCCGTAAATTCACGGAAACCTGCGCAGCTATTTCCACCCGAACGGGAACACCATGCCCACGTGTCCGCAACTCTTCTTCTATTTCTTGTAATAAATTTGTAGAGTCATCTTCATCAATTTCAATCGAACCATCTCGAACCACACGCATTTGCGCGCGGTCTATCACTTTATAACCGGGGAATAAATTACCGACAAAGTATTCAACTACATCTTCTACCAATGCATAACGCACAGTACCATCAATTCCTGACAAACGGCGCAAACGTTTATCTCGTGGAGCGGTGACAATGGCATGGAGTTCTTCTCCTGTTTGTTCGTTTTCAAGCAACACCGCAATATTGATACGACCATTTCCAAGCAATGGAAATGGATGACCAACAGCAACAGCCATAGGCGTTAAAACAGGCTCAATACGGTCTAAATACAAAACACGCAAACTATCCTTATCTGCTTCCGTCCATTCATCCGAACGGGCAATATGTATTCCCTGTTCTTCAAGCTCTGGAGAGAGCTGCTCACGCCAACACCGATCTTGATGATCCATAAGCACATGCATATCTGCCTGAACAAGTTGAAATTGTTCGGCCACAGTAAAACCTGCGGGATCAAGGTCTGCTTCATCTTGTGAGGCTTGGAGTTCTGCCAAACGAACCATACAAAACTCATCCAAATTAGAACTAACAATAGCAAGGAACCGTGCACGTTCAAGAAGTGGCACACACGTATCTTCTGATTCTTCAAGCACACGTGCATTAAATCGCAACCATGACAAATCCCGATTAAAATATTTTCCTTCACCTGCAATTGCCTGCTGTCCAAGACATGCCATATTAATACTCCTCCCGTGGAACGATGACCACATCGAGGCCAAACACTTCTCTAAATAAATCTGCTTTGCGTGCGAGCGACCAACGTTCTAAATCAATACGCCGTCTATCAACACGAACCACCAAACGGTCTTGCTGAATAGAACAATAAACGTGATCTATTCGTTGAATTCGATCGACATCAAGGGAATAGGCAATCCGCATAATTGCAGCTAGCTGACTAATCAGCACCCGATGTTCGCGTGACATCCGCATATAATCAGCATGTCCTTCATTCGGCAATACACCACGATGGTAACGAGCGACTTGCGCAACAATTCCTTTTTCTTCTGGACTTAAGCCAGCCATGTCACTATTAGCTATGATGGTATGGCTATGTTGATGACGATCATGAACATTAATATACGCACCAACATCGTGTAACAAACTAGCACACTCCAGCAGGGTACATTCACGTTCACCAAGACCGTGTAGGCTTTTCGTTTGATCAAATAATTCTGAGGCAAGCAGTCGGGTTTGTTCAGCATAGGCAACATCCATACCATAGCGCTGTGATATTTCT
This sequence comes from Planctomycetota bacterium, assembly GCA_016745075.1. Classification (GTDB taxonomy): domain Bacteria; phylum Planctomycetota; class UBA11346; order UBA11346; family UBA11346; genus JADGDD01. Next base: position 140,291 of record JADGDD010000005.1, on the reverse strand, counting down.
CTGGCCTCTGACAATAACGAGGTCCGACTAATAGCAAACGGACCACGAACACCTCTGCACATATCTGCTAGTAACCCGTCCCTCAGCGTCAGCTCTGGTACAATAACTTCTTCCAAGCCTGTCGCATCACAAAGGTGACATAACATGCCCACAGCAGGATACATTTGTGCTGGCTCTAAATTTTCAGTATCACCACCGCATGCTTCTGATAAACGCTCATGGGTTACTCGATGAATACTCTCATGCCAACGCTGGGCCGATTCTTTGTGTACCCTGATAAAATCTTTTTCTTTTATATACTCTACACCATGGCAACGCTGGGCATATGTTAAGTATGCCCGCACATCTGAGCCAGTTACAAATAAACGGGTGGGCTTGACCATGTGCAAACGACCCATCGTTACCCGAATTGCCCCTTGGGCAAAACGGTCGACTGTGGCAGCAAATTGTTCACTATCCTTAAAGTCTCGAAATTGCTCAAGCATCCGAGATGTGCCAATATGCTCATCAATGCTATGCAGCAACAAACCATCACCAATTACGCAGGTAACGGTACTTGATGCACCAATATTCATGAAGAGATCAGTTCCCGACAGAACATATTCTTCAGCAGAGCTGTTAGTCAGCGCACGCAAAGCTTCATAATAGAGACGAGATTCTTCTGGCCCTGAGATAACCTCTAATTCGAATGGAAATGTTTTACAGACACGTTCCAGAAAGACATCTCTGTTGATAGCCGTACGCAATACAGTCGTGGCAACGGCGCGAAAACGCTCCACACCATAAGTTGATGCCAAGTGGGTAATCCGCTCAAAAGCAGAAATCAATTCGTCCATAACTCGACGAGTTAAACGCCCACCAATAGAACCGCCAATTAAATCAATAGGATACTCAACAGTATCCAGCACAATCACCTTATTATCCTGTATCTGTGCAATGGTTGCCCGCACCGCACATGTGCCGCAATCAATAACTGCAACGACTTGCGCAGGCCCCGACTTCGACGATTCAGAGCAGTCCGGCTTCCCATCCACCTGTTTACACATTCGAGCTTTTGTCATAACGGCTATCATGAGAATTATTTACGAAGCTCAACGCTCAACATGAAGCCTTTATCAATGAAAATGCTCAACCATCTTTGCTTTTACGTCGCTCTAAACTCTCACTATCTTCGGTTTCAAAAGCCAACTCAATACTAAATGGAAGAGTGTCTGCCTGCCCTAGGACCTCACATTCAATCACAATACAAATGGTTCCACCTGGATTGAAAATCTTTGTCGATTTTCCTGGAGGACTAAAAAGAGTGGTTGGCGTAGATATATCAAAGTAATACTGACCCTCCTCAGCCAGATGACGCTTCCCACCACCAGTTACTAAGTTTGCAATTTCACCAATACCATCCATCAAAAAATCATGATCGCCACGTTCGCCCGTCATCGCCTCTAAGATGCAATTTGCGGTTGGTTCAGACATACTAACCGCACAGTTTCCAATTAAACCGTTAGAAATACCAATTACGGCATAATAACTATCTTCCAGCTCATGCGTTTTCTTCACATATACCTTGGTTCGGCCAACTTTCAATTCTGCCATCGTACTCAGTGCTTCTTGAGCAGCTCGCCAAAACGAATTCACAAGATCCACATCTACTGTCCGTGCCATGCCTAGCATCCTCCTTCTGTATCTACATTTCTTCCGTAGTACTCTGACATACTCTTATTATACGCTCCTTTTTGACAGCATGCAAATGCTTGCTTTCCATAGCCCTCACAATCAGATGGCGGCATGAGTCAGGCTGACGAAAACCTCCTTACACCAGAAGAGCTCCGACGGGTCATTACCACACTCGATCATAAGGAGACCATCCCCGATAGCACCTATCGGATTCATCTGGAGGAACGTCACGAGCTTATTTATATTATTCTTGTCGGCAATATTCTGCATGCCACACCTGAATCATTTGTAAATCGTATAGAAGTATTTTTATCACGACTCCACAAGCGGGGCGTTGTCTTAGACCTACAAGAATGCACTTATCTCTCTTCTACAGTCATGACCCATTTTATTCGTTTTCTTCAAGCAGCCACAGCACATGGTTCACAAATTGTTGCCCTGCATCCAAACGAGCGCATTTGCACAATCATTGACATACTCGGTATTGGTCATCTTTTCAAAATTGTAAATTCAGAAAAAGATGCCTTACAATTCTTTTCCGAACAGAACTTGCTTACTGACACTATTTCTGACGATGAAGACTTACCCTAAACAAAAAGCACCTACAAGTCTGTATTATTCACAAATTCCAAAAGACGGTTACGTATAACATCAAGACCATCACCAGTAACCGCTGAAATACGAAGCACTTCACAATCAAGCCGTTTTGCAACGGCTGTCGCTAACTCATCCATATCTGGACGACTATCGCTCTTGTTGATAACTAGTAATTGTTTTCGACCTTTGAGTTTATCGCTGAACCGAGCTAATTCTGCATTTAAAATAGCATGGCGCTGACAAAGTTCATCAACATCACCATCGGTGCCATCAAGAACATGTAATAGCAAACGACAACGTTCTACATGACGCAGAAACTGATGACCAAGGCCAATACCTTCGGCAGCACCTTCGATAAGCCCTGGAATATCTGCAATGACCACACTACAATCATCGCGTTCCATAACACCAAGGTGTGGACGTAATGTCGTGAATGGATAGTTGGCAACTTTTGGCCGCGCCGCAGAGAGACGAGAAATAAGGGTGCTTTTACCAGCATTTGGAAAACCGATAAGCCCAACATCAGCAATCAATTTCAATTCTAATGCCAGTGGCAATGGTATGCCCTCACCGCCAGGCGTTGATTTTCTTGGCGTTTGATTGACAGAACTCTTAAAATTCACATTACCTTTTCCGCCATCTCCACCGGCTGCTAAAATAACCTCTTGTTCATCAGTGGTTAAATCAGCTAATAATTCACCCGTTTCTTGGTGACGGATAATAGTACCGCAGGGCATTTCTAAAATAAGGTCAACCCCAGAACGACCAGATTTATTTCGACCTTCTCCTGGAAGACCATTTTTTGCCTTCCATTTTCTCCGACGAATATAAGCCGTTAAAGTATTGATATGTCTGTTGGCTACCGCGATAACTGAGCCACCGCGACCACCATCACCACCATCTGGCCCACCTTCTGGAATATATTTCTCACGGCGAAAAGACACACAGCCAGGACCACCATTTCCAGAACGAATTGTTATAGTTGCTTCATCATGAAACATGAGCAGACCTCTACTTTACTGTTAGCACCCACGTCTAACGTTATGACATATTTTTATATGTGTGTTTTACTGCGCCAAACGACACAAAATATCAGCACCTGCCTGTAGTTTCTCATCTGAAACCGTATAACAAATGCGGAAATGAGAATGACGTTCAGAAAAAACACTACCAGGAATAATCAGTACATTGTTTGCTATAGCACGCTCTACAAACTCATCTCCAGTCATACCTTCTGGCGCACGAGCAAATAAATAGAAGGCACCATCTGGAGCACCTAACTCAAAGGTACCCGATAAAGCAGATACCATCATATCTCTCTTTTGACGGTAGGCATCAATATGTCCACTCATATCAACCTGTGGACACGCAAGCGCTGCATATTGCGAAACAGACGGCGCACAGACAAAACTATACTGCTGCACTTTTGCCATTGCCTGAATAATATGAGCAGGACCCGCGGCATAGCCTAAACGCCACCCAGTCATTCCAAAAGATTTGCTATGTCCACCAAGCACCACCGTCTGCTCATAAAAAGAAGAAATACTTGGGACATCTGTATACGCAAACGAACGATAAATTTCATCCGAAATGATAATGATGCCGTGTTTCTCACAGACTGCCGCTACTGCACGCAAACTGGCCTCGTCACAAATGCGTCCGGTTGGGTTTGCAGGACTATTTAATAATAACACTTTTGTCCGAGGGGTAATCGCTGCTTCTACCGCCGCTGGATCAAGAGAAAAACCGCTAGCATAGGTATCAACAAAAACAGGTGTTGCGTCAAAGAGCGCCGTCAAATGTTTATACATCACAAAGTATGGATCGGGAATTAAGACTTCATCTCCCGCCTCTACTAAAGCAAGTAACGAGAGAAAAAGTCCACCACTCACACCTGATGTTATAAAGAGTTCATCTTGTGCCCATGACCGTCCAGTGGCAATTTCTTCTTCTGCACGTATTTGCTCACACAATTCAGACAGACCCTGCGTTGGCGTATAGGAATTATGACCATCCGTAATCGCGGATACTGCCGCAGATTTGACGGCCTCTGGTACGTCAAAATCGGGCTGGCCTATGCTGAGGTTAATCGGATCTTTCAGGCTTTTAGCAAGATCGAATACTTTACGAATACCTGATGCATCAACTTTATCCACACGCCCAGCAAGCGGTTTTTTATCTATCTGATTCATTACTCTTTATTCTTTACCGTTCTTTGTACTTATTATTATGTCTTATGCGTATTTCATTAAGATTAAGCGGTTGCATACACCCGCTTCAAAGCTGTAATCAACGACATCCATAATGCGGCGCATTAAAAAGATGCCGAGTCCACCTTTTTTCCCCTGTGCAACATGAGCTGCAATATCAAGATCGCCTTGCTCTTCAGCTTCAAACGACAAGCCATCGTCTTCTATGAGAATTTGAAATAACTCTTCTGTAACCGTTTGATCAATGCGTATTTGGCCACGACCTGCAGTAACACCTTGGTAGGCATGCTCAATAATATTAGCAACAGCCTCATCAACAGCCATCATCACTTGGTTGGTAAACTGTGCAGGGTAACCAGACTGCTGGATACCAGCAGCTACAAGTTCACGCACACTGTTTAAACAAGCAGTATCATTTGTGATCGTTATCGTCGAAACATGTTCACTCACATCAAACTCCTTGCCCAACACGCTGGACAACGATCATTGTTAAATCATCTGATTGAGGAGCTTTACCACGGTGTTTAATAATTTCTCGTAGAGATCCGTCTACAATACCTTGAGCGCCATGTTTGCCGTAACGGGCAATGGCCTCATTAAATTCATCATCCCCATATTCTTCATCTTTTTCATTCATCGCCTCTGGGTAGCCATCAGTATATAAGACGATGGCATCACCTGGTTCCACAACAGATTGGAATTGTTGAATGTTTTTGTCAAAAATTGGGCCGTCGTTAAAACCGATAGCAATACCTTTAGGTGCAGCCAACTCAAAAGAATCTGTCCCACCTCTATAAATAACCATTGGGTTATGGCCTGCTGATGAATAGGTCAGTACACCTGTACGCGCGTCTAGAACCGCATAAAACGCAGTTACAAACATGCCGCGCTTAATTTGCTTGGCAATCAAGCGGTTTGTCTCTTTTAAGGTTTCCGCAGCGTTACCTTGGTGACGACCAGCAACCAGACGAATAATCGTTCTAGCAACAGCCATCACCATAGATCCTGGGATACCTTTACCGGATACATCTGCAATAATGAATCCCCACAAATCATTACCAAGTGGAATAAAATCATAGTAATCGCCAGAAACAGCTTTGGCACCTTTATAATAAGAAGCCAGAGCATAACCGTCTATTTTAGGCGACTCTGCTGGCAATAATTGCTGCTGCACTTCTTGGGCGATAGATAATTCATACGATGCTTTTTCTTGCTCAATCATTGCATCTTGAGCGGCTGAAACCTCTGCGGTCATGCGATTAAACTCGGTCGCAAGCAAACCAATTTCATCGTTTGAGTGTGATTTTGTTTTATGTTTTAAATCACCTTTGGCCACAATTTTAATATCACGTACTAACAGGCGAACTGGTTTGGTGATTTTTCCTGCAAAAATATGGGCCACGAATGATGCAATGCCAATAACAGCCAACACTGCAATGCCGATCATAAGAAACAGTTTACTGGTAACTTGGTCAACCGTATCACCGGCAACATCAACCCAAATAACACCACCAGAATAATGATCTTCGTCTCCACCTTTACCAATCTCATCATTCATTTTTATTTCAAACCGGTAAACAGGGATCTTACCACGGCCCTTAACAACTTTGTCTACTTCAGAAATGGCAATGTCTGCCGGCAGCGTAACATCACCTTCGCGCGGAATATAGATAGAATTGCCCAGTGAAATCTTATCGCTCAAACCACTCATGCCATCACCGATAGGAGTTTCTGCACGTATACGTGGTTCACCGTCTTTAAACTGAATACTAATAATATCAGAATAAATATCTTGATCACCCCATTTACGCGCATTGCCTAAATAGTGCGTTAACTGTTCGACCAGTTCTTCCTTACTCAGTTTTTCACCGCGTTCCGTCCGTTGTTCTAACAAGACACTTGAGACCTGAGCAGCCATTTTGGCAATCTCAATACCCTTGTGTAGGTTTGAACCAAAGAGGAAAGAATTTGATGTCATAGCCATGGCACCACCCAACGCGATCATGCCAACGGCGGTGATACCAACCATAACCACCAAGAATTTAGAACGAAGCGTTACTTTTTTACCTTTTCCGCCACGTTTATCGGCGGTAAATTCTAAGTCTTGATCATCAATTTCTTGTTCAGCCACCTCCAGTTGGCCTGAAGACTTTTGACGAGTTGGTGGCTGCGTTTGCGTTTTGCGGCTACTGGATGCTGCTGCTCGTGGAGTCGATTGTCGACGAGGGTTTTTACTAACTTTTGCTGCCTGCACCTTCTCACCAGTACTATCGCTACGACGGTGAACCGCGGTTCCACGTTTTACTGGACGCTTCGGCTCTGCTTCGGCCTTCTTTGGAGCAGGTTTTGGAGCAGGTTTCGGAGCTACTGGCCTTGTTTTCTCCGTACGCCTTCTCTCCGAACGCTGTGCGCGCGACGGTCCTGCGGCAGCGGCTCGACGGCGTTGAGAAGAACTACGATCAGGTTGCTTTTCAGACATAATTCACCTTTTTACACATATGGAGATAAATACCTCGGAAGACACTCATCACTAATGCACCATTCCAACAACAATACAGCCCGCTGCGAGACCTGCAATCAGATCATCACTCATGACTCCAAGCGCTCCGGGCAAACGCTCCACCGCACAAATTGGCCACGGCTTAAGGATATCAAAAAAACGAAAAACAAGAACGCTCGCGCCAACAACAAGAAACGGAGCATCACATAAAATATATGATGGAAAAAGCGCGAGCGCGAGCCATACGCCTGCTGCTTCATCTATAACAACTTGTGCAGGATCATGATTACCAAAGTATTTGGCAGCATGCGGGATAGACCAAAAAGAAATAAGAGTTGATAGAACCGTTGCCACAATCATACCATGCTGGGCGTAAGCTGCTGGGCCATAAAGAATCCACAGTACCGCCAAGGCTCCGGCACCAACACTGCCCCAAGTGCCAGGGGCTGGCTTTAAAAAGCCCAAACCACAACAAGTAGAAATAAGGACTCCACCCATACGAAGAAGAGAATGGAAACGATTCATTTCTTGAGCAGTATCATTCTGTCTACTCTGAGCACGGTCATGCTCTGTTACTGACGCGACCAGCTCAGCCATCAACGTCAAGCTCCCCAAAACGGCCTTCTATTAATTCTACTAAGGCAGTAACCGCTTCTTGTGCATCAACACCTTCAGCAGAAACGGTTAATTCGCTATTACATTCGGCGGCGAGCATTAATAATTCTAACACACTTTTTGCATCGACACTCATACCGTCTTTACCAATATGAACATCAGCCGCAAATCTTCCTGCGGTTGTGGCTATCTGCGTAGACGGACGAGCATGCAAACCCATCTTATTGCTAAGAACAACTGTTTGCTCTACCTTTTGTCCGGCCTCTGCTTCCTGCCTATCTTTCTCTTCCGACACAGCAACTCCTGCCCGGCTTTCGCCTTTATATCGATTCTTCTCTTTGTCACACCAATGTTTACGCTGTTGGCGACACATCACCAAACCATAGCGGTTTACACAGATGACAGCCGTGCACAGAAAGCACCAGCCGATCCACAATGTTCACCAACTAGATAAGGATTCTATATTTGAGGGCTATAATAGTCTAAAGCAAGTCACGATTTGCCTTAACACGGCCGTAAGGTGGTTGTTACTCACCTTTGTGCAAACGTGTCGCCAAGCGGTCACCAAGATGCGGGTTTTCGAGGATGAGCGAGGAGGTTTTTTCGATATCATACTCAACACGCCGGAAGTAGACAGCATCGCCAGAGAAAAGAGTATAGCAGGAGCGTGGATCGCGATCTCTTGGTTGACCAACGGAACCAACATTCACCAAATACTTGCCTTCTGAACAGTCAAACCCATCAACAAGTTCAGATGCAGGCAAGAAACAATGGTCTTCTGTAAAGACACCTGGCCGATGCGTATGTCCAACAAAACACATCCGGTCAAAGCCTTCAAAAATCTCTACTATCTTGTTCGGATCAGAGCTGCCTTCCCATAAATCACTTTCCAGAACGTACTCCATAACGGGATCACGTGGGGAACCGTGGACCAACAACACATCATCAAATTCGTGTTTGACGGGCAGTCTTTTCAGTAAATCCCACAGGTCTTTTCCATCGCGGGTTTTTGCATATCCCTGTACCGTATCTCTTGTCCAGTCAATGGCTTGGCGAGCAATAGGGGTAAAACCAAAGGCACCGTAAATCACAGCATGTTCATGATTCCCCATAAGAATGCGAGAGCAGACTTGCGCAGTCAGCTCAAAACATTCTACTGGCTGAGGACCATAACCAATAACATCACCAAGACAGAAGATGCGCGATACGCCACCAACAGATTCGATGTCTTTTAGCACCGCTTCCAAGGCCGCCATGCTTGCATGAATGTCTGAGATCAAAGCTATCATAAAAGGCTTCCCTTCACCTTGAGTATATCCGAAGAAAGATCAGTTGTCTAGAACATGCTACTCTATAAAATCGGGGTCAGCTTCCGATACACTTGCCATGGCCGAACGACCTTCCACGACATAGGATTCATCAGACCAACAACCCAAATCAATGAGCCGGCAGCGTTCCGAGCAGAACGGAAATGATTCTGGCCTGTTTTCCACTGCAACCGGTACGTCCTTACCGCACACACAACAATTCATAGCATCCATAACATCACAGTTTGATTTACGTGAGAGAGATACAAGGATAAGCTTATGCACCAACTAGTAGCCGTCTTAATGCTCCTGAGCACGACTGTCATTCTACAAGCAGAGAGCATAGATGCCGCTCTACGCTCGTTACCAACAGGGACTTCTAGCAGCGTCTTACTGTCTCGTTGCTCAGATGGCACGGTTGTGTTCCAAGATCATCCAGAACAAGCGCAGCGGTTAGCCTCTGTTACCAAGCTCTTTGTTTCTGCGGCAGCCCTCTTAGAATATGGCCCGCAACACCAGATCATCACAAACATTAGCTCCTACAGACCACTGATTAATGGACATTGTCAATCACTCTATATCACTGGATCGGGTGACCCCTGTTTAGATGAACACTTCAGTAAGGGCAAACCTGAAGATATCTTTACCACATGGATTGCCGCTCTCCAACAACAAGGGCTCACTCACATTGATGGTGATTTGATTATTGACGACTCTCTCTTCTCAGGCCCAGACAAAGCACCAACATGGCCACAAGACCATCGCAACATGCAGCAATGGTATAGTGCGCCTGCCAGCGCCTTTGCCTGGCTAGATAATTGCATTGAAGCACAAGTACAGCCGGGCAGCCTTGGCTCCAAAGCGGTTGTCCACTACCGACCTTTCGCCACAGAGATAAAAGTCGTCAACAAAACACGCACAGTCAGCAGTGTCAAACGACCACGCATACTCGTTAGCAGAGCAGAACGGAGCAATACCATTACCGTTTCTGGCGCCTATGCTCAAGAAACCGCATGGTTTCCGCTTGCCATCCATGACAATCCAGCCCTGTTACATGGCCAACATTTTCTGTACCGTTTACGCGATGCTGGGATAATCGTGAGCGGGCAGGTCCGCCTTGGCCTTACTCCAGAGCGGCATCATGTTTTACATAGCCATAGCAGCACCCTTGGCCCTGCTTTGACCATTTTGAACCAACGAAGTCAAAATTTTTATGGCGAGCAACTATTCCGCCTCATTGGTGCACAACGTTTTCGTAAAGGGAATTTAGATACTGGGAAAAAAGCTCTCAAGCGTATCTTGCAAGAAAAACTCAATATTCATCCAGACCTCCACAATATTATTGATGGAAGTGGTCTCAGTTATGACAACAGCGCCTCTGCCAGCACAGTCTGCGCCCTGCTGTCTGCTTTACAAAAAACGAGCCATGCACAAACCTTTCATGATAGTCTCAAAAATATGACGATTGATAAGCAGCCATTCTTTGTCAAAACGGGAACCCTTGCTGTTGCCCGCTGTCTTGCTGGATACTTTACGAAAAACGAACAATGCTACGCCTTTGCCATTCTACTCAATAAAGAAGCTGGGGCCGTTTCTTCTTGGTCCTCCTCTGCCAAACAAGCCTACAAGCGCATTGCCAGTGCTATGTTTCACACCTGCCCGTAAGATGAAGAAATTTCTGTGCACCTATATCCCTGCTTTCTTATGGGCCTGTGCCTTCACCTGTCTATCCGTTGAATTAGCTCTACACCTCGATCCGTTTTCCTCTTGGTTTTTTGCCACCAGCGACATACACCAAGGGCTTCCTAACGCACTGGCACTCCATCATTCAGTTATGGATTTATATATGCATGGAGAAGCCATAACCCATTCTGCTTTTAGCAGCAAAGAATTGCATCACTTTTCCGATGTCGCTGCGGTGTTATCTTACAACCGTTGGATAGGCTGGATGCTCTTTTTCCTGATGAGCATTGTTTCACTCCTCTCATCACAACGCTGGGTATGGCTCAAACATGCGACAACTTTCCCATGCGCTGCCTTACTTAGTGCAGGTATTTTAGCCAGCCAGTGGCCAATTGTCTTTCGTGCACTCCATCCATTACTCTTTTCTGGTAATTGGGATTATGTGCCTGGCCGAGATATTATTGTCAGCCTATATCCAGAAAGCTATCTGGCCCTACAAGCAGCTTGGATTACTGCCACACTCATTCTCATAAGCATAAGCGCCTACACACTGGGCCGATGGAAAACCCCACGGGTCACAAATAGCATACCAACGGATTGGACCAAATCTCATCTCTGGATCATTTGCGTCGGACTCTGTTCTGCTATCCCACTCTTTTTTATTGGCTATCAGATGAACGAACCCTTTGATAGGGCTCATGTTATTTTCTACATCGTCAGTGCCGCTATAACCTGCGTTATCTGGTATGCGCTCACAAGCGTACAGAAGAAAACAGCGTTGGCCATTATTTCAGCGCTACTCATCAGTTGGTATGGACTCTTGAGCGGAACTCACGCTGCCTGTCGTGCCACAATCGTGCAGATGGACCAATGCGCCATCTTGGTAGATGCCATAGAGAACTGGAGACGTGAACATCATAATCGCTTACCCGCACAACTTGAAGACCTCCCACTTAAATATATCCCCGTTGTTACAACCGGCTCACGCACAACATGGGTCTACAACCATTCTTCCAATCAATATTTTATTGGCATCCGTGGCCCACTTGCTTACCACAGCGGCTACCATAGCCGCACAAATATGTGGAATATCTACAAACACAGTTTGTGGAACACGCCGGAAAAACCAAAAAAAAGAAATTAGAACCCTGCCCAGAGGACCGTTTCGCTGGGGTCTATATGGTTATCAAGTAGACGAATAAGTACCGCATCAAGGTCTTCTTTGGGCCGTAATTCTAGACAGGTTCGTAACCCTTCATCTGAACCAAGTTGCTCTGGGTAAAAGGGGACAATGCCCGATGGTATGAAAGCACCAAGACTATCTTCTATCTCTTGAAATTGCTGTGCTTGATTACGCGGCATTTTTTCATCACCAATATACACCAATGCCATACGACTCGACACGGGGAATGAAACAGGATGGCGAATGTTTTTTGCAGAGATTCCAGAAGCCAACCCATAAAGGAGCACTGGGGCATTCATGTTAAATAAAGAATTAAGTGTCACCTGCACATATTCGGTATCACTGTGTTCTTCATGTAGGCGCACAAATATTTTGTCACCAAGCATTTCTATGGTGCCTCGATAATTATACTGGATTGCGCCGTTATCTTTATTTAACCACATCACATCACTACCAGATATATGGACGAGGCTTCTATACAAACGGCCATCATTTAAAAAAGAATAATTATAGGCCAGCCAATACCCGTCAAAATAATGATGAGTTTGTCTGTAGGTATTATACTGCTCTTCCACCTGTTCGCGCTCTACACGCTCTGATGCCACTAATGCTTCTGCATGAGCGATACGTTTACGCAATGAAGTTGGAGCCTGCGCCAGTTCTATGCTTTCTTGTAATTGTTCACGTTCTTCTATTGATAATTGCAGGACCTCTGCCCACGCATCTACCGGCAGGTTTTTAGGCACACGTTTACCCGTACGCAAACGAGAAAGCGTACTTGCACTTGTTCCCGCCCGCTGAGCAAACTCTTGCATAGTCATGCCACGTTCGCGTATCAGTCGGTAAAAAAAGTCGCCGAAATGAATGTCTGTCATGATAGCAACAGTATGGAGATGTTCTGAAGCGACAAGTAGCAGAAGACGCTTCTCCTCAGCAAGCAGTGATTACATATCACGGGGTTTCAGAAACTTCTTTTTCCCACGCCTCTTGTAAGCCTTGCAACGTTACGGCCTCTGCTGCTTGATGAGCATTACGCAAGTCTTCCCCCTGACCACGGTAGAAAACCTCAAAATCATCTAACCACGTGCCGCTCCATGTTTCTTGACGAAATTCAACGGTACTTATAGCAGTCCCTGAAAGCTCGCCAATCTGCACACTATCTACTTCTATTCGTATGGGTTGCTCTGGAGTACAGATAACATCAACTTGTTGCCACGCATCAGCATCCATAACTTCCTCACTCTTAACTATAATGGTCTCAGCATTCACCGCTTTAGGGAAACGATATCCCCATTTGATGGCGGCTTCGTGCTCAGCTAGGATAAAATGTTCTTTCTTCCAATCACCATAGGTTGTAAGCGCTTCTAATGGCTGACCGGCTTCATTATAGAGACACAGAGCAAAACGATAAGCGGGAGGCCCTCCGAAATTTTTCACATGCACACCACGTTTTATATAAAATCGTATATGACCATCTGAAAGCGGCACTGGCAAGCGATGGCTCGCCCCAACCATTCCGGCTTTATTACCACAAAATTTATCCGCTTCTTGATAATTATTTAACAAAATTGCTTGTGAATGATCTCGACCCGCTTTCGAGAAAAGGGCCGCGGTATGTTCATTTGGATAATTCGCATAGGTGAATCCCCAGCGTGGCTGTAAGCCAAAATCATACGTGCTGTCATACGATTCAAAGTCATCACGATAAGTCAATCCGTCTTCTTGCACAATTTGCTGTGGTAATACAGGTGAGCGATAATAAGGCAGCTCTGGATTTCTGAATTCTTGGCGACAGGCAATTTCCATATCAGGGTCTAACAAACGATCTAAGACATAACGCGCTTTCCAATATTGCATTCCATCTGGACCGCTACCCCGATAAACGATATTCCCCTCTGTATCTATAATAGTATCTGCTCCCATTCCAGCGAATGCGCCACGTGCAAAACTACCACGCATACTCTGATTCCAATAACGCAATTGATTTGGAAAACGCTCACCAACAATCATGTCGTACACTTCTGAATAAGCACCATAAATAATTTTATTTTTGGGCAGACCACTTTCAGCAAAAAAGTCTTGGCTGGCCAAAACCGTTTCCATACCATCTATAATACGTTCTTCGTAACTAGTGGTAATATCTCTATGACCACCATCTACCGCAGCTACACCAATGATTACCACACCTTTATCTTTATATTCTTTGGCTAATTGATAGACACGGTTAAAAACGGTTGGGCTGCGTAAAGCTGTCCGAGAACGAATCGCTTTTTCATTCCCGTGATCACCTTTGCGCAAACGAGTAATCCAAATAAGCTGACCGCGATGTTTTTCAATGACATCAACTAATTGGCCTGGTTGTTCTAAATTTTCTAGCAGTAAAGATTCAGCAGGAAGAGGGCTATCAAATGTAAGAAACGGTGGTCTATGATAGCCAACATCTGCGCGTGGGATATGCCCTTCTGCAAGAGTTTTTCTCTGTGCTCCAATCAGCAATGGGGTATATTCTCTTGTCATAAACGCTTGAAGTTCGTCTGAAAATGGCTTCACCGGTTCATACTGTGGATATGCTGCATCTGCTAGTGCTGCGCGCATATGCGCAGAAGGGTTGGCGTAGCGTACTTCAACATCATCTATGTAACACGTTTTGCCAACATCATGTAAACGGAGACCAAACCACGAAAGACTTTCTGACTGTAACCGACCAATGGCGATACCATCAACAAACACCTCTGCTTTTTGACCAGATTGACATTTTACCCGTACCTGTTGCCAAGCATTTTTCGCATACGTAACAGCGCTCGGCTGATCCACACGAAATGTTGTAACAAAGGTTTCTTCCAGCCACCGGCCAGTTCCCATCAGGTGGCCTGCTGGCATATACGATTCTGGTTGACCAAAACCAATGCAAAAAGATCGAAATAAAGTTGCACCTGGGACATTACGATACCCACTTGGATCTCTACGGCGAACTCCTTGGCCGCGTCGTATATAAAAACTCAATTCACCGTCCACAAGCGGTACTGGCAGATGATGCTTTAAAGCGTAAGGCTGTACACTCAAAAAATTATAAGCATGACCAACATGCACCGCCTGTGAACCATCACGGCCTGCCCCAGCAACTAATTCTGGCCTCAAACCAATGCGGCTTTGCCGTGTATAGGTATATCCCCATCGTGGTTCTAATTTAAAGGTGTGGCTATCAGCATAGCTTTCAAAATCATCGCGATAGACCAACCCTTGTTCACCATCTTCAACAAAAGGAAGTAGTCGGGATTTTTGTGGGAAATCTGCACGGACCTGTTGTTCATAGTCTGGTTTTAACAAACGGTCTAAAACGTGGCGCATAAGGTGGTAACTGAATCCTAAATCATTTTCTCTCCCTTTAAACACCAAGAGACCATCTGCTTGGCGTACTAAGACCTGATTAGCAGGGGGATGGCCAGGCAAATAACTCTTGGCATAATCACCAAATGCACTCTTGCTACGACTTACTTTTCCAGACTTCTTCGCATCCAAGAGCACGGTTCCTGGCAAACCTGTTTGTGCGACATAAGCAAGCGCCTCTGCTCGTTGTTCCTCTACTGACTGTTTCCGTTGCAAAGACCATATTGTTAAAAATTCAACGCCGCTATCCGCGTATTCAGCATGCAAACGTTGGTATGCCACTACTGCAGTAGGCATAGCCTCCTCTGTTTCCAAGGCCCAAGCCTTATGCCGTTCTTTTACATTCACTTCTACGAGCACAACAATTTTACCAGCAAAATCTTGCTCAAGATCGACAAAAGCACCTGCTGCTTCCACTTTTTCTAATCGCAATCCCGCACCTGGCTCATGCGGAAAGTCGAAGATATCAAAGTTAAATGCAGCACAATGCGGATGCAGTGGCTTACTGAGGTAGGCCGTCAAGTCGTCTAAAGCCGCTAAACGGTTTCCTTCCTCAGCACTAATAACGGACAGGACACTGACAGACAGGAGAAACAAGAATCTATTAAACATACACAAGTCCTTCTCTAGGAAAAAAATGAACATACTTATTATATACTAATTGTCCACCTAAGAAAGAACGTCGTAATTTCTTCCCTGCTTGCATTCATCGCCATAATAGAACGATTCCGAGTATGCCTACTCTTCCGAACATCATTTTGGCCAGCACTTCCCCCTATCGTCGTCAATTATTGGAACGACTCGGCTTACCTTTTGAGCAACGAGCACCAGATTGTGATGAGGACGCACTGAAAACAGCAGGGCTTGCTCCACGTGAACTAGCAGAAACCTTGGGACGTTTAAAGGCAGAGAGTATTGCTCAAACAGAACCAAATGCCGTTGTTATTGGTTCTGACCAATTAGCCCACTGTGATGGACGCATTCTTGGTAAACCGGGCAACGCAGAAAAAGCTGTTAATCAACTTGAATTTCTTGCTGGCCGCACCCATCAACTCATTACCGCAGTAACGGTCTGTTATCAGGGAGCAATGCACCAACATACGGACATCACGACTTTATCCATGCGTACACTCACTCGTGAACAACTGACACGCTATGTTGCAGCCGACCAACCCTACAACTGCGCTGGTGCTTATAAACTCGAATGTCAGGGCATTGGTTTATTTGAGACAATTGCCAGTGATGACCATAGCGCCATTACTGGCTTACCGTTGCTCGCACTTACAACATTACTGAGCAAGTGCGGCTGCGAATTATTTTAGAGCGTTCTACCGCCTCGTTATAATTATTGTTTTGGCCAAATAATATCACCCTTGGTATTCACCAAAGATGGAACACCTTCGTGCTCAACTTCTGCAACACCATGTTTGAATGGCATTGCATTTCCGAATTGTGGCTTAATCACTACTTTATTTTTGGTATTGATATAGCCATAAGCACCGGCTGCTTCATCATAAAATGGAGCAAGGCCCTCATGAAATTCGCCAAGAGAGCTATAGGTACATTTAATTTTCAATTTGCCCTTTTCATCAATAGCGCCCCATTTACTTGCAATCATAACCGGAGCACGTCCATGATGCATATTCCCCATGCGCATATAGCGTTTCTTTTTAGGAACCACTTTGCCTTCTATAGTAAATAGAGCCCATTCTCGTTGACCTGTTTTTTTGTTTTTCCCTGTCATTACTGGGCATACACCTTCATTAAAGTTCCCAACTTCTTCAAACATTTTATTATTAAAAGGTTGTCGGCCATCATCTCTCATAAAATAATAACTACCATTGGCAGAGCTTTTAAAGGCGGCCATAGGAATATCTAAGGCATACTTGCGGAACTGCGGTGCTTTTGCTTGCAGCACTTTACCTGCGCGACTAATAACCTGCTTATCACCTCTTTTACTCGCCACCTCTGCAAAGTCACCTTGGAAAGGGAACGCTTTCATCAACCCTTTAATAACGACCTCTCCTTTATGGTTCATGAAGCCTTGATCATTACGGTCCCATGCAATAGGAACCAAACCACTGGAAAAGCCACCTGCAAACCAAGCACCTTCTGGCAGCTCTAAAGTTTCTTTGCCAGTTTTGTCTATGAGTTGGTAATTACCCTCCTTGGTTTCAACCAAACCATACCCTTCGGACCACGGATATGCATAGTTAAATGGCCCCAACACTTTGCTTCCACTGTCATCTACATAAATGAAATTGTCTCGGCTCTCTTCAATTGGATACAACCACGGCCCTTGGTCTACATAACGGCCATTCGCTTTTTTCTCTGGCTTTTCTCCTGGAACGGCCTGCTCTTTCGGTGCATCTTGAATGGTATCTTCCAGATCATCCAAAGAGACATCTAAAGCCCACACAGGCGCACAAACAGAAACCAGAAAAACGACAGCGGGTAGAAGCAGACGGGTATTCATAGACAAATCCTTTCAGTAAAAGCTGAATCAAGCATACAAGGCACCCTACGTAAACAAGTGCGGCTCAAATCAGAGCTCGTTGAGAGTTGCACACGCTTTTTGTCTCACCACAAGACAGAGCAAGCATTGCCATCCAGCTAAATCCCAGATGATCCAAGCATGGATGTAGCAATCGTAGGTACGGACACCGCCGTTGGCAAAACACATGTACACCAGCTTCTGGTACGAGGGCTCCGCCTACTTGGACGCTCAGTATGGATGCATAAACCAGTTGCCTGTGGTGACTGGCAAGATGGCCATGCTGATGATACGAACCAACTGCTTCCCTACCTTGATAATGGACAAACGCTTGAAACCCTCTGTGGATTCGAATTTTCTGAGGCAGCCTCACCACATCTCGCAGCGGCAGCAGCCGAAACAACGGTAAAGCTTGAGCAACTCATAAAAAATGCGCAAGCATGCCAAGGAGATCATGACCTGATTCTGGAAGGCGCTGGAGGCGTATGTGCACCGCTCTGTAGCAACAGACAAACAATCATCCCGCTGCTTCACAGCCTCAAATTACCTGTGCTTTTAGTCACACGCCCGCACTTAGGAACCTTAAACCATACCTGTTTAACGGTTGCCTTTCTACGCGCCAACTCCATTCCTATACTTGGTTTAGTCGTTAACGAACATGAGCAGGTCAATCATGAAAGTTTGGCAATTCGTACCGTAAAAAGTGAACTTGAAGCACTCACAAACTGCCTCGTGTTGTATACAACACCTTGGAACAAGGATGATGATGACCATGCCGAAGCGCTTGCAGCTGCCGTTTTAGCCCAACACTGCTAACCATAATCCTATGCCAAAATTCTTCCCGTCACCAGCTCCAAGCACTGCCCCTCGTACCCATCAATGGGGCTATTGGTGGCGCAAAATATGCCGTGGTGTCAGCACCATAGAAGATACCCCACACCGCATTGCCCTTGGCATTGCCATCGGATTTTTTATTGGCTGGCTTCCTATTGTTGGCATTCAAATGGTGGTAGCAGCAGCATGTTGTTGGATTTTTCGCGGCAATGTGATGGCCAGTATTCCACCTGTATGGATTTCCAATCCACTAACGATGGCACCCATGTACTTTCTTGAGAACAGACTAGGGGCACCTATCTACGGGCAGCCCTTAACCTTTGATAAAATGGCCCATACTTGGCAACGAGTAGGAGAGTTGGGCATTTGGGACGGGACCATTTATTTGTTCACCGAATTACTAGACGTCACCATTGCCATGTTTATTGGCGGCGGCATAATTGGCGGTATCTGCGCAGTTCTAGTCTATCTGCCAACCTATCGCTGGGTTCAACGAAGCCAAAAGAAACGAGCTGAACGCCGCGAAGCATGGAAACAAACACTCTCTCCATAGATTTTTCTGAACCTTTGAGCCAGTGTAGCGTTTATGACACATGCATGCTTTCTCCCTACTCTGGACTTTGCTTCCTGCTCTTGCCCAGCATACTCAGGTCATGATGCCCCCACTTCGTATCGCACTTATGCTCGGTGCCGTTCTCAGCTCCACCTTGTCTGCCGAAGAAACAGCAGCCACTATTCCCGTGTATCGTGAACATGAATTCTTCGAGAAGCAGCTGACCCTCACCAACCCACATGATCGGGCAGTCCGCATCGCATATGTTGATAAATCGTGTTCCTGCGAACGCCTGAGCCTTGCCACACATTTCTTATTGCCACATGAGTCCACGACCATTGACTTCAAGGTCTCAAATACAAACGCTTCCGGCACCGTTACTCGCCGCATGTGGTTTTATCTGAGTGACCCAGACTTTGAAGCGATCGAACTTGCAGAAACATGGACGATTATCCCAGATGTCGCTGTAGACGCAGTTCCAGAAAATGCGACCGATGTCTTAAGTCGTCCGGAAAAACGCTATCAAGATATCTACCTCTTCTCTTCTGCTGTACGCCCAGATGAACTTGGCAACTTACGCGAAATCGTTCGCCTTTCTTGTCCTGAAAACAGTATTCCTGAAGGAGGTCTTTCAGTTAGCAAGATTGACTACAGTGGACAACTCTGGACTTTTGAGCAACGACAAATTAACGACGGTGCTCTTTTATTGATTGCTACAGCAAAAGATCCCACTGCCACTATTGAATCTAAGGTCTACAACGAACAAGTTGTTCTTCATACCAACCACCCGCACAAACCCATTATTAACTTACAATTTGATACGACCGTGAACGAAACTGGTAAAATCAAAGACAGCCTCGACCTTATTCGTGAAATGAGCGGTGACTAACACGACTCAGAGGCAAAGCTTACCGTTTGACCACAAGAAAAAACTCGCTTAAATGCATCCGTTCTAAAGTGGCGCTGCCCTATGGCGCGACGCCCGTCATTTCACCTCCAATACCCAAGTGAGAATCTATGCGCCTATCCGCGTTTGCTCTGCCCGTCGTTGCTTCTTTAACCGCCCTTTCCCTTCTTGGCAGCAGCGCCCTTGGCAGCCTGCACGCTGCTGAGCAGACTCAACAAAAAGAAAAGCAAATTGTTGATGGCACCAACGTTGGTCTGACCAATAAAGCCGAGTTACTCTTTAAAAAGGTTCGTGATGACGAACAGGTCAAAACACGTGAACTTTGGTATCAACGCTTTGATGGGGCACAATGGGGCGCATGGGAAAAACACCCACTCGAATTCAGCCGTACCACCCCCATTACTTGGGCTCCACCAGAAGGACACTGGCGCACCTACTTCCGCATTATTGAAATCAGTGGTTTTGCTCACCCGCAACCAACCGCAGACAGCAAACATAGAAATGAATTTATTGTAGACCGAACTCAGCCAACCGTTGTCTTAAACAACCCACCCGTTGGTACAATTCTCAGCACAAACCAAACCTATGTTATTACTTGGAACGTCACTGATGACAATCTGCACTCAAAGCCAGTAAACCTCTACTGGGCACGCAGCAGTACTGCTGAGCCAGAAATCATTGCAACCGGTTTACCTAATAGCGGCGAATACACTTGGACCACCCCAGCAGATATGAGCAACGAAGGCCGCATTATTATTGAGGCCTACGACAAAGTACTGAACAAAGCCGATAACGAACACGGCAACATTATTGTTGATGGCGCTGCCCCACACGGAAATATTCTCGGCCCAGACACCACCCAAACCCGCGACGTTGCTATTCAAACTCGCGTAAAAGATGCTGGCCCTGCGGCTGCCGTGCATAGCTCTCAATTATTCTTTAGTACTGATGAAGGTCAAAACTGGAGCGAAGGCCCTGTGGTAAACGCTGGCCCAGACGAAAACTTTGAATCGGTTATGTGGCAAGCTCCAAATGATGGCGAGTACATGCTGAGCATCCTTGCTATCGACATTGTTGGTAACGCCAACCCACGCCCAGCAAGCAAGCGCGATAACCTACACCGTATCTTGGTAGACACCGCTGCTCCAGCGATTTCCCTATCAAGCGACTCTGGCGTTCTTGCCACAGATGGTTCTGGTAAAAATATTTTTAACAAAAACGATGTTGTGGCCATTAACTTCAGCGTTGAAGACATGCGCCTCTCAGACAGTTCTATCAATATTTATTACCAATCTGGCCCAGACACATGGGAACAAATTACTCAAGGCCTTGCCACTGGCACCACCACCTATTCTTGGAGCATTCCAGAAATTAACAGCACCCAATGCCGCATTAAAATTCAAGCAACAGATGTTGCTGGAAATGTTGGCGAAACCATCTCCAAACAAACCTTCTCTATCGACAACGATGTTGCCGATGCTGGTGGTGATGTAGACCTATAAGCAGCCTGTTTATAAGAACATTTAAAGGGCGAGACCATAAAGGTCTCGCCCTTTTTTATTGCCGCAAAGCACGTGGACCTTGACCAAATTCTTCACGCATTAAACGAGCCATGGTATGAGCAGAAGCAAAACCACTCTGTTCAGCTACGGCGGCAACAGGTAGACCCGTTTGTTTCAGCAATGATACGGCATGCTCCAAACGACGTGCATTTAACCACGCAGCCGGACCCATGCCATAGGTTTCACTAAAAACCCGCACAAGATGCTCACGAGAGCAGCCATTAGCATGAGCTATTTCTTTCATAGACCACGGATATAAAGGGTTCGCCATTAATTGCTCTACCGCACTGTCTACCGGTTTCACAACTCGTTCATCTTCATGCATTCGCATAAAACGTAAAAAGAAGCGATACACTAACGGCGCGGTAATTAAGGGGTTGGGTTCTGTGACTGGGTTTGCCGTTTTAATAAGCTGCTCCATAGATAAGAACAAACGCTTATGGCCATCATCAATAATAGACCCATATTGCTCACGTAGTAATCCACAGTGCTGTTCTACACCTGCACCTTTAAAGCCTATCCATACACAACGATAGTTGGGATCATCGGCACAAATACCATATTCACTCTTATCATTCTGGTCAAAGAGCACAGCCTGCCCAGTTACCACTCGGTGCTGCCGTCCCTTATGGTGAAAGTGTAAAACACCGGCAAGCGTGTACTGTAATACAGCGCGGAAATCCTGTCCACGTAGGCAATTCACCCACCAGTATGGCTGATGTCCCGTATGTTCCTCGCGACCAAAACCAGACATATGCCATAATGAGTCAGATAAATCCATATCACAATATGTACACTCTGTCTTTCATTATGTCCACTGGTAAAATAATACACCCTCTGATATAATACAGGCTAAACCATAGAGGAGTATTCATGAAAATCGTAATCATTGGCGCTGGTAGCTTGACTTTTTCCCGACGACTGACTGCTGATATTCTCAGCTTTGAGAGATTACAAGATGCGCACATCGCCCTTGTCGATATTGACGAAAAACGGTTGGAATATGCTGGTGCAATTGCTGAACGCATTCAACGTGACGGCAATTACAGTAACGCAACCTTTAGCACTCATACTGATCGACGTGAAGCCTTGGCAGATGCTGATGCCGTTATTATTTCTGTACTTGTTGGCGGCTTTGAGGCCATCGAAAGTGAAATGGATATTCCCAAACAATATGGTATTGACCAATGTATAGGTGATACCCTCACACCGGGTGGGATTATGCGCTGTCTACGAACGCTACCGCTCTTGGTTGAAATGGGTCAAGATATTATGGAACTCTGCCCAAATGCATGGGTCCTCAATTACACCAACCCAATGGCGATGTTATGTTGGGGGATGTTCAAAGCCGTACCAGGCATTAAATTGGTTGGCCTCTGCCATAGTGTACAAGGAACCGCAGGTGAGTGGGCTAAGCGTTTAGACATTCCACTGGAAGACATTCATTACCAATGTGCAGGCATTAACCATCAAGCATGGTTTACCCGTTTTCAACATAATGGCACAGACCTCTTACCGCGTATGCGCGAATTATGCACCAGACAAGACATCTGGAATGGCGACACCGTGCGCATGGAATATGTTAAACATTTTGGCTATGCCGTTACTGAAAGTTCTGGCCATTGCAGTGAATACAGCGCGTGGTGGCGCAAACGTCCTGAACTCATTGAACGCTACTGCAATACCACAGGTAACGACTGGAATGGCGGCTCCTCATTTATTAAAACCATTTACGAACGACCAGACTGGGAAGAAAATATGAAGAAAATTGCCAGCGGTGAGGAAGAGTTTGACCTAACATGCAGCAACGAATATGGTTCTCGAATTATTAACGCCTTAGCTGGTGGAGAGAGTATACTCATCCACGGCAACGTTATAAACCATGGGCTCATTGATAATGTAGCCGACGGCGCACTTGTAGAAACCGCCTGTTTCGTTGATAACAACGGTGTGCAACCGGTCCGCCATGGCACATTACCAACCCATCTTGCAGCAATTAATCGCACCCAATTAAATGTTCAAGAATTGGCCATGGAAGCCGCACTCACAAGTGATCCGGAAAAAGTATTCCAAGCAATGTGTTTAGACCCATTAACGGCTAGCGCTTGTAGCCTTGATGAAATTAGAAATATGACCAGAGAGCTGATGCAGGCCCACGCTCAATGGATACCAGCTTTTGCTGATAGCCCCCTCGCGGTAAAACCTGAATTATCGTTTGATGAAAAAACTGCTAGCGAACAACATATTGATCCATCAGAAGAACATTAAACAACCATAAACATGCAGCTCAGCATACATTCTGAGCTGCATGTTACAGAACTGATTCTTCTCTTTTTCTTACCTAAAGAGGCGGCAAGCCTGTTGTCTTTCCGTCTAAGCTCACACTATTTTCTTTCTGTTGATAGGCAGCAATACCATCTGGACCTTTTTTAGCTATCCACTGTGGCATTTGAGAACGATCACCTTGATAATCATACAAGGGTACTCCAAACCCACAGGAGGTATGGACTATCTCAACATTCATTTCCACAACCTGCCGCGCTCCATCTGGGGTGGGAAATAAGCTGAGTTTCTCATCCCATTCTTTATCGCCAACATGTATACAGCGAGCAGTGCCATACAGGCGAACAATAAGTGGTGCACCTGTAAACGAACAAAACATAATGGTCATCCGCGGCAATTCTAGAAGATGTGCTGCTGTTTCGTTACCACTACCAGTATAATTCAGCCAGAGAAAGGTTGATTGGTCTTGAATTAAAAAAGAATCGCCACCTTTAGGTGACAAGTTTATGGTTCCATCCGCAGCAGCCGTTGACACAAAAAACATATGCTGTTGTTGAATAAATGTTTGCACAGACTCAGGAATATGATCGTATTTTTTACCCATTTTTATGTTCCTACCTACCCGTGTTTATCTGCGGGTAAAATACGACAACGCTTGGTTGCTACAATATGACCAATATCTGCAATGGCCTTCTCTATATTGTCATTAATTATTAAATAATCATAGGATCGCCAATGAGACAGTTCTTTTTCTGCTTCTTCTAACCGACGAGCGATAACATCCTCGTCATCAGTTCCACGCCCTCGTAAACGTTGCTCTAAGACCTCATTGCTTGGTGGGGCAATAAATACATGTACGCTTTCTGGCATATGTGCTTTTATTTGTGCAGCGCCCTGAACATCCACATCTTTAATAACTCCTCGCCCCTGCGCAAATTGCTCAGTCACAAAAGCGGTGGACGTTCCGTATGAGTTACCAAAAACGGTAGCGTATTCTAAGAAGGCATCATTTTTGATCTCTTGCTGGAAGGTGCTGTCGTCTACAAAGCGATAATGCACACCATTTTGTTCTTCTCCACGCGGAGCACGAGTCGTGGTGCTGAGGCTCATCACAAAATCTGAATGCTTGGCCAAAAAACCTTCTATAATAGTGCTCTTCCCTGCTCCAGACGGACCACTGAGTACAAGGAATAAGGGACAGCGACACGGGTATGGATAATCACTCATACCCACTAGTCTTGGTCTAACACAAACAAAAACAAGGATTAAGCTCAACTTGCAGCCAGCAATCACAGGCCCATACTCCGCGTATGCCATCTGGAGATCCGCACACTGATACCTTCGTTGCTGAGGCGCCGCCGAAGCTCGCGCCAACGTGGCTGGTCCTCTTACACAATGATGAGATCACCCCCTTTCCGGTTGTCGTTTATGCTCTACAACGCGCAGCGGGCCTGAGCGCAGAAGTAGCACAGATGGTGGCCAACGAAGCACATGAGGAAGAAACGGCGGTAGTTCGCCGAGGTCTAACCGAGGAAGATGCTCACGTTATCTGCGGTGGTTTACGCCGGTGGTCCCGTATTCCCAACATTTGTCCCGGGGTTTCCTGTGAAGCCTTGCTTGATAACTAAGCCCCCTCCATGCCACATTTAGATAGCACAGAACTTACCACCGCACTAGCAAATATACGAGATGCTCACGTTGTTATTTGGGGAGTTGGTACTCACGGTGGCGGACTAGCTTCAGCTATATTTTGCCATAAACGGGGAGCACGTATTACCCTATTCGATAATAAGGGACCAGAAGCTTTTCCTGAAGCCGCCACATGTGCACAGCAGCAGCACTGGACATGGGCACACACGCCGACCTGCCTCGAACAGGCTGACCTTATTATTTGCTCACCTGCTATTCCACCACGAGCACTACCAGATCACCTCCCTCTGACCTGCGGAGAAGCCATTGCCCTCTTACTCCACACGGGCCGTAGAATTGGGGTAACTGGCACCAAAGGGAAAAGTACAACGGCAATGCTCTGTGCCCATCTCCTCAATTGGCAACTTGCTGGCAATTCAAATACGCCGCTGATTCGTTGCTGTGAACAGTACGGCTATGATTGCGATTTGGTTTGTGAATTATCTAGTTTTCAGCTCTGGCACTTACACAGTCTTGCCCCATCCTTTGATGCTAGTATCAACACCGGTATCACTTGTGACCATCTCGACTGGCACCCAAACGTACAACACTATCGCAGCAGCAAAGAACAGTTAGCGCACTGGTCTCAGCATCAGATAGATGCTACAAAGCACGCCACCCCTTTTCTTAATGATCATTTTGAAACAAACCTTGTCCACATTCCAAGACAAAACCTCCCTTTACTTGGGCCACATAATACTGCCAATGCCCAATTAGCGCTGGCTGCAGCAGAGTATTTTCAGACACCGCTCACCAGCACCGCCTTCACCACTGTACAAGCCTTACCACATCGGCTCGAACCAGTTCATCAATTTCAGAACATTCATTTTATAAATGATAGCTGCGCCACGAACCCGAGTGCAGCAACAGCAGCCGTACAGGCCCTTACCGAACCACTCGCCCTTATTGCTGGTGGTTCTGATAAAGGCATAGACTTACAGCCATGGGTTGATGCCCTCAGTTATCAAAATGTTCAGATGGTCTGTCTCATTGGTGCAACAGCCTCTGCCATTGCCAAGCAACTCATCCGCGGCGGCATCCCACATGCTTGTTTTTCTTCTTTAGAAGATGCTCTGCGCCACGCGGTTTCTAGCCTTGGCGAAGATGGCGGTTGTTGTATGCTGAGTCCTGCCTGCGCTTCTTTTGGCATGTTTCACGACTACGCTGACCGAGGCCATCAATTCACCACCCTCGTGAGGACCCTATGGCCGTAACAAAGCAGACTGTTCGTCACGCGGTGCATGGTCCCGATACCCCGCGTTATCTTATTCCCTTTGATTTACGTCGACAGTTTCACCTAGAAACAGATGTCCTCGTTATTGGTGGTGGTGTCGCTGGACTGTCCGCAGCCTTGGCTGCTGCCGACGCTGGTAGTACCGTTATTATCCTTGCCAAAACAGCGCTGAGTGAATCTAACACGGCCTATGCTCAAGGAGGTGTCGCTGGCGTATTACACGAATGTGAACGTGAAACCAGTGATAGCATACAGGCACACGTACACGACACCATGATTGCTGGTGCTGGACTTTGCGATGAGGAATGCGTTACCTCTATTGCTGAATACGCTGCTGATGCCCTCGGTTTCTTACGCGAACACGGCTGTGATTTCGACATCAATGACAGTGGAAACGTAGCCCTGACCCGTGAAGGTGGTCATTCAGCTCGTCGTATTTTACACGCCAATGGCGATGCCACTGGTAGAGAAATTAGCCGCAGTCTTGCAGAAGCTGTTCGTCAACACCCACACATTACTATTCATGAACATGTGTTTGTTATAGACCTCCTTGATGCCGGTCCTGAAGAACAAGGGCACGTGCACGGTGCTCTCTTCAAATCCAGTAATAATAATATCTGTGCCGCATACGCTCCAGCCTGCATCTTAGCTACCGGCGGATGTGGTCAGATGTGGCGAGAGACAAGCAATCCCTCCTGCGCCACTGGCGACGGTTTAGCGATGGCATGGCGAACCGGTGCAACCTTAACTGATTTAGAGTTCATGCAATTTCATCCCACCTGTTTATATATTGCTGGTGCTCCTCGCTCTCTTATTACCGAAGCCATGCGCGGAGAAGGGGCCTACCTTAAAAACCACAACGGCGAGCGCTTCATGTGTCATCAACATGAACTCGCTGAGCTGGCTCCTCGTGATATTGTAAGCAGCGCTATTGTGAACGAAATTCGCTCAAACGATTTCCCACATGTCTGGCTTGATGCAAGCCATTTAGACAATACTTTTTTGCGCAACCGCTTTCCAACAATTACGGCAACCTGCAATGCTCTGTCCATCGATATCACTAACGAATGGATTCCAGTCCACCCTGCCGCGCATTACCACTGCGGTGGCATTCAAACAGATCACACCGGACGTACCAATGTGCCTGGCCTGTATGCCGTTGGCGAAGTAGCCTGCACAGGACTGCATGGCGCAAATCGTCTCGCCTCGAACAGTCTACTTGAAGGACTGGTCGTTGGCTTACGTGCTGGCCACAGCGCACACAAAGAGTCTGCGTTTTCTGGCCCCCGTGCTCTCGTTCATACTAGTACATTAACACACGCCCATGTAGATATTAGCGACCTCACTCATAGCCTTCGGGCCCTGATGTGGCAACGCGTTGGTATTAGCCGTACCGGCAAGAGTTTGAACACCGCCATTCGTAGCATTGATTTCTGGAGCCAACATCAAGCAAACTGTCTCTTCTCTCAAAGCACTGGCTGGGAATTACAAAACATGCTCACA
The DNA here is from genome assembly GCA_016745075.1 of Planctomycetota bacterium. Lineage (GTDB taxonomy): Bacteria > Planctomycetota > UBA11346 > UBA11346 > UBA11346 > JADGDD01. The sequence continues at coordinate 112,076 of JADGDD010000005.1, read as the reverse complement.
ACGGGCGGGCTTATTGCTCGCGCAGCCCGCAGCCGCCCGCACTCCGTCGGTACGCACCGCCGCCGAGACACCACAGATGAAAACATTGATACACACACACTTCATTACACCTTTACTCACACACCAAACCATTCATGAAATAGGATAATACTATGACACACGACACTGATTACACAGACGAAGACCTCCAATGGGAAAATGTTGGCACCACTAACGAATGGGCGAAGAATTCTGGTCGCCTAGTACTCATTGGTGCACGCCGCATTGGCGTCTACAACTTTGACGGTGAATGGTACGCGATTAAAGACATCTGCCCACACGCAGGCGTCAGCCTTGTCAGCGGCTGTGAAAAAGAAGACTCCATCACAGAAAAAGAAGCTGTCTGCCCTGCCCACGCATGGCGTTTCAACCTAGAAAGCGGCCAGTGTATCAGCGAATTCGCTCCAGACTGCAAAGTCGCCAACTATCCAGTCCGCATCGAAGGTGACCAAGTACAAGTCGGTATATAATCAGACCACAACGAGCCGTAAAAAACATTTTACGGCTCGTTACCTTCCTATTGCAAACAACGCTGCAACATCCATTGCCACAATGAATAGGTTCTCTTCGCAAGAACAATAAACCGCCGAATAAAATAAGTACACACAACGAACTCAGTTCGTAGAGCAACTGTTGAGAAAATTGATAGGTAAATCGGGACAGAGCAAAGCGATGAGCCTTCCACCTGCGTGGAAAGCGGCCCGATTTTAGGACGCAGCTCTGCGAAGTCCGTTGCCGCGTACAACGGATATAATTGACAAACACACCAAAGCAATAAACTCCTGAGCAAGATAAAAAACGATTCTATTCGAGATGCTGATATAGCTTAGTTGGTAGAGCAACTGTTGAGGAAATTGATAGGTAAATCGGGACAGAGCAAAGCGATGAGCCTTCCACCTGCGTGGAAGGCGGCCCGATTTTAGGACGCAGCTCTGCGAAGTCCGTTGCCGCGTACAACGGATACAATTGACAAACACACCAAAGCAATAAACTCCTGAGCAAGATAAAAAACGATTCTATTCGAGATGCTGATGTAGCTCAGTTGGTAGAGCAACTGTTTCGTAAATAGTAGGTCGTCGGTTCAAATCCGACCCTCAGCACCAAATAATCAGGGGTTTGCAGACACATGCAAACCCCTGATTTATTACACTCTCTTCTTTACTTAAAACATAGTTTCTAAGAATATAAATACTTCTACTTGTGTTTTAATCACATCAACGATGATTGGCTGCCCAATAACACAAAAGGACCAACCATGAGACTCCTCTTCATTCTCTTTGCTTTATTCCTCATTAGCTGCGAAAGCAAACAAACAACCACAGACACAACCACTCTTCAGCCAATTGAAAATATAGAAGGAAACCAATGGTTTTCCAACTTACTCCTTACCATTGATACAATAGCTGGAAAACGTGCGCAATACATGCAAATGAATAACATGGAAACAGCTACATATCAAAGCGACACGGTCTCTGTTGATGACATTATTAACGCTATCGAACCAACATTGATTGAGGCGGGCTACACACGACAGAATCCGATTGACCTGGAAAAGGATATGGACGCAGCACACGAGCAAATCTCTGCCATGAAAATGAAAATGGATATGAGCGACCATGTAACATACAAAGATGCTAACGAGAATGTATTTACCATTATGAAAATGTCCGTAGAACACGATATCAATGGTGAGCAACAACGACTAACCATGATAACAGTTCAACTGATGAATATTGAAAAAATGACCAGCGCTTTCAATAATACAAACGTGGAATGATAACCTCTGAAACATTCAAACGAGGAAACACAGACCAATGCCGCTACTTAAAACCTATCCTAACGAAATAGAAGCATCTATTGACAAAGGTCTTTTAGAAAGTGCTGGCATAGCCTGTACTATGCTGGGAGGGTCACTGCTAACCATGGAAATTGGTGCCACTTTTATGAACGTGGTGGAATTACACGTGGCGGACTGTGATAAGAACAAGGCCATTAAGATATTGCAACAATACTTAGATACCTCTTCCGAAAATAGTTAAGACACATATTTCCACCTATATATCATGACATTACAGCAATAACTATGGCAGTGGAACCTCGTAGTAATCAACAGGTCTGTCATCAAGGGTCATAGCAATTCTATACGATCCTAGCGGATAATAGGAAAGGCAATTATCCCATCCCATTGGAGTCACACGGATAAACACCTCTGCGCCTGCTCCAAGTAGCCCGTTATTATACCCAGTATCTAAAGGCCAGCGTAAACGCACTGCTCGATTATTAAAATCTTCAGACACGGTTGTTCCTGGATCTGCTCCTGGCTGATTCGTTCCCTGATTAACATTAGCGAGAGTGGTTATACCGCCGCTCGTTTGGTGCCGTTTATCATTGTCAACGGGTGCACGCCAACGGCTAAATCCATAACCAATCCCTGCTTGCGCTGCATGCTGGTTATTCCCTCCCATATTATAGGTTGAATTAATCGGAGGCGGAAACCAAGTAACGAGCGGTGCACCAGTGCTCCCGTCAAAAAGAGTAATAGATACTTGTCCTGCATCTATACTTATATCGCTAGATCCTTTTTCATTCGGGATGATGCTTTCTATTGTTAAAATACTTTTATTATCTGGAACAATAATCTTAAACCAATCTCGATCTCCGCCATTCATAAATCCTGCGTTAAAATCTCCTAAATAATTAGGTGGGGTATTATTCAAGCAATCAAAACGCTGATGAAAAAGAGGTGTAAAAGGTGCTTTATAATCTGAAGTATGGCTTTCGTATACAGTACGCCCCTTAGGCCGTGTTAACAACCGAGTCATATCCCGAGCAAATTGAGGATGATCATCTGGCTCATAGACATCTGGCTCCAATTCACTCCAACGCACATGCACATGAGAAACAGATTCTATACCTGCAATAGTTGTCGTAGCATAGCGAAACCAATCTGCACCGTAAGTGCCTTGAGAGGCTTGCACTGGTTGATATCGAAGTTTCGTGTCACGTGAATCTAAACTCTCAATCATTTGAATAGTGCCTCCCATATCAGCAGTATTCGGCTCAAAATTCCCACCGCCAATATGGTCTTCCATTGTTGATGGTACTTTAGGAACAGCAGCTTGCCACGGAAAAGGGGGTCTACTACTTGAATCATACCATGATAGTCTAACTTGTTCACCGCTATCATTGCGTAACGGGAAAATATCCACTCCCGGAAGAATAAGAAGACCATCTTCCCCTATAGCGACATTACCACTAGGTGAAACCCCTGTTTCCATGTAAATATCAGGGTTAGAATACGGCACAAAAACGCTGTCCACTTCTGGGTCATTCACTGAACATGATACATTGAATAGGTACAGCCCCACACCAAACAACAGCAGACACATTCTTATTGGTTTTTTACTTTTTTGCATAAGACAAAATCCCTTCAGTCGACGGAGAAAACCCATTCATAGAAAAACTTATGTACCGCTTACTAACGTAATGAATCTAGGGTTTTCACGTATTGCACGTAGACGCGCATCATTTTTGATGACATCCAAATGATCAAATCCATTTTGAATAGCTTTTTCAATATTATCCAGAGCCTGATCAACCAATTTCTTATTGCTTGCCTGACTACATCCCAACCAGTAATAAGCCTCCCCATGTGTAGGGTCTCGTTTAATCCATTCTTTAGACATTTTGATCACTTTTCCATTCTTCCTTTGCTGAGCATAAAATTGATTTATTCGCATGACCATAGGACGTAATGAAAGAAGATTTACGGTTTTTTCCGAATATTCTTGTGCAAGATCCACATCTTTCAACATTTCATCAAACCCTCTAGGGTTCGCTAAAACTCGAAAATACGCTCGAGTGAGATAAAAATGGACGCGTTGTTCACCACTAGAATTCGTTATAAGCTCATCCATCTTACCAATGGCTTCTTGCGGTCTTGTTTGCGCTAAGGTCTGAATGTCATTCATCAGTAAGTTGTTCTCCCATTTTTCCTTGAGACCCGCTTCGTTATCTGCATCCGCATCAATAACAGCCTGATAGTCTTCTTTTGTGACACCTACAGAAAGCTCTGCTGCCATTTCCAGCGATTGATCAAGAAGCTTCGCTTTTTCAACTCCCGTACAGTTTTGAGCCTGTTCTATCAGCAATCGGCGTTCATAACCTTTATCAACAAGCCCTTTTATCTTATCTAAATACTCTTTTGTCGATTCATCCGAATACCCACTTAATGAACAGTGCATGGTAGAGTCTTCCGATAATAATATAATTGTAGGAAAGGCACGCACTCTAAAATGACGTTGTTTCATTTGGTTTTGCTGCTGTAATTCTTCATCAATCTGTGTCACTCTTGGGAAATCCAACTCTAAGAGAACAAATAATTCCTGAGCCATATCTCTGAATTCTGTAGTAGAAAACACATTCTCATGCAATGCTTGACACGGTTGGCACCAATCCGAACCAGTGAAATTCATAAATAATAATTTCTTCTCATCTTGAGCTTGCTTTAAAGCTTTTTCATAATTTGTTTGCCACACAAGACCGTTCGCGTCTTTCTCTTGGCCTCCGTCTACACGAGCTACCAGACGGTTATAAAAATCAGCGTCATAATAGACACCTTCTTCTTCCATTTTTTCTATATATTCTTTAAGCAATTGACTCCGAGCTTCGCCCTCGCTTTCTTGTATCTTCTCCCAGAGAGGCTTAAATGTTTTCCGAGCCTTCTCTACACGCCCTAATTTTCTACGCACACTCGAAGCACTACCTTTAAATAAGATACCTTTATCATTAGAACCCAATCGTTCCTGGGCTTTTTCTGCAAGATACGTAGCTGCTGCATACGGATATTTATCTGAATTCAGAAATATTAAACGAGGAAAATTCGGGACTTTATATTGCATCTGAATGGCACTGTTTTTAGCCTTTTGCTCGGAAGATAACCCTGACCCTGAAACTTGTATTCTCAATAAAACATAATTCTCTTCCAGTTTTTCGCGCAATTTGTCATCTTGAAGAAGTTTATCGAACTTGGCAGATGCGCCAAACATATCAATACCCGTGACAAGCATCAGGACATCTTTACCTGTCTGCTGTGATTGCAGAAATGCTTTATCATAATCTATCAGCCAACTCGACTCTTGATTCTCTCCTGAAGTCGAACTAGACCCTTTCACGTGAACAGATAACCAGTTTGACAAATCCTTAAGAACCTTACCAGACAAGAGCCATTGGTGACCAGCGTTCTCAATAACATGTTGCTCAAGAGCATATCCTTCTTCATTCCATGGTGTCCATGCATTTTCCGCACGTTCTTGCTGACCAAGTACAACAAAAAAAGGAACCTGTTTATGGGCTTCACCTGTAGGTGGGGCAAGGCGACTAAAACCTCGCGCACCCATTTGTAAAGGGAAGGTTGAATTAGCAACAATGCCTCCAATACTTTCCGGATGCTCTAAAAAATGTATCACTGCAATTTGCCCACCAGCACTGAAACCGATAAGAAAAGGTTTTTCATTATTTATGTTTTTATTTTTCTGTGCATGAGGAACTGAGATATTCATGACCTTGTGAATCTCATCTGTATTCCATGAGCGGTAGCTCTTATCTGTTGGGATCATTAATGCAAAACCGTGCTTCGCTAACAAAGGAATAAGAGTTTTAGCATTGTCATTCATTGACCCTCCAGATGGATGAAGCCAAATAGCAAGCCGAGATGTTTCATTTTTTTTATCTGTATGGAGTTGATAATTTATGCCACCTTCGGGCTTCCCTTCCACAACATCCACTTGGGCTAAAGCTTCACCACAGAGAGCAAAACTAAATACGACCAATACGAGCATCGCAAATGATTTCCTTCTATTTTTCTGTTGAATAATTTGCATAAGATATGCCTCCTTTACCCCATACCGCCACCAAACCTTTTTTTGTTTCAGAAAAATGAAACACTTCTCTATCTCGTGGCGGAATAGTTGTAGAAAGATGAGCTATGTGTATATCCTCACCTACAGAAAGGTGGTCATGCGGGAGACAGAACCAAGCGATACTCAGCTACTGAACCTTTTCATTGAAAAGGAGTCAGACAAAGCGTTTACAGATTTAGTTGAGCGCTATAACGGTATGGTTCGTTCTGTTTGCAAGTCTGTTTTGTATCAAGACCATGATGTAGAAGATGCTGTTCAGGCCAGCTTTCTTATCCTTGCTCAAAAAGCAGCTACCATAAAAGAGCGCCAATCTATAGCCCCTTTTCTCTATAAAGTTGCTCGGTGCGCTGCACTAGATTTCAACAGAGCCGATCGCCGCCGCAAACAACGAGAGAAAGAGGTAGCACATATGACTCGACTAACGACTGAAGAAAGCGGTCACACTGGAGAGTACAAGTCGCTTATTCAAGAAGAGCTCCAACTTTTACCTAAAAAATACCAACAAGCCCTTATCATTCGGTATTTTCAGGACCATACTAGCGCAGAAGCAGCCGAACTCATTCAGTGCAAAGCCGCAACCTTCCGAACACGGCTTGCCCGTGCGCAAACCCTCTTGCAAAAACGACTACAAAAGCGTGGGCTCAGTATTACTGTCATCATTTTAGGCACACTCTTAACAAATACCATACACGCAGCCCCCCTCACTAAAGATGCCGCTCTTACACTTGCGCACAGCCTACTTGATAAAGGTCACATTCCGACTCAGGTCGCCTCCGCTAGCGGTGCTGTAAGTAAAATGCTTGCATGGCAATCAATCAAGACCTGGGCTGCCGGACTAACATTTGCAGCAGTGCTTCTCTCTGGGGGCATCTTATCTCTCAGTCTCAGTGAAACCCCTACTGTTTCAGAAAAAAACAGAACAATCAACGCCAGTCAAACACCAGAACTTACAAAATCTCATACACCAGCGTTTTCTTTAATACAAACCCATACTCTACCTTTCACGCCTAAGTATCCTAATTTTCTCGTTCTCTGGAACACACAAGAAACAGCATGTTATTATTCTGTCTTACAGAATAATAACATGCACTTATCCTTAGACATATATCGCTACACTATCGCTGAAAATGAATCCGAACACATTGCATCACTCACATCTCCTATCCTTCACTCTGCTGGCCAATACAGGCATATCTCCATGCTTGCTGATAATTCCATTATGGCATGGCTTGGAAAAGAAATCATTCGAATTTATCCAAATAATACCCGCAAAACATACACTGTTCCAGAAACAATTTACTATCTTTCCTCCTCGCATGATAAGCAACACTTTCTGTTCATTCTGCAAAATAGTTCAGCACAGTACGGATACGCTTCAGACGAAAGAATACACAAGTGGCATCCAGGCGCAGATATTGATTGGCATTTAGAACTCGCTGCAACTGCGTCGAATTCTCCCCCAAAAACACTTAATCACACATACCCCCTATTCTTTACTGGCGGCCATTCCTTAACTTTTGACAACAAGCTCTTTACTATACAGAACAACAAAGGGCAAGTCATCAACAGTTTCTACCTCAATAACGACACCATTGATTTCGCCTCACTACGTATACATGCTATTTCTCATAATGGAGCATATGCACTACTCTCAGATAAAAACGAATGTTTTATCCTGAATATTGGCACTCAGAAAACATCACCTTCCTCACCTGCACTCTTGACTGCATTAGAAAATGAAATGCGCCCCCTTATATTACCCGATGTTCAACAAATCATTATGTATAGCCTCTCTCAAAACCATAGGGATCGTGGTCAAGTCCTTGCATTTAATTTTTTGGGAGACTCATTGCTTCTACCTGAGACAAAGACCTACGCCAATAATTATTCTCTACACGTACAAGGCATAAGCGGAACTTATGCTAGCCAAGCCGCCACTCTTTTCACCTACGGACCGGTTGATAAAAATAATAATACATACAATTTATTTTTATATCAGAATTCCGCCAACGGAATTCTGATTCATCAGTCCGACCTCTATGAAAACAGGGCACAAAATGCACAGCCGAGCCCAAGTGGTCAATACCTACTATATACCGTCAACAAATCCTTAAACATCGGTGTACTCAAATAAGGACAGCCGAGTCTCTTTTCTAAGGAACTGGTCTTACCATATTGTTACCCTGTATTTATCCACTACACCTCGCGCTAGACTCTGTGGCTTTTATTGCTATGTTTGCGACATGACTACGAAACGACCTAATATTTTATTCCTGATGAGCGATCAGCATCGGCCAGATTTTACTGGTTATGAAGGACATCCAGTACGTACCCCGTGTTTGGATTGGCTTGCTGAAACGGGTGCTCAATTCCGTAACTGTTATGCACCAAATCCTGTCTGTGTGCCGTGCCGCCATTCTTTGGCAGCTGGGCAATTACCACGCACCTGCGGGCAAGAATCTTTCCATGGAGATTTACAGCCAAGCTCACTCACTTTTGCCAAGCGCTTTTCTCAATATGCGTATAACACCGTTTGCTGTGGTAAGCTACACCATAGCGGCTGGGATCAAATGCAAGGCTGGCGCAAACGCATTGGTGAAGAACTGAATGTGCATACTGGTTTTGTGGAAGATCGCGTTCCTGAAGAATTTGCTCGATACCAGCAAGAAGAGGGCGCTTCTGATGCGCCCAATTTTTACAACTCTCTTAAGCGCTCGGGGGTTGGTGAAAATCCAGTTCAATTTGTAGATGAGTACACCGTAGATGGTGCACTGATGTGGATGAAATTACAATATCAGAATGGCTTGCGTCCGCATAATCCAGAAACAGATGCTCCGGTTATGCTCAAGGTCTCTTTAATTGCTCCACATGACCCATTTATCACTGATGATCCTGAGGCCTACGCTTATCATCTGAATAAAGCCAAGCCATTTACTGATGAAAACCCATTACCAGAAATGGCAACAGAAAAGGATTGGCCAGGTATCTGGCGTCCAGGCAAAGATCTTGGTAAGAACGACATTCGCAATGCTCATGCTGCCTATGCTGCGATGATTGAACGCATTGATGATCAATACCAACAGGTACTTGATGGCCTAGAAGCTGTTGGCCAAGATTTAGATGATTGGATTATTGTCTATTGTTCTGACCACGGTGAATTGATGGGCGAGCACAATTGCTGGTGGAAGTTTAAATTCTACGATGGCTGCGTCCGTGTACCGCTCATTATTCGGGCACCGAAATACTTTGCAGGCGGCAAGTTGATTACGGAGAATGTCAATCTCTGTGATTTATATGCAACCCTCTGTGACATGGCCGATATTCCAACCCCAGAAGGGCTTGATAGCCGTAGTTTGGTTCCACTCGCCAAAGGCGAAGCACCAAACTGGAACGATGAAAGTATTTCTCAAGTTGGCGGCAACTTGATGATCAAACAGGGTACACTGAAATATATTTGGTTCTGTGATACCGACGAAGGCGAAAAAAGAAAAGAAGTTCTCTTTGATTTGAGCCTGAACCCAGAAGAAAATGTGAACTACATTGATGATGAAAAATACACAGAAGCAATCGAACAATTTCGAGTTCGTTGCGCAGCATTAGGACACGGACCCAATGCTGATCCGAATTATGTCAATGCAGGGTATTAGGAAACTGACATAAAAAAGCCTCTTCCATAATATTTTATATCACATTAAAAAGCCTGCGCTTAATAGCGCAGGCTTTTTAATGTATCAATATTATTTTTCTTAGACGCGGATATTTGGGCCTTCAAGTTTGAAGCCGAGGGCACCCATTGCGGTGAACAGTTCTTGAACAACGCTTTGGCCGCTGTCTTCTGCGCGGTAGAGTTGCAAGTCGTTGTATTGTTCAAGGTCGCCAATACGAGTGACGCCAAGTTTACCAAGCATGTTCATGGTTGATTCTGAAAGCTCTAGTTTTTCTATGCTTTCTGAAAGAATTTTTTGGTCCGCTTTACGAAGCGTTTTTTCTTCACGCTCACGTAACATGCCAAGATGCAAGTTACGGGCAGACAACATTTCTTTGACTTCTTTTAATGATGTCTCACCAAAGTTTTTGTAGTTAAGCATTTCTTGTTCGGTGATGCTAATAAGATCACCCAAAGTGAAAATGTTCATTTTCGCAAGACAGTTACGACTACGAACAGAAAGCTCAAAATCATTTACTGAAGTTTTGAGGATTTTGTTCATACGCTCTTGATGACGTTCTTCATTTTCATCATAAAACATGCTGCGGCTAGCTTGCGCATCGCGGAGCAATATTTTCGCACGGTAGTTTTCTGGATTGTATGCCAATACTTGACGGAAACAGTCAATGGCAGCGTTTGCTTCGCCACGCTCTTCATACAATACGCCAAGATTCATAACACCTGGTAGATAATGTGGCCAAATATCAGCACACATGAGGTAGTTCTCTACAGCAAGGTCGTCATCACCGATACGGTCAAATAAGTTGCCCAATTTGAATGCTGATTCGCTGTGACGAGGATCTAATTCTAAAGCAGATTCATAGGCGTTAATAGCGCGTTCTACACGGCCTTCTTTTTCTGCCAAACAGCCAGCCAAGAATTCACTGTCCGCAGTTACTGGTAATTTTTCAAGCACTTTGGCTGCATCTGCATCTTTGTCAGCTTCAATTAATGCACGAGCACTTTCAACGGCTGCACCATCACATTTTTTAGCTGCTTTGAATTGTTTGACTGCATCATCGTACTCTTCTACCGCTGCGTAGATGAGCCCAAGCACACCTTTAGCAAGATCGCCTTTTTCGTTTTCGATCAGTTCTTCTGCATCAGCATGAAAACCAAGGGCGTAGGCTAAGATGCCTTTGCGTAATTCTTTATCGCTTTTAACACCAGAAAGGCCAGATTCGTATAAATCTTTGAGACGGCGACGTTCGTGAACATCTTGGTCTGCGATTCGTGCGAGCAGACGGATTTGTGCAAGTGTTGGAAGTTCAGAACCGACAAGTGCATCGGCGCTGCGAGGAAGTGTTCCTGAAGCCATAAGTAATATCCTTCTATCTTTTTATTTAATAGAACAAGATGGCCCCGCCGTGAGTAATTTGGCGCATGCAGTATGTGCACGACCAGCTCCCGAGGGTCCATCTTGTTGATTGAGCGGGCATGCTAGAGCAGAACAGAACTGAGTCAACCCGTCCTACTTCGGTAGGCACGCGGGGTCATACCACGTGCACGCTTAAACCTGCGGTTAAAATGCGCTAGTGTCCCAAAACCCACCCCGTAAGCGATATCGGTGATGGAACGATCGGTCTCTATCAGTAATCGGCAGGCATTACTGATACGAACATCATTGATAAAATCTGTGACAGTGCGTTTAGTACACTCCTTCACAAAAGCATGCAAACGAGAAACGCTCATATGCAAAGCTGCTGCCACATCTGGGATGGTAATCGGCTCTTGATAATGACTAAAAACATATTCATAAAGATTGCCCATACGGTCTCTGTCTTTAAAAGTAAATGACTTGCCTGGCAAATGAGACATTTTTTCTGCTGAGGATTCCGCCCGCGCACAAAGCAACAGCATATGTAAACACTGTAAATAACCAGCCATCCCAGAACGTTCCATGCCCTGTACGTACTCTAAACAGGCTCTGGTTAGAAACTGTGGAAAACGTAAACCGTATGCCGCCTCTTCAAGAAGAGAACGGAGTTCCAACCATTCTGCCTGCTCTTGTACATCTGCGTCTGGTGGATGTATTGTTAATGAGAAGGCTTGATGATCACTACTACGTTCTGCATCTATTCCATCAAATGAGTGCGGTAAACCCGGACCAATAAGATAGGCCTGAAGTGGCTCGTATCGGCCGATGTAATCTCCGATCATGACCCGACCATGTCCTGACTGTATAAGCATTAACTCCCATGAACGATGCCAATGCCATGATTGTTCAGGGGAATGACACCGTATGTCTTCTCGCAAAAAGCCACGGCCATCACCAGGATAATCAAGTTTATAGGCCTTCATACATGCTATTTACCAATTATTATATCAATTTCAACCCATATGACAGACATTATAAGTAGAATAGTATCATTTATCTAGAGATACCGCGTAGCAGAATAATTGTATCTGATAAACTGCTGTTTTACCTTTACTAGAGTAGGACACCTTCATATGAGCACAGCCCAACGCCCCAATATAGTCTTAATCATTTCTGACGATACCGATCACAGCATGCTTGGTTTCTCTGGCGGTGGCTCCGATGTACTCACCCCCAACCTAGACCGTCTTGCTCATGAAGGTGCTACCTTTCCTAATGCTTACGCTTCCTCTGCGGTTTGCACACCAAGCCGTTATAGCTACCTCACTGGGCATCATCCAGGGCATTGCCGTACTAAACAATTTTTGGATGAATGTCCAACAACCGAACCGTACAATTTAAAATGGAATTCTTACATCAACCGCCCACAAGATAATATCGGCGGGATGTTCCAACAGGCTGGCTACCGTACCGGCTATGTGGGCAAAATGCATGCTGGCCTACCGCCAGGAGATATTGGCGTAGTTATGACTGATATAGCCGAAGATGCAGACCCGTATGACCCAGAAGTACAAGCGGCTTTTGCTAGCAGTCATGCCAATGCCGTAAAGGAAATGAACCGCATCGGTTTTGATTACGCAGATAGTTTGTACTGGAATAATGTTGATATTTGTTCTGCCAAAAAAATGCATATACATAATACCGAATGGATTACCCAAGGTGCGCTTAATTTCCTTGATGAACAACAGCACAAAGAAGACGAACCATTCATGCTCTATATGTGCACAACAGTTATCCACGGCCCAGACCACCGCGACACCATAGACAATGGCGACCCCCTCATTACTTCTGCCGGTATTTTAGATGCAGCACCAAATTGCATGCCAAAACGCCATACCATTAAGGACCGCCTGCAACAAGCCGGCATTCCATACACCCATAACACCGCAGGCGCATTATGGCTAGATGACGCTGTTGGTGCAGTCATGAACAAAATAGATGAGATGGGCATTGCCGACAATACTATTATTCTCTACCATGTAGACCACAATGTACACGCCAAAGGCAGTCTATATGAACGTGGAATTCACGTACCAATGGCCATGCGCTGGCCTGCACAAGTACCCGCAGATACAACCATTAACGGCATGGTACAAAACGTAGACATGCTGCCAACACTCTTAGATATTTGTGATGTCCCACAACCAAAAGACACCATCATTGATGGCACGAGTTATTTGCCATTATTACAAAACAATGCTGATGAAATACACGATGATTTGTATTATGAATTTGGTACTGCTCGTGCCGTGCGCTGTGGCAAATGGAAATATATTGCCTTCCGTTATTCAGATGAGGCTATAGAGCGTATGCAATCTGGTAACCAAGCGCTCGCTCTTGATTACATGAATAGCATGGCCAATGCAACGCACTACGCAGCATATTTCCATCCCAATTACTTTGCCGCAGACCAGCTCTATAATATAGAAGCCGATCCGCACGAACAACTCAACTTGGTTAATGATCCTGCATGCGCCGATGTGCTTACCGATTTGAAACAACGACTCCGCGTACACCTAGACAGCTTCGACCACCCATTCCCAGAAGAAGCACATCCATTCCATCTGAGTGATGAATTTGCACAATTGGTCACAGCACGTCGGAACCAAATCATGCAGCCATCTTGGATGGCACCGGAAGAACAACCACGCTAACGATTACAAACGCCTCTTTTACAAGAGGCGTTTGTTTTTTACTGTATACAGTTAAGAGCAATATTCTTGACACTGGTCTAGTAAACACCTGCGCACAGCGCTCATCTTGCGCATTAACTTTTCCTGATCAATGCGCTTAGTGCATGGCAAATGTACTCTAGGTATGTCTTTCTACTGAGAAACCAGCTTCCTCAGAGATTTGCCCTCTTGCGCTTTGAAGGGCTGCGATACTCTTGCGCCTCGCTTGAGAGCATGGGTATGGTTACTCTTGTTCTCACAGGCGAGAACGCCTCTCCTCCCTTTACCCAAAAGGGTACAGAAGAGCGGCTGATTTACATAAAAAGGAGCACTCACATGAGCATTCACAGTAGTTTTTCTGGCGGCAGCGGCATGACCAAACATCGCAATGTTTTAACCCGCGCCGAACGTCTAGAACGCTTGAAAGCTGACGGCAAATGGGAAGAAGGCAAAAATGTCACCAATCTTCCTAAAGTCCGTAACATCAAGCTTAACTAACTTTACCCTTTCAACCTGATGTATGGCCTTTTTCCTCATTAACGAGGTTTTCCTTCAACAAGGAATTGAGGACACAGCGCAGGAGCGCTCGGAAAACATGCATCTTTCGTCTACATGTCTTGCTTATTAGCAGACAAGAAAAGAGGCTTTCATGGCTATAAATGTTGCCATCAATGGTTTCGGCCGTATCGGTCGCCTGGTATTCCGCGCAATCTGTGAGCAAAAACTGCTCGGTAGTGAAATCAACGTCGTTGCAATCAACGACCTCGTTCCTGCTGACAACCTTGCTTACCTCGTTAAATACGATTCAACTCAAGGCCGCTTTGAAGGCGACGTAACTAGCAAGAAAAGTGACGCTGGCTTAGATGACGACGATATCCTCGTTGTTAACGGCATCGACATCCCTGTTCTCGCTGTTCGTGATCCTTCACAAGCTCCATGGGGTGCCAAAAACGTTGATATCGTTATCGAATCAACTGGTATCTTCGCTTCAGACGTTGGCTCTGCTAAGCATCTTGAAGGCGGCGCTAAGCGCGTTGTTATCTCTGCACCTGCTAAAGGTGACGTTCGCACTGTTGTTATGGGTGTTAACGAAGGCGAATACAACGCTGCAACTGACAAAATTGTCAGCAACGCAAGCTGCACCACCAACTGCTTGGCTCCATTGGTTAAAGCAGTACTCGACGCTGGCTTCGGCTTAACAGAAGGTCTTATGACAACTGTTCATAGCTACACCGCGACACAAAAAACCGTTGACGGCCCAAGCCGTAAAGACTGGAAAGGTGGCCGTACCGCTGCTTTGAACATTATCCCTTCAACAACTGGTGCTGCTAAAGCTGTTGCTTTGGTTCTTCCAGAAGTAAAAGGTAAATTGTCTGGCATGGCTTTCCGTGTTCCAACACCAACCGTATCTGTTGTTGACCTGACCTTCAAAACTGAAAAAGCTACCAGCCTTGCTGAAATCAACGCTGCTATCAAAGCTGCTTCAGAAGGTAGCCTCAAAGGTATCCTTGGTTACACCGAAGACGAAGTTGTTTCTAGCGACTTCATCCACGAAAAACTCTCTAGCATCTATGACGCTGGCAGCTCAATCGAATTGAACGAAAAATTCTTCAAACTCGTCAGCTGGTATGACAACGAATGGGGCTATTCAAACCGCGTTGTCGATCTTATCAAACTGATGATCGAAAAAGGCATCTAAGATAAACGCTTTCTAAAAGCCACCACACAAAGCCTGAGCCCACAAAGCTCAGGCTTTGTTTTTTTTAGCAAACGTTGACGCTGTGCCCCGTAGCCAGCAAACCAAAGCACTTCAACGGGAAAAAACTAATAGTCGAAATGCTTTCTAAAAACCGCCACACAAAGCCTGAGTAATGGTATTGCTCAGGCTTTTATTTTTTATAGAAACGATACAAAAGACATATGCATCATCACCAAATTCGAGTTCGTTACGCAGAGACAGACCGTATGGATGTCGCTCATCACGCTTCTTATATCCCATGGCTAGAAGAAGCTCGCATTGAAGCAATGCGAGCTTGTGGCATCTCTTACAAGGAGCTAGAACAACGTGGCGCATTTATGCCTGTCACAGAATTAAACATCCGTTATAAGCGCTCAGTCCGTTTTGATGATCTTGTAGATCTTCACACTATAGTCAGTCCCAAAGGTGTTTGTCGCGTCTGCTTTGACACTAAGATGAAACACGATGGCCAACTGGTTGCAGAAGCCACCGTTACCGTTGCCACGGTAGATGCCAACGGAAAGCCTTGTCGTATCCCCAAGGATATTGTTGAGCAGTTCGATGCTCAAACCGGCACATGACCATCTTAGCATGGCCTCTCTTCTTGCTCGCACTACAGTTAGACCCTACCTTATGTTGAATAATAAATGTTAAAAACAATCGATCGATTATTAAATGATACCTCTAGCAAGACAGGTAAATCCTTTGCCTATGTTATTCAGTTGCTAATAATCCTATCTCTTATTTCATTTTCGATTGGTACACTTCCTGACTTATCTTTGCAAACAAAAGAAGGATTGCGTTATTTCGAAGCCTTCACTATATATTTTTTCACCATCGAATATCTATGTCGTGTAATCGTAGCCCACAAAAAAATAAAATTTATCTTCAGCTTTTTTGGAATAATTGACCTCTTAGCAGTCTTACCTTTCTATATATCCACCGGATTTGACCTACGTGCAATCAGAGCATTTCGGTTATTTAGACTTATTCGGATACTAAAACTGTTCAAGTACAACAGTGCAATTAGCCGCTTTCATAGAGCTTTAATAATAGCAAAAGAAGAATTAGTCCTATTTAGTTTCGTTGCTTCTTTAATTCTTTATCTTTCCGCCGTTGGTATTTATTATTTTGAACACTCTGCTCAACCACAGCACTTCAAGTCAGTCTTTCATAGCCTCTGGTGGGCAATTACCACACTGACAACTGTCGGATATGGCGACATGTACCCAATTACTATAGGAGGGCGTATCTTTACATTCTTTGTTTTAATGGCAGGTTTAGGCATCGTAGCTGTTCCGACAGGGTTAATTGCATCTGCATTATCACAAGTGAGAAACGAAGATCAAAATAACAACTAGCTTTACCTAAATTAACGACCTCGCACATCCCAACAACATACTCTCATGTAATGGGCTTAATCGCTACTTTTACCATTACACAGTTAAATATAGAAGTGATATTCAATAAAAATCACTCAATTACAATACCATATTTCACAGATACATTCTTCACACCAGTCGGCGGAAACGTGTAAGCGGCGGGTGATCGGGAGCGGGTTCACCGCCGGTAATAATGCCAACAACTTGGCCTGCTTCGTTGAGGACCGGGCTCCCGTTCATACCGGCATAGTAGCGGCCAGTCAGATAGCCTTCTTCGGCAGTGAACAAAGCGAGATGACCTTGGAGACGCCACGGGCAGCAGTAAGGAACATAACGTTCAGCATTTAATGATTTACGGGCAAGACCGAAGCTTGGATGGTCTATAACACAGGGGTAACCAACAGAGAGCAGGGCTTCTCGTTTGCTAATGCTACCGTCATCAACAGACATGACTGAAAGAGTGCTTTTTGCTGGAGTGCTACGAAAACCAGCAACAACGCCATCGCTCTCCCATTGCTCTATTTGAGAAATAGTCCCGTCAAAAACATGGAGCAAACAAATGCCTGTTGCTGGTGGCGCTGCTTGACCTTCCCAGACCGTCACCCACTCACCTTCAGCAAGGGACCAGGCTGTTCCTAAGTGTTCAAAAACACCGTCTTTATTGATGCCACACAAAACGGCGCAGGATTCTGCTACAATTTCTAATGATGGTAAAGATATTTGGTTCATAAATATTCTCTTTTTCTCAATGTATTTCAGCACGAAGAATACAATTACACTCCGTCTGTTCTCCACATAAAAGCAAAGTCACTACCTTTTTCGGATGCTGCTGCCAACGTAACTTTGCCAAGCTGACGAGACATGCAGCGTTTTGCCACCGCTGCTCCCAAGCCAAGACCACGGGTGCGACCAGTAACGAATGCTTCAAATAAAGTTTCTCGTAATTCTAGCGGTACACCGCTGCCATCGTCGATGACATGAACACTGTTAGGAGCAACTTGTACAGTAACAGTGGTTTGTGCAGCTTGTATCGCATTTCTTACAATATTCAGGAGCGCTTGTCTGCTCAGTTCATTATCTCCAATCGCTTCACAACCAGAATCACCCACACTGCTACAGAGCAGTTCAACACCACAAGCTTCTGCATCTGCACGAACCAGTTCAGTCACAGATGAGGCGAGCTGATGTAAGTCGAGCGGTTCTGCATTAGCAATGCGTTCTTTGCTATAATCCATA
Source organism: Planctomycetota bacterium (assembly GCA_016745075.1). Lineage (GTDB taxonomy): Bacteria > Planctomycetota > UBA11346 > UBA11346 > UBA11346 > JADGDD01. The sequence goes on along the minus strand of JADGDD010000005.1, from coordinate 94,004 downwards.
AGGTCAGAAACTAAATGGGCGAGGCGATCAACTTCGTTCAAAATAATATCAACAGATTCAATATCCATCGGGTCAGTCAAAACATCTCGTAATAATTCGGCATTGGCACTAATACCCGTTAAAGGATTACGTACTTCATGAGCAATGGTTGTTGCCAAACGACCCAATTCCGCCATCGGCTTGAGGCGTTCAATCTCTTCAAGTAAGATTTGCGGATTTAATGATTTTGGATCACCGTCACTCATTCTGCTGTACTTTCTTCCTGCTTGTCTTGCTCGGCTTTTTGAGTTTGTTGAGCTTGCAAAGAGTCTATTTCTCGAATTTTATTATAGAGTGTTGTTCGGTTAATGCCAAGCATCGCCGCGGCTTTTGTTTTACTACCACCAGATTCTTCTAGCGCAGCGCTGACTGTTATCCGTTCAATTTCTGCGAGATTTCGTTGACCGGTAGGAAAGACTAAAGCACCAAGCGGTATACTCGGAGCAGGATCTGGGACAACAGGCGCAGGTGCTTGCATACCAGCAAAATCTACTGGAACGGGGGCTGCCGCTACCACTTTCTCAAATAACACCTCATCCAGCACCAAGTCTTCAACTTGGATTTCATCTGAAACGGCAGAAATAACCGAACGTTCTACCGCGTTCGCAAGTTCTCGGACATTACCTGGCCATTCATAGGCAAACATCGCTTTCACCGCTGTTTCTGAGAATTGCAATTCTGGGCGACCCATTTCTGGGGACAAGTTTTTTAATAAATGTTTGGCGAGCGGTAATATATCATTTGGCCGATCACGCAATGGCGGCACTGCAATCGGCACAACACGTAAACGGAAATACAAATCTTGGCGAAAACACCCCGCCGCAACTTCTGCCCGCAAGTCTCTGTTGGTTGCCGCAACGACACGCACGTCTACTTGTTTATCAAGCAAGCCACCAACACGACGAATACAACGTTCTTGTAAAACCCGTAATAGTTTTGTCTGTAAAGCGAGTGGCATTTCACCCACTTCGTCGAGAAAAATAGTACCGCCGTTTGCCGCTTCAAAAAGACCCTCTTTGCCTTTGCTATCTGCGCCAGTAAAGGCCCCTTTTTCATAACCGAATAATTCAGCCTCTAATAAGTTATCGGATAATGCAGCACAATTAATTGCGATAAAATTATTATCACTTCTACTAGAGCGTTCGTGAATAGATTTAGCTACAAGTTCTTTACCAACGCCGCTTTCACCTTGTATTAAAACCGTGGTTGATGGTACTGCCGCAACACGCTTGATAAGGCCCAGGACTTTTTTCATACCTGCGCTTTTTGCAATCATGGAGGTGCGGGCTTTACGGTTACCAGATAAACGCGCCACTTGCCGCCCAAGGCGTTGCCGATCTAATAATAAATCTACATTGGCTCGCAAATGTTCTAAACGAAATGGTTTTTCAATAAAATCATCAACGCCTTCTTTCAGCGCTTCTACCGCAAGGTCAACACTGCCGTGACCAGTCATTAAAATAATGGGTAATTCTGGGTCTATACTTTTGAGTTGCTTAACAAGGTCTAAACCTTCCACGTCTGGCAAACACTGATCAAGAAGCACCACATCTGGGAAACCGTCTTGTGTTTGGGTGATTGCCTCTGCGCCGCTTTCTGCTTCTAATACTGTACAGCCATTTTCACCGGAGGAACCAAAGGCCCGTTTAATTGCGTGGCGAATGGCATGCTCATCATCCACAACAAGTATCGTATCAGACATGACGCTCCTTTTGTTGTTCCTTTTATAAGACAATGGAGAAAAATGCTAGCGCCTATTTCGTGAGTAAGGGGATACTCGATAAGTAGGATTCGTTCATACCAGTACCATTGGTACTTAAACCTGTAATATCAGAACCGAGTAAAGCTGTTGGCGCATCTATCCGCTGAGCAGACCAAAACCATTTGCCATCCCAGGTACCAGTCCAATTTAAACCAACCTTTTTAGCGAGAATTGTTGATTCTACCAGACGCTTCAGAGAGCTTTTTTGCAGACGTATACCTGTGTGTACACCCTCAACTAAAATACGCTGCCAATCACAATCAACCTCGTTCGCTACAATACCGATGCGTCCATCTTTAGCCGATAGCCAAACCGTATTAAGCATCAATGCTCCGGCCTCTTGTGAAAGAATAGGTACCTCTTCCCCATTTTTTGCTGTGTTGTTACTGTATAAGCGCACACGCTCAATAGAGACCTGACTCTGTTTATTATGAAATGATTCCGCCGCGGTATGAATAACAGAATCAGACACATCTACTCGTGCTTCATGTGTCGCGTAAATACCACCATCACAATTATGAATGCGCAGACCTTTAGCAGTTACATGTGCCCCAACAACACGCATCGCCCAAGAGCGCGCCCGTTCAATTGTCACTCCGGTTAGGAATACTTCGGAATCTTTACCGATATGTAGACCATGTTCACTCAATCCATTTATGCGTACAGAACGGAGGTGAAAATCCTTCACGTCTTTATCAATATAAATAACCGGACTACTTTCTTCTGGCCCAGTTGCTACAACAACATCTGAAGATGTTGCTCGAATATTCAAACCGCTATGCCGACGGGTAAAATACCACGGCCCAGCATAGACCCCCGATTCCAATTGTATTTCAATATCACCGCCATCGTGCAAAACAGCCTCTGCCTGTTGTAAATGCATCTGAAAAGTTGCTGGCTGTGTCACAATAATCCGGGTACCACCACCCGATTGAAAGAGCATAAATACGGCAATACTCGTGAGAATAATGATACATGCAGCAATCGACACCAACAGTTTTTTCATGCCGCCGCTGCTTTCATCAGCAATACTTGGCTCTGTGGCGAGATGACGGTCTCGTAAACTGGGTAATTCATCTAAACGATCGATCACGACTTCCCACTGACAAATTCGTTCGGCCCGATCTTTTGCTAACATATCCACTAGTAATTGTCGTAATTTTTCTGGTGCGTGCTCAATACCTATGGTTCGCAGATTAACAATGTCACTGACATGCTTGCGCATGATCACTTCTGAAGTTGCACCTGTATATAATGTTTTTCCAGTTAATCCGTGGTATGCGGTTGCACCAAGGCTGTAAATATCAACAAGTGGCTCAATAATCTGAGACCCTGTTGCCAACTCTGGGCTCATGTAATGCGGTGTTCCTACCGCCATCCCACTTTTAGTCAGTAAAGCCGTTTCTGGTTCATCGTTAGGCGTAACGCGTTTGGCTAAACCGAAATCACAGAGCTTTACACAAAAGGGTTCGTTCACTCCACGACGAGGTGGCCCTATAATAATATTGGAGGGTTTAACATCTCTATGCACAATTCGATGCGTGTTCCAAGCGTAGGCTAAAGCACTGGCAATTTGCTGCATAAGTAAAACAACTTCAGCTGGGGTCATTGGCCCCTTTTCACTGAGCCGTGCTTTCAATGATTCACCTTCGACCTCTTCCATAATCAGGTACAGGCGTTCATCCATGCTACCGCATTCATAAAACTGGGTAATATGTGGGTGCTGAATTTTCTCAAGTAAACGCATTTCTCGTCGGAAGCGCTTCGCGTATTCTGGGTCACTACTGTGCGCAAGCGGCATCAGTTTAATGGCAGCAGTGCGTCCTTCTGCGGTACGACCACGGTAAACATCGCCCATACCACCAGAACCAATTCGCCCTTCAAAAAGATAACCCGCCACTTCCATCGCTCGCACTCGATCTGAGGAAGTAGATGCTCTCAGTCGGCCTAAGTCTAAGTGACTTAGGTAGTTAAGGTCCTCTAGAATGAATAAGAGGCTCCGGTCAATACCACGATCTGATAACGACGACTTCTCCTGACGAGCCTCTTCAAGCTGGTCTTTAGTAATCATTCCACGGCGTAACGCGAGCCTAACTATATAGTGGTCTTCCATTGCTATTTTTATTATACACTGGAAACAACAAGAGCGCCAGTCTCTCTCTCAGCTCTCTATTTCTTCTTTGTGTATGGCTATAGTATTGCCGCATGCTTTTAGGATGCGATTGTTGTGGCTTGGTCCAAAACGTGCCAGATGACCTCCCTTCATCTACGCATGCTGCCTTTTGTTGTCGCTGCGATAAACAACTTGGGAAAGTCTACGCTACGTGGATTCCTGCGGCAGCGGCTAGTTGCGGCCTGCTGTTGTTTCCACTGGCGCTCATTTTGCCAATTATGCGTGTTGAAAAACTTGGTATTCAATCTGAAAGCGGAATTGCTGATGCTGTTCTGACGCTGCTCAGATCTGGCCACACCAGCATCGCATTAGTCATTTTCTTTTTCTCCATCGCCCTCCCCTTCTGTAAATTTATCGGTATTCTTGTTCTTTTATTACCAGAGGTATTTACTAGCCATCAACGGCATATTCATAAACGCTGGGTCTATGAAGTTGTAGAGCTCAGCGGACGTTGGGGTATGGTTGATGTCATTCTGGTTGCGGTGCTCGTCTCTATGTTGAAATTGAATGACCTGATGAGCGTCCAAGCAGGCACCGGACTCTACGCTTTTCTCTTAATGGTTGTTGCCAGTATCATTGCTGGTTTATCTATCCACTCACATGCTCTCTTCACACAACCCGCTCAGGATTCTTGCTCATGACCTCTCTTCCACATGCAACGGTTCGTACCACTGGCAGTCGATGGTACCTCCTAGTGGTGTTCTGCGGAGCGCTTTGCACAGCCATTTTATTGATCAATCATTTTTATACTCGTGGCTACCCTATCCAGGTCTCTTTTACCCATGCACATGGTTTGGAATCTGGAGACCCGATTCGGTACCGCGGGCTCAACATTGGTAGCATTACCAACATTCATTTAGACACGGTAGAAAACCGCGTGCACGTATCTGCACGACTCACCAACGAGTATGCTCACCTTGCCCGCCCTGATACTCGCTTCTGGATTGTTCACCCACGTATGGATTGGAGCGGCATTCTTGGCTTGGATACGGTTATTGGCACCCGCTATATGACTTTACATCCAGGTAAAATGAACGATACTTTAGCCTCCACTTTTACCGGCTCAGAAACAGCTATTACCGTAGCCCCAGCAAACAGTTTAAGTATTGTTATTCATGCAGAAACAGCTGCTGGTCTCCGCACTGGTTCACCCGTGTATTATCGGACTCGTCCTATTGGAACAATTATTTCAGTACGGCTTGCCAGCGATGCCACCCACATAGAAGCCGAACTCGCTATTGAGCAAGCTTATAAAAATATTATTCGAGAAAACAGTCTCTTTACCGTTGCCGCAGGCCTCAAAGCAGATGCCGGCTGGAGTGGTTTACACGTCAACGTTGATAGTCTCTCCCAATTATTTCTTGGTGGCATAGATGTCCGCAACCAAACACCATTGGGCCCTGTCGCAAAAAATAAAAGCCATTTTACCATAGCCGAAACAACACTACAACCACAACAACCTGCGATAGCACTTGGAGACAAACAAGCACATACTCCTCCAGTTTATACAAGCGACCTTCATTGGTCCCTACCAAACAGCCTCTGGTTTGACAGTGAAGACCGCGCTCAGGCCGTTGTTGTGCCTTGGAATAATGGGTACCTCGGTCCACGCTCTGCCCTTATTCCTCCGGACGGCCATATCGACACTACTTTGCACATTAACCAACAGCTCTTTACGAGCGTACAAGAAATATGGCACGATGAGACCATTACTCTTATTGATGGCACATTTGCTGACGACAGTATTCCTTCACACAATGTTCCAAGACGGTACGTCAGCCAACCAGAAGATGTGCTATTGGTTTTAGACACGGGACGTGTATTCCCACTTTCCGCTGGCCATGTAAGTATCATGGATGATGGCTGGCATATAACCAGCGCCATAGAAGAGAACCTGCTTCCGCTTGGCACGCCCGTTCTTGGAGCACAAGATGGCGCCATGCTTGGTATCGTTTTACATGCACCACTCCGTATTTACCCACTACCGGAACGTATTCCATAAATGGCTGAACGGACCACGCCCACACGAAAAATTATCCACATAGATATGGATGCTTTTTTTGCCTCCGTCGAACAACGTGATAATCCGCAACTGCGCGGGAAACCTGTTGTAGTTGGGGGTGCTCCCAACTCACGCAGCGTGGTCTGCGCTGCAAGTTATGAAGCCCGTACATTTGGTATTCATTCTGCGATGCCGTGTGCCCATGCCTACAAGCTCTGCCCACAGGCTCTTTTTGTACCGCCCAGAATGCGACATTACCAAACAGTCTCGCAAGCAATGCGGGCTATTTTTAAGCGGTATACCGATCTTATTGAGCCACTGTCACTCGACGAGGCTTATTTAGATGTTACTGAAAATAAACAAAACATCCCATCTGCCACATGGGTTGCAGAGCATATTCGCAACTGTATTCACAACGAATTACAGCTGACTGCTTCTGCTGGAGTTGCTCCGAATAAATTTATCGCAAAAATTGCTTCTGATATCAATAAACCCAATGGTATATGCGTTATTCCTCCAGAGCAAATTCAGACATTCTTGCATGATTTGCCAATACGAAAAATACCTGGCATTGGCCCTGTTACAGAACAGCATTTACAGGCACATGGGATTACACAGGTTCAAGATATTCTTGCCGTTCCTGATAACGAACACTTAGCAATCTTTGGCAAGCAAACTGATTATTTTATTGCCTTAGCCCATGGTATAGACACGCGACCTGTACAAGCACACCGCATTCGTAAATCCGTTGGTGTGGAACATACTTTTGCTCAAGACATCACCACCACAGAGGCTCTGACAAAACGCATCCATACACTAGCAGATGAACTCTGGCAACGGCTACAACGCAATACCACAACTGGTTTGACTCTCACGGTAAAAATTAAATATAGCAATTTCAAACAAATAACCAGAAGCCATACACTTAAACACGAGTCCTACACTCCAGAACTTATTCACATACAAGCGATCCGTTTAGTCAATGCTGAAAGAGATGATCGCTTAGCCATACGTTTACTGGGGCTCAGCATCCACACGCTTGTTCCCTGCACCATTCAACAGGAAACGCTCTCCTTTGAGTAGACGTTTACGTGCCAGTACCATCATATGCAAATTTTGCTGATAATTACTGTAGGGGTCCATACGATACTCATCTTCAACACAAATAAACTCGGTCGCCAGCGTTAAAGGTGGAGCATCATCTGGCAATGCTTGATGCTTCGCTGCCAATGCTTGGTACCACAACCACCATGACTCAGTACGCTGTCCATTCCAATATTCATCATAATGCTCTAAGAACACCGCTTCACCATTGTCTTCTGGTGCTACCACTGGGTACTGAATACTCCCGCGTCCTCTCCCTAACTGATTGGGCACTGCCATCCGGAGATGACCAGAATAACACGGGATTTCTGGAATAAGAGTTGAAGAAATTATATCTGATTCTTTTTTTGGACCCAGCACAAGGTCGCCAGATTCTTGTGCAGACCATGTACTGGCCTGCTGATTCTCTATTTGATGTGCATAGTGGGAAAAATCAGCATGCATAATCAGCCCCCGCTCACCAGCATCTAGCAATGCTTGATGCACCGCAAGTAAACGGCGTGGGTCATAGGTAAAACGGTCGATGTGTGTTTCCGTAACCAGTAGAATATCTGCTGCATCTGCTAACTCGTAGGCACGTTGATAAAACTCCACTAAAGTTGCTATCTGCGGAGTATTCTGATCTCCCTGTACTTGCATATTTATCCGTTGAATACCGCAGGATACTGCCAAGGCAATATTGTCACGAACACGATCAAGGCCACCATCTTCTACGCAATACAAATCAGTAAACTGCAAGATTGGCATATGCAGCGATCTCGCTATTTCTGCATTTTCTGGAGTTGGCCGCAGTTCTAAGAAGTCAACCACAGCCGTTTCATCTAAAATCGCAAGGTCTTCTTGAAGGCGTAATAAACGATCACGAAACGGTGTATTCCACCAGCCACCAAAACCTTCACCACCAAAACCGATTTGTATTGCTGCCATTATTTACACCCGAGGGAAGAGTTCATGATCAATGGTTTGATCAACTGGTAAGTTTAAATTATCGGTCAAAATATGAGGACGACCATCATAAACCGTATCTTGTGCCATAAACATAGAGATAAGCGCGAGCCGTTCTTCATCAGTATTATTTGCACCAGCTCGATGCGCAGTTAACCCATTGTGGAAGGTACAATCTCCTGCCCGCAATGGCACAGTTACATGCGGTTCATATTCTTGCTCTGGATTATTATTATAAAAAGCACGGTTTTCAGTAATAACTGTTAAATGCCCCTGCCCTAACTTATGGGTACCGGGTAAGAAACTCATACAACCACGTTGCTCTGGTACATCCACCAAAGCGACCCAACAAGCAACACCTGCGGATGACGATGAAAAGGGCCAATACGGCCCATCTTGATGAAATTCTGTCGCCTTACCATTATGAGGATGTTTCACTAAAGCGTGATCGTGCCAGTACTGCATAGGCACACCGGTCAATTGCTTAGCAAACGATACAATACGTGGATGCAGTGATAAAGATTTTACTTTGGGATACTGTTGCCATAATCCAACACGTTGTTCAAAAACTGGCTGTTTCGTTTGTTCTGGATCTTTTTTCCGTTCTTCAAACAATGCTTCTTCTACCGCTGCTTTATATTGTTCCACTTCTTCAGGGCTAATAAGCCCGCGAACACGGATAAAACCATTTTCCTGAAAAAGTTCTATGCTCTCTGGGGCTAAATGGTTACTTTTTGTATCAAAATGCGCATCAATATTCATAAATAGTCCTTTCTTACTGTGCCGCTTTATAAGCGTATTCAGTAAATAGTTGCATGTAGGTTTTATAATGTTCGAGGGTCACACCAGGTGGCGTTTGGTGATCTGGGCTGATAATATAACCGCCTTGGCGGGCCACGGGGAGTAGGCGTTCAAATTCTTGTCTCATGTCATCTTCACCAGCAAACATCGTTAACTTATCAAATCCGCCTATGTATAATTGATCTGGGTTTTCTGCGCGCATTTGCGCCATATCAATACCAGATTGTTTTTCTAAGGGTAACATACCCTCAAGACCAGCACCAGCAAACCATGAGGCGCAAGAACTAATGTCTCCATCAGAGTCCATGAAAACACGAATGCCACGTTCTTTGAGCGCTGGAATAACTTGCTCATAGTACGGCTTCATAAATTCATTAAATATTTTCTCAGAAATCATTGGTCCTTTATTGTAACTCATATCTTCTGCAAAGGTCATGAAATCTGGTGTGCACACCTTACAGATTTCATCAATCATCTTCAGCATCCAGTTTACATTTTCTTGGTTAATACGATGCAGCAACTCTGGCTCATCATAAAACGCATACATGTGTTCCTCGTCACCAAGCAAGGTCCGCGCGAGCCAGAAAAAACCATCAAAGGTAAACCAGACAGCAGTATCACCTGTCGCCTGTCTGGCCGCCCCCTCTGCCAATGCTTGTACATTGATCGGGTAGCCATCTTCTATGGAAAACATATATTCATGAATAGCTTCATAGGCATCCATGTCTGACTCAATAATACCCGCTCCATGTCCAGCCTCCTGTGCATTAGGCTTCGGACATTTCCAATGGACACTACGAAACCAGAACTGCTGATAACGATCAAGACCAAAATAATCGAGCATATCAAGAGAATTTCTATCTATGTTTTTGGGAAGCCCTTCGCCTTGCCAAAACTCAATAGTTTTATCCCACCAAGAAGCCCATTCTATCAATGGCAGCCGATCAAAATCTTGACGGTTCAATACTGCATGAAAACGCTCTCGTGTGGTCATCGCCATAGACATTGCTGTCTCCTTATGACTCTACTCTACACAAGCACGACGACCTTATCTACGGCATAATTAACCTAAAACGGGTCTATATTACCATCAAGAACAGTTCCTCTAACTTAGAGAGTGAGAACAGGCAAAGCTCTTAGCAAGATTTATCGTTCTGACTGCTCACCTTGCACAAGAACATCTTTGGAGGTATACTCGTGGAATATGGGCAAGAGAACACAAACCGATACATACCGAATGGCACAAGCAGACACACACAAACGCCGAGCAACACGGCTCATCGTTTTAATGGTTGCCATATCCTCTATTGTAGTGCTTATCGCTCTTACCTTTAGTGCGTATGCAACTTTTGAAGCACAACGAGAGCGCCTACAAGAGGACCTTCTCTTCCGTAAGCATTTCATTGAAGCAGTTGGTCGTTTTGATAAACAATATAGTGCGCAAGATTATTCTGGTGGAGCAGTAGAGGCAACGCTCAGCCAAATCATTGATGCACAAGCACGATATGAACATGTTGGTAAACATGAAGAATTTGTGCTTGCGGAAAAACGCGGCAATCGCATGCATTTCCTATTACACAACCGAACCCCAATTATTGACCGCGAAAACGGAAACATAACCCACGGCCAAGAACGAAGTATCGCTCTTTCCGCAGACACTGCCATCCCCATGCAGCTCGCAACTGCTGGCCAATCCGGCAGCATTGTCGCTCAAGATTATAGTGGTACTCTGGTACTTGCTGCCTATGAACCTATTAGTATCGGCAACCGTTCATTTGGTATTGTTGTCAAAGTTGAAATGAAAGAAATTTTGCAACCAACAATAGAGTCAGGACTACTGACACTCATCATTAGTATCATTTGTATTGCAGGCGGCTGTTTGCTGTTCATTCGTATGGGCAACCCATTTCTAGATCTGCTTCAACGTCAACTGGCCGTTACTCAGGCAGTTTTTCAATCTGCTCCAAATGCAATTATTGTAACAAAACAAAACCAACAAGTCTTTGATTTTAATGAGCGCGCTGCTGATATGTTCGAATTACAGGTTGGGGAAGAACCAGACATACAAACTGTTTTGCCAGAACTCTACCAAAAAACAACAGGAGCACCACAAACAGGAATTCATCGCTGCAAACGAGAAAGGGAACACAATACAACCTGTTATGCAGAAATAGCAGTCAGCAGTGCCACCATTGATCAATTAGATTTACGCGTATTTATTATCTCTGATGTTACCGATAGAGAAGAGGCTTTAGAGCAGCTCCATACATCACAAATTTCTTTAGAAGCGGAAATTGCTGAACAAACCGCCAGCATTCAGGCAATCTTAGATACCGTTGTTGATTCCATTGTCACCATCGATGAATCTGGGAGAGTCATTAACTGCAACCAATCAACTGAGACCATGTTCGGTTACAACAAAAATGAAATGGTCGGACACAATATTAATATACTCGTACCACAACCAGACAGAGATAAACACGACAGCTACCTTCACCGATTCCTTACATCCCAAAAAAGCCATATTATTGGTATTGGTAGAGAAGTAATTGGCGAACGAAAAGACGGAACCCCTATACCAATCCACTTATCTGTTGGCCATGCAGAAGTGAACGGCAACCACATTTTTGTTGGTTCTATGACCGATTTCACCGTTCAAAAACAAGTTGAGCAAGAACTTGCACAAGCAAAAGAACTCGCTGAGACAGCTGCGGAAGCCAAAGGCCTTTTTCTTGCCAACATGAGCCATGAAATCCGCACACCAATGAATGCGATTATTGGCATGACTAACATCGTACTGGAGAGCACGCTACAAGAAAGCCAACGCCATCACTTAGAAACCGTCTCTCGCTCCGCTCAGTCATTACTTGCGATCTTAAATGATATTCTAGATGCCAGTAAGATAGAGAGTGGTCAATTAATGATTGAAGACATCCCCTTTGTTATTCGGGAAAGTATAGAAGATGTCTGTGCCGCTGTACAACCACTGATTGGTGAACACCCTGTACAACTACTTATAGATATAGATCCAAACTTGCCTGACATACTCATTGCTGATGCTGGACGACTGCGTCAAATCCTTATAAACCTCATCAGCAACGCTATTAAATTCACAGAAGAAGGATCTATTACCGTCCATTGTTCCTACGAAAACAAACATTTGTTCTGTTCTGTCACCGATACTGGTATTGGCATCCCAGATGATCGCCAACAAGATATTTTCAAACGTTTTGTACAAGCTGATTCCAGTACTGCTAGAAAATATGGTGGGACTGGACTGGGTACGTATATCTCTGCGCAACTCATCGAACAAATGGGTGGACATATCTGGCTCAAAAGCCACATAGGACAAGGCAGCACCTTCTCTTTAAAAGTACCATGCGAACAATCTCACGCACCTGTCAACAAAGCTGAGACAATACAGACAGACAATCCGCCTGCTACCATGCAGCTCCTCTTAGTAGAAGACCAACCTGCCAACCAAGAGCTAATGCAAATACGCTTACAACAATCTGGACATACCGTGACTTTGGCTGAAAATGGTCAAGAAGCTCTTGAAATTCTCAAAACTGATTCCTTTGATCTTATTCTTATGGATGTGCATCTACCAATTATGGATGGGGTAGAAGTCACACGACACATACGTCAGAATGCAACATTTCACCAGCAACGTGATATTCCCATTATCGCCCTCACGGCCAGCATCTTAAGGTCTGAGCAAGATACTTATATGAACGCAGGTATGAATGCTGTCGTTGGTAAACCAATTGATTTTATCGAGCTTGCTCAAGTCATGAATAATATGTGCCCAAACACATCGGCCACCCCCTTACAGACACCCCCTTCATCACATCTTCAACAAACAATACCAGGCATCAACATAGATGAAGCTGCAGATCGTTGGGGCACCATAGAAAAGTGCCTACAAGTCCTTAAAAACTTTTTGCTCGAACATGCTGACGATGTAAAAATACTAACTCAAGCTATTGCCGACAAAGACTGGCCCATCGTTATAAACTATGCACATGCCATTCGTGGCGTTGCCAGTAATCTCAGCGCAGAACCTTTAGCACACTCTGCCGCTGCTCTTGAGCAAGCTGGGAAAACACAAGATTCCGTTACAGCACCAATCCACCTCCACACGCTCAATCAATCCTTTACAGAACTTCAACAGGTTTGGGATATATTTCCTGATGAACATGTAGAACAAGAGTCCACACACGTAGTATCCACACGCTGGAGTAAACAAACCTACAGTCCTTTCCTTTCGGCACTCCAACGGGGGAATTTGACAACCGAACAACAATGTCAATTAGTAGGCTGCATCCGCGTAGACAGCACTATCGAATTAGCAAAAAAACAAGAATACCATCTTAATAATTTTGAATATACTATCGTTCACGATTTCATCGTACAGCAGATGAACACTGAAGGGGAAAAATAATGACCGGACAAGAAAAAATACTCTTAGTGGATGACGAGGTTTCCAATCTTCAGTTGCTGCGAGAATTGCTTGAAAATTATTACGATGTCTACTTTGCCAAAACAGGCATTGAGGCGCTTGAACGTGTTCAGAGAGAAGACTTTGAATGTATACTCCTAGACATTATGATGCCACAAATGGATGGATTTTCCGTCCTCAAACAATTGCAAGCAACCCCACAAAGCCGAGACATTCCAGTTATTTTACAAACAGCGCTCAATGATGTAGATCAAATTGCTCATGGTTACAAACTTGGCGCATTTTATTATATTACTAAACCTATAGACATAAAACAAGTTCTGCCGCTAGTAAGCACCGCCATTGCACGCGGGCAGCGTCAAAGCAACGTCACCCAACAATTAGATGACTTACAAATGCTCATGCAACGAACCTCTCATTGGACCGTTCAATTCCGTACTATGGAAGAAGCCCGTTGTTTAAGTTATGCTCTCTCACTAATGTGCGATAATAAAAAGAGTGCACTCGTTGGTTTTTCTGAACTTCTTTGCAATGCCGTAGAACATGGCATTGCAGGTATCGGCTACAGTGAAAAAAGTCACATCTTAACTACTGGTTTTGGCGCATGGTTAACAGAAATACAACGTCGTATAGACGAACCCAACCGCCGAAACAGTTACGCCCACTGCATGATCTCTCGTAGCAAAGATGGTCAGCAACTCAATGTCACCATCCAAGACCCTGGAGACGGCTTTGACTATAAACACTACCTCGACTTTGATCCAAATCGAGCAACTCACAGTCACGGTCGCGGCGTTGCCTTGGCTAAAAAAACCGCATTCCCTAGCCTACGCTATTCCGGCACCGGAAACTGTGTACACATAAGCGTTGCCACAAAAAATACAGATTCAATATAGTCTCATTCTTATCAAACTGTGCACCTCTACATAAAATATGATAGTCCCAGAGACACTCTTTATCAAAGAAGAATATTACCAAGCTGATCGGAATATAAGTTAATAATCTTATGATTACAAAAAACATCGCTGATCAAAATTGATAAGCTTTTTATGAGGCTAGGGAAAAATTGAGTGTGTATTATTAGGCGGAGTATTCATCTAAAGGCTCGCCACTACGATCTTCACCACTACTTGGTTGAAGTATTTTCCCATCAAGCAATACCGCGGCAGCCTTACCCTTATGGGCGCGAACCCATTTTTCATAGAGTGCTGTTTGTTCTTCTGCACTCAAATCACCGGGAGCATCTGTGTTGAGTGCATCTTGGCGAAGGGCGTGTACAGTAACGGCTACAGCAACTGATACGTTCATACTTTCGGTAAAACCAGACATGGGTATAAGGAAGTGGCCATCAGCACGATCAGTCGCAACTTGAGAGACGCCTTTAGCCTCACTACCAAAAACAATGGCCAAAGGTTGCTCATCTAGCTTTTCTTTGACAATGCGTAAATCTTTAATGCTTTCGGCACGGAGGTCGGTAACTAAAATCGTGTAACCTCGTTCACGCAAAGCAGCATAGGCATCTTCTATGTGGGGGTACACAAACAAGTCTATATATTTATGTGTGCCTTGGCTAATGCGACTATTAATCCGGAAGGTATTCCGAGCTGTGGTCACGTGCACTTCTTGTACGCCAAAAGAATCACAGGTACGCATAATCGCGGTGGCATTGTGCGGATCGTAACAGTCTTCCACCACCACAACCAGTCTACGTGTACGGCGGGCAATTACTTGTTTATATTTTGTTTGTCGACTTTCGGTCAGCAACTGATCGGCTACATGATCACCAATCGGACTGTCCTTACATTCGGTAAACGAAGATGCGCCATCACCCATGCCATCTCGAACTGATCTATCTGTGCTGCTCATACCCGTACCCACCTTGCCTTTAGCATTCATGTCTTATTCTTCGGCCATACTATGAATCTACTGCCTACAACAAGAATGAGCTATTTGCTGGCCCTGCCAATGGCGGCTGCCTACGCGGCGGCTATTCCTGGCATTCCTGAGGCGCCTCGACCCGGCAATCTGCCAGAAACCTGGATAACATGGTCCAACGATGCCTTTGGTGGAGAAATTGGTAAAAACTCCGATGATTTTCGTACAAATGCGATGAGCCTTTACCATCGTTTTGGTGATAAATGGATTGCTAGTTTGGACCACAGCACCCTCACCGTAAAAGCAACTAACACTACTGCTGGCCATCGTTCTGATGAACTGAGTACAGGCGCAACCTATGTCTTGTACGAACGGCATGATGCTCCCATTGCCTCCTTCTTTGGCACCAGTGCTGGCATACGGCTCAGCGGCAAACATGGTGGTGCTTTCATTCAAAATAACTGGCATGAACTTGGCGGTATTAATACCGTCGATCTTGATTACGAAGACGGCACCAATAGCGCATGGCTTGGGCTACATGGCTCGTGGATTTTTACCAAAACCCTACCATTTCATTTACATGTTGCCCCTTTCGCCCCCTCTGGTCGTTGGGGTCTTGGTTTAGATGTAAGCAATTTACTGACCACAAACGGAACATTTGAAGGCGCACTTGGCCTACGTGGCATGTTAATGGGTAAAGATGGCGGCATGTGGCTGGGCTTGCGTGAAGAAATACGAGCTGGCCAACACGATACGCGCACTACTGAAGCTGTTGCTGAGCACGAAGATGGCACTTGGATTTCCTATGGTGCAAGTGTTGGTTCCTTCTTTTTTCAAGGCGGTTATAATCTCAAGAACGAAGCTGCCATGGGAAGCGTTGGTGGCCTATGGAACAGACCCTTAAACCCATCTGGGCAGAATAATGCCACACTTATGGGAGAAATTGGGGCCACCATTAACAGCTATGGTATCGGTGTGCAATTTCGCTGGCGGCCACAGTGGACACACAAGCTTGGACGTTTTGCTGACTTCGCCACCGTGCTTGTCGATTATCGTTTTGGTAGTGTGCCAGGTGTAGAATGGGCAGATAATACTTTGCGCTCACAACAAGCTCTTGTTGGGCTTGACCTTGCTTTTCTGCCATTGCAAGACGGCTGGCAATTTCAGCCATTTAGTTACCTTGGCCTGGGTTACCGTTATGAAAATACTCATATAGAAGGCCCCAACCCCCAGTTTGCACAGCAACATGAAGTGGGTGCTGCTGTGGTACAAGGCGGACTTGGCCTACGTACCTTCTGGGGCGATCTCCCCAAAGATGGCACTGGCATTCGTTATGGCCTCAGCACCACCTTCGATATCTGGCAACCATTTCATGAAGACACATTTACCGAAGGCGCACTCAGTGAAGATGTCTTACAAGCTCATAACAGCATAAGCGTTCGCTTAATCGCGCACGTTGGTTGGTAGGTAATATTTCCCTCAAAGCAAAGGCCCTTGTATGGACTATTGGATTCATGATTTAGACCCGATTTTGTTGAGTATAACTGAGAGCATTGCCGTTCGCTGGTACGGCCTCTCTTATATTCTTGGATTATTTTGCGGTATGCGGATTATTTTGCATTGGTGCAAACAACATCGCGCTCCACTTTTTGCTAGTGAAGTTGCCGATCTTATTTTGTATTTTGGCATCGGTATGGTTGCAGGTGGTCGTTTAGGTTACTGCTTATTTTATCAGCCGTCTTTATTTATTGAGTTCGGTGATGGTATTCCATGGTGGGGAGTGTTGCGCGTTAATGATGGCGGCATGGCCAGTCACGGCGGCATTATTGGTATGTGCGTAGGTATTTGGTTATTTTGCCGTTCTCGTAAACGCCATCTCTTGAGTATGTTTGACATCTCTGCCGCGGTATTACCGGTTGGTGTCTTCTTTGGACGAATCGCTAATTTTATTAATGGAGAATTATGGGGCCGCAGCACTGATGTTCCGTGGGCAGTAAAATTTTCAGATTCGATTTGTATTCCTCAAGGTAAATATTCAAATCAAGTTTTAGTTGAACATGGTGTGCGTGTTTTTTCTCAGAATCCTATGCGACCAGAATATTATAATCCAGATCTCATTCGTTATTCAGATCCGTGGTACGCTTTTGTAAATACTTTTGCCGAAGCTCGCCACCCCAGCCAACTCTATGCAGCGGCCCTTGAAGGCCTCCTCCTGCTTGGTGTTTCTTTATACGTTCATAAACGTCATAATAAACCAGGCCTTACTGTCAGTACCGTTCTATTTACTTACACACTGGTTCGTTTTATTGGCGAATTCTGGCGCGAAGCCGATGCTCACATTGGTTATGGTTTTATGCATCTCAGCCGTGGCCAATTATTATCAATTCCTTTTATGCTTGCCGCCGCAGGCATGTTTTGGTGGGCTGCTCGGCGGCCTGCACAAACAAATCTTTTTCTTGACCCAGCTCAAGATCCTGGCCCATCACAACCGAACAAACCGAGAAAGAAACAATAATGGCCGCTACAGATACTCTTTGCGTTGTCCTCGTTCGTACAAGCGGTCCCGTCAATCTTGGCATGATTGCGCGCGCCTGTGGTAATGCTGGGGTAACAGATTTACGTCTGGTGACACCACTGTGTGAAATTGATTGCGATGACTGTCGGAAGTTTTCAAATCATAATTGGGATTTTTTGAAAAATGCACCGATCTATCATTCCCTGCGGGAAGCCATCGCAGACTGTACCCTCACCATTGCCACCAGCGCCCGACCACGCGGTGCCGATGCTGGTAAAGGCATTGGCTTACCAGACATTCCTGAGCTCCTAGGCAACCAAGGACGCACCGCTGTCGTTTTTGGCAACGAGAGCCATGGCCTCAACCGTGATGAACTAGAACTATGCCGTCATTGGTTACACATAGAAACACCAGGACCATACCCAAGCTATAATCTTTCTCACGCTGTTGCCATTACTCTGCATGCGCTTGCCACCACCAATACACATGCAAACGCGAACAATATCCCAACACTCGCAGAAGACGCAACTGTTCAGGCCTTAATAGATGACTGGACCCAAACCCTTGTTCAATTTAATTATTTCCGCCGTACTTCTTTAGAACACTTTACACCACGTTTCCGTTCCTTCATTCGACGCATGCCCTTCACCACCAAAGACTGCGAAGTCTTGCGTGGCATGCTTGCACAATTTCGGTATATTGAAGAGCATAAAGGCGAATAGAAGAGCCTGAGCTGGCGCATTCTCAGCACATATTCTACCGTTCCTACTGCTTAAGAGATTCTTTTATGTATTGAATTCCGTAGAGTGCGCCGACTGGTATATGAGTACGGAGCAGAACTTCTCGGTATTCATCACCCCATTCTTGATAACTATAACGCAATAAGAGGAGGCCACGTTGGCGGCGTTTTTGTTGGGCACGATAACGCATAACTTTGTATATAGAACGTGGGTGCTCTACCACTGGATGTCTACTGGCTACCGTCATGAAAAGATCGCTGAGTGACAAATTACGTGTACTACCATCAAATAATGTTACGACACGCTGGAACAATACCTGCTGACGAGTTCTATATTCTTCTAGTTCCTGCCATTCATGAGAAATACTCATTGGCGTGAACACGGTGCCAGGAGTTGTTGCTGTTCCGACCCGTTCTGCTTGCTTCAGATAATTGCCAAAACGATTATCACAAAGCATTCTTCCAACCCGTTTCATGACAGCTTGAGACACACGGCGACGACCCATTTCTTCTGCGGCACGTTTATAGGCAAAAGCAATTTCTGCCAAACCAATAGCTGGATTCAGAGCGCTCTCACCTCTATATGGCTGAGCAGACACATACATTTTTGCAGCTTCCCAAACAGTAGCCAATTGCCGTTGCCGTTCCTCATGCCGTGCCCAAACAAGAGCCGACCGACAAACAGTGCTGCTTGGGAATGCAGGAGAATAAACAAGAGCCTCTATCAGGTTGGGCAAAACTTTTTCATCCAACAAAACTGCCAATGGCCGCACTGCTCTGCGTAAGAGGGCAATACGCTGACGCATATGCATTTTCCAATCACGCTCGTGAATTAACGCTTTCAATTCGTATAAACTTAATTGCCCGCCAGTTTCTTGATCCAACCATTCTTGCACCATGCGCTCTGCCACTTCAATAAGCGTTGCATCTGAATGATAACATCCCTGCTCCAAAGGCATATCATCAACAGAGACTAAACGCGTACGCCCGTCTTCTGCGGCCCACTCTTTTAAGCCTGAGCGAATGGCGATTAAATTATCTTCCCACTCTGCTCGTGGTCCCCAATCAGGACGGCCACTCATATGCCAATGAGGTGACACCGCAACGACACTATGCTGTGCTTGTCCAAGCATTTGTCGGACACCTTGTGCCCAAATCGCCTGCTCACCATTTGCTTGTGTAAGCACACCAAGGTCTTCTTGTGCTGGTGTAATTGGCAAGGCAACGCTGCCACCATCAATAAAAATACGCAGTAAATCACTATAACGCTTGGCTGCCTCTGGATTTTGTACATCACCAGCACCTTGGTGCCAAAACAGGCCTGCCACATCCCATGCCTCGCCTCGCTCCTGCATCTTTTCCAGCGATGCAGCCACCTGCTCACGGAAATGCTCATACATAAAGCCGCCCTGCCATTGCAAGCCTTTGCCTGCGGTATGTAGCTGCAAGATATCAGCGGGAGTCCAATCAAACAACAACGATGAATCGTTGTTTGCAACTTTAATCACCGCAACTGGTTGCCCTGTCCCCAATATTTTATAATAATACGACAAATAATAAGCGATAATATGTTCTTCACCAAAAACCCGCTCATCCATGCTGACTTCTGGAAGCGTGACCCCACGCAAAGGTTGCCAAATGCGGTCACCGCTCGAACGGGTACGTTGATTGATATAACGCCACGAATAACGAATAGCAGAGGACCGGCTTTGCATCCACTGCCACATCTCTGGCCGTTGCCGCGCTAGGGTAGATTCTTTAATACCAAAACCAATATCTGCCTGCCCCGCACAAAGAATAATGCGAGTACTCTGTTCCTCCTGTGTTGCCTGTACAGGAAGAGCAGACTCAACCGCCTCAGCAGAAAGCCACAGCAGCGCCAAAAGCAATACACATAGCAGGCGGAACATGCTCTGAGCCTATAAACATACAGAAGAAGGAAAGGGCGAGCACAATAAAGCCATCAACCACCAGCTGATCTCTCACAAAAAGTCTTCACCAAAACCTATCTGAAGAGAAGCTATTCAAACTCACTCTGATCCGTAGTGAACACACCATCAAGTAAACAACTCTATCTGAAAACAGCAAACCGCATTATGGCAATAGGCTACTGGCTGCGTTAATGAGGTAAATGACAGATAAAAGTCGTTTGGAGATGCTTAAGATTAACATGTGCAAGAGAGAAATCGTGCAGCACCCCCCATGCCTGATAAGCGGCCATCCAAACTACCATATCTTTACAGCAATCAGTCTCTGACCAACTTAAATTAGGCATCTAGCTGTCCCCATCGCTAAACGTCACATATATTGCAAGGTGCCTCGCACACATGTCGTATTTTTTTACAACATTTTACACCCATCTGAAAACGGACAGCTTACAAAGGAGATTTTTTTACATCGTAGTCTATGCAACCACACATCCCTTGCACAGGTACTACCTCTGCTATAGCATTATTCCTAGCAACGCTGTCTTTTCGCATCTCACAAGGGCTTATTCTTCGATTGGCACCGCCCCTACACTTCGTTCCACAGAGGAGAAAATATGCTCAGTAATGAAAATATTAAAATAAGACACGTTGAAGAAAAAGATTTAGACGATTTCATTCGTCTAGGTAATGATCTCAGTATTAGAGGCGAGTACTTACCCTGTAGCTTAACCTCTCCTCAACAAAAAAAACAACAGTTTAAAGAAGATGGATTCTCAACGGAACATCATGAAACATTGCTCATCGTAGATACTGATGATAACATGATAGGAACCATTTGGCATTTCAAATCTGTTCCATACTTTAATGCAAGAGAAATTGGCTACACTTTATTTAATATTGAACAAAGAGGGAAAAACATCGTAAGCCAAGCAGTCCACCTCTTAACAAACTATTTATTTAGCTCACTACACATCAATCGACTAGAAATTAGAATGGATACAAAAAATCTAGCCTCAGAAAAAGTAGCCATAAAATGCGGCTTCATAAAAGAAGGCACATCTCGTGGGGCCAACTATGTCAGAGGCAAGCATGTTGACATGCACCTATACGCAAAACTGCGCGGAGAATGGGCTGCGGAAAGTGAGTGCAACTCTCTAGCGGACTCACATAAACAGAACCGGTAAACGGGGTATCGGTTAACAAATTCATGGAATTTCATTACAGCTTGTACAAAACACAATTCATTAGCCGTAGCATCAAATATTTTGGCAGAGTTTAAAAGGCAACATCATGAAAATACCTTACTATCAAATTGACGCATTCACAACTGAGCATCCATTTTCTGGCAATCCAGCAGGTGTATGCCTACTGGATAAATGGCTTCCAAATGAAGTCCTTCAAAATATTGCCTTTGAAAACAATCTTTCCGACACGGCATTTATTGTTGAAAAGACAGATGTTTTTGAATTACGTTGGTTTACTCCCACTCAAGAAATGGATTTATGTGGGCACGCAACCCTAGCACCAGCATTCCTACTACTGAATGTGCTCAAACCAACATTAGATACCGTCATCTTCTCTTCAGCTTCAGGACAGGTAATTGCTCAAAGAAAAGAAGATCTTATTGAAATCAATTTTCCATCAAGAATGCCTCATAAATGCAGTGCCCCTGAAGGGCTTATCGAAAGTATTGGTCTTGAACCTGTTAGCGTATACAAATCGAGAGACTACCTACTCTTGTATGAGCATGAAGAACAGATCACATCTCTTGCGCCAAACATGAATGCATTGGCAGCAGTCGATTGTTTTGCCGTGATAGCTTCAGCCAAAGGGCAGAATTGCGATTTTGTTTCTCGTTTTTTTGCACCAAGTGGTGGAGTGCCTGAAGACCCTGTTACGGGTTCTGCCCACAGTACATTGATACCATTCTGGGCAAATCGTCTACAGAAAAACACACTCCATGCCTTGCAACTTTCTCCTAGAGGTGGAGAGTTATTTTGTACAAATATGGATGAGCGAGTTTTAATGTCTGGTAGATGCACAATATATTTTGAAGGTAAAATATCACTATAAAAACTTCTCCATTTAACATGCAAAATACAATAGAACAATACCAATTCAAACAGAAAAAAGCTGAGGTCTTATAGAATATGTTACTGAGAATTGCAAATAAGGAAGACATACCCTCCCTCTGTCATATACTCAATATATTATTTACCCAAGAACAAGAGTTTGTCTCAGATTATGAGACGCAAGCCAAAGGGCTTAAGCAAATCATCTCAAATAATGAGAGAGGAGAGATTTTTGTTGCTGAAAAATCTGATGAGATCATGGGTATGGTTGTCATGTTGTACACAATTTCAACTGCTCTGGGAACAGAAGTCGCTATCCTAGAAGACATGGTTGTCATCCCAGAAGCAAGAAGCACAGGTCTTGGGGGCCAACTGATAGAGTATGCCATGAGCCATGTTCAAAACAGAGGATGTGCAAGAGTAACACTGTTTACCGACTCCAATAATTATTCCGCGCATAAATTTTATGAAAAACACGGCTTTCATCAATCAACAATGCTGCCATTCCGCAAACATTTCATCACACCAACACAGCATGGCTAAGTAATACTTTTGATGAAAATATTCCTGTCATTATACATAGGTAATTAAAACAGATTAAAAGAACAAAAATAATTTTGCTGCAAAAAAGCGACTTTCACAACCAACAAATGGTATGAATTGATAGCGTTCTCACTGGTTTCAAGCAGGCCGTCTTCTTTTAACTCTCATCACGGTTGATAATAGTCGGGAATAATAATATTTGATTCCCTACTTGGGCGACGGTAGTGCTCATCCGGTTCAGGACGCTTGGGGAGTTCTATTGGTGGTGGAATAATATTTTCATACTCAACGCTACTAAGAATATGCCTAATACAATTTAAACGAGCGCGACGTTTATCATCAGCCTCTACGGTATGCCACCGTGCTTCTGGAATATCTGTGTAGAAAAACATTTCGTCTTTAGCACGAGCGTATTCACTCCACTTAGCGCGAGATTCTATGTCCATATCTGACAGCTTCCACCTGCGCCGCACATCCGTTGCCCGACGTTGAAAACGCCGCTCTTGTTCATCGTAACTGACACTAAACCAATACTTGAGAAGAATAATACCGCTGCGTACCAACATCCGTTCAAACTCTGGGCAAGAACGTAAAAATTCACGATACTCATGATCAGTACAAAAACCCATAACTCGCTCAACTCCAGCCCGATTGTACCAACTACGATCAAAGAGCACAATCTCCCCACCTGCTGGCAAATGTGGTGCATAACGTTGAAAATACCACTGACTTGATTCTGTTTCGCTCGGCTTGTTTAAAGCTACGACCCGTGCACCACGTGGGTTCAACGGTTCCATAATACGCTTAATCGTCCCACCTTTACCTGCCGCATCACGACCCTCAAAGAGAACAACCACTTTCAGCTTTTTAGCCCGCACCCAATACTGCCAGCGTACCAGCTCTTCATGTAAACGCTCAAGCTCCGCTTCATACCGTTTCTTTTTAAGTCGAATAATAGGAGATTCATCACTCTTTCTTTTCACGTCCTTCGTCATGGCCAGTCCTCCTCATAAGAAGAATACACCAGCCACGTATCAGGCGCAAGTCGAGCAAAGGAAGTGTCTAAATATCTGGCGATATTATCTGAGCAATAACAACAAGAAAAGGAATCTCTTGTTGTTATCTATTTTCACACAAAGCGACTAAACAGCCAGAGAATATAGCAGTACGCCAACTCAGTCAGACATTGTTTACTCTTTAATATCTACAATTTTCTATCGAACTATAACACTAAAAATCCGCAGAAAACAGCTCACAGTAGAGACGATATGCCAATATTATTGACGAGTAAGTGTATTTTCATCAGTATGTTCGAAGCTTCGCCCATAAATAGCAAGAACGGAGGTTTCTGAATAGGCAAGGGTATTGCCCGTCAGCTTGAGTGTCTGACGAAACTCAACAGTGCGCGCTTTTTTGCGCATGAAAGGAGACTGAACGATTCCCCAGTCTTCATCACCGTCTTTTGCTGCCACATTTAAAATAATCTCGCCATTTTTTGGTCCTGTATACACACCACCGGCAAGCACACACACTGCACGAGGAATAGCTAAGGAATGCATCACCGTTTGTGCCTGTGCATCCCACATCCAATAGCCAACTTCATCATGAAAAACACCACCATCTGATTGGCGTTGCACAACTTGATGGTAACGGATCATAGACAGTTTTTGTTCTTCAGCATTGGTTAAATCACCCGCAGCAGTAAACGTTAAGGTTTCAAAGTATGGACTCTTGCTGTCATCCTCTGGCTCAGGAGCAACATCAAGTCCCTTATCACCAGTCCACACCCCAATCAGCCCCCCCAAGGGGCCATAGTCAACAGTATCTTCACTCATCTTTATCCTTTCGCTTTCATTACAGTTTGTAATGGCACAATAACTACGCAAACAGATTGGCCTTGTTTGATTCACTTGTAATCTAATTTCATAAAAGGTGAAAACAGCAACATTATGGATTTCATTTTATAGTCATTTATGTCATTGCCATGGAACCAAATAATTCAAAAAACATACCTCTTGCGTACATTCAAACTATTAGAAAGCATCCTTAAGAAAGCCTCTGACCAAGACTATACCACAGACACCTTCATAACAACACCGTTCCACATAACATGCTCTTTCCATCCATATGATAAGTTGCAGTTCCATCCAAAACAATAGCAATTTCCAAAAAATCATGTGTATGCCGTTCGCTCTTAAAATGGCGAATCGGCAAAACGTAGAGCGGAAAATTTTCTCGGAAGCGTATCTCTATACGCTTAAAGGATACATCATGAGGCATGGACAGAGCGTATGGCTGTGTATGTATACAAGATCACTTCGCCTCACCACTGACACAGTCTTGACTTAGATCATTCCATAACTGCAATGGCCTCACAAGGAGAGTACATAATGCCAGTGCCAACATTACCTGAAAGTTGCCAAGCCGCCCCTCGTGAAAGAGACCCAAATTACCAAGGTGTTCACTGGATAGATACGCATAAAGCTTTGGTGGAAAAAACCGCTACTGCCGTCGAATCCGATAACTGTGAGCTTCTTTTTTGCGGAGACTCCATCACTGCCCAATGGATACATGGGCAGGGTCCTGAATCTTGGAACACCCATTTTGCTCCACGTGGGGCACTTAATATCGGTATTGGTGGCGACGAAACACAACACCTGCTTTGGCGTTTACAAAACAATCCGTATATCAAACAGCTCAAACCCAAACATATCATTCTGCTCATCGGCACTAACAACCTTGGTAATGCACAGCATAGCCCAGAGGATACGGCTCGTGGTATACAAACGGTTATCAACAACCTCCAACAAGCACTACCAAAAGCGATACTACATCTGCTCGCAATCTTCCCTCGTAGCCAACAAAGTGATGAACCACTTCGACAAGCCGTCTGTGCAACAAACGCATTACTGGAAAAGCAAGATTGGCCAAGCGGCGTTATCCATCATGACATTGGCAATATTTTTCTAGAAGCAGATGCCCGCATTTGTGAAGATGTTATGTACGACTACCTGCATCTGACTGAAAGAGGTTACCAACGCTACGCTGAAGCTCTCATCCCTTTCTTGAATGAATAATTTTTGTATCATGGAGTAGAAACTCTTTACAATTACTCGTCCCCTCTCCTTATCGGCCTTGCCAGCGAATTGGGTAAACAATACGTTTTCCATTTCAACACACGCTCAAATTCATAGACGTACAAGTTCCGCAAGAGCTCTCCAATAGGATAGCCAGCAGATGGGCTGACGTGGGTAAGGCCCAAGAAATCATGTGGATGAATCAACATTCCATAATTAATTTGCTGCGTAAATGCGAAATTGCCATAAAATATCGAATTCCGCATCCAACAAGGTGGTGTGTCCTTTGTAGATAGCGATAATCAATTGTGCTGCCTGCGCCGTTATCGCTTCCCCGTATGCTTTAATCTGTTTTCTTCTTTCTGATGACAAGTCTTTCAATTCTTTACCCCCTTATCAAAAGCCCAAAGAATATATCCCTTAATTATTTTTTGATAAGGCTGATCTTTGTCCTCAAGTGTTTTACCGCTGAGCACGGCATCCACGAGGGCAAGTCCATCTCCTTGTATCCGTGTACGGAAATGGCTCAGTCCTTTTCGCTCTTCAGCTGTATAGCGTTTTTTCTTACTAGCTCTCATCTGCACAGCCATGTTGTAGTAGTAAGACCTCTTCCGAGACAGTTATGTAAGGGCGTATACCAGCCAGTCTTCTAAGCTTCGCTCGGCACTGAAAAGGTTGTTCAGCAAAAGGATGAGACTCATAATGATAACATGCCTTATTTTGGTCAGAGCCTATCTCCTTATGTTTTATTTAGTGTGACTGCCCAAAACAACAAACAGATCCGTCACGAGCGGTAACATAGATACGTCCGTGTCGATCCATGCTCAGACCGTCCATGATCGGCTGCACCGATAACTCCACAGACCATAAAACTGTTCCGGTATTTCGATCAAAGGCGCTCAGGCCCCATATACTAAATTGTTTGCCTGCGGTGGGAATAGCATGGGTGGTAATAATGGCATTTTGTGCCAGAATCATTGCCACCACTTTCACATCGCTATTACTCCATACAGGTAATGCAGGATAAACGGCGACTTTCTTCCCTGTTCCTTGCAGGGCTAAAGTTGGAATTTTGGTTATACCCGTTTTTCTCTTGGGTGTAACTGCGCCTGCTTCCAACTGCGCAGAAAGCGTTTCTTTACTCCAACCTTGTAGGTGAGCAATATCTTTACACACCGCAAAAAGGTGTTCTTCATCCCAAACTGGGTTGATACGGGAGTTGGAAAGCATCTGCACCGACATCTTTTTTCTACTTTCATCAACAGAGCGAAAAGAGAAACCCAGATACCGAGTGGGGGATTCTGATGACCAGGTATCGTCAGTAGTCATAATACGCTCACCGCCATACAGTAACCATTTATCCCACAAAATACCGATAAATCCACCTCTGCGACAAAAATCTCTTTTTCCAAACAAACCGTCCTGACTTGCTGTACCATTTGCCACATCATACGAACCTGGAATCATACTTGCGGTACTCAGCCATAGTTGTTTGGCAGAAATGGTCATTTGCCCTTGGCTACGAAAAGCGGGCTCACCTTTTACATCTGTATGATGAGTTTCCCAGATAACGGCACCACTACTGGCATCTAAAGCATAAGTATGCACACGATCATCAAGATGAAAACCTGCGGTAAAAAAGACAGTTCCATTTTGCACAATAGGACTAGCAACAACTGGCCAAGTATTCAATAAATGCCCATACCAAAAGATACGGCGATCCCTTGGGGCTCCTTTGAATATCCACAACAATTCACCTGTGCTCGCATTTAAACTATAGAGCTTACCGTCACCCCCACCTACAAATAATCGTCCCTGCCAAAAAGTGGGCGATGATAATATCACACTATCAAAAGTATAAGACCATACTACCGCACCGCTTGCTGAGATCATACAGTGAAGTACACCACCTCCGTCAACAAACCAGGTTTTTTCTCCAACGCTTATTGGCGGTGTTGGGAGACGTTCGGTTTCTGCGCTGCTGGAACGCTGCGCTCGTTTCTCTTCGTTCACAGAAAAAGATCGACCATCTGAGCCCATACTCCAAAGCTGTTCAAGCTGTTCTGGCACCAATGCTGAAGAGGAACCATCATGAGTAAAACTTTGCCGGAAGGTTGGCCAATCACTGGCATCTGCCTTGAGCCCACCTGTGTAGCTGGTAATTATTTGATGGCGCTGGTCAGGTTCCTGCCACTGCTTCGGGTCTTGTGTCGCTGGTGCGTAAGCGCGGTAACCCTGAATGGGGTAATTACAACTACACTGACCACCGGCACTGACCAGAGTTGATTCTCCGATAAGGATTCCTAAATCACAAGCTGGTTTCACATCCACCTCTCGAACCTTTTTGCCGGATTCCCGTTCATGAATACCACCGAAACTTGTTGCTAAATAATCACCAACGGGAAAAGACGGACCACAGCCACTTTTCGGCATTTTGAAAGAAGGCTTCACAATTGATCCTGTTTTCAAATCATACACTTTATCGTAGAAAAAGTGCCCTTGTGCCGCTGTTCCCATGAAAGAGGCATCTCTTTTTCTGCTATTATCCAACTTCCACATCAATGCTCCGGTAGCTGGGTCTATGAAAAAAAGAACAGTGCTCCAAGCGCCGCCAAAAACAAGTGCCTCGGGATAGGCAACCAATCCTGGCTGAGAAATATGATTTATTTTTTTCTTTGTGTAAAACGACAAACGTTGCATCACCTCTACGTTTTGATTACGCCAGACTTCTTCCCCTGTCTGGAGATCCCGACAGACAAGGGCTTCTCCGGTAACATAATAATAAAGTTTTCCTGCACGCATAACGATAAACATTTCACGTATGTTGGCGCATTCCTCTTGCGTCCAAAGAACCTGTCTGCTTTCCGCATCAATAACAGCAAGGGTTTTACCGTAAGTATTCTTTGGCGTAGACTGCAAGCTTCCTGCCTTATACACATCGGATTCTCCAGCAAGCAAGGCAACCCTGTTATCTTCTACGCCCATCCACTTAATTTGCCCACCGTTAATGGGCCCAGTAATACGATCGATCTCTAAGCCGGTCTCTGGATTCAATAATTGCACGTCATCTTCATCAACCAAATAGAAAGTATCTGGCGTTGCCACCATTGCCGACCGACCCGGATAATACCCGCCACCACAACCATTCTTGGGGCTTTCCCACTGAAAGCCTCGTTCCCATAAAATCAAACCGTTGTGCAGCGAGCGCACCCGCAAGGTCAAGGCTTCTTTTGCAAAACGACTAGCACCCAAAAAGAAATAACGCCCGCCAGCAAGAACACCACTGCTGCCCCAATAGCCATCAAAAATAGGTAGGCCAAGCCATTGGGTCATAAACGGTGGCTTAATAGTGGCATCCTCTGAGGCGCGCACATGGTCAGCGCTATGATATCGGTGTGACCATGAATCTGCTCCCTGCGGCATGGGCATTGTTAAAACACTGCCATCATTAAATAACGCTGCACCGCGAGCAGGTGCAAGTACACGTTCAAGCTCCGCTCGCAATGTCACACTGATATTTTTTTGAGAAGACTGATTAACAATGATCAAGCAGGCCATACGGTCTGCCAAGTGAATGTATTCTGACGAACCCTGCACTAAATAAAAATTGCTATTGAGAAAGGGTCCAGCTTGTTCTCGTATTTTTTTGCACAGTGCGGCATCGGCTTGTTGCGCGTAAACAACGTAGCTGGTTTCGTCTAAAAAGGGCCGTGCCTGTTCAAATGCTGTTAATTCAGGAAAAACTACCAAACCTGCTTCTATACCTGTCTTTTGTCCAATCTCCTGCACAGACATCGCAGACAGCCACGAAAAGGTACACAGTATAAGAATGAGTATTCGTAACATTTTGTTCATAGCTTAAAGACCTGTGGCGGTACTGGCAACAACTCGCTCGGCGTAAATCGGTTTACTATTTTGATACTGACTTTCATAATACGGGTAATAGGTCACCATAACGGTATCTCCTATTTTTAGATCTTCATAGGAACGTTCAGCTTCTGCGTTTCGGATAATACTGACAGAATTATCAATAATAAATTCGTAACGCCGTGCTGCAACACCACCTTCTGCCCAGCGTTGCACAGCTTTTCGTTTCAATTCAGGAACCAGTCCATCATAGCGTTCATCGAATGTGGGGTTGGCAATATCTTCATATTTTTTCCACAGACGATAGCCATGCGTTTGTGCATCTTTTTCATTCATTTCGACGATGATGTTGCTGGTAGTTGAGTCGCTTTTCTTCTCTGTAATCGTTCCCCAAAACACCATGTGTTTATTCGCACGTCTACCATTAAAATCCGTTATTCTATAGGCAGGCATGGTGCGCCCGTCCAGTTGAGCAATGTCCAATTTTTGATATTGTTGGGTGATATGTTTGGGCCCGCAATTTGGCCCCCAGCGATAGGCGGCTGCATCCATGCTTTTTCCTTTTTCTCGTGTTATGGCATGCGATTCTTTATCCAACACACTTTTGGCCGCCATATAATCTGCCATTGTTGGAAGGGCGACTTCCGTTTTGAGTTCTTCAGGATAGGGAAAATCAACAAATACCTTATCGCCCACGGTAAAGGCTGCCAGCGAGACGTGCTCAAAACCATCACAAGGAGTCTCTCGGTGACGCTCGGCGATTGATTTTTCTAATCTGGTAGAAGGGCCTACCTGCACGGTGAAATTAACTTCTTTTACGTGTTTATGCGGTTTATTGCGCAGCCTATTTTTAACCGGAACCATTTTGATGCCCACGAGACCCGCTTCCACATCAACACTCGTTATGATGCAATCAACCCCGTAGGTTCCGCCATCTGAAAGAAATATTCGTTTGGGCTGAGCTGGGAAGGACACATCTTTCAGAGACACATCCATATCACCACCATTACGAAGCAGTCCTCTTATGGCGGCCTCAATAGGGACTTCACTATAGAACGGGTTGAAAAAACCGTTGAGACTTTGTGCGGGAGCGGTTCGCTCTGGATTTTGATATGGAGCGCTGGAGTTTTTAAGAATGCGGCGACCGTTTTTATCAATCAAGGAAAACCATGCACCCTGCCCGCCTTTGTGCAGGCCGTTACTAAAGGCATTGGATGCTCTGGCACCCACATCATCAACATAGGTCGGCAACATTCTGTCTGGCATGAACATAAATCCTATGACGGCTGTTCGAGCCAAGCGCCATGGCACATAATCCAGCTCGCCACGACGATAGGAAAAACCTTGTAAGGGATTTTCATCCGGCGGGTTTCCAAAACAGAGTACTTCATCAAAACGCATATCACCATAATTGGCGCTAACTCGCATAATGCGGACTATTTCGACGTGCTCCGAATAGACTCGGTAGAGATGATTGAAATAATGACTCATCGCTTCACAACCCGTTCGGTCTTCCAGTTCATTGATCATAATCAACATCGGCTTTTTGCCGATATAATCACCACAATTAAAATAATCCTCTTTTTTGAAGCCGAGGAGAGGTGGCATGTTTTCACGAACCTGCATCATTTCTGGGTTCTCAGCCGATTTCTGCCAGTAATCATAGCGCATCAAGTACATGCCCAGTCCTTCGGGGCGAATAAACTCTGCCGCAGTCAACGATGAGTACGGAGAGAAATACGGGCTCTCCATGATCGCCTCAAGGCTCAGCGCTTCAATATCATAGATGTGATCACCATAGCCGGGCTTTTGAATAAACGGCTCAAAATAATGTGGTGCTTCTGGCGGTGCATGATGTTTTTCACGCATGCCCCACCAGAAAGATAAAGCGGCGTTATCACGCATGTTGGCTATATCTTCCTCTGTAATGAGGCCACCTTTGAACGCTTTTTTCATAGATACCAGATAGCGTTCACCTATACGTGTCATGAACTCCGTTTTCTTCTTTTTCTTATCTGCCCCAAGAGCGGCAATCACAACGTAGCGGTATGGTTTTTCCGCGTCATCAAGGTCCTGACCATTTTCTAATTTTTCTTGGATAATGGTTCCCGTAGAATTCATAAATGCTTCATAGACGGCAATGCATTGTTTGTGCTCGTCTCCGTAATGAGAAACTTCCTTTTTTGATTGTGCACCAGGTTGTTGATAGGATGTTGCCAAAGCGCAGCCTATTTCAATTTTTGTTAATTCAGCATCTTGAAACAGTAGAGTGATGGTTGAATTTATTCCAACCACAACCGTTTGCTCGGCCGTTTTACTGGCTGGGCCTGAAGCTCGTAAGACAAGACTGCTAACCCCTTCGGGAATACGCAGGCGAAATACGCCCTGCGTATCTGTTAGTGCACACAAACGTGGTTGCTTGGTGTCATAAACAAAAGCATTTGCCGCTAGCTTGCCATTTTCATAGAGAACCACCCCTTGTACGTCAAGTGCCCAAAGACATTGAATACCAACAAGGAGAGCAAAGACAGTACAAAAAAAATGTTGTTGTGATTTTTTCATCAGCTGTCTTTCAAAATGTCTATGAAAAGAAACAGCCTCCATCGTTGTATACCCACGTATAAAACAAGAGAGGCTGTGATACATGCTCTTTTACTGTGCGTGATTAACGATAGTACAGCAACAACCCGGCGGCAGCACGAAACTGAAACCGTCTTTGAAGTCAGTTCCTTTTATTTCACGTATTTTAGTCGTGTAGGATTCACGGTTGGTATCGCGCGGGCCTTCGCCCAGCATGTACATGGTATATGCTGACTGTGGTGTGTAGGGTAATTTTAAGGTAATGCGTTGAGATTGCGTAGCACTACGGTTGAGGCAAGGGAAGCTATATCGATCACCATCTTGATAACAATACACACGAGTCAGTCGCATATTTGGATGAGCCTTGCGTGTACGCTTTTTCTTTTTGCCATGGGTGGTTTGGGTCATGGTTTCTATTTCTGGTAAATCAACGGTTTGAATATAGGTCTCTTTGATTTCCAACATAGCACCGCGACAATACACATTACGCAACATGAGTGCCAGCGTCACGGTGAGTGGATGGCTGAATCCTTTAGCATGTGTAGCCCATTTTGTTCCACCTTTAAATTTGAAATAACAACAGTTACCGTTGTTGTAATTACTGAATAGGAAATTATCGAGCGTTGCGGTGGAGAGCGCCATCATTTTTTGCATTGCCTCTTCTTCGGGAACCATTGGAGCCGTTGGATTTGGTAACAAATAACCAGGACCAGCTTCATACATCAACATTTCTAAATCCAATCCCAATTCTTTGCGCAAGAGTTGAACTTTTTCTAATTTCGGTTCAAACAAACGAGGGCTGTAAAATAAGTTGGTTTGCAGAGCCTCTTCGTCACTTTGCCCAGCTATGGTGTCTCCATCCCACCCGCCAATATAACCAGACGGCGCAGTTGCAATCACGTCAGCATCAAGTGAACGCGAAACACAGCGCATAGTCCATTGCTTGTTCTTATCACTCATATTCCACTTGCCCGTTTTTCTATCTTGTGTTCGATACAACGAATTAGAGAAAGCTGATGCAACACAACGAATATTGGCTTGTGTATTCCATGTGCTTGCCTTCGCACGTTTGAATAAACGGTTGGAGATGGCTCCGCTTAATTCTGGATTGGCGGAATACCCCTGTGGGCCGAAATTAGCATTCCACATTTCATTCGCACATTCGAGATAGATAATCTCAAATTCATCAATCCACGGAGTAGTCTGGCCATGAGCCGCACGTTTCTTGCCATAACCGACATCTGCGGGAGCACCGAGATATTCCATGAAATGATCTATTTCTTCATCCGTCCAAAGAATATAGCTCATAATATACGGCTTTGCGCCAGTCTCCCGACACAATTCTAAATATTGCTTTAAAGACAGATTACCACTGTAAAAACCACCCGCTTTATCCCCATAGGTATTGAGACGCTCAAACCCGTGCGACAGAAAAGCATCAAGCGATTTACTGAAGCGACCACTCATGTCACGAATAACACCAGGTTGATATTCTTTCAGGTTTTCGATGCGTTCTGGCCAAATAGCAAATGGTGGTACGCCTTCTTCATAAATGATGAGGTTGTCTATCCAGAATGATCCGCGAGCAACAGAACCAATCAGCAGTGGCTCTGCAACACCGGGTTTAATCGGCTTCACGTTGGGTACTTCAAAGCTATATTTTTTCCATTCGTCAGTCAGCGTAAATGTTTTCGTAATTCGATCACCAACCTGAACAACGGCCTCTCCTTCTAAATTATCATTCCGCATCCAAATCTCACAGCGATAAGTTTTGCCTGGACGGAAATTCAATTCTTTGCCACCTCTGCGGAGGTACTGATGTTCCATACCAACAGCAACGCGGTCCTTTGGTATGTTTTCCGTCGCTGGAAGATTGATATGCATACTGGCAGTGCTACCACCTTCGGGGCAAAAAGTCTGATCATCATAGCGCCAAGTAACATTTATGTCTCTGGTCGGCTTAAACCAATGATTGCGCTGGACAAGTTGAGCCTGGTCGCTTTTAAAGGTGACGTTTGGCACCTCTAAGCGCAGCATATCTAAAAGGTACAGATCGCCTTTTTGTACGGGCTCACCGCTGCTAGACAACTCTATGCGGGATTCGCTTGAGAGAAAACGCTTTACCGTGTCCTTACGGTATTGATGGACACCCTGCTCATCCACATGGAACAAGTAGACATCAGCACCATCAAAAAAACCATCGGGGTAACGCTTGTAATAATCAGCACCAGAACTGGTCATCGACTTGCCGTTGGTCGGGTTGATTTCAGTCTCACCCTTCTTGACGTTTTCGATATAATCAGCGCCACCGCCCGTGGCACGAAAATTATGACGTATGGAAATCGGCTCAAAAGACCATTGATTGACCCAATTATTGTACATCAGGCTTTCGTTCCACGGCTTAAAAGGACTCCCTTGGAAATTCATTCCAAATTTCTGTGGGTTTTTCACCCGCACTGTAGAAGTTATTTCATAAATACTATTCGGTATAGTATTTCCGTCACTTTCTTGGGCAGAAACCGAAGAAACAACAGTTCCGAGAGCAAGTATTCCTGCTAAAGGAATGAGTAAAAAATGTAACATACAAGAATCCTTTCAGATGGTGGTCTATAGATAAGTTCCCAGACACTGAAGAATCAGGACATTCTTTTTTTTCATTGAAGTTGCAAGCGTGGGCGTACATGTTCTTCAAATAGAGTTAGAGAAATAAGTGGGCCACGCTGAAAGCCGAGATCTTCTCCCATCCATATGGCATCAACACGCCCTGCGCACAGTTCTATGATCCGACGACCATACTCAATCATAACATCAAGACGCTTATCTATAAAATAAAACAGCGCCTCATCTTCATCAATTAAGCGAACTAACATTTCTTCCATGCTAAAAAAAAATGGACAATCAGATCAATTCGATCATACATATGATTGGTTCTGTAAACCACGCTACGGGGTGCTTATAAACGGCTCTGTTACAACTACATGCAATTTCTCTATTTTATTTCAGATGGTCTGGAGTAAGACCAACAGCGCTAGTGCGAAAAACGGTGGCATGGCTTGGGTCTGTATCATCGCAAGATGTAAGCCCATCTTTTCCTAACAACGCATTATAATAACCATGGGCTTTGACCTCTTAACAATAGATATCTGGATTCCTCTAAAACACAGCGCCAATGCCATGCAGAGTAGTTATAACATTATTACTTTGAGGCATCCATTTCATGAGTGGTGCTGCATAAATCCGTCTGTCCACTTGAATCCATCACAGCCGCTCTACCGTCTCCGACAGGAGAAAATTATGACAGATAATACCTGTAATATGCCGGATGAAAATGGATATTTTGGTGAATACGGTGGACAAATTATTCCACCACATCTTGTTGATATTATGAATGAAATCAACGATGCCTACGATACCGTTTCACAAACAGATGCCTTCCAAGATGAACTCAATAAATTATATGCCACGTATGTAGGCCGACCAAGTCCGATATATTTTGCTGAACGACTCACTGAAAAAATTGGTGGTGCTCGTATTTTTCTTAAGCGAGAAGATCTCAACCATACTGGTGCTCATAAAATTAACCACTGTCTTGGAGAAGCCCTGCTCGCCAAATACATGGGCAAAACAAAAGTATTAGCTGAAACTGGTGCTGGCCAACACGGTGTGGCTTTAGCCACCGCCTGTGCATTGGTTGGTATTGAATGTGAAATACATATGGGTGAAGTCGATATTCAAAAAGAGCACCCCAACGTTACTAAAATGAAGATACTCGGTTGTAAACTGGTCTCTGTTTCACGTGGGACCAAAACCCTCAAAGATGCTGTCGATAGTGCTTTTGAAGAATACCTCAAAGATCCAGTCAATTCCATTTATGCAATCGGTTCAGTTGTTGGTCCGCACCCCTTCCCCAAAATAGTTCGAGATTTTCAAAGCATTGTTGGCAGAGAAGCACGAGAACAATTTTTGGCCGCAGAAGGAAAATTACCAGATACGCTTATTGCCTGCGTTGGTGGCGGTTCCAATGCGATGGGATTATTTTCAGAATTCCTCAATGATGAATCAGTGAAGATGATCGGTATTGAACCAGCAGGAAAAGGCTTAGAGACATCAGAACATGCAGCCACACTGACACTTGGCAGCAAAGGTTCCCTCCACGGTTTTGAATGTTACAACCTACAAGATACAGAAGGCAATACGCTGCCCGTATATTCCATTGCTTCTGGTTTAGATTATCCTGGTGTGGGTCCACAACATTGTCATCTGAAAGACATCAAACGTGCGACCTATGCTTCAATTGATGATGCGGAATGCCTTGATGCATTCATGCAGCTGTCTCGCTTGGAGGGCATTATTCCAGCACTAGAAAGCGCACATGCCGTAGCCCATGCCATGAAAATAGCCAAAGATATGTCAGCAGAAGAGACGATACTGGTCAATCTGTCGGGCCGTGGAGACAAAGATGCGGACTTTGTTGCGGAACATCTTTCTCTGTAAAACCCTCAACAAACTCATCTCATTGAATCGCCCTGTAAAAGATCTTCTACAGGGCGATTTTTATGTAGTAAACCCAAACTACGGAAGTCTACCCGATGGGATGTAATGTTTAACTCTCCATATATATCAAACCGAAAAAATATAAACCGCTGCCTTCAATCTGTTAATCATTATAGGGTCATTTTTTGTATCAGAAAAAAAATGACTTCAGAAAAGTAACAGGCTTATTACCGACCGAGTGGAAAGAAGTACATCATAGCTAATCGGTAATTATTACATTTAGGGTACACTGAGCACCACGCGGAAGCCTTGGTCGTGGCGGGGCCAGCCGGGAACAGCTCCCCAGCGTTTGTTGACGGGCCAGTCATTACCACCACGCTGAACACGGCGACGACGATCCATACGGATGCCTTCTGGTACATCTTCAGAGCCTTTGCCATGGCGGACTTGTCTTAATTGGCTGCGATATTTTTTCATAATTTTGGCTATGGCTGGATCTTGAAATTCACCAACTGCGGGGTCTGGGTCTAAATAAGTCGCAGGGCCACCAAAATCTTTGTGCCGCTGTGCTGCTAGTGCGACATGCACGTGCCAGGTTGTTGCTTCATCACAGCCCGTTGGGTTATTGGTTTCCGCACAGGGACCGAGCCAATCAAAACACCATTCAAAAACATTACCAACCATATCATGCAGGCCATATTGATTGGGCTGTTTCATGCCAACGGGATAATAACATTTGGTTGTACCAGATCCAACGGGATACATGTCTAAGTAATGGTGGAAATAGGCTCCGTCTGGATCATCACCCCAGAAATAACGTGTAGTCGTACCGCCACGAGCCGCGTACTCCCATTCGGCTTCGGTTGGCAAGCGGTAGCCGTTGGCTTCTTGTTGAACATGGGCTGGGGTCAGGTCTATCGCTCCAGCGCGGTACACGGTTTCTTTGCTGCTGTCTGTATAATAGCAGGGCGTGCGACCTTCCATTTCAGAGAGGGCGTTACACCATTTTATGGCATCATACCAATTGATGTGATTGACCGGATCTTGTGGACTTGCCGTAAAATCATCAATAGGGCCTTTGCCTTTCATTAAGTATTGTACTTTCCAGTTTTCTGCGGCTTGAAAGATGTAGCCTTGTTGGATTGCCCATGCATGCACTTTTTCATATTGTTCAAAGGTAATTTCTGTGGTGCCCATGGCAAAAGCATCAACGGTAACGGTGCGTGGTGTATTATCCAGATACAAACCAATGAGAATCGCTGGCTTGGTGCGGTCCCCTCCCATGGTAAAACTGCCACTCGGTAAACGGCGCAACGGGATAAGACCTGGCTGTATATCTTCACCAACTCTCACCTTGGTATCATTGGTTATGCCCGGCTTCCATGTTTTTGTACGGTCTGTTGGGCGGCCTGTTGCATAAGCGCCATTGGGGTTCACTTGTAGGTTTGATTGTGCGACATGGAACATGCTATCTGGTGTACTGTGTTCGGGTGGATGGTCGCCACGTTTATGCATGGAGCCGCTGTGTCCGTAATTTTCATGATGCGCACCCATCAATGCTCGGTTTGCTCGTTTCGGAAATTCATTGTCAACTTTACCGCCTCGACGAATTTCTCTTGGTGAACGCAGGACGGCTTGTCGTTCTAAGTACGCTTGGGTTTCATTGCCGTCCTCGATACTTGGCCCTTTAGGGTTATCCGTGTTGGCTGCATCCCATGGGGCTCCAACATCCCAGCAATGCTCATAGTATAAACCAATATCATAGAGGCCAAAAGGATTGGGTGGTGTAGAGCCAGGTACATCACGATCAAAACGAGTCCAGTTTTCTAAACACATATGACGAGTCGTGAGTGGGTCGTCGGTGTCATCTCCTGTGGGATCACCCCACCATGTATACACATGATTGGTCTCACCCATATAAGCGCGTTGCCATTCGGCGATGGTTGGCAAACGGTACCCATCTGCATCCCATTTGACATGGGCTGGACTCAAATCAACCGTCTTGCGACGAAAAACAGTTGTCTGGCTGGGGTCTGTATAATAACAGGGCGTTAAACCTTCTTTTTCTGATAAGGCATTACACCATTTATATAAAACCATTGGTCGTGTACTATTTACAAAAATATCTGGGTTACGTGATGCAGCTGTACGGATTCCGTGTAGACTTAACATGCGCCATTTCTCTTCTTTTGCCTCATACTCCAATTCATAACCGTTTTCTGCCGCCCAATCAAAAACCTCCGCGTATTGACCTGTGCTTACGGGAAATGTGCTGATAGAAAACGCATGCACCTGCACATCTGGGCGTAGCGGCTTGGCATTCGCATAGAGCTGGACCCTCTGGCTAGCATGCTGTGGATCACCTTGGTTGATGAGCCCTGCGGGAATTGCAGTCATATCTATGCGATCATTCTCAAGATCACAGCGCGGCATATCATGTTGACGTGGCCATAATTGTTGCGGTGGTGTTGTTTCCCCAACATAGGTAATTTCCACATCATCAATATAATACCCAGGGCGTGAGAAAAATGGTGTAAATGCTATTGTTGTGAGTGAAGATGATAACAATTCTCCGACACGTTTCCCATCCCAAAATAATTCAGCGAATGCATCTGGCGTGCAACGCACTTCCACCGTGTGCCACTGATCATCATCAAAACGAAGGTCTGTTTTTTTAGGAGTATGTACGTCTCGAATCTCGCCCAGCCAATTCACCAAACGTCCAGCAAATAATTCATGGCGTAGTTGCTGACCTGCTCCCTGCCAGATCTGCTTATCATAATGAAAACGATCATAACACGATGAGAGAAAACGGATACCCGTCCGCGCATCACGCTTCGGCAGGAATTGTTTACTGCCGATATCTCGATACTTGGCCAAGGGGTCTACTGGCCCGCGCTTGAGCATAAACCGTACAGAGCCGTTGCGTAAAGGTTGTGGCAAGGTGAGTGTTGGCATGCTATGCCACAGCTCATCTGTTTGATAATAATGATTTGTGGCAGCATGTAACCAATGCCACAGTGAGTTGACATACAACGCTTGGGAACCATCAGCGCCCGCCTCTTTATGAATAGAACCACGGTAATCGAGATCTGATTGATAATCGTAGGAGAAACCCCAACGTGGGTCTATACGATAAGCAAAACTGTCTTCATAGTGTTCAAATTTTTCACGGTACACCATAGTGCCATCGACTTGCTCTGCTTGCCAGCGTGCACGGGTTTCTGGAAAATCTTGGCGCAAAGCTGCGTCAAACTCAGTATTGATCAGTCGCTCAATAGTAAGTCGCAATACATCCGCACTAAAAAAACGAGCATCACGAAAGACAATATGATTTTCTGCGTTAATGACGGCGCTCATAGTGTAATAAGGATCAAAAATCGTTAGTGCATACATTTTGCGCCAAAAGAGGTCCTGCTCTTCGTCTACTGGCTTGAGACCAAGATACGCTGCCAGTTCTGTTTTGTCTGCGCAAACGAGATTACCAGGAACGGTATACTCAGCAGTGTAAGCCGTAAGTGCTTCTGTCCCGCCCGTCCAGACTGGAATGAAATGTACATCTGAGTGATCGACAAAACGCTCCACCAGAGCACTATAGTCTTTAAGCGCAAGCGCCTCTGGTAATTCGGCATCTAACTTCTGCACCTTCGACTGCCGCTTCCACCATCCACGTTCTGGGTCTATTTCCACAAGCACCTGCACACCGCCTTGCGGCACAACTGCTGGCTGGCCATCTGGAGTAGTCAACACCAGCTCCCCTTCTAGGGCACGCGGTTCATCCATGAAATCAAGCCAATCTAGCCCCCAAACCTTTACTGCGGCTGCTCGTTCTGGCGGTGGAATGATAACCTCTACCGCATGCAACAGGGTCAATAAGGACAAACAACAAAGAACAACAATACGCATAGGATTCCTTTCACAAAGCGGTTCTACCTTTCTTTCGTTACTGAACGCCGAACTGTGACAACATTATGTTGCCTAAAGTCTACTCCGCAAACTAAAGGGAAGGCATCAAAATAGCCACCTCTTCAACCAAGTAACAAAACAGCCTATCTAAAGA
The DNA here is from genome assembly GCA_016745075.1 of Planctomycetota bacterium. Lineage (GTDB taxonomy): Bacteria > Planctomycetota > UBA11346 > UBA11346 > UBA11346 > JADGDD01. The sequence continues at coordinate 52,966 of JADGDD010000005.1, read as the reverse complement.
ATACCCCCTTTACAAAAACATTTGTCACACGCGCCCATGCACAGACGAAAGGGTAAGAAAGTGGGCTTCTTGCAGAAGACGACCTTGGAGGATACCCTGTGCTGATGCAGCTTGAGAATCTTGCGGTACAAGCCGCCGCTGGCGATATGGATGCAGCAGAACGGCTTATTATAGGCTTTCATGATAACCTGATGATGAGCATTGCCCTGAATGGTATTCCTGTGCAAGACCGCGATAGCATTGCCCAAGATGCTGCTATTAAGGTGCTTAAAAGTCTGCCGCGTTATCAAGCAGACCAACCGTTTCTACCGTGGTTGCGAGGCATTGCCCGTCATCTCTGTGCCGATTATTGGCGCACACATTATCGTGAAAAAAAACGGCGTGATCAATTTCAACGGTTTATGGCCAAACAGTGGCGTGCACACGATACTGATGATTACGAAAACAACACTGACGTAGAGCGGCTACGCACATGCATGCAGGAGCTTTCTGAAAGCCAACGTCACCTGATTGATCTCACCTATGTTGATGGTCATAACTCTGATACAGTCGCCGAACAAACAGGACGCACAGCCGCTGCCATTCGCAAAAACCTGCAACGACTGCGTGAAAAGCTAGCAGATTGCATACGCACTCATAAGGTCTCCACATGAATAATGCACAAGAATACCTGCAACAAGGTCTTGATGGACAACTAAGTGAAACTGATCTCAAGATCCTTGAACAACGCTGCGATCATGATGCTGAATTCCATGATACCTTAATAACTGCTTGGCGTACCCACGCACTCCTCAACGCGCACAGCAGTCATGCTCCGACCTTTGCCCAACAGGCCCTAAAACGCTGTTGTGACCAGAGCAATAGAGACGGGCAGGGTTTTGCTCACACCATCAGTCAGCAACTTGTGCAGGCACAAAAAAAACGACGAAGAATGTTTATCTTTTTCTCGACACTCTGTACTGCCGCCGCCTTACTTCTTATCTTCCTCCTCCCATCACCGCCGCTTGCAACCGTCAGCAGTAATGGCACTGGGCTTTTTTGTCAGCGAGGAAACACAACGGTACTCTTAGACCATGAATCACCCTTATACGCTGGCGATATTTTAGAGCTGCAACATGAGCACGAGCAATCTGTAACTTTAGAAGACGGTTCGTTTTTTTTACTGAGTCATTCAGCCAAAATAACAATAAACACCGCTCTCGCTATTCATCTGCATCATGGAGAACTATACGCTAGTATACAACCGCATGCCAGCGATGCACCGCTGATCATCACAACCAACACCGCCGTAAACACCATTACTGGCACCAGCTTTCATTTGCAATCAACCGAACAACAACAAACATTGCAACTTTTAGAGGGGCACGTTCGCATACGCAGTCTGGCCGATAACAGTGCTTATGACTTGAGTGCTGGAGAAGTGATGACCGTTGGCCCAACAAGCTCTTCAGTCAGTAACAGCCGCTATGCCTTTTATGCGGATACGCCGCACAATCTTGAAGAAGGAAAGAAACAACAATCCACCCCAGCCTTTATTCGCACGGTACGAAAAGAAAACAGACAACGCGACAGACTGGATATAAGCGTTGAAGACCTACCACCGTTTTCACTTGTCGAAAACGGCATCGTACGCCTTCGCTATCGCGTCAAACATCAAGGGGATATATTCCTCCGTTTCATGCTCTTAAACACAGACACACACAGTAAAGAATGGGTCTATTATACGTGGAGTGTTAGCGACGAAGAATGTGGCCGTTGGTTACTCCACGATATTCCCCTTACCACAATAAAAGGGCAATCAGACGGATTCAACTTCACCCTACCCTGCACCGGCTGGGACATAAGTGGTGATTGGAAGCAAACCCAAACCATTGACCTACAAAGCCTCTGGGTATTAAATAGCACAACAAAAAAAGAATAACTGCTCCAGAACTACGGACACACATAAGCGAACCAACAGTCAATGCGAGGTAACCAGTACCTGTTCTGAGAGACGCTATTGGATTTCATAAATACACGCTATGCTTGCACAAAGATGAGTCTACGACGAAAAACTGGAACGAGCTATATTCCACCTGAACACTGTCGAGTGGATGGACTGCGTGAAATTGGTTTGATGAATATTCATCAGCAACCAACGCAGGAAAAGCTTCATGCACATACGGGAGCGGTTGAACTGTTGATTGTGGTTCAGGGCTATCGGCATATTGATGTGCTTGATGTTCCGTATGATGTTCCACATCTGCATGTTTTAGTGCTACCACCAGATTATGAACATCACATGTCTGGAAACCAAAGTGCGCATGGGGTTTTATATTGGGTTCAAATTGAAGCTGATGGGAAAAGCCCCCTTAGCCGCCACGCTCTAGCCTTAGCCGATCACGGCGCGCAGGTTCTCACCATTGATGAACAAACGGCAACACTCTGTTCCAACATTTTTAATGAAGTTGCCAGTGATGATGATTTAGCACCAGAACTTGCTGTGAGTCAACTCATCCAGCTCCTTATTCTTCTGCGGCGCACTCCTCGTCAGCAACAAACGCCGGAATTACCAACTGATATTGTACACATCATTGATCATGTGCAGACACACATTAGCGATAACCTTACGCCAACGCACCTTGCTGGTCTTATTGGTATTTCTACGAGCAGTTTAAATAAACGCTTTCGTAAACATCTTGGCTGTAGTCCGCAAGCGTGGATTCAAGATGAACGGATACGCAGTGCTGCACAACAGCTCTACCATACGCAACAGAGCATTCTCACCATCGCCCTCGACCTTGGTTTTTCTTCCAGCCAATACTTTGCAACGGTCTTTAAAAAATATATGCGAGTATCTCCGCAACAGTATCGTGATGCCGCTCAGCAAACGTCTGTATAATTCCCACCACTGTTCATAATTGAACGACAACACTTTTTGTGTGTTATACTAGTAAGCATGACCCATCCAAATATTTTACTCATCACTGTCGACCAAATGCGTTTTGACCACCTTGGACTCAAAGGTGTACGTGGCATCAACACTCCAAACCTTGACCGACTTGGTCGTGAAGGCATACATTGTGACCGTGGATATACCTGCTCGCCCATATGTACACCTGCACGAGTAAGCCTGCTGACTGGCCAATACCCCAGCATCCACGGTGGCTGGTCTGTTGGCACCACGCCTGATCCCTTTCCAACACCACATCTTCCCGACACCTTGCGGAAAGCTGGTTATGCAACAGCACTCTTTGGCAAACATCATTTTGTCAAACGTCTTGATGAAGAAAAACACATAAGTAAACAAAACAAAGATCCAGATGATTCCTTTTGGCACAACTTTGATGGGCCATATGTCGGCTTTGAATATTGCCGCCTGAGCTCTGGTCATACCACAGACTGTATCCCATCTATGCATTACCGCACATGGCTCCAACAGCACAACGTTGATTGGACACCGTGGTTTCCACTAGCGCATGGAGAGTTATCCCACACCTATAACTCTGCAAAAAGTGCCGACGGCTTTGCCCCGAAATCTGTAGGTATACCCAATGGTGCGTGGTCCATGCCAGTTGAGTATCATGATAGCACCTGGATTGGTAATCTCACTTGTGATTGGATTAATGAACAAAAACCGAATCAACCATGGTTTTGTATGAGTAATTTCCAGGACCCGCATAGTCCTTTTCATTGTCCTGAACCATATTTTTCTAATGTACGGCGTGAAGAGCTGAGCCTATTTGAAGGCATGCGTCCAAATGAATTTGATAATAAACCGCGCATCTACAAAGATCTACTCGCATGGGATGACAACCGTAAACAATGGTATGATGATTTTGATGTCCCCAATATTATGCCAAGCATGCCCGAGGACAAAAACACCGCAGACGAAGAAGAACTCACCAACTTACAAGCGACCATGGGCATGATTAAACTTATTGACGATCAAGTCGGTCGCATTCTTTCCGCGATAGAAAAGAGCGACCAAGCTGATAATACTATAGTAGTCTTCACCTGCGACCATGGAGAAACACATGGCCATCATGGACTATGGGGCAAGGGCCTTGCTGCTTATGATGACTGCCAACGTGTACCGTTTTTAATATGGGGACCGGGCATTGTTCAGCAACAAGGCACCAGCCAAGCACTGGTTAATGTGGTAGATCTTCCACGCACCTTCCTCTCTTTAGCTGGTTGTGATATTCCGCAAGGCATGCAAGGCTGTGACTTGTCACCTTTATTACGTGGAGAGACTCAGCAGGTTCAAGATTCCACTTTAATTGAATTACGGGCAACAGGGAAAATCTATCAGCAAACCTTTATCACCGATCAACATAAGCTTATTGTTTATGATTGTTTTGAAGATGATGGTGAACTCTACGATGTACAAGCCGATCCAGATCAATATGACAACCTCTGGCATAAACAAGAATATGCCACACTGAAATCCGAACTCCTACACAAACTGGCCCGTTTCCATATGCAACGTGAAGGCCACCGCATTCTTCGCACGAGCTTTGCGTAAATGAACCACATACATTAAGGAACACCATATGCATTTTCATAAATTTCCTCATCACATGAATTGTTCTTTTAACGCACAAGACGTACAGCCTGTTGTTGAGCATTTTGCTGATGGCATCAGCCGTGTGTCTTTAGCTTCTGAGCGTTGGCAGGAAAACCATATTCAAACTCCTTTGGATTGGCCTGTACAACATACAACTGGAGCTGGCTTTACGCTTGCTACAGATGGTAGTGCTGCCATATCCACAAGAAATGGTAAAACACTATTAGAAAGCGCACCGTTCGGTTTTGCCGGGGTCTGCGGTCAGGAACATTTATTTTGTTTTACTCATAAAGCACACTATCGCTATTATGGCTTAGGGGAAAAAATGCTCGGGCTTGAACACAATGGAGTCCGCACAGGTTTTTGGAATACAGATGCATTGGCTGATTTCCCTATAGAACAAGTACGTGCAGGTGATTACGACCCCGCCTATGTTTCTATTCCCTATCTTATTATCAACTGTGGCTCCGCCTGGATTGGACTGTTATTAAATAACCCTGAAGCGACCTGCATGAATATTGCCGCTTCAGAAAATATTGAAGAGTTTATGGATCATGGTGCTGAGGCTGTAGTCACACTGGGGGCACGGTCTGGACAAGCCGATCTCGTTATCATTCAAGGCGAAAATCTTGCCCAACTCACTCGCCGTTTTCAAAAATTAGTAGGCACCACACCGCTGCCGCCTGCATGGAGCTTGGGCTATCAACAATGCCGTTATGGCTATAAGTCATCCGAAGATTTAGAAACCATCGCTTCTAGCTGTGAGCGCTACGAAATACCTTGCGATGGCATATGGCTCGATATTGAATACATGGATGGCTACCGTGTATTTACTCACGATGAATCGCTCTATCCCGAAGGTCTCACAGAAACCGTTGGTACAATCCGTGAACGTGGCTTCCGCGTTGTACCAATTCTAGATCCAGGCGTAAAATGGGAAGACGGCAATGCCGTTCACGACAGTGGCCTTGCTGCCGATATTTTTTGTTACAACAGTGAGAAACAACCATACGTGGGTCTTGTATGGCCGGGCCGCACCCTCTTCCCAGACTACAGCCTAGACACGGGTAAAAAATGGTGGGCAGAACAGGTCAGTAATTTTACCCACACAACAGGTTTCGCAGCCTACTGGTTAGACATGAACGACCCATCCACTGGCTGCATAGACAACGAACAAATGCGCTTTCAACACGGCACCTGGGATCATGCTGCCTATCACAATCAATATGCCAATGGCATGTCACAAGCCAGCTATGACGGCTTACGAACTGCCCGCCCAGATGAACGCCCTTTTTTATTAACCCGTAGTGCCAGCACTGGTATTCAACGCTACGCTGCTATCTGGAACGGAGATAGCGTTGCTAACTGGGACCATCTGAAAAAAACAATTAGCTGTGCCATTAATCTCAGCCTCTCTGGTGCTGTTTTTAACGGCACTGATATTGGTGGTTTTTTTGATGAAACTGAAGACCGCATGTTAATTGCTTGGCAAAAAGCAAATCTCCTCTTCCCGTTTATCCGCAATCACGCGGCCAACTGGACTCGCTCACAAGAACCGTGGGCCTATGATGAACAAACCCTTGATATTATTCGACATTATATTCGTCTACGTTATAGTTTACGCCCATATCTCTATCACTGTTTTATTGAACATAACCATAGCGGTGAAGCCATACTCAGACCCATGTTTTATGACTTTGACAGCACCGAAGCATTAAACCTCGATTATTGTGATGATCAATTCATGTGCGGTCCAGCCATTATGCAGGCACCTATTTTAGAAGACCATGCCAGCATACGCCAAATAGTACTGCCTGGCAATGAACCATGGTATAGCATACATGAAGCACGCTGGGTAACACCTGGCATTAAACTACGAGTTGAACTAGACGATGCATCACGACAAACACCACTCTATTTCCGTCACGGTCACATTATTCCAATGGCTCGCAACAGCGGTGCAGATACCAGCTTTGATAGCGGTTCTATTGATCTTCATATTCTATTAAACAAAACCAGTAGCAGCACTGCCCAGTATACTTACCATGCCGATGATGGACTCAGCTTCGGCTACCAACGTGGGGAACGTAGCAGCGTTACTATTACCGCAGCAATCGCCGATGACGTACTGACCATTACCACAGAAATACTGACACAAGGCTACGGGCATATAGACATACGTTTTGTCTGTTACGATGATTTTGAACAGGTTTTGGTTAATAACAAAAAAGTAACTCAAACAGCATATACCCCAATTCTTGCAGGGAAAGAACAACCATTGATTATCTGCACAGAATAATTGAACACTATTATACAATAGCCTTAGTTAGATTTTTTGTTTTAAATAACCTCATAAAAGTGTAACCTCGATCAAAATCAGGGGAGAGCACACATCATGGCACCAAAGACGTACACATACAAAACCGTTGAGGAATGTGACATCAAGGCAGATCTCTATCGACCAACACAGGCCTCTGGAGTAACCCCTGTTATCGTTTATATTCACGGCGGCTGTTTAATGAGTGGCTCTCGCAATATAATAAATAAGCAACAAGCTGAACTCTATTTGCAAGCAGGATTCAGTGTTATTTCTCTTGATTACCGCTTAGCTCCAGAGAGTAAACTGCCTGCTATCATTGATGATCTAAAAGATTTCTTTATCTGGCTCAAAGAATCGGCCAATGAATTGCACATCGACCCAGAACGCATCGGCGTGGTTGGCCACTCTGCTGGCGGCTATCTCGCGTTGATGAGTGGTTTTTGTGTTACACCACAACCACAAGCAATTGTTGCTCTTTATGGCTATGGAGACATTACTGGCCAGTGGTACACCCAGCCTGACCCCTTCTATTGTCAGCAAGCAACCGTTTCTGAAGAAGAATCAGAAATACATACTTTGCCAAAACGTATTATATCTGAGCCATATGAAGGACGTTTAAAAAATCATAAGCTCTATCTTTATTACCGTCAGAACGGGCTCTGGACACAGGAAGTTGGTGGAGTTGACCCCACACATGACAAAAGCTTCTATACACCCTACTGCCCACTAAAAAATGTAAGTAACCAATATCCACCGACCTTACTTCTGCACGGTAATAATGACACTGACGTACCATACGAACAATCACAAATGATGGCTGACACCTTTGCTCGCCATGATGTTTCTCACCAGCTCATCACCATACAGAACGGACGTCATGGGTTTGATTCTGACATGGATGACCCAACTGTGCAGGCTGCATTCTCTGATATTATTAATTTTTTCTCTCAGCTCTAAAAAGACTCAAGAGATACGAAGAGGCTGTCTTCTAACCTGTACAGCATCTCAGAAACGGCTCCATCAGACCTGCCTCTCACTAAGGTTGTTGTGATTATTTGCAATTAATTCAGCCACCCTTTACATCAACATCTCCCATACCAACACCTTGCTAGCTTGTTCATACGTCCAATAAAAGCACTGGCCAGTGCTTCAGGGCCTTTCACACTGGAATACCAGTAAAACATGTATATATCTTCACTTAGATATATACATCTCCCCCTTTCCCATCTGCACTGAAATAAAAAGTCCGGATTGCTCAGCGAGCGGTGTATAGAATGAAAGAGGGGACACATGTGACCAGTACTGAAACCAACAATTACACTGTAGACGAACTGGTCCACAGAATACTCTCAGGAGAGAAAGATCGGTACGCAGATATTATCCAACTCTATCAGGATGATGTTTTGAAAATTGTACAGGCATTACTCTATAGCCACAGTGAAGTAGAAGATTTTGCACATGAAATTTTCATTCGAGTCTACGCTAAGCTACATACCTATCAATCTGGTCGAGATTTCCGCCTATGGATTAAAACCCTTGCGCGAAATTCAGTACGCAACGAATTACGAAAGAGAAGTGTTCGGAAACGCTACATGGAACTCTATAAAGAACATTTGCTAGCACGGTACGACGATGAGAACGCAGAAGACGACTGGCAGAATCAGCGTTCTGATGCACTACGCTTATGCTTAGAAAAAGTGAATGAGAAAACGCGCAAAATTTTCAAACTCAAATATGAAGACCAAGAGATGGTTCAGGATATTGCACAAAGAATGGAAATGAGTTTTTCTTCCATAGAAAAGAGGCTCTACAAAGGACGACTGCAATTGCGCGAATGCATTCTGAAGAACATAGGAATGAACCTATGATTGATGACGCGTTAATCCTCAAGATATTAGATGGACAAGGAACCTCTGAAGATGAACGTTTGCTCGATCTCTATTTGGAAGATGAAGCAAACTGTGAAAAAATGATCTTCTTAATGGAGCTAGAATCAGATTTACGCGCTCAATCACAACAATTCAATCTTATTGATTCCGTTATGTCAGACAAACGGCTCGGTGCATCAGACAACACACTTATCGATAGCGTCATGCTAGAGCTCAATCAGCCTGAACAACAAAAGAAACACGATTCGAAAAAACATTGGACAACCATCATCTTTTCTATTGCAGCAAGCATAACACTTATCGTAGGTCTTGCTCTCTGGCAATCAGACGACAGCATCGGGAAAATTGTCTTTTCATCAAATGATGCTCAAGTTATTCGGGAAAATAATATTTTACCGGCAGATAATTTTACAAATCTACAGATTGGCGACACCATCCACACACAGGATGACTTCTCATTAGCGTATGAGGATAATACATTAATTGACCTCTTAGACGAAAGCACCATCACTATACAAGGAACACATAAGCAGAAAAAAATATTCTTACAGCAGGGGCACTTGCGGGCAACAGTTAAACCTCAGACAGACAAGAACCCTTTTATCGTTACAACAGAAGGTTTTTCAGCACTAGTTGTTGGCACACGCTTTATTATACATACAGAACCAAACCATTCTAATATCCGGGTAGAAAAAGGAACGGTTCGCGTACAAGATAATTCTGGCCAGTCATATCTACTAGAACAAGGGCAAGGGTTCTTTGTAAAAAACGAAAAAACACGATGGCTTGGTTCTGTTGATCAAGAATCCTTTAATTATGCACAAAAAGAAACATCCCAAGAGTTGGACCTCTCAGACCTTCACCTGTATAAACATGGGAAACACAATACCGATGCTTATTTTGGCCAGACTGTTCTCATACATGGTCGTCAATTAAATGCTTTTAGTTATCATAGTAAACAACCACTTCTTATAACATCTACAACTATCTGTAACATCACAATCAAAACAGATGCCTACACAAATGTAATGATATCTTTAGGACACAAAAAAACAACAATTCCTCATAAGTTTTTTGCAAGAAAACCTCTCTCTAAAAATCACGCAAACCACTGGCAAACCATAAGTATTCCTCTTGTGGACTTTCACAATTTCGAAGACGAATTTGCTAAAGAAGACAGAATGCTTTATACTAAAATGCAAATACATTCATACATACAAGATGAGTCGAAAGAAAACGGTACCTATTTAGAAATTGGTGCCGTATGGTTTACTGATAATGACAAAACAAGGTAGAATAATAATTACGCAGCATAAAAAACAGTAATACATCAGCCCTATATAACGACCACAAAAGGAACAGATATGAAAAAAACAACACTTTCACTAGCTCTACTGGCAAGCAGCGTACAATACGCAATTGCCCAGGACAGCGCTCCACAAGATTTCACTTGGGCAAAGGATCATAGAAAAGCGCAAATATGGGACCCCCAGTTTGATGAAAATGGTCCAACAGAAACGATGCGCGTAAGAATTGTCGATTTTGGCCAAGCAAACTGCCGATGGAACAACAAAGTGTCCTATGCCAAAGAAATGGACGGCAGCAAAGTACAAAACATATACGATGTTGATGTTGATGGCAACCCCAAGACAGATGACTGGATACAAACCGTTCCATTTTCTTTAACCGAAGATATCAATATACCTCGCATGTCTCCTCGTTCTCCACAATGGGATACATCTTGGGATAGTTCAATGTTTTATGGTGGCATGGGCTTTATCTATGCAGGAAGGACTGACAACGGCCTCACAGAAGCCTATGTAAATACTGCAGAAGGTGACGAGGCCATGAAACCAGGTTCTGACTGGGCTATTCATGCCCAACATAGAGTGAAAGGCTCTCCTTTTCGTGGTTATTTTGCTCCCGTTTGGAGAAAAGAAGAATTTCCACACCTCGGTAACACATACCCTGTGAGCTTTGATGAGACCAGTAAAATAGGTCTCTATACACAAAGATACTGGGATGGCTACGACGGTGTTCGTTTTGTCATTAAAAATAATGGACAACTCTACCTATCAGAAAAACTAGAAAATAATTGGAGAAAAGGGATTGGGCTCGGAAGTACTTATGATTTGAGGATTGTCTACCCGACACAGTTCAAATGGTCTAAATGGGACGTACAAGAAGGTGATTGGGATTTACAACTAAAAAACGAAAAGCTCTCACTCAGAACGTTTAACAATGTCCAAGCCATTGGCTTTTATATCTATAAGGATGCATTTACTGATAAAGAAGTCTCGGCTAAATGGGAATGTTTTGAGTCTTATGCAAACGTAACTCGCCCGCGCATGCCTAGCGAAACCATTGACATGAAAAAGGTAAATGATTTTTATATAGCCACCTGTGAAACACCGTATGAAGTATGGAAGCGTATTTTCAGAATGTCTCGTAGTATTGGCCAGTTCGTTTTTGATGAAGAACGAGGTATGCTCTATGACCGCTTCGGAAACATGGGGAGCCAACAGTTTGGCAGTAAAAAACACGACCATTCAGAACCTGTTACCGGACTTACTCTGTATGATATTATTGCCTGGTGCAATGCCCTCTCTGAATACGAGGGGAGAGATTTCGTTTATTACACAACCCCAGATTTCCAAAAAGGCACAGAACTTCGTAATAATGTAAAAAGTCCTTTTTCCATGGAAATGGTTCCCGACTCTACGAAAAATGTTTTTGTAAAATGGGAGTCTGACGGATTTAGGCTTCCAACACCAGCAGAGTGGAAAGCAGCGCAAGAAGGTCGTCCAAACACTGAAAATGCATGGATTCAAACCAATAGCCTTGGCTCAACCAATCCTGTCGGCACAAAAACGGCAAACTCAAAAGGCTTGTATGATATGCACGGAAATGTTTGGGAATTAGTTTGGACACATGGAGACACACTCCCTGCTGATTTCAATTCTCTTTCTGCTGTAGGCGGCGGCTTCAATTATCCAGACAATCCAATGGAACATTCAGCATCTAGTTACGGAGACACTCCATTTGTTGGAAATTACAATATTGGATTTCGTTTGATCCGTAGAGAAAAAGGGGCAGCAAAACCAGACACCTCATTCCATGCTGACGATTTTGGCGACGCAGTATGGACCATCAAAAAAGGTGAAAAAACAGCAAGCAGAACAGCTGAAGCTGTAGAAATTCCATTTGTCGATATTCCAGAAGGAACGATATTCAAAGGAAAAAACAAAGTAACAATGACCGCATTCAAAATGGGAAGTCATGAGATATCCTACAAACAGTGGAAACCTGTCTTTGATTGGGCAAAAGCTCACGGTTATACCTTTGATAGTGATGGCGATATGGGTAGTATGGACCATCGTCTCTATGTCGTTCAATCTCACAGTCCAGATGAGCCTGTAACAGATATATCATTCTTTGATATGCTCACATGGTGTAATGCCTTATCTGAAATGAATGGGCTTACCCCAGTCTTTTATGCTGACAAAGAAAAAACGCAGATATACAAAACCTCGTACCGTTACAGACAATCTCAACTGATGGCTAGAAACTACACCAAGGCTTCAAAAATACGGAGCTGGAAAGGCGCAGAAAAAAGAAAATGTTATATAAAGTGGGAAGCAAATGGGTATAGATTACCAACAACCTATGAATGGACATACGCATATTGCCCAAGCAGCACAACCTATCCATGGGGAAATGATTATTCTGGATTAAGTGAGCAGGGATGGGGATATGAAAATGCTCAAGGTAGAACTCATCCCATTGGACTCAAAAAACCGAATGCGTGGGGGCTTTATGATATGGCCGGAAATGCAGTCGAACCATGTATGGATTCCACTGGAAAAGGTGGAAAAATACAACGCGGGCAAACCGTTAATCCAGTTTTTTCAACAAATGCTGCTGATAGCTATAACACAAAAACTCGTGTCACTTTTAAACAAACAGGTTTCATTCATTATAACAGAAATAAAATCTATATGGGAGAAAAGTCAAAAATCAACACAGGCGGATTTGCAGGAATTGTCGCAGGATGGTATTGGCCAGACTGTAGTTTCCGCATTGTTAAAAGAAATACCGGTGATTATCCACCACTGGGATACGACCCTAGTAAGAAACCAACGGATTTTACACGAATCAAACTCAATCGCACCCCAAGTGAGAAATAAAGGATAGCGCATGCATACACTACTGACAATACTCATTCTCTTATGTGCAATAACTGTGCAAACATCACTCGTAGCAGAGGAACATCCACCTGGATTTGTTGGTTACGACACCTTACAAGGACAGGTTTTTCGTGGCAACTTACTCAGAAACGGTGTTTTTACAACATCAGGTGTCCCAGAGCTACAAGGCATTAAGTGGTCTTTTCAGACAGGAAAAGGGATCAAGTCATCCCCAATAATGGTTGATGGAACTATCTATGTAGGAAGTGATGATTCTTTCTTTTATGCTGTACACGCAGAAGACGGTACACAGAAATGGTCATTCAAAACAGAAAGTGCCGTTATATCTTCCGCTGCGGTTGTTGGCGGCAGTGTTTTTTTCGCATCTGGCCTACACCTTTATGCATTGAACGCTGAAACTGGTGAGCTGAACTGGAAAAAGAAAGTATCCAAACGTTTAGTGTTTGGTTCTCCGGCAGTTGCCTATGGCATTGTGTTCACAGCAGGCGGCAACACCAGAAAAATATTTAATGAGACAAGCTGGGGTGGAACAGAAATGAAAGGATTTGATGTTCTCACAGGTAAATTAGTCTGGGAACAAGGAAAAGGCGCTGGTCCTCAAGGCTTAGCCTCGCCCATCATTTATAATAACGAACTTATTTGGACAACAGGTTTTCAGTCTATGAAAATGAACCTTGAAGAAGGGGCTCAAAAATGGGTTGGTTCACGAACCTCTTGGAGTAGTGCCGTCCTCAACACTCCAGCTATGACAGAAGAATATATTTTTGATATTGGCTGTTACGGAGCAGACCAACACGGCATGCCCCAAAATGGTGAGCTCAAAATATCGCACTACAAAACGGGAAAAAAACATTGGATACTGCACCCCTACGAAGGCACAAACGAAAGAGAAAAAACTGCGCCAAAAGATGGGAAAAACCATTCTATACACAATGCCCCCACAGTTTCTGGCGATCATGTCTTTTGTGCAGATAGCACTGGCCTTGTTTACGCGCTCAACTACAAAAAGAAAAAACAAACGTGGACTTTTCAAGCAGAAGGTGGTGTTACATCTAGCCTCTCTTACGCAGCCGGCATCCTCTATTTCGGCTGTAATGATGGCAATACCTATGCCATTCGAGCAAAAGACGGTTCACTTGTGTGGAAGCAAAAATGTGGAGGAACTTTTATTTCATCGCCCTACATAGCTGATAACGTTATCTATATAGGCTGTGAAGACGGCAAGCTCTATGCCATACACTAATTATATATATCACTTATGAACAAAAAAATACCCCCGTCTCTACAATAAAGACGGGGGTATTTTTTTATATAAACAGTAATGTTTATTAGCTAACAGCACCTGCGATAAGATCTTCTTCATCTTTCAGATCCGTAACCATTGTTTCAACAGTTAGCAAGAGGCCTGCGATAGAGCTAGCGTTTTGCAGAGCAACACGAGTGACTTTGGCTGGGTCAACAACACCGGCTTTTACGAGATCTTCGTAAACACCGGTACGAGCATTATAACCAACATTCCCTTTTTTACCAAGGATTTCGCTCACAACAACAGCACCATTTTGGCCTGCGTTTTCAGCAATTTGTGCTGCTGGAGCCGTTAGAGCCTTACGCAAAATTTCTGCGCCCATACGTTCGTCTGCATCTTCGATACTGGCTATTTCTTTCTCTACTGCTGCGATTGCGCGCAATAATGCAACACCACCACCAGCAACAATACCTTCTTCAACAGCAGCACGAGTTGCGTGCAACGCGTCTTCGATACGGTCTTTCTTCTCTTTCATTTCTGGCTCAGTAACTGCACCAACATTGATAACCGCTACGCCACCAGCAAGTTTTGCCAAACGCTCTTGCAGTTTTTCTTTGTCATAGTCAGAAGTCGTTGTTTCAATTTGTTGTTTGATTTGGTTAATACGGCCAGTGATATCTGCTTTTTTACCAGCACCTTCAATGACAGTGGTCGCTTCTTTTTCAACCGTTACTTGCTTAGCAGTACCAAGGTCAGCCAACTCGACATCTTCTAGTTTTTGCCCAAGGTCTTCAGCGATGAATTTAGCACCAGTCAGAATAGCAATGTCTTGCAACATAGCCTTACGACGGTCACCAAATCCTGGAGCTTTAACAGCACATACGTTTAAAGTGCCGCGTAATTTATTTACAACCAACGCTGCAAGTGCCTCGCCTTCAACATCTTCAGCGATGATAAGCAATGGCTTACCGGCTTGCGCTGCTTTTTCGAGCAGTGGCAAGAATTCACGGAGGTTGCTGATTTTCTTTTCAAAGACGAGAATCAATGGGTTCTCTAAGCTGAGTGTTTGATTTTCGCTACCTGCGGCAAAATATGGGCTGAGGAAACCTTTGTCGAATTGCATACCTTCGACTAAATCAAGTGTGGTTTCTGTGCTCTTTGCTTCCTCAACAGTGATAACGCCGTCTTTACCAACTTTGTCCATCGCTTCTGCGAGTAGCTTGCCGATAGATTCATCGTTATTTGCAGAGATAGTACCAACTTGAGCAATATCGTCTGTGCTCTTTACTTTTGTTGACAATTTAGCAACAGAAGCAACCGCAGCAGCTACAGCTTTATCAATACCACGTTTTACGTCTGTTGGATTTGCACCAGCAGCCGTTGCTTTAAGACCTTCACGATAAATAGCTTCAGTCAGAACAGTTGCGGTTGTAGTGCCGTCTCCGGCAACGTTTGATGATTTGCTAGCAGCTTCTTTAACCATCTGCGCACCCATATCTTCAAACGGGTCTTTCAGTTCTACTTCTTTAGCAACAGAAACACCGTCTTTTGTGACAGTTGGTGCGCCAAAGCTTTTTTCTATTGCAACGACTTTACCAGTTGGACCCATGGTAACGCGAACAGCGTCTGCCAAGGTTTGAACACCAGTAAGAATTTTACGACGAGCATCGTCTGCGTGCATGATTTGTTTAGCCATGATTAAATTCCTTTATTAAATGTGTTTAGCCAATTTTAGCGAGAATATCAGATTCACGAAGAATAACAACTTCTTGGTTATCAACAGTAATTTCTGTACCGCCATATTTACCAAAAAGAACAATATCTCCAGCGCTGACATCTGGCGTAGCGCGCTCGCCACTATCCAGCACTTTACCTGGGCCTACTGCAACAACAGTGCCTTGCTGGGGTTTTTCTTTTGCGCTCTCTGGGAGCAAAATACCGCCACTAGAAACATCTTCTGCTTCAGTGCGTTGAACAACAATACGGTCTTCCAATGGTGTAATATTTATTTGAGCCATGATAATAATTCCTTTAATATTATGTAGTAGAGTAAAATGAAGTGGGAAATACAGTTTCAGTTGGTTGGCAATCGATAACCGCGTTTTAGGATGAAAATCGACCAAAGGTCAATGCGAAGCATTCCGCGAAGCGGGATTTTTATTCTAAAGGGGAAAGTCATCTGTTTAAAAGAGCAATCGATGACTGCATTCTAGGAAGAGAATCGGCTGAAGGCCACTACCAAAGTATTTCGCTCAGCGGGATTCTTTCCCTAAAATGTTAAAAACCCCTTAAAAGCCGCCCATTCCTCCCATACCGCCCATTCCACCCATGCCGCCCATTCCACCCATGCCGCCCATGTCGTCACCACCAGGCATTGGAGCAGCAGGAGTATCTTCTTTGATATCGGCAATCATAGCGTCTGTGGCCAGCAATAGACTTGCTACAGATGCGGCATTAGACAATGCGCTCTTCGTTACTTTTACAGGATCAATTACACCAGCTTTTACTAGATCTTCGAACTCACCAGTTTTAGCATTATAACCAAAGTTACCTTTACCTTTAAGCACTTCATTCACAACAACTTCGCCTTCACGACCAGCGTTGTCTGCTATAGTTGCCAATGGCAAACACACTGCGCGAGAAATAATTGCAGCGCCTGCTACTTCGTCAGCCTCAAGCTCTAACTTATCTATAGCTTTTGCAGCACGTAATAAAGCAACACCACCGCCAGCAACAATACCTTCTGCTACCGCTGCGCGGGTTGAATGTAGTGCATCGTCAACACGGTCTTTGCGTTCTTTCATTTCTGCTTCGGTTGCAGCGCCAACTTTGATAACCGCTACGCCACCGGCAAGTTTTGCGAGACGCTCTTGGAGTTTTTCACGGTCATAATCTGAAGTCGTGTTTTCAACGTCACGGCGAATACCTTTAATGCGTGCTTGAATATCTGCACGTTTGCCAGCGCCTTCAACAATAACCGTTGTATCTTTGTCGATACGAACTGTTTTAGCACTGCCAAGGTCAGACAATTCAACATTTTTCAATTCAACACCGAGGTCTTTGAATAGAGCATTACCACCAGTTAATGCTGCAATATCAGCAAGCATTTCTTTACGACGGTCGCCATAACCAGGAGCTTTAACCGCAGCACATTTTAATACCTTGCGCATGTTGTTAACAACCATGGTTGAAAGTGCTTCGCCTTCAATATCTTCTGCGATAATCAACAGGCTTTTGCCTGCTTTAGCAACTTTTTCCATAACAGGAACAAGGTCTTGAACATTGCTAATTTTTTCTTCGTGGATCAGGATCAACGGATCTTCAAGATCTGCTACCATTTCGTCGTGGTCGGTTACAAAGTTTGGGCTAATATAACCACGGTCAAATTGCATGCCTTCTACAACGTCAACTTCGTCCTCTAAGCCTTTACCTTCTTCAACAGTGATAACACCGTCTTCACCAACTTTTGCCATGGCATCCGCAATCATAGAGCCAATAGCGGCTTCATTATTTGCAGAAATGGCACCTACATTTGCGATAGACTCTTGCTTACCACGTACTTTTGTAGAAGCCTTATCAAGGGCTACTTCGATAGCTGTAACAGCTTTATCTATACCATTTTTCAAACCGATTGGACTCACACCCGCAGTAACCGCCTTGAGGCCTTCACTAAAAATTGCTTCAGCAAGAACGGTAGCGGTTGTAGTTCCATCACCAGCAACAGTTCCAGTTTTTGACGCAACTTCTTTCACCATCTTCGCACCCATATTTTCATATGGATCAGACAGTTCTATTTCTTCCGCAACGGTAACACCATCTTTGGTAACCGATGGAGAACCGAAGCTCTTATTAATAATAACGTTGCGACCGCGGGGACCGAGGGTGCATTTTACCGCTGTAGCAAGTTTACGAACGCCAGATTTGATGCTCTCACGAACATCGTCGTCAAAGACGATTTTTTTGGCTGCCATTGAAATCTCCTCATTAATGTGACATAAAGGGTTGTTTGATGTGCCTTCTTATGCGATTGCTGTGCCAATTATACTATAACAGATCACTTACATAAACAATGACACAGAAACAACTTGCAAGATAATGGTAGCCTTATTCAACGAGAGACCGTTATCCTATGTCAATATGACAGCCTACTGTCACTCATCTACCTCTTTCAGACACAGGCACAGGTACGACTTATTTTACATAAAGAATGCCTATTTCTCGGTACGTAATTTCTTGCCTGGTTCTGCTTTAAACATCTCATCTAATGACAAAGGTAGACGGGAACAGTCTACTTCCTTGCTGAATTGTCTCAAATAATAAACTGGAGCGGGGATGTTATCTGGGTGAGACCCTCTCTTACCACCCCGCTTCTTTTTTTCTACTGTCTCAGGATTTTTACCATGCGAGTTCATACCGCTATAATTCGTTCGTTTACCAAGCTCTAATAATACGGCGTATTTACTGACATCGCCTTTACTATCTACAGAGATACGAAAACGATTATCTGGGAGCCGTTCATAAACAACGCCCACACCGTGTAGTTGGAGATCTGCATTTTTACAAAATGGCAACAATTTGAATTCATCGTTACTCTGCGGAAGTTGCTTATGTTTATACCAATATTGGATCATTTGAGCAGTTAAATTTTCAAGGTTATTATTAATATCTTGAGATGCTGCTGATATTCCTGACTCAAGAAGGTTTCCAATAGAACCCAGCAAGGATGATGAATAAGCTGACTTCATATGCCCTTCCACGTCTGGCAAAAACATGCGCTCGCCACGTAAACAGGCCTCCGCTTCCAACATTATCTGTTGCGAATGTTTTAAATCTATTCCACCAAAGAGCCACAACAAAGCAGACTCTGTAACACCATATTCCTCGACGAGTAAAGCTGGCTTACTTAAGAAGTCCTCCATCATCACACCAGTAAATAAGTTGCGGTCAGAGCTGAATGCATCCGCAGCATATTCTACCTCACTTTTTTCTTTCTTTTCCTGTTGCAGAGTTTCTCTTCCACGCAAAGTTTCATGCAACATAAACGATACAATTTTCCTTCGACAACCCATACCTATCATAACATCAATTAAAGTTGATGAATGAGCCATTGATTTTTCCCAAGCAAGTAAGAGTTGTTTATATTCAGAATGCTCTTCAGTCATGGCAAAAAGGATAATCCAATTTGTTATAGATCGCACTTCATACACATTGGGGCTCCGAACTGCCCATACTTCAATTCCATTACACAAGTCTTGTCTCAGATACCCCAATTTACTCACATATACAGGCCCCTCTTGTAAAAGACCATTTAATTCCATCAGAAAGTCACTTATTTCAGTAACAGCACAAAGCTTCTCAACATCTTTCAGCATAATGCCTAAACCCGATTTACGATAAATATCTAATGATTCATAAAACCCTGAATCTTTTCCAATAATCCCTCTCGCTTTTTTCATCAGCTGCCACAAACGCTCCTGCCTACCTTCATCAAGATCTTTCGGAACAAGTGCTAAAGCATCTGTTATATCCATAGGGATACCTTGCTTCTGACACTCTTCTTTAAAACTCTGATAGCAACTTTGGCTAACAATTCGTATGGTCAGCAGAGTTGTGACAAGGAGCATCACTAGTAAAGCAAAAAATAGCCAGAATCGGCGACTGAGATAGAAACGTTCATGATTTTTATCATGAGAACCCATAAGCCAACAATAAGTCCGCTTATTTCCTAAACAAGGCGCAAGTCCTTTGGATTCTTCGGTAGTGGATGCACTCAGAACGGAAAGCGGACGTCTCGTCCGCCATGGCGGTAGCTGAAAATATCAAAAAGGGGAAACACGGTCTTTGAAGGAAGAGGGAACACAAAGGAAATTGTAGCGGACGAGACGTCCGCCCTCCGAGTGAAAACATACACCCTTGCCGACAGCAATCAGCGCTTATTCAGATTTGTCCGCCGAGGATATCTGAAAATAGTATAACCGATGCGCCCTGCACGGAAGGCGGACGTCTCGTCCGCCATGGCTGTATCTGAAAATATCAAAAAGGAAAAAACGGTTTTTGAAGGAAGAGGAAACACAAAGGGAAACGTAGCGGACGAGACGTCCGCTCTCCGAGTGAAAACCTTCGGGGCTTTAGTAGGTGCCGTCCCATTCATCTAGGATGCGAGCTTTACCGGCGTCGATCATGGCTTGTTGAAGTTCGTCGAGATGACCTTCCATATAACGGTCGAGGTTGTAGCCGGTGTAGTTAATGCGGTGATCGCTGATACGGTTTTGTGGAAAGTTATAGGTACGAATACGGTCGGAACGGTCACCGGTACCAACTTGTTCTTTTCGGGATGCGGCACGTTCAGCTTCGGCACGTTGACGCTCGGCATCGAAAATACGGGAACGCAGAACACGCATGGCTTGGTCTTTGTTTGAAGATTGGCTTTTGCCATCTTGGCAACTTGCTACCGCGCCAGTAGGAAGGTGAGTAATACGGACAGCAGATTCCGTTTTATTAACGTGCTGGCCGCCTGCACCAGAAGCACGGAATACATCAATGCGCAATTCGTCTGGACGTATTTTAATGTCTACTTCTTCTGCTTCTGGCATTACTGCTACCGTTGCAGCAGAGGTATGTACACGACCTTGTGATTCGGTTGCTGGTACACGTTGAACACGATGACCGCCAGATTCAAAACGGAAAAGACCGTACGCGCCTTCGCCCTTCACCAGCAAGACGGCTTCTTTAATACCGCCTACTTCACCAGGGCTCACTTCAAGCGGTTCTATAGACCAACCTTTAGCGGTGCAATACATTTCATACATGCGGTACAGGTCGCCTGCGAAAAGGCTCGCTTCATCACCACCGGCTCCAGCACGAATTTCGATCATAGCTGGACGGTCCGATGCACTGTCTGATTGAACAAGCAAACCTTTAATGTATTCAATCTCTGTCTCTATGACTTGCTCACTTGTTGCTATTTCTTCCTGTGCCATGTCCGCCATATCTGGGTCTTCAAGCAGTTCTAATGCACCTTCTTTATCTTCTATAGCTTGTTTTATTTTTCCGTATGGCGTGAGTAAACGCGCAAGACGCGCATGCTCTTGAGTAATAAGACCGTATTCTGGGGTACCCATTAAGTCGGTATCGCTTAATTTTTGTTCCAACTCGCCATGATGATCTTGCAAGGCGGCAAGTTTTTCGAGTAGTTTATCATTGCTGGACATGGTGCACTCTCTAACAGGTCATTAAAGAAAAGGGAAAGAGGAAAATTTCTAGCAAACAGACAAGTAACAAAATGAAATACTTGAAGAGCTCTTATTATTATACCCGCTTGGGTATATGCTCCTGCCCTGTCTCTTTTATTTATTTTTTACTAAAATAACAAACGCCCGTCGGCGGAACCGACGGGCGTTCGTAGGATGGAACTGATAAAGCTAGGCTTTCTTTTTGAGCATTTTGCTTGCAGAAAGACCACCACCAAATTTCTTGCTGAATTTCTCAACACGGCCATCACGGTCGATAACACGAGTGTCACCAGTGTAGAATGGGTGGCTGGTTGAGGTTACGTCACTTTTAACAAGTGGGTATTCTTCGCCATCAATGGTAATGCTTTGTCTTGTTGAAATCGCTGACAGGATTTTGAAGCGGCTGCCATTCATGGCATCTTCAAAAATTACTGGGCGAACTTCTGGATGAATATCTTTTTTCATTATTTCGTCTCTCTTTCCGCTTATTCAGCTGAAGCGTCAGCTGCTGCTGCGTCATCTGAGGTTTCAGGTGCAGTCGCAGCTTCAAGTACTTCATCTAAGCCAACGGCGTTAGGGTCAGCATTGACAACTTCAACTTTCACGGTTACTTCGACTTCACTGTGCAATTGAACGCGAACTTCGTATTTACCAAGTTCTTTGATATTTTCATGCAGAGCAATGTTATTTGCTTCAACAGCAATGCCACTTGCACTGAGTTTTTCAGCAATGTCACGAGCACCAACGCTACCAAAGAGCTGACGGTCATGACTGACATTTGCAGCAACTTGAATGCTCACACCAGCAAGTTGCGCTTTCATGCGCTCTGCTTGTGATTTACGATCTTTATCTTGAGCAATTGCACGCTCTTGAAGAATCTCGATTTGGCGTTTTGCAGCTTGGTCAGCAGGGATACCCATGCCGCCAGGGAACAAGTAGTTACGAGCAAAGCCAGGTTTGACCTTAACAATGTCGCCCATGTTTCCGAGCTTGAATACATTTTTTGTAAGAAGGATTTCTATATTACGTTTAGCCATGATAGTAGTCCCTTTCTATTCGCCAACATACGGCAACAAGGCGAGGAAGCGCGCGCGCTTAATAGCGACCTTGAGCTGACGTTGATATTTTGCAGAGACACTGTTGCGCTTACGAGGCTGAATTTTGCCCTGTGAGGTTACCATGCGGCCCAAAGTTTTGTGGTCACGATAATCGATTTCGAAAACGTCATCGCGGGTGAAACGACATGGACGAGGTGGAGCTTCGACGCGTGCCGCTTTTTTTCTACTGTCTGTACGAGGTTTCATGAAAAATTCCTAAATAGTTTAATTAAATTAGAACGGAGGTTCGTCGTCACCAAAATCTGCTGGTGGAGGAACTGAAGGTGCTGCTGGTGCAGATGCAGAAGGGGCATTTTGTTGATAGCTATCGCCACCACCACCTTGCTGTTGATATGAACCACCAGCATTGTTACCACCACCTTGGCCGCCTTCGTTACCACCAAGAAAGTGAACGCGGTTTGCTACAATTTTGAGCTTACTGCGTTTGCTTCCATCGTTTTTATCGTCCCATTGATCAAGCTTTAAATAGCCCTCAACGAGACAATTACGACCTTTGGTTAAGTATTGACCTGCAAGCTCTGCGGTACGACCCCAGGCTTCGATATCAAGAAAGGTGACTTCTTCGCGTTGTTCGCCGTTTTTATCACGAAATTTGCGGTTAATGGCAATGCCGAAGTCTGCCACTGCTCGCTCATTTGCAAAAAAACGAACTTGTGGATCACGAGTAAGGTTACCCGCAACCGATACATTGTTAAGAAACAATGCCATTATTCTACGGCCTCTGCGCGTTCACGTTCGCGCTCGGCTTGGCGCTCAACTTGAAGCTTCCGTTGTTCTACAATTTTATCCATGTCTTTACCTGGACGAGCGATGATCAATTGACGCAAGATAACGTCACTGAGTTCTGCACGGCGTTCGATACGAACAATGGCAGAAGAATCAGATTGAAAATAGCCAGTTAGGTAGGTTGCGTTGGTTTCACCTTTGATTGGGTAGGCAAGCTTGCGCTCTTCCCATTTATCCAATTCAGTGAATGTTGCACCTTCTACTTCGTAGATTTCGCGTACTGCAGCAACAGCGCCATCATAATCAGCGCGTGCTTGCGTGCCTGGAACGAGAATAGTTGTCTCGTAGGTGTTCATATATTTCTCCTTGCTCACGGTTCTTTAGGGCGCCCTGATATATGCGAGGGCTTTCCGAAAGAGAGACAGCGGAGCGTAAGCTGTCCCGAGCTATCTGTCAGTATCCGTTAAAAACGAATTAGCTGGCAGACAGCGAGTTAAGTTGCTTAGCAATCGCAGATTTGCGACGGCTGACGGTGTTCTTATGCAAGACGTTACGGCTAGCGGCTTGGTCCATACGCTTAGCTAAACGGTTGCACAAACTTGTCGCTTCATCCTTCTGACCATCATGAACAGCACGTACGAACTGTTTGTTCAATGTTTTGAGCTCAGTTTTACGAGCTTTATTCAACAGACGACGTTTCTCATCTTGGCGGAGGCGTTTTTCAGCGCTTTGTTTGTTAGGCATGATCTCTCCTGTTGGGATCGTTACCGGGAAACGCAGAGTGGAACAGACCACAATGCGGGCGCGGCTTTATAGGGAAGAAAGCAGCGTTAGCAAGCGAGAAGTCCTTGGTAAGGTAGACAACGCTCTTCTTTAATGGGGCAGTGTAACTCTTGCCCTTCCCCAAAAAGACACACCAGAAAACCGGAGAGGCAGACACTACAATGAGTTACATAGACAAGGTGGTCCTAAAATGCTACTGTTCGGGTCTACTAAGCCTGCTCTTGGGTGCCCCTTCTTGAAAACCTACATATTGCAGATGGCATCTATCTGACTGAGTTCTTCTTCGGTAAATTCAGTATTGTTGATGCTGCCAATATTTTCGAGCAATTGCTTTTGAGAACTAGCACCACAGATAACTGAGGTAATCTCTGAGCAACGCAGTTGCCAAGCAAGAGCCATTTGCGAGATGCTTTGGCCACGTGACTCCGCTATTTCACGAAATTGAGCCACTTTGGCTAAGGCCTCTTCGGTAATCATACCGCGCATCCATGAACCAAGATTGCCTTGCTGGGCAGCACGACTGTCAGATGGAATACCGTTTTTATAACGATCTGTCAGCAAGCCTTGCGCAAGAGGTGAAAAGGTTACTACACCTGCACCTGCTGCATGAGCAGCAGGTAACTGATCTTCTTCTATGTTGCGATTAAAGAGATTATAAATCGGCTGATAAAGGGTAATCGGAGCAAGTCCATTCTCACGCATAAATGCACAAGCCTGCGTTAAGTATGGTTCTGGGTAACTGGAAAGGCCAATGTACAAAGCCTTGCCTTGCTGAACCAAGGCATGCAAGGCACCAAGCGTTTCTTCTAGTGGAGTATCTGGATCGAAACGATGCGAATAAAAAACATCAACATACTCTACACCCATTCGTTTGAGTGAAGCATTACAGGACGAAATGATATATTTCCGACTACCCCATTCACCATAAGGGCCGTCATTCATACGATAACCAGCTTTGCTACTGATGACTAAATCATCGCGCGGCATATCTTTCAGAATATGGCCAAAGAGCTCTTCGCTGGCACCTGCTGGTGTTCCGTAATTATTTGCAAAATCAAAATGGGTAATGCCATTATCAAAAGCGGTATAAAAAATATCACGCGCCGCCACATCATCACGGTACGAACCGAGAGCCTGCCATGCCCCAAGACTAATTTCTGGTAATAATAAACCAGAGCGGCCACACCGGCGGTAAGACATTTTTTCATAGCGAGTTGATGAGAATGTGTGCATGTCTTACTCCATCCGATGTTTTACAAGAGAGACGAAGATGAAAAGAGAAGCATCCATCTATAATATGTATACCCCTACTTCCCCTCCAACAAAACACGTCCTTATTTTATAAGGCTTCACCTCTACTGTTATAGTTATTTCTTTGCTGTAGCTTTTTTCTTGGTGGCTTTCTTTTTGGTGGCAGCTTTTTTCTTTTCTTTTTTACTAATAATCCATTTGCCATCTTCGTAGAGTGCTGTCCAACCACTTGGCTTACCATCTGCCTCAGTCATGATATACTGAGTTTTTGTTTTACGACTGTAGCGAATGATAGTTGACCGACCTTCATCGTCTTCCTGCGGTGCATCTGCAAGATAGAGGAATTTAGGATCTAGTTCATCACGATGGCGCGCAAGGTCTGCAACCTGTGGGTTTTTTGTTTCACGTGATTTTGGGTAAATACTTGATGCTAGGAAAATTCCGGCTGCCCCATCACGAAGAATGAAATACGATTCACTTTTCTCACAAGGTAGCTCTGGCATAGGAACAGGGTCTGCTTTCGGCGGGGCCGCTTCACCGTTACGCAAGAGCTTGCGGGTGTTTTTACAATCTGGATATTTGGTACAGGCAAAATATTTACCAAAACGGCCAGATTTTAATTCCATATCTGCACCGCATTTATCACATTCGATAATGGGGCCTTCGTAACCTTTAATTTTGAAGGTGCCTTCTTCTATTTCATTACCAGAACAATTTGGATTATTATCACAAATGTGCAGTTTGTGCCCTTCGTCTACCAAATAACTCATCATCGCGGCACCACACAAGGAGCAACGACGTTTGCTACGTAACGCATCTACTTCGGCGTTTTCATCTACATCGATATCGACTGCCTCATCACCAGAAACAAGATTGACGGTGGCAGTACATTTATCGTCACCTTTTTCCGCATAACCGGAACAACCAAGAAAGACACCGGTACGGCCAGTACGAATACTCATGGTCCGTGAACATTTTTCACATGGAATACTGGTTGGCGTTGGATCGTTCGGCTTCATATTTGCATCAGCCGCCTGTAAATCACCGGTAAATTCTGAATAGAAATTATTAAGTACATCTTTCCATACTTTTTCACCTTCAGCAACGTCATCCAAACGTTCTTCCATGCCTGCGGTAAAACTATAATCCATCAATTCAGAAAAATTATTTTGCAAACGGTCGGTAACGATATCGCCCATTTTTTCTGCATAGAAACGTTTTTTATCTATACGCACGTACCCACGGTCTTGAATGGTTGAAATAATAGCAGCGTAAGTAGACGGGCGACCAATGCCACGTTTCTCTAATTCTTTAACCAAGCTGGCTTCACTAAAACGAGCTGGCGGTTTGGTGAAATGCTGAGCGGGAAAAAGTGTTTCCAATGATAAGCCATCGCCTGCTTGTAGATCTGGCAACTGGGTATCTTCTTCGCCCTTTTTCTTGGCTGGCGGCAAGACTTTCATCCAACCGTCAAAACGCATAACCCGACCACGTGCACGTAATTCATATTTATCTGCACCAATCACCAAACTGGTAGTATCATATACCGCTGGTGGCATTTGGCAGGCAATAAATTGATTGCGAATGAGGTCATACAAACGCAAGGCATCGGCATCAACCCCTTTCAAGTCTGTTGATTCCACGCGCACATCTGATGGACGAATCGCTTCATGCGCTTCCTGTGCATTCTTTTTACTACTATAGATATTGGGGTTTTCTGGAACGTACTGACCACCATACGTTTTTGTTACATACTCACGACAACTTGCGATAGCATCTGCACTGATATTGGTGGAGTCAGTACGCATGTAGGTAATATAACCAGCTTCATACAAACGTTGGGCAAGCATCATTGTTTTTTTTACGCCAAAACCCATACGGACACTGGCAGATTGTTGTAAAGTAGAGGTAATAAACGGTGCATACGGTTTGCTTTTTGCCGGCTTATCATCCCTCTTAGTAATGCGATATTGTGCACTTCGCAAAATAGCTTCTGCCGCTTCCGATTCAGCTTGGCTAGTTGGACGGTAAGCTTTACCATCTGCCTTGGTAACTTGCGCACGAAACTGAGAAGCACCATCTTTATTGAGGTCAGCAAACATATCCCAGTACTCTTCTGGAATAAATGCCGCTATTTCATGTTCTCGTTCTACGACCAATTTTGCAGCAACCGATTGCACGCGGCCTGCGGAAAGCCCTCGTGCTACTTTTTTCCACAACAGTGGAGAGAGCATAAAACCAACGAGGCGGTCAAGAAAGCGACGCGCCTGCTGAGCGTTAACACGATTCATATCCAATTGGCTTGGCTCAGAGAATGCTGCCTGAATTGCCTTCTTGGTAATTTCTGAAAAGGTCACGCGTTGGTAACGGTCATCATCACCACCGATCGCCTCACGCAGGTGCCATGCGATGGCTTCTCCCTCGCGGTCCAAGTCAGTTGCAAGGAAGATACGTTCAGATTTTTTTGCGAGCTTTTGTAGTTCGTCTAAAACTTTTTCTTTACCAGGCAAAATTTCATACCGAGCAACCCAGTCTTTGAGTGGGTCTATACCCATCGTCCGAACCAGTTTTTCTTGTTCACGTTTGGCACGAGCTTTTTCTTTTTGCGCGTCAGTCATGCCCTTAGTGCTTAAACGTTTTAAGGGCTTTTTCGTGCCAGTGCCTTTACCTGTGGGCAGATCTCGAATATGACCAATACTGGACTTCACAATATAATCTGAACCGAGATATTTGTTGATTGTTTTCGCCTTGGCTGGCGATTCCACTATAACCAGATACTTGCTCATAACCGTTTCACCTCACTTGCGTACACCCGCGTCACAGCAACCGCTTTCGGCTAACCGCGGGGGCAAGGTATGCAAAGAAGATGAGGCGCGGTCAAGCAATTATTTTCAGCGTGACACAGGGGCATTACACATAAGCACATATGAATTAAAGACTTAACGCCTTCTACGACGACGGGAGCCACCACCACGAGAACGACGACGGCCACGAGTTGCACCTCGCTTGCGGCTGCTCCTACCACTAGTACCACCAGCTTTGGGAATAGTACGTAAGTTACCTTGTTGAACACAGGCTTCAGCCAATGCGACCAACTCATTACCATCAGCAGGGCGTTCGCTTGGATCTTTGGACAACATTGAAGTAACAAGCTTCACTACAGACGGGTTCAGGCCAGGAACACGATTCACAAGACTCGGCAGTGGTTCATTAAGATGCTTCGCTATAACTTCGCGCTTATTCCCCGTAAAAACTGGCTCACCACATAACAAGTGCCATACTGTAGCTCCAAGTCCGTAAATATCTGCACGAGCATCAATTGCCCCGCCTCGAGCTTGTTCTGGAGCCACATATAAAGGACTGCCAAGCGCGCGAGTTTGGCTAGCCTTACCATGCGCAGTAATTGGTGCAGCAATGCCAAGGTCACCCAATTTAAATGTCCCATCAGCTGTCATAAGAATATTAGCTGGTTTCACATCTCTATGAATAATACGCTGTGATTCAGCATATGCGAGGGCTCTACCAATATGAATAATCAACTGCATAATTTGCTCTATGCTGAATATTTTTTGGCGGTCGCTTTCTTCTAAAACCTCACCTGTGGGTGGTGGCGGCACAATATGCTCTGCTGCACTCCCCCCTTCCGCTAATTCCATAACCAATAGATATTCGCCATCTGAGACTTTTACGTCATGGACTTGCACCAAGTGTGGGTGGTTCAATAAACCAGCGCGGCGAGCCTCTGTTAAAAAAGACTCACGCTTGGATTTATCTTTAGCCAGTTCTGGGTGCAATCGTTTTAATGCGACATAACGACCTAAATTAGTCTGTATACCTTTATAAACGGTTCCGTAACTGCCTTTACCCAATACCGATTGAATGTCGTAGCCTTCTATCTCTCGGCCAACACAATCATCTTCTTCGTCAAACGGTGCCAGCTCCACAGTCAGGCTAGTACTACCAATACGAATAATATCACCTTCAAAAAGCATGGTTCGCTGTTTCAGTTTTTCACCATTAACCCATGTTCCATTGCTCGAATCAAGGTCTTCTACAATAAGATTATCACCAATCATCTCTAATAAGCAATGCTTACGGCTGAGTACTGAATCATCAATCTCAACGTGAGCAACACCACCCTCTTTACGTCCAACAATACAGCCATTAGACATCATATCAGCAGTTATCGTCTCTGGACGACCATCATGTGTTCGGAATCGAATCAGCACGTCTATCATCTGGTTAGCACCCCTCGTACACGTCTGGTGCGTGTCGTTAAGTAATATGATTGCAGCCCCCCTTCCATCAAGCAAGCAGGTAATCCAACAGTCCTTGCTACCAAGCTTATAATCGACACTTATGTATACACTTAAGACATGCATATGTTTCGATTTTTCTTGAAGCAAGAGCACTGTCTTGCGTCAGGAAAAGTCCTTACCATGATGCAAGCCATGAAAAACGATGCATGGTTTCAAGATGCCGGAACACAATCTGGCCGTTGGGAATTAGACGAAATAATTTACCGCAGCCCTGATGGTGGCCTGCTGGAAGTTGCTCATGATTTGGACGCGCTTAAACAGCGTAGCGCCGCATCTTGGATGAACCTCTGGGATAAACGTTACAAGCGCACCATGTGGCCCTATGGCTCTGGTGTATGGGGCAAAAAAGAATTGGTTCTGCCAAATATTCCAGACGAAGACGTTGTTAGCTTAGACGAAGGCGGCACCAATTTATTTTGGGCCGAGCGTTACGGTAAAAGTATTGGTATTCCAGACTTATGGGTCAAACAATGTGGCGTTTCTCATACTGGCTCTTTTAAAGACTTAGGCATGACTGTTCTAGTCAGTCAAGTCAATCACATGATTAAAAGCGGCAAACAAGACATTATGGGCGTTGCCTGCGCTTCCACTGGCGACACTTCTGCTGCCCTCGCTGCATACTGCGCCGCTGCTGGCATTACTAGTGTCGTACTTATCCCACGCGGTAAGATTTCTCCCGGACAACTTATCCAGCCAATGGCAAATAATAGTTTAACGCTTGCCTTAGATACAGATTTTGACGGTTGCATGAATTTGGTACAAGAATTAACCGTCGATAAAAAACTCTACCTTGCCAACTCTATGAACAGCCTGCGCGTAGAAGGTCAAAAAACCATTGCCACAGAAATTGTCCAGCAATTTGACTGGGCAATTCCAGATTGGATATTTATTCCTGGCGGCAACCTTGGCAATGTCAGTGCACTCTACAAAGGCTTTGAAGAGATTAAAGAACTGGGTATTATTTCTCGCATTCCTAAAATTGTCTGCTGCCAAGCACAACTCGCTAACCCGCTCTACACTTGTTACAAAAATAACTGGGAAAATTTTGAATCGATCACTGCTGGCAATACCCAAGCAAGCGCTATTCGCATTGGTGACCCGGTCAGTCGTAGCAAAGCAATACGCTACCTGATGCGCCATGGTGGCATGGTTGAAGAAGCGAGTGAGCAAGAATTAGCAGAAGCCAGTACCCTTGCTGACCGCACTGGCCTCTTTAATTGCCCACACACAGGCGTTGCCCTTGCCGGACTGAAGAAATTTGCAGACCGTGGTGATATTAGTGCCAATGACCGTGTTGTCGTTATTAGCACTGCCCATGGCCTCAAATTCACAGATTCGAAACTGAATTACCACCTCGGTAACATTGAAGGCGTTCAATCAAAACATTGCAATAAATTTGTGGAACTGCCTTCCAAACGTGATGCCGTTTATGATGCGGTGATGCGTCATATGGATGACCAATTAAGCTAAGCTGTCTGCGACCTCCGATGGCGTTATCCGCTCAACGTACTTTATCAGCCACCCTTAAAGGGTGGCTGCCTTGTTTTTTACTCATACTCACCGCTCATCAAACCTTCTGCTTCGCTGCTGAAGCCCGCATATCGCTTGCAGCACAAGACATGAATGGCATGAGCATTGCCGCCGTTTTTTCAGAGAGCACTCAGGGCAATTATATTTTTGGCCACGATCTTATTCAAAATAATATTCAGAATACACAGCCACTACTGCTCCTCCGTGATATACCAATTACACAAGCCAAACAAGCGCTTGCATTTAGTTTGAACTGCTGGTGGAGCCCACGCCCAGATGGCACTGTATTCCTCTCTCAGAGCAACAAGCTTTCTGTAAATACAGCACTAAGTAATTCCGTCCGTTCCTATGGACCAGAAAATGGGTCAGCGATGCTCCCCCTCGTCCGACAACTGTTAGAGCCGTGGCTGGTTGATCAGGCAAGTATTGATTACATGGGCCATACTTGGTCTGCGACCCTCAGCCCTGAAGGCCTACAGCATTTCCATAATATCCTTGCCTGTCTTGAATCACCAAAACACCCAATCCCTATGCTTGCTGAAGCGATACATCTGCCAAGCCAACAAGCACATACAACAAGCGCTCTATACGCAGACTCATGGAACGAGTTATTCATCAATCTACACCGCAAAGGGTGCGCAGGAATAAGCGTGCGCCCACAACTACTTCGTCAGCCATTTTCTGCGCCTATCACCATTCCGAAATGTACACTGCGTGATATTCCTCGTCATTTACAGAAAGTGGGCGTACAAGCCGCTTGGATTCATGGCATACTCTGCTGTGACCTTGCGACAGAGAACACCCAACTATGCAGCCACACACATCCTGCTTGGCAACGAGTTATAGTACGCCTTCCTGTTCTGAGCGACCCTTTGACTCTTGCTACTATTCATGCACAAATTTCACAACGCCATCAAGACCTTTTTTCACAGCCTGATTTTGCTCTCTATGCTCTTGCTCACAATAATTCATTACTTATTGCCGCACCACCGCATGATGTAAAACGCATTATTACATGGCTTGAACAAAAAGGGCTTGAATAAAAAACAAGAGCCGGTCTCTATTTCTGAATATGCAGGAATAGTCGTAAGCAAATAACCTATGTTACATTGATTCTATATTTTCTAGATCATCTGCACGATATTTAAATCGTCGATGATGCCAAAAATATTGGGTTGGGCACAGCCGTATCATTTCAGATAATCTATCCATGCTTCGTTGAATGGCTTCTTGGCCGCCGTCTGTGCCCACCATTTCTGAACGCAAAGCATACGCTCTATATTTCGCAGCTCCGGTACGTACACAAATCATAGGATGCAAAGGGGCACCACCTGCTTTACCCGCAATAAAAACAGGACCATGATGGCAATAGGTTGGTTGACCTAAAAACCACGCTGCTGTACCAACCTCTGGCCGTGGTCCTTGGTCTGCCAACATCCCAACCAGCCCTTCACCTTTGCGTAATGCCCGAATAACATTCAGTGCACCACGACGGTCTCCACCACGTACTGCAACCATCCGAGAACCAAGCATTTCTCTCGTTTCCGTAATTAATCTATCTGCTGTCGCATTATGTTGCGCAGTAGCATACACATAGAACGGACGTTTGCTAGAAATACAAACACCCAGTGCATCCCACGAGCCGATATGACCAGTCAAAACAATACCGCCTTCATCAACATGTTTCCGTAAGGTCAGTGGGTTCACCTCTACTATCGAGGCACTGGCAAGTCCACCTGGCATAGACAAGGGCCAAGCTTCTAGGAATGCAGCACCAAGATTAAGATAACTCTTGCGAATAATATGTTTTCGTACACGGCCACGCACTCCAAGAGCACGTGTCACATTGTCCGCAACGACCCGTCGACGTAGACCAAGATGATAAGCCATGAGGCCAATTTTTGCCCCCAGTCGACATCCCGTATCAGGTGCCAATGATCGCAATCCCTTAACTGCACTCAGGATGAAAAGGTCCGTAACTCCGATTTTCATGCGCGAAATCTATTTGCTCCCGGTCAATGCCTTAGTACCTTTCGCTCCAGAATGAGGCGCTCTGCCTCGCTCGCAAGCACCTCCCCCTGCTGGGACACTCATATGAAAGGATTGCCACCATGGCTATCACATCTGTTTGGATTGAAGAAGGCTGCATTGTCTGCAACGCCTGTGAAACTACCTGCCCTGAAGTCTTTTCTGTCACAGAAGACTCTTGCGTGATTCGTGCTGAATCTCGTACCGACGGCGCAGAAGACGAAAACGATAAAGCACGCAGCCCACTTACCGATGAGATCTCTGACGAAAGCTCTGATGCAATCGAAGAAGCAGCTGAAGGCTGTCCTGTAGAAGTTATCAAGTTTGCTGGTAGCTAAGAGCACTTAACAAATAATATTAACAATGAGAACTACACCACACAAGGTTCCTACTAAATAAGTAGGAACCTTGTTGTGTATACGAGATTCATCAATATCGTTTCAAGCGTTGCGTTCAAAACCTATCTTAAAAACATTTAGGTACTGTTTCAACAGAGACTTATAGAAATAGCCACTCTAACTCCGTTCTTGAAAGAAAAAAGGTTAAGTCTCTATGTGCTTAGCCGATACTAGTTGTGTAGGGATTGTCCTACACTAGTATTCTTTCTCACCCACTACCACCTTAGCTTCTGGCTCTCATCGCCGGTCCCTTCGAAAGTTATCATGGAAATTGGCCCACACTTTAGCGATTTAGATGCTCTTGCTCGCAAACGCCAGCTGGAAAAGCTCGATAAGAAATCAGCTACGTCCTCTACCGGCGCTTCCGCAGCCGAAAAAGGTAGTAACGGTAATGATGAAGTGTCTATTAGCCGCGCCGATATTGCTCGTTACGTGGATATCCTCAAAGAGATGGATCCCGTAGATCTTCATCGCGTTACGGAGCTGCGTGACCGCATCGAAAGCGGAGATTATACCAGTGACCTTGATGAATTGATTGACCCACTGCTCTCTTTCCTTGGTAACGATGCACCGGAACAAGCAGCCCCTGCTCAACCAGACGACACGGAACTCGCGTAAGTAAGGATACTGCCCCATGCCCAACAAGGGCTGGATTGGAGACTTGAACTATGTTGACACGCCTCGCTTCATGCGCCTGCCTTCTGTTCAGTGCTTCTACACTTTTTGCTGCCAGCACTATAGAACGACACGGCCCAGCCGAATATACAGGGCTTGGTAACGATGCCTTTGAAAGCAAACAGTACGATCGTGCTATTAGTTTATATGAACAAGCCCTCGCTGATGATCCTAAATATCATTACGCAATTTTTAATATGGCTGTGACCTATCAGAAAAAAAACAATCATGACAAAGCTCGTGAATATTATCAACGAGCCATAGATATTGAACCAGATAATGCAGATGCTCATAACAATCTGGGGTTTATCACCTACCGATACAAAAATTATCGCTCTTCCATCCGGCATTTTACTGATGCAGCTAACATTACCGGCAATCACCCTTTAGAGAATGCAGATTATTATTACAATCTTGCAACAGCACATGAACAACTTGGTGAATGGGACGATGCACGAAAAGCCTATATCAATGCCATCAGTAATGACCCCAACCACTACAGTGCTCATTATAATTTAGGCAGCCTCTATCTTGGGCCACTCGGCAATTACGTTGAAGCACAACGATTGCTTGAAAAAGCACACGCCATAGACAACAAACAAGCAGACCCATTACTGAACCTTGCCACACTTGCTGAAAAAACAGGACGGGGCAAACAGCCTGTCGATTATCTTACCCAAGCGGTAAAAGTGGCTCCTGCTAAAAGCGCAGCACTTGCGCGGGCTCTCTGGCGACGAGCCACTTATTATCGTCGGCTGGTACCACCTAAAAGCATCGACATGAAAGAAGACTTAATCGCCATCACGAGGATTGACGAATATTATCCCGGCGTTAATGGTTTGCTTGGCCGTTATTACAATGACATCGCAGATTTTTCTCGGGCCATTGTTTTTCTCGAAAAAGAAGTCGAGGGTGACTATTACGATGTGAATAATGAAATTGATCTAGAATGCCATTATCTGCTGTCACAAATCTATATTGAACACGAGCTGAATGCTAATAAAGCCTTAAAACACGCTAAAATATATTTTAACCGCTTTCCCAATAAGTCTTCTGCAAAACAACTACAAGACCGTGCCTTACGCTTTAACGAACCCAATAGCATGAGTTCAACAGCACCGTAATAGAACGTTCTGTCCAACCCACATACAACCGTAGAAAGGAGCATAGCATGACACAATGCCAACATAGTTATCACAACCATAACCATTCCTGTCAGCAAACAGCTTGCCCCGATTCTACCCTTTGCATTTGGCATGATCCGAGTGTTCTGAAGTCCGACCCCTACGTTATTGAAGTTCTGCAACAAACCATCGCCCTTATTAGTGATGACCTTATAGAATTCCAATTAGCTGGGTTACAATTCCCTAAAGCTCCATGGGCTGGGAAATGTCTGAATTACGCGGATCTCTCTGATGCCAATCTGCAACAAGCAAACCTTTCCGATGCACAATTACGCGGCACCCGTTTTCATCGTAGTTATTTAGCCGGAGCAGACCTACGCGGTGCAGATCTATCACACGCAGATTTAACAGGTTGTAACCTAAGCAATGCCACCTTAAGTGGAGCCAACTTGCAAGGTGTCACCTTAGATAACACCATCCTCAACGGCACCGATCTCCGTGGAGCAGACCTCAGCGATGCCCACATAGATAGCTTTTCTTGGAATAGACTTACCCGCTTTGCTGGTGTTATTGGCTTTGAAGCTGAAACAAATAGCGTGACCAGTGATAGCGCTACACAAAAATTTGTCGCGCCACTTGCGCTGGGGCAGTTTGATCCATTACGTGAACAAGGACATGCCCCGCTTGATTCCTCACACCCAGCCTTGCGCCGTACCCACGTCTATAAAAACCTTAACCAAAACGAATTGCTCGCTGGTATCGAAACGCCTTCAATGGCATCCATTCCGTCTACCCATCTCAATGAAATTGAGAAAGCACACCAGTTGGCCTTGCACAAGCAAAGCCGCTTAACCTTAGTCTATAAAATCCTTACCGCGGCTGCTGTCCTACTTGCCCTCAGTGGTTGGGTTTTAGCAAGCTCCTATCAAAGTAATAGTGATGCCGCCATAAATTTACAAGCTCTCCTACTGAAAGAACGGTCTAAATCAGATCGTTTACAGGCAGAGCTGAGTAAACTCCCAACACAAGTAGATACGCCAGCACTTGCTGCTGATGACAGCAAATGGAAGCGCTTGATCGAAGAGAAAAACAAAGCGCTCATAGCAGCAGACAACGAGCTAAAACTTTCCCAACAGCGTGAACAACACATAGAAGATTTTCGTCATCAACAAGAGAAAAACATTGCAGACCTCCAAAGCAAAGTTGACGGCCTCTATATAGACAATCAACGGCTCAACCTACGAGACGATACCTTTCAAAACATGCGCCATAAATACAACCAAGCCAAACAACTTGCCGAAGACTATCGCATCAAAAATCAACGCCTACAACGTACTGCCAGTATCTTAGCTGAAGGGCTTGATAAAGTTGAAAGAGAACGCGATGAACTTGTTGTTTACAAAAAGCAACAACTTGGCAAAGAGTTCAAAAATCAAGATCTTGTTAAAAGCGTCGATAGTTTAACTCGTGACAAAAAATCGCTTGAAAAATTTGTTACTGAATTGGAAAGCAACAATGAAAACCTACGAATAGCAGGAAGAAATGCTATTGATAAGCTTGATGCCTTCCGTCAACGAATTGAAGGAACCAGCTTACAAGAAATTCTGGGAGAAGCACAAGACACCACCAATAGCATTCCAATTATTCCGGGCAAAGCGATTGTCCTTGGTGGTGATTATCTGGTGACGCTGCGCGTCACCCCGCATGATGAAGATCCAGACAGCATTGCTACCCGCGTTGTTATCCAACGCGAAGCGCACGACCCGATTCCTGATGTAAATCTTATTCTCTATGACGAACAGGGCTCTATGCTGAGACGGCTCAGCTATTCCTTCTCTGGAGGAAGTGCTAGCACATCACCCTTTGTCTCTGCATCCTCAAAAATTAGCTGCCAAACTTTTCCGGCCTCAGTTCGCATTCTGTTAAATACTGGAACAGACAACAAAGGGACGGCCACAGTCGTCAGCAAACCAACAAGCAACATCTCTGGAAGCTAAACTCACTAAGCCCGAATACACTCTTGCATGCAAGCTTCAACACAAGACAGACTGCTGTCCCAAACAACAGCTGACTAACGTACTGGCAAGGCGCTAGCCTTCCACTGGGTAAGAGAAAAATATTCTCATAATACTACCATTACTGCGAGAAAGAATGCCAACCTCTTGATCAATATAGATATGGCTACAAAGCGCAGTATCATTAGCTTCCCAATGGGGCACCCCCGTATCATCATCACGCACAACAAAACGAGCACGATCACCTTGCCGGTCAACGGAATACAAATGGTTATCTCGCCAGATAACAGCGCCACAACCAGTCGCATTTTGTGTCCAGAGTTGTGTCCCTGTCTCAGCGTTAAATGCGCGTAAACGTTTACCTCGTATAAAAATCTTATCTATTCCAACACAACACTGACTACCTGACGGTAATACTGAATCCCAACATTTCTTCGGCTGCACATCCCTCGTGTAGGTTATAACCTGCGTGTTTAAATGTCTCGTCAATAATACACAGCAATAGTCTGCACCTACGGCCACAGTAGGCACAGCACCCTCACCAGGCACGGTATCGGACCATGTTATCTGACCAGTCTTTTGCTCTAAGCTATAGAAAGCGCGTGAACTGACACAATACAAAACCTCTCCATGGGCAACACAGTCCGTTACCGTTTCAGAAAACGTACGCTGCCATGTTACTAAACCACTACCTATATCCACGGCATATAATTGTTTACCCGCTCGCCACACAACCTGCTGACCAACAACAATTGGTATAGCAGATGTCAGCGAGAGCACTGCCTGCGAAGGCTTGAAAGACCACAGTGCCGTACCATCACTCGCTCGTAATGCTGTTAAAGACATATTGGTCAGGCCTTTTTGTGAAACAGTGATAATACGATCATTTTCAGCTGAAACATGTCGCAAACCTGCGCATGTTTTTGACCAAATTCTCTGACCCGTTTCACTATCACAAAGCGATAGTTCCTGTTGATTCTGAACGAGTACTCCAGAGACAACCGAACCCACCAATTGTTCATCCGCAGCCAAGCGTAAAGCGGTCACCTGTTCGGTAATATTTGTGATTACAGTCATTGATTCTGTAGTCACTACCGCCTGATCATTATTCTCTAGCCAAACAATTTGCCCAGCGGTAATAAGACCAATCAATACGGCCGCTACTGTACACCATACCCGCCAATAGCTCTGAGTTTTCTCCGGCTCATGCAGTGCCTCATCAACGGCATCTTGTACCCGTTCAATGAAAGGCTGATCCGCCTGTTCATGCTTATATTCTTGACGTAATAATTCATCAATGTTCATATCTTCTTTACGCTCCCTCATTCTGCTTCGGGACAGGAGAGTCTAACAATATAGCTTGGGCACGTTTACGCGCACGAGTATAACGTTTTCGAGCAGCAGATTCGCTACAGCCAAGTGCAGCCGCAAGCGCATCAAATTCTAACTCATGAACAACACGCAAAATTAAAACATTGCTATCTGCCACTGATAACCTGTCTACGAGAATTTGTAATGCGCCATTGTCTTCAGCAGGAATATCAACCGGCTCTGTGATGCTTTCAATCTGCATTTCTGATATCGAAATGGAACGCCGCCTTTTATACTGACGTAACTGATCTATACAACAGCGCCGCACAATGGTAAAAAACCATGGCGCAAAAGCTTTGCCCTGTTGATAACTCTGCTTTTTTTTGACCAAGCGTACAAAGGCTTCTTGCACAGCATCTTCTGCCAAAGAACGCTGGGGACAATACCGCAAAGCAACACCAAGTGCTGGGTCTATATAACGCTCAATCAGCTTGTCTCCAGCACCTGAATCATCCCATAACACAAAACGCTCCATCAGAGCTTCGTCGCTTGGGACTACAGGTGCATACTTGTCACGAGACATAACAGCAACCTACTAAGCACATCAATAAAAAAGAAAGCATTTCTCATCCCACATCGTTAATTATTGCACGTCAGCATAGATATATGCCAAAAAGTTCTTATCACTCTGCCAAAATAAGCTGAAAGACATGATGATTATAAGCATGCCGTTTGGAGGCATGGTCAAAAGCCGCTACCGCAAAGTCATACTGTTGACCACTTTGAAACTGTACGTCTTTCCCATCGCTCGCTGTTTGTAAAGCACGGCGAATAATAAGCGTCCACATACCATCTGCCCATTCCGAATGGCATTGCACATCAGCACGATCCCCTGTAACTGGGCTCACAACAATACCTGGAACAGTACTCCCCACGGGCACAGCTGCGCACTGATTTGCTGTAGCAGGTATGCTCTGCGCTTGTACCAGAACACCGCCTGCTGCTGCACCACTCTGTGCTGGCAACCAAGCGGGAGCCATGCCATCAGCAGTAATGTTTTTACGAAAGTAACCACTTGTTTTGGGGTCAGCAAAACGACCAATGTTTTTTGCCTCCAAATCGTGGCCAAACCAATACTTATCATCCACTATTCCAAAACCATCAGTGCGAGAAGCTTTCCAATGCCACACATCTACCAGATGATTACTGGCCTTATAACCATAAGCATGCTCGCTACTGGCATGGCAATAAAGAGCACAACCAGCACGACGAAATGACGGCTGCTCCTCCACTGGAAAAATCAATGAAAATTTATCTTCGTAATAAACCGTTTCATCTTTCGGATGAGTCACCAAATGCTGCCACCCATCGTCAGTTTTTAGCCATGGAAAATAACGACGATCTTCTTGTGGATCATCCCACTGCACCCGCAGATACATATAACGGTCATCATAATAACTCTGTAAAGTAACCTGTGTTACACCATCATCGAAACCGACACCATTCGATAAGCTTGTCTGTAAGGGTTCTGCTGCATTCCACTCTTGTCGTTTCCAATCATCTGGGGTTACAATCTGTGTTGATACTAACGTTCTATTCGGCATACCTACATTAAAAAACAATACAGAACTAACAACAAAAAGTGGGATAAATAGACCAATGGTCATCCATGACATATTTTTCCACGGACGAAATGTTTCCCATATCTGTGACCGGAAATATTTCCATACGTAAAACAAATGCACACCAAGCACCAGTGGTACAAACACACAGGATGCAATCAAATGCACAGCCCGTCCATACCACTGTCCTGGCATCTGTGGAAAAAGAATGATACAACCACTCAACAAAACCATACCACAAACAACTGTTAGCAATAATTTAGCCATATGTAATGGTTTTTTATGACGCCAACTTGCTGCAAGACCACGGCGGCTAGACCAGATCAACATACAGACAGCCGGAGTAAATAAACACGCAACTAAAAGATGATACATATGCATGCGGCCGTTCATCAACCAAACTGGCAGTGTTCCAGAAAAAAGCGACCAGCTTGGGCGTGCCATTGCATAAACGGTGAACCCTGTCACCCATCCACCAAGCAGTGAAATGGCAAGCAAGCCATGAGCAATCCGAAAACAATGTGAAAACTGTTTCATAATATCTTCCCTAAATAAGGTGTATACATTTCGGATGAACCGACCAACAAATAACCTTGCCGACCATTACAGAAGCATCAATAATTGTTTGCGAATGTGTGCTGACTAAAAGTTTTGCACCATTACTTACCTGAATTTCAACAAGGAGATGATTCAAACGACGGTTCAGGCTTATAACCACACCAACATGGGCATCTGACGAACTGGCTTGAGTGGCATGAAGTTGTATATATTCAGGGCGAATAATTGCGTAACACGCTCCCATACCGATACGAGCATGCTCAGCAACAAGCGTGAGCTCATTCCAAAAAACAGACCCATCAACACACGTTACTGATAAAACATTCTCTGCCTGCATAAACCGAGCAAGTTGTACACTAGCTGGCCGGTCTAATATATCTGAGGGTGCACCTGTTTGTATAAGTGCGCCATCCATACAAACGGCACAGCAATCCGCTACCGCTAACATTTCTGAAAAATCATGACAGACATGTATAACCGAACAGCCAAGTTGCTGTTGAATATCCCGTAATTCAGCACAAACACGGTCTCTATTTTGACTATCTAAAGCGCTAACCGGTTCATCAACCAATAATAAGCGTGGCTGCAAAACAAGTGCTCGCGCTAGAGCAACACGTTGACGCTCACCACCAGATAAACCGGAAGGTTTTCGTTCAGCCAAGGACGTAATATTCAACATATCCATAAGCGCATCACAGCGTTTACGCATTTCATCCTGATCAACAGCGCGCAAACGTAAACCAAAAAGAATATTATTTCGTATCGACAGATGTGGAAAAAGAGCGTAATCTTGCGGCAGATAACCAATCTCTCGAGCGCGTGGTTCCAACTCTGTAACATCTGTGCCATCAATAACAATAGTTCCAGCCTGCACCTGCCGTAAACCACAAATAGCTTCTAAGAGCACGGTTTTTCCTGATCCCGATGGCCCGACAATAACCATATACGATGCCGCCTCCAGAGAGAGCGATAGCTTCTGCATATGAAAATTTCCTGCTTGAATACACAACTCTTTAAGCTTCAACACACGGGCGACCTCCGAGTAAACGAATACTCACCAATGCTATAATCGTCATGATAACCATACCTAAGGCCACTGCCAAAGCAGTGCCATCATGACCAACTGATTGTTCTAAATAAATGGTCGTTGAAAGAACTTCCGTTTTATTACGAACAATGCCTACTAAAATAGCCAGTGGCCCATAAATACCAATGGCTCTCGTCCAAATAAGTATACCGCCTGTTACAATACCGTTGCGCGCTAAGGGTAACGATACGCGTAAAAATGCCTGCAAACGATCACAACCTAATGTTAATGCCACATGTTCTAAACGCTCGTCTACACCATTAAAGGCAAGGGTAATAGATCGAATACCAAACGATGTTCCCGCAATCAATTGACACAAAATAATACCGCGAACATCATAAACAAAAGTCCAATGTTCTTCGATCAATGAACCAATGTCGGTTTGGAA
Source organism: Planctomycetota bacterium (assembly GCA_016745075.1). Lineage (GTDB taxonomy): Bacteria > Planctomycetota > UBA11346 > UBA11346 > UBA11346 > JADGDD01. The sequence continues at coordinate 10,589 of JADGDD010000005.1, read as the reverse complement.
AAACACTAAGAGTGACAAACCAATAATAAGCGGTGGTAAAATAATAGGTAAATCAATAAGTGAATCGATCACTGCATGGCCAGGGAAATGACAACGACTTAAAATATATCCTGATGGAATGGCCAATGCCAAACCAATACACACCGTTATACCGCTGGTTATTAAAGTAAGATACAAGGAAGCCAGCACATCATTATCCGCAAGCAAGCCCTGCACATCTTCCCACCGCACATAGCTCACATCCGCGATCAATAAGGACAAAATAAGCACGACTACCGCGACAAGCCCTATTGCACATCCCACAAGGAATAAGCGCGAACGCCAAGAACTGACCACTGCTCTGCGCATTACTGCGCTCCAGGGGCTGTCACTAGGAACCCTTGTCTGATAAAAAATTCCTGCCCACGTTCTGAACAACAAAAATCAAGAAAAGCTTGCGCCTGTTTTGGTAAAGCGCTGTGTTGCAAGAATGCGACTGGAACAACCGAGACACTGTTTTGCGCTAGTGGAATAGCAATGCTCTCGCAATCATCCGCGTATAATGCAGCGGTTCCATCCCAAATAATACAGGCATCAATATGACCAAGCTTCACATGCACCGCCAGTTCATCGACTGTTAAACTGTGATAAACAGCACGCTCAAACAGCCCAGCACTGTCTAAATTATTTTTTGTACATACAATAACTGTTTTTTTTCCAATAGCACAGGTTTCTGGATGACCTAAACCAAGTTGCACATCTGTACGTGCTAAATCAGCAAGCCCTGTAATCCGTTTCGGGTTTCCTTTTTGTACCAATATAGTTGGCATCCACCATGCCAAAGGCACTTGCTCTCGTATATACTCCTCCCCGGCATCTTCTACATAAGTTATATCACCGGGAATATAAATATCACCAACACCGCTCTGCCGAATACGAGTCAGCAAGACTTGCGAGCCAGCATAATCACAGGCTGTTTGTATGCCACTTTCTGCGGTGAATGCCGCACACAACGGTTCTATGACGGGGCGAAGACCGGCACCACATAATATATGAAGACGCTCTGATGTTTTCGTATCAGAACAGGACAGACAAACAAACAGGCCACAGACAGCGAGCCACTTTATCCCTTTCATCTAATCAGTGTAACCTGATGCACTAAAGACAGTGCCGCCATGCTCTTGAGCATAAGCAAGAAACTGCTGAATCAGTTCTGTTTTCGGTGAATACGATAATCCGGTAACAGTGACGCGAATCGTTTCGTATTCATTTACTGTTGGCACTATCTCAATATCATTCAGCCAATTATTGGCGACACCGTTCCACATAATGCCAGCATCACGATGGCCCATGTTAATAGCGCGGGCAATTTCCCCATGTGAGCGGAAAAAAGCATTTCCTACATTTTTGACAACAGTCTCATGCCAGCCTTTGTGTTTCAGCAAGGTCTCTACCATTGCTCCGCAGGTAGAAAATTCCGCATTGGGTAATGCCACTCGCACCCCTTCACGCTGTAAATCCTTTACAGCAGTAATCGCTAAAGGGTTTCCCTTCGCAACAACCAGTACTGGCCGCAAATAGCCAACGGCAATCGTTTGCAACTCTGCTGCTGCCTCCGCAGTATATGTCGCATAGGGATCATGGGTAATAAACACATCACCATGCGCATGTTGCTTCACATGTGGTAAGTGGTCTTCGGATTGACCAAAGCTGACTGAAACGGCTATGCCCGTATCTTTCTGAAACTGTTCGACCAACTGCTCAGTCGGCGTACGGAAAGAGCCGCCTGCCAGTACCAACAATTCTTGAGAATCAGTGTCCTGTTCAGCATCACCACAACCACACAACACAAGTACAACCGCTGCCAACATATATGCATATATCTTCATATCAGACATACGCACTACAAACGATGAAAAGGACAGTTATTTAGACCTTCACAGCATTATCCACATTTTGCACCACATACTCACCTATTTCAGCCAGCAGCAACAAGATGCCGTTATTCCAGCAGCAATCAAAATCTGATTCACTTGTTGCCAGCTATTCATATAGCCCTTGTTTTAATCCACTAATACAATAGAAGTAGGTACGTTTGTCCACATACTAATGGAAGACGGTTGCTGACCAGTCAGCTTGGAGGCCTTAATATGCATAGCATAAATTGGAAATTTATTGGTACGGTAGCTACGCTTGCTGCCTGTGTTAGTCACAGTTACACAGCAGAACTCGACCCCACCACAGGGCCAACAGATGCCGCATCGCAGATGCGCACCCTCGGTGAAATCTATACGAAACTTGATACGGGTGCCACTTCTGCCAAGCAAACAACCTTCACGGAACCCAGTGCAGGCCCCGCCGTAACCGGTAAAACCTTGGATGAGATTTACGCAAAAACTCCAATGATAGATAACACGAACGGCGCAGACCCATCAGAAGTTGTCTCGGGAAAAGTGTACTGGGGGTTAAGAAATGGCGCATGGGGTTTGCAAACAGGCAGTTATGTCTTGCCGACGCTTCAGCCAAGCTTTCTTGGCACAGATGGGCAACTTATTATCGTTATTCCCGACGGCTTATACACAGGCAATAAAGCGGTTACAGCCGTTGATGCTGATTTAGTAGCTGGGAATATTGTCAGCGGCACCGATGTCTTTGGTGTCACCGGAACCGCCTTAGTCGCTACTGGTGATGCGGCTGCTACACATGTTTTAGCTGGTAAAAGCTTTTCAAATATAGGTGCCGTTGGCGTTGCTGGTAGTATGGCAAATATTGGTGCTCAATCTATTACACCGAGTGCATCTTCTCAAGTCATTACAGAAGGCTATCATGATGGTGCGGGTTCGGTCGTTGGTGATGCTGATTTAGTCGCTGGGAACATTGTGAGCGGTACTGATATATTTGGTGTAACAGGAACAGCCGTACCTGCTACAAGCATGGTCAATGTTGGTGCCCAATCTATTATGCCGAGTACATCTTCTCAAGTTATTACGAAAGGTTCTCACAATGGTTTGGGATCAGTTGCCGGTGATGCTGATTTAATTGCTGGGAATATTGCTAACGGTACTGATATATTTGGCGTGACCGGAACAGCTTTAGTTGCTACCGGTGATGCTGCCGCCGCGAATGTTTTAACCGGTACAAGTTTTTCAAACGCCAGTGCTGTTGGTGTTTCTGGCAGTATGGTCAATGTTGGCGCCCAAGCTATTACACCGAGTGCGTCTTCTCAAGTTATTACAGAAGGGTATCATAATGGTTCCGGTTCCGTTGCTGGTGATGCTGATTTAGTAGCTGGGAACATTGCGAACGGTACAGATGTCTTTGGTGTCACCGGAACAGCCTTAGTCGCTACGGGTGATGCTGCCGCCGCTCATGTTTTAACCGGCAAAAGTTTTTCAAACGTCAGTGCCGTTGGTGTTGCTGGCAGTATGGTGAACGTTGGCACTCAGGCTATTATGCCGAGTGCATCTGCTCAAGTCATTACAGAAGGCTATCATAACGGTTCGGGTTCGGTCGCTGGTGATGCTGATTTAGTCGCTGGGAATATTGCGAGCGGTACAGATGTCTTTGGTGTCACCGGAACAGCCTTAGTCGCTACTGGTGATGCCGTAGCCGCCAATGTTTTAACTGGTAAAAGTTTTTCCAATACCGGTGCTGTTGGTGTTGCTGGTAGTATGGTGAATGTTGGTGCTCAAGCTATTACGCCGAGTGCGTCATCTCAAGTTATTACAGAAGGGTATCACAATGGTTCGGGTTCGGTTGCTGGTGATGCTGATTTAGTCGCTGGGAACATTGCTAACGGCACTGATGTTTTTGGTGTGACCGGAACAGCTTTAGTAGCTACTGGTGATGCCGCCGCCGCGAATGTTTTAACCGGCAAAAGTTTTTCAAACGTCAGTGCCGTTGGTGTTGCTGGCAGTATGGTGAACGTTGGTGCCCAAGCCATTACGCCGAGTGCATCTTCTCAAGTCATTACAGAAGGCTATCATAACGGTTCGGGTTCGGTCGCTGGTGATGCTGATTTAGTCGCTGGGAATATTGCGAGCGGTACGGATGTCTTTGGTGTGACCGGAACAGCCTTAGTCGCTACTGGTGATGCCGTAGCCGCCAATGTTTTAACGGGTAAAAGTTTTTCCAATACCGGTGCTGTTGGTGTTGCTGGTAGTATGGTGAATGTTGGCGCTCAAGCTATTACGCCGAGTACGTCATCTCAAGTTATTACAGAAGGGTACCACAATGGCTCTGGTGCGGTTGCCGGTGATGCGGATTTAGTCGCTGGAAATATTGCGAGCGGTACCGATGTTTTTGGTGTGACTGGAACGGCCTTAGTAGCTACCGGTGATGCGGCTGCCGCGAATGTTTTAACTGGCAAAAGTTTTTCAAACGTCGGTGCCGTTGGTGTTGCTGGTAGCATGGTCAATGTTGGCGCTCAAGCCATTACACCGAGTGCATCTTCTCAAGCGATTACAGAAGGCTATCACAATGGCTCTGGTGCGGTCGCGGGTGATGCTGATCTGGTAGCTGCGAACATTGCGAGCGGTACAGATGTCTTTGGTGTGACTGGAACAGCTTTGGTCGCTACTGGCGATGCAGCAGCCGCCAATGTTTTAACGGGTAAAAGTTTTTCAAACACTGGTGCCGTTGGTGTTTCTGGCAGTATGGTGAACGTTGGTGCCCAAGCCATTACACCGAGCGCATCTTCTCAAGCAATTACAGAAGGCTATCATAATGGCTCTGGTGCGGTTGCTGGTGATGCTGATTTGGTAGCAGCAAACATTGCGAGCGGTACAGATGTCTTTGGTGTCACCGGAACAGCCTTAGTCGCTACTGGTGATGCAGCAGCTGCGAATGTGTTAACCGGTAAAAGTTTTTCCAACGTCGGTGCTGTTGGTGTGTCTGGCAGCATGGTGAATGTTGGCGCTCAAGCCATTACACCGAGTGCGTCTTCTCAAGCAATTACAGAAGGCTATCATAATGGTTCAGGTTCGGTTGCTGGTGATGCTGATTTGGTAGCTGCGAACATTGCGAGCGGCACCGATGTCTTTGGTGTCACCGGAACAGCCTTAGTCGCTACGGGTGATGCGGCGGCGGCCAATGTTTTAACCGGTAAAAGTTTTTCAAATGCCGGTGCGGTTGGTGTTGCTGGCAGTATGGTGAATGTTGGCGCTCAAGCCATTACACCGAGCACGTCTTCTCAAGCCATTACGGCAGGGTATCACAATGGTTCGGGTTCGGTCGCTGGTGATGCTGATCTGGTAGCAGCGAACATTGCGAGCGGTACAGATGTCTTTGGTGTGACTGGAACAGCCTTAGTCGCTACCGGTGATGCAGCCGCTGCGAATGTTTTAACTGGCAAAAGTTTTTCCAACGTCGGTGCTGTTGGTGTTGCTGGCAGTATGGTGAATGTTGGTGCTCAATCCATTACACCGAGTGCATCTGCTCAAGCGATTACAGAAGGCTATCACAATGGCTCTGGTGCGGTCGCGGGTGATGCTGATCTGGTAGCAGCGAACATTGCGAGCGGCACCGATGTCTTTGGTGTGACTGGGACGGCCTTAGTCGCTACTGGTGATGCTGCCGCCGCGAATGTGTTAACCGGCAAAAGTTTTTCAAACGTCGGTGCCGTTGGTGTGTCCGGTAGTATGGTCAATGTTGGTGCTCAAGCTATTACGCCGAGTACATCTTCTCAAACGATTACGCAAGGGTATCACAATGGTTCCGGTTCGGTTGCTGGTGATGCTGATTTAGTAGCGGGGAACATTGTGAGCGGTAAGGACATTTTTAGTGTGAGCGGAACGGCCTTAGTCGCTACTGGTGATGCCGCGGCTGCGAATGTTTTAACCGGTAAAAGTTTTTCAAACGTCGGTGCTGTTGGTGTGTCTGGTAGCATGGTCAATGTTGGTGCGCAAGCTATTACGCCGAGTGCGTCTTCTCAAACGATTACAGCAGGCTATCATAATGGTTCTGGTTCCGTTGCCGGTGATGCTGATTTAGTAGCAGGAAATATTGTGAGCGGTAAGGACATCTTTGGTGTGAGCGGAACGGGCCTAATCGCTACTGGTGATGCAGGCTCCTCGAAAGTTTTAGCCGGCAAAAGTTTTTCAAATGCAGGTGCCGTTGGTATTTCTGGCAGTATGGTGAACGTCGGAGCTCAATCTATTACACCGAGTACCTCTTCTCAAACGATTACAGAAGGCTATCACAATGGTTCGGGTTCGGTTGTTGGTGATGCTGATTTGGTAGCTGGTAACATTGCGAGTGGTAAAGATATCTTTGGTGTGACTGGGACGGCTTTAGTTGCTACTGGTGATGCGTCGGCCGCACATGTTTTAACTGGCAAAAGTTTTTCCAATGCGAGTGCTGTTAGCGTTTCTGGTAGTATGGCAAATGTAGGTGCTCAATCTATCACACCGAGTACATCTTCTCAAACGATTACGACAGGCTATCATAATGGCTCTGGTTCGGTTGCCGGTGATGCTGACTTAGTTGCAGCCAACATCAAAAAGGGTACTATTATTTTCGGTGTTACAGGCACAGACGAAGGCCCTTTCGCTAATGTTTCCATAACGGGGCAAACAACAGCGTATTCTACAGCAGGTCGTGATGATGGCGCATTAGAAACAGGTATCCCCCATGTCTCTCCTCGTTTTAGTGATAATGGTGATGGCACCGTAACAGATAATTCAACGGGACTTATTTGGTTGGCAGATGCAAGTGGTCGTACAACTTGGGAAGGCGCATTAACCTATTGTAATGCTTTGGCAAATGGTACAGCAGGTTTAACAGATGGTTCTTCCGCTGGTGATTGGCGTTTACCGAATATCAGGGAATTGAGTAGTCTTATTAATTATGAGTACTCTAGCCCATCAATAAGCAATGATGCAGGAAATGGCAAGTGGACTAATCTAGGAGGTTCTACGTTCACTGGCGTAGAGACGTGGCAATATTGGTCGAGTACTACTATGACAGGTGGTAGCTCTCTGAGCGTGAATATGAGGGAAGGAAGCAAGATTATCACGGCTAAGGCGGTCGGTACTAAACATTTCTGGCCTGTGCGTGGAGGACAATGATTCTTATTATCTGAAGGTAGAATGAATACAAAGATACAGATAGAAGGAGCGCCAGAATGTTACACAAATTTCTTACAACATCCGCATGTGTGCTTGCCGTAAGTACGGCAAGTTTTGCATCTGAAATGGACACTACCGTAAAATATGCATGGTCGAGCACTGCTGGCTGGCTGAATGCGAAACCCAGTACGGGCGGGGTATTGGTATACCATGATCACCTTGCTGGCTATGTCTGGTCTACCAATATTGGTTGGATAAAACTCAGTTCTGGCGGCTCAGGCCCACATGCCAATACCAGTAGCACCAACTGGGGTGTGAATAAAGCCACAGATGGTAGCCTTTCAGGGTACGGCTGGAGCACCACCGCAGGTTGGATTAACTTTGGCCCGACACAGGGCGGGGTCAGTATTGCGAATAACAGCACTGATTTTACCGGCACCGCCTGGAGTGAAAGCATAGGATGGATACAGTTTGCAGGCACGGCCACAGACACAACGGCTTATGCCAGTCGTTATGTGAATATGGTTCCCAGTAACATAACGGTCAGTACAGATACTCTGCGTGAGAATAGTGCGGTGGGCACCACCATCGGTACGCTGTCTTGCACCGATGAAGATGATGCCACATGGGTGTGGTCTACTGTGTCCAGTAGCGCTGATTTCACCATCGTTAATAATGTACTACAATCCAAACGCCGCTTTGATTACGAAACAGCAACGCAACAAACCATAGAACTGCAAGCGGTAGACGGCAAAGGTGCAAGCGTAAGTGCAACCCTGACCATACAGATCAGCGACCAAGACGAAAGTTTCACCGTAACAGGTTTTGTTTTGAAGGGAACGGTATCAGACGCACAAGTCACACTCAGTGTCGATGGTACTGATATCGTACTCACAGACACCAACTGGACTGCGACGGTCAGCGCTCCTGCTGTAGGCACCAGTAAAAACTATTTAGTAGAAGCATCCCTAAATGGAACCACTACAAGCAAAACTATTAGCAGTAGCCAGAGCATACAAATAGAGGGAGCCGAATAATGCGTATGAAAATAAGTATCATAGGAAGCTGTCTTTTCTTATTGTGCACTGGCTGTGGCGGTAGCGGTGGTGATGACGGCAACACCACACCAGAAGAAACTGTTGTCTCTGCTACAGTAGAGAGCGTCGAGTTGAACGGTGTTATGCCGAACCTAGACGCTGGCACCGTTGCTGAAATACGCGTCAACGGCACCCCTGCAACGATAACAGGGGGTAACTGGTCAATAGATGTCGATCTCGAGGCAGATACAAACGAATATATAGTAGACCTCTATGTAGACGGCGTGCTGCAACCAGGCAGCCATGTCATAGCACTAGATAAATAGAAGATTTTGTAGAACAGCGAAAATACCCAAAGTTTAGTATTCGGGCCAATCTTGGCCGATCCGCATTGCCAACGTTGGCAGAAGGGTGCATTCATGCACAAAGTTAGAACAAGGAAGTCTGTTTGTTTGGTGGCAACACTTGCTGCCTGTATCGCTCAGGGTTATGGGGCAGAATTAGACCCCAGCACAGGGCCAACAGATACCGCATCGCAAATGCGCACCCTCGGTGAAATTTATACGAAACTTGATACGGGTACCACGTCTGCCAAGCAAACGACCTTCACTGAACCCAGTGCAGGCCCAGCCGTAACCGGAAAAACCTTGGATGAGATTTATGCAAAAACTCCAACGGTAGATGACACGAACGGTGCAGACCCATCAGAAGTTGTCTCAGGCAAAGTGTACTGGGGATTAAGAAATGGCGCATGGGGTCTCCAGACAGGCAGCTATGTTTTGCCAACCCTTCAGCCAAGCTTTCTTGGCACAGATGGGCAGCTTATTATTACCATCCCCGACGGTTTGTATACAGGTAATAAATCGGTCACAGCCATTGATACCGATTTAGTCACAGAGAACATTGCTAGCGGCACCGATATCTTTGGTGTGACCGGAACAGCTTTAGTGGCTACTGGTGATGCGTCAGCGGTAAATGTTTTAACTGGCAAAAGTTTTTCCAATGCGGGTGCTGTTGGCGTTTCTGGCAGTATGGTGAATGTTGGGGCTCAAGCCATTACACCGAGTGCGTCTTCTCAAGTTATTGCAGAAGGGTATCACAATGGTTCGGGTTCGGTCGCTGGTGATGCTGATTTAGTTGCTGAGAACATTGCGAGCGGTACAGATGTTTTTGGTGTAACAGGAACAGCTGTAATTGCTGTAGGTATAATGAATGTTGGTGCCCAATCTATTACGCCGAGTACATCTTCTCAAGTTATTACAGAAGGGTATCATAATGGTTCGGGTTCGGTCGCTGGTGATGCTGATCTGGTAGCAGGGAACATTGCGAGCGGTACCGATGTCTTTGGTGTGACTGGAACAGCCTTAGTCGCTACTGGTGATGCGGCAGCCGCCAATGTTTTAACTGATAAAAGTTTTTCCAACATCGGTGCTGTAGGTGTTTCTGGTAGTATGACAAATATTGGTGCTCAAGCGATTACACCAAGTGCGTCTTCTCAAGTTATTACAGAAGGGTATCATAATGGTTCGGGTTCAGTTGTTGGTGATGCTGATTTAGTCGCTGGGAACATTGTGAGCGGTACAGATGTCTTCGGTGTGACCGGAACAGCCTTAGTCGCTACTGGTGATGCCGTAGCTACCAATGTGTTAACCGGCAAAAGTTTTTCCAACACCGGTGCTGTTGGTGTTTCTGGTAGTATGGTGAACGTTGGTGCCCAAGCGATTACACCGAATGCCTCTTCTCAAACGATTACAGAAGGGTATCATAATGGCTCCGGTTCGGTTGCCGGTGATGCAGATTTGGTAGCCGCGAACATTGCTAACGGCACCGATGTCTTTGGTGTAACAGGGACGGCCTTAGTCGCTACTGGTGATGCCGCGGCTGCGAATGTTTTAACCGGCAAAAGTTTTTCCAACGTCGGTGCCGTTGGTGTTTCCGGTAGTATGGTCAATGTTGGCGCTCAAGCGATTACTCCGAGCACGTCTTCTCAGGCTATTACAGCAGGCTATCATAATGGTTCTGGTTCAATTGTTGGTGATGCTGATTTAGTAGCAGGGAATATTGCGAGTGGCACCGATGTCTTTGGTGTAACCGGAACAGCCTTAGTAGCCACGGGTGATGCCGCCGCCGCGAATGTTTTAACTGGTAAGAGTTTCTCAAATGCCAGTGCTGTTGGTGTTTCTGGCAGTATGGTGAATGTTGGCGCCCAAGCCATTACACCGAGTGCCTCTTCTCAAACGATTACAGCAGGGTATCACAATGGTTCGGGTTCGGTTGCAGGCGATGCCGATTTAGTCGCTGGGAACATTGCTAACGGCACCGATGTCTTTGGTGTAACAGGGACGGCCTTAGTCGCTACTGGTGATGCAGCAGCCACAAATGTTTTAACTGGTAAAAGTTTTTCAAACGTCGGTGCCGTTAGTGTTTCTGGTAGTATGGTCAATGTTGGCGCTCAGGCCATTACACCGAGTGCGTCATCTCAAGTCATTACAGAAGGGTATCATAA
>JADGDD010000004.1 GCA_016745075.1 Planctomycetota bacterium | reverse complement strand
CATATAGGTCATCTGTTCTATACATATGTATAGAACAGATGACCTATATGTTGTAAGGGAAGGAGGAGTAGTGATGGGGACCTCTCAAGACTCGGAAAAAACGAAGGCAAAGCTTATCGCGGCTGCGGGGCAGCTTTTTTCAGATAAGGGTTTTAAGGGAATAACGGTTCGGGATATAGCTCGTACAGCAGCAGTGCCTCTGAGTGCTATAAACTACCATTTCAAAACAAAAGAAGCGCTTTATCGTGAAGTCTTGTTAACTGCATGCGAATTTAGTTCGTTGTCGCTCATAGAGCAAGAGCATTTGTCTACACTCAAGCCCTATGATGCATTGTTTGAGTTGGTACAGGGCGCTATCAAGGCTGATAGCCAACAGCAAAAGCCGAATTGGCAATCGGTTATTGTGACTCGAGAGTGCTGGGAGCCGAGCCAGGTATTTGAAGAGGTCGTAGAAAAACACTGGAAACCACAAACTCTGTTTCTGCTTAATATGGTGGGAGCACAGGTTCAGAAACCTTCCTCTGATAAACATGTTCGGTTAGCAGTTATTTGTCTATTCGGACTTATTGATACCTTCTCCCATTATGGTCGTTTTATTGAAGCAGTTGTTCCTGGTTTAGAGCAAGAATTTCCTAAGCAAAATTGGTTAGTTCGTCATATTACCTGTATGGTGTTGGATGTTGCTTGCGGCAAGGAGTTTTTGAAGTGAAAGTTTATCTTATAAAAGCCTCGGCTGGTAGTTCATTTTCAGAATACAAAAAAATGACAGGTGGTCCGCCGCAAAATATTTTTGCAACAGCAGCAGCAACTCCTGCTGGTATACAAATTGAAATGGTAGATGAAACGATTGGGATGAAAGTGTCTTTGAAATCTCAGGCGGATGTCATTGTTGTTTTCATGTCAACGCCAGATGCCTTACGTGCCTATGAAATTGCTGATCATTTTAGAAAAGAAGGAAGGACTGTCGTTCTTGGTGGCTTACATACAGCATTTCAACAAGAAGAAGCGTTAGAGCATGCAGACGCTATTATGATAGGTGAGGTTGAAGGCATTTGGCCCCAGCTTTTAGAAGACATTGCAAGAAATACACTCAAACGAAAATATCGGAGAACAGTACCAGTAGACCTTGCTGAATTAAAACCATACCCACTAAACCTTATTCCAATGAAGAAATATAATTATACATGGTCGGTTGTCGTTTCTCGGGGGTGTCCATTTCAATGTTCTTTTTGTTTGGTGCCAACCTTTGCTAATAAGCATCGTCTGCGGCCAATTGAAGATATTGTTGCAGAGATACAGCAATGTCCTGTTGAGTGGATTGAACTTCATTCTGATAATCTTACTGCAAATAGAGATTATGCGTTAGAATTGTTCCGAGCATTAAAGCCGTTTAAAAAGAAATTCTTCGCTGAAACAACAATTCTTATTGCTAAAGATGATGAGTTACTACAGGCAGCATATGAAGCGGGCATTAAGGCAATGTTGTTTGGTATAGAAACAATGTCTTCAAAGGCACTAAAAGATCAAAGCAAAGGTTTTGTGAAACCGGATGATGTTAAACGTCATGTTAAACATATCCAATCCTATGGTATTACAGTCTTGTCAGACTTCCTTTTTGGGTTTGATGCACACGATGAAAGTGTTTTCAAAGAGACTTTAGATTATATTAAAGACGTTGGCTTTGATGAAGTTTACCCGCACCTGCTCATACCTTTTCCTGGTAGTAAAACATTTAAAAAATTAGAGAAAGAAGGGCGAATTCTTACAAAGGATTGGTCGCAATATGATGGATCACATGCGGTCTATCAACCTAAGCAGATGTCCCCAGAAGCGTTGGAGGCGGGAACCTACTGGGTGTGGCAGGAAAGTGAACGTCTAAAGAAAAAACGATCTAGATCTACAGGATTAGGCGCGTCTTCGGTCATAGAAGCACCTTCGACAGAAGAAATATCAGACCAGTCACAAATGGTTCCTTGGAAGTCACTTGTTGCACTGGTGTGTATTGTTGTTGGTATAATTTTGAACCTTTATTGGGTATGGGGGATACTTTTTATTGTCTGGGTCATAAATGATCTCCGTAATGGCTGGACGTATTTATTAGACATTATTCAAAGAAAAACGCATCCGTTATTGTATTGGATTATCGTTAGTCTGTGGTTTTTTTTGGGAGTATGGATCATTTTCTTTTCTCCTATTGCTTACGTATATAATCTTGCTGATTCTGCACAAGCTTCACCGGCCTATTTTGACAAGCAGCTTACAATAGAGGATGAACTTTCACAGGATTATATCACGTGTAGTGAACGATATGGTGTTACAATCAAAGCTCCCTACGAATGGAAAATATCAAGAGAATTAAAGCAGGATAGTGAAGTAAGTGAATTTATTGCGCTGAATGATCAAGCATCTCTCAGTGTTTTATGTGTTGAACTACAGGCAAGAGAAAAACTTGAAGATTTTATTGTGCGTATGCGCAATGATTTACAAAGAAAGATATTCTTTACAGAGCGTGTGCAAAAAAATAGACAAGAAACAAGTGTAGAAGAAAGAGAAAGCGGTACCTTTGAGTATAATGGTTTGTACTGTGGGCATGATGTTATTATTTTGGTACGTTATAGTGTGCATGGTTCATTTGGTTGTGTTCTTATTGGAATGTCTGATATATTAGATACAGATATGGATCATATTATACGTCAATCTTTTAATAGTGTTGTGATACGTGAACCAGACCATTTGAAAGATATTTACTATAGTGGTATGTAAATACTGGATGAAAAGATAACCCAGATCACCTTTTCTAGGCAGAATCCCTATAGAGGAAACGTTAAAGAGGCGGGCAAAACATCTTGCCGATTGTCTTTTGGTAGGGTGAAACAAACTAGAGCCAATGATGTGGATGTATTTGGGGCTGTTGGCCTCGGTGTTTTTGGGTGTGTACGATGTATGTAAGAAGCATGCCTTAAATGGGAATGCGGTGTTGCCAGTTTTGTTTTTTGCGACGCTGTGTGGGTCGGTGCCATTTTGTTTGGTTCTGTTGTTATCTGGTTGTGCACCAGATATGATGGTGCGCTTTGGTATGTATGTGCCGCCTATTGACTGGGAAACACATGGGCAGTTGGCATTGAAAGCCTTTATTGTGGATACTTCATGGGTGTTGGCGTATTTTGCACTGAAACATTTGCCTATATCTATTGTTGCGCCAATTCGAGCCTCAGGTCCGGTGTGGACGATATTGGGGGCGACCCTACTTTTTTCTGAGATGCCATCTGTTTTGCAATGGCTGGGGTTAGCGGTGATATTTATTTCTTATTATATATTTTCATTGCTGGGGGCAAAAGAAGGTATTCATTTTCATCGTAATAAGTGGGTGTACTGTATTGCTTTGGCAACGCTTATTGGTACATTAAGCTCTTTGTATGATAAATATCTCTTGCAGCAGTGTAGCATACCACCACTTGTTTTGCAGACGTGGTTTGCTGTGTATTTGGTACTTTTTTTGTTGATAGTCCTTGTATGTGCGTGGTATCCTCATCGCAAGAAAATAACAACCTTTCAATGGCGTTGGAGTATACCCTGTATTGGTTTGCTTCTGATGGTTGCTGATGGTTTGTATTTTTATGCACTGGCTTATCCAGAGGCATACATTATTATTTTATCAGCAGTACGACGTTGTTCAGTTGTATTTTCCTTTGTTCTTGGGATTTTCATTTTTAGAGAATTGAACATCAAAAAGAAATCATGGGCTTTGTCTGGTGTTCTTCTGGGATTACTTATTTTGCTTTTTTCCTGAGAAATGAAGGAGGAAAGTAGACGTGCTGTTATGAGTATGGGGAATAGACACAGTGTATATTGACCTGACTTCCTAATTGCAAGAAAGTGGACACACTTTCTTTTCAGAACTTCATCCAGAGTTGTCTTGTTTGCTTGCCAAGAGGGAGTGTTTTTTACTGTTGGTGTTTACCGCAGTTCTGTGAATAATTCTTGATTTCCCACAGTTTTACCCTGTTTTTGCTCTGGCATGAAATGTGCAGATATAAACTACTCTGCATTCATTGTTTTCACTAACGCTTTAGGGGTTTCTTGTGAACAAAATACTCATTGCTCTTTTTTTCTTTCTCTCATCACTTCACACTGTGGAGTTGTCTCCAGAATTAACCGCTCGGGTTATTGGGTCTGGATCACCTTATTATAATGAAAAAAGAGCAAGTGCATGTGTTCTTATTAGTCAAGGGGATACACATGTTTTGCTGGATATGGGAAATGGTACACAGGCTCGTTTGCATGCTTTAGAATTTGATGTACGTGAAGTCAGTGCTCTTCTTTTTACGCATCACCACTTGGACCATAATGAAGAATTTGTGCCTATTCTTATTCGGTCCATTCTTGGTAGACAGGATTTTAGTATCATTGGGCCACCACAGACCGAAATACTTGCTACTACCAATTTGAAGCTTTATGCAGAAGACATAGATTATAGACTCGGTAAAACAGGTCGCACTCTCGCTGAGAGAAGTAATGATATTCACATACGTGACATTTCTGGTGGGGAACGTTTTAGTATTGGAGATATTTCCGTTTCAACTCTACAGGTTCCACATACGATCCATACTATCGTTTACCGATTCGATTACAAAGAAACGTCTATCGTTGTGACTGGTGACCTTACTTACACAGATGCGCTTCCCGCATTTGCACAGCAAGCCGATTTTATGGTTATTGATTCTGGTGGAATGATTATGAGTACAGGGAAACGCGCACACACCAAAGGTAGAAAAATGAAAGAAAACACAGGGAGACATGTACGCTCTGCTAATGCAGGACAAAAAGAGGGGAGCGGTAAAAAACGTGCAAGAAAAGAACGCGCTCACCTTAATCTAGAAGATTCTAGCTCTCTTGCTGAACAAGCTGGTGTTCACAATCTTGTCTATACTCATTTTACTGAAGGTGAAATAAATAAGGAAGCTAGTATAAGAAAAATCCAAGAAAAATATCACGGAAATATTATTTTTGCTGAAGACCTGCTTCTGATCGAATCGGATGCCTCTTCTGACGAAATATCACTTTTACCAACCATCAATTATGATTATCCAATAGTAGATACACATCAAACACTGTATTATAGTGATACCCAAAGACTTGTTCCCCCTCAGGTCGGGCAAGACTTCTATGGACAAGATGCACATTACACAGGTAATCAGCCATCATATATAGATAATGGAGACGGCACTGTCACTGATGTTGTTACTGGCCTCATGTGGCAAAAATCAATGGGGGCTAAAATGACGTTTGAAGAGGCACAAGAACAAGTTGCTCTTTGCATTACTGCTGGGTATAGAGATTGGCGTATCCCACATATTAAAGAGCTCTATTCACTTATTCTTTTCACTGGAAAGGTGCAAGGGCAACATGCCAAACTCCCATTTATAGCGACAAAATTCTTTGCCCACCCACTTGGCAATACGCAAGCAGGAGAGCGACAAATTGACGCACAGACATGGAGCGCTACCCATTACTGTGGAACAACAATGCGTAGTGACGCAACTATTTTTGGCGTAAATTTTGTTGATGGCCGCATAAAGGGGTACCCGAAGTTTAACCCGCGAACCAGCTTGGCAAACAGCATGTATTTTCGTTTTGTTCGTGGCAATAAAAAATATGGTACTAATTCATTTGTGGATAACAACAACGGAACCATAACTGACACAGCAACTGGACTTATGTGGCAACAGAATGATAGCACTTATGGCATGGATTGGAAAAAGGCCCTAGCATACGCCGAAAAACTTGAGTTGGCTGGTCATACAGACTGGTGCCTACCTAATGCAAAAGAGTTACAGAGTGTTGTTGATTATACGCGCTCTATTCAAAGTACACAATCCCCAGCCATTCATTCAAGTTTCTTTACTACTCAGATTACCAATCCGCTAAACGAAATACAATACCCCTATTTTTGGACAAGCACTAGTCATCAAGACGGACCCAACCCCAACGATTCAGCAGTCTACATTGCTTTTGGTGAGGCTCTCGGAAAAATGCACAATCGTATTATGGATGTTCACGGGGCAGGCGCACAACGCAGTGATCCCAAATCAGGTAAGGTATCTGATTACCCTCAGTATTTTGGTCCTCAAGGGGACATACGGATCGTCTATAATTTCGTTCGCTGTGTGAGAACGTGCGGTAAGAAAAAATAGGCGCTCTCTATATTGACGGATGCCCCAACAGGATGTCTTTTCATCCACCTATGACCTCTTGTTAGCACTTTGGTTTACCACGTTATTTTTTATTGTACGCAGTGGGAATTTCTTTTGAGTGGGTCGTATGCGTATCAACGTGATCTGATCGAATCATGTGCCTTTGATTCTGATGTTCTTGAAGAATGGAAGATACGCGTGTTGTTTGCTGTGGCCTTCGAGCTGTAGGCATCCTGCTCATTCTCTTGGCAGATAAGACAAAGATATGGAAGAAAAAGTAATCATTGCTATATTGGTGTATAAATGTGGGATACGAAATATGATAATTTATGTATTAGTAGGCGTTGCGGGTTTGCTGTACACCTTATGGGTGTTCCGTTCTTATCGAATAACACAGCAGCGTAATAAACTTATAGCTCATGGTATTTTACCTAGTGAGTATACTCAGATATTAGAAAAACAGATGCCATTGGTGGCTCGTTTGCCTGAGCAGCAATCGCGTCGCTTGAAAGGGTTGGTTGTTGCGTTTCTTGATGAGAAAAGCTTTTCTGGTGCTGGTGGTTTGGTTATTACGGATGAGATGCGCGTACTTATTGCGGCGAATGCGTGTTTGTTGTTACTTGGCCGAGAGAAATCATGGTATCATGGGCTTAAGCATATTATTGTGTATCCAGAGGTTATGATTAAAATGCAGCGGACGATGAATGCTTTTGGTGTGATGGAAGAGAAGAAAATTGCGTTGGCTGGGGAATCATGGTCGTATGGCTGCATAGCGCTAGCGTGGAGTCAAACAAAACATGGAGCAACTTGCATAAATGATGGGCGTAATGTCGTAATTCATGAGGCGGCGCATCAATTAGATCAAGCTGATGCTCAGGGAGATGGCTGCCCTGATTTAGACGGTGGCTTTAATGAATGGGCAAAGGTTTTGGGTCGACAGTACAAAAAGCTTGTAAAGCAATGCCAGGTGGGTGAGAAAAGTATGCTTGGTGATTATGCGGCTACACATCCCGCAGAATTTTTTGCGGTAGGAACTGAGTACTATTTTGAACAAGGGAAGCGCTTTAAATTGCTCTACCCAGACCTCTACCAACAATTCTACGGTTACTATCGGGTTGATACTGCCACGTGGGAATTGTGAAGAGACCTATTTTTCTTTAAAAAAGGTAGAGCATTTAGTGTTTTTTCTGTTTTATTCAATATGTCCCTGTAAATCTTTTAATACTTTATGTGGCCCAACGTATTTTTCATCAATGTAGCTGTCAGAGAGGACTTTGCCTTCTTTATCGCAGAGGACGAGGCAGGGAATGCCGTTTCCTGCGTAGGCTGATTTGAGGGCGCTTGCTTGTTGTCCACGAATGGGGAGTGCTGGCCATGGCATTTTGCTTTCTCTCATGTAGGACAGCATGTGCTCTTCATCTTTATCTGAGCTGACAAAGACCAATTCAAAGTTATTGTTTTTGCGGTGGGTATTATAAAAATCTACCAGCTCTGGAGTGAACTTTTGACAAGGCGGGCACCAATGTGCCGAGAAATAGACGAGTTTTAAAGGGGCTTCCGTAAGTGATTGGGCCGGAATGGTTTGATTGTCTGCGTTGATGAGTTTTGTTGCGGCTGATTCCCAGAGGTCTGTTAGTGGAATGTTTTTAATGTCGTTTGCTATTTCTGTTTTGTAGGCTTGGAGTGTTGCACGGGCACCTTTTCTTTGTAATTCAGGGAATAATTGTTTGCCATTTATGTCGATAGGAATGAGTGTTGGAATACTTTTGACATTGTATTTTTTTGTAAGTTCTTCAATACGCTTTTTGCTAAATTGTAAAGAACTCCATGGCATCTGGTCTTCTTTTATATAACGAATCATATGGGTACGATTTTTATCCCAGCTAATGAAGACGATTTCAAAATTAGCCGCTTCACTATATCTATTGTAGAAGCTGACCAATTCTGGTGTGAATTCTCTACATGGGTTACACCATGAAGCTGAAAAATATAATAGAACATGAGATTTCTGAGCGATGCTTTTTGTTTTCTTACTTTTGCCTGGCGCTTTGTTGTGGTAGAGAGTGCGGCCTAGTGCTTTGATCAGCTCTTCATGACCAGGCTTTGGAAGTTCTTTGGTGCTTTGTTTTTTCTTTTCTTTTTCTTCTTTTTTACTTACTCCATTTTGGGGACGGCCAATATGTGTGTCTATCTCTTCCGTAGAAGCGGGGCGACGGTTGATGATGTCTTTTAAGGCAATCGTCATGTTTGCGCTCATCTTTCCACGGCGCATAGTCGCTTGTAAGCTTTTGATACCTTGGCTTTGAATTTCAACAAAGAGCTCTCTGCCGTCCTTTAACGAGACTATTTCGTAGGGAGCCTGCTCTGAAGCTTCTTCAGCAATTAGGTAGGCAGGTGCAATGAAGCTATAGGCAAGCAAAGAAAAACAGAAAGTGATCGCGGGTAAGAAGCGCATTGAATATCCTTTATGGTTCTCACCAAAATATTGTCACGTTTTTGAATGCAAGTACGTAAGATTGGTGGGACAAGAGTGTTTCCAACGCACCTTACGATTCTCTTGATTCTATCGGGTTGCATTTAGTAGTTACTAGTTGCAATTGGTTGCACTTATGTCATGTTTTGGGACTTCTACAGTGCAGGAATTGTTCGTGGACCAGCTCCCAACCCTCAAATTATCGGTGAAGAACCAGATGACCTTGCCCAAGAATGCGCCAGTCGTGGCGGCAATGGCAGAGGATGGGTACGTCTATGGGTTGCCAGTGCCCGTTAAAAACGAGGGCAAACTCTATCCGATTATCCGAGTGATGACGGAATCTGCGCTACAAGGGTATGAACAAGAAATCCGTGATAGTGAAGAGCTTACGAGACCAGAACGGGCAGCTCGTATATCAGCGTTGCGTGGTAATGCTTGGCGTATGGCTTTGGATAAGCAAAATCGGGTTGTTCTTCCTGCTCATCATATAGGAGCTTTGAAACTGGATCGTGAAGCTTACGTTTTTGAAGCGAATGGTGTGTTGCAGGTCTGGAACCCAAGTGATTGGTCTGACTTTAACAGTGGCGATATGCTTGATAGCTTGGCGGACTTCTTGCTATGATGACGAAGAAGGATGAAGTCCCAAGTCTCATTATAGATGATGCTGTATCGCGAGCGGAAGACAGGCATATCTCTGTAATGCTTGAACGTAGCGTTGAGTTGTTGGCTCCAGCAGCGGGCAAGCGTTTGTTGGATTGTACCTGCGGAATGGGCGGTCATAGCGAAGCCTTGCTTGAACAGGGTGCAGAAGTGGTTGGGGTCGATCGTGATCCACAAGCACGTGCTTTGGCTCAGGAGCGCCTCGCCCGCTTTGGTGATAAGTTTACGATGGTTGATGATACTTTCGCGGGTGCGGTAGAATCATATGCACAGCAAGGACAACGTTTTGATGGTATTCTTGCAGACCTCGGTGTATCCAGTTTGCAATTGGATGATGAAAACCGTGGTTTTGCTATTCGCAGTGAAGCGGATGTGGATATGCGTATGGGCACTGGTTGTAGCCAGACTGCCTGCGAATTAATGGATTCATTAACAGAAGAAGAACTCGCTAACGTTATCTATAATTACGG
Organism: Planctomycetota bacterium; assembly: GCA_016745075.1. GTDB lineage: Bacteria > Planctomycetota > UBA11346 > UBA11346 > UBA11346 > JADGDD01. The sequence continues at coordinate 310,484 of JADGDD010000004.1, read as the reverse complement.
AGAAGAACGTCGTAGTCGTCGGATAGCAAAAGCATTGAAAGAGGCTCGTCGTAGTGGCTTGGCAAGTGGAGTGGATCTTGCTGCAGTCATCCGACGAGTGGTGCCTGGGCACCATAAAAGGCACCCAGCCTTGCGCACTTTCCAAGCTTTGCGTATTGCTGTAAATGATGAACTTGGTGAAGTGGAACGTTTACTGACGGGATTGACTGATGTGCTTAACACGGACGGTGTTGCCGTGGTGATTAGTTTTCATAGTTTGGAAGATCGGCTTATTAAGAATTCGTTCCGTGATCTTCGTCGAGCGGGCATGTATTCGACAGCCAGCAAAAAGGTAGAATGTGCATCACGAGCAGAGGTAGAATGTAATCGTCGGTCGCACTCCGCTAAATTACGATGGGCTATACGTAGTGATCAGAAGGAGGCGGTTGTATGAAGATGAAAATGATCCATGCACTTATTGCCGCATCGTGGGTTTTACCTGTGTTGGTGATGGGGGCAAAAGGTGCATTGCTTGGTAGTGAAGAACAAGCACTGGCCCGTAAACGTGGACAAGATGAACAAGCTATGATGGAGAGTACGCGCCGTAAACGTGATATTCAAGTATGGTTGGATAGAGAAAGTTCAGAGGCAAAAATATCTGCGGCAGTCCGCCGTTTGCATATTCCGGTGCGTAAAAACCAGCACGCTCCAGAGGGTGGAGGGCGAGGAACAACTCGCTCCGTTGCAGGTCTTTCTCGTACAGGTAACGAGGTACGGTAATGAGTTCGACCCGTATCCCCGTTGTTGTACAGCATGGTCGCACGTGGATAGCTATTTCCGTTTTTGCCATATTATTTGTTATTTTAATTGCTCGTCTGCATAATTTACAGGTTGTCCAAGGAGACCATTTTAGTGCTATGGCTCAACGGCAGCGTATGCGAACAGTAACAATACCTGCTCCTCGTGGTAGTATTTTGGATGATACTGGGTTTCCCATCGTCAGTAGCGAGCCACGCTGGGAACTCAAAGCAGACCCAGATTACATGACTGATAAGATACGGGCAACAGTAGCGCTGAGTGATTTATTATTGATTTCGAGAGAAAGTCTGCGTAGTCATTTTGAATCTTCATGGAATGGTCGGGTCATTAGCTCAAGTATTAATCAAGAACAACGCAAACAGATCGAGGCATTACAGTTGCCCGGTATTTATACATCGCCTATTTATCGCCGTACCTATGCCGATAGTAAAACTGCTGCGCAAGTGCTTGGTTTTGTTCGGCATGATGGTGCTGGTGGCGGTGGTCTAGAACAGAAGTTTAATAGCTGGTTAGAAGGTACGCCAGGTAGTCAGCGTATGCAGGTGGATGCACGCAATCGGCGTTTATTGCTTGGTAAAAAAGATAAAAAACATTGGGTGCCAGCTCATCCTGGGCATCATGTCCAATTAACACTTAATTTTGAGTTGCAGAAAAAAGCAGAAGAATCATTGGCAAAAGCCATTGAACATCATCAAGCAACCAGCGGTTGTGTTATTGCAATCAATCCGCGCACAGGAGAAATTAAAGCAATGGCCAGTTGGCCAACGTATGATATCACACAATTTAATACCGTAGAAGATTCTTCTGCATTTCGTAATAACGCAATTAGCTTCGTGTATGAGAGTGGGTCCACCATGAAGCCATTAATTGCAGGGGCCACCGTCACGGAAGGTGAAACAACTTGGGATGAGCAATTAAATTGCTATCAAGGTAGTCACACCTTTCGTGTCGGTGGTGCCCGGCGAAGAGTGAGTAGTCATGCACATGGCATACTCAGTGTCGCTGAAGGTATTGCGAAATCAGATAATATTCTTATGGCTCAATTGGGCTTACGCCTGGGACCGAAACGGATGTACGAGTGGGTCACCCGTTTCGGTTTCGGGCGTAAGTCTGGCATTGAGTTGCCGGGTGAAGATGCTGGCATCGTACGTTCAGAAGAAAAGTGGACCGCCATTTGGTCCTGCATTAGTGTGGCGATGGGGTATGAGCTACAGGTAACACCTCTGCAAATGGCCATGGTTCATGCGGCAATTGCTAACAGGGGGGTATGGAATCCACCACGTATTATAGACCGTATGTACAGTATTGATGGTGAAACTGGTCTACAGGTAGATACGCCATATATGAGTACGCAAAAAAATGGTGAACGGAAAAGTTCTCGTCTCTTTAAAGCTGGAGATGCTTTAGCCATTCAAGATGCAATGAATAAAACCATGATTGATGGAACAGGCCGCCGCTTGCAATTAGATGGCTATATTGCGGCAGGAAAAACTGGCACCACAGAAAAGTTAAGTTCAAAAGGTGGTGGCTATGCCGATAACCGTCATGTTGGTTCCTTCGTTTGTTGGGCTCCTGCAAGTAGAGAAGAACAGCCGCGCTTGCTTGTATTTGCGGTTATAGATGACCCCAAGAAGAATGGTCATTTTGGCGGTAATACTGCTGGTCCAGTTGTGAAAGAAGTATTGCAATACGGCCTAGATAAGGAATTGGAATAACATGGCTATTGTTTGCGATAGCCGTGCTGTGAAAAAAGGCGATACTTTTGTGGCACTTGCCGCACATGAAGAGCAGCGTTATGTACATTTGTTAGAGGCGCAGAAACGCGGTGCAATCAGATTACTTGCAGAACAAGGGGCTTTCAACAAAGATGGGCTTTCTATAGAATACGTTAGTAACGCTAGAAAAACATTTGCTCGTTTACATGCACAAGAATGGGGAATGGATACGAATACAATCCCGGTTCTGGGAGTAACAGGCACAGATGGTAAAACGAGTACGGTTCATTTAGCGTGGCATTGTCTGGGTATACAGGCCGCACGGGTTGGCACACTTGGCTGGCACAATGGCACCATCGAAAGAGACAACGAATATACCACGCCATTGCCGGAAACTTTGCACCCATTTATTGCAGGCCTGCCCACAAGTTGCCCTGGTGTATGTGTGGAGATTTCCAGCCATGGTTGTCAACAACAGCGTTTAGGTGGTATCAGCTTGAGTGGCTTGGTGTGGACTGGTTTAGCGGCAGACCATCTCGATTATCACGGGAGTATAGAAGCCTATTTCCAAGCAAAATTACAAGCAGTTGATTTATTACAGCCGGGATCACTGTGTATTATTAACGCGCATGATCAGCGTCTTTTAAAAATTCGTTCTCGTGCGCTGGCGCGTGGTGCACGGGTATTAACTCTCGGTTTTGATTCCGGTGATATGCGAATCGAACGAGTAGCAGGAACGCATTGGAGACTGGTCTCCACGTATGCTGAATATGATTTACACGTACCGATGCTCGGTGCTTATAATGCGTGGAATGCCGCGGCGGCGGCATGTCTTGCTCATGCCGCAGGTCTTTCATTAGGAACAGCTCTTCAGCGTTTAGAAAATACCCCACAAGTGCCTGGCCGATTAGAGCAGGTTGCAGACGAACCATTGGTGTTTGTTGATTATGCTCACACCCCACAAGCATTAGAGCGTGTCTTACAGGTACTACGTGAAGCGTATCCAAAGCAAAAATTGATCTGTGTAACTGGATGTGGAGGAGATCGAGATATTTTAAAACGTCCACAAATGGGGCGAGTTGCAGTCGATATGGCTGATGAGGCAATTTTCACCACAGATAATCCCCGGAGTGAATCACCACAAACAATTGTTGATGCGATGTGTGCCCAGTTGAGCCCCACCGATGATCATTGTGTTGAATTAGATCGTGGGCGTGCCATTGACCGTGCTTGTGAGTCTGCGGGAAAAGATGGTGTGGTTTTAATTGCCGGCAAAGGACATGAAACATATCAAGAAATAAACGGTTCAAGAATTCCTTGGGATGATCGTGTTTATGTTCAAGAACGAATAGAGCGAGGTCTTCATGTCACAATCGGTTAGACCAGCTTCATTTATTATTTCAAGCGATGATGCCAAACAGATTACAGGCGGTGTCTGGCATGGCCCAATTGGTGAAATTTGTTTATTTGGTGCCACTTTGGATAGCCGCAGTGTGCGAGAAGGTAGTTTGTTTGCCTGTATTGCTGGGAACCGTGTAGACGGTCATGAATTTGCTGAGATTGCTGTTGGTAATGGAGCGGCTTTAGTATTAGCCAGTAAACAACTACAAGTGTCAGTGCCAGTACTACAGGTAGACGATGTGGCGATAGCCCTTGGTCAACTGGCTCAAGAATTTCGCCGTCGTTATCTCGGAGCCACATGGATAGGTATTACAGGCTCTAACGGCAAAACAACCGTTAAAGAAATGCAGCGTGCAGCATGTGCGCAAGCAGGTTTGGTGCATGCCACAACTGGAAATTTAAATAATCATTTAGGTGTGCCGCTCAGTATTTTATCTACACCAAAAAAATGCGAGTACGTTATTATCGAAATGGGTGCAAATAATCCGGGAGAAATTGATTATCTTGCATCCATCACCCAGCCAGATATTGGTATTATTACTTCTATTGGCCCAGCTCACCTTGAGGGCTTTGGTTCTTTAACGGGTGTTGCAGAAGCAAAAGGTGAGTTATTTCATCATTGTAAGAAAGCCTGCTTCCTTTCTGCTAGCGGCATGAAAGAGCTTGAACGAGCCAATAAGATAGAAGCGGAAAAACTTATTCAGCTTACCTGTCAGAAATCTCAGCATCCCGTTATGGTCATTCGAGAAGAAAATGTTTCTGAAGATAACCTGTTGATTAGTGCGGTTGGTGCCTGCCCTCCAGCAATGCCTGGCCGTCATAATGTTTTTAATGGTCAGTTGGTGTTGACTGTTTGCGATTATTTACAGTTTGACCCAGCAGGTAGTTTGCAGGCTGTTGCAGATGCTCAACCAGTAGCAGGACGCTTGCGTACTTATCATTTTGCTGAACACGTTATTTTTGATGACACCTATAATGCTAACCCAGCCAGCATGGCAGCAGGTTTGCGTGTGCTTGCACAGCAAATTGGTGCACGTTTAGCAGTGCTCGGGGCTATGGGAGAATTAGGCGACCGAAGCGAAGCCTTACATAAGAGTGTTGGTGCCGAGGCAGCCTGCCTCGGTATACCGCTTATTACCATAGATGCGCCAGCTATAGCAGCGGGGTATCGTGAAGCTGGTGGCAGAGATTGTGAAGCGTTTACCAATAAGGATGCAGCGCTTGAGCACATTACAGATCGTCTTGAAGTTGGACCAACGGCAGTGCTCGTCAAAGCAAGTCGATCAGCACGGTTAGAAGACATTGTTAGTGATTTACGTAAAGAACTTGAAAAAAACAGAACTATTAGCGGAACGTTTGAAGTATGTTAAGTTTACTTGAACATTTAGAAGAAATCTTCGGACCATTTCGATTATTTGGTTATGTCTCAACACGTGTAGTTGGCGCTGCGGTTTGTTCGTTTTTGTGTATGCTGGTAAGCATGGGACCGCTCATCCGGTATTTGCAGTCACGGAAGTTGGCCGAACAAGGTGGCAAAGGTGAAGGTGCAGATATAGTAGATGCTATGCGTGAAGAAAAAGCCGGTACACCAACGATGGGTGGCCTTGGCTTGATTACCTGTGCCGTTTTTTCAGCACTGTTGTGGTGCCGGCCAGATGTTGGTTATACATGGTTATTGATTGTTACTTTGATGTTGTTCGGGTTTCTGGGTTTTATTGATGACCGGACTAAATTACTCAAAGATGCCACCGGTTTAAGTAAACGAGCAAAAATAATTCTACAAATATTCTTTGGTATTGGTGTTGGCTTTTGGATTTACAGCTTAGATAATGCCTATATTCAGGTGCCCAGTCTCGATGAAACAGGAAAAACAGTCTATACATTGGTGGAACGTGCTCATCATTTAACCGTTCCTTTTATGGCTGTTTCTGAATGGACTATGCCGTTGGGGGTTGGGCTTATTATTTGGGTGGTGGTCATGACTTTTGCCTGTTCTAATTCTGTTAACTTCACCGATGGTATGGATGGCTTAGCTAGTGGTTGTGTGCTTATTGCGATGTTGGCATTTATGATTATTGCTTATCTCACCAGTCGTACAGATAGCACCGCCTACCTAGACATCTTCTTTGTTCCTGGCACACAAGAAGTTGCTGTATTTTGTGCCTCCATTGCAGGTGCTAGTCTTGGTTTTCTTTGGTTTAATGCCGCTCCAGCTCAAGTGTTTATGGGTGATACGGGGTCACAGGCTTTGGGCGGAGCGCTGGCGGTTATTGCAACCTGTGTGAAGCAAGAGTTTTTGTTGTTTCTCGTTGGTTCTGTTTTCTTCCTTGAAGGACTGTCTGTAGCACTGCAAGTTGCTTCCTACCGTTTGCGTGGCGGCAAACGCATTTTTCTCTGCGCGCCTCTGCATCATCATTTTCAATATAAAGGATGGCCAGAAACACGAATTGTTGTTCGCTTTTGGATTATTGCTGCTTTAACAGCATTGCTTGCGCTTGCGTCATTGAAGGTGCGTTAATGAAGTATTATCGAATTGGTCTATGGGTTTGTGTGATTGCCCTTTGTGGCATTGGCCTTATTATGCTCCTGTCCAACACCACCAGTATGAATGGTGCAAATGGAGATAATTATAGCTACACTATTAAACAGCTAGCCGCTTTATGTATTGGGGTTATGGCTGCGCTTGGTATTAGTCGTCTTGGACCAAAACGTTTGCAAACAACATGGTTTGTTCTTGGTTCGGCTGCTGTGTCTTTGGGATTGTTACTCATTGTTCCTTATGTTGGCCGTATGACTAATGGAGCGACACGTTGGATAGATGTTGGCCCAATTAAAGTGCAGCCAGCAGAATTAGCAAAAATAACGCTTATTATATTGGCAGCATGGTACTTTGCTCGAGTAGGTGAAAAAATTCGCCAACATTGGAATGGAGTCGTTATTCCTTTGCTCTGCTTTGCGGTCTATGCTTTATTGATTTACCGAACCCGTGATCTTGGGTCCGTTATTGTTTTAACCGGTATCTTATGGGCTATTTTTGTTTTTGTTCGTGCACCGTGGATGTATGTTACTGGAGTCGGAGTGTTGGCCGCACCACTGGTTGCGTATGTTGCTATTTTTCAAGAAGCATTTCGCAGAGAGCGTATGGGGGTCTTTCTCAACCCATTTGAATCAGAAGCGAATGCTGCTTATCACTTACAGCAATCACTTATTTCGATTGGCAATGGCCGAGTAACCGGTGTTGGCTTGGGCCAAGGATTAAAAGATTACCATTTGCCAGAACTCCATACGGATTTTATTTATTGTATTATCTGTGAAGAATTTGGTATGATTGGTGGTGTTATTGTGGCAGCGTTGTTTTTTCTCTTGGTAACATTTGGTTTTCATATTGCCAACAGTGCAACCGATCGCTTTCAGCGGGTACTTGCAATTGGAGCAACCCTGTTGATTGGTATTCAGGCTTTTTGGAATATGTACGTAGTTACGAGTTTAGTACCAACCAAAGGCTTAACTTTGCCATTTATTTCTTATGGAGGAACCAGCCTCGTTGTCTGCTTGGTAGCCGTTGGTTTACTTGATTCCGTTGCTCGACATGTTCGTTCAGAAAACCCGTTACAGACAAGAAGTAATATCCGCGTTGGTGCGGTCACTACGAAAATACGTCGTCGTCGCATGACCAAAGGTGGGTAAGGACATTCATGGTCAAACCATCTGGGATCTTGTTATGTGGAGGAGGAACAGGCGGGCATATTTATCCTGGCATAGCGCTGGCAGATGCATTCAAATCAGTTGGTGAATATAATATTCGTTGGATAGGTGACCCAGAGCGGGTCGAGGCAGAACTTGTTCCTGCTGCTCATATCACATTGATGCCTTATGGCTTGGCACGGCCACGGCCGCGTAATCCGAAATGGATTCTACATGCCTGTCTTACGGCATGGCGTTGTTATCGAGAAATGAGAACCAACCCACCAAAGGTTGTCGTTGCTCTTGGCGGCTATGCATCTTTATTGCCAGCATTGATGGGGTATGTGTGCAAACGTCCTGTTTATGTTATGGAACAAAACGCCAAAGCAGGACGAACAAATAAATTATTGGCGCGTCTTGCACGTCATGTATTTACTCAATTTCGTAGTGCCTCTGTGGGGCTTCCTGTTGTTCGTGTGCGAAGATATGGAAATCCTGTCCGTAATTTCCCCAGTCGGTTACGTGGACAAGATGAAACAATGACCCTGTTGGTTATGGGTGGTTCCTTATCAGCACGTAGTTTGAACGATCTGGTTGCGGCAATGCTATCAGATATTGTTGAGAAACAGTCCTTGTCTATTATCCATCTTGCCGGTACAGAAGATGAAGAACGTATGCGTGATGTTTATAAACAAGCAGGGATTCATGCCGAAGTTCTTGGTTATTGTAGTGACATGGCCGCTGTTTACGAACGATCAGATATAGCACTTTGCCGTGCTGGGGCTACGTCTGTAGCAGAATTATGTTCAGCAGGCCTTGGTGCTCTCTATGTCCCATTGCCATGGGCAGCCGATGATCATCAAACAGCCAATGCTCGGGCTGTTGCCTGTGTTGGTGGAGCCGTTGTTCTACCACAGCGGACCATCAGTGCGTCAGGGTTAGCACGAGTCGTCAATAAATTATTAGCAGATCGCAGCTTGGTAACAGAGCTTGGCTGTTCAGCAAAAAAACTTGCCCGCCCCGATGCTGCGCAAGATATTGCTCTGCACATTCGGACATATGGTTCCTAATATGTTTGCAGGTAAACGTGTTCATTTAATGGGAATTGGTGGTTGCGGAGTGGGCGCATTGGTTCCTCTCTTACAGCAAGCTGGTGCTGAAGTCAGCGGTTGTGATCTGGCGCGTGTTGATGAGCGGGATAATTGTGCACTTTATACCGGACATGATGCAAGCCACGCAGCAGACATAGATATTCTAGTGCACACGACAGCAGTGGATCCACAGCATGAAGAATTACGGGCAGCTCAAGAACGTGGCCTGCCTGTATTCAGTCGGGCAGCTTGTCTAGCCGAATTAATGCGTGGCCATAAAACAGTCGCTATTGCAGGTTCACATGGGAAAACAACAACAACGTGGATGCTGGGGCATATCTTAATGGAACATGGGCGTGACCCTGTTGTGATGGTAGGCGGTTCTGTTCCAGCCTTGGGTATGCAAGGAGGCCGAGCAGGGTCAGAAAAATGGTTTATTGCCGAGGTCGATGAAAGCGATGGTGGTTTTTCACATGTAGACCCAACTATTGCAGTTGTCTTAAATATAGAAGCAGAGCATCTGGATTATTATGGATCAGAAGCAGCGCTGCGCCAAGCTCTTGCGCATTGGTTACAACGTGTTCCTGCGGAGGGTTGTATTATTGCCCCAGCAGATGGCAGTATAGATGATGTGTTGGTTGATGTCATCGCGCCTGTTATTCGTTGTGGTATCAATATGGGAGATGTTTATGCCGAACAGGTTGAGTTGGCGGCTCATGGAAGCGATTGTAACATAGAAGGTCATCGTGTTCATATTCCCATGCCCGGTCTGCATAATGTAAGCAATGCCGTGTGTGCCTATGCAGCAGCACAACAGGTGATGACGCCCATTGATCCGAAGGTGCTTGCCGTTTGCGGTGGTGTTCGTCGCCGTTTTACCATTCATGGTACGATTGCAGATATTCGAGTGGTAGAAGATTATGCGCATCATCCGACAGAAATTCGAGCTACCATAGCAGCAGCGTTGTTGGCAGAGGGGCAGGTACATGTCGTTTTTCAGCCGCATAGATATACAAGAACACAAGATTGTTTTGATGAATTTATTACCTGTTTTACTGGTGCACAGACCGTCGCACTCTTACCAATATGGTCAGCAGGAGAAGAACCTATTCCGAATATTTCTGCACGTCGCTTAGCAGAAGAATTACATGCGGTAGCTGACGGTCGAGTCATTGAATATACTCGATCACGAGATGCTGCTTTAGCCTGTGTTCTCGCTCAAGTTCAATCAGGTGATACTATTCTTGTGCTTGGAGCCGGTGATGTTGGTGCCCTTGCTCCACAATTATGTCAGTGCTTACAGGCGGTGAAATCATAATGTTATCAGCGGGTTTACGTCAGAGGAATACTGTTACAGAACAACGCATGGCATCGTTAACGACCATGCGTATTGGTGGTGTGGTCCAATTGGTGCGATTAGAAGACATTACAGACATACGTGAATTACGAGAAGCAGATGGGCGTATGCTTGGCAAGGGTGCAAACATCGTTTGTAGTGACAACCCCCACTCCGTGCCCGTGATCCAATTTGGTGAATCATTTTCACAACTGCGTGTGTCTGGAAATACGGTGCATGCTGGTGCCGCTGTGGATTTAGCAAAACTGATGAAACTGTGTTTAAGTGAAGGCCTTGCTGGTCCAGAAGGCCTTGCTGGAGTGCCAGCCAGTGTTGGTGGTGCTCTGTATATGAATGCCGGAACTGGTACCTGTTGTATGTATGATTGGGTCAGTCGGGTGCAGGTGCTCTTACCAGATGCAACAGAACCATGTTGGATAAACCGCTCGGAAATCTCTGCTACCTATCGCAGCAATGGTTTGCCCATTGGAACTATTTTTTGTGCCTGCGAAATGGACCTTCAGCGACAAGATGCAGAGCCCTTACGGCAAACGGCTCGTGCTTTAAAACAAGCAAAAGCAGCAACCCAACCATTAGCTTTGCGTAGTGCAGGGTGTATGTTTAAAAACCCACAGCCTCAGTGCCCAGCTGGTAAATTAATAGATGAACTGGGTCTGAAAGGGGAGCGTCGTGGTTCGGCAGAAATATCACCAATACATGGAAATTTTATTGTTAATCACGACAACGCGACTGCGAAAGATGTGTATTCCTTAGTACGGATTATGCGCCAACGGGCATGGGCAGAGCGAGAAATAGTTTTACAATTAGAAGTGGAAACATGGGATGCACCAGATGACCTCTTTTTGCATCCAAAGGATCTCACATGAACAAACAATTAAGAGTAGATGTGGTTTGTGGCGGACCAGGACCAGAAGCGCCGGTAAGCCGAACCTCTGGTGCAGCTATAGCACAGGCATTACAAACTGCTGGTCATGATGTAAAAACTATAGATGTGGAATCGTCTATGGATATGGCTGATCTTAGATCAGAGAGTATTGTATTTAATATTATCCATGGCACATATGGTGAAGATGGGGTTTTGCAAAAAGAATTAGAAGCCGCCGGTCGAGTATTTATCGGTTCTGATGCAGCAGCCAGCAGTTTATGTATGAATAAACAAACAACGAAACATCATTTAGAAAAAGCTGGATTGCCCGTGCCATGGGGTTGGGTGATTAACCCCAAGGAGCCAGTTTCGCCCAAAGATATTCCACTACCACATTTTGGTCCTTTGGTTTTAAAGCCGCGAGACAACGGTTCGTCTGTTGGTTTGCGGATGTTATCTGGTCCTGGTTTTATTTTACCAGCGGTGGAAGAACTCATTGGTTTACTTGGTGATGGCCCTCTCTTGCTCGAAGAACGTTTGATGGGGGCAGAATATACGATCGGTATTATTGGCGATGGTTTTGAGCAATGCATCTTGCCCCCCATTTGTATTGCTACCAACACCGGCATCTATGACTTTGAAGCCAAATATGAACGTGATGATACTGATTATCTTTTTGTTGAATCTGGTGAACTCTGTGAAGAATTGAAACGATTAGCCTGTGAAACCTACAAAGTATGCGGGTGTCGTGATCTTGCCCGGGTAGATATTATGGCGCGTAGTGATGGCAGCTTGGCTATCTTAGAAGTGAATACGTTGCCTGGATTTACTGATCACAGTTTAGTACCGAAAGCAGCAGAGCAGGCTGGTTTATCATTTATGGAAACGGTTGATTTGTTGGTTCAACAAGCTGCCGAGCGTATGGAGGAGGCAATATGAGCGATACATTTGAGCCTTTTGATGAATTTGAAGAAGAGGAAGTCGGTGGTGAAGCAATTATTGCTGCTGCCCAAAAAGCATCTGAAAAGACTGCTAATAAAAAAGAGACACCGGTCAAAAAAACAACAGCTCAGAAGAAAAAAAAACCAGCTACAAAAAAGAAAGCGACAGCCAAGAAACCAGCCGCTCCTCAAGCAAAAACAGCAAAGTCCCTCCCAACTCCCGGACTGGTTACACGCGGTGTACATGGTGGTTTGCAGGCAATGGACACGGTTGCAGGCGGTGGCTGGTGGATGTTGGTCTGGGCTCTTCTTGCGGTGGGGGCTATTTGTTTGGTGGTTATGGCATGGTGGCATCGTCCGGCAGATCAACGTCCAACGCATAGACATTTTATCGGCATTCCACATGCGTATAGTGATTTAAAGAAAAAAATATGGAATGAATTTTCTGATCATGGTCGGCTAATAACAGACGGTCGTAATGAAGCAATACTTGAAAAGTTTGCCACGTATTTATCACAACGGCGTGAAGTCGAATCTGTTGAACGTGTTTATTTTGAATATGAAATAAAAGAAGATAGACGATCAAGTGGTAGTCAACAGCAATCGCAAATTCGTTGTCAGCCAACCGTTTGTGTTGACATCACCTTACGAACACCCTATCTCCCTGTTGCATGGAAACGGAATCGGCGAGACGTTATTTTAGCTGTAGATAAAAATGGCGTGATTCTTCCACCTATCATGCAAGTAACGGAAAAAGGTTTGCCGATTATTCGGAATGTAAAAGGAGCAAAAGATCCTGCGCTTACAGAGATCCTAAAAATTTGGCCATCATTACGAGAATCTTTGCCACTAGGAACGATAACTGATATAGATGCGCATGCCTCACTGGATAGAGAGAGTCAAATGGGTATAGTCATGACAACATCTACCGGTGCTCGCATTTTATGGGGTGCAGTAGGAGAAGATAAGTATGGCGTAGATGTGAACATGCGGATAGCCCATCTGACTCGTATGTTGGCAGATCAGCAAGGTCGTGGGACCATTGATGTTCGTTTTATTGATCCATATTTTGTGAATAAATAGAGTTGCTTAGATAATGCTACCAGCCTATTGCACTAATGCACACGCAGGAGAATCTGTCGCCGATATCTGGGCAGATATTCAAGAATATGCCTGTGCGATAAAAGAAGGGCTTGGCTGGAAGCAGCTTGGACTTGATCTCCGTTTGGGTGCCCAAGCCATTCAAGAATTACATGCTGACAAAAGCTTATGTCAGCAATTATCAGATAATATTCACCGCTCTGGTTTAGTGGTGACGACGATTAATGCCTTTCCACTGTTGCCCTTCCAACAAGCTGTGGTGAAAGAATTGGCCTATACACCAGATTGGCTCACGGAAGAAAGACTGCGGTTATCTACTCAGTTAATAGAAAGCGCGGCGATTCTTTCTCGTGGTAAAGACATCACCCTGTCTACTGTTCCAGGGTCGTTTAAGCCTTGGGGTAGTGGGGTCGAACGGCACAGGGCCATAGCCAAACAGCTTGTGCTTTGGGCGGTTGCCGCCGAACAGTATGACCACGAACATGGTGTACGTGTCCAGCTTGCCTTAGAGCCAGAGCCCTGGTGTTTATTGGAAAATAGTCGTGAGGTTGTCGCCTTTTGGCAAGGCCCCTTACGAGAAGCATGGGAAGCCATTGGCAACGATAGTGCTGCTGATTATCTTGGTATCTGTTGGGATACCTGTCATGCCAGTCTGGCTTTTGAAGAGACAGAGGCGGCTTTTCAGCGTTTTGATAATGCAGGGGTCCGCATTATCAAATGCCAAGTCTCAGCAGCGCCCAGTATAAATCCACGGAACACAGCACTCTTGGCAGCGTTACGAGCACTTGATGAGCCTCGTTTTTTACATCAGGCTGTGCTGCGAAGTCCAGCAGGCTCACAGTGGAAAATTGTTGACCTTCCTTGTTTAGATAATGCTTTAAATCATCTGCCACAGGCAAATATTTTACGCAGCCATTTTCATGTACCACTGTATTGGGGGGAAAACGATCCAATCCCAACAACTATAGCAGAAACATGTGCACAGGTTGCGGCATGTTTAGATCGGGGACTTAATATTTTTAGCGTAGAAACCTACACGTGGAGTATTTTAGCAGGCCAGCCTGCTGATGTGCGATCAGGTTTGATGCAAGAACTTTTGGTATTACAAGCAATGCTGGCATCTACGCCGGACTAAGGCAGTAAGAGTAGCAGAACTGCGTGGTGCAGAGAGCTAACTTATGCTTGCGACAGCAAAAAAACGACGATTCTATTCGTCATCAGAGGAGGCAGTATGGGAATCTTAGGAAGTATGTGGCGCTTTGTTTCAACCCTTGGTGGTTTGGCCGGTTCCAGCATTGATGAGAAAACTGATGCTATGCTGACGACCCCAGCAGGCATCAAAGGTACTTTTCGGCAATCTCGTGAAGAGTGGACCAAGCAATACAAAGAAGTGCGAGATGCCGTTAGTCAACTCGTTGTGGTCATTGAACAGAAAACGTCTGAGATAGACACATTGACCGAAGAGCGGGAAGACGTATCCACTAAAATGAATGGTGCGATAGAACGTTACAAAGATACCAACGAAGAAAAATACAAAGAAGCTTTTGCCGATGCTCATGCACGTGAAGGTGAAATTGATGCACGCCTTGAAAGCTTACAAACAGAAAAGAAAAATGTTGAGCAACAGGTGGAGGGATACAAAGCTCGCCTCGTTGAAATGCAAGACCGTATTAAAAACTTGGACAAAGAAGAAGCCGAAGCTCTGGCCGATATTATTTCCAGTCAGCAAGTGGTACAGTTGAATGATCGACTCAGTAACTTAAGTACAACTTTGCAAGATAAAAATCTGCAAGCTATAGAACGCAAACGTGCGCAATTAAAAGCACAAGCACGCCTTTCTTCTGAATTGTCTGGCAACGATGATGTGCTTATGCAACAAGAATTAATGGCCGCAGGAAAAACCAGCAAGTCCGAAGATGTTTTCAGCGACATGCTTGCCGCCAGTAAAAAACGAGACGACGAAAAAAGCGGCGGTGCCGACGGCGGTCAAACTCGAGAGTTGTAAGCTGATTGAGTAGATTAAGGGGTCAGTATGGAATGGCTTTGGGGGCTCCTTATCCTTTTGTTGGTTTTTATTCCAGAAGTGCTTCTTACTGTACTTGCTGGAATAGTGAGTTTTTTTTCTTGTGACACGGCAAGTCAAGAAATATCTTGAAGACAAAGAGTACCATATTATTTCTGTTTCGAGCAACGTTCCCAAGGATATTCGCAAGAAAATCGGAGATAGGTTACAAGGGAAAAAAGCTCGGTTTGTATCAGTTCTAGAAGGTCTTGAAGAGCGTAAATTACTTATATTAATGAAGCGGAAGAAATTCTGTCTTGGAATGTATGACTTTGAGATTATAGAGAACATTGCCTTGCCAAATCATCTCGAGGATATTGTATAAGTACAATGAGAGGTGTGCTATTGGTGTGCTCTGTCTTGCTCTGTTAGAGAGCTTGGTAGGTTTTCAGAATGAAAAATATATCTCACTTGTTGCTTCCATTTTTGACCTGTTGCGTGCTCTTCGCTGAAGAATCTAGACTAGAGCTCATGGCACCGCGTGTTCTGAATGGTGTGCGTTGTGACATTGCGCGTTCGTGGAATGATTTATCGGTGTTGCAAGAAGGTCGGTCTGGAAATATCTCCTATAGTTTTGAAGCAGGTCTTGCTCAAGAAGGGCTGCGTTTTCAGGTTGTTGTAACGGACCCAGAACAAAAGAACGACCAGCAAGGCCGTATGTTGTTTCGTGGTGATGCGGTATATTTCGGTTTAGATGGCTTGGCGAATACAGCTCAAGATAGTTTACGGGATCAGAATGATTGTGTGATTATTGCTGCGATTGGCGCAGCAGGACCAGAAGTGCGGGTGTTACGTCATGGAGACTCTACTTTACTTGGTTCTGCTCCTCAGCTTCTGGATTCTATTATTCGTAATGAAGAACAACAAACGACGACCTATCGTTTGCTTGTGCCGTGGTCCTTTGTGCATGTGGGTTATGGTCAGAGTGAGCAGTTTGGTGTATCGCTTGTTGTTGCGCATAAAAATGAAGAAAAAAAAGATCAACAGTGGGGAGAACTTGGTATAGGGCGAAAGAAACAGCCTGTCTATAATGTTGTTTCGTGTGACTGGCCAGATGCCGATGTGCTAAGCTGTGGCAGTGTGTCTCATATTCTCTTACATGATAGTGTTGGGGTGCAGTTAGCCCTTACTCATAAAGGGGCTGCGGACAAGATACGAGTACAGTTTGGAAAAGAAGAGTGGATGTATAAGGTGCCAGCAAGCAATGGGTTGCTGAACCGTTATCGTTTACAATTGCCAGCAGATCGACTTGATGCGACTGGCCAGGTTCAAGTTTTCTCTGCTGATAAGAGACTTGCTTCCTACACTGTTCGGAGCCCTGCGGTGCTTATGGCGCAGATTGAGGAGCGGGTGGCGCAGCTTACACAACAGTGCACCAATGAATTACTGAAAAACCATTTACGTTCGGTGGAGATTCTGGTTCGTCACCAATACACAATGTTACAATATAGTACAGACGAGGATGCGAGTCATTTTCAAACGGCAGTACAATATTTGTTGGATTCCCTGCCTCTTGCACAGTTTAATGAAGATGCGTATTTTAAACAGTGTTTGCCATTTGTAAAAAGTTTCCAATCAGAGGCAGATCGTAGTCTGCAATTTTATTATGTACAATTACCCTATGGGTGGGAGGAGGGGAAAGAATACCCCTTACTTGTGTATTTACATGGAGCTTTAACTCATGACCATCCGCTCATTGGCTTAGTAGATGCACTTGATAATTCTCATCAAGATACTTTGTTCCGTTATCAAGATATAGATCCAGAAAATATCCCACCGTCACATCAATGCATTGTAGTGGTTCCATGGGCTCGTGGTAATGCTGGTTATGAACGTCTTGCAGAACGTGATGTTCTTCAGTCAGTGAAAATGATAGAAGAACAATTTACTATAAATGAGGAACGTCGATATATCGCAGGTTTTTCCATGGGCTGTAATGGCGCATGGAAAATGGCTGCCCGCTTCCCTGATTTTTGGGCTGGAGTTGGTTTGTCTGCTGGAACAGGGCTGTGGAGTAGTGTGCACCGACCAGATTATTTGCAGAATTGCAAACATTTACCAGTGTCTGTATGGGTTGGTGAAAAAGATGGCGCAGGTGGTGAATCTGGATCACAGTTTCTTTATGCCAAACGTTTTGTTCGTGACTTGCAGGCAGCAGGAGTGAAACATCGGTTTATAACGGTTCCTGATTTAGGCCATACCTACCCATATGACGAATTTCAAAAAGATGTTGCGTGGTTATTGCAGCATGAGCGTCAGCGCCCAGATCAATTTAATTTTGAATGCTTCTATGGTGGGGATGACCAATGCTTTGGTGTGCGTTTGTCTTATGAAGGTATGACGAAACAAAAATGTAGTAAGGTACGTTGTACCATTGTTGAACAAGACGTTTATCTTGATACGGAAAATGTAGTGGGTTTGGCTGTTGACCTAGGGCCGGATGGGTTGGACATGCAAGGAGAAGTGACTGTGCATTGGAATGGTGCGTCTGTGTATACTGGTGGGGTGGACATACTGACCCTTGGTAAAGGGCTGAGTCGTTGGCAGAAAGATTAAAGAGCGTGGGTGTACTTATTATTGGTCATGGTAGACATGGCAAAGATACGGTGTGCGAATTACTTGCACCACAGTTTTCTTCAATTTCATCTTCTTTAGCGGCTGTGCGTTATTTTATTTTTGATGCGCTCAAAGAAAAGTATGGGTATACGAATAAGGAAGATTGTTACAATGACAGGGCAGAGCATCGAGCTGAATGGTTTGCTTTAATTGTTGCCTATAATAAAGAAAATCCAACGCGCTTAGCAGAACAAATTTTCCAAGAATATGATATTTATTGTGGTATGCGTTCCCGTCGAGAATTTGAATCGTGTCGAGCAAAAAAACTATTTCAACAGGTGGTGTGGGTGGATGCGTCCTGCCGCCTCCCTTTAGAGGCGACTGATTCAATGGAATTACATGCCGATGATGCGACTATTGTTCTTGATAATAACGGACCAGAATCGGATTTGCTTTTGAAGGTACAAGAGCTTTCATCATTTTTGGGTGTTAATTTATAGCCGATAATTCATAGTCAGCGCTTGGGTTTTTTACGGTAAAAACGACATAAAAAGAAAAATTGTTACAATTCGGTAGGCGTTTCAATGTGTATGCTATCCGCTACCTTTTGCGCAATGTCTAAAGCTTGGTCGGTGGTTGTGCCGCGTGCCAAGGCAACGCCGAGTCGCCGTTGTCCACCGCAAAGGTGTTTGCCAAAGAGGCGGAGTTGGCTGCCTGGTTGTGACAGAGCTGTATCGCAATTATTGAAGGACGGAGCGCCTTCACCGTTGGCAAGTAAGGCGACGCTAGCGCCATCACTGTAACGGAAAATATCCGGAATAGGCAAGCCGAGAAAAGCACGTGCATGTAGAGCAAATTCAGATAATTCTTGGGTCGCAAGGGTGACCATGCCGGTATCGTGCGGGCGAGGACTTACTTCAGAGAAGATGATTTCATCACCACAGACAAATAATTCGACACCAAATAAACCATAACCACCAAGGCCATCAACCACGGTACGAGAAATTTCTTGTGCCTGTGCCCATGCCTTTTCAGACATCGCCATAGGTTGCCAGCTACGACGATAATCACCGTCTTCTTGTACATGCCCAATGGGGTCACAACAGAAGGTACCATTACTGGCCCGCACTGTTAATACCGTAATTTCATAATCAAAATCGACAAAGCCTTCAACAATACAGGTGCTATGGTGTGTTCCGCCAACCCGCCCACCTTCCTGAGCATAAGTCCAAGCTTGATCAATGGCATCTGCTTTTTTGAGGAGGCTTTGTCCTTTGCCTGAGCTGGACATAGCAGGTTTAATAAGCAGTGGGAAGCCAGTCTCTTTACAAGCTTGTTCAAATGCTTCTTTACTATCGACAAAAACATAAGGTGAGGTTGGTATTTGTAGCTCTTCGGCTACAAAACGGCGGATGCCTTCACGATTCATGGTCAAACGTGCAGCCCGAGCATTCGGGACAACGGTATATCCTTCTTGTTCCAATTGTACGAGTTCTTCTGTCGCTATCGCTTCAATTTCGGGAACAATGTATTGAGGCTTTTCTTCTTCTACCACACGGCGGAGTGTGGCGGCATCAAGCATAGAAAAAACGTGGCTTCGGTCAGCAACCTGCATGGCCGGAGCATTCGCATAGCGATCACAAGCAATGACCTCACAGCCTAATCGCTTCAATTCTATTGCGACTTCTTTGCCCAGTTCACCAGACCCTAACAAGAGTACTCGACAGGCGTTTTGTGAAAAAACGGTTCCGATAGTTCCGTGGCTCGGCATCAGGCAGCTCCCTTAGATGAAACATGAGTCTATCGGTGTAATGACTAAAGCAAAGTCTGTCTAGCGGGGGTGTCATCTGAGGGTGGAGACCGTTTGTTAAGCGTTGTTGGAGAGTCGTTTGTCTATGTGCTCACGAGCAGCAATGGTATCGGCAACCATAGAGGCAAAGCGTTCTGATTCAGGTCGTATGGCAATGGTGTGTAAATAATTATAGGTGCCGTTGATTTGTGCACGAATCGTTTGCGCATCAGTTGCAGAGAATGGTGGTTTGCCATCCACAAAGAGCATGACCGCAGAACTGTGCGCTGTGACATCAACATGGCCGTTCGCGTCACGAATACCGGTGGTGAGAATAGCTAACCAAGTACTGTATTGAACAGTATAGCTGAATGTACCGCTTGCCCCATGGTGTGGTAGTGCCGTTTCTGCTGCAATGCTGGCCCCACAATCCGGACTGCCGGCAAGAAGTCGTAATGATTGAAGTACGCCACAGGTTGTGCGTGCTTCCCAGTGTATGGTAAGAATGTCTCCCGTTTGTACCTGTAAGACAGACCCTGCTGGCTGGTCATTAACAGAAAACTCTAATAATGGACCTTGGGTCACAAAGGTGTTTCCGCTGCGAATACTTTCTTTCCAATTCTCTAAGGTACAGCCGTCTGGATGGGTGATTTTAGAATAGACGCGGCTCCAACCAACCTTGCCACCACAACACATTTTATCGGTGCCGGCAACGAGTGGTACGTTATAGCCACAATTAAAATACTGATAAATATCAGGCAAAGCGTAATGTTTAAATGGTTCAAATAATTCGGTTTCAACCGCATCGCACAAGCCATTTACAATAAGTACAGCCCCTGCAGCACGTGGGTGCCCAAAGTGAGACATAATAGCAAGTCCATTTTGTGAACGGCATTGGCGTGCCCAATCGCATAAATTGACTTCTACCGCATCACCAAGCGGAGCAGAGGTTGGGCCGCCAGAGCCAAGTGGCAGAATGGCAGGAAGATCAAAACCACAGAGCGACATGTGACCAAGAACTCGTTGGCGTGCCTCTATACCAACACGGGCGCGGTACGTTGTTGTATTACCGTCTGTTATTTCATGAGTACGACCATCAATATCACCAGTGTTGGTTTGTAATTCTCCCCATGAAGCTGCTAACACATGAACCATATCAACGTCATGGCAACGTGCTTGGAGGAGCGCTGTGCTGGGAGACATAAAGTGGGTATGGGTATCAGCATTGTACCAGCCCTTGCTGCGCCAGTCGAGTGTTTGCCGGATGACAACGGTGAGTTCAGTTGTGTCTTCCTGTATGTGCAGGCTCAGCCGTTGAGCATGGTGCTGCATGCCTTTCCATGTCTGCATATAAATGCTTCCAAGTGGGACCCAGATTTGTGTGGTGCCAGCAATATATGTGCTGAGCTCACCATTACTTTCAATCGACTCTGGACCAGAATCGTTAAACCAGAGTGGACTTGGTTGCGCCTGCCTGTCTATTGGGGATAAGGGCTCTCCGTTAGGCCCATGTATGTGAACGCGGGCTGTTGTTAATGCTTGCGTGTGTTCATCAATAATCCGTAATGCTACTTTTTTCCACGCATGCGGAAGTATGCGTAGACGAGAATGGTATTTTCCATCCAAAACATCAGCCAAAGCAAACTGTTCGGAGCCAATGTAAAAATGGGCATTTTCATGGGCGGTAAATTCTACTAAGACCTGAGTGTTAGAATAAGGGTGTCGTGTCTCCGGAGTATCACTTAACCATGTTTCGGGATACTGGTGGAGGTTTTTAATGCAGATGATTTGTCCAAGATCTATATTAACAAGTTTATGAAATTCGATGTGGTCGTAATCGGGAGCAGCACTGTTCCAGTGTTCATTGTTTGCAAGAGTGAGAACAGCTTTCATGCGTTTTTGCCAACGAAGTGGATAACTTGTTATCTGTGGCTGTGCTAAGGTTATGCCAGATATAAGAGTGGTGCTTGCTCGGCCAGTAAGCCGAATGCTGTGGAGCGGTTTTTCTGGATAAGGATTTTCGAGGGCGCATACCCAATTGAGCCATGGAGTCATATGTGGGTTGTTTGTTTGCCCTTGGCGTTTAAGAGCTGCAATAGTGGTTCCTTCAGGAACATGAATAGGGTCGAGGCTCGAATCTTTTGCATGACTAACAGCCTGTAGAGCATCCTCAAATAAATTGGGATGTAAGCAGCCAATGTGTTGACGATTGTGAATCTCTCTATTTTCTTCACTGCCATCCTCGTAAATAAGCGTGTATTCAGCAATGAGCAGGTCGAGACCGCTGGGGCCAAGAGCAGGATACAGCAGCCCATCATTATTGTGTGGCAGTTTCGGCTGTTCAAGGGTATGGGTCACGAGGACAAAAGAGCACTGTTGTTTCTGTGTTGGTATGGTTATTTCTGTACTAGCTGTTAAAATATGAAGTGCATCAATTTGAAATGGTACGCCCCATGATGTGACGGTCCCGCGTGGAGCATGATGGGCAGTGGCGAGTGTGTGGGGTGTTAGAACTGTGTTGGGTAGAGCGTCAAAAGAATGGCCACCGTGGATAGTGAGTGGCGTGAAGAGAGAAGAACTTGGTCCATCGGAAAACAGCGTGTTCATGATTGATAATCTCCAGTGTTAAGTGATAAGTATAGAGATGCGATTGTGATAGAACCATTGCATTATTGAGCATTGGCATGTATTTTTTGATATGAGCAATGGTCACAAAATACTTTGGCGTATATTCCGGCGCATCCGATTTCCAGAGGGAGAATCTGGACATATCGTTTGTTCTGAGGTGGAAACAACTCGTAGCTATATTGATTTTTGTCAGGATGCATACAGCATACACTTTTTGGCAGCAGGAAGAGGTGTGTATGTGGGGCCACATGGTGGACAAACACCCTTAGAAGCAGATATGGTGTTTCAGCGCCAAGATGGTATTCAGCATAGCACCTCTGTTGATCCTCTGTATGGGCCGTGGACAGAACGGTTTATCTTTCTGAGTGAGCCGTTGGTGCAGCGTCTCAAGGCACTTGGTCTGTTACCTTTAGAGCCTGCACTATTACGTCCTACCAGTGGAAATGTTTTTACGAAAGTATTTAATGCCTTATGTGAGAGTATTCGTGCTTATGATATGGACCAAGCTTATGATAATGATATTTTACTGTGTCTCATTCAAGCTTGTGTGCAGTTAGCAAAGGAAACGTCCGCAGGTATTGCAGTGACCACAGAAGATGCCAATATGGTTGCTCGAGCTTGCGCGGTGTTGGAAGAAGATTTATTGGCAGAATTAAGCTTGCCTGACATTGCACGAGAGCTTGGTGTTAATTACAATACCTTACGGAAACGGTTCAGTCAAATTCAAGGTTGTAGTTTGCGAGCGTATCGAGTGCGGCTCCGTTTAAATCGTGCTCGTTTATTGTTGGAGGGGGGCCTGCTTGTGAGCGAAGTCGCAGAAAAACTAGCTTACCATAGTCCCTTTGCGTTTAGTAGTCAGTTTAAACGATATGTTGGTTTATCACCATCGGTGTATGCTGAGCGTGTACATAAGCAGGGAGGAGGCAGTCTTGCTGCTAATATTTCTTTTGATGGACCAGACAGTTATCAATAAGCCGACTACTCATGATATCGGTGACACCAATCAGAGATTCAGCTCCCCCAAGCATTAGGTAGCCATGATTATTGAGATAACCCGCTAATTGTTCGACTATTTTTTTCTTATTGGCAACATCAAAATAAATTAAGACATTACGACAAAAGATGAGGTCAAAACGGTGTGGAAAACTAAATTTTTCATTGAGATTCAGTTGTTGAAAAGAGAGATTTTGTTTGAGGATTGGGTTGATCGTATAGCCATCATTTGGATTATTATTAATAGGAGAGAAGTAACGTTGGCGTAAGGCAGGGTCGAGTCCACGTTCGGCTTCCAGCTTAGTATATTGGCCCGATTTGGCTTGAGCAAGCACACCGGTATCAATATCCGTTGCAGTAATAACACAACGTGTGTTATTGAGCGTTTGTTTATTTTCTTCTGCGATCATTTTGATGGTATATACTTCTTGTCCGCGGGAACAGGCACAGACAAGTATATTAATCTGTTTTTGGAACGATACTTCTTCTGCTAGTTTGGGCAGTATTCGGGTGCCAAGCGCATGCCAGACAGATGTGTCTCGGAAGAAAAAAGATTCATTGATAGTTGCTGCATTAATAACATCTTGCCGAATTTTCGGATTAAGGCGTGCCGCGCCAATTAAATCATGAACACGAGGGAGGCCGTGTGCAGTCATAATTGGCGTCATATTGTTATTGAGTAAATAATATTTGTGTTCAGGGATGGCATAGCCAATCTCATCAAGTAGCCATGCTGCTAGTGGTGCCCATAATGTGGTATCGTTTGCCATGTTATTATCTGTACGCTATCTGTATAAGAATATTCATTACCAGCGAAAATTATACTGGCGAATCATATGGTAAAATGTTTCTGGGGTAAAATGAGATGAAGCAAGTTCGGCTTCATCTACGGCTCGTGGCATACCGTAGACACTACAACTCTCAGCCGTTTGGGTAAGACATTCTGCTCCTGCATTGATAAGACTTTGGGTTCCAGCGGTACCATCATTACCCATGCCGGTAAATACGGCAGCCAAGGTTTTGGCTCCAAATAGGGGAGCTAATGAGTGAAAGAGGTTGTCTGCTGCGGGGCGTAGAGCGTTTATTTTTTCACTCTGATTGAGGCGAATGGTGTAGGTGCTCTGATCTTTACTTTCAATAATCATATGAAAGTCACCAGGAGCAATATAGGCGTGTCCTGGCTGGAGCGTCATGCCATCTTCTGCTTCTAATACCGTGAGTTGCGCTTTATCATTGATATTATCAGCTAGGGATTTTGTAAAAATAGGAGGCATATGTTGAACGATAACAATGGGAACAGGGAAAGTAGCTGGGAATGGAATGAGTGCAGCCCGTAAAGCTTGTGGTCCACCTGTAGAAGAGGCAATAGCGAGAATACGACGTTGTGTGTTCTGTTGAACTGGCTGGGTGTTTTGGGGCGTTGTGACAGCTGTCGGTTTTGTGATGGTTTCTGTTTTATAGTTTTGCGCATCGGCAAGTTTTTCTAGTTTGGGAATAAGACTGTTGGCAATGCCAGAGAACCCTTCGCTAGAAGATGGTTTTACCGCAAAATCCGCTGCCCCTAATTCGAGGGCTTCTATGGTTATAGCGGCGCCTTTTTCACTATGCGCACTAAAAACGATAATTTGTGGTGGCTGAGCTGGTGGATTTTCTTGTAATCGGCGTAAAACGTCAATGCCAGTCATGTCTGGCATTTCTAAATCAAGTACAACTAAATCTGGTGTATATTCTTGTATATGGGCTAAGGCTTCTGTTCCATTACGAGAAACGGCCACGACAGTCATCCCGGCCTGAGTAACGCTTGCTTTGACCGCGCTGCGGTACAGGGCCATGTCATCGACAATAAGAACACGTGCTGTGGGCATTGGCTTGTATTTCACGAGTAAGGCAGTGAAAAGAATTCACCGCAGTGACGAGGATTAGCTGGCGCGAATAATCGCGTCTGCATCTAGGAAAGTAATAAGCTTATCTTTGTCTCGGAAAACGCCAGCAATGAATGGTTTTGCTTTTGCAGGTATAGTCGGTGGTCTATCGGCAAATACTAAATCATTGGTTTGAATGACATCACCAATTTCATCAACTAGTAGACAAACATGTCCGTCATCAGGGTCGTTAATAATCACATTATGGTAATTCTCACCATAATCACAATCATCAAAACCGAGCCGTTCTTTAATGGATAGGCAGGTGACAATAATTCCGCGGACGTTAATGAGTCCAATGATATATTTATCAGTGAGAGGAACAGTGTTGATAGGTAAAGGTTCAAGCACTTCTTGAACCTTGAGTACATCTACGCTGTACCACTCTTCATCTAGTCGAAATGTTGAAATCTGTGCAGGAATAGTATCTTGGGTAATCGTGCTCATAAATAGCTCTCATTAGAAATAGCAGCAGTAAAGGAAAAAAATTAAGAGTTCTGTGCTTGGCCCATTAAAATGCGGTTAACAGATTGTAGTAATTCATCTTTTTGTAATTTGACTACATGTTCAGATGCGCCAGCTTGTAAGGTTTTCTGTCGTGCTTCTTCGTCTGTCAAAGAAGTGAGTGCGATAATAGGCAAGTGATCAAATGACGGTAAATTACGAATACTCTTAATGAGCTCCCAGCCATTCATGACTGGCATTTCAAGGTCTGTAAGCACAAGGTCAAAGTCATCTTTATGCTGTTCAAGGTGGTCCCAGCCAAGTTTACCATTTTCGAACATGGTCACACTATGACCAGACTCTCGTAAATAGCCTGTTACAACATTTTGGAAGAACTGTGCGTCTTCACAGAACAAAATCCGCAAAGAAGGGCCAGCAGCAGGTGATCCGCCAGTCTGTGGACCAGTGCTTACTGGGGCTGTGCTTTGAGTAGTAGCGACTGGGACACCTGTGTTACTTTTCTGGGCAATTGGTGGATAAGCTGTGTCCATTAAAGCGTAGACATCAATCAGTGCGGTTGCATGGTCATTGATGACAGTAAATGCTGTGGCAACAGAAGAACTCACTATTTCTGGCGTGTCCAGTGTATCAGAAAGATCGATCACCATACTATCAACCAAATTACGTACAATCAGACCAATATTTGTCCGAGACTGGAAGATAATGGCATAAATGGTATCTTCAGGGTTATCTGGGCTGTAGACGAGTGGTTCAGCCTTGGTGTGTTCTTCCAAAAAGACGGCAGGAAGTAAGGAATTATCATGGCAGATCATTTGTGAGCCATTGATTTTTTGTATGTGGTTAGATGGATATTGTTCTATACGGCTAATAAGCTGTAATGGTACAGCGAATTGTTCGTTGTCGTGACCCAAATTGAAAATAAGAAACTCTTGTTGGTCTTCTACGTTATTTTCGTGAGCGTCAATGTCATCATCGCTGGATAACAGGTCTGAATGAGTATCAATATGTCGGTTTCTTGTAATTCCGGCCATATCCAGAACGAGGCAGATTTGTCCATCTCCACGGATGGTTGAGCCAGCAAAGACTTCAATTGGTTTGAGGTGGCTGGAAAGTGGTTTAACCACAATTTCTTCGGTATCGAATATGTCATCGACGACAATACCAAATTGTTGATCGCCAGCAGCGACGACCACAATAAACAGTGGTCTGTCATCATCATCATCACGCGGTGGTAGGTTGAGAATATCACGCAAACGTAAGATGGTTAGAAGACGTTCTCGTAACCTGTAGACTTCGGCTCCGCGAATATTTTCGAGACTCTTTTCTAATTCATCCGGTTCAATGCTCACCAGTTCAATAAGGTTGACCTGTGGAATGGCATAAAGCATATCTTCGGCTTGTACCATCAAGGCAGGGATAATCGCAAGAGTGAGTGGTATCTTAATGCGTAGGGTTGTGCCAGCTCCGTATTCAGAAGTAACTTCAATATTACCGCCAATTTGTTCAATATTGCTCTTCACCACATCCATGCCAACGCCGCGTCCTGAAACATTGGTGATTGCTTCTGCGGTAGAAAGGCCTGGATGAAAGATAAGATTACAAGCATCCTGATCGGTCATGCGTTCAGCTTGTTCTGGTGTAAGCAAGCCATTGTCGATTGCTTTATTGAGTACGCGGTCTGCATTGATGCCGTTACCATCATCTGATACTTCAATAATAACTTGGCCACCTTCATGGAAGGCTTTAATGGCGATGGTTCCTGTTTCTGCTTTACCTTTGGCAAGTCGTTCTTCTGGTGTTTCCACGCCATGATCTAAGCTGTTACGAAGAATATGGGTAAATGGATCACGCATGCTTTCGAGAATAGTACGGTCGAGTTCGGTTTCTTTGCCACTAATATCTAATTCGACTTTTTTATTGAGCGAACGAGAAAGATCACGTACAATTCGTGGGAATTTATTAAAGATTGCACCAACGGGTTGCATCCGTGTTTGCATGATACTCTCTTGTAATTCACTGGTTACATGGTCGAGCGATGAGCATGCTGCTAGTAAATTATTGTCTTCGTCATGTTGTTCGGAAATTCGAAGCAATTGATTGCGGTTTAGTACTAATTCGCCAACGTGATTCATTAATTGGTCTAGAAGACTAATGCTTACACGAACACTGGCTTCAGCTTGAATTTCTTTTTTCTCTGATTTTTCTTCACTGGCAGCAGCTTTTTTGCGCCGTGGAGGAGGAGTTGGTTTTGCAGCAGCAGGCGGCGGCGGTGTTGGTGCGGGTGCAGGCGGTGTTGGTTGTGGAGCCGCTGCTACGGGTTTTGGGGTTGCTGGCACAGGTGCCGCTTTTTGTGGGGGAGGCGGAGTAGCGGGAGCCGCTTGTGCTTGCGGGGCAGGAACAACTGGTACGGGTGCAGGGGCAGGAGGTGCACTCTGAGGTGGAGCCGGATCTGGTTGTTGTTGGTCGGTAGTTTCTATTGGTGATGCACCATCTATAGTACCTAAAGCTTTAAGAAACTCACCATATTGGTCGCTGCCTTCATTACCCTCATTTTCAATATTTAAAATGGTACTTTTTACGGCATCAACAAAAATAAGGAGAGCAGTAACCACATCAACATCGTAAGCGGCAGGGTTACTGCGGCAGGTATCTAAAAGGCTTTCTCCCTTGTGAGCAGCTTTTTCTGTATATTGCAACTGCATGAGTCCTGCAGCACCTTTGAGTGAATGAAACGTGCGATACATAGTATTAACCGATTCGCTATCGGGGTTTCCCATTTCAACAGCAAGAATTAAGTCTTCTAATACGTCTATATCTTCTTTGCTGCTCCAGAGAAATTCTTTGAGTAATTCTGCGTTGAGGCTATCCATTGATATGTATCCTTATTTATACGCTGCTTGAAGGTGTGTCTGCATACTGTTTATTTGTTTTAATGAACGAAACTAAGATATACAGTGAGATGCAGTATAGGTTTTACCATTAACCACTTCTATGATAACGTTACTAATTTGGTCCGGTTTATATGGTTTTAATAAGAAGCCATTTGCTCCCAGTTTTTCTGCATAAGTAATAGGGTTGACGGCAAGTTTTTCACATGCTTCAAGCAAAGTATTTATTTTACCTTCTTCGACGATTCCTTGGGTGAGTCGGTCTTCTACTTTTTTCAAGTGACCATATTTTTCATCCACGCTCATATTACGCACACTATCTGGTGCCCGTTGCTCTAGAAACCGATCAATATTATCGGGGTTTTCTGATGAGACCATGCAGATAGGAGTGGTGATACCAAAGCGGCTACGCAAAACATGGAGAGTGCTTAGCCCATCAAGTGTCGGCATACGGATATCTAAGGTAAATAAGTCGCAGGAAAGATTTTGTACGTGGTCCACCAATTCTTGACCACTTTGAAATTCAGTGACGATATCCCATTGGAAAGGCGAACCATCACGAGTGAGTGCGGCGAGTGACGATTTAAGAACGTTGCGATGTAAGGGCTGGTCATCAGTAATAACTACGCGAATAACAGTCATTAGAAAAGGTCCTCTATAGCAGAAGTTGAAGTAGATGATGTGGTTGGGAGTGCATCCATTGCAGACGTTAAGGTTTGAATGCAGGCACAGAGTTCAGTTTGATGATCAATAAGATAAGGCTCTTCAGAATGATCAGACAGAATAAATGATCGAATGTTCCATGCATGATCAAGGGCATCTAATTGTGCTTCGGTAATAATGCTGATGTTGTTTTTATCGAGCGATCCGACATTATCACGCAGTAATGAAAAACATTCTTCCATTGTGTGTAAAAGGAACGCCGCAACGTTAGCATGAATGAATCCAAATGACCCCTTTAAAGAATGGAGGTCACGGTATATCTTCTGAACTTGTTCATGAAGAGGTTCTGGATCCAGTTGTTCTAACTCCATAAAAGCATTTTCAAATTCGGTGCGAATGTCATGATTAAAAGAATTTGCAAATTCTTCGAGTATTTCTTTTTCGTTCGTAATTTCAGCTATTTCAGGAAGTGAGACAGGGCAGAGATTGTCTGTGTCTTCGATTGTTTCTTGTACGGACTCTTCTTGGGCTATTGGTGCAGAGTCTGTTGGTCCAGCAGTTGTTTCAGTGGCTGGGAGTGGTGTTGTTTCTATACCTGCCAGATTATCGTAATAGCATTGCAACCACTGACGAATTACAGAACTACTGGCAAGGCCTAGTTCTGTAAGCATGCGTCCCAAAGGTGGACGTGTTGAATGTTGTTTGTGAAAAAGTTCTTTTGGAGTTGAAACAGTAAATCCAAGTTGGCCAGCAATATGAAAAGGGTGCAGATCGCTGTGGAGCATATATTC
Organism: Planctomycetota bacterium; assembly: GCA_016745075.1. Classification (GTDB taxonomy): domain Bacteria; phylum Planctomycetota; class UBA11346; order UBA11346; family UBA11346; genus JADGDD01. The sequence continues at coordinate 280,774 of JADGDD010000004.1, read as the reverse complement.
AGAAACCTGTAAGCATTCATGGTCGCTGAGTCCCTCTTGTTGAAGAATACGTAAAGGGTGCTGAGATAAATTGTGTTGTTCAACTAAAGCATCAATGATCTGAGCTTCCGAAATAAGGCCTTGTTCAATTAAATAATTACCAAAGGGTTGCGGCCTATCTTCTGAGAGGCCAGGTATGGCGCTTATAGCAGGTGGTAAATGTGGTTGCGGTGCTGAAGCTGATTCAACATAAGGCGTTGTTGCTGCTTCAGATTGAATATCAGGGTCAACAGATGGAGCCGCTTCTGGAGATGTGTTTGCTTCGGATTGTGTACTTGGTTCCTCTATCGCTGTGTAGGAACCGCTTGGAGATGCAGGATTATCCTGAGTAAAGTTATTGATATGCCCCATGATAGTGCTGATGTCTGAATCCGTGCCACAATCGGGGGAATCAATCAGGTCACGCAGGGCATCAGCTCCAGCAAGTAAGAGATCAATTAAACCTTGGGTAATCGGACGTTCACCTGAACGGGTTTCATCGAGTAAATTTTCTAATTGATGGGCAACGGTATTAATTTCCATCAGCTCCATAAAGCTGGAGCCGCCTTTAATCGTATGCATTGCACGGAATACGACCGCAATGGATTCAGTATCATTGTACTCCATTGCCATAATATGTTCTTCAATAACTTCTAGGCCCTCAAGCGATTCCTCGCGGAATTCATCTAAAAATTCGGCATTATCACTCATGAGTCCGACTCCACATTGTTTTCACGTGCTTGCTCGTGGCGTTTGTTGTCTTCATGATCAATGTGGTGCAGTTCTAAGAGGCGGGAACGCATGCGGTTATGCCGTGTCAGCAGCTGGTCACAGCTTTCAACGAGCAATTCGTGATTGACGGGTTTAGAGAGGCAATCATCGAACCCTGCTTCTAGAACAGAAGTCATGGCGCTAAAGTCTAAATAAGCGGAGCAGGCTATCCCACGCATAAGCGGATGTTGCGCATGCATGCGTTTAAATAATTCTATGCCGTCTTCATCACCGAGCATGAGATCAACAATGGCAACGGCGATTGGTGTTTTTTGGATAATGGCAAGTGCTGAATCTGGGTCTTTGCCGCCATCACTGAGTCCGCCTGTTCTTGTGGTGAGAACAGAAAACCCAGCTTTTTCGAGTACTTTTTTAAGTACATCTAAATGGATTGGTTCGTCATCAATAAGTAAAATTGTGCCCATGCATACTGCTCCTAATCGGGGAATGTTCTATCATACACCAAAAAGTATTTGAGCGCAAATCTTACTTTTATTTATTGGAGGATTTGCCAATCGGGGGAGAACCAGCAGGTTCTTCAGGCGGTGATGTATCAGGGCATTAAGCGTAAAGATAATGGCCGTTTTGCGTGTTTGTTACTGGCTATTCAAAATTACCACGTTCAAAAGCTAGGCGTTTGTCACGTCCTATTTGCAGCCAAGTTTCGATCTCGCTTGAATCAGCAGTTTGCAGGGCTTTTAGGAGGTCTTGCAGGTGGGCAATGCTATGTTCCAGTTGGTGAGAAACGGCGTCGTTATTTTGCAGTAGTATCTCGGTCCATAGATCCACAGATCCAGCGGCAATGCGTGAGGTATCGCGGAAGCCAGTAGCGGCTAAGGCCAGCCCACGAGGGCTTAGAGCAGCGGCGCAGGCACTGGAGAGTATGTGTGGTAAGTGAGATATTTCACCGACTGCTAGATCATGGTCTTCAGGGCTATACCGATGACAGGTTGCGCCAATACTCGTCCAAAAAGCTTGCACGGCAGCAATGGCTGCTCCAGTACATTTTGAATGAGGGGTAATGGCGGTGCGGCAGCCTTTGTATAGCTGCGGATCAGCGTGTTCAAGCCCTTGTAAGTGGCTTCCAGCCATCGGATGGGAACCGATGAAACGACCGATTTCACTTAAATCATACAACGCATTACAAATACCTGATTTAGTGCTGCCAATGTCGGTAATAACGGTGTTGCCTTCTGCTGCTGCCAAGAGGCGAATATGGTCTGCGATGACACTGACAGGGGTACAGACCACGGCAATCTTGCATTTGGGCATAACAGCTAAAGGGTCATCAACAGCGGTACCATACCCGAGTGCTTCTGCCTTTTCCATGACTTCAGGGCGGCGATGATGGAGATACACGGTCCATCCTGCTTGAACTAAGGCCGCAGCTAATGAGCCGCCCATGAAACCAAGGCCATAAACAAGAGCTGCTTGTTGTGGTGAAGATGAAGGGGTGTAACTGCCTGTAGGCATATTAGTTACTCAAGTCTTCATAGATTTTTGTAACGAAAGCCTTTTCAGCATCGCTAATGTCATCATGCTCTTGGATTCTTTTAAGGAGGTTTGCACAGGCTTTATAGGCTTGTTCAGCTACTTTTTTCTGGCCACGGATGCGTTGTGCTTGGCAGGCAAAGCTTGCACTATGAAAAGCTTGGAGTGGCCCAGTGTTGTTGGTTGCTTCCAGTTTCATCATAGATTGGACAAGTGCGAGCGCTTCGCTTGGTTGGCCACAGGCAATGTGTGCTTTTGCAAGATGACATAACCCAAGATGTTGTTGTTGCCAAGTATCGCCATTGCCAAGTGAATGACGAACGGCGGTTGCAGAAGCCAAGAATAATTCTTTGGATTTGTGGAGTTGTTGAGCGGCAAGCTGAGAGATATTCATACTGACTTGTGACACTTGAGCAACGACTGGATCAGATGAGGCAAGTTCTTGGCACAGAGCGGCACTTTGTTTGAGAAATGGAATAGCTTGTCCCGTTTGTTTGCGGGCCGTAAATGTTTGTGCGGTCATCACGGCAACACGGCATTGTTCAGATGCATCGGTTACACCTAATGCACGGCAGGCATCAGCTTCTTTTGGGTTATCAGTGACGGTATGCAGTACGCACTGTGCGCGTTTAATACTACGCCAAGTGTCATCACCTTCGCTTAGGGCTGGGTGGTCTGCCATTTCAGCGAGCATGTCGAGGGTGTCGTCAATGCGATCGAGTAAACTTGCGCCGATATTGGTGATATAGGCGCAGATCTTAAGCACATCTTCAGCTTCAGTTGTTTTACCATAAAGAGCTTTTAACGCATTGAAAGCGGCGTGAGGGTTATGCTGGGCCTGTTCCACTGCGTGTTGGAGCATCCGGTCAAAAGGGCTTGGTTCTACCATGCGGTCTAGCCTGCATCATCAGAGACTGAGGCAAGCAGGAAGCTGTTTACCAGTATTGTTTGAGTTTCTTCCATTGCTTATTGGGGAGCCGTAAAATATAAAAAGCAACGGGAGAAAGGAAAAGGCTCAGAAACAATAAAATGGTAATCCATATGAACCGGTGATCGATAAAAAAAATGAGGCCCAAGCCAATGGCACCAATTAAAAATGTAGAGGCAGTTGCCTTCATGACTTCAGAGAACGGTACGGCTTCATCTGGGTCACGACTTGAGCTGCCCCATGGTTTGGCTCCAAACCAAGCGCGGCAGAAGATAATGCCAAGGCGGAAAGCCATGGCGGGAGATACCAGAATGCCCATAAGTAAGTCGCCAAAGAAGAGGCGGAAGGCGTGGGGCTTATGTTCGTGTATATGCATGTAGAGGCCCAGTAATTTGGGCAGCATAATGAAGGTGATCATAAAGCTCATCATGATCCATGGTTCGGATGAGATATAGGAAATAAAGGAGCCGTTCTCTAATTCAAGATATGTGCTGAGGAAGTCTTTACGGGTCGCAAACATCCACAAGGTTAAGACGGTCCATACTAGTAAGATAAAGTTAGCAGCGTAGGAATAGAAAGACGTGATTAAAATCATTCGTGCTTCAAGAAGTAGGCCATCCATTGGTGCAAAAACCACGCCATTAAAAATATCACCACCACACCAACGGGCATCGCGTTGAAGGGTTTCTATGGGGCCAATTGGGGCTGATTCAAAGGCATCGGAGCCGTAACCAGCACAGAGCATACAGCGCCAGCCAAGGGAGCTGAGCATGGCTCCTTCAACAAGGTCATGAGAAGTCATCTTACCTTTATTGGGGAGATGGCCTTCTAATTGATGAGGGAGCTTTACTTCACGAACGGCAATGGTGCGGATAATACAATTGTGGCCCCAATAAAAACCATGGTCTGGGTTAATCCAAGCATAGCCAAAGGCACTCAGTACACCATAGGAATTACCCGCATAGGCATGTAGGGTGCCAAAGAGTGTTTCAGGATTACGAATGTGAGGAACGGTTTGCATGAGGCCAATGTCTGGATGTTGGTCCATAATTGCCAACATACTTTGTACCGTATGTCCAGCTATCGCGCCATCGGCATCGAGTGGAATAACATATTCATATTGGGCACCCCAGCGCTCAATAAATTCAGTAAAGTTTCCATATTTTGCCGCGTATTTTTCTTCGCGTACACGATGAAATACTTCAATACCATAATGCCCTAGTTTTTGTCGCCAACGCCATTGAACTTCATTTTCTTCAACAATAGATTCGGCTTTATCAGAATCGCTGAGCAGATAAACATCAGCTTGGTTATGATCGAGCTCTGCTTCGACTAACGAGCTGACAATACTTTCTAAGCTGTGTTCATAAACTTCTTGGTCTTCATGGCGAACAAACAGCAGAATGGCCATTTTTTTTTGCCCCTGCGGAATATCATCGAGTAGCGGTTTAATACGCGGGAGTGGGGCACAGGGGCCATAAGAGCGCTGCCAAACGATGAAACCTAACACCATTAAGGTGAGATCGTAAGCATTTTTCCAAACGAGTAGAATATAAATGAAAAGTGAGAGAAGGTCGAGGCCGGTAATTTTACCATCGGCAACAAGGCAAACATAAAATATCCAAGTAAAAAAACCGGTGAGGGCAAAAGACCAGAGCAGGAGTATGGTCACCCGTAATGAGATAAAGCGTGTGCGCTTCCAATGGGCGAGTTTATTATAACGTTCTGATCGTATTTTTGTCGCCACAGTAGGTGCCTAACCTTGTCCGTTAATAAGCAAAAAAGTTGCTTGGTTCGGAAAAATGGAAGGTGGCGATACCGGACATTCCAAGTGGCAATTCATCGGTAACAAGTAAACCAAAACGAATGTCTACATATTGGGTACTTTCAAGGCCTTCACGTACATTTTTAACTTGTGGCGCGCGAACCATCGTTTCGACGTTACCTTCTAATTTGAGGCCAGATTGAAAACGGACGGTAATAGAGAGAGTCTTTTCCATGACATCGTGAAAATGTTCTTCAGGAATGAGCGCAGAAAATTGAATACGCGCATTTTGCGGAATGAGGCGGGCAATAATATCGCCAGCAAGTACGTGGGAGCCAACTTCACCAGCGGTAGAGAGTAGACGTGCGTCACGTGGAATCGTGACACGACCTTGTTCAATAAGCTCTTCAGCTTGCTCAATATTATTATGAATTAGCTGCAAAGAGTTTAAGGATTCTATACATAAGGCGCTGTGTTCACTCAGTAAGGCACCAAATTGATCGGTTTCTCCATGGTGGAAATCAAGAGAAGAGAGGCGTAATACGACCTTAAGGATCTCACGAAGATGCTCAGTCAGATTGTCTCCTTGGCCAAGCTGATCAAGATACAGTCCTTTGAGTAAAACACTCATGTTTTTTGCTCGGGCTTCATCTTCTTGGGCCCGTTGGAGGTCCATCTGTTTGAGCGTGACTTTGCGTCGTTGAATGGCTAAGGCGCTGCTGCGTTGATCTAAGAGCGAATCGAGCTCAACTAATTTCATTTTTGTTTTGCCTTGTTCTATACGGGCAAGCTCGAGGGCTGTTTTGGCTTCTTTTAATCGTTGTTCTGCAATAACTTTTTTATCGGAAAGGAGGAGAGTATCGTTATAATCATTTGTGAGTTTTAAGGTGCGTTCGTCTATTAAGGCTTGGTCATCACGAGCTTGCTCAATAGCGGCTTGAGCAGCCGATGTTCCATCAGTAATGGTAGTGAGTTCTAGTTCTGCGATAGCAAGTTCTGTCGAAATTTGCTTGCTGGTGGTGGTGCTTGTTTCTTTGTATTGTCCAATCCACCGTGTTAATGATTCTAACATGTGGCGAGTGCGTTGGTATTGGCTGAGAGCATACTCTTCGTGTGTTTTGAGGTCTCGTAGATAGGTGTCGCGGGCAAGAGTGTTTTGTTTGTTTTTAATAAAAGCAAAGAGAGTACCTTGGTGCAATTGTGCGCCTCTGGTAATGTCTTCAGATTGAAGTTGTAGTTCGCCTTGTACGGGTGCACGAAGGGTTACGACCGATTCAGAGAGGATTTCACCACTAGAGGAAACAGAATTAGGAATAACAACAAGGCTTAACGCATAAATGCCTCCCGTAAGGAGGCAGATAATAAGCACAGTTCTAATGAGACCTTTGTAGCGTAGTTGTCGTTGCTCCATCTGGAGCGGGGACTCTTGTGGGATCAACCATTACCTCCAACAACAAGCCAATGTAGAAGATCTGGCTTCGGAGCTGTATCTGGGTCAGAAACAATGTTAGTAACTTCGCTGGCACTAACGGAACGTGAATATACACGCACGTCATCAATCAAACCTTCCCAGCCTCTGTTTTGGGTGGTATCTTTCACTGAGCGGCCAATGACAAAGTTCGTCGCATCTTTAGTCACACCAACGGTACTGCCATTATGGTAGCTTGGCTCATCTTCTACACCATTAATGTAAAGGTGAATACGATCACCGCTGCTCCATGTCATAAGTACATGCTGCCATTCTGTTGTTTGTTGTTCAATAGAAGATTCAATTTTAAGGCGTTCGCCAGTTGTGGTGATATTGGCTTTGATTACTTCTTTACTGTTACCATTGCTACCGTTTTTATCGTAACGCATATAGAGGCTCTTCGTATTTTTGTTGTAGTCGTTCGCTTTAACGAAGCCTTGATCTATGTTGGTTTTGTTTGACTTAATCCACATGCCAATAGTGACCTCATCTAGACCATTTAAGAATTCGCCATCAGTAAAGCTATCTATGTAAGCACCCTTAGTGAAAGACAGAACATCACCACGTTCAGGGTCGCTCACAATAGTGGCACCATTAACCAGACCACCATCGTGATCCATGCCTGAAACATCCAAGAGGACACCATCAGCAATAGTTACGGTTACTGTGTGGGTAAGAACAGCGCTTTGGCTGGTGGTAACGGTGTAGGTCAGCTCATGGCGGCCAACCGGTAGACCGTCTGTTATGGTGTATTGTTTACCTGTGGCAAAGATCCCACTCAAACTGTCTGAACTCCATGAACCAGTCGCAGCAATGTCAGCGTCATTTTCATCGATAGCGCCAACAGAGAGGGCTATATCTGTATTAGCAGTAAGCACTGCGCCATCATATGGTGTTTGAATACGTGCGGTGCCGCTTGGTTGATTTCCATCTGCATAGGTATCAAGGGCTTGTTCAAGAGTTAGGGCATAATCGTATACTCTGATTTCATCAAGCATACCAGACCAGTGATCGCCACCATTTGCATTACCAGCAACAGCAAAATCATCAGCACCGGCAACAACAGGAGATATGCTACTGTCATCAACGCGTAATATACCGTCAACATAAATAGCACATGAACTTCCGTCTACGCTGGCCACAACATGATGCCACGCATCATTAAGATCTATAGTAACGGAAGCAGTATCGCCACCAGAACCAATCACAGTTAATCTTTTCAACCCTGGATTATATTCAAGTTCGTAGCCGTTGTCTCTGTCCCAAATGCCTTTTTTGGAGATGACGCGCATGTAGCTATCTCCAGCAGAACTATTTGGATATATCCAAGCGGTGAGGCTTAGTTTTCCAGCAATAGCTAGTTCAGGTGTATCCGTGTTCACTAACATAGAATCACCATAAACTGGTGTTCCTTGATAGCCTTGGTTGACTGAGCCGCTGGTAAGGCTTGCACTCGCAGTCAGTGTCCCATCAAGACCATGCCCTGTTTCATCAATAATCTCTGATGAGGTACCAACTGAGTCGAATGACCAATGAGCAATCAGTCCGCTATGTTCTCTTCTCAGTTTGCTGACTTCTTCTCCGCTGAGGGCTTTGTCATAGATACGTATGTCATCAAGAGTGCCATTGAAGTTTGCTCCACCAAGGCTGTGGCGGCCAATAAAGAGTGCTTCAGATGAAGTGACTAATGCATTAACGCTGTTGTCAGCAGTTACATCAACGCCATCAAGATAGATATGAGCAGTTGTGCCATCAATTGTCGCTACGATGTGATGCCATTCGGTATCAAGATCGACCCACGCAGTGGCCATGTCGTTGCCACTAGAGAGGAGGTTGAGCGCATTGCTTGCGGGATTGTACTCTAACTCAAAGCCAGCCGGTGCATCCCAGCCGTATTTTTTGGAAATAATCCGCATGTAGTCATTTTGTTCAGGGTCGCTAATACGTACCCAAGCAGCCAAAGATAGTGCTCCAGAAATAGCAAGTTCTTCACCGTTATTGACTCGAACAGTGCTGGAATTCGTGGTGAATTGTATGCCTGCACCTTCATGGCCAGGTGCCCATGTGGCATTGTTGAGCAAGCCATCGTGGTTGTTGACTGTTTGATCTTCTGTGGTGGTGCCAGTATTTTCGTCAAAGAGCCACTGGGCAACAAGTCCATCTGCGTCACTAGTGTATTGACCTGTAATACTCACACCTGCGAGTGATTGTACCTGTGCACTATTGAGTGCTTGATCAAAGATTTGAACCGTATCTAAAGAGCCAGCAAATGTGCTTGCGCCCGAACCATCAGAACCAATCCGAAGTGGAGCGGAGCCAGCAACAAGTGGGTCTATGTAAGTGTTATTGGAAACGTTGAAGCCATCAAGGTAGAGTGTTGCTGAATTACCTTGTGCTACTACAGCAATGTGGTGCCAGTTTGTATCAAGGTCTACGTTGTTGGCGATAGCTACGGTAGCGTTACCGCCAATAAAGTTTAATACATTCTGCGCAGGGTTGTATTCCAGTTCGTAACCATCAGCGTCGGTCCATACCGATTTTTTTGAGATAATGCGTTGGAACGAATTGGCATCAGGGTCTGCAATTTTAACCCATGCAGCAATGGTAACGGTTGTTAAGGCAAGGCCGCTGTTGGCGTTTGTATCAACCGTTATTTCCGAGTTTGCGTCAAGAACAGTGCACTGAGCATTTTGCCCCGTGGCCCATGTCGTGGCAGCGAGTGTAGCCGTATAGTTGTTGCCACTACTATCAGCGGCAGTGCTGCCTGTTCCTTCATCGAAGGACCATTCAGCTACCGCAACAGGTGCGAAACTGTCTGGTAGGGCACCGCTAAGAATCGAGGGCATACGTGTTTCTGCTGCTGTATTTGTTGTAGCACTAGTGCTTGTTGTGTCGGAAGATCCTCCTCCACAGCCAGCAGAAAAGAGGGCAAGACCAGTCCCGAAAAGTAGGCTGGCAAGATGGTTGCGGCGCGGCTGCTTAGGGAAAGCTAGCTTACACGGCATACTATATCTGTTTCTCATAATAGAGCTCCATACCCATATCTACCGTGTTACACACGGAGCACAAGCTGAAATCTTGCCAATGGAGCATCTGAAACGGATGCGTCAGCTGTTGTTAAACTGAGATGTTAAAAATCTTCTAGGAAGGATACTTTTACTCGTTTGCCAATGAGGTGTGGGTCGAGACGGCTTCCTGAGAGGCGTATGAGTACGCGGATGTGGGAGGAGTTAAAGCCTTTAAGTGGTTGGGCAAAGTTGGACAAATGGGAGCGACTTTCGTTCAGCATGCTAATTTGTCCGGTCATGGTGCGTGGAATGCCCTGGATATTGACTTCGACGCTTCCACCAGGAGAGAGTTGGTCGTGAAATTTCTTATCGACAGCGGCTTCAATAATAATGTCATCTGGGCTTACTATCTCAAAAATAGTGTTACCTTGTGAGAGGTATTGCCCTTGGTTTCCAATGGTACGGAGGATGTAGCCATCTTGTGGCGCAAGGATTTTGGCTTCGCTTATTTTCGATATTTTGAGTTGCTCAGCTTGAATGTCGAGTGCTGTGAGTTCAATTTTGGCGGTCAGGTCATCGTAGTGTAGCCGGAGCTTTTCTGTGCGGCGTTGAATTGTTTGGATGCGGCTATACAAGAGCGGAGATGCTATCTTGCCACCGTTTTCGCTGAGTAGGTTAGAAAGTCTTTTACGTTCAGTGGCAAGGGCAGCTCGTTCTTGTTGGAGCGCTGCGTTTTGTTTGAGAAGGTTGGTGTTCTCAGCATTGCGTTGGCTTTCAGAGTTTACTGGGGGGGTGATGTTCAGTGATTCAAAGAGTAGGTCGCCAACGGTGGGGGTAATATGGGCATGAGAATCCGATTCTGCGTTAATGATTTCAGTTAATTGTTCATTAATTGCAGTGATTCGTTCCTGTATGGACTCAATCGTTCTTCGAGACCGTTCAACTTGGTTTTGCCGCATGTTTTCCAGTGAGTTGATCAGTGAAAGCTCTTCTTCCTGTTGAATACGTAGGTCATCTTCTAGGGATATTTTACTTTGTGTCCATTTTTTATGGAGAGCTTCAAGGCTTTCGAGTTTGGTCGTATCAACGGTGGAATTACTGATAATGCCGAGGACGCTATCTGCTTGTACGGTATCACCAGCATTACAGCGTAATTCACTCAATCGTCCACTAATGTTAGCGGAGACAGATGAGGTAACGGCATTAACCAGTGCGTATTCACTCTGAATGGGTTGTAGGGCAGTAACTCCCCACCAGATACCAGCAATGATTGCTGCTACGATAGGCAGGGCGAGCAGGTTCTGACGAGAGTTGGTGCCAGCATGGGTTGGAGTGGTGGCGGTTGTCATGGCGGTTGGTTGTTCAACACGGCCAGTAAGGGCTGTTTCCAGAGATTCTTGTGCGGTAAGAAATTTCCCTGTCATGTCATCAAGTCGATGTTCAAGCTGTTCTAATTTGGTGGTAAGTAAGTCATCTGTATAGAGTCTGGCTGTTAGGCTTACTTCGTCTGGATCAACATCATCTGGGTCAATGAAAGACGAGTGGGTTTCGTCTGAATTATGATGTGAAGTTTTTCTGGTGACTTGTCGTGTGATCTCTTTTTTGAGTGCACGAATGCGGTTGCGTGAAGACTTGCCGCTGTCATCACCACTATTGTCTAAGGTGTCGTCTCCACTTGCCGATGATTTCCTGTTTGAGCGTGTGCCAGGTCGGATATTTGGGTTGCTATGCCGATCTGTGAGCCGTTCTTCCAGAATATGAGTGCGCTTTCTTTCGAGAGCGAGTACACGTTTGGTCTCTTTGAGCTCATCTTCAAGGTGCTGAAGCCGAGCATCAAGGGTGTTGGCTGGTTGAAGGCCAGACTGTTCTGCGCCTGGTTCAACACTGAGTGCTTTCAGTTCTGATTGTGTATCTGCTGAAGATGGGGCGTACTGAGATGTTGTGCGATCGGTACTGGTCGGTGGTAGGGTAGTCGGTGATAAAACCTGAGAACTATCCTTTTTGACCAGCGACTCTGATTCTCTTCTGCGTTTTCTGGTGGTTTGGTCATCAATAATATGGGAGAGTATCTCTCCAACAGGTTCTACGGGCAGTAAATCTTCATCATCAATAAAGATGTCTTGTTTTCCGCTGCCAATTTCGTCAGACATAGAGTCTCTCGTATTCGTTTCAACTGATGCGACTGATGAAGCAGGCCGCGCTATTTATGCAAATGTCACAGCCCATATATCAGAATTGATGGTATTCGCAAGCTGGATATGAATGTGAAGAAAAATAAAGATCTATTTTTTTGCGTAAAGATTGAGGCTGGTAGACTTCGCGGATCAACAGTGAATGTGTAAAGGAGAATACATGCACGCACAAACCATAGTCCCAACCCTTGGGCTTCTCGCCGCTACTGCAATTTCTGCACAAGCAGCTGTAAAAGTAAATGATGACGTAGAACTCAAAATGAGCATGCGTCTGCAAACTCGCCTTGAACTTGCTAGTGCTAAAGATGCGTCTGGTGCAGATTATGATATCTGGGAAGGTGCTGCTACTACAAATGCTCAGGATGTGAACTTGATGGTCCGTCGCGCTCGTTTGTATCTTAAGGGTAAGTATCAAGACAACACGAAATTTAACCTGACCCTCATGGCTGACGAAATGGCGGCTAACGAAGACCGTGGTGATACAGATACCCATGTTCGTTACGCGTGGGTATCCCACAGCTTCAAAAGTGGCGATATCAAAAGCACAGTGAAAGCTGGTATTGATAAGGTGCGCATGGCTTCTGCTGAATATGATAGTTCAAGTCGTCGACTTTTTGCAACAGGCCGTAACCCACTTGCTTCTGGTGTAAACTCACGTGGCATGGGCTTGGCTTACGAGTTAAAAGCACCATTATTCAAAGTTAATGCTGACTACCAAGAAATGGAAGAGAACGGTAAAGATAACAATGACGTTCTTTTTACTGTTCGCGTAGAGTCTTCCCTTTCTGAAGAGTGGACCATGAAGAAGCGTAAAGAAAGTTTCCTTGGTAAAGATGGCTTTGAACACGTTGCTGGGCTTGGTTTTGCGAGTAAAACAGACGGTAGTGATGACAATGACGATTGGACCGCCATAAACCTTGACTACAATGTTCACTGGAACCAATTAAGCGCTAACGTTGACCTTGTAACTGCCTCAGACTACAAGGGAAAAGGTACTGATTCTCTTGCAATCAGTGCTCAGGCAGGTTGGGCAATCCCTATGGATGACATGATTGTTGAACCAGCATTACGCATTGCCATCGTTGACAATGATACAGACAACGACGATGAGAATGGTGTTTATGACGAAGAAGGCGGCGCTTCAGGCACGTATTTCGATCTTGGTGCAAACATCTATTTTGATGGTCATAACAATAAACTGCAAATTTCATACACCAACTATACCCCAGAAGATGGTGATGGTGACGCAGGTATCTTCCGTGTGCAACACCAACTGAACTTCTAATCTAAAGCGTTTAGCTAGCGCAAATAAAAAGGCGGCATCCATAGAGGGTGTCGCCTTTTTTCATGGTTTCGAGCAAAGCTTGCGTGTAAGGTGGTGGGGTGCCAGCTTAAGCTGGCCTTAAAAGCTTGCACGAAAAAGAGCTAGGACTTTATGTCCTAGCTCTTTTTATGAAACATTTTTGTGTTATGGCTCTTTAAGCAATAAGTTGCTTGATATCGTCAGCAGTTACTTGACGAAATGTTTTGCCAGTAGCAGCGCTAATCCAGCTTTTGACTTCAGGGCTGTAGTCTTCATTTGAAGTAGCTTTGATCTTTTCTATAATGCGAATGTCGCGACGTACGCGTTCTTTCGCTTTAATGACACCGTTTTCGTTACGAGTGTTTTTTTGGTTATCGCGTCGTGAATCGAGGCGTATCTTTCGGCGTAGTCCGCAGGCCATAATATCTCTCCCAATTAGTAGGGCGCGCACTCTATGACGCACCAGCATATTGCAAGTTTTTTATCGGCGGACCTGTCGTGCGGATTCTGAGTTGGGAGACCGTCGTTGAGGCTCTGGCGGCAAGACAAAATCAACGGTGGCATGCTTTTCTTGAATCCAGTTAACGAAAGCGCTAAACGGGCAGAGTAAGGTTGAGGTGATAAATACTTCATCAACCTTCATCGGTGGGTACTTCTCTTTGGCCAATAATTTGAGAATTTCTCGACTGGTGAGTTCTGGGAACTGCCTATGAAAGGCAGATTTGGTGCGGCCATCCTCTACACGCTGGTAAAGTTCATTAATTTGAATGAATTTGTCGATCAACTTAATCAGCCGATAGTTTTTCTGTTCGGCAGATTGGCCTTGCATAAATGGAAAGAGGTGCGGAGTGTCGCGTATGGCGCAGAACCAATCGAGTATGGTTACATAATCTTTTGTCTCGCTTGGATCTAACTCATCGATGGAGAAGTAGTCGAGGAAGAGGGCTCTATAAAATTGACTGCGAACGTAGTCTGAACAACGAAATTTGCGTTCTTCAGCTTGTTCTTCATCGGGAAGGTCGGCGAGCGGTTCTTCTAAAGAGCGAGGAAGAAAGTCTGGATTACTGAGGTCGGCCCATTCACTATCGTGATCAAGTAGGCGAATGGCTTTGATGGTATCTATTACAAATTCTTGGCGGGCAAGAGTACAGGGAACGGCCTCAGACAAGCTGAGAGAGCCAAAGAGTGCTTCTTTGGGATGGATAATCGTGTCCAACAGTTTTACTGATACCTCGCGGAGTTCGGTAATAGACATATGATGGTTGATTGCTGCCTCATAGAGGCTGTTTACACGTCTATATACGCCAATGCAGTGCATTTGCAGCGTAGCAATCTCAATGCCGCTATTCTCACGTAGGAGGCAGAGGTGATCTATAATAGCGTCTTGGAGGCACTGGGCGCTAAAGATCGGGTCTTTAACGATAAGGTCGACGGTTGATTGAATGCGTTGTTGTTCGCTCTCTTCATGTAACTCATCCAGCATGGCTTGTAGTCGGGGATGATCGACATCCTTAGCCATGAAGGTATTGCTGATGCTTCCTTCCATTTCAGAGATGGCTTCACGATGACGGTCAATAAGGACCTGTCGTCGTACTGAGTTTACAAAAACGGTTTCCTCGCCCATAAGTAAAGGTGCCCCCTATTTCACTGATACACCAGCATATGGTAGTTTGCCGATCATTTCAAGGTGAGAAAATTGAGAGGGAAATGCTGTCTGTCTGCTACTGGTACGGCTGTGCGACATTCACTTTTTTCAAGTAAAAGGTTATGCTTGCTGTCAATCTTTTTGCATTAGATTGTCGAGGTACGCGTGACCGCGCATTGTCGTTCGTCTGCCTCGCCCCTGTGGCCGTGTCTGATGTTTCGATGTAAAAGAAGTGCTTACAGAAAGATAGGAAGAAGGAGTCCATACGTGAGTAATGCAGTTGTACTTGGTTTGCAATGGGGTGATGAAGGTAAAGGTAAAGTCATTGATCTCTTATCTGGTTCTGTTGATGTCGTGGTTCGTTGTCAGGGTGGTGCCAATGCTGGTCATACGGTTGTCGTAGACGGCAAAAAAACAATTCTCCATCTCTTGCCCTCAGGCGCTTTACATGAAGGCGCGCGCTGTGTTATTGGCAATGGTGTTGTCGTAGATCCGCTCGCGCTGCAATCTGAATTAGCAGACCTAGATGAAGCTGGTGTTAATTTACGCCCTCGTTTAAGCGTCAGCGATCGTGCACATTTGGTACTGCCCTATCATAAAGCTCTAGACGCTGCCCGTGAAGCAGCTCGTGGTGCCGGTAAAGTTGGCACAACCCTGCGAGGTATCGGTCCAACCTATCAGCATAAAATGGCTCGTACTGGTTTGCGTTGTGGACAGGTCTGTGATAGTGAATCCTTCCGCGTTGCTCTGAGCAAACAGGTTGATGCTGCTAACCAAGAATTAGCGGCGCTTGGTGCAGATACGCTTGCTTTAGACACTGTTCTTTCAGAAGCTATGCCCGCCTGTGAAGCAATGGCCCCAATGGTATGCGATACCGCAGCCATCGTGCATGAAGCCGTGGCTGCAGACAAACGTTTAATGTTTGAGGGTGCTCAAGGCGTTCTACTTGATATTGATTTTGGTACCTACCCCTACGTAACCAGTTCTAATACCGGCATTGGCGGGGTTATTACCGGTTCTGGCGCTAGTCATAAAGACGTAGGTGAAGTGATCGGTATTGTAAAAGCCTATACGACTCGTGTTGGTGAAGGCCCATTTGTAACCGAGCTTGACGAAGTTGCCGGTAAAGAACTGCGTGACCGTGGTGGTGAGTA
Organism: Planctomycetota bacterium; assembly: GCA_016745075.1. Lineage (GTDB taxonomy): Bacteria > Planctomycetota > UBA11346 > UBA11346 > UBA11346 > JADGDD01. The sequence continues at coordinate 265,031 of JADGDD010000004.1, read as the reverse complement.
CGGCGCAACGACTGGTCGTCCACGTCGTTGTGGATGGTTAGACTTGGTTATTACCAGTTTTGCCTGCCGTTTGAATGGTGTTGATACAATTGCCCTCACCAAATTGGATGTGCTCTCCAGTGGTGACGATATTGATATCTGCGTTGCCTATGAATTAGACGGTGCGCGTATTGATGCGCCGCCAGCATCTGTAGAAGACCTTGCACGCGCCAAGCCTGTTTATGAAAAATTACAGGGCTGGAGTGAAGATATTACAGGCTGTCGTAATTTTGAAGATTTACCCGTCGCTGCACAAGAGTACGTACAGTACATTGAACAACAAACTGGGGTGAAGGTTGGTTATATTGGTGTTGGCCCTGATCGTGAACAAACCATTTGTCGATAAGTTTTAAGCATTTGGCCGGAGGTTACAGTGCGTGTTTGATGTAGACTGGCAGTTACTTGAGCTTGATCCCCAGCGTTTGCCACGACATGTGGCTATCATCATGGATGGTAACGGACGCTGGGCGAAAAAGCGCGGGTGGATGCGAGTTCGTGGGCATGAGCGCGGTAGTGATACCGTTCGTTCTATTACCACAGAGAGTGCTCGTCTTGGTATTGAACACCTTACCTTATACGCCTTTTCCAGTGAGAATTGGTCACGTCCACAGCGGGAAATAAAAGCGTTGATGGATCTGCTGCAAACGTTTTTGCGTAAAGAATTATCAACACTGAAAGAACATGATATTCGTTTAGAAGCTATTGGTCGTTTAGATCGGTTGCCAGAAGATACTCGTACTGTTTTATTTGAAACGATAGCAGCTACTGCTCATCATAAGCGTATGACCTTACGGCTTGCGCTCTCTTACGGTGGTCGCCATGAAATAGTTGATGCCTGTAAATCGATTATTATTGCGGCCCAAAAAGGTGAGATTCAGCCAGAAGATATGGACAGTAGCTTGTTCGGTTCTTATCTCTATACGGGCGAGGCTCCAGATGTGGATGTTGTTATCCGCACTGCGGGTGAAATGCGTTTATCGAATTTTCTGCCGTGGCAAAGTGTTTATGCCGAATTTGTAAGCTTGCCTTGTTATTGGCCAGAAATGACCCGAGAAGATTTTCACAATGCCTTACGGGCCTATGAAGGTCGTGAACGCCGTTTTGGTAGACTCAAGACTGGCCGAGGAGATACCCATGCCGAATAAGCCTCAGTCAGTGCCAGCAGATGATGCTGCCATAATCTACATTGTTGATGATGAGGCAGCCGTTGCTTGGTCACTCGAACAGGCTTTATTAGCAGAGCAGTACGTGGTTAAGGTGTGTGCGGATGCCAAAGCAGCGATGCGCGCAATTCGTAAACAACGTCCAGATTTAGTTATTACCGATATTCGTATGCCAGGTACATCGGGTCTGGATTTACTTGCAGACATTCAAAAAAAACATCAACACCTTCCTGTGATTGTTATGACCGCTCACGGAACAATGGAAACAGCAATTGACGCTATTCAGCGTGGTGCTTTTGATTACCTGCCCAAACCTTTAGATTTAGATGATCTCTTAACCAAAGTACAATTAGCCATTGGTGACCGTCAGTTAGCCGCATCCTTTGCGCCAAGTGCAGAGCACCCTCAGCAAGTTGCTATGATTGGTTCCACCCCACGTATGCAGGAAGTGTACCGTCGTATTGCTGCTGCTGCTGGAACGGATGTCAGCGTTCTTATTACTGGGCCAACTGGTTCTGGTAAAGAATTAGTCGCACGTGCGCTTCATCAACATAGCATGCGTAGTGAAAAACCGTTTCTTGCCATTAACTGTGGGGCTTTGCCAGATAATTTGGTTGAGAGTGAATTGTTTGGTCACGAAGCTGGAGCATTTACCGATGCCCGTGAACAGAAAAAAGGCCGCATAGAAGCTACGGATGGTGGCACGTTATTTTTAGATGAAGTGGGTGAACTGCCCATAGCAACACAGGTCAAATTATTACGTTTCTTAGAAGATCAAACATTCACCCGTGTTGGTGGCACCGAACAAATTCAGGTGGATGTTCGGGTGTTAGCGGCAACTCATAGAGACCTAGAAACGCAAGTTGAGCGCGGTGTTTTTCGAGAAGATTTATCCTACCGGTTGCGGGTACTTACGATTGCGGTTCCAGCCTTAGTTGATCGATTGGATGATATTAGTGAGTTAACACGCTATTTTCTTGAACGTATAGCAGATCGCTTGAATAAACATATCGCTATTACCGATGACGTTGTGCCATTTCTATCACAGTATGATTGGCCGGGCAATGTGCGCGAATTAAAGCATATTATTGAAGAAGCGGCCGTGTTAGCGACTGGTGGTATTATTGGCTCAGAGCATCTTGCTATTCACCCCGTCCAAGGCGAGGCGCTTGGCATGGGCCTGAGCGGTGCGCTGAGTCAAGAAGTTGCTAAATTAATGGCGAGCAAGACATCACAGATACAAGAAATCATTATTGATCGAGTTGAAGACATTATGTACCGTGAAGTATTGGCGCGTAGTAATGGCAATCAATTGCGAGCAGCAGAGGCGCTTGGTATCAATCGGATTACCTTAAAAAAACGTATGGATCAGCTTGGAATCAAAAAAGTATAAAGGAAGTAGCATGGCAATCATAGAACCGTGTACGTGGGAAGGCCTTGAAGCCGTTCGTTTTGCAACGGACAAAATGGAAGCCATTATTGTAACGGCTTTTGGCCCTCGTTTGGCAAGTTTTCGGAGGCCAGACGGACAGAATTTTTTATTTTGGTCAGATGATCCAGAACTGTCCTATGAAGTGGACAACAAAGAAACCTGGTTTTTACGTGGTGGTCATCGCGTATGGACAACTGCCAGCGGCGCTGATGAAAATGAATCAACCTATGTTCCAGACAACCAGCCTTGTACTATAAGTTTTGATCAAGATACGCTCACCGTTGCTGGTGCTCATGATTTGCAGACGAGAACAACCCGTGGCATGACTCTTCGCGCGATGGATGACGATACCTTGCACGTTGATAACTGGCTACGTAATGATGGTGTCCAGCTCTACGCCTGTGGCATATGGGCGCTGAGTGTCACCAAGCCCTGCGCCAACAGTTATTACCTTGTGCCACTTGGTGATGGCTCTTCGTGGGATACGGTTGCTATTCACCTTTTTCGTACCTGGGGAGAGGGCCATGGGCCAGGTGTGTTTGTTGATGAGCAATTTACTGTTGAAGATGATGTGTTCCGTCTTACTCCACAGGGTCGAGAGAATAAACGGATGATAGACACGCCATCTGGCTGTATTGCAATGGTTAGCCCAGAGCGCCAAGCATCATTGATTATTCATACCGAACCCGAAATAAATGGACACTATCCACCGAAGGCAAATATAGCAGCGTATGTTGCTCCCGATAATCTATTCGTAGAAATGGAAACCATGGGGGCATTGCATACCGTTAAGCCTGGTGCAACAACTCATCACTACCAAAGTTGGAAACTGGTGGATCATTGCCAGCTAGAAACTGGTGCAGCCGTTTTGGAAGCTCTTGGCACGATTAATTAAGGCTAGCATTATTCCAGCTTTTCTCGTATACTTCTCGGAGTAGGAGTTTTGTATTATGGGGGACGAATTACAGTTTCGGCGTTCGCGTCGCTCGCAAGGGCGGCGAAAGGCAGCAGAAAGTGCTCGTCAGTCATCAGCTGATCATGATACAGCTAATGGTTTGCGTATTCGTACACCTCACGCTGGAGATAGTCAAATAAGTGAAGCGGAAGTACTTGCAGCTATAGATGCGGTTCCAGCTCTTTCACATGTGGTGAATGAAATTTTATCTATGACTGGCAATCAAAAAAGTTCTGCCGCGGATACAGAAGAACTCGTTCGCCAAGACATGGTTATCACTGGACGTTTATTAAAATTAGTCAACAGCCCTTTTTATGGTTTGTCTAATGAAGTGTCATCTATTACTCAGGCAGTAGCGCTTATTGGCATGAACAGTCTGCGTTCGCTCGTGGTGGCAGCATCAGTGTCGTCTATGCTTATGGTAGATATGTCTGCTTATGGGTATGCCGATCAGGGCTTGTGGCAAAACAGCATTGCAACTGCCGCACTTGCGCGACGCATTGTTTTAGATACGAGAAAAGATCCCATTCTTGCAGAAAATTGTTTTATCGCAGGACTTATGCGTGACATGGGCGTACTCGTTTTAGCGCCAATTATGGCAAGCCGTGGCAATTCTCTTGTATTAGAACAAGAAACGGTTGCTGCTCTAGATGTTCAGATTTTAGAGCAAGCGCTTATTGGTTTTGATCATGTTTGGGTTGGTCAGCGGATGGGAATGAAGTGGCGTTTACCACAACAGCTGACACGAATTATTAATGCTCACCACGCTTTGGATAAAGATGGTGATTTAGGATATGCGGTTGCGGTGCTTCGTTTATCTGAACGTTTAACAAATCTACAAAAAATAGGACTGGAAGAGAAACATCCCTTCCCAACTACGATAGATGCAGAAACCTTGGCCAGCGTTGGTTTGGATGCTGATGCCTTCCGTGAATTACTTATTCACGTCAATGATATTATTGCCGCCGCTAGAATGGATATGAGTTAATCATGCAGGAACAACAAAATGAATTAGAAACAGAGCATTTAGCCGCACATATAGATGCCCTCATTGGTAATGAAGGTGGTTCTGATTTCATGAAAGGAATGAAGCAGCAATTAGCGGCAATAGATGCTTTACCTGCTGCCGTGTATTTGTTTGATGAAGATGAAGAAATTTTGTATTGCTCTGCTCTAGTAGAAGAAGAGCAGGGGACTATTGATGCGCCGGATGAAGTAGCCCTTGATGTGTTACATGAAAAAAGACCCGGCGATTATATTTTATTCTACCGAAAAGAAGTGGTTGGTTTATTACGTTGTGCAGGCTCAGCACAAACGCATGTCATGAATCAATTTGCCGCTGTTCTTGGACCTGCTTTGGTTGCTATTCAAAGTCACGAGCTTATTGGTTCTGAACTACGGCATATGCATGAGCGCGTGAACTTGTTGCTTGAAGCAGGGCAATTACTGCGTGAATTAGACGTGGACGTGTTGCTTGTTCGTATCTTAGAGACGATGATCAGAACCGTGCAGGCACAGGTGGGTGCGGTATTTAGTGTTGATGCAGATGGTGGTTTGCAGATACGCAATGCATGGGGAATTCAAGAAGCACACGCTGATGCTATTCTTATGCAAGATGGACGTCGTTTAGTGGATGTTGTTTTTGAACAGCGTATCGTTCATTATTATGACAGTGAATCTATAACCAGTGACTTAGATACCAGCCAATTGCACGCTCACTTAGATGCCGTGCTGGTTATGCCATTAATGACCGGTGATCGTTGTAATGGCGTGGTTTTGGTGGCCAACCCAGAAGATGAATTTGATTCTGATACCCAACAATTTGGCACCGCCGTTTGTGACATGGCAGCTATTGCCTTGGATAATGCGGTGCTTGTAAAATCTCGTTTGGAAAAAGAACGTTTGCAAAGCGAAATGGAACTAGCGACAACCGTTCAGATGAATATGTTTCCAGAAGCAGCTTTAGATGTTGAGGGCTTACGTATTAACGGTGATTCAAAACCCTGTGATGAAACTGGTGGCGATTATTACACCTTCTTAGAGCAGGATAGTCACGTCTATGCAATGATCGCAGATGTCTCCGGTCACGGTTTGGGTGCAGCTTTATACACAACAATGGCCCATGCGGTTTTACAGCAGCAATTACATAACGGCGTTGATATTGTTGATTGTTGTAACGCTGTGAGCCAAGCACTTGGTTATTCTAAGAGTGAACGTTTTATGACAGCAGCTTTGCTTGATTTTAATCGTGAAGAAAAAACGTTCCGATATGTGTCTGCTGGTCATAACCCATTGTTACTCATTCCAGCATCTGGCGATATTCAATGGCTGGATAGCACCGGCATGCCTATGGGCATCATGCCAGATATTCCCTGTGAAGAAGCAGAAGAAGCGGTTCCATTCCACAGTGGAGATTGCATTATCCTCTACACAGACGGTTTCCCAGAAGCAATGAACGCAGATGGTGTTGTTTACGAAGAAGAACGCATGGTTGAAGCCTTATGCACGGCAGTACGCGCAGGAAAAGATTCACGACAAATAATGGATGCGCTCTATGATGACATAGACGGATTTATGAAAGACGAGCCATTTCTTGACGACCTCACCCTTGTTGTGGTTATCTGTGAATAGCACGTATTACGTAGAGGAAAACAGTATACAGAGGTATTGCTGAAAGACCTCGTGGTTTCCAAAAATCTCTCTATTGATTCTTTTGGAATAACGCCGTTTCGGCGTTGGTGCTGCCCATTTTAATGGTGACATGAGCACCAGCAATATTTTGGGTGGCCGCATGAATAAGAACATGTGCTAAGCCTGGGCCAAAATTATAGAGCGCTTGATACATACTCATAATGCGATCTTGTGGTTTGTTTTTTGGAAAGATCTGATTGAGTAGAGAAGAAAAAGGTGCGAGCTTGCGGTGACGGCGTTCACCACGCTCTAAACTTTTTTGTAGACGTTCATATTCTCGTTTTAATTTTATCAGGCTGGTGTCCAAGCGCTGAGTCATATCTCGGTCATCTGCGGAAGTAGCTGTTTCTAAAGTTTGAATACCAAGCTCAATGGCATCAAGCCCTTTTTTAATATTTGGTGCTTGGCTGCGCAGTTTGGGACTGGGCATCTCTCCCCAGGTATCTTCAGGCTTTACGCCCCAACTGGAAAGATGGCGCTCTAGTCGTGAAGAAATGAGATAGGCAGAAAGGCGTGGAACTAAACGTGGCATGGGTGCGCCGAGTGTTTTGTACAGTGGCCCAATTAACGCGTGGTAGGTAATTTCGCCCGGCCCTGCAATATAGGCCAACGCTGGTAATGCTAATTGTTGAACCACAGGGCGGAGGGCAGCGCCCGTGGAAATATTCTGATTGGCTTGGTTGACGTTGTGTTGTTGACTGACGAGTTGCTGCGCGGCTTCATGACTGAGTGGCGTGCGTTTGTGTGGCTGATCAAGAAATAGCGGTGCCTGTAAGAGGGGACCAAGCGCATCGGCAAAACCAGCATTGGTGACTTGTTCACGACGACGAGCAAGCGGTGAGCGTGGCCATTCAGAAAGAATTGTTGGTAGAGCAGAAGACCAGAGCGGGCGTAGACGCCATGCTTCCAAGCAAATTAAACCATCTTCGGCAAAGAGCGCGGCCATGAGCCTGCATAACCAAGCGCCCATGCCTTCGTTTTCAAGCGGTTGGAATTTTTCAAGAAAATCAGTACCAAGATTACGGCCATATTCTTCCTGACAAAAAGAATGAATATCTTGCCACCAGTTTTTCGCCGGTTGATAGCGGGTGCTGGCACCAGGAATGGTTAAGGCTTGGGTATAACGAGCCGTTTTACCGTCTGTCCGTAGAAAGTCTGCATGATTTGCTTCGCCTTCGTCATGGTCTTCACTGGCACACCAGAAAACAGGAACAACACGCATCCCTTTTTTCTGTAAACGTCGGCAGGTTGAAATAGCGTGGGCCGTTTTAACCAGTGTATACAGAGGCCCGCCACCAATAGCAGGTTGTTGTCCGGTAACGACCACCCAGGTATTATCTTGCGCAAGTGCTGTAGCATTTTTAATGGCATGAGCGTTATTGTGTGATGGTGAACTATAGTCAGCAACAGCCTGTAGGGCGATACTACTTAATTGTGGTCGGTCCCACGTGTGTTGTTTGGGGTCAATGTGGTTGACCCAATCTGCAAGTGCGTCAGTAGATTCCCAAGGACCACCAAACCATGATTGAACGGTATCATCATTGGCACTGTAGGCATCTGCTAAAGATTTATGGAGACGAGTATTGGTCATCGTTTAAACAGGATCTTTCCACATGCCATGTTCTTTAATAAGCTCAATTAAACGGGCACGCGCTTCGGTTTGTGGAATATTTTTGACCACGGCTTCTTGTCCGCGGTAGAGCGTTATTTTTCCTGGTCCAGAACCAACGTAACCAAAATCAGCGTCTGCCATTTCGCCAGGACCGTTGACGACGCAGCCCATAATTGCAATGGTAACACCGTTCAAGTGATCGGTTTGTTCTTTAATGCCAGCAGTGACTTCCATCAAATCAAAAAGTGTTCTACCACAAGAAGGGCAGGCAACATAATCCGTGCGAGTAACCCGTGCTTTAACCGCCTGTAAAACAGTAAAGGCAAGACCATGGGCATCTTGAGCCTGTGGTAAATAGATGGCGTCGCCAATACCGTCTATAAATAAAGCTCCAGCTTCACTGGCTAATTGCATGACATCACCACTGTGTGGGAGCGCGATACAGATAGGATGAGTATCATCTGCGGCGTGTAAAGCTGCTGCTAAAAAGCGATAGGCACGAACGGCGCCAAGCGTACCGTAGGCATTAATGCCTACCATGCACAGGTTCGGTAGAGCATTAATACTACGTAGAATATCTTCGTTCGTTGTGTTTTCGGTTACATCCAACAATAATAAATCACATGGATTGTTATTGCTTTCTCCGGCGGTAATAATTCGCAAATTATTGGCATTAATCAGTAGGTCTGCCGGTGGTTCTTGGGTTTTATCTGCATGGACTTCTGGAATACAGACAAGTGGTAAGAGGGCACCACCAGCATTGCATGTCTGTGGTCCATTTGCTAATTCAACGGGGTGAGATTGACGACGTTTCCATTGGAACGGGTCTATATTTTCAGAAAGGGTAATGGTACTGTTTTGTGTATAAGGGGGTTGCGCGTAGCGCTTAATAAGATCATGAGCAGCAGGTATTTCTGCAACAGGGTCTTCGGTAAGGCTGACGCGGACGGTGTCGCCAATGCCGTCTTCCAATAGAGTACCAATACCAGCGGCACTTTTTACACGCCCGTCATCACCATCTCCGGCTTCGGTGACACCAAGGTGCAAGGGATAATTATGACCGTGATCATAGAGGCGGGCACTCAGTAGACGATAGGCTTGTACCATAACTTTTGGATTTGATGACTTCATAGAAATAATAATGTCATGGAAGTTATGGTCTTCAGCAATATTGATAAACTCCATCGCAGATTCAACCATGCCAGCAGGGCTATCGCCGTAATGGCTCATAATGCGATCGGAGAGTGAGCCGTGGTTGGTACCAATCCGCAAGGCGCGACCAAGTTCTTGTGCGCGAAGAACAAGTGGGCTAAAACGTTCATGAATACGCTCAAGTTCTTCTGCGTAATCAGCATCGGTATAGTCATGTGTCGCAAAGCGTTTTTTGTCAGCAAAATTACCTGGATTGATGCGTACCTTTTCAACGTGTTCAATCGCTTCCAAAGCAGCACTCGGCATAAAATGAATATCTGCACAGAGCGGAATGTGCGCAAAGCCAGCCGCAGAAAACTGCTGACGAATCGGGCCAAGAGCGGCAGCATCTGCTACTGCTGGTGCGGTAATGCGTACCAGTTCACAACCTGCTTCAGCCAACTGAATAGATTGTTTGACCGTTGCGGCTATATCTTGAGTGGTAGTGGTACACATGCTTTGTACGACCAAGGGATTGGTGCCGCCAACAATAACAGAATCACCAATGCGCACTTCAGTAGACGGGCGGCGTTGATAGGCAAAGCGAGATGGTACATAGGGAGCGGTCATGCGTTATGGTTCCTGTCGTTTACGTTCGTTTTCACTGTGCTTCTTAAGAAAGGTACGTTCTTTATCCGTTAGGCTATGAAGGCCTTCATTGGACACTTTTTCTAAAAGCTCATCAGCTGATTGATATTCTTCTAATATTTTTTCACGTTTATTGTGTGCTCTATTGCGTTCGCAACGTTTCAAGAAGGCAAGAATATTGGTGAATTTCTTGGCATATAAAAAGCCGATTGCTGCACCACTTAGATGTACTAAATTGGCAACGCCATTACTCCCTTCAATAACTCCAGCGATATCAATAAAAACTAAAATTGCTGCAAGGAGCCACATCGGAATGATAACAAAAATAAAAACCGCTTTGCCGGATGGATTAATACATGCACCAGAAACAATACAGGCAAGAGTTAAGCCGCTAAAACCAATAGCAGGCTCTGGAATACAGAGTAGGTGGATGGTGTCACCTAAGGCGGCGGCAAGCAGCAACATGACGACAAAATGTTTCCAACCCATAAAGCCAACCGCAAGGTGGGCAAAAAAGCCAAAGCCGAGCATGTTGCCAAGAAAGTGCATAGCACTGTCATGGGTAAAAAGGTTGGTGACTAAACGCCACACTTCACCATCAAGAATGTGCGGCAAAGACAGACTGAACGTGTTACGCAAATCTGGCTGAACGATAGTGGCCAGTAGCATACAGAAATTGATGAGAAAGAGTATGCTTACGACAGGCGGAAGATATCCGCGCGACCAGAATTCTAGCCGTTTCAGCTTGTCTTGACAGGACTGTATAAGCATGCACGAGAGAGTAGCTGCATCCTGATAAAGGCAATGTTCTATCAGCTTTGGATAAGAAGATCTAGAAGAGAGATGGTCGGCAGTTCTTAGGTATTACAATACCAGTTCACTGCTGTCATGTAGTGGATCGTTAGGGTTTTCCGTGTTTTTGTTTTCATCTGTAGCTGAAGCGGACCCATCATGAGGAATGAGCAAAGGTATTGTTAGCTTTGTATCGCATTTAGGGCAGCGCATTCGGTCGCCAGGTAGGCGGTGAGTAATGCTGAGCCAGCCATTACAGCTATTACATTGAATTGATTCCGGTGGATCGTTTGCTTGTACAGTGTGCTCGGGATAAAGTTTCTCTCGCTGTTTTTTCCGTTTTTTAAGTGCTTTCACATGGAAAGTGAGTCGAGCAGGGCCGCAACGGATAACATCACGTTCTTCAAGCGCTGTTACTTCTGTAATTTTATCGCTATTTACTTTGGTCCCGTTAGAAGATCCAAGATCTTCTACGAACCACTCGTCATCTTGTAAGAAAATGGCGCAATGTATTCGTGAGACCCCCTCTTTGGGAAGTGGAATGGTATTGTCTGAAGAGCGGCCCAATATGCTACGCCCATCAGCAAGCTGCATATTCTCGTGTCCGTCTTCGCCCTTATATCGAATCGTAATACTAGCCATGCCGAGCAGTCTAAGCCCATAGTGCCGCTATCCAAGGTGGGATTTTGCTACAGCCGCAATAACAATAACGGTTCTAAGGGTTAACGAGTGGGATTGAGGCCTAGGCTAGATAGCCAAGGGCTTTGAGGACCTCACCAACAATAATGGTGTTACCAACCGAATTGTGGTGATTATCACTCGCAGAGCAGTAAACCGTATGTTCTTCCCACTGTTCAGCGAGTGCCTCAGCTTTTGCTTTCATGCCGGGGCCAACATTGATGGCAATGCCGCCATATTTTTCAACAAGCTTGGCACAGGCAGTGCCGCGTTGAGCGCGATCCGGTGTGGTATCTATGCGCTGTTGGTTTGCATGTGGATAATGTTCAGTACTGTACACATAAATGATTTTTGCGCCGCATTCTTCTTTGGCGAGTGTGAGGTATTTTTGCAAATTTTCGACTGTTTCATCTATCGTTAGGCCAACGGCGATGTCATTTCCGGTACCGATGGTGAGCATAATCCAGTCGGGGTTATGCGGTTTCACATTTTTCTCGAAACGATCAAGTATACAGTAGGTTTTAGAGCCGCCTACCGCCACATTGCGGATTTTTAGTGCTAGTTCAGCTTGCCAACAGAACATAAGTTCAGCAAAAATATCACCCCAGTTACGGTCCCAATTCATTTGGCGCAAATACGCCCATGTGCTGTGGCCCGGGCCGGTGCGTAAGTTGGTGGCGCTATCACCTTCGCAAATAATTGTTTGGTTGGTTTGGAAAGGGCGGGTGGTGCTCATGTGTACCTCCAGTGCGTATTTTAAAATGGTCGTCACCAATGCAATGTTATTTTAGCGGTTTGTGAGAGGAGTGAGTGCGGATTGTATACTCGCTAAATAGGCACTTGGACTTTGCCCTAAAGCCTGTTTGAATCTGCGAGAAAAATGAAAGGCATCACTATAGCCAAGCATTTCTGCAATATCTTTTACTTTGTGGTGGGTAGCAAGTAATTCGCAGGCACGGGTGATTTTTTGTTCAGCAAGCCATTGGCCAGGAGAACAGTGATGTTTTTCTTGAAATTGTCGGCGTAGACTTTGATAGCTCATGCCAAATTCCAAGGCAATGCTATCAAAACAGGGTGATTCTGAGATATGCTCAAGAAGCCGCGCACGAATACGAGCGAGTTTTTTTTCTTTGGAACTTTGGGTGGTGGTTGGATGGGTGGAGAGTAAACGAAGCCAAGGAATGATCAGCGTGAAAATATCAGCACCAGAACGCTCTTTATGCTGGACAGTGGTCAACGCTGTAAAAAACGGAGTCATAAGTTGTTCGGTTACAGGTAAGTGTCGAATAAATGGTTTTGTGTCGATGATTAAGCAGGCGGCAAGCCCTTCTATTAATTGTTTACCAATAACCACGGAGCACTCAATATGGAGATGTTGTGGATCGAACGTAAATGACCATGGTGTTGTTGTGCACGGAGGGATACAAAAAGCTGTTCCCGCTTGTATTGTCTCCTGTGTTCCGTCAGGAGCGGTTAGTGTTCCGCCACCGTTCAGACAATAATTGAAACAATAACAATCATCGTTGAGAAACTGATGGGACATATTGAGGAACGGTTTTTGGTGATGATGGTCATGATAAAAGAGATTCATTCCTTGTGATGGTGTTCTTGTAGCATCGAGAAACCGCCATTGTGAATGATTGAGCAAGTTGGCATGAGGCATTCGCCTCCATGAAAGTGTGTCTTTTTTATTCATATATACTGTATCTTGTCATAAAATATATCATAAACAAGAGTATTTACTCTATAATTGGTTTATAAATATGTTCGTTTTATTCATTCTATTTGTTTGTGCAGGGTATGGAAACCTTGTAACAAAGCTTTATGTTTTCAGAAAGAGGAGTCATAACAATGGCACAAAACCTATGTGTAGAGAAAAAGATTGATACCTTTCTTGGTGTAAATGGTCGAGGTGAGTGTTTGCCTGGCCCTTATCGCCCTTTTGGCATGGTGCGTATTGGACCAGATGTCGTGTATCCGCATTACACCAGCGGCTACCGAACGGTAGATGGGCAAGAAGGTGTTTCGCGTTGGTTGCCAAAACCTGTTGCAGGCTTTAGTCATACCCATGTTGCAGGTACAGGTGGCTGTAGTCGTTATGGTAATGTACAGGTGGTGCCATTTTCTGGCCAGCCACGTATTCAGGCTTTGGCGCCAATTTTTGCTGCACCGATTACTCAAATTGAGGGCTCGCATCAACTGGATGAAGAAGGGCGTTTGGGTTATTACGCCTGTACTTTGAAACCCGACGATATTCGTTGTGAAATAAGTTGTACCCGCCATGTTGGTGTTCATCGCTATACCTACACACAGAGAGAACAGAATTATATGCTGGTTAACGCTGGATCTGTTATTCAGACAGGACTTGCGGCTGCTGGTCATGTGCGTCGTGCCGAGCGTTGGGATTCAGAAGCAATGTGTATTGGTGGGCAACTTGTGCGTGCCTCAGAAACAGAGATTGCGGGCCGAGCTGATCTGCGCGGTGGTTGGGGGCATGATAAACCCTATAGTGTCTTTTTTTTCATGCGGAGTTCAGTCGCATTTACTGATGTGCAGTTCGCTCATCAACAGGGACAGGTGCTTGCTCATATTGGTGCAATGTGTGTCGGGGCTGAAGGGCAGGCCCTGTGTGCATTGCCAGATGGTACGCAGACATTGGAACTACAGGTTGGTATATCTTTTGTCTCTATTGCTCAGGCACAGGGACGTTTAGCGAGTGAAGTTGGTGATAAAACATTTGAAGATATTATTGATGAGAGTATTGAAGAATGGAATGCATGGTTTGGACGGATGCGTGTGCGTGGCGGAACAGATGAGCAACAGCGGTTATATTATTCTTTGATGCACCGTTTATTGTGTCAGCCCACAGACATGGGTATAGATGATGAAAACCCAGCATGGCAATCAGGAAAACGGCAATTTTGGGATTACTATTGTTTGTGGGATAGCATACGAAACGCCAATTCATTATATGCACTTTTTGCACCAGAGCTGCATAAAGATATGGTTAACGGTTTAATAGATGTTGCTGAGCACACTGGTTGGTTGCCAGATGCCTGGATAGCAGGACATCATGCTTATGCTCAGGGTGGTTGTTCTTGTGATATTCTTATTGCAGAATCGGCAGCAAAAAATATAGCAGGCATTGATTACGAAAAAGGTTTATCTTTTATGCGTAAGCATAACGATGTTGCCCCACCAGACCCCATTGTTATGGGACGTTTTGTGGAGGACTATCAAGAATGGGGATATTGTTCTACCCGTACACCATGCAGTGTGTCCCGTCATATTGAATATACCTATCATGACTGGTGCATAGCTTCTTTAGCAGAACGATTGGGAGATAAAGAGACTGCTGAACATTTTTATACAGAGGCGGAAAAAATTTGGAATTTGTGGGATGGTGATCGAAATTGTTTTGCCGCTAAATTGCCGGATGGAACATGGGACTCTCGATTTAATCCAGACACCCGTATACGTGACTGTTGGTGTGATCCATTTTGTTATGAAGGAACAAGTCGTCATTGGAGCTTATCTGTCTTCCAAGATTTTCACGGGCATATAAAACGTTTCGGTGGTGCACGGGCATTTGTTGAACATCTGGATAGTGTTTTTGAAAGTCCGGGTTTTCATGCTACCAAAGAAACTCGCATGCATTATCCGTGGCTTTATATTTATGCTGGGCGGCCAGATAAAACCGCAGAACGTGTGCATGAAAGTCTTGCACGTTACCGTCTTGCGCTTGATGGTCTTCCAGATAACGAAGACATGGGCTGTCAAAGTGGGTTTTACATCTGGGGGAGTATGGGTCTGTATCCGATCATTGGTCAAGATCTCTACATGTTGACTGCACCGCTTTTTGAGTCTAGCGAAGTAGATCTTGGTGCTTCTGGAGACACACTGCTTATTACCGCAGATAACCCTAGTATGGAAAGTTATATACAGTCAGCCACATTAAATGGAGAACCACTTGATCGGGCGTGGTTGCGGCATAATGAGATAGCCGCAGGAGCGCATCTACATTTTGTCTGTGGATCAAATCCATCGCAATGGGGGTGTGATCAACTACCGCCGAATGGAGTCTAAGTACGTTACAGAATATGAAGCGAGGGTAATAAGCATGTGTGGTTGTCTATCGAAAACATATGCACACCTCTCTTGTTATTGTTCTTCTGGTTTGTGCAGGAGGAAAGGTTGGTTGTACCGAAGAATACCAGCTCCCTGATAGAGTGTACTGCGACCATGCGGCAGGAATTTCTTTTACCTATCCCTATCAGTCTTTTGTACCAGACCCCTGTGTTGCTCATATCCGTTCTCAAGCGGGCCTTCGTTTAAATCTCTATGGTAAAACGTATGAGCATGTTCCAGATGTGACCGTACCCGAACAGGTTCTCCGTCAGTTTATTCCAGGTGTTTATCGCTGGAAAGAATGTGACTATTATGAAGGAACGGGCCGCCGTTCATTTGCTCAAAAGAAATGGGCGGGGCTTGGAATCATTGCTTATGAAGGTAGGGCAGCAGGGAGCCGTGTCCGTATGGTGTTTCATCATCAGCGAGTGGATATGCTTGTGCTATCAGGCATAAACAAGGACACAGACACTCTAGCAGAGCGGTGTCTCCAAAGTATGGAAGTGCTTGGCTCTCAGGATGGTGTGCGGATGCGTTACAACAGCTCTCAATCATCAGAGGGGCAGGTGTATGGACATGATGGTATTTTTGTTGATGCGAAAGAGGCTCCTTTAAGTAGAGGCTGGCAAGAACCATGGCAGATAGAAAGCGCACACTTTCATTTTTCTGGCATTGCGCCTACACATACATTATGGGCATATGCGACTCATTTAGAAGGTGTTTTAACCTTTTTACAGCAGTGGTTTCCAATAGAGCAACAAAGTCCCTATAAATGGGAAATTCATCTGACAAAAACATTACAGCAATTTAGAGATATGAGTGGCGAGGTTCCGAATGCTGCTCATGATGCAATCGGTATCCGAACTGGTTTCTTTAATCCGATGAGTATGGCTTTATATACCCTTACAGATAGGCAACCCAAAACGACAGGACATGCACGTCTCCATCTGGCTCATGAGGCAACACATTTGTATATACTGTTGTTTGGTCAATCATCGCAAAGTTTACCGGTATGGTTAAGTGAGGGCTTGGCCGTTCTGTTTGAAAATACCGTTACCAGTAGTGAAAAACCTCATTTTGGTTTACCAAGACGTCGTTTAAAAATATTAAAAATGTATTATAAACAACGGCAGAAAACAGTAAAACCATTAGCGAATTACATTCTAGATTTTGCTCCAATTAGTGTACAAGGGTATGCTGAAAGCTATGCGATGTTACATTATTTATTAAGCCAAGATGAAAAAGGTGGTGCTCGTCTTCGGTTATTTTGGAAAATGATGCGGTCAGGGCAAGCAGGCACAGATGCTTTTTATGATGCCTTCTTCCGTGAACATGAAGATGAAAAACATGATATACGGCCATGGTTAGCTAGGTGGAATAAAAAATTATACACATACGTTTGCTCGGGAAAAGTGACCAAAGCATTACGTTTGCAGGAGGAATAATATGTTGAACATCGTCTTCTTGGTCGTGTTTTTTTCAATGGGTTTGTGGCCACATCTGTCGGCAGCAGCCCCAGATCCACAGATAAATGTGCTCAATGTTGGAAACTATGTTCTTGCTCAACCAATGGTGAGTTCTGATCGAAAATATATCACCTTCAATGGGGCATCAGCTGGATCGAGTTCTTTGCGGGGCGTGAATAAAGCCCGAATCGTAACGGCAAATATTCTTGGTATATCAGAGTTTACAGCAACAACCCGCGCAATCATGCGTGGTGAGTGGGAAGGCGATGTGAGCAATAAACATGCAAGCAGTAGTAGTGAGACAGCCTGCTCATTTGCTATTGGTGGTGGCACATCAGCAGCAGGTTTTATCGGTAAACAGATCCATAGTGTCACTCTGGGGAAAATGAGCTCCAAAGGCAAGCTTAGCGCGACTGCTTATTATACAGTAGAAGAACCAACGAGAAAAACTGCTCGTGGGCATATCATTGTAGGAAAAAAGCAACACCAGATAAAATTGAAAGGTATTGTTGATCAAACGGTGCAGGCATGGACCGGTCAATGGGCGGATCAAGATGGGAGCAACGGAGTGTTTTCATTCCACCGTAAAGAACCGTGTCTCACATTTTTACCTGATGGTCAGTGGATTGCAGATATTCTTATTGGAGAAGAGCTTACGCCACAACAATTATGTCTCTCTCTACAAGCTGGAAAAATAATAAAGACAACATGGCCTTTGCTCTCAGACTTAGAAGGAACTGTGTTGCGATGGAATCGAGAACAGAACCACGCCCTGCTCTATTTCACCTACCACTTACCCAATGATAAGAAGACTTACCATTTTCATTGTAATGGCGTGTTATCGGAAACAGGTCAACAATTTGATGCTTGGTTACAAAGTCGTAAACTTGGATCAGGTCGAGTGCGGTTTCAATTGAAACAATAGCTGAATAAAAAAAGGTTCTATTGAGTGATGGTAAATGTCGGTATTAAAGAAGTGAAATGAGTGATCTGATAGCAAGAGATGGGTGTATATATATTTAGAGGAGGTGTGCTTGGATTTAAGTCTAGATACAAAGTATATTTACAGAGTAGTATATCCTGAAGTCAAATTACTTCTTGCGCAAAAAACAAAAATAGGGGATAATCGGTCATGGTATTTCTAGTAGCAGTGGCAACTATAGTGTTCTTTCTATCGCTCTTCCTGTGGGACGGGTGTTATTAGGCTAGCGCTCTGTGTTGTAGTGTAGTCATAAACCTTGGCGCTGCATCGCTTTTTAAGATGCTGCCTCGACCCTAATCTTGGGTCGTGAGTTCAGCTGAGAAACCGATAGATGTAAAGAGAGCTGTTATAACAGCATGATCTTGTGGGCCTGTGATCTCTAAGGATTCGGCATCAATGGCAATAATGGTGATGCCTGCCTTTTGCAAGGTAGTACGCGCTTTGTTGACGCAGTTGTGGCAACTGAGGCCAGAGAGGGCGTAGTGTTGTCGTGGTGTGTTGGTTGATATTTGTTTGCTTTTCTTGAAACGACTCAAGAAGCGAATGCAGGCAGCAGAGTAACTTGGGATAAAAATAAGCAGGAGAATAATACCAGCGATATGTGGGAAGAGTGATTCGTGGTTATGGTGTTGTATATGGCTTGCTTGTGGAGCGATCATAGAACCAAGAAAATAACCTGCTAGAACAGAAACAGTAATAATGGTGCCAAGGTAGGCACTGAGGGCGCGTATGCCGAGAGTTTTTCCTATGATGAGCATGGTAGCAAAATTTGTGGCAGGACCAGCAAGTAAGAAAACCAAAACCACGCCAGCTTCTAGACCTTGATCCATAAGGGCCATAGCCAAGGGGATGCTTGCTGTTGAGCAAACGTAGAGCGGTATGGAGAAGAGGAGGACTGCGGCGTAGACAAGTGGTCCATTGCCCGTTATTGCGCCAAGGCTTCCGGCATCAACATAAAAGCCCAGTAGAGCGTTAATGAGGACTCCAATGGTAAACGGAATGGCAATAGCGCCAGGTAGATCTTTCAAGCTGAGATAACAAAACGTGTTCCAACGGTTGCTGGTGGTTTCTGTGGGAGTGTTCTCATCATCAGTGGCTTTGTTATCTGCTCCTGCCAGAGCACCGCCAATAAGGCCGCTGATTATAGCGGTCGCTACTTTTAAGAGGGTAAAAGGCCAGCCAAAGGCAGAAGCGGTTACAAAGAGAGAATCTATGCCTGTTTGCGGAGTAGCAGTAAGAAAGCTTACGGTTGGTCCTGTGTGCGCGCCATGTTTATGAAAACCAATACCCGTTGGGATAACCGAACAGCTACATAAGGGTAAGGGTACGCCAAATAAGGTTGCTTTTATGAGCGGCAGAAAGCCCGTTCCAGTTAAGTTGCGGGCGACCACCTGTTTGGATACGGTAATACCGATCAGTCCAGCGGCTACAAAACCGAGCAGCAACCACGGAGCCATTTCGGCAAAAACTGACCAGCAGAGAATAAGAAAAGTGATCATGTATTGTTATGGCAGCGCGTTGGCTTTGGCTCTGTAGATATGTTCGTTATCGCCGTCGCCAAGAATGCGGTAACAAGCTGCAATGCCTGTGAGAACCCCTTTATTGAGTTCATCATTTAGTTCACCTTTTTCAGTATAATTATTGAAGCCAATGTTTTCGTATATTCGTAAAGCACGGGTTGCATTTTCTGCGGTGGCTGGATGCAAGGTATGATAGGCTTCTGCAATACGAGGTTCATCGCTGTAGGAAATAGGAGCGCTTACAGAAGTGGTAACAGGATGGATAGTAAATTTTTTGCGCAGAATATCTTCTGCCGAGTTTTTCGCATGAGCACCAACGTCATTGCGATGGCTACCAGCATATTGTTGAGCCATGTCTTTGGTCGCAGCTCGTGCCGACTCAACGCTTGGTTTAGCTACGGTTTCAAGCGGAGTCGAATAATCTAAATCTTGCTTTAAGTAATAGACATTCGTTTTTTGGTCATAGACCCCAATGTGGTATGGCGTATTTAATGTGCCGGAGCCAGTATAGCCAGAAACATGCGAGCTCGCAACGCCGGCTTCATTGGTGGTTGTGGTGATTTGTTCATAGGCTGTTAAATCTAGGAGGGCAGATTCGCCAAGCTTTAAGTCGACAATAATATCAGCATCTTTTTCATTCTCTATCCATTGCATGCCAGGTATAGTCACGTTGAGACGGGAGAAGGTGCGGTCAAATCCTTCGCCAGAAAAAACATAGATTATTTTTGTATATTCTTGGGGTAGCGCTTGTTCTGGCGGTGCATCGTACGTGTAGGATACATGGCCCATGCGTAGAACCGTGCAGCTGCTAAAAGTTAGGAGACAAACAGAAAGGGCGGAGAGAAGGACGGTGCGCATGGGAAACTCCAAGATGTCAGCTTATAAGAACTTATGATGATATGCTTTACAAAAAGGGAGGCAATAGAATAGAACAGGCCGCACGAAGTTACTCCATGCGGCCTGTTTTTTATTCGTGATAAAGACTTGGTTTTAGCCGAGAGCTGAACTCATCAGTCCTTGTACGCGGCGAGCAAAAGCGGCAGGATCTTTCACTGGACTGCCTTCTGCAAGTAATGCTTGGTCACGCAAAACGAGAATGTGGTCAGAGAGCATTTCGGCTTCTGCATTGTCGCCATGAATATGAATTAAGCGCTGAACCAACTCATGTTCTGGGTTGAGTTCTAAAATGCGTTTTTGTTCTGGTCCAGCTTGACCAAACTGTTTCATCATCGCTTCCATTTGATTGGTCATGCCGTGTTCGTCGGCAACGATACAACACGGAGAATCAGTAAGACGGCTAGAGAGACGTACTTCTTTAATGCTGTCGTCCAGTTTGCCAGTACAGAATGTTAAGAATGGCTCAATTTCTTTTGCTTTGTCTTCAAGTTCTTTTTTACTGTCGTCATCTTCAAGGTCGGCAGAGCCTTTCAACACATTAACAAGTTTTTTCTCATTAAAGTCAGTCAGGTGTTGGCCAACCCATTCATCAACTGGGTCAATCAAGTACAGTACTTCATAGCCTTTGCTTAAGAAGCCTTCTAAGTGTGGAGAGCTTTTCGCGCCAGCTAGGTTCGCGGCGGTTACAAAGTAAATATCTTCTTGGCCTTCAGGCATGCGGCTGATGTATTCTTCTAAGCCAGTACGTAAGGGAATATCTGCGGCTTCTGTTTTTTCTTCTTGTTCGCAAGTCCAGCTTGATTGGTAGCGAATGATTTTTGACAGTTTGTCTTTGTTGTCAATGTCTTGAACAAGACCTTCACGAATAACTGGGCCAAAAGTATTATCGATAGAGGTGAATAATGCTTTATCCGCATCGTCTTCACTGCGTGCCAGTTTGGCGAGATGATCAAGAATGCGTTTGACCAATTGTTTGCGCAGTTTGGTAACCGTGCCTTGTTGTTGTAATAATTCACGGCTCACATTGAGTGGTAGATCATCACTATCGACAACACCTTTCATGAAACGTAAATAGGCTGGAAGTAGGTCTTCGCAGTCGTCCATAATGAAAACACGGCGAACGTAGAGGCTGAGCCCACGTTTGTTATGGTCATGTAAATCAAATGGTTTTTGAGTTGGGAAGTAGAGCAGGGCGCTAAAGCTCATGCTGCCTTCAACATTAAAATGAATGCGACTTGCAGGTTCATCCCACGCTTTGCAGGCAGATTTATAGAAGTTGTTATAATCTTCGTCAGAAATATCACTTTTGGATTTAGTCCAGAGTGCTTTACCTTCGTTAATTTGTTCGGTGCCATCACCTTCAATCTCTGGAGCTTCTTCTCCTTCTTTGGGTTCTGGTGGAACAACTGGTAAGTGGATTGGGTAGGTCACAAAATCACTATATTTTTTGATCAGACCTTGTAGTCGCCAGCGGTCAGCAAATTCCAAAGCATCTTCACGTAAGTGTAGAGTCATGGTGGTGCCACGTTGTGGACGAGCGATAGACTCAGTTACAAAGTTGCCATCTGCACTGCTTTCCCAACGAACACCTTCGTCAGAAGAGACATGGGCGCTGCGGCTTTCAACCACAACGTTATCGGCAACAACAAACGCAGAATAAAAACCAACACCAAACTGGCCGATCAGGCTCGATAAATCGCCGGCGGCTTCTTCTCCAGCCTGCTCAAGGAAGGCCTTAGTGCCACTTTTGGCAATAGTGCCAAGGTGCTCAATGGCTTCTTCTTCGGTGAGGCCAATGCCGTTATCAGAAATAGTGATGGTCTTAGCATCTGCATCAAAGTTGACATCAATACGGAAATTGTCATCGCCTTTAAGTAAACTGGTGTCTGTGAGGCTTTGGAAGCGAAGTTTATCACAAGCATCCGAAGAATTGGAAATGAGCTCGCGTAAAAATATCTCTTTTTCGCTGTAAAGGCTGTGAATAACAATATCAAGCAGTTGCTTGACCTCAGACTGGAATGTATGGGTAGTCATGGTTGTTCTCCTATCTCAAGTGACTCGAGCGCAGGATATACCAGTGCTTTTGAGGAAGGAAAGTGGAAGTCTAGGGTCGTACCCCTTATTTAATAACCAACCAATAATCGCTATGTAGATAACATCTCTTTCGCAACAAGAGTCTTCTGAGCGAGATCGCAGCGCGCAGTCTCTTTATTCAGTATTATGTGCACTGTAGGTCTAGCTACGGCAATCCGAGATGGTATTTTTCCTAAATGTCGTATTGGTGGTCATTTGCGTCTTAAGTCTCGTGCAGGCAGAGGGTTAAAAGTATGAAGTTTGTGACAGTTTTGTAGTGAAATGAAGTGTTCCTGCAGCATTTGCTGCATGCCCTGCAAAGCATTAGTGGATAGGAATTATGCTGTTTATCTGGCTAACTCAGCACTCTTGAAAGAGGATAAGCCATCTTAGCAAGTTGAGAGAGGTAATGAATGGCGGTTATATGGCCTTGGCTCAGTTATTAAATAAGGGGTACGGTGTCTTACAGCTTAGAGACGGGATTGTGTATAGATATAGCATTTAGCATTGGGATTGTATGGCTGCTTAAACAGGCTTCACTTGATAAGCAGTCTTAAAGGAATGCGTGCGTAGCGTTCACCGGGGTGATTGGTTGTAATGAATCCTTTAGCCGTTACTTTTTTAGCAGTGTTCTGAGGTGTAATAATTAAGTCAACCTCATGAGGATCTTCGGTAGGAACTGTTTGTAGAGTAAAGCCTTTAGGGAAGTCTTCTGTATTCAAGTAAAGAATATTCCTCTGGATCATTAATATTTACGCGCACTTTTTTACTGGCAGCCTTGCTGTCTTTTCTCCAAAACAAGACTTTTCGAGAAAGCTTTATCGGCTGTTCTATGTCTACAGAAAAAGAAAGGGTGTGTGCAACGATACTTTCAGGTGGTGGCAGTACAATCTCTTGTATGTTCTCATTGCCCTCTTCTTCAGCTTGAGGCTGTTTTTTTACCCACGTTCCATCAGCAATGCTTACTGTAGCTTGTTGACGATGTAAACCTACTCGGTCACCAATATGAAAAACCGCAGTAATCGTGCTGGTTGTAGTGGGTGGAATGACTTGTTGATCAGCGTCAATGCTGGCACAGGCACAGCCAATCTTCATGGCAACAATAGAAACAGGCTCTGTGCCATTGTTGGTAACTGTCCATGAGGCTGATACCTCTGTCTCTTGGTAGCCCGCTCGTTTTTCCTGTTTAGTATGTAGATGCAGCGACCAAGAAAGCAAAGACAGAAGAATATATCTGTTCATATCGGATGATAAGTGAGAACAGTGTCTATTCAACAGGAAGGGAAAGGTAGCGTTATTGTCAATTTTTGTCTCTCTCTAGTTATGCGACAAAACAAACGCTAATATAGTATTTTCTTTTTTGCGCAGTATTACTATGGGTAAATTACCTATTATAATACTGCTTGAATGATCTCATTCGCTGATAGCCTTCTCGGCAATGCTGAAATATATCCTTATCGCTCTTGTTCTTGTCTGTACTGCAGGTGTCGTTTTGCTGAACGATGTTTTTGATAAGAAAGCCTCTGTTAAGATGGTTGTTTTGGAGGAAGAGGCAGAATCTGCTAAGGCTGCTCCAGCTCCTGTAGTGGCGCAAAAAGCAGAAGAAAGCCCTGCTTCTACAAAGAATGCAGTTTCTTCGGTTGCACAGAACGAGATTACTCAAGACAATGGGGCTGTTTCTACAGGTGGTATCAAGCAAAGAGAAGTCCATGCGGGCGCGAAGAAAGCGGTTCAAGTGCAGTCTTTTGATCGTGAATCCTATCTTCGTGACCCAAAGGCATATCTCAAGAAGGTTGACCCAGATCGTATTTTTGACCAAGCAGACCCTGCGAGTGGTGCAAGCTATCTCACGTCACCGCAAAAAGCTCGTTTTGAACAGGTGGCTACTGGTAAAACAGTGGCTTTGCAGATTACTGCAGAGCCGGGCATGCCAGTTTCGTGGGATAGCCCATATGGTGGTGCCTTTACAGAATCGAATCGTAATAGCGTGACGGTAGCAGCTGATGAAAATGGTCTGGCCACTGTACATTGGCTGGCAACAGAGGGCACCACAGGTGATGCAGAAGTGCTAGCCGCTTCCCCAGTTCATGCAGGTCAGGTGCGTTTTGTTTTAGAGATACTAGAAAAAAAGCAGGTTGAAAATAAAACAGCTCGATAGAAAGAGGAAATACAGAAAGGTGTTTGGAATGATAAAACAGTTAACTTCTTTAGCGGCAGCTTTGTTGCTTGGTGCTAGTTCTTTTGCGTGGGGAGCTACTACAGGTGGGTCGTCTAGTTGTGATAATGAACCGGATCAAGAAAAGTGTTATAGTTGTGGAGGTGGATGTGCATCTGGTGGGTGCGACCATAATCCAAAGGCTGGATTAGAGTGTGGCCCAGCCGAATCAATTTCAGGTTACCTTTCTGGGAATTATCTACATGATGCCATTGATTATCAAACGGATGCACCATTAACGGGTGCAAGTTCATGCGTGCCCTGTGGTGGTGAAGCGGAAGGTATCTATCCCAAAACAGGAAAGCTTGCTTTGCTTACATGGCGTCGTTATTATAACTCTCGTCGAAAATATGATTATTCAAGTTTTGGTAGGGGGTGGTTTAATGAGTATGACGCAAAAATAATTGAGTTAAAAGCATACGACAAATATAGTCGTATCAATGAAGCGCGTGTTTTCCTTCCCTCTTACACAGGAAAAATAATAAATGCCTATGATGTGTATCCTTCTTACGGTGATAATACTATTGACGGACATTACCACGATCAAGGTTATTTTCGAGATGTAAAAATACTGGATAGCGCTGGACAAGTAACCAGTGATCAGTCTCAAGCTGTAACCATTGATGTCGTGTTTCAAGGTGGTCATCATCTGATTTTTGAAATATTTGAAGAAGGCGGCACAAAACGTGGTCGTTTGATTCGACGTGAAGACCGTAATGGCCAAGGGAGTACTGTAACCTATATTTATCCAGTCACAGCAACAGATGGTGATTTAGGTGGAGACCGCACACGTTTATGGCAAATGGCAACCGTAGTTGACTCTTATGGTAATACGGCGGCAATCACCTACGGAACAGAAAAAAAATCTAACAGTTGGGTTATTGACCATGTTGATTTCCCAAATACAACAACCGTGTCGTATGGTTACACCAGCACAACACTAGCGAGCGTCGATCTCCCAGATGGTACACAATCAACTTTTACCTATGGTGCAGATGCTGCATGGCAGGCTGACACCATTACATTTGATGATGCAGCTGCAAGTGGAACTCATCGTCGTAAAACAGTATATTTTAGCACGTCAACATACACAGATCCAAACACACTAGTGACATTTAATCGTCCACGTGGTTTGACAGTACGTATTACTCAACCAGATTCTTCTAGTGGTATTGAGACGGCCTTGGCTCGTTGGTGGGATGACGCAGATGCTGATATAAATTATTTTTATGAAGGTGGTAACCGTTTGTTGCGCTTTAAGCAGTTAAATAAAATTGTTGGTGAAATATCTTATGCCACCAATTATATTCATGATGATACTGTTGTTATCCCTGATCTATCTGGAATTGTGTGGAATGTCGAAAAAGCAGCCGATCAATCGGGTGCTTTGAAGAAATGGCGTTTAACAGAAACGATGACTGATTATTACGGTCGTAGTTCAGTTGGTACCTATATTCCACTTCAACGTGTGCTTTTGACTGATTCTTTTTATGATGATACCCAGCGTGTTGTGAGCGGTTACACTTTAACCAATAAACCGTTGTCTATTACCGACCGCATTGGCCGCATCACAACAAACACTTACGATGCCAATGATAACCGTCTGAGTAAAACACGCGCTGTAGGCACTGTTGATGAAGCTACATGGTCTTGGACTTATAATACAGAAGGACAGCCGCTCACAGCAACCGATGCAAATGGTAATGTGAAAAGCTATGTGTATAATGCAAACCATCAATTAATAGAAGTTCATGAACCTGGTGATAATGCAGGTGATCCCGATATCGTTCGTACTTATAGCTATGATAGCGCAGGCCGTATGAGCGAAACCGTTGACGGTGGAGGTCATGTTGTTCGTTATGCTTATGATATACGTAATCGTGTCGGTAGCATGACATACGGATTTTACACTAGTCCGAGTTCTTTTTATGCGCATAGTTCTGAATCATTAACCTATGGTACGGGTCAAGATGCTAATCTCGTTATGTCTCATACTGATCGTAACGGAGTTGTGACACAACTTGCTTATGATGCTCAAGGTCGTCGCATTCAAACGATAGAAGCTGCCGGTACTTCAGAGTCTATCATTGAAGAATGTAGCTATCTTGCAGGGACAGAGCTTGAATTGTCTTGTACAAAGGCAGGTGAAACAACAGTTAGTCATTATGATTATCGCAATCGGCGTGCAGGTTTTACGCAGCAAGTAAATGGTACTACTCTTTTAACATCGAACCGAGTGATAGATGTTATTGGTCGTACGTTAAAATTTCTTGATGCTTATGGACGTGCGAGCTACTTTGTGTATGATATTAATGATCAGGTTTTGCGCCGCATTACTGAAACGGTTCCTTTGGGAGCGGGTGTTGATCCATATGTTTATCTTACAGGTGGTAGTGTTGACCAAAGCTCAGTAGTCGCAGCTCAAAGTACGCTTGCAGCGCTTGTTCGTGATCTCAGCAATAATGCAGGTTATCTCATTACTGATAGTATTTATGATGCTGAAGGCCAGCGCATCGCCTCTATAGATGCTCGAGGGATCTTGGATACTGCGAGTTATAATTCTCGAGGTCTCTTGGTTTCTCAAACAGAAGGCGTTGCAGCTATTTCTGGTATTGAAGCGGCGTATCTTGCACATACGGACCAGCTTGGTTTCATTAATGCGGGAGATGCGTATGCAGCTATGGTTCAAACGCCAACTGCTGTTGCAGCAACATCATCAACCATTTTTGATCTTCAAGGTAACCGTCTTTCAACTACCAATCCACGTGGTTTTATAACATCCTATTCCTATACACAGCGCAATTTAGTGGATACAATTACGGAAGCCACGGGCACTGCTGATGCAGCAACACGTCTCATTGCTTACACTGCTACCCGTAAACAAGCCATGACTTCAGATTTTCGCGGCAATGTAACAACATACAGTTATTATCCTTGCTGTGATTGGCTTGCGCAAGTAACCGATCAAACAGGCGCTGTAACCAGTTATGTGTATGATAATGAGCAACACATTGTCAGTCTTACCGATCCAAACAACAATACCACGCTCACAACCTATGATGCGCTCTATCGCGTGCTGACACGCACGAACGCAGAAAACGAAATCACAACCTATGCCTATGACGATAATGCGACGGATGGAGTCGGTCTCGACCTTACGTATGCGAGTGAACTTATCGGTCTTGGTTTAGCTGCTGGTTCAGACGGTCAAATTGTAACGGTGACGAATGCCGAAGGTGAAACCAGCGTACAAATTGGTGATGGTGTTCGTAGAACAGTTCGCACTATTGATGGGCTGAATCATATCAATACCACAACATACGATGTTGTTATCAATGGCCTATTAGAAGTTAGTTCTACAGATGCACTTGGTAATATTACTCGTGGCCGTTCAGATGCTGCCGGACGAATACTTGAATCCATTGACGCTGAAAACAACAGTACTGCTTTCTCGTTTGATGCAAACAGCAATCGTATAAGCTACCGCGATGCTAACAATGTAGGTCAAGATTGTACTTTTGATGAACGGAACCGAGATGTATCTTGCACAGATACCCAAGGAGATACCACCACCAAAACATACGATGCTAATAATAACGTTATTATTAGAACAGATGCACTCGGTCAAGTCGATACATGCGTTTTTGATGCGCGTGATCGTCGTGTGTCCTGTACTGACCGTATCAACGCAACTACGTCGTATTCTTACGACGACGATAGTAATCTACTCACTATTGTTGACGCAGAAGGTGGCCAAACGACTTACGGATATGACAGCAGAAACCTCTTAGTTGATGAAACCTTTCCCGCGGGCAATACGGGTACTACTCATCGTCTATATACGTATGATGCAGGTCGTCGCCTTACTCAACGTAGTGTGACCACAGTTGAAACCCCAGCAATCGTTGAAGATACCAATTATGCTTACGATATGGCAAACCGCTTGTTGACCCGTACTTACCCACAAGAGGCAAGCACCCAAGATCAATTTGCTTATGATGACGCATCTCGTTTAACCGCAGCAACCAGTCAACGTTACAGTAATAACGTCACTCGTACGTATGATAATGCCTCTCGTCTCACCAGTGAAAGTCTCGTTATAGATGGAAGTACTTATATTATTGGTTATTCCTATGATGATGCGAATCGACAAACCAGCATCACCTATCCAGATGGAAAAGTTATCGAACGCGCTTATACAGACCGTAATCTACTTGCATCTGTTGGCGTTCAGGGTGAAATGACCAGTCTCATTACTTCACTTTATGATGCAGGTCAGCGAGAAACAACACGTACTTATGGGAATGGACTTGTACGGGCAAATATCTATCGTCCTGATAATCTTATTAATCAGATAACAGTAAATGGTCTCTACGGTTCTGTGCTTGATCTTTCGTATTCTTATGATGCTAATAAGCGAAAAACCGAAGAGATAGACGCGCTCACTGCATCTGCTAGTCAAACGTTCAATTACGACACTGAAGATCGTCTGAGCAGTTGGGCAGGAAACAGTAACACTCAAAGCTGGAACTTGTCAGCAGTAGGCGATTGGGATGCCACAATCAAAAATGGTACAATCGAGAACCGCACCCATACGGCTGTCCATGAGGTTAGCGTCATAGATGGTAATTTGCTTGCTTATGATTTTAAAGGAAATCTTACTTCTCATAGCAACGGACAGCTCTATGCTTGGGATAGTGAAAACCGTATGACGAGCGCGAATGGAACCCTTACAGCAGATTACACCAACGCTGTTTATCGTTATGACGCATTGGGTCGTCGCGTAGCCAAAACAACAACAAGAAAAGTGATCATTCCAGCAGGAGCATTGCATCACGTAGACTCAGACCAAATGACCACATGGGGTCAAACAGGTAACCTTGTTACTGACCCAGACCGTGGCCAAGTTATGGGCTATAATTCTGGCACATCGGATAACCTGACTACATTCATTCAAAACTTAAATGGCAGTGATGCCTTTACCATATCTCTCTGGGCAAAAGCAGATGAAATTCCAACAGATAAAGGTATGTTCAAAACGAATGCAACAGAAGACGATTCTAGCAAAGCCATTTATCTCCGTTATGATAAAGTTGGCTACAATAGTGGCACTGCTACTGAAATAATAAAAGGAGGAGTTGATACAACTGGCGGTAGACTCAAATATGAATCTGCTGACCACACTCAAACAACTGAATGGCAGCATCTTACCCTCTCATGGGAATCAGGTGACCGTATTCGCCTTTTTATTAACGGTGTAGAAGATGAGCCAAGTTATGATAATGGTGCAGCAATTGGCGTACTTCAAAACATTACAGGATTCATCCTTGGACGCTCCGTCAAAGACAACGCCGCGGGCGCATCTTGGAACGGCTTGCTTGATGACCTTCGTATTTATGACCGTGCATTAGCACCAGTGGAAGTAACCAATCTCTACACAGCAGATCAATACCCATTACAGAATAGTGGAACAACGGTTGATATCACAGATACAACGGTTTATGCGATGGCAGGGACTCAGGTTGTGCAAGAATATAACAACGACGTTCTTGGTAATAGTTATGTCTACGGTACGTATGTTGACGAACCAGTCGCGTTAATTAACGAAAATAACGAAACGTATTATTACCATCAGAATTATCACTATTCAGTCGAAGTAATTACTAGTCAAAACGCTCAAGTTGTTGAATCCTATGATTATGATGCGTATGGAAAAACGATTAAGTATGATTCTGCAGGGAATGAAATAGGTAATAGTTTAATTGGGAACCCGTATGGATTTACGGGGAGGCGAATAGATAGAGAAACAGGTTTGTACTTCTTTAGGGCGCGGTATTATGATGTTGAGCTGGGCAGGTTTACAGGAAGGGATCCCAAAAATTCAGGAGTTTCCGAAGGGGGGTACCATGACGGTATGAATTTGTATAGCGGGTGGTTTGTTCCTAATAAAGTTGATTATACTGGTATGGGAAGTGTTATGTGTGTTTATTCGCCAGCTGCAAAAACTCCTGGTATACCTGAAAAGCCGAATACGGGTTCTGTTACTGCATGGATCAGTAATGCTACATGCTGGTGCATGGATGATGATGGAGAAACCTGTGATTATGTAAGTAAAAGTTTTATAGGTCTTGATAGCGCAGGTGTAACAAGTTTAAAAGATGCTTGGATTAAGGCTAGGGAAGGGAAGCCTTGCGATTGTCCCGATGATGACGATGATGGTGATGGTGAGCCAATACCAGATCCAATACCTGTACCAATACCATTTCCAATATTAGAGCCAATTCCAGTTTGTGCTTGCGTAGATGAGGGGAAAGTAAAAGAAGTAGCAGTGGTCGCAGCTGGCGTAACGTTGGGGTATTTGACATATAGGTGTGTTAGGATGGTTCCTAGCCTTTTCCCTGCGCTTTGGTGGACAATTCCAGGTAATGTCGTTACTCCATAGTTAGATATATTCATAATGAATCCTATTGACGTTATACGTTTGTTTGAGAAGGAAACAGGAGTTTCATCAAAAAAGATAAAGTCGATTGTTTATCGAGTAAAAAAAACAAATGATAGAATAGAAGGTGAGCGATTATTGAAGCTACCAGAAGAGTCGGCTTCTTATTGGGAGATAACTTTGTTGATGCATCAATCTTTGGAAGTGTATAATGAAGAGAAAGTTGTTAGTGTAAATGAGAAGTCTCTTCATTGTGGGAAAAATATAGCGAAGGTATTTATTTTAGATAACGGGACTGTTTTGGATTTAAGTGAAGTTTTATGGAGATAGATTTTGGTGTTCCGTCTCCTAGGATAGGTATTTGCGATGCTATTAAGTTGGCGGACAAATATACTGAGGGTAAGGGACTTTTTTTCTTATCGGCATCCTATGTTTCTCTGTGTAACATAGAGGCGGTTAATAAACTGCGTTCATTTCAAAAAGAAGAGCCAATTGTAGATGGCCCAAAGTGGGAGATTTGTTATGCGAATAAAGAAATGGATGAGGATGATATAAGCAGGGTGTTTGTTTATGTATATGAGGACTGCTCAATAATTATGAGAAACAATGAGGGCTGGGAATCGCTTCAGGGTCCGTGCTATCAATAAACAGATTGGTACGGTAGCCTTAATGGAGTTTTGTTGAAGAAGGATATTTCATGCCTGAATATGCTGAAGAGGTGGTCAGCAGTCCCGAACAGAAAGTGGTGACGAAAGCTTGGGTTACACAGGGTGCTGTTGCTCTATGTCTTATCATTTTTGTTGTTCTTGTTGAACAGGATCATCATGAATCATGGGCGGTTTTGTCAAAATTTGGTTATCTGCCTGCAGATGCGGTATGGAATGGAGGGTACTGGGCGCTCATAACATCTACATTTGTTCATTTTGAAATTTGGCATGTCGCTTTTAATGTTTATTGGTTATGGAGACTTGGCAGTTGTCTTGAACGAGCGATTGGTCCATTGCTGTATTTTATATTTTTTATACTTGCTGCGTTTGTTAGTTCATCATTTCAGCTTGCTGCATCAGGTGATATTGGTATTGGAGCATCTGGTGTAGGTTATTCTCTTTTTGGGTTTATGTGGATTACCCGTTGTCGATATCCATGCTTTAATGAAGTGCTTGGTAAACGAACGGTTAATTTGTTTATTATTTGGTTATTTGTGTGTGCTATTATTGCACGTTTAAATATATTAAATATTGGTAATGTGGCACATATTTCAGGCCTTTTATTCGGAGTCAGTGTGGCTAGTGCGTTTGTTCTTAAGATTAAACGACATTTTGTCAGTATAGCCTTGTTTGTTATGTTGTTGGTGATCTCGGTGATCCCTCTTTTTTGGTGTCCTTGGTCCACTTTGTGGTTGAGCAATAAGGCTTATTCTGCACATGTAGCCAAGCAATACGATGTTGCCTTGAATAGATATATACAAATTATTGATATTGATCCCAAAAATGCTTGGGCGTATATTAACCGTAGTTTTGTCTACCGGGCACTTGGTCAAACACAAAATGCCGAAGCCGACCTAGAGAGCGCGCTCAAAATTGATCCATCAATAGGAAATGGTCAAGGTATACTTAGACAACGTAGGTAGACTATATCAAGGAACCGAACCTGTGCCGCAGAGAGACCTGTTTTAGTGAAAAATTCATAGGCATGAAATACCACTGAGAATCCCACCTGTCAAAATGCATTTAGAATTGACCCATCTGCAGGCATCATTTTTACACTTCCCAAACACTGCAAATAACGCACAATACAGATGCGGGACCATCAGGGACCGCTTCATTCACCATTCTGCCCCAAAAGTTAGAATTGAGTTAGAATTACAAGGCCGAAAAAGTGCTGTTTTAAAACAATAAACCCCCGTAAGTTATTAACCTACAGTGGTTTATATTGGAACGGGTGATGAGACTCGAACCGCTAAGGGTCAATGATTCAGAACTGTTAAGAACCGTAAAATACGGTATAGAAATCATGAGAACCACCCAGAACAACCTGTGAAGTTACTCCACACTTACTCCATTAAGGAATATAGTAGGGGCTTCATAACCAACAGGAGGTTCAAATGGCACGTAGGTCCAGAAGCAGGAAACAGCTCGGATATTCAATCGCAGACAGGTGGAAAGAGCGCCGCAGGGAAGTTGGCAAGCAGTGGCAGGCTAGGGTCTGGGACTCGACACAATCTCGTTATCATCGTAAGAGCTTCGAGGATAGAGGTGATGCGATTAAATGGGCGGAACACCGTCAGGCGGAATTGTTGTTAGGGACAAGTATTAAAACAAGGTGTACTTCTCTCAAAGAGGTAGGGGACGATTACCTTTCTGACTTAAAGGATAGAAAGCGTTCGGATCGGCATATTCAACAGGTAAAACAGATTTTAGATGATTTTATAGCGGCCGGAATGACTAGTTTAGTCGACGATGATCTCCCATGTAAAGTTCGTAGATACCTATCTACCTTGAAGAAGAGGAGGGGAGCCGGGGAGGCATCTGATACTACCAAGAACAAGTTCTTAGGTGTGATGAAGGCTGTTAGCAGATATGCAAATGAGTGGAGAATGACACCTTACGATCTTATGCTTCCCGTAAAACCATTTTCAACGAAGAAGGCAATTAAAGAGTGTTACACTATGGATGAATTGCGTTTGTTGCTGTCGGAAATGATGGCTTCTCACGAGTTATACTGCTATGTTGCCTTTCTTATATATACCGGAGTTAGAGGCTCCGAAGCAAAGTGTGTTCTATGGAAGATGATTGATTGGTCTTCAAGGACTTTACTTATCCCGGCGTCTGCTGAGGGGAATAAGCTCAAACGTGATTACCGCTTACCGTTACAGACTGAATTGGTTAATATACTTAGACCGAGAGCATCTGTCGGTTGTTGTCATTTGTTGCCTGATAAGTATGTGACGGCTAAGCGCAATGATTACTTAATGCGTGCTATGAAGCGATATTTTAAGCTAGCTGGGGTAGCGCCTAAGAGCATGTATCGACATGCGTTCAGGAATACATGTGCAAGCTTGCTCACTGCTATCGATGTTCCTTTTTACGAGGTGCTTACATTATTGAATCATCAAGATGTAAAGGTGTCACAGGAGTACGCTAGCGGGTCTCTTATTTATCGTAGCGATGTAGAGAGCTGGACCAAAGATAAGGAATTTTATATTTTACGATCAATTCAAAATTGTTGTGATAATGATAACGAAGTTATTAAAGTAAAAGAGGCTAAATAAGTATCCCGGCGCGGAAGTCCAAATTATGAACACTAGAAAGGGGCAGACGATTATGCACGATAACGAAGGTAAGGACAGGAGACAAAAAGGTCCTTACAAAGGAAGATCCGAGTGGAGCAAGGCTATCGCTAGCGATAAGAGGTTGGCTGCGTATTTTCATGCTGTTCACGATACTCTTGATATGGATGAATTAAGTGACGAGGAGAGTGAGGAGATAGCTCAAGTTATGTCTATGGTTCAGAATGTAGCGATGTCTGGTAGCGACACATTCTTAGGACATAAATATTATGCTCCTAAATGGGAATCGCAGGTACGATGGGTTAAGGATGGGATTAAGCACGCCGACAGTACTGCGAAGCGTATGCAAGTGGTTTTGGATCGTGAAGGCGTTGAGAATGTCATAGTAAAGGCAGGTGTGCTTTCTGTAAACCCATCTGAAGACCTCATGGTGCTCATTGATGTCTTTGCAAAGAAGCTCAGTCGATTTCTTTATCGAAATACCTGTGGTGCAACATGGATACTAGGCATAGATAACGAAAAAGGGAAGTGGTTTGTCCATGCCCATGTAGTATGCCTCTTCCACCAAGGTGCTATTAGTATGGGGAAGCGTAAACGACAATCTCATAGCTTTATTAATAGGTGGATTAAGAATTGTGGTCAACCTGCATCTTTGGGTCGGCAGCATATTCGGCCTGTCAATGCGAATGCTCATCATTTTAAGCGAGATGGTGGACGATTAATTATTGATGAGGATAACCCGCCTGTGGCGAGTGAGCTGATAGCAGACGTTGAAAAGTATTTACGCTACTCGAGTCATGGGTCTCATGATTGCTATGGTGAATCGATTAGTCCAGAGTGTCGAGTTGAGATGTTGTTAGCAAGGTGTCAGTATCTAGAGAAGACGGGGCGTATAAGAATGCCTTCAGTGATGGGCTCTACAGGCTGGCTAAGGGGGGTCTAAGCATCTTGATGCTATTAACCTGTCGTATTGTGTACTCTAGCACTGTGACCCGAGGTCTCCCGCTCACCCGAGGGCAATTAATGGTATCGTATGGTGGTTAAGGTAATGGAGTGGCTATCGATCGAGGGAGTTCTCAGATGAGTTAAGCTGCAAGGAATGCAAGCCCCAAGGAGGAGCGTGCTTAACGTTTTGATAATCGCCATCCGAGACGGCTTAGCCCTCCCTCAGAGATGCGATTCGGTATAATACCCCTACTCATTTGGCATCAAGATTAAGTGTAAAGATGGCGAGTGTACTTGTTCTTGTAAGCACTCCTTTTAAGGCGAACGGAGTGGCGACTTAGAGCGCAATATCGTATTCCGGTAGAGTAGAACTTATGAGGTGATCGTGATCGAGGTCTTAAGGTAAATAGCGTATTCGGTAAAGTGAGCCCGAAGATAGAAGGGGAGATTACGTGAGAGGTCTTAGATTGTAATCAGCAGAAGCGCTACACCTTAAGGTAACCTCCTGCAATAGTGATTGAGATAGAGCTCCCCGTTTGTTCGAGTGCAGTTGATCACGTACTGGAATCTGATACGTTATCAAATAGCTTAAAGCGCCCCTTTCTCCTAGTTCTTATTCAATCCTTCGGCATTTGATACGTTGTCAAATAACCGCATCTGATACGTTGTCAAATAACTACATGGAGTATTATAACGACTGAGGCTCCGGTTGGTTTTCCTGTTCCTGATGAAGCCGCACCTAGAGATATCCCCTTGACCCCCTCTCAGGCTGGCAGAAATGGCGCTGACTGCCACTTCGTTATAAATCCGACCTTGGGCATGCCTCGGCCAAACAGCGCCTTAAATCGCCGTTAAATCAACAGGTCTCTGATCCACCATCCGAGACGGTTAAGCGCCACCTGTAGAGTGATGCGTCGGTATGCTACTACTTCACTTAAACTTGAAGCGAGTGCCGTAGCCTTAGTGTCATCGTTTCATGATGTTCAGGAGTATGGATATGTGGATATTCTTACCAGAGGGGTTCTTCTCTATTGTCGCGGTATACTCTGATGGAGGTCACGGAGACTTACAGCCAGAGCTACTTATGATTCGAGCGAGGTGCCGGGATCATTTAGTCAAGTTCATGGAGGTTCACTATGTTACCGCTGAGATCATAGAGAGCCCCCACGCAGACTATCATTACCGGATTATTGTGGAGCGTAGGCTGGTGCGCGAGGTTATCTCCCGGAGTGTCGAGATGATTACGTATCGAAACTTTAAAGAAGAAGTTTCCATGCGCGGTGCAACACGTTCTTATCTTGATGCCCTTTATGCCATCTCTGCTGTCACGAAGCGTTTGCAATCATGGTGCAGTGGGGACCTCGAAGACGATTCAGGAATTTGCTAACGTATCAAATTTGCTAACGTATCAAATCTTGATGATAGGTTATAATGTCTATAATATCTGTATTTACTATAAATATAGATATTTGCTAACGTATCAAATATTATAGGTAATCTTATTATACATACGAGCATTGGCTTACCCTTTACCTCGATGCTCATGACAAGCGAATCGCCCATGTAGATACCTTACGGAAGGGGTATGTAACACCTTTACGGGGTAGTCATTTGCTACGAAGTCAAACAGAGCGAGTCTTTTAAATTCGACCACTTCGATAAGTCGCACTTTCTCGGCAGCTTTTCATGGCCAGTTAAGCTCTGCAAAAATACGGAACCTTTACCTTCAAGTTCTAGGATTTTTAGTTACACATGAAATGCTCATATCGGCACCTTGTTACGTGGGCATGTGATACCTTATATACACAAGCGTTTATCATGGGGTCAAACAGAACGAGATTTCAAATTAGCTAATTCAGCGTCACGCTGCGCTACGATAAGCCGGGCTTCTTTCGGTGAACGTCGTAACCAGCCTAGTTCCTTGAAAAGGGCTAACTGCTTCGGTTTCAATTTTAACGCTGCTCCCCATGTATCTAGCATCGCAATCGGCGGGGGACGTTTGCCGGACAATATGTTGGTGAGACTTGGGTAGTCAAATTCCATAAACTGCGCAAATTGCTGCACAGTTGCATAGCCTGCCTTCTCAATCAATGTGCGTAAATGACTGCCAAAAGCCGTGAGATAGAAGTCTTCGTCCAAACTCATCTGGTCATCATGCATATGTTCTGCATTAGCTGCAACTATTCGCTTGCCAATTGGCGAATTTCGCCAATATGACAATTCGTTGTTTGAGCCACTGAAAAAGGAGGTACCTGATGAACACGCCATTTACGAAGCAAGACACCGTATCGGAGACGAAGAAGCTTAAGATCCTTAAGGAAGGTGGCGATGCTACGGTGTTCCTAGAGGAGTTGGGACGCACAGCCGTTCACGATCGAGAATCCATAGAAGAGGCTGCTGCGGTCTCTGGTGTACTCCTCTACAGCGTGCCTGAAGGTTCTCAGTTGGCTGATGGTCAGGAGTGCCTCGGCGCCTTTTCTTGGGGGTCGTTGAATTTCGTAGAGACGCTCTTGTTATACCCTTCTTGTTTGGTTCACGTTGGTGTGCCGAGAACGAAGCCGTTGAGATCGTGTTGGGCAGTCCCCTATGGCGAGCTAACGGAGGCCGGGGCTAATAAGTTTACCTATGAGGGCTATCCTGTTCCCTTTATCGATAAAACTGCTGCAAAACATCTACGAAAAAGCATTGGCGTAGCCTTTAAAGCGGCGGCGAATACTGAGCAAGGAAAAGGAAAGAAGATTGCAATCGGTTGCGTTGCATTTGTGCTTATTTTCTTCATGATACCCATGTGTGTGGGCACCACTCAGACTTCGTCTCCAGCTGCTTCCTCTTCTGCTGCTACTAGTCAAGAAGAGGTTCGCGATGCGGCCTTCCTTGAGTCAGAGAAGGTCAAGGTAGAGGCCAGAATTGCTAAGACTATTGTTAGCTGCGAACGAATGCAGCAGACACTTATTCACAAAGCAGAAACCACTGCCTACTCGAAGGCATACCTAATGGAGAACTACTCAGGGCAAATGTTAAATAGAGCACGCTCGAATATTGGTGACAAGGCAACACGGGATAATATCAACTATTGGGCTTCAAATATCTACGAAGAGCCAGAGTTCTGGAGGATGAAGAAACAGATCGTGGCTTTCAGCACGGTGTGTTCGAGCACGGTTCCTCTTTACGCTGAGCTGCAGGCTTTAGACACAGAGATACACGAGTGGAAGTTGGTAAACGATGCTGACTATAAAGCAAAATGGGATAAACAGAGAGCGCAGGAGGCATACCAAAGCGAATTAGATGCGGCGATAAAGAGCCTCGGTCTTATTGATTTGAGCAAGCATATACTCGCCGAGATAGATGCAAAGCCAGACCATTGGAACAACAAAATGACTAAAGACTACGCATTAAAACAAGCTTATGCCTTTATGTCTATTTATAGCGATGAAACAATGTATTACCGCTCAATTTACAAGGAAAAGAGGGGTTCTGCATTTAAAAATGATGAGACATGGGAATGGTACTGTCAGGCGTGTGATAGTAAGCAGGTAGAAGAGATCCTAATTTTCATTAATCAGATTGACAAGCTAATGATCAGTAAGCCTGTGTTTAACGAGAAGGTGCCGAACCCTAAGTTTGAACATCGTTTCTGGACCTTTGTTATTGCCGAGCGAGAGCGTATTCTTAACAAAAAGAGACTAGAAGTTGAAGCAAAGAAAATGGAAGCTAAACACAAAGCATACCATGAACGCCTAAAGACAAAGGTTGATACTATACTCGCAAATAGTCGAGGACCAAGACCGCGTAACGGAGGGTTCAGGAAGGTTTCAATATCTCTGGTTCGCAAGGCATCTGAAATTGTTGTTAAGGAACTGGAGGCTACAGAGAACCAAGTTTACTGGGATAATCAATCAAAGCAAATCGGCTACTATGCCTATAAGCTATCGGAGTACTATGGCTACTGGCTTAGGGGATTGGATTTTAATTTCATGGATAAGACTCCAGACAGAGCCATTAATCGAGCACCGTGGGAAAAGGCATGTCTCGCAATCTCACTGGAGGATATTGAGCATGTAAAATTCATATTGAACAACCAATTAAATAAAGAGAGCTTCTTGCGTCGTCTTGATAGCCAGTTTCGTCATGCCGAAGAGTACATAAACCTACAGCTTTGGGATGAAGTAAAGTCGGTCATTTCTCCTTAATCTGATAGAGGATTAAATTGGAGCTAATGAGAAAGGCGATGCGTGACGCTTTGATGAGTCATACATGTAATGAACTGCTAAGCTGCATATCATGCACATCACATCTTCCCTATTTCATATTTCGATATCTCGGCGCTTCGATTCAAACGATGAGTTCTGGTTACTCCATGTATACAGCTCGCTGCATCTTACCGCCGTTAAGAATATACTTCATGATAGTTTCAGAGAATTTCATGAAGCTGAATATATTGAGCTCCTTATCACAGGAGCAGATCTTCTTCGGGTTCTTCGTCGTGCTTTAACGGAAACAACACCCCGTCACCTTTCTAGTCAGTCGGTAGAGAGTGGTATCTATGGTGAATTCATCAATGCTATAACCACACGTACACCTTGGCTTCGAGATGTCACCCCTCCTAAGCCTCAGCCCGAAGAAGAGCGTTCTCGTTGGGACTCCTTTTTAACCGAAGAAGAAGTGATCCAAGAAGCGGATGAGGTCTTTAGTGACGACTTCGATATATTATGTCTCGGGACTAATGAGCCTGAAGAACCTGATTTCTATACAGTACGGGAGCGATATCAGCAACTCAAGAAATCTATACGGAATAGACCTCGGATACATGGTACCCATAAGCATTCGTAGTGAATTTATATTGGCGAATCGAGCAGTGCTTCAATCTCTGTCAGAAGCTTCTTCTTAAAGCCCTTTCGACCGTAGGTCCCTTCTTGGTCCATCTCATCGATTAAATCCATGATTGGCAGCAAGTCCTTAGCGATATAGGTAACAGCAGCTTGAACACAGAACTTCTGAACTGCGACTCCCTTAAGTTCAAGCTGCTTAACAACTGGTAGTATCCATGTGCTTGGAAGCGGGTGGCTTGTGTATTTTGGTCTGTCTGGTCGTACCGCAGATAACGTTGAAGGATCTCTTTTCATGTCTCGGGCTAAATGCGTACGGTGTTGATACTTAGTCTTTGCGATGCAATTATCAAGTAGACGAGAAAGGCGGTCCCGGGTATCATCAACCTGCTTGAGCCTATTATCGTGCAATTGCTTCTTGATACGTTTTGACTGCTTCACATTATCCGTTTTTCCATCTTTAGTTTTCATACCATGTAGTTTATTTCTTCCATAGAGAATGACAGCCACTTTAGGTCTCCTCATTTGATGCGTAGTCATACAGAAAACGCTGCTGTGTGCGAAAGAAATGACTACGTAAAGAGAAACGATCTGGTACACTCACGCCTTCTACTACGACAACAGGAGGTATCATATGATAGCTATCGGGTACACACGAGTATCTACGTTGGACCAAGCTCAGGAGGGCATCAGCCTTTCGGCACAGAAGGCAAAGATAGAGGCATACGCGGCCTTACATGGGCTTGAGCTACATGATGTCCTCAGTGATGAAGGAATCTCAGGAAAGGCGCTTAAACTGCGCCCTGCGGCTTCACAGCTGGTCCAAATGGTCAAGAAGGGAACGGTTACGAGCATTGTAATATTCAAGCTCGATCGCCTGTTCCGTAATACCCGAGAAGCCTTGGAGTTTGCCGACCTATGCCGCAAGAAGAAGGTCGCTCTGCACAGTATTACTGAGAAGCTCGACACCGATTCTGCTATGGGGACCTTCTTCCTAACAATGCTCGCAGCGCTCGGTCAACTCGAACGGCAGCAGACAGGTGAGCGCACGCAGGTGGCACTTGCCCACAAACGTTTGCAAGGTGAAAAGACAGGAGGCCGAGTGCCCTTCGGCTTTGATGCCTATGTTGAGAGAGATGGTACTAGAAACGTCCGCAAGCTTAAGGTCAATCATGCTGAGCAGTCTGTTATTAATACTATGCTTGAGTGGCGATCTCAAGGCAAGAGTCTTCGGTGCATTGCTCACCTGCTTATGCGACGGGGGATTGCTACCAAAGAAGGCAGACCGATATGGCGGGTTGGCGTCATTGGACGTATTTTAAATCGCGCAATAACATAGAGCGGTCTTAAACAACAGGCTTCTAATATTTACGATGGGGACCTGCAGGGCTTATCCTTGTAAGCACGCGCATGCAGCAGATACCAGATAACTGGATAGAGAACAAGTTCCGCGATGAAGCTGGTGGCGAGGCCGCCGATCATGGGGGCGGCGAGGCGGCGCATGGTATCTGCTCCGGCTCCGGTAGCCCACATCAGCGGCAATAGTCCAATCATGGTGGTGCAAACGGTCATGGTTTTGGGGCGGATGCGTTGTACTGCGCCGTGGTGGATGGCCCACCATAAATCATCGCGGGTAATGAGCCGTCCTTCCTTGGCGAATTTCTTGCACGAGTCTTGCAGGTAGTGGAGCATGACGAGTCCGGTCTCAGCATCTAAGCCGGCTAGAGCAATAATACCGACAGCAACGGCGACTGAGAAGTTGTAGTCGAGGAAGTAGAGCAGCCACACTGCACCAATGGCGCTGAAAGGTACAGCCAGAAGGACGATACCAGTCTGCACCCAGCTCTTGGTGGCCATGTAGAGCAGCAGGACGATGACCAGAAATGCCAATGGTACCGCCACCATGAGTTTAGCGTTGGCTTCCTCCATATACTCGAACTGGCCGGACCACACCACGCTGTAGCCAGATGGCAGATCGACGCTGCGGGATACGACCTGTTTGGCTTGAGCGACGTAGCCCCCCATATCACTGATGTGCGGGGTGACGTAGAGCCAAGAGCTCGGACGAGCATTCTCGCTCTTAATCATTGGCGCTCCACTGCGCTCAGTAATCTGCGCAAGCTGAGCCAGTGGAACGTGGGCACCGCTGGGGCTTTGCACCAGTACGTCTTGGAGTTGTTCGATATTCTCACGCAGCTCGCGGGGGTAGCGCAGGTTCACGGGGTAGCGCTCCAGTCCCTCAACAGTCCACGTCACGGTCATACCGCCCATAGCCGACATGATGACATTTTGCACCTGTTCCACCCGCAAGCCGTGACGCTGGATGGCGAGTCTATCAACCGCAATATTGATGTAATTACCGCCAGTAACGCGGTCGGCAGCAACGCTAGCGGTGATGGGTGCAATGTCGGGATCGGTACGCAGGGTGTTTTCGATCTCGCTGGTTAACTCGCTGAGCACATCAAGATCCGGTCCCATGATTTTAATGCCCACCGGGGTCTTAATACCGGTGGCCAGCATGTCGATGCGGGTACGGATAGGCATGGCCCCACGGGTCAGGGCACCTGTGAGCCCGGGGATGCGCAGAGCTTCGTTGATGCCCGGCACCCAAGCACCGTTCGGAAGCGCGTAGCCATCGGTGAGTTCTTCCAGAGTAATTGAGCGCGTATAGCTGAATAAGCCCCAGAGCCAGGTATCTTCAACCTGTCTCCATTTTGTCTTATCGCGCTCCAAGGCGATGGTGGTTTCGATCATGGTCAGTGGCGCTGGGTCAGTGGCGGTATCGGCGCGGCCAACCTTGCCCATAACGGTAGCAACTTCGGGGAACTGGCGGATAAGCTTGTCAGTTTGCTGCAACAGTTCACGTGCTTTGGTCACGGACAGGCCCGGGTCAGTATTCGGCATGTAGAGGAAGTCACCTTCCTCCAGCGGTGGCATGAACTCAGAACCAAGTTTACTCGCTGGATACCATGTGGCGGCAAAGAGCGCAATGGACGCCAGAATCACCCCCCAGCGAAAACGCATCGCCAATGCGAACATCGGGTTGTAAAGATATCTGAGGAGGCGCGATACCGGGTTACGTTCTTCCGCATGCAAGCGTTGAGGAATGATCAGGAGGATGGCGAACAAAACCCAGCCGAGCATCATAAGCCAGCGATAAGGCTCCAAGCTAGCTAAAGGCAGCAGAGCGATAGCACCAGCCGGGAGTAGAGCAATTGCGGCACTCGTCAGCCAAGCCCGCAGGCGACTCCATGTGGCAGGCAAGACCCGCTCGCTAATGAAAAGGCTCATCACTACCGGAATTAAAGTAATCGACAG
Source organism: Planctomycetota bacterium (assembly GCA_016745075.1). Taxonomy (GTDB): domain Bacteria; phylum Planctomycetota; class UBA11346; order UBA11346; family UBA11346; genus JADGDD01. The sequence continues at coordinate 221,792 of JADGDD010000004.1, read as the reverse complement.
CACGGCGGCCACTGCCATGGCGAAGGTCTTAGTGTAGGCCAGTGGCGTGAATAAGCGACCGCTTTGACCAGTAAGCACGAAAACCGGGACGAAGCTGACGGTGATGATGAGTAAACTGAAAAACAGGGTAGGACCAACTTCACAAGCGGCCTCGGCAATGACGGCACTACGATTACGCGGCGTGGCACCACCAGTTATACGTCTGCGCTCGTGTTCCAAAGCGTTGTGGGCGTTCTCCACCATGATGATAGCAGAGTCCACCATAACACCGATAGCGATGGCAATACCGCCGAGGCTCATGATGTTGGCATTGATGCCCAGCAGGTGCATAATGATGAGGCTGCCAAGCACGCCCGTGGGCAAAACGAGGGCGGCAACGAGAGCCGAGCGGGCATGTAATAAGAAAACCAACACCACCAGCGAAACCACAAGTATCTCTTCCATCAATGTCGCACTCAGGGTATGCACCGCTCGGTTGATAAGATCGGAGCGGTCATAAGCGGTGACGATATCGACACCAGGTGGCAAGCCGCCTTTCAGCTCGGACAGACGAGTACGCACGCGCTCGATGGTGGTCAGGGCGTTTTCACCAAAGCGCATGACGACGATGCCGCCAACGCTCTCTCCTTCACCATTCCACTCGGCGATGCCACGGCGGATCTCCGGGCCAAGTCCGATGCTAGCGACATCACCCAAGCTTACAGGGTCGCCACGCTCGGTGGTTTTTAGGACGATACGTTCTAGGTCGGTGATGACCCGCTGTGCTGCTTTCTGTGCTGGCTCAACTCCTTTGCGTCGCGCTTCTTCCAGCATACCGTCAGTGAGCGTACCCAAATAACCTTGGCCGACGATCATGAATTCAGTTTCGGCCCGCTCCAGCAAGCGACCACCTACATCGCGGTTACTCTGCCTGATAGCCATACGTAGGTGATCCAGACTCAGGCTGTGAGCCTGAAGGCGTACCGGATCAACGGTTACTTGATACTGTCGAACCATGCCGCCGACTGGGGCAACCTCACTAACGCCATCAACTGTGGTCAGCTCGTAACGTAGATACCAATCCTGAATACTGCGTAACTCATCCAGAGAGAGTTGTGCTTCGACCAGCGGCTTGCCCGAGAGCGGACAATGAGTGATAGCTTCGCTGCCATCGCGCACATACGCCTCTCCAACAAGGCTGTCACGAACCGCTTCAGGGGCGAGGTCGGGGTCGGCATAGGTGCGTCCACTTGCTGGGTCACGCCAGCGGCGCTCTGGCTCGGGAAAGATACGGTGATGAACCAAACGGCTGCGCTGTTCGGCATCCACCGCTTCGGCGGGATCAGCATACCAAGCATTGGTTTGCGTATCATGCCACAATCCATCGGGATGGTCGGGGCAATAGCGACCAGTGGTGAGCATGTATTGATAGACCCAACCCACACCGGTGGCATCAGGGCCAAGCTGAGGTGACACGCCGTTCGGTAGGCGGTTGGCAACGGTGCTGAGCTGTTCCAGAACACGGCTGCGCGCCCAATAAATGTCGGTGCCGTCCTCGAAGATGATGTAGACGAAGCTGGAGCCAAACATACTGAAACCGCGCACGTTTTTGGCCTGCGGTACTGCCAGCATGGCGGTGGTCAGCGGATAGGTCACCTGATCTTCGATAATCTGCGGAGCCTGTCCCGGATATTCGGTACGGATAATGACCTGAACATCGGAAAGATCGGGAATGGCATCGACAGTAATATGCTTGGCGGTCCATATACCAGTCGCCACTAAGACGGTGGTCAACAAAAGCACCATGAAGCGGTTAGCGATGCAGGCGCGTATGATGGAAGTAATCATTATTCGGCCTCGCTTATGCCGTCACGGTTAACGCGCCATGCTTCAACGTAGCAATCGGCCATGCCATGTTCGATGCCGAAATAGGGGTTTTCCGCTTCACCGTCAGCGCTTTGTATCCACACGCCTTTGTCGGGGATACCCCGTGCCATGCCACAGCGATAGATGATGAGTCCATCCTGCTCGCTGCCCGCTTCCAACATGCCTTTGAGAGCCAAGCTCAACGCGCCAAAGGCGATCCGCGCTGTTTTGAGATCGCTAGCAGCGGCGATAATGTGTCCGTCGTGCCGATCCTCAATACCGCTTGTCACTAAGGTTTCTTGTAGAGCAGGTCCGGCTTGCTGCGCAGCGCTGAGATCATTGTTGTAGAGAGCCTGTTGAACGGTGTTGTAAGCACGGAGAAAATCCGTGCTGAGTTGTAATGCTGATGGGGTGGCTTTGTGCTGCGCATGGGTTTCAGTTATTGGCACTTCCATAACCAGTGGTTTGCCCATGACCGGTACACCCCACTCATCGGCAGCGCAATCGCGCATGCTTGATGCAGTGCCGAAGTAAGGATTGCGAACATCGGTCCCACGTTGTAGCCACACACCTAAATCCGGTACGCCGTCGGCCATGCCGCAACGGAAACCAAGTAACGGCTCGCCGTCATGTGCTTGGCCAAAAGTATTCAATAGTTCGTTGATGGTGATGCTGAGCGCACCGAAGGTCGGACGCAGGCTGTCCACATCATGTTCGAGCGCTTGGGCCTCATTCGCCAAGCGTCCAATTGCTGCGATGCGATGATGCATGTGTTCGTCCTCGGCACGCGCGGTCGTAACAAAGTGATTTGCCCGCTTCTGCACGGCGGCAACAGCAGTGGCGTAATTACCGTTCTCTTCATAGAGCTGTTCCTGAAGGTCGAGATAAACCCGTACAAGGTCATCCCAAGCCGTTCGCGCTGCTGAGCCAAGCGTGGTGAGCGCTCTATTGCTGTCAGCAGCCGGAAGCTGTTCGCTCGCAAGGTCGCCCTTCATGACCTTGGCGAGAGCTTCGCGCATTTTACTTTCGCTATCTAGTAAGAACTGACCGGAGGTAACTACCTGTTCACCGGCGGCAATACCGTCCTGAATGGCGATGAGGTCGCCATCACCACTGGGACCAAGCTGTACCGTTCGCGGCTCGAATTTACCACGACCGAGGCTGACAAAAACGACCTTGCGTTTACCAGTACCGATGACTGCCTCACGCGGGATCACAACAGCATCTTCAGCGAGCTGCGTTTCAAGAAAAACGGTCGCGTACATGCCCGGTCGGAGTCGTGGTCCGTTTACGGTCATGTCATTGTCGAAGACAAAACGGGCGCGGGCTTCGCGGGTACGGACATCCACTGCCGGATAGATATGCGCAACACTGCCGGGCAATTCCTGTTGTTCACCATAATCTAAGCGCACTCGTGCGCCTTGTCCGATGGAGACAAAGGGCAATTGGTGTTCATAGATGCTGGCCTCAACCCAAACCCGACTCAGATCGACTAAACGAAAAGCGACGGTCTTCGCCGCAATCTCGCTACCAACATTGATGTTCTTCTGCCAGACATACCCATTGATGGGACTAAACACGGTAATGGTCGAGCGCACCGTCTCTTCGCGCTCTAAGCGGTCGATTTCCTGTTCGTCAATGCCAAGTCGTTCAAGCTTGCTGCGCGCGGCACGCAAGAGCGCCACTTGGGTGTCGCCAGATTTCTGGCGTTTGGCGATGAGGTATTCTTCCTCAGCCACGGCCACACTAGGTGCGTACATGCTGAACAAGGGATCGCCAATGCTGACACGATCCCAGCGGGCTTGAACATGCACCTGTTCAATCCAGCCACCAAAACGTTGAACGACATCATTCACCAGCCCCTCATCTACCTGCACCGTACCGACGGTGCGTAGCGAGCGACTCAGCGTTCCCTGTTCTGCTCTTGCCGTGCGCACGCCCATGTTCTGAACAATGACCGGATCTATGGCTATTTCACCAGCGAAACGGTCGGGGTCGACCGGAGTAAGATCCATCCCACAAATGGGGCACTGACCCGGCTCTGGCTGGATGATCCAAGGATGCATCTGACTGATATACCACGTGCCTGATTCAGATTGCTTGCTCACCTCGGCAGCACGCCGGGCATCGGCCCAGTCCTTAACACTTGGGCCAAGGGCGATGCCCGCGATCAAGGCGACCACGGTACTCGCTGCGATGATGAGGATAACGACAAGGCTTGGCCCGCGTGGCGGTGTTTTATGGGTATCAGTCATGGGAACTCCGTTTCCATAAGACACTGTTTACCCTACGGCCACCGTCTCAGCCTTTTTATCTGCGTTGCCCGATAGGGTACTGGAGCAACTAAAGGCGGCGATTACACACCAAGTCCTGATTAACCTCAGAGGAAGGCATGCTATTGTCCCGCAAAATGCGAATGCCGCTGTGCGTGATCATTCCCGCGATAATCGCCCCAATGACAAGATCGGGGACTGGGGTCTCCAGCCACAATACCAAAATACCGCTGATGATGACTCCAGTGTTTGCTAGCACATCGTTGGCTGAAAATATCCACGATGCCCGCATGTGGGCTTCGCCATGGCGGTATTTGGCTAGGATCTTCAGGCACATCAAATTGGCAACGAGAGCAATACCGCCCGCGACTATCATCAATAGACTCATCGGCTCGCTACCGATGAAGAAGCGCCTGATCACCTCGATCACCACTCCAAGCCCTAAAGCCAGCTGGAGCCAACCGCTCAAGCGAGCCGCTTGGGTTTTTCCGGCTACTGCACCACCAACTGCTGCTAGGGCGATGCCGTATACCATAGCATCAGCCAACATATCCAGCGAGTCTGCCAAGAGGCCTGTGGAACAAGCAAGCCAACCAGTTACACATTCGCCACCAAACATGAATCCGTTGATAGCCAATAAGAGGAGCAAAGTTCGGCGCTCCATCCGATCAGCCGCCTCTCCACATACACAGTGCCCCATCCGTATACCTCCCCACCCTTGCAAAATGGCTTGACTTTCGGTTGTCACTTTGTAATGTTCGGAAGTGATGTCCAGTCCTAGAGTCAGCTCAGCACCAAATCGAAAGGCCGCCGAAGGCGTCTGCGAAGTGGATTATGTTGACGAAAGAGCTCTTGCAGCAGCACAGAAAGCGTTGCCTGAATTGGATGAGCTAAGGCAGATGGCCGATGCTTTCAAGGTTATTGCCAACCCATCGAGACTAGCCCTTCTTATTGGTCTGCGCGAGCAAGAACTGTGTGTCTGTGATTGCGCGCAATTAATTGGTCTGTCGCTTCCAGCAACGAGCCAGCACCTTAAGCAACTGCGCCAGCTTGGTGCGGTCACTTTTCGTCAAGATCACAAATTGGCCTACTATCGCATTGCTGATGAGCGGTGGGTTGCCCTGCTGTCTGTTTTTAATGACCAGCGGAAGCTCAGCACATGAAGACTGCGGCAGCTACCCTTGCGCTCATAATGCTCATCTCGCAATTCGTTGCGGCGATGGGGTCAGCTTGGTGCCCAGATGGCTGTTGCACCTCCGATGGTAGATCTGGATTCTGCGTCGAGACAGAGCGGGATATTTCCTCGAAGCAAACGGTTCATGACTGCGATGACTGTACTGACTGCGAGCAAGATACAGATGATTGCTGTTTGGATTTACCAGATGACGAGCAACGTGCACGCCCATTTGCTGACGGTTTTGACTGTGATCTGGTGCCATTGGCCACCAACAAAAGGCTGCTGAGTCTCGTTGGTGCTCCACCTGTCTGCCAACAACGTTTTTTAATACCACAAGCTATCGGACCACCGTGGCATTGTATTAAAAAATCTATCGAAATCTTAATCTAGCTCCCAGTTTACTGCCTGACCACGCACCCTTGTGCGCTGTCATCCACGTAAACCTTTGGGAGTTTTTCATGTTTATCGCTTTCGCGCGGACGGTCTCTGCTGTCCTCTTGGCAACCGTAACATTGTCGGCAGCCGAATACATCCTCAGTCTGGACCGTCAAAAACTTGTTAGTCTCGTCGATCAACGTGCTACCGCCTTACTTGTGTCTCGTGCGAGCTTTGGGGCAGCAGATGCAGAAGTTGATCTCGCCCACCGCTGGAGTTCTGGACCAACCATTGAATTCGGCGGTGGCTATCGCTTCGATACTGACGAGGAGCAGTGGGACCGTGAAATTGCGGTTTTTCAGCGCTTGGACCTCTGGCGGCATGAGCGAATAGCACTCGCTTCGGCCAATAGGGTAGAACGCGAAGCACGCATGTACGCCCTTCGATCAGAGATAACGGCAACTGCTTTCCGCATATACCTGTCTGCCGTTCTCAGAGAGCAACAGGAGCGTATTCATGCTGAATCGGTAGCCCTTCACAAACGCTTGGTAGAGCTTGCTGCTAAGCGGGAAAATGCCGGAGATATTGGCTCTCTCCAAATGAAAGTCGTACGAATAGCCTACGAAAAAGGCCGGGCTGCTCATGCTCGTGCAGTGGCTGCCCACACTGCGGCTCTGACTGAGCTTCGTATTCTTTTGGGCATATCTACGGAAACACACATCAAGATAGCCGACACATTGGTGTGGGAACTTCCGAGCAAGCAAGGTGCACTTGAATGGAATCAAGGTCATCACCCAAGCCTTCAGCATTTAGCATCTCGTCGCCAACGGGCAGGCCGCGCTATCGACGCCGCGCGAGCCGATGGACGGCCTGAACTAGAACTTGGTGTAGGCTACGAACATGAAGAGGGTGCTGATATTGCTCGCCTTGGTATTGGCATTTCATTTGGAGCACCCGGACGCGCAGATGCGCAGATGCGCGTAGCCATGGCTGATCAACGCGCCGCCGCAGTTGCGTACGAACAACAGGAACAACGCCTACGCCTCACCGTTGCCGCCACTTGGAAACGCTACCAACAGCTTCACGCAGCGCTCATTCGGTATACAGGCGCGGCGCAAACCAATATTTCAGACATCATATCTCTTGCTGAGGGTAGTTATGAAGCTGGACATATACCGCTCGGCGATCTTCTCAGCCTGAAACGCGAGCTGCTCGATGCACGCTTTGAGGAGCTTGAACTCAAACACGAAACAGCCAATGCAGCGCTGGAAACCGCTGCTGCGGCAGCACTACCACCTTTTAATAACTAGGCCGAACCGCGTTCGGTCTCATCATCATCTACATCTCACAAGGAGTAATCATGAAACACATACTTATCCTTTTATGTCTGCTGGTTGGAGGCTTGGCATCCAGCATCAGCGGCGCAGAGGAAGCGCCAGACACCGGAATCACCTGCAACCCCACACAGCCCTGTTGGATCTGTGACCCTTCCTTGCGGGAAAAAGGACGACTGTGGTGCAAAGAGCATGATCGTTATGAGGATCGGTGCTGGCTCTGTCATCCGGAAATGCAGGACAAGGATCGGATCTACTGTAATGAACACGGTATTTACGAAGATGAATGTACCATCTGTCACCCAGATACGGAGCAGGACGCCGTTACTGTAGAAGATCCCCAAGCAGGTGCTGCTGATCAGCCGCAATGCAAAGAACATGGAGTTGACGAGGCTGACTGCATCATCTGCACACCGAGTGCCCGCCAAGCAAACAGACTGTGGTGCAAGGAGCATACACGGTATGAGGACCGATGCTGGCTCTGTCACCCGGATATGAAAGAGGAGGGGCGAGCCTACTGTGATCACCATTACCTTTACGAAGACGAATGCTTTTTTTGTGCGCCCCCTCAAGATAAAAAACTCGCCGAAGAGCCCAGCGCTCACAATACCAGTGCCCCAGAACAAACAGGCCCAGCCTGCGCATCTCATGGTATTGCTGAGTCAGCTTGTTTCGTCTGCAATCCAAAGGCCCGACAGAAAGGTCGTCTCTGGTGCAAAGAACATGCGCGTTATGAGGATCGGTGCTGGCTTTGTCATCCAGACCTCAAAGAAGAAAGCCGAGACTACTGCGAGGAACATTTTCTTTACGAGGATGAATGCATTTTCTGTAATCCAAAACGCTTACAGGGTGACAGCAAGGATGGTCATAGCCATGTCGTGCCCAAACCGGGAAAGCGGCTTGAATGTCGTGAACATGATGTTTTTGAGGATGAATGCGCCATATGCCATCCAGAACTCGCTCCGGACTTGTCACCAGGTGATGATTTGAAAATACGATTCGTATCAGCCGAGTCGGCCAAGAAGGCGGGTGTTTCTACGCAGCAGCCTCAACCGATACAGGGCGCGACATCTCGCAAAGCTTACGCCGAAATCGCTTATAATAAGAACAGCCTCGCTCACATCACTCCGCTTGCTGGCGGAGTGATCAAACGCGTGTTGGTTGATGTTGGTGATCATGTTGATGCAGGAGACATCCTCTTAGAGGTGTCATCTACCGACATTGCACACGCAAAGCAGCACTACTTAGCGGCACGGCTCGAAAGAAAGCTTGCCGCACAAGAACAGCAACGCCAGCAAACCCTGCAAGAGGATCGGATTGCTGCTGAGCGCGAGGTACAGAAAGCCGTGTCGGCTTTGGCTCGTGCGGAACTCGCCGAGTCCGCAGCCGAGCAGGCACTGAAAAACCTTGGATTTGATGATGAGGCACTGCAAATCATTACGACAAGTACCAATACCGACACAACCCTCTTCATTCGAGCACCGTTTGCGGGAACCATTATTGACCGTACGGCCGTTCAAGGAGCGGCTGTTGAGCCTGACGCTGGCCTGCTGCGGCTTGCCGACCTGTCTAACATGTGGATTGAATTATCTGTTCGGGAAGATGTCTTGGCCGAACTGCGCATTGGCCAGACTGTTACTGCCGATTTTCCAGCACTTGGAGACACGAAAATATCAGGGAAATTAACCTGGATTGCTACTCATGTGGACCGACGAAGTCGCATGGTTCGCGCGCGTGCCGTTGTGTCCAATACGAGTGGCCGCCTTCGTGCCGGACTCTTTGGCGATGCCGTTATTACCACAAGCGCCGCTACAAAAGGGCTTGGGGTTCCAAGCGCAGCAGTGCAGCGGTTTGAGCAGCAGTCGTTCGTTTTTGTACGGCAAGAAAGCGACCTGTATCTTGCGCGGCGCGTACAGCTTGGTCCTCAGTTCGGCGAACGCTACCTCGTGCAAAAAGGGCTCTCAGCAGACGACCAGATTGTTATCGCTGGGACACATGTTGTCTTCAGCGAAATGATGAAAAGCCGTCTCGGCGCAGGATGCGTCGACGACTGAATAGTCGCCGTATTTATCGATACATTTTAGTGTTTTAGTGAAGGAACTCTACCATGCTGGAAACCCTCGTCCGTCGTAGTCTCAACAACCGTTTCCTGATAGTGCTTGCCAGCCTTGTTCTGATTGGTGCTGGCCTTATGGCTTTCATGCGCTTACCCATTGATGCCTTTCCGGATACAACACCCGTACAGGTTCAAGTAAACACCGTTGCGCCTGCATTAAGTCCAGAAGAAATTGAACAACAATTGACGCTGCCAATCGAGTGGTCGCTGGGTGGATTGCCCGGCCTAGAAAATGTGAGATCCGTATCGAAGTTCGGTCTTTCCCAAGTCGTCGCCACATTTTCCGACAATACCGCCATTACTGATGCACGGCAATTTATAGCCGAGCGGCTTGCGACCGTTGCCTTGCCCGAGGGCATTGAGTCACCAGAGCTCGGGCCTATCGCTACTGGTCTTGGTGAAGTGTTCCATTATCTCGTCAGTAGCACCAATCCTGATCGAAGTATTGAAGAATTACGGACCATCCATGACTGGATCATTAAACCAGAATTGCGTCAGGTTCCAGGTGTTGCAGAGGTCAATAGCTGGGGCGGCAAAGAAAAACAATTTCACGTCATTGCGTCGCCGCAACGAATGATGGAGTACGGACTGACCATTGATGACGTTATTGAAGCGTTAGAGCGCAATAATCGCAATGTCGGTGGTGGGGTCATCACCAACAACGGCATGGCTCATTTGGTTCGCGGAGCTGGACGTGTGGGCACCATTCAAGACATCGAGGCCATTGTCGTCAACACCCATGATGGACAACCCGTTTACATACGGGATGTGGCCGAACGCGTTGCTATCGGTCATGAAATACGGCGGGGTGCCGTTACCGCTCAGGGCAAAGGTGAGGCCGTCTTGGGCTTGGCTTTTACACTCATGGGAGAAAACCCTGCCGTTGTTACGCACGAATTAAAAGTCCGCTTGAGCGGCATCAAAAAGTCACTGCCTGATGACATATCTGTTTCAGTCCTTTATGACCGCACCGAACTGACAGACCAAGTTATGGGAACGGTCACACATAACCTACTTGCTGGCGGTATTCTTGTTGCTGTCGTTCTCTTCCTCTTACTTGGTAATCTCCGGGCTGGCTTGCTGGTCGCCGTTATGATCCCCATGGCCATGCTTTTTGCGCTGCTGGGTATGCACTGGTTCGCGATTGCTGCGAGCCTGCTCAGCTTGGGCGCTATCGATTTTGGCATCATCGTTGATGGATCGGTGGTGATGACCGAGGCGAACCTCAGAAACCTTGCCAGACGACGCGAACAGCTTGGACGAAAATTAACAGCGAGCGAGCGCCTAGAGGCCATCCTTGATTCCGCTAAAGAAGTCGCTCGCCCTATTGCGTTTGGAATGGGTATTATCCTCATCGTCTTCTTGCCCATTCTCACTCTTGAAGGCACGGAAGGCAAAATGTTCCGCCCCATGGCGGCAACCTTTATACTGGCATTGGCAGGGGCGCTCGTTTTGGCGCTTACACTCTCACCTGTACTCGGTTATTGGTTGCTTCCCCGTGATCCTCAACACGGAGACGGGCGAGTCGCCTCCCTGCTTGTAGGTGCTTACCAAGCCTGTTTGCGAGTCGCTCTGCGCCTGCGCTGGGCACTACTGTTCACCGTTACCGTGCTCCTGATTGGCTCCGGATGGCTCGCGACGCGAATGGGTGGTGAATTCTTGCCACGACTCAAAGAAGGCGCGTTGGTACTTAATACTATTCGCCTTGCCGGCACCGCCATTGATACTTCTACTGATTACAACAGCCGTATTGAGCAACTCCTCTTGGATGCATTCCCTGATGAAATCCGTTCGGTTTGGAGCCGGATTGGTACTGCCGAAGTGGCCACCGATCCAATGGGAACGGAACTCACCGACATCTTTATTGCTCTTCACCCGCGTGAGCAATGGCGTGTAGCTTCTACGCAGGAAGATCTTGCCGCAAAAATTCAAGAAGAGGTATCTGACCTCCCCGGATTGAATATGACTATTACCCAGCCCATTGAAATGCGCCTGAATGAAATGGAGTCTGGTATTCGCTCTGACCTCGGCGTTAAAATCTATGGCGATGACTTTGATACTTTGGTGGACGTTGCCGACAGGGTTCAACGTGTACTGGTCGATATTCCCGGCCAAAGTGACATCTCTGTTGACCAGTTGACTGGCCAACCTGTTCTGGATATCCAAGTTGATCGACAAGCACTGGCGCGCTACGGCGTGCCAGCCGATTCAGCCCTGCAAGTGGTAGAAGGCATTGGTGGAATTCATGTAGGGCGCGTGTACGAAGGTCAGCGGAATTTCCCACTTGTCCTGCGCTTGCCCGAGGACTTTCGCTCAGACCCTGCCGCTTTACAAGATATGCTCGTCTTAGGAGCTGATGGTGCCTTGGTGCCCCTACGTCAACTTGCCGATGTCAAAGAAGTCGAAGGTGTCTCCACCATCAATCGTGAATGGGGACGTCGTCTGATACGCGTGCAATGCAACGTTGATGGCAGAGACGTCGCTTCCTTCGTTGAGGAAGCAAAACGCCGCATAGCCGAAGAGGTTGATCTGCCTGACGGCTACGTCGTCGCTTGGGGCGGCCAATTTGAAAACTTGGAACGTGCCCAAACACGTCTGGCAATTGTTGTACCAATTGCGTTGTTTCTGGTCTTGACTCTCCTGTACCTCAGCCTGCGCAGTATACGAGATGTATCTTTAATAGCCACCGGCATCCCATTTGCCTTTGTCGGCGGCGTGGCAGCGCTCTATCTACGGGGCATACCTTTCAGCGTAAGCGCTGCGGTTGGCTTTATCGCACTCGCCGGTATTGCCGTGCTGAATGGTCAAATACTTGTCGGCGCTATCCGGCGTAATCGCAGCGACGGACTCGCGCTTCCTGACGCTATCACACGCGCTGGTGGTGAACGCTTGCGCCCCGTTTTGGCAACGGCCATCACCGACGCCGTCGGCTTTATTCCCATGGCAATCTCAGTCGGAGTTGGTGCCGAGGTACAGCGCCCCCTCGCGACAGTGGTCATCGGTGGTGTCATCAGTTCAACAGCCCTGACCTTGTTTGTGTTGCCAGTTCTGTACCACATGTTCTCACGACCTGAGAGTTCTTCAGTCCACGAGCTGTGCGACTAAGATAACACCAGCGGCGTGGAGGAGGTCGGCTTCGGCCAGACCGACATCACGCTTGAGGGCATGGTAGCTCAGATGCAGAGACAAGACCTGCTTCCACGTTGCAATGACATCGGTATAGCTGCTGCTGCCGTTACTGTAGTGGCTGTTTTCGGCATCGAAAGCGGCTTGAGCTTGGGCGAGTAAGCCATCATCGTAGAGAGCAATTTGGGCGCGCGTACTGTGCCAGGTGCTCATGGCGGTGGCGATATCGCGCTGGATACGGTTGTCGATGGCTTCGGCTTCGAACCGGGCTTCTTGTTTAGCAGCGGCGGCTTCGCGGTCGCTGGCAGCGTAAGAGCCAAACCAGAGGGGCACGCTCATGGATACGCCAAACCACCATTGGTCATCGCCACTGGTCGGTCCCATCAGATTCTCATCATCAACCATGTTGTACGAGAGACTGGTGGTGAAATCCGGGCGGCGGCGAGCGGCGGCAGCAGCAGCCAGCGCCTCAGCTTTCTGACGGTGGGCTTGATTGCGCAGGACATCACCGCGATGGATACGGGCGAGAGCTACAAGTTGTCCTACTTTGTACTGTGTCGCTCCTGTGTTCAGCAATGCGGGCAGCGGTGTTTCAGCAGTAATGGAAAGAGCTGTCCGTAACTCGGCTAAAGCATTATGTAATCGCTCTTGCCAAGAATGCTGCATGGTTTTCACCCGTTCAATTTCGATACCAATGCGCAGAATGTCGCTCTGCTTTCCCGTTCCAGCTTGTACACGAGCAAGCATTGCATCGCGCACTTGCTGAAGCAGGGCAAGCTGTTCGTTGGTGATAGTGCTACCAGCCTCGGCATAGCTTTTCTGCCACCATGCTCGGCGAATACGGTATGCGATTGTTGCTGCTTCTTGTTGAGCATGTGCCTCAGCAGATCGTACTTCGGCGGCATTGCTGGCGACTTGGGCGCTGAGGCTGCCGGGAGCTGGAATATGCTGACTAATGCTGGCCATAAGAGTAACCTCGCCGCTGGCGGTTTGGGCCATCTCACCGAGTGGGGTCAGACCAATGCGCGGTGACGGCAAGGCTCCCGCCGCGTCGGTTCGTGCGCTCGCTCGGCGTACGGTAGCAAGCCGTGCCTGCATAGCCGGATGGCGTTCAATACCCCATGTAAGCAATTCGTCCAGTGAACGGATGTCTACCAAATCTGGTAGAGTTTGAGATGCAGCATCGGACCATCTCGTTGTGTGAGCCTGTATGACGAGAGGCCGATTATGCACCTCTTGGCGCAGGTGCCGGGCTTGGCGTTCCCAGACCGGTGTGCAGCTGCTAGCCATGACAGCAAGCAAGCTGAAGCTCAGTATGGTCGGGCTTGTATTCATAACATCGGTCCGTTCTGGGTTTGGCATCAGGTTCGTTGATCGGAACCCGGTGCGGGTTCATTTACATTCAGTGCTTGTGGCCGCTGTGGTCATGGACTTTACTATTGCCTTCTTCGGCTGCGCTTTCTGTTTCGCTCTGAGCTTCTTCCTGAACCGCCGCAACTGCTGCTTCTAACTTCTCCATGTAATGCTGTGGACGCTTAGCAAATTTCTTTATACAGGGCTTGCAGCAGATGGTGATTTCCTGTCCCTGATGAACAAAACTGAGGACGGCTCCCGACATATCCTCGGTGTCGAAACGCTCATCGGAGACGATACAGGTCTCTAAGGGATAGGGCTGAAAGGTGATGATCTCTTTCGGATCAAGCGTTTCGCTTTCTGCTGATTGAAGGCTGACTCCAGCACAAGTGGCAGTCAGTAAGATGGTGCTCAGGAGGTTTTTCATGGTGAGTCCTTTCGTTGTTGGTTGTGTACTCACCCTATTACTGTTGGCGTGGCGGCCTGTGTCTCAATGTTTTTGCCAAGTACCTTTCCTTGTATGATCAGTCTTCATGAAGAGAGTGGTGGCATGTTCTCGACAGATCTCTTTCCTGCAACGCGGTGGAGCCTCGTTCAGCGCTTGGACCAGACGGTGAGTCATGCTGGCGTTCTGATTGAGCGCTATGTGCCTGCTGTGCGCGCTTACTTGCGCATGAAGTTCCCTATCGAGAACAGAGATGGCGTTGATGATCTCTTGCAAGAGGTGCTGCTCGCCCTGATGGAACGGCCTGAAGTACTGGCTAAAGCTGCTCGTGATCCGGGTCGCCCTTTTCGTTACTATCTTATGCGTGTTGTCTACAATCACGCCCGCAATGCTCGGCGTCGTTTGCAAGCGCGAGAGATAGCGATTGATGATCCCATACTCGATGTACCGGCTCAAGATACCGAAGATGAGGCCATAGATACCGCTTGGGCCATCGGTATATGCGAGATGGCCTTGGAAGATTGTCGCGGCTGGGAAGCGAGTGGTATTATTGAAGCCCCTGCGGCGGATTTACTTTCGACCAACCTTAATGAGGGCTGTGGCGTGCGTGAGTTGGCTACTCGTTTTGGCCTGAGCAGAGCAACCTGCGCACGACGACTTGCCCATGCCAAGCAGTGCTTGGTTACCGCAATTCGTGATCATTTAATTGCCGCTGGGGAACTGGACGAGCAGGCAAGTAAACGTGATGCCCATCACATTTTATTGCGGGCACTTGCTCGGGAGTCACACCATGCCGGTTGAGCCCGATGCACAGATGCTGGCCGCCTATTGGCAGGGCACCCTTGACCCAGATGCTTTTGCGCGAGTCGATGTTTGGTTTGCCGCTTTGCCGGAAGCTGAGCAAGAACGCCTAATCGCTGCTTACGATGCGACTCTACTCATGAGCGAACACGGCGCACAGACCTTCTCCACACCTCAGCACAAGGCCGCTTTCCAGTCTGCTTCTGAACGTAGCCGTTACCGTGTGGGCGATACCCTTGGAACCGGCGGTATGGGTGTGGTCAACACGGTGCATGACCATCTGCTCGATCGTGATGCTGCTCTCAAAATCTGCCGTCCCCGTGCTCAAGATGAAAGCCCCGATCACTACCTGACCCGAAAAGCTCTGTTCGAGCGAGAAATCGCTATCCTTGCCCGGCTTGACCATCCCGGGATCACACCCATCTATGATGCTGGGCATGACCATGGTGGCCGCTCAGCCTACACTATGAAGCGTTTGGATGGCCGCCCCTTGGGTGCGTATCTTACTCAGGAACAACCATCGACCGCTCAGCGTATCACCATAATTATTCGCTGTGCTGAAGCGCTGGCCTTTGCGCACAGTAAGGGCATTGTCCATCGCGACCTCAAGCCAGACAATGTTCTTATAGGTGCGTATGGCGCTGTTACGCTGGTAGATTGGGGTATAGCTGGAACTATTGGCGATACTCATGAGCAGGCCGCGCTGGGAACGCCTGCTTGGATGGCTCCGGAGCAGGCAGATGGAGCGGCACCAGATCCACGCATGGACGTGTGGGCACTCGGTGGACTGATAGTACATTGTTTCAGCGGTGCACCTCCGCAGACCGCAGACCCGAATGCCATGCAACATATCCCTAAACGCCTCGGCGCACTGGTAAGTGCCTGCCTCAATGACAACCCACAGCAGCGCCCCGCTACCGCACAAGCCGTCATTGATGATTTGCGACACTGGCTGGATTACGGCGTTATTGCCTCGGACACCCTCGCTTGGCATCAGCGCCTGTGGCTTGCCATGCGCAAACACCCACGCCTCAGTTTGAGCACGCTCGGTCTTGTGCTCTTTGTCTCGGTGCTCGTTGCTGTGCAATGGCGTCATCAACAACAGGTTCTCGATGGCATTCATCGTGACCTTGTTCACATGGTTGAAACGGTTGCCTTGCATGATGAAGCGGCTGTACACCTTGCGCTTAAGCACACCAGACAGTGGCTTGATGGACACCCGAATGACCCGGCTCTTCAATCAGCGTACGAACGTTTTGACGCTGCGAGCACACTGCTTACCGAACAATATGAGAACGCTAAGCATGACGCCGCAATGGAAGGCATGGCCCTACGTTATCGTCATGGTGGCCGATGGTCAGGAGAGATCCAAGATCGCCTGAAAACTTTGGAGGAAATCGGGTTACCACCGCTCAACCGAGAAACCCAACAGCTCTTCATTGAAGCAACCATGCAGCACCATCTTCGTGATGCTGTCTTACTGAACCTTTGCTACGCTTACGTCTCGGCCCGCTTGGAGGAACGCTTCCAGCACAACCAAACGGAGAAAGGCACGCTTTTGCACGACACACTTGTCCGGTTGACGACAGGCGATGTTGCCGGGTCAGCTTTGTTGCGGCTTTTGACCTCAGCACGACTTGGCGCTCACGAGCCCGAGTTGGTTGATCACGAGTTGGCGACGCAGCTGCCACTACTGACAGAAACACCGGCCTATGTAGACATGCTACTCTCAATCGTTTCTCCAGACGATAAATTGATTAATGAAGCGCAAAAACGATTAGAACACACACCTAACGCCTACTGGCCCAACGTCTTTCTCGCCCGTATGGCCCTGTACAACCAAGAAACACGCCCACTCAAACAACATGCCCTGATCGCCCACGGCAACGCGCCATCCTGCTTCTGGCCGACGCTACTTTTGGCCTACGCAAGCCTACTTGATAAGAATTACGGCGATGGCTTGCAGTGGATCGAACGAGCGCGCCAAGCCAACCCAAACAACAGCGAAGCCATTATACTTCAAGCCGCTCTCTTTACTGGTCATGGTGAACACGATAAGGTACAAGGTATTTTTAGCGATCCACATATCGCGGCCCATATTCACTACCACCTCAAGCATCAGCATGGACACCCCATGGAATTGTCCTGTATCGCCATTCAGGATAGCGGTATTCCTATTCCACAGTCAGCACCCCAATTAAGACCACTAGTAAATACCCGTAAAGAGCATAAGCATCCCCCGAATAATTAATCATTATATGCAGCCTATAAACCGAAACGCATCTCTGTTCGACCGATCGGAGACAGAAACGTTTAGACCTTCTTGTGCAGGAAGAATCTTAAGAACTATTTAGACCTAAATTGTTGCGCCCTGTGCGAGATTTTTATAGACAGTGCGAATAACGACTTTATACTCACTTTGTTCGGTGAGCGTGTAAACGTGACCCCGGAATTTAACCCCACGCACATAGGCAACATGGCACTTTGTTAGTGCTGGCAAGGCGAAACCTAGGAATACAGGCATATATCGGCACCTCTGGCAATAGACCCAAAATAAAGCCACTAAATAAAGCCACATTCATTCCGCGCACGCAAGCCAAATAGATCCTCCAAAATGTGTATTAATACACTGCGGTGTTCCGCAGTTTGTGTAATACAAGGTCTATGAAATGAAATCACTTAAGATAGGGAATGATAACGAAGGTGCAGTCGAGCTATTCGTATTAAACAATAAACAAATAACTGAGATGCTTGACCAAGCTATAGAGCGCGCTGTGGATGCTTGCCATAAAAACCTTTTCTCGGAAACGGCGATCTGCACAGCGACAAAGGCAGCTTTAATGGCACATGTAGCTAAAAAAAGAGCTATTGAAGCCTTGCGATCAAATGAGTTGCCGGGTAAATTGATAAGAACAGGTGGCAAGTCACGTTGGGAAATCAAAATAGAAGATGTTATGAAGTGGAAGAGCATGGGCTGCCCAAGAAACCCATCGGAAAGAGATAGACATAATTAAATGAGGGGCAGCGCTTTATTGATAAACGTTGTCTCTCCGCTTCTAGGAAGCCTGTCAGGCGAAATATAGCAGTCCATCTTTTCAGAGGCTTAGATTGAAGTCAGAACCGATAAGAACCGCTCCATTTAGGAATGGCTGTAACAGTTACTCCCAAGTTACTCCACGGTCGTCCGTCAAAAAGTTAATCCCCTGTAAGCATTACACTTACAGGGGATTATTTGGAACGGGTGATGAGACTCGAACTCACGACCTACAGCATGGCAAGCTGTTCGAGGGCATAACGAATCTGTCCACGGCTGGTACCGGAGAAGGTTGTGCCAAGCAGTCTGGCCGCTGTTTGTTCGGTTAATATCAGCTTATGGTGTGCGGCAACTGTGCAGAGTGCCGCTGCTGCACAGCTACGTGAACTAGTTTGCAGTACGTAGCCATTACGAACTTTTTCGCCAAGACTATCAGCAATCGGTGTATTTAAGGCGGTAATGCCCCAGTAAGCTGGCACAGAATAGTATGCAGGCTGCAAATATGAGTGCTTTTCGTTCTGGATGTTTACTGGGCAGTGCTAAGCCAAGGCTTATGCCTGTGTAGAGGCTTGCTAAGATACTGGTGCTCAACCACGTGATGATGTGGAAATGACCCTGTAGATATCCAGAAAAAAGACAACAGAAAGGGTCGTACAGTTGAGCACTGAGCGAGCACAGACAGAGGGGGAGTAAGAGGAACAGTGGACGTAATAACTGAGGGTGTGTTTGGAGGGCGTTCTGGAGGGTGGTTTCAGAATCGCGTCGAAAGATCGCAGCAGCCCACAAAAAGCCAGCACAACTTGTTATGAGAATGAGTCCTATCAGTGTCCATATCATAAACCCAGTATAGGCACTGAGAATACAGACAAAGCAACTATTTTGCAAGAATATGCAGAAATGTGAAAAATAAGTGTGAGTTTGTGCTGATTGGCCTCGCTAGGAACGGTTAGCTTTGTGCTTGAAATGCTAAAGCGTAGGTTTTGACCTTTTTTACCATAGCAGCGAGGCCGTTGGCACGGTTGGCAGACAGGTTTTGGTTTAGGCCAAGTTCCTCAATAAAGTCTGGTGAGGCGGCCAGAATATGGGCCGGCTGTTCTCCTGAAAACACCCGAACAATTAAGGAGACAAGGCCGCGGACAATCATCGCATCACTATCAGCTTCGTAAATAACCTTATCACCTTCTTTGCGGGCGATAAGCCATACGGAACTAGAGCAGCCACGTACTTTATTGTCTTCGGTCATGTGTTCTTCAGCAAGCGCAGGTAGAGCACGGCCAATGGAGATGATGTGCTTGTAGCGATCTTCCCATTGCTCGATGGCGTCAAATTCTTCGATGATCTCAGCTTGCTTATGGAGTATGCTCATGTTCAGCAGTGTGGTGCTGGGAGTATTTTGCCAAGTGGCTATTCAGTTATGGATAAGACACCAGTGGGGATGCGTTGCTCAGAAGATCCAGGAATACTTATAGAATGATAGAGGCTAATGACGGAATCGGCAGAAAAGCTGACCGATGATTGATGTGGTCGTGTCAGTGGCTCAATGAGGGGGTTGTTTTCTGCGGAAAGGGTGGCGTTGAATAAACAGGTCAGAGTTATTTCTTGGTCAGTTGGGTTACGCAAGGTCATCGAAAGTTCCCACAGATCGTCTTCAATGTGGCTTAAGAGGGCTTCGTTAGAGACGTAAATGCGGCCCTTATTGATGGAGACGATTGAGTTAACTTGCTTGAGCTCTTTAGTCTGTGCAAATAAATCAATACCGTCTGTTTGCGGTACTGTGTTCTCTTCGGTGCTGTCTGACGGGGCCGTCACTGTTTTGGTATGTGCTGCAAGCGGGTCTGACCCAGGCAATAAATCATGAAGTTTTTTGTGCTGTTCTTGGATCTCCAGATTGAGGCGGGCAATGTCTTTATCAGCACGGGTTATATTATTTTGAGCGTAGTGAAGTCTACGTTTGTCGAGGTTTAGCGCTGTGTTACATTTTTGAATGGCAGCAGCGGCGACTCTCCGTGCTTTGTCATAGTTTTTTCGCCGTTCATAGGTACCTGAGGAAATATGCCGACCATTACGCAAGTATTCTTTGATCGTATCTTGCACCTTTTTGTAATCTTTCTCGGCATTTTCTTTATGGCGAGTATGGGTGGATATTTCTTCTTTTCGTTTGTGTATCTGCGTTTCCAATTCGCTTGCTTCTTCTGTTTCTCGTATTTTCTTTTCTTGGGCAATGGTTAACGAGTGGGAAAGTTGTGCGATGTCTTTTTTTAACGCAGCAATTTTTTTGGTTAAGAGCTGCTCGTTCGTTTTTTCTGGTGAAGCCTTTGTTGTGATAGGAGGCTCTTCAGTGGTGGTATCAGAGGGCTCGGGTGGCGGTGGGTCTTTGCGAGTAATCGTTTTGATTTCGTGCTTTTTAATAGCCACAGACATGCTCATTGAACCACGTTGTACCAATATTTTTCCGGTACGTTTATTGTAAAAGCCTTCGTAACTTCGTCCGTTTCGTAGAACAATTTCAACGTATTTGCTGGATAGTGGAACGCTGTTAGTCTTGTTTTCTGCGGCAGACATGACGTGGCTGAAACAACAGAAGAAAACGATACAGAGCAGATAACGCATAGGACTCTCAAACATGATGTAAAAGGAAGAAATACTCTGTTGTTGTATCGATATTGTCAAGCAAGGTACATATTAAAGAAGCCTCCACGGATAAGGTGAAGGCTTCTGAATGTATTGCGTGTGTATGGTGTTCGTGGTGTAGCGCTTAGTGTGCATGCCCGCCAGCGTCGTGTGCATGTCCGTGTGATAATTCTTCTTCCGTTGCTTCACGAATATCAACAATAGTAACATCAAAGCTGAGGGTCATGCCTGCAAGTGGATGATTCGCATCTATAACCACTTCGTTTTCACGTACTTCTTTCACGATAAGGTGTTGCAAAGAGCCGTCTGGGGCTTGGGCCTCAAACATCATTCCGACTTCAATGTTTTCATCCTCAAAAAGACTTTTTTCAACAGTTTCAATCATCTCAGGAACAATTTCACCGTAACCTTCAATAGGAGAAACGGTCACTTGTACGGCATCGCCTGCTGACTTACCTACAAGGGCTTTTTCCAATCCAGGGATAATATTCTGAGCACCATGAAGATAGGCTAAGGGATCTGCGCCTTCGGAGCTATCAAGGATATCACCGTTTTCATTAGTTAATGTGTAATGCATGTTAACGATAAGATTATCAGCAATAGTGATAGACATGGGCGCTCCTTTGAGATGGCACAAGAGAAAGAGGCCAAGCGGCCTTGGAAGATGGCGGACTGTAGTAGGACTCGGAGGCCTGCAAGGGGTGGCTTCTGGAGAAACCATCAGTTTGTGCATGCTTGCCATTCAGAAGCAGCAAGAAAGCGTTTTATCAGAACATTTTTGATGTTGTCCCGTTGCTTTGAATTGAGCGCACTCAGAATGTCTCGTTCTTATAGAAAGGTTCTCTCATGAGTGATGCCCCTGCTAATGCCGCCAGTTCCCCAAGTGGTAAACCAAACGCTTGTTCACCAGAAATGAAGGCACGTTATCGTCGTCGCCGCATGATGGGTATTGGCATGATGCTCTTACTGCTTGGTGTACTCTTGGCTATTTTGGCGGCAAATTTCTGTGGGAAAGGTCGTTATCAGATGCATGTGGCGGCAGATGGAACGGTATTGCTACTTGATAGTGTGAGCGGTGAAGTCACCCAAGCAGACATTAAAAAATAGCCTGTAGTTTTTTACTGAAGGTTTGTTTGGTAGTGTTTCCCCTGCCACAGGTCTTTTTCGAGCAGCTTTTTGTCAATGCGGGCAAGTACTTCAAAGTTCTTGAGGCCATTCCATTGTGGAGCAATCAACAAATTTCTTGGTGCCTCGCTAATAAAACGATCAATTACAATATCAGGACGCAGCAGGCTCAAAAATGTTGTTATGAAGTCAATATATTCATCGGATTGAAACAACTCAAAAGCATCCGGTTCTTTGGCAAATTGTTGAGCAAGAATCGTGTCTTTCACAATTTGCAGATGATGCATTTTAAGTGAATGGAGCGGTAGTTCCGAAAGGCGACAGGCGTGATCCAATATTTCAGTACGGCTTTCTCCCGGTAGTCCTAAGATAATATGACCACCAAGATGCAACCCCTTGTTAGTAGCGCAGGCAAAAGCAGCCTGTGTTTCTTCAAAAGTATGACACCGGTTGACCGCATCCAGTGTTCTATTGAGAGTGCTTTCAATGCCAAATTCAAGCGAGACAAAAAAGTCATCAGCAAAATCTGAAAGCATATCTATAATATCTTCATTTATACAATCTGGTCGTGTGCCAATAATCATACCAACAACGTCTGGATGTGAAAGAGCTGTTGCGTACATCTGCCGTAGTTGTTCAATATCAGCATAGGTATTGGTATAAGATTGGAAATATGCGAGGTATTTCTGCGCCTGATATTTTTTTGAGAAAAAAGCAATGCCATCCGTTAACTGCTGAACAATGCTGTCGTTGTCATGACAATAATTCGGATTAAACGTTTTGTTATTACAGTAGGTGCAACCGCCAAAACCTTTACTGCCATCTCTATTGGGGCAGGTAAAACCAGTATGCAAAGAGATTTTTTGTACCCGCCGAGAAAAACGTTGTTTTATAAATGACGAATAATCATTGTAACGTTTTTCACCATTAAAAGAAATCATGAGGTAACCTGATTCAGTACATGAGCTACGACAGTACGTAAGAGGGTCGGATCCCAATTACAGGCATGCGACAAATTGATAGAATATTTGTTTGCTGGGCATCTGCCGCCAAGTTCTGTATAAAAGAGTGTGGCATCAGGTGTTTGAAAATAGAGAGAACTGTAACCTTTGTGTGGCGCAAAGGCAATGCGAGTTCCATGGCAGTTGTCACTTCCTGTGCCCCAATATTCAATCCAAGTGTTGTTTCTTTCCCAGAGATGGATCGGAATGTCTGGAAACAGCAAGTGAAAAGCTTTGTTTGATGCATAGATAACATCACTAGAGAAGGCTGGGAAGAGCAGACTTAAAGACATAACATATTCTTTCTTCACATTTTCAAAGCGGGGGAGGTTGGAGAGGGCAGATGCATATGGAAGTGCTGTAAGCAGGGGGTACGCTAAGGCCTTGTTGGATACGTTCCAGTGCCGCTCTTTCGCCGGTTTTTTATCAATGCTTTTTGTTTGTAAAGACATGTAGGTGATAGATGGATACTGCTACTACCGATGTTAAAGGGGGTATAAAGGGAGAAACGGTCTACGGTGCCTGTGTTTGGCGGTATGTCTGTGGTGTTTGGCCGTAGTGCTGTTTGAAGGCTCTGGTGAAATAAGCGGCAGTGGCGTAACCACACTGATGGGCTATTTCGGCTGCTGTTTGTGTGGTGGTGCGAAGTAGTGTTGCTGCCGTGCTTAAGCGGTATTGATTGATATAGTTTTTGGGACTTACCCCAGTTGCATCAGTGAACTGTTGCCGGAAGGCGGTGAGACCAAGCCCCGCGAGCGCTGCACATGTTTCAATATCCGGGGGATCTTTGAGCTGTTGGTGTATTACGGATAAAACTCGGTCTATGCGGCTGGCAGAGTGCAAAGAGTGATGGACATTTTCTCCCCGAAGTAGGAGGTCTGCGAGGAGGCTGTGGATATGGATAGCGCAGAGCTGGCGTGCGGCAGCCGGATCTTTATGAAAGACTGTGGCAAGATTGCTGAGCGTATAATGATGATGTCGCTTATTCGAAAGTTGACAGACAGACTGTTGTAGGCCGTCGCAATAGCGTTCGTGGGTATGGAGAAGAATGTCTGCATGAATGGCGATAAAGGTGCAACCGTCCGAATGCAAGGCATGTTGGTGTCCATGGGGCAGAAACATAATATGATCATTGGTGATAGTGTGGCTGTCGCTATCTTGTTGGATGTGAATTGATCCGTTTAAAGGAAAAATGATAAGGTCATCTGGTTGGGTGCGAGTGACAATGTGCATGCCGTTGAGAGCTTTCCATTGGAGGACGGTATGAACATCTATGCGCAGCTCGTCCGTGAGTCTCTGTAAGGAAGACAGGACTGTCTCTGAGATGTGCTTGCTCGTGTGTTCTATACGGTGCATAACAGGTAGTCTGACTCTATGACGAAAAAGACAAGTAGTGACGGAATAGATAATATTTTATACGTAATAATTTGATATAAATAGGGATGATGTATGATGAAAAAGACAAGAGTGTTTATGGCCGAGATGTGACTTTGTGGATGCTCAACGATTATTTAGAGGATGAAGAGTTAACGCGCCAATTGCATGGATTTGCAGAGGCTGGTTATGGTACTGTTATTACACGAACGTTTGATGGTCTTCGTACACCGTATCTCAGCGATGAATTTATGCAACGCATGCACACAATTATATGTGTTGCGGAAGAATGTGGTGTGCAGGTGTGGCTGCAAGCTGGCTATATGCCTAATGGCATTCCGGATTTACCAGAGAGATATGAGGCAAAGGTCATTTCTTGCGTTGCAGAGCCGCTCGACACGGACTGTGTTGTTCAACGTTTAGATGACGGAAAGGTTTTAGTTCAGCGGCGACGGGCTCATGAATTAGATGTATTGTCTCCTGAAGCATGCCAGTTTTATATAGAGCGTGCTTATCAGGATTGTTGGTGTGAATCATTTTCTTCGTATTTCGGTAACGTTATTTCTGGAGTGTGGGTGGATGAACCGTGTTTACCTGCACCAGATCTACCGTGGAGTGATGTACTTCATGATAACTACCGAGAAATGTGGTCCGAGGAATTATGTGATAGGGTTACGGATCTCTTTATTGAATCAGGGCGGTCATTTCAGACACGCTACCGTTATTGGCGCGCTGTTCAGCGGTCTCTTTTATCGGCATATTTTAAGATCGTGTCTGAATGGTGCAGTTCCTATAATATCGCATTTTGCGGTCATTTAATGGGAGAGGATACGGTTTCAACTCAGATAGCATTTACGGCAGGTTGCATGGCGGCTTATCAATATATGCATATCCCAGGTATAGATCATTTAACAGAAGATATGACATGGACTCCTGGCAGTTATGAAGAAAATACGAAGAGGCAGTTTATTTTGACTCCAAAGCAGTGCAGTAGTGCCGCTCATCAATTGGGACATAATAGAGTCTTAGCGGAAATATACGGGGTTAGTACGCAGAACCTTGGTTTGCCAGAACAACAACGTATTGGCGAACATTTTAGTATGCTTGGTATTACTCAACGTTGTGTGCACGGTGCCTTTTATTCTATGGCAGGTCGCCGGAAAAGAATTTATGTGCCGCATCTTTCACATCAGCAGCCATGGTGGAAACATGCACGACATATCACTGATCATTTTTCAACTTTACATCAAGATTTACAGAGCGGGACGTATCAAGCAGACGTATTGGTATTACACCCATTAGAAACTGGTTTTGGTTTATTTGATGTACATAAATGGAGCAAAGATTGTACGTCTCAAGCTAATGAACGATTATGGCAATTAGACCAAACATTAGCCGAACTGAGTGAGAACTTATTAACACTACACAGAGGGTTTGAATATGGAGATGAACAGGTCATGGAAAATGTTGGCGCAGGTGTGGTTAGCGAAGATGGACGCCCATTTCTGTGTATTGGTCGCATGCGTTATTCAGTTGTTGTTTTGCCACAGATTCAAACGATTCGAGAGCAGACCCTAGATCTCTTATTGAATTTTATAGGCGCAGGTGGGCTTGTTCTTACTATTGGTCGGCCCCCGATCTTGCTTGAAGGAAGGGCTTCCACTCATCTGTTGCCATTAGCGGCTGCTTGTCGTTCGTGTTACAATACCAAGGAGAGTTTGCGTGGCGCTCTTGCAGCAATTCCATCTGCAATTGAGGTGCAGGGTGACGAAGCTGAATCAGTGTGGGTGCATGGGCGTGTCAAAAATAATGATATTGTTCATTATTGCAGAAATATGACCAACCGTTTTTTGACTTTGCATGCATTAGTTGATGGAGAACGCTATCCGTTGAGTTTGGAACCATGGGAAATGAAAGAAGTCTGTGCGCCTAGAGTTCCGCTCCAAGAAAAAAAGATGGATCGCTTATCTAATACATGGCAGATGCAGCGAAGTGATTATAATGTGTTTCCGTTGGATTGTTGTTGTTTACAATGTGGGACAGATGTGTATTCAGAACTCGTGCCAGTAGCATCACTCGGCCAAATATTATCTGAAGATAATCCGTATAATGGCCCAATATCATTACGGTTTTCTGTACAGATAGAAGTGGTGCCGTCAGATTGTTTTTTGGTATTAGAAGAGGCCGACCTCTGGACTATTAAAGTCAATGGCCAGCCTGTCGCTTATGCAGGCTTGGCAGCTTGGCGTGATGCATCATTTCTTCCTGTGGATGTGAGGTATTTACTGGTTGTCGGTTATAATAGCATTGTAATAGACCGAACATACCAAAGCCCAGATAAGTTGCCGTTTGCTCATGCGAGTCGTTTTTTTATTCAGAAAGGAACAGAAATAGAAATGCCATTTTTACTCGGTGATTTTGCTGTTTCTACTCAGCTGTCAGAAAAAACTGAATTAGAGCGATGCATACGGTTGCACCCAGATATGTCACTTATAGCAGAGCCTCTGACTGCTGTAGGCCAGATGTTGGATGACGGGTATCCATTTTATGTAGGAACTGTTGTTTATTCTCAAGAGTATATTCAAGAAGAAAACAGTATCGATCACACAACCGAGTTAGTCGTGCATGGCGTGGCAGCGAGTTCTGTAGAAGTTTTGGTGAATGATGAATCGTGTGGTGTTTGTATTGCAGCCCCATACCACTTTTGTATTGGTACAGTATTACGCCCTGGAATAAACAGCATACAAATAGTGCTTACGAATACATTGCGGAATCTGTTTGGCCCACATCACAGGAGTCTTGGTGAGCCGATGCATTGTTGGGGGCCAGTTACATGGTCTGGCCGTTGGGCCGCACATACTGGCCAAGGTTATGAACAATGGTATAGCACTCGTGGCAAAGATACAGATGCATGGACTGATGATTATAACGTGGTCTCGTTTGGCTTTGATTGCGTGGAAATTGTGCGTTCGTTCCTAGGACCTGAAGCTCTGTAATAACAAACGGCCCAGCGATAGATTTTCGCAGGGCCGTTTGTTTGTGTATATAATAGAGTGTCTTAGTCGAATTGTTTAATGACTTTTGCTGGATAGCCAGCAACAACGGCATGTGGCGGTACATCTTTCACCACCATAGAATTAGCGGCAACTACAGCATGATGGCCAATGGTTACGCCCTTCATGATAACTGCACCAGTGCCGATCCATGCGTGGTCTTCAATAACTACTGGAGCTTTCTTCTTATTGACCGCAATATCTGGTAAACGGCGGTCTGCTGGGTGGCCATCGGTATCCATAACGATGCAGTTTGGTCCAAATAACACGCCTTTACCAATACGGATGCCAACCATAGAAACAAGGCAGGTGTGATTGAGCATAGATGCGGTTTCAATATAGCCGCACTCATCTTCGGCAGCTCCCCAGCGTACCAAGTTAATACGGGTGGTATCACATGGGAATGGGTTATCGCCTGTTGCTAAAATGCCTGCTTCATCGGTAAAGACTAAGCGGCCTTTGAAGCTTTCTAAATCAAAGTCGGCATCAGAGATGTCGTTTA
This sequence comes from Planctomycetota bacterium, assembly GCA_016745075.1. GTDB lineage: Bacteria > Planctomycetota > UBA11346 > UBA11346 > UBA11346 > JADGDD01. Next base: position 194,227 of record JADGDD010000004.1, on the reverse strand, counting down.
ACATGATTTTTGGTTTACCAGCAACCCAAAAGCCGTCGTAATACTTTGCGCCGATTTTATCAAGCATGGCGAAGTTTTCTGCGTTCTGTGCTTCCAGTTGTTCTGGGGTGTAGTTTTGTCCATATACGAATGACATGTTGTGGCTCCTTAAGGCTTTACCCGGGTTGAGTTGATAGAACCATATGTACTGGGCTCATAATCAGACGACACGAGTATTCTTGTTTGCCGCTATGTTTACGAAGAAAATGTATTTACAAGTCTATGTCTTTATAGAAATGTCTGCACCCGCAGGTGGGAATCTATTCAAGTCGCACATGTGGCGTTGTACTTATTGCATGTGATGGACGGTGCATTGTTTTTCCTTGGCCACATTATTATTCTATTGTTAGAATGTTCTTATATTCCATGCTAGACATATAAAATGGAGTAGACGAGGAGAGCCCCATGAAGCCGATTCGCACCTTAACGCCACTTTTTTTGAGTACGGCCCTTTTTGCCACAGATGGTATGAATATGGATGGGTACGGGCCTATTTCTACTGCTCTTGGTGGAACAGGCTCCGCTTTCGATAATGGCTCTGCTGCCATGATGTCGAACCCTGCAACCCTTGGGCTTGAGCTCGGCGCAGGCTCTATGGAGCTGCAAGTAGCACTTGGCATGTTGGGGCCGTCGGTGAGTGCTAAAAATAGCGGGATGGAAGCAAGCTCATCTTCCGATCAGTTTATTATGCCAGCCATCGGTTTTTTAAGTAAACATGAAGACCTTTTGTGGGGTGTTGGTATTTTCTCACAGGGAGGCATGGGCTGTGAATATGCAGCAGATAGCTTTATGGCGGCTGGGCGAAATGAAGTGACGCGTTCAGAGATTGGTATTGGCCGTTTGCTTGCTCCTATTAATTGGACGGTAAATGAGGATCTTCATCTGGCAGCAACCTTTGATTATGTGTGGGCTGGAATGGATTTACAAATGAACATGACCGGCGCACAATTTATGTCGGGCTTTCTTCCACCATCACAGGCGCTTGGGTCGGCTCGTGGGACTATGATTAACAGCCTCATGGGAATGATGGGAGCAGCTCCAGGACAAATAAGTGGGATCAATACTGTCCGGTTTGATTTTTCTGATGACAGTGACTTTACAGGAAAAGCGCAAGGTAATGGCTACGCCGGTAAGCTTGGTGTTCATTACGTGATTAATGATCAGTGGCAGATTGGTGCTTCCTATCATTCGCCAACTTACATGAGCGATTTGAAAACAAGCTCTGGCGATATGTATATGAATGTAAACATCAACGGCATGGGAGCCGTGGAAGTGCCAGTGAGCGGTGAAATTGTTATAGATGATTTTCAGTGGCCAAGTCAGTATCAATGTGGAGCAGCCTGTGCCGTTAATTCACAATGGTTTGTAGCGGCAGATATAAAAGTTATTAACTGGTCAGAAACCATGGAGGCATTCGATATGGGTTTTGTTGCAGATTCTGTACAGAGTAACCCAATGGCGGTAGGTTTTAGCGGTCAGCAGATGGATTTGTCGATGAAGCAGGAATGGGAGAACCAAGTGGTTATTGCCCTTGGCACAGCATGGCAAGCAAATGAAGCATGGGTTGTGCGTGCGGGTTTCCATCATACAGAAAATCCAATTCCAAACGAATATATTAATGCCTTATTTCCAGCAATTGTAGAGAAGCATTATAGTGTTGGTTGTGGTTATACGCTTGCCGCTGGGGATCAGGTTGATGTCTCTGTTACCTATGCGCCAGAGGTAGAGGCGACCAATAGCCAAACGCAAACCGCTTCTACGCATAGCCAAACTAATGTTCAACTAGCGTACACATTTCGGTTTTAACCGTGCATGCACGAAAGGGATAGAAGCGTATTTGATTTTGTTATATATTCCATTAACGGAATCATGGAATCTTCCTTTTTTGGAATTATTGATTAAGCTGTAAGGGTAGGGAGAAAGATATGCTACGTCGTGAATTCATCGTTTTAGCGTCGGCGACACTGGCCTCATTAAGTATGGGGTTAACAGGGTGCGGGAAGCAAAATGTAGCGGCGAGTTATCCCGTGTTACCAACAGATGTCTGTACTAAGAGTCCAACCTTTTGTGAAATGTGTTTCTGGAAGTGTTCTGGGTGGGTGCATAGCAAGAATGGCAAACCATGGAAAGTAACAGGCAATGAACAAGACCAGCATTGTCTCGGCCGGCTGTGTACGCGTGGTAGCGGTGGCTTAGGAGCCTATGAGGATAACGATCGCCTTAAAACGCCAATGATTCGCATAACAAACTCAGATGGCAGTCAGGGTTTTCGTGAAGCAAGTTGGGACGAGGCGCTTAATTATATAGCAGAAAAATTGGCTACGGTAAAAGGTGAATATGGAGCAGAATCCCTCGCGCTCTTTTCGCATGGTTATGGTGCTACTCATTGGAAAACATTTACCAAAGCCTTTGGTTCACAAAATATTACAGCACCATCTTATGCTCAGTGCCGTGGCCCACGAACAGAAGCGTTTAAAGCAACTTTTGGTCAAGGTGTTGGGTCTCCTGAATGTACAGACATGGAAAACAGCCAATGTATTGTTTTAATAGGCTCGCATATAGGAGAAAATCTTCATAATACTCAAGTGCAAGAACTGGGTACTGCTTTAAAAAATGGTTGTGAACTTATTGTGGTAGACCCGCGCCAATCTGTTGCGGCAACAAAAGCTGAACATTGGCTACCAATTAAACCCTCCACTGATATAGCCTTATTGTTATCATGGATTCACGTTTTACTTGAGGAAAATATATTTAATCAGGATTTTGTTACAGAGCACTGTACGGGCCTGGAAGAACTAAAAAAAGAATGTGCCAGTTACACGCCAGAATGGGCATACCCTATTACTTCTATTCAACCAGATGTTATTCGGAAAACGGCACGGACTATGGCGAAAAATGCGCCAGCTACCCTTGTTCATCCTGGCCGTCATGTGACCTGGTATGGAGATGATACACAGAGGAGCCGTTGCATAGCAATCTTAAACGCCTTGCTTGGTAGTTGGGGAAGTAAAGGTGGGTTATACCTGCCGCAAAAAGCGAAGGTGCCTAAATATCCATTGCCGGCATTTTCAAAACCCAAGTGGACATGGAAAGATTTAGAAAATAATAAATATCAATTGGCATCGGCTGCGGTTGCATCTCAAGTGCGCGATGTCACGGCAGACCCAAGTTTAGACCCAGAACATCCTATTAAAGCGTGGTTTGTCTATGGCTCTAATTTAATGATGTCGTTGCCGGAACAGAAGAAAACAATTCAAGCTATTCAGAATTTAGATTTACTGGTTGCGGTAGATATTATGCCAGCAGAAATATGTGGTTGGGCAGATGTTATTTTACCGGAGTGCACCTATTTAGAACGTTATGATGATATCCGTGTTTCTCCAGGGAGAAAACGGCAGATAGCAGTCCGGGCTCCTGCTTTTGAGCCACGCTTTGACAGTAAGCCATCGTCATGGATTGTGAAACAGCTTGCACAAAAATGCGGTTTGGATGCATGGTTTCCTTGGGCAAATCAAGAAGAGTATTTAAGTAAACGTTTAGAACCACTTGGCATTAGCTTAAAAGAATTAGAAGCTGCCGGTGTGATGGAAGTCGGCCAACAACAGCCGCTGTATTTTGCCGATGGTGCACCGCCTACTTTCAAAACAGCAAGCGGCAAAGTGGAATTGGTGAGCAGCCTATTCAGTCATGCCGGATTTGATGCGGTTCCACGTTATACACGTCATCCAGAGCCACCACAGGGCTATGCGCGTTTATTAATGGGGCGCTCTCCTATGCATACCTTTAGCCGTACCACTAATAATCCACATTTGTGCCAATTAAAAGATGAAAATGAATTATGGATGCATCCAGACTTAGCAATGTTGTGGGGTGTTACGCATGGACAACGAATCGCGCTTGAAAATCAAGATGGTGAACAATCTCGTTATCGTATTCCCGTGAAGGTGACTCAACGTATTCGCCCTGATTGCGTGTACATGGTGCATGGTTTTGGCCATAGTGAAAAGAAAATGACACGAGCCTTTGGCAAAGGCATCGCAGAAAATGAGCTTATGACTACGATCCATATCGATCCTATTATGGGTGGCACAGGACGACGTGGAAACTTTGTTGTTCCGTCTGCGCTGACTCGAACAGAAGCTGCACATCAGCAGGAGGTAGGTCATGCGTAAGCGTTATGGAATGGTTATCGATACACGAGTCTGCATTAGTTGTGGTAATTGTGTTATGGGGTGCAAAGCAGAAAATGTTGTACCGGAAGGATTGCACCGCGTGTGGGTAGTAGAAGAAGAAAGTGGCGTTTTTCCACATGCGCGCTTAGAAAGCCGTAGCGAGCGTTGTAATCATTGTGAAGACCCGCCATGTGTGAGCAGTTGTCCAACTGGTGCGAGTTTCATTTTTGAGGGTAGCAACATCACGTTAGTCAACCCAGATGAATGTACCGGGTGTAAATCTTGCGTGGCTTCCTGTCCATACGATGCACGGTATATAGAGCCTGGTGGCTATATCGGTAAATGTACCTTTTGTGTTCATAAATTGGGAAGTGGAGAGCAGCCCTCCTGTGCATCTGTCTGCCCAACAGACTGTATTCAATTTGGTGATTTTAATGATCCGAATAGTCAGGTGAGTCGTTCTGTCCGAACAGAACGAACCAAAGTTTTGCATGAAGCTGCTGGAACTAACCCAAACATTTATTATATTTATTGAGGAATGGAATCATGAATGAAGATGTTCGGTATGAAATTATAACAGGGAAGATGAACCCGCACATAGATCCCGTATTGGATATATGGCAATGGCAGGTTCCTGTGTATTTATTTATAGGTGGTTTATGCGCAGGTATTCTTATTCTAGCAGCATGGGCCGTTCTAAGTAAAGCAAAAAGCCAAACCGCTCAACGCTTATCACTTGCTGTTTTGCCGCTGCTGGGCATTGGTATGGGGGCACTATTTTTAGACCTTGAAAATAAATGGAACGTATTTCAGTTTTTTGGGCGTTTTGTCCCAAGCGCGCCTATGTCATGGGGGTCATGGCTCTTACTTTTATTGAGCCCTATTATTGCAGCTTTTGTTTTAGCAACAGCAACAGAAGCATGGCCGAATCATTGGGAGAAGATTCAGCAACGCAGCATTCTTCTGACTCGAATAAAGACTCTTTGTGAACCCTTTCGTCAGCACCTTTCTGTTATCATCCTTATTGGTGGCATCAGCCTCGCTGTATATACGGGTGTTTTATTAAGTGCGTATGTGGCTCGCCCATTCTGGAATAATTCATCACTCGCCATTCTGTTTCTACTGTCTGGCCTTGGCGCAGCCGCTGGTTTGTTACAGCTTTGTGCACCAGCAGGCACAGAACGACATCGGTTTGGGCGTGTTGGTTTGTATGTGCTTATTGCAGAAGTATCTGTTTTGGCGCTTTTTCTGATCAATCTTGCCGATGGAACGCAAGCACAAGATGGAGCGTGGGCGGTTATTACTGGTGGCCCTTTAACGATTTCATTTTGGATATTTTATCTTGGCCTTGGGGTGATCACCCCTTTGACTCTCGAATTGATTGCCCTGAAAAAAAAGGTTCCGTATGCCATTGCGCCTGTTCTTGAAATAGGCGGCAGCATGTTGTTTCGTTTTGTTATTGTAGCAGCAGGTCAATTAACGACATGGCAATTGTATTAAGGATTGAAAGGAGCATATAATGACTGACCGTTGGATGAATCCCTATGTTGCAGGAGTTGGTTTGGGGCTGGTTTTATTACTTGCTCTGGTGTTTGCAGGGCGTGGCCTTGGTGCGTCTGGCGCTATGATGAGAACCGTTGTTCAGGTTGAAAAAACAATTGCTCCAGAACACGTTGATAATAATGCCTATCTTGCTCGCTATGGTGGTGGCGAAAAGAGTCCGTGGGATAATTGGTTGGTCTACGAAGTCGTTGGTGTGTTGATTGGCGGGTTATTATCCGGTGCCCTTGCTGGTCGCTTGCGTGTAGAAACCAATCATGGTCCACAAATTAGTAAAAAAACACGATGGGTATTTGCCGTTATCGGAGGCATGTTCTTTGGTTTTGGCGCGCGTCTTGCGCGTGGTTGCACGAGTGGTGTTGCCTTAAGTGGTGGTGCAACCTTGGCTGCTGGTAGTTGGGTGACTATGATGTGTATTTTTGCTGGCGCTTATGGTTTAGCGTATTTTGTCCGAAAATTGTGGATATAAAGGAGCATAGACATGGAATTTGTTGTAGCATGTGTTATCGGTGTTGGTTTTGGCTTTTTTCTTGAGCGTGGTGGCTTTGGTAACGCCAATAAACTCGCCATGCAGTTTTATTTTCGTGACCTGACCGTATTCAAGGTGATGTTCACCGCTATTATTACTGCTATGGTTGGGCTTATTATGTGCGAAAATATGGGTATCGTGGAGCCAACGCAGGTATGGATTAACCCAACCTATTTATGGCCAGGCGTGGTTGGTGGCCTTATCATGGGTGTCGGTTTTATTCTTGGCGGCTATTGTCCTGGAACTAGTTTAGTTGGCGGCATAACAGGTCGTACCGATGCACTCTTTTATCTTGGCGGTATTTTATTGGGTATGGCTGTATTTGGTGAAGTGATGGCGATAGATTCTTTTGCTACTTTTTTTGCTCATGAAGTTGACGGTTTTACCGGAAAACGTTTAACATTATTTGAATGGCTGGGTATGAGTAAGGAAGTGCTGGCTGCCATCGTTGTGGTTGGTGCTGTAGCCGCTTTTATTGGTGCAGAATGGATGGAGCGTTTTATGGCAGGAAAGACATCTGTGGGCACGGTTGCCCAAGAGCCAGCGCAAGAAGGGCAGGCATCATGAAATATATTGCAATTCCACTTATTTTGGCACTTGTCATGGTGTTGTTGCCGCGACAGGAAGAACAGAAAACAGAAGTGTCTTTCGCACTTATGAGTGCTGACGCACTAGCTGAGCGCCTTCTGTCTGCTGATATATCTTATACACTTTTTGACATTCGTTCTCAGCCTACAGAAATGCTTCCACACGCAGACGTTTTTAGTATGGCAGCGCTGAAACATGTTCCTACATCATTTGATGTTATTTTGTACGGAAGTGACACCAGAGAAGCGGAACAATATTTGAATGAGCACAAGCTTACACGGCCATGTTTTATTCTTGATGGTGGTACCACAGCATGGGCAGCACAGGTCTTGCACGTAGAAGCGCCAGCGGATGATGCAAGACAGGAAACATGGCAGAATTACAATAAACGGCAGGCGCGAGCGAATTATTTTAATGGAACAGAGCATACTCAACCAGAGAGGAAACAATCAAGGCCGCGCAAACGCATTCTTCATCTGGAGGCGGGACCAGCGGATGCTGATGAAGGGTGTTAGCCTGTGCTGTTGTTTATTGATCCTTGGTGTTATCCATACGGCTGAGTCATCGTGCACTAGCTGTCATAGCGAACGCATACAAAATGATATCGCCCATCAGGCTGTTGCCTGTGTGTTGTGTCATTTTGGTGATGCGACTCAAAAAGAAAAAAAAGCCGCGCATCAGGATATGGAAGCTGTTCCCGGAAATATGGACACGGTAGCACGTAGCTGTGGACTATGTCATGCGGATGAGGTGAATAATGTACAGCACTCCTTGATGAACGATGCACGTGGCATTGTTTCCGTTGAGCGCTGGGTCTTTGGCGAACAAAAAGATTTATGTAGTCATGATGGCTTAGATGCGCTCGGTGACAGCCCCGCAGATACGCACATGAAGCAACTCTGTTGGAATTGCCATCTGAGTAAACGCAAAGAGAAGCCAGAGCCCGTTCATGAACTCTCACGTGGTGGTGGCTGTGCTGCTTGTCACGCTGGTTATGCAGCAGCAGACCAACGAGGACAGGTCCACCCAAGTGTTACCGCAGACGTGCGTGATGACCATTGTTTTGGGTGCCATGCTCGTTCTGGTAGAATTAGTCTACAATACAGCGGGTGGCAAGAATGCTTATCCCCCCAAAATAAAACGTCAGAGACCCGTGTCTTGGAGGATGGGCGTGTCTGTCAACAACAGCAAGCAGACGTGCATCACGGTCTTGGTATGAGCTGTAGTGATTGCCATGACTCAGAAGATGTGATGGGTAATGGTGAACGAGTGGACCATCAGGAAGAGCAGGTGCACATAAGCTGCCAAGACTGTCATCTACCGAATGATAAACAGACAGCAAGCGTAAATGATTTTGAGGCTTCACCTTTATTTGTTTTAATCCGACGTTTACGGTATGAAAACGCACAGACTTTTGATTTTGCACGCAAGCAAGAAACGGGCAGGCCTCTGGGCAATGTCATGCGAAAAAAGGATGGAGACTCTGCATGGATGATGCGTAGTAAGAATACCGGGAAAATGCATACGCTGTCTGCACCAAGTTCTGCGTGCACGCAACTTGGGCATGAACGGGTGCGTTGCATTGCTTGTCATAGCACATGGACTACGCAATGCATTGGGTGCCATACCGAACAAAAAGGCGGACGTTGGCAAGAATTACGCGCTGATTATTTAGCAGATCCGCCTGTACTTGGGGTATTTCATAATCAGATTACTTGTTTTGCTCCGGGTATGATTATGTCCCTGAAAAAAGAAAACGAGGATCTTACGCGTCATCGTTTGTATGCGCCGGTGGTTCCGCATACTATTCAAAAAGAAGCTCGTTCTTGTGAAAGTTGCCACCAGAGTTCCTTGGCTATTGGCGCAGGGCGTGGAACGCTGAGTTGGACAGGTGCAGGTCTACCGCAGTTTCGTTCAGAATACGCTCTCGCAGATGATGGATTGCCACTTGATGCGTGGTGTTCTTTTCCTGGCGATGAGCGACGTGCTGGTGGCAGTACTCGTGAGCATGCATTTCCGCTTTCAGAAGGAGACCAACGGCGAATTGTACAGGTTGGTCGTTGTCTGTTGTGCCATCATAAAAAAGATGTGATTTACGACGATTTTCAAGAATCGCTGAAACACATTCGGCCAAATTGTATAAAAGCTAGTCCGTCGGTTCTGAGACAGGAATCGAGAAAGTAAAGGTAGATCCTTGGTCTACGGCACTGCTTACTGTTATGTCACTGCCGTGATGTTGAGCAAATTGTTGGCAAAGGATGAGTCCTAAGCCGGAACCAGATTCTCCATCGGTGCCTTGCGTGTGTTGTGTGTCCAGATCAAAGAGTTTATATTGAGCCTCATGGCTTAAACCAATTCCAGTATCAGATACACTGATATGGATACGTTGATCTTGTAGGTGAGTAGCAATGGTAATGGAATTCTCTTCTTTCGAGAATTTAATCGCGTTGGACAATAAGTTGTGCAGTAGCGATCCGATCATATCCGGGTCTGCATGTGCCTCGCTTTTAAGATGATTATAGCGACTTGTGATCTGAATGTTTTTGTCGTCAGCCTGTGGCATGAGTAAATCTATGCGTTCATCAATAGTGGCGCTCAGATCTATAGATTGTGGTTGGTATTGTATGGTCCCTGACTGTAAGCGTGACCATTGCAGAAGGTTTTCTAAGAGATTGTTGAGGTTTTGAGCACCTTTAGCAATACGACTTGCATAATTAAGGACTTCTCCCGGTGTGCTATCGAGCGCTTCGTTTTCAAGAATGTTGGATACGCCAAGGATGACCGCCAGTGGAGAGCGAAGGTCATGTGATATAATCGAGAAGAAACGGTCTTTATCCGCATTCATTTGATTCAGTAACTCAGCTTGTTGCGCGAGCTTCTGCTGTGCTTTAATACGCTCATCGATTTCTTTTTGTAGAGCATCTCGGTAGCTAATAAAGGAAACGAGCATGACATAAGAAATGAGTAAAGAGATGGCGGTGCCACTTATAGGGAACTCGTAGTGAAGTTCTCCATAAAAGAGGTAACTAGAGAAACAGCTTAATAAAATTGTAGAGCTAACGGCAATACTAATGAGCTGCCATGGACGGCCCTGCATAAGAATGCGCCGCCGAAGCGTAGAGCTACTGGTACCGGTGCTACTATGGTCTTCATACTCCATAAAAAGAGAGCTTACCAGTCATTTGTATTTGCCAAGCTGATAGTCAGTGGTGACTTATACACTGTGCAGGCATCCATGTTGTTGTTTCTATATGAATGGTGATTTGGAAGTTGATGAATCGTTTGTTGTTGAGTAAACGGCGATTTTTAAAGAGTGTTCATTTGTGGATACTGATGTGTATACATCTGTATGGCAGCTCTTGTGTCGAGATCAAATGGTTCGGAAACGGAGATTGTAGAATTGTTGGCACGTATCGCCAGGGCTTCTTCAATGAGCGTTTCTGGAGGTATACAGAACACGGGGGACGAGGCACTTACTGCCTTAACTATACGTTTTCATGCGTTTTTTTTTCGATTGGCATATGTGATTGTCGGGCGAGAGGACCTTGCGGAAGATGTTATACAGGATTGTTTGCTGCGTATTCGTGAGGTGGCGTCTACTTGTCATGCAGAAACAGACCGACAGGCCTATGCTTGGTTAAAACGTGTTGTGGTAACTCATGCTTTAAATGTATGCAAAAAGGAGCGAGTACGAACACGTCAGCATACATATTTTCATGAATTACACCCACAAGAGGAAGCCTTCGATCAATTAGATTCGCTGGAGCATACTGAGGAATTACAATTGGTACAGAATGCTATGAAGGCATTGCATGAAAAATATAGAGCCGTATTAGAACTACGCTTTATTAAGGGGTATGAGTACGCCGCTATTGCAACTGAATTGGGCTGTACAGAGGCCAGTGCCCGAAAACGCACACAACGTTCTTTGCAGCAGTTGAGAAAACGTGTTGGTCGAACGTTGTCAGTGGCAGCACTCTGTTTGTTATTGAGGCGTTTGCAGGCATCATCGTTGCCGATACAGCAACATGTTGTTAGCGGTGGTTCTCCGTTTAGTTTATTGAGGCTTGGACTTGGCTTTATCACTAGTCTTTTGATATATGTTTTGGTTTGGGGTTTACCGGAAGATGTGCATGCCATCGGTTTTCAGCGGGGTGTACAGACTGAGATTAGTATAGAAGGGTCTCAATCCAAATTAATTGGACAACAGAAGGATAATAAAACAGGTGAAGCTGTTGTTATAGCAAAGGCGACTGTAGAGAATATCATTTTGCAGCAAGATGTTGTTATTCCAGAAAGAAGGTTTGAAATACCATCTCAACAGAATAATTGGACTTTCCCATGGGATATGAAGAAACTGGACCCTGATGATGACGGTACAGGGTATGTCATTCGTGAGCAAAAGGGGATAGATCGTTCTGCTGTATTAACTTATGGAGCACACATGGTGGCTCGATGTGGAGTTACTGGCATGGATATTGTCGTATCTGGTCCAATGAGAGGCCGTTTTCGGATTAAAAATACATGGGGATATAAGAAAGCTCCTGCGTTATTTATTGAAGTGGAACAGAAGAGTGTAGAATTAGCAGACCGTTCTTTGATCGTATGTGAATCTGAATTGAGTATTTCTATCTTTCTCAAACAAAAACAAAAAATCATATTATCTGTTGCAGTCGAAGATCATAAGGGGCAGACTGCTGTGTATCGTAAATCCATGGTGTTTGACCCTGAATTTGACGACGAATTCAACCCCATTGTTCAGGAAATAACATGGACATTGCAAGATGGTGATGTCGAGCGTGAAGGTATGATAGATGAAACGGACAGTTTGATCGTAAAACACATGGCACTTTTTGGTCCGAAAGAAATAGCCGCAGGTAAGTTATCATTTAATCCAATGATACTGGCCTTGAGTAAAAGATAGCATTTCTTGTGATACAAAATTCGGCCGTTGGCCGTCTGTAGTGCCTTTGTAAAATAGACCGAAAAGGCTATCAAAAAAAACTGTCCCAAGTTTTAGTTTAGCTTTGTCTCTTATATTAGAGGACCGTAGGTTCTCTAATATAATCTGGTTACAGTAGCTGTAATTCTACTGTGTGGTGGAAAGGGAGTCTCGGCATGCACATAAAATATGTTGCGCTAGGAGCTATAACATGTTTGTCATTGAGTGGTATCTTAATGAATTGGGGTGAAAAAAATAACATAACAGAAGAGAGTTCTCATGTTGTTGTGGAGGATGAGCTTATCACGTCAAAGGCATCCGGAGCACAGATAGAGAAGCTTTTTGTGTTTAAGTCGCAACAGGAAAGTCATAGCGATAATTTCCATTCAGACGTGCATGCTGAAAAGAGTGAGGATGTATGCATAGATACTTCCTGTAAACATGTGCATACGAAAAAACATGTGATGGATAGGGATGCAGGCATGGCGGCGAGCCTTGTTGATGTGCCTGTTGCTGTTTCACAATGGCGTGCTGCTCATGCTGCTTGGGTGGCGGACCAATCCATTGCTGCAAAAAATGCATTAGGTCATGCTACTCAAGAGCGGCAAATAGCGCTGCGCTCGTTGATGTTCAACAACCCACAACAAGCCTTACGTATTGCACAAGAAGACCGTACTTTTGTGGAAGTATTGCCAGAAGCATTTCAACAATATGCAGAACAACCTTTTATTGGTTCTGGAGATGTAGTAAAAACACATGCCTGTGGTTCCAATGGTTGTTCGGATGGATATCAGGCAATTGTTGATGGTGTAGAATATCGAGCGCATTTTGCTACAGAAGAGGAGCATAGTGCTCAGGTAAACAGAGATGTGTCATTGCAGGGTTTTGCCTTGGCTGATGATTTCCTTGTGTCGGAGCTGGTAGCCTCTGCTGATAGTGCCGTTTTAGCAGAACCATCCTCTTCTCTTATCGGGATGGGAGCGCACGAAGGAGACTCACGCGTACTGGTTGTTCGTGTTCGATTTGCTGATGATGCAGCGGACTCTGATCCTGCCGATAATAATGGTGAAGATAATGGGAATGGTGTAGCTGCTATTAAAAGTAGTTTAGAAAAATTAAATATTTATTGGCAAGAGGCATCAAATGGTGTTCGTGGCATTTCTGAAGTTGTTGTGGTTCCACCCGTATTAACCCTGCCTCGGAATAAAGCGGATTATAATGTAAAAACAGGACTGGAAACACCATTGCCGCCACCAGGACCAACAACGCGTGTTGATATTATGTCAGACCTCAGTGGTATGCTCGCGTCGTATGATGCGAAAAATCCTGAGTATGATTATAATCCCGATAATTATGATGAATATGCGGTGTTGTGGCCAAAAATAACTGGATTAAGTTATGCAGGCATTTCAGGCTTCCCTATTGGCTTGAATGGTCGTTATGATTTTGCTGTATTTGCTCATGAGATTGGCCATAACATGGGGTTGGGTCATGCTAGTTCTTATTCATGGAGTGACACAAAATTGAAGTTTGTTGATACGGAATACGGGGATGACTATGATGTGATGGGTAATGTGGTGACAGATATTCGTGGCCATTATAATGTATTTCGCAAACTTTACCTTGGTTGGTTAGATGCAGATGAGCATGTCTATGACCTTGGCGACCAAGGAGGTACCTATACCATTTTTGCGCATGACCAAGGTGAAAAAATTCTTGGTCAACGTTACGCTTTACGGATGAAACGTCTTATTGATGATGAGCCAGATAGCAATAGAATATTTGGAGTTTCACGAAATTCTGCACGTAAAGCACTGAATATGTATGTTGAATTTAGACAAAACTATACAGATGAAACGGCAACAAAGTATTCCGGTGTGAATAATGGAGTGAGTCTTATCCGTAATCACGGTTTTTATAAAGAAAAGTCAAAGGCATGGGAAAACGGTTCTTTAACGGATATGGTTGATGGGGATGTTACAGATGGGAAAGACGATCTCTGTTTAGAGATTGGTAAAACCTTTAATTCATTGGATTCTGATGATGGATATTTATTGTTTGATTGGGATAATGTACCAAATGTACATAAAGATGGCGATGAATATTGGGATAAATTACTCGAGTTTCAGAACTCTGAAAACCCAGATAATGCCATATGGGTAACGCCTATTGCTATTCATCGTGATACGGTTCCAGCTTCTGTCGATGTTGTTGTGTATCGCGGTGCATTTCCAGATAATACCGCGCCAGTTAGCGATGGTATTGTTATTACAGATATCAACGGAACGTCCATTACAGACGTGAATATCAATAGTGAGGTATTTTTGTTTGTGAAGAACCCTGTAGATAGTGATGGTGATGAACTGTCCTATTATTGGGATATAGGAGATGCTACTTTTACGACGACAGATAGTAGTAATATTTCACACCTTTTTCAAACTGCGGCAGGGGTAAAGACTATTCGTTGTACCGTAAGTGACCGTAAGGGGGGCGTGTTAAAAATCACACGTTCATTTACCGTTAATGATACTGTTAATAAGAGTCCGGTTGTAAGTATTTCAACCCCAGTTGAAGGTGCCTATTTCTCAGAAGAAGAGACCGTTCGTTTTACTGCTGGTGCCGTAGACTATGAAGATGGTGCTATATCTGTATCCGATAATTATACTTGGTATTCAACTCTGGATGGTGTGATTGGGACAGGTAATGATATCAGTACAGGTACCTTGTCTTTGGGACTTCATCAAATTACCGTTATTGCACGTGATTCTGTTGGTGCTACGCATGAAGCACAGATTGAAGTGTATATATACCCCTCAGGAGCACAGGTTGTTACGCTTGCTGCATCTGCAGATACCTTTATTGACGCCTCATCAGATGATCGAGAATTAAATTTTGGTGAAGAGGATTTACTACAGGTTGGTTCTGGTAATACGCCACGTCGTATTCTTGTTCAATGGGATATAGCTGGCAGAGTACCTACCGATAGCACCATTATAACAGCATCAATTAATGTAAATGTGACGTATAATGCATCTGGTTTACAGAAGGGAGAAGTGTATGCCATGCGTCGTCCCTGGGTGGAAAATGATGTGACCTGGAAAACATCGGATGGAATAGAAGCCTGGGAAGAAGATGGGGCGGTTGGTCCTAATGATATGAACCCTCAATCTTTAGCTGAATTAGATTATTCAGGAGTTCTTGATAAGGACGTTTCTTCGAGTCGTGAACGCAGCGCTTTCTTTAATGAATTTGGTTTAGAACATATTCGTGGCTGGCAGACCGATACGGCAAGTAATAATGGATTTATTGTGAGCGAATTGATACAAGGTGCTTTTTATGCACAATCTAAAGAGAGTGGATCAGAAGGACCTCGTTTGCGAATTGTGTATACGCAAGCAGAGAACTCTGCTCCTTTTATTGTAACTGCTGCACAGGCAAATGAAAGTCCTGTAACCAGTGATAAGACATTGCTGTCTGTTCGTGCTGGTGATAGAGAGGATCCAGAAAAATTCCTCAATTATTCTTGGTCTGTAGAATCTGCACCATTGGGGGCTATTGTTCAATTTTCCAATAATGGTAATAACACGGCAAAAAATACAGAGGTACAATTTGATCGTGATGGCACATATGTTTTTGCTGTAGCTGTTTCAGATAGTGATGGACTGGCAACACAGACGACCGTAACTGTTTCTGTTGTCCGTACGTTGGATCAACTGACCATTGTTCCCAGTATGCTTAGCGTACAAGCAGGCAATACCTTTGATTTTAATGCTGTTGCCCTAGACCAGTTTGGCACTGCCGTAGATCAAACGGGTATTGTTTGGAGTGTCAGTGGCGGTGATAGTATAGACAGTGCAGGTGTATTTAACGCGCAAACGGTTGGTACATATATAGTAACCGTGCAGCTGTTGGGGCGTAGTGATGTGGCGAGCGTAATGGTAACAGCAGAAGCTAATACAGCACCAAGTATTACAGACTTAGCCGATCAGTCTTTCTTTGAAGATACCGTAAAAGAGGAACTAGAAATAGTTGTAGATGATGCAGAACTGGGACCAGAAGGCGTTGTGGTAACAGCAGGCTCATCAGACCAAAGCTTAATACAAGATAGTGGCATTATTGTACGAGGTAGTGGCGGAGCACGATATGTTACCATTTATCCTGTTTTGAATGCCTATGGCACATGTACGATTACGTTAACGGCTTCAGATGCCATACTTCAAACGCAAACGAGTTTTACCGTTGTGGTAGAATCAAAAAATGACCAACCAGTACTTTCTCTTTCATTTGATGGTGATGAACTGTATTATAGTTCTCAATTATCAATGTTTCACGGAACTATTTTTGAATCAGTACTGATCACAGCGTCTGACATTGAAACCATTCCAGATAATTTAGTTCTGACGGTTACAGAGACGACGACCGATGGTATTTTCAGTGATAGTGATTTGACTATCACACCAACGGCAACACCTGGTGTATTTCATTTAGCGCTTACGCATCAGCCAGAAAGTCCTTCAGGAATTGCTCGTGTGCAAGTAACAGTAAGTGATGACGACGCGACACCACGGGCTTATACTGCTTCGTTTACAATGAAAGTAATAGATGCCATTGACCCGATTGCTGATATAACTGTAGCAGAGGATAGTGCCGCAACAGATGTTGCGATGACCCTTGGTGATGAAAATGTGACTCTAACAGTACAATCTTCAGATGAGTCGCTTATAGAAAATACTGCTATAAGTTTAAGCGGAACGGGATTGGACAGGACGCTGTCACTTACTCCAGTTGCTGATGCATATGGAGTGTGTGTTATTACGGTTACGGCTACTCCAGATGGCGGTGTGCCACGGAGCCAATCATTTACTGTAACCATTACGCCGGTTAATGATGCGCCCACATTTATGACGATCGCAGACCAGACCATGCTTGATAATGGAACGATTAGTTTTGATGTGAGCGTGAGCGATTTAGAAACTGTGGTAACTGACCTTACGCTTAGTGTTGCCAGTTCTTCTCAACCAACAGTGCTTCGGGATAGTGATGTGACGATTACGGCAACAGCAACACCCGGTATGTACACTGTTACGCTTGTCCACGATAGCGATGTTTTAACACTTGGGGCAACAACCATCGGTTTAACGCTTACTGATGATGATGCAGCGGCATTATCCACAACAGAATATTTTGTTGTGGAGGTGTTGCCGTTAATTGTTGCTGTTGGCAATAAAACTACAGCAGAAGATATCGCGTTGAATAATGTGCCGATAACGGTTGTTGATGGAGCGGTCACTCTTGTTGCACGTTCATCAGATCAGTCTCTCATCTCAGATGGAAATATATCTATTACAGGAGACACCAGCAGTCGTTTATTATCACTTATTCCAGAGACAAATGCCTACGGCGTGTGTACAATTACTGTAACTGCGACCACTGGTGATGGTTTAACAACGAGTTCGATACAATTTACGGTAACGGTACAAGCACGTAATGACGCGCCATTTATTGGTGGAACAACAACCGTGAGTATGTCTGAGGACGGCAGTCCGCTTGCGTGGGTAGCTCCCGCATTACTTGGTACTGATCCAGATATGAATCAACAGTTGAGCTGGCATGTGAGTGCATCTCCAAGTCATGGCAGCGCACGATTTATAAATATGTACAATGCAAGTAGCCTTGTGTATACCCCACAGCAAGACTGGTATGGCACTGATCGATTTACTATTTTATTATCTGATGGAGTCGGTGGTAGCAGTAACGCAGAAATTACAGTCACAGTGATGGCAGTGGATGATGCTCCAAGTGTTCAAGATCAAACAATAAGCACACGTGAGGATGAAGCGGTTGCATTTGTTTTGGCGGCGAATGATATTGATAGTACCATTACAAGCTATGTGATGAGTGATCCTGCTCACGGTATACTTGTGGGTACACCGCCAAACCTTGAATTTGTACCAACGGAAAATTGGTTTGGAACAGACAGCTTTACGTATACGGCAAGTAGTGCAGGAAAAACAAGTGCAGTCGCAACGGTCTCTATTCATGCCAGTGTCAAAAATGATGCGCCAGTCATAACACAAGGGGCAAGTGTGTCTGTTACGCTTTCGGAAGATAGTAACCCCTTGGCATGGGTTGCGCCAGTCTTGAGTGCAACAGACGAAGAAGGAGACGCTTTTAGGTGGGCAATCAATCAAAGTCCTACTCAAGGTTCGGCAACATTGGGTTCTGCTACTGATACAAGTACTTTGCAGTATGTGCCGTATCCAAATGCAGATGGCACTGATGTCTTTATTGTACAAGTTTCTGATATTCATGGTGCTCGTTCAACGGTAGAAGTACGTGTGATTTTGGAATCTGTTAATGATAAACCGACTGTAGTAGATCAACATATAAGCGTAGAAGAAGATGACGTTCTGAGTATTGTGCTTGTTGGAGAAGATGTTGATGGCGATACTCTTCATTATAATACCAGCGCTCCTAAGTATGGTGTCCTTAGTGGAACTGCCCCCAATTTTGTTTATACGCCATCGCTTAATTTTTCAGGAACAGATGTGTTTACCTTTACAGTCAGTGATGGGCAATTGGTGAGTGAAGAGGGAACTATAAATATGACCATTACAGCCCTTAATGATGCGCCGATTATCGCTCAAGGAGATGCACTCTCTGTCACCATGTCTGAAGATGGAAACCCAGTAGCGTGGGTGGCACCTGCATTACATGCAAGTGATGCGGATAATGATTCACTCACTTGGTCATTAGTAACAATGCCAATATACGGCAGTGCTGTATTGCCAACGCCTACAGATATTACAACACTTGTGTACGCACCACCGGTCAATTGGAGCGGTAACGATAGCTTTGTTGTGGAGGTTTCAGATGGACAAGGAGCGAGTGACCGTGTGACCTTACAGGTGACTGTCGAAAATGTAAATGATAGACCAATCCCAACAGATCAAAGTCTTATCGTAGCAGAAGATGTCTCTTTGGCAATTCTACTCAGCGGTATAGATGAAGAAGGGGCAGCCTTGAGCTACACTCATACGCATCCGAGTCATGGTATTCTTACTGGAACGGTTCCCAACTTATTGTATACGCCCAATGCAAACTTTAACGGAACTGATACATTCACGTTTACCGTGAATGATGGTGCAGCAACGAGTGCAGATGGAATTATTACTGTGTCAGTAATGGCGCATAATGATGCACCGCTTATTCATCAAGGGGATTCAATCTCCGTAACCATGTCTGAAGATAGCAACCCCATTGCTTGGACTACACCAGTATTGACCGCATCTGATGTTGATGGAGATAATGTCTTGTGGTCTGTAACGCAAAGTCCAAGCCACGGGCAGGCTTCTTTTACATCTGCTCAAGATGGTCGTTCATTGGTATATATCCCAAGTGCTGACTTTAATGGCGTAGACCAACTGATTATAACCGCCTCGGATGGGAATGGCGGTACAGATCAGGTAACATGTACTATTACTGTCAATGCTGTGGCTGATGGTCTCGGCCTTCCAGAGTTAAGTTTGTCGAATGTTCTGGAAGACCAGCCGATAGGAATGCTTATCGGTATGGTTTCTTCCGCTAACCCTGATGGCTATGCCACTGTAAGTTATAGCCTAACAGGAAACGGCGCAGACGATAACTCCTTTATGCTCGAAGGGGCACGTTTAAGCAGTGCGATTGTTTTCGATTTTGAAGAAAAATCACACTACACCATAGAACTACAGGCAACAGACGGAATCGACCAAACGGTAACCACACAAGTACATATAACCATTACAGATGTACAGTACCCAATTGATGTTGCTGAAATACGTGCACCAATTTCCGTAAGCGGTGGCACAGGGCATTACACAATTACGATTAACGGAGTTGCAAGAGGAAATACTTCATCTATCACTTTGAGTCATTCAGGTGATGGGGAGAGTACTTATAAAATTCAAGCAATTGATTCAGCTACACGATTAACCCAAAGCACTATAATTACAGTTGATGAAGTAAAAATACTTCCAGACCTTGCCAACTAATACCCAAAGGAATAAAGCTATGTGTATGTCTCAAAAGATCTTAATTATTGTAGTGCTGAGTAGTGCTGGCGTGTTGAGCGGTTGTGGTGCCGGCGATGGTGGCGGTGGCGGAACGGCGACACCAAGTATTGCATTTGCGCTTGATGCTACTGCCTTAACGATAAGCGGTCCCGTCCCAGCTGTGGCTGAAGGTACTTCTGTATCTGTTACCGTGAATGATCAGGCTGCTTTGATTGTTGGTTCAACGTGGAGTCACCAAGTTACGACAGGAACCCACACAGTACGTCTGTATGTAAACGGAAATCTGGAAACAACAAAAAACTGTATTATCGAATAATAATACTTTCATTAGAATGTTACCGAGGACGCTTCTCATTAATGAATGGGAAGCGTCCTTTTTTATTGTCGGGCAATAGCGGTTGATGTGAGCCCCCAAAGCAGTTTGTTGGTGTATATCAGAGGCAATATCCACCCCTAGGGTGCACATAAGTGCTGTTATTTATTGGCCTAATCTTTTTCTGCATACGTTTCTGTCTATTGATGTGTTTTCGTTATCGCTTCCCAAAACCAGAAGACATATTTTATCGTACCGCAAGGTTTTCAGGCAGGTTTAGAACAAGATGCTCTAGGCTGAACGGGTAACTGGTGAAGATTTACCTGTGATCCAGCAGGACAGACCAGTCAGGAGGCCCAAAGCATGTCTACTACCACAGCTACGCCTGATATTTCTCGAATTGTGAAGAAATGGCGTAAGAAACGTGGAAGCCTTATTATGGCTTTGCACGAAATTCAAAACACATTTGGCTATGTTCCACGGGACGTATCTCTTCAGTTATCACAACTGATGGATGTGCCGATGGCGCGTATCTATGAAGTGATTACGTTTTACAATTATTTCAAATTAGATCCTCCTGGAAAATATACCATTTCTGTCTGTATGGGTACGGCGTGTTATCTTAAAGGGGCAGACGATCTGACCCAAGCCTTCGCTGCTGAATTAAATGTTGAAGAAGGTGATAGTACAGAAGACGGCCTGTTCCACCTACAAACCGTTCGTTGTGTTGGCTGTTGTGGACTTGCTCCTGTTGTCGTGGTCAATGGCGAAACACATAGTGCTGTAAAAGTGGAAGATGTTCCTAAAATTATCGCAGCGTGTCGGTACTTAGAGGACGGAAAAGAAGAGGAGGAATAAATCATGGCTGGAAAATTTGTACAGGGTGATATCGCTGCTTTGCAAAAAGAACTGCAAGCAGCAACCCAAGAGAAAAGTATTATTCGCGTTGGTATGAGTACCTGTGGCATTGCAGCAGGAGCTGCTGCTGTGCTCGAAAAAGTTAAAAATATTATTAGCGAGAAAAGTCTTGATATTGAGATTAAAGAAATTGGCTGTAACGGTATGTGTTATGCAGAGCCACTGGTAGAATTTCAAGTGCAAGATCAGCCACGGGCTATGTATGGCAATCTGACGGCAGAGAGCATTGAAGAGATCTTACTTGAGTATATTGATACGAAAAAACTATCACAAAAACAACGAGTGACTGGTGTTGAAGGCCTTGGTTATGAAGGTCTTGCCCCCGAGTCATGCATTCAAAAACGCGTTGTTTTGCGTAACTGTGGTATCATTGACCCATCTTCCTTAGACGATTATATTGAAGAAGGTGGCTACCAAGGTCTTGAACGCGCATTATACGATCTCGGTTCAGAAGGAATCATCAATGAACTGAAAGATAGTGGTTTACGTGGACGTGGTGGAGCAGGCTTCCCAACATGGATGAAATGGTCATTCATGGCGAAAGAACAAGCTGAAGAAAAATTCATGATCTGTAATGCAGATGAAGGTGACCCCGGTGCCTACATGGACCGCTCTGTTTTGGAGAGTGACCCACATTCTGTTATTGAAGGGATGATTATTGCAGGTTTGGCAGTTGGTGCGACCAGTGGCTTCTTATATATTCGCGCAGAATATCCACTTGCTATTGAACGTATTGGTAACGCTATTGTTCAAGCGCGTCGTAAAGGTTTACTTGGCAAGAAAATTCTCGGAACTGACTTTAATTATTCATTAGAAGTTCGCCTTGGTGCAGGTGCCTTTGTGTGCGGTGAGGAAACCGCATTGATGGCCTCTATCGAAGGTAAACGTGGTACACCAACTCCTCGCCCTCCGTTTCCAGCGGAAAAAGGTCTGTGGGGTATGCCATCCAATATTAATAACGTAGAAACTCTTGCGAACATCGCGCCGATTGTTTCCAAAGGTGGTAAGTGGTTCGCAGGCTACGGTACAGAAAAATCTGCGGGAACCAAAGTCTTCGCCGTTACCGGTAAAGTGCAAAATTCTGGCTTGGTTGAAATTCCAATGGGAACCAGCATCAAAGATATCGTTATGGGTATCGGCGGTGGTGTTGAAGGTGACCATACGATTAAAGCAATCCAAACAGGTGGACCATCTGGCGGGGTTATTCCATCCAAATATTTTGATTCGCCAGTCAGTTATGAAAGTTTGCAAGAACTCGGTTCTATTATGGGTTCTGGCGGCATGATTGTCATGGACGAACGTGATAACATGCTTGATATTACTCGCTTTTACCTTGGTTTCTGCGTTGAAGAATCGTGCGGTAAATGTGCACCATGTCGTATTGGTGGCACCCAAATGTTACGTTTGCTTGATAAAATTGCAGATGGCAAAGCAAGTAAAACAGATATTGCTACTATTCGTCGTTTGGCTCACGCCATGCAAAAAGCCTCACTGTGTGGCTTAGGACAAACCGCAGCAAACCCAGTATTGTCTGCGCTACGATATTATGAAGAAGAGTTTAGTGTGAAACTCATAGAAGAGGCGGAGGTAGTGGCATGAGCGAAAATGTAAAAGCCCGTATTAATGGTATAGAAGTTGAAGTTGAAGCTGGTACATCCATTTTGGACGCAGCGGAACAAGTACAAATTAAAATCCCAACTTTATGTAAACATAAAGATTTGGACCCAACCGCAGCATGTGGTATCTGTGTAGTTAAAACAGCAAATAGTCCTAAAATGCTACGCGCCTGTTGTACACCATTAACAGAAGGTATGGATTTGCAAACTCATGACCCTGAAATTGTTGATGTACGTAGAACAACAATTGAAATGATCATGTCTAAGCATCCTGATGAGTGTTTAACTTGTGGCCGTAACCAAGATTGTGAATTACAAACATTGGCTGCTGATTTCGGTATCAGAAATGCTGTACTGGATGACATTACACCGCCAATTCCATTAGATGATTCTAAAGGAACCTTGGTACTTGATGCACGTAAATGTGTATCCTGTGGTCGTTGTGTTGATGTCTGCCAAAACATGCAAGACGTTTGGGCGCTCTGTTTTGAAGAACGTGGTATTGATACGCGTATCACTGCTGCTGGGGTAAACCTTGCAGAATCTCCATGTGTGAGCTGTGGACAATGTAGCGCTCACTGCCCAACTGGTGCTATTGTTGAAAAAGATGATACTGAAGAGGTTTGGAATATTATTCGTGATCCAGAGGTTCATGCGGTTGTTCAAATTGCTCCTGCTGTTCGCGTTGCCATTGGTGAAGCTTTTGGTATGCCTGTTGGCACTAACTGTACCGGAAAAACCTACGCAGCATTACGTCGCCTTGGTTTTGAAACTATTTTCGACACCAACTTTGGTGCAGATTTAACCATTATCGAAGAAGGTCACGAATTTGTTCGTCGCTTTGTTCATGGTGAAGGTTCGCTACCAATGATTACTTCATGCTGTCCAGCATGGGTCGACTTCATGGAAAAATATTATAGCGATAATATTGACCTGTTCTCATCCGCAAAATCTCCGCATGAAATGGTTGGCTCTATGAGTAAAACATATTTTGCAGAGAAAAAAGGTCTCGATCCGAAGAAGATGAAAGTTATTTCCATCATGCCATGTACGGCGAAAAAATGGGAAATTGGCCGTAGCGTAGAAATGTCTTCTTCTGGTTTCCAAGATGTTGACGCGGTTCTGACTACACGTGAACTTGCGCGTATGATCAAACAGGCTGGTATCGATTTTGTTAACCTTGCAGATGAAGGTGTAGATAACCTCTTGGGTGAATACTCAGGCGCTGGTACTATCTTCGGTGCAACTGGTGGTGTTATGGAAGCGGCTTTGCGTACTGCTTATGAAGTAGTTACCAAAGAAACGCTGCCGAAAGTTGAATTCGAAGTCACTCGTGGCCTAGAGGGCATCAAAGAAGCAAGTATCGATATAGCAGGTAATGAAGTTCGCATCGCAGTGGCTCACGGCCTCGGTAATGTTGGCCAAGTGCTTGACCGTATCAACGAAGCGGCAGAAAAAGGCGAAGAATTACCATATCACTTCGTAGAAGTTATGGCTTGCCCTGGCGGTTGCGTCGGTGGTGGTGGTCAGCCATACGGTGTAACGGATGATTTACGGATCAAACGTGCACAAGCCTTGTACGATGAAGACGGCTCAATGGACTTAAGGAAATCACACGAAAATCCAAGCATCACTAAGATTTACGATGAATTCCTTGGCGAACCACTTGGTCATAAGTCTCATCTCTATCTCCATACGGATTACCAAGCTAGAGCTTGTTACGTCAAATAAGCTGCATCGTGTAGCAGACATAACGTAAGAAGATAACCAATACGAATACATGGGATGCGGAAACGTTGAAATTGAACCCGGGGGTATGAGAGATCTTGCCATCAAGGTAGCCTCGGGTACAATTCCAACAGCTCAAACGGACTTGTTTCTGTAAGTTAAGAGATCGGTCCAGATGGGGTTTGGGTACATTTGTACCCGCTGTTGTCCCATGTCTTTGCTCTTTTTGAGAGGGTTGTTGTTATGAGCATAGCGTACGATTCAGTGCTTCAGTGGTTACGAGAGACGGATAGTAAAACACTAGACGGCTTGTGGCATGCTGCTGACGAAAAACGAAAAGAATGGGTTGGTGATGCTATCCATTTGCGTGGCCTTATAGAGTGTTCCAGTGTGTGTATCCGTTCCTGTACCTACTGTGGCCTTGCCAAAGAAAATAAAGAACTCACCCGCTACCGCATGACCAGCAAAGAAATGATCGAATGTGCGCATCGCGCCGTTGACCTTGGTTATGGAACGGTGGTTTTACAGGGTGGAGAAGATTACGGTCTCACCAAAGATATGATCTCCGAGACCATTCGTGCTATTAAATCAGAAACTAAACTTGCAGTCACCTTATCACTTGGTGAACGAACCGATGAAGAATTGGTTGCATGGCGTGAAGCTGGCGCAGACCGATATTTGCTGCGCTTTGAAACCAGTCGCCAAGATTTATACGAAAAAATTCACCCGAATGTTCTCGGTAAAGTGAGTGACCGGATGGCAATATTGCGTCGTTTAAAAGAACTCGGCTATGAGGTTGGCACCGGTATTATGCTTGGTATTCCTGGGCAAACCTATGAAGATGTTGCTAAAGATATTGTACTCTTTTCCGAAATGGACGTAGACATGATCGGCATGGGACCTTATCTTGCTCATGAAGATACGCCACTTGGTGAAGAAGCTGAAGATATTTGTGCCGAAACAGAAGATCAATGTCCAAGCGGTGAGCTTATTACTTACAAAGCGGTTGCTTTGGCTCGCTTACTGTGCCCATGGGCAAACATTCCGGCTACCACAGCCCTTGCGACCATCAATAAAGTAGATGGTCGAGAATTAGCATTAAGTCGTGGCGCGAATATTGTTATGCCAAATGTAACACCCGTAAAATATAGAGCCTTGTATGAAATCTATCCAGATAAAGCCTGTATAGAAGAAACAGCGGAACAGTGCCAAGGATGTTTAGATGCACGTATACGCAACATACACCGGCATATAGGAATAGGACCAGGTCATGCTCAAAAGCGCGCCTAAGATGTTCACAGACCGACCTGCCGATACTTCTACCGAAATGAAACCAAGAGACATGCACACTGCCGAACCGAAAAAAAATCCAAAATTCCGCCTCTCTGAAGAAGCTGTTGATTTCATTGATGATGAGTACATCAACGGGCTGATAGCCGGTGCTGAGCCAACAACCGAACAAGTGCAAGCACTCATTGATAAGAGTTTATCAAAACAATGCCTAACTGTTGAAGAGACGGCGCTCTTATTGCGTTGTTCTAACCCAGAGCTTCGCCAGCAAGTGCAAGATGGCGCGCGTATGCTTAAGAAAAAAGTGTACGGTAATCGTATCGTTTTATTTGCCCCATTATACATTGGTAATAATTGTATTAATGATTGCGGCTATTGTGGATTTAAACGTTCAAATAAAGACGTGAACAGAAGTACACTAGATGACCCTGCTATTATTCGCCAAGCCGCCGCACTGGAAGATGCTGGTCACAAACGTCTTATTTTAGTCTACGGTGAACATCCCAAATATGATGCACAATTTATTGCCGATTCTGTTCGTTGCGTCTATGGCGTTAAAAGCGGTGGTTGTGGAGAGATTCGTCGCGTTAACATTAATGCCGCGCCAATGGATATCGAAGGCTATAAAGTTGTTAAAGAAGCCGGTATCGGCACCTTCCAGATTTTCCAAGAAACCTATGATCATAAACAGTATCGTGTTCATCATCCAGAAAACACTCGTAAGGGTGATTACATGTGGCGCTTGGATGGCCTGAACCGCGCAATGGAAGCGGGTATCGATGACGTTGGTATTGGTGCGCTCTTTGGTTTGGCTGATTGGCGTTTTGATGTGCTTGGGCTCGTGACCCATGCTCACTATTTACAAGAACGTTTTGGGGTTGGCCCCCACACTATCAGTTTTCCGCGCATACAAGAAGCTGCTGGAGTAACGGTTGAATCTCGTTATCAAGTGAATGATGCAGACTTTGCCTATTTAGTGGCCGTTTTACGTTTAGCCGTACCATATGCTGGTATGATTTTAACCGCACGCGAGCCAGAACACATCCGTCGTGAAGTGTTAGAGTTTGGTGTATCACAAATTGATGGTGGTACCAAAATTGAAATGGGTGGTTACACCAAAGAAGGTAAAAAACAGAATAAAAACAATGAGCAATTTATTCTTGGTGATGAGCGTAGCCTTGATGAAATCATGAAACAATTATTGGAAGACGGCTATTTACCAAGCTTTTGTACGGCCTGTTACCGTAAAGGTCGCACTGGCGAACATTTCATGGAATTTGCCGTTCCCGGTTTTATTAAACGTTACTGCACCCCCAACGCCATGACTACACTACAAGAATATTTAGAAGATTACGCCTCAGACGAAACGCGTGAAGCTGGAACCGAACGTATTGAACAAGAGCTCACAGACATGACTAATGAAAAGGTAAAAACAAAAGTTCAGGGCTACGTCGAGCGCATTCGGAAAGAAGGCGATCGTGACTTGCTCTTCTAGAACTGAACACGATGGCCTTGGTGAAAAAAATGTTCCCGCAGATGCCTTATATGGTATCCATAGTCAACGTGCGGTAGAAAATTTTCCAATTTCAGGCCGTTCGGTTGCGTCATCTTTAATAGCTGCCTATGGTTCTGTAAAATTAGCTTGTGCACAGGTGAATAAAAACCTCGGCTATCTGGATGAAGAACGCTACAGTGTTCTTGCACAAGCCTGTGCAGAATTACAAGCTGGTCAGTTAGATGAGCACATTGTTGTTGATGCCTTGCAGGGTGGAGCAGGCACATCGACCAATATGAATGTCAATGAAGTGCTGGCAAACCGTAGTTTGCAATTAGCGCAGAGGCCGTTGGCAGATTATGAGTGGATGCATCCTATTACCCACGTCAATATGCATCAATCCACCAACGATACCTACCCAACGGCGTTACGTGTAGCGGTGCTGACGCAATTAGATGATTTAGAACGGGCAGTGACCAAGGTCTTAGAGGATTTCCAACGGTTGGAACGGTCGTGCGCAGACGTTGTCAAAATTGGCCGTACCCAAATGCAAGACGCAGTGCTGACAACCCTTGGTCGATCAATGGGGGCTTATGCCGAATTAATTTCTCGTGACCGTTGGCGCTTATCTATTTGCCGAGAACGTTTGCGGGTGGTAAACCTTGGTGGCACAGCTATAGGCACCGGTCTTGGTGCTCCGCGTCAATATATTTTTCAGGTCGTGGATACTTTGCGGCAACTGACTGGACACAGACTTGCCCGTGCAGAAAACCTTGTTGAAGCAACGCAAAATCACGATGCTTTAATGGAGACCAGCGGCTTACTCAAAACCTATGCCGTGAGTCTTCATAAAATTATGCAAGATATACGTTTGATGTCTTCTGGACCAGATGCTGGTTTGGGAGAAATTACTCTACCAGTTCGGCAGGCTGGTTCCTCAGCGATGCCGGGGAAAATTAACCCCGTTATTTGTGAGGCGGTTATTCAAGTTTGTATGAAGGTTCAGGCTGGGGATGCATTAATTACTCAGGCCCTGATTTCTGGTAATTTAGAGCTGAATGCCTTTCTGCCAGTGGTGGCAGATACCTTGCTTGAAAATGTCTCTCTACTCACCAAGGCCAGTGAACAATTAAGTTGTGCTTGTTTAGCTGATTTAGAACCAAACCTTGAGCAATGTAAACGACATTTACAAACAAACACCGCTCAAGTAACTGCACTTGCTGCCGCTATCGGTTATGAACAAGCTCAAGCCTATGCTCAACAAGCACAGACAGAACAATGCTCATTACGAGATGTGGTTATCGCTGCTCAGGTACTTGATGAAGCAGGCTTTGATGATTTACTCACACCGGAAACCGTTACCCGTTTAGGAAGTAGACTCTAGAAAGAAGGCCATGACTCAGTCCACCGCCCGCGCTTTGCGTTTACATATTGGTTTATTTGGCCGCCGGAATGTCGGCAAGTCGTCGTTATTAAACGCGATTACTCGTCAGTCGGTTTCTATCGTTTCCAGCTACGCCGGTACCACAACTGACCCCGTAGAAAAACCAATGGAATTACAGCCGCTTGGCCCAGTGGTCTTTATTGATACAGCTGGCTTAGATGATGAAGGGGCACTTGGGGCGCAACGAATAGAAAAATCAAAACTCGTTTTTGAACGCTGTGATATTGCTTGCATCATCTGTGGTGAAGAGGGCTGGGGTTCTTTTGAACAAGCGCTCTTTGAGACCTTTGAAAAACGTTCATTGCCAACCATTATTATTTTCAATAAACAAGATCTGAGTTTGGCTGATGGTGATTTTTCTCGTGGTGAAAAGGTTCCGGTTATTTATACTTCAGTGCAAACAGATACCGAAGCAACAGGATTAGAACAATTGCGTGAAGCACTGGTGCAACAAGCACCAGAAGACGTCTTACAGCCACCAAGTATCCTTGGCGATTTATTACCTGCTGGTGGCTTGGTCGTTTTTGTTGTGCCAATAGATATGGAAGCACCTAAAGGCCGCTTAATCATGCCACAGGTGCAGGCCATTCGTGATACCCTTGATAATGATGCGATGTCCTTGGTTGTGAAAGAACGAGAACTCGCCCCCGCTTTAGACCGCCTTAAAATACCACCAGATTTAGTAGTCACCGATTCGCAATCATTTTTGAAAGTTTCTGCGGATGTTCCTGATACCATCCCCTTAACATCGTTCAGCATTCTCATGGCTAGATTTAAAGGTGATCTACAAACATTAGCAGATGGTGCACGAGCTATCGAGAACTTACGAGCAGGAGATCGTGTACTGATAGCGGAGTCCTGTAGTCATCACCCGATTGGTGAAGATATTGGTCGTGTAAAAATACCACGTTGGCTCACCCAATACGTTGGTGGTAAATTATCAATAGAACATGCTCAAGGTCGCACCTTTCCAGAAGACCTGAGTGAGTTCAAATTGGTGATTCATTGTGGTTCCTGCACCTTTAATCGTCGTAGCATGTTGAATCGTATCTGTACCTGTCGTGGTGCAGGTGTGCCTATCACTAATTACGGAATGGCTATCGCCTATTCACTTGGTATTTTCCCAAGAGCCCTACGCTGTTTTGGCTTGACCTAGGAGCAAAGTAGTCAAGGAAACGGAGTCTTGCTCTTGGCATTCTTTCGGTGTACGATGGATGTATGCGTGATACCTTTTCTACATGTTCTCGTCGTCAATTTTTAACAGGTCTTGTTGCACTACCCTTCGTAAGTGTTGTCAGTAGTTGTACAGCAGCCTCAGAGCCCTTGTTCCGTTTCGGGGCACAAATCTTTCCGGGTTATGAATTTCTGTTTCTCGCACGTGAACTTGGTCTGTATGAAGAAGAACAGATACGTTTAGTAGAGACTCCCAATGCCAGTAGTAGTTTACACGCATTATCTGCTGGCACGTTAGATGGTGCTGCCCTAACCTTAGATGAGGTGCTCTTGGCACGTTCTCAAGGATTACCGTTGGTGGTGATAGCTGTGCTTGATAAGTCGGTTGGTGCGGACGTTTTTATGGCAGGCCCTCAAGTACCAGACTTGCAGCAACTGAAGGGGAAAAGAATTGGGGTGGAAGAAACCGCCGTTGGTGCGGTGATGCTGGACGCGGTGTTAGCCGAAGCCCAGTTAACGATACATGATGTTAAGCTGGTTTATACGTCTTTTAACGAACATGTTGAAAGTTGGGAGAATGGGGAGGTTGATGCGCTGGTTACGTATGAGCCAGTTAAAACGCAACTTGCTGAGAAAGGGCTTGTTGCTTTATACAGTAGTACTTCAATTCCCGATCGTATTATTGATGTCATAGCGGTTACGCCAAAGGCAATAGCAACCATGCCGAACGCACTCACAGAGCTCCTTGCCGGGAACTTTGCTGCGTATGAACAGTTTCGTACACAACAGGCTTCAGTGCTTGATGCCTTGAGTAAACGTTTGCATGTATCAGTAGAAGATATTCCTGCTGTATTTACTGGACTCGAAATGCAGACAGCAGATGACAACCATCAATGGCTAACTGGTACTGCTCCACGAATTGTACCAGCTTCTCAGAATTTAATGGAAGTGATGATTCAAGGAAAACTCCTGGCTGGAAACATGCCTTTAAATGGCTTAACGGATGCACGGTTTTTACCGTAGAACTTTATGTTGTTATCTCGTATTTCACTTCGTGTACTTTTCCCATTGATTCTCTTTGGCATTATGGTCATTGGCCAATCCATTTCATTATGGTTGTCAGTTCGGGAATCTGAAGCCATACTGTGGGACCAAGTTGAGGAACAGGCAGAACATAGTATTACTCGCCTCAGCCATCTTGCAGGACGCAAGCCCTACAAAAGTTTACTGACCGAAGAGCTTGCCATTTTAGCAACAGACATGGAGTTTTCAGGAGCTGCTGTTGTTGATGCAACGCAAACCGTTTATGCGTCGAGCCGTATGGCGCAGGTTGGCGAGTCGGTGCAAGTGCTACCGTTTACTACTGAGCAGCAGTATCAGGCGGTGCTGGAAAAACCAGGTGTGCGTTCTCATAGAGATCATGCCCGTTCTCAGTTGCTTGTCAGCATGCGCTATACTCCAATTAGACTTGGGCCAGGTATTCGTGATTTAGAGTATGGTGCTATTTTTCTGTGTTACGATCTTAAGAGAGTCTTAAGATCAGCTCGGCAAGAGGCTTTACGGAATGCTGGTATAGATGCGTTTATTGGGCTGGCTATAGCGGTCATTTTAACTTTGTTATTAGTGCGGTTGATTAGCGGGCCATTACATCAACTACTCAAGGCACAGAGTGAATTGTCTCAGGGTGATTTATCTTCTCGTCTAGCATTTAATGAATGTAGGGAAATGAGTGCGGTCGCACAGGGCTTTAATGATATGGTGGAGCAGCTTTCTTTAGCAATACGATTAAGTGAAGAAGGGGAAGCACATTATCGTTCATTGATGGACACAGCACCAGATGGAATTATTACCGCGAATCAAAAACAGATGATTATCGATTTTAATACAGCGGCTGAATATATTTTCGGATATAGACGGGATGAAGTGCTGGGGCAACCATTACATATTTTGTTACCAGAAGAATATAGAGATATGCACCCAGAGCAGTTGCGAACTTTTGAAAAAGAAGCTGATAATTCGCGAAGAATGAGCCAAGGGCGACGTGTACACGGTCAACGAAAAGATGGTAGTGTTGTCTCTCTTGAAATCGGTATTGCAAAAGTTGTTGGAGCAGAATCTGTATTGTTTACTGCGGTTGTTCGTGATGCGACGGAGAATATTAAATTTGAACAGGATTTACTTGAAGCCAAAAACGAGGCTGAAGCAGCAACAGAAGCTAAATCGAATTTCCTTGCTAATATGAGTCATGAAATACGGACTCCAATGAACGGTGTGCTTGGATTAACCAGTTTACTCTTAGATTCATCTTTAGATGAAAAACAGAGGACGCATTTGCAAACAATTTATAATAGCGGAGAGTCTCTACTCAGTATCTTAAATGATATTTTAGATTTTTCTAAGATAGAAGCAGGAAAAATGGACCTGGAAGAACATGATTTTCATGTTGGCGTAGTCTGCAATGATATTGTAAGTATTTTACAATCAAAAGCTGCTGATAAAGGCTTATCTTTACAGGAAGAACTCGATGAATCTGTTCCAAAACGAGTCCGAGGGGATTCTGGCCGGTTACGTCAAATTTTGATGAACCTTGTTGGTAATGCTATTAAATTTACCGAGGCAGGTTCGGTCCGTATTGTTGTTCGGAAAGAACAAGATACGGATACATCTGGTGACTTGCTTCGTTTTAGCGTGCAGGATACCGGCATTGGTATACCGAAGGACCGATTAAATAAACTGTTTCGAGCGTTTTCACAGGTTGATGCATCACATGCTCGTAAATTTGGTGGAACAGGCCTCGGCCTGACGATATCAAAACGTTTGTCTGAATTAATGGGCGGCACGATTGGCGTTACGAGCACGGAAGGAGAAGGCACCGAATTTTGGTTTACAATTCGTATTGGTGTTGCAGAAGAGGACGAGTCTGACGTAAGTATTGATGATGGTGTCATTGAATTCACGGAACAAGAACAAGAACATACCCATATTTTACTAGCGGAAGATAACCGAGTTAATCAAATGGTTGCACTTGGTTTTCTACGTAAGATGGGATTAAAGGCTGATGCTGTGGCTAATGGGCAGGAGGCTTTAGATGCTCTTAAAACAATACCGTATGATTTGGTCTTAATGGACATGCAAATGCCGGAAATGGACGGCTTGACGGCGAGTGAACTGATACGTTCTGAGCACTCTAACGTGCTTGATCATAACCTTCCAATCATAGCAATGACTGCGAATGCATTGGATGTCGACCGCGAGCGCTGCATGGAGGCTGGCATGAATGATTTCATGAGTAAGCCTGTAGATATAAACACTTTACGAAAGAAAATTGCCCGTTGGCTGAGATAGAATTGAGGCAGCTAAGAGCGGCAGGAATGGGCCAATTGACTAACTGGTAATACCAGATAGGGTATATGGATGAAGTATTCTATCATCTGTGTGCTACTGTGTGGGATGGTCCTAAATGTAGTACAGACCTCAGAAGCAGAGCTTGAACGAGGTAAATTGCATTTAAACGTGCGTTGTTTGGCTTCAGAGAACCCTGTGAGTTATCACTTGTACCTGCCTCCAGAACAGCCAGAAATAAATCGCTGTCCGGTTGTGCTCCATTGTTCGTGTAAACCAGATAAATTCCGAACGAAGCATCTTGTTTTTTTTAAGCTGATGGGGTGGGTTTATGTACAAATTCCACAGCAAGTGCTGGGTACAGGGAGTGGAGTAGATTATTTAATTCGGCAGATATTAGATGATTTACCACAACGTTGCCCAGAGGCAGTCGTCGATGCAACGGTACTAATGAGTGAATATAAATCGAGTCAATTCGTCTATGCTTTCTCCGCAGCACAAGCAAAAAAAGTGGCACCAGAAATTATTGGTGTGCTTATGACTTACGGTGACTTTTTTCCAGAAAATCATAAATGGTCACAAGATATTCCCGTGGCTGCTATTATGACATTCGGTGCAAATAAGCCTGAACAGGCAGCGCGAGGCCTCTATCTTTTACAGCAACAAAAAGTGCATTTTCGCCGTTTTATTGCTCCAGATATTTTACGTACAGGAGAAAAAGGCCCAGCATTTGATAAAAAGCAAGAACAGTGTCTGCAAGAAAAAGTGTTAACGGTAAGGAGGGCATTGGCATGGACAATGGCTTCTGGTCTAATTCGGCATAAGAAGTTTAAGAAAGATGCAGCGGACTTATCTGCTGCTATTTTTGAAAATTGGGATACTCGTATCGAATATTTTGAACAAAACCCAAAGAAAATTACAGGTACGCATTATTGTAGTAGTGAAAAACAATTAGTTTTATTACGGGGTGATTATTTAGACATGGCTATTCAGGCTTTCCTCGATTTTGGTAAAGGAAAAATACCAAAGTCTTTACCGCAAAGTGCTGGTCATTTGCTAGAACGCTGGCAAGTATTGCAGGAACAACGGCAAATGGCCGATATGTCT
This sequence comes from Planctomycetota bacterium, assembly GCA_016745075.1. Taxonomy (GTDB): domain Bacteria; phylum Planctomycetota; class UBA11346; order UBA11346; family UBA11346; genus JADGDD01. The sequence goes on along the minus strand of JADGDD010000004.1, from coordinate 159,920 downwards.
GGTCGTGAATTAGCTCGAGCCTTAGTTGATCCGCGTCTAACTTTGAACAAAGCATTGTTGAAAGAAAATAAGCAGGCTGCAAAAATATTTGTCACAGATAAAGAGTCGCGTAGTGCACTGGCAGCATGGCAGGCAATTTGGAAATCCGTCTTTGATTGTGAAAAAGCACTGTGTCCAGAAAATATAAGAACACTACAAAAGGCATCAGCTTCTTTGGTTAAAGGAATTAAGAAGTATTCTGATTCTGAGGCAGCAGCCTTTGCTCGGAAGTATGCCTCGACAATTATCAGCCCAATTAAAAATGATATACAAGTTGCTGAAAGTCTTTATCAAGAGAGTCTTACTGCCACGAAGTAATCATTTTAGAGCTCAATGTAATTTCATTGAGCAGCTTCTGTTATTTCAATGATATGTATAATCGTCCCATACATATGGAAACCTGCCGCATTTTCTAGCGTTTTGGCTTGTAGGCGGACTTTGAGGCCATCTTTTTGGAATGATTGCGGGAGGTTTCTAGGGTCATACTTTTTCCCGTCCGTACTGTTGATTGCATAAAAACCGCCCTCTAATTGTATGTAGGAAACCGTTCCGTTGATGATGATATGATCAGCCTTATCTCGGACTTGGTTCCGTGCCGATTCTGCGTTATGACAGCTTATCAATAGGAGCGGTGTTAGAAACAACAGTATATGTTGCCGTTTCATCGTCTACTGCTTCCGAAACGCTTGTGCAAAACGTTGACGGTGTTCTGTCAGAATAGCTTGTTTGTCTACATCACCTGCGGCATTGCGCATTTCAAGTGGGTCGGCTTTGAGGTCTATCAATTGCTCATTATTAGCGCCTGTGTCGTAGAACATATATTTATGATCTTCCGTTACGATCATTCGACCAAATTCACTTTCAACGGGAAGGGTTTCACGCCAGTTGGTTACATATGCTTCGGTCAGTAATGGTCGGACGCTTTTCCCGTGGAGATCTTCTGGTGCGGGAATACCCGCATAATCACAGAAGGTGGGAAGGATATCCAACCCGTTCGAAATAAGATTGCTATTGTGACTGCATGTGTTGGCTGTTGTGGGGTCTACAACAATAAATGGGATGTGTGTTGATTCTTCGTAGAGCACTGTTTTGTGTTCCATTTTATGAGCTGCATCCATATCGCCATGGTCACTGCTGAAAATAATAACGGTATTGTCTTGCTGCCCGCTCTTCTCGAGCGCATCAAGAATCGTGGCAATTTGTGCATCAACACGTTCGGTTAAACGGCAATAGGCCCAACGATGGAGTCTCCATTGCTCATCTGTAAAATGGTCATGAGCATAACGTTTGAATTTTCGTTGGTCTTTAATGAAATCGACCGCTTCGGGTTGATTTTCTTGGACCGCATGGTTTTCAGGTAAGGGCGGACAATGGTTTTCAAAAAACTCCTGTTCAGCCATCCCTTCTGGTAAACGCATGGCTTCTTTCAGACAAGCTTCTTCTTTGTCTCCATGGTCTATAATCGCTTTTATCCAAGCAGCTTCTGGTGTTTTGTCCCAACTGGCATTCTCAAGGTCGAGTGTTTTGCCATATTCGCTAATAGCCATATGACAAATATCGTGCGGATTAATTAAAGAAGCAATCATGCAGAATGGTTTATCGTGTGGTTGTTGTAGGTAATGTGCACAGCTATCAGCAAGGGATTCACGTTCATCATTACAAAAACAATCAAAACCAAGTTCTGCGGCATTCGTAAGGGGGAGGTGTTCTTTGCCACCGTAGACGGTTTCGTATCCAGCGGACTTGAGGACATGGCCCATACCCATTTGAATAATTTGCTCAGGAAGAGGGGCTGTTATCTCTTTTTTTACATTATTACTGCGTTGCCCAATTTCACTTGGAAAACGACCTGTGAACAAAGAAAAACGGGAAGGAATGCAAACGGGGTTACAGCAATACGCCCGCTCGAAGAGTGTCCCTTTTGCAGCAAGTGTATCCATTGCTGGCGTAGAAAGCCATGGGTTTCCAGCGCAGCTCATCATGCTAAAGCTTTGTTGATCGGTTAAGATAAAGAGAAGGTTGGGCTGTTGTGTCATGCGGCATCCATCTGGTAGGCTGAGAGTGATTTATATGTGCTGAGTACGATACCCTAGAAATGATTCTATTTTTATCTGAACAGCAAGGATGTTTTCCTGCTCGTTGTGTTGTTGGCAGGACTCTGACACAAATACGATCAATGGCTTTCGATTTATCACAGCGGGGTGCAGATGATGCTCTTTATATTGGCACTGAAGATGGACTTTGCTAAAGAAACGTAAAAACTGAGTAATATTTTTCAACTATGTGTTATATGCTCCTAGAAATATGATTATAATTAATAGGAGTAATCTGATGTTTACTGGTTGTATTGCTGTGGAAAAAATAAGTGATTTATCTTATGTCCTTGTCAATAAGGCATTTAAGTTAATTCTGTTGTTGTGTGTTGTTGTCGGTTCTCTTGAGGCCGCAATATATGATGGGAGTGAGCTGGTGTTTACGCAGCCGAACGGTGAAGATATTGAATTGCGATTGTATGGTGATCAATTTTACGCCGTAACCGAAGACCTGCTTGGATATACTGTTGTGTTTGATGTAGCTGCGAAGGCTTATGTCTATGCTGAACTGTCCGATGATGGATATTCGTTAAACGTATCAGAGCATAGGGTGGGAATTGCTAACCCAGAAGATCTCGGTTTATCAAAACATATACGAATACATGCTCGTGCTGCTGAGCAAATAGCGCAGGAAGGTTATGACGCATATGAATCTGTTGTAGATCAAAAAAGTAAATGGAAACAACAAAAAGAAATGATGCAGGCATATCGTAATTGGAAAAAGCAGGAAGAAACTCAGACAGACGAACTGGCAGGTGCTCTTTCTGAAAGTGATGTTTTTGTGCCGCCTGCATCTCCTCCACAAAACCCACCAACGCTTGGCGATATTATAGGGCTGACAATACTCGTTGATTTCTCTGACGAACCAGCTCGTAATGATGTTACCCGTGCAGATATTGATACATTTTGTAATGCTCCAGGTGGGAACTGGGATAACTCTGGTTCTGTGTATGATTATTATTATATTCAATCAAATGGGCGGCTTCGTTATAACAATCATGTAACAGAGTATGTACGTGTGCCACATCCTTTTTCATCATACAATGATTTGGGTAGTAACCCATTAACAGCAGGTCGCAGTCTTATCAGCGATGCGGTAGCTGAGCTGGTTGCCAAAGGGTACGATTTTTCAGGATTAACAACAAGTAAAACTAATATTATAGCCACCAATTTATTTTGGGCTGGTGATAATAGTGGAGTTTGGTCGGCAGGATTGTGGCCACATAGAGGTACGACTGCCACTCCTATAAGTGTCGGTTCTGGTGATACTGATATGTATATTTATGATTACCAAATGACCAACATTGGTGCAACGGAAACACCAACGCTTGGGCCTTTTTGTCATGAAAATGGCCACATGCTTGGGAAGTATTTAGATTATTATGATAAGCCTGCCAACGCATCGGACAATTATTCTCGAGGGGCCGGAGCCTATTGTATGATGGCAGGTGGTGGTAAGTTTTCTTTAACCAACCCAGCAAATATAAGTGGCTATCTAAAATATCATTCTGGATGGGTAGATGCCATTGAGTTAACAAGTTTAACGCCACCTTTGCGTTTATCTGCAGATGTGGATGGTACGGTTGTTTATAAATATACCAATCCAACTGCATCTACAGAATATTTTCTTATAGAAAACCGTTCTCATGCAGGAGGTTGGGAAGCCGGAGGTACAGTGCCAGATAGCGGCTTGCTTATCTCTCACATCGACGAGAGCGTTGAAGGCAATGACGATGAGCAACGCACAGAAGCATTGCACTTTGAACATTCTATTGAACAAGCAGATGGCCTTTTTCATTTAGAGCGGGGCCAAGATGACGCTGCCAGCAATAAAGGCGATGATGCTGATTTATTTCATGCTGGAGGCGTTGGCCCGAAAACATCTTTTGATGATAATACTCTTCCGAGTGCGCGTTGGTGGAAAAATGCTAATGGGATAGATGGGAGTGGGGACCCTTCGGGATTCGTTGTACATGATATAAGTAGTGCTGGCTCAACCATGACGTTTGTCTATGGAACAGGAACGCCCAGTGCTGCGTCGGCAATTGGTTTGAGTACAACTGTGCTAGAACAAGCCTGTGCTGTTGGAGAAAATGCAGAGGCACAAACCTTTTCTATCCATAATACAGGTGGAGGAACATTGTCATATACCATTGCTGTTCAAGGTACGGAAACATGGGTGACTCCTTCTCTTACAGCAGGAACAGCAACAACAGAATTTGATACAGTAACGATAAGTTACACGAGCAGTGCGCTTGCAGTAGGAACACATAGTCTTGTGCTTGTTGTAACGAATACGGATACCTCTTTCCAAAAGACAATTCCAGTTACATTAGAGGTCCGCTCGCTTCCAAGCATAATAACCTCTATGTCATCGTTAAGAGTAGACATGTCCAGCAATGAAACGGTTCAGCGTTCTTTTTCACTTGCGTATAGTACTGTTGGAACTCTAGCATATACAGCCAGTATAGACCCAGCATTGGCAGCCATGCTGTCACCCGCAACAGGCACGTTGACCTTGTTTGGGGAGCAGGCAGAAATGATTGTCAGTTTCGATACCACAGGAATAGCAGAGGGTGTTTATCAAGGAAATATAACCATTACAGATACCAACGCTGTAGCAGAACCTGTATCTATTCCAGTAATGCTTGTTGTAACCAGTCCAGAAATAGTGGTAACAGACCCTCATACGGCAGGCGTTTCATGGGTACGTGGTGGCGTGTATACAATAAATTGGACAGCCAGTGCGGCGGTAACAAACACCGTCACGATAGAATTGTGGAAAGGCCATGCCTTTCACGCAACAATGGCAACAGGCATTGCAAAAACAGGACCTTATTCTTGGGCCATTCCAACAGATCAAATAATTGATACGGATTATAGCATCCGCGTAATAGATGGGAACGGTCTCTTTGATATTAGTGATGTTGATTTTGCAATACAGGAACCGGTTAGTACCAGCCTGCCATACACAGAAAGCTTTAATACGAGTTTGGGAATTTGGACACAAAGTTCATCTGATAATATTGATTGGGTGCGGCAAACAGGAGCCCCACCTGATGCTAATGGTGTAAAATCAGGTCCAAAGAACGCAGAAGAAGGGAGTCATTATCTCTTTATTCAGGACAGTTGGTGGAACACAGGCGGAGATAGCGATTCCGGAACAGACGCTGCTTTTTTAGAAGCAGACTTTAACTTGTCTTCAGTTTCACAGGCAGAATTTTCACTGTATTATCACATGTATGGAGCAAGCATCAATGCTTTGCATATTGATGTTTCACGAGATAGCGGACAAACATGGCAGATGTCTGTTTGGTCACAGGTCGGGGAAGAACAAACCAGTGCCACTGCTCCGTGGGAACAAGCAGTGGTTGATATGACTCCGTATATAAGCGTCAGTACACGCATTCGTATTCGTGGCATAGCCAGTGCCAGTTATTCCGGTAACATTGCTATTGATAGTTTTTCTCTCACAGGAAGTGGCACGCCTACACCATATGCCGTTACGCTTCCAGAAGGTTTGTCATTATTTGCTTATGCTGGATCAGGAGAAGATACACAACAGGCCTTTCAAAATGGTCTTACCGGAGGCCTCAATGATCTTGAGTATGTTCGGTGGGTAGATAATACAACAGGGCTAACCAAAGAACTCTATTACGATATATTCCTTGGAGCATGGGTGAATGAAATTGGTGATCTTGTCGCAGGAGAAGGCTATCTCGTTAACACTACTGGAGGAACAACGGTTACTTTTTCCGGTGTTCGTTTGGCTACAGAAGGTGAACATACCGTACCTGCAGGGTATTCTCTTCTTGGTTATCGTGGTGCTACAAATCTTTCTTCGTCTGCGTTAACGGTTTTTTCTAGTTTGATAACCGATACACAAGACCTTGTTCGTTGGATAGATGGTTCTGGTGCTGTTAAAGAATTATATCATAATGGAAGTGAATGGGTTGATGAAATTGGTATTATACAAGCGAATCAAGGGTATATTATTAAGAAGAACGCTGGGCCAACTTACTTCACCTTCCCAAGTGAATGAATCATCTAGGGCTCTTTCGCGTTAAATCGTGCGGATTACTTTTGCTCATGTGTGCCTAGGTTTTTTTTCTGAAAAACACTTGGTGGCTCACCTCTGTATTTATGAAATGTTTTTGAAAAATGGAACACATCATAATAGCCTGTTGCCTGTGCTGTTTCTTGTAATGAACGCCCTTTTTTGAGACATTCACAGGCTGCATCCATGCGTTTATTGGTAATGTATCGTAACGGAGTTGTATGAAATACTTTTTTGAATTGATGAGCAACAAACGACTGGCTACGGCCAATAGCGGTTGCCAATCGCTCTACGGGGAGTGGCTCCGCTAAATGATTATCTATGAACCGTTCAATGGTTTCAGTCCAGTCCGGTTCCTGTGCTCGAATGACTTCGCGGTCAATAATGTATTGGCATACAAAAGAGAGCAGGTCAACAATACGCTGGAACTGTGTTGCGCCAACTTGTGGTAATTGTTGGTAGGCTTCGCGGTGCTCATTATCTATGTGTCGTTTTCTTGCTGGTCCGGTTGCGCGTAGCTGACCGCAGAGTACGGCTCCGATATAATGTTGACGATTATTAAAAAGTGGGAGAACAGCTTCCCATAACCCTCGATGGCAACGATAAATGTGAGCACGACCAATCTCTTGTGCGGCTCCAATATGCTGCCGGTCACATTCCCTACACTGGGCATCCATCTCAGGGTTTTGGCGGAGAAGAGCGCAGTACGGTGAGCGGTCTGCAATATCAAGGTCGCCCAGCTCTCTATGATCACGATCAAAGAAGGTCGCCCGTATCTTGAGCGTTTGGCTGAACAGGCCCAGAGTGTGATTGAGCGCATCGCGGTCGATTGCATATCCAGACATATGTTCATTCCTCCATGGTGCGGAAATATACATGCAAGATGCAGTTAAGTCCATTCCTTTGTCTTGAAGAGCTTCATATGCTCGTCAGAAGGAAAGAGGATATTCATGAATACCACGGCATCATCAACACCGACAACCGCTCAACTTATGCAGTCTGCACAGCAGGCAGGCATTGTTGTTCCGGGTTTTAACATCCCTTATTTGCCAATGATGGCCCCAGTTGTGCAGGCTTTGCGTGACTGTAATGCTTTTGGCCTCATCATGGTGGCTCGTCTTGAATGGGTGAAATTTGAAAGTGGCAGCATGAAGGCCATTCGTGATCAATACGAAAGAGATAAAGATCCTCTCCATACACGTTTGCATCTCGATCATATTCCCGTGATTGACGAAGACCAGTTCCATGTGCCGTATATCGAAGAAATTACCGAAGCAATCAATATGGGCTATGAGTCTGTTATGGTTGATGGCTCTCGCTTATCACTTAATGATAATATAGCAGCAACTCAGGCCATCTGTGAAGTAGCGCATGCAGCGGGTGTTTCTGTGGAATCAGAACTTGGTGCAGTAATGGGGCACGAAGATGGACCAATGCCACCATATGAAGAACTCTTTGCCAGCGGTAAAGGTTTTACGGATCCACAAGAAGCGAAACGTTTTGTAGAAGAAACTAAAACAGATTGGCTATCTGTGGCCATTGGCAGTATTCATGGTGCCATTTCTGCTGCCAAGAAAAATGAAAAAAAATTAGAAGCACGTCTTGATATTGCACATCTGGACCGTATTCGTGAAGCGATTGATGTGCCGTTTGTCTTGCATGGTGGAACGGGTATTCGTAAAGAATATATCATGGACAGTATCAAGCATGGCATTGCAAAAATAAATATTGCAACAGCAATTCGTCAACCCTATGAGCAAACAATAGATCAAGGCGTGGATAAGGCCCAACAAGCGGTCTATGATGCTATGCTTCATGTTATTAATAATGATATCGAAATAGCGGGCAGTGCCGGCATTCTCGGTTTAACCCAATAATATGGATGAGTGAAGAGAGAGAAGCGGCTAGTAATGGTCAGCCGTGTGCGCTTTCCAAGAGATGATCAGCCATTTCTGTGAGAGGGTATGTGAAGATCACGTTTTTCTCTCTTTGCTCTCCATTTTTTAGACACGTAGATAAGGACTTTATCATGACAGACTCACTCCCGCAGGCACGTATTCAATATTCTCGTAAAACAACCTTTGCCTTATTTTTCGGCAATCGTGGATTTTTCCCAGAAAAACTTATTTCTGGTGCACGGGCCGAGTTGATAGAGGTCTTGGAAGGTCTCGGTCATGATGTTTTAGTCATGCCAGAAGACGCCACCGATTATGGTGCCGTAGAGTCTCCAGCAGATGGCGCAAAGTACGCAAACTTCCTCAAGGAAAATAAAGGGAAGTTTAGTGGTGTTATTTTATGTCTGCCCAATTTTGGCGATGAAACGGGGGCAATTGCAGCTCTGCGTGATGCAGAAGTTCCTATTTATATTCAAGCGTATCCAGATGAAATTACCAACATGGGTTTTGAAGACCGCCGAGATGCCTTCTGTGGTAAGTTTTCGGTGATGGATGTCTTCACCCAATATGGTACGCCATTTACTTCGTGGACGCCACATGTTGTGCATCCGCGCAGCGAAACCTTCCGTCAGCATATGGATCAATTTGATCGTACTTGTCGTGTGGTTGGTGGGATGAAGCGTATGGTGGTTGGTGCTATTGGTGCTCGTACAACTGCATTTAAGACGGTCCGTTTTGATGAACTGACCCTGCAAAAATATGACATTACCACAGAAACCTTAGATATGTCAGATGTCTTCATGCGTGTGCGTGGTTTGGATACCAAACGTGGTGAATATTTGGCAAAAGCAGAAAAATTACGTGGTTATACCAATTGGAAAGGTGTGCCAGATAAATCATTCGATATGCTTGTTCGTACAGGTGTGGTCATTGATGACATTATTGAAGAATATGAAATGAATGCGATGGCATTCCGTTGTTGGATTGAAATTGAGAAAGAATTAAATATTTCACCATGTGTATTGTTATCAGAAATTAATGATCGTGGTATTCCAGCAGCCTGTGAACTAGACACGTGTAACGCCATTAGTATGTATGCTATTAACCTTGCGTCCCAAGCACCAGCAACCTGTCTTGATTGGAATAACAACTGGGGAGATGATGAAAATAAATGCATACTCTTCCATTGCGGTCCTGTGCCACAAACCTTAATGACTGGTAAAGGGGATGTTATTGATCACCCAATGTTCGCAAAAGCACTTGGTTCTGGTTGTGGCTGGGGCTGTAATGTTGGTCGCATTGCCAATAACGATATTACTTTTGCGTCCTGTAAAACCCAAGATGGCCGCTTAGAATTTTATCTTGGTGAAGGCGAGTTTACCAAAGATGTTATTCCACCAGAGTATTTCGGTTGTGCGGGTGTTGTACAGATTGATAATTTACAAAATAAACTTCAAAAAATTGGTTATGAAGGCTATCGTCATCATGTGAGTGTGACCACTGGTCATGTGGCAGCTTCAGTACGTGAAGCATTCGATAACTATCTCAACTACAGTGTGACCCCATGGTAAAACCGCTACTCGTTTTATTTGGTGCAGGGAATATTGGTCGCTCATTTATTGCGCAAGTGTTTGCTCGTTCAGGTTGGCGTATTTGTTTTATTGATGTTAACCAAACGGTTATAACCGCTTTGAATGAATATAATTTTTATGATGTTATTATTCGTCACTTAGATGGTTCAGATGAGCGTTTACGCATAAAGGATGTGCATGGTGTTTACGGTGGTGACTTTGATGCCGTCCAACGCAAACTTGCTGAAGCCGATCTTGTTGCAACGAGTGTTGGTGCTAGTGCATTGCCGATTGTAGCGCAAACTATTGCAGCAGGACTGAAGTACCGTGTAGAAAGCGGTAATAAACAAGTGCTCGATATTATTCTTGCTGAGAATAAAAATGAAGCGGCTGCTTGTGTGAAAGGTCTATTGCAAGCGGTATTGCCCACAGATTATCCAGAGGAATTCTTTCCAGGTCTCGTGGAAACCAGCATTGGTAAAATGGTTCCACTTATTCCAGAAGAGGTGCGGCGAGTTGATCCACTGCTCGTCTATGCAGAGGCCTATAATACACTTATTGTAGATAAAGACGCTTTTCGTCAAACTATTCCAGCATGTGAATGGCTTTCTGCTCAGTCGCCAATAACGGCTTGGGTAGAGCGTAAATTATTTATACATAACCTAGGGCATGCCTGTGCTGCCTATCTTGGGTATACCTTTTGTCCCAATGAACCGTTATTAGCTACCGTCTTGCAACATGAAGATGTTTACGATGGAACCAGACATGCGATGCAACAAGCAGCCACAGCTCTACAAAAGAAATGGCCAATTGTTTTTACCACAGAAGATTTATCTGCTCACGTAGATGATTTATTGCAGCGTTTTCAAAATGCACGTTTAGGTGATACGGTATTTCGCGTGGGCCGTGACCTGCCTCGCAAACTTGGTGCAGGAGACCGTTTTGCAGGTGCCCTCGCCCTGTGTTTAGAACAAGGCACCGATTATAGCGCTATAGTGGAAGGCTATGCAGCAGCACGTCATTTTCATGCGCGGAGTGAAAACGGTGATACGGGCTTTGATGATGAAGCGTTGCTTCTCACAACAAGAGATTGTTCCTTACATGATTTTATTAATAAAGTTGGTGGCGTTGTTTTATCTGCATCTTAAGTCTCGCAGTCGTGTACCGTACATATTTGCAAGGAGGTTTTTATGGATTCCATATTGCTGAATAAAACAGCTACAAGTTTTGCTGAAAAAATGGCTATCATACCAGAGCATACGATTGTAGCAGGCTTTGATGCTATGGTCGACCAAATGGTGACCGTTGTTGGTGAGCGAACCTCTCCACAATCTTATGAAGCACTTTCAACCATTGGTGATTTTGGTGTATGGGCAAGTGCTTGCGCTGGGAAAAGCGGGCTCAGAGAAGCCGTCCTTTCTGAAGAGGTCGCAGGTGGTTGTTCTCAAAATATGGGAGATGGCATCGCAACTTTTGGTTTTCAATTGCATGCTTACGCCAGTTTTGGAGAGCCGTACCATTCAGCCTTTGAAGGCTACATCAATAAATGCTACCGTGCGACATCCATCATGGAACCGGGTACAGTAACGTGTTATGAATTTGATGATGGTAAACTGATGCTCGCATTTTTAAGTCATTTTGCCGAGATAACACCAGCTTACTTAGACCAGCATTTACTCACAGGTGGTTCCTATTTTCAATCATGCCAAGCAGCATCGGCTATTGTACTCACCTCATGGTCCTTGTTTCCTTTCATGACCGATTGTTGGAAACACCTGCAAGAACAGGTCCTGAGCAAGCTTTCTCATAGACCGCATATCTATTCGGATCTCGCTGACCCATCAAGCCGTAGTGCTGATGATATACTTGAGATGCTGGATACACTCAAAGGTTTTGAAGTGGCAGGTCGCACATCTTTGAGTCTGAATGGTAACGAAGCCAATCAGCTTGCTCGCATACTCACAATAGAAGAAGCAGATGGGTCTTTCGAAAGCCTTAACAGACTCGCCGCTGAATTACGAGACTATTGCCAGATCAGTGAAGTGGGCATTCATTTAGTTAAAAGCGCCACTGCGGCTACCGCAGAAGCCGCAGAGACGGTTGTTGGCCCATACTGTGCCCAGCCCAAGAAAAGTGTTGGTGCGGGGGACCGCTTTAATGCCGGATACCTCACTGGCCTGCTTTTAGATCTTCCTCTGGCAGAACGGCTTCAACTTGGCACTCTGTCGTCAGGTTTCTTCGTTCGTAATGCCCGCAGTGCGAGTGCTGCCGAATTACTCCAATTTATGAAAGAATAAGGATTTGTATGTGCTTGTTTTTTCATTAGATTCCGAACAAAAGGAGTAAGGCATGGAATATGCAGGCAAACAATTCACGCGCGCGCAAATGCATGAGCGAGTCGGTCATCAGCACCAAATGGGAGGTGTTCGTAGATATACCTTGGAAGACGGTAAGGCAGCGGGCTTAGATGCTATAGACATAGATACGGGTATCTTTCGTTGCACAGTCTTACCATCGCGTGGACTTGATATTAGCGGTGCCTCTTTTAAGGGATTAAACATTGCTTATCAAACACCCGTTGGTGAAATCCATCCGGCATATTATGAGCCAGAAGGTGTGCAGTGGTTGCGGACTTTTACTGGAGGTTTGTTAACAACCTGTGGTCTCAGCAACTTTGGCCCACCATGCCATGATGAAGCAACCGAACTCGACCTTGGTTTACACGGTCGGTACTCCACGCTCCCAGCTCGTGAAGTGAATGCACGTGCCTACTGGGAAGGAGACGAGTATCTGATTGAGGTGACTGGTATTGTAGAAGAGGCGAGTCTCTTTGGCCATAAATTGCGCCTTACTCGTACTATTACCAGTAGTGTGGGATCAAACGGTATCACCATTCATGATAAAGCTGAAAATTTTGGTTTTGAAAAAGCACCAATTTGTTTGCTCTATCATATCAATGCTGGTTTCCCGTTACTGGATGAAGGCGGTACATTGACTGTTGATGCAGAAGAGGTCTCGCCGCGTGATGACCACTCAAAAGCAGGCCTAGATAATTGGTCACAATTTCCAGCTCCGCAGCCGCATATTCAAGAGCAATGTTATTTCCATAAAGTACGCGCAGATAAAAACGGTTTTGCAACCGCACTCTTGCGCAATGAGCGTCTCAACCTTGGTCTTGAAGTATCCTTTGCTCAAGACACCTTGCCATGGTTGACTCAGTGGAAAAATCCAGGCCAAGGTGATTATGTCATGGGGATAGAGCCAGGTACCAGCACCGTTGCCGACCGCAATACTCTTGAGAAAAACGGCCAACTCCAATACCTCGCTCCCGGCGAAACCCGAGACTTCACTGTCCGTATCGCTGTGGTGTAATAATTAGAAGAGTAAAAGGATCGGGGGATGTGGAGATTTATGGAGATGGTGGGTTGTTATGAATAGAGCATTCAGAAAAAATCCCTTCATCTCTCTTATCCCCATAATCCCCTCTTTTTTACAAAGGTATAAAAATGAAAACTGAAGCGCTACGGATGTATGGCACGAATGATATTCGAGTGGAGTCTTTTGACTTATCTGATTGTGGCGCGGATGAATTACTAGCGGAAGTGGTGTGCGATAGCCTCTGTCTTTCAACATGGAAAGCGATTGTGCAGGGCAGTAATCATAAGCGTATCCCAGATGATATTGCCGAACAGCCAACTATTATGGGCCATGAATTTTCTGGTCGCATTAGAGAAGTTGGAGAGAACCTCACTGACAGATATTCTATTGGCCAGTGTTTTGCCGTACAGCCAGCCTTGTATCGGCAGGGGGAGAGCTGGAAGGCGATAGGTTTTTCTTTCCCAGAATCAGGTGGTGATGCTACCTATATGAAATTAACCGCTGAAATACTAGACCATGATTGTTTTATTCCGTGGAATGGTTCTGCCTTTTATCAGGCGGCCTTAGCAGAGCCTTTTGCCTGTTTATTACATGCCGTTCGTGCGCAATACCACATTGTTGATGGCCAGCATGTTATGGGTGTGTGCCCTGATGGTTGCTGTGCTTTACTTGCTGCCTGTGGCCCTATGGGCCTCGGCATGGCAGAATTATTGTTGGGAATAGAAAACGGGCCCTCCCGCATTGTCATGACTGACATAGATGATGAACGCTTAGCGCGGGCGCGCACCTTATTTGCAGGTCGCCCCGTGCACATTATTGATGCACGCACAGAAACCATAACAGATGCCTGTGATGATGTCTTCGTATTTGCAGCAGTAGAGCCCGTGGTGAGCTTGGCTGATAGTGTCTTGGCAGAGGATGGCTGTCTCAATTTCTTTGCAGGACCAACAGATACACAATTTACCGCACCCATTAATTTCCACAGCGTCCATTATCGTGGTACGCATATTATAGGCACAACCGGTTCCACCACAAAAGACTTACGCGATGTCTTGCAACTTATTGAGCAAGAACAGATAGAGCCAGCTATCATGCTTTCTCACATCGGCGGCCTCAAAGCAGCCGAAGCAGCGACCATGAACCTCCCCGAATTGGGTGGTGGTAAAAAAATAATTTATCCACACAGTAACATGCCCCTCACCGCCATAGCAGACCTAGCAACTTCCGGCTATCCAGAACTCGCAAAAGCATGCACCAAACACGGCGGCTTATGGAATAAAGAAGCCGAGGCACTGCTCATAGCAGACTGATTTTCTTAAAACACATGAACTTTCATGAGTAATAATATAGATACCCCTATATCTCAAATATTGATTTATTCGGTTATAGCGAACCTAGTCCTAGCGGACACTCTAACGGCCAAGGCTCGGTGCGCCGCTTTGTTATTTTAACTTTCTGGGTTCCGACCATAAAGTCCATGCCCCTGTCACGCCAAGTCCATTGGGAATAGATTTTATGGACGCAAGTATTGTATCGCCTGGATTAATAGATTTCAGCCGAATAACACTGAGCTCAGAATCCGATAAGTCAACGATGACAGTCATTCCAGACATTTTATCCGTCATGGCAATCTCAATGGGAGAGCTGTGAGGATCAACGTCATCTACCATAAAAATTGATGTTTTGTAGACATGTGCCCCGCCGTTATTCATGGAGAGATCTATCCCAAATGCCTCAGAAAATATATTCCGAGTCCTTGTAATGGCATTTTCTAACCCAAGTGATCCAGGCTCGCTTCCCACTGACTCGCCCGCTATTGTTTTAATCATATTTATGAAGACATCGGTATTTATGTTACCGTAGTCTACGGCGCCTATGATCTTTGAGTATATACTCTTAATAGAGTTTATTGCATTTAGTGCGTTTGCTTTAATCTCATCTGTGCCTTTTTGCTTAAAACCATCATTGTAGTGGAGGCAGTCATTTCTTAGCCGTCGAATGACAGTGAACTCATCTGCTATTGACTGACTTATGGCCCCTATCTTCAACAATTTATCAACACGTTTAAATTGACTGTCAGAGTCCATGGAATAACCAGCGCTTGAGGAAAAAAAACGACATAGGTCTTCAGCGCACACACCAACAAGCGCTATCGTGCTGATGTAAGCACCTACAGAATACGTAAACTCTGCCTCTTTAAGCAATCGTACAAATGGGCCAACTTGTTCAACGGCCCCAATGTCATCAATTTCCCACTGACGTTCAACAATGTCGGAAACAGATTTTTCCATCCATGTCTTATAGCCTTCACGTAAAAATTCTTTATCACGTTCAACCAACTTCTCTGAGTTGTCATATGAAAACTTATCGTAATTGAACTTCCTACTATCAATGTACATAGCATCTCTTTAGAATAAGATTAAAGATTAGTGGCAACACGAAGAGTTGTTCGCAGCATCGTTTTGTTAGCCTAAATGGGTTTCGATGAATGACATAATCCACTTGATCATATCCCCCACATCTTCACTTGTGAACTCACCCCATTTTCCGTGAGCTGCAGAGTTCCTAATGTCCGCAATTGCCGTCAGGCGCTTCTGCGTGAGCTTGTTATACGTGCCGACCTTTGCCAGTTGGGCATTCATGAAGTCAAGCTTGGGGTTGTCGGGCAGATTGACATTGGCCAGGCTAGATAGCTTCCTGAGGTTGTTCTCAAGAGCCGCGCCGGCAAGAACCGCAGCTGGTCCGGAATAGCCAGCTTCAAGTAATTCTGATGCTTGATCCAATAGGTCAGAGAACATTTCAGCTGCAACAAGATTTCTGATGTCTTGCACATAGCCATGTTCAAGGTCTTCCTTTGCTGCCGTAAGGATGCCAATTCCTTTGTGTAGTGGAGAATAGGTAAGCCTCTTCTCGCAGCATTTTTCGAAGAGACAGTAGTGCTCACTGTCTCTCCCGAAGGACTTGCCTAGAATGCTTTTGGCGCTTGTATACCATTGATTGGCCGCCTGAGAATCTACGGTTGAATCAAAACCAATACAGTTCGGTGGTGGATGCTTCTTAGTCTTTTCAATTTCCAACCCACGGTCGATCAACTCTTGTAGTCTTTCCAGAACCTTCTTATCGGCATTCATAAGTACTCCGAGTGGATGAGCTAACATATGCCCTTGTTAGAGCAAACACATACGAAAATAGCCCCCTTATTGTATATTTTTGCTTTCTAAGTCAATGGGTAGAAAGCCTATTATAGATAAGGCCTCTCGAGTTCGAGAACCGGTGTATATGAGAATCCGTTTGTTTTGTAGCGAAGTAGGTGAACAATTGTAGTGAGAAAATGGATGCGGAGATATTCTGAACATATTGTTAGAACAGGTCTTTAATCCGTGTAACCTGCGAAAAATGTGGATAAAAGTCTTTTGGGTTTATCTTACTTGGCGCGAGCTGTACAATCGGCGCCTTCAACAAAGCCGCGTTGGCCTTGTGGGAGTTGTACGAGTAGTCGTCCGCCAGGTAGTTCGCGTTCTTGAATAAGAATACTTCCGGTTCTGAGTGGGGTTATTGGATGGCCTGTGCTATCAAGTAAATGGGTGTCTTGGACTATGGAACGATAGGATATGCTGGCATCTCGTGTCTGGGCAATAACTCCGGGTAGTACGAGGGCGAGTAAAAAAGAACCTGTTAAAATACTGAGTCCACGTCGTTTTGATATGCAAACGGCAGCGCCAAGTAAGAGCCCTGCAATAAAGAGTAAGATGATACCGTAGATGCCCATGCCCGGCCATGCTAAAGGTCCAAGGGTATCTGTCCATTGTGTGGGCAGTTGTACCTGAAGAGCGGTGAGTGCGGTGTGAATATCTTCTTCATGTGGGGCGCGTTCACGTGCCTGTAAAAGCCACGCAATAGCTTTGCCCTCTTGTCCGGCTTCAGCAGCAGCTAATCCAAGGTCATACCAATAATCCCATCGCTCTGTATCGGAAAAAGCTTGTTGTTCCAGACCCGCTAGCGCTTCAGCAGGTCGCCCTTGCGCCCACGCCTGATAGTCCGCTTCCGCTGCAAAGGTGCTCAGAATACCACCTGTTAGCAACAGAAGTGTTTGTAGCCAAAGAGCGGTTCGTGTAAGAAGGAAAAGGGGGAAAGGGGGAAAGGGGGAAGGTTTAACCATTGTTTAAGACCCTTCTTGGATCAAGTTTGCCCTCAGAGAAGTTGACAAGCAGGCCTTCGTTTTTGGATGTTGCTTTGAGGTATGATTTAACTTGGGCATAATGTTTTTTATGGAGTATGTCTACCGTTTTTAGTTCAATAATGAGCTCATTGTTTATGAGGAAATCAAGTCTATGTGTGCCTATATTTGCCCCTTTGTAGATGAGGGGGATTTCTTTTTCGGATTCAAAGGGAATGTTTTGTTCGGTAAATTCAATTTCTAGAGCTCTGTGATAAATGCTTTCAAGAAAACCTGGGCCCAATTGTTTGTGGACTTCAATCATGGCTCCTATGGCTTTATAGCTTAAATCCTCTCTTCCCATTTTTCCCTTTTCCCCCTTTTCCTTCTTACACAAGACGTTTTGAATCTACTCTCATAAGCCTTTGCAAAATTGTTGAACCTGTTTGCGAAGGTCGTCGGAAAGGGTGCCGTTACCGAAGCGGGCGGCTTCTATTTGTTGCAGGAGTTGGCTGCATGTTTGGTGTTGTTCTGAATTGCTTATGTTATGTTGTATAGAATGGAGGTGTTGGTTGGCTGCATCTAGGTTGTTTTCTGCAAGTGCTTTGAGTAGGGCGCTGCGGTAACTGTTTATGTTAGCCCCAGCATTGTTTTGTGCGCGGTTATGCAGAAAATGGCTAAGGAGGGTGGCAGCACATCCTGCAAACAGCCCTGTAGCCAAAGCCCACCAAGACCAGAGGATAGGAAAGTGGACAGAAGCATTGCCTGCACGTGGAGCGGGGAGGGTTATACCTGCGAGGGTGGTGGTGTTTTCTTGCTTGTCGTCGTTGTTGGCATGAACGGTGCCAACCAGTCCAAGAGAACGGTTGCGACCAGGTAGAACGGTGAGCGATAACGGAGCAGAATGGCTACGGCGATAGCTTGTGCTGTCGGGGTCAAACCATGAAACACTGATGTCTGGAATAATGATAGAACCTTCTTGTTCTGGTACTAAGTCCCAAGAAAAGGTACGGCTATTTTCGTCTGACTGTTCCTCTTTGGGGTAGGCTTTTACGCCATCAAGGGGAGGAAGCACAAATTGAGTTAACAGGTCTAGTTGTTTGTTGCCACTGACTTGAACATGTAGGGCAACGCCTTCGCCAAGGGCAACTCGTTCACGGTCAAGTTTGGTTTCAATGGTGACAGAACCAACGATGCCAGCAAAATCAGCAGGTCTGCCAACACTTGGCAATGGGCTTACCGTAAGGGTTGTTGGTTTAACTGCAATATGCTGAGCATTACGTAAGCGTCTAAAAACATCTTGCTGGCCATAACGCTGTTGGCTGCCTGCGGTATAGCTACCGGCTGTGCTGACGGTAAATTTCTGACGAAAAGTAAAAACACTCCACGTTTTTCCTCGGGCATCAGTCGTGCTGCTTTGTTGCTGGTCAACGTCGCCAAGTAAAATAAATTCGTCTGGTAATTTGGAACCGTTAATATCGTTAATGGAATAGCCTCGTTGAAGATATACGGTATAAATTTCAGTACAGGTTTGCCCAGGAACAATTGTTTCTGGTTCAAAGCGAATATTAACGGCACAGTTTCCAGTGAGATCAGAGCGAGCTTTTTGCACTGTCAGCGTTGTTGCGGGAGTCATGAGACGTATGTCTTGTTCACCAACGACAGCAAACGATGGGATTTGAATGGTGCCAAGTTGGGTGCAAACGACGGTTATGGTCAGGTCGATAGAGGTGGTGCTTGTTTGCGTGCCATTGATGATTTGTGTACTGGAGCGGCTCATGCCACGTTGAATGGTGATCCAATTTATTCCGGCCACACTTGGCAGGTCGAGGGTTTTAATGCGTTCATCAAAATTCTTCACGGTCAGGGTGAGCTGCATTTGTACATTGGGGACCGCTGGGTTTGGCAGGGTCCATGTTGCACCTGCGTTTTGGGCGTAGGCGTATACTAGGCAGCAACAGCAGATAAGGCAGCGGTAGAGAGCAGCAATCACCAAGGGTCTCCTTGCTGCTCAGTTTGGGGAACGCGTCCTTGAAGCAACTGGTAACGTAGTGCTTCATCACGTTCTTCAGGTAAACTGTCTAACCACGATGCGGCAGCAGCCTCTTTAAGACGATCGCTTTGTTGTTCAGCATCTTTCTCAGCGGCTTCCTCAGCAGCTTGGGCAGCTTGCTGTTCGCTTTGTTCTTCAGGTGATGATTCGTTCTCTTCTTGAGATGGTTCACCCTGTTCCTGTTGTTCGTCAGAGTTCTGGGCTTGCTCTTGTTGTTCTTGCTCACCCTGTTCGCTGTCTTGCTGTTCTTCGTTTTGCTCTTCAGAGTTTTCTGCTTGTTGTTCTTGTTCTTCTTGCTGTTGTTGTGGATCATCTGGAGATGATTCGACTTGTAGCGTTATTTCTAGTTCTGTTTGTGCACCCCAGCGGTCACTCAAGCGTACACTAATGGTGGCTGCGGCAGGGTCTGGTGTTGCACCGCGGATGACCCCGTCGGTATCTAAGCGCAAGCCTTCTGGTAAGAGGCCCGATTGAACCTCCCAAGAAAAGGGATGGGTTCCGCCTTCATGAGCGAGTGGCCGTTGAATAGGGTGCCCTGTTTTAAGAGTAATGGGTTCACTTTCGGTAATTACTGGAGCTTTATTAACGGGCAGTTGAAGTTTGAAACCTCGTTTATCGCCTGTTGGCGCGGTAATTTCCAAGGGAAATTCAATCGTGCCAGCATCTTCAGGAGAACCGGCAAGCGTTCCTGTTTCGCTGACATGTAAGCCGCCTGCTTCACCCGCAAAACTATAACGGCCGCTTGGTCCACGCATAGTAATGGTGTGAGTATACGGAGTCCATGCCGTTGCTGCGGGGAAATCAGCATGATCTGGAGCAAAACTATCGCTGACAATAAGTGTGTAGTCTTTATGAGCAGAACGGGTGCCATCACTCACCGTAATGGTAAGAGGGTAGGAGCCTTCTTTTGTTGGTGTTCCACTGAGTGCACCTGTTTTTGCATTGATAGTAAGCCCAGCTGGTAAGGTGCTGGCAGACCAGCTGGCTGTGGTAATGCCTTCACAGTTGAGCTGAGCCGTGTAGGTATTATTGAGAATCGCTTCTGGTAATTGTTCGGTTAGAATGGCTGGCTCTGGTAAGACGGTAAGGGTACAGCTACCAACGGCTGAGCTATTTTCATCGTAGACGGTTATCTCTAAGGTATGAGAACCTTTTTCACTGAGTGTCCCAGAAAGTTCTCCTGTTTCGCTAACCGTTAACCCTTCAGGTAATGGTTTCTCTGGATCACTACTAAAACGGTAGGGAGCACCAGTACCACCAGCGGCTTGTAGTGTATGCGTAAATAATCTGTTGACCGTTGCATCGGGGCAGGCTTTGGTGATTAAGCGTAATTGTTTTGCCCGTTCTTCTGCTTCTTTTTTTGCTTGATCACGACGTAAAAAATATACTCGACGTAATTCATTTCGAGATTGTACATAATCTGTATTTTCTGGCTCGCGTTCTAAAGCAGCGGTTGCTGCGGCTAGAGCGTCTTGCAAACGGCCTTGGTCATACAGGGCTCGTGCAAGATTATGTTCGGCTCGTGCAGCCAGTGCCGGAATTGGACTTGCGCTAGCTGTACGTAAGTGACGAACGGCGTTATCTAATTCTGTTTCAATCAGCAGACAACCCAGATTGTAATGTGCTGCATAAAATAACGGATTTTCAGTCAGAATATCTTCGAGTTGTGTCCGTGCTGTTTTGGAGTCGGTGGTGCTGAGTAAAGTGGCTGCTTCTAATTCATCCCACTGATCGGCGGCAGCAAGGGAGCTGAGGCACAAACAACAGGTAGAAAACAAAAAGAGTAATGTGTGAATCATAGATTACCCCTTACGACGAAGCGGAAGAAGAAAGCCAAGGGCAAAGAAAATAAAGGCACCAATCAGTGGGAATTGGAAACGTTCGAGTTGAATAAGTCTGCGTTTTTCTTCCCATTCTGTTTGTTTATTATTGTTGGTGATATGCGTGCCAATAGTTTGCATGTCAGTATTGTCAGGCATGGCATTAACGCTTATTCCACCGGTGGTTTCAGCAAGAATATCAAGACTACTCTTTTCTGCGTTCATAATGCGCTCTCTGCCATCAATCAACATGCTGACGGTGCGGTCTGCATCACCAAGAAATAGACCATAAATACGGATGCCGCGTTCCTGTGCTTTTTGTGCAGCTTCTTGGATGCGTTCTTCATCGGTATCGGAGCCGTCAGATAGAACCAGTATGGCAAGGCCACGATCACTATGTCTGTCGAGCAAAGAAATAGATTCAAGAACGGTGTTGCCAATAGCTGTGCCTTGGAGGCCAGCGTCTGCTGGAAATAAATCTGGTGAGCAGTCTTGGAGCATATCTTCTATTGCCTGCTGGTCACCAGTAAGTGGGCAACGTAAAGTAGCAATACGGGCAAACGGCATCAGAGCTACGCGGTGCTCTGGGGTTGCTCGCATGAGTTCTAATGCTTTTCTACGGGCTACTTCCATGCGGTTTGGATACATGTCATCTGCCAACATAGAGCGACTGCAATCAATGGCGAAGACAATGTTTGAACCACGTGCAGCGCGGGTACTTTCACCTTGGCCCCAGCGTGGGCCTGCAACCGTAACAATAAGGAGTGCGCAACCAGACCATAAAAAACATTGGCGCAGCCCTGTCATGGCAGGGTGGAAAGAACGAGTTAAATGTGGGGTGGTAGCACCAATGCTTGTTTGTCGTTTGGCAATAGCGCTACGGTATAAAAAACGTACAACAAAACAGACCAAGATTACGGGAAGTAATGCTAAAACCCATGGATAAGTAAAGGCGATATTCATGCGGCAACCCCTCGGAAACGAGGCTCACCAATGAGCAGGAGTATTAAGAGAATGCTTCCGCATAAGAGCGGCCAAAAATAGCGATCACTATAATCTTCACGTACACGGACGCTTTGTGGGCTTGGCTCTAATTCATTGACCTTTTCAAAAACAGACTCGAGCTCTTCTCTATTACCGGCCTGCATGGCCATGCCATCTGTGAGGTTACAAATAGTATGCAAGCGGCTCATGTCTGGGAGGAAGTCAGCGCCAATAGGTGCTAGGCGAGTGCGGCCTAGAATATCAGTTGTGGTGCGAGTACCCTTGGGGTTGCCGACACCAATAGCATGAATATGAATATCACGACTACGCGCATGACGAGCGGCTTCTAAGGGGTCCACCCAGTTACGTAAATTGCGTGAATCTCGCCCATCGGTAATCAGAATAATGGCGCGGCCTGCCTCTTCTTTTTCTTCATCTGGAGCAGTAGCATTGGTGGCGCTTTCTTCTTTTTTCTTATCATCGTCTAAGGCACCAAGGCGGCGTAAAGAGGTGCCAAGCCCCAATCCAATGTTGGTGCCTTGGCCGAGTAGGCCAGAATCTTTTTTCCAGAGCAGGCGCATTTGTTCTTCGGTACGGGTCAGGAAATCAAAAAGGGTGGCATGGTCATAGGTCAGCGGGCAACTGGTTAAAGCGTGTTCGGCAAAAAAAGCGAGTCCAAGCCGGTCATTTGGTCTGCCCTTAATAAATATTTCCGCAGCATGCATGACCGCTCGTAAACGATCTATGCGTTCACCCTGTTCGTTTTCCATATCATCAACCTGCATAGAGCCAGACAGGTCAATGAGCATCATTAAATCACGACCTTCCATGGTATATTCTTGTGTGCTTTTCCCAAATTGTGGGCGAGCAAGAGCAACCGTCAGTAGGGTGAGGGCTATTGCCATGCCCCAACGGAAAAAAAGTGGTCCTCTGCTTGGGCGTAGGGCGATGCGGGCAATGCTATAGGCACCAAAGGCGGCACCACCTGTTTTTTGGGCGCGGAAGAGCACCCACAGTGGAATGATGAGAGCGCATAAAAACCACGGGTCTGCAAAACGATAGGCTGCTTCATTCATGAGCGGTCTCCGTCTGTATCGTTTGCTGCTTCAGCAAGTTTGGCAAGACGTTGTTCTTCACCCTGTACCCATTCCTTGGTTTGTTCCACTAAAGGCATAACAATTATTTTTTCGTAATCATCCGGCTGCCAGCGTAATGCATCGATATTTTCTAAAATACGGCAGAGGGAACGAACCTGTTCAGCAGGTAAGGAATCTATAACCAGTTGGCGCATTTCTTTGGTGGTAGCACCTTCTCCATCAAAATTTCCCTGGGTGCCGCAATAACGACGTAGGGCCTGACTGAGTAAACTGCCGGCACTTTTACCTGTCGTACAATTATCTATGCTCAGTAGGTCAGATTGAAAATGTTCATAAGGAGTAATAATAATTGCAGGTGGTTTTTGTTTGCGAATAAAATAAATAACAAGCACAATAAGCAGCACGAACCCACTGATAAACCATGTTGTATAAGAGGTTGGTTGTTGTGAGCTGTCATCACCAATGCGCCAGAGATCACTGGCTGGTGCAAGTTTTGGCGGGTTGCTGTCGGTACCAACTTGAATAAGTAATTCAGAAGCGGTGCTGACTCTTTCTTCTCCGGTAGGACTGGTGCAGGTAAAGGATGGCTGTGGTAATAACCACGGCCCACTGTACTGGGCAATAACGGTAACAACCCATTCACGTTGCATCTGAGCGCCAGTATCACTTATGCGCACGGGGGGAATGTCCGTAATGAAGAGGTCTGCTTGTTCAAAAGTATGCAACGGTGATGGATCAGCTGTCGTTGTCCAATCACTTGGCCAGCGATAAGATACGGTGATGCGTAGTTCATCACCCACAGAAACTTGTTGGGCAGATGCATGCATGGTCACAGATGCTTCTGTGGCAGCATGGAGGCTTGTGTATAAGAGGACTAAGCTAAGTAAAATATATCGTACTGTCATTTCACCGCCCTGCGTCTGCTTGTGAAAAAACGTTGTAATGTTGTAACAATATTTCCGGTTGTTTCTAAATCGACTAATTCACAACCGGCCTTGCGGAAGGTGCGTTCTGTTTCTTCCCGCTGTTGTTCCCAGGTTTGGCGATAGCGACGACGAGCCTTACCATTGTTGGCAAGGCACAGTGTTTCGTTACTTTCTGGATCTTGCAAAACGAGTGGCGCAGAGCCTTTTGGTAAATGTGATTCAGAGGGGTCGCTCAGGCGTAGGCCAATAATATCATGTTTGCGAGCAGCTTGTCGTAAGGCGAGCGGAAAGCCGATTTCTGGATTCATAAAATCACTAATCAAAAAACAGACAGACCGTTTGCGCATAACCCGACGTAGCTCATCAAGCGCGTGGCTAATATCTGTGGCGTGCCTACTTGTGTTGGGGTCATTACTGGTATCAAGAATGTCCCGAATCATCCGCATAACATGGTTACGGCCACGTTTGGCGGGGAGATGAATATGGGTGTGGTCGCTAAAGCCTACCAGACCAATTTTATCTTTGTTCTGCATGGCGGTAATACCAATAACCGCTGCTGCTTCTGCGGCGGCGGCCATTTTTGTCCGTGGTGATAAGCCAGGTAATGCGCCAAATTGCATAGAACCAGAGCAGTCAACGAGCATCATTAAATTCAGTTCACGTTCTTCACGGAACACTTTAATAAACGGTTTTTTGACGCGAGCGGTGACGTTCCAATCAATATGGCGAATGTCATCGCCCGGCGTATATTCTCGAACTTCTTCAAACTCCATACCTTGGCCACGGAAGCGCGATTTATACGCGCCTGCGGTGAGGTCGTTCATTGCTTGGCGGGTGCGTAATTCAATACGTTTGACCTGCCGCAATAATTCTTTGATGTTAGTATCTGTATCGGTCATTGCTGTGGCCTTTTATGGTACAGGAACATGTTCCAACAGACGAGAGATGAGTTCATCGGGGCCAAGGTCTTCCGCCTCGGCCTCATAACTTGGCTGTAAGCGATGGCGTAGCACATGTGGGGCAACTGCTTTCACATCTTGTGGTGTGACAAACGCACGGGCATCTAAGTAGGCATTCGCACGGGCAGCATGGGCAAGGCCAATAACTGCACGAGGGCTTGCACCAAGCTCAATAAGACCATTGAGGTCACTAATGCCAGCTTCCAGCGGATTACGAGTGGCACGAACCAGCGCCACGCAGTAATCTTTGAGGCGATCGTCAATAAAGACATCATGCATGCAGGCCTGTGCTTTGCTCATCTCTTCACTGCTCATTACTGGATTAATGTTTGGACGCTCACGGGTAAGTGATTGGTCTAAAACCAAGCGTTCATCGCTAATAGATGGGTAATCAACCAGCAATTTAAGCAAGAAACGGTCAGTTTGTGCTTCTGGTAGTGGGTAGGTACCTTCCTGTTCAACAGGGTTTTGGGTGGCAAGGACCATAAATGGTGACGGTAATGGAAAGGTTTCACTACCAATAGTGACGTGACGCTCTTGCATCGCTTCAAGTAGGGCAGATTGCACTTTGGCAGGTGCACGGTTGATCTCATCTGCCAGCACGATTTGAGCAAAAATAGGGCCAGTGCGGACATTAAACTCGCCACCTTCATAGATGCGCGTACCAATAATATCGGCAGGGAGCAAGTCTGGTGTAAACTGAACACGACTAAAGCTGGCATCACAGGCTTTGGCCAGAGCTGTAATGGCAGTGGTTTTAGCTAGCCCGGGTAAGCCTTCCAACAGGATGTGGCCTTCACAGAGCAACCCAATCAGCAGCCCGCGCAGCATATCGGTTTGACCAATCAGGGACTTACCAACTTCAGCCTCAAGTTGTCTCAAAGACTGAACATAGGAGGTATCAACCTTCGCGTTAGCAGCAGTAGTATTCATGAGATCCTTTCAGAAAAATAGCAGTTACGAGCAAGAGACGACCAAGGCCGTTCAACCTTTCGCTCGGAAGAACATTCTGGAGCAGATTTTCATTCGTCAATTGCGTGGATCAACAAAGGGAAGAAGTGTGGCAGCTAGAGGATGCGTTTGTGGGTATCGGGCCTTTGTCTGGGGATGTTTTTTTGCAAAGATAGTGCTTGTGGATCTTTTTCATCAACAGGTAGTGAGGTGAGTTTTGATTGTGTGAATAATTGAAGAGCCTTGATGCTGAAGGTCAGTTGTGATCTCACCATTGTTTGCGATAGCAAAAAAACGGTAACGCTTGAAGGTGAGTGGTGTTCATGTAAGTATAAGGCATGAGGAAGGATTTGAGTGATGACAACAACGATAAGTTGTGATGCAATTCTTTGTCGGCTTGCTGATGGGCAGGATGCCAAGGATTGGCATGATTTTGTCGTTTGCATGGGGCCGACTCTGTACCGTTGTGCTTACGCCGTTCTGGGTAACGACAGTGGAGTGGACGATGTTGTCCAAGAAGCTTTGTTGACCATTCGACGTAAGGCTTGTCGGTATCGTAGTGAGCCGGAGGCCGCAGAATACAAAGCTCGTGCTTGGGTATGGAGAACTGTTATGTTTACCGCACGAAATTGGAAACGTTCAGCCCAGCGTCGTAAACATTGGGAACAACATGCAGCTCAAGCGCAGAGGGTCTTTGATGACGATCAGCCTAATTTCTTGACCAGCGAATATGCTGTAGAGCGGAAGCGTCTTCTTCATACAGCTCTATCTCGTCTGCGTCAGTCCTATCAAGAGGTGCTCATTTTGCATTACTTTGAAGGTTTGAGCCATTCCGATATCGCCAAAAGTCTAGGGTGTTCGGCAGAGGCCCTACGTGTCCGTTTACATCGGGCTACCAAAGCATTACATAAGCATCTTGCAGGTTGTGGTTTGTCACTGTCTCTAGCGGCAACGGGTAGTGTGCTTAGCCAACTGGGTGCTGCCACAAATGAGATGTCTTTGCAGGTATTGGCCCAGCCCAGCCACGTGTCGTCGTTGGTGTCAACCACCATGCAGGCGACAGCCGTACCTATTCAAAGTGCTAGTCTTCTGGGGCTTTCTGTAGCCAAGGTTTTGTGCGTAGGCGGGATTGTTCTGAGCTCTGCTATCCTTATCCCTTTTATCGCAATCGAACCACCTGTTGATTTGACACCGATAGAAGCGGTGACAGTTGTACAAACATCGGAACAATCGCCATCCGATACATCGTCGAGTTCTGCATATAGTCGGGCTCTGGCTGAAATCGATGTCGCGGCTTTGGAACGACGGGCAATGAATGACCCAACGCCCTGTTTCACCTGTCGTCTTGGTTATCTACCGCCAGAACTGATTGCTGAAGAACCCGCTTTTTCTCCTGGTGTCTATGTGGTAAATAATGAGCAAGGGGCTGTTCGTTGTCGCTCTGATTTTGACCTTAAGCACGCATCCTTTGAGCTACTTGCAGGCTGTTCTTCTCTAGATCAGGTTGTGTCCCCGCAACAATGGACAACAACCTTGAATGGTGAGCAGCTCAATGAGGTTAGCATCGAGTGGCAGCCGTTATTGCATTATTTTCGCAGACTTCCTGAGCGTTATCAGCTAGAAAATCCTTGGCAGCCAGCTCACGAGCGGCGTGATCTGCGTTGGGATGCACATATGCTATTAGCGGGCAGTCTACGTTTTAGTAACCCAGACATGGCTTGGCAGGCGTTAACTAAAGCTCGGGAAGCAGGCTATCCTGTGGACGGATACTATGGACTACTCACTATTCGTGTTGCTCTACAGCGGAATGATTTTGCTGCCGCTGCTGATTGGTTGCGGCAGACTCAGGCTTGGATAGCTGCCTCTCCAGATGACTCAGATCGTAGCAGTATTCGGGGGCCATTGGCTGCCCTACAGGTACGACTGGAACAGGCATATAGTACGAATGGGGAACCATTATATGTACAGGAGCAAGGCTTGTATGTATATCCCGTTACTGCGGAAATTATGAATAACCTAATCAACAATGCCGGTTCTGTTTATCGTTACTTGCTCAGCAGCTTGCGTGATGCGGGTGCGGGCGTGCATTGGCTATGGGATCGGACCTGTGGAACAGTACCCGCAGGAGACTGGTCTTGTACTCTGCATGGTCATCTACCGACTGGCAAGAGTCGGCGAGAAAAGCATCGGACACAAGCACGGGGGTATTTATTTGCTCTGCATAACCGAAAGGCAAAATTATATCCAGCTGCCATTGAGATTTTTCTCAACGGAACGGTTAAGGTCTATGAATCTTTCGACAAACATAACCCAGATGCTGGTAGTATCAGAATAATTGATGATTGCGGCCTTCGTTCTGAAAGTGGTACAGATTTTAAGATGCGCCTGCTCAAGATTGGCATGCGCCTAGCCGTTTTCATCAATGATGGGCTTGTTGCTGAGTTTCCTTTGATGGATGCCGAAGACATAGAGATTGGGCTCTTTCGTCAATCAAGTGATTGCATGATTAGCGAATTCAGGATTGATCGTTTGCTTAAAGAACCGATTGCTCAGATGACTGACCTACTGACAGCTGTCCGTTTTGATGATGGAGAAGCCGTTCGCGCCCTGATCGCAGCTGGGGCCGATCTGCGACCAGCATTGGCAGCAAAACGAACGCTCCTTCATATCGCCGTTCTTGGCAATCGGTGTAAGGCCTTGGCCGCTCTCTTGGTAGCGGATGTCATTCCAGTTGATGAGATGGATGGCGCTGGTGTTTCCCCGCTGGTGTCTGCGGCTAACCTTGGCCATCTTGATTGTGTTCGTCAGCTCCTGAATGTTGGGGCCAATGTTCTTAGTAGAAGCAGAAATACGACCCGCTCAATAGCCCTCGAAAGGGCTGTAAAGTTCAATAACGCGGGCTTAGTTACTCTCTTGCTGCAATACGGACAGGCTACAGAGCAAGCTCAATATCAAGGTATGTTGGGCTTATCCTCCTTACAACAGGCCCTTATCGGTGATACTCAGCGAGTTATTATAGATCGTCTCTTGTGTGCCTCTGCGGGTATCTCGCAACCAGCTGAGGCACAGCTCTACGGTGTGAAACGTCTTACGCTTATACATCAATTGCCGATAGAAAGTCGTCTCTATGCTTTGCTTTTGCATGATGATCAGCAACCCTTTCTAGAATTCTGTGCAGCGCTCTCAGAGGAAAAACGGCTTCATTACTTCAATCAATCTAGCTTGGGCCCATCTCTCCTTCATGTAGCAGTTAATCATCGCAAGCATGCAGCTATTAAAACTTTGCTCGACGGTGGAGCTGATGTTAACGCGTTGACAGCGGCTGTTATAATTAGGGTGAGAACCGGTAGAGGTGGAAAACCGATGATCGTTCAAGAAACACCATTGCACTGGGCTATTGGACGGACTATGGATATGAAAGCCGTGGAACTCTTGCTTGCTCATGGCGCTGATCCGCGTCTAGGGATTGGTCAAAATAGACCGTGGATGGCTACAGACCTCGCTCAGAGAGTTGGTATGACTTGGCTCATTCCGAGGCTCGAACAGATTATGGATGATCTTCCGACGGTTAGTGGCACCCCATCTGATAATCATATCAATAATCAGGATGAAGCCGAAGGCCTTAGTGATTTTTGATGATGTTTCTCGCAGGGCATATTGTTCAGAAGCATTGAGCATAATTGGGAGAAAGAAAGCGTGAAAGAACAATGGATATTGAACGGACTATAGCGAATACTCGGATTCATAGCATGACGTTCTTCTTAATTGTTAGGCATTAATTTCTATGATTGCATTTTCTTCTTATTAAACAGGAATGTGATATGTATACGTATTTGTGTAACAACGGCTCAGATATGTGTAATCAATTGGTTTGCAGCTTGGTCAAATAGGTCGCGCTGATGATTGAAAGCAATTTTGCGATTTGTCGTATGAAACCTTGAGCCATTTCTTGTTGTATGTGTGCCGTGATCATGAACTTACTCATGATGTATTGCAAGAAGTCATGATTCGAGTCAAAGAGCTGGCCAAAAACTTCCACGGCCGTGGTAAGCATGTGACTGTACATATTTTTCTCTGGATGAGGCGTTTGGCGTGGATAGAAGTGCAGCCACTCATTCAAGGAACAAAGAATCCAGAAAGAAAAGAAGATATGTTTTTAATCTGACTGCATTCTCTTATTAGAACGGGGAATTACATGAATCAGATTGTGGATTTTTTTTGCTGTAAACGCTTCGTTATGTGTATTGTTTTTATTATCGTATTGTCTGGCGGCGGGTATGTATGCCAAGCTCTATTTGCTCATTCAAGTGAAGTTGTGGGGTCGGAGGTGACTGTGCCAGTGGATGTGGCAGATAGCTACAAACGCCCAGTGTGGGCGAGCGCAGATGGTGAAGATCAATATGGGCGTTGGGCAAGCTTTTCTGTGAACGATGTTGTTGTTAAGATGCGCTTTGTTAAAGCTGGTTCATTCATAATGGGACAAGAAGGAGACAGATTTGCTGTGCCGCATCCTGTCTTGCTTACACAAGATTATTGGATGGCAGAAACTGAAACGACACAGGCTTTGTGGGAAGGGCTTATGCCTGAGAACCCCAGTTCCGTAAGAAATGAATTGCATCCTGTGTACCGTGTGTCTTGGTTTGACTGCCAAGAGTTCTTTAAGAAGATAAATGATGTTGTGCCTGGTTTATCCGCTCGCTTTCCAACAGAGGCTCAATGGGAATACGCTTGTCGAGCAGGATCAACCAGCTTGTATTATTGGGGAGATGATAGTTCAGAAGAGACAGCAAAAAGGCATATGTGGTATGAAAAAAACGCAGATGGAAGCATGTGGACAAATCCTCATGCTCAAACTACGGGAGAGCAACCGGTCAGAATGACCCTTCCCAACGCTTGGGGTCTATATGATATGTCGGGTAATATTGGGGAGTGGTGTCAAGATTGGGCCGGGAATTATGCACAGGGGTGCTTGGTTGACCCACAGGGCATTAAGCAGGATGCTAATGAATGGTATCAGCGAATACATCGTGGTGGCGGTTGGGACTTTGATGTGAGTAATAATAGGTCTTCTGCCCGTGGATCTAGCGCGCCAGACGATGGTGAGAATTATTTGATTGGCTTTCGTTTCGTTGTTGCGGCTCCAGATAATTCAGCAGCTAAAAGTGTGGTGTACAGTTCAAAAACACTAAGAATAGTGCAGGAAGTTGTTAGTGTGGCAGTGCCAAAAATATTTGAGGACATAAAAGAACGGATTATTGCGGATGAACGGAACAGACGTGAACAGAACAGATTAGCTGAACGACGAGTATTGGCAAAAAAGAAAAACAAAGCACAGGCTCGTCGGCGAAGAACAGAAGATCTTGAACGGTTTGGGCCGATATTGTTTAAGACGATTGAGAGTCGATATTATGCTGCAAATGGAGAAGAAGACCGAGCGGCACGGTTAAAAAAACGGTTGGAGTTTGTCGAGGAATTCCCAGAATCAAATCGTGCGGGTTGTACCGTTCAATATCTCGGTCAAATGATACCAGGAGATGAGCGGGTGGCTTATTTTGAAAAAGCGATAGAGGAATACTCGGATTCTTGGTATGGAGATGGAGTGGAGGTGGGAGCGTATGCGCGATTCTATTTGGCTCATCATTATTTGAAGAACGGAAAGAAAGCCATGGCTGACAAGCTGTTTCAGGAACTTCAAGATTTATACCCTGATGCTATTCGGCATAACGGGAGGCTCATCTCTCCTGATGCCGAAAATGTGGTATCTGCAAATAACTAGGAGTTATCAATTTGTGTATGAGCGTGTGTTTAGGGTTTTACTGCGGTAGGGTGGAAGAAAAAGTGATAGAGTATTGATTTGAATGCATTTCTTTTAATAGAAGGTGATATGAATGAGTGAGTTTTCTGGTCTGGCAGACGCTCTTATAGGGTTAGCCCAAGGCCGTGATTCTGAAGCATGGTCATATATTGTTGAGCATCATAGTGGCATTTTATTCCAAACTGCTTATGGAGTATTGGGTGATGCTCAGCTAACAGAAGACGCTGTTCAAAATACATTGTTATCTATACGTGATCATGCGAGTCAGTTTTCTGTTCGTTCAAATGCCGCAAATAAGCAAGCCTTTGCGTGGATGAAACGCATAGCCTTAACGCAAGCATTGCAATTGTATCGTTCTCGTACAGCAGCGATCAAACGAGAAAATACGTTGGCTGTGGAGGCTACTGTGATGACACAAGAGGACAGTGACGCTCATGAGGAATTGTTGAAACTCGTAAGAGATGAGTTGGCTGAATTGCCAGAAAAACAACAGGTTCCAATTTTGCTGAAATTTTATGGTGGGCTTGGATATGAGGAAATAGCAGAAGAATTGCAGTGCAGTTTGGCGTATTCGCGGACTTGTGTTCATCGAAGCATCAAGGCTTTGCAAAAACGTTTGCGTAAGGCTGGTGCTACCTGTTCATTGGTGGCTTTAACGGCAGCCATTCAGGCACATGAGCTTCAAGTTAGTAGCTTGGCTGTCCCTCCGCAGATTGTGAGTCAAGGGCATGAATTGCTTCATTCACCTTTGACTGGTGATCCGTGTCTTGTTCCGACTTTGGCTGTTGGCAAGGGTGTATTGATAGCGGGTACGGCTGCAACGCTATTGGTTGGCGTGCTTTCTGTCAGTCAATTTTCTGTTCAGAGTGCTGTTGTTCATCAAGGTGAACATGAAGAGGTTGTTATTCAGGAGGACTTTATTGAAGAGAAAGCGGAGCACGCTGTTGCACAAACTGATAAAAAACGAGCCAGAGTGACTAAAAAATTAGACGACATTGACCAGAAGAGAGATGCGATAATAAAAGATCAGAGGAATAAATATAGACGGCGTGTGCAATTAGATCGAAACCGATATGGAAATACGGTTTTTGAAGATGTTGAACGTAAATACCAAGCAGCCAGTCGTGAGAAAGATGAGCCTGCTCAAGTACAGGCCTATTTAGAACTTATTCAGATGTATCCTGATGCAAACCGTGCAGGCTGTGCTGTACAGTATCTTGGCCAATCATCAGAGGGCGATGCAAAAATTGCCTATTTAGAACAAGCGATAGCAGATTATTCAGATTGTTGGTATGGAAGCGGCGTTCAGGTTGGGACATATGCACGTTTTTATTTGGCGCATCACTATTTATCACAGAATAATACCATAAAGGCTGAACAATTATTTGAAGAAACGTACTCGTTGTATCCAGATGCAATAAGGCACAGTGGAAAATTAATGTTTCCCAACGGCTACGAAGATATGACTGACGCGAATAATTGAAAGAGAAATAACTATTTAATGAAAGGAGTTTTTTATGTATACAATTTTATTACGGTCAATTATGATGACGGTTATATCTAATAATGATGAACATCGAATTACTTCCGGCAAGTGAAGGTGGTAATCAACGTTATGTCGATTGCTATTATAGCGATTATATAGCATTTGTAAAACAGATCGATAAAAAACATCCGTTTTAAAAATTGAAAGGAATTCAATCAAAAAGGTGGTCATTTTTCAAGCATTCAGAGAGCAGCCTTTTGCGAGGAAACGGCGGTGATTTTGGGGTAGATACAGAGATGGCTTTGAAGAAGACGAAAAAGCCAGTAGTGGCAATTATCGATACTGGCTGCATGTCTGCAGGAGAAACAACAGCGAGAGATTTGCGTGGCATAGGGGGGGGCTTATCTTATAGGAACGCCAACAGCTGGGGCATCAACCGATAAGATAAGCAGGGAATTTCCTTCGATGTATAAAAGACATTATTGATCTATTACCCATCCTGATTAACGGGAGCTTCTTTTTTTGTGATTTCAATAACTTCACGTTTAACCGTATAGGTTAGACCTGTTTGGCGTGTTATGGTATCAAGGACGGAGCCCAGTGATTCGTTTTCTACATGCAAGGTGACGGTTTGATTCTCTAAGGCATCGGAGTCAGCAGTTAACAGAAAGTTTTGTCCTGTCATGTTTTTTAGCCAAGCTACACAATCTATGATATTCACGTCCACAAGAGAAAGACTTACTGGATGGCTCAGTTTGTGTTCTCTCTCTTTGGGTGATAATGTATCGGTATGAGGGAGTTGTGCATGAGCGAAAAAACCGGACTGTGCGTCTTGATTGGTTAATTCAATCTTCAAGACTTCACCTTCTTGGCGTATGGTTATATCGCTGAGTAGGGCGATATAGTTTAAAGCCGTTTTAACTTTTATATCTTGGATTGATAATGATAATGGTGGAGTATTTTCTAAGATATTTTGTTTGTGAGACCATACAAAAGTAATGTCAGCATTTTTCTCAATGAAACCAATTGCATTTTCAAGTGTTACTTCATTAAAATTAAGGGCCACCTTTTTTTGAAGCTTTTCATGGAGCGGGAGATCATTGTTTGTACTGTGTGTTGGTGTAGTGACTGGTTCTTCATTCTTTATGTTCAATGAATTTTCTCCAGACTCTTCTCCGGTAAGAAACCCGATGCTTAGGGCAGTTGTTCCAACAATAAGACTTGCAACACAGGTGAGGGCAATTTTTGTCATGAGAGTAACTCCTTGTAGGGCTACTATTGGTACAACAGTAGCTGTTTGTGATGAAGCTAGCAGTCCATTCCAGGATACTAGCAGTGTAGAATTTATAGTGCCGGAGGCAGCATGCATGTGTGCGGTCACGCTTGCCAATGTACAAGATATGCCAACGCGCAGAAGACGTTTCTGTAAGGATTTTAGGCAACGATGCAGGCGAGTTCGAGCTGCTCCTGGTGAACACTTTAGTTCTAAGGCCAAGTCTTGATTGTTTAATCCGCCATAATAAACCAATACAAGTGGTTGTCGTTGATGTTCAGGCATATCAGCCAATGCCATGCGAACCTGATTGGTCATTTCTTTATGCATGATGTTCTCTTCTGGGCCTAGAAATGATTTGGGTTGATGTGTCGTCAATATTTCTCGTTTGCAGATGCTGTCATGTGAACGGAGTAATTGGAGGGACTGAAGGCAGGCAATACGTCGAATCCATGCATAAGCTCGAGCTTCTGGGTATTCGTTGGTTATATGAAAGGCGCTCACGCTGTCACGAATGGCGAGTAAGGTGTTCTGAGTTGCATCTTCAGCCAGATGTTTGTCTCCAAGTATGCCTAAGGCTATGACATAGAGTTCTGTGCCATGGCCGTCCACAAGTGCCTTCCATGCAGTTTGATCGGGCTTCTTTTTCAATTTTTCTAACAGTGATACTAAACAAGTCATGCGTAGAAAACTCCTTACGTTAGTATATTGCAGCCAGATTGATTGCGTTACAGCTTTTTTATTCTGTGTACAAATAGGCAACCAGCTGAGGCTACTTTTATGTTGATTAACCTTCTGATCTACCCTTTTTCTAACAATCGATACTGTTTGGGTGAATAGCCATAAATTCGTTTAAAGCGGCGCGAAAAATAAAACGGATCATCATAGCCAAGCGTTGCGGCTATGTCTTGGATGCTGCTGTTGTCTGCATCAAGCAGACTACAGGCTGTTTGCATTTTGAGGCGGATAAAATAATCAAGAACGGCATAGTTTGTGACGTTTTTGAAATGCTCAGCCAGTGTTGAAATACTACAGCCTGCAATGTGGGCAAGCCCTTCAAGTGATACATGTGCATGTAAGTGCTGGTGCATGTGATGAATAACGCGGGTAATGCGTGTATCTGTTATTCCATCAGGTGGTTCGTGATGGGTATCAGCAGTATCGGTCAGAAGGCCCACTATTTGCCAGCAGCGGAACATGGCGCGTTTGAGCACGCTGTCGCCATAGCCATGTTGTAATAATGTAAATAAACGGCTAAAGGCACGTATTGTTTGTTCTGCGCGGGTAAGTGTGAATACGGGTGTATCAATGCAGTGTTGAGCAAGAGTCGTGATTTCTCGGCCAGAGAGATGAACCCACCAAATACTCCATGGGTTTGCGTTGTCGGCCCAGTAACTATGTGGTTGTTGGGCGGGAATAAGGCAGGCTTGTCCAGCACAGAGAGAAAAGTGCAGTCCGTTCAGTTCTAAGCAGCCGTTGCCATCTGTGCAGCAGATCAGAATAAGTTGTTCACAGCCTGCTTCACGTCGTCTGTAATGACCCGCTGCCTTTTCAAAATAGCCGATGTCTGTCGGGAACAAGACACCAGTGAGTGGATGTTGAGCGGTTTGGTAGACAACGGCTTCAGGTAGGTGGAGCATGCGAGTGCTCTTGCTTGGCAGTTGGTTATTGGTTAAGGACATACAGGACTATAATCTGGAAGATCGTCCATGTCTATGGTGAATGAGCTATTCCCATGTAATCTCTATGCAGCTAATCTGTACTTATGACTCATCCATATCCAGCGTTTCGTGATTGTTCTTCATCTGTTGTTGCATGGGAAGAAGCACTCACTTTGCCGACCTATGCCGTATCTGAGGCAGATCCCAACCCCATGTTTTTTGAGAAACGGGTGTACCAAGGTTCTTGTGGTACAGTGTATCCTTTGCCGGTACATGATTCGGTCAGTAATGTCGCAGAAGAACAAGCGTGGCAGGTGTGGTGTTTAGAAAATGAATGGGTGCAGGTGGTGATGATGCCAGAGTTGGGTGGGCGTATTCAACGTGCGGTCGATAAAACGGTTGGTGAGGAAGGCTATGATTTCTTTTATCGCCAAGATGTAATTAAACCGGCATTGGTCGGTTTGGCGGGGCCGTGGATTTCTGGCGGTGTAGAATTTAATTGGCCGCAACATCACCGCCCATCTACTTTTATGCCAGCAGATGTTAGCCGAGAAGATCATGATGATGGTAGCAGCACGGTATGGATGAGTGAGCATGAACCAATGAATAGAATGAAAGGCATGGTTGGTATTCGCCTGTGTCCAGATTCATCAGTTATTGAAGCACAAGTGCGTATTTCAAATCGCACACCCATGACCCAAACCTTTTTGTGGTGGGCAAACGTGGCAGCGCAGGTGCATGATGGCTATCAAAGTTTTTTTCCACCAGATGTACGTCACGTTGCTGATCACGCAGGCCGAGCGATGAGCTCTTTTCCCGAAGCCAACAATATGTATTACGGTATAGATTACAGACAAGCCGAGGGTGGAGGCACTGACCTTTCTTGGTACAAAAATATACCAGTACCAACTTCTTACATGGTAACTCAATCCGATTACAATTTTTTTGGTGGGTATGATCATCATCAACAAGCTGGTTTTGTTCATGTTGCAAATCGTCACATTAGTCCGGGTAAAAAACAATGGACTTGGGGGCATCATGAATTTGGTGACGCATGGAATAGAGAGCTGACGGATGAAGGCGGCCCCTATATAGAATTAATGGCAGGTGTGTATACAGATAATCAGCCAGATTTTACCTACCTTGCACCATATGAAACGAGAACCTTTAGCCATTACTGGTGGCCAATTCAAGGCATAGGTCCGGCGCATAATGCGAACCGCAACGCGGCTATTCATTTTTCACAAACGAAAGCAGGCGCTCGTTTAGGTATTGCGGTATCTCGTGTGTATCGCTCTATGACGGTTTTTATTATTTGTAATCAGGCAATACTCTATGAATGGACAGGAAATATTGCGCCAGGGCAGCCGCATCTTTGTGATATGGTGGATGTGAAGACTCATGATTTTTCTGTCTGTGAAGTGATCCTGACGGATGAAGCGGGATGCCGTATTCTTGCTTGGGTTCCAGAACAGGTGCAAGACAGAAAAAATATCCCCGCATCCGCAACAGAACCCCCAGTGCCCAAAGATATACACAGTAACGATGAACTTTATTTAACGGGCGAACATTTAGAACAATATCGCCACCCCACCCGCTTACCGGAAGAATATTGGCAAGAAGCTTTGCATCGTGACCCGCAGGATAGTCGTTGTCACCTTGCGCTCAGTCAGCGTTTATTACGGCGTGGTTGTTATACGGAGGCAGAAGAACATGCTCGGGCCGCCGTGTCCTCTTTCACTTTTCGTCACCCAAACCCTATTGATGGCGATGCGTATTATACGTTGGGCCTCTGTCTTTTGCGTCAAGAACAACGAGACGCTGCTTATGCTGCTTTCTATAAAAGCACGTGGAATTACGCGTGGCGTGGTCCAGCCTATTATCATATTGCCTGCATAGATTGTCATCGAAAAGAGTTCTTTTTGGCATTAGAGCATTTGGAAGAAGCCATTGCAGCAAATGGTCGTCATAGCTCAGCCATTAATTTACGGACATGTATTAACCGTCATCTTGGACAGACCGAAGAGGCGCTTACAGAAAATAAACAGCAACGGTGCAGAGACCCTTTGGACCATTGGGCTATTTTTGAAGGGTGTGCATTGGCAGATATTTGCGAGCACAAACATCGTGGTGATGAACAAACACTAATCGATATAGCATGTGATTATGCTAGCGCTGGTTTTTATGCAGATGCACAAACCGTCTTGCAAGCAGTGACGCAAGCAGGCCCATTGGTGTATTATATGCAGGCATGGATAGCCGAAGCAAATGGTGACAGGAGGCGGGCACAAGCAGCGCGTACACAGGCAACACAGCAGACTCTTGTGTATCAATTCCCATCTCGCCCAGAGGAAGAGCTTGCTTTACGGTCGGTGTTGCACGTAGCGCCAACAGATGCGCATGCCGCGTATCTACTCGGTTGTTTATTGTATGATCGTCGTCGTTACCATGAGGCAATACAGGTGTGGGAACAATCTCGCGCAGCAAATAAACAGAACGCTATCGTCCACCGAAATTTAGGAATAGCGTATTACAACAGTCTTCACGATACAGATGCAGCACGAGTATCCTATGCGCAGGCAGTAGCGCTTGCACCAGAAGATGGCCACCTTTTTTACGAATATGACCAATTAGAGAAACGAGCAGGTAGAGATATACTAACACGTTTAGCATGGTTTGAACAACGTAGAGACATGGTGCGTATACGTGATGACCTGAGTGTGGAATACTGTGCACTTCTTAATGCAAACAAACGCTATGCAGATGCAGCAGACTGGCTTGCTAGTCGAACGTTCCATCCGTGGGAAGGGGGAGAAGGTAAAGTTATAGAGCAACATGTATATGCCCATTTAGCCTTATCTCGTATCGCTTGTAAAAAAGGTGATGGAGCAACAGCGCTGCATCACGCGATGTTTGCTTTATCATCTCCAGAAAACCTTGGCGAAGTCAAACACTTGCTAGCTACCACTGCTGATATTCAAGTTCATATTGCTGCTGCTTACGAAGTATTGGGCAACGTGGATCAGGCACAACAAGCATGGGCGCAAGCTGCAACAGAAGAAGGGGATTTTATAGAGATGTCTGTCGCTGCATTTTCCCCACTGACACGTTATAATATTATTGCGCTCAAGGCCTGTGGCAAAATAGATCAGGCAGAACACACCCTTGCTGCATTGCGTGCATATGCACAAGCAGAACAAACAAAGCCAGCACATATCGATTATTTTGCAACATCGTTGCCAGACCTACTTGTTTTTGATGATGACATCACCAAAAAACATCACCAAGAAATGGATGTCCTCCTTGCAATAGCAGCTTACGAAGCAGGAGATCACACTCAATGTCAGCAGTATCTCCACCGTATTTTAGCTGTGAACCCTGCTCATTTAGTTGCCCATTTATTACAGGAAAAAATATCATAGGTACCATGATAAAGGAAAGAGACATGAGTGACATATATACCCCAGCTCTACCACGTTCACAGAAGCACCGTGTTTTATGCGGAGAACAAGAAGTGCCGGTTGTAGCATCAACCGCAGCAGATTTTGTAAGTTTATCATCTCAGGAAGCGCTTACTTTACGCATTATAACCAGCGAGGCTTTTGCTCATGTGTGTGTGCGCCCCGCACGTTATGGCATTCGTCCAGTTTTGGCAGAGAAAGAAATCCAAGTGAACCTGCCCGGGCCCGGTTATTATAGCGTGGAATGTGACCGTTCGTTGGTGCGGCCATTATTAATTTTTATTGATGACCAACAGAGAACGGTTCCACGTACTGCTCGTGTTTTTGAAGCGGGGGTGCATGACGTTGGCGACCTGTGGTTACAATCAGGGGATCATATTCACTTAGCAGCAGGTGCGGTTGTCCGTGGTTGTTTACGTGCACAAAATGCAGAAAATATATGTATTTCAGGCCCCGGCATTTTAGATGGTAGTCAGTACGCCGGCCATGAACGAGAAATGATTCAGTTTGCTCATTGTCGAAATGTCGTTTGTGATGGTTTTATTATCAATGAGAGCAAGAGTTGGACCTTAGTGCTGCTAAACTGTGAAGATGCACACATACAAAACGTAAAAATAATAAACGACTTTGGTAGCGATGACGGTATGGATATATGTGGCAGTAAACGTGTTCGCATTCATAACTGTTTTGTGCGCAGCAGTGATGACAACATCACCATCAAGTCTGTGTATTACCCCAAATTTCATATCGCGTCTGGTTGTGCGGCCATCAGTGAAGATATTCATATATCAGGCTGCACCTTATGGGTTGCCGCCTTGGCAAATTGTTGCGAAATAGGGTTTGAAACTCAAGCAGATGAAATCCGTAATATTATTTTTGAAGATTGTGATATTCTTCATCAGGAAAGTCCAGGTAGTGTCTTTAGTATTCACAACGGTGATCGCGCTCATATTCATGACATTATCGTTAGAAACATTCGCTGCGAAGATGTGCGCGGTACGCTCTTTGCCTTAACCGTGGTGGATGACATCTACCGAGTAGATACAGAAAAGGGCCGTATCAGTAATGTGCTTATTCAAAATGTTTGTGTAGTATCTGGGCGTTTGCCCGCATCCGAAATTGAAGGCGGTAGTCCAGAATGCCCCGTGGAAAATGTACGAATAGAAAATCTCTATCTACGTGGGGCTTATCTCAAAAAAGAGGGGGTCAAAGCCCGTACCGCTTTCGAGGCGCGCTTACTTTCGCATAATGCCAGTAACATCATTATTACTCACGACGGCAGCAACCCTGAAATAGCAGATGAACTGGTAACAGCTCTCAATCCACCAACGGAATGTTGGTGGCGTTAAGAGAGAGGATGTCAGATGTATTCTGCGCAGATAACGTTTGACCTTATCTTTCTTTTTGGACGGAATGCTGGGAATCCTTGGTTGGTTTTGCTTCGCAGTCACATGAGCCTCCACAGCCCCCTCTGTCTTTCTTTAGGCTGCGGACAATGTAAAAAATTACGATAAGAACAATAATGCTTATGACGGCTATTTCTTGACCTGTCATGGCTACAGCCCTAAACCGAAGGCTAAACCAATTTGGTAGACGAGAACTGAAACAATACTTGCAAGGGTGGTGGTGTAGGCGATAGAAAACCCTGCCCAGCCCCATGAGCCCGATTCTTTTTTGATAACGGCAATCGTTACAAAACATGGCGCATACAACATGACGAATAAAATCATAGCAAAGGCCCGTAGTGGATTCCAGTTTGGATCATTAGCAAGTTTTTGTGAGAGTGGTTGTTTGGTTGTTTGTTCTTCAATGTCTCCTGGGTCGGCCTCTCCCATGCTATAAGCAGTACTCATCGCAGAGACAATAACTTCTTTGGCAGCAAATCCACCCAATAAGGCAATGTTATCGCGCCAGTCAAAACCAGCCAATTGAGAGACCGGCTCCAAGCTACTGCCAATGTTTCCGGCAATACTTTCTTGAATTTGCAGACCAGCTAATTCTTCTTCGCTTGCATCAGGGTAAGCATCGGTGTCCAAGCGCGGAAAGTACATAAGTGCCCATAACACAATATTAACGACTAAAACGAGGCCAAAAGCCTTCTTCATGTACGAACCGGATTTCTGGAATGCGTAGCGAAAAATGCTGGTTATTCTTGGTACATGGTATGGTGGCAATTCCATAACAAATGGTGTTTGCTCACCTTTTACCACACACTTACGTAAAACGAGCGCTGCTAACATCGCAAAGGACCATGAGATAATAGTGACAATGCCCATCATAAGCGTTTGATCTTGTGGGAAAAATGCGGCGATCAATAAAATGAAGACAGGTATTTTTGCCCCGCAATTCATAAATGGTGCAACCAGCATCGTGGTAATGCGGTCTTTTTCTTCTCGTAATGTTCTGGTAGCCATAACGCCAGGAACAGCACAGCCACCAGCAATGCCGCCAGAAATAATTAAAGGCATAATGCTTTTGCCTTGCAGGCCAAATGTTTTAAGAATGCGGTCGAGGACAAAAGCAATGCGAGCAATGTAACCAGAAGATTCGATCAGTCCGAGTAACAAGAATAAGAAGAAAATAATAGGGACAAAGCCCATGAGACCGCCAACGCCTGCTATAACGCCATCATTAATAAAAGAAGCAAAAGCGCCGTCTCCTTTAGGAGCGAAAGAAGGGAGTAGTTCTTCAAAAATCCATGCAAAGACACCGACTGGGGTTGTCCAAGTGAAGCCATCTTCACCACTCCACGGAATAAATTCCCAGCCATCAGAGAGTTGGAAGGTGAGATAAAAAATAGCGTAAATACAGAGGGCAACAAAACCCGTTCCGAGGATTCGGTTGCAGACAATTTTATCTATAGCATCAGTGTAGGTTGTTTTCGTGGAACCTTCTTTAACGGCTTCTTTCATAAGCCCAGCAACAAAGCCATAGCGAGCTTCAGCAATAAGGGTAGAAGCAGAAACACCAGCATCTTTTTCTATAATCTGTGTGGCATCAGTAACGAATTGAGTATGGGTACTGGCCTGTGAAGAACCTCTCAGAAGTTCTTCTTGCTCATGCCCATCAGATTCGAGTAATTTGACTGAGAGGTAACGTGCGTTACTTTGCCCTTCTTCAGTGAGCGCTGTTTGCAGTTGGTCAATGTGTGGTGTGAGTGCAGTACCGTAATTGATGAAGTCGAGTGCGCTGGTGTTATGACGATGGGACTCAATCGCTTTAATCAGTGGAAGCAATCCTTCGTTCTTGGTCGCAACCGTTGGAATAACGGGGACACCCAGAAAGCGACCGAGTATGTCGCAGTCTATGTGCAGACCACGTTGAACAGCAATGTCGTGCATATTTAAAGCAACTACAACCGGTATTTGCATTTCAATAAGCTGCACCGTTAGATAGAGATTGCGCTCAAGGTTGGTTGCATCAACAATATTCAGGAGGACATCTGGTTTGTCTTGAAGAATAAAATTCCGAGCCACAACCTCTTCTTGGGAATAAGCGGTGAGGGAATAGGTTCCAGGTAAATCAATAAAGTGGAGTTGTGTGCCGTTACTGCCTTCCGCAGTGCCGGTTTTTTTCTCAACGGTTACGCCAGGATAATTCCCGACGTTTTGCTTCATGCCGGTCAGGGCGTTAAACACAGATGTTTTGCCAGCATTCGGGTTGCCTGCAACGGCAACGGAAATGGTTGTTTTGGTCATGTTGTCTCCGTTTGCTCGGCTGTACGTTCAACGTGTATGTCTTCTGCTTCTTCTTTTCTGAGGGCAAGATGGTAATTTTTTACATAGATTTGAATAGGGTCGCCAAGAGGGGCAACACGTTCTACCAGTAAGTGAGTGCCTCTGGTAATACCCATGTCGAGCAGGCGTTGACCAATGGCTGATTTTGCTGTTTGCATGCCAGTAATGATAGCGGTTTCACCGACTTTCAGGTTCACGATGCTGGTAGACATGGTGTGTTTCCTTTATCTGTGGGGCCGTGTGAGAACGACTCGTACATGTGTATGGGCAACAAGGTATGGCGATATCCAGAGCTGCAAGGTAGATAATTAGCTCTAGCTAATGTTCCTTATCGAAACTTTTTGAAGTGCGGCTGTGTCAGAAATGTCAGAACGCTTGTAAAGAGAGTGTAAGAAGTGGGGGTAAAGAGGTTTCTGGGAAGGCTTCGCCTGATGATTCTTGGTTGATAGTGTGGTTTCTTTGCGTAAATAACGATTATTTTTACATAATTAATGATGGGTTTCATGTCTAAAAAAGCATGGAATTGAGTCTCAGGGTCTGTTCGTCGTTGGTTCTTGTTGTTCGTGGTTTGGGCAAATACCAGCGTGTTTTTGTCTGAGAGTAGAGACCTTCGAAAGACATAAAACGATGCTGTATAGTTATGGGTGAGGGTGCTGCAATCAAGTTTCACAAAGGAAACTTGACAAATTTATGCCTAGGCTAACTTTTGCTCCATCAGCGTAAGAACCATATTTCATGAAAGGAACTCTCATGCGCCCTCTGCCCGTCCTTGTCCCCTCTTTGCTC
Source organism: Planctomycetota bacterium (assembly GCA_016745075.1). GTDB lineage: Bacteria > Planctomycetota > UBA11346 > UBA11346 > UBA11346 > JADGDD01. The sequence goes on along the minus strand of JADGDD010000004.1, from coordinate 115,722 downwards.
GCTCTGTCTCTCCCTGTTGTGTCTCTGAACGCAGCGGAAAGCCCTATTGTTGTAACCGGTACCAAAACAGAGCGAACCATTACCGATGTACCTATCCGTACCGAAATCATTGATCGTGAATCGATGATCAACAAAGGTGCCATCAATGTCTACGAGGCACTTGATGGAACGCCTGGCATTCGCGTCGAACAGCAGTGTAGCGCCTGTAATTTCAGCCAAGTGCGTATGCAGGGCTTGGATGCTTCACATGTGCAGGTGTTGGTTGATGGCCAGCCGACTTACTCTGGTCTTGCGGCGGTGTATGGTCTTCAGCAAATAGCAGCCGAGCAATTGGAACGGATCGAAGTTGTAAAAGGTGCTGGCTCGGCCATGTGTTCTAGTTCGGCCATCGCTGGTTCTATTAACCTGATTAGTCGTGAGCCGAGCGATGAGCCTGAATTGCGCGTGAGTATGGTTGGCGGTAGCCATAACACGAATTCATTTTCCATGTCAGCGTCTCTGAAAGATAATAAGGATGATCGCTGGGATGCGGTGATTGACGCAACCAAAAATACTGGTGATTTAATTGATGAAAATGGTGATGGGATCAGTGATCGTGTCTGGTCTGACGATATGAGCGTTGGTGCCCGGGTTCATGTTCATGATGCGCTCGGTGGCGATCTTGCGCTCACTTTTCGCCATACACAGGAAGCCCGTAAGGGCGGTGAGCTTGCCACCTATGAGAATCCTTTTGCGGCAGGTGCTGAACATATTGATACGTTGCGTAGTGAATATGGCATCGGTTACAGAACAGAGATGGAAACAGGCGGTTCTTTGGCGGTTAAGCTGAACTATGCCGATCATGAACGTATAGCGACCAACGATACTTTCCTCGGAGATTATGAAACAGAATTTGGGGCGCTGCCAACCGCAGATCTTATGGCTCCGTATGTAGCAGCAGAAGAAACGGTTGTTCTCAATATTGATTACGTTCATCCATTGAATGATGCACATACATTGCTTATTGGCGCTTCTCTTTCTTATGATGAATTAGATGAAACGGGCCGTTATGTTGATGCCGCAGGAACAGATGGCGGCAGTGATGGCAAGGCGTATACCTCTCTTGCAGATAAAGAAGCGCAAGATTACGGCTTGTATGTTCAAGATGAATGGGTGGTAAGTGAGGAGCTGGAAGCGGTCCTTGGCTTACGTTTTGATTCACATCGTTCTGAAGAAACCTTTGGTGAACAAGGTGGAACGGATGAAATTTCTACCGATTTTAGCGAATCAAAAGTAAATCCACGTGTCGCCCTGAAATGGAATGTCAGTGATGAGTTGGTCGTCCGTTCAGCAGTCGGCACAGGTTTCCGTGCACCATATGGTTTCAGCGAAGATTTGCATTTATGCTCTGGCTCACCGCGTGTTTTTAAAGGCGGAGACTTACAGGCAGAAAGCAGTGTCGGCTTTAATGTTGGCGCAGATTACCGTGCAGAAACCTTTGTGGTGAGCGCGAATGTTTTCTATACAGAGGTGAGTGATAAAATTGATTTTGCCGATGCTAGTGCAGCGGCCGCCGCCCGTGGTTATGATTATGAGTGGGTCAATGCTGGCGATGCGATTACCCAAGGTATTGAGGTGAGTGCAGATGTAGAAGTGCATGATGATCTGGAGCTGGTATGGGATGCGACCTGGACCAAAGCGGAATATGACGGTGGAGAAGACATTCGTCGTGTGCCAACATGGACCAGCGGTTTGGATCTCACCTGGACACCAAGCCAAGCAACGGTGGCTCTCGGTATTGATGTCACTGGTGACATGCTGATCGATAATGAAAACACAGGGGAAACTGTAGAGACCGATGCGTTTGCCGTCGTCAACTTACGTGTCGCGTGGGCCTTTGAAGATGCGCAGTCTAGCGTTTTTGTTGGGGCAAAAAATCTGTTTGATGAAGTACAAGAAGATCGTGATACCGAAGATCCAGCATTCATCTATGGACCACTTTTTGGCCGCATTGTCTATGCGGGTGTCAGCAAAACATTTTAATCTTTTAGAGCAGTGCCTTCTTACAAAGGAAAGAGTTTATGAATCTTCGTTTTTTACTAATGCTGGGCCTTTGTGTATGTGCCAGTTTTATTGGAGCGGTGGAAAACCCAGCTGTTCATGCCCGCACAACGGTTGCCGCTGCTGATCAAGCAGCCAGCCAAGAAGCCGAAGAGCAACAAGCGTGGTTGCTGGAACAGCAGCGCTGGCAGGCGCATTTGAGCCTGCTTGCGCAACAGCGCCAACAAGAGCAGGCATTGTGCGATCAGCTTGCACAAAAACAGGCTGATTTGTCACAAGAACGTACCGATATAGCCCAACAACACAAAGAGTTGGGGCTGTGGTCCAGCATGCTTGTTCCGGTTCATGCACAGTTGCAACAACGACTGGGGCAGCTGGAACAGACCTTGTATCCAGGCATTATCCCGCCCGCTGAGTTACTAGAGACAGACGTGCTCGGGCAGTTCCTCTATCATTTCGACCGTTTACATATGGCTATTGCTGCTGCTGATACATGGAGTGAAAGCATAGAAGAAGGGCTGCTGAATGATGAACAGCGAGCCGTTCGTCTTTTGCGTTGTGGTGCGGTTGCGGCGTGGTGGTTAGATTTTGATGGACAACAAGCTGGTTGTGCACGCATGGTACAAGGAGTTCTGCATTTAGAGGTCAGTACCGATGTTGATGAGCAAAAGGCTATACAAGCCGCCGTATCTATCGCCGCAGGACAACGGAGTCCGATGCTGATAGAACTGCCCTTTGTTCACGCTCAGCAGCAAGGAGCGCAACAATGAAGCGCCATATACTTGTCGCCATGCTCTTCTGCGCTGGTGTCTGCTTTTTCGGGACTGTAGCTGCTGCTGAGTCCGTTGTATTGAAAGACGTTAGAGCTTTACAAACAGCACATGAGCAGGCCTTAGCAACAGGCCGAGCGGCACGTTTGCAGGAACGAGCGGAACTGCTTGCCAAAGTCCACGCCGCCGAGCAAGCCGTGCAGGTACTCAGTACCGAACGGCAGGCTTTAGCAGCAGCGGTGAAAACCTTACAAGAAGAGATCACCAGTGCGCGTCGTCAATTTGAAAAAGATCGCAATCGAGATCACAATGAACGTGCAAGTCTTGCCGCCGCCGTGAAGACACCAGACGGCGAGTTGCTGCCTGCTGTTCAGCAAGCGGTTGCTGCTGGTCTTGCGCGTCTCGAAGAAGCACGACTGCTCAGGCAAGTCAATGAAACCGTTTTTGACCGTAACGGTCGCCCAGTGACCGCTCCTATTTTGCACATGGGTTCGTTGCAAGCCTTGGCCCTTGGTTCTGAGCACGAGTCTTGTGGTTTTGTTGTCGAAGCTGGAAACGAAGCAGCGCGCGTTGCTGGTGTGACCTTGCCGCCAGCGCTCTGTGAGAGCTTGCGTTCTGGTGTTCATGGCATTTTACCCGTAGATATAGATGGCAGTTTGGCAACGCAGAATACAGCAGTCGCTTGGTCTTTTGTCGACTGGATTGCATCGGGCGGTGTTTTTGCATGGCCGATTATCTTTATTGTGATAGCTGCTTTTGTGTTGGCCCTTGAACGACTGGTCTCATTGTTATTGCTGCGCACGCCAGTGGCCACCGCACAAAAAACAGTAGTAGCACTGCGGGAGCAGGGGGCGACTGCGGCCCTTGCTTTGGTTCAGCAACAAAAAACACCACTACAACGGGTTCAATATGCGGGTTTATCAACACTCAGTGCCAGCCATGAACAACGGGAAGCAGCGTTAGAAGCCGCGCTTTTGCAAGAAGAGCCACGCTTTGAACGGAGCCTCGGCTTGTTAGCGGTTTGCGCCGCCGTTGCCCCACTGCTTGGTTTGCTGGGAACCGTAACCGGTATGATAGCCACTTTTGATATTATAGCCGTGCATGGTACAGGAAATCCGCGTTTATTATCTGGCGGTATTTCCGAAGCGCTTGTGACAACTCAAATGGGCTTACTGGCTGCTGTTCCTATCCTATTAATGCACGCCATTATTAGCCGTATTATAGATAAACGGCAAGTGCGTTTAGAAGAAGCCGCAACCGCACTTATGGCAGAAAGCACCGAGCATGCTGCCTGAACTTTCGTACCTCGAACAAGGTGGTTCTATCATGTGGCTGATAGCCCTTGATGCAGCGCTGCTCTTTGCGTTTATTGCCGAGCGGACCCTCTTTCTTTGGAGTGCAGGAACGCGACTGAATAGACGACATCAAGAACTGTACCACCTCTATAGTGCAGATTTGCAAGCGCATCATCAAAGCTGTGAACGAATTGGCACCCAGCACGCATTAGTGGGCTTGGCCGAACACCCAGAAATTACTCGTTACTTTGCGCTGATTCGTGCCTTGATTGCGATAGCCCCGTTGCTCGGTTTACTTGGTACGGTTGGCGGTATTATTGCAACTTTTGATGACCTCTTGCGTGGTGCGCCCGTGGCTAGCATGGGCTCTGGTATTTCCGTAGCGCTTCTGACCACACAGCTTGGCATGGGGGTTGCCATTCCTGGACTTATTGCCGAACGCTTACTGGTACGCAGGGCAGACCGCATTGCCCATGTTCATGATTTGGCAGCAGCCAATGCACAGAAAGGGGTGCCGTATGAAGCGTAAGCACAGTCGCAAACGGAGAGGCGATGCCTTAGTCGAAATGACACCACTTATTGATATGGTATTTATCCTCCTCATCTTTTTTATCGTCACCACGGCCTTCGTCAAAGAAACAGGAGTTACGGTAGAGAAACCGCACAGCAGCCAAGCACGGCCGCTGCGTTCCAGTATTGTATTGGTTGCGGTCACACGCGGTGGAAGTGTGCATCTTGCTGGCCGTCGTATTCGTGCCGATGATAGCGCTCACATTGCTCAGCAATTAACCGAAAGCGGTGCCTCTCAGGTGCTGATTCAGGCTGATGACCGCGCCCCGCTTGGTCTGGTGTTACAAGTGCAAGATGCATGTTTTGCCGCTGGTGCAGCCAATGTTTCCGTGGGAGCACTTACCCCATGATGCTAGAACGCCGCCGTACGCGCTTGCTGGCTACTCGTCGTCGCGGTTTCCGCTTGGCGATTGGTATGCTTATTGGTGTAACCGCCACCGCCGCGCTCTTAATGGGCTTTGCTCAACTCAGTTCATCAACAGAGATACCCGTGTTGATAGACGCACAACCTCTGCGGGTGGTGCGCAACCCACCGCCACCGCAAGAAGATCCACCGCCGCCCAAAGAAAACCCGCCACCACCGCAAGAACCCGTTATGCCAGTCTTACCCAGCATGCAGACAGCCTTACCGCAGATGAGCACCGCACCGTCTTTGCCTATCCTTTTTGAGGGCAGTCAAGATTTTGCCGTAGACGCAGTTATCCGTTTTACTCCGCCATCATTAGAGCAGATCGGTCCGCCCACGGTTTCCCCAGCACGTGCAGCGCGTCGTTTATTCACACCTGATTTGCGGCGTTATTACCCCAGCCGCTTAGCACAAAGAGGCATAACCGGAAAAACGGTAGCGACCGTTCATATTGATGCGAACGGTCGCGTCCTTGCCATAGACATTACCGAAAGCGTGCCATCTGGCCAATTTGATCGCGCTGCCAGACGAGCGCTGAAAAGCCTTCGTTACGAACCCGCCCTCAATCACCAAGGCACAGCCATTCCAACTCAACAAACAGAAACCCTCGTATGGACCATACAATGACACACAACCATTCCTACCACAACCGTTTCCGTATCCTTGTTGCAGCGTTGATACTCTTCTGTGCAGTCTTTCAACAGGACTTGTCTGCTGAAGAACTCTTACCCGAAGACATCACCAACATGCTGATGCAGGTACAGGCACAACTTGATGCCGATGATCCAGCCGCAGGCCTTGCCCTTTTCGGTACAGCAACAGAAAATCATCATCCAGATGTACAGGTGATGCTTGGCCTTTGTTATGATCGTTTGCAGCAATTAGACGCCGCAATAGATGCCTACGAGCATGTATTAGAACATGCACCAGAGCGACACAATGTGGTATTCGCTCTTTTAAATTGTTTGGTGCGTGCCGAACGTTGGCCTGCTGTAGTCAACGCCTGTGCTGCTCACCTGGACACGGCGCGCTGCCAAGAAGAAGCACTGCTCTTATATGCAGACAGCTTACGACGGACTGCAGACAGCGCTCTCGCTCGCCATATAGCCCAACACTGTTTAGTCCGCTTTCCACATAATGTTTCTGCGCGTCGCCTGCTGATTAACCTTGCCCTAGAACACGGTGACCCAGCCGTAGCACGTCAGCATATAGATACATTACTGGCAGTTACACCAGATGATGCCGTATTGTGGCGCTACCGCGTGCACTGTGCAGCAGATGATACCGAACGACGGCAACTGCTCCAAGTAGCAATTGTGGCAGATCCTGACAACACAGAACTGCGCCTCGCCTGCGCCCAAGCGACCTATGAAGCAGGCCAGACAACCCAAGCACTGGCCCATGTACAAATCTTAATGGAGACCAACTCGCGTGTGTATCGTGATGCCGCTCTTGGCATAGCCGCCGGTTCTCAAGCATGGGAACAATGTCGTGCGTGGTTGGCTGTTGTTCCAGAGCACAAACGCAGTGCCTATCAACATCGGATAGCCGCCCAAACATCCTTGGCCTTAGACGACACGACCAGCGCCCGTGCTGCCTTTGCACAGCTCTTACAGATGGGAGAACACGACGAAGCCTTGTTGTTACGCGCGGCTGATCTTGCCGAACAAGATGACGACCTGCCTGTTGCAGAAAGTTATTACAGACAAGCCATTACCCTTCACACAAGCACGATTGCCCGTTTGTATGTAGCCCGTTTGCTTATCCGCCTTGGCCGCAATGCCGACGCACAGACAGAGCTTGAACAAACATTACTTCTGGAGCCCAATAACGAAGCAGCCCAACGCATGTTACAACTGGTTGTGCAACAGACTCACTAAGAACACACCTGAAAACCTTGACCGCTTCTTTTTTGTACCGCCGAACCAAGAATAACAATCACCTGATGTGACCTGCTTGCACGACAGCTGAATAATCAAACAATCCCGACAGCACATCTTGATACGACACAGGTTTTTCTCTGTGCCGTGAAATCTCGCTCTTCTACCCTGTTCCTTGAAAGGATTTTCTCATGCTCAATGATGCACAACTGACACGTTTAAACGATCAAATTGCCTTAGAGGCCTATTCATCTCGACTCTATTTATCTATGGCGTTCTGGGCACACAGTCAACGCTTGCCCGGTGTTGCTGCCTTTTTTACCAATCATCACGAACATGAAGAAGAGCACATGCACCGCCTAATGGATTATATTGTGCAAACAGGTGGTCGCGTGGTCGTTGGTGGCGTTGACGAACCACCACAAGAATTTAAAAGCATTACCGAAGCCTTTGACCTCGCCTTAAAGCATGAACAGAGCATTTCTTCATCCATCAATGCCTTGGTTGATGCATTCCTTGAAGAAAAAGACCATGCCACCTATAACTTCCTACAATGGTATGTTTCTGAGCAACACGAAGAAGAAGCACTCTTCCAAGGTATTATTGATAGCATTGAACTGATTGGCGAAGATGGCCGTGGCCGCTTCTGGATAGATAAAGAAGTGCGCAAAAACATTGGCGCATCAGGAGTGGAAAATAATCAATGACCCTCTTTATTATAGCCCGTGTTATTCATATCATCGCTGTCGTTATGTGGATCGGTGGCGTTGCCTTTGTGACAACGGTACTTATTCCTGCCTTAAAACGTATGGAGAGCGAAGATAAAAAACTAGAATTATTTGAATTGCTTGAAGGGCGCTTTGCCTTCCAAGCAAAAATACTGACCATACTCACCGCCATTTCTGGTTTTTATATGACCGATTTTCTCAGTGGCTGGTCTCGTTATTTAGATGCCTCCTTCTGGTGGATGCATCTGATGACATTCATTTGGATAATTTTTTCCATCGTACTATTTGTACTAGAACCACTCGTCTTGCACCGTTGGTTTCATGAACAGGCAGAGAAAAGTTCAGAGCGCGCATTTCGTGTTTTACACATCATGCACATTGTCCTATTAACCCTCAGCTTGATAGCGGTGTTCGGTGCTGTTGCCGGAGTCCGTGGATTCTTTATGTAAGCGTATAAAGAAGGCAGAGTGATGTTCTTTTCTTGGATTTACCGGAAACGTTCTTTCGCATACAGTGCGCCTCACTGTATGCGAAAGAACGTTTTTTTTGGTTAATGGTCTCTTGAGGTATTTCAGCAAGTAGCACCGCTTCTGCTGCCAATTTCTGTTGAAGTAGCGCGGTGCCGTCTATTTGAACCAGCATTAACCTATAGAGTATTTCTATTCAACCTTTTTATTATATGTTATTATTTAAAGAGTATTTGCATTCGATCTATTGACATTGTTAAACAATGCCGTAGGCTCTCGGTCATGAAGCGCGAAAGAGAATCTTTTTGGAAAAACAATGACCCCGGTGCTTGCCGGCACCGGGGTCATTGCGCTTCTTTGAAACAGACGCTGGCCGAGGGCCTTCGTGATCCAAATTTTCTTGTAGCAAGAATAAATATAACGGATCAACAGCCCGCGTCCAGCTATAGATAGAGGAGATCAGCATGGCTGGTTTACCCATACAGTTGCTCGGACGGTCCGGACACAATTATCCATTCCAGCTTTACCCATGGGGGCAAGCTTTCAGGGGCATAGGTGGTATTTATGCTGTTATGAGGGAGAAGAATCCTTTTGTTCAGGCGGTGTATCCATTATCGAACGATGTTGGTCCGGGCTATTCAGTGCAGTACCTTGGACAGACTGGAGATTTATCCCAGCGACCGGAGCATCACCATCGGCAGGATGACTTTCAGCGTGTAGGGGCTACTCATATTGCTGTTATGACTGAGAGCAGTAAACTCAAGAGACTTGCCATTGAGTCTGACTTGGTGAGCGGCATGCAGCCACCACTTAATGAAACGAATCATGGATAAGCGATGACCGTTTTAATGCAGCTCTCTGAAATAGCAGACATTCTCCCCGGAACGACCATTCCGGGGAGAATTGATAATTTACCACCCGGGCCCTATCATATTCTTATGCCACGGCATGCGTCAGAAGACGGGCAACCCATCAAGTATAGCGATATTCCCCTTGATGAGCGGTCACAAGTAATGCTTGATCGTGTGCCGTCACCACAGCGGCATCTATGTTGTGGTGACCTCTTGTTTATGTCGCGGGGTATAAAGAACCGTTCTTGTGTGATTGAGGAATTGCCTGAAGACGGACCTGCCGTGGCTCCTATTGTTTTTCATGTCATCAGGCCCAAACAAGACCGAATTATTCCTGGTTATTTGGCGTGGGTGTTGAACCAATCCCGAACACAAAATACCATTGCTCGTGAAATTCGCACATCGAGCGTTTCAACCCCTATGGTGCCACGGAAAGATTTTGAAAAATTGCTGTTGCCCGTCCCAAGCAGAGAGCGGCAACAACAGCTGACAGAACTATCCCTGCTGATGTTGCGCGAGCTGCGTCTTCAGCATCGGCTGGCTGAATTAACAGAACAGCGTAACGGTGGCCTTGGTGCCAAACTTCTTCAACAATTAACAGATAACGAGATTTCTTCATGACAAATGCTATCAACCAAACCGAGATCAATAATATTTTATGGCGAGCTTGTGACTCGTTTCGCGGAACGGTTTCCGCTACCGATTACAAAGATTATATTTTAATTATGCTGTTTGTGAAATTTATCTCAGACACATGGAAGGATCATTACGAACAGTACCAGCAGCAGTATGGTGATGATGATGTACGCATTCGTCGTAAATTGGAACGCGAGCGTTTTGTTTTGCCAGAAAAATGTTCTTTTGATTATTTGTACGCGCGGCGTGAAAAATCAGCCAGCTTGGGTGAAGACATGAACAAGGCGCTTGAAGCCATTGAACTTGCCAACAAAGAAAAGCTCACCAACGTTTTCCGTAACGTTGACTTCAATTCGGAATCCAAACTTGGCGATACGAAAAAACGTAATCATATTTTACGCAACCTGCTAGAAGATTTTGCCGACCCTGCTATTGAACTGCGTCCGTCACGCATTGGCAATCTTGATGTCATTGGCAATGCCTATGAGTTTCTCATTGGTAAATTTGCGAGTAACGCAGGACAAAAAGCGGGTGAGTTTTATACCCCGCCCGAAGTATCATTGCTCTTGGCCAAGCTTCTTAGTCCAAAAGAAGGTGAGCGCATCTGTGACCCTGCCTGTGGATCGGGATCACTACTTATTAAATGCGCGCAGCAGGTCGGCACACGCAATGTTGCTATTTCTGGACAAGAAGCGATCAGCAGCACGTGGGCGCTTTGTCAAATGAACATGTTCTTGCATGATATGACTGGTGCCCGCATTGAATGGGGCGATACTCTACTAGAGCCGAAATTGCTCGAAAACGACCAATTAATGAAGTATGAAGTGGTTGTCGCCAACCCTCCATTTAGTTTAGATAAATGGGGTGCAGACAAGGCCAGTACTGAAAGCAAACATTTCAACCGCTGGCATCGTGGCGTGCCGCCCAAAAGCAAAGGGGACTACGCTTTTATTAGCCACATGATCGAAACCACCACCAAAAACACAGGCCGTGTTGGCGTGGTAGTGCCGCATGGCGTGCTGTTTCGCGGCGCTGCCGAAGGGCGCATTCGTCAGGCATTGATTGAAGAAAATTTGCTTGATGCGGTTATCGGTTTGCCTCCCAACTTATTCTTTGGCACAGGCATCCCAGCAGCCATTTTGATCTTCCGCCGAGATCGTGGTGAGCGAACAGATGTCTTATTTATTGACGCATCACGGGAATGTGTGGAAGGAAAAAATCAAAACCACATTCGTGAAGACAAGGAACTCAAACACATTCTATCAGTCTACAAGGACCGCAGAGCAGAGGACAAATATTCACATCTGGCTACTCGGGAAGAGTTAGCAGAGAATGACTATAATTTGAATATTCCTCGATATGTGGATACCTTCGAGGAAGAGGAAGAGATAGATTTAGATAAGGTCGAGTCAGAGATCAAGAATACTGAGTCCGAATTAGATGGTGTTAGGAACCAGTTATTTAGTATTTTGAAGGAACTGGTGTAATCATGACGAGCTATGACTCTAATGATTTGCCTGAGGATTGGTCAGAAGTATTCATTGCTGATTTAGTCGTATCTCTCAATGCTGGAGTTAGCGTTAATGGCGAAGGCCGTTCGTTGGGTCTTGGCGAAAAAGGAGTTTTGAAAGTCAGTGCTGTTAGCTATGGATCATTTGATGCGACAGCAGCCAAGGTAGTGATAAAACAATCTGAAATAGTTAGACTAAGAGAGGCGGTTGAGGAGGGACGGATTATAGTTAGTAGAAGTAATTCTCCCGAATTTGTAGGTGCAAGTGCCCGTGTTAATTGCCCTGCTGAGAACTTGTTTTTGCCAGATAAGCTTTGGCAGATGCGAATAGAAGATGAGAGAGATGAGTCATGGCTTAGCCATGTGCTCCATCTAGGTTCGATAAGAAAGAACCTCTCGTCTTTAGGGACTGGAACGAGTGATAGCATGAAGAATATTAGCAAAGGAGACTTGCTGACGCTTCGCTTGCCTTTTCCTCCAGATGACGAGAGGTGGAGAATTGGCGATATTCTCGATTTCGTGCATGACTCTTGTGAATTATTGCAAGACAGATTGAGTCTAGCAAGAACCCGTCGCAAAGCCCTCATGCAGCAGTTGCTAACTGGTAAGCGGCGGTTTCCGGGGTTTACCAAGCCGTGGAAAAAAGTGGCGATTGGCGATGTGCTCAAAGAAGTAAAACGCCCTGTTGTTTGGAATGACGAAGAGACCTATAAACTCTTGAGTGTTCGTCGTCGATCAGGAGGGCTATTTCTCCGTGAAGAATTACAAGGACGTAAGATACTTACAAAAAAGATGGCAACCACTAAAACGGGCGATTTTCTTATTAGTAAGATGCAGGTGGTGCACGGTGCAACTGCAATGACGACACCGGAATTTGACGGTATGCATATTTCAGGATCGTATGTAGTTCTTCGATCTAGTGATGAATCGAAATTAGATATTCGCTATTTTGATTGGGCAGCAAAGACCAAGTGGATGTATCATCAGGCTTATGTGTCCAGTTATGGTGTGCATATAGAAAAAATGACTTTTAATTTGAAGGACTATTTAAAACGTGAGGTTGAGTTGCCGCCCACTATTGATGAGCAGATTAAAATTATAGAAACATTAGACCTCTGTGACCAAGAAATCACCCTGCTCGAACAACAACTCAAGGCCTACCAACGCCAAAAGCGTGGCCTCATGCAGCAACTACTTACGGGTAAACGTCGGGTAAAGGTTCCCGCTGTTGAGGAGAGGTCATGAATAACGAACAACCTGCTGGTTCTATTATTCTCTATCAGACTGAAGACGGTCAGACTCGTTTAGAGGTGCGCTTGGAGTCGGGCACGGTGTGGTTGTCTCAAGCTCTAATGGCCGAGTTATACCAGACGAGTAAACAAAATATAAGTCTTCATTTGAAAAATATTTACGACGATGGAGAGCTTGAAGAGGCGGCAGTTGTCAAGGATTACTTGACAACTGCCGCTGATGGGAAGCGCTATGTGGTAAAACAGTATAACCTTGATGCGATCCTTGCGGTTGGATATCGAGTACGCTCTCATCGTGGTGTGCAGTTTCGCCGCTGGGCCACTGAACGCCTGCGGGAATATCTCACCAAGGGTTTTGTCATGGATGATGAACGCCTCAAGGAAGGGCGTATTTTAGGGGCGGATTACTTCGACGAATTGTTGGAGCGTATCCGCGACATTCGTGCGTATGAAAAACGTTTCTATAAAAAAATCACCGATATTTACGCCCTCGCGGTAGATTACGATCCGAAAGCGGACATAAGCCAGACATTTTTTGCCGCTGTGCAAAACAAGCTCCATTGGGCGGTGCATGGGCATACTGCCGCGGAGCTGATTACTGAACGTGCCGACTCCGAAGAACCCAATATGGGTTTGATGACGTGGAAAGGTACTCAAGTACGTAAGGGTGATGTTACCAACGCCAAGAATTATCTCAATCAAGATGAGCTGAAGAGCCTGAACCGGATTGTTAGTATGTATCTGGATTACGCAGAGGATCAGGCCCAACAGCAACGAATCATGCACATGGCAGAGTGGAAAGATAAGTTGGATGCCTTCCTGCAATTCAATGGCCGTGAAATTGTACAGAATGCAGGGTCGGTATCGGCGGAAGTCGCTAAACGCATTGCCGAGGAACGCTACGAGGTATTTCGTGTGCGTCGTATTGCATTGGAAGATGTTGCTGAACCAGAGGAGCCGATGGCATGAGCCTTTCTCAGTACCTTGAAGATTTTGATAGTCAGATTCCGGCGGTGCAGTTGTTGTGTGGTTTGCGCTCTGCTGGTGCATCGCAGATACCGTGGCAATTCCTGAGCCGGAGTGAAGCCCTCCATCTCCGTAGTGGGCGAACAAGCTCTGTGGTGCTTGATACTGTCTTGGAGCAATGGTTGGTGGCCAACAACCGCATTGAGACCAAAGGGCAGCAGTATAATTTTAAGCCAGTGCATATTGCAGAAGCACTTCGCCGTTTGACGGAACAGCCTTTCGATGGATTGGTACGGACGAATGAGCAGATATACCATCTGCTCACGCTTGGCACAGCCATTGATGTGCTTATTGATGGTGAGAGCAAAGGGCGGCAGTTACACTATATTGATTGGCAACGGCCCGAAAATAACGTTTACCATGTGACGACCGAGTGGGCGGTTGAACGAAGCCGCTCGCATGAAACTTGTCGACCTGACGTGGTGTGTTTTATTAATGGCATTCCGGTCGTGGTTATTGAATGCAAGCGCCGTGATCAGGACCACGAGAGCGGTGATCGCGCGATTGATAAGGCCGTGCGGCAGGTGGTGACGTATTGGGCAGATGACCATATTCCTCAGTTGTTCAGCTTTATTCAATTGGCTCTAGCCACCAGCGTTAATGAGATGCGCTATGGCACCGTCGGAACGGCTGCCAAATTCTGGTCGGTTTGGAAAGAAGACGGACTCAAGGACACAGATGTTGAATTGGCGGCAAACGCCCCCTTGTCCCGTACCGTTATGAATGCCTTGTTTACGACGCCAGATGCGAAGCAGGCCAACGCGTATCAAGAAGCACGGCAGCTCTGGGAAGAGCGTGCAGCTCAAGGACCACGTTTGGCAACCGAGCAGGATAGAGGCTTGTGGGCACTTTTACGGCCCGAGCGTTTGTTACGCTTTATTCGTGATGCGGTGGTGTATGATGCTGGGATAAAAAAAGTAGCACGTTATCAGCAGTGGTTTGCCGTAGAGCGTACCGTTGAGCGCATTAAAGATGTGCGTCAGGGTCAACGTCAAGGCGGTGTTATTTGGCATACGACAGGGTCTGGCAAATCGCTTACTATGGTCATGCTGGCGAAGGCTCTTGCTGTCCATCCAAGTATTCCCAATGCACGAGTTATTTTGGTAACTGACCGTGATGATTTAGACGAACAATTGCACCGCACTTTTGAAGCATGTGGTAAGTCTGCTGAGCGAGCAAAAAATGGCGAGCATTTGAAGCGTTTAATTGAAGACCAGAAGGCTTCAGTCATATCAACCATTATTAATAAGTTTGTCACAGTCATGAAATCTAGTGATATGGTGGATGATAGTCATGACATTATTATCATGGTCGATGAATCTCACCGCACCAACTACGGTACCTTTGCGGCACAGATGCGACGGGTGTTTCCCAATGCCTGTTATTTGGCCTTTACCGGAACGCCATTGACTCGCATTGCTAAGGCTCGCCTTAATGTTCGGGGAAAGGGCCGAGCAGCGCGGAAGCCTTCGGTTGATACGGCAGAAAAATTTGGCGGTTTTATTCACAGTTACACCATGCAAGAAGCGGTAGATGATAAAGCGGTTGCGCCTTTAGTTTATGAAGGGCGCATGGCTATTTTGGAACAGAACAAAGGAGCAATGAATGCGTGGTTTGAACGCCTGACCGCAGGGCTCAATGACAAGCAAAAAACCGACCTGAAAAATAAACTCGCCCGTAAAGATGTGATCCAAGATAGTAAAGAGCGTTTACGCATTATTGCGTTCGACATTGTTCAACATTACCAGAAAAACTTTAAGGGCCGCGGTCTTAAAGGCCAAGTGGCAGCCAACAAGCGCGCTAGCGCCATTCGCTTGCGGCAGTTCATGCATGATTTTGGCGATGTGCGTGCTGAGGTGATCATGTCGAAGCCTGACCTGCGAGACACCGAGGAAGATTCCGAAGCCAAAGATGATGAAGAGCGTTTAAACGATAGGAAACTCATTGATAATTTCTGGGAAGAGATGATGGAGACCTATGGATCAGAAGATGCGTATAATAAACGAATTAAACAATCTTTTGGGCAAGAAGATGGTGCCGTTGATCTCTTAATTGTTGTTGATAAATTATTAACTGGTTTTGATGAACCGCGTAATGCGGTGTTGTACATTGACAAATCGCTGAAAGATCACGGGATTTTGCAGGCTATTGCCCGCGTGAACCGTCTTTTCCCCGGCAAGGACTATGGCTTAATTATCGACTACCGTGGTGTGCTTGGTTCATTAAACACCGCTATGCAGGCTTATGAAAAACTGGCTGATTTTGATGCAGAAGACCTTGATTTGGCTGGTACCGTTACCGACATTGGTGAAATTATTGCAAACCTTCCACAGCATCACAGTGATCTGTGGGCTGTTTTTAAAGAAGTGCGAAATCAATCCGACAACGAGGCCATGGAACGTCATTTGGAGCCGAAAGATAAACGCGAAGGTTTCTATCAGGCTCTTCGTATTTTCTCTCAAACGATGTCTGCGGCTCTCGCTTCCGAACGCCTTTTTGAGCGGGTTCCGAACGAACGCATAGAAGCGTATAAGCAAGACCTTAAACGTTTTGTTTCAATGCGAGCATCGGTGCAAAGCCGTTATTCTGATACGGTCGATTTTAGCCAGTATGAAGCCCAAATCCGAAAAATGATGGATAGCCATATTATGGCTCCTGATATAACCATCATTACACCCGAGGTAAATATATTCGACAGCGAGGCCTTTGCTGCTGAACTCGATAAACACCAAAGCACCGAATCCAAAGCCGATACCATTGCTAGCCGTGTTGCAAAAACGTGTCATGAAAAAATGGCGGAAGACCCTGCCTTTTATACCAGATTTGCCGAAATGGTGCAACGAGCGATAGACGAATACCGTCAGGGGCGCTTGAATGAACTGGAATATCTGGAAAAAGTTCAGGAATTTCTCGACAAAGTTAGGCAAGGTCATGCTGAAGATTTACCGTCGCAATTAAACGGTGAGAATCATGAGGAAGCACGCGCTTTTTTTGGAGTGTTTTGCGAGATGTTAGCAACATGCGGAGCCGAGAATAGCCGTGCTGCTGAGGCAAGTCCCATTTATGACATGATGCATGTCGCTACTACAATGGCTGTGGAGTTAGAAGTGAAAGTGCAGGACCTGAAAGTTGTAGATTGGACCAGCAACCTCGACGCACAGAAGGATATCGCAAACATTATTGATGATTACCTTTTTGATGCTCGTGAAGCGTATGGCATTGCTTGGAACACCGATACCATAGAGAGCGTGCTACAACGTATTCTCAGTATTATGAAAAAACAGGCCGGAGCTTAATGTGACGGTCTCTAGAGCAGCGCGTGAAGAGCTGATCTCTGACGTTGTGCATTGGGGAACAACGACTTTGTGTTTTAGCTATCGTTTGAGATCTCGTCGCAAGTCGTTAGCCATTACCGTTCATCCAGATTTGCGTATTGTTGTTACGGCCCCTACAGGAACTCCAGCGGAAGTCATTCGTGCGAAGGTACTGAAACGTGCCCGTTGGATTACGAAAACTCGGCGTGAGTTCGAACAGTTTCATCCGCTTCAGCCAGCGCGCAGTTATATTCCCGGCGAGGCGCACCGTTACCTTGGTCAGCAATGCCGTCTCAAGGTTGCCAAAGGCAGGACATCCAGCGTTACATGTATCCGTGGGCAATTGTTGGTTACAATGCCATCTCAACCAACACCCAGCATTATTCGCCCTTTGGTTGAAGCGTGGTTGAAAGACCGTGCTCATGCTGTTTTCACAGAGCGGCTCAAGGCATGCCACAAACCGGCCCAGCGCTATAATATTCCATTTCCATGTCTCTGGATTCGACCAATGACCATTCGTTGGGGCAGCTGCACGCCAGCCGGTCGCATTATTCTCAATATTGAACTGATTAAAGCCCCCAAAGATTGCATCGACTACGTTATCACTCACGAACTGTGTCACCTTCTTGAACCCAGTCACAGTGCTCGCTTTTGGCAATTGCTTGGAGCCATCATGCCAGACTGGGAAGAACGACGGGGACGATTGAATAAAATGGCAGACATTTAATCTATAACATTATATTTGCCCAAAAATCATGGTTATACATGTAGAAGCCATCTCAAAACCTCACCACATCGTCTGGCTTACTCTTTTGAATATGAACAGCATTACGCTTTCTTCGAAATAGTCCTGCTATTAAGGCGCCTTGCTCGAATCCAAAATAGACTGCGCCAGACTCGGGCGGAGTTTTGAAATGACTCCTAGTAAAATCGGGTGGCTGTTTTTTCGAGCAGGGTAAAAAATAATAATCAATATCCACCGTTATTGTTGAGGTGTGTAAGCGTGTTCATGTGTGGGCCGCTGACGGCGAAGGCTTGACCGAAGCCAATGACGAAGAGATCAGATTGAGGATGGAGACGAATAATACGGAAACCTGGTGGACTTCGAAAAAAGTGAATTATTTTTCCGAAGCGGTTGGTAAAGAAATCGGCTATTGTGGACCATTGTTTGTCGTCTCGAGGGATCAGACTTGCAGTGCAGGAAAAAGTGAGGCGACGGCGGACAAATATGTTTGCATAGGTGGGCTCATCTTCCAGTAAGAACACACTGGCCGTACCGCTTGTTTTCATATTGCATCTACAAACTTCTGTGGGTTTTCTGGAATAAAACGATTTTTTTAAAAGATCTATTTTTTCTCAATGTCAACATGGGTATGAAAATATGCCCAGTCAAGTTTCAGCATCGACAATGCGATGTTCTGATAATAGGAGGTTTGAAAGAATTTACTCTCAAGTAATTTTTTGTGAGATAATGATTTGTATAAATAAAAAGCGGAACTGTAATTCAATACGATATTCATGAGCGTGTATGTGTTCCCTCACTATTTTAAGTCGTCGTTTGACTGATGGAATGGTATTAATGGCTGAATGATTATTCTAGTATACTCTATCATTTACTGACAGAGCGTAATAGAATAAGAGGATTTAAAAATCACCACGAGCAGAACGCCTGCCCGTGGTGATCGCATTAGATGTGCACATGTCCATATGTACTCCAATGCGAAAAAACATGGAGCATATACATATTTACACAAAACACTGGCGTACTGAATGAATATAGATGGCAGATGCAAATATGTTGTTTGTTTTATTTAGACTGTGGACGGACCGAGCAAGCTCATGAGCACATTTTGTTGGAAAAACTGCGTGTTCTGATCTTGTTGTGATGTAGTGTTACCAGTGTCAAAGTAGGCGTTTTGGAATTCATTAGCCGAGAGGCTGCCGTTTTCGTCTGTATCCATTCCTGTAAATAATTCGGAAAATTGTTCCTGCATTATTTGTGAAATGTTTCCAGACATGCCTTCTGTCATGCTTGGCGGTGGGCCTTTGGGTGGACGAGCGCTTGCTAGCTCGTCTACTGAAAGTGACCCATCTTCATTTTTATCAAATTTTGCAAATAAATCAGAGTCTTGTTCTTGCATCATTTGGGAGATTTGATTGGCCATGTCTTCTGTCATGGCCGGAGGAGGGCCGCCATGTGGACCGCGTGGGCGAGCACTTTCTAATTCGTCTACAGAGAGAGCTCCGTCTTCATTTGTGTCCATTTCTGTGAACATATCTGAATCTTTTTCTTGAATGTGCTGTGAAATTTCAGCAGCTTGCTCTTCAGTCATGGGGGGTGGTTTACCAGAGCAACACAAATTAAGCCCTTCCATGCTTGCACGAAAACTATCTGTTTGAGTGGCCCCTATTGTTTCTGAACGACTACTTTCTTTTTGGCTATAACTTCCCGAACTAGCCTGTAACAAAGACAGGTAGCTGGAGGTAGCGCTATTGCCTACCGATGATATGGTCATGTTTTCTCCTTCTCGCAGACACTGCGATATTGGACATGTACACATGGTTGTTAACGCAATTAATACGCCAAATTTGGAGTGACATGTTTAGGGTTTTTCAGAAAGAAACGGCCATATCAGAGATACAATAAACTGTTGTTCCTTATTCACCTGTGCAGTGATGTGGCCATTGTGAACACGCGCTATGCTGGCAGCAAGGGTCAAGCCAAGACCTGCGTGTTGGTCTGTTTGACTACGGGCTTGGTCGTGTCTCCAGAAAGGAGCAAAAGCGTCATTCCAATCTCCTGCTGGATGGGTGCAGGAATTGCTGATGCTGATCTGCCAAGCTGCATCAGTAGACTGTACTGTTATATGTATATACGTGTCGTTACTGTGAGCGATCGCGTTACTGAGTACAATGTTTAACAAAATAGCAAAGAGGTTGGTATCTGCTTGGAGCTCTGCGTTTTCTGGGTCTGTCAATTGTAACTGTGCTGTGCCTTTATGTGCTTCCCATGCATCGGCGAGGGCATCAGCGAAGAGGAGTGATTCTTTGTGCAGGTGATAGCTGTTTGCATCAAGTGTGCCGAGTAATAGTAAAGATTTGATGCGCTGCTCTAAGCTATCGAGCTGCGTTTCTACATGTGTTTTGAGCTCTATTTCTAGTGGCGCAAATCCAATGTTGCTACGCAAGGCAGCAAGGGGGGTTCGTAATTCATGGGCGATGTTGGCAATGGTGCGGCGTTCGCTTTGACGACTGGTGGAGAGACGTTTGAGTAATTCGTCTATGCGGGCCGCTATATGGGCCGGTTCTGTTGGTAAATTGCTTAGGTTGAGACGGGCATCTAATTCGTCTGGCGGAAGTGTGTCTATGGCTTGCGTGAGTGTGTGTATAGGGGCAATCAGTCGTTTACTGAGTCTACCTGCAATAATCATGGCAATGCTGATAGTGCCACAAGCGGTGCACAGAAGAATGAGTGCAAGTAAGCGCAGATCTTCCAGCAACCTATCTATAGGAACGGCAAGTAAGAGATGACTTCTGTTGGGATGAGCGGGTGTTTCTTTGCTTTGTGCAAATGGTACTTGCAAAAGTCGGTAACGGCTGCCGTCA
Organism: Planctomycetota bacterium; assembly: GCA_016745075.1. Taxonomy (GTDB): domain Bacteria; phylum Planctomycetota; class UBA11346; order UBA11346; family UBA11346; genus JADGDD01. The sequence goes on along the minus strand of JADGDD010000004.1, from coordinate 95,373 downwards.
TCTGTGCTGATGGTATGTGGTCTGTTATTGGGTGTTATGACATGTGGTAAACCTGCGGGCCATTCTTCATCGGTAAGAATAGGGCTACCGTCAGGTAAGGTCATAGAAATAAGCAGGCCGGGTAAATGACGATGGCGGCGATGATGTTTTTTATCCGAATTGTTTGTATGTCTTCCGTTTTTCTTATGCCCTTTTTCTGGGAAATGCCGTGGTGGTGCGGGCACAGTACTGAGAAAATTTGCGTGTTGTTTGAGTGAGGTGTCACAGGCATTCATCAATAAAGAGTGACTGGCAAACCATGCAATAAAACAGGCAGCTACAATACCAACGCTAACACTGCCAACAATGCCCCACCAAATATGTTTGGCGATACTCATTCTAAGACAAACCCTTGTCCACGGCGAGTATGAATAAGCACGCGCGCCGTTTCATAGGTGTGAAGTTTTTTGCGTAGCCGTGCAATAAGTACATCTAAGACATTCGAACTGGTATCACTATTAAAATCATATAAATGATCCCAGAGTTCGCTGCGCGAAACAATTTCAGACTGCCTCTGTAATAAATATTCTAATAAATGAAATTCTCGTGGGCTGAGTGCAATATTTTCTGCATTGCGACTCACACGATGGGTCACGGTATCTAAGCTTAGGTCATCAAGAGCAAGTACATTGCTGGTCTTATCATAACGACGACGGACAAGCCTGCGTAAGCGGGCAAGTAATTCTGGTACAGCAAAAGGCTTAGTGAGATAATCATCTGCGCCTGCATCTAAACCATCAACTCGGTCTTCGACGCTGTCTCGAGCTGTTAATAATAAAACGGGGGTATCATTATTATTTTCGCGCATCTTTTTTAAGATCTCTATGCCATCCATGCCTGGCAACATACGGTCTAAAATGACAGCATCATACGGCGTATCTTTAAGATACCACCAGCCTTCATCACCATCCTCTGCGGCATCAACGGCATATCCCTCGCTCTGTAAACCCTGCGTGAGGGAAACACGCAGGGCAGGGTAATCTTCTACAATTAAAAGTCGCATCGCTTATGCTTCATTTGTAAAGATCCTTTTTTGTAACTCAAGAGAGAGACCAACTTCCTCCAAAGCAGTAGCAAGCGCCTGTTGTTCTGTGCTGCGGAGTAAATGTATAGCATCATAGCCAGTAAGGGCTCTATACAAAATGCGTACATGTTGAGGGATGGCTTGTTCGTCAGAGAGCATGGTTGTTACGGCCTGTTGTGTGGAGGGGGTGTTTGATGTTGTGATGGTGGTGGGTTTCTTTTGGGGTGTGCGCTCAGTTCTTCTACCGAAAGCAGGCCATTGTGATCGCGGTCTAAATGGGTAAAATGTTCGGCCTCAATTAAGCGTTTCAGGTGACGAAATTCTTCTAAAGTAAGTTGTTTATTTTTATCCATATCAGCAGCAGGGAAATGCTGAAGGAAAGCCTGTTTATGGTGAGGGGGAACGCCTAGTGGGCGTGGACGTTGTTGGCTGGATTTCTCTCCTAGCTGCTGGCGGTCAGGAGATGTACAGTGGTGCTCTTTGAATGGCCGTTTGTGCCCATGGTTGCCTTCAGGGAAGTGGTGATCTGGTCTGTTTCCTCGTTGCTGCTGACTATGAGGTTTACAGCGGCGTTCTTTGGGTGGCAGTTCGCCCTCTTGTCCACGATTGTCAGGGGAGACCGGTTGACGCTGTTGATGGCCTTTTGATTGCTGGGTAAGCGATTCAAATTCTTGCCGCGTGAGTATTCCATCTGCATTGGTATCTCGTATACTGAAGGCGTCTGGTGCTGGAGACGGACTTTCGACAGCAGGTAGGATGTTTAGTAGAGCTCCCATACAGAGGGCGCTTGCGAGTGAAAAAGTGTTCATGATTGTTCTCCTTATGTAATGCAGAGTCTAGCAAGGGAATCTTACAGTATTATGAACGGGACGGAAGATAATGAGGAGAGTGGTCTTGCGTTTGAGCAGGGTAAAAAATAACAATCAATTCTGCGATTGATAAAAGAATGGCGAGTCCAACTCGTATGGTTGCATCTTTTTCTGGGTGTATAATGAAGCAGTAGAGGTAAAAGAATAGGACAATATCAGTAACACATGCCGCAAGAATTAGTGCGCTACGTTGTTTGTTTAAGCGGTACAGAAAGCCTGCTCCAATAGCACCGAATCCCATAACAAAACAGAACCATAATGAATTGGGTTTATAGGCTTGTGCCTCAATGCTTCGCCATAAGCCCGTTCCAATAACGGTTAATCCATAACTCATTGTTAGTAGTCCTTTGTCAAACATTGATCTGCTCCCTTGTATATAAGAATGAGAGGAGTGAGCTCATGCCGTGCCGAACATGAAATATATTTTAGGGCTTTTATGCATACCAAATAAACAGTTACCCGTTTGGGGTGTAAAATAAATCCCGTATTATGGTACACATAATACGGGATTTTTCTTTTGATGAGAAAGCTTATGAATGAAGTGACATTATCCGTGTGGGTGTCTACTGCCATGGGGATGTCCACCGCTGCCATGCGGGTGCCCATGGCCACTACCGCCGCCATGTCCACCGTTATTGTTGAGGTGTGTAAGCGTGTTCATGCGTGGGCCGCTGACGGTGAAGGCTTGACCGAAGCCAATGACGAAGAGACCAGATTGAGGATGGAGGCGAATAATACGGAAATCTGGTGCACTTCGAAAAAAGTTAATCATTTTTCCGAAGCGGTCGGTAAAGGAATCGGCTATGGTGGACCACTGTTCGTCTTCTCGGGGGACCAGACTTGCAGTGCAAGAAAAGGTGAGGCGACGGCGGGCAAATATATTTGCACAGGTGGCCTCATCTTCCAGTAAGAGCACACTGGCCGTGCCGCTTGTTTCCATGTTGTTGGTGTGTTCAGAGAGTCCACTGACGAAAACAAAAAAATCACCTGATTCATCACGGACGTAGGGTGTATAAGAAGAATTGGGTGCACCCGTTGTATCAACGGTTCCGAGTACAATGCTGGTAAAGCTTTCAGTGAATGTTGTGTAGGTCGCTTGAGTTTCAGCGAGTAGGTCTGTCATATAAATCCTTTCAGGATAATGTTGGTGAAGATGGTTCTGAGAAATGCTGTGGAAGTGGAACACCTTGGAGATTATGCCAGCGGATGTTTGGGCAGAGTGTACGGATGCGGCTACTGTCTATGCGTCTGTTGGGAGCGTAGCGTTCATCTCCAATAATTTTTATGAGTCGATGGTTAAGAGTGGCAATATAATGAAGCCAATCGGAAACGGAAATAGGAAATTCGGTAGTAAGGTTATAGCAGCCACGTATGGAATTATCTTCACAGGCGAGGTGCATGGTCGAAACAATATCTATTTCATGAATATAATTGAGCCATCGGTTTGGACTGCCCGGGACCAGAACCTCATCTTCTGATATACGTGCTTTCATCTGAGCGACCCGCTGTTTTGAAACAATTTGTCCAAGGCGCAGAATTAATGTATTTGGAAGATCCAGTGCGGCGTTTTCTGCGTCTAAAAATGCACGGGCGAGTGAGGAATTACTAAGTTCACCATATTCATCTAACCATAAACCATGCGCATCAGCGTACACCTGTGTGGAGCTGGTGTAAATAATGCGCGCCCGTGGCCAGTGACGGGTGCAGGAACGAATGCAGGTAGGAATAGGATTGGGAATGTCTGGCCTGAGTGCAGGGTAGGCAGTGATAATAACTTGATCTATATCTGCTGGTACTTTTTCCGCGAGTTTTTCCATATCCATTTCTTTGCCCACGTCTGCTTGAAAGACAGGAAAAATTGTTTGTTCAGGATTGGGGCTACGACAGGCGGCAAAAATTTGAGCACCGCGCCCTGAAAGAGCTAGGCCAACGGCTGCGCCCAATTGACCGTAGCCGAGTATAAGAATATTCATGCGATACTGCTTTCATAATGAGGAATAATAAATGGGTGTTTGCTATGTGGATGGGTACTAACGCTTACATCTATATCAAAAACGTCAGAAATAGTGGCAGTATTGAGCATGTCTGTTACTGGGCCGTGCGAATGACAGTACCCTTTTTTTAGGAAAAAAAGATGGTCGCAATAGGCGGCGGCAAGATTGAGATCATGGACAATAACCAGCACCGCAGCGCCTGCCTGTGCTCGAGCACGAGCTGCTGCAAGCACCATGTATTGGTGAGCTGGATCAAGAGCAGAAACCGGTTCATCCAAAAGAATAACGGGCGTTGTGCAGGTCCAAACCTGACACAAACAGCGAGCTAGTTGGATGCGTTGTCTTTCGCCACCGGACAGGCTGGGATAGAGTCGTGTGGCGTAAGCGCTCATGTCTACAGCAGCAAGTGTTTCTTGTACGATACGGTGTGTTGTAGCAGCTTGTTCTTGCCACGGATCTCGGCCCATTGCTACGACTTCGTTGGCTTGGAAGGGGAATGAGACAGCGCTTTCTTGTGTCATAACAGCGCGTTCTTTGGCAAGTTCTCTAGCAGAAAAAGACGAGAGGGCTTTTCCGCGCAGAGAAACACGTCCAGTGGTTGGCGTTAAGGAACCTGCAAGCACCTTCAGCAGCGTACTTTTGCCTGCACCATTAGCGCCTAATACACCAGTGACCTGACCAACTGGCAGAGTTATGCTGACATTGTTGAGCAAGCTGGTTTCACCGATGGCAACGCTAATAGTGTGTGCGGATAAGGTTTGTTTCATAAGATGGCCTTGCGCCGTTGTTGCAATAAGAGGTACATAAAAAAGGGTGCGCCTATAGCGGCGGTTAGCAGGCCTATTGGTAATTCCGCAGGGGCGACGAGTGTACGTGCACAGGTATCAGCAATAACAAGTAGGCTGCCACCAACACATAAAGATCCAGGTAAAACTCCGCGATGATCTGGGCCAAGAACAAGACGTAAGAGATGAGGAACCACCAATCCAATAAAACCAATCATGCCGCTAACGGCAACAGCAGCCCCAACTAAACAGGCACAGAGGACAATGGCAAAACGTGTCAGCATATCGGTATTGATACCTAAATACTGCGCTTCATCTTCACCAAGTACCATGGCGTTGAGGGCACGGCTCAAGCGTAATAACAGTAGCGTCACAGGAATGATAATGGCCGCACTGACGCCTACTTCAGACCATGAGGCTCGACCGAGGCTTCCCATTTGCCAAAAGGTGAGGCTACGTAATTGGCTGTCGTCTGCCATGTAGACCAGTACTCCAATAAGAGCTCCGGTTAATGCATTAATGGCAATACCAGCAAGCAGCATGGTGGCGATATGTAAACGTCCACCCATGCGAGACAGTTTATAGACGAGTACCGTTGTGCATAAACTACCAATAAAAGCTGCAAGTGGCAAAGCAGCTGTGCCGAGTAGATGAACAAATTCACTCAGGAAAGAATTGCCGAGAACAATAATAGCAACGGCGGCAAGTGCGGCTCCTGAGGAAACACCCAGTAGGCCGGGGTCTGCTAGTGGATTACGGAAGAGCCCCTGCATCACTGCACCGGCAACAGCAAGCCCGCTGCCAACGAGAACGGCCAACAGAATGCGTGGTAAGCGAATACTGAAAAGAATGGCATGAATGGTTGGGTCATCACTCGCGCCTGTAGAGAGGGCGTGGATAACAGTAGCTGGACTGAGAGCAGTAGGTCCAATACCAAGAGCAATGATGCTTAAGCCGATCAAAACAAGAGCAGAGGTTATCAGAATAGGAAAACGCGTTTTATTTATCATGAACAGGCAGCGGGTGTATCAGGTTCTGGAAATCGTGCAGAGCATCGCCAAGGCGTGGGCCGAAGCCGAGCATGTACATACCGTCTACGCAATGAACGGCTCCATTTTTCATGGCAGGGCTTGTCGCTAATATGGGGTGTTTTTTGAGGGTGGCTGTGGTTATTGGTCCACTAGGCCCTTTATTCATGCAAAAAATAATATCTGGTTGTAGAGCAAGCAGTGATTCATTGCTGAGTGGCTTAAAACCAGATACCGTCATGCCATTTATTCCACCAGCATGAGTTATCATCCAGTCTGCGGCGGTATCTGTGCCCGCGCATGTGAGTTCACCATTCATCATATGGAGAATAAATAATACGGTTGGCATTTTTGTATTGTTGCCACTAAGGGCAGCACAACGTTCGCTGACAGTGTGTATACTTGTTTCTATTTTTTCACACAATGCTGTTGCCTGCTCTGTTGCTCCAAGTACTGCCCCAATGCCGTTAATGCGGGCGCGTAACGATGCCAGATCGCTTCCTCCAGAAAAGACTTCTATGCGTAGGCCAGCTTGACGTAATTGTTTGAGAATATGCTGCGGACGAATTTTATCAGTGGTTAAAAGAAGGTCTGGTTGTTGAGCAAGTATCCCTTCTGCGCCCAACATACGAATATAGCCAACCTTTGGTCGTTCGGCAGCGGCAGCCGGCCATGTACTGGTTTGGTCTGTGGCAATAACGGACTGACCATGACCAAGAAGGAACACCGTTTCAGTAATGGAAGAATCTATGCAAATAATACGTGTATACTCATGAGCATGCAGACACAGAGTAAAGAGTAACAGTGTGAATATTTTCATACTGTTGCTCCTGTTTGAATGGTAATGGTGTTGAGCCCTTCGCCAAAAACAATACCATCAGCATTGAGACATTGACGAGCAATACTGCATTCTTCAGCGCGGATATGTACATCCAAGCCAGGGTCTAAAATATTAAGAAAACCATGCATCTGGACCACTCGTTTAATACATTTATTGATGCGCAGTTCTGCAGCACCATTGTGGACCGCGATATGACACATGTCTTCCGCTTGAGCGGCACTCTCTTTGAGTAAGTGTTCAATGTTTGTGTCTATGAGCGTACAACGTTCTAAGCGCGGCAAATCAGGAGACCAGTTTGTGACAACTGGTTGCTCTGAATGTTGATCAGGAGCGGCATGTTCTGCACAGAGTGTGTGCAAAGAATCTGCGGCTAGGCCAAATAATTTACAAATGGCGTGACCTGCTTTATCAAAAAATTGAATACTGTGACGAAACGATGCAGGGCCTGTTTCTTTTCTGATAACGAGGGTAAAACCTATGTGCGCTGCTTTCAACGAGACACTGGCACAGGTACCTTGCAGGGCCAAACTATCAGAGATGGTACTCCATGCATCTGTGCATTCACAAATAGCGGTATTATTGCGAACAATAGCAAGGCATTGCTGTCCATGAGCGGTTTGTAAATGGGCGGCGTAATCTACGTCTAAACGAACACATTCGTTTGTGCCGCAACCAGAGGCCAGTAACACGCCTTCGGTTACACCGAGTAAGGCTGCTGCGTCACGTGGGAAAAGGGGCGGGCCTTTTTTGTTGCCGCTTTTTCTCTCTATGGTATCTCGTTCTTGTAAAGCATTCCAAGCTGCTTGTAATGATTGTGGTGCCATGTGATGATCTCCTTATCCTTGGGCTGCGATTTCGAGCGTATCGCAATGGTGCAGGCTTTGCGGCACTGCGTTGTGTGTGTACATAAATAACGCGTCACACCATGCCTGGGTGATGTTGGCAATCCAAAACCGTCCAGCGCTGGTTAGGGTGAGCGCCTGCTTATCAGTTGTGACGAGACCATTTTCTGCCCATGCGGTAATAAGTGGGGCAAATATTGTTTGGGTAGCACAACCTATTTCTTGTTCCAGCCAGAGCCACGGCACGCTGCCCGTGGTTTCGAAGCGTTCGGTTATACGTTGTTGAGGACGTTGCTTGTGGTCTTGTGCTATGGCAAAGGCAACTGGTTTGTGAGTTGCTTGCACATCTGCACGCCATTTTTTCATGTCACGATGTTGCATAAAAGCATGACCATTCCAAAAACCGCCAGCGCCCATACCAAAAGGCATAACCCATGCCCCAGCTTTTGAGTGCGCGTTATACAGACTGCGTTCCAATAAGGTGTTCGCATAATGACTGGTTTGCATGCGTTTGTAGCCAAGGCCGATTAACAGATTATCAGCTGTTTGGTAATAACGGGATTGTTCAGCGGTGCTGACTGGTGCTGTTATTTTCCCAGCCTGTACGGCTTTATGTAACATGCCATTTTCAAAAATATTTAATTGATAAATAGAAACACCATCAAGATTGCAGGCTACCAGTTGTTCCAAATCATCGCGCCAGCAAGCGGCATCTTGGTCTGGTAAACCGTACATAAGATCACAAGCTATAATCGCATCATTGCGTTTTTGTAGTGTGCATAAATGTTCCGCTATGTCTCTACCTGATAATTTGCGACCAAGTTGTTTGCGAACCCGTGTATTAAACGATTGCACGCCAAAAGAAAAACGATTCACGCCACCAGCAAGTGCTGCATGATGCTTTTCATCTGTATAACCGTGTAAGCGCCCTTCCAACGTTATTTCGGCATCGTTACGAAGTGGTAAACAGGTACGAATCGCATCTAATAAACGACTCATATTATTTGCAGATAAATCGGTTGGAGTACCACCGCCAATATATACCGCAGATAAGGGTTTGGGCCAGAGTGCCTGTTTCTTATCTGCGACCTGTTGAAATTCTTGTACCAATAGGTCTATGTACGCATCTTCATTGCTTTGTTTGTGTGGATGTAAATAAAAGTGGCAATAGGTGCAGTGGGTGTGGCAAAAAGGAATATGCACATAGGCCATAGTCTGTTCTGGTACGTTATCCGTTGCTGTTGTGAGCGCGGTTTCAAAAACAGTATGTGGGTTGGCAGCAGGACGGGCACCAGCACCCATGCCTGCATGCACGACCCGCTTATGGGGGAATGCTTGCGCAAGCGGGTCATAACATTGCCATCCCGTAAGCCATTGGCGTTGCGTTTCCGATAAGCGTACAAATTGTTCTGAAAAATTATCCATTGAGTATCAACTTGTTTTGCTTGGTGATACGCAGTGTGTATTGGCGATTATTATGATGGATGACAAGCACCCGCTGACCTTTAAATAATTCAGTACTGTTTATGGTGGCGCTGTCTTGTTGTGGTAGTTGTGGTTGTGATGTGTGCATAGCTATTACCAACTCATAGAAAGGGTAAGGGTGACTGCCCGCCCCGTTGCGGGAACAGATTGGGTGGCGGGGGTATAATCATGATCAAGAAGATTACTGAATTGCGTGAGGAGCTGCCAATCGGTGGTGTTTGTTGCCCATGTATATTCTACAGAACAGTTGGCGGTGATCCATGCGGGGGTGTGAATATGTTCACTTTCACTTTTTTCATCTGCATCAGTTGCTCCGCGTAAATACCCATCTATACGCAGTGGTGTACCTTCTTTTCCCCAACGTAGACCACAACGACCAGAGAGCAGGGCTACACCAACATCACTGTTACTGACACCATCTTCTTCTATTGCTCGCTGTAAAACGGTTGCGTTTATGTAGGGGGTCCATGTTTGAGCAAACTGTTTTGAAACGGCCATCTCTACGCCACGTGTTTCTGCGGTATCGGCATTGACGTAGATGCGGTTAATACTGCCGTCATCTAATAATTGTGAGGTGAGATAATTTTGTGCGGATGAAACAAAACAACTTATATCAGCAGACCACAGATCATTATTAAAACGCAGACCAATTTCTGTAGTGTATGATTCTTCAGCAACTAAAGCAGGGTTTGCAAAAGTGTGGCCATCGCTGCCATGTGACGTGCCAATGTAGAGTTTATCCATTGTTGGATAATTATAACCTTGTGCGAGAGAAAAACGAAGGTTCAGGCATTCATTGGCAGCGTACACGGCAGCAAGAGAACCAACGGCATGCGTATCACTGCCAGACTGGATAGGAACCTGATTATCATTAGAACTATCTACGCCACCTTCAACCGTTGTTATACGACAGCCAGAAGTAAGTGTCCAGGTGTCTGTAAGCATCCACTCATCTTGAATATAGAGAGCAGCGGTTGTCATATGTGTTTCAACGGCGCTATCATCAATGTCTGTGCCAAAAAAAGTTGTTGTTGCTTTGTGAGATCTTGCTTCCAAATCATCACGGCGTAGATCAATGCCTGTGATGATTGTATGATTATCAGTGGGTATCCAGTCTGCTTGTACGTGTGCACCAAGTGTTGGTTGACGATTTTCTGTATGAATCGCAATGGCGGTCGTGATCGGAACAATATACATATCATTATCAAATGATTTATCCGTAACTTGCCAATATCCTGATGCCTGGACCGACGATAGTAGTGGCGTGATATTTTTCCACTGTGCCTGTGTGTTTATCTTACTACGAGACCATTCTGGTAAGTCTAAATTGATGCTAAATTCAGGGTCGGTATAATCGGTTACGGCAAATTGACCATGAAAATGTTCTGCGGTAAGAGAGAAATTATGGGTATCAGTGTGATGGGCAAGGTGAGCGTTGACGCTCCATTGATCGTAATTGGTATCATTGATTTTTGTGCCACCACCAGCGCGTCTATTGCCGTGTTCACTCCAAGAACCGCCAACACGATAACGCCAATCACCAGACTGACCAAACATACGTATGCGGGTTTCTGCACCCTCTGATGCGCTATACCACACCGTATCAATAGAACCAGAAAATGGCTTGTCGCTTGCACCCGTGTGGGTAATAAAATTAACGACACCGCCAATAGACTCGCTGCCATAGAGCACACTTGCCGGACCTTTTACCACTTCAACGCGGGCGATACTGGATGGGTCTATCAATAAAGGAGCACCATCCATACTTTTATTTTCAACAATCGGTTGGCCGTCAATAAGGACTAAACAGCGTGAGCCAGATTCACCACGAATGGATAATCTACCACCGCCAGCGATACCAAGGTCGACAATATCAATACCGGGAATGTCCGAAAAAAAGTCGGCAATAGAACCGCCCTCTGTTCGTCGCAAATCCTCTGTGTTCAATACCGCTATACTTACAGGTGCTTGTGCTAATAATTGTTCATTACGAGCAGCGGTAATAACAATTGGTTGCTCTGTTGCTGCCTGCACAACGGCAGGCAGACAAGCAGCGAGACACACAAGAGTGGGAGAGAGTCTCATCAGTGTGCTCAATTATTTGCTGTAATCAGAGCAGGAAGGGTGCCTTCAAATCCAGCTGTTAAATAATAGGTTGATGAAAGAGTCCCATCAGCTGCAACAAAATATCCGCCCAAACGACGACGACCACCAGAGTCTGAGCGTACAGCAAAAGCGGCAAGACTTACTTCTCCATCTATAGTTCGCATACCGACAAAGCCACGTTTACCATCAGCATCTCCGTAGAAATAGCCTTGAACCGTTGAGGCGCTTTGATTGCCTCCTCGGTCTGTGCTGATGCTTTGCTCCCACTGTTTACTATCTGCTAAGGTCCATTTTGCTTTTGTGGTGTAGACAGGGCCTTTTGGTCCACTTGTTAATTGAATAAGTTCCCAGTCTCCATTGAGGCCTTCTGTAAATGATGTCGATTCACTATCTGTATCTGTTTGTATCAGCGCAAGTGAACCGAAAGATTGATCAGCCCAGGCACTTTTTGTTGTAACGGTTGCCGAGGCAAAGGTGAGCGCATCATCACCACCATAACCGCCTTTTACAAACGCATCAGACAGGGTTACTGCGGTATCGGCATCGGCAAATATTTCTGCATCTGGCACGGTAAAAGTGAGCAAATAACTTGCCGCACCATAATTCCCTGCATATCTATCGGCAATGACAAAACGCCACGTACTGTCTGTTTTGTAACCAAAAGCAGCGTTATTAACACGTGTTGTTTCACCTTCTTTTTCATGATACCAACCTATGCAGGTTGATGCGTCTGTTTTACTCGCAATGTATAAGGTAAACGTATTCTGTACCGGCTGTCCATCAGCAAGTATGGTATCAGACGCATCTGGCGCATGTGTGAGTGTACCGGATACTTCATGATAAGTATCTGCTATACTTGCTAAATCACCTGCATCTGTAGAGCCGTTTGCGGTTGGTGCGGTGCTACCGCTGCCGCCATCTGAACAGGATGCAAAGCAGAGAGCGACTACTGCGGGAAGTGTACATTTTTTTAAAAAAGAGGAGGGCCAAGTCATAGCGTTTTCCTTTCAAATGAAAACGAAGAAGTATGATAACCTGGCTGGCAAAAAGCTTGCTTGGTGAAAAAAGTATTCTTAAAGGCCTAGGCTTCTGCAAAGGAGATAAGAGCACACGCTCTTATCTGAAGTGGAGGCAACATATCGTTTCAGAAGCCTAGGCATTAAGGTGGTATAAAAGAAGTGAGATAAATTAGTGCTGTAAGAGTTGGAGTGGTAATTCTTTTTGTTCTTGGGTTATTCGTTTGAGGTAGCGTTCTACCTGCAAGTGTCGGGCATAGCCAAGCATGGTTCCTAAAATGAAATCTTCTTCAGGAGAAAATTTATTCAGGGCTTTATGGGCAAATCCTTTAACGACGGCAACGCAATCTTGCGCACCAAAGAAAACATTGATGCGTTCACCGCCAGGTAGATGTTGAATATGGTAATCTATTGTATGTTTGCGTAAGCGTTCAAGTATATATGGTTCATTTTCGGCGCGGGTGGTGTGCAAAATAAGATTACGCAACCCCTTTTGGTATTCATAAATATGATGAGTAAACACAGTAAAGGATTCAGGTTTTTTTGCACATTGGCAGCCATTTGGTCCACACATACTTATACTCCCAATTCTTTTTTCAATTGTTGTGCCCATGCGGCCACGCGCTCTTCTGTTAATTCAGATTGATTATCTTCATCAATAGCGAGACCAACAAAGTATGTTCCTTTTTGCGCGGTAGATTCTTCGTGTTCGTACGATTCATCAACAGCCCATGCGCCAAATAATTCTGCTCCGGCTTTTTCGGCTGCGTGGGCTAAAGTCCCCATGCCGTCTACAAAGCTATCTGGGTAGCCGATTTGATCGCCAATACCAAACAGGGCGACACGTTTACCGGTTAAGTTAGGCATGCTTTCTTCTGCGGCAATCCAATCTGATTGCAGTTCACCAATGCCCCATGTGGAGGTCCCAAGGATAAGAACATCATAATCACTAAGCGCAGCTAAACCTGCGTCAGCAATATCATAGACTGGAACTGTTCCTGAGAGGGCTTCTGCAAGAGCTTCAGCTACGTCTGCTGTGGTTCCGTCTTCGCTTCCGTAAAAAATTGCTGCCTTCATGGGGTGTTGCTCCTTTCGAGCCTGCTGCTCTAAATTGATGTATGGGTTGCTGTGTTCTTTTTTAAGATTAGCCATGGCTAATAAATAGTCAATAAATAAGTTTCCCTGAGCTAATTATTGTAGATTCGCTAAGTTTATCCCTAGCCTTGCATTAGCCTTAGCTAACTATTGGTTGTTAAATGTGGCTCACGAACCGTTTTTGATTCTTGACCGTCTGCCTGAGCTAAGGAACATAGCAGTAATGAATCAACCCCAATTAAGCGAGAGTCTCGAGGATTACCTTGAAGTTGTTTTGCAACTTGAACAAGAAAAAGGCACGGTTCGTGGGCGTGATATTGCTGAGCGTTTAGCTGTTCGTGCAGCGTCTGTTTCAAAGGCTATGGAAAACCTTGCAGAACAGGGGTTCATAGAGCGCTTGCGATATGGGGCTATTTCATTGACGCAAACAGGTCGTGTATATGCGGAATCTATTTGGCACAAACATCAACAACTGGCTCGTTTTTTCGTTTCAGTCCTTGGTGTTGATAATACGAATGCTAGCAATATAGCTTGTCATTTAGAGCATACTGTACCAGATAGTGTTTTTGCTCGTATGTGTGCTTTTACCGATTTTATGGTAGCGTGTCCGCGAAATAACGTCAGTTGGAATGGTGATAATAGTTGTGAAGGTGGTGCGCGTACGTGTGAAGATGCGGATTGTGAAAATGATAGAGAAAACTGCCCTGCTCTTGCTCGACTGCTAACAGCGGCCGCATCCACTGCTGTTATTCCAACAACTGATGTACAAGAAGTGCCGGCACAAGTAACCTTGGCAGATATTTCCGCAGAGACAGACTTTACTCTTATTGCATTTTGTGATGAAGGGGAGTTACATGCACGTAGCACAAGTGCAGGTTTTGTTCCACAAACCGAAGCCCGTTTGCTGTCTGTGCAAGAAGGCGTGTATACCGTCCTTGGGAAAAAAGGACAAGTTATGGCTCTCACTAAAAAAGAAGCGGAACTGCTCATTGTAAAACCGTCTTAATGGGTGAGTAAGCAAGGCGTTTGCTATCACGTACTGGGCCGCTGTAGGAAAAAACCGCAAGACAAGATCTTTGCTAGCCTGTATACTGGTAGTATGCATTTTTGTGCTCTTCTTTTAATCCTCTGTGTGCAATCGGTTTGGGCTGAACAGTCTGTTCAACAGCAGGCGATGAGTCAGCATATTGATGGCTTACTTGCCAAACGTTATGTAGAACACCAACTTACCTCTCAGCCTGTGGTTGATGATGCGACGTTTATTCGTCGGAGTTATTTGTCTATTGCAGGCCGTATTCCAACGGTTGAGGAATGGACGGTAGCTATGACCATGAGCCGTTCGGAATTAATTGCAGTACTGCTTGCAAGTCCAGCTCAGGTCAGTGCTGAATGGAATTTCTGGGCAGATATTTTGCGGGTGGGCACTCGTTTGCAGGGTAAATTTCCAGGACAACCATGGATTGATTGGTTGAAGCGCGTACTCTCAGAGAATATGCCGTATGATCAATTTGTATATACAATGTTAACTTCGCGTGGTGATGTGTTGGCAGCAGGTAATGGGGCAACTGGTTATTACTTGCGTGATATGGGGATGCCAGAATCCATGATTTCTAATACGGTGCAGGCTTTTCTTGGAACCCGTATGAAATGCGCGCAGTGTCATGACCACCCAGATGAAGTGTGGACACGTAAACAATATTATGAAATGATGTCTTACACTGTGCAAACGCGAGCACGATTAGACAAAAAGAAAATGAAAGCTGTGCGTGCGTGTTTTGCAGAGCGAGAAGATATTCAAGAATTGCGTACTGCTGCTCGCAAAATTGGCCAAGCATTATTTGTGACGGTGCAGCCGGGTAAAAATAAAGGCATTAAATTACCGAAAAATTATCAATATACAGATGCTCAGCCTGGAGAATATATCCAAGCTCAAACATTATTCGGTGAATCACCTACATTGAGCAAAGGGCAAGACCCGCGTGTGCCGTTTGCCACCTGGCTAACGAGTCCTAGTAACCCGTATTTTACGACCGTTATTACCAATAGATTATGGAAACGACTGTTTGGCGTAGGGCTTATAGAGCCAGTTGATAATATAACGGAAGAAACGGTCAGTGCCTACCCTGAGTTACATCTCTATCTTGATCAGATCATGCGTGAATTGTCCTATGATATGCGGGCGTTTAAAGAAGTGCTCTACAATACTCGTTTGTGGCAGAGTGCAGCTATCGGTTTACAGGGGTATAATTATACTGGTCCTTTGTTGCGGCGCATGACTGCCGAGCAAGTGTGGGATAGTATGATGACACTTATTGTACCAGACTTAGATGAACGGATGGGAGAAAATAGTGCTGATACCCGTGCGCTCTACGAACAGAGTAAAGCTTACACTGGTGAGCAATTAGTTGGGTTAGCAGAATCATTTGTGCGGCAGCACAAGGAGCTGACGCTTATGCGCAAGAAAGCCAAAACGATACGTAAAGAGATGACGTTATTGCCAAAACCAGAGCAGAAAGAACAGCGTAAAATCTTGCAGGGTCTTTGGAAACAAATGGATGAAGGTTTTTCTGTAGTGAAGCAGATTCATGGAGGTCGCAAGGTGGAGACGGACCCGCGATGGAAGCGTTTTTCAAAAGATTTTAAACGAGCATCAGAATTACCAACACCGGCACAGCCGGGTAGTTTTTTGAGAGAATTTGGGCAGTCGGACCGAGCTGAAATAGAAAATGGTAAACAGGAGGCAGTGGTTACGCAGGCATTATCACTGATGAATGGTATGCTAGACAAACAATTACGTCATTCGCGTTCTGTATTGGCGACTTTGCTGGAGCAGGCACCAGAATCTGAAAAGGTCCGTGTCTTATTTACCGCAATTTTATCCCGTGAAGTACACGCAGAAGAACAAGAGATGATAGCAACAGCGTATCCACAGTATACAGCACAGGTGTATAGAGATATTGCATGGGTCTTATTAAATTCTCGTGAGTTCCTTTTTATACGGTAACTATTATGACAGTATTTTCTCGTAGACAATTTATCTTTTCATGTGCGAGTGCCTTATGTGCATCGTCATTGGCTCGTTTGCATGCAAGCGAGTCTGAGGTACCAGACTATCGTCATCCCACGGCTCGAAATATTATTTATATCTTTTTATCTGGTGGTATGAGTCATATTGATACCTTTGACTTAAAACCGAATTGGAAAGACCAAGGCCCTGTTACCAGTTGTGCAACTGATGTGGACGGGCTGTTTGTAAATGCCTTGTTGCCAGGGTGTGCCAAAAACATGAAACATACGGCTCTTATTCGATCGTTAACATCTACGCAAGGGGCTCACGAAACGGGCCGTTATATGATGCGTACCAATTATCCGCAGCGTGGCACTATTGTTCATCCAAGTATCGGCTCATGGAGTGTGTATTATAAAGGTACCGAAAATAATCATATTCCTGGACACGTTGTGATTGGAGCTGGTTCCACGCATCCAGGTGCCGGATATATGGAAACAAAATGTGCTCCTTTGCCGATAGGTGATCCGCGCAAAGGTTTACAAAATAGCCGTCGCTCAAAAACTATTTCTCCAGAGCGTTTTGATAAGCGCTTTGAATTATTACAGGCAGTGAATGCACCATTTGATGCAGCATATAATGTAAAGGAGGTGCGCGCCTATAAAGATGTGTATGAGGAAGCCCTCGCTTTAATGAGAAGCCAAGATCTTGATGCCTTTGATGTTAATAAAGAACCTTCGTATATGCATCAATCTTACGGTGATCATACCTTCGGTCAAAGTTGCTTGCTTGCTCGACGTTTGGTTGAACATGATGTACGTTTTGTGGAAATAGAATTAGGCGGCTGGGATACCCATCTCGAAAACTTTGAGCGCTTAGATGAATTACTTCCCATTTTTGATCAAGGTTATAGTGCTTTACTTTCAGATCTTGAGCAACGTGGTTTACTTGATGAGACCTTAGTTGTCGTCGGAACCGAATTTGGTCGTACGCCAGCGTTAACCACGGATGGCAATGGCCGTGGCCATCATCCATCTGCTTACAGTTGTTTGCTTGCAGGGGGAGGCATTCGAGGTGGTACCGTATACGGCGCAACAGACGAACGTGGAGCAGAAGTAGTTGATAAACCAGTGCGTATTCAAGATTTTAATGCGACTATAGCTCATGCGATTGGTCTGCCTATAGACCAGCGTATGTACGCCCCAGATGGCAGGCCATTTACCGTTGGCAATACTGGTGCCCCTCTGTACGAATTATTCAGATAACAACAGTACAGACGAGGAGCCTGTGAGGATGTGGAAGATGACCGAGACCTATGTGACTGTTTGTATGAGGCGTGGTTTTGCTGATGTAAAAAAAAGGTTCCAATGGATTCTTATTATTGCTGCGACTGTAATGTGTATCGGAGCGGGGGCTGCCGCAGAGGATGAAATGGTAACGCCACCGGTGAAAATCATTAACTACAGAGACCATATAGAACCGATATTAAAGCGCTCGTGTTATGAGTGTCATGGTGAGAACAAACAAAAAGGTAAATTACGTTTAGACTCTCCGGCAGCTATTCGTTCTGGTGGGCGTGACGGTGCAATTATTCGTGGCAAAGATCCCCTCAGAAGCGCTCTGTATCAACTGTGCGCATTAGATCCCGACAATGAAGATATTATGCCAAGTAAAGGCGACTCTCTGACGGCTGAAGAATTATTATTTCTCAAATTATGGATAGAACAGGGCTCACTCTTTCCCGACGGGCAGAGTGCTGGCGGTGTATCAGAGAATGTTCCATTGAATGAATTGGACCGTTTATCACTGACGCTGCCAGCAGTGTCCGAAGCAGAAGAGCAGGCGATTGAAGCGCTTCGCGCTAGCGGTGTTTCTATCGAAATGCTTGGCAAAGAGCAAACGCTGTGCGCGGTCAATTGTAGCCATGTTGCAACCATCAATCAAGAACATCTGCGCTGTATTGTTGCGCGTATTGTCTGGGCAGACTGTGCTGCGCCTGTTTGTGATGATGCCTTGCTTGCATGTTTTGCTCAGGCTCCGCATCTTCGTCGTCTGCATCTTGAAAAGAGTGTGGTAACAAATGAAGGGTTTCAGCAGCTAAGTCGTTGTTTGGAATTGGAGTATCTCAATATTTCAGAGACACAGCTTGGTGATGCGATTGTGCCAACTATTGCTCGTTTACCAGCTCTACAGGATGTTTATTATCATGATACGCAGCTTACCCGTATGGGGGTTATGGAATTGCGAATTGCATTGCATGAACGCTAACAGGTTTGTGTAGCCATGATGATTTGACAATATGCCTTTATATTGAACGATGTTCTTGTGATAGAGGGCTATTGCGGCTGTCTGTTTTATGTGGTATTTTCCTTCAGCTAGTGGGCTAGTTGATCCGTTAGACTGTGAGTTAGATGAAAGAAGGTTTGTATATGAAGCCCTTGTGTGTGTGTGTACTTGTGTGTGTGGTATCAGTAGTCTGTGCGGCAGAAGAGGCTTTGCCGAAAGATGTGCAAGCAGCGGTGGATGCGTATCAGGAGAAGGTGGATGCTATTGTGGCAGATGCGGTGGAAGATATTGCTGAAGAACGGTCTGATATCGTAAAAGAGCTTGGCAAAGTTCAGCAAAAAATAACAAAAAAAGGTGATCTTGATGGAGCTCTAGCAATTGATGCTTTGGTTGATAATCTTGAAGCTGGCCCACAGAAAGTTACGACAGAAAGTACTGCCAACGAAGAAGAAACTGTTGTTGATTTGTTTGGTGCAGCTACTCCGGCTCCAACGGATGATTCTGTGGACAGTGATAAAACAGCATCTGGCGGTGTACAGGCGGGCGATTTGGATGTATATTTTATTAGCGTTGACCTAGTAAAAGATGATAAGGTTATTACCCACTATCCAAGTGCTGCGTATAAAAAAATAGCGATGAATTTTGCTCGCAATTACCATAGCAAAAAAGGTTTTAAGGAACAGTCTTTTTCAAAAGTCAGTGTAGGGGGGATGTCTGAAATTGGCGGTGCTCGAGGCGCAATAGCCTTGCAAGTTGATGGGGCATCGTTTCGTGCTGTTTTGCGAGTAGGTGGTGTCGTAAAAACATTCTTTACTGATAAAAAAGGCACTTTGAAGGTACAAGGTGTTCACCAGCAGTAAGGTGTTTTGGGTAATTTTCATTAATTTGGTCAAGAAAGGTTTTGTATGCGTTATTCTGTACGATTCGTGTGTTTGTTTGTTCTTGCTGTTGTCTCTCCACTACTCTCTATGCAGGCTGCGGAATCTGCGTCTTTACCTGCTGATGCAGAAAAGGTCATGGCAAAATATAATGATAAGATTGCCGATATTGTGAGTGACGCATTGGAAGATATAGAGAAAGAACGTAAATCAGCAATTAAAGACTTAGCAAAGCAAAAGAAAAAAATGACCAAGAAGGGCAATCTTGAAAGTGCTCTGGCCATTAAGGCTGTTATTGATAGCTTGGAACAGCCCGTAGAAGAATCTACCGATGAAGTTGTTACCGATTTGTTTGGAGCGGCAGGAAATGATGCGCTTCAAGCAATGAGCAATAAGGGGCATGCGGTTGGTGGTGTAAAAGTTGAAGGTTTTGATATATTTATTCTCAGTGTCGATCTTGTAAAAAAAGGCCAGGTCCTTGAACATTATCCAGAAGAATCATCTCATGAACTGGCTGCTTACATTACCTCAAGAAATAAAGTTGATGACCGTAGTCTCAGAGGATGGTTTGGAGTTATTCTCCAAGGAGATAGAGACAGGGCTCAGGCTCTGTTGCTTGAAAAGCTGAAAGATGAAGGCACTCAATTACGATTAACGGCCCGTATTGCCGGTAAAGTACAAGAAATATTTAACGACGATAATCTATTGATGTTTTATATACGTGATCTTCCAGAATAGGTCACGTTTCTTATTGTGGAGTAATGGGTTCTTGTCCCCGTAGCACGCTATTACCGCTATGTAAGTTCCGTTGATCAATTGTTGTTTCTGCGAGCCAATCAGATTCATTGAATTGTCCACTTGGTCCGTAAGCGAGTAGTGCATTACCATAGCAGGTGGCATCTATATGTTCTTGTGGAATGCCTTGCCGTTGCATTTCTGCGGCACAGTGCGCAACAGAAAGCGGGTTGCTGACTCCCCAATCGGCAGACGAATCAACAATAATACGTTCAGGTCCGTACTGTTTTACGACGGCAGCCATCCGCTCTGCCCCCATTTTTGTTCGAGGGTAAATTGTAAAAGCAGCCCAGTGGCCTTTATCTAAAACATCACGTACTGTTTCTTCATTATTATGATCAATAATGACTTGTTCTGGTGGTAGACCATGTTCTGTAGCAACATCCATACTTCGGAGTGTACCACTTTTTTTATCTCGGTGCGGTGTGTGGACCATAACTGGAATGTTGATTTCTTTCGCGAGTTCTAATTGAAGACGATAATATTTATCCTCTAATGCCGTTTGGTCATCGTAGCCAATTTCGCCAATAGCAACGACGCGTTCTTTGCATACAAACTGTGGTAAAATATCCATGACTGCTTCAGCAAGTTCTTCGTTATTGGCTTCTTTGCTATTCAGACCAATAGTGCAATAATGTTGGATACCAAATTGACTGGCACGAAAACGTTCCCAACTGGTTAGCGTAGAAAAATAATCAATAAAAGACCCGACATTGGTGCGAGGTTGTCCAAGCCAAAAAGCTGGTTCTATAACTGCAACAATCCCAGCATCGGCCATTGCTTGATAATCATCGGTTGTGCGTGCAGTCATATGAATATGCGGATCAATCAATTTCATGTAGTGTCCTTGTTCAGAGATCTAAAGGTGGAATATCTGCCCATGCGGTGTCCTCAGAACAGCCAGAAAGGGCTAGCTGAAGAGCCTGTTGTTCAGTTGTGGTGCAGTTTTTGGTATGAGCATGTAAATGTTCTGTGTATGTCTGTGCAGAGGGTGCGATGAATTTCCAGATTTGTGGATTGATAGCGCGGGAGGCGGCATCGCGTTCACGTGTATAATCAATCAGCATGGCGGCAAGTTGTGGAGTGTGTCGTTGGCCGCTGGCGAGAATGTAACGAGTGTCGCTATTTATAAAAAAAGATTTAAGAACCATTTGGTTCCAGCCGTTTTCATCAAAATAGCGGGCAGGAAAGATATTGTCGAGAGCAATCGCTTCGAATACGGATTGAATATTTGAACGTAATAAAGCATGAGCGTGTTGTGTGTAGTGCTGATCGTTTGTGATGAAGGGCAGGGCGTAGGCAATGGCTTCGGTTTCACCAAGATCAGCGGCGGCTAGTAGTTGTTCTAGTAAAGAGGGGTTGTTTCGTGCATATTGCAGTAAGAGGCAAATACGGGCAGTGTGGTCGGTTCGCCATAGACGAGGCATTGCTCCATGGGTGTTACAAAAAGAGTGCTGTTGGCTGCTCGTTATTTGCAACGGGTTTTTACCACAAAACCGAACTGCGGAGCTAAATGCAATAAAAAAGGATCTTGCTGAGAAAGTCTCTGCATCGGTGGTGAACCGTTTCTGTATCCAGTCTCTTGCTTCCGAAGGGAGCAGGGCTTGTATGTCTGCTAGCAGATTCATGAATAAAATTATGCGCAGAGAGTGCCAAATGCACGCAGAGAAAAGTTATCGAGTTGTTTGTATGGGTGACACGACCAACGTGAACTGTATTCAGTGCAAGCACATGGGTATTGAAGATTGAAATTGCGCTTGTGTCCTGAATAGTGTGGCTCCGATGTGAAGGAGCTCAATCATTGCAGCCTTAACCGATACCTGTGTCCATGCCGTTGTTGGCACCAGCGCTCGTTTGCGCGAAGAAACCTTGGCGGCATTACAGTCAGGATGGACGGGGGCGGTACATCGTGTTGGTTTTGAAACCAATATTCCACAATTACTTGTAACTTTAGCTACCCCAAGCCTTTTTGGTGGCGATGATCTCTACATATTGACCACAGATGAGAAGGCCGTTACTGCGCATGCAGAAGCGCTCTTGGCAATTATCGGCACAGAAGTGCAGGCGGGTATCCTTATTCTTCTGGTGCCCAGTTTTGGTAACAAAGGGGCAGGGCAAAAGCTGAGTAAAGCCTTCAAAAAGGCTGACGCGCTTCATAAAGTGGATATGCCCAAGCGTCCGCAAGACATGGCCAAGTGGCTTGGGCCTCGTTTGAAAGATATGCCCGGTAACTTACGTTCATCAGGACAAGTTGCCGATGCGCTCGTACAGTATCGTGGCATGGATATAGATGCACTTTTGATGGCCTATGAAACGGTATCCCTCTATGCAGGTGATGACCCTATAGACGCAAAAATGGTTCATCTGGTCATTGGTGGTCAGGCAGAAAGCCCCATCTATGAATTTACTGGAGCGATATTAAAGGGCAACTCAAGAAAAGCTTTAGAGCTGTTATATGCAGGCCGTGGCATGGCCCCAGAGATGGCTATTGGTGCTCTATCCAATGAGATACGAAAGATGTTGGCCTGTTTAGAGAGCGAAGATGATGCAACTGTCTATCGTTTGGCAGGAATGCGAGGCAAGCCAAATCTTTACTATCCACGACAAACAGCCAGTGGTTTAGGTAAGCGTTGTTTGCAGCGTTTATTGACAGGACTCTTGCAAACACAGCGAAAGACAAGGCTTACGGGATATGATAACATGCAGGTTTTAGAGGAGTTTATCCATCAAGCGCAACGAGTCATACGCTGATGAATGCCCCTTGAGAGACTAAATTGAGAACTATGATCTCACTGGTAGCTTATACGTCTGGCGATTGTTGTGCCGATTTTGGCATGTGCCGCAAAACTGGGCTCTGTTGAAAAAAGCTACAGCTCCCGTTTAAGAAGAACGAGGAAGGAATTCTATGCATATATTTTTCTGCGATGTTTGCGCAGCCCGTGTTACTGAATCTCACTTGCATCGCGGTCACGGGATACGATCAGCCGATACGATCGTTTGTGGACATTGTATAGAAAAAGGTCTTGGTACGGATTTGTTGGCCAAGTCAGACCAAGAAGATGCTGCTGATTCCGTTGTTCCAGAGAAAATACTCGCTGGAGCTGGTGTTCTTGATGAAATGCGCGATCGCGGTTTGACTGAAGAAGAACCAGAGCCAGAACCTGAAACATCAGAGATAGAAGAAGAATCTAATGATGTAGAGCCAGAGGACACGCCGGAAGCAGAGACTCATGACTCAGGTCATGTATCAGGTATAGAACCTGTTATTGAATCAGCGGCAGGTCAAGAATCTGGTTCACAAGAAATAGAAACGGTTCGTGCCAAGCGCGGTGAAGTTGACGATTTGCATCAACCAATATCAGTTGAGCCAATTGCTAACTCTGCTCTAACCAGTCGTCAATTTAATACCAATACAGACCGTGTGGTTCGTGCTGATAAAGATGATGCAGAAGATGATTTGGTTGATTCAGCTGAGTTTGTAGAATCCATAGATGATAGTGGTAGTAATAATGTTATCGAGATTGTTGCAGAGAGTCCAGAAGAGGTGCTTGCTGGGACCTCCACAGATGCTTATAGCAGCGCTGATGTTACAGCAGCGAAGCAGGTTGGTCGCCCAATGTCGTCACAGTCCTCTGCTCAAGCAGCGGTTGTAAGTGACGCTCCACAAAAAAGTGGTCCTAAAAAAGCCAAAGGTAGAAAGCGTAGTGGAAACAGTAAACGTGCTTCTTCTGCACAATCCAACCGTCGTTCGAGCGTCTCATCTCGTCAAGCTTCTGGTAATTCAAATAAACGATCTTCGAAAGAAGTCAGTGCTTTAACCAAGCGTTCAGGTAAGTCTTCTGCCAAATCTTCGGCTAAATCTTCGGCTAAGAGTTCTGCCAAAAGTTCGGCAAAATCATCTGCTCGCAGTTCCAGAAAAGGTGCCGCAGCCGGAAAAAATAAAACACCATTTATGATTATGGCAGTAACGGTGCCATTGTTATTAATCATCATCATTATGATTGCCATTAATAGTAATAATGACGGCCCTGTTCAAAAGGGATATGATAGCTTGCAAGAGGAACTCACTGCACGCATTAAAGATACAGATAATGCTATGCGTAGTGCTGTTCGTAATGAGGATTTAGCTGCCTGTAAAAAAGCAAAACAAATGTATTTTGACTTGCGCTCGTTTGTTGAAAATGATTTTACCAATCAGGCTAAAGAGCAGGGTATGAGTGAAGAAGCGCAAGCCCGTTTGTTAAAGAGTTTACGCTATGATCGCATGGGCGCTTCGTTCCGTACTATCAAAGACAAAACATTTGAGCTTGAGCAACGTAAATGACCGATACTCAGCGAGGCCTTGTGCCTCGTCTTGCAGCCTGCAAAATTCTTGCCGCTGTGGATAAGGGAACGGCTTTAGAAGATGCTTTTGCTACCCAGTTTAAAACAGTACCAATTCAGGACCAGCCCCTCGTAAGAGAGCTGGTTCTTGGTGTCTTGCGGCATGGCCGTTTATATGAGGTTCTTTGCCGGCGTTATTTGAAAAAAGGCAAACAGCATCCAGACCTTTTACGCATGTTGTCATTAGCGGCCCATCAACTGTTTGCTATGGAACGTATTCCAGCATTTGCGATTGGCACCACAACCGTGGGGTGTATACGTGCACTCAAACACCCGTACCTTGCAGGCGTTGTGAATGCCGTTGTTCGCAAGCTGACTACTGTGCAAGTGGACTCATCTTTAGACGACGACGAATCGCTTGTTGGGCCGTTACTACACCTCAAACGAAGTGATTGGCCAAAGAATAAAATGATTCGTCATGGCTTGCCAGATGCTTTGGCCGAAGAATGTGCAGAAGCTACTGATGAGGATTTATCGTACCTTACTCATCGTCCGCCTCTTTGCACCGTTGATTATGGTGAACAAGTCTATGAAGCCGATGCCCCCATTCTCAAACGGGAAGCACCGTGGACGTGGTGGTCAGACCCACAGTATGCGCTTTCTGGTCCAGTTGCTGATGGCCAATGTGCTGTTCAAGACCGTTCACAGGGATGGATGATAGACATTGTTCGGCCGCAGGCCGGAGCGCTGGTCTTAGATGTGTGCGCATCTCCAGGTGGAAAGTCGCGCGCTTTTCGGCAAGCAGGTTGCCGAGTTATCAGTGCAGATTGCAGTCTGGAAAAAATGGAGCGTCTATCGGAAAACCTCGGCCTTGGTCGGCTTGTGGTGCAAGATGGCCGATTTCCCGCGTTTGCACCAAAGTCTTTTGATTATGTCGTTGTTGATGCACCGTGTTCTAACAGCGGCGTGTGGGCTCGTCGTCCAGAAGCCATGCGGCGTTATCATGCAGAGGACCTTGCCAGTCTCAAAACATTACAAATGCACTTAATTGAACAGGCAGCAGCCTTGGTCAAACCATCAGGTCAGCTCATTTATAGTACTTGTTCTCTTGCAGCGATAGAAAATACAGGTGTTGCTTCATCGCTTACTGGTTGGCAGATGGTCACCGAGCATACGGCATGGCCAAATGCGTGGCAGGCGGGGGCCTATTGTTCGGTGCTTGAACGCGTCGCTACTTAAAATATCGTCTTAGTTCATCAGGAGTTCACTATGTCTCAATCATTCCGTCGCCTTGCGGCTACCCTTCTTGCATCTTTCGTTTCAGCTGCTTGTTTTGCAGAAGAAGCCCCAGCAGCGCCAAGTCCAGGCCAAACCCAATTTATCATGAATTGTTCAGCCTGTCATCAGGCGACCGGACTCGGGCTTATTGGAATGGCTCCAAGTATCCGCAATCCAGACTTTCTCTCGCTTGCTGATGATGCATTTATAAAAGAAACCGTCTTAAAAGGACGCGCAGGGACGCTTATGGTTCCTCGCCCAGATTTAGAAGGTGAAAATTTAGACATGATCGTCGCATGGTTGCGTGAAGCCGCTACTGGTCCCGTGACAGTTGATAAGACAAAAGAATACCCAGCCGGTGATGCTGCAAAAGGTGCAGAACTCTTTAAAACCAATTGTGCTTCATGTCACGGAGCAACAGGGGGCGGTTATATGGCAAGTACTCCAGAGCTTCCGCTTCAAGGAACTGGAATTGGCCTGCCTGGCTTCATCCATTCTGTGAGTGACGATTACATCATCCAAACATTGAAAACCGGTCGAACAGGTACTCCTATGAAAAAGTTTATTGGAGCTGCTGAAGGTGATCCAGCCATCACCGAAATAGAAGCCTTAGATATTATAGCGTATCTTCGTTCACTCACACCAAAGCCAGAACAAGCTGCTGAGTAGTACATCGAAGCGCTGAATAATCGTTCGGCAATACGTTTATAAAGAGCCATTGGATGTCTGGCTCTTCTTGTGCACTGAACGAAATCACCGCTTTAATGATTATACAGGGGTAGCTCCAAATGGTGTTTGCTTGGAGCTACTCTGATTGTTCATTCGGCATAATCATTTATAGTACATATCAATAAGCATAAGAGCCTCATGTCTAAAGAATATTCTCGCCGCCAATTATTTCGTCTTGGGCCGCTTGGGTTCTGGCGAGAAGCCGCCCGCGAAGAGGTCTCTCAGGAAGAGCCCAGCCAAGACATACCACCACAGCCGCAACAGAAACCTGTTCGTACACGACCCATACCAACTCCAACGCGGCCACCGGGCGCAATCCAGCCAGATCATATTTTCCGTTCAATCTGCACACGCAGTACTCATTGCCGCACTGAGGCGGCCTGTGTCGAAGCCTGTCCCTACCAAGCAATTACCATCCTTGCCGCTTCAGCCCACGGCATGCATCAACACACCCCAAGTGTTCAGCCCAACGACCCCGCCTGTCAACGTTGTACAGAACAGCCATGTATAAGTGCCTGCCCTGTTGGAGCACTTGATAAAGGGTAAGAGTTACCTGTTTTAAAAATAATAAGTGAGATCAAAAACTGGCAAAATAGGCAAGTCATAGTAATAACCTATTTCATTGTACTGTTTGTCTTCTTTGATGTGGGACACATTTTTATAGTTTATCAAATTTCGTATTTCAAAAGAAATATCGAGCATGCTGCCAGAGTCCCAATATATGGAGTGTTTAATTTTTGCGTTCACGAGTACGCGTTCAGGCAGGCGTTTACTATTTGGAATGCCCTTAATAGGAGTAATATCTCCGTTATTATCAACGTGAGTTCCTATGGTTGGCGTATACAGCCTACCGCTAGAATATTTAAAAAGCCCTGAAACCGTCCAGTCTTGATTGAGTTTATAGGAAGACCCTATTTGTATGCTGTGTGGTATTTCATAACCAAAGGTATACAGATCATTATTGTTGTGATATCTTTTGGATCGTTTCGATTGCTGGTATCCATAAGCAGCATGGAAGTAGAGGTTTTCCGAGCGTTTCTTTATGGTAATGTCACAACCGTAAGCAAAGCCGTGCCCTTGATGGTTATCTTCTTCATTTGACTGGTAGAGATAAAGGTCGTCGAATGCTTTGTAATAAGGTTCAACTGTTAGTGAACAGCTTTTTTGATACTGGTCAAAAAAATGTGTCCACAAAGCACTATAATGATATGATGTTTCATCAATGGGATCGTTACCAGAACGGTTATTGTAACGACCGACAGCGAAAGAAATGATATTACTTTCTGAAGGGGTTGCAATTATTGCAGTGCGTGGCATCACATTCCATACAGTACTCTCTTTGGTAGAAGAGCTTGCCCGCAGTCCCATGCGGAGAGCGAGACTGTTATTAATATGATACACATTTTGAATGAATGGTTCGTAGGTGAAAACATTGTAACGAGATTCGTTTTGGTAAGTTGATAAAAGGCTTTTATAAGTGACATATTGCTGCTGTAGCTCCAGACCAGCAGAAAAAGTATGGTCATTATATAACCATTGTGAAAGATGGTAGAGGGTTGTTGTTGAGCTTGTGTCTGTGCTCTGAAATAGGTCAGATGAATTATATTTTTCGATCGTTTCTAATTGTGAGAGTAAAGTATTGCTGTGGTAAATGTCGTTTAGGTAACGCCAGCGTACCCCGTATGATTGAAAGTTTTGAGATTTATTAAAAGAAAGAATATTTTCATCAGAGTTATGTGTTGTTGAAAGTTTGTCACCAGCAGAAATAGATTCGAAGCTAAAAATATGTTGGTCTCTCGTGTAGCTGGCAAGTAGGTTCAGATCCCAGAAATCAGGGATAACAGTGTCAGCAATATTGTTGAAGGTCTTGTTCATTTGTTCGGTTAAAAGATCAATATAGCTACGTCTTCCTGCAATGGTTATATCTACGGTTTGAGCAAGAGAGAAGTCATAGCTAGCGGAGGTATTATAAAGGCCCACATGTGTATGCCCAGAATTATCACCGCTAGGGTATCGTGGAGTAATATCTACCACGCCACCAAGAGCATTGCCATATGTGACATCAAAAGAGCCTGTGTAAACATCTAGTTGGTCTATCGCTTCTGGTGCAATGACTGAATGGGTATCACCAAGATGAAATAAATAGCCAATGGGGAGGTGGTTAAGGCTTGTTGAATTCTCACGCGGTAATGATGCATGGATAAGCAGTTCGCCATCATAATTGGTGATAATTCCCGGCATGTATGAGAGAAACCGAATCGGGTCACCAAGTGTTCCCGGTAGATTGATCGCTTCCTCTATCGATATGTGGTGTTGTAGTGGTGCACCATCAACAAATGTTTCACTTTTTTCGTAGTAAGGGAGAGTGAAAACGCTTTCTTTGTGCTGAGCCGTGATGGTAATTTCACTTTCACTATCAGAGCTGTTCTTTATTTGCTTGTTGTTCTCTTCTGCTTGAAGCAGAGGAAAGAAAAGTGCATAAAGAAGTAGCTGTTGAGAGCGGATGATGAATCTGTTGGTAGCCGTAATTAGGTATTCACGAGTTTTTCAATAAAGCTGTACATGTCAGCCATCGTTTTGAGTTGGCGTGCTTCTTGTTCTGGACAGTGAATGCCGAAGGTGCGGTCCATGGTGGCAATCAAGTCTACACTGTCTAAACTATCTAACTCAAGGTCATCAATGAAGTTAGCTTCATGAGAGAGGATGCTTGGGTCGAGTTCAAATTCTTCGACCATAGCTTCGTTGACCGCGCTGATCACTTCTTCGGTGTTCATCTTGCTCATGGCTGTTTACCTGCTCCTTCTGAGCATGAATAAATAGCAAGATTATGAAAAGAGGCAAGCAAGAGTGGATTAACTGGTTTTGTTGATGAAAGCTGTCGTGCATATCCTGTGCATTGCTCTCTGTTTCTGACAAAATAGCATGCCGCCATGACTAATTCTGTAGAGCCAGAAAGCTGGCCCGCCGACCTCGCTGTAGTGATTCCTGTTTACAATCATGGAAAGACTGTTGCTGAAGTGGCTACGTGGTTTTGTGACATTGGTGCACAAGTCTGGGTCGTGGATGATGGTTCAACCGATGGCAGTGGAGATGCAGCGGCAGCAACCGCAGCACGGCTTGTGCGTCTACCAGAAAACCAAGGGAAGGGACGGGCTTTACGTGCAGGGATGCGCGCCGTTCAAGAGGCTGGTTTTGCTCGAGTGATTACCGTAGATGCGGATGGCCAGCATACCTTAGAGGGAGCGCTTGCTTTGGTTCATTCTGGTGCCGGTGCAAAAAGCCTTGTGATAGGCCGTAGAGATATGAGCGGTGCGCCCAAGCCAAACCGCTTTGGCCGTTCTTTCTCCAACTTTTGGGTGTGGGCTTGTTGTGGCCTTAATCCAGGAGATAGCCAATCCGGTTTGCGTATTTACCCAGTTGATGAAACCTTAGCGCTGACCGTTGTTGGTGATCGTTATCATTATGAAATTGAAATCATTGTGCGACTTATTTGGGCTGGTTTAGAGGTCGCGCAGGTAGATGTGCCTTGTATCTATCCAGAAGACCGCATTAGCCATTTTAATGTTTTCTATGATAATGCCCGTACGACTCGTGCTTTTGCTCGTTTGCTGGTGCGTCGATTTATACCGTGGCCGCACCAGAAAGTCATATAGGGGCTGGAGCAGATGCGCCTGCAAACAACCTTTGATATTTTTGCGTGGTATGACCATGTACGAGAACTTGGTAAGCCCATTATTTGGTGCAGTGCTTTTGCGCCAGCAGAAGTCTTATTAGCAGCAGGGCTGATGCCAGTCTACCCAGAAAACCATGCAGCGATGCTTGGTGCACTGTCTCCAGATCGTAACCCAAATAATCCGTGGTCGGCACAAGCATTGAACGCATCTGAAGAGGCGGGGTATGGTGATAAATTTCTCTGTTCCTATGCTCTTTCAGACATTGGCAGCTTACTTATTGATAATGTGTCGCCAATTAATGGCCTACCTGCACCAGATGCTTTTTATGCCTGCACGAGCCAGTGTTCGGTGGTAGAACGCTGGGGAAACGAAGTACAGGCGCTTGCAGCAGCTCAAGGGAAAGAGATACCGCATTATGTTTTGCATGCGCCACCCTTACGCGGGGAACAGCATACAGAAGAAGAATTACAAGCTTTTGCTCACCAGCTACGTGGTCATGTCCGCGATATGTGTGAACGTTTTTCGCTTCAGTATGATGAAGCGCGTTTATATGAAATTGTGCGTGAATCAAATGCTGCTAATAAACTTTGGCAAGAGTGCTTAGAATGTGCGAAAACATTGCCAACACCGTGGACCTCCTTTGATGCCTTCACCGCAATGGCTCCCATTGTTATTGCCAGAGGCACGGCTTTGTGTACGGCATTTTATCGGGATTTATTACAAGAACTGAAGCAACGCATTGCCGAACAGCAGCAGGCAGTCCCGAAGGAACGGGTGCGTTTACTGTGGGATGCTATTCCTATTTGGCCGCGTAAAAACTGGTTTGCACAAACCAGTGCCGCCGCCGGAGCAGCATTTGTTACCAGTACCTACACCCATAGCTGGTGGTTTCATTTTGATGAAGAAAAACCTTTTGCTGCCATAGTTGAACGGTACGCGTGGAATACCATGAACCG
Organism: Planctomycetota bacterium; assembly: GCA_016745075.1. Taxonomy (GTDB): domain Bacteria; phylum Planctomycetota; class UBA11346; order UBA11346; family UBA11346; genus JADGDD01. The sequence goes on along the minus strand of JADGDD010000004.1, from coordinate 64,323 downwards.
TAGCGGAAAATGGGTCTTAGATTGGACGAAACAATTAGTCGAAGATTATCAGGTGCAGGGCATTGTTACCCATTGGAATAATAGTTGTGGTATCTGGAATAGTTACGTGAAACGTCGTTTACGTGGCTTTGAAGAGGCAGGCATTCCGTGCTTACGCATAGATGCAGATATGGTTGATGCGCGTTACTTTAATGAAGAACAAGTTCAGGGTGATTTGTTCTCTTTTATTGACCGCTGTGCCGAGCGTTGTGCTTTATGAGTGTGTGTGTCTACGGACCCGGCATGGTTGGTTCTTTTCTCGGGGCACTTGCCGGAGCAGAACGCGTTGTCTGCGGCCCATCAGGGCGCATTCGAGCGAGCACAGCGCAGATACAAGACCGTAGATATACTTGGAGCCCTCAGTCTTGTGTCGTGCCTGACCCCAACGATCTACTGCTTATCTGCACACGGGTTCACACCTCCGTGCCAATAGCAGAAGAGGCCTCATCTCTATTTGTCCATAATGGATTACATGACAAACAAATGGCGGCTTTGTGTTTCTTTGCCGTTGATGTTTGTGAAGAGCGGGTCCGTTTAACTGGATCACAAAACCGCATTGTTCTACCAACATTGCCAGAACAATGGGCTCCAGTTATTCAGGCATGGCAGCAAGCGGGTCTACATGTTGAGCAGGTTGCTAATACGCAAACCGCCATGTGGGAAAAACTTATTTTAAATGCAACCGTTGGTCCACTGTGCTTAGCAACAGGATTAAGCATGTCAGCGGTGTGGGAATCGTATCAAGCTGATGTTATGGCGGCAACAGCAGAAGGCCTTCGTATTGCGGAAACACACGATGTTATCTGTGATCAACACTTACTACACCGTGCCAGTACATTTTTCTCTGACGTTGGTGCACACGTGCCATCCGTTGTCCGTAATCATGGTGAAATTGATGCCACACTTGGTGCTCTGTTACGAGCAGCGCAGCATGCCTGTTGTGCTTGTCCAGCTCTAGAGCGTATCGCTGAAAAATTATCCAGAGCGGGTGTGGTTGCATGAGTCTGTCGCTTGCAGTCACAGGTATTGGTTGCATCAGTGCGGCAGGTGCTGGTGTGGCTGCTTATACCACGGCTTTGGAACATGGCTCGTCTCTCTTGGCTTGTTATAATGATGAACGTTGGCCACTCGCCAATAATTGTGTTGTTGGTAAAGTGGACGATAGCCTGTTGCCACACCACCAATCAAGAACTGTAGCTCTTGCCTTGGCTGCTGCCCAAGAAGCGCAGCAAGATGCTGATTGCCAGTCAGCAGATTTGTTGTGTGCAACTTGTACCATGGGTATGGCTGAAAGTGAGACGGCATTTCTTGCGGGCCAAATGGATGGGCCAGCCTATGCTTGCCACACACCTGCTGCCACGGCAACGGCCATTGCTCAGGATTTAGGTGTTACAGTTGTCGGCGTGCACAGCTTGGCCTGTGCTTCGTTTGCCGCCGCAATTATAGATGCAATGGAACGGATACGCTCAGGCCAAGTTCAGCGACTATTGGTTGTTGGTGCAGATGCTTTATGCCGAACAACGCTTGCGGGCTTTTCTAGTTTGCAGGTAGTGGATCAACATGGTTGCAAACCATTTTCACAAGACCGTCAGGGGATGAGTATTGGCGAAGGGGCGGTGGCACTGCTCTTAGAACATCCTGAATCCGCCGCTCAGCGTCAGGCGGTTATTCATGGGTATCTCAGTGGTTGGGGCAATGCTGCTGATGCTTATCATGATACTGCTCCTGATCCAAGTGGCAAAGGATTGCGTACTGCCATAACGGCGGCTATTGCTGATGCAGGCGGGCAGCTGCCATCCTTTATTTGTGCGCACGGAACTGGGACGCAGGATAATGATGCGGTAGAAGCGACAGTCTTTGCCGACTTGCTTCCGCAGGTTCCGCTTGCTTCGCAAAAATACATTATTGGTCATACCATGGGCTGTGCCGCAGGCTTTGCGCTTATTGCTGCGCTCACGGCTTTGGCTCAACAACGTACATGGCCTCATAAAGTTGCTCAGCCCATAGAATCTGTGCGCTGTGCAGATGGGCAGCCGCTTCATTTTTCTTCTGCTTTGTGCACAACCCTTGCTTTTGGTGGAGCCAATATGGCGCTGCTCTGTCAGCGGGGAACGCTGTCATGACTCTTGTTGTGGAAGCACATGTCTTGGAAGCCCCAGTATGGCCAGTGTGGGTGCCGTCTGTTCGCCGCCGCCGCTTAGACCCTGTGGCACAGTATGCCTGTGCTGCTGTAGAGGCAGTACGTGAACAATGCACAGATGCTGTATTCCCTACGGACATGGCGTTAGTGGTGCACAGTTCCGCAGGAGCGGTACAGGCGACACGCCGTTTCCTTGAAAGTCTGCATTCTTTTGGTGATAGCGGTGTCAGCCCAACGCCATTTATCTCATCTGTTCACAATGCATTGGCAGGTGTGCTGAGTCAGTTGCTTGGTTGTACGGGTCCCTGCTTTATGGTAGCAGAAGCGACTACTGAAGCACGGCCAGCGGTGACAGGTTTAGCCGAACGTTTGTTGCTGAGTCAGCGTTGTCAGGCAGTGCTTGGGGTCAGTTGTGATGTTACGGAAGTGGGCAATCCATTTATCTCTTCAGATATAACCACACAGGCTTGGGCAGGTTTGTTTGTTGGAGATGTTTAGATCTATGAACTATGGTTCTGTTTTTACGTTAAAGAATAATACTATGAGAGTCTGTCTTTTATTAATGACTACACAGTACAAACATGAACATCTTTTTCAAAAAGTCGGTAAAGGGTTATCGTATGTCTTTGTTATTTAAGAAAAAGAAATCTCCTGAATTAAAAATTGGTGTCGGAAAGCCGATAGAAAAGCCGCCATTTTTGCGACCGCGAGAAGCCTTGGGGTTAATGATGTTAAGCGTTGTATTAGCAACGATAGTATCGTTTATCATGGACGCGATGGAAGAGAACAAACCTGTTCAACAAAATATGTTGAAGCGGTCTGAGCGCAGAGAAATGAGTTTGCCGCGTTTAGACCCCGCTCCAACATTACCGGTAGCAGATCACACATGGGAACTTGGTGCAGATCATTTATTAACGCATCAAGATGAAGTTAGTCATCACATTACTGGGTTAAATGGCCGTTCGCTACTGTGGTTGAACAAACAAATTCCATTTGATCAAAAAAACAAACCGCTTGCCCAAGGTTTTGAAATTGATGATATTCTTGGCTACGCACTGCCAACAGGTGAGGTGGCCTATGTTATTCCTGATGGAACTCCTACCTTTGTTGACGGAATCTTAGTGGATCAATGTAACGCAGAAGAAGACGGTTCAAAACAATGGATGGTGATAGCGGTTGCAACTGACGCAGAAGAACAGGCAAACCGTTACATGTTAGTACTCTCATGGGATGTAGGTAAAGAACTGGTTATTGGTGATCCTGTACGCGCGATAGGCCGCTATATGGGGGGACTGGACGTGCAGGGTGTTAGCAAAAAAGAAAGTGTACCACTACTTGCTGCAAGACGAATGATAGCCATCACCGAAGACGCACAAATGGATTATAATGAAAAACGCTTGCCCGGTGTTGGTGGAGCTCATGACGTTGAAGATCTTGATGCCATGTGGACATCTGTTGATGATAAATTACAGGTTTTGGAATTGGTGCCGTATTATCATCTACTTGGTCAGGTAAAAATAGCAGATGCTTATAGAAATGATGCCTACGATACGACTTTAGATGCCGGAGAGTTGAGTGTTGAACTTGGTTTTGAGCCAAGTTCTTATAGAGGCAAAGCATTTACTTTACGGGCAACAGTGTTAGATGTCACTATTGATGAGCTGATAGAAAAAGATAAACCGTGGGGCATACAACGCGTTTGGCGTGTACGTTTATGGGCTCGTCATAAAGGTCTCTACCGAGAACGTGATATTACAGGCACGGTAACAGAAAGTGAAAAATCAATTTTACATGCCTATGAGCTCGCTATCATCGCGGACGAAGGTGAAGAACCACCTATTCCAGGTTCTATTATTGAAGCGAACTGTCGTTTTCTTAAAATACATGGAGTCTTTGTTGAGCGGGCCAAACGACGTGATAAACGTCGACATAGTGATACCAGTTACCTGAAGTTCTTCGTAGCAGATTCCTATAAAGATGTGACTCCACCACCAGAAAATAATACCATACTGCGTATTGTTATTATGACTTTGTCTGTTGGCTTTGGTTTGGCTATGTATTTTATAGTGCGTAATGACGGTGAGCTGTCGAATAAGCGAATGGCAGCCATCCGCAAAATGCGAGAGAATAAGCGTAATTATAAAAAACGCCAAGCTGCTGATGGAAGTGGGGCGAACCTCAATAACGAATCTCAGGAGGCGGAGCCAGAGACGCGGGAAGAAACATAGGGTGATGTTTGCTGTCGGCCCATGTTTTTCCTGTCTTTTAGCGAGAGCCTCATAAGCAAATAACGAGAGTAGGTAAGAACTACTTTACAACTTTTCTTTTGTAGGGTATCTTCCTAGTGAACAATATGGATATTCAGGTCTTTAAATTCGTTTTTACGGAGATGACTCATGAAATTATCAGCAAAACTTGTTTCCTCGTATCTGGCTGTTGGCATTTTGCCGATGATCCTTGTGTCTATCGTTCTGTTATGGATTAGCCAAGAAGAATTTACGAACATAGATCATGCAACGGAAGTTGCGGTGAGCGCTCAAGTGAAAGATACTTTGGGGGCTGTTCAGTCTTTTAAAAAGCGTGCGGTAGAACGGTATTTTGATAGCGCTTTTCAAAGTATGCAGAATTTTGCCTCTAGTAAGGATGTGGCAGATCTCTATAAGACATTAAAAGACTATCATGATCGCATGCACACAAAAGAGGATGGGGAATACAATATTGAAACGGAGGAATATAAAGCCATTTGGGAAAAAGAAGGGCAGAATCTTCGTCAGTTTCAAGAAAAATCAGGTTTTTATGATATATTCCTTATCTGTGCTGCTCATGGTCACGTCATGTACACGGTGGAGAAGGAATCTGATCTCGGCACAAACTGTCATCATACAGATATGATGGTTGGTTCTGGTTTGGAAACGTTGTTAAATAGCATTGTAGAGACAGGCGAGAAGGCAGTTGTTGATTTTTCACCCTATGCACCAAGTCATAATAATCAGAGTGCCTTTGCTGGCTATCCGATATTTTCAGGCAAACAATTAATCGGAATAATTGCTTTCCAAATGTCTACAGAACAAATTAATGACATTGTTAATGAACGCATTGGTCTTGGAGAGACCGGAGAATCATATTTAGTTGGTGAAGCTGATGGGCAAACAGTTTATCGCAGTAAACGTGCTCTTAAGCCTGGAGATATCGGCGAACCGAAGACTGGTGAATATGTTAATAAAGCGCTCAACGGTGAGTCGGGAATAGCGATAAAAACAGGAAGCACCGGTCTCAGAGAATTTGTCTGCTATAGCCCTGTAGCAATTGAAGGTTTACGTTGGTGTTTGCAAACGACTATTTCAGAGAATGAGGTACTTAAGGCTGTCCATAAGATTCACGCACATGCTATAAACGCAGAAAAAGCAATGGTGGCATGGTTAACAGGGCTCTTGCTGACGTGTTTCTGTTTGGTGTTCGCTGTAGCGCTGGTTATTGCACGGTCAATCTATAAACCAATTAACGTTATTGCTGATAATCTGAGTGGGAGCGCAGAACACGTGTCTCGATCTTCTGGTCAGATAGCAGGATCCAGTGCTCAAATGGCGGAAGGTGCGTCAGAACAAGCGTCTAGTTTAGAAGAAACCTCTGCATCCTTAGAAGAAATGGCCGCGACCGCACAGCAGAGTGCAGAGAACGCACGCGCAGCAGATGCCTTAGCACAAGATGCGGGAGCATTGGCGATGACAGGGCAAGAGCGTGCCCTGAGCGTTTCATCGGAAATAGCAACGCAATTAACGCAGTTAGCAGATGCCGTAGCAGGAATAAAAGGCTCTACGGAAGCAACCGGTAATGTTGTTAAAACAATTGATGAAATCGCCTTTCAAACCAACTTACTGGCATTAAACGCAGCAGTTGAGGCGGCACGGGCTGGGGATGCGGGACTTGGCTTTGCCGTTGTAGCAGACGAAGTGCGTAGTCTGGCTCAGCGTAGTGCCGAAGAAGTAAAAAACACCGCCGCCTTAATTCAAGAAGCACAAGAAAATACAGGACAGGTAGAAACCGTGACCAAGATGGTTGAAAGTTTCCTGAAAGAGACAGTAGCAAAAGAATTGGTTGGAACCTTTACCGAAACAGCCGAAGCTTCCAACAAAGTCGTACAATTAATGGGAGAAGTTGCCCAGTCATCAGACGAACAAGCACGCGGAGTAGAACAGGTGAACCAAGCCGTTGCGCAAATGGACAGCGTTACCCAAAGCAACGCCGCAAACGCAGAGGAATCGGCAGCGTCCTCTTCCGAGTTAAACAGCCAAGTGCTAGACATGAAAGATGCAGTGCAAGTCTTACGACAACTGGTAGACGGTCAGTAAATATTGTACCTTACGAAATCAGCAGGGTTTTCTCAACTGATTTCTCCTTAAAATTATTTGTCTTACTTTTTATTCATAAGACCTAGTTGGAGAGGTTTCCAGAATAGACACAAGGTGTCATCCTATATAAACCACTGAGAACTTTCAATAAAACGGCCCTTATTGCATGCTCAAATCAAAGCCTATGCTGCCCGCCCCAAAGGAGCATATATGAAGATTCTGGTTGTTGGCAGTGGCGGACGTGAGCATGCATTGGCGTGGAAATTGGCGCAAAGCGAACGAGTGACAGAATTGTATATTGCTCCTGGTAATCCTGGAACAGCGGCTTTAGCTGGTTCACGTGCGGGCTTAAAAGTTGAAAACATTGCAATTAAGTCGGACGATGTTGCTGGGCTTTTGAACTTTGCTCGTAAAGAAGCGATAGACCTGACAGTGGTTGGTCCAGAAATTCCGCTCGTTATGGGTATTGTTGATGACTTTGAAAAGGCTGGCCTGCGTGCGTGGGGGCCAAGCAAGGCGGCATCAGAGCTTGAAGGTAGTAAAGTGGCGATGAAAGAGTTCCTACGTCGCTATAATATCCCAACGGCAGCCTTTAAGATTTTTGATGATGCCGCAGAAGCGCATGAGTACATAGAAGAAGTGGGCGCACCAATTGTTATCAAATGTGATGGACTTGCCGCTGGTAAGGGTGTGACCGTTGCGCAAACAGAAGATGAAGCGCATGATGCAGTCACTCGGATGATGGAAAATCATCAGTTTGGTAAAGAAGCTGGTAGCCATCTGATTATAGAAGAAATATTGGAAGGTGAAGAAATTAGTGTATTCGCCTTCTGTGACGGGCATAACGCTCTCATTCTTGATACAGCTCAAGACCATAAGCAGGTTTTTGACGGTGACCGTGGCCCCAATACTGGTGGCATGGGAGCCTTCACGCCAGCGCCAGGCCTTATGTCAGAAGCAGACGAAGATGTGGTTGTGAGCCGCATTTTATTGCCAACTCTCAGCGGTTTGGTCAAAGAAGGCCGCCCATATGTTGGCATACTGTATATGGGTTTAATGCTCACGAACAAAGGCCCTCGTGTGATTGAATATAACGTTCGCTTTGGTGACCCAGAATGTCAGCCGCTCATGCTGCGTTTGCAAAATGATTTGGTTGATATTTGCGAAGCCTGCATTGATGGCAAGCTTGATACGATCACTCTTGATTGGTCAGATGATACTGCTATCTGTGTGACCCTTGCCAGTGGTGGTTATCCTGGTTCCTACGAAAACGGCAAAGCGATTACTGCTGTTGAAGAAGCGGCTGCTGAAAAAGGTGTGACTGTTTTCCATGCAGGCACTTCCAAGAAAAACGGGGTGCTGTATACCGCAGGTGGCCGTGTGCTTTCAGTTTGTGCACAAGGCGAAGATCTTACCGCCGCCAGAGAGGTGGCCTATGCCGCCAGTGAAGCTATCACATTTGATGGTAAGCATTATCGCAATGATATCGGTTGCCGCACTGAAGCACGGTAGTACGCCTAGAGCAGACCTGCGCGTTTGCTAATTGCTCTCTGAAGGCTCGTCTTAGCATAACCCCATGATAAAATCATGGGGTTTCTTAGAGGTATTGGCGGGGCTCGCGGTGCGTTATCCGCGCCGAATGATAGCCTTGGCTTTGACCGTTTGTGCCTGTGTAAGCTTGCTTATTCTCAACGTTCGGATGAATCCAGATCCGATTAGTTTGTTGCCAGAAGATGCTGGCCCAATGAAGCGTTTTAATGAGTTGCTTACGACTTTTGCCAGTGGTGATCGTTTGTTTGTTGCGGTTGAGGCAGCAGATGACCACGATAAAGAACGCAGCCGTCAGCTTATAGAGACGGTAGCAGCACAGATAGAACAATGGTCATGGCAAAACCCTGAATTGAACGGTCAATCAGAAAGCATGATTGAGAGCATGTTTGGTCGCCATGACCCATCTTTAGGGGAAGCCCAATATGATCTGATTGGCGGTAATGGTTTCCTTTTTCTTGATGATGCTGGTGTAGATGACGTTGTATCGAAAATGCGCCCCAAATATATTCGTAAACGTTTACAGACCGGAGCACCGGCATCAGTGCCAGCTCAATTACGTGAGCGCGATGTTGTTGGGCTGTGGACGAACACCTATTTGCCCGCATGGAAATCCATGCAAGGGGAACAAGCCCCGCTTACTGAAGATAATGGTTATGTTCTTTCGCGTGATGGTCGTATTCATGTGCTTATGCTGCATGCCGCCCATTCTATAAAAAACATGGAATTCACTGGTGAGATCGCGCCAAAATTACAAGTACTGAAAGCGGAGATAGACGCAGATCAACAATGGGCAGGGCTGACTTTTCATTTAGCCGGTGGGTATGTGCAAGCTAACGTTGATTTTAAAGAAACCATTCAGTCATCCATATTAACGGTTATTACTAGTATTACTGGCATTGTCATTTTGTTTGGTTTGGCTTATCGCAGTCTACGTTTAGTGGTGTTTATTGCAGTAGCAACGGTGCCAGCTGTAACCGCAACGCTTGGTATTGCTGGGGTTATTTTCAGTGACGGCCTCTCTGTTTTAATTAGCGCTTTTGCCGCTATTTTACTTGGATTGGGTGTTGATTATATTATTCATATATACAATGCGTATGGGTGGGCCTTGCGTCATCCACAAGAGCACGATTCAGATTTGAGTCCACGCGCACAAGCGGCATTAGCTGCTGTACAGCATACTGGTGCAGGAATTGCGTTGGGGTGTTTAACTAGCACCGCATCATTCATTGTTTTGGCGACCAGCAATTTCCGCGGTTTGCGTGAACTGGGAGTGGTAGCAGGAATTGGCTTGGCGTGTATGTTGGCGCTTATCAGTATTATTATTCCAGCCTTATTGGCATGGGTTGGGCCAAAAAAATGCACAGAAGCTCCTTTGCTGAAATACTGCGCGAGTGTTGGCACACGTCGGCGTGGCTTGTTGAGTTTTCTCACGCTCGCATGCGTTGGTGCGGTGCTTATGACGAGTTGTATGGTAAGTCCGTGGTTTCGTTTTGATTACGACCTTCGTAATTTACGTCCAGCCAGCAGTGCTACGCCCTCGTATGTAGAATTAGGCCGTCGTTTGGGGATTAGTTTTGGTGGTCATGACATGCTCATCCAAGGGCAGGATGAAAAAGCGGTTGTAACTGCTGTACATAAAGTGGTAACCTGTTTAACACCATTACAGCAGGGTTTACCCGTGACCTTTGCCGAGGATGTATCACTTACTGATTTACGCACGGACCGTTGTGATATTCCTTTGCAGATTCCGGTGCATCCAGATGAATTTATTGCACGTCATGCTTTTGAATTTCCTTGGGGTATTGTTGCCTTTGAACGGGTAGAAGAACACACACTTTATGGTGCCTATCTCTATGAGGAATATGATGGCGCTCCAGAGTTATTGCAGGCAGGGGTGGCGTATACCTGCGCTCCTATTTTACATCCTGTTGCTGGGCCGCTGCAAGCGATACCAGAACTTGCACGACAAACTGTCGTTATGCAACGCTTACACACTGAAGTAGATTGGCAGGGGATAGAGGCGGTTCGTGCTGCCAGTAGTGAACAACAGCGTAAACGATATGCAGCATTCTTAGCCGATATACAAGCCATGCAGCAACGCTGTGCTAGTGGGCAACCTTTGTTGCTATCGGAACTCTCTGGTGGTGCATTGGCAGAATTGGTGCGCAGTGTTTTTCATAAAGATGAGGTCAGCGGTAAGATTTCTGTCCGTTTGTCGTTACCAACTCGTTATAATACCAGTCTCATTCCCTTACTCGAATTTAGAGAAGCCCTGTGCGTACCATTTAATGAAGAGGGCGAAGTGAATTTAGGGAATGATGTGCACGGGAGTTTATGTGGTGGACCAAGCCTCGTCTATTTTCTTGAGCGTACCATTATAGAAAATTTTGTAAGCCTTACTCTTATCGCACTTGCGGTGACGTTGCTGTTATTGTCTATTGCCTTGCGTAACCTTGTTCAGGTTACGCTTATTATGGGAACCTTGTTGCTTGGCATTATTGGAATGGTTGCAGCCATGCATTGGGTTGGCTTGCCGTGGAATTTATTAAATATAATGGTGTTGCCGTTAATTATTGGTATCGGCATAGATAATGGCATTCATTTTATGCATCATCTCACGCGCCAACCACGAACGCGTGCAGGCTTACGGAAAACACTCACCGAAATTGGTCATCCAATTATCATGACGGCTCTCACCAGTATTGTTGGTTTTGGTTCGTTACTGGTCAGTTCTTACCGTGGTATTCAAAGTATAGGCAGCCTTGCCTCTATCGGTATTTTTGCTTGTTTGTTGGGTAGTCTTGTTTTTTTACCTACTGTCTTGATGTGGTTGGGGTATAAAGACGAACATGAATAATAGACTCTGGCTTATCGCTTTTGGCTTTGTTCTTTTGTTTGCGGCTTTTGCCGTGCGCTTGTTTCAATTACAGGTTTTGCAGGGTGGTGATTATAGCCAGCGTATCATGAACGATATTATTTACGAAGAAATGTTGCCAGCAAAACGTGGCCGTATTTTAGATCGTAAGGGGCATGTGTTGGTCGATAATCAAGCGACGTGGCATATTTCAGTCCGATTAAAAGAATTAGAAGTCTCTCGGAGTCGTAAGCGTTTGTGGCCGTGGCATGAATTAAGCCAAGAACGTTTATCTGCTTTCGTCAGTGAATTAGCACAAGAGTTGGGGCGTGACCCACTCTCACTTAAAACATTAGTCGAACAAGAATTGGAAGACTTTCCTGCTGTCTCTATTCGGTATGATTATCATAGCTTTGAACCCATTGGGCTTTTACAAATACCAGCAATGGCTTTGCAGGCAGATGAAAATAGTGAGCTTGCTACACTTGCGGCTCGCCAGCTTATTCAGGCAGATATGACAGCAGCTTTAGCACAGGATATCCGTACCGCTTGGGACCTTGATGCCCATGTTTGGCAGCCGACTGTATGGGCAGCATTTACCAGTAGCCTTGATGTGGCTTTTGATTGTGTTGACGGATATTGTGCCGCCATGATGGAGCCCTATGTGTATCGTTTAAATGTGCACCCACTTGAGCAGGAAACTGAAAGTACAGCGTTGGTTCTTGTGACTCCTTCACGGCAGCGACAAGCAGAGGATGCGCTTTCACGTGGTTTGCACCGTGAACGTAATGAAATAGAACAAATACTTGCCACTTATAAGCGGAGCAAGAAAACCGCGCTGGTTGAAGAGAGAGACTCTATTCAACCGTATTATTATGCGCCTTTATCTTTGGCAGCACAGATTGGATCAGTCGTTCCGGCTGCTTACGAAATAACGCCCTTAGTTGTAAAAGGTACACCGCCAGGACGAACACGCAGATATTATATTCAAGGTGATAATGGTAATACGAGCGATGGCTTTTTTACTCGTTTCACAAGACGACTTACTGGTAGCCTTGGAGCAGAAGGAGAATGGATTGGTGCTTTGTTATTGCAGCATTGCGGTGGTATGAAAAAAACAAAAAGAGGACGGATTTTATTAAATGAAGATATAGATAAAAACTTGGTAACGTTTGAGCCAGCTGGTTTATACGATTGGATGATTGAATTCGTTCGGGTGTTGCGTGTGTATGGTATGGAAACGAGTGTACCACTTATTGAGTCGGAAATAACCAGTGCACGCCGCTTAGCAGATCGTGCATGGCGAGGTGAAACCACTGTCGATCCTTTGGCTATTGTTCGTGCAGTTCCAAAATCTTTGGCGATGAGCATTTCTTCGTCTATCCGTCACTTACCACGAAAATATCGTAAAAAGAGTGTGCGGACAGATGTTACTTTGCCCGGTGTAACGATTTCTATTGGTGCAGGGCGAGAGTATCCATACGGCAGTAGTGCGGCTCATGTACTTGGTCGCATTGGTCGAGTAGACCGCGCCCTCACAAGAGAAGAAGCATTAACAAATTTGTGGGATCCAGACGGCTGGACAGGCAGTAGTGGTCTTGAAAAAGTCTATGATGATCGTTTGCAGGGGGTGGTTGGTTCTGTACGGATAAAAAGGAAACCAGGTGGAAAAGAAGAACGCTTTGTGGTGCGAGAGCCGCAAGCTGGTCGAGATGTGGTTACTACTTTAGATATTGGCCTTCAGCGTGAAGCAGAGTCTTGCCTTGCCCATTGGCCAGACATCGCAGATGCCACAGAAAAAATGCGAAAAACATTAGAAGTTAGTCACGGGAGAGCAGGCCTTATTTTAATGGACCCATATAATGGTGATATTCTTGCTCTTGCCAGTGCACCAGGTTATAATCCAGAAGACTTACGTTTTCATTATAAAGAATTAATAGAAGCTTCAGGGAATCCATTGCTTGATCATGCCACTGCTGCTGCGCAACCGCCAGGTTCGGTGATGAAAATAGCCACTTCTATGGCAGGCTTTCATTATGGAAAACATAAGGTTGGTGGCACGATAGATGTTGATGCGTTAAACATGCGTATGCGAGATCATGGTCAATTAGGTGTTATTGGTATCCCTACGGCGATAGCAAAATCGAGTAACCGTTTTTATGCAGAATTAGCCCGTAAAATTGGCCCAGAAGATTTGACTGATTTTTTTCATTATATAGGGATGGGTAAACACTATGCCTTGGATATTCCGTGGCAGATGGTTGGTGGCAGACGCACACCAACGCCAGCAACTATAGGGCGCTATCGTCCAAATGAGCCATGGCGTAAAGCGGATACAAGAACTTTAGCCATCGGAAATTTCTGGGCCGCATCACCGTTAGAAGTGATCACGATTCCAGCTATGGTGGTCAATGGTGGGACTGTTGTTCGTCCACATGTAGTGGCACCGGCGCGTCGTCCAGATGAACATCATGTTGATCTGGCATTGGAAGAATGGCAAGAGATTAAAGACGGGATGGAATTGGTCACAACCTCTGAGGGAACGGTTCGGCACCGTCTTGATCTCTCTGGCAAATGGAGTGATATAAAAGTTGCCGCCAAAACGGGCACCAGTGAGTGGGGTCGTAAAGACCCCGTTTTAAATCCTGATCATGCGTGGTTGATTGGATATGCGCCAGCAGAGAACCCAGTCATTTGTTTTGCCATTTTTATCCATAGCGGTACTTCTGGTGGCCGTGCCTGCGCTCCAGTGATGAAGCGCTTGCTCGAATATTATTTTGAGAGCTACGGTAAAGCAGGCCATTGATAGAACGGTTTGGACAAAAGCTTGTTTCTGAGGTTTTGTCTTATTTTGTGCCGTGTTTCTCAAATAATTTCAGTACAGATTCCGGTGGTCTGCCAATGGCAGCTTTGTTATCAGTTACAACAATCGGTCGTTCAATAATAATCGGGTTTTCAACCATGATCGCAATAATTTCATCATCGGATAAATTTTTGCCGTTAATCAGTGCTGTGCATGGTTCTTCTTTGGTGCGCAGAATGTCGGCTGGTTTTTTGCCAAGTTTCGCACAGATATTTTTGATGGTTGCCGCATCTGGTGTTGCTGTGAGATATTCAACAACATGAACGTCAATACTATTTTCTTCTAGTAGTTGAAGAGTTTGACGGCTTTTACTGCAACGAGGGTTATGATATAGAGTAGTCATGTTGTTTTCCTTAGGCGAGGTAGCGTTTTTTCAACAGGTTCAGCATCCATACATTTATTTGCCATTGATCAGCAATGCTTTGTTGGGTAAACGGAACCGTTGGCATATATGGTTGTGGGCCAAACTCAGGGCAGATCACCAAGGTTTTTGTGCCATCGGCTGTACGTGCAGCAATAATTGCATCCCACCAGCTCAGATGGCGTTCCAGAACTTCTGTCCATTCTGGTGCCGCAGGGTGTGGTACTTGGGGGCCTTGCGAAAAACCAACGCGCGCATGAACATGGTAGGCATGTTGAACTGCTTGTGCGACTGTGGCATCTTGATCTTCCAGTAAAGATTCATGAACGCAGCACCAATGAGAAAAATCAGCAGCTAGTTTTACTGTTGGCATCGCATCTAGCACAGCTTTGGTGCCGGGGCCAGAAAAACTCCAGCGGCCTCTATGGGTTTCATGAACGACAGGAACCCCACAACTTTCTTCTACAGATTGTGCATGAGTAAGAATGCTTAGATTATCATCTAAAGAAAAAATGTCTCGGCCAGTATGTGAATTGACCAATAAGGGATTCAATTCTAAGGCATTACGATATTGTTCTTCAAAATGGTCGCTGTGGATGGATGCAGATTCGCCATGTGTCCATTGTTGGGCAACGTATTGTAAGTCTGCATCAGCAAGCATATGTACGAGGTCTTTGCGTTCGGAAGCTGTTTGGGGTGCTCCAACTTCTACCGCATCATAACCAGCTTCTTTAACTTCATGGAGCCAAGCCTTACTGGAACAAGGGTTTGACCCAAAACGACTACCCCATGCGGTGCATGCAAATACAATATCCACGTTTTCTCCTATTTGAGAGCATTCGATGGAAAGCCTTGTGTATATCAAGGAGCAAGTCCACGATGTGGATGTTTGTATCCAGAATGGAATGGTTCAGAAAACAGAGTACGGGATTCTATTTACAAAGCATTTACAGATGTGAGGTCACGGCTATGGTAGAGTCGGTATAGGAGTTGAATGATGTCGCATATCCTCATTGTCGAAGATGAAGAAGCCATTGGTCGTGGCTTACAGGACTGCTTAGAAAGTCAGGGCCATCGTGTTACATGGTTGGCAGATGGTGATGCTGGATTGAAAGAGGCCGTTGAGGGGTGTGCAGATATGCTCTTGCTTGATGTGATGTTACCGGGAACGGATGGTTTTTCTATCTGCCGGGCGGCACGCGAGGCGCATCCAGAACGAGCAATTATGATGTTGACCGCAAAAGGAGGAGAAGAAGATATTTTGACGGGTTTTAGTGCAGGTGCTGATGATTATGTCAGTAAACCATTTTCTGTGGTCCAGCTGCTTGCACGGATAGATGCGCTTGTGCGACGTTGCCCACCTCAGCATACAGAGCAGAAAACTCAATGCGGTCGTTTATGTGTTGATTATGATGCCCTACAAATTTCCTATGCGGAACGTGTGGTCGATATTAATCGACGTGATGCTGATTTGCTGGTTTTATTTTATCAGGAACGTGGACGTATTCTTTCTCGTCGCCGTTTGCTGCGAGATATTTGGGACTATGCCTGTCCAGACATGGTGGAAACACGATCCGTTGATATGCACCTGACCAAGTTACGAAGAAAAATAAAAACGGTGTTGGGCAAAGATGAAAAACAGTTCTGCATTGAAACGATTCGTGGCGAAGGATATCGTTGTATGTGTGAAGGCCTACTATGAAGCGTCTGCGGTTATGGCTGTTGTGTGTGTGTGTTATGGTGGTCTGTGGTGCTTGTGCGCTTGCATGGCGTAGTGTGCACGCAATTGAACAAGAACATGCAGAGCGGCATTATGCTATTGCTGCCCAAATAGAAGCAGTCATTGATACCGTGTTAGATAGTTTCTTGACAGAGGAAGACGCTCGTCCTTTTACCCACTATCGTTTTTTATATGTGCCAGATGACCAAACCGCTGGCTCACTTGGCCTGAGCCGAAGCCCACTTGCGGCCGTACAACCACGGCAGGGAGTAGCCGCATGGTTTCAAATTGACCCAGATGGCAGCCTACACACACCGCATGAACCAGATGATATGAATCAGGCAGTGGAACTTGGCGCCTGGAAACCAATGATGTGTGCTTTGTATCCACAAGTTGTTTTACAAGATGAACTAGCTCCATTGTGGGATGTGCTTGGCGTGCAAGAAAAGCAGGCTGATATGTTTGCCGCAGTGCCAGAACAACAAAGTAAACTTGAACCGCATCTTAATCAGCAGGCGCTTGTACGTAAAAAAAGTAGTAAACGAGAACTGCGTTCCAGTAAGCAGATACAGGCAAGTCCTGTACAAGCAGTGCAGTTCTCCAATAGTTTAGATAATAGATATAATCAGTTTGTGATGCAAAATAATGACTATGATACTTTAACAGAAACGGTGCCGATGAAACAAGGACAGGCGCTTGCTCAAAACATGCAGGAAATAGCTGCACAAAGACAGCAAGCATCAACCTCAGTAACGGTATCCCCGCTCAGGTCTTATCAGCTTGCGAGTGACCGTTTGGTGCTTGTTCGATCAGTAGAAACGGAAGACGGTCTTTTTCATCAAGGATTGCTGGTGCATTTGTCATCGTTTCAAGAAGGTTTGTTGAAGACAATAGATCTAGCGCCAGCAATAGCGGAACGTTGTTCGTTTTATTGGGGAGAGTATCAGAGTAGTGAGCAAGATGATGTGTTTGTTAGCCGGCATCAATTTGCAGAACCATTTACTGATATACAGTTACAGGTTGTTATACGTTCTTTACCGTATTCGGATCGCGGTGGACCAGAAATGGTTCTTTGGTTAACGGCGATATTTATCACGGTGTTTTTTTGCGCTTGCTTTGCTGTTGAACGCTCTGTGGCTACTATGTATCGTTTTGCCCAACGGCGGCAAGATTTTGTAGCTGCGGTATCGCATGAACTCAAAACACCACTTACCTCTATTCGTCTGTATGCAGAAATGCTGCGAGAAGGTATGGTTACAGACCGTAATAAACAGCAAGAATATTATGAGACCATCCATGGAGAGAGTGAACGTTTATCTCGTCTTATTGGTAATGTTCTTGAGTTTGCTCAGCTTGAGCGAGGTCAACAAACAGGGGCCCTGCACGTTGGTTCTGTTACTCCAGTGCTTGAGAACGCTCTACAGATTATGCAACAACCTTTACGGGCAGCAGGTTTTACGGTAGAACAACGGATCGAAAACGAAGTGCCATCGTGCACATTTGATACGGATGCCTTAACCCAAATTTTAGTGAACGTTATTGATAACGCTATTAAATTTTCAAAAGAATCAGCAGAAAAAAGGTTGATTGTGTCGGTAACGGCTCAAGGGAAAAATGGTGTCATTTTATCTGTGCGAGATTGTGGGCCAGGTGTACCGCAGGAACATTTATCGTCTGTGTTTGAGGCCTTTTATCGTGGCGAGCGGGAACTAACTCGACGAACAAAAGGGACAGGCATTGGCCTAGCGTTGGTCCAGTCGCTAATGCAGCGTATGGGCGGTGCCTGTACAGCACAAAACCACCCAGAGGGTGGTTTTGAATTACAGCTGACTTTGTTATGAGCTGCGGTATCTGAGAACGTGGTGGGTAGGTGGTTGCCTCTTGGACTTTATACAGTCACCCGTTCGCCAATATGTTGTTCAACCGTACGTAATAAAATAATATCATTAGCAGCTTCTTGAACTGGTACAAGACGGCGTGGCCAAGGAGCGGTTCCATTGATGTAGGCAATGGTCTCGTCATAAATATGAGCCAGTGTGCCTGTTTCAACTGGTACTGTAACCACTTCACCTCTGCGACTGAGACGAATGTGAGCACCATCTTCCCAAGAGGTGGTGACGTGCCAACCTTGATCGGTCACCATAAAACATTGATCAATATGTTCGCGGTCATTGCCATTGGTACTGTGTACGGCAAGGTCTGCAGCCCATGTAATAAAGAGATGAGCCGAACCATTCCCTTCGAAATCCAGTTTCATGCTTTCGGTGTCGCGGCAGGCAATGTCATCATGAACGTGGGTATCGCTAAAATACGTGCAGGTTGTTGCAGGACGGCCCATTAAATAACTGGCAAGGTTCATGTTATGAATCATTGCATCCATAAATGGTCCACCATTTTTAACTGGGTCCGTGGCCCAATCATTCCATTGTGGATAATGGTGAATCCAGTCTTGTTTATACAGTGCTAATTGACCGTATTCTCCGCCCTCAAACAGGTTTTTCAGAGCTTCAGCGAAGGCATCGCCACTACGGCTGTAGAGCACGCCGCAGGTAACGCCTGCTTTTTCAACGGCATTACACATGCGGGTGCACGTCTCGCTATCTGCTCCAAGTGGTTTTGTGGTAATGATATGTTTGCCGGTAGCCGCTGCTTTCTCAACGAGATCGACGCGAATCCAAGGTGGTACAAACAAACAGACGAGATCAATATTTGGGTCATCCAGAATCGCATCAGCAGATTCCGCAACGGTTCCACCAAGCTCTTCTGCGTACTGTTTGGCACGTTCGGTGTCTGGATCGAAGAGAGATGCCACGATCAATTGATCGTTATTTTTCATTTGTCTGCTTTGTCCACGGAAGAAGTCACCGCATCCGAGGATGCCAATACGTAGTGGGTTTGTCATGTTTAATGTCCTTTCAAGGCGGCGAGGCCAGATTTGTAAGCTGTTATAATTTTATCCATATTGGCATTGGTGCCGTCGTCTATGCGCATACGGCTTTGGTCTTCTTCAAACCAGCGAACCGTTCTGCGTATACCTTCGGCAAAAGGAATGCTTGCGGTAAATTCTGGGACAAAAGATTTGATTTTACTATTGTCGAAAATTGCACTGACCGCCTTATCACCAAGTAAGTTACCTTCGTGCCATTCCCAGCCAGGGCAGGCGGCAATGAAATCAGAAGGAATGTGCACCATTTTCGCCTCGCAACCAGCGGCAGCGGCAACAGCCTCATAAATTTGGTTCCACGTCAGCACTTCATCGCTGGTAATGTGGAAAGATTGGGCAATGGCTTGTTGGTGTCCAAGCAGGCCAACAAAGCCTTTTGCGAAGTCATCACTGTGGGTAATGGTCCACAAGGAGGTGCCATCACCATGTACAATCATTTCTTTGCCGCGTTTGATGCGATCAATAATGGTATAGTCATCCCAAGAACCAATTGCCACAGGAATAACCGTATCGTAGGTTAAAGATGGGCGAACAATTGTGAATGGGAAACCATTTTCACGGTGTTCTTGCATGAGTCGGTCTTCAGAGGCGGCTTTCTTACGAGAATATTCCCAGTGTGGGTTTACGAGTGGCGTGCCTTCAGTAATAAAAGGAAAACCTGCTGGTTTTTGGTAGGCAGAAGCGGAAGAGATGAAGATATACTGCTTGGTTTTACCTGCAAAAAGACGAATATCGCGTTCAATTTCAGCCGGAGTAAATGCGATCCAGTTAACGACTACATCCCATTCATGGTCCGCTAAAGCGGCTGCGGCTTGTTGTTCATCCGAAATATCGCAAACGAGGCTGGTAGCCCCATCAATGGTTATTGGGCGATTGCCTCTATTCATAAGGTAGAGATCAACGCCTTTGCTCACGGCAAGACGACTTGAAGCAGAGGAAATATTTCCTGTTCCGCCAATAAATAAGACTTTCATATTTTGAGTTCCTTCCAGCTTTGGAGTGCCGCTGTGTGTAAAACGCATCAGCGGAGGTGTTTGTTGGTTTCTTTATCTTATTGCATATAGAGCTTGCATCTTCCACTTTTGGCTCTATTTTATGCACTATTATGACTTCCAAGATTGTTGGTCGATGTTCCTGGGCCGTTGCCCAAAAGATTATTCCCAACGCCCATATTATGTGCCAGCGGGCTTTTTATCGCCCCGGATATTGTTTTGATTTGCATGATCATGATTATGCCGAGTTTTTTTACATAGAACAAGGAAGCGCTATTCATCACCTTGGTCGTCAGCACAAACAATTAGAGGCAGGAGCTTTGGTTTTTATTCATCCGCAGACCATTCATGCCTTAGCAGCGCCACCGCGTGAAAGTTTGATCTTTACCAATATTGCAGTGTCTTTGGATTTATTTCGGAATATAGAAAAACGATATGCTGATGATCCGCGTTGGCCGTGGCGACAAAGTGCCGATCCACAGGTGTTTTTTCCACGCGGTATGAATAAAGATGTACTTTTGCAGCGCTGTAAAGATTTTGAAGTACCAGAAGTCGCTTGTGATCGCTTAGGGGCTGAAGCATTTCTTATGGACATTCTCTATCGTATGTTGCGTGGTTACGGCGAGCACAGTACGTATCCAGATTGGCTCACGCAATTAGATGAAGAACTTTCAGATGAAGCCTTTCTGTCTGAGGGCCCAGCTGAAATTGCTGCCCGTTATGGCATGAGTCGAGAGCATTTAAATAGGTGTATCCGCAACCATTGTCAGGTAACAGCAAGTGTTTTTATTACGAATAAACGCTTAGAACACGCCTGTCGTCTCTTACGTTTTAGCCAAGAAAGTATTACAGATATAGCCTTAGCTAGCGGTTTTCCCAGTCATAGCCATTTTTATCGTAGTTTTAAAAAAGAACGTCAATGTACACCAAGAGAATATCGTTTACAGGGTCAGGGTGTGTTTGTTTAAGATGTTCAAGTGTCTGTGGCGTAAGAACAATAGAGAAATTATTATTTTTCTTATTTTTCAATAAGCACAACTGCTTGCGCAATAAGTGCTTCACTTTTACCAACGGCATCGCATTGTTCGTTGGTACGGGCCTTCAAGCCAATACAATCATTTGGTACAGAAAATATGCGTGTGAGATTTTCTCGCATGGCTGGTTTATGAGTGAGTAGGCGTGGTTTTTGTGCAATGATATTCACATCGATATTGATGATAGACCAATCAGTAAACATATCTGATTGCAAAATAGTGTGCACAAATTCTTCTGAATTGCGTCCTTTATGTTCTGGAGCGGTATCAGGAAACCATTCGCCAAGGTCGCCCGCACCTCGTGCGCCAAGTATGGCATCACAAATAGCGTGCAGCACCACATCACCATCACTATGAGCAACAAAACTCCATTCACAGGGAATGCGGATGCCAGCAAGAGTGAGGCCATGACCGGCTTGGAGGCGGTGTATATCATAACCTATGCCAACGCGTTGTGTACGACTCATGCTGGTGTGATTATCTTTTGGTAGGCACTTGCGTCTACAAGATCACCAGATGGCAGTTCGTTGTCACATTCAATTTCAAGTAACCAGCCGTTTCCTTCTGCATCAGCATTTAAAGCATTGGGGTTCTCAAGAATTGCAGTGTTGATAGCAGTAATAAGTCCGCTGACCGGAGCGTTTATTTCATTGATCGATTTAACCGATTCAATTTCACAGCAGAGTTCTCCTGCTTTTACGCGCTCTCCTGCGGGTGGTAGGTGTACATGTACGACCTCACCAATTTCATGTGCAGCGTGGCTGCTAATACCAATGCGTGTCAGGGAGCCGTGGGCGCGCGCCCATTCATGGGAAGGAGTATAGTAAGTGCTCATCTCTGCTATTGTGAGGCTGTTACTATGAACACAATACGCGTATCATGATACATCGCCCGCAGCTGAATTACGACTGGTCGCTAATGATAGCGCAATGCCTTCAGGCAAATGCAGTTACTCGTGTAATCTGTTGCCCAGGAAGTCGAAACGTTCCTCTATTGGTTGCGTGTCAGCAGCTCTTTGGAGAAGGCTGTGAATCCGTTTTAGATGAACGAGCGGCCGCCTTTTACGCGTGTGGCTTGGCCCAGCGTTTAGGAGAGCCGGTTGCTCTGTGTGTGACCTCTGGCTCGGCTGTTGCCAATGTGTTGCCAGCATTGACCGAAGCCTATGAAAGCCGAGTGCCGCTTATTATTTTAAGCGCGGATAGGCCACGCATTTTACAGAACAGCGGTGCGCCACAAACCGTCAACCAAGAGCCGATGTTGGCCGGCTCTTGTCAATCGATGCTCGCTCTTACAGAGCCTGCCGAGGAGATTTTTGAACAGACGGCAGAGCGTATACAAGAAACCCTTTATGCTGGTATCGTTTTAACACGTGGGCCAGTACATATAAATATCCCATTTGAAGAGCCGCTTATTGATGAAGCCGTGCAGACGGTTCCGCAGATATGTGTGCGCGAGAATCTTTATCAACGACAACGAGTACAGCAAAGCTGTTCGATCCCGTCTTTTCCTGCATGCGGTCAACGTGGTTGTATTATAGTTGGTGCCCGTAATCCATTATCATGGGAGCAGGTTGATTATTTAGCGCGCACGACAGGTTTTCCAGTGATTGTGGATGTTCCAGCTAATTTGCGTCAGCCTGCTGTTTATAATGCAATTGCGTATGCAGATCTTTTATTAAAAGAATCATGGAAAGATCAGCAGGCCGATGTTTTAATTCGTATTGGTTCTGCTCCCGTTGCACGCTCAGTGTATGAATGGTGCGCGGGGCATATCTGCCCCATTATTCGCATTGACGATTATCTTGTGGAAAAAGATTTTTTACACGAATCTTTTTTCATGATGGTTCAGCCAACCGATTCTGACTTACAGCAGCTTGCTGTACAATTTCAAACAGTAGAAAGAGAATGGACGCAGCGCTGGACAAAAACAAATACTGAACTGTTACAACATTATACCGCACCAGAATGGAATGAAATACAAGTCATGGTTGATATTGTGACCATGTTAGAACAATTACAGGTGCCGCATGTGCATGTAGCAAATTCAATGGCGATACGTTATCTGAATATGTTATTACCATGTAAGAACCGAGAGATGCGAATTACTGCAAACCGTGGTGTAAACGGAGTAGATGGTACACTTGCAACGTTTGCGGGACAGTGTGAGCCAGGCTCAGTACTGATTTGTGGTGATTTATCTTTTTTATATGATGCAACTTCATTAGTTTTACTTAGCACTCAACAATGCCGGATAATTATTCTTAATAATCACGGTGGTCGTATCTTTAATATGTTACCAACCGGACAGGTTTCCGGTATTCAGCATCTTGTACAAACACCACACCAACAAAGTTGTGCTGCCATTGCACAGGCCTACGGTTGCGATGCTCATGTTTGTGAGGATCGTGAGCAACTTCAGCAAAGCTTGCACATGATCACAGAACGAACAGATTGTTTAGAAGTGTTATTGCCTTCAGACGAAATGAAAAACGGTTTACACCATCTACAAGAATCAGTAAAAAAGTATCTGGCATAGTTCTCGCGTTAGGCGTATAATAAAGTATACACCGCCTAAGGATAACGAGTACAAACCATGACAACGCAACCGATCACGCATATAACAAAAGTAGATCAACTGGTAATTCGCACCGATGATATGCAAATGCGGGCATGGATCGATTTAAATACGGGTGAATATACAACGATTCATGCACTTAAATCAGCGGTATTGGAAGCTGGCATTTGTTATGGCATTAATATGGAAGCCTTACAAGAAGCTCTTGTGCCAGCACCAGAACAACGGCAAATTGTATTAGCAGAAGGAAAACGAAAAATAAAAGGCAATGATGCCTACGTCCAAAGTCTTATTGAAACAGAAAAACCATATGAGGTTCGTGAAGATGGTAGTGTCGATTTTCATGCATTCTCTGCTTTTGTTTCGGTAGAAGAAGGCATGGCACTCATTAAAAAAATTGCTGCTGGTGAAGGTGAAGGCGGTATGACGGTAACTGGAGCATTGTTGCCTGCCGAAAAAGGAGAGGATTGCCCGCTCGATTCTATCAGTGGTAATGGAACTGAGGTTGACGGTAATGCGGTGGTCGCAGCTTGTGGTGGTATTTATACACAGGATGCAAATGGAAAAATTTCGGTAATGGATGTTTTAATTATCGACGGAGATTTAGATTTAACTGTTGGTAATATTGACACTAATCAATCGGTTCATGTGCGTGGAGATATAAAAGCTGGTTTTTCGTTAAAAAGTGAGGCAGATATCACCATTGATGGTGTCATAGAAGACTCTCGTGTTTCAGCTGGAGGTTCTCTCCTCATTGGGAAGGGTATATTGCCAGGGAAAAACCGTGTGAAGGCGAGAAAAGATTTGGTTGCTTCATACGTACGCGATAGAGAAGTAAAAGCGGGCTCTTTGGTTGTGAAATCTGCAATAGTGAATTCTTGTATCAAAGTAACAGGTATGGTGACAGCAAAAGAAATAACCGGTGGTACTATTTATGCGTCGACAACGATAAGCGCTTGTCATCTTGGTAATGCACATGGAGAACCATTGCATGCGGTTGCGGGCGTAGATGTGTATAAAAAAACTTTATATGAAAATGCACAACAAGAATTAGTCGATATAACTGACGATCTAGAACGAACAGAGAGAGGGGCGCAGGCCGAGGAAGAAAAATCGGAAATGGCTAGCAAAAAAGTAAAACTGTTGGTTATGCAAAAAACTCCCGTGAAATTTATTAAAGAAGCGGTGGCAAAAGCGAAAAAACATTTAGAAGAGTTTCAAGTGTTACAAAAACAAAAAATCGAGTTAGAAAAACGTCAGGATGAACTCCATATCATTTGTAAAGAAAACCGTTATCATCCAGAAATGGCAGAATATGCACGAGTAATTGTAACCGAAGGTATTTTTCCTGGAGTGGAAATTGGTGTTGGAGAATATGCACCTCAGCAAATTATAACGGAGATGGGCGCCGTCGTTTTTCGCTCTGATCGTGGCCAAGTTGTGTGCGATTTATAGAGGACCTACTTACGCTTATTTTTTTTCTCAAGAGCTCTTTGTCGGTGTTTTTAGTTTTTTTATCAAAGGAAAATACTTTTTTTTCTCGAAATTTTATACTTTGGAAGTAAATGACGAATAAAAATTGTTTTGCTTTTATTTTTATAATCTATCGCTATTTACGAGGTATTTGAGATGTAAAATATTTATTTTAATGTAGAACGTATGATAAAAATAAATAAAATCAGTAAAAACACGGGCGTATCAGCATTTTTCTCTTTACAAGTGAATTTTACCATTCATTATCTTGCTTTCAGGAATGGGGAGTGTAATTCTCGGTTCCGTATCCAGCATACCAAAACCCTAAGGAGTATGGTACATGGCATCCCGCATAGAAACGGCTACCAAAGCATTAGCTCAAGGTGAAAAAGATCTCGCTGCAGCAAAAAAAGCTTTGGAGAAGGCTAAGAAATCCGTCGCAACAGCAAAAGAAAAGCTGAAAAAAGCGAAGGCTGCAGAAAAAGCTAAAGCTGCTAAAACTAAAGCTAAAGCTGCGCCGAAGAAAGCCGCACCGAAAAAAGCCGCACCGAAGAAAGCTGCTGCTAAAAAAGGTCCAGGTCGTCCAAAGAAAGCTGCAGCTAAAGCCGCTCCAGCGAAAAAAGGCCCAGGTCGCCCTAAAAAAGCTGCAGCTAAAGCCGCTCCAGCGAAAAAAGGCCCAGGTCGTCCTAAAAAAGCTGCAGCTAAAGCCGCTCCAGCGAAAAAAGGTCCAGGTCGCCCTAAAAAAGCTGCTCCAGCGAAAAAAGGCCCAGGTCGTCCAAAGAAAAAATAGATCATTACATATAAGCCGCTTCTATGAAGCAGGCTTTTTTGTGATAACAAGATTAAGCAAGGCATCGATATTCGGTGCCTTGCTTTTTTTATGAGAATTTTGTGGTGTACTGTCTGAACCCTGCTCGTTGTCAAAATCAAAATCGTGCTAATCTTGTTTACATGGCTGTAAAGGATCGTTTGATTACTGTATTGATTGTGACCATTGCACGGGTCCTCAGCATCACCTACCGTTTTCGAGTTCGTGGGCTTCACCATATAGAAGATGCGCGCGTCAGTGGTAAACCGTTTGTGGTGGCATTGCTGCACGCCCGTTTATGGGGACTTATTTCTTATTTTTCAAAACCAAGTTTCCGTCCGTGGGGGCTGTTGTGTTCACAGAGTCGTGATGGTGCATTTATTGCATCTGTACTTGAGACGATGCAGTTTCATGTTATTCGTGGTTCAAGTGGTCGTGGTGGGTCCCGAGCTTTAGTTGAAATGATTCGTCACATTCGCCAGAAGCCAGAGTGCCCTATTTCATTCACTGTTGACGGTTCTCGTGGTCCACGTGGGTATTTGAAGGGTGGTGTTGTTGCTGTTGCTCAAAAAAGTGGCGCATCTTACATACCATTAGCTTGCTCAACAAAGCGAGCTTGGGTTTTTCGTTCGTGGGACCGTTTTTGTTTGCCGAAGCCTTTTGCTTGTATTGATATTGTGATTGGGCAAGCGGTACCGATTCCAACCACAGCTGATGAAACTGCTTTTGAACGTGTCCGTTTGGACTGTGAGTCGTATTTGTTGGCATGTACTCGCGCGGCTGATCAGAAATCTGGTTTTATGGATAGCGAACCTTTGCAGGTTTCTGATAGAGATGAAGGTGAGCAAACGGATGTTTCATAAACAGGAATCATTTTCTGCTGCCGAGCGTTTTCATACGCGGCGTGATTATAATGCGGTAATGGTTCGTCAACAAAAGGCTGTGGGTAAATACCTGATTGTTTTACTGAGTCCGCGTACAGGCAGTTCCGAGGAATCTTCATCCTGCGCAAGACTTGGTATTTTAGTTTCTAAAAAAATAAATAAACGAGCCGTGCGTAGGCATCAACTAAAGCGTTGGGTGCGAGAAGTCTTTCGTCGAGAATTAAAAGGACAACTTGCTGGATACGATGTGGTTGTATTGTTTCGCAGAGACCCTCCTGATAATGATGGGACGTACGCTCGTATCCGTAATGAGTGTGTG
Organism: Planctomycetota bacterium; assembly: GCA_016745075.1. Taxonomy (GTDB): domain Bacteria; phylum Planctomycetota; class UBA11346; order UBA11346; family UBA11346; genus JADGDD01. Next base: position 37,418 of record JADGDD010000004.1, on the reverse strand, counting down.
AAATGTAGCAGCGAAGCACTTTTGGCAAAGGCCCAATGGAATAAAGGGCGACAGAAGAAATCTACTAAGAACCCCAAGGCTCTATAATGCGGTGGTTGTTTGTCTTATGTATTCGAGGGTACCAGCGGTTTATTTCTCCGTGTACACCATCGGTTTGCCGGTTTTATCCGACTTGTAGCAGTTATGCCTTAGAGGCTTTAGAGCGTCATGGTTTGTTTCGTGGAACAGCATTAGCCCTGTGGCGTATTGTGCGCTGCAATCCATGGGGTGGCAGTGGTCTGGACCCAGTTCCAGCAAAAAAATGTAGCTGTGAAGAAGATCAGCCACCTGTGGAATAGACACTAGCAAGGTGGCGAGTCAAAAGCGAATATGGAAATTTCTAGAGGCCGTGGCTAATCGTCATTGATGGAATAATGAGTGCGGCAACATCACCTTTGTTTTTCTGATACCCTTGGATGATGAGTTGAACTGAATCTTTTCCAGAAAGATAGAGTGGTGGTCTACCATCATCAGTTGAAACCCATTTTTGGTCTTTTTTACTTAAAGTATAAATGACTTCACCTGATGTTTTGAGTTCAATTTTAATGTGGAATTTTCCCGTAATGACTTTGCTACCATCGCTGACACCAAACCCATTTGGTGGTGTTAGCTTGCCTTTGTTATAAGATAAGGCACTAATGAAAGCCGTGTCAAAACCGCCTTGTGGGAGCGGGCGTGTTGCCAGAACCAGACGAGGAAGTTTAACTGCTTGACCGTCTTTTTGAATAAGACCAATAAAGGCGTATGATTTATCTTTAATGTTGCAATTAAATTCAATGCATGTGCCAGGGGTTAATTTATGGTTGAGGACCAGACGCGGTAATTCTGTATCAGAAAGTGCGGTTACGGTATTGGTGCTCCAGTATAGGCCGCTTTTGCCGTTATGGAATTCTAGTTTGCCAGCATGGTTGGAGAAGAGTGGTGCCCAGTCTTTTGTACTGCCTCTGGTAAAATAGAGTGTGGTAGGTTGTTTTTCTGGGATGCTGCTGGGAATGGTCCAAAAGGCTTCTGGTGATTGTGGGAGGGCTGTTCCTGGTGTATCTGCATGCCCCCAATACCAGAGATAAAGCTGTTTGTATGATTGAAGAGCTTCTGTTGGTTTTAGCGCTTTATCTAGGAGTTCTCCTAGAGGAATATTTTTGTCTGAAATACGACGGTTGGTTGAACCAATTTTTCCAATTGCAACCTTAATCATTTGTGGGTCTTCTCGGCGTTCTGCGGTAGACATGGCAATCAGTCGTGAACGCTTATCTAAGGCAGGCTCCTCTGCTTCAATATAACGAAAGAACTGCCTATCTACCTCTTTCAGTTTACGACCAAGGCTAGCCCAAGCTTTTAACCCTTTTTTACCATCTGTAAGAGAGATCTTTTTAACAGCCTGATCTGCAGTGTGAATAAATGTATCAAAGTGTCCGCTTCCTCGTAGCTCATTCAGAGCTGCGATGGTATTATCCCATATTTTACGGTCTTTTGCCGCCTGTTCTTTTTTGTTCAGCTTAGATTGTTGTTTTTCTAATTTGGTGAGTTTTTTAATGGCTGCATCGGCAGAGACTGCCAACTTAGTGCTGGTGAGGTTTCCAAGCTGTGTTTGGGCATTGGTTAGCAGCGTTTGTACTTCATCTTTGTGTTTGGCTTTGTCTATCTGAGCAATGACGTTGTTTGTGTAGTCACTTACCAGTAAGGCAATAGCTCTTCGAGTATCGCTGAATTCATTTTTAACAGTGGTCTTGTCCTTGTCTGGCCATGCATCTAGTTGCTGCATACATTCAGAAAAGTTATGTTGTTCTTTGGCTGTAACCTGAAGTTTTTCTAGCGTGCTTAGTAAGGTCGCTTTGTGTTGTTTTTGTTGGGCTTTGAGTTGATCACGACGTTTTCTGTATTCACCGTCTAACAAGTCCATAGCTTTCGGGGAACGGGCAAAATAGGGGTTACGAATTTCTTGACGAAGGGTGTCCATAGATGAGTTGTGCTCATCAGGTAGCCCTGCAATAATTTCATAGGCTTTATCTATGTACAGTTGTTCGTCTGTCTCTGAGGATGTTTTATCTGTTTGACTTGTTCTGCTGGTTCCACCGAGTTGTTGTGGAGTATTTGAAGATGTAGGTCCAGCGGGAGTTGATGGCATTAAGACGACAGCGGCCAGTGCAGCAACGGCAACGCCGATACCCACGTACATCATCATGGACGAAGACTTTTTCCGCTGCCCACGTTTCTTTGCAAGAACCCGACTGCCATCTTTAGGTATGCGTCCTTCAATGGTATCTTCAATCGCATCTCGTAATGCTTGGGCCGAAGGGTAGCGATGGTCTGCAGATTTGGCCATCATCCGCATACAGAGTGCCCGCCATTCTTTGGGGAAATGTTCCAAGCCTTCAATGTCGTAGGGGTCTGGTACTGGATCAACAACTTGTGATCGCATTAATTCCTTACTGGTGCGGCCTTCATAAGGTGGCTCACCAGTCATCAGATGAAAAAGTGTTGCACCCAAACAGTATTGGTCAGAACGAGGATCAACAGGTTTGGCGCGGGCTTGTTCTGGAGACATGTAACGCGGAGTCCCCATGACACGGGTTTTGCCATCATTTTCGTTGGCATCTACGTCATTGTCGCCAGCACTGGTTGCAAGGCCCAGGTCGGCAAGCTTGATATGGTTATCGTTAGTGACCATGATGTTTTCAGGTTTAATATCACGATGTACCATGTTCATCAGTTCAGCATAAACGAGCGCATCACCCATGCCGCGCATAATGTCAGCCAGTAAGTCAAAATCGAGTGCATTACCTTTTTCCAGTAATTCTTTGCAGTCTTTTCCTTCAACGACTTCCATGCTAAAATAATAAAGTGTTTCGCCTTTGTATTCACATTCACTTACATCGTGAACAGCAATAATATTGGGGTGGTTCAAACGTCCGGCAACACGAGCTTCTTCAACAAATTTTTCGCAAAAGCGAATATCTTTTTTGGCAAGTTCAGGAGCCAGAACTTTTAACGCGACTTCTCGTTGCATGCTCACCTGGTTAGCAAGATATACCGTCCCCATGCCGCCGCGTCCAAGTACGCGCATGATCTCGTAGCCTTCAATGATTTGACCAACTTCTAATTCAGACATACTACTCCCAAGTTCGCGGATATTCTGATGCTGTCCGCCGTATCGCAACCATTATTCACACGAGAAACGAGGACGTGAATGAGTAGGCAAGTCGTGACCTTAACAGGGTATAGAGCTTCTGGAAAGAGCACCGTTGGGCCATTGTTGGCGCAAGTGCTTAAGATTCCGTTTATAGATGCTGACGCTGCTTTAGAAAAACGGTCCAAACGGACTATTGCAGATATCTTTGCTACCGATGGTGAGCCGCATTTCCGTGCCTTAGAAAGTGAAACACTCACGAGACTCTACGCAGAGTATCCAGACATGGTTCTGTCTACTGGTGGTGGAGCTATTCTGAGTGAAGCAAACCGCAGCCTTTTGCAAAAAAGCAGTACTGCGGTCTGTTATCTACAGGCGGAAGCGGCGGTGTTGTCTGGCCGCCTCAATCGAAATGCTGGCAATCGGCCAAGCCTTAGTGGCAAAAGCGTTGCAGAAGAAGTCGCAGGTATTCTTAGTATTCGGGAGCCACTCTACAGAGCTTGTGCAGATGTGCTTATAGATGCCTCGCTTCCTATTGAACAAGTGTGCGAGCAGGTTATGTGCTACCTGCGTAGTTTGTAAGTATAAGAGCGGGCGCATCTCAATGGGTGCAACGCTAATCTGATGCTTGCCCCATTTCTTTTTTTGGCCTAAGCTTGGGTATGAATATATCTGACGCACAAACCCACATCTCCACCGTATTAGACCGCCTTGGCGATATAATTCTTGGTAAGGAGGTCGTGTTACGGCAAGCAGTGTGTTGTTTGTTGGCACGTGGGCACTTGCTCATAGAAGATATTCCCGGCGTTGGTAAAACAACCTTATCTCACGGTCTTGCTTCGTTATTAGGTTTAGACTTTAACCGTATCCAATGTACAAGCGATATGCTACCCGCAGATATTATTGGAGCCAATGTTTATAATAGGCAAACCGAATCTTTTGTTTTTCATTCAGGACCAGTGTTTACCCACCTGTTATTGGCAGATGAAATTAACCGCGCCAGCCCTAAAACACAGAGTGCTTTATTGGAAGCGATGGAAGAACAACAAGTCTCTATTGATGGTGAAACGCATGTCCTGCCACAACCATTTTTTGTTATGGCAACACAGAACCCTTTAGAGCAAGTCGGTACGTTTATGTTGCCAGAATCACAATTAGACCGCTTCTTGATGCGCCTTCATCTTGGTCATCCAGAACGTGCGGCTGAACGGCAAATGTTGAAAGAACCGGACCGTAAGAGTTTACTCGCAGATATGAGCGCTATCACAAATGCTGCTGTTTTACAGGCTATGCAAGCGCATGTGGCTGATGTCTTTGTCAGCGATCCTATTTATGAATATATGTTAGATCTGTTAACTGCTAGTCGGCAAGTCGCTGCACCTGGTTTAAGTCCGCGTGCTGGACTCGGAGTAAAACGTGCAGCACAAGCATGGGCATTTATTGATGGTCGCAGTGCGGTGTTGCCAGAAGATGTACAGGCTATTGCCCATGCGGTTATGGCCCACCGTTTGCGCGGCCGTTCTACCCGTGACGGCTCGCTTATTGTTGATGAAATGCTTTCATCTGTAGCGGTGCGATGAGCGAAACAGAAGTTTCGTCCCGCGTAAAGCTTCGTTTTACTTGGGTTGCTTTGTATTACGGTGGGCTTTTAGGTGTGCTGTTGTTATTTGCGATCAATTATCGCAACAATGTTATTTATTTAGTATTCTGTTTACTGAGTGCCGTTTCTTTATTGAGCTTTTTTGAAACCTATCGTTCTTTAAAAGGTTTACGGGTCCAGTCTGGATCAGTTGATTCGGTTTATGCGGGGAACCCATTAAATATTCCATTTTTATTGTGCTCATCAGGCAAAGAACACCCTGGCATAGAAGTGCTTATTGAAATAGAAGACGAACAGTACAAAGCCGGAATTGCTGTGGTTGAAGCTGGAGGCGTGGCTCATGTGACAGTGTTGTGCTCAGAATTACCCCGTGGTGTTTATACTATTGAGCAGTGTACTGTGCAGACAAGTCAGCCTTATGGTTTTGTTCACATTTCACAGACCGTTCCTGTCGATATTCGGGCGTATGTGTATCCCATACCCGCAGGTGATAAAGATTTGCCTGGTGTAGAGAGCGATACCAGCCAGTCTACTGGTGGAGAAGATTTTGTTGGTTTCCGCCGTTATCAAATGGGGGATTCACAAAAGCGCATAGATTGGCGTTCACTTGCGCGTGGTGGCCCACTTATGGTAAAACATTTTGGCGAACCAGATGGTCATGGACGGCATTACTTGAGTAGCGCTCATGTTGCTGATCTTCCGTATGAAGAGGGGTTGCAACAATTATGCCAGTGGGTTTGTGATGCTGAATTGAGCGGAGAACTCTACGCCTTAGAATGTGACGGAGGTTCGGCTCAACAGAGTTCTGGGCCAGAACATAAACAAGCATGTTTAGAATTACTTGCCGCCTGTGGAACGAGGCAGCTGTGATGAATCATCCACGTTTTATTAACAACGTGCTTGTTGCTCTTGGCGTAGCAACCTTGCCTCATTATTCAGATTTACCCATCTGGATGTATCCGTTTATTGCTCTCTGTGGCTGGTGGCGTTGGTCGGTCGGTTCAGATCTTAAACGCCTACCGCAGTCAATTGTTCGTTCTCTTGGAACCTTGGCTTTACTCTACGGCTCTCTCTTGTGGTATGGGTTTCAATTGAATCCAGAAAGCGGAACGACCATGCTTATTGGCTTTTCGTGGTTTAAACTGATCGAAGCCAAACAACGACGAGACTATTTAGTACAGCATTTACTCGCGCTTATTATTATTGGTGCACTGGTGACTCGCTCTCATGATATTTGGGTAACACTTTATACGGTATGTGCTTTGTTGGTCTGTTTAGCCAGTCTTCATCGCTGTCATATTTCAGGTGAAGAAAATCCAGCATGGAAACCATCTCTGCGGCGACAGGGGGTGTTGGTGTTGAAATCCCTGCCTGTTATTATTTTTATGTTTTTATTTCTTCCGCGCCCACAAGCGGCATTGGGTTTGCCTTTATCCAATGCTCGAACAGGCGTGAGTGATCATTTATTGCCAGGCAGTGTTGCGTCACTTGCAAGAAATAATAGTCTTGCTTTTCGTGTGGAATTTCCCAACGGTGTTATTCCGCCTGCTCATACATGGTATTGGCGCGGACCCGTTTTATGGGATATTGGAGAGAATGGGGCATGGCTCAATGAAAAAGAAGTACCGCGTATAGAACTGGATGGATTAGAACGTATCCAACAGTTTTTTTCAGAGACGATAGAGCAGCGCATAACGATAGAACCACATGGCAACCCGTGGGTATTTTCTTTAGATCATCCATGTACTCGTCCAGAAGATTATTTTATAGATCTTGGTGGAACGATCATTGGGGAACGTTTAACAGATAACGCGATTGCCTATACCGTGCAAAGTACAGGCCAGCCCGCAACTGGTCTGTTAGCACAGGGGCATCATGAATTTATTTGGACACATGGTATGCGTGTTCCAGCACGTATACCATCAGCGGTACAAGATATAGCAGATACTTGGCGACAAAACGTATCTGCTACAACAGATATTATAGCCAATGCACAACGGTGGTATCTTGATAATAATTTTACTTACACATTAAATCCAGGAGTAATGGGAAAGAACCCAGTCGAAACATTTCTCCTTGAAAAACGTAGTGGTTTTTGTGGCCATTACGCAACGTCTTTCGCTTTAGTGATGCGCTTGATTGGTGTGCCCACGCGTATTATCAATGGCTACCGTGGCGGTGTCTGGAATGAAATGGGCTCATTTATAGAAGTAAGAAATTCAACGGCTCATTCATGGTGTGAAGTGTATGACAGAGATAGCAACGCATGGATACGTGTAGACCCTACTGAAGGCATACCCATGGCAGATGGTAGTGTCCGTACTCAAAATGAGACGAACCCCTTACGTTCCCCATGGGATGTAGAAGACGATTCTGTTTGGGAATCTATTCAGGTTCAAACTCGTGAGTGGCTCAGTTATATAGATTACAAATGGGATAATATTTTCTTGGGGTACGATGCGGGCAGCCAACGCGGTTTGTTATACAAACTTGGTCTTCATAATGTTCGCATGCGTTACATCAGTATCGCTGTTTTCGTACTTGCGGTGCTCTTTTTATTCGTCATTGCCCGCTGGTTGCCACACCGTCGTCGAGAACCAGACCCGATCCAACGTCAATGGATTAGTTTTTTACACATAATGGACAAAAAAGGGTGCCCCAAAGAGCACAACGAAGCTCCAAATATTTACGCTCAACGCGCTTGCCTTCAGCTACCAGAGCAAGCAGTACCTATTCAGAATATTACCCAATCTTATATTACTGCCCGCTATACCCAAACACCTAACCGGAAAGCTGCATTGCAAGAGATGCACAATGCTCTTCGTCAGCTTAAATAATTATTGTCCCAAATGTCGGGTAAAAGAATAATATCGGCCAAAACGAACAGTGGGCAATGGTCCAGTGGTTGGCATCGTAAACTGTTGACTTCCAAGAACAGCTCGGCCATTATTTGCACCACCAAGTAAACCAACACTATTCTGTGTGTTAAGGTAGAGTGTATTGCCGTCTGCACGCTCGTAAGCAACCCACTCTTTATTTTCAATAAGCATAAGCGCATTCATACCAGCAGGAAAAGATTGCACGCCAACGACTTCAGCCGTCTGGTCATCAATATTTTTGAGAATTGCTTCGTTTCTATGAGTGGTCTTATTTGCAGTGAGCACGACAGTAAAGCGCATGGCAGTTGGTGTTTGTGGTCTATGGCTGCCCCATAGTACAAGATTTGTATAATAGTTCGTGTTGGCTGGCCCTGTGTCACCAGATGGTTCTGCAGCAGTAAATGTATTGCCATCTGAGAGTAAAACGGTTTTCCAGAAAGACCCCGGTTCGGGAGCAATAGACCGGGCATAGGAAGAATTGAGTTGGTGGCTGGTACCAACAAGCCAGGTGCCAAAGTGTAAACAGGAGTGTGAGTAAATGACTCCGTTTGTACCAGAATCAAGTAGCCTGGTGGGGTTATCAAATTTTGAAAGGAGTGCTGTTGGTCGTAGTTTGTTATCTAATGAGAGTTCTGTCCGTTTAAGATGACCTTCTTGATTAATACCCCACAGGATGAAAGTGTAGGCGCTATTGATTGCAGGGTCTTGCACATGTGCAGTCCAACCAATAACACAGTTGCCGTTATTGGCGTTGTCATCATTCCACGCGTAAAAATATCCACCGCTTTCGTACGGAACCATATTATTCATATCACGTTCAAGAACATTAAAGACACGCAAAGCATCGTTGTTGGTCGCGCGGCCACGTTCACCATCATGGTAGATGGTTGTAGCAGAGGAATAAATGCCCATCATTCCCATGCTCACGGTTAAGAAAATAGTGATAGAAACAAGCACTTCTGTAAGAGTGAATCCGAGGTGCATAAATTATTCCTGCGTACTGATAATATAAGAAGGAGCGCGGCAGCGCATGGTGACGGCACCAATACGTGGAGCGCGGTTGGTGGAAGCAATACTTTCGAGTTGTGCAGTATCGCTATCGCTATGGCTTGAACCAGAGAAATTATAGCGCCAATGAATACGCATTTCTATGCCATTGGTTTCTTTGTTTGGGAATGTAAACTGTTGTATTTCTCCGAGAGAATTAACCGGATAGCTTATTGCTTGTTGCCAATTATAACCACTTTCTAAGGCGCGAACTTCAAACTTAAAATTGTTGTTATCATTGTCCCATGTTATGTGTGCAGCTGGATTGGTGAGGTCTTCAAAGCTGCATCTATGGTAACGCATTGGAAACCCAGCCCATGCAAAGCTACGGCTTCGGAGTTGATACTCTTCAATATCAGCCGCTGCTGCTGTGTGTGGTAATGCTGAAGGGTACCGTGGGTACCATGGAAAAATAAGTGTATTTTCGTCTAGTTGGTCTATGATTTCTGTGTTATAGGCACCGCGCAGCCATGGTGCGATAACCAAACGATTATTCAGGGCTCGTACCTGTCCAGGTGGTGGTGGATTTGGTAGTGGGTTGGGCGGGTTGGGGTCGGTGGGGTCTTGTTGATATTCATAGGCTGGTCCTACTTGTTGAATTTCATTAACGAGTAAGGCTATTTCGTAAGCATTTGTTGGTGCCCCTGGCTGTATAATCAGAAAAGCAGGAGCCCTTGAATCAAAACCAGAAGTATTTCGAGGAATATATCTATTTCGGTCAGTCGTCCGGTCATGGCTGCTGAGTGGTCCTTGAAAGTTTGCCCCTTTACTTTTGAGAAGAGCGAGGAATTGCTCATTACCAGCAAGGCGAATGCCTGTTTTATGGGGAAGCAGGCGTAAGGGTTTTGGGTCTCTGAAGTAGTCTGAATCATGTACATCAGTTCCAAAGAGGCCTCTGCCAAGGATGGTAATACTTCTGCCTTGCCCAGTGTAAGCAAGAACCTCGTCACCAAATTCAATTAACCCGACGCCGCTGGTTCCTCTTATGGAAGAACTGAGGGTAACGGATGTGCCGAGAGCAATTTCGTCGTCGAATAAAATGTTGATGTTCGGGTAGGTCCATAACGCTTTGCTCGTTCGGAGAAGGTCTATGGTCGCATCCATACGTTCGTCTGTGCTGTGTCGGCTGTCTTGACCGCCAACAAATATAAGGGCTTCATCTTTTTGTGTAAACTGTGGTGCCAGTGCGTTCAGCCACGGAAGCATGTCTATATTATTGCCCGGCCACTGGTAGGCGGTAACGGTTGTTTGTGGTGCTGGGGTAGGTGGATCTGTTTGGGGAGGGGCCGTGGTTGTGCCAAGATCTGGTAAAGCTTCACAAAAAGAAAAATAGTTACCAGATGTGTAGCGAATGGCCGCTTGATAAGGACGTGGTGTGCTTGTTGTGCCGAGATGTTTGGGTACGAGTGTCAGCATATCGCCAGAGCGAAGCCGGTGATTATTTTTGTTATGGACTGGCATAATACGAGATCCGCCTTCCCAAGGGTAGAGATCCCCAAAGGCTGTTGTGCCATCAGGAGCAGCTGGAGGCGTAGTGCCTTCGATAATAATGTTACGTTCCCATGCTGCTCCTGATCTATCAATAAAGAAGAGAGTTTTACCGCGTTGAATGGTATCAGTATAGGTCAGCCATTCTATTTTTCCTGGGTCTGACTGTACGTTGTAGATTTGTATATAATTTCTTGTGTAAGAATTACTTGGTAGTTTTGACGGTGACATAGTGTTGCCGTCATCTGTAAAGGTTTCCTCATGGTAGGCGAACTTATTATCGTCAGGGGGGAGGGTTGCAGCAAAACTAATTAATGTGATAGTAATAGGACGGAATGATTTGACTTGTCCAATGACTTTACTGGTTGTTCGTTTGAAATCAATCGTTGCAGTACATTTTTCTCGTCCATCTGCTGCTAAGATAAGTTCGGATTCAGTTGCACTAGTATAAAAAGCGTATTCATCATCCGGTTGGCTAAGATCTGCGTTGCTTTCACTAAAGCCACCAGAAATTCGTATATAGCCACCACCAGCAGGAAAGCGACCTTTTTCTTCGGGTTGGTCTCTTCGAACTTCTATGGTATGTGCGACTCTTGGAGGAATGTCAGAAATGGTAAATTTTCCAGTGGGTGATGTTGCCTCTGTATAATCATCGGTTCTGTGTATCATTTGAGCTGGTAATGCAGGTCCATCGCTTTCAGTCCAGTTAATAAGGGTTGATCCACCTCGTGGAAGAGGTGAAGTATTGGGAGTGGTGCTAGAGGTAAAAGTGAGTGCAGTGGCAAAATAGGGATATGCAGGCGCTTCTGCTGTGAGTGTACCTAATTGATTATAAGAATTGCAATAGTTTATGGTGGCGGTTCTGCCATTTTGTGTCCAGCTCGCAAAAGAAATCATTTTACCTTGAATTTCTATCGTACCATGTCCGCCGCCTGTTGGTAGCCAGTCAAAAGTGGTTGTATTGAGTAAGTTATTATCAATGCCAATTAAGCTTATGGTGTCTGTCGCTTCACCGTCAAGCGTGGTGCAATCAACATCTGTTTTTAGCAATAGGTGATATGGAGCAGTCAGGTGATCGCCTGTTCGTGAGCCGTCCGCTGGAGTTCTTGTACTATTAAGGTTTCGGCCAACAATACCATCTACAATAATACTTTGACCAATGGGGGAGAGGTTATTGGTACTTACTTGAATATAGTATGCCTGACCTTGCTTCAATGTCATCTGGTAAAAATGTTCAAAGCTATTTCTTCTACGGGCCGGAGCGAGTTGTTGTCGTGCTAAATCTGTTCCCTGGTCTTCTTCTATTTTTTCACCGCTAGTAGTACCTAGAGATCGTGTATCTAGTCCGGAGAGGAGTGGGTCCGTGTTGTTGTTCAGAAGTGGAACTGTTGGGCCATAATTATATTCTTGTTCAATAATACCATTAGCGATTTTTAGAATAAGTCGTCCATTATCATAGCGTAGACTCCAGTGGTTTTGTGTAGTAGTTGATCCATCGACCCTTTGGTCTATAGGGTTAGATAGGTCGTGAACAAAAGGTGATATGTTTGCATAGGGTTGTCCACAGTTCTCTTGTGGTGGGCGCATTTCAAGAAGGGTAACGGCACCAGATTCATCCCAGCTATCGCCAGGGGTGAGCCAGAAACTTACAAAATGTTCGTCCATTTTTTGGTTGGTAATGCTGCCGGTATCGTTTGGCGTATTTGGGTCACCATCGTCACCAATAAGCCCCGAAGGCGCACTGGTTTGGGCAAAATGGTCACGATCTGTTGTTGCACCTTGTACAGGAAAAGCGTAGGTATCGTTGGTTAATCTCATGCCATCAGGCGTGACATTATCAATGCTTGTAGTAGAAGAAACATTCGTGGATGAATAACCTAATGGATCAGTGGCGCCACCGAGAAAGTTTTCATGAGTTGTTTCTTGTTTGTGCGCAGCCCAGGTGCGGCTGAACTGTTCATCACGTGGGAGTTCAGGGCTGAGTAAGGGGATGGGTTTATAAAAAGCGGGGTTATTAGCATTCAGTTGGTCTGTAACGGCGGGGGTAAAGGATGCGAGCTCGTAACGGTTGAGTGGTCGTGGCCAGGTGGTGAGCAAGCTTGTGAAACGGCGAAAAGAATGATTACGGAGCTCTAGTTGTGTTTCCCAATGGTGTTCAAGATCTCCGTTTGGTAATATTTGTGCTGTAATTTCTCGTTGTCGATAAGACATACTTTGGCCTGCTGGGTTAAGGCTTTCAGCAGCACTTTGTATACGATAAATACCGTGTGAACGCTTTCCAGCAGGAGGCTTGTCTGTGGCATCAAAAACAGGACTTTCGCGGACCAGTGTGGCAAGCGGAGGGTCAGATGGAGGGGGTGTAAATGAGCGAGGTAGCTCAAGTGGGTTGGTGATCAGCTGTTGGGTAAGGAGATCGTTCTGATTGACATTGTTTGTACTGGTTGCGAGGTACAGCAGGGCACTCTGTGGAGCGACGTGATAATTAATGGGTTGGGCTGTGTGGACAGATAACGCGGGCGTAGAATTACTATTAAAAGTGATGTCTGGTTCTGAGTGGTAAACTCCATGAATGGCATCTTGATGATAATCATTCCATAACCCAGATTGATTATCGGGGTTCCAGCTTTTACGAAAACTTTCTGCAATATGTTTGGTATCCTGTGGTGCACTATACGGTGAAAGCAGAAATGTATCGTAGCAGAGCATATTGCTTAATCCGGGAATATCTTCAAAGAGCGCGTAATTAAAGTCGATTGCAAAAACACTTGCTGATGAATACCAAGCAAGGCTACCAATATCAATTTCGTTATTTTTCCCTTGGCCGTTGGCGTTAAATGTTAAAACAGGCCGTAACAACTCAAGTTCTTGCTGGGTCAGTGGCTTTCGATATCCGAATGAGCTATTTGCCGCAATGGTATTCCCATGCGAGTAAATACGATTATCTTTATTATTATGCCCGGGGTCTGCTTCAAGTAATTGTTCAAGTGCTGTGTATCGTTTATTCGGGAGTTTGAACCGATAAAAGGCGAGCGCCTCAGCAAGTTCAGTATTTTGATCATGATCATCGTCGTCAGGGTCGGAATTGATATCGCTATGTAAATCATCACTATCCCAAGTTGGGCTGCTGGAATTTGTGTCATCAACCCACTGTCTTGTAGTGGGGTCTCTATAGCCGCCATCATCCCAGTCATCAATGCCAACCTGTTTAAGTAAAACAGTCCAGCCTTCAGGTCCAAGGCTATTCACATCTATGAGTCCACTTTCATCTATGATGGTGAGGCTTGCCGCTTTGGATGGATCAAAGCTTTTAAGCTTGAACTCTCGGAGCAAATCAATGTCTACCTGTAGAAGTTCTTCAGTTCCGTATAATGGGACAAGCGTATTGGTTTGCTTGTTGTCTTTTCGTACATAGTTTTCTGGGTTTGGGTCATTAGCATTGAGGGCATTATTAATTTCATCTAATCCGTCATTATATTTACTGCGTGGTGCGGTGCCACTGGCAACAACATTTTTGACAATACGTTGGCCAAGATCCATACCAATATTTTCTGTGTTATGTTGTTCAATAATAGACTGCTGGCCTTTGCTAAACAGATAAGCCCCATGCACACTGGTGGATTGAGAAAATAAAAATGGCAGGCCCATCAGCATAAGAGCGACAAGAATAAAGAGTGCCATCACAAGAGCAGCACCGTTATTGGAAAGAGAGCGCATGAGGTGTCCTAGGGAATAGTATAGGTGAGTGTGCTGTCTGCGGTGACACTGATATTGTCTGGAGTATCTTGTTGGTTCACATTGCCCGTTTTATCAAAGAAAGAGATTTGTCTATTTGATCCCGATGGTGCTCCATCAATATAAGTAATGCTATAGTCGTCTGTGGCAAAAAAGCCAGACGGCAAGGATTGAGCGCTACCGCCGCCAAGGCTCATAAGTTGTAGGCTATCAACTTGGCAGGTTGCTAATTGAGAGCGGTTTGATGCCGGTGTGGTATGCCGTCCCCACCAAAGGTGAGTGGTTTTATTGTAATGGTTTTCAATGTATGACGATGGAATTGCACTGTTTGAGCGGGCTAATAGCTGATTATTACGGGTGATGCTGAGAAATTTCCCGTCAAAAACAAGAGATACATTTATCCACTTTCCACCAAGATAGGAATCTCTGTTGGGGGGATTATTGGGGTCTTCTCCAGGTAGATTATATCCATTTACAAAGTCAGTCACATAGGGTGCATTACTGGTATTTTGATGGAAATTAAACCAATCCGTTTTTTGTGGTGGTAACCCACCTATTTCGTAGTCGTATATGTCTGGCGCATTGGTTGGGCGTTGACCAACCCAACCGACGAGCATCCAATGGTCATGATGTGCGTACCCTTTAGCATCATTTAAATTTTGTGATGCAATGAGCGCCGGATCGGTTTCCTGTGGATTATACTGATAAGGAAAGGATCTGTTGGGAAGGTACTTTTGGTTCTCAGATAATCCGCTTGTCGGAAAACGAACCATCTTGAACTGTGGTTGTCTCCAGAGTTCAAGCCCTGCAATGGCACCGTCCACATTGTCACTGGGAGTGCCGTTATTTTCTGTTGCCGTCAGCAATAAGAGGGGAATCACTTGTATATAAGGGCTAGTAAGTTTGCGGACTTGCTGGTAATCATTAATAGCAGGGGCGCGAACGGCACAGGTCATCACAAAACCCTTATTCCTTTCAGACAGTAAAGGAATGGGAGATTGAAACGGTTTGAGTAAACGTTGGCTATTTGACGGTTCATCACCATTTAAATCCCACCCGTAAGAAAAACGTCCAAGTGTCGTGGTTGGTATGGTTGGGTCTGGCAGTGTATCAAAATGTGCACCAGCAAATTCTGTGCTTTCGTCTTCAAGGCGACTTTCGGTAGTACCAGTGAGTAAGTCTTGATAATGAAAGGTGCTCACAGAACCGTTTTTATCTAAGAAGTGGTCACAAGATTCATCAAGTAACCGTATTTGTTTCGTGCCTTGAATGGTACTATCTTCGGCATTGATGGTAATGGTGTAAGGGAGACCTGTAGATAAACTTTGGGCACTTGCCTGGTTGGTAATATCTCGTATTTGATTCGCTAAGACATCTCTAGCAATATTTTTTCCAAGATTGCTCCAGACACCGAGTGCGAGCCCCATCATCGTAAGGATGATGGTAATAACGATGAGCAGTTCGACGACAGTGAATGCGTGGGAGCGGGGCATGGATATCCTGAATGTGAGGGGAGTAGAGTTAGTTGGTGAGGACGGCGGCCGTAGACCAATTGGCGAGATCATCTCCATAGGGCAAGAGGGGGCCATTGGCATCTGGTTTTTGAGCAAAGCCCGCAGCGTTGTGTATATGAACATCATTTACTTCATCTTCGCCTATGCTCCAAATTTGGAAGCTGTTGCGGTTTTTCGGGTTTTGCGCGCTAACATAAGCAGTATAGGGCAGGTAGTGGAATGGGTTACCAAGAGCATCAATCAGACAGCCTTTGTAATCTCCATCTTGGGCAACAAATTCACTTTCTTCAGAAAATGCATCTGGGTCAATGGAAGACAGCTCTATGCGGAGTAGTCTATTTAAATCGGCAATGTTGTCTGAATAGTTATAGCCAGTTCCTCCATTTGGATAGGGGGTCGTGGAACCGGAACTCAAAGTATTACTTGAATAGGCTCCAATGATGGACGATCCCGTTCCACTCCATGCTTTATTGACTGCTCCTGTAAATAAGGGGTACCGTCCTTTTTTTGTCTGATACATCTCTATGCCTGCTATAATTTGATTCATGCGGCTGGTGGTGTCGGCTTCTCGTGCGCTTTTAAGAGCACCCATAACAGCCGGAGCAAGCAAGCCCATTAAAACAATAATAACTGTAATAACGACGAGAATTTCGACGAGAGTGAACCCCGATTGTCGTCTCTGTTGTTTCAGGAGAGTTTGAGGTGAAGAAACACGCACTGGAGCACTGCGAGTAGCAAAAGTATCAGATGTATTCATGTATGTCATAATAGAGAGACGGTGGGGACGTTCAATACTTGCACTGTGTTACTAGGCAAGGTGTACCACCGTTTTTCAGTGTGAATGATTTTGTCAGGGAGTGGTTGTGGAATATTCCGACAGTTACTCAGAACCTTCGTCAAAACAGTGCAGAATGTTGTTTTTAGTTGGGATAAAAATGCGACCATTATGGGCGAATACACCAGCAGCGGCAGGGGCTCCAAGGTCGAAATCCCATCGTTTGCGTCCGGTTTCTGTTTCTAAACAGGTCAGGATGCCATTGCTATCTACCACGTAAGTTCCTTGTGTTCCAATGCTTGGAGAACCAACGATGGTAGCGAGGGTGCCCGTTTGTGGATAACGCCATGCCAATTTACCCGGTGTATCTAATGCAAGGGCAACAAGCTGACCAGCATCTAATGGTGCAATAGCAATACCCTTACCTTCAAGAACGACAGGTGGGTGGCTAATGCTGCTGCCGGTGCCAAGTGGCCACGAGCCAAGACTTGTAATGCCGTTGCTGTTGTTCTCTGGATTGGCATCTATAGCAGTAATGTAGCCGCTAGAATCGACGACTAGAAAAGCTTTTTGTCCAGCAATATTGGTTGGTATTGGGTGACAGGTGATATCACCGCGCGTTTCAAATGCGTAGAGTTGAGAGAGCTCTGAGGTTGGGCTAACAGTAGCGGTGTCAAAGGCCATCAGCAGGTTGCCAGCCGGAACATAGACGGTGCTGCTCAGATCAATGGCATAGCCCAGAGCTGGGCCAGTAATGCCCGTTTCAAGAACGGTGTCTGGGTAGCGGGTGATCGTGTTATTGTTGTTCAGGTCGCTTTGTACAGAGATTGTCAGCACCGTACCGCGTTTGGTAACAGCAAATATTTGAATTTCGCCAGCAATCAGATCATTCTCCTGAGCCCATGCCGCACCGGCAAAGGTTTGTGGAAAAGGGGTATCATCTTCTGGATAACTCCAGAGCATTTGACGGGTATTCAGATCAATAGCATGAATGCGATCACTTAAAGTAATATAAGCAACGGAGCGGAAGATCATTGGTTGTGCAATAAAAGAGCCAACGCTTTCACCAATAGACACATTTTGGAAGGCACCAAGAGCAGGGTCAATAACAGCGAGTGAATTGTTATTCAAAGCAGCAACAAGGTTTTCACCATTACTTTGAAGCGCAGAGGTTACAGGTGCAGGCAAGGTTGTTTGCCAGAGTTGCCCACGCTCAAGCGTAACATGGGTGCCGAGACTGCGTAGTTTGCGGTCTACAGTCCATTGTTGATCGGTAAAGCCAAGGCGTTTGGCAGTAATGGTAACCATTTCGTTGTGCCGATAAGAGAATGAATGAGTCCATTTGCCATTATCTGGAATGGTGGCAGGAGCAGAAATAGTTGTCGCTTTTTCTGCCTGCATAATAGTGACGGTTACATCTGGATGATTCAGGGTCAGTGTATATGGAATCATGAAAGAGCGGAATAATTCTGTTGGTTTTTCTCCGTGAGCCTTATTAGCTAGCGCTTCTAAGTTGTCTAAAGAAAGAAATGCTTGTTCTGTGTCTTTATTATGGAAAGAAAGATTTGCCTGTTTGGCGATTTGTTCAGCAAAACTATTTTCAATAAGAATAAGACGCTCACGCGCATTGTCTCGGTAGCGTTGGCCTTCGCCTTCCAGTGCCAAGAGGAAAGCTTCTATAGCAGCTTCTTTTCCGCGCTTATTTTCTATGCGTTCGGCGCGTCGGAAGAGTGATTCGGCTGATGTTGAATGTTTCTTCCAATCGACTAATTTTTTCTCAAGTTCTGCGGTAAGGGCTTTGGGTAAACTTGTTTCTGTACTGATTAAAGATTGAAGCTCTGCAATAGCTTCGTTCCAGGTTTCTTGATTCCAGAGGTCGTGTATGTGCTGAAGATCGTTGGCAATTTGTTTGCGAGCGTGGCCAAGTTCCCAAGTATCGGAGAGACCGTTAATTCGTTCTGGTGGAAGAATCCCATTAAATTCTTGAGATAATTTACGCACCTGTTTCCCAGTTTCAGCACTAAAATCATTATTACTGAGCCGTTCACTGATGTTGATGGCAAGTGCCTCACCAGCACGTGCATAGGCGGTTCTAATTCGTGTGTCTACAGCATTGCGTTGTTCGACCACGTCTGGTTGGGTATTGTCTATTCGTTCAAGTTGGTCCAGTAATTCTCTAAAATTTGCATCGCTTTGTTGTGCTTTATGATCTATGTTTTGGATATTTGCGAGCACGTTTTCTTTAATAACTTTATTTTGTACTTGTTGATAGCCAAACCAGCTTGCAGCAAGGACTAAAATAATTGTTGCCGCGTAAAATAACAAGCGCATTGCATTTGTTGTCTTAACAGATTCAGATCCTTTTGCGTGGTTCAGGACTTGCTCTGTTATAGAAGGGTACTTGCAGTCATCGTCGAGTATTTCAACCAGAATTTTTAGTGCAGCTCGAGGGTTAGAGGTGCTTAAGAGTGCGTGCCAGAGAGATTTATATTCAACAACGGCATTATCAGTTTGCCCGCTCATTAAGTATGATTTAGCAAGGATACGGTGTGGTTCTGAAGAGGAAGGTTTCATGTCTCGTGCTAAATGGCAGCACTCAATAGCAGCATCGGTATCTCGGTTGCCGAGATAATCTTGAGCTGCATCAAGGTAGCCTTCGGAAGCTTCATCCATGCGTTCTAGCTCAACCAAAATGGTTGCTCGATCTAGTCGTAACTCCGGATCATCTGGATTAATATCAATAACGGTATCTAAAAAATCGAGTGCTTTTTCAAAATCACCATCATCTTGTGCGGTTTGTGCCAGCTCAAGGTAGAGACCAATCGCTTTGGGATAATCTTGTAATTCAACGGAGATATCAGCAAGTGGCAGCAGGACTTCCGCAATACGAACACGGGTAAGGGCATTGTCTAACAAGGAACTTGCCTGTTTTATTTTTTCTTCAGTACGAAGTTCCAAGGCATCATTAACAATTTCTTGTGAGCTACGGGTGCGGGCAATGCCAGCCATTAATAATTGTGCAACAATAGCATGCGTATCAAAGCGAGAAATACCAACAAGTCGTGCTACCTCATCTAGCTTATGTTTACCATCGATATAGCGAAGAACTTTTAACATCTCTGGGTCGGTGTCTATATCTGCAATATGGGTGCGGCCTTCATTATCGACCACAAATAATTCATCGCTCTCTGGCAGTACTTCGCGGATACGTTCCCATTCATCATGACGGCGGGTTGCTTCCATAACGACCCCTGCTGTTTGCAGGGTAATATGGCCTAACTCAACAATAGCGATGCCGCTTAAATAATCGAGTGGCCCACCATCAGTAAAGGTAAAGTCTCCAGAATTCCATTCAAAAATATCACAGATTTGATCTTCAATGTAGCCTTGAGCTACAGCATCTAGATCAGATTCATTCACGAACCCGCTTGCCAGAATAAGTTCACGTAATTGTTGTTGTGTATTTTTACAATGGCTAAGCAATTGTTGAACTTGAGCAGGGCTCAATAAAGATTTGCATTGTAATAAACGTATAAGCGTTGGTATGCCATCAATAACGTCTGCATTGATTAAAGCAATGGCACCTTGTTCACACCATATTGAGACAGTAGCAGTTGTTCCGGTAACGACGAGCGTCCCTGTTTGCTGATTCACAGACAGGGTTTGAAAAATATCGCCGAGATTAACGGAATCGAGTGTTCCCTGAAAACCCATGGTGCTCCTTGCCTTTTTCTCTTTTTGGCCTTTTATGCCTAGATACTGTCTTGCTTCTCTTACAAGTCTCCGAAGAGGTCGTCAAGATGACTATTCATTTCTTCATGATATCCTGAATCAAGTTTTTCTTTTACTTCATCTTCTGGTCGTTCTGCAATTTCAGTAATAATAGAGAGAACATGAGCAGATAATTCTTTGCTCATCACTTGAATAAGCCCCTGTTTTGCTTCGCTTGGGAAAACCGTTACTTGTAGCGTGCGTTCACCAACCAAATTTAATTGAATACTATGGTTGGGGCCTTGGTGGTAAAGTATTTGAAACTCTTTCTCGCCAAGTAACTTGGCCACTTCTCGTGTGGAAGCAAAAGAGCCCGCTACTAATGCCGCTAAAGCAGTGGTATCAATTTGATCAACAAAGCCCTGCTTGGCAACCATGTGGCCTTCTTGGTCAATGAGTAAAGCGCAAACCGCATTCGCTTTTTTAACAAAGCGAGATAAAGCACTATTAAATCGCTCAATGTCTTCAGAATAAAAAGCCAAGCGGCGATAACGCATGGCTTGGTTTTCACTCAGAACCTGATCCTCGTCTTGATTATTTGGCATCAGTAGCTTCTTGTGCTTCAGTGGTACTCGGTGCTGCTGGAGCGGTGGGTGTTGTTGCTTGTTCTGGTGCTGGGCTTGTTGCGGAAGGAGCTTGTTCTACCACGGGTGTAGGTGCAGCCGGAGCCAGTGTCGTAGCCGTACCTGCTGCTGCTGGTGTGGGAGCAGGTGTTGTTTGTGCTGGTGGAGGGGTGCTTGTTGTATTATTGTCTTCTTTTTCCAAGAAGGCTTCTTGCATTTGAGTTGGCATCAGTGGTAACAAAGCATCACGAACTGGTTGAACAAAGACAAAGAGACCTGCAACAATAATGATCAGAATAATTAAAACGAGCAAGATCGTAAAGAGCATACGGACAGGGCCGCCACCTTCTCCGCGACCTTTGTAGCGGCGAAGGTTTGGTTCGGTATCGCCAAGGTCAACATCATCGATGTTATTTGCGCGTTCTTTTAATTTTGGCGGTGCTTTTTTGCTGAGGTGTTTTTGTTTCGCACTATTTTCAGACAATGCTTGTCGGTTAGAGCGGGTTGTGGTTGGTCCAGCGGCTTGTTGGCGTTTTGGTGCTGGTTGTTTTTTTGTCGGCGGTTGTTGTGGTGCCGCAGGGGCTGCTGCGGCTTGTGGGACAGGTGCCTGTGCAGCAGGAGCTGCGGCAGGTGCAGCTTGTTGTGGTTGAACAGGCGCGGCTTGTTGTGGCGCTGCGGCTTGTGGGGCAGGTGCCGCAGCAGGTGGAACAGCGGCAGCGTTACTTCGTGAAGGTGTTAAGTCTTGGGCGGTACGCCGACGTTGACCTTGTTCTGTATTCAGTTTCTCGATAACAATTTTACTGATGACTTTTAAGGCTTGGAACACGCCTTTGCCATCACGGGCGCACGCTTCAACAGTGGGAACTCTCATTGGATTAAGATGTTCATCCAGCAGGGCCACAGACATAGCATCAGGAAGATCGCGCTTGTTGTATTGTAATACAAACGGAATTTCATCAAGGTTAATGCCCATGCCGTGTAAATTATCACGAAGGTTCTGCAAAGACTCAAGATTTTCAGCAATTTTACTTTTACTGGAGTCGGCAACAAAAATAACCCCATCCACGCCTTGGAGCACGAGTTTGCGGGTTGCGTTATAATAAATTTGCCCCGGCACTGTGTAAAGCTGAAATTTGGTGTGCATGTTCGCTACTTGGCCAAGGTCTAATGGCAGGTAGTCAAAATACAGGGTACGATCTGTTTCCGTCGCAATAGATACCATTTCACCTTTAGCGGTATCCGGTGCTTTTTGATGAATAATCTCTAGATTGGTCGTCTTGCCAGACATGCCTGGGCCGTAGTAAACAAGTTTACAGCTTACTTCACGTTGTCCAAAATTGATTTGTACCATAAGAATCGTGTCCGTTTGATGGGTAAGAAAATAATCGGTTAAAGAGAAAGGCGTTCTACAAGTGCATCTATGTACGGTCGTGCTTCAAGTCGTAAGAGTGCGAGATTTGCGTGTGGGTCGGTAATAATCATCAAGTAGGATTGGCCAGCGGTGACAGTCAGTACACCATCATGATCACCCTGTAAGTGTACCATGTTTACGTTACCAAGGCCGGTGCGGGTGCACATGTTTTGTGCGCGTTCAATTAGCGACCCTACGGATGCAGAAATTTCTTCGTCATCGACATCATTTCGTAGACAGGATGCAATAACAAGCCCCTCTGTGCTTAGAATAACACTGCCGCCAACACCGCGTACACGATTGAGTTGTTCAAGGATATCATTCATGCGCCAGCTCCGAGTAAGGTCAGGGTTTGACGAGCGCGAAGTTCAAGCAGTGCCATTTTTACCCGAGAGTCAGCATTAATAATAATGCTTATAGAATGGTCTTGAAATGAGAGGAGTTTGCCTGTGGTTGTTTCAATAGACCATTCCTTTAGACCTTGAGAGCCAAGAGCATTAATAGCATCGGCACCGCTGGTTGTTACGTCTAAAGATAAAGCGGCAATAAGGTCATCTTCGCCCGGAGCAAGACCTTGGCTCATAATAACTCGGCCTTGTCCATCTACAACGGTAGCACTTTGCACGCCCTCTTCTGCACACAGAACACTCAGAGCCATGGTTGAAGAATGGGCAGTCTGTGGATCTGCTGTGACCTCTAATGGTAATGGAGCTGGGGCCGGAGCCGCGTTAGTGGTGAGTGGCATAGAAAATGGAGCGAGCGGCTCATCTACAGGAGCGGCTGGCGCTGCGGTGTGATTGAGCGTGGTTTTATTAACTGGCGCTTCAGAAAGATCAATGGTTTCACTTATTTGTTTGCGTGTGGGAGCAGGAGTTGGTGCGGGAGCTTGTGGAGTGGGCTGTGCAGAAGCGGCTGGTTCGGACGCTTGTAGTTCAGCAAGGCGTCGTTCAACACCCTGATCCGAAGGTTTCAGTTCAAGCGCTTTTTGAAGACAGCGAATAGCTTCAGGTCGGTTGTGTGCTTCAACATGCAAGTCTGCCAACATACGGAGGCCAGAGTAGCAGCGGTGGTCATTTTTGACCCCAGCAGTAAGGGTGTCTATAGCAATGCCTTTGCTCCCAAGGCTGAGCTCAATACCCGCTTTAATAACATAGGCTTGGCCATTTCGTGGAAATTCACGAATGCAACGTTGGCACAATTCAGCGGCATCTTCATTTTTCCCGTGAAGGCGCATGATTTCAGCCAGCCTATTATAGGCAGAAGGAGAAGGGTAATTCTCCAGCTTTTTCTTTAATCGTTCGATTTCATCCACGGAAGGCGACTCCCTAAAACGCTGCAGTCAGCATAAACCCAAGTAATTGCTGCGGCACAGTGAAACAATTGAATCATATTTAATGAACGGAGTTCGGCAAACATCGTTCATTAAACAGGATACAGAATAAATGTACCCGAGTTTGCACAAACAGTCAATGGGGCGATTCGAGTTTCCGAGAGTCCCTCATAAGAAATCCCTTGAATAGTTATCAATAGATAACTATAAGCTATTGAAGCTCGACTCAGAGAGTGGTGGTGTACTCTGCCCAATCTCGTGCATAGGCGGTCTAAGGAGTGACGGTGTTAGCGGCAACAGGACGGTTAATTATACAGGCTTGCGAAGAGGCGGGGCGGACGCTTCGCTTATTGGTTGCGGCATTGCTGTATATTCGCGTTATTCATCGGTCGCATAAGCAACTTGTTCGTCAGCTCGATCATGCTGGTTTTGGTTCTATAGTTGTTCTCTCATTGGTTGCAGGTCTTACGGGTATGATTTTGGCTATGCAAATGGGAACAGAACTAGAGCGTTATGGCGCCTTGGACAGCCTTGGTGCGATTATTGGTGCAACGTTTTGTCGGGAAATGGGGCCCATTTGGGCAGCAATTATTGTCTTGGCGCGGGTTGGCTCATCTATGGCGGCAGAGCTGGGAACGATGGTGGTCAACGAAGAAGTCGAAGCGCTGAAGATTATGAGCATAGACCCGGTTCGTTATTTAGCGATGCCGCGTATTGTTGCCCTTATTATTGCGATGCCGCTTTTAACGACCATGGCAGATGTTGTTGGCATTGCTGGTGGTGCTTTTGTTTCCCACTCGTTATACGGTTTGCCATATGATAAGTTTATACTGAGTGCTCAGTCCTTATTAACGAGCACGGACTTTTTCTCTGGTTTGTTTAAGTCTATGGTCTTTGCCGCCATTATTGGTGCAGTTGCCTGTGATAGAGGTTTACATACCAAAGGTGGTGCAGAGGGGGTTGGTAAAGCAACCACTGTGAGTGTTATGCTCAACGTTCTTTTTGTGTTGGTTGGTGACTATATGCTGACAGCAATTATCCAATTTTTGACACGGGCGGAAATAATCTGATGACTGATTCTCAACAGCCCTTAGCAAAAGAGTGGACCAAAGAAGAGATGGAGCAGGCGGTGGATATGCCACCCGTTCCTGAAGACAAAGAAATCTTTGTGCGTATTCGTAATTTACATAAACGCTTTGGCCCTCGCCATATTTTGCGTGGTATTGATTTAGATGTGTATAAGGGTGAAACGCTTGTGGTTTTGGGTGTTTCTGGTTCTGGTAAGAGTACTTTTTTTAAGCATTTAATGGGTACACATACGATAGATGAAGGGACGGTTGAAGTTGGTGGTCGTCATCTGGATCATCTGAGTACTGATGAATGGGGTGCGTATCGTCAAGATTTGGGTGTTATCTTTCAAATGGCAGCGTTACTTGGTTCATTAACTGTTTTGGAAAACGTGGGCCTTCCTCTTATAGAGGTAGAACGGGCTCCTACAGAAGAAATACGCGAGCGGGTGATAGAAGCCCTGCATCGCGTGTTTTTACCCGCAGAAGAAATACTCAGTTTACGACCAGATGAATTATCCGGTGGTATGCGTAAGCGCGTTGGTATTGCCCGAGCGATTATCCAAAACCCGCGTCTTATATTATATGATGAGCCGACCACGGGCCTAGACCCTGTAACAGTGAGTGGGGTTAATGAGCTCACCTTAGAATTACAAAAAACATTAGGCGTTACTTCACTGGTGATAACGCATGATATGGAAGCTGCCTTTACTATAGCAGACCATATCGCCTTTTTATATAATGGCCGTATTGTGGCATACGGCACCGTAGACGAAATCCGAGCTAATGAACATCCGGTTCTTCGTCAACTTTTGACCGGTTCAACAACGGGGCCGCTCACGGAGGATTACGTCAAATGAAATCAGAAGTAAAAGTAGGGTTGCTCTTTTTTATCGGCCTTGGCCTGCTCTTGGCATTTACCCTGTTCGTGAATGACATGGGTGGTGGAGATGGTGCGTATGCCGTGAACTTTCCACGTGTTAATGGCCTCGGCATTGGTGATAAGGTACAGTATAATGGCTTTACGGT
Source organism: Planctomycetota bacterium (assembly GCA_016745075.1). Classification (GTDB taxonomy): domain Bacteria; phylum Planctomycetota; class UBA11346; order UBA11346; family UBA11346; genus JADGDD01. The sequence continues at coordinate 12,046 of JADGDD010000004.1, read as the reverse complement.
CGGCCGTGTCGGCAATATGGTGCCAATTGTAGACGAGCAAAATTCACCCGCTATTCGTGTCTCTTTTGATGTTGATGATGATAAGAAAGATTTCATCATTATTAATGACCAAAGCAGCTTTACGATCGGTCAAGGGTTGTTGGGTGGCTCCATGTTGCAAATTGTTACCAGTGGTCCAGGGACAGGCATTAACCAAAAAGATATAGATAAGCGAGACGGCGTGCCACCATCTACTATTTCCGATGCGGTGAATATGGTGTCTGAAGTGATTCAAGAAAATAGAAGTGACATTCGGTCGGCGGTAGCGGCCTTGCCTAGCGCAGTTGAGAACTTTTCTGAATTATCTGGTGAAATGGGTGAGGTTGTCGATGAAAACCGTGTCGGTATTAAACGTGCAATTGATAACCTTGGTGATATGGGTGGTTCCATTTCAACAATGGTTGAAGAAAATAAAAAAATACTCAACGAAGCTATTGCCAATGTTGCAGATGTCGGCGAGAAATTAAACGGTATTCTGGATGAAAACCGCGACCAATTTAAGAAAGCGGTTGATCGGCTACCAGATGCTATCAATAATTTTGCCGACGCAGCAGGTGAAGTAAAAGACATGATCAAAGAAAACCGTGAAGATGTGAAAAAAGCTGTTGGCAGTATCGCCGCTTTTGGTCCCAATTTAGAGAAGATTGGTGAAGACGTAGCCGTAATTACTGACCAAATTGTCTCGGGCCAAGGGACTATCGGAAAACTTGTTTTTGAAGATTCCTTGCACACAAAGGCAGAGCGCGCGCTTGGTTCCTTTGAACAACGCTTAGAAGAATTAGAGCCAGTAACAAGCGGATTTTCTGATTTGAAATTATTCGTCGGAACCTACGGCGGCATGAATACAACAACTGGTCAATTGACTGGCCATGCCTATGTGCGCATAGAACCGCGTCCGTGGAAATTTTATGAAGGTGGTGTCAGTTATAGAACGAAAGATGACAAAGACCGTTCGGTAGTGAGTGATGATCCCAGTGATATGAATATGGACATTAACCTGCTTTTTGGTTGGCGCTTTCTTCCTGATGATAACAAAGAACAATACCGTTTATCAGCTGCCGTTGGCTTAATTGAAAGCCGATTTGGTGCACGTATGAGTATGCCTATTTACGATCGTTTTACAGCACAGCTTATGATTCGGGCAAAAGCAAATGACTGGCAAACCAATGAGCGAAGATATGAGGACGGTGATGTGCTTGGTCGCTTAACTATGAATTATCGAGTATGGAACCGTTGTTATCTCACAGTTGGTGCAGATGATCTTTTTGAAGATGCCGCACCTTTTATTGGTTTGCGCGCAGAATTGCTTGATAACGATATTCGCAATTTCACCGCTGCATCAAGTTTGGCACCCTAAGGTAAGGACACGGGCAATGGCACAAATCCCACGAAGTGAACAGCGGCAAAGATTGCCAGAATGGTTTCGTCGCCCACTGACCGCAGGTGGAACGTCTAACGCGACTGACGCTATTTTGCGTGATCATGATTTGGTGACCGTTTGTGAAGAAGCAACCTGCCCAAACCGAAACGAATGCTATTCTAAAAAGGTCACTACCTTTTTGCTTATGGGTGATACCTGTACCCGCACGTGCACGTTTTGCGATATTAAAACAAGTATGGACCTTCCTTTGCCCGACCCAACAGAACCAGAACGTGTGGCGAGTGCTGTTGGTCAATTAGGCCTGCGCTTTGTGGTGTTAACTTCTGTTAATCGTGACGACCTTCCAGATGGTGGGGCAAGCCATTTTAGTGAATGCATACAGGCGGTGCGCAAGCATAACCCTACAGGCGGTGTGGAAGTGCTTACGCCAGATTTTTGTGGTGATATGAATGCAGTGCAGACGGTGGTTGATGCTGTGCCAGATGTTTTTAATCATAACATGGAAACCATCCCACGTCTGTACAAAACGGTACGCCCGCAGGCAATCTATCAACGTTCGTTAGACGTGTTGCGTTACGTCAAAAATAAAAATCCAGATATTATTACCAAGTCTGGTATGATGGTTGGTCTTGGTGAAACAGACGATGAAGTGCGCGCATTGATGGAAGATCTGCGAGCTCATGATGTAGACGTTTTTACCATTGGTCAATATTTACGTCCGAGCCTCAAACATCATGACATTATCCGTTTTGTTGAACCAGAACAATTTGATCGCTACAAAGCATGGGGTGATGAACTTGGTTTTAAATATACTGCCTCTGGTCCGTATATTCGCTCATCCTATTATGCAGAAGAGGTGCTCTCAGGCGCTTCTCAAACTTCGTAAGCAGTGCATAAGCCGTTCAACGGCCTGAGAACTGTTATGTTGCCGAGATAACATTCGAATTTGCCGTGTTGCTTTTAAATCATTAATATAGACAAAAGGAAGATCTAATTCTTTTTGTTGCAGCAGCATTGCTTCTTCTGGGACAATACCAAAGCCCAAGCCAGCGCGGACCATCGCTTTTATCGCTTCAACGTTGGCCAGTTCCATCACGGGTTGAATGTGAAGGCCTGCTTGCTCAGAAGCTTCTTCCAGCATGCGACGAACGGTAAGCGGTTGCGGAAAGGTGACGATGCGAGACTCAGCAATTTCAGCAAGTGATGTTGGTATATTTTGCTCTGGCGTATCTGGTAAATAAACTAAGACTAAACGATTATTAAACAATATTTCAGAAGGCAACCGAGCATGATCTATGGTGGAAATAACAATATCTAATTCATCAGCCAATAAACGGTTAATCAATTCTGGACTATTATTGCAAACAACTTGTAATTCTACCCGAGGATTTTCTGCAATAAAAGCTTTGAGGATGGGTGGGAGCACAGAAATGCCTATACTATCGACCGTGCCCAGTCGCACGGTACCGCTAATGTGGCCCTGCTCTTTTTTGACCAGATTGGGAATGTCTGCGAGTAGCTGTAGGATATGACGCGCCTGCTCTACAAGGGCTTCACCAGATGGAGTAAGGATTGCTCCAGTGGCACTGCGTTCAACCAAAGGTACTGATAAACGTTTCTCTAAGTCTTGGATTTGCCGACTCAAACTTGGTTGTGTGAGGTTACGAAACTGCGCAGCCTTACTCATACTGCCGTAGTCGGCTACGGCAATGAGGCTTGCAAGGTGATTGGGAGAGAGGTCGGGGGGGAGCATGATAATACGAAGTAGTGTGAGTGGGTTTGATGGTGGGGCAATGGGGGAGGTTTTTTTATGCTTTTCTAATGGGCGTATCAAGCAGACCTTTTGTTTTTTTCGTGATGAGTTGTATGAGCTGTGGGTCTTTATAATTAAACTCGTCAGGAATATGTAAGCATTCAATGCGCGTTTGGTGGTATAATTGAGGCCAATGTTGTTTGATATAGCGAACTTGGGCATCGTCAAAGGAGATGACCGCATCGGCCCAAAGTAGTAGATCTTCATCAAGAAGATTGTGGCAATCCGCATTAATTCCACAGGACTGCACAGCTAGTTCTGAATTTTTCGCAAAGAGCCACTCGGCAGTTGGGCTGCGGCAACTATTTTGATTGCAGATAAAGAGAATACGGATGGGAGGGGTGGTCATGGGAATGTGCTTTTGTCTTGATGAAATGTTGGTTTGTTGATCTTGTTTATGTGTGCTTTGCTTTTCTCTTGCTCGGCTTCAACGTGCGCTACTCGCTTTGCTGTGGTGCTCGTTTACGCATTCCGCAGGGTTGGTACATATTGAGAATGGTTGTTGTTCGTTTTCCTTCACCTCGTCCACTCTCGTCCCGCTTCAACGTGCGCTCCTCGTCGCTTTGCTCCTGTGGTGCTCGTTTACGCATTCCGCAGGGTTGGTACATATTGAGAATGGTTGTTGTTCGTTTTCCTTCACCTCGTCCACTCTCGTCCTGCTTCAACGTGCGCTCCTCGTCGCTTTGCTCCTGTGGTGCTCGTTTACGCATTCCGCAGGGCCGAAGGCCACGCCCGTGGCCTTCTAAAAATAGCGGAGCTATTTTTACCCTGCTCCATCCTCCAGCGTGACGGTCAATGGAGGTCGAGAGTTCAAGTCTCTTCCAGATTGATTGGGGCGCGGGGACTTTTGTGCATAAAAAAAGACGCTGATCGGTAGGATCAGCGTCTTTTGTTGGCGACCTGGAAGAGACTTGAACTCTCGACCTCCGGCGTGACAGGCCGGCGCTCTAACCAACTGAGCTACCAGGCCAACATGTTTTGCACTTTCGTGCGCTTTATATAATTATTGCTACCGAGGTAGCAAGCTTCTTTTTGGTGGGCAATACTGGACTCGAACCAGTGACCCCCTGCTTGTAAGGCAGGTGCTCTAGCCAACTGAGCTAATCGCCCAAAAAAAAGCGTTCCCACTGATGTGGGAGGCGCATTCTGTAGTCTGATTTCATAACGCAAGTTCTTTTTTTTGAGGGAACTTGTGTCTTCCTCATTGCACAGTTTTTGGGGGAGCGTGGCCCTACACTTGACCCCAGAGAAGGAGCCTCTTATGGTGAGGGTGTTATGCCTAGTGGATTTGTAAGAGGCTAGGCTTGTGGCGGTGGAAGGAATAAAAGCTGTGGTAGATATCGTGCTAAGACAGAATGTAAGGGTCCGGTAACAGTATGGGGAAACAACCTGTTTTACGCTGTATTTTGGCCGATCCAGAAATGGGTGCATTGGCCTTAGATGTGAAAAAAGTGAATAGCCGCGCTGCGCTACTTGATACCAACCAAGCGTTTTCTAAAGATGAGTATATAGATGCATCTTTGGAGTTGCCTACAGGCGAGCGCCATTCCTTGTTTGCTCATGTTGTGTCTAGTGGAGAAAAAGGCCTAGAGCTGCGCTGGTTGCATTTTGATCCAGGCGAAGAAGAGAAGTTATTGTCTTTTATTGGTGGCGATGCATCTCGCTCAGCAGATACGTCTATTGAAGAAAAAATGGAGTCTGCCCGCTCAGGAACGCGACGAGTAACCAAGCCACGGGTTAAAGCAGCGGATGAAAATAGCGGCCGTTCTTCTAAATCATCGACACGCCGTGTTGTTCGGCCAAAATCTCGCCCCCTGGAGGCGGCCGAGTCTGGAGCGACGGAAGGTGTGAAGCGTAAAACGCGTAGAATTACTCAGCCGCGTATGAAATCTGTGGTGGAAGAGCCGTCTGCTAAAAGTGATGTCTTAGAGCTTTCTTTAGAGGAAACTGATAAAACTGCAGCGAGTATTTTTCCAGAACAATCACCTAAAGAAGAAACCAATGAATTTGCGCCAACGGAAGACCGTGGCGGCAAGCAGGGGGGGTCACTTTCAGGCCAACGTAAGGCGGTAGATAGTGGTGATACGTCTGGTGTTCATGATGTGGTGTTGGCCTCAACTCAACGCTATGAAGGTCTTGGTTCCGGAATAGAAGCCCCAGATCGAGCAAAACCGCTGACTAAACGTCATAATGTGGTGAGTAAAGATGGTAAATTAGATGTTGGTGCTTCTATTCGTTCGCGGGCAAAAACAGTCAGCGCTTCAGAATTAGCAGCCCGCCATGATCGTGTGCGTGTCCTGAACATGAGCACCATTAAGTTGCTTATTCAAGATGCTGTGGCTGAAGCCGTTGAGCAATTGGGTTCTGCTTTAAGTGAAAAAGAACGTCAGAAATTACTTGATGAAGCAGAAGACGAATTCCAAGAACGTTTGAAAGGCTTTCAGGCAGAGAAAAAAGGCGCAGAAGAACAAGCAAAATTACTGCAAGAGCAGTTAGAAAAAGCCGAGTCCTTATTGGCTGACGAGCGCAAACGCTCTATCGAGGTTGACCAGTTTACCGTGTCTGATACCGGCATGGCAGACATGGAGAAACGTTTTGAACGTATTGTTCAGCGGATGATTCAACAAAACAGCGTCGAAGGCAAATTTGCTGGCGAATTGGAAAGTCTTGTTGGCCATATGTTGGACGAAGAGCGTGAGCGCATAGCTGAACAAGCGAAGAAAGCGCATGGCGATAAACTTTCTCTACTCGAGAAAAAAGTAAAACGTTTGGCTTCGACCTTAGACGAAACCGAAAAAGAGCGTGATCGTGCTCATCGTCATCTGAAAGCAGTTAATGTTGGCGCTGGTGCTGGCCTTGGCAATGTCATGGAAGCTGGTTTGGATGAGGATGATCCAGAAAAAGAAACCAAGCTGTCGTTACTTAAAGACATCTTTAATCAAAATAAAGAAATGCGTGACCACTTAAAAGAATCTGGTCGCACTATTCCAACCCGTTCACGTCCGAAGCCGCCGCCTTCAGCACCAAAAGAGGATGAAAGCGACGTAGAGGAACCAACGGCTGCCACGGAACCAAGTGGAGACACTAATGTGGAAGCATTGGCCGAAAATTCGGAATCAGCAGAAACAGAGCTAGTAGACGAAAGCACAGAAGCTGAGGATGACTACGGCATAGACCCAGATGATATGCCGTGGGAGCCGGGTGTTGCCATTCATAATGTAGAAAGCGAATTAGCAGCAGAAGATGATGACGATAGCTCCGTCAAGAAAATGACATCCTTCAAAGAATTTAAACCACCGGCACTTGAGCGGAAGAAAAAAACTGAATCAGTGGAGCCCGCAGAAGCTGTTGCGGATACAGATACAGAGCCGGAGAGTGATACGGAAGCCGACGAAACTGATGGAAGCATTGGCGATATTGCGGAAGAAGAGTCAGACTACGACATGGATCCTGACGATATGCCATGGGAAGCACCATCAGATGTTGAGAATGATGCAAGTGTTGCTGAAGACAATGATCCAGTAAAGAAAATGACTGATTTCAAACAGTTTGCACCACCACCTTTAGAAAGAAAAAAATAAATAAACGACCTTTTTTTATTCACCTTTATTAACCCATCTATTCTCTGTGAGGAGTGTTTTTTATGTCTGACGATACTGTTTATCTTGGTATTGACCTTGGTACCAGCCGTACCTCAATTACATCATCAACCGGTGTACGTGAAACCGTTTGGTCATACGTTGGTTATCCTAAAGACCACGTTGCTAAGAAAAAACTTGGCGGTCGTGATATTATCTACGGTAAAGAAGCTGTAGAAAACCGCATGGCATTGCGTCTACACCGTCCACTTGCTGGCGGTTCTATTAAGAAAAAAGGTGCCAGTGACGACGACGAAACAAAACGCGCAGTACGTGATTTGCTTGAGTACGTTGTAGCACTCGCAAAAGCTCCGAAGGGCAGCACCATTTATGCAGTTATTGGTGCACCTGCTGAGGCAAGTGTTGAAGGTAAAGCAAATATTATTGAAGCGGCATCAAGCTGTATTGATAGTTCTATTGTTTGTTCAGAGCCGTTCTCTGTAGCATATGGTTTAGACTTCTTAGACGATACGCTGGTTATCGACATCGGTGCTGGTACTACTGACCTTTGTCGTGTGCACGGTACCATGCCAGAACCAGATGACCAACGTACCCACGAAGTTGCTGGTGACTCCATTGATAGTACACTTGCCAAGTTAATTAAAGATGCACATCCAGAAGCACAATTCTCTATTAATATGGTTCGTGCGTTTAAAGAAAAAGGTTCATCAGTCAGCACCAAAATGGATGATGTTACCGTAACCATGCCGGTTAAAGGTAAGCCAACAGAATTTGATATTACTGAATTAGTCTATCAAGCCTGTTACACAATGGTTCCACCAACGGTTGCAGCACTACAAGATCTTATTGCGACCTACGATCCTGAATTCCAAGAAAAAATGCGCGGTAACATTTTACTTGGCGGTGGTGGTAGCCAAATTAAAGGCCTTGGCCGTGCGATTGAAGAAGCACTTAATGAATATGGTGGCGGTAATGTTACCACTGTTGAAGAGCCACAATATGCTGGTTCAAACGGTGCTCTGTCTATCGCCCTTGATATGCCAGAAGAATACTGGAAAGAATTTAGTGGCGCAGAAGCAGAAGCTCCAGCATCAGAAGCGGCTGAATAAATTATTCATAGTAAGAGATCAAAAAAGCCCCAGAGTGTATGCTCTGGGGCTTTTTTCGTGTTATCGTTATATATGAAGAATAATTATTCTAGGTGTCCAAGTAGACGCAAAGCGGTGACGAGTTCGGCAGTCGCAGTTGTTTTATTGAGGCTATAAATATGTAAGCCTGGTGCGCCTGCCTGTAACAGTTCTGCGCACATTTCAATGGTAAAGGCCATGCCTTCTTTGCGTACGGCAACTGGATCATCGGCAAGGTGGGCGAGGCGTGTGCGCATGACTTCTGGAACCGCAGCCCCACAACGGTTACAGAAACGCTCCACTGCATGATAATCAGTGACCGGTAAAATACCGGGAATAATACGAGGGTTATCAAGAGATGCGCCGACATATTCACACATGCGCTTCCACGGGCCCACTTCAAAAATACATTGGGTAATGGCAGCGCTGGCACCACAGTTAAATTTATGAATCAGTTGGTCCCAGTCGGCTTCAACACTTTTTGCTTCTGGGTGGCCATCGGGATACGCTGCACAGACTGTTGTAAATCGTTGATCTGCCTTAATCGCTGTCAGTAATTCACTAGCGTAGGCATAGCCACCGTCTGTTGGTGTGAAGCGTTCTTCGCCAGCGGGTGGGTCACCACGCAAGGCCAGGATATTAGCAATGCCTTGTTCTGCGTAATCATCCAATAATTCAGCAATTTCAGCTTGAGAAGCATTTACGCAGGTCAGGTGGGCCATAGCTTTCAGCCCATATTTTTTCTGGATAGATAATACGATATCGCGCGTTTTCTCTCGAGTGCTGCCGCCTGCACCATAGGTAACAGACACAAAGTCTGCTCCAAGATGAGCCAGTTGAGAAATCGTGTTATCTAGTAAGACCTGACCAGTGTCAGTTTTTGGAGGAAAAAATTCAAAGGAGAGTGTGCGCTCCTTCTGTGAAAAAACAGTGCTAATAGGCATGGCGGCAGAGTAGAGTATGCAGATAAGCAGGCAAGAGGGGGTATCAAGAGCATGCGGCGTTCTCTTGCTGAAAGCATTTGACCAGAAACAGAGAGCGGTCATTCTGCATTATGACTTCTGAATATACCTACGAACGGCCAGTCCGCTTTGCGGAAACAGACGCGGCTGGCATTGTCCACTTTAGCTCTTTTTTTCTGTATATGGAAGAATGTGAGCATGCCTTTCTTGAAAGCATAGGTGCTTGCGCCTTTCAGCGCGATGGGTGGGTTATGAAAGGATGGCCGCGCGTAAATGTACAATGTTCCTATCTTGAACCCCTACGTTATGGCGATCTGTGCCAAGTACGTCTGCTGATAGAACGCATTGGTACAAGTTCATTGAGCTATGCCTTTGAACTTATCAACAAACACCCAGAAGGCAGCGCCGTTGCAGCACGTGGTAGAATGACCACCGTGTGGGTAGAAGTTGATAGCGAAGGTCTTGCTGGTGGCTCTCATAGTATCCCAGAGAGTGTTCGCGTGCTAATAGAAGAAGCTCCAAAAGAATGTCTGGCTGCATGGGAATAAAACAAACATACCTAGAGAAAGAAGAAGGGCAGCATAGCCTCACTCAATCGTCTGCTCAGACTTTGTGGCGTATGTGGTATATCGCTATTGTCTGTATGTGTGGCGGCTATTTCTGTAAAGCCGTATTTCAGTCTGGTGATGTTATCAATGGTTTCCTCTTTCTTGTGGCAGACTGGGATGAGTCGAGTGCCGCTCTCACAGAGCAACTCGGTATTGCTGTTGTCTTTGTTCTAACCGTACTCACGTGGTGGAAGCCATTCTGGTGGGCGGCTACGGCATTAACTATGTGGCTTGTTGCTTTGGCTCTTATTACTTATGCTCAGTCCACGTGGCACCCATGGATTATTCCGATAGCACAGGCAACAAGAATTGGTTTGCCCATTATGGTTGTGATGGCTGTACGTGGAGGTCGTTACCCACAAAACCAAGAGCTCATTTGTGCTTGTCGGTTTCTTATTGCAGCAACCTTTATCGGTCATGGCATAGAAGCTTTACTTTTACGCGGTAACTTCATCGATATGATAACCCGCACCTGCGGCTATGAAATGTTCACTCAATCTCAGACAAGCCTATTGCTGCAAGCTATAGGTGTTCTTGATATCATCGTAGCCCTTCTGCTCCTTCTTCCACTCCCGCTCCGCATACTGCGTATGGTCGCTCTCTGGATGGCCTGCTGGGGAGCTCTCACAGCCATGGCTCGCATATTCGCCGTTTCCCCACAAGGATACTCAGAGATGCTCATCAGAGTCCCGCACGCAATCCTCCCATTATCCCTCTATTTCTACTGGAGCAAAATTAAGTTATTGACAATGTCCCCAAACGAATAAGTTTCTGCTCCGCAAGCGCTGGTAGCTCAATTGGATAGAGCACCTGACTACGGATCAGGAGGTTTGGGGTTCGAGTCCCTTCCGGCGTACCATATAAAGCCCTGTAGCAACTACTGTTACAGGGCTTTGTTGTTTCTGAAAAACAGTACTTGTCACACTGGCCCACTTTTGTCATTATAAAGGGGCGTGTAAGGTGTTGCGAAGCATCATCTAATGAGAGAGTGCAAGATATTTATATCGCGTGGTAACAAGCCAACCGCTCGTTAGAAGGTCTTGGTTCCAGTGCTAAAGGAGCTTTGCTACCTGTAGATCATGATTATTTCATAACAGGCGCATTCACTCCAGTGACAGAAGTACTACTCACAAACTATAACCTCTTTCGTCAGTGTCATATTGTTAGCCCGTGGGAGGAGCGGCTTGCTGTAGAAAAACGCAAAGGCACTGCGTTTGCCTCTCCAGTTGGTAGGCAGATACAGAAACTGATAGGAACTGATGCTCGTAATGCAGACCATTTAATAGAAGGATACTTGGGCGGCTATGGTCGTATAGTAACGGCCTTGGGTGATGATCTTGATTATGTCTTGGTGGTCTATCAGGCATCATTAAATCAGACCCGCTATGGAATGCTCGTGATGTGATGGGTACGTGATTGGGCTGCAAAAAACGCAGTAGAATGATACGAACCCTCATCAAGCGCCTACGCGCTGTCGCAAGCAACGACAAGGAACGGGCACGAAGGGGCGTGCCTAAAGCAGCAAAGATGATGCGTGGTCGTTTGGAGAAGAGTGCTCAGTAGCTTTTTTCACCAGAGTAACTTCTCTTCCATCTCAAGAGACACAATGATTTCATACACATTATTCATAAAGTTGAGGTCATCGTTGGTAAATTTCCGCCTTTTTTATGAGAGTCTTTGAGAAAACTAGATAGTTGGGCGAGAGAGTGCAGTCCGTTTTTAGCGATTAGCCTCTTGTTTTCTAACGTTCGTCATTTAGTGAATATTGAAAGAGTGCTGGAGGCAATGGGTATGGAAATCGTCATCAAGAAAAAATAAGATCAGTTTGTATAATGAGTCGCCTGCCTGATGAGACGAAAGAAGAGAGTGAGTGCATTGATTTGAAGTTATTGTGTCTGCTTTCCTCAAAATATGAGATTATTTATTTAACGGTCTGAGCCTTACTCTATGTGTCCCTGTTTTGGGGTCAATGAGAGATGTCCCTATATTTGGGGCAGTATGCAGAAAACATTACACAGTGAATACGGTCAAGCTATCCGTGAGGCAATTAAATCAGTCCGAAAACGATCTGGTCTTACTCAGAGAGAGTTGTGCCGGAAGCTAGATAGAGAACATTCCTTTATTTCCAAATGCGAAATGGGGGAGAGGCGGATTGATATTGCTGAGTTTTATTGGATATGCCGCGCTTGTGGACTCTCGCCACAAGAAGAAATCCGAAGCCTTGTGAATATTATAGATGCAATATAATATTTAATATGTTTCATTGATGCAAAAAGAATAACATAGTACTGATGTACAGGCTAAGTGTCTATGGGTATAGTTCCTATTGAAGGGCCTTGCGTTGAGTTTGGTTTATTTAGATATATTATCATAAATTTTGTCATTACAGTGTTTACATTGGATTAAGGCGCTCATTTTTGGCAGGGCAGTCAAGGGCCTTTTTTTTGAGAAGAATGCAAATCAGTTATAGTATTGCGGACTAGCTATTTTAGGGACACCGTCGTCTTGACACTGATG
>JADGDD010000003.1 GCA_016745075.1 Planctomycetota bacterium | reverse complement strand
GATTAAATTACTGGAAAAATTAAAATAAAAAAGGGCGGCGCACAATGCGCCGCCCTTTTTTATTTTAATTATATATTCGAATCAGTACAATTAACGCTTCGCTGCACAAGCTGTTGCAAAACATTCTTTTTCGTTGATAAAGTCATGCGCTTTACCGTCAATATCGCTGGTAGTAATTAACCAACCCGTTACTTTTTGACCTTTGTATTGCGACTGCAATTGGTCACGGCGCTCAATAAAATCAGTCGTCTCTTTCATTGTCACTTTACCACCCCGACGACGAATATCTACAAACCAAACATCTTTACGTCCACGGGCCAAAACAATGCGTGAAGTGCAAGCAATGCCAAAATCTTTTACCGGATGTGCACCAACGTTTTGGAATACAGGCAGACGCGTTTCTTCTTCGCGTTTGACGAGATCGCCTGGCAATGGGTGTCCATCGCGCAATAAGCGAATGATAGCATCTTCTGTAGCTCGAACATTAATACGCATAGGGGCTCCTTCAATAAGGCCGCTTATAGCAGCCGCTGACAACAGGTGAGGCAAGATTCGAGACTGGATCGGCGCTTGCACCTGACCCCCTCTCATTTTGCGAATAACCACTCTAGCAAATTTATCGAAAAAAGCAAGAAGCAGCAGCTCCATATTATGTAACGTGTATATAACAAGTGGCTTACAGACTGGGATACACAGTCATGAACGATAACTCTAGCGACGCATAAATCTGTAGAACAACGACACACATGAACGTAAAAGGCACGCAGCGGACGAGAATCTGCCCGCCTTATGCTAGACCAGTGACGCAGCTACAGCTTTATGTTTCTCAAAACAGGCTTGGACAGCTCCACTCTCCAGTAACTCTTTGGCTTGAGCATATCCTTCGCCCACACCATCTACTGGCCGACCATACCAGCAATCAATCGCTGCTGCTGCATTTATCAACACCATATCTCGCAATGGGCCCGTTTCTTCGCCAGCCAATAAACGGTAAAAAATCTTAGCGTTTTCTACCGCATCCCCACCTGGCAACGTAGCATGGTTTATCTCTGCATGCATAGCGGTCTCAACCGTATGTAACGAGCGAGTTCCATTCTCTATGAGATAATACTGACTTGGGCCAGTGACAGAAAATTCATCTATACCAGGATGACCCCAAACCACGCAAGCTCGTTCAACAGGCAAACATTCCAACGCACCTGCTAAAATATCTGCCGTTTCTTTTGTAATACAGCCAATAATTTGATGCGATATATGTGCTGGGTTTGCAAGCGGTCCGGCTAAATTAAAGATAGAACGGCGACCAAGTGCCTTGCGGTACGGAACAACCTTTCCAACTGCTGGATGCATACTACGCGCAAATAAGAAAACGAGATGTGTTTGCTTCAACAATTCTGGCATCTTATCAGCCGCCACGTCAAAACGAATACCAAGCTCGTCTAATAAATCAAAACTGCCGTTGGGCTGTTTAGAACCACGGTTACCATGCTTCGCAACAGGAATGCCAGCAGCCGCACAAATAAAGGCAACCGTTGTTGAAACATTAAAACGGGTTAAGCCACTGCCGCCCGTTCCACAGACATCTAAACAAGGGCGGTCCAATGGTACAGGTATCGCATGTTTTTTTAGGCAGGTCACAAAATGAGCAATTTCTTCAGGCTTCTCTCCGCGATCGGCTAGATCACCAAGTAATTCCGCTCCCTCAGCTTCTGATAATGTTCCGGAAATAAGAAGTTCGATACATGCGGTTACTTGTTCTGACTGCAAACCATCAGTTTGAGCAATCGCCTGTTTCATTTCTGCAAAACTCATATTTTCCCTCCTAAGATCAGACATTCAAACAACCTACTCTTTATGATCTGCTATTAACTTTTCAAGATCACTAATACATCCACGGCAACCACTTCCAGCTCGTGTTGCGCCACGCAATGCCTCGACGGTGGTATTGCCTTCTTTAATCGATTGGACCAAGGTGCTTTTACGAACACCGATACAGTAACAAATAATTGGATCTTTTTCTTCAGCCATATTTTTTTCCTTTTTCTAGCTTTTGGTTATTCTTTATATTCAAAAATGCCTTTTGGCAACGTTCCGTTATATTCAATATCATCAACATGGTACATTTCCTTGTTACCATCAGTATCATAAATGATAACATCTGTGGTATCGCCATGTTCGTTGACCTGCATCTCTATGCGTTGAATATTCTTTTGCAGGTCAACTGATTTTGGTGACAAGGAAATAACACTACCCACTGTATTTTTTACTGCCTGCAACGTAAACTCTTTTGCTAATGCAGTACGATTTAATGGGAAAAAATCTTGTAGCTGCTGAATGCCAGCTCGTTGTTCCTTGTTGATCGGTTCAGCTTTCACTACGGGTTCCTCTTCCACATCCCAAACATCTACATGCCATTGCATAATGCCGTTGCTTAGAAAACTTTCATATTCTCCCACAAGCTCTACCTGACTAAATCGTATATGATACTTATTGGGTGTTTCGAGTGCGAGATGGACCCGCCACTCTTGAGCCTCACTTGGAAGATCAGGATCTGGTTCTGCTCGTGTTATTGAACGCATGAGAGTCCCATACACACGAACACGCCCTGCTTGAGCAGTCACAACCTTATCAATCAAATCATCTGATTCGGAGACCTGTTGCTCTACCGACACTGTGGCATCTGTCACAAGTCGTTCTTCAGCACAACTCATTGTTCCACAGCTCAGCACACCGCCACAGATGAGTCCCACAAGCCAATACCATTGCAGCATAGACGCTCCTCCGACTTGAGTGTCTGAACTCTCTCTCATCGTCAACCCCCTGCTCAGAGAGGCTTCTAGGCGTTTTGCAGCTTCACCTCTTCTCCTCAGTCGCTATCATTCACGTATGACAAAAGCCCTTATTGCCGTTGCCCCAGGTGCCGAAGAAATCGAAACACTCACCGTAGCTGATATTTTAGTGCGTGCTGCTGTAGATGTAACCCTTGCTGCCGTTGGTCCGGATCTCTCTTTTAATGGAAGTCGGGACTTACCTCTCCGTTGTAATGTCTTTCTGAAAAACATCGTAACATCTGAGTATGACGTTGTTTATATACCAGGCGGCTTGGAGCAAGCAACCTGCTGTCGAGATACAGAGATTGTCCAAGACTTGATGGAATATCAACTGTCTTCAGGCAAACTCTTAGCTGTTATTTGCGCAAGCCCCATTGCCTTGATCCCACGCAAGCTTGCTGCAAACCGTACTATCACCTGCTATCCTGGATGCCGAACCATGCTAGACGCTGACCTAACCGCAATGGGTGGTACATGGTCAGATCAGCGTATTGTTCAAGACGGCAATTTGCTCACCAGTCAAGGGCCAGGAACGGCAATGGAATTTGGCCTGTTCATTACCAAGCTTCTCACAAATGCTGAGCAAGCAGATACCGTCGCAGCTGATCTACTGTACCATCCATAATCTGTAAGACATTTCACTGACATACCACCAAGGATACAACCATGCGTTTACTTGCCCTCTTCTGTTTGATCATGTTCCATCTTCACAGCCCAAATCTTTTTGCGGCAGACGCTGATGATTCGGCAGCAGCTGAACAAGAACACACAGACAAGAGCACCAAAAAGAACCAAGATCAGCCAGCCGTTAATGAGAGCGTGGTAGCCTACAAAAAAGCCAAACGCGGAAAAGCCAAGCGACAAGCGCTTTTGAACTTATCTGGCGATGAAACCATTTTATTTCCTTTAGCCATTCAAGCACTCAACGACCGTTCAACTAAAAACGCCGCTATCAGTAAACTTCAACAACTCAGCGGCCTTAGCCCCAACAAAGGTGAAGGTGGGAATCCAGGCTATCCAGGCTATCCAAAATCCAATACTGCTGGCGCTTGGAGCAATTGGTATAAGCAACATAAAAAGAAAATCGATGAAAAACAAGAACTCAAAGATATGAAGAAAAAAATAGATGAGCAAGATAAACCCACAGATGAAACGGCTGAAGAAAATGGAGGTGAAGGCGAAATATTGACCGAAGATGCCCTTGGTGAAACAGCAGCCCTCAATCAACAACCACAAGAAAACGTTGCCTATCTTGGTCAATTAGACCGCGTTATTTTTACAGATGGCTCTCTTTTAAAATGTTATATTACGGTTGAACGCCACGATTTAAACGGCACGCTTACCAGTATTCATATTGTTCACAGAAACAATGGTGGCGAAGAAGATATTGAAGCTGCTATTATTGCCCGTATTGAAAAAGACATCACCCAATGATTACTGGACTCTACGCTGGATCATTTGATCCACCAACGCTTGGCCATTTAGATATTATCAACCGTGCTGCTTCTTTTTGTGATTTGTTAATTGTTGGCATTGGTGTTAATACTGAGAAACAACCGTTTTTCAGTAGCACTGAACGCGCACGGCTTATGGCACTTGAATGCGCACATCTGTCACAGGTGACTGTATTGCCTTTTACCGGTGCAACCGTGCTTTTTGCCAAACAACAAAATGCGAACGTCCTCATTCGTGGATTACGCACCGCCGCAGACTTAGACAACGAACGAGCGATGGCTGAGGTCAATAAAGCAAATGGGTTTGAATCTATGTTCCTACTCACTTCTGGCCCACTAGCCCATGTAAGCTCCAGTGTCGTTCGCCAAGCCTTCGCTGCTGGCCTCAGCTTGGAAGGGATGGTTTCGCCACATATTGCTGAATGCTTACAAGCGCACCAAGACAAAGAAGGACAAGGCTCAGACAACTAATCGACAGATGCCGCCGCATCCTCCACCTCATCGCCCATATTTTTTCTATTAGGCGATACCACCACCAGACACGCTGATACCGCGCATAGCGATACGTAATTCGTCTGGATTTGGTGAAGCTTTGAGGGCGACTTCCATGCTAATCTGTTTTGCCTTTTGCATGCGCAGCAAGGTTTGATTATAGCTTTCACAACCATTTTCAGTGTCTTGCTGTACTGCTCCTGCAATTCTTGAATCTTCTTTTTCTTCTATGAGTTTGCGAATCAACGGTGTGATAAACATTGATTCTACGGCTGGTATCCGTGGTGTGCTTTTAATTTCACTCTTTAATAATTGTTGGTTAAATATCGCTTTCAAATTAAAAGCCAAACTTGTTCGGATTTGCGTTTGCTTCTCAATGGGGAATAAATCCAAAATGCGACCTATTGTTTGCGCACAACTGGAGGCGTGAACCGTGCCAAGTACTAAGTGACCAGTTTCTGCCGCACTCAGGGCCGTTTCAAAAGTTTCGGCATCACGCATTTCACCTACTAAAATAACATCTGGATCTTGACGGACAATGCTACGCAAACCATCTTTAAAATCTTTCACATCAAGACCTATTTCACGCTGATTGATGAACGATTGATCCTCTTCAAAAATGTATTCAATCGGGTCTTCCAAAGTAATAATATGACAACGACGTTGTTTGTTGATAACATTTAGTACGGATGCAAGGGTTGTTGATTTACCGGCACCAGTAATACCTCCAACAACAACTAATCCACGTTGAAATTCTGGGACCTTTGCCATTTGTGGCGGTAACATGAGATCATCCATAGACGGTACTGCTGCATTGACCATACGAATGGCAGCAGATAGATAGCCACATTGTTTGTAGACATTACAACGATAACGCCCTGCATCTTCTATGTAATAAGAAAAATCCACATTACCATTCTCTTGAAGTTCTCGACGTTGATTATCACTCAGTAATGAGAGCAATAATTCATCGCACTGTTCAGGTGTGAGCGGTTCTGTGTTTTTCATCCGCGACATACTGCCATTTACACGGAAGGCTGGCGGCTGATTTACTTTGATATGCAAGTCACTGGCTTTAAATTTCACCATTAAACGCAGTAACTTTTCAACTTCCAAATTCATATTTTACTCCTCAAAAAAGGCAGCCGGTTAAGGCTGCCTTTTTATTGAATAGAGATGTTCTATTTCAGACGAACAATTTCCCACAACTCATTGCCCAATTCCCATGTGTGGTAATCACGGACACGCGGTGGGGCAAACATGATTTCACGGGCTTCCAACAAAGCATCAGGGTCACTTTGGTCAATAGATTGACCATGAGCTGCTTCATAAGAACGAACGGCGTCATAGGCAACAATAGCGTATTTCCATGGTAACCCAGAGAAACAATGTAAAACAATCGGGCTTTGCTCTTTGCGAGCACCAGCAATCTCACGCTCAGTCAACTTCGCACTGATGTAACCATGAATAGTTGCAATTTCAGTCTCTTGTTGTTCTGGAGAACCGTCTCCCAACTGTGGACCGTTAATTTCGATAGAGTCGCCATTACCAATTTGCAGGACAGCGGTCTTACGGCCAACGCCTTTATTTGCATGCCACCATTTATCGCTATCTTGCACACCCATAGTCCGAGTAATTCCTTTTGGGAAAATACGGACATTAATGTCTTGTGGTGGCTCAACAACTTCTGGTGGAGGCGTATTAGCTGTACCTTTGTTGGTTGGCAACAAATTAGAGATGGCTTTCTCATCTGGTACAAATTTTGTTGTTAAAATGAAGAAGATTAACAACAGAAAGATGATATCAATCATCGGGGTTAAGTCGATGTCATCCTGTTCATCTAAATCTATTTGTGGCTTACCCATATCGTCTCTCCTCCTATGAACTCTTTATAAACACTACTCTACGGTTGGTCTATAAATTGATCAGTCTATGAATGCGGTACTTACTTCTCGTCACGTGCAGAGCGAGTGGTAAACATAAGATTCACAAAAGGCATAGCGCCTTCTGCTGGGTTTTTCGGGTTCTTTGGCTTACGTGGCTTCATCATATCATATGGATCATTCGTATAAGCGCAAATCTGCTGCACTTCTTGAATAACACGATATTCAGTATCGGCATCAGCGCGTATCTCAATAATCACTTTTGGTAACTTAAACATCCCAGTTTTCGGATCCAAGTAGTGATCTGATTCATTATAGACATCATCAAGCATGTTACGAAGTTTTTGATAACCAGTCATGTCATCTGAGCCTTCTGAACGCCACGCACCATTGCCGTCAAACTGAATAGAATTACGTGGTGGCAAACCTTTAGCGGCTTCATTTTGACTGCTACCAAATACGTTAATAACGTGATGGCCCCAATCATCTGGTATTTCAATTTTTTCTGCGGTCTCTGTTGGCGGCACGGTGATATGCTCATTTTTCATATCACTCGTAATTTTACCCGCAAGAATAAAGAAGATAATCAGTAGGAAGATCATATCGATCATTGGTGTTAAATCGATTTGGTCATCTGGTTGGGACAGCTTTCTCTTAGCCATACTGTTACTCCGATCTTACTCGTTCGCTCTTTATTCTTGCGTGAGGGTGTTCTTTATAATCGCTTACTGTTGAATCTTATACAGCAGCAGGGCGGAAGTAATCGAGTACTTCTGCACTCAGAACACTACCTTCCATAACACAACGGTTTACACGTGCACGGAGGAAGAAGAAGATGATCAACATTGGAATAGCGATAATCAAACCAGTAGCAGTGGTAATCATCGCACCACCGATAGAGTCAGCAAGCATAGCTGGGTCAACCGCACCACCTGCACCAGCCATTTGGAAGAACGCTTTAATCATACCAGTTACCGTACCAAGCAGACCAAGCATAGGACCGATACCAGCAAAAAGTGACAAGATAGAAATTTGGGTCATGTATTTATTATGCTCGGCTGAAGCAACGTTTTCTGCAGCTTCACGCATAGCATCAAAGCCAAGATCGCGCTTGTCGAGCATGGCAAAACAGACTTGGCCAAGCATGCTGTCGTCACCAGAAACCATGTTTACTGCTTCTTCAACGCCTTCGTCATCAACACCTTCTGCAAAGATGTTGTGCATGTCATCAACAAGGCCATCAGGTACAAGAATATCTTGTTTAATGGTCATCAGACGTTGAATACCAAGGGCTGTACCAATAATAGATAGAAGAATCAAAACCCATTCTACTGCACCTGAGTCAATAATACGCTTGAATAAGCTCACATCAGTACCTGCTCCACCTTCTTCGGCAGCAACATAAGCGGTGGTGATAATCGTTAGAACAACGATAGAGAGGCTGGCGCGTAAAGCTTTTTTCATGCTGGTGTTCATTCTATGTTCCTTCTGTGTTTCTCAGAAATGCCGGATTGAGACTCCTGAATGACTGCCGAAGGGCAGGACTTGTTCAGTCAACACATCCGACGTGTTGGATTGAAAGCTGGGATAAGACGCGGAGCATAGCAAAATCCCCACCCTCTTCTCAAGTCTTCCATCGTGCTCAGCGCTGGGCTGTGTATCACAGACAAGCGCTATCACTCTAGGATGAACGAGCAAAAAATAGGCGGGTTCATTTTACTCTACACCAAGCTTATTTACTACATTTTTTCTTCAGATGCAACTGGTGAATCATTTTGTAAACGCATTGCTGGAAAGAGGATAACGTCTCTGATACTCTCTTTACCTGTAAATAACATAACAAGTCGGTCTATACCAATACCTTGACCGCCACAGACTGGCAAACCATGATCCAGCGCAGTACAATAATCATCATCAATACGACCATCAGCAACACCTGCTTCATCATCATTTGCTGTTACTGCTTCTTCCAGTTGTTCATTGAAGCGTTGACGTTGCACATCTGGATCATTGAGCTCGCTATAAGCATTGCCTATTTCCATACCAGCAATGAAGAGTTCAAAACGCTTGGTAAAGGCTGGCTTGTCTGGGTGTACCCGACAAAGTGGCGTTAACCACGTTGGCTGATCCATAATAAAGGTTGGCTCATCTAGGTGCGGCTCTACTAAGGTTTCCCAGACTTCATTCGCCATGCGATCCCAAGAAGAGAATTCGGCGGGGTCTAAGCCAAGCTCTTTGGCTTTTTCTGTAACCGCGTCTTGGTCAAAGTAGTCAACACCTGCAAATTGTTGTAAGGCGTCAACATAACTAATCCGACGGAACGGAACATCTAAATCAATAACATGTGAGCCGAACCGAAGAACACGCGTTCCAAGCACTTCATCTGCTAGCGCACGGAAGAGCTCTTCGCTGAGGTCCATCATAGCAACATGATCAGCATAAGCCTCATACCACTCAACCATAGTGAACTCTGGGTTATGACTGAGGTCTACACCTTCATTACGGAAGTTACGGTTCAATTCAAACACGCGGTCCATCCCGCCAACGATTAAACGCTTGAGGTACAATTCAGGCGCAATACGCAAATAGAGGTCTGCATCTAAGGCATTATGATGCGTCACAAACGGACGAGCTGATGCGCCACCAAGCACTGGGTGCATCATCGGTGTTTCTACTTCGAGGTATTTACGAGCCGTAAAGAACTGTCGCAAGGTTGAAACAATACGTGAACGAGTAACAAATACAGCAAGACTTTCATCGTTCATCATTAAGTCGAGATAGCGTTGACGTTGACGTGTCTCTGGAGCAAGAACGCCACTAGACGCTCCGGCTTGCTGTGGAGGTGGCAATAACGCCTTGCCTAAAACCGTAACGCTTTCGGCAAAGACAGAGATTTCACCAGCTTTGGTACGGCCAACTTTGCCAGTGATACCAATCCAATCTGCAAGGTTGAGACCACCTTTCACCGCAGGCCACATCTCTTCACCCAAGAGACTTCTTTCCAGATACAACTGGACACCGCGCGCTTTTTTATGGTCCGCACCGGCTAAATCCGCCGTAGGATCTTCATTACGCTGCTGCATATAGAGGTCTGCACGGCTGCGGTCATACAAGGTTGCAAAAATAAGTTTACCACCAGCCTTGCGCAAATTGCCCAAGCGACCAGCTATAGAAATAGACTCTTCGCTGCGAGGCTGTTGCTCGCCTTCTGGCACATCATCCACAAATGGAACAGCCAAAGCACGAGCTTCTGCCACACTATGGGTAACAACAAATGGTTCGCCAAAGGGGTCTATGCCATGTTCACGCAGACGGTCCGACTTTTCAGCACGAGCTTTACGGTATTGATCTTGTTCTTGTTTTGCTTTTTTGGCCAGCTTCTCTGCTTGCCTGCGGGCTTGAATCTCTGCTTGCGTCTCTGCGGCTTCCTCTGCCATGACTCGCTCCTTTGCGCTGGGCGAGAAATCTATAGAGCTCTGTCACAGAAGAAAGCGGGAGTTCTGAGCAAAACACTACCCTTGTTGAGCCAATGCCAGCATCTTGCCCGCTATATCATTAATCGGCAGTACATGATCAATAGCACCAAGCTTAATCGCCTCCATTGGCATACCAAAAACGATGCAGGTTTTTTCATCTTGAGCGATGGTTCGAGCACCAGCATCGTGCATCGCTTTCATACCTGTAGCCCCATCTTTTCCCATACCAGTCAACAATACACCGACCGCATTTTGCCCTACATATTTTGCAGCGCTGTTAAATAAGACGTTTACAGCTGGACGATGATGACCGATAAGAGGCCCTTCCCGCAACAACACCTTATAGACCGCACCAGATCGAGTAAGCTCCATGTGTTGCGTACCACCTGGCGCAAGTAAAACGATACCTGGACCCAATGTATCTCCATCTTCCGCTTCTTTTACCCGCACCTTGCACAAACCATCTAAACGTTCCGCAAACGATTTGGTGAAAACGGGGGGCATATGTTGAACAATAGCAATAGCGGGTGCATTGGCTGGCAACTGTGTGAGCATTGCCTGTAGAGCCTGCGTCCCTCCGGTACTTGAACCAATAACCACAACTTTGTTGGTGGTTTTACTCATAGACAACTGTTGCAGTCTTGTGGTTTGCGGCTTGCGCTTCACAACCGACACACGTGATAACATTTTTACTTTTTCGCGCAATTCACCAAATACATCACCAATATCATAAGCGGTGCTTGGCTTACACAACACATCTAAGGCACCTGCATCCATGGCTTCCAAGGCCAATTGACTACCTTTGGGTGTCAATGATGACAGCATGATAACCGGTAAGGGTAAATGCTCCATTATTTTTCGTAAAAAAGAAATGCCGTCCATACGTGGCATTTCTATGTCCAAAGTAATAATATCGGGCTTTAAACGAACGATAAGATCGCGAGCAACAAATGGATCTGGCGCACTGCCAATCACTTCAATATCAGAATCACAACGAAGCTCTTGCTCCAATACTCGACGAACAATTGCACTATCATCAACAATTAAGACACGAACCGACACTTCTTGCTCCTTACTGGCCTATTACCCTTTACAATACACTGACGGTTTTATCGTTTTGAAATCAGAAACAAACCCTGACAAAGATTCTGCATGACCAACAAATAAATATCCACCTGATTTGAGTAAACCATGAATACCAGCCAATAAAGGGTGACGGACATCATTTTCAAAATAAATCATAACATTTCTACAAAACACTACATCCAACGGGCCTTTCATTGGCCATGGCTGCTTCGCCAGATTAAGCCGATTAAAAACCATATGCTCCTGAAGGTTGTGATTGATTTTCCATGCACCATTTTCTGTACGTGTAAAGAAACGCTTGCGATAACTCTCTGGCATAGATTCCATCGCATTATCGCCGTAGATACCTTGCCGGCAATGATCTAATACCTGAGTATTAATATCTGTCGCAAGAATTTTCCAGTCGATGCCTTTGTGTTTTTGAAAAACTTCAAAAAGCATCATTGCCAAAGTAAATGGTTCCTGCCCTGTAGATGAAGCAGCACTCCAAAATCTGAATTTTTTTTGCCCCTCGGCAAGCCACTGTTCAACCATTTGTATACACACATCAAAGGACAAACGTTCTCGAAAAAAATGGGTGGTGTTGGTGGTAATAGCATCAAGAAACAACGTCAGTTCTTCACCTGTTTTTTCCTCACGCAAATAATTCATATACTGCCGAGAATCATCTAGTCGCAAAGCACGCATTCGGCGTACCATACGAGAGGCCACCAGTGTTTCTTTTCCTGATTTTAACGTAACTCCAATGTAGGTATGTACGAGCTTTTGAACTTCACTAAATACATCTGCTGGTACATCCATCTGATCTTATTCCCTTAAAGGTTACGTTCTTAACAGAGTAATATACACAAAGAACAACAATAACACAAGGTATGATTATGCCATTTAAAAAGCACGCCGATAGATTTCAGCGTGCTCTTCGTTTAATATAACAAAAAATTAATGTACATGGTGATGGCGTGCAGATTCTTTACCATGAATCTTACGCAGCTGGGCAGCACATTTATCTGTTACATGATCGATGGCAGAATATACCGTATCTTCAGTATCATGAGCAACCACATCTCTATGGTGTGGCAAATGCATATCGACATCAATACGGTACCCATGGCGCTCGGCTTCGTGAATAGTAACGTGTAATCGCTGTAGGTCCGGGTGAAATCTCTGTAAATTACCTATCTTAGTATGAATATACTCCTTAACTTTATCTGATACAGAATAACGAACTCCGGTTACATCGATTGCGACCATGTCAGCCCCTTTCCGGGGGTAAAACGCAGCTCAACTCTCCTCGCAGTTGATGCCTGTGATTGTAAGATAAGACCCAAGGAGGTCACTTTTTAGTATAAAGACTATCTTTCACGAGCGCAAGGGTTCATTTTCATGCTTACTAAAAAGCAGACAGGTTCATTGCTTAGAAACGTCACAAATATATTATTCAATTAGCCTGCATCAGTGTTCGTATTCTCTGATGCAGCTGCCAAAGCCTGCGCTTCTCGAGCTGCCTCTTGAGCCGCTTTTCTTTCTGCCAAGATGGTTTGAATTTTTATACGCACCTGCTGGCTATACTGCACTGCAATTTTAGCGTAAGCACCACCTCTTGCTATACCACCAATGAGTGTCATTGCTGCAAAGATCGCACCAATATCTCGTTCCGCACTAATAATAAAATTACCCATGCCGCCATGCTGCAAAGCAGCAGAGCCACTGTATAATTGCTCACAAGCAGAACCCAAGGCCATGAGCGCAGAAGCCAACATAAATAAGAGTCCATCAAAAACCATTAAGCGCAAATGGTCTGTACTCATCTGTACAAGAACACGATAAGCTCGGCGTAATAATAAACCACACACACAGAGCAATAAAATAAACACAACCGCATTTGGTCGATATCCCATAAGCCATAAAGATCCAACAATACTTAAAACTAATAAGAGTGACAAACGACACTGCTTGGTCGTACAAATAGCTTGCTGTGATCGACGAATGCGGCTGACCGTCATAATCATTAAGATGAGCATCATTGCAGGGGCACGGATAATATGTTCCCCTAATTCTCCAAAGAAACGCAAATCATCATACGCAGCCAAAACAAAACGATCATGCATGGGAATCCACATGGCCATAAATGCTAGAATGGCAACAGTTGTAATTGGCAAAGAAATATACCGCATAGCGCCCGCATACAGAGCATTTGCACATAAGACCACTAGGCCAATACTCATGACAATAGCAACGCTACGTTGATCTGCTATACCCATCCACGATACCCATACTAAACACACTGGCAATAAGGTTGCAGGATATGCCCAACCAACTTGAAACACATTCCAACGAACAAATATCCACGCCACCACCACCGCTATCGAAACTAAACCAAACATTGCAATAAGGCTTGCACCATAAACAAAAAAGGCGATCAACATAACACCACTGTTAACACCCATCCATAATAACAGCGACGTCTCACGAAGGCGCTCTGCAATAATACCGACTAAAGTAGCACCCACAGGAATCCACAGCCAACCGAGCACTGGATACAACGCAAACAATGCAATAGAAAAAACAAAAGATGGAACAAAAATATCTGCCGACAACAAGCCTCGCGCACCTGGCGAAAGCGCACTCAGCAATCCTGAAACATATGCTGACGCAGAGTCACGTAATTTTTTTGGTTTGTAACGTGTTAAATATGCCGAGTACACATCTTGCGTATGCCCAGCCCGATGTCGCCATGCTGCTATTATCTGCGCAGCACCAATGAGCACTGCTGCAAAAATAGTATACACTAAAGGCGCTACACTCGCAGCAAGCGCAGTAGCAAAGCCCTGCCCTGCCTGAACGCCCTCTGCCAATAAAGCCAGCAAGGCAACAACAGATAAACTACACCCAAGAATAAGCACACGATGAATGGCATAAGACAAAACTTCTGGGGAATGTGCAGTACACAACATACCAATAACCCCTACACATGTCGCCACAATACCAATACCAATACCAATTGGCACGCTGCTTGGCCACCCGTCTATCCACGGCCCGCTGATCAAAGCCAAACCAACTAAACCACCAGCAAAGAGGAGACCTGTCAATGCACAGGCACGCCAAAATGGCCGCGAACGAATCACGACAGACCCAACCGTCATCACAATCACCACTGCCATCAGTGACAGCACAAAAATCTGTGGCTGCATGCAACTGGCTACAATAGCATCTGCAATGAGCACGGCCCGTCCGTTTGCCAATTCTATACAGGACCACACGGCAGAAAACGCACCGACACAACCAATAGGTACAACCCAATTCCAAACCTTCTCTGATTGCACCGCCGCCATCATTGGCCACACCAACACACACCAGCACAAAAGCTGTGTTCCTGATGCGCCATCACCGCCCATCCACGGATACAACCATGTGTGCAAAAGCCCAAGTATCGGTAAAATGGCAATACTCATGCCAAGCAGTACACTATATCTCTTTGCACTGATAAGCAGTGCACCAGCAACAAACACGATCAAACCCCATTGCATATTGGTGTCTAACCCCGCTGCACTACTCCACCAATAAACAGCACTGGCTTGCAACACACAGGTTACTGCAATAGCAATCCATCGTGAATGGTGTTCACGGACAAAACGAAGAACCCACGACATCAGTAAGGCCTGCGCTGCCGCATACACATAAAGCAGGTCAAATGATGAGCAACTCATCACCACAACCAACCCGAGCAAAAAATAAATGAGTTGCGCAAACATTGTAGACCTACCTCACCTTTATTCTCGGCATAAGGAGTCTACCACTTAAGGTAAATTTTCGCTACTCCGCACAACTCCAGTACCATTCCCGCGACGGGCTTTGTAAGTCTGCTGATGAACGGAAGGGGACATGGCCAAGGTACTGGGTGCCTGTATGAATATGTATCTGACCATTACAGTTCAAAACTGGTGGCCGCTCTTCTTTTTCTCCATCAAAGTGTATACCAAGAGTGCTCCAACACAGGGTAAACTGGTAGGTACAACCTTGTGTATCTTGAAGCACCTGCAACCTATTACCATTGACCCCTTCTTGATGCTGCTTCCAGTTGATTGCAAGAATCGGTATACCATTCACAAGCGCTCCATCTAAAGGGATAGCAATTGGATGCCGTTCTTTATTAATTTTTTCCCAATCCTGAATATTTATTTTTTTGCGAGCTGGTTGTATACCAAGACGGATACAATCCCCCTCCCATAAGCCACCGTGTTCATGTGGCTGGCAGTGAATGTCCTTCTCTACCCGCACCTGACAGTAACAATACTTTTCATCCCATGCCCATGCCTGCTGTGCTGCTACAGGAAAGGAGGCAGTCTCAATAGCATCACACGGTATTGATTGAGGAATCAATGCATCCCATCCAGAAAAACGTGGCAGTGACAATAGCTGCCCGCCAAGTGGCATATCTTCATGGTCTACCACAGGGCATTCTGCTGGAGCAATATAACAATCGGCAATATCCCACCCATTCTTATGTGACACCACTGCATACACATATTCATGACATCGCTCATGAGACACTTTCACAACGGTTGTCCATGGCTTACCTGCTTGTACGTGAATCACATCATCTATGCCAGCTTCTGGCAATTGGAGACAAACAGACATCTCTTCATCTGCTGCAATCGTTAATGTTAAGTGCTCCTCTGGGGCAACGGTATCAACATCAAAGTACATCTGCAAACCGTCCATATGTTGGCGAGGACGCGGAGTCTCCTGCTGTGCTTCTGTAATAACCGCAGGGTCACCAATCCATCGATGTCTGCCTACTGCTAATTCACAACGGCCCACTAAATCTGGTAATATCTCAACGGCCACAGTTCCACTTCGTAATGCCTTCAAAACACCATCTACATCACCGCCTTCCACTGGCACCCACAATCGTGCTTCTTGGCGATGAGGATAATGATGAGAATCGCTACCACAGCTTATCGGAAATGGACCATATTTATCATAATACGCAAGTAATTCGGAATAATCTTCAACCATATTTACAATTTCAAAACCGTCAAAATCTCCCGCAAGGCGCTGTTGATGCAAAAGACCAGATTCCCATGCAACACGATTAGCATTCCAATTAGGATGAGCCAATATCAGCACCGCATTTTGTTCATCTGCAAGTTCCCGCACCAAAGAAAATGCGGTTCCCTTACGTCCTTCATATGGATTATGGTGTAATCCAAAAACAAGGACATGCCCTCTATCTGTTGAAAACTCTATGCCACTAGGAATAGTTATTGGCAAACGAAAAGCACCGGCAAAAGCACGGGCAGCCATCGAACCACAAAGCGTATCATGGTCTGTCACCGCCATAAGGCTACAACCAGCCTGTAAAGCTGCCACAACTCGACGGCCTGGACTGACCTCTCCATCGGACCACGTGGTGTGGCTATGCATATCTCCACATAACATACGAGTAGACTCCTTAAAATAAATTCAACATATCTTGCGGTTGAGTCAGTATATCTGACGCACCCGCTTCCTCTAATGCAGCCACGCTATGCCACCCCCACTGTACACCAAGCGGGATAGCATGAGCACAAACAGCCTCACGCATATCACCTTGCGTGTCGCCTATATAATACGTGCAATCAGCTTGATAACGTTCGCTGGCATTACTTATCTTTCGAGCTTTTTGTCGATCTACATCGCCGCCAAGAACCGCCTGCACACCGTTTACACCACCGCGCTCTAAATCTTCCGCAACAATGCCACTCACGTTCGATGTAATAACGATAACCGTAGCTTTCTTACTTAAAGTATTCAACATTTCTGCCATGCCAATAAATAAATGAGGCTTTTTACCGTCTGCACGCATACGCCATTCTAACTCATCAAGCAAAGGGCTCACACTAGCTTCAGAAACACCTACAGACATCAAACCATCATACATATTATTAACAAATAAGGATAAAAACATATCATGTGTGAAAAACAATTCTGGCACCACCGTCGCACATGCCGCCTGTAAATGCCTATAAAAAAAAGAATAGGAGTCGCAAATCACGCCATCAAAATCAAAACAACAAAGGTTCTTCATGTTGTCATTATACTGGCAACGCTGCTACTTGTACCGAGCAATCCATGGACAAGACTGAGATTGTGGAACACCTCACTCCCCTACACATAGACCCGCACATTCATTACGCCAGCCACCGCATCTTGGAACAAGACTGGTACGGCGCACCGCATCGCAGTGGTGACTTACGCTTTGTCTGCATTCTCAACGGCAGCCTGCTTTACTCTCTGCACGGGCAAGAACAAAAAATTTCTGCAGGGCACGTTCTTTTTTGTCCACCAGATCTTCCAATACATCTCCGTGCCCACGAACAACACACCGAGCTGAGTAGTTTTTATGGAGAACTTATTCCGCGCGCTTCGTGGGCACAACAAGATTACCGCCTCCATCCAGAGCCACAACATATTACCAAACTGTCTGATAACCATAAACATATTGGACAGCTCTTCCAGCTCTGCGCTCATTGTTACAATACCACCGGCCCATATGCAGAAACGCAAATGAATACTTTTGCAAAATCTATTATCCTCTGTTTAGCAAGCAACTGGAATAAACATGATAATAAGCAACAAGATGCTGGTATGAGCCCTCGCATGCATGACATGATTGCCTACATTCGCTCACACCTTTCCAACACATTAAGTAGAAGCACCCTCTCTCAAGAATTTCATTTAAGCGCAGATTACATTAACCAATTATTCAAACGAGAATTGGGCAACAGTCCTGGTGCAATTATTACCAGAGAACGCTGCCGAGAAGCCCATCGTCTATTACACAGCAGCGATTTAAGCATTGGAGAAATTAGCAGAGCCGTTGGCTACAACGACCCTCTCTATTTCTCTCGAGTTTATAAAAAGATTTATCGTGTTGCTCCCAGCAATACCGTTAATGAATAAAACCGTCTTATACAATATACAGCTAAACCTTTCAAAAATAGGTTTGAAGAACACAAAAAAACAGTGGAAAAATAACCTACAACAAGCGTGGGGGAAATGATAGAGACATAAAAATGGCATGATATCCTTGGGAAAATAACTACTGAGTAGAAACAATTCTGCTCAGTGAGTATCGTTTATGTAGTTGGTAAACCACCCAGTTTCTCGCCAATATAACTGCACACCATAGAATCTTCAAAGAACAATGTTGCTGATTTTATCAAACCGAAAGATCACAACAGTTTACTTTAGCACAGTTCCTGATGGTCGCAACTTTTTGGACAGTACGCGGACAGAAAATACTCACGCTACAGCTACTCTCTTTCCTCGCTCGCATTCGATGCAGATGGGTCAAGATCTAGTGTGTCTTGTTTTTCAGAAGCTTCGAGTTCCATGATTTCTCGATGCTTAAATTCTGGGGTTGGTCCTTCATGATAAAAATATAATTCTAAACAATCAATTAAAGCTACAAGCCTCAAATAAGCTACTTCTACTTTTCCCTCAGATCCATCCTTCATATCCTCTTTAA
Source organism: Planctomycetota bacterium (assembly GCA_016745075.1). Classification (GTDB taxonomy): domain Bacteria; phylum Planctomycetota; class UBA11346; order UBA11346; family UBA11346; genus JADGDD01. Next base: position 411,170 of record JADGDD010000003.1, on the reverse strand, counting down.
TATACTTTAATACCGACAGAACAGGCATATCCACAGAGCTTTTATGGGTAGCGATTTTATTATCCAGAAACAACACACACACAGCACTTCCAAACAACATTCCTACAAGGAAAAAAACTATAAGTAAAGTACGTACACTATTCATTTTATTCTACCACTTTTTCGCATGGACACTGCTTACTACCTTTTTCAGATTGCGGCATATTACTACAACACCTCTTCTTTATTTCAGAATTAAACCACTTAGCGCACTCCATTGCACAGGAAACAGTAGCTTCATTGAATTTTGCAATATCAATCCCTTTCTGGTTGGCTGCAATATCCCCCTCATCACGAAGCTTACTCCATGGCAAGTCATTCCCCCATGCTTGAGCGATAAATTGCACAATCCAATCAGACGGCATATACGTCCTTAATATACAAGAGTTTATACAATGTCTCAATGACCCTTCTGATATACAGGTTGGCCCCTCTTCATAAAAGGTTCCCAAATTAGTTAGGGCGTTATCTGAATGATACAATTCTGGGTATCCCTCAGGAGGAGGAGAAATTGGATCAGATCCAATTAAATGACAACGGTTAGTTACACAAGATCGCACATATCCAGGTGGACAATCCGGCTCCTCTTCACTAGAATCTCCCGCATTACAATCTACGACACACTTAAGAACATCCCCACCATTATCTATACAATTCGATACACAATCATCATCACACTCCATGCCAGTTGGATCAGTAAAATTAGGGCTAAAGTATGCTGAATAGCCATCAATGTAACCAGCAATATCCTTAGCAATAAATCGCCCTAGCTCAACATCATAATATCTAGTCCTAAAATAATATAACCCAGTTTCATTATCGAGCCTACGGTCCGTAAATCCATACGGTTGTGCAAGGGCAGATTCTAATAATTCATTGCCTGCGGCATCATAAATAATTATTTTTCCATACGCATCATAATTATAGGTTTCTGCCAGATTTCCGGCTTCATCGGTTAGCGCTTCTACGGAATATAAATGCCCTGTGTGATAATAATATGTCTCATTATTTTTAGTAATTAATGCAATGGGGTTATCTATGTACGATGCATAAACATACGTATTTTCACGGGTATTATTGACGTATTCCTGCACAACCTGTGCACCGGCAAGGACGAACACTGTTTGAGTGCCATCAGGCGCTGTTTTAGCAACACGACGACCAAGGGCATCGTAGCGGTAACTCCAGGTGTCTGTTGGGTCAGTTGTTAGCGTTGCGTGCCTCATGCGGTTCTCACTATCCCAAACATAGTCTTGTCCGTTGCTATGGGAAGTAAGATTTCCTTTGAAATCGCAATCCAGTGAGGTGCCGTCTAGAGCTGTGACTTCATGCACCGCTGTATGATCTCGGTTCTCTGTGATGCCATACGTCTATTTCATCATGGATATGGCAACACGAGCAGTAAGAATGCTAAATATGACCGAACACCCTACGCAAGAATGGACAGTACAACAAATCCGTAATCACAGCATGGAAGAGAACAACCTCTTTGAAGGCAAGAAATACCTCATCCACGACAACGGTCCGCAATTCAAAAAAGAATATCGAAAGATACTCCGATCAGAAGGAATCATGAGCAAAGCAATTGCCCCGCGCGCACCGAATATGAACGCCTACGCTGAAAGATTTGTTCGTACCATACGTGAAGAATGTCTAAACAAATTCATCTTCTGCAACGAAGCGCAGCTCAGACAAGTACTCGCACAATTTGAAAAACATTACAACACTGAACGACCGCACCAAGGCATTGGTAACGAAACAATCACACCTTGGGAACACACTGGAAATACTGGAAAGATCATCTGTGATGAAAGACTTGGTGGATTACTCAAGTCATTTCGACGCGAAGCGGCGTAGTACCACCGTCTCTCATTCAACAATCGCCACCAGTTTCGCAAACAGATACTGGTTGTCCTTCGTGACCATTTGACAACAAATTACCATTGTAGTCATGTTCCCAAGTGGACTTAGACAATTTTTTCCACCAAATTTTTCCATTTTACCGATTAGTTTTCTATAGATCTTTCAAAGATCGTAGCGGAATTTACGGGAGAATCATGCCGACAGGTTTGTTGGCATTACGCGTTATCATTGAAAGCAGAGGACTCAATATCCGATGCCTCTTTGTTCTTTTTCATCACTATTCGCACTATCATCAACATAGAAATAAATATCGGAACAAGAAAGCATATCTCACACCATAAATAACACCTTGCATAAACAGCAATGTCGCTGATCGCCAAGTTTGAATTCTCCCCGTTTGGACCAAGTAACGGTAAATGAGAAATCAATAAAGAATTTAAATACACTCCATAAATAGACTTTAGAATAAACCCAAAAACAGAGAACAACAGAGCGATCAACCATCCATTAAACACATTCTTTTTCTGACAAAACCCTATCAACAATGAAAGAATTGCCCAGCCTATAGATATAACATAGAAAAGGCGAACCATTTTAATGTCTAAAGGGACTAAAGGACTCCCAACATCTGGAACCATACCAGACTCAGCCAGCAGTAAAGACAAAGGAGCGAACACAATACAAAAGGAATATATGATTTTCTTAAACATCATCATCTTCAAACAATAAGCACATTAGAATAAAGGACCTGCAACCTAAAACAACCCATCATTACACTTCCAACTCTACAGACTACTCGCTTTTCGTGTCCTGAGAGCCAAAAGGTCTTGCAGATTTTTTATCATCCCTAGAGGGATATATAACATAAACCATAATATATTCCTTCTCCTTCAATATAACAATTTCCCACCTCACAACTACCTTCATATCATCAGAAGAATTAGGATCCAAATGTGACTCATTATAGACTCTTGCCATTTCCCTTGTTATCTGATTGAGAGCTTCTACTGCTGAAACTTTCTCGTAATCTACTGTTGTTTGTAAATACTCAGGGAATGACACATCTAAACAAACCTGACGTCCTGTTTGTCTAGCAATAGCATGCAACACACGTGCATAGGTTGCATTTTCATAATACATATTCAATTTAACTTCTTCGCCACAAAAAGATGAATTTAAAAAAAGAGATAGAAAAATTAGATTAAGAATAGCCCCTTTGATATTCATTAATTCCCCTCCGTTTCTGCAGTCCAAATCTTAAAAGCCTCTTTGATAGCTGTTTTTTGAGGCTCTTCAATTTGATCTAAAAGTGTGTCTGTAACATAACTTATCAAATTTGCACGAATATCTAATGGATTACGATTAAAAGAGCCTCTTCCTGTTCGGTCCAATCTAAAATATGAAATATAGCAGGTCCCGCCTGTAAGTCTCTCTCCTTCTGCTATAAGTGATCCAAAATGTCCTTGCGCATGTCTTGTTCCCAATCTTGCCATTGTAAATTCATCACCACTAGTCGTTTCACCAGAGCTCAAAGTCTTCCAAAAATTTGATCCAATATCATCAGCCATTTTCTTTAAGGAATTATATATATCTGTTGGGTTAGTCCAATTCCCAACAAACGACAAACCCTTAGCAGCTTGATTAATAGCAGATAGCACCATGCTATCAATATTAGAATATAACATATCATGAGCATCAGAATCTGCGATGTTTCTTAGTGAATAAATATCATCAGGGTCTTTAGTCGTACACGTACATTCCATATCAATATCAAAAGTACCTGTCACAGTTAAATCAGCAGTCATGGTTCCTGCAAGAATAACAGCTGCAGCTTTACCGAGGGGCCCTCCAATGGAGAGACCCTTTGTTAAATCTATTGAGGACTGCATAACAGTCACCGTCTTAGGTCCATATGACCAATGAAAATCTCCACTTGATGAATTTTTAGACGTTCCATATGGGTCTGTATCGTTAGGGATAAAATACGAATGGTAGAAAGAATAACCATCAACATACCCCAATGGATCTTTCGTAATAAATCGCCCAAGATCAACATCATAATATCTCGCGCGGAAATAATATAAACCAGTTTCATTATCGAGCCTGCGACTCGTAAATCCATACGGTTGTGCAATGGCAGATTCTAATAATTCATTTCCTGCCGCATCATAAATTATCGTCTTTCCATACGCAGAATAATTATAAGATTCCGCTATATTTCCGCTTTCATCTGTGAGCGATTTTACGCTGTATAAATGGTTTGTGTGATAGAAATATTTCTCATTATTTTTGTTGATGAGGACTGCTGGTTCATCAACGTAGGATGCATAAACATACGTGTTTTCACGAATATTATTGGTGTACTCTTGAATAACCTGTGCACCGGCAAGAACGAACACTGTTTGAGTGCCATCAGGTGCCGTTTTAGCAATACGGCGACCAAGAGCATCGTAGCGGTAGCTCCAGCGGTCTGTTGGGTCGGTGCTTATGATTGCGTGCTTCATGCGGTTCTCACTGTCCCAAGTGTAGTCCTGTCCGTTGCTATGGGAAGTAAGATTTCCTTTGAAATCATAATCCAGTGGATTGCCATCTATGGCGGTGACTTCATGCACCGCTGTATGATCGCGGTTTTCGAGGATGCCATTGCGAGTGGTGTTCGTCCAGTCACCGACGGCTGAGAGGTTCCAGTCTTGGCTATCTCCGTGACCAGACCAGTTGGTGAGGCGGTCTTCATTGTCGTAAGCAAAGGTTTGGCTGGCGCTTGCGTTAAGACCGTCTGTTTCTGCTGTTTTGCGTTTATTTCCATCATAGCTGTAACTGAGATCTATAATGCCTGAGTTGGTAATGGAGCTGACTAAGTTGTCTAATCGGTAGGTTTTACTTGTTGTTGTTCCATTGCCGTACTGACGGGACACTTCTCTACGGCCAACATCATAGCTGTTCGTGATCAGTGATGACGTTTCACCCGCGAGGGTAATAGAGGAAAGCTGGTTTCGATCTGTGTATCCACGGTTGATCACCTTTCCGTCTGGGTAGGTGATGCTCGTTTGACGGTTGGCTTCATCATAAGCGTACCCAACGGTGTAGGTTTGGCCGTCAATAAACATCGTTTCTGCTGTAAGACGTGAAGCAGCATCATACGAACGGTTAGCGCTGTTGTTATAACGCTGACTACTGGCTGCTGTTAGGCGTGATGCTTGGTCATAGCTGAAGCTGTCTTGCGCGTTAGCTTCTTGTGGATAGATGCGGGAGCGCAGTCTATTCACGCGGTCATAACTATAGCGTGTGTCCTCAACTTGGGCTGGGGCTTCTAGGGTAGAAACAATACGCAGGGTTAAACGGCGGGCACCATCATAGTTGTAAACCTTATGAGTTGTTCCCGCTTGACCTTCAGGGAAAACTTCATCGACAAGCAGGTTACGTACATCATAACCATAAGTCGTTTGACCGCCTTGGGCATCTACAATCGTGAGCAGATTGTTGTTGCTATCATAACTGTAGCTTGTTGTGGCATTGATGCGATCTGTTGTTGAAACACGACGGTTCCGAGCATCAAAAACGCTTGTTTCTGTTTGACCAAGTCCGTCCGTTTTGTGAATGATGTTATTGGCGGTGTCATAGGTACGAGTTGTTTTGTCTCCTTGGGTATCTGTGCAGGAAACATCGCGGTTGCGAGCATCAAAGATGCAATCTTGGCCGACGTTGTTCGCATCTCGGCTGGTGACTAAGTTGCCGTTATTGTCATAACCAAAGACGGAACGGTTATTTTCTGCGTCTATGCTGATAATGCGACGACCTGCGCCGTCACTGAGAACCGCGTTCGTCAGTGCCAGTGTTGATGGATCTGTTATGGATGTTGTTTGCAGTAAGGTTGAACCATTTTCCTCAACAAGTGTATCATGAATAACACGGTTCCAGTTGCCTTCACCGTCTATGCTGGCAATAATCCGACCAAGACCATCACGAATGCTAACGCTTCGTTCGCCCGCTGGGTTGATGACTGCTGTTGCATAGCCATCTGAACCTGCGCCAAGACCGAGTTGACTAATAATGATGGGGTATTCGGCATCAATACCCATGCCATCTGTTATATTATCATCGTATTCCCAAGTAGTAGTTAAACCATTTTCTACTGGGAAATTTAGATCACCAGCAATGGGTACGGCATTCGGGTTGATAAGATCAAGATCAACAAGCCACTTCGTTTGCGCTATCGGACGATGACGTGCATCGAAACGAGTGGTTGTTTCGTTAATGGTGTTGATTGGGTTATGGAAGGTATCTTGTTCCGCCATATTTCCAACAACGGCAGTATGGGTCACATTGCCGTGGTAGTCGGTGTTAGAAATGTTTCCAGCACCGGTTGGATCAACGGTTCCTTGGAAACGACCACAACAAGTATGCCAGAGAGTTTCCCAGATATTGCCACGAGCATCTATGTGTGTCTCTACACGACGATCAAGGTGGTAGGTTGTGAGCGTGGTGGCTGCTTCAGGACGACCGAGTGCTTCTGTAATACTGGCACGTAAATTACGGCCAGTGTAGGTGTATTCAGTAATGAAATCGCCTGATTCTGAGAAATGACGGGGAGCATAAGAACGGATAACATTGCCTTGGGCATCATAAGCTGTTTCGCTACGTGCCTCAGCTGGTGTACCGACTGCGACAATCGTGCGGACGCGACGACCTTGGGCATCATACCCATAATCCGTTGCGATGCCTCGTGCGTCTACACTACGAATGACTTGAGATTCTGCATCGTATTCTTTATCGGTAAGGAGATAGGGTGCGTTAAGCACACTTTGACGAGTCAATGCTGCGAGATCCGCTTGAGTTGGTACCTCCATACCCAAGGCGTTCGGAACCATTTCGGCAACGCTTCGAACTCGATAATCATTAATATCATAAACAGTAAATTGACGGCGACCGTAAGCATCTGCGCTACCAATACGCCGTTGAACACCATCAAAGAAATAGCGGGTTGTGAGTTGTTGGCCAATGACTGGTTGAACATTTGTGGCAATAACACGGTTCCGATAATCATACTCATAGGAAACCGTTTCACCTTTTTTCGTACACAATAAACGACGCGCTGTACCAGGTAAATAGGAACAAATGTCTTCGACCGCAATTGCTGGATCATTGGCAGCAACGACTTGGCCTATGCGACGACCTTGCGTATCGTATTCCATGGTGGTGATATTACCGTTTCGGTCAGTTGAACTGATGGCGAGATTAGCGTTAATGCCACTGCCGTATTCGATCGATTCTATGGAGCCATCTGAATATTCTACTGACTGTTTGCGGTTACGTTCATCATAGATGAACGTTGTTATACGACCCAGTGGATCAGTTGTTGTGGCTACGCGGCCTGCGCTGTCATAAGTGATGAGTATTTCTGCGCGAGGTGCTGTTACGGTATCTGCTGGCTCAATGACACGAATAAGGAAATGATTGGTATCATATTCATAATGAGTAATGTTACCGTTTGCGTCCGTTGCACTGGTTTTCTGCCCACGTGCATTATAGGTCCATGACCACGTACCTGCGTCTGAAGTTCCTTCCCCGTGTGTTTTGGTGAGCATATTGCCTTGTGCATCATAAGTGCACACCGTACGGCGACCAAGACGATCTATTTGCACCAAGGGTTGGTTAAACTGATTATAAGTAACGCTTTCTGTGCTACCGTCTGGATAGGCTGTACCAGTAAGCGTACCGTTCGCATCGCGGGTGTAGGTTGTTGTACGACCAAGCGCATCTGTTTGTGTGTCAGCTAAGATAAGGTCATTCGTTTCAAATACGGTTTGTACTTCCCATTCAAGGTCAGCTTGAAGGAGCGGGTTTGTGCCAACAACCCAATTAGTTGCATAGTCTGTTTTAACTGGCTTACCGTCCTCTGTTGTATAAGCATAACGTATTAAAGTGTTACCACCTTCGGTGTAATAGACTTGGGTTCTATCACCTACTCTCATAGTCCAATTTTGATAGGCAATCTCATTTTCACCATTCAGAATTTTATTGAGCGAACCAACAAAACGAGATGATCCTTCGTCCGCCGCATTAAAATAGACCTTTTTATTACGGTGAGTGTCTTCTGATGCTGCATCAGCATATTGTATATACTGACCTTCTTCATCTGAGCCATAAGTGATCGTTGTTTCAGTCCCATCTGGATGACGTACATTTGAAAGTTTTTCATCGGCATAATCATAATAAATATGCTCGCCATTTGGACAGATGAGGTGCGATATGTTTTGTGATCCTACATGGTATTGTACGGTCAAAACACGATTATGTGCATCAGTAATGGTTTGAATATATCTACCATCTGAATAGGTAATAGTAATAGCATTTTCAAAACGATCTTCAACGCGGATAAGTCGTGCATGTATTTGAGTGGTATCTGATGCTACTTTGTTTTCATTATTTTGCGTTGGTGTTGTTATATATGGTAACAATTCAAAGTAAGTTTTACTACCAGCATAATTACTGACAACTGCATATCGTGCATCAAAGGCAGAAGAAACACGGTTATTCTCCGCATCATAAAGCAGCATTTGTTTAATGGCTTTATGAGTTGGGTTTGTGTAAGAGCCTTGGTTATACTTGTCTTCCATTTTCCACGGGAAACGTGTGCGTGGATCAAGCAAGGTTGTTCTTCGGTCTAAAGTATGTACATGCTCTTCTCCAGCAGTGCTTGGATGGTATTGGCTCAATGGTATAGGTGTTTGGTACTCTCTCTCTATTGCCCATGTCACATGCATATCATATTCCCAGAATACACCTTGGCCAAAGGAGCTTGGACGATTGCTGTAATCATAACGATGAATACGTTGTACCTGTAAGCTTGGTAATCTGCCTTCACTTGGAGCTGTTGCGCTGCATGATCCACAGCTACTAGACTGAGACCCTTCTGCGCTATAGTCAACGGCAGTATGTCTATGAGTCAAATTATGATTATCTATAAAGGAGCCTGCTAAAGATTTTGATCCTTTAAAAGCACTACTTGCTTTGCGGCTAGCACTTGGAGCACTTGGGTCTTGGCAGGTTTCATCATCTGGGCCAGTTGGGTCATCTTCCCAATTTGTATTCGGCGGACATTGATCTTCATCATAAATAATTGCTCCAGATCCTGCTCCTTGTTGTTCTCCAGGACAATCGCCACAAGGTGCGCCACAGTTAGGCACCCATTTATATGTTACCGTATATGTATCTCTCTGTTTCTCCATCTTCACAAATTTTGCTGGAACATTCGTACGACCAACCTCCTTACCACAATAAAACTTCTTTAACACCCCAGGAGTCGCAGAATGATTAGCAGCCTTATTATAACAAAAATCTGGTGCCTTAACCTCTCCTTTCTCAAACGTATACGTACATACTTGATTAATAGTCACTCTACATGTTTCAATTTTTCCGAGCTTACAATCTTTACCAGGTTCAATTTTAGGAGTCCATGTAAGCGTTGTTGTTCCATTTGTCTCTTCAGCTGTAAAGGTATGGCTTGGCCCATCTATCCATTTATAACTTCCTGGTACATCTTGTTCACCACATTCCTCTTCATAACAATCATATGTTATATCACTCACCTCTGCTACAGCAGTCACCGTTATAGGGCACCCCCTATCCACCGATTGCTTCTCACAGCTTACTTCGACAACACCTTCTTTAACAACAGCCTCATCACACGGGTTTACAACAACTTCTATGCTGAGGGTAGCCTTTTTTGCACAAGCATTTGCAGGAGCCTCATAATACACGGTAGTAGACCCCGGCTCTTCTGTACTGATAGAAGCAGGATCTGGCAGAGCTGATCCTGGATAATTCTTACTACTTTCACAACTCGGGTCATCCGAGATATAATCTAACCAGGAATTATACGAAGCCGCAGGCGGTGATACATCCCCCGTACATTGATCCACCTCCATATCACTAGGAGGGTTGGTAAAATATACGTCAGAGCTATCTGCACATTCTTTTTCACAATCATTTTTCGCAGCGGCCGAGAGAGAGGCCACAACCAAAAAGGATAGACATAATATATTCAAAATATTTTTCTTAATCATTTGAGAACTTCTTTCAATAATTTATTCTTGATAAAAGATTGTTTTTCCTACTGAGAAATACGATATCCATCCTGATAAAACGCATCACTATGACACACAGATGAATTCGTTCCATCTTCTTTATACATATAATATCCATATTCATATCGATCTTTAAACTCGCCATCATTTGGCATGAACTCAAACTCTTCCGATTTCCCCCATTTTACTGTCGTTGAGTCGAGAAGAGTGACACCTGCGGTAAGCACTTCTATTCGTACGTCTACATTTGTCACCATTTCATCTATCGCAACCCAAGCTTGGTAGAGTTTTGCTCCATCTTCATAACGTTCTTTCAGGAAAACCCAGTCACCCTCTTCGATGCGTTCACGTTTAAATTCTTCCACTTCACGAACTATTACAGCAGGACCATTTTCACCGATACGCGGAACTATATACGGTGTACCCTTAGCATTTACGGTCAGTGTTGCATATGTGTTGTTGCTACCGTGTGCTGATGGCAACCAATTAACATCTGCACCAGCGTAACCATCCAAAACAACATCTTCTGTCTTGTCTTTTGGTAAAATGGTAACCGGCACAATGCGTTCGTAACCAAGTTCTACAGCTACGAAGTCTGGCAAGTCAATACCAATAACGGTGATATTGAAAGTTTGGCCGTACGACTCTCCACGAACACGACAGGTTGCGATATACGTTCCGGGTTGATCAAATTCTTTTTCCCAGAATTCGCCTTGGCGACCTTTCCAGATGATACGCTCACGATTCACGCCGCCTTTAACTTGCATGCGTACCGATTTGCCTTCCCAGCCACCTGTGCAAACAAAAAGTAAACTATCACCTTGGCGAATAACTAGTTCGTTCGGGGCATACCCACCAAAATCAAGCGCAGTCCATGTGAATGATTGCAGGGCACTGACTGTGCGTTCACCATTAGAGGCTTCAACTTCTACCAAGGTAGCATGACTAGAACGTAAGCTCACGCCAGGTATGGCTTGCGGAGCCGTTGATTCTAGAGCTGCCCAACGGTTTTTATCGAGACGCAGGGCATAAATATCTTCTTGATCTTCACCACGCAGCGCTTGGGCAGTCAGTGACTGCACATCTGAGGTGATCCACCCTTCTACCCACGCTGGGCTGGTGTAAGAAGCGCCGTCACTTATAAAGGCCAAGTCTGGCGTTTCATCAAGAAACAACCAATTATAGTTGTTACCATAATCAAGACTCTTGTAAGCAAGAATAGGTGTGCGACTATTGGTTGCGTCTGAGTCTGAAACCTGAACGTAGGCAACATCATTTTCGGCAACAACAAGTTTCCATTGTGCTCCAGATTCAGTAGAAGCAAGGGTAATAGGATTTGTTTCGGTACCTTTCCAGTGGATTTCATCTAAAGTAAAGGTTTCACCAGCACCAAAGAATAAAGATGCTCCTGGGACCACTCGAACAACAGCACCGGGAATAGCAGTAAAACCTGTGGAGAATGTAATCTCTGCTTGATTATTTTCGACAATGACATCGCTGACTAAAGCTCCATTGAGGTCTATCATTTGGGACATGTTGCCAACCAAATGCCAGTCAAATTGGGTAGCGGCGATTTTACCAATTATAGTTAAATCACCAGTCAGGTAGACATCACTTTTTAAGCGAGCCAGATCCGTTTCAATAATTACATTATCAAAAAGAGCCGCTTCTGGATTCAAGTTTTTAATGTCTTGAATACGCTCTCCGGCAAAGATAACGGTTGAACCTGCCATATCTTGACGGCCACCTGTTTTGTTGTACCAACCGCCATCCTGAAGAATCCATTGAGAATGACCTGCTTCAATGGCTGACGCTTCGTTAATAAACATCACGGCTGCATCACCCAGATAATTAACAATATCAAAAGGTTGTTGTTTATTCTTAATAACAATGGTTGAACCATCAGACTTAAAGACAGCTCCTTCACCCTGCCAGCCTAAACGTAATTGGCCGTTAATGGTCATATCAAAGCCATCGGTTGAAAATTCTTGGCCAAGGGTGGTGCTTGAATGGAGACTAAATTTACCACAGGTGATGTTACTGAGGAGACGTGATGTTGAAGGGAATTTGACACGTGGGCCCATCGGCGAGCTGCCATAGTCACCACCAGCAAAACTAATGTCACCTGAACCAAAGAGAATGAACGACGTAACCGCACCACCTTCGTCTGAGAAGGTCGCACCATCATTATAGAGCACTTGTGTATCTTTTGCTTTGGAACCAACAGAGAAGAGACGGTTCTTTGGACCTTGTGCGATGACGGTACCTTGTCCGAAATGAAGCGCATTATGCACACGCACTTGATCAATAAGAGTTACTTGTTCACCTGCATCCGCGATAAAAAAATCATGAAAGCCATTCTGGTATTTTGCGTTCTGTACTAAACCTGAACCAACCATGTGAACCGTACTGATTCCTCGGTTGAAAACAGTGCTCTCCTGTGTGAATAAAAGGTTGCCACCACAGATAAGTTCTTGGTCATTGGCTTCCCATAGGCCACCAGAAAGGTACAGAGAGCCAATGGATTCAACCACGTTGACTTGTTCTATGGTTCCTGTGTAGGGCTCTGAGATACGAAGAGAGGCAACACGGGCAGGAACATCAATAACACAGTCTTTTATGCTGAGATCGGAAAAGGTCACATCATCGTTTGCACTTGGAATACGGTCACCAGTCCAGTTAAAAGGGTTTGACCATAAAGAATCTTCGCCTTCGCCATCCCATTCCATGCCTGTGACAAAAACCCAATTGATATTGAAACCACCATCAATGCTTGATTCACGGGCAAAAATCTCTGTTCCTGCTGATGCATCACACCCTTGCACATCAACGGCCGAAACACCGTTTGTTCCTGAGCAGTTGAGAAACCATTGTTTTTTTGCACGAGTGCTCGCAAGACGAGCATGCTCGAGACCACCATCAATGAAAAGGTCTTGGCATGCAAGCAGTGCACCACTTTTTACCTGTACATCAACGGCACCTTGAAAACGAACAGTGTCTGCTGAAAGGCCATGTTTTCCAATGCGTACAAGACCTAAACCACTTTGAATAGTGAGGCTTGAGAAGTGTGTGGTTGGAGCAAACTCCAACATAACTTTTTCACGCTCCTCAAAAGGTATTTCATTATCCCCAAGAAAGCTCACTGCGGCATTGGTAAAATCATTTTGAACACCTGCACGCTCACGCCACGTTCCTTGAACAAACCATTGAGAATTCCCAGCTTCAATAGAAGAGAGGTCTGATGACGTATAGACAGCTGTGCGTGCATCTTCTGCGCCAACAAAAACGTTGGAACCATCAGCCAGCAAACGTGTTGGATATTTCCAGCCGCCAACGTTAAGGCTTTGAGCCACATGTAAGTCATGGCCATGTGTATTAAAAGCTGCTTCACCTGCATGTGAACGAAGAACCAAGGATCCACAATGAACGTCACCTGTGAGCGACATACTTGCTTGGCCATAAAAAATATTTTCTCCATGCGGATGAATCGTTACTTTCGATTTTCCAAAATCACCGCCATCCATTGTTACGTGGCCGCGTCCCGTGAGTGATAATGCGGGCCATGCACCGCCCTCATCCTTAAAGCGAACGCCTTCTGTTACGAGGACTTTCATATTTTCAGCGCCATAACCGATATGCAGGGTGCAATCAGGAACAGTTGCTCCAAGTTCACCGTCTCCTAAACGAACAGTCCGAGCATAAGCAGATGAGGCGAGATCTGTACGACATAAGTCTTTGCCGCAGTGGAGATGCCAAAAAGCATTACGAACATAGTCACCAGTAAGAATGGCTGTGCCTTCTAAAGCAACAGTTGATGTTCCTCTGTTAAATACGCCAATGGGAAGTGGATCTGCAACGAATGGTCCTAGGGCGGCTACTGCTTCAACCTCGGCGCGAACTGGCGTACGCCAATCACCACCTACGTGGATTTCTTGATCATTCGCATACCAACGGCCACCACCGAGAATCATATTCCCTGCAACATCAACACGGGCATATTGCTTAATGTTATAAGCAAAGTCTGGATGAGTTGTTATCGCATCCACAGAAACGATAACATCAATGACAACTCGGCCTTGTGCCTGTCCACTAAAGTGCACCTGATCATCTGGGCCTGGCATAACCCCTGTACTCCAGTTCGCAGGATCACCCCAGCTGGTACTGTGCCCACCAACCCATTGGACTGATGCTGCTGACAGAATGCCACTACATACAATCGCTAAACTAAGTACTGTTAAGTATTTCCGAAATGCTATCAACATAAGAACCTCATATCTGATTCAATGGAGATAAAAAACACAAATGGTGCAGTTTCTCCATGCGGATGTGGAGTTTAAAGCTCTTAATTTTGATGCAAGCGTTAACTAGATAAACGAGAACGGCTTCTCGTTCGTATACTAAGAACAACTAAGACAAGAACGAGAACCGCATCAATGAAAACACCGAAACCGAGCGGGTAGCTCAGTCCCTTACCAAAACAACCACAAGAGATGTCAAGACCACGGGCCCATGCTTGAGCAACAAAACCTAGAAAGGCCACAGCCATCAGACCAAGGTGGGCCAAGGCAAGCATTCGCCACTTCGGAAACCATAAAAACAGAACGGATAAGCACTCTGCAACTGGTAACCACAGTGCAATAAGCGCACTTAACGGCCAAGACTGTATAACGGTTAACCGTACAACATCTTGAAAAGCCGCGACATCAAGAAGCTTGAGCGTTCCTGCCGAAAAGAAGACTACGGAAACAAGAGTCAAACCAACCCAATAGAGTGCATTCCTCATGGCTGAGCAGCCTTCCATGCCGCCCACCCACCATACAAAACAAAAATAGGTTCTTCCTCGCCAAGATTTTCGGCAAGACGATCTCTGACTGTTGTGCTAGCTGCACATTCCTGAGCATCACAATAGACAATAATTCTTTTCTGGGGCTCCCATTCCATGATAAGCGCATCAAAGCCTGCCTCCCAATCATCTTCGCTACACCAAATGGCATCTGGAATATGCGCTTCTTCATAGCGTTCTTGTGAACGAGCATCAACCCAGAGCGTAGAATGTTCACTGGTGCTCTGTAATACTTCTGAGAGTTTAATGTCGTACAGCCCTAAGACTTCATCCCACAAAGGTGGTGTTGGTGATAATCTATAGACGAGTATAGAACACATAATTATGATACTATGGAAAAAAACTAAACGGATAATGAGTTGACGTATACACACTGAACTACGGCACTCCAAGCTTCTTTAGAGCTGCGAAAGCAGACATTTGAACCATTTTGTGTGAATCTTTGGTTAATGCTTGGAGCAATGCTTTGTCTTTTTCAACAGTGCCAATATCACCAAGGGCGGCAGCAGCCATACGTCTCGTATTATAAGATCTCGCAGAGGACAATGCCTGCCGAACATGATCTGCATACTCTGTCATTTTACACCGACCCATTACGCCAATCAAAGCAGATAACCGCAACGATGCGCCACTATCATGTTCTAAACTCTCCTTCCAAAGCACATCCCAGAAATCTTTTGTTATGGGCTTGAGAGATTGAGCTTGCATACGGCCAACCTGTACGAGTGCTGTTGCAGAGAGGCGACCACCATCTGATACAATCAGTGCTTCTATTTGTTGCCGAACGTCTGGATTATCAGTTCCTTGGGTGAGCGCCAAACCGGTGAATTGTATGGCATAATCGCGCCATCGTTCACCTTCCGTTTCATCCATTGCCATCTTCCAAAAAAAACCGGGGAGTTCTGCTTCATTCGGATCACCATTCAGAACGGTATTGCCAAGGTTATTTCTTTGCACATCGTTCAAGCTTTTATCTTGAATAAGTGCGCGAAAGAGATTCGCCCTCTCTGCGGTAAAAATGCCCTTCTTACGCTCTGTCTTAATAAAAGCGGCTTGTTCTTGATGTGACCATTCTGAAAAAGATTGCACGAACACTGGAATAAGAGAAACTGCCACCTCTTCATCTTGTGA
The DNA here is from genome assembly GCA_016745075.1 of Planctomycetota bacterium. GTDB lineage: Bacteria > Planctomycetota > UBA11346 > UBA11346 > UBA11346 > JADGDD01. The sequence goes on along the minus strand of JADGDD010000003.1, from coordinate 395,207 downwards.
ACCATGCAATGATACTCGATGTTTAGCAATTTCCGGAACCATATGAGACACAGCAATGGCATGTGCTTCTTCCTGCTGCTCTGAGTCGTACTGCCACCAGAGACACACAAAGAGAACAAGAACTCCTGCAATGATAATCGCTGTAAAAAGTTTCATTTCTTATTTCTATCAGGAATGGTATACAATGAGAATTTTATTCGCCGACTTGTGTTAGTTACTATATAAAAATATGTCCTCGGTGATATCTTGGTCAAATCAGTGTCTGGCGATATAACTTCTAGGTAGTCAGGAATCACATCTTGCTCCGCAGCAAAAATATTACCTTCTTTTGTTCGTAAAGTGATCTCCCACCCTTGTTGATCCGCCCCATTCAAATCTAAAGAGACAATGCGCTCTTCTTGCTGTAGATCTGTAAAGACCTTCCTTTGAAGTGCTGTCTTGGACTGATTACTTTTCCATGCCAACGATACCTGATCTCTGTCAAAAGCAATGCTCACAGGCACAACCGCCTCAAGTCTTGCTCTGGGAGATTTAACAATTTTTGCATCCAACTCATTGCCTAAACGGTATGATGCAGCAATAGATGTTAAGTCTTTGCGACGCGTTCCTTTCACTGCATACGCAACATGAACTCGACCCATTTCACCTGGCTTATAGACGGTTATATCATCAACTACTTGCACGGTTAATGATATATGCTGCACAGGGTCAGTCACTGATGTAATGTACATCACTTCTGCTGTATCGTTACGGAAAGTAAATTCTGCTTCGCAAACAGTTTGCCCAACATCCATCATAATACGACGGTGTCTTTCTTGCCACTCAAAACCATGAATGATAACAAGTGTAGAAATCATAATCAAAAATATGCGTAAATAGCTCATATCTACTCCTTAAAAGTTTCTTTTCTTTTTTAATACACACGCAAACGTAATTTTATTCGCCGACCTGTGTTTGTGATGAGAAACACATCTGCACGATAGCCAGCTTCCCATTTTTTTATAATGTTCTCGCCGAGACGGCAATCGACATGATGCGGGACAACATGGAGAGCAGGGTCATATTTCTTACCGTCTTCTGCTAAAATTGTCAGATTCCAACCAACATGTTCCGCCTGCGAAAAATCCCATCTTACAAGCTGTTCATCAACACTCGGGTCGATAATAATATGTTTTTGTTTATTTTCGGGGACATCTTGAGCATACCAAATAACAGCAGCCTGCCCTTCAAAAGCAATGGGAACCGGCATAATAGCATGAAGTTGTAAGCGAGGGGCTTCAACATCATCTGCGTTACTTTCAAGGCGGTATCGAATCTTTACAGGAACAGTGTCCGCTTTTTTTTCTGAATAGTGACCTGCGCCAATCATTTGGTAAAAAACTTCAAGACGACCTTTTTCACCAGGTTCATAGCGTATCTTTTTATCCAAAGAGCGAACGGTTAAAAAATGTGCATAGCCAACTTGCTTAAGTGATGTCAAAAAAAGTGGTTCAGTAGAAGTGTTTTTAAATACATATTCTGCCGTACATGACGATGCACCAGGTTTCACAAAAATTCGGCGCTCTGTTTCTTGCCACTCAAACGCCATTACTTGTGTAGTCAACACAAACAAAACACAACCACCTACAATACTTAACAAACGTTGTTGATTCATTTTGTTCCTTTCACTACAATCGGCCATGTCACTTTTAAATCCTGTACTACAACACCACCGCTTGGAGCCATTGCTTCAACACGAACAACACTATTTTGCACCTGTTTATCTATTCGTTTTATTGAAATGGTCAGTATCTTAGCATTCATTGTATCATGAGCCCCAGATGCTTGAACGGTTTGTCCCAAGGGCCGTTCCCTTACTGACATAAACTGATACCCCTCTGACTCGGCAACAGCCTGAAAAGTAACCACTTCATTCACAGAAGTTGCTTGTTTCGTCGTCGTCCCCCATTTCAAACCAGACGCATCAGATTGCAAACGAACAGCGCTCCCTTCTCCTTCTGATGACTGATTCGATTGCCCATCTTTACTCGTACGTACAATCGTTGGTCGCGGAGTTCGGACAAGTAGGCGAACAGGAATCCGTTGATAACGTGCAACAGGGTGGTTAGTTACCACCATCAACTTTGCTGATGAATGGAAGATATTTTCTTTGGGAACGATCTGAAGATTGAGTGACTCCACTCCACCAGCTGGAATGGGTGTATGCGTTATCTTATATTCTTTAATATGCGCATGGTCAATTCCTATGATCTGACAACTTCCTTGTACTGCCTGTATCATGCATGTTTTGGATGTGCCAAGTTCCGATATTTTTTTCCACAGAAGTGTTTCTGGACTCAGCTTAATGACTTCAGGCAAGACAACACGTACAGTAAGCGCCGTTTTTTGTTCACCGCTCCCCGTTTCTACGGTGACCGTCACCTTCTTTTCTTGCACACCTCGACGTGAAGACGTGAAGAAAGAAACTTTCATGTCACCTTTATAGTTGGGCTGAAAAGTAGCACCCTTAAAACCGGAAACAACGGCACATCCACATGACGATTTCACTTCTTTGATTCGCACTGTTTCGTTAGTACCAACTTCAAAAGGATAAACTAATTCAACAACATCATGTTCACCCGTAGCCACGACTTCTTGCTCTAAAGTCTGCCATTCAAAGGCTTGAATAGCGGTTACGCACAGGAAAACTAAAAGAAACAATTTGCACCACATTAATAGCTACTCCCGCCTTACTTGATCACAGATCACTAAATGGAACCTTGTCGATTCGTGACAACATGCTCCATTCTCAGCAAGTAATGCAAGCAATACTCTCTCAACAACACCTCACATACAAAAAACGTATTCATTGCCGAAAACGAACTGTCCATGTACTTCTCTTAGAGCCATAAGTGATGAGGATCGCCCTTCTCTTCATCTCTTATTGTCTATCAAACTGTACATACGTCTCTAAAGAGATCATATTCTTCAGGCAATGTTTTTTTTACTTTCATCTCAGCCTGATGACATAGACGCTGGCGATCTGTTTCTATCCACACCCCACCGCTTGGAAATCGTCGTCGTTAAAACCAACGCCGACACTCGCTGTGTGCTATCAGACGTGAGGGCCACTTGGTATTCTTATTTTCTTATCTCTTTTGCTCACCCAGTGTTCAGAACACTCTCTCCACTTAAAACAAGAAGTCTTCCCAATCAATTTTGATATTACCTTCGGCTGCAGGCATTGGCATTGAGGAAGAAGGTTCTTCCGCGTTATTTAAAAGATGCTCCACCGTACCCTCTAAATCCTGGCAGCGTTGATAGAGATGACGTGCTGCTTCTAATAATTCTTTTTTACGAATGGCATCTTTTATGGCTAATTTAAGTTCGTCTGTATTACAAGGTTTTATAAAAAAACGAGAAACATGACCCTCGTTGATCGCCGCTAGTGCTACATTAAAATCGGATTGCCCAGACAACACCAAACGCTCACTATCTGGCCAGCGTTGATACATCTCACTCAAGAGTTCAATACCGTTGAGACCCGGCATACCCACATCACTAATCACCACATCGTAGGGATTCTCTTCCATCCATTCCAAGGCTTGAACAGGAGAGATACAGCAATCCAAGTCATAATGACTATCTCTCAAGACACGTTTCATTGCTTCAATCATGATGTCATCATCATCAATACATAACACACGAGCTTTATGGGTGAATAACATACTCTTCTCCTACCATTCTCTCACAATAGAAACACGATCATTCAATTCTGTAATTTGTTCATAGTTATAAATATGCTCAAGCATTGTTTCGTTCATTACAATACCCGCAGCACATAAAAGCTTACCGTCTTTTGTCATAATTGGGCCATTTAAACGATCACCGACACGCAATCCGTTTAAGGACACAACTCGTTCACCTTCACCAGATTGATTTTTCCGATGCATTCCTATAATAAATACACCAATATTTGCGAGAATACTCGGATCATAATACCCACTACGATTCACAAGCACATCCATTGCTTTTTTAAAATCTCTTTGCTTTCCGGCTTCTTCCATTAAATCAATAATGATACGAAGTAAACGAGATCCATAAGGGATCTCGGAACCAGACAAAGCATCCTTTGGAAAACCCGTTCCATCATAATGCTTATTTATAAAATAAATAATAGATGCAACGCCGTCCAAACGAGGTATATGCCCAAGCAAACGACTGCTGACCTGAGGAACACTATGAACTAATTCCTGTTCTGAACGACTTAACTCAAGCCCCGCCTGACGTTTTACTTGGACTTCCTGCGGTAGAATAATAGTTCCAATTTGCGAAAGCGTGACCGCCATTTCGATTTGCCATGCAGACCGCACCTGTAAAGCTTTGCAAAATTTACTGACGAGTGTTCGTAATTCCGCCATCTGGCTGAAAAGATTTTGATCAATCAGTGATACCACATCCATAAGCATGTGGACACTACCAGTCAGTGTTTTTTCAAGCAGTTCTTTTTCGGAAATAATCAACCGGTATTGCTTTATTCCGGCATCAAGCGCATCCTTGAGTACTTCTATCGCACAAGGTTTTGTTAAAAATCGGTATACCTGCCCAGTATTAACCGCTTCAGCCGCTGTCACAATATCAGTCTGTCCTGTAAGTGCCATCCGTACCATATGCGGCCAACGGGTAGCCACTGTCGTAAGCAACTCCAAACCATTCATATTTGGCATGCGCATATCTGAAACAATAACTGAATAACTTCCTTCTTTTTCTAACACAGCCAATGCTTCTGCACCACTTCCCGCTGTTTGAATGACATAATGTCCTCGCAAGATACGCTTAATCCCTTGAAGAACATTTGGCTCATCATCAACAAAGAGAATTTTTTCATCCATGAGTATGCTCTTGTCCTGTCTCATTCCTCACAGCTTCCAGCCATTTCTGATAATTCTGCCGTACACATGGATGGGCGAGGATTTCCGTCGATAAATGTTCTTCAAATAGCACCCCTGAATGGATCTGACAATCGATCACCTCTGCTAAATGCACCGCCAAGGTAACACTCATTTCATCTGGAGCATACTGCGACAGCACAGACAAAGGATCATGATGGAATAACACAGGTTCGATAACCGAATCAGAAATACCCCACAATGCCATCATATAACCAGATAAATCAGCATGCGTCACCTTAAACACGGCCCGCTCTGCTTCATGCAAAGGGACTTTGTATTTTTTTACTGCCATTAAGGTACGGAAAAAGCGGGCACCTTGTTGAGATAATAGGATAAGATGCCCAAGGTCATGCACGAGACCAGCAAAAAACGCAGCTTCTAACTCGGATTTATTACCGCCACATTCTTTCATAATACGACGTGCTATCAGGGCGCAGCGTTGAGAATGGTCCCACAGCTGATCAACAATAATTTGCGCTTCTTGTTGGAAAGGCATCCGTTCAAACGCTTGTACACTATACATAATTGCCTGAACACTCTCCAAACCAATAACAGCTATTGCCTCTGATACATCGGATAAAACACGCGACACACTAAAATAAGCGGAATTGACCATTTTAAGAATATGTAAGGTTAACACGGGGTCTTGTTCTACTATCTGAGCCACTTCTGCCACAGTAGCTTCATCATTATTCAACATCTGTTGTAAATCACGATAGACGGTTGGAAAACTGGGAATACTATTAATATCAACATCGATACGTGCATTTCGAACACTTTCTAAAGCCCCATGCAACATAACTGTTTTTTCTAACTTTGCCTGTAATATCTCTGAATCACAGGGCTTGGCTATGTACTGATGCACAGGGCCAACCGTTCGCAAAACTTCCTCTGGTCGTGCATTACCGGATAAAATAAATCGAATCGTATGTGGCCAACGCTTTTGAATTTTGGTGAGCAATTCAACACCAGTCATGCCTGGCATGCGCATGTCCGACACAATAATGTCATACGGCTGTTTTTCGCAGCGTTCTAGCGCTTCTTGCCCACTACCTGCAAATTCCATATCCCAGACAGAACGCTTTCCACACAACATACGCCGGATACCGCTTAACACATTCGCCTCATCATCAACAAATAAAACTCGTGGCTTATAAATTGCTTTATGTACTGATGATGATGTCCCTTCTTCTGCCATACTTTTAATAAGTATGGTTAACTGCTCTTCACTTGGCCAACCTTGTTCCTCTGTCATTTGATTACCATCACTCATCATTGTCTCCACAGCCTTTAATCGGTAAATACACGCTAAATTCTGCACCTCCTTCTGGGCAATTTGCAACCTCTATTTTACCACAATGCTCCTCAACGATAATACGATGGGACAAGGCCATGCCCTGTCCTGTTCCTTTTCCTATTTTTTTCGTCGTAAAGAATGGATCAAACACCTTATGCAATATAGATTCTGGCACACCCGTTCCTGAATCTGCAAAACGAATAAAAATCATATCGCCGCTCATGCCTGTTGTTATCGTGATAATACCTTTTTCTTCTGCTCTATCTCTCCCTATCTTTTCTTCTATCGCATGCGCAGCATTCACCAGTATATTTAAGAATACCTGATTAATCGCACCTGTAACACATGAAATCTGCGGTAAATGAGCATCCAAATTCAAGATTAATTCTGCGACATATTTATACTCATTGCGAGCCACAAGCGTTGTGTTTTCAATACACTGATTAATATCTGTTGCGACCTTCTCATCTTCTTGCCCTTGATGAGAAAAAGAACGCATCGCTGCAACAATTTTTGCAACGCGCTGCACGCCTTCCAAAGCTTGGACACAAGCAGGACCTGATTCTTCCAATACAAAATCGAGGTCGATTTCTTCCTTTAATACTCGGACCTTTTCAACCATCTTATGAAGATCATCAGTACAACCGTTATCTATAACCTCAAGTAATTCCCCGTGGACATCGAGGAGCTTCTGAATATCCGTATAGGCGTCTCGCAAGAATCGGACATTATCACCTACGTATTGAATCGGAGTATTTATTTCATGGGCAATACCTGCTGATAATTGACCAATAGACTCCATTTTTTGCGCGTGTAAATCCTCATTTTGCCGCTGCATATCAACCAACACATCACGACCAAGCAGGACACTGCCCACGATCTCACCTTCCGCATTTTGGAGAAAAGAAGCAGTGAAATGCACAATACCAACTTGATCATCTGCGCGTTTGTATCGCACTTCCGGGAAAACCATGGCATTATCAGACTCTGGATTCATAAACACTTGAGGCACATTTCCACCCAAATTTAAAGCTGAAATACGATGGCCAATAGCCTGTGCACGAGACAAGCCAAAGGCCTCCGCTGCAGTTTTATTCCAATCTGTAACCCGTTCTTCCCTATCTAATATGATCAGAATACTTGGGATAGACGACATGATAACCGATTTTTTTTCATTTTCTTCGCTGATTATTTTTTCAGCTTCTCTTCGACGGATAATATCAGAACGAACCTTGCGACCGCCCCAAAACAACATCACTGTACCAATCAACCAAGCGCACAAACACACCAATACACTTCGCACCGTAGCGGCAAAAAAACGAGATCTCGTTTCATCCATTGGCACTGCCACGCTAATCCCCCCACGTATATCACCAATTTTGTACCCTTGTTGCTCATGGCAAATCATACAGGATTGCTTTATACGAAATGGTGCCATGTAGCGATAATATTCTTGCCCTTTATCCACCCATAATCCCGTATATTCTTCTGTGCCTTCTTCAAAAGATAACAACGCGGCTCTTTCCCATTCGTCTGGCTGGTTATCTTCCTTATTTAACGGATTAAGACTGGTTATATGCCCATAATGAGAAAACATATCTTTTTCTATCGTCTGTACCTGACGCGTCATTAATGCTGGATTTATCAAAGTCAGCTGTGTACCATCAACGCTTTGAATATCTCTTTTTATAAGCCCTTCAAGATATGGGTTTGGCTGAGCATGCTCACCCACGGGAACAAACACACCTCCGTGCTTCGCGTTCCACGTGCGATAAACAACATCTTTCTGAAAACTCACTTTAGCCGTTACATATACCGCTCGCTGTGCATCGTCCCAAGAGCGGTAAATCATCCAAGCCATTAAGCCCAACCAAAGTACTAGCCAAACAGCTGAACTCACCACAAGAAAACGTCGTAAACGAATCAAACTATTAGTGCGATTTTGTGACGCTGTTACTGGCCTATTTTTTACAAACATGACAAAGACCTCTATCATGAGTATATATTATAGACATCAAGGTCCGCAAGAGGTATTTTGTAAAAAAAGAACAGCATGGAAGATCATCCATGCTCAGGCAAAAAGCGCTCTATAAATTCTTTAATTCTTTGTAATAGTTCAATATTGCTTCTAACTTCATATCGTGCTCTTCTAGCTTCGCCGCTCGTTCTTGGGTGCTTATCGCTTGGTCTATTTTTCCCGCAACATAATAGGCACGGGCAAGGGTATCTAACAAGGCACTATTATCGGGTGATTTTTCAACTGCAATTTCGGCAAAGTGCACAGCAAGGTCAACGTTGCGATATAAGAGATGTTCTTCAGTTACCAGCAACCACGCCACGCTATTTAATTCTTCACCACTGAGGTTTTCTATTTCTATATGCTCTAAGGTCTTACGCCAAATGCTTGGATCATTTTTTTGTTGGGCAATTATTTTCTTAACATTCATTCCTTGCTCATGCACTGGTACAATTGCTAGAAGCGCATCTGCCGCTTTGCTAATTTTTTCTAAATCATTTGTTTGAAAGCTCTTTTGCAGAGCTTCTTCAAGACCTGCTGATTGCTTCTGTGCTTCTGCTTTACGTTTAGCGGCTTCAATATCGTAAGTACCTGCAATGGCTTGCTTCAAAATAACATCCATTTCTCCAGGATGACCATGCCATAAGAATTCACCATCAGGACTGATAAGAAAAGCATGTGGAATACCTTGAAATAGAGGGCCGTAAGTCTCTGCATAATTTGCCCGATCGGTATAAACCACACAATAATTCATACGATCACCCTGCTTCTCAACAAAGGGAACCACAGTAGTTTTGTCTTCATCACTTATACCAGTGATGTGTATGTATTCTGCATATTCTGATTGTAACTCTGTTAAATGCGGAATATTTTGCACACAAGGTCCACACCATGTCGCCCAAAACTCTACCACACGCCACTTACCAGAATCTTCTGCTGCTGGCGTGCCTTTAACCACGTTGAGGTTGGGGATAGCTGGTGCGATATCACCAATCTCTAGAGCGGCAACACTCTGCATACATAAAAAGGCCATCACTATCTGTAAAGAAAAACGCATAACACACTCCTTGGGGGTATTCTACTATTGTTTGATAGTCGCCGTTACACTCTTTAGCGATCAAACATTTTTTGCAAATCGTCTGATGATAATGTTTCTGGGGTATCTTCATCACCAAGACCAAGCTCTATAAAGTTCACCTTCATGTTGCCGACTTCTTGTTCACCAATGTTTTTAATATCAACATCACACATTTCTTTCAAAACATAATCTACTGATAAACCTTCGGCAGTGTGTTTTTGTAATTGCCCCATGATATGTTCCGCAGCTTTAGCACCTTCTTGATCCAAGGCACCAAAAACGAGTGCTTCTCCTTGCAGCTCTGAAACATCTGTAGGAATATTCATTTCTAAATCATCTATTGAAAATGGCAAATTATTGAGGTCTATTTCACCATCAGCACCGCCAAAAGCGCTCATTAAATTGTTCATCATTTCACGGTGTTCATCATCGCTAATTTCAGATTCTCCACCATCCATACTAAATTCACTTGGCGGCGTAAAATTGCTACCGACATCATCATATGATGTTCGTTTCTTTTCTTGTAAATCAGCAATTTTTTCAGCAATACCTTCTAGCTGCGGACGAATAACTTGTTCAAAGAGTTGTTCTATGAACTTCCGTTGCTCTTTCTCGGTCCCTTGAGATCCATCGGCATGCTCAGACGCATCGTTTGACGTACCATCAAGGGGAGGCTCATACTCAGAAGAGTCGTCAGGGCTGGAGCTGTTATTATCATCAGATACACTCATAAGATTTGGAGTATCGTTTCTTTTGTTACTTTTTCAAGCCCGTGCTTGTCTCGGGCTTGATTATTGCACATACTTCTGCATGGACGATGACGAAACTATTCCACTGCCTCCACCTTCTCTGGACACTGCTCCTACCGTTCGCACTGACATATCAAACCCGTCTACTGCTGTCACTATTGATCTTGGCCATGTAGACCCGCAGCGCATCAGCCAACAAGCGACTGCATCAACCGAGCCCCCCAACATTCCGGGCTATAATATTACTGCTATTCTCGGTGAAGGCGGCATGGGAGTTGTGTATAAGGCAACCCAAGCCCCGCCTCTTAACCGTGAAGTGGCTATCAAGGTCTTGAAGCGAGAAATGTGTACTGATCCTGACTTTATTGCCCGTTTCTTGCGGGAAGCAAAAGTTGCCGGTAGCCTTTCTCATCCAAATATTATTCAAATTTACGATGCAAATGAACACAACGGCCTCCTCTATATGGCCTTTGAACTAGTAACTGGTGGCGATCTCTCCGACCTGTTAAACGCAAAACAGATCCTTAGTGAGCATAAAGCGCTAACCCTTTTACAAGACTGCGCACATGGTCTTGAAGCCATTGAACAGGCTGGGCTCGTTCACCGAGATATTAAACCGGGCAATATTTTCCTAGATGAGCAGGGCCATGCCCACATTGGTGATCTTGGGCTTGCCCGCGATGCTGCCGGAGATGATCGGATGACCATGACCGGCATGGCGATGGGAACGCCTGCTTACATGTCTCCTGAACATATTAGCGGTCAAACTGATGTTGATATTCGCACCGATATTTATGCTCTTGGTGCGATGTTCTATAAGATGTTGACTGGCCAAGAACCTTTCTCTGGTGAAACGGTTTATGCTATTACCCATAAAATCCTTTCTGACCCACTACAAGATCCGCGCGCACTGAACACCTCTCTCTCTGAGCCTGTTGTAGCTATTATCAAAAAAACGTTAGAAAAAGATCGAGAACAGCGCTACCGCTGTGTGGCCGATTTTCTACAGGATATTAATGCTGCCCTCAGCGGCAAACCACTGCTCCATGCAAGCGGTGGCAGAGGTACCATTACAGGCATTAAACCTGCTATCCAAAATAATTCTCCAACCATTCAATCAGCACACAATACCGCACGACCCATGTCACGGCCACGTATACATATTGATAAACGCATGGTTATGCTGGCAATGTTTATCATACTCGGCATTTGGTTCACTGTTGTTATACCACAACTGCTAACGGTCGATAATTCTCGCTATGAACCGGAATGGGCCAAAGAACAACACACAACCGATGGTACCCAGCACTGGGCCTATCTCGCAAGCACTGATGAACATTTTGTTTATATTCACAAACCGAAAAATGGACAAACGTTAATCGGTAGTCCAAGCACCGAAGAACATCGAACCGAACATGAATCTCAAATATCCATCCCTATTCGTTCCGATTTTTGGATGGCTGACGCTGAATGCAGTACTCAATTATGGAATATGGTCATGGGTACTAATATTGAATCACTCTCTGCCCACGATCCCATTTCTGGAGTAAGCTATGATGATATTCAAAGATTCTTAGCACAATTAAATACACTCTATCCAAAACTACACGCACGCCTCCCCACCGAAGCAGAATGGGAATATGCCTGCCGCGCTGACACCAGCACCCCTTACCCGCTCAAAGAGCATGATTTATTATTTGCCACCCACACCCTTTTGCGTCCAATCTGGGAAGAGGCTCTCAGCAACGAACAAGACCCGCTTGATGCTGTATACGAATTTTTAGACACCACAGCAGAAACAGAACTAGGACATGCCCAATCTCGTCTACGTAATAGCAATAATTGGAAACTGTATGACATGAATAGCAACCTTGCCGAATGGTGTACCAGTGATTATGGCTCAGAAGACCAACAAATTGTCCGTGGCGGTTCATGGATGGAACCACCCACGCAGTGCCGAAGTGCTTCTAAACGTTTTGAAAACCCAAGCGTTGCTCAAGAACATATTGGTTTTCGTTTAGTCATCCCAGTCACCACCGCAGACGATGATTAAAACTGCTACAATACGCGATGCTTGTATGCAAACATGCGGCGCACCCATTGCCAAGAAAACACCCTGTTCAGGCGGCTGCATTAATGAGGCTTTCCACGCTACTTTAGAAAATGGCCAACAGGTTTTTATTAAACGTGGTACAGATGCACGAGCATTTCAATGCGAGGCATACGCTCTGAATAAAATGCCTGTAAAGGTTCCTCAAGTCCTGGCCGTAGCTGATGGCACAGACGAAGCTTTTCTTCTATTAGAATACTTGCCTCCGGGGGCAACCACTACTGATTTCTGGACAGCAGCAGGACAACAGCTTGCCCAACTCCATCGCAACACGAATGACCGATGTGGTTGGGACCATTATAATTTCATTGGCCATACGCCGCAAATAAATACGTTTCATCATTCTTGGCCTGATTTTTTTGCTGAACATCGCCTGCGCTATCAATTAGACCTCGCCATCGAACGAGGTTACGCAGACCGTTCGCTTATTTCTTCTGTTGAACATATTATTGCCACTATCACCAATCTCCTTCCCGCTGGAACGCAACATTCTTTTTTACACGGCGATCTTTGGAACGGCAATGTATTCTGTGCAACACCATCCACACCCGTATTTATTGACCCTGCTGCTTATTACGGCCATCGTGAAGCCGACCTCGCCATGACTGAATTATTTGGCGGCTTTGCTCCAGCATTTTATAATGCTTATGCAGAAGCCTATCCACTTGATCCACACTATTCAGAGCGTAAACCACTCTACCAACTCTATCATATTTTAAACCACCTCAACACTTTCGGTGATTCATATTTTTCTCAAGCGCAATCATTGGCTGCATTTTATCTGTAACAAAATACAGAGCCAGGGTGCCTTAAGGGCACAGGTTCATTTTCGGAAAATATTTGATTTGAGTACAAGCCACTATCGTCAGCACTATCGTAACTGAGACATAGGCTAGTTCTTCAAGTCAATACGGGCCGTATAGTATTGACTTGCATCGGAACGCTCCTGAAGACTTTCAAGTAAAACGCCAAGATGTCGCCCTGGTATATCCTTATACACATCAGTTCCGTTCCACGTTACAGTAACGATCTCATCCACATTGACGAGGGTATCGTTAAGGTAAATGCTAAGAGCATTCACTTTGTCACTAGTAATGTTAATGGCATTTGCGGAACAATCACAGTTCACAGACATACCAGCTTGCGGCTTATCAATACGAAGATGATAGAAACGTTTTTTCCAGCTGACTTGTGGATGCCAACGTAATTGCGCTGGATAAGGGTCTCGCTTATGTGTGCGAAAAAATGCATCGACATCGCCATAAGCGGTATCAGGTAGGGCATGCCCGCTTCCTTCATAAACCGTCCACTGGGGTGTAATACCTAACGATTCAAGTACGGCTTTCCCCCGTTCCGCTTCCTTTAAACGTTTGCGGTCCTTACTGCCAATAAATACACCAAATGAGGTTGAGGCAAGATTTTCGAGCGCCGTCTTTTTTTTCTCAGCGCAGCCAGCAGCAAGACTTGCTATAGCGGCAAAGCGATCCGCCTCAATCGCGCCTGCTTTCCAAACGCCATAGCCGCCCATCGAAGTACCCATCAAATAAATACGGTTTCCGTCAACTGGAAATGAGCGAAGATACGCATCAAGTGTTTGGCTCAACGCCTCAATATCCGTATCTAGTATCCAAGCATTAAGAGCGGTATCACTAATGCAGCGCGGGATACAAGCAGCAGAAGTTGAGGTAATCATTCGGCTTCGGTGAAAACCCCACCCCCATGCCATTTCATTATCAAGATGGCCAGGATGTTTTGTTCCACCATGACCACCACCATGCAGGTACACCAAGAGCGGAGCGCGGGCGGAAGGCTTTCCCGTACAAATTGCACGCATGGGGCCAACTGTTGTTTCCACCATGGCAACTGGTGCGGATTTAATGCCCATCATCCCTTGCACTTTCTTTCGCTTCTCATCCAGGTTTTTGGTGAGATCCTGTGAAGTCGGCTTAAGCGGTTGAGCAAGCGCCTTAAGAATAACGGGCACGAGGCGTTCAGCATCACGGGGTTTTTTGAGCAAGTCCTTGCCAACAAGATCAGTAAGAAATGCAACTGGATTATCAGAGGCAACATATTGTTTGACGATTTTCTTGGCAGCGCTAGATGAAAGCGTCTCCGCTGCGAATGCCGACATGAGTAATAAGGAAAGGAAGAGGGCTCTATACATGCTTCTACAATAGTTCTTGGCACTAGTCATACCAAGAACAATATGATACGAGAATGCGCCCAACAAGATACAAAAAACGGTCAGACCCCCACCGTTTTGTTTACAACACTCAGCCTAATATCTTAGGCACATATTATCTGTTGGTGTCACGTAAACAACCTCCCGTTATTTGTTTACACACACGATTAAATTGCGCATAACTGCCAAAACCTGCCTCTAAACATGCTTGCAGCGCTGTCACAGATTGCCCTGATCCATATAGGCAGAAAAACCGTTCAAGACGACGTTGATTCCGAAAATGAGAAAAACTAATTCCTGTTTGCTGTTTAAATAATCGGCTGAGATGACTCGGAGAAAAACCAACCTGCGCAGCCAGTTCAGGTAAATCATAATCTCTGTCTTGTAATATGCGTGCTGTCTTTTCTATAGACGGATGTACTAGGTTATTATTTGGTATATATTCAGCTTCCTGAAAAAGATCCCAGCTACGCAGCAGGAGATACGGCATGGTCACCTTATTCATATCAAGGTCATCTTCACTTAACGTTGCAACTTCTTCCAAATCTTTTGATAAGAGGTGTGATGCCTGACTATTGAGATATTTACAATATTGACCATCATGATGCGATGCTTGCAATTGATGACGGTTATTATCAGAAAGTTGAAGCTTCTCAAAAACAGTTTTACGAAACAAGAGCACCCACATGCTAAAATCCGTAGAAAAATCTAATAAAGTATGCTCTTGCTCAGGAAACAACCATATCATAGCACCCTTTTTAATCTCATAAGTATGCCCCGCCACAAGGTAGCGAGCCGTACCCGAACAGACAAAATTACATTCAATTTCATCGTGTAGATGGAGCCCTTGCATTAAACCAACACCCTGCGCTAAACCAACGGTACCAATACTACGAGGGTTTCCAATAGGCTGCTGCATCTCTCTCATGACATAAAATGATATAAATTGATCAATATATGCAAGTATACCAAGATTAGAGAGCATATAATGCATCTCCAGGGGAACACACTATGCTTATAGGAATAGATGGAGGAGGCAGTAAGACCGCTGGAATACTCATAGACGAGACGGGCACAATACATGCTCGCCATACAGCTGGTGCCTGTTTTTTTGTTGGTAGTCCAGATAAAGAGACCCGCACTTTCCTTAAAACATTTGCAGAAGAAATATATCGCCAAGCTGGAGTCACCCCAGATCAAATACAAGCGGCATGCCTTGGCTTAAATGGCATTGATTTTGTTGATGAATTACCAGTACAACTACAGGCCGTATCTCAGGCGCTCACTATAGCACCTCATAAAATACGCTTAGTAAATGATGGTATTATTGCTCTTGCTGGAGCCAGCATGGAGCCACGCTCAATGATTATTCAACATGGTTCTGGCTCAACAACCGCGTGGCGTACAAGTATTGGCAACGAAGTTATTTATGACTGCCTCGGCGTTGGTCAAATCGCCGATATACGTTATGACTTACAACGGCTTGTTGCTCGTATGATAGAAGGTCGACATCAACGTACACCTTTAGTCGATGCTGCTCTTCAGCACTACGCATGCACAGAACAAGAATATGCAGAAGCATGTTACCGTGGCACTCTTTCAAACAAAAAAATAGTCAGTACTGTTCCTTTAATAATGGATGCTTGGCAACAAAAGGATGCCGCCGCAGATATTCTTGTTCAGCGACAAGTTCGAGAATATTGTCTGACTGCCTATGCTATGGCAGTTCGCATGGGCACAGGACCACATATGCTCACACTTGGTGGTGGCGTCTTCAAAGGCTACAGCACTACATTTATGGAATATCTCCACGAACATCTCCATGACCACCTCACAGACCTTACCATAAACACACCAATCTGTTCACCACAAATTGGTGCATGTATTTTGGCTGCATCTTTTGCGCACCACAACCCCCTTCCCATTTATCAAGCATGCCTAGAAAAAGGTTAAAATCCATAATGCTCCGTCACTGGAAAAACATGGTTCTACTCATGTCATTCATCAAACCAGACAACACACATTCACCACTACTCAAGGAATCTTCTCATGAGCAGCAGTACAATCTCCATAGCCCTCATTGGCGGCGGCAGCAATTATACGCCAGAATTAATTGAAGGAATTATTAGCTATGATCCACAACGCTTACCTGTTGGTCGCATTACCATGCAGGACATCCATCCAGAACGTTTAAACGCTATGGTCAATCTGGCCAAACGCATGGTTGCAGAGTCTGGACGAGATATTGCTATTGAACAATACACTGAATTGGATGACGCTTTAACAGGAACTGATTTTGTTATTTGTCAAATTCGTGTTGGTGGATTACAGGGGCGTTATCTAGATGAAACTATTCCTTTAAAATATGGCATTGTTGGCCAAGAAACCACTGGCCCTGGTGGCATGTGCAAAGCATTACGAACCATTCCTGAAATGCTCAACATTGCTCGCGCTGTTGAACGTGTGGCTCCACATGCATGGATGTTAAATTACACAAACCCGTCTGGCATTATTACAGAAGCAATCATCCGACATACAAAAGCAAAAGTCATTGGTCTGTGTTCTGGAATCCCACTCAACAGCATGGAATTGATCAACGCCTATGGAAAAGATTATCCTGATATGGAAATTTCATCAATTGGCCTCAATCATCTCGGATTTATTCATCGCATTACATCAGAAGGAAAGGATGTTACCACAAAAATAATCGAACGACTTGTTGATGACAAAGACCTTTTTAAAGATCGTGATGCTATGCGACCTTTAATCAAAAGCCTGAATGCCTTTCCTATTTCTTACCTTGATTACTTTTTTCATAAAAACGCATCTTATGAAAAGGCGAGAGACGTAGACATGCCACGCTCACGTCAAGTCATGCACAACCAACGAGAACTTTTCTCCGAAGTTGCTGATCCTAATGTATGTGAAAAACCACATTCACTTAAAAAACGTGGTGGTGGCGGCTATTCAAATGTGACCTTCACTACTCTTGAAAGCATTTACAATGATAGTGGAGAAAAACTTATTTGCAGCGTTCAAAACAATGGTGCGGTAAAAGACATTGATGACAATGCCGTTGTTGAGGTACTCTGTTCTATAGGGAAAAATGGGGCAACACCAGTCTACCAACAGGATGAAATACCACTGGCCTATCGCGGCCTTGTACAATCAGTTAAAGCATATGAAACGCTCACCGTTGAAGCTGCTGTACAAAAAAGTAAAAATCTCTGTTACCACGCCCTATTAAACAATCCACTCTGTGGCGACTTTGATATTATTAAACCACTCGTCGATGAAATGCTAGATGCCAACGGCCTGCTCTTTTCATAACACAAGAAACCAATAAAACAGGCCAATGCATAAAACATTGGCCTGTTGTGTATTCAATACAAACAGCGTTGCTACACACTGAGTTCGCTGCTACCATCCAAACCACCTGCGTATGGAGCAAGACAGACATCAACTTCTTCTGCAAGGAAGCGAGCAACTTGTTCTGGAGCGCGGCCAGTGAAGGTGGATGGGTCAAGCAATGCATCAAGTTGATCATGAATTGGTGCAAAATACGCGGTATTACGAATGCGTTGGATCAAATCGTTATCACCGCCTTCTTGTTTCACCACGGCTGCCGCTTCATGTGATAAGACACGAATTTCTTCATGGCATTCTTGGCGATCACCACCAGCTTGTACCATTGCCATAATCACGTTTTCAGTTGCCATAAATGGTAATTCGGAATTGATACGACGTTCGATCACTTTTGGATAAACCACCAAACCTTCACTAACGTTTTGTAAAATAGACAACACAATGTCAGCAGTCAGGAATGCTTCGGCAAGACTAATACGGCGGTTGGCGCTATCATCTAGGGTACGTTCCATCCATTGAACAGCAGCAGTGTGCTGTGCGTCACCAACAAGGACCATTAAATGACGAGCAAGGCTACAACAGCGCTCGCTGCGCATTGGGTTACGCTTGTAGGCCATAGCCGATGAACCAATTTGATCTTTGCCAAATGGTTCTTCAATTTCTTTAAGGTTGGCAAGCAGACGAATATCTGTTGCGATCTTATGAGCGGTTGCACCGAAGCTGCCAAGAGCAGACAGAATATCAACATCAACTTTACGGCTATAAGTTTGACCAGTAACAATGTAAGCGCTATCAAAACCAGCAGCAGCAGTAACAAGGCGGTCTAGTTCTTCCACTTTATCGTGATCACCGTCAAACAAGGTCAGGAAGCTTGCTTGGGTGCCAGTGGTGCCTTTTACCCCACGGAAACGCAAGTCTTTGCGACAACGTTCAATATTGCGCAAATCCATCACTAATTCTTGTAACCAGAGGCAGGCGCGTTTGCCAACAGTGGTTAGCTGCGCTGGTTGATAATGGGTAAAGCCAAGAGTTGGTAGGCTGGCATGCTCACGAGCAAAAGCAGCAAAGCGGTCTATAACAGTCGCTAATTTGGGTAGTAAAATATCTAGACCATCACGCAAAACAACGAGGTCTGTATTATCACCAACAAAACATGAGGTAGCACCAAGATGAATAATAGGTGCAGCATCTGGACAACACTCGCCAAAAGTATGAACATGTGCCATAACATCGTGACGGCGTTTTTTCTCTTCTACTGCGGCAAGCTCATAATCGATATTTTCAACATTGGCTTCCATCTGCTCAATTTGTTCGTTGGTAATCTCTAAACCCAATGTTTGCTCGGATTTAGCAAGGGCTATCCACAGTTTTCGCCATGTTTGAAACTTCTTATCATCAGAAAAGTTCCATGCCATTTCGGCAGAAGCGTAGCGGCTGGTTAGTGGGCTTTGGTAGCGATCGTGGCTCATAATGGGCATCTCCTATTGCGCGGGCGCACATATTGCTGACCATATCAAGAATGTCCATTCCCAGTACCGCCCCCAGCGCTGAAGCCACAAAAAGCCTGCATGTTGCCTGTGTGCAGATGACTCCCAGTGCCAATGTGCAAGCCAATAGAGCCACCATTGAACAAGCTATCCACAACGCAGCAGCAGCTAAAGCAAAGGTTTTGCTTACCCCAGAATGCGCCCTCTGTGGCTACCCAAGTGCAGTAAGGGACGACCTTTCTGACATAAACTGGTGTCATTACGCCGATGAGGAAGACCTGCTCCACATTCGTGCAGAGCAAGCAGGTATCCACCTGATACTCGGCACTGCCTCTGTGCGAAGCACTACCAACGGACAACAAACCATCAGCAACGATGCTTTCATCTGCGGAGCCAGCACGCCGCAACGCTACCACAAACGGTGCCTCACTCCGCTAGATACCAATCACTTTGTCGCAGGTACAAAACCACTCATAACCACCATAAACGGCTGGCGCTGCGGTATCAGCATCTGTTTTGACCTCCGTTTCCCCACCGTTTGGGCAGACCAACTCCGTGCTGGTGCAGACGCTTTCCTCAGCATTGCCCACATGGCAGGCCCCGACGTAGATGAAGGCGTGAAACCCACCATCATCCCCGCCCATTACATGAGCCGCGCTGCCGAAAACGCAACACCGCTCGCCCTCTGCAATACCGTAGACAAACAAAGTTGGGTTCCTTCTGGCGGCTGGGATGCCCGCGGCATGCCTATACCCACCCGAAACGAAAACAACCTCATACTTTTTAACTTACCACATCGCAACAATCATCATGATTGGTATGGGCGTATTTATACACAACAACTTGAACAAGAATAGTTCTAAGCCACGGATGGACACTAATATGAGGTAAATATTCGGTAGATACTGTCTACCCGAAAATCAACAACACCTCAATGCCCTTCCATCCTGTAGTCCAGTTATCATTCTCGTCATTTGCCTACCCTGATATGAGGCCCTATACTTATTTTTTCACGTATGGTTAAATCATATTCTTTGAGCAAGGCAGATAAAGAAAGGCGTTTTTTGATATCTTTCTGTAAGCCTAAGCCGTCTAACATTACGGCATGCCAATCATACAAGGGATTGTCCACCAATTCTTGCGATAAAGATTCCTGCATATCATTCATATATTCAAACAACCTTCTCGCAAAACTCTGCGTTTTGTCTTTGTACGAATCTGCAATATCGAGACCATCAAGAAAATAGACAAGACCTCCCAGCAACCGCATATATTCACAACCTAAAGACAGCCTGAGTAACGCTAAGGAACACTCCTCTCGATGCGCATCAAAGCCTGCCAATCTATACCCTTTATACTCAACATAAATATTATCTATAGACAACATTACTTTTTCTATTTGCAATAACTCTGCCAGTAACTGATCTGGCATTTTTGTCGACGAGTACAAGATTGGACATGCAAATAATTCATCAAAAATAACATGATTCCCTTTACTTAAACGGGGTAATGAAAACATTTCATTTTCTACGAGAGCTTCATATTTACAGTTAAGATCTTTGATCATCATCCCTGTTTGTTGCGGAGCAAATAATTTGACGTATTCCTCATTTGTAGCTGATCGTAAAGGAGCTTCTGGTCGAACCAGTGCTTCCAAGTGCGCAACTCTAATTGGAACAAAGCGTGTTGACACCAATGACATACCCACAAAAGGGATACTGTAACACTGACCATATCCCATTTTCCGATCTTGCAGTTTCTCTGGTACCTCCATGCATAAGTGACGTAAAACCGCAAACCGAGATCGCTCATTGCCCACATTAAACTCATCTCCACTCACCGCTACCTCTACCCAACCCCTCAATAATTCGTCTCCTATCTCTGAATCGACAAACAGAAGTGCATCAATAAGGAATTCTTTTGTCTGCTTATTCCATGCAACAACATCCTCATGTTCATCCTCCGAACTACTTCTCCTCAATAACTGAAATAAGAGAAGAGAACTCCGTTCATCTCCAGACAACGCATTTACCAGATGATGAACCATTGACATCACCGAAGATTTAATGTGATCCTGCGCAGGCAAAGTCTGCTTTGCTAATTGAACATCCAAATGTGCTAAACTTATTAGACCCCACGCTTTAACTATATCGCTTACTGAACCACTTATGCATTCATTGACATAAGCTTGTAACTCTTCTGTATTATCTACAGACCCACATGAGCCAATAACTCGCGCCGCCTCAAATTTTAGTAGAGAATCGCCCGATACAATCTGCTCACGCGCAAAGTCTAAAGCACTTGAGTCCCGACTTTCCCTAAAAACACCCAACAGAATAAGTCTTTCTTCTATCGTTATATTCTGGCTGGCATGAGTCAATAATTTCTCTATCGATTTCCCTTGAGCATTATCCAGTAACCATAAATACAACTCCTCATATCCTCTAATTGAATTCAAGTCAGACCTTTCTGTAACTATCGTAACAAATAACTCAAAAGGGTCACCAAAGACATCAGTGATAACAATATCATCCTGATGCATCAAAAAATTTACGATTCTTTTTCGAACCGAGTCCTCAGTTTCGTTATCTTCTGCCACTCCCACCAGAGCAATGGTACTCAATCCATTCAAAGGTATATCCTTTAAGATAACTTCATCCAAGTACGCCATCGCCTCCTCTTCATCCATAGACGCGAGGTCAGATACAAACCATGTAGCAGCAGTTAAAAACAGAGCCGCTAGAACTCCGAGTACATTCTTAAACATCTTCCTACGCGCGGCCTTCTTTTCCCTTCGACGTGCTTTCCTCTCTCCACCGCCTCTTCGTCTAAGTACTTGTCGCGTTTCACTACTCTTTTTATTATCATCTTCCATTCATAGCCCCTTATACCCGAATTAGCATTATTCTGTTTCCTTTCTTCCGAAACAATCGACACCCATCATCTGCTGAAGAAAGATTAATGCCAGTGCGTTTTTATCAATAACCACTTCCTCCTGTCTGTCATACTCTTTATCTAATACCTTCTCCAAACACCTCCAACCATCTCTTCTTCTTTCAAATATTTTGGTTAGTTATTGCGAGACGGGGACGTTTAAGAGTATAATGGATATGGAGCAGCAAGAAAGACAGGAACAGGTGGTGCAGCGCTTTATGGAGTGCTGGGGGATGTTGTTTGGTTATGTGTATGCCATTGTCAGTGATTTTCATGCGACTGAGGATATTCTGCAAGATGTGCTGCTGGTGGTAATGCGTAAGAGTGAGCAGTTGACTGATATAGAGGGGTTTGCTCCGTGGGCACGACAAATTGCTCGCTTTGAAGCTCTGAACGCGGTGAAGAAGATTAAACGACAGAAAACCAAGAAGATTTCTTCTGAAGTGATGGACTTATTGGAAGAAACGTGGCAACAGGACGATGCCCACCCTGAAACAACACGAATTGCTGCTTTGCGAGATTGCCTCACCCACTTAGCACCTAAGGCTCGGCAGATTATTCAACATCGCTACTTTGATGGGCTTACAGGACAAGATTTGGCAGATGCAATGGGGCTTAAACTGACCAGTGCCAATGCTTCTTTGACCAAAACCCATAGAAAATTAGAAACCTGCGTCAATGGGAAGTTACTACAGGGAGAACCTGCATGAACGCCCACGATACAGCTATGGATGAAGAGATGCATGATTTCACCGCTTTACTGCTACGCTACTTTGCAGAAGACTGTAGTGATAGTGAAGTGGAAGAGATTGAAGAGATGCTCACCCGTAGTGAAGAGCACCGACTCTGTTATGTCCATGTAGTGAAACAGATGGGTGAAATCACCAAATGTTTGCGGGCAGAAGAGTCTTTTCAAACACCGGTTCTTCCGACGGATGACTCACCAACTTCCATAATATTGTTTTCACGGACCTCAGTACTCTTTGCCATTGCAGCGCTTGTGCTACTGAGTCTCACCTTTTTCTTGTTACAACCAGACCCCATTGCAACGATCAGCCGCGTACACGGTACAGCAAGTCTCATTCATGATCAGAGTAGCAGCACCCTCTCCTTTGAGAGCGTGCTGCATAATGGAGATAGCCTCAATATTGCTTCCCAAAGTTCAGTTGAATTATTCCACGCTGACCGTACGCGCATTGTTATTAACGGGCCCGCCATGGTTACTTGGAAAAACTCTGACACACAGCAAGGCATTATTTTGAAATATGGCCTCCTTGAAGCCGACGTATTACCACAACTGCATGAACGACCACTTATTATCACCACATCTCATATGCAAACAAAAGTGCTAGGAACTCGCTTTACTATTCTTGCAGAACAAAACGAGAGTCTTCTCATCATGCAAGAAGGCACTGTTGAATGTACAACGGAGTATGGTCAACAAACCGTGCGCGCCAATGAAACAATACGTGCCGACCACAAAACACTTCATGCGCTTGGCCACATCTCTGCTGAACAAACGCAACTCTTTCGTGGAAACACCATTTTCTTAGAAGAGTTTTCTCATGAAAGCCCTTTCGTAGATTTACACACTAGCACCAATGCCGTCTTACCCTATGGTGCAACAGGGGCCAGTCTCTTACACCAACCCTTACATGAACGCCATAATCTTGATTATGAGAATCACCGCGTTATAAATCTGCTCGATACTGCTACCAACAAACCATTATTCCCAATACGTTCAGACATGGTTCTCCATCTGACTTTTAAACATCAAAAACATGCCTTTATCAATCTACGTTTATCCACCAACAAACATAATTCTTGGCGTTATACATACAAAACACGGCAATCAACAACGTGGCAACCCGATACATGGCAGACCGTTAGCATACCGCTCGAACATTTTACCGATTTCAGTAATGACCCAGATTATCTAACACCAACAGAACCAGAGACCCAGTGTATGCGTTTAACTTTGCACACGTATCATAACACTGATTTTATTATCGAACGCATGTGGGTAACAGAAAACTATTAAACAACTGTTATTCTGAGCGCATCTCTGCGATCTGAACACAATTGCCTTCTGGGTCATACATTTCCAAAATGTGTTTTGATGGCCATGTTTTACTCTCGACTATGGGTACACCCTGCGCTGCTAAATGCTGACGCGCATCTGTTATCTTAATAGTATGAAATATTAATTTGTTTTTGTTAGTCCGCGGTTTACAGTCAGGCTCTGCCGCTGCATGCAGACATAATTTAAAAGCAGGGCACCCAAGTTCGACCCAATTACCTGTATGTTCCGCAATATTAGCGTTTAAGTGCTGCATGCCCAATACCGTTGTGTAGAAGAATAACATTTCTTCCATCTTGTGGCAAAAGTACACAAGTTCTTTGAGAACAAATAGTGACATAAGCGCTCCTACAGATGTATTCGTCCAGCCAGATGCTGGGATCTAATTTCATAAAATGTATCGTATCATGAAGTGTACAAATATCGTTGAAGAACACCTATACAAACCATTCCAACACGATTAAGATGTATGACTGACAGCAAAAAGTTATCTTCTGAGACGTAAGTCTGATCGTCTTGACGGAAGGCTTCTTCTGTTCCTCAACAATAATAGACGGCTATTGATACAAAAGAACGTCCACTCGGCCATCTCCACCCCCATTGCTGAGTTCCCGTTCATTATATCAGTGGATATTTCAAAAAAACAGAACACACTTTTCCTGTCTTAATCAATCTTTTGAGGAAAGCTCCTCGTCTAGCAACAGAAGCTCCTTCATGGAAAGCTTGCCGTTTCCATGAAGAATATGTAGTCTCCACAACAAAAAGTGACATTGAGAATGAACGGTAAGCTTTCTTACTTTTCTCAAAGTGAGAATATTTATGAAAATACAATTCGGCCATACGCCTGACTCGGCGTACTGATTGTTCGTACACAAATACGGAGAGTTATCATGAGTGAACAACCAAATATCTTGTTTATTACCACAGATCAACAACGCCCAGATGCTTTGGGCTGTTCAGGCCACCCATGCCAACGAACACCTCATTTAGATATGCTCGCCAAAGAGGGTATTCTTTTTGATCAAGCTTATACCGATTGTCCGGTATGTATTCCCGCACGAACAACCATGATTACCGGTATTCAATCTCATCAGTATGGCATGCCAGCTTTTGCTGCTCACCATCGTATTGAACGTCATCGGAACGACTTTTTGGGAAGTTTGATGACTCAAGCAGGGTATCAAACGGCTTTAATGGGTAAAACTCACTGGCATACCGATCCAACTTTTCAAGCTGGGTTTGAAGTGTACCGAGGAAACAAAGCCAGAGGTCGAGCAGCAGTGCGTAAATATGGTAAACTACCGCCCTCACTTATTGGTGCCAATGAAATGACACCAATGCTCCACACTGCTCCTGAAGAGTTTTCCACAACAAGTTGGGCCATTCAAGAGAGCATTGACTGGTTAGATGACCGAGAAAAAGAACGGCCATTTTTTCTCTGGACTTCCCTTTTAGATCCGCATCCACCAAATGTCACTTATGAACCATATTACAGCATGTACGATAATGAGGATATTCCTGATCCAGTAATGCCGGAATGGTGTCAGGATGAGAGACTTCCTTGGTCTCTCAAAGACATTCAAAACGGCAATAGTTTTTCTCACATGAATGCTGTCGAAAAACGAAAAATGCGCGGTGTCTATTACGGTATGGTGACTCGGGTTGATCATCATTTAAGCCGACTATTTGGTACGCTCATGCGCAATGGTCTATGGGAAAATACCATTATTGTTTTCACAACAGACCACGGAGAAATGCTCGGAGATTACGGAACATGTTTCAAAGGGAGTATGCTTGACCCTTCAGTCCGTCTACCATTTATTATGCGTTTCCCAAAATCTATGCAAACCCTGCGCAATGCAAAAACTTCTGCGCTGATTGAACTTGCTGATTTGTTACCAACTTTTTGCGCACTGGCAGGAGCTCCCTGTCCTGATGACGTAACGGGTAAGAATATTTTACCTCTGGTCTATGGGGAGCAGGACTCTATCCGAGATGATTTACATGGGCAAATTAACAATAATCACTTTTTTCATGATGGTCGGTACAAGTATCTGTATTTTGCTGATGATGGTAAAGAATTGGTCTTTGATAAAAGCTGTGACCCACTTGATGAACATGACCTTTCTGAAAACAGTGCATTGCTAGCGCGTTTGCGAAAACGTTTTATTGCACATTTACAAAACGAGCAGCATGAACATCTCACAGATGGGCAATTACTCAATTTGCATAAAACAAATTCCGATATTGATCCAAGTAATGTTTTGAACTGGATGGGTTTGGGCATTTGTCAGTAAACTCATTTTTATAGAGAACCCTTCTGCAAACAAACGTAGCCTATTTTAGCCGCAATTAACTCAGAGAAGGTGGCGTGGGTATCGTATGTAATATGTTCAATACGACCCCACACCAGAATGCTCAACAAAATTGCTTACACATACTCCACATGAACTGGACCGTAGAGACCAGAACGGGTTTGATCTTTGAAAACATAATTAGTTGGACTGGTTGCTTCAATGTAAGAAGCTAAGGTATTGTAGAGTGTTATTTCCAGATTATTTGCTCCGGCCTGAATCGCCTGTGAAATATCACAACGATAAGGGGCCGCAATAAGAGTCGAGCAGTGCGTCCCATTCACCACAACATCAACACTTCCCCGAACATCCCCCAGATCTAGAATGGCCTGCTTGCCTGCTTCTCCACACTCGAACGCTTGCGTATAACGAACGCCTCCAGAGTAAGCACCAAGCCCATATTCATCCCAATCTCCCAACCCGATAAGACCTTTACCAACATCGTAGCGGATAAAGTTTTCTAAATGTCCACCTCGGGAATTATTTAAACCTGCTGGCACCGTTAATGTTACACGACACGCCTTTTTCCCTGTTCGATTCAATGGAAGTTCTTTGTGTGTAGGTTGCACAGGAAAACACCTTCCCTCTATCTTCAATTCCCCTTCTGAAAGAAGTGGTATAAACATTTTCTCCACCCCTGGCGGAATAGTCCATTCTAGGGTTTCCAAAACCTGTGATGCAGTAATCGCATATGGTGAAACCTGATATACTGAGCCCTTAAAATGATCTCCTTCTAACCAAGAGCTTTCCGGTAAAGGGTGTGGGCGATTCCATAGATGTATCCAATTCGGGTCTTTGTATTGATTTCGTAAAATACAAACTGGCCCCAACTTCTCTCCTAATCCTGCAACAGACCAGTTTTTATCGGTTACAAAAAATGCCTCTCGACCATCAGCATAAACAAGTTTGCCATCCACCAACACATCAAAACCACTCGTCTGAGTAATGCCAATTACTTCAATAAGATTTTGCCCCGTTTTCAAAAACGGGATGATCTCGTACGGTTTGACTGATGGTGCAATTTTATAAGGTTCAAATCCACCTTGCCGCCCAATTTCCTTGCCATTCACCTGTATGCGACAAATACCACTAACAAAAACATGCATCTCTGCTTGTTCGGGCATATCTTCTAAATGTAACACGTGAGAGAAGGTCAATTCCCGACCCGCTTCTTTGCTCTCATCTTTGATGATCCGTTCAGGTCTCTTAAAGAGTACTGGGTCTTTAACAATGCTCCAGAATGCGCGCAAATTAATGTTATGTTGGCTATCATTGCGCAAACGGAATTCCAAAACGTTCTGACCCTGTTTTAGAGAACATTGTTCCATCCACAGATAGCCACTGTCTTCACCATCAATGAACACACCGTTCAACCACACTTGTTTGCTAGCGCCTGCACCAATAGCTAAATAAATGTTTGCATCCCCGTCCCAATCAAAACAGCATTTAAATTGGAACATCTCTCCTGGATCATAGCCACCAAAATGGATGAATTCTTCTGGAACATGTCCTTTGGGGCCTTGCGATTCTTGGCAAATAGGATCTTTCCAAATTCCTCGGGAGAGTGAATATTCAACCGGTTTCCACGCCTCCACAGATGTTGAATGCACAGCAGGCAAGGATGCTTCACCATCAACAGGGCCAAAAGAATGCCCTCTGACTCCGTATCCAGCAAAAGCGGTACTCGTACTGTCTCCGCCGGCACTCCACTCCAGCTTGTGAGTTAGAACAGAACCACCTTCTGTGAAGCAATTGCCAAAGTCATCAAAATCATTTTGTGCCGTCGGGAGTAGCTCACTCTGCCAGTCACCAGTCAATGCTGTTTTTTTGCTTCCAGCGGCAAAAACATTTCTGTTTTCACAAGGGAAAGCCAGTTCACTGTGGGACCAAAAAAGAACTGTTGCTGGACAAGAATCAAAACCTACGGCAACAGATCCGTCTGCATCCACGGGAAGTTCTTCAATTTTACCGCTAAATATATGGTATTGGTAGGCTCTGCACTGTTGTTCAGGCAAACGAACATTCACACGTTCTTGGTATCGTTCCCGATCAAAAGTATACGCTTTTCGTTCATACCATTTTTTGGGAGATGTGTCCACTTCGGTCGCCATGCTTTTCGCAGCAGTCACCAAAAGCCAGTTCATATCTCCTTCCTGACGATGTAAGGTTACATGATCACAGACAACCCCACGGCCGCTCCGTCTGATCGATTTGGCAAATGAGGATTCATCTTCAGCAAATACAATTGCCCCTTGATCACAACAATGTTGCCACAGGGCTTTATCTTCATCATTGAGGTTGGGCGTTTGCCCAGTCACCACAATACGACCACCGTTGTTGGCAAAGGCCAATATTTTCCTGAAAGCATTTTCTTCAATCAACGAACATTCTGGCAATACCAACGAGCTAAACCATTCTGTTCCAATACGAATGCGGTTTCCAGCAATTTCGGCAGCAGCAACGGAGCTCTCGTTGACCACATCATAATCTACTCCGATATTTTCAAACCAGCCCGCCGTTGGTTTCTTCCACTCCATGATTCCATTCAATTTTTCGTACGAACGAGTCACAGCTTCAGCATTTCCCAAAGGTCCAGAAGGGCTCATATCTGACATGACTGCCGTAGCTGGATATAACAACGCAGCATCAGCAAGATGTTCGCCTTCAGTCATGAGAGCACAGAGACGAGAAACCGCATTGGAGAAAACCGAATAATGTTTCCAGTAGGGCTGTCGCCAACATGTCGACGGAGCCGCCCACTCCCACCACATACCTTTGGTGCTATAATACACCGCATGTGGGTCATACAAATTGGCACCAGCACGAATCCAAGGAAGTAACCAATCAAACGTTTCTTCTAACGTACCACCCCAACCAGACGAGTGGAAGCTTTCAATCCATACTCTTGGCCGATCATATAAATGGGCAATAGAACTATGAATTTTAGCATCACCATCATGATCACTGCCTGGAGCACTATACCATTTGTGGGTTTCCATATAATCGGCATATTTTTCTACACCACCAACAGGATCACCACAACGAGCCGGACTTTGTTGATCACAGCCATATAATAAACCATTTCTCTCATGCCATTCAAATGCTGGTTTGAAAAAGGCCGCTTCAGCAAGCGCACAACGAGTCCGATGAAAATCAATCCGTAAGTGATGATTATCGCTGTCTGCATCCCACAATTCTGGTAGTTTCTCCGCCAATGAATAACCGTGTTGTTCAGAAAATTGTGCCAAGAAATGTTCAGACCAAGTCGGCATGGATGGCAATTCATCTTGGAACGTTCCGCCAACAACATCTCCGAACCATGGCTGTAAATGCTCTTCAAAGCGGCCGTGAATCACATCAATTAAATCCGAACAGGCTTCTTTACTGAGGTAATCATACCCACGACGCTCATAATAAACGATCCGCAGCTCATGCGGTCCTGAAAGCGTTGATGAACAACCGGTTTCCAGTTGTTCCCACGCGTTTGCTCCGCTCTCAGAACAAAGACGTTGCCAAGCTCCCAAAGAAACACACCCATCAGGAATGTTGACCGTTCCGGGTTCTGTCAAAATGTCTGTTTTGCTCTCTAACCAATAACCACTAAAAGCCGCATTCTGATTGACCAACTGTCCTTGGAAGTTAGCCCCAGAAAAACCTAACTGGTCATACAGCCAAATTTTCATCCCCAAGGTTCTGGCATATTCACAGACTTCTTTAACCAGAGTCCACCACTCATCGCTAAATAGGGGCGGATCATCTTGGTCACAACCATAGAGTGGACTGGTTGGCGCTAAGTTAAAAATAACCAGTTGATAAACCCCACCTTCGCAGAATCTATCCATTTGCCACTGTAAGCGTTCAGTTTCAATTTTTTCACCACTCCACCACCACAAAGGGACTGGACAGAAATCCCGAGGAGGGTTTTTAATAATATCGAATAATTTTTCTTGAATTGGTACCATGGTCAACCTCAGTATGTAAGCGTGAGAGGGAAAGGTAATAAACTCCTTTCCCTAATGACATACGATTTTGGACATTCTAGCCAAATACAAGCATCAAAGATTCTCTACAGGTCACCTGTGGTAAGGCCTGTTCCTCGCACCGAAAATGTATTCTATTCCGCGCGCTGGGCAAAATGCACAAAAACACCGGCAGTCCAACCCATCATCGGTGGGGCCGTATATTCACCACCACCATGCTCACCGGTTTCCGCGTCGTATTTTTCCCACAGTTGGCCTGTTTCTTGGAAATGACGAACACAGGTATTCAAATATTTTTTGCGCAAACGCTGAGCATCTTCACGAAAATCATAACGAGTCAGCGCAGCATTGGTGATGTATTGTAAGGGTGGCCACACAGAAGGCCATGCCCATTGGTGGCCAGTTGGTGGATCACAACACTCGGTTGCTGCAACACCGTGTTCACCTTCTAATAATGGTAATAAGGCAATGGTTCGCTCTGCCTGTTCTTTACTCGCAATACCAAATTGTAAGGGAGTCAGTGAGGCAACTGAAAAAACAGAAGATTGAGATCTATTCACATAATCATAATCAAGAAAACACCCTCGTTCTTCATTCCAGCACAATGCTTGAATACGTTCAGCTCTGGTTGCTGCTCGTTCTTCCCATATCTTGGTTTGGGTATTTTCCAATATGCGGGAAAAATACGCCATATTTTTCTCGTAATTATATAATTGCATATTTAAATCTACAGGCACAAAATCTAAACCTCGGGCATTAAAACGAGGCGTAAAATCCCAACCGGATTCTGCTTCTGCATAATGATGGCCCGCTAATGCAGAACGCTCTTCATCGGTCGTACAGGTCGTCCTAGCAAGCCGTTTGCAAACCTGTTCTACAAATGCACCCAGGGCTTCTGGGTCAGTGGCATTATGTCCACCACGGTTTAATCCACAAACGGTGTTCCGTTGCTGCTGCCAAAAATCATATTCCCGCTCTAATCTCGGAAAAGCTGCTGCCAACCATGTTGTGTCACCAGTATACTCAAAGGCCTGCCGCACATCAGCAGATAAATAGGGATGCTGACTTCTGTTATTATCCACTTGATATGTTGAACAGGGAACAAAACCATAGATGTCCACCAAGTACAAATGGTTATTCACATCATTCAACACCTGTTCAATCATGCCCTGCTTTAAATACCCAAGATGCGTATAAAAAGAATCCCAATAAAATAAGGCTTGGAACGTATATGACTCTGGCGGACTGGGAGTGGTAAAAGGATATGGTAGAGGAGAGGTACCATTAGGCACATCATCCCCCTGCCGTATATGGCGGGGCCAAGTCTTATGAATATATTTCAGGACTGCGTCATACATGTAAATACCCTTTCTTCTTCTCTGCTCTATTGTAAGTCAAAACAAATCATGTCTTGTTATTCTACAACAGGGTTTCTATCATTTTGTGTCATGTTAGAACCGATTACTTTTGCTGAGGGCCATTACGCAAGGCTCTCACAAACAGGGCCGTGGAGCCTCCCGCATGTACATGCGCATACCCATAAACACATTGAGCTGTGCTTTGTTCGTCAGGGCACTGGCCACTTCCATGTTGATGAAAGCGTCTGGCCACTTCAGCATGGATCATTGATATGGCTTCCCGTTGATTCTGTACATCAACTCATCAATCAGTCTGCCGATTTTTACATGTGGATACTGTCTTTTCCACCAGAATTGCTCAGTAATTATAAACCTCCCCCTCACCATGTTGCCCACATACATAAGACCGACGCACAGTTTTTGGATGATGGTTTTACCCGCCTCGCTTACATTCAAGGAAACGAGGCCAACGAATTTAATGCGGGCTGCCAGTATCTTGCTAGTCATGCACAACGCTTACATACAGAAGCTGGTACAGAAAGTTTTCACAACCTTTCACCCTTCATTGCAGATTGCTTATCTCTGATCAACCATGACCCCAGTATGGACGGAACCGCTTTAGCAAACAAGCTGTCCTGCTCTCGTTCCTATTTGAGCAGGCTCTTCCGTAAAGAATGCCATATCTCATTACATGACTTTCGTAATCGGGTTCGTATCGAGCTCTTCATGGCACTACACCACCAATATCCAGAGCAAGACTTACTCTCACTCGCTCTACAAGCAGGCTTTGGCAGCTACGCTCAATTCCACCGTGTTTTTAGTCAGTATCACCAGTGCAGTCCTACAGTCTGGGTACACAAACTACCGCACACGTAAAAACGTTCTTGTACTATACAAAGCATATTCCATACAAAGCATATTCCGGTTTTCCTTGGTTAGTTATCTGCATCTGTGGATGTTTACTAGTATACTACCTCAAGGAGATTTTTTACATGAACCCAATCCTATCCAGTCTATGCATTGCTTCACTTGCTGTTTATGGTTTACATGCAGCAGATGACATTGCGGAAAACACAACATGGCAAGATGTAGTGGCGACTGCCCGTGAAGTGCCAATAGACATCTATACGATCACTGATGAAGTGCAGGTCAGTAACCCACCTCGCTTTGGCGCTAACTTTTCAGGCTCTATTAGCCCCAAAGCGTGGTTCAATGCCTGTATGTTAAATGCGTGGAATGAACGACGCACTATGGAACCCTATAGCATAAAAGATGTATTTTTGGTTCAGGAACATGATGACTTTGGCAAAGGGAATGATAGAAAAGGGCTCAATAAATACTTTTTACGACCGCAGAAAGGGGAGAAAAAAGGACAGCCCTTCCGTAAAGGTATTTCTAATTTCCAAAAGTATGACCCAGCCGTGTGGATTGGCGCAGAAGCGCATTTGTTACGGCTTGTAAATGGAAAGCATGAGTCCTTTCACACAACTCGTATTAGCGACATCACCGTCGAGGATTTGAAAGATCGCCCAAAAATGCGTGGCAAAAAATTAGTAAATTATGACCGTATAGAACGCTTTGAGTTTGAAACAGCCATTCCTAATAATGAAAACCCACTACAACCTGGTGATGTTATGATTATTCAGGACACGCTTTATGATGTACGCAAACGGTTCCAAGACCCAAACCCACGTTACACTGGGAGTGCTCATGGTTTTTTTAAAGCTTACAATGGTGCTGTTGATTGCATAGATCCTGCGTATAAATGTCCAGAAGGCGGTTCTACCGCCAGCATGAAAATAACGTTGCCGGGCAATGAAGAAGGTGCGGGCATGGCACAAGCCTTCCTCCATAAAACACCCGTCCCACGTGGTTGGTTAGAACTGACCAAGGGGAAAGAATTTTCCTGCCAAGTATGGGTACGGCAAGAAGGTATGAGTAGTGGTTCCGTTACTATTGATGTTGCAGGCATTGTCAGCCAAACAGTTGTAGCAACAGGGGAATGGCAAAAAGTGACATTAACGATTCCTGCTGATTCACAAAATACTATTACCCAAAAAATTGCGAATCTTAGTATTTCATCCACAGAAGCAGGTACCCTCTGGATAGACAACTTCCTTGTTTGGCAAACAGACACACCACCTTTCGCATTTAATAAACAATATACAGCAGCACTCAAAGCCTACAAACCGGGGCATCTTCGTTATTGGGGTAGCTATAAATCACCCACTCAAAATATGTTGCAGCATGGCTGGAGTATGCCCGATCAATGGAGCATTGGCCGGCGCATAGATGGCACAAACCATTTCTCTTTTCATTCGTTTTTATCTATCTGCCAAGAAGTTGGTAGTGAACCGTGGATTATTTTACGCTCTGAGCAAACAGATAAAGACATCCATGACTTTATGGAATATCTCGGCGGCAGCACTGATACACCAATGGGTGCATTACGGGCAAGCCACGGCCAAGAAAAACCCTGGACCAGTATCTTTACCGATATTATTATCGGGTCTCATAATGAAGCGTGGGGCACCGGCTACGGCCCGTATCATGAAGAAATTGATATTTACATTGGCATGACCAACCGTTTATTCCACCTCATTAAACAAACGCCCTACTACAATGCTGATCAATTTGTGTTTGCAGCCAATGGCAAAACAGGATCAGAAGCATGGCAACGCCATTATAAAACCAAAGAATATCTCAAAGACAAACCAGGCTGGAGTATGCAAGTTGCTCTTGGCGCAACAGAGTCCGATGCCATTGATGCAGCCTATTACATTGGTGGCGCAGATGGCTTAACCGTACTCGGTAAAGATGACACTGACTTTTATGGCAAACAATTAATGTATGCACCACGCATTGTCGAACCACGCTTTGATCGTTTTGCCATTCTCCACGAAGAAGTCGCGCAAAAAATTCCTGGTAAAGAATACCGCGTTGCCATGTACGAAGGCGGTCCCGGCTATCCAACCCCAAATGGCAGACGACCATTTACCCCAGTTGGTGAGCAAGTTGGCAAGTCTCTCGCTCTTGGCGTAACCACTCTTGATGCCTACATGATTGCCCAAGCTGGTGGCTTTCATTCACAATGTTATTTTGGTTTTGCCATGGGGAATAACTTCTCTTCACATCATAGTCATAATCAACTGTATGCGTGGCCGTCTTGGCTCTCTTTACAATTACGCAATGCTTATTGTGGTGGTGATTTAATGCGTGTTGAAGAAACAGAACTTACACGCGTAGACTTTCCCTCTGAAACCGTTATTAAAGAAAGTTATGACGGTAAACGTAAGGTCAAACGCACTATTGATGCAAAACCAAATATTGCCTTTACCCGCTGTTATGCCTACAAAAATGGCCAGCAACATAGCTTCATCATTTTTAACCGTCATTATAATAAAGCGATGGATGTTCAACTAAACCTTCCGTTTACACCAAAGCCAGAAATAAATATTCATTATCTAACTAGTGACGATCCACGTACCAGCAATCGTGATGCGAAAAATATTGTTCTGCAACATGAACAACGGAATGACTTTACCAACAAATATCATTTTACTGCACAAGCATCATCTGCCTACGTTATTGTTTGCGAAGAACAATAAATTCGCTTGAAAATGACAGAGACACAGGAGTGCGTCCTGCACTCCTGTATCTATTCACAAGAAATGAGTTCTAGAAAGGGTCTTATGCCAGACATTCGCATACTCGCATACACATCTATTCCCTCTATGCTTCTTGGCCTGTCATTATTCAGCACACCATTGTATAGTTCAGAAGAAGAACTCTCAGATATTTTACAACACCGTCTCGCACAACCCATTCAACCACAATTTGGTGCCTGTAATGGCGATCTCCTAGATTATCCATTGCCGCCAAAAGGTGAACTTGTTTTGCAAAATATTCATGGAAACACCGTAGATATACAGAAAGATTATGCAGGACACAACAGAGTATTAATTCATATAAACCCCAGTATAACCCGCTATCAACAGAGGTTTGTTAACTGGCAGGAAATAGACGATCAGCCTGCGCCAGCAGTAGCCTTCCTCAAACAATTGATGAAAGACTGCCCATCTGCTACCTATCTCGCCATCTGGGCCAAAACAGATAAAAAGAAACCAGCCGATGCTCAAGCCGCACAGGAATACATGCAACGTTACGGCTTAGAAATACCGGTCTTGCTCGATCAAAAAGATCCAACTTCTCGAAGACACACCAGTTTTGTCCGCTTTGTCAATGCAAAAACACCCGGCCACGATAACGGCGGCACCATTGTCTGTGTACTCAATACAGACGGCAAGGTAGTTTATCGCAGTCATGAAAAACGCGGAGTTCATTATCATGCAACCCGCAATATTTTAGAACGGCTCACCAACCCCACCTATGATGATGCCGTTCGTAAAGAATTCATTCCACACAAACAACGTCTTCTCCCAATCATCACCGAAGCAGCAGACGGTCTACGTTATAGTGATAATTTTGAAGGCTATACTGATAACCATAGTTTCCTCTTAGAGCCACGTTGGGGCTTTCGTTATGCCAGCCAAGCATATTTAGATATACGACCAGATATGCTCCCTCATGTAGGCCGCAATAATTCCCAAGCTATTTACATACATGATGACAAACCGGATCCAGGCCTAACCCGCTATGGGTTATTTCATGATTTTCCAGCTCCACTCCTTGATGGACATATAACATTTCACATTCGCAGACATAACGTTGACCTACCGGAAAGACCAAGCCGTCCATATCTTGATGTGAGACGCGCCTTTTGTATTGCTTTTGGCACCACAAACAGCTACGAGCTTGCAGGACATATTATGGCAACTGGTGACTGGATGAAAGAAACATTCACATGCAGTTTTCGTACTGACCTTCCAGGATCAGTTGCACTCAGTCCAGATGCCTGGCATACCATTACCGTACACTGCACACCAACACAAATGGCTACCGTTTCCGTTGATGGCGTAGAAATTGGTCAATTACAATCTGAAAGTATTGACTGGGTTGGTTTTCGTACCGATGAACTGAAAAAGAATTTTTATCTAGATGATGTTGAAATTTTTTATAAGGGACATGCCAAAACCTTACGAACCCAGCATCGCGCCTTACAACCAACACAAACAACAGCAGTAGAACCGTTCACTCCTACAGAAACAGCTCTCTTACAACAACAATTCACCACAACCAATAGAGGGTCAGAAAAAGTATCTCTCCCTGCCAATGCTGTTCCACGTACAGATCTTGGTGCAGACAAACTACCTCTCGTGACCTTTGATGCCCCACTAACACCCACAACACTACTGATGGAAAATATTCGCCAGCCGGGGAAAATTGAAGACGTTCTCAAAAAACACGCTGGTAAGATTATTTGGATCACCAAAGCTCATAAGGGTGACCACAATACTGAACGTAATATGCGTAAGCGAACTTTCAAAAAAAGTCTGACTGTTTTTAATCGGATCAATCGCCTCGCAAAAGAATATGGTCCTAAAGGTGTGGTAATTATTGGTGTTGCTGCCCATGACGGTGGCCATCGTGACACTGTAACCACCTATGATGACCGCATTCGCACCGCCATGGAATGCATCCATACCAGTCAGGCCATTGCTGAAGAAGGTGGACTGAATATGGATCAGATTATTTACGGCTTTGAGCCACACATCTATACAGACCTTTATGCAGAACGGCATTCCAACCAAATACGCCTCTGGAATAAAACTATTTTAAGACGATCGCTTGAAGATGGTTCCTTTGCTGGATTCGGTGCTGATACGATTCTTGATCAAACGGGCAAAATAGTGTTTCGTGGTAGTGGCCCTGATGGCAGTGGCTATTGGCAAATGCGTTATTGTTTTGATCGTCTTCTTGATCCTGAATTTGATGCCGCCTGCCGTCAAGAATTTAGAAATCCAGATCTCAGTTTCTACCAGTCACCACTCTTACCTATTCAGAAGAAAAATACCGACGGGCTATCGTATAGTGATGATTTTGAATCGTATACAGACATTTACGATCTTGCTCTGCAACCGCGTTGGGGATTTACCTATAAGCGCATTCCCAATGCCGACACCCCAGCACTTATTAAACAAATGGGTCGTGCACAATCACAAGGCTTGTTATTAAATTTATATTATTGGGGTGATGTGCTCTGTGGTAATAAAGCTGGGGCTTTGGGAATTCGTCATAAATTTCCTACACCACTCACAGATGGACATATTCGATTCTACATAAAACGCGGTCCTAAAGTTGGTATACTTGGACAATCACCCATTTTCAGATTTGCACTCAGCTGCTTTAATGAAAAAGGTGAACCTTTAGAAACACTGACAACAGAAGGGCCTGTATTAGAAGAATCCTTTGTCACGCTGCCTACCACAGAGTTTTTGAAAAATTGGAACTGCTATAAATATAAGGGCCGAGACAAATCTGTCATCAATAATACAGGCATTGCCCTGCCCAAAGAAGGGTGGCATGAAATACGCATTGTCTGCAAAACAGGCTCACAGGCCACCGTTCTTCTTGATGGCATCCAGATTACCCAGCTGAGTAGTGCGCAGCTCTCCGCGATTGAATTACGCGGAGAAACGTCCACCGGCACCTATGTAGATGACTTTGAGCTCTTTTATCAAGGCAATCCAGAGACTTTAGCAACAACACACCAACAAGCCTTACAAGATAATTTTATCCAACGCACAAAAATATGGACCAACGAAAAGTAACTCAGCACCCAAAGAGGAGCCACCATGACTTTCCAGCATTACTACACCATTTCAAAATGGTTCGTACACAAAGCATTACTCTCGGCTACTATTCTTAGTACTGCCACCGCAGCTGAAAATATCATCCACGATACGGACAAAGATATTTTTACGATTACTGACACGGTTCGCTATAAAGATGCTGAAGATTTTCGTTTTGGCATGAACCTTAGTACCGTCCGCTCTTTTTCTGGATGGAACTCTGACTATATGTTAAACTGTTTTACCAAAAACACTGGATTTGAACCAATTATTTCTCAACATGGTTGGATTGCAGACGGCGGTGGTGCAGATTTCCTTGAGCATAATACCGGCGCTGGCCTGCACTGGTGGGACTGTATTGGTGATGACTATTGGAATGGAGGAGAATGCTGGATCTACCGTATTGAAAACGGAAAGTACAATTTACTCAGAAAATCAATCGTAAAAAAATGTATCTCTGGTAGAGGTGCTGAAAACCGTTTATACTTTACAGAAAAAGGGCCTGCGGTTCGGTCTGGCGACGTTTATTCTCTCCGTAAAACGTTTTATACCTCACCAAAGAAGTTTGCTACCGATAGAATGAAAGAAAAAACACACCCTAAAACTGGCATTGTCCAAAGCAGCACTATTGGCGGCGGTAAGGTCAACAGCCAACATGACTGGCTACTCGATAGCCAACATGTTTGCCCAGAAGGCGGTTCTACAACCAGTTTAAAAATAGAGTTCTCTCCATACAAAGATAAAAATCCAAACTGTTATACTCACGAATTCGTTACGGACGTTCGCCGTACTGGCTATTTTTATGAGAACAAAGAATATAAGTTTGAAGTTTGGCTCCGCCAAGAAGGAAGTGAAGACGGACTCATAAACATTGAATTTGGACCGTTTTTCAAACAAACGGTTACGGTTACAGATCAATGGAAAAAATATGAGGGCACACTCAACACCGATACCTATTCTGGCCTCGCCAAACTGATAGATGCGGAATTAAACAACAATAATAATGAAGCCCTACGTGCCTTAAATAATCAGCTCTTAGAATTGGCACAATGGGACGGTGCTCCAGATTACGATAAACAGGAAAAATTTGGCAGACGCATTGATTCTGATAATAACCTTGAATCATTCTGGTCTGGATTCGTTGAAGAGTGTGCTATACGCCAAGCCTATATCACTCAACACATTACTGCTGCTGGTGGAGATGCCCAAGCAATTGCAAATGAAAAAAAACATGGTCATAAGTTACAAAAACAAATTGATAGCATAGCGGATAAAACCCCTGCTGAACTTGCTGAACTGCCAACTAAAAAACGGAATGCTTTTATTAAGATCGCTAAACAGATAAACAAAAAGCTTGGCACCACTGAATGGAATAGCGCTAAAGGCCATTACCAACGTCAGGCCAAAATACTTGCTGATCAGATGATACAAATACAAGCCCCATCTGATACACTGAATACATTACTGACCCGACTCAGCTCAGTCATTCCTAAGCCATTGGGTTACTCTGCGTCTACTTTGAAAATTAGCGGCACAAGTGGTACCTTGTGGATAGATAATTTACTCGTCTGGCAAACAGATGTTCCTAAATTTGGTGTTATGCCTTGGGTACAAGAATCGCTAAAAAACATGCGTCCTGGTATGACCCGTATCTGGAAAGGTCTTGCAACCGCATCTGTAGATGCCTGGATTAAAGATAAATTTCAAGCACCACGTACAGCAAATTTCAATTCTATTGGATCGTACAACGCCTTCAGCCTTGGAGAAAGCCTTACACTCTGCGCACAGAGTGGTTCAAATCCATGGCTGATCCTCAACCCCTATTGGTCTGGTGATGAACTAGAAGGTTTAATGGAATATCTCTATGCCCCTGCCACTATTGGTTACGGGAAGATACGTGCCGAACAAGGCCACCCTACACCATGGGCAGACGATTTCCCAACCATTTATATTGAATGTGCCAACGAACCATGGAACTCTATGTTTGCACCAAAAGCATGGTCAGGTAATCCTGAAGTCTATGCACGAATTGCTGATTATCAATTTCGTACAATGAAAGCCTCTTCGTATTTTAACCATGCACAAATGAAATTCGTCTTGGGCGGACGACAAGATACGAGGCGTG
Organism: Planctomycetota bacterium; assembly: GCA_016745075.1. Classification (GTDB taxonomy): domain Bacteria; phylum Planctomycetota; class UBA11346; order UBA11346; family UBA11346; genus JADGDD01. Next base: position 354,407 of record JADGDD010000003.1, on the reverse strand, counting down.
GTGGATGGTCACAAACAACAGCCTCCTTTTCTCAAGAAGCGGATTATCAAGATTTTGCGTCTTACTTTGGTGGCTGGGACGGCATGACTGTACTTGGCGCTGATGATGAGGCATTACTCAATAATCAAATTATGTACGGGCCACAAATTATTGACCCGCCATATGTACGAGCCATGAACATTGATCCAAATTTACACGAAAAAATGGCTTTGGTTTTAGCAAACGACGAAGATCTTTTAAACGACCTTTTTGACAGTCTGCCGCTCACTGGTGACAGCCTCGTTGTCAGCGGCACAGAATTGATAACTCAAGTTGAATCGGTGACGCTCACAGATATGAGCATAGACAATAAATCTATCTCTCGATTGAAAGAATCGATTAACTCTCCAAGCACCCTCTCTTTAATGGCATCTGTACAAGATCCAGACATAGAAAAAACAATTTTCCCAGTTGTCTTCACAGGCCTTGCTCCACATTTGCTGAAACCTCTGGCTCTCGCCTGTTCTGCAACAAGTGGTGAAAACAGTTTTTACAAACGTGCAGAAAAAATTGGCGAAGGAAACATAGCTCTCTATGAACAATGGATTGCCAATATAACCACTACTGATCCCGCTGCTGCTGGTTTACAAAAACGCCTCCTCCAAGGGCATGATAAATATATGCAAACCAAGAAACCTGGTTACGATAACCGTATGATTGCAGCTAAAATGGTTCATAAAGTAGTTGATGCCTTTCATCAACATCCAGAACTTATTCCACGTATTAAAGAAACGTTCTCTTATTATATTGGTTTTGGAAAAATGCGCGCCGTTAATACTCAAGTTGATATGATACTTGCTGGATTGAGCACAACCGTTGCTCATAAACTCTTATTGGCCATGAAAAACGACCGTACCTTTGCCCAACAGGTCATAACAGGTCTCCATACAGACGACAGCTTCTTAGACAACACTGCTGCCGCTCTGGCCAAGACCATTGTACACACCGTCACCCCTGTCTTAAGTGGAACACAACCGCTACTAGATAAAAAAGGCAAAGCTGTTCCTGAAAAAGTCTATCCTATTAGTCATTTACCAGAACCATTACGCAGCGATCTGTTTGCCTTCATTAAAGAATGCGCATCCCTTGATGTGTCACAAGTTGACCCAGTTATCCCACGTATCACCACCGCCTTGATTACTGCGGCAGAAGGCGACGAAAGCCAGATGAAAGCCCTCAGCACGAATCCATTGTTTATCCAATCAGTTAAAACACGAATCATGAATAGCTTTGCTGATACCTGTCTTGATATCATGGGGAGCGATGGTGGCATTTCTATCCGCATGGAATCTGCATTGAAACAGTTACCAGAAGATCCACGTGTGATTAAACGAGCAACTTATGAAGCTGGTCCTGGCTATTTATTACCAGGCGCTGGAAAATCGTCTCCAGAAGAATCAGAAAGTCTTGGTAAATCTCAACTGATGGGCGTAACCACCATTGATATTTTTCTAGCAAACCTTTCTAAAGGCTTTGGTCCACAAGGATATTTCACCTTCTCTACTGGAGATTATTGGTCTACTCACAACAACGCCTTAGATCTGTTCCCACACGCATCTTTCCAATCACTAGCCATGCATAACCAATACTGCCGAGGTGACATGATGGATGTAACCTATAACGCTGTCCGTAGCGTCGATATTCCCGATAAAAAAGGGCAAACTGCTGGCATGTTTGGTTTCAAAGAAGTGACCATCAAAGGTCGCAAGAATATTCCACTCAGCATGTGTTACGCCTACAAAAAAGGGGAAACACATAGTATTTTGCTCATTAACAGAAATATCAATGATACCCGCACCGTTCAATTGCACCTGCCATACACACCATCTGCACACGCGAAACTCTATTTCATGTACACAAAAGACCCAATGGCAGGAAATAGAAAAGAATATCTCGTGAAAGAACAAATGCGCGAGATTACCGATTTCAAAAATGGCTATGAGTACCAGCTACCACCACACTCTTTCGCAATTTTTGTAAACAAAGAAAAATAATTCGACAAAGAAGATTGTTATATGGCTATTTTCTCATTCTAAATGACGTTCCTATGGAGGCAGAGCAGTAATAGCTGCAACTGCATAGGAACGGAGACCCACGGCAGACATCACTACAGTTTCACAAAGAAAAAAACAGACACCAGTAAAATAAATCAACAACTTTTAGTTTTTTCAGTTCTAGTAGTTTTGCCATCGATACTGTTATGAACACCTACACTTGGTTTGCCTACTCTCTGACCTTACCCATTGACCGAAAAACACATACTCACAATAAAAAGACTTGCTTTTCGCAAAGCGCGGGGAGCAAAAGATCAATAGATAATCACGATCTCCACGCTTGCCTCTTCCAAACAAAAAACTATATTACCCTGTCATATTATCATAAAGGATCACTATGAATTATTGCATCACCTCCTTACTCCTGCTTGGAACAGGTCTACTCTCTGCTGCTGATGTACAGGTAACTCCGGTTGATCTTAATTCTAACAGCAACTTTCCAACGGTGCCATTTCTCAGCACACATGATGATATCAGTATCAGCCAACCCACGTTCACAATTGATGAAAATGGCATTCAGGCTGAAGGGCGTTTTGCCGTAACAACTAAAGCTCTGCACCTACACCTTCAAATTACTGACCCACAGCATGACCCACGCGGCAATACTCGTGCAATGTGGCGAGGAGATTCTGTTCAAATTGGCATAGATGCACTCGGCGACGGCGCTGATGAAGCAGTACCGCCCGATTATAGTATCTGGGATGATCAAATTGATCGAAACAACGCCGCTATTAAGAAAATAGAAGGCACCAAGTACCGTTGGAAAAGTAAGAAACTGCTTCAAGCAAATGAAAAGCATGAGAAAAGCAAGATTAAAGCAGCTACCCCAGAAGGCAGAGGAAATGTCTTAAATTTCAATGATGGAAAGTATACAATCGCTTTAAACAAGAATGGTCAGAGCATTGTCTTCTGCAATAAGCACGGCCAAGCTGGAACCGCTGGAACCAGCACTACCGTTATCGCAGATATTTCCCGTGATGACATAAACCAACGAACCACCTACAAACTCACATTTCCATGGACAGAATTTGGCTTACCTGCACACTTCTCGTCCACTTTCAAATGTTCCATACAAATAAATAATACGACAGAAAATGAACCAGGAAAAACCGAAGCCTTTTGGGGTATCAATAAATTCGGGCTGGGAGCAAATTTCAAACCATGGTTTTTCCATCGTCTCCAAACCACTCCTCCCACCCAAACAGGATTAGCGCTGGCTCAAACAGCCGTTTACCATGCTGATGACCACGCCGAAGTACTGCTTGCCCAAGCAACAACAGGACCGTGTTCAGTCACCATTAATGGCACAACTCACACTGTAAAACTGAGCGATGCCCCACTACAACGCATTCGTATTGGCAAACTCGCAACAGATAAGATACAACATCGTGCTGCTGTACATCTAACAGATAATGCCCATACTTTTACCATTCGCAACGAAGCCACAGATAATTGGTGGACATGGAACCCACAAAACGCAATTACTCCAAGTGTTATCGGCATGGAAAAATGGCTTGATGCCCCTGCTGGCAAACATGGTCGCTTACAATTTACCAAAAATATATTTACTTTCGAAAAACAAGAAAAACCGGTCAAACTCTGGGGTGTCAATCTCTCAAACATGTCAGCCGCACCGGAAAAAGAAAAGGCTGATTTTATCGCGTCTCACTTTGCAAAATATGGAGTCAACATTGTCCGTTTGCACAAGTTTCACGGTAGCAAAGGCAGTAGCGGCATTGGTGATAAAGAAGATGTAACCGCATTTAACCCTGAAAAACTCGATCGTTTTGATTATTTCTGTTCCAAATTAAAAGAGAAAGGTATTTACGTCTTATTTGACCCCTTCTTCGCTTTCAAAGTACTACCAGCCAATAAAAATGATGTTTTATCTTATGAAGAAGCAGTGAAAAATGGAAAAACAGGATTGGTCAACATCGCTCCCGATATTCAAGATTTAATGATTCAAAAAATGGTTAATCTCCTTGACCATACCAACCCTTACACACAAACACGCTACGCAGATGACCCCATGGTCGCTATTGTTGAAATGCACAACGAAGACGACATTTTTTGGGGCAACACCATGACTGTTATGCATAACTCCCCCATCTACCGTAAACAATTTGCTGAATTTTTTGTTGATTGGCTCATTAAAAAACATGGGAACATTGCTGGCATTCAAGCTGCTTGGGGAGAAGGCAGTCTTAACTGTTTCCCTGAACATTTACGTGATGGGTCCGTTGAAAGTTTTGAAAAACGTTATGTTGTACCTATCTGTAATCCGTGGTATTTAAGTATTACTAATATGGCATCCATGCAGGAAGAAAAAAACGTCACCAAACGATTACTTGATACGGCTGCCTTCCTTTATGAATTTCAACAAGGCTTTTATAGCCGCTACGCACAAGCGATCCGTAATACGGGTTATACAGGTGTATTAGAAGCATCTTGTTGGCAAGCAGGTAGTAATTTACCACATTACTTGAATATGCATACCGATTACCAAGTAGGTGTTATTGATCGCCATAATTATTATGGTGGGACGGGTGTTTTTTTTCTACGTTCTGGTGACTTCCAAAATGAGGCTGAATTTACGAGACCTGGCACAGGCATTCTGAGCTCCGGTGTACAACAAGTTGTTGATAGACCATTCATTTTATCTGAATGGGATGCCAATACACCGTATCAATGGCGCGCTGCCGCCACTGCTACGATTGCTTTTTACGGCATGGGCCTGCAAGGCTGGGATGGCTCCATGCAATTTACCGCAGGCAATAGTGGCTTTACCCCAGCTGTACAGACAGGAAGTAATAATATTTTTAATATAGAAGTACCATCAGCTATCGGTATGTATCCTGCACTGGCTCGTGCTATCTATCGTAATGACATTCGTGAAGGCGCAGTTATTTCCACCCGCAAAATACATATACCAAGCTTACTCAATGGACAAATGGATTTCAACGAAAGTGTTGAACAACAAGGTGATGTAAAAGTCTTTACTGGCGACCTCCCGAATGAAGCACTCGGTCTTGGCCGCACCGTCATAGAATTTACAGAAGAAAACGAAACATCTTCCTTCCCCGATATGACCAACATGCTGGCTGATAAACGTATCCTCTCACAAACGGGTGAAATGCTGTGGGATTACGCAAAACGGGACGAGTCACACTTTACGATTAACACTCCTGGTACTAAAGCCTTTGTTGGCTTCCCACCACAACGTAGCATCGAATTAGGTGATGTGCAGATAACAGTTCATAATCGTTACGCTACTATCATACTGACAAGCCTTGAGCAGGACACACAAATACACAATGCCTCACACCTATTGCTTACCTGTATGGCGCGTTCTCGCAATTCTGGTATGCAATACAATGCCAGTGAAACCACACTAGAAAAAACTGGGGCGGCTCCAATTATTATGGAACCAGTTCTTGCTGATATTGTCATTCCTGATGCACAACATATCACCGTACTTGATCATGATGGGCAACAAACAGGTGCCGTTCGCAAGATTGTCAATAATACCATTCACATTAACGGTATACATGACAAAACCATGTATTACTTAATTACAAAATAATTGGCTTTTTGTTATTTCGACGCTACCTGTTGAGCTATTTCAAAACGCATATTCCGAATGACACTTTCTGTTCTTGGCTTTGTGAGGATGGAAATGATATTTTAGGCACTAGTAGAATTTGCTACTACAAACTTCCGCCTGTTATCGCAGGCTCTACCGGCACAATTGAATATATCATGAACATTTACACAATTAAGCCGTTATAGCATTGTTTCTTTATTGACCGTCCTTGGCTCGTCACTTCTGTATAGCGATAAAAATTTCTACCTTAGATGAAAGGAATAATACTATGACATCAACAGATTGGTTTAGAGAAGCGCGATTCGGAATGTTTGTCCATTGGGGATTGTACAGTACTCCAGCGGGGGTATGGAAAGGGAAAAAAATTGAGCACCCATATTCCGAATGGCTACAAGCCTCAGAGCATATTCCAAGGTCCGAATACCGTGAGTTAGCCAAAACGTTCAATCCAAATAAATTTTGTGCAGACGAGTGGATTCGAGAGGCGCGGGATGCTGGAATGAAGTACTTTGTTATTACAGCAAAACATCATGATGGATTTGCTTTGTGGCCAACAAAAGCTTCCTCATTCAATGTTGTCGATGCTACACCCTTTAAACGCGACATCCTGAAAGAGTTGGCTGAATCCTGTAAAAAATATGATATTAAACTGGGTTTTTATTATTCGCATTGGCAAGACTGGGAAGGCACCGGTGGTGATATATGCACGGTCCATATGGAGAACGAGGAATACCAACATCCATCCCAACAAGAATTTGAGAATTACTGGCAAAATAAATGCTTGGTACAAATTAAAGAATTAATTGAAAATTACGACCCGTTTCTTTTCTGGTTTGACTCATGGGATGATTACCAAGATAAAGGGCGTGATTTTACCTCCAACTTCTTAACATCTCATCGCCAAGAAGAACTCATTTCTTTAATTCGCAGTTTAAGTGATAAATGTTTAATTAATAGCCGAATCAATTATAGTAATCCGTCTAAGAATGTTGACTTTTTATCAATGATGGACAATTGTTTCCCCACTGAAAAATATGACATGCCTTGGGAAACCTCTGGAACTCTCAATGATTCTTGGGCATACCATTCCTTGGACTACAAATGGAATTCCACTCAGCAACTTCTCAAAAACCTAATCAATAATGCCTCGTTTGGTGGCAATTATCAACTTAATGTCGGGCCAATGCCCAATGGTCGTTTTCAAGGCGCGGCGATTAAGCGCCTACGTGATATTGGGGCATGGCTTTCTTTAAATGGTGAATCGATATATGGAGCCCAACCAAACCCATTAGACAGCGTACCTTGGGGTAAAATTACCTCCAGAACCCTTCCTAATGACAACAGTATATTCTATTTACATTTATCTGAATTTACTCCCGGAACAGCCCTATTCATAGAGGGCCTTACTGCAAAATCGTCTTCCGCAATTGTACTTGAAAGTGGGCAACCCGTCCAGACTATCATAAACGAAAACGGCATCTGTGTACTTACTCCTATTGAATTGCGTGGATGTGATCTCCCAGTAATTGCTCTCGAAGTGGTCGGAGGGTCATTTAAGAAGAGTGAATCATCTCACAACCGCATGCAGCAAACACTCGTACCTGGCGCCAGTGATGTGTAACGTTAGGCACACCATATAGCAGTCTTCTCATGGTTCCAATAACACCAAGTTCATAGACAAACAAGAAACAGTTGACCCAACTAAATACTCATTATCTGTAATAAAGTAGAAATTGGGCCATGATCTAGTGATTAAGATAGATAATATTGACGGGTTTATTATAGTTATGACCTCCCCCCCATTTGATGGACAGATATCTAAGCGAAAAATCACTCCTTTTGAAACAGTATTTTCAAGTAGCTCGTCCTAATGAGAAATGGGTTGGAGATACCACCTGTATAGAGACTGGTGAAGGTTGGCTGTATTTTGCTACAGTGATTGATCTTTTCTCTCGTAAATTAATTAGGTAGTCATTCTCAAACTCACTCGAGCGAGGCATTGTTATGAACGCAATGACGATGGACCTCTCAAATAGAAAACGATCACAAGGCATCATCTTTCATTCAGATGGAGGCAGCCACTATGCTAGCTATGATTTCATAGCACTTCTTGAACAACATCATCTTCGGCGAAGTATGAGCTTGTTATGATAATGCTGTAGCTAAGGGTTTCTTCCGTTCATTAAAGGTTGAAGAAGTACATAGACACCACAAATAATTTTGAATCACGTTACGGCGCAGCATAATATGCTGGAAAAATGAACAAACAGAATACACTCTTATTTACTTAACCCACTGTCCTAAGTATGGGGGAAAGATCAAAAATGAGCTCAACCCATAATGACAAACCATAGTCAATGCCTAATAAATCGGCGATGCGATACTGCGCAACTTGCATAAGAAAATTACCTACATAAGTTTATCCTCTTCTATTAATCGCCTAGAGCCTGTCACTTCTGTATAGCGCTTCAGACCTTCCCACCGGCAAAAGGAATATTTGCTAAATGATCATTCGGCCTGCCCAAAAAAATGATGAAACCTCAATTCTTAGCATCTTTGATATAGCTGTAAAATGGTTAACAGATAAAGGTCTCTCTGCTCAGTGGGGGACTGAATCTTTTTCTGAAAAAACGGAAATGATCTCAAAGGTTCAGGAATGGATAAACCAGGGAAATTCTTATGTCGCAATAATAAATGATACTATCGTTGGGTTTATCTCCTTGGTTCGCCATCCTCCAGCATATGTTGGTGAATTACATGGACTGATTCAAAAAGGCTCTTTCTATATTGCCAGTCTTGTAACAGACAGACATCAGAAAGGTCTCGGCATTGGGACAGAACTCTTACATTTTGCTGAAGCATTAGCAGAAAAGAAAAACCATAAATGGATATACCTCGATTGCTGGAATGGAGAAAGTTCTCTGATTGGTTACTATGAAAAAGCTGGTTTTAAGACAATGAAACCTTTCTTTGTCGGCACATGGAAAGGGGTGTTGATGAAAAAGCCCTTACTTGGGAATGCAGTCCAAAAGCCGAACAAGACGCTACACCGGATACCGACAAAGGGCATGGCAAAAAGTTAGGTGCAGATTATACCGATAAGAACTGGGAATTTGAGTGATCTACCTTTTTCGAAATGGAAGATTATGTGGACAGATTATGCTGGTTCAAGAGCAAGTGAATTACATACAGAATTAAATAAGAATATTTATAGCAGATTAACTCTCCATCAGGTGACATACAAGGCATTGCGGCTTTTGGAGAAAAGGCTCTTGGCTTTGCCCTGCTTTATTTCCATCCATCAATTTAGTTGATCAATGATGCCTGTTATCCACAAGACCTGTATGCATCTCCGGAGGCAAGAGGACAAGGTATTGAGAAACTGCTGATAGAGTCTGTTGCAAAAAACATGGCTGTTCTGAATTGGCAAACAAGAATTGCAAATAAATCTGCTCAGTCTCTTTATCAAAAGATTGCAAGCCAAGTAGACCCCATCCCTTTTAAGATAACTTTATAAATCATTGCCCTCGCCAAATAAAGCGATTCTACGACAAAATCCTTACGTAGCTTGCATAAGATTACTATCCGTATAACGTCGTTTCTTTACTTTACTTATAGTAACCTCTGTTGTTTTGCTACAGACCCTTGCCCTGTGCATAAAAGGAAAGCGATATATTGCTCACCATTCTGATGAAATAGATCATTTGCTCTGAAGTAAGAAAAGAACAGTTGGTCGATTCATTCAAAAGTCAGCGCACGCATAAAGTCACACAACTTGCATCCACGTATCACTGACGCAAACTTAAGCAGTCTGCACTTCATCTACCTCTCGCGGTCTGAGCGTTAGATAGAGACCAAAAGCCCATGACGGCATTGGAGAGCATTATGCTGCGAAGCGAAATGGTTGATGAATACCTTCGGGTCCTCGGTCTGCACAATTACACGTTAGATTATGAATTTCTATGTGAGTTGGTACAGCGCCATGTCGCCACTTTTGCTTTTAGTAGCGTTGGCTGTCTCCTTGGTGATAATTTGCCTTTGGACTTCGATTCGCTATTCAACCGAATTGTGGTTCGACGTCGAGGTGGATATTGTTTCGAACAGAACGGCCTTCTCTATGAGGTGCTTAAAGAACTCGGTTTCTCGCCAGAACTCTATTTAGCACGCGTCACCTATAATCAAGACAACCACCCTGGCTTGACACACCGGATCTCAACTATTGAGCATGAAGGGCAACGCTATGTCTTAGATGTAGGCTTTGGCTCACTCGGCCCTAGGGTACCAGTCCGTATGTCAGAAAGCGAAACGCGTGATGGGGATAGAGTATTTCGCGTTAAAGAAAGATGTTCAGGCAAATATCATGTGCAAATCTTGAAAGAAAATGCTTTCTTCTCATTGTATCGGTTTGAACTTGCACAATACGGCCAATCCGATTGTGAGTTAGGGCACTTTTACTCGCATCGTCATCCCGATGCGGCGTTCGTTAATCATTTGGTCGCTTCACGCATCTTAGCGAATGAAATACGTTCGCTACGCGATCTGGAATATTGGGTAATCAGAAAATCGAAGAAACAAACCACGCCAATTAACACCTCTCAACAACTCATGCAAATACTCGTTGAAGAACTTGGAGTTCAGATCACAGAGATAGAGGGTCGTCGATTATTTGAAGAGCTAGGCACCCATGTCTGATATCCATTAGTGCGTCCGTAAGTACGCAAATATAGAACCCATTACGCACAACCGTCGCCTTACGATGCTGATACTAAGACCTGTCTCCTGCAATGTTTTGCTCGAGGGACCCTTATGACTTGGTTTTTGCTAAGAAGCTTAGGCTCAAGCACCGCTGTTAGATACACACTTGATTAAATCAGAAGAATAGTCCTGTTAAAGAGCTTTCAATAAACGATTTACAGTGATTCCACAAAACTGTCTCTAGCTCTCTTCATCTACAGGCTCATTCTTCATTCCTGTTAAGATAACCATTTGGCACATACTTTGCCATATAAGAGATGAGTGTATGTGCAAACGACTTGCTGGGAGCAAGATGTTCACACATACAACAACTGTGTGGGGGTGTGCGACAAGCATGCCAACACGAACGGAGGTCTCGGTGGCTGAAGCAGCATCCAAAATCCCATTAACAAGTGTCGCCCGCTTAACCAAGCGCAGTGACTTGTTCTTTGCGTTTACCTTGATGGCTATTTTGGCTGTCTTGCTGCTACCTGTACCGCCTGCCGCCCTGACCTTATTGCTAACAATCAACCTCTCTTTGGCTATGTTAGTCTTACTAGTATCTATCTATACCCATGAACCGCTAGATTTCTCTACTTTCCCAAGCTTACTGCTTATTACCACATTGTTTAGACTAAGTTTAAACGTTGCTTCTACCCGCCTTATCTTATTAGAGGGCACTGGCGGTGACTTAATTGAAAGTTTTGGTCAATTTGTAGTTGGCTCCAATATCGTTGTTGGTTTGGTCATCTTTATCATCTTGGTTATCATTCAAATGGTAGTAGTTACCAAAGGTGCTGGTCGTATTGCTGAAGTTGCTGCTCGCTTCACTTTGGACGCGATGCCTGGTAAACAAATGGCCATTGATGCGGACTTAAACGCAGGCCTTATTTCTGAGGCCGATGCCCGGATTCGACGTGAAAAAGTATCATCTGAAGCAGAATTTTACGGAAGCATGGATGGTGCGAGTAAGTTTGTAAAAGGTGATGCTATTGCCGGTTTAATTATTACCATCGTCAACTTAGTTGCCGGTATTTTAATTGGTATGGCTATGCGCGGCATGGCTTTTGGTGATGCCGTTGAACTCTTCTCCATCTTAACCATTGGTGACGGTTTGGTGAGCCAAATCCCATCTTTGTTAATTGCTATTGGCTCTGGTATGTTGGTGACCAAATCTCGCAGTTCGGAAAACATTGGCACAGAATTGCCACGTGAGTTTTTCATGAAACCAAAAGCCATTCTTATTACTGCTGTGGTTATTTTTGGTTTAGCAATCGTTCCCGGCCTTCCATTCTTCCCATTCTTTGTAATTAGCTGCGTTCTTATGTTTCTCTATATGAAACTACGTAACCAAGATGAAGAACAAGAATTAGTCGATGCTTGGAACGAACAAGAAGAGGCCAAAGAAGAAGAGGCGCAAGAAGAAAGCATTGAAGATATGATCGCCACTGATCGTATTAGTGTCGAGATTGGCTACCGTTTAATCCCATTAGTAGATGCTGAACGTGGCGGGAAATTACTGGAGCGAGTCACCGCCCTACGTAAACAAATGGCGCGCGACGATAGTCTGCTTATTCCACCAATCCGTATTAAAGACAATATTCAAATTGACCCGAATGCCTACCGCGTCTTTATCTATGGCACAGAAGTTGCCTCTGGTGATCTTGATCCTGCGCGCTTGTTGGCTATTGATGGCGGCAGTGTTGCCGCACCTATTCACGGCCAAGAAACAAAAGAGCCGGCCTTCGGCCTAGATGCCGTTTGGATTGATGAACATAGACGCGCCGAAGCAGAAGGTCTTGGTTATGCGGTTACAGATCCAGCCTCTGTCTTTATTACCCATTTGACCCAAGTTCTCCGCAGCAACGCCAGCCGTGTACTAAACCGCGAAGACGTACAAGGCATGTTGGATAGCCTCAAAAAAGAATCACCAACGCTGGTTAAAGACGTTGAAGAAAATGTTAAGATTGGTCTCGTTCAAAAAGTTCTAGGGCATCTCTTGGATGAACATGTTCCTGTCAGCAACCTAGAAAAAATCCTAGAAACAATTAGTGACCACGCCTCTGCTGAACCAGCCTTTGTTGCCGAGGCCGTTCGTGCCAACCTAGGCCCAAGTGTCGTCACTGGCTACTTAAATGCAGACAGACAATTACCAGCCATTATTTTTGACCCTGTTACAGAGCAACGTTTAAGCAGTAGCATCATGAACGCCCAACAAGGTGGCGGCTTAAGTATTGCGCCAGCAGAAGCTTCAAAATTGATGGATAAAATAAATCAAACCGCTCAAGAATCACTCGCCCGTGGTAGCGACCCAGTGCTGTTAACGACTGCACCATTACGCCGCCACATGCACCAAATCGTCAGTCGTTTTATGCCTGATTTACCCGTTGTGAGCTATTCAGAAATTGGCTCAAGCGTGAGTGTCGATATTGTTGGCACCGTCTCGCTCAATGACGCTGAAGCACCACAACCCGAAGGAGTACCATCATGATCGTTCGCAGTTTTACGGGTCGCACCATGACCGAAGCACTTGATAAAGTAAAAGCCAACATGGGTGATGATGCCTTAATTATCGAAACACGCTCTGTTACCGAGCCGGGACTCTTTGGTAAAAAGATCGGCATTGAAGTGGTTGCCGCCAAAGACAACCCCAACAAAGAAGCAGGCACACTTCCCGGCTTGAAAGCAATGCATGAGCCATCAATACAGGCTGCCGCTCCAATTGAAGAACCACACATTAGCAATAATCCATGGCAACCTATTTCTGTTCCGGCAGAGCCTGAACAAACACCCATACGGCCAGCGGCTACTGCCCCTGCAACCGTTTCTGTTGATGCGGTGAAACCACTGACCGAGCATGATGAACACCTTGGAGCTGAATTGAAAAGTATTCGTCGCCAACTTGCCCGCCTTGCCAGTGGCACCAATAGCCAATGTACCCACTTGGAAGAAGACATTGCGCAAACATTACGCGATAACGAATTACCAGAAGATTGCATTGCAGAACTTGATGAAGCACTTGCTCAAGCTGGCGATAGACTACCTGCCGCCAAACGTCCACTATTTATGCAACGGGTTTTAGAAAAACGTATTCTCACACCAGGCGGTATTAACTGGGATTCTTGTAAACAATTATTAGTTGTTGGCCCAACTGGGGTTGGCAAAACCACCACCATTGCCAAGTTAGCTGGAGATTTGGTACTGAAACAAAATCGCTCAGTTGCCCTTGTGACCATAGACACCTACCGCATTGGTGCTGCTGAACAGCTCCAATCCTATGCAGATTTATTAGACCTTCCATTTGAAGTAGCCTCTACCCCAGAACAATTACACGCTGTACTCGAACGTTTCCGTCACTGCGATAACATCCTTATTGATACCGCTGGCCGAAACCCATCTGACAGTGCCCGCCTACATGAACTACGTGATTTTTGCCACACCAACCCAGCCATGCATGTGATGCTTGCCCTCTCTGCTACTAGTGGCCGCGCCGAGTTTGCCTCTGTAGTCGAACGTTTTTCCTTATTACCTATCGAGCATAGCTGCATTACCAAAATGGATGAACTGATGGCTCCTGGCCGTTTATACGGTTGTCTACGCCGCCATCAGCTTCCCGTGCATTACTGCACCACTGGTCAAGAAGTGCCAGACGATATAGTAGTTGCCGACGGACCAAATTTGACCAATACTATCTTTGAACCTGCATTCCATACTTCTGAAGCCTTGGTCAGTGCATGACCATTCTTCGCCAACACCCCGCCTCACAAGGATTTGCTACCCGTGCCGCTCGCCAACCATCACCATCTGCTTTGTCTCCACGTTATTCTATGACCGACCAAGCACATAATTTGCGCCAACAAAATCGCCAACGCCAGCAAGCTGTCTTACCGACCTTGCCCGCACTGGCTATTACTGGTGGCAAAGGTGGCGTTGGTAAAACCAGCTTGTCCGTCAATATATCTATCCTTCTAGCCAAGCTAGGCATCCGTCCACTCTTAGTAGATTGTGATCTTGGCCTTGCCAATGCCGATGTGTTACTGGGTATCAACCCAACCAATACCCTCTTTGAAGTTATCATGGGTGGCGCACCACTAGATGAAGCCATCATCGAAACCAACTATAAAACTGGTTTTATTCCAGCCGCTAGTGGCCGCGAAGAATTAACCCATTTATCACACCAACAGTTTGCACACCTCATTCAGCAAATACACCAAGCAGGCAGTTTATACGACCTTATTATGTTTGATACGATGGCGGGTATTAGTCAAGAAGTCATCACCTTTTTGCGCTGTTCAAAACTGGTCTTAAACGTCATTACCCCAGACCCAACCTCTTTAACCGATGCCTACGCCTTAATAAAAGTACTCCATGCACAAGACCCAAACAAAGACATTCAAATTATCGTGAATATGGCCGCTTCCGCCAGTGAAGGCGAAGCCGTCTTCAAAAAAATAAACACCGTCACCACTACTTACCTTGGCAAAAAACTTTCGTATCTTGGTCACATTCCACGAGATATCCAAGTAACAGAATCGATCCGCAGCAGAAAACCTTTTGTTTTGCAGTCTTCGTTGCCATCTACGCAAGCGCTGTGTGCATTAACAATGAAGCTGAAGCACCTTCTATAAAACAAGACAATGTAGATTTATGAGAATGATTTAAGCACTACTTATCATTCTCTCTGAAACATATGCTTCTATCCACCCCTTGCTTAAAGGAGTGGAAGAAGATCTATCAACAACTGTATTTCTTAAAATCCGTAACCGAGGCTTAATGAAAAGAGGTACTCTTCACTATCAGATACATCTTTATCATAATCTGGATTTTGGTAGGCACCTGCGGCTATGCGATAACCACCAGAAGATAAGGTTAACTCTGCACCAAAGTAATTATTATCTGGAGCAAAAACGTTGTCTTTAACGAAGTCGATATCATCTAAATATTGGTCGACATCAACATCCCACGTAAACATGTAACAAGCTTTCAGCGCTATACCGCCTTGACCGTTAAACGAGCCTATACCGTAACCTGCACGCACACCACCGAGACCAATTTCATAATCTTGGACAACGCCACTGCTAACGTAGCTCTTACCAAGGCTCAGGATGAGTGGATTGGACAACGTTACAAAATCCATACCTTGCTCAGCAGAGGCTTCATGTGCAGTAACCGCGCTCATTCCGAAGATGGTTAGTGTCAACATTCCAGCTTTACATATGCTCTTTATCATGCGCACATACTAGATAAAGCCTCCTGTGGTCAATCAATAGCTGCACATCAGCCACAAAGCGACTCAATCGCAGATATTAAAGAAGAGGGAACGTATTCACTCCAGACTAACAACTTGCGGAGCTACCCTTAACAGCTTCATGGCTGCTATCAAAACGACTCAGCAATGCAGCTTGGATAACATGAAAACGACGAAGTGTATCTTCCTGTTTTTCAATCTCTGGCTGCTCAAGCAAGACCATATCTTTATCATAACGCATAAGGTCTAAAACGGTAAGATCTACCGCTATCATAGTAGTAGATGCACTGCTTGGATGTTCTGGTCCATAATGAGCGAGTTGAATCTTTTCGATTTCTTCTCTGATACTCATCATCGTATGTATCACAACAACGGGCTCTTGCTCTAATACACTCAATACCACGACCGCTTCATGACCTTGAGCATCATCAACATGCAAGGCTTTTCGATAGACTCGATCTATCGCCAAATAACGCGAAACGGCATCATCTACACTGAGACCAATAATCGACAATAAATTACTGACCATCTGCAAATGTTCACCATTTTGAATGCCTGTATTGTGCAAATACTGATAGACCTGTTCAGCTTCTGCGGCTACCATTTTAGGCGGCACTCCTTTTTGCATTAAGGCAGCACAAGCCGGTAAATCTTCTGGCCCCGTAAGCCACCAATGATACGTTTTCATCTCATTATAGATTGTTCGCAAGTTTACAGCATCCTCAGTAGACAAAGGTTCTTTCTCATGAGTCAGCATAAAAATAAAAATAGCCATGGTTTCATGAAAGCCACCGCGACGAATACGTTCTGCCCGTAATATCTTCTGTGCTTCCTCGTGATAGCTGACAAAGAACTTCGGCAAAACTCGTGATTGTAATAACAAAGCAGCTAAGGCAAAACGGGCTGGAGAAGAAAATGCACTCATCCACGAAGCATTATCTCCAAGAACATCTGCAATTTTCTTAATACGCCGCGCCGCTGTTTCTGCATCATCTGTTGCTTCCACTGAAATTTGTGCAGCAAAACGCAACCAATAGATATCTGGCCACGATTTCTGTTCTGCCCCTAATGCCATAAGCACATTATGAAAACGCTCTATTACATGAACAGCCGGCCCTTGTGAACCCATAGGATACTCCCTTGCTTCGCATTTTTGCACAATCGGTTGATGATACATAAGCAACACCACGGTACTACTGATTATTATCAGATACGGGCATTTCTATAAAACGCATACATCTTTGCTATTTCATTTATGCAAATGAAGAATGAAAACATTGCACTAAAATAACATCCGAACCCATTGCACCAGTCGTGAATCCTCCATCCTATGGATCTAGTTTCACTGCTCCGCTCTACAAATCAGCAAAAAATACAGATCTACTCCTTGCCTTTGGAACACTTACGGAGGATACTCGTTTCTCAGAGTAGCACTACTGATATAAAATGGAGCACCCTATGGGATTTGAACCATTCACTCCCCGTGTATTCGAACCAGATCCCGGAATCAGCCTAGAATGGACGGAAGATGGACAATGGCTATTTATGGGAATACCTATCGCATTGTTCTGGCTGAGTCCATCAATGAAATCGCTCTTAAACCCCTTGCGAGAAGAGCTTGGGGCACAACTTTTTTTTTATAGCATTGCTTACGAGGCGGCCAAAGGCACCTATGAAGATTACCATACAATAATCACAACCCACGGATCAAATTTTAAAGAAGGGCTCTCTAATTGGGGCCGTGCTACAGCCCGTTTTGGCTGGGGCGTTATGAATATTGACTCTATTGATCACGAGAAAAAAGAAGCGCAAATTACCTATACGCGCCCTTGGGAGCTTCATATTTTTGAAGCCGAAAACCTTCAAGAAAACACCCCTTTCATTAACGGAAAACTGTCGGGCATGTTTAGTTATGCTTTTGAAACCAACTGCCGAACAACAATCGTTTCACTTAAGACAAACGAAGCTGGTCAACATGTCGTTACCTATAACATTCAACCGTCTCACCGTACACTTGAGGACGAACTTCTCGAAATTAATCAGGGAAAAAATGGTGACGATAGTGTTAAATTATTAAATAAAGCATTTAAAGAAAATCAAAAACGATTCATGGATGTTATTGATACCGTCGGTGAATTCATATGGGAAACTGACCGTTTTTTCAATATCACATTCTATACCTCTCAGTTATCAGACATGCTTGGTGGAGAAGGAAATCTGCATGGTAAGAAAATAGAATACTTCATCCACCCCAGCCATCAACAGCGTGTATCCAAAGCGTTTCAACAATTAGAAAATGGAACTGCTGCCAATACTGAACTTGAATGCCTTATAGCTCCACGTGAAGGCAGTGTAGCAAAATGGATTTCCTTACGGGCTTTGCCTATATTTGGCATCACTGGGAAAGTCGATGGTTTTCGTGGGGTTGGTGAAGATATAACTAAACGTAAAGAACTTGAACATCGGCTCATCACAGCAAAGGAAGAAGCAGAAAAAGCCAATAAAGCAAAAAGTGACTTCCTCTCTAATATGAGCCACGAATTGCGTACACCACTCAATGGTATTCTTGGGTACACACAAATTCTACAAACAGATTCTGCCTTAGATGCACGCACAAAAAATGGTCTTCAAGTTATACGGCAAAGCGGCGAGCACCTCCTTACTTTAATTAATGACATCCTAGATTTAGCAAAAGTTGAAGCCAATAAACTCGAATTTATTTCAGAACCGTTCTCTCTGCGTGAATTATTGAATACAGTACAAGCAATCATTGAAGTCCCTTCCACTGAAAAAGGGATTGAATTCCATCTGGATATCCCCGAGCCAAATTTGCTAGAAATTGGTTATAGTGCTGATGTTACCCGCCTGCGCCAATCTTTACTTAATCTATTGGGCAACGCCGTAAAATTTACAGAGACAGGAGAAGTGCGTCTGCGTGTAAGTACAGCCCAAAACATCCCCACTCATGAACACCAACAAAGCTTACGCTTTGAAATAAGTGATACTGGCCTCGGAATACCAGAAGAAGAATTTACTCGCATTTTTCGTTCTTTTGAACAAGTTGGAGCACTAAAAAAACGAAGCGAAGGAACAGGCCTTGGGCTCGCCATTACACAACAGATTGTTCACTTAATGGGTGGACACATTGGTGTAGACAGCATCCTTAATGTTGGTTCAACCTTTTGGATGGAAATACCTTTTACCATTACCACCCCCGTAAACAAGCAAACACAGGACCCAAAAAAGCGATGTGAAATTGTAGGTTATCTCGGCACACGTCAGTCCATACTCGTTGTTGATGACAACCAAACCAATCGCCAAGTGATAACAGCATTACTAGAACCGCTAGGCTTCAATATCACTGAAGCTGAAACAGGACAAGATGCACTAGATATTCTTGCGCATCAACATATTGACCTCGTTATTATGGATATGTGCATGCCTGTTATGGATGGCCTTGAAGCTACAGACGCTATTCGTCATCAATTGTCTTTGAAAACATTACCTGTAATTCTACTATCGGCAAATATTCAAAACGAACAGCGCCACCGTATTTCCGAATCTGGTGCTAATGTTTTTCTGGGCAAACCACTCAATATTGATGTACTGCTTATCCATATTCAAAAACTACTTACGCTTGAATGGTCTTATAACGACACAACAGTTCCATTGATGCTACATGACACTACGCCACCTTCACAGGATATACTCATTGAATTAGCTACTCAAACAGAAGATGGTCGTTTACGTTCTGTTCAACAATGGGCAGAACAGGAAATAAGCACTGACTCTTCTTGTCAGCTCTTCGCGCAACATATTTTACAATATGCTCGCCAATGCGATGATGAAAAGCTTCTCGAATACCTCTCCCAATACGAAGAAAAAGAACAATGACCTCTACTCAATCACAAAAACGCATTTTGATTGTTGATGACAACCGTGAAAATCTCATGGTGCTTTCGGAGTTATTGGCCAACAACACTCATTATGAAATTATTATTTCTCGCTCTGGTGATAACTGTCTTAAAAAAGCACATCGATTATTACCAGATCTCATTCTGTTAGATGTTTTGATGCCGCCCGGCATCAATGGTTTTGAAGTTTGTAAACTCCTGAAAGCAGATCCCGTTACACAAGCAATTCCCGTCCTGTTCCTTACAGCCCAAGATACAGAAGCAAACAGAGTGGCCGGATTCAAAGCTGGTGGCATTGATTATGTCACTAAACCGTTTTTGTACGAAGAGGTTCTCGCTCGCGTACAAGTACAACTCCAACTAGCTCAAGCTCGCACAGACGTAGAAAATGCTCTTCAACAAACAACCGAACAACGCCAAGCCTTAGTACAATTAAACCTTCAGCTAGAACAGGAAATGAAAGAAAAAGCACTGCTACAAAAAGAAATGTTAGATACTTCTCGTAAAGCAGGTCAAGCTGACATTGCTGAAAATATTCTACATAACATTGGCAATGTTCTTACCAGTGGTTGTGTTGCCTCTCATTGTTTACTCAACCTTGTTCATGACAATGCATCACCTCAACTGAGCAACTTGCTTCAATTACTGGAGGAGCACCGTGATGATATGCCAGCATTTCTTTCCTCAGATAAAGGGCAACTTCTGCCACCATACCTCAATAAATTAAATATATTTTTACAAGAAAAGTTTTCTGAAATTGAACAGCACAGTATCAAAAATCTCGAAACCTTCCAACACATAGAAGCAATTACCAATCGATATAGAGAAATTGCCGGACATTCTTTATTGGTCAGAATACATAGTTTGAAAGAACTCATTACCTTTTCCATTGAAATGAACAAACCCGATTTAAACAGTTATAACATTCATCTAGAAGTGGATTACCCCGACATCACCATAGAAACAGATAAACATAAAGTCATTCAAATACTCTCTAATATTATTAGCAATGCTATTCGTGCTTGTAGTGTTGCCACTCATAACAGCAAAAAAAACATCAAAATTTATTGCAAGCAAGATGATACAAACATGATCTATATTGCCATTACAGACAATGGCTGTGGTATTTCCGAAGAGCACATGCTTTCCATCTTTCATCATGGATTCACTACCCATGAGAGTGGATCTGGCTTTGGCTTACATGACTGCGCAATTCTAGCAGAACAACTGAACGGGAAGCTTTCTGCTAAGAGTGACGGCCCCGGACATGGCGCTACTTTCCAGCTGAACCTTCCCCTCAAGTGATATAGGAACAGCCTTACAATGCATCATGTATCAGCAGATTATCTCTATGCACTGCTGCTTTAGGGAGATCATGACCGAGAGTTTCCCGAGCTTGCTCCATCCGCTGGCCTTTAATTTGGCTCAATTCTTCTGCCGCAAAACCACTTAAACCGCGAGCTATTTCTTTACCATTCGCATCGCAAATAGCAACCGTATCGCCTCGGCTAAAACGACCATCCACAGCAATAATACCCACTGGCAATAAACTAGAACCCTCTTGTCTCAAAGCACGGGTAGCACCATCATCTACAGTAACCGTTCCTTTAGCACTACGATGAAGTGCCAACCAACGACGACGACCATTACCTTGTTTATTTTTCTGAGCACGCACCGTAGTACCAACACGTTCTGCTTGTTGTTCATCAACACCAACCGCAGCTAATGCCCGCACAATAACCTGCGAACATTGTGCTTCTGCGATAGTTGTTTCCACGCCAGCTCCTGTTGCTAAACGCGCAGCCAGTAATTTAGAGCGCATACCACCACGCCCAACCTTTCCAGCACCGCCTGCTTTTTTCAACATGGCATTGGTCACAGATTTAATATACGGAATTAATTGCGCTTGTGTATTAGTACGTGGATCGTCGTCATACACGCCATCAATATCGGTCAGGATAATAAGCTTCTGTGCACTCAATTGACTCGCAACCACAGCAGAAAGATAGTCATTATCACCCAAGGTGAGTTCTTTAATCGCAACGGTATCATTTTCATTAATAAGCGGAATAATACCATAACTGAACAAGGTACGAATAGCAGCAGTCACGTTCAGATAACGAGCACGGTCGGTAAAATCATCCGCGGTTAATAACATCTGGGCTGCTTGCAAATGATGCTGTCCAAGTGCAGCCTGCCAATGGGCAACCAAGGCCGTTTGCCCAACAGCCGCTAGGGCCTGTCTGTCTGGAATACTACTTGGAGATGTATGGAAACCGAGTGAATCCATACCACAAGCAACTGCCCCAGATGAAACCAATACTGGTTGCCACCCTTGCTTTATAGCTTCAGTAATTTGTTCTGAGACCTGTTGTAAAAAAGATGTATTTAAATGACCGCGCTCATCAAGTAAGGCATTCGATCCTAACTTAATAACAACGATGGGTTTCTTCACACCATGATCATCAAGTGTCATCTATACCTCACCGTCTTCTCGGGAAATGGGTGCGGACGTACGTTTGAAATTTTTGTTACCGTACAAAATGCGAGCTGCCAATAAACCAGATTCAAACAAACTCATGATAAGTGCAAACATAATAAGTTGAGTGAAGATATCTGGTGGTGTAAGAATCGCGGCAAGTACAATAGCTATAGCAATAATAATCCGACGCTTAGCCGCAATCTGCTTGGCAGTAACCAAACCAACACGAATAAGCACGAGAATTAACCACGGGATATCTAGCAATAAACCAAAGGCAATAGTCATCGTAAAGAAAAAAGAGAAATATTGTGACTGGGCAAAACCTTGCTGTAAATTAATGGTCGGGTCATTACCTGCCCAACTAATAAGCCAATAGAATAAAGTAGGAATACCAAACATGTACCCCAACACTACACCACTGTAGAAAAAGAGAACCGCTGTTGGAATAAAAAGAAAACCAAGATGACGTTCTTCCCCACGCAAAGCAGGGCTAACAAATTTCCACAGCTGAAAAGTAATAAATGGTACAATAAAAGCGAAGGCAGCATACATAGACACCCGCATCGATGACATAGTTGCTTCCTGCAAACCAAGCGGAAACAACACATTAGAGCGGCCGTCTGTAGGTCTGTTAATATTGACTTGTTCAAGCATCTCATCGCTACACATACTAATAGCGGTAAGCAGGGGTTGCACCATGAGTTCTTTTAATTCAGCATGAAATATGAAACCAACAAAAAAAGCAATGGTAAAAGCGATAACCACCCATACCAAACATTTACGTAACTCGTCTAGGTGATCACCAAGACCCATAGGCGTATCTGTATGTAGGAGGCCGTCACTATCAATCATGGTCAGCTAGACTCCGTGAACTGCGGCTGCAAGTTCACCTGCTCGGTTGGCAACAAGTGTCACCAAATCTGGGTTGCTGCCATTCTCTGCAATAATATTCACCAAGTGTGAGCCAACAATAACGCCGTCTCCCGCTGATGCGGCTAGAGCAGCTTGTTCTGGTGTTGAAATACCAAAGCCAATGCACACTGGAATAGAAGCGCTCGTTTTTAGAGAAGCAACCTGCTCCGCCAAATCTTCTGGCAAACTAGTGCGCTCACCGGTTACCCCAAGACGACAAACATAGTACAAGAAACCACGGCTACGTTTCGCTAATGTTTGGCGGCGATCTACGGTGCTATTAGGTGCCGCCAAATGAACCGTTGCTAAACCGGCTTGTTTCATGACTTTCAAGAAAGTCGGATCTTCTTCTGGTGGCAAATCAAGTGGCAATAAACCATCTACTCCTGCTTCTACCGCATCTTGAGCAAATTGTTCTGCACCATAAGCCAGAATTGGGTTTAAGTAGGTAAAAAACAAAATGGGAATCTGACAACGTTCACGAATGCGACGAACAGCCTCCAAAACACCACGCAAGGTTGTACCAGATGCTAACCCACGTTCAGCCGCTGCTTGATTCGCTTTGCCATCTGCCATTGGGTCTGAAAAAGGAACCCCTAATTCAATAATATCTACGCCTTGTTCCGCCATAGCGCATACCATCTCAACCGTTGCATCTAAATGCGGATCACCAGCACCTATGTACGCGATAAATGCTTTTTTATTTTCTTTGTGTAGTGCTTTAAAAGTTTTTTTTATCCGGTTTTCTTTGTTACTCATAGCTGAACCCCTTCATAACGAGCTACTTCTGCAACATCTTTATCACCACGGCCAGATACATTTACAATAATGACACCACCCTCTGGTACAGATTCAACTAACTCTGGCAAAGCACCAAATGCATGCGCGCTTTCCAATGCTGGGATAATGCCTTCTTTTTCTGCTACAAGATGTAGGCCCGCAATAGCCTGATCATCACGACAAGACATGTACTCTGCTCGGCCAAGATCACGCAACCAGGCATGCTCTGGTCCAATAGAGGCGTAATCCAACCCCGCTGAAACAGAATGGGTTCCAGTTATTTGACCATCTTCATTTTGGAGCACCCAACTTGAAGTTCCTTGGAACACGCCTAATCGACCACCTTCAAAGCGAGCCGCATGGTCACCAAGATCTGAACCACGGCCCCCAGCTTCCACACCAACAAGACGTACATCTTTGTCTTTAATAAATGGGTGAAAAATACCAATAGCGTTAGAACCACCGCCAACACAAGCAACAATAAGGTCTGGCAACACGCCTTCACTCTTTAGAATTTGCTTACGCGCTTCTTTACCAATAACACTTTGGAAATCTCGAACCATCATTGGGTAAGGATGCGGACCAAGCGCTGAACCAATGATGTAATGCGTATCTTCAACATTTGTGACCCAATCGCGCAGGGCTTCATTGATAGCATCTTTCAGGGTAGCCGTGCCAGCATCAACACGAATACACTCTGCACCAAGTAGACGCATACGGTATACATTCGGCTGCTGGCGACGCATATCTTCTGCGCCCATGTAGACATGGCATTCAAGACCAAGCAGGGCACAGGCTGTGGCCGTAGCTACACCATGCTGACCAGCTCCTGTTTCTGCAATAATTCGTTTTTTGCCAAGACGCTTCGCCAACAAAACTTGACCAAGTGCATTGTTGATTTTGTGCGCACCGGTATGATTAAGATCTTCTCGTTTAAGCCAAATTTTACGGCCAAATTGCTCTGATAAACGCGTGGCAAAAGTCAGTGGGCTTGGACGACCAACATAGGTTTCCAACAAGTGTTTGAACTCTTGTTGAAACGCTTTGTCTCGCCGCACAGCCTTGTAAGCCTTCGTTATTTCATCAAGTACAGGCACTAAGGTCTCTGGGACATAAGCACCACCATAGGGACCAAATCGCCCACGGGCGTCTGGCATGTTATACTGTTTTTCAACCATAAGAACCGCAGAATACGACCCCCCTGATAAAGTCCACATGCGGTTTACCGCTAAACAGCTCTACTTTTCTGCCATAATCCTTCATGCATGTGGATCCATTCAGAAGCGCCAACAATCAGCTATCAATTACTCAAACTCTATGACTCCCCGTGCAAATAAAGCAGCCACAGCCTTCTCAAACGAAGCAAAAACTCTCTGACGCTTTTCATCTAAGTCATTGGCATTAAGACTCTGTAAATAACGATGTGCACGCGTAGGATGTTCCTGTTGTATCGCTGCCTGCACAAGGCTCATTCGCACATCTACTTCAGCATGAGTATACCGCTCTACATAACAGGAACCCCACTGCTCGACCTCTGCCCATTGTTTGTGCTGCACTAATAGCTGAACAACACGACGGAGCAAAGGTTCTGGCAAATCCCACTTACCAGAACAGCGACAAGACGTATGATAACTCTGTAAGGCTTGTTCCACATAACCACATTGCAGTAAATCTTTCATAATTTCTATGGTTGCCGCTCTGTCATCATCTCGATTGGTTACTGGCAATGGCTCTCCATCAGATTTTTCTTTCCGGTATTCTGGCTTCCCTTTTTTCATGATGGTCAACAAATCCCAACCTTCGCAGTTAACTTTACCGTGCGTTAATAAATAATACCCACAAGCCGCACCGATAACAGCGCCCATAACATGCAGCATTGAAGTTCCCATTGCACCACCGCTTAATATGGCTGATGCCACGTCCCAGCCAATAAAAAAAAGACAAACACCCCATACTGGCCATTCATGTTTTTTAATATACACAAAAATAAAGACAAAAACATCCATCAAGTTTTTGGGTGCCCACAACCACGCACATGCCATAATACCAAATATAGCCGACGATGCCCCAAGTGAACCTCCTCTACTGGCACCAAGCATA
This sequence comes from Planctomycetota bacterium, assembly GCA_016745075.1. Taxonomy (GTDB): domain Bacteria; phylum Planctomycetota; class UBA11346; order UBA11346; family UBA11346; genus JADGDD01. The sequence continues at coordinate 328,540 of JADGDD010000003.1, read as the reverse complement.
CATATTTGTTCTATACAAGATTGGCCAACTCCAATAGCCATGTACACAGCAAGAAAAAGCAGTGAACCAATCTTCCCTTCCACAATCAAACCAAAAGCCCACAAGAAAATCATATTCCCTACCAAATGAGGAATATCCATGTGAGAAAACATGGACGTAACCCATTGTATTGGATGTAGCCCATCTCCGTGATCCATCACTTCACCATAACCGGCGAAGAAAACCAACACATTTACAAGAATAAGACCAATCGTTCCCAACGGTCTATGATAAACAGGAGCATCTGATCCATAAGGGATAATCATATCTTGCCCTCGTTTTCTAACCACATTGCAATACCTTGCCTATATTTCTGAAGATGTTCTCCATGCCGCATTGTTTCATCGACGTGGAAGGACAGCTCGAAAAATACTGGCGTTTTTTGCGCCAATAGAAGCCCATCTACTACTAATCCCTTTGTATATTTCTCTACCACAAACCTATTCTCCATTTCTTTGCCTCTCATTTTATTTGATCATTTCCCAACACAAGCATGACCTATTTCCTGCTATTCCAGCGGCATCGTTAACACGCTGCTTGCTCCTATCTTACAGAGCAATGGCTGCATGAACGCATCTATATACCTTGTTTATGACGCATCTGCGCATGGATCATTGAACAATGGTGCCCGTGGACAAAACGAAGAAAGCCCTAGGCTCTTTCCCCTATGCGTACCTTGCTGATTCCTGCTCCGCTTAATGAAGGCCCTGTTGAAGTGACTGGGGATGAGGCTCGTCATGGTCGTACAGTACTGCGCTTACGTGCTGGCGATCAACTGTATCTAGCTGATGGTGCAGGGTGCCGAGGCCAAGCTGTTGTTAAGTCAGTTGAAAGACATAGCTTACAATGCGTCGTGACCAAGGTTGTCACATTACCTCATAGTGCCGCAGAACAGATACACGTGGTGGTTGCCCCACCAAAGGGCAATCGCTTTGATGATATGGTACGCTCGCTCACCGAGCTAGGAGTTGGTCAGATAAGCCCGCTAGCCTGTGAACGGGCAAGCCGCATGCCAACCCTTGAGCGCGCTCAACGAGTAGCAGCAGAAGCGTGTAAGCAGTCTCGCCGTGCCTGGATGCCAATAATTGGCCCTGTGTTGGATATTGCAGCATGCACTACCTCTGAAAAAGCCCTTATGGTCCTTGATCCACAAGGGAAAAGTCCTGTAGTGGGTGAGCCAAAGGAGGTTATGCTTATCATTGGCCCAGAAGGTGGTCTAACCGATCAAGAAACCGCTGATCTGCAAGCTGCACAGGCTGGTATGATGAGCATAGCGCCACATATTTTGCGCATTGAAACTGCCGCTGTTGTTGCGACAGGTCTTTTTGTGAGCGCGTGGACAACATAAAAGTCATTATATAAAAAAAGGATTGCTACGTGAACACTGAAGGTACAGCAGAAAACACTCCAGATCAAAAAACAAATGCTCCAGAAAAAAAAGGTTTTACCTTTACTGATGATGGCTGCCGCGTGGAACTACGCCTTGGCATCCTCCTCGTTATTGCTGCAACATTTTTATGGCAATTTTTAGCGACCAGCGCTAGTAGTAGCATTGCTCATATTATGGCCTTTCTCGGCTTGGGGTTAATGCTCATTGCCATTCCCTTGCAAGCTTTGGATGCAAAGAAATATAGCCGACCAGGCTACCCTATAAAAATTGGTATTATTTTTACCGTTATGGGATTGTTGATGCTCGCAGACAATATGTACCGCGAACGTTGGGATGAATCACTCCACATTATTTTCCCTTGGGGTGTACTACTGCCCATTACTGGCACTTGGACTTTGCTCTGGTGGCCAATCAGTAGACAAGCAAAAAACAATTAAGAAGAGCGTAACTTTTATTCACGTTTGGGTAGGATGCTGTATGGACAATAAAAATATGATAGAATACGGTTTATGGGGAGGTATTCCTTTAGTCGTCTTATTATGCGCCGCTGCATACATTTTTTCTACAGCCGATGAAAACAACACTCTAGACCGAAAGGTAAGCGCCCTTCACAACCAGTACGGCAAACTCTATAGTAACAATACATCTTGGGTGCCAGCCAAAGAGGCAAAGCATACCATCTCCTATAGCCTTGCTGCCCAAGAAATGGCTTTACAGAAAACAGAAGCGACATTGTTAGGTACCCTACCTTTAGACTTTCGTGGAACAAATTATAATACAGCTGCTTTTGTTTTAACCAATACCTTAACTGAAATTAAAAATAATTCCGAACGAAAATCTGTCACGATTCCTAATAATTTACTGTTTGCTCAGGGCATTGATAGAGACCCCAATATATTCAGCCTCCAACTCACTCAGCTGCATCTCTACAATAGCGCTATGCGCGGGATGATTAGTTCTGCCAGCACCATTGCTTCTGCTGACATGGGCCCTGTTTATCGTGATACGCAAAACCGTTATGCTATTTTCTCCTGTGATGTAGTGTGCTCTGGTAGTTTTGAAAGCATGCATACACTTATTACCGATTTCACCAATCGCACAGATGGCATCGGCTTACATACTTTTTCGCTTAAAAAATCGCCACAACGAGATCAGCTAAATCTCATGGAACTCTCAATGACACTCACTCTTATTGTAGCCATGCAAGAAGGGTGGGATATTACAAACACTTTTGTTGTACCTGCCACACCAGATCACGTTGTCACTGAAACTGAATCAGAAACCGTATTGCCTACCCCACCAACAAGACCAGCAATAACACCGCCGGCAACAACACCAAACATACAGGCAACTCCATCAACACGCCGACGCAGTCGATAGGGAAGAGCAATGAAACCAACCGCACATACTTGGATAGCACTTGCCATACTCATCATCAGCCTTGGCGTTTCTATTGGGCCGCTGCTCTCACATCATGATTCGTACAGTGTTGAACAAAAAGAACTCACAATAGATACCGCACCTTATACCGCTGGGCAAATAACTGTTGCCCAAGTGCTACATCCAATTGAACCAGCCTACACAAATAGCATAAGCCAAAACCCTTTTGCAAAACCACAAGCTAAAAAACAAGGTCTTGAGCGTGTACGTTTACCGCCACCACCACCACCAACCTTCCTCTTGCCCGACCTCCCAATTCTACCCATGCCAGAGAAGGAGTAATGTATATGCTTCGCCCTCTATCTGTAGCACTCTCACTCTTGCTCGCTGGGCCAGTGTACATGCCAACACTCGCAGCGGAAGACCTCCCTTCAATTGAAGAAGTCATTACCACAGAGTTACATGTACGTCCACACGATGAGTTAATAACAAAAACCAATTCCATCTTTGGTACAATGGTTGAGCGACTCAGCAATGGCAACATTCGCTTCCGAAAAGTTGGTGGCAGCATAGAACATGAATATACCAACGCACAAATTGTTAAAATGATTCCTGCTGTAGATGCGGAAACATTACTTGAACGTCGTGGCATCCAATGTCTGGAGGCCTTTGAACAACATCCACATTTACGTGATGATTTACAAGATGAATTACGCCGCCTCTTAACATGGGAACGCGCTCAAGAATCCACAGAAATACTTGCTAATATTTGTTACCACGCCTGTCGACAATACCCAAAAAACAAAAGACTGATAGACGACTGCATTCGCTTGCTTCAGCTGGAAAAAGATGATGAACATTTAACCGAAATTCTCCTACTGGGTCTCGCGGAACGACCACTCTGGGATAATGGTTACAAAGAATTAGCACGCATTTATACCGATCACGGTATAGATGATAAACTACAACAATTAGTACAAGAATGGCTCAACCGTTTACCAAATAGTGAGTATGCCAATCTCCTCGAAGCACGTTTTGCTGAAAACAATGGTGATGGACATTCAGAACGCGCCTTAAAATCATATCAAAAATTATGGAAAATTCATGATAATGCTGAAGCCGGCCTTGAATATGCACGCCTTGTCTTGCAACGCGGAGAATCCGATCGTGCATTTGAAGTCTGCCAAAGCCTCATCGATAAAGGCATTGACTTACCCGGTCTTCATGCTGTTGCTGGCGCATCCTATTTGCATAAAGGTGAAATAGACAAAGCTCAAGAATTATTGAACAGTGCACTCAGCAGGCTTTCCAAACAGACAAAACAAACACCGCAAGAAGAACGCATGCACACCATCGTTCTCTACAACCTCGGCTGGATTGCGTGGAAGAAAAACAATTACAGCGCCGCCCGCACTTACTGGGAACAGGTACAAGACCCTATTGGTGCAGTTGCTTTAGCGCGCCTCAATCGCCGTCCACTCAAAGATACGACTGTTCTTGAAAACCCTGTCTTACATAGATTTGCCCGTCTCTCAAACACAGCATTTGCTTTAGAAAACAATAATACTAACACTGCTGAAAAAAACATGCCAGAACGAGCCACTCAAACTCGAGTGCTATTACAGTATGTACTTGCCATGCAACGAGCTGGTTATGATGCCCACACCACAAAAATACTGAGCACTCATAGCAGTGAAACGGCTCAACTCTGGCAAGCGTACAGTCTTATTATGCAATCCCGCTTTACTGAAGCAGAAAAAATACTGGCACTTTTTCCCGAAGATCACGGCTATGCCGCTGTTTATCGCCTGTTTTGTGCAGAGGGGCTTGGCAATCAGCAACGAGCCGACCAAGAATATCAACGCGTGCTCAGTTCTACCAACCCACCACAAGAATACGTAAACTTTATTGGTGCGTATTATTACAAAGGTCTTGAAGATGAGGTGCATGATTACTCTTTTGCTTGGCAAAGCGGAGAAATCATGGGAGCACCGTGGAATAGCGAGGCAAAAGGTACCGGTATTCGTATCTATTCTGATGGCAATGACCTTATTTTTGAGGGCACTCAACGCAAAACGACAAATAACATCAGTCGTGTCTGGTCAACATGGCCGATCAAATCTATACGCGAAATCAGTGTAGATATGAAGGCCAATACAACCGGGGCAAGTGGTGTTGAGTTACTCACCCCAGACCAAAAGAATGGCATCGCTATCGCGTATCGCACCAATAAAAAACAAGAGCACCATCTCGCATGGAGACACAAACGCGACCAACAATGGAAAAAATGGAAGCCTGTTTTTTCCCAGCATCGCAGTCCCTCAGACACACAGGCATTTTCTATCTGGATTGATAAAGACGCACCCAGTGATCAGCAGATACAAATACGTTCAGATGACCAGATTGTTCCATTAACAGGACTAGATGACATCCCTGATACCATCATTCGTTTATCTGCTTTTGTTGCAACAACAGCTGGTAGTACTGTCGACATGACGCTTCGTTCACTCACTATTCGGACACAAAAATAATTTATGAATGCGGATATCTATACAGGTCGTAAAGCCGACCTCCTTACCTATGCAACAGATGCACACACCCTTGAATTGTATGCAGCATATCTCACCGACGAATATGCACACACAGCAGATGCTGGACTGCTGCGACATATTCGTCGCATGCAGGGCTTCCTTGGCACGCTCAATAGTCATGGGCTAGAAGCCGCCTGCCATATTAACCAGTTAGGGATTGATGCACTACTAACCGATATTTGCGCGGTAGCGACTTGGTCTCATTGGAAACATCCACTCCAGAAAGTGGCTCATGATACTGTACCTTTAGATATTGAACAACGCGGTCTGCTTGGCTCTGACGACAGTGTAGATGGAGCAATGTTATTTATTATTGATGCAGAACACATTGCCATCGTTCGTCATCAAGATGCTGCTACGACAGCAAATATGCAACCGCATTGGGATGCAAAAAAATAAAACGTTATCAGTAAAATACTTTTTTTGATCACACAGAAAAAAACTCTGTGAATGTATTTTTTACCTCGCTCGCAGACGTTCCTCCTTTTCAAGGAGGAACGTCTTTACGTAGCAGAACGGCACAATGGCTGTTAGGTTTCTGGGCCTATAATGCCATTTCATCAAGCACGGCTTCGATACGACTAAAAACGTCTCGAATAATATGCTCATCTGGGAGTAGGGTTATACGGAAATGATTCCGGTAGGCGACATTGAAGCTGCTCCCCGGTGCTATAAGTACGTGTTTTTCTTCAAGCAAACGCAAAGCAAATTCTTGGTCATCAAAATCTGGCAGCGCCTTGCTGTCTATACCAATAAAGGCATAGAGTGCGCCCGCTGGTTGACGTAAAACGAGGTATTTGCTTTTAGCTATGCTTTCACCAATGGCTTCACGAGATTCGTATAAACGACCGCCTTCGGAAGTTAAATCACCGATACTTTGATAACCACCAATGGCAGTTTGTACAGCCCACTGGCCTGGCACGTTGCTACACAGGCGCAAAGACGCGAGTAATTCAATGGCACTTAAATATTCATCCGCATGTGCACGCTCACCACTAAATGATATCCACCCAACACGAAAACCGCATGCACGATACACCTTTGAAAGACCGTTAAAGGTGCCGCACAAGGTTTTGGTTACATAACGAGCCATTGGGAAATGCTTCGCATCTTCGTAGAGAATTTCGTCATAAATCTCATCCGAGAACATGACCAAACCATACTCTTCTGCGATTGCAGCCAATTCCTGTACTAAGGATTCTGGGTAGACCGCACCTGTTGGGTTGTTCGGATTAATAACAACAATTGCTCTCGTACGACTGGTTATTTGTGCACGAATCGCTTCTGGGTCTGGCAAAAAATCTTTTTCTGGCAAACAAGAATAATGGACGGCCTTCGCGTCATTCATAAGAATAGAAGCTGTCCAGAGTGGGTAGTCTGGACTCGGCACCAAGACTTCATCACCAGGATTCAGCAGCGCTTTCATACTCATTATGATCAGTTCACTGACACCATTACCAATGAAAACCTCTTCAGCAGAAACATCCATAATGCCCATGTTTTGCAAACGCATAACAACAGCTTCTCTGGCAGGAAAAATACCCTTTTGATGACAGTAAGCATCACTCTGTTTAAGGTTTTCAATAATGGCCATACGCATGGTTTCTGGCATACGAAAATCGAATACCCCAGGATTACCAATATTGAGTTTAATAATGTCAGATCCGGCTAATTCTAATTCATGAGCACGGCGAGCCAAAGGCCCGCGAATTTCATATTTAACGCCATCAAGACTTTGGCTGTGACCAAGTGGTGAGAGTACCATAGCACCCTCCATAAGTAGGTAAGAGGAGAATAAAGAAAAAAGGAAACAAGCGGGGAGAAGTATGAAGTTCAGCCAGAGGCAAGACGCTGCAACCATTCTCCATCAAGACGGTAGGTAGTCCACGAGTCATTTGGACTAGCTCCGAGCGATTCATAAAACTCTGTCGCAATATTATTCCACAGCAAAGAAGTCCACTCTATACGAGCATAATTTCGACCTTCAGCAACTCTGGCGAGATAACGCATTGCTTCTGTGCCAATACCACGTTGGCGGAATTCTTCTCGGATATACAAGTCTTCTAGATACATACCGCGCGCGCCAGCAAAGGTCGAAAAAGTTTCAAACCACGTAACCATACCAGCAATTTCACCATCAAGTGTAATGAGATACGCCCTGAGAGTGCGGTCTTCTGATGACAATTCTTTACGCAAACATTCTTCTGTGCAGAGGTGCACAGAACGCATATCTTCATAAATTGCCAACTCAGAAATAAGACGATGCAGCGGACCCGCTTGCTCGGGACCAGCTTCTGTAAAGTCTATACCGTGGCCTGTCTTAGTTCTCATCAGGACCTCAGTATGCTAAACTTTTTCACTATTCAAGAAGATGCTGTCAGTTGGCTTACCCTTGTAAGGCTTCTTCTATCCGAGCAATACCATTGCTGATAACGGCATCTCCCCAGCGCTGAGCATAAACAGGGTTAGCATTCCGTGGATTAAATTCTGCATCAATTTCTGGTTTACCGTGTAGAATGCCTGTTTCTGCTACAGATAAAACACCTTCTGGCTGCTCTTCAAGATCTATTAAATCTGGTCGAAATGCCATAAGTTGGTGTGTTTCCGACAGTCCTGCGTGGCCGCCAACTTTTAAAGCAAGGCTATCTGGATATTCCGCTTCTATAGTCGCAGACGAAGCGCCAAAGGCAACGGTTTGGAATGCTTGCACCTGACAAGCATCGTCAGAGAAAGATTCAGCAACCGCTTGCAATGCCGGTTTTTGACCATGCCCACCATGGTGGTTGACGAGGAAAACTGAACGAAAACCACTATTTTTTAAGGAACGCACACGCGATGAGACAACTTCAGTAAACACATCTGGAGTCGTGTATTCACTTTCAAGCGGAACGGTAGGAAAGTTCATGCCGAATATCTCGGTTCCGACATCTAAACCCCAATCTTCCTTTTGTTTTTCTGCACGAAATTCATCCAGCCCCAATGGCAAACAGCGCGTGCAGGCTGCTGAAAAATGTTTGGCAAGACGAACGGACACTTCTTCTGCTATAATACCATCAGTGTTTAATGGCATATGATAGGAGTGCCATTCTATACATGGTGATACCGGAACAAACACAATCCCGCTACCTGCTATAATATCCAAAACTTGTCGTGGGCGCATGAATTCAAGAAATGGTTCGTTCATTGTGATTCCTTCTCTAATGGTGGCCATAAACCAAACACACAAAGATGCTGTTGGATGACTTGAGGCATTCGTTCTATAAGCTGTTCTGGGGTATACAACGGACCACATTCTTGCCACAGTTCATCTGCTGCCTCACACAAAACAAAGAGTGCCATCCGCCCCGCTTCATACACGCCACAACCACGAGCAACCAAGCCTGCAATAAAACCAGACAAGCAGTCTCCGGTGCCACCCATCGCCATGCGTGGGTTTCCTCGGTAATTCTGCTGCCAGCGTTGTCCATCACTGATAAAATCAACCGCACCTTTAGCTACCAGCACTCGTTGCAGAGAAGCATAGTTGTGCACATCCACCACACAATGTTCTCCAATCAACATCCGTAATTCTGCTGCATGAGGGGTCAATAAGAGCTGAGATTCTTCATGAGGGCTTGCACAGAAAGCAGACATTTCATACAAAGCATCCGCATCTATGATGAGTGGCGTGTTTCCGATCCATCGCTGTACAATCCCACAGATTTCTGACTCTGCTCGGCCAAGACCGGGACCAATTAACACCGCATCAACTGCTTGGATAAGCTTAATAAGGGTATGATGTCCTGTTGAATCATGGTGATGAACAACATGGGCAGGAAAATGCACAGAGGCCGGAGCCCACGCATGCACCACATCACAAGCACTCACCATAGCCGCAGCACAAGCCAAGCGAGCTGCACCAGCAAAACGCTGACCACCAATAATAAGCAGCGAACCATGCTGCCCTTTATGCCCTTGTGCTTTATGTTTGGGCCACTGTCTGAGACAACTGGCATGAATGTCTGCCCATGCAGATTGGGGTACACCGATATCAGCAATTGAGTGGGGCAAAGCTGCTGCAACGACCGGCTGTTTGGCAAGCTGAAAACACACTGTCTGCGCTGTTGTCAGTTGAACATCAAAACCAAGCGCCGTTGGAACATCTGCCGCCACAATAGGGATATGCTCTCCGGCCCCATAGGCTGCTAGTTGCTCTAAAACACGAATAATTGCAGGCCGTGGTGGTCCAACAACACCAGCTCCGATTATACAATCAACAATGCACAGTGGTTTTTCTTGTGGTAATGTTTCTACCTGGGTAACAGATGGCGGCAATGCGGCGGCAGCGGCGCAGCACAATGGGCTCTTAGGTGAACATGCTGCCCAAACTTGCACAAAAACAGTTGTCCCTTGCAGCAGTTCTGCCAAAAAGCGAGCTGAAACATAGCCATCGCCACCATTATTACCAGAACCGCACACAAACAGCACAGAGCCAGATTTGGGTAAAGTGTCAACAAAACGATATACTTCGTCTGCAAGAGCCTGACCGGCTTGTTCCATCAGATCCGCAATCTTACAGCCCAACTGTACCGCAGCCGCATCCATCACAGCAACATCTGTTACAGGGATAATTGATGCGGGCAGCATATGCGTCAAAACACCCTTAGGCTTCGTCTGCTGTCTCTTGGTTTGCCGGATCTTTTACATACAAAATAGCGTTGGTAGTCGCATCATGAATAAGCGCACCGTTACGAATTTGTTCAATATGATTATGACTAATCAGATTACCATATGGGGTACCACGTGTAACGCTGTCTACTGGCATTAACGGCATAGAGTGATTTCCCTTCACTAAACGCTCGTAGGCTGCAAGGTATTCCGCTTCTACGGTTTTACGTTTCTCGTCATACAAACGCTCCAGCTCTTCTTCGCTGGTATCCACATCTGTATTTTCTGCTTGTTCACTTTTAATAACTTCACAAGCAGTTACTGCTTCATCACGAGCGGCACCGGCGGCGGCGGCCTGTGCGTTCAGTTCGTCGATAGAAGCTTGTAGGGACGCAAGCTTCTCTGTACGGATTTTTTTCAGGTTTTTTGCTTCTTCAATACCGTTAATAATATCAAGATAATCTTTATTGGTCTTGGCAGTAGATTGCTGCGCGCGTAACGTTTCTTGCTTCGCATCACAATCTGTAATGTCTTGTGTGTATTGGCGAATCAGGGCATCAGCCTCGTGCGCGGCTGATTCTGCAACAGTGGCCGCTTCTGTGAGCGCATCACACTTAGCCTGTGCATCACTTAACTCGGAGCCGCGGGCTTGCTGCCGCTGCTGTAAGACGCGCCGTTGTTGATTGATGTCATGCAGTTCAAGCAGGTTGGTCATCGCTGGGTGCATTTGGCGCTCCTTCTATTGTTTTGGCTCCACATGATGCACCCCTTTAATCAACTGCCAAGGGGAAAGATTTGGTGCATTTATTACTCTTGGCTACTTGTGAGATCACAAGCAAGAACTCGTAGACCTTCATCCCAATCACCATCTAAACGCATCAAATATCCGTCATATTTTAGACTTTTGGGAAATTCATAACCAGTTTTACCAAGTAAGAGACCTTTTCCGTGCTCACCTGAAAAAGGGATAAGTTCGGCACTACTAGGCAAAGAACCACCGCTGATACGCTTCATCCACTTGGTTTCACCTTCTGCATCTGTACAACCAAGCAATAAGAGAGACAGTACTCTATGAGCCAATACCGTTCCCTCTTCTAATTTCTTCAAAACCTTCACATACGGATACACCTTCACGCCTTCTTCTTTGAGAAAAGCAGCAAATGCAATTGCCAGCAAATCAGGATCATCTACCAATCCTTCTTCTTTCGCTAATTCCCACCAAGAAAAGTCTATTCGCTGATTCCAAAGTGATTCAATCTTACCGTGAGCCTCTTCCAATGCCCACATCCGAAAATTAGGAACAGGAGCCATGCCCTTCAACTTAGACAGAACTGAATGAGCTGGTGTCAGATCAAGTATTTCTGGCTCACCAACTTCGGACTCCTCTGCATTCAAAATAATGATCGGAGCAGAGTCTTCATCATACGACATAACCCAACAGCGCTCCAAATGAGCCTGATGACGACGTGGGAAACGGCGATCAACCTTGTCTATAGGACCAGAAAAGACAGCCAAAGCGTCTTCATATTCCGATGTACTGGAAAAAACAAAACCTGCTATAATGACTACGCATACACACAGCAAACAACCGATAAGCCATTGTCGTGAATTTTGAGAATCTGCGGCCCCTTGATTGCTTAAACGAACCGACATATTTTTTGACGATGACCCGCCTTTTCGTTCATGACGGCCTGTTTTTTCTTTTTCCGCCTGTAAACGCTGAGATTCCTTTTTTACTGATTCACTACTTGCTGCCTGCGATGCCGCTGCTGAAAGCGTGGTAGACATCTGCCGACGTATATTTTCATGAGATTTCTTGATTTGGGCTTTTCGTTCCGCCGCTTGAGCAGCTTTCTGTTTAGCTGCCTCTATCACTTTCACATCTTCTGTAGATGGACCATCCTCTGGCTGAAACTGCTCAGATGATGGCGGCGCTTGTTGTTGAGAACGAACTGCAAGCGCAACACCATTTTCTTGCAGCTTAAAGGGCTGCTTACACTTGGAACAGCGAACAGCCTTATCAACGAGGGCTTGCTTGAACGGGTACGAGGCTTCACAGTGTGGGCAGGTAAAGGAGTTACTCATAAGTACCTCCCAGCATCACTTCCGAGCAAGACAAATGCAAGTATCAGCAACGGAATTCATTCCATAGTGTGTCTGATACGCTTAACCACCCTTTAACGGCCTCTACGACGGCCCCCAAAATGGTCTTGTAGTTTACGACGTTGCTCCATTAGCTTTTTCCGCATCACTGGATCAGCCATCATTTCTCTGAACTCTTTGCTGTTCATCAGTTGCTCTCGTGCCTTTGGGTCTCTGAGCAAAGCCATCAGTTTTTCCGGATTATCGCGCGCTGCCTTTAAGCGCTCCATAACATCAGAGCTCGTTTTTTCACCTGCTGATGAGCCCCTGTCATTGGCATCTGTAGATGCTCTTGCCTCTGATGAAATAACATTGCCCGCTTCCGGTGTCTTCAGCGGCACACGAATAGGATCACCATCCGGTGCTTGAAATTGTGGGACACCATTTTCAACATCAAGTAAAGTCCAATCAAACAAGGTATCACCAATGGTCATGATATGAACCACATCTCCTGAATGCTTATTCTCCTCTGATGCCTCATTTTCTTTCTGCTCAACACCTGTAAAAGTCACCAGCACATCATGTATACCTGCCAAGGATACCACACCAACAACAGTTGGCTGTACCACTTTCATCTCCATTGGAGGGAAAACCAATATCGGCATAACTATTTCAACTTTTGGTTTATGATTATTTGGTATAGTTTTGGGAATACGAGTCTTTCTTTTCTTTATCTTTTTCTCAGCTATATATTTGTTCCGTTCTAAAAATGAAACAAAGGGGTTAAAATCATTAAAATAGATAGTTTTAAAATTAGGAACAACAGGCGGCTCAGCACGAATGAACACAACCGGCTCTCCATCCCAATGCGGTGCCGCCAATTTAGGAACATTTATGCTTATACTTTGCACAAGGCTGCCAATAGCCACCACAAAAAAAACAAGAGCCACTACCACGGGTATTTTTGGAATGCTTATCATAATTAGCGACCTCTCCGTGACGAGCGCGCTGGTGCATTCATACCTTGACTGCCATACGTCGGCTGCGCGGATGTGCTATGCGTAGCCATCCCTCTTTCTTCTGGCTCCAGAAATTCCATACCAGCAAGATCAAGAATAACTTTTAATTGAGTAAATTCATCACCTTTCTTTTTACCATCATTTTCTATGCTCCAGCCACGAACAATTAACGGAAAGTGATCTTCAGCCGTATAATCACTCATCTCTAGACGAGCCTTGCTTTGAATAGATTGTTGAAAGCTTCCTAATGCCCGTATAAATTTCTCATCAGGTTGTTGCACCTCTAATTGATGAAGCACCCATGATAATTCTTTTAACTCTCCACGTAACTCTAAACGGAACGGATATTCACGCAATAAAGGCAAACGAGACTCGGGGCCCGTTTCAATAATCTCCCCATGTGTAATCTGTTCCACTTGAATATTTTTATCCGCCGACAATGCCAAAAACACTGCTTTGGTAATAAGTTGCAAACGAACCAATTCTCCTGCAACAATATCTTTCGATAAACTTTTTTGCTCCGTATTGTAACCAAGTTTGGCATCATAAGAAACTAATCTATTGCCTTCAGCCATACGATTAAGCTCGCCCTTAATAGCACTATATATTTTATTAAAATATGATCCTGGGTCATTACGGTAAGGGGAAACGTTGGGCACCACATATGGTGCAACTTTTTTAATACCAACCGCTTTTTTAACATCTTCTATATTTGCCAACAATTGACGATTCGCTTCTTGTTGACGTACAATTTGATCTCTCAACACGTCTGGTGATGCTGATTGCCGTTGCTTATAAGTACGTTCTAACGTTTTCAGTTTCTTGCTATCAACACCTTCACCAGAAAAAACCAACCATAATATGAGTGGACCAATAATCGTAATTGCAGCCAAGAGCAGCCAACTGATGCGCATTTCTTTCTGTTGATCTGGATACAAAGTCATGGCTGCACCTGACCACTATCTAGTGTTTCCGCATGTAGCATACTGCCTAAATCAGCAGGCTTGTAATCAAAACGTACGCGAAAGTCTGCCTGATTTGTTTCTGTGTCATGATTAAAATGCAACTCATGCAGCGTCGTCTCGTCAAATAATAAACCACCTAAAGCTGGCATATGCCAACGAGCCAATCTCAATTTCCATTCATCAAAAGTATTACGCATATTGATAGCATTTATCTCTGGCTTCATTCGGCCATTAAGATAAAGACTACCACGACTCACAGTTGTATCGGTAGACTCAATGCCATCCTGCGAACGGTCTTGGCTAAGCCCTTCTGTCTCGAGCTTCGTTATCCACAATTCATTTGGAGAAACTTCTTTTAAAGCTCGAATAGTATACAACAAGTCTCTACCCGCATACAAGCGAGCTGCAATGCCAAGTAAATCTTCTTTGAAACCATCACTCTCAGTACGCTGTGTTTGTAGCTCTGCTGATCCTTTTTTATAAAGTACATTGTAATCTTCATGTGACTGTTTGACCGCATGCCCAGCACTATTTTGCAAGCTCAGGCTGACGCCTAAAATAATACAGGCCACCAACACAATGCTGGCTGCAATACGCGGCCAACGAATGTGCGTACGTAAAATATATGCACGCAAGTAACGCTGTGAACGTAAATCGACATGTATGCCATCTACATTATAATCTCCAAGTGCAAGACCTGCTGCTGTAAACCATTCACTTGGGCTTTCTGGAATAACACCGTTTTGAATATATAATTCTTCTACAGCAGGAGCAATAACAGGCACACTAAAACGATGTTGCAAATAATGGGCTAAACCTCGCAATTCTGCGCCACCGCCAGTAAGCACGACTCGATTAATAACGAGGCGCGGCATATGTAATTGTGATTTAAAATAATTTATAGAACTAGACGTTTGACGGTATAGATTTTCGGCAATTTGCCGCAACTCTTCTCCCATTTCATCACGACCTTGTATCATGGTTTGCATACCAGGTTGAACAACAGACTCGTCTTTCACCGGAGTTTCTAGTTCTTCAGCAAACAAATCGTCTTCATCTACAGGAGTATGTGTTATCGGTGCCGTTTTTTCCGCCTGCTCTTCTGCGCCTTCTAGAAACTCGGGCTCCAATAGAATATCTTGACCAAGATCTTTCACTGACGATGAAGGTAAATTAACAGCAGGCCTCTCGTCATCAGCAAATAAATCATCCAGTGCTGCTACTTCTTTACCTTCGCTTAGGCGCAGTTCTGAGACCTCTGTATCTTCAAAAATGCCCACGTCACTTATGTCATCAGCAAACAAATCATCGGAGTCATGAGCAAGAGGGTCATCTTTTTTTTCTGATACCTCTTTGTGCTGTACAGTACCTTCATCATCAAGAAATAAGGCATCTTCATCTGTGTCGAAATTCTGATCAATAGGTTTAAGAGACGCATTGTTATTGGATGTTACTTCTGGAACAACGCTTGTCCCAAGACCGCGCAGTTTACTCGCTTCTGCTTCACCAAATAACAAACCTTTAGTGTCTGCCAAAGCTTCAGTAAAATGAAAGCCTCCCAAGGCAATATTTCGACATGCAATAGCTTGGCCATTACGCAATAACACCAAACGAGTTCCACGAGCGCCAACTTCCATAAATAAAGACATGTCTTCATCAGAGCCTTCCGGCAGATGGACACGTAGCGCATTTGCCGCAGCGGTGGTATGCAGGCCAATGGCCCCAACAGTAATATCAACTTCTTTACAAACAGAGAGTAGTGCTTCCACTTCATCAGGCTGAGCAAGAGCACAACAGACAACAATATCATCGCCATCTATTGGCAAAACTGTGTAATCTGCTGCAAGGTTTCCACTCTCATCTGCATGGCTACTCAACTCTAAAGTAATGCCTTTACGCAAACGGTCTTCCGGCAATGGTACTTGGTGTAAATACCGGACCATAACCGTCATATCACTATCTGCAATAGTAACGGACGCACCTTTTAATACGCCTGTTGCTTTTAATTCACCAAGAACACTTTGCAAAGAACGCAATTCACCATCTGCATCGTGCTTATCTACACGGGCTTCTTTCAGCCATTGCCATCCCTTTTTGGTATTACGCAGTCGAACTGCGCGCACAAAACGATCGCCTATATCTATACCGCAAACAACGGAAGCCATTTATTTACGAGGGCCTTTTTTCTTGGGCTTAATAACTTTTGTTTCTTTCGCTTCTTGTTCTTTTTCTCGGTTCGCTTTTATGCGCGCCGTATTTTCTTCAAGTTCTGCCGCAGTGCGAGCAGCAATTTGATCACGAATAGGCTTCGGCAAAGTAACCGCTGCTGTATCTTCTAAAGTCTCTATTTCTTTTGAAATCTGACCGCCTGTTGGGTCTATAATATGTGCTGTCACAAAGATAAGCAATTTACTGCGTGTTTTGCGACTAGTATCTTGACGAAATAAGCGGCCGAGACCAGGAATACGCGATAAGCCAGGCACACCATTTTGACCTTCGCTACCGTCTTCAGTAATTAATCCACCCATGACAATCGTTTGACCATTACGAACATGTAACTTGGTCGAAAGCGTACGCTGGCTCACCTCTGGGTTTTCAATAAAACTATTGATAAGGTTGGGAATAACAATTGGTACTTGTCGAATATTTACTTCAGAAATGACTGGCGAAATATCCATCGTAATAATATCACTATTACGAGCAACCGATGGCGTTACAGTCAAAGTAATTTGTTCTGTAACCGTTTCAAAACGAGGAACTGGAACATTGCTCGTATTCGTTAAATTCGTTGTGGTTGTATCCGTAATATTCGTATTCGAAATACCAATATTTTCGTAACTGGCGATGTACGGTATATCTCTACTAATAGAAATAATACCGGTTGAATTTGATAGAGTGAGAACCTTCGGTTCTGATAAGGTATTCGCCTCACCACGATCTTCCAACATATTCAAGGTAGAAGTAAAGTTAGGAGCAATACCGTTGCCAATACCAGCAAAGCCAAGGCTAAACCCACCGGTTCCAAGGGTTTGAGCAAAACCCACTGCTGCTGAACCCGCAACACTTTGCTCGGCTGTTAGCAACGTCGCTGGGTTGGGAGCCGTTCCGCTAGAACCTCCAAACATATAACTGCCATCAGAAACCGCATTTTGACCAACTGCTGTCCAGTTAATGCCCGTATTTTTTATCGCATTATCCGATATTTCAATAAAGCGAGTCTCAATTAAGACTTGCACGCTATTGTAATCTAAACCATGCAATAACCGTTTAATTTCTGCAATAGCTGCTGGCGATGATTTCACATATAATGAATGTGATTTCGCCTCATAATATGTAAAACTACCTTCCGGCCAAAAAGGAACAAGACTCTCCAAGGCTTCTGTAAACCGAAATAAATCAGATTCCTCATCGCCACCTTCACCCAACAATGCACCTGGATCTATTGCACCAACGTTTCCGCCTTCACCTCCGCCACCACCCATAGCTGCGATAGTCGGAGTGGCGAGCACATTTGTTAAGCCAGATTTGAGATGAATTATTTCAGTACGTAGCACCGGCGATTCTGAATTTGTCACAAAGACTGTTCCGCCATGATAATTAAAATGTACTGGCACCAAAAACTGTATGGTTTCTAATAAATGTAAAACGCTTTCACCACGAACATCTATTTCCAACGTTTCTTCTGTCAGGGCTTCATCTACTATAACATAGTTAATGCCTGCTATTGTAAATAAGCGGCGTAAAATATCTCCCAGCGTAGCATTGGTAAAAGCAAAACGACCAATTGGTGTATCTAGCTGCTTAAGTAGCTCTAATCGTTCGATTTCATCCAAATCTTCCTGAAAAACATGAACGACCCGTGCAACCTTGTCTGGGTCATCTGGAAATTGAGCACGTCGATCAACATCATTAAGATGTTTCATACTGTTAATACGCTTCTCACGCTCAAGACGAGACTTTTCACGACGAGCAATTTTTGCTGACAACCGTTCTTGAATAGTGAGAATCGCTAAGTTATCTGGATATTTTCGTTCTAATTGGTTAATACGGCCTAAAGCAGCCTCATACTCATCTTGATCATACAAATACTCAACCAATTCTAATTCACGACGTACTTTTGATTCTGTAGCTGCTTTATAGCCAAGATACTCTGGATGCGTTGTAACCGCCTCCTGCATATCAGCCTGTTCTGCTAAGGTATTTCTTGTACTGGCATTAGATTGAGCCGTCGATATTTTTTTCTGCAAAATAATTGCAGCGGTAGCATCTGGATTAAGAACAATATACGTCTCCAATAGTTCTATGGCCTCATCGTATTTGCCACTCTCCTGTAATTCTTTTGCTTGTGCTATGGTAATATCAAGGTTTCCAACTGGAGCTTTATTCTCTTGTTTTTGCTCAGAAACCAACTGTTCTTCTTCTACATCTACAGTAAGTTCCACTGGCTTGATTTCTTTAGCTTGCTCTTCCTGAGCTTCTATTGCTTCGGTAGGTTTAATCTCTGTGTGTGGTGTAGCTACGATGGCTTCTTTACCTTCAAGTTCCTCGGCACTTATCCATGTACCACACATACTCAGCAATAGGCCGACCAAACATAAATATTTCATCATCAACAAACTTTCTTCAACAATACGCACGAGAATAGAGCCCACACAACAAACCAAGTACTTAGCTAGAGTAGTGACTAGACGCGCCAACTCCCGCTCTGCTTACGAAGCTTTTGCAGAGGTCGCATGCTCTTGAAACACCCAACAACGCAAGCAGGATTACGAACTACTATTCTGTAAACGCCAACGTAAATACCCATCGATGAATGGCTGAATATCTCCATCTAAAACCGCACTGGCATTCCCTTCCTTAAGACGAGAACGCAAATCAGTTATAAGTTGTGTTGGTTGCAAGACATAGCTACGAATTTGATGCCCCCAGCCAATGGTTCCACGCTCACCCTGCAGAGCCTGGAGTTCTTCTAGACGCTCTGCATCCTGTAATTGCTGTAATTTAGCTGCCATCATCTTCCAAGCCTTAGTCCTATTCTGACTCTGACTTCGTTCACTCTGACAACTTGCTACAACACCCGTAGCTAAATGGGTCAAACGTACTGCTGAATCCGTCTTATTAATATGCTGTCCACCAGCACCAGACGCTCGATATGTATCTATCCGAAAGTCTCGCTCATCAAAATCATCCACTTTCACATCTGCATTATCTGGCAATTCAGGAGTGACCTCTACCGCCACAAAGCTTGTTTGCCGCTTACCTTGTGCATTAAATGGGCTCATCCGAACAAGTCGGTGCGTACCCATTTCACTCTTGAAATACCCATAAGCCATATCTCCCGAAATAGCCAAAGTACAACTTTTAATACCAGCCTCTTCACCAGAAGAAATTTCCACTGTATCAACCTTATAACCAGATTTCTGGCAATAATTTACATACATACGCATCAGCATAGCTGCCCAATCACAGCTCTCTGTTCCGCCAGCACCCGCCTGAATAGACAAATACACATCACTCCGGTCATATGGACCCGACATAGCAAGTCGAATCTCCAAACGATCATAATCTTGATCAAGCCGCTTCATTTCCTCTCGAATTTCGTCCTGACTCGCTTCATCGCCATCCTCTTCTGCCAATTCCAATAATTCCCCACAAGCAACCACCGAATCGAGTAATTCCTTATAAGGAACCACTACATCCTTGGCTACCTTCAAATCACCAATCACTTGCTGAGCACTTTCTTGATCATCCCAAAAACCAGACTTGGCCATCTTCTCTTCTAAATTAACAATCACAGCACTTTTTGTATCTATATCCATAACATTCGAAAACTCTCGAACCTTATCCGTTAACACAACCAAGGCTTCACTCAATTCGCTCAATTCGCACCTCCAACATGAACTAATAGGCACACTCTGGGACTCAAATAGCAATGAGCAAGGTTCCCGATATATAGACTATCTATTTTTTGTTGCATTCATTTAAAAGATAATATAAACATACTCATGGTCATTGCCCGTCGTTTATTAGTTCAAGAAGAAACCCCAGGCTGTTACCATCTCATAAGTCGTTGTGTCAGGAGACTGCGTTGTTTAGCAGGTACTGATCGTAAGGATTGGGTAGAGCGCTGTATACGACAACATGCCAGAAGTATGGCCATAGATATCTTGACCTACGCCGTAATGAAAAATCATTTACACGTTATTATCCGCATTCGACCAGATATTGCTGCCACATGGAGTACTAACGAGGTGGTAAACAAATGGCTCGAACTAGTACCTATTCGTGACTGTTACGGAGAGCCAATTGAACTAGATAAGCGAAATAAACAACATTTGTCTGAGAATAGAAGCTATGTTGAAGAACGACGTAGACGATTATCCAGCATGAGTTGGCTGATGCGCTTGGTGAAACAAAAGATTTCTCGACGAATGAATAAGGCAGACGAAGTTTCTGGACATTTTTGGGATGAACGGTTTCTATCGATCCCACTCCCAGATAAACGAGCTATTTTCACGTGTATGGCTTATGTTGATCTAAATCCATTCCGAGCGGAAGAATGTACACTCCCTGAACAAGCTCGTTACACTGGCTTACATGTTCGATTACAATGCACACAACAGAATATTGTGGAAACCCTGAGCACTGCCACTTGGCTTGTTCCTATTACGGATTGTGATACACTCATCTACCATCAAAGTATGCCACCCGACAGTCACTCAAGATCTCCACAAAGTGACCGTACAGAAAAGTGGTATTTCCAATTTATTGATTCAGTTGCTCGCGAAATAAAGTTTGATGAACAAGGACGGAAAAAGGCTCGTTTGCCACGATCTATTGATCATATTTTTGAACGACTGGGAATGTAAACAGGTTATACATGCTTTCGTTCCAACCAATGCAGCTTGCCGCTCCAGATGAGGCTATAGCATGCGCTCTCTTATCTAGGAGAAGCTATGTCACTGGTCCTCACCCCTAATTCTTTCCGAGGCGTTCGTTCTGGTCCTGTTGTTACTGTTGTTATGGATGGCATTGGCATTGGGCCTGAATACGCTGGTAATGCTGTTCGCGCTGCACAGACACCCATATTAGACCAATTGATGGCAACCAACCCATGGACTCCATTGCGTGCTCATGGTACAGCCGTTGGTTTACCGAGCGATGCAGACATGGGTAACTCAGAAGTTGGACACAATGCCCTAGGTTCAGGACAAATTTGTGATCAAGGTGCAAAACTAGTTGCTAATGCGCTTTCTAGTGGCTCTCTCTTTGCCGATACACCATGGCAAGAAGTCATTGCCAACGTGCGGGACCACTCCAGTACCCTACACCTCATTGGCCTGATGAGTGACGGCAATGTTCATAGTCACATGAACCACATGAAAGCTTTAATTGAAAAAGCTCAGTCTGAAGGGGTCGAAAAAGTTGCAGTACACGCACTGATTGATGGCCGTGACGTTGGTGAAACCTCTGCTCTTGATTACATAGAGCCTTTTGAAACCTGGCTAAAAGAAGTTAATCCAAACTATACCATTGCCTCTGGTGGAGGCCGCATGGTTATCACTATGGATCGTTATGGCGCTGAATGGGGTATGGTAGACCTTGGTTGGAAAACCCACGTTATGGGTGAAGGCCGCCTATTTCCAAGTGCTAGTGCTGCCATCAAAGCCTATCGTGCAGAAATACCTGGCATTACTGACCAAAATTTACCACCGTTTGTTATTGGCGACGGCAATGCTATCGCACCGATTATTGATGGAGATTCTGTCATTCTCACTAATTTCCGTGGTGACCGTGCTATCGAAATAAGCCAAGCTTTTACAGGCGCTGATGTTCCTTTTACCCGTGAACGTATTCCGACTGTGACCTATGCTGGCATGATGCAATATGACGGGGATGATAATGTTCCAGAACGTTTCCTTGTTGCTCCACCATCTATCACCGGAACGATGGGCGAATTTCTCGCATCCAACGGTGTTTCACAGCTTGCCTGTTCAGAAACACAAAAGTACGGACATGTAACGTATTTCTGGAACGGTAATCGTAGCGGCTATTTTGATAATAACGTTGAAGCATACAGCGAAATACCGTCCGATGTCATTCCCTTTGAACAACGTCCATGGATGAAAGGTGCAGAAATTACTGACGAAGTTATCCGTATCCTCTCCGAAGGCACAACCGACTACGCTCGTTTAAACTTTGCCAATGGTGATATGGTTGGTCATACTGGTGACTTTGAAGCTGCACGTATCAGTGTTGAAGTCGTTGACCGCTGTCTTGGTAGATTGTTACCTGTCATCAAACAATTAGGCGGAATAGCTCTTATTACCGCAGACCACGGAAACGCAGATGAAATGTTTGAGTTAGATAAACAGGGCGGCGTGAAAATGGAAAACGGAAAAGCAAAAGCAAAAACAAGTCATACGCTTAATCCTGTGCCATTTATTGTCTATGATCCTGCATTTAATGGTGAATATGAACTTGCGGCAACCGCACAGTCTGGTTTAGCAAACACCACCGCCACCGCTTTAAATCTCTTGGGTTATAATACCCCCGAACAATACGAATCGAGCTTGGTTCGTTTTACAGCAGGATAACTCAATGAGCAATAACACTAATAAAAATAGTCCAAAAAACGGGCAAAAAAAATACGGCAAAAATAAAAAAAACAGTGCAGGAAAAAAAACACCGGAGAAAAGCGGTGAAATCGAGCCCGTACGGCTCTCCAAAATCATGGCCCAGCGTGGACTCGCTTCACGTAGACAAGCAGACCGGCTCATTGAGGCTGGTCATGTACTCGTAGATGGTGTTGTTATAAATACTCTTGGCACAAAAATACATCCAGAAGCACAAATTGAATTGAGCCGCTTAGGCGAGGATTGGTGTGCCCGCTGGATGACGGTCATTATGAATAAGCCCGTTGGCATCGTCAGCACCCAGCCAGAAGAGAACGACACTCCGGCATGGCAGTTACTAGAACCACGTACGGCTTACGAAGTAGAAGATCGTGCTACTGTTGATGCCGTATGCAAAAAACCCTGGACTTTAAGTGTTGCCGGCCGTTTAGACAAAGAGAGTCGCGGTCTACTCGTCTTAACGCAAGATGGTCGTGTAGCCAAGGCCATTACCGGTGGCAAAACATTTGAGAAAGAATATATCGTAACCACGAATAAAAATGCCAGCCGAGACCAGGCTGGCAGCTTACGCGGCATGCGCACATTAGAAGGCGAACGTATTTTACCAATGCAGGTAGATACTTTGCCTGATGGCCGTTTACGCTTCATCTTACGAGAAGGTAAAAAACACCACATTCGTCGTGCCTGTGAATCAGTTGGCCTGCGAGTAACAGACCTCCAACGCATTCGTGTTGGCCCATGGCGACTGGCTGACTTACCAGAAGGCCAATGGCGCATTGTTGATGCAGACGAACTTAAACGCCTGCAAGACCCCTCGTAATAACCTGAGGGGTCTTTTTTACCTGACCTGTTTAAATAATGCCTTCGAATAAAACGCTGGTTAAATAACGCTCACCAAGGTCTGGCAATACCACAACAATAGTTTTACCCGCATACGCATCTTGCTCAGCTAGTTGCAATGCTGCTGCCATTGCCGCGCCACTGGAAATCCCACAGAGTATACCTTCCTTCTGCATCAATTTGCGTGCGGTTTCAATAGCATCCCCACTGCTGATTTGCACAACCTCGTCTATAACAGACAAATCCAAATTATCAGGAATAAAACCCGCCCCTATACCTTGTATTTTATGCGGACCAGGCTTCAAATCATCACCATTTCGCTTTTGGGTAATAACGGGGCTTTCTGTTGGCTCAACAGCAACACTCACGAGGTCTGCTTTCTGGCTTTTCAAATAACGAGTAGTACCACTAATTGTGCCGCCCGTGCCAACACCAGCGACAAAAACATCAACCTGACCTTCAGTGTCAGTCCAAATTTCTGGGCCAGTAGTTTTCTCATGAATCGCCGGGTTAGCTGGGTTAGAAAATTGCTGTGGTAAGAAATAAGACGAGTCGCTCTCTGCAATTTCTTGAGCTTTGCGTATCGCTCCACCCATGCCTTCTGCACCTGGGGTTAAAACCAACTTCGCGCCAAGACCCGCAAGCACATGACGACGTTCCATGCTCATCGTATCTGGCATAGTTAAAGTGATCGGATAACCGCGCGCTGCTGCTACAAATGCCAGTGCAATACCAGTATTACCGCTGGTTGGTTCAACAATTTGTTTTCCCTTGGTAAGTGCACCTGATTTTTCTGCTTCCCAAATCATATTCGCGCCAATGCGGCATTTTACCGAAAATGCTGGATTACGACCTTCTACCTTCGCAAGAATGGTCGCTTGTGTTGTGTTCAGTGCATTAATGCGGACTAAGGGGGTACCGCCTATAGTCGTACTATTGTCATCATAGATGGGCATGAAAAAATCCTTATGTTAAAAGTGATTATGCAAGTCGTCGGGCGCGAATCGTTCCTTCGATCGCACGTAATTCTGTTAATATGGCGCTATCGATGTCGCCTTCAATATCACAGATCAAATACCCAACATCACTATCGGTTTGTAAATACTGTGCTGATACATTCATTGAGCGAGTAGAGAAGACAGACATAATGCCTTCCATAACACCTGGCTGATTGTGGTGAATGTGCAAGAAACGGTTTTTACCATCATGTGCAGGCAGGCTAATATCAACAAAGTTAACTGCTCCAGCCGTAGAACCATTGTCACTGTAACGCACGAGTTTTTCCGCTACTTCTGTTGCGATGTTTTCTTGTGCTTCTACGGTACTACCACCAATGTGCGGCGTAAGGATTACCGAATTAAAACGACGCAATGAGCTTTCAAATTCATCTTTATTGGAAGCAGGCTCCGTTGGAAATACGTCAACCGCGGCCCCTGCAATATGGCCGCTATCAAGTGCTGCGGTCAGCGCTTCTATCGCAACTACATTACCACGTGCGGCATTAATAAGATAAGACCCTGGCTTCATTGCTGCGATTTCTTCCTCAGCAATGAGGTTACTTGTAGAACTTGCCGCAGGAACATGCAAGGTCACTACATCTGATTGTGCTAAAAGTTCATGCAAACTCCCACAAGCGCGGGCATTGCCAAGCGGTAAGGTATCACGAGTATCATAATAGATAACCTGCATACCCATACCTTGAGCAAGAATGCTCACTTGTGAACCAATGTGACCGTGACCAACAATACCAAGTGTTTTACCACGTACTTCACGTGCGCCAGCTGCACTTTTTTTCCAAACACCTTGATGAGCAAGAATGTTTTTTTCTGAAATACCACGCAGCAACATAACCGCTTCAGCAACAACAAGTTCCGCAACACTACGTGTATTAGAAAACGGAGCGTTAAAAACAGGTATACCTAAACGCTTAGCAGCGTTGGTGTCTACCTGGTTGGTACCAATACAGAAACAACCTATTGCTATTAATTTGGGGGCTGCCGCTAAAACCTCGGCTGTAAGCTTGGTGCGAGAACGAATACCAATAACATGCGCTACACTAATTGCTTCACGTAATTCTTCACCATCAAAAGCATGGTCTATCGATACGATATTCGTGTATCCTTGCGAACGGAAAAAATGCTCTGCATTTGCATGTAGACCCTCTAAAAGGAGAATACGAATTTTGTCTTTTGCGAGTGTTAACGCAGCCATATCTGATTCCTTTCTAACAGGCGGAAATCCTGCGTCTCATACAGTAAGTGCAACCAGCGGTTTACGCACCACAACATTTCTTAAATTTCTTACCGCTTCCACATGGACAAGCATCATTCGGTTTAATTTTTTGTCTTTTACCAACCACAGACTCTTCTTTGCGTAGAATGTCCATAATAAGTGATGCTGGTTTTTTCTGCTGCAATAACCCGAGAATACGATCATAATACGGATTCGCGTGCGCAAAAAATGTCATCAGGCCAGCACAGAGATAATTAAGGCCTTCTTCGCCATCTTGTGTTTGCAAGAAGCGGTGTTTTGGGCATTCACCCCAGCATTGTCGCAAATAGTCACACTTCATACATTGTTGTGGCAAGGTATCACGCTTATCATTGCCAAATTTTTCTATTTGTTCACTCGTCGCCATATCTGCGAGTGATGTACTATTAATATTTCCCAGCTTATACTCTGGATAGACGTAATGGTCACAAGCGTACAAATCACCATTATGTTCCATTGCAAGTGCCTTACCGCAGGTTTCGCTGTACACACACAAACCTGCTGGTGCACCCATACGCGTGCCCAAATGCACTTCAAAAATCTGCATAAATACACGACCCACGTCGTGTCGAATCCATTCATCAAAAATAGCAGTCAAAAAGTTACCGTAATCTTCTGGTTTCACACTCC
This sequence comes from Planctomycetota bacterium, assembly GCA_016745075.1. Classification (GTDB taxonomy): domain Bacteria; phylum Planctomycetota; class UBA11346; order UBA11346; family UBA11346; genus JADGDD01. Next base: position 302,050 of record JADGDD010000003.1, on the reverse strand, counting down.
ATGAAGTTACTGGGCTGCCGTCATCATCCACCTGTGGTGGGACAGCTAATTGCTGTTCCGCATCAGTTGTATCTTTGCGCTCTATGAGTGGAATAAATTGTATATGCGGTGTTCCTATACTTCGTAGAAAACGGTAGGTCTTTAATGGTTGTTGCGAATTTTTCCTGTTCACTACACATAAAATATTAAACTCGACTTTATGCTTCACCAAAAACGAAGCACCACGCATTACTTGCTCATGCGTATCTTTACCACCTTTATCTACACGATAATAATTATGTAAATCCGCAGGACCATCACAACTTAACCCAATAAGAAAATGTCGCTCTGCAAAGAATGCACACCAATCGTCATCCAAAAGTGTGCCATTTGTTTGGAAAGCATTTGTTACTGATTTCCCAGCAGGACAATACTTATCTTGCAAAGCTACAACTTGTTTGAAATAGTCCAACCCCAACAAAGTGGGTTCGCCACCTTGCCACGCAAAGTGAATTTCATTACCAAAAGGACTATTAAATTCTATATACGATTTAATATATAATTCTAACGTTTCTGCATCCATCGCCCATGATTTTTCTTCTGGATAGAGCAGTTCTTTTTCGAGATAAAAACAGTAACGACAATCAAGATTACAACGTGGCCCAATGGGTTTGGTCATAATATGAATCGGGGAGGGAGGAGGGGCCATGATCTACAATTCCTTACCTGCAAGTGAGTCGCAACAAGCATACCAAGACTTGCCCACAGGCAAGGTAGTATACGATACTGCTTCCGTCATAAACCACTTGGGCCTTTCAAGAGGAAAGCCCCACAAAACAAAGGACTACCACATGGCTATCGTAAAAGTATGGATTGAAGAAGGCTGCACTGTTTGTAACGAGTGCGAGTCTGCTGCTCCAGAAGTATTCAAAATTTTAGACGAAACCAGCGTTATTCTCGCTGAAGCTCGTCAAGACGGCGTTGAAGGTTTGAATGAAACTGAGAAATCTCCACTTGCTGGTGACCTAGGTTCTGAACTTGAAGACGAAATCAACGAAGCCATCGAAGCATGTCCAGTTGAAGTTATTAAGTTCGAAGCTGACTAGATTACAACCTCTTTTATCTCATACAAAAAGGGCAGCCATATATGGCTGCCCTTTTTGTATAAACTTTGTATAAACGTACAATCAATACTTAGTTATTGGCTTGAAGGGTATCGCCACCAGCACCCGCTGAATAAACAGCACGATAGGTTCCATCAACAACCGTTGAATCACCCTTTATAGTCATAAATGCATAAGCTGAGAAATCAGTTGTACTTGCGCTGCCAAAAGAAATCAAAACAGTCGCATTACTCTGGCTGGCACTAAAATTTAAACTACGAACACCACCGATAAAACTAAACGACCTTGTCTCCGTTTTCTCATTATCGGAAACAAGTGGAATCTTCATTCGCACTAACCCGCCTGTAAGGTTCCCATCTGCATCAACCGTAAACGAGATATCTTGTGCAGCACCTGCATCTCCTGCCGTTGATGAAGAGGCTCCATTCGCACTATAATTTCCCGCTAACACAATTCCTGCAATGCCTGAGCCGCTGGTATTGGTCGCCGTTCCATCCGATGATGATTCAGGTGCTGAGAGCCCCTCACAGCTGATCAGAAAGAAACAGGCAAGACAGCAGGCGGAAAAACAGAATGTTCGTGCAGACATAAAAGGCATCCTTAACTATGATCAAGAGGCAAAGTTTCCTCATCTCTCAGACGATGCAAGTAGCCAACAGCTTTCCTTATATCTCTGATTCGTTCTCTAGCTCTTGCAGGAGTTCATTCAAATTCTTCAATTTAAAAGGCTTCTGCAAGAAGGCCAGCGCTCCTGCATCTAGCACCTCTTGAATACGCTCGTTGAGGCTAAAACCAGAAGTAATAACGCAACGTACATCAGGATGAATCTCTTGCATGCTCAGCAGTGCATCATCACCACAGAGGTCTGGCATTTGCATATCCATAAACACGAGGTCAATTTCGGCATATCGCTCTCGATAAAGATCTACTGCCTTACGACCGTTGTCCGCATGGAGAACGGTATAACCCAAAGACTCAAAAACCTCTTTTGATAAATCACTCACCAGTTCTTCATCATCAACCAACAATACTGTAGACGAACGAGATCCCTCTTGATCTATAGCAGGCACTTTGAAGTGACTAAACCGTGATTCATGTTGGCCACCTACTGACTTATCACAAATCGGGAGTAAAACCTTAAATGTAGCCCCCTTGCCTACTGATGATTCCACAAATATTGCACCACGGTGATTAACGATGGTTCCATGTACAGCCGCCAAGCCCATACCTGTTCCACTGTCTTTACTGGTATAAAAAGGTTCAAAAACTTGTGTAAGCTTATCCTCCTCAATACCACAACCAGTATCATTTATAGTAATAAGCGCATAATCATCTGCCGCTAAATCATGAACATTGTCATCAGAAAGCGTATACGCACAAGTCGTGCAAGTCAGCCTCCCAGACTCACCCATAGCATCACAGGCATTCAGCACGATGTTTAATAACGCATTTTGTAATTGAGAAGGGTCACCTTTCACACATAAACCTTCGCTCAAATTTGTATGGATGTCAAAATCTCCGGTTCGATGCCTCACAAACTCTATTGTTTCTCTTACAATCTGGGCCACATCAACAACAGATGAAATATGTTTCCCTTTACGAGCAAATGCCAGTAATTTTGCAATCAAAGCCGTAGACCTATCTACCCCGGTAAGGAGACTCTCTACCCACTTACGCGTTTTTTCTTCTTGGGTATTCTTACGAATGAGCTCGGCAAACCCACTCATTCCAGTTAATTGATTATTAAAATCGTGAGCAACGCCACCGGCAAGTTCCCCCACTGACTTCAATTTCTCTGAGTGCAGTAAACGTTCATTTAACATTTTTGTTTCAAGCATATTTGCTGAAATAGAACCACTACCAATAACGACATTAGATTCGTCAACCACAGGGAAAAATGTCGTCAGCCAGGGTTCATTCAAGATTATTAATTCCATTTCAATAATATCACGATCTTCGATCACTCGTTGACCTGCTGATTGAAACACTTCCGCAATATTTTCTGGTAATTGGTCCCACAGTGTACCAGCATCTTGGTCCACTTGTAATAAACGGCAAAAACTTGCATTGGTTACTAAAGGCCAACCATCTCGGTCATGCAGTTGAATTAACGCTGGTGAATTTTGCAAAATACTATTCAAGTGCAAACTTTGATCTTGAATCTTCTGTTGCAGGGTGCCAGCCATGACACTTAAAGCATGAGACAATGCTCCGAGTTCATTTTCTTTATTTAAATTTTTCGGTAAGCTAACATCTTGCCCTTCTGATATGCCAATGGCATAGGCCACAATTTTATGAAGTGGTAAAGTAATGCTACGGGCAAGCATCCAAATAATAATAGCGATCAGTGAAAAAAACGCCACTGTCAACGCAGTCATTAATAATAAACGATTCAAAGCTTGTTCCTGTTGCTCAAGACTATATTTCGTCAGATCTGTGACAATAGCATGTTCTATTTCATGTAATTCATCAATTCGCTTGGTTGATAGGTCCCACCATTCATATGGTTTTTGGGTAAAATCTGCATGTGAAAAAAACTTTGTGAGCTGCATAAAGGCATTACGAGCAACAGAGTCATCCAAACGAACAATCGAATCAATATCACCACTATCTTTACCTTCTTTATGAAGCTGCGTAATGCGAGCAAGGTTATCATGATATTGTTGTATAGTTGTTTCTATTTCATGTAGCCAAACTCCTGCTTTGGGGTTTACTGTCAACACTCGTAGCTGACTCAGCAATTCTATAGCCAAGGTATATTGTTTTTTTGCAGCCATTAAATCTGATGGCTGTTTCCGCAATACATAATTTTTGAAATGGTGTATAAATCCATCATACCCCATAACATTCTGCAAAGCTCGTAAACGATCAAGTCGATACAATGAGAAGCTCTGTTGTAAGGCCTCGACTCTATGCTCTTTTATTGCTTTTTGAAGAGCACTGGATTGCAAAGCAGAAACTCTATTACGAACCTTTTGTTTAGCAAATGACTCAAGATGCTCTAAATAGACACCTTGCTGTTCTATACATAAACGTAAACGGTTAGCATCTTCTGGTAAAAACTCTCGGGATTGATAAGCAGCATACAAGAGAGCCCGTTCTACACCCGCGTAATTTTTTGCTTGGGTAATATCTATATGATTTATTCCATACGAATTAATTGCTGGCCCAGCCATGTCAGATAAAATAGATTGGATGACAACAATAAAATGTTCAATAATTATTGAATATTCATCAATAACCTGATTGGTCTTTATTTGTCCACTGAGAATACGCTGCCTCAACGAAGGCAATAATCGTATCGACTCTGGCAATACGTACCGTTTTGCATATACATAGGTACGACCAATAACGACATCCGTTTCCACAAATTGGTTTCGGATATGATGTTCTTGATCAAAATCATCTGTATTCTCACTCGCCACATAACCAGCCGCCAAACCTCGTTCTTGTTGCAGCTGATGGATACATTTACTTAACTCTATTTCTAAAGTTAAGTGAGGAACCGTTTCTTCCCATTTATATAGAACAGCCAGTTGATCCTTCGCAAACAACGCCATCAAGAAAAGGGCCATACCCATAGGTAGGCCTATCATCAATAATATGCGTGGTAAAATACGCTGAAACATAGATTCAAGTATACGTGATAAACAAACCTATCGCAAATAAACCATTAAAAATCCCACCTCGTTTACACGAGGTGGGATAGACTTTCTCTGTGATGAAAAAGGAATTAACGATACAAGTTATAAAAGCTTTGTAGACCGTCATAGAGGGCTTGGTCACCAAGTTCTTCTTCGATTCGAAGAAGTTGGTTGTATTTAGCCATACGGTCACTGCGGCTTGCACTACCAGTTTTGATTTGACCACAGTTAGTCGCAACAGCGATATCTGCGATGGTCGCGTCTTCTGTTTCACCGCTACGATGCGAAAGCACACAGGTGAAGCCAGCGCGTTTAGCAACTTCGATAGCGTCCAAAGTTTCACTGAGGGTACCAATTTGGTTCACTTTAATAAGAATACTGTTACAAGCATCAATACGTGTGCCAAGTTCTTGCAGACGTTGTGGGTTGGTTACGAAGTAGTCATCACCAACAACCTGAATCTTCTCACCAAGTTCTTTGGTCATAGACACATAACCATCTTTGTCGTCTTGGTCGAGTGGATCTTCAATGCTGATAATTGGGAATTTATCACACCAGCCTTTGAAGATTTCAACCATTTCGTCAGCACTAAACAACTTGTCTGGGTTTGATTTCCAGAATTTGTAGCCTTTTTTGTCGCCTTCGTCGAAAAGCTCTGAGCTCGCACAGTCTAGAGCAATAGCGAAGTCTGCATCACGGCCAGCTTTGTAGCCAGCTTTGTCGATAGCTTGCATAATGAATTGAAGTGCTTCTTCGTTATCACAGTCTGGTGCAAATCCACCTTCATCACCAACCGCTGTGTTATGGCCGGCATCTTTCAGAACTTTTTTCAGGGTATGGAACACTTCACAAACCATGCGGATACCAGTGCTAAAATCTGGAGCACCAATTGGCATAATCATGTATTCTTGGAAGTCGATTTTATTATCTGCGTGCTTACCACCATTGATGATGTTTGCCATTGGTACTGGCAATTGACGAGCATTGGTACCACCGATGTAACGGTAGAGTGGCAGGCCAAGGCTTTCTGCCGCAGCTTTAGCAACAGCTAAGCTCACACCAAGAATAGCGTTTGCACCAAGGTTGCTCTTATTTGGGGTGCCGTCGAGTTCGCGCATCAGGTTATCGATGTCACGTTGGTCTGTTGGATCAAGACCAATCAATTCTGGACCAATTTTTTGGTTAACGTTTTCAACGGCTTGAGTTACCGCTTTGCCGAGGTAATCTGTACCACCATCGCGCAATTCGCATGCTTCATAAATACCAGTAGAAGCGCCAGAAGGCACTCCGGCGCGGCCAAGCGTGCCATCAGAGAGAGTAACATCCACTTCAACAGTGGGATTGCCGCGGCTATCGAGAATTTGGCGCGCGGTGACATCTGCGATTTCGAGATACATAGGTCGTCCTTAAGAACAGGGGTTCATAAATGAGGGCGCATGGTCTCATAGAGCCTAGGAGAGTAAAGCACTGGTTTTCTCTTTTGAGCGTCAATGAGGGAACAATGCTCAATCTAACATGCAAATCTTACATATACGCATACAGCGTCATACGTCATTCAAATACCCTTGAACCGTCTCTCTTTGAATCCCTCATTAGACTGTCTTTCTGCGATAGCCCTGCCTTGCATAGAAAGCTTGACCTTTAGCATGCCGCTTCTCGCTTTTAGGAGTCCTCATGACTAGCCCGCAACGCATCTTTACCGTCTATCAACGCCTACTTGAAAATGCCGAGGAAATCCGCGACTTCCAGGTCGCTCAAGGCGACAAAGTTTCTGGCACCATTAACATGCTGCTCAAAGCAGACCGTGCGAAGCTCCTCAGCCGCTGGGGCGAAGAAATGGACGAGCTCTGCGGTGTCATTGAAGGTACTCATGATGACCCCTATATAGTAGAGGCCACCCAATGTTTTTATTGGGCCAGCCTCTATGCCGTTACTGGTGGCACTACCTGGGATGATATAGACTTTGAAAACATTCGCTTAGATCAGGTTGACGCGCTTGCTGTTGAAACCCCTTCTGGCTTGTATCAACTAGTGCTCCGCATCTTGGAAAAAGGCGAAGGCATTCCGGCACAAAAACTCTTCTTACTCTGGCACGCAGCAGATCGCCTCTATCGCCAAGTAACACCGCCAGAAAAACAATGGACGGTCGAACAGTTAATGGACTACGACCTTGCAGATATGAAAAAACGAACCTATCTACAACCAATTCTCGCCATGACCGAAGCGCTCTAAACGAGTGTATCTACTGTCTGTATGACCACATGGTGCCACCGCTTATTACCAGACTTTGCTGTCCCGCATGCTTTACACTGCTTGCGGGATCAGAGCTGTCTACTCCTGCTCGACGGCCCTGATAGTAGCATTCTTAGTTGGGGTGAACACGACAGTAAACCTCTCTACACACTTGACGATATTCCGGTCGTAGCCCATGGGCACAGTAATTCCCCTGCTGCACAGGGTTGGCCGTGTCCTGAACATGGTGGCACATTTATTCAATGCGATTACGAATTACCAGTAGGCCCATGGGCTCATACTCTGAGCATGCAAGGTACACAAGCGCTGGGGACAGCTTGGACACTCCGCTTTTACATCCATTGGGTGAATGGCACCGCCACCCTCTGTGCACAAGATGAACCAACATTGCACGAAGCGCTCTCCGCGCTTTCCACACCTAGGCCAATTACCTGCCAGCCTCAACTACGTGATAAGCTTATTCCGGCTTGGTCACAAGAACAGCATCGGCAACGCGTTTCTACCATTAAAGAATTGATTTCCGCTGGTGATATTTATCAAGCCAACCTGACCCTCCCCTTTACCGGAACTCTTACCCACGGTGATGATTTAGATTGCTACCTCACCCTACGCCAACAAAGCCCTGCCCGCTACGCCTGTTTCTTACGAACAACAGATAAAACCATTATCAGCCACAGCCCAGAATGTTATCTCTCATGGCGTAATAACTTGTTGATTTCTGAGCCTATTAAAGGAACTCGTAAACGTCTCCGTGATCAAGATAATAACATCAACGAAATACTTGATACGCAGCAACACAACGACCTACGCAACGCCGATAAAGACAACGCTGAACTAGCAATGATTATTGATTTAGTACGCAACGATCTCAATCGCGTTGGTAGCAACATTCAAGTTCCTACTGGCCCACGTATTATGGACCTACCATATGTACACCATTTACTCGCACAGGTTCACGCTGACAAACAAGCAGAGGCCAACATACAAGATTTACTTGCTGCTAGTTTTCCTGCTGGCTCGATTACTGGCGCACCAAAAATTCGAGCGATGCAAGTTATTCAAGAACTAGAACAAGGACCACGCGGGCCATATTGCGGAACCTTTGGTTGGTATGGCCATCAATGCGGTGAACTGGCGGTTGCTATCAGAACCATGGTTATAAAAGGCCAAGACGTGCGTCTTGATGCCGGAGGTGGTATCGTGATAGATTCTGACGGTGATGACGAATGGCACGAAGTACACGCAAAAGCTAGCGCCATGGCCCACGCACTTGGTGTACACTTATGACCTATCCTACATTTTCCTGCATTCTTCTTGCAGCTATACTCATGCTTCAAGCCTGCGGCAATCCCTTCGTTCGTGAATCAAAATACCCAGAACTTTCTGCAGACACCCGCGCCCAAGCCAAACGCATGGATGTCATAGAACAAGCCATTAACGAAGGCAATTATTCCGAAGCCCAAACAGCTTTGGATCAAGCGATCGCTGAAGGCTATAATCACCCACGTGTCGCCTATTTTCGTGGACGCTTACTCAGCCAAGATAATACTCCAGCTGGACATGAGCGCTCTATCTTATGGTTTCGCAAAGCCATAGAGCGCAGCCCTGGCTGGCCAGAACCACGTATTCATTTAGCCCAAGCCTATATCCGAACTAGCCGTCTTGCTGCCGCCACTACCGCTTTTTCAAATATAGACACGATGTTTCCGAAACATCCTGCTGGCTCTTATGGCAAAGCCTATGTCGCATTTTTATCTGATGATAATAATGAAGCCGATCAGTTCATTCGTGAAGCACTCCAACGACAAGCAGACTATGCACCTGCGTTGCAGCTTGGTGCACGCATAGCCGCCATGCTTGGCGATACCAACCGTCAGGAAACATTGTTACAACGCTACCTGCTCTATCAGCCCACAGAAGCGTCCGCTTGGATTAGTCTTGCCCAGATTGCACGTGGCCGTAATCATCTCATAGAAGCTGAGCGTCTCTTTCTGCGCGCCTATAATTTACACCCAGACCAAACCATTGCCGCCCAACTTGCAGACCTTGCCCGCCAGCAAAATGATACCGATGCCGCCGCACACTGGGATACACTCAGCGGTCAGAAACCCCAAGCAGAAGCACTTATTCCACCCCAGAACAAAAATTGACAACAATTCACTTAGTACAGAAGTGGCTTCAACGGTAACATATCTACACATCTTATCCAAATACTTAAAAAGCAAAAAAGCATAAGCCTGAAAAAACTTTTTAAGCCACCATTAACTCCTCTCTAAAATTCTCTTAACAAAATAATATCATGTAGCTTGCAATTCGCACATAAGAATGCCTTGGCTCATAACAACTTTCATCCACATGTTTCACATACCATGAAGCGGAACTTTCATTGAAAATCATACTATACACTTTGTATTTTACTCTTCCGCATTCCCCGCTGCAAATCATGACAATATAATGTAAAGCCACGAACATCAGCAAAATACATGATGACGACTAAAGGATTCTTATTATTAACACTGTGATAATGATAGGAAGTAACCGTGCAACAATTTTAAAAAAAGAATACTTATGGGTGGCTAATAATCCTGTAGTTGCACCCAAGCATGTAAATCTAAAATGATATAGATAAGTTTTTTTAATATGTCTTTAGCATTTATGTGGAAGGAGACGCATTAATATTTATCCACATAGTTTCCATCATATCACGCGCACGTTCAAATTCTTCCACAACCTTCTTTTGAAAATATTCATCGAATGGTGTTGTATTTAAAATAAAACATTCATGTAATTCACTACAAAAATCTTTCAAGCAATGCAGTCCGATTCGAATACACGACCTTTCCAACACACCAATATAATATTTCAAATCTTTATGGTCAAGACACAGCTCACAATTTGAAAGAATACGCCCTATAGACATAATTTCATCTTGATATCCTCTGAAACAACGACGATGCAATTCTGAATTGATCATTCGCAACTCATCTAACGAGTTCATTGTCTGTTCTTCACCTTCAATACTCACACACCAACTCCCATTCATATTTATCTATAATATTCATTATAAGAATTCGATGAACGATACACAATAGGATCTATGCCCATAGCAAAAGAAATGGATAACATAAATTATTACAATAAGCACCATTCACATATTACTTGATATGCACGGATGAAAAAACACGCCTTATGGCTCTTGCTTTTTTGTATGAACTCCGTTCGCCAGCGATTAAAACACCAGATTCCTTCTCAAATTGTGATAAGATGAATGCTAAAGCCCCATACGTCTTTCAAGTTCATCAGAAAAAGAAACATCGTGTAACCGTTTATGTATCTCATACGCACTGCGGATATGTGCTATCAAATCTAAACCATAGTCACCACGAAGCAAATTCACGGCATATAACAAATTCATATGATCATTCACATGCAATGCTTTCTTCCCTAAATCGAAATCATATATTTTCATCATATATTCTTCAAAATAAAAATGCTGTTCGAGACGAAGTTCACATTCACGAATCAGTCGCTTAGGAGAAGACAATGGGTCACGCCTCATATGCTCTTCAATTTCCTCCAGCATCATATCTATCTCAAAATGTAAGGAGCGATTCTCCTCCAATAAGATTACCGGTTTTTCAACAGCAGGCTCAGACATAACACACCCCTCTATCTATTCCTTTAATTATAGCAATCCTCTAAACAAAAGATATAGGTCGAAAGCCTATAAAAACATCATATTGCAAACAAGCACTTCTCTAGTTTTACATAATCCCTAATGTTAGAGAACGATTACCATAAAATCCTTCTATTAGACCATCTCTGCCGTAAATACATCACCAAACAGAGTGAACCACTTTTATGCACTTCGATTCCATCTCTTTTACTTACCAACCAAAAAACCATATCGACAAGGCTCAAAGTAATATTTTCAGATCTATTTATCTATAGAGAATAACCACTGCCCAAAATGGATGTACGGTATGCATGCGCAAATATTCATTAAGGATCACTTTTCATAGAAAATTCACATAAACAAAGAAGGCATTGCTACATCTTAACTCCTAACTTAAAAAAAATGGCGAACTCGCAAACAGAGCCAAATTTTTTATAAAAAACATCATGTAACATCAGGCATGCAAGAAGGGTGCCACTTTGTAGAAAAAAATTCCTACAAGCCTCGCAAAAATTGCGTAGCCTGCATTGTATAAGTTGTCTCAAGATAACACCGTTGATATCCGAGTGACTGAGCAGTTTTAAGATACTCTCCAAGCAACAATTCGCATGCTTCTGGCAAGAGATACAGCTTACGTAACTCACAAGTCACATCATCACTATCAATAAGTGCTTACACACCACCTGCACCCTGAATAGTTCCTGTTTCCTTCACCCGTAAGACATAATACTGTGAACAAGAATTATTGTAAGCTGCATACAGATCATGTAACTCGTCGTCATGAAGTGCATACCCCGCCCCTGTACAACCAAACTCTCCAAGGACCTGTTCTATCATATTTTTTACCGCATGATTATCGTGCTTACGAATGACTGTGATATCATATGCCATTTGCATACGTAGACCATCTGCATACCTATAACGATTTTTTTGGTCTGTTGGACTCAGCCCAATGATAGCTTGTTCAACAAACGCATCTGATTCACAATCTATGCGCACACTCATTTTCGAGCCCTTGGCTGTTAAAGAGAGAAACTGTTGTCGTTTGTCATTCGGATTTTCCTTACGTGTACAATATCCTTCTTTGATAAGCTCAGCCAGTAATCTACTCATGGTTGATTTATCAACCTTCATTATCTCAGAAAGGCTCTTTGCATGACAAGGACCCTACACGTGAAAGATCCAATAGAATATGGCATGCTGCGTTACTCAGGCCCACAGGCTCGAAGTAATTTTGAATGAAACCCACTCTCGAACCATTGATCGGCTCGACTCACGAATGCTATCGCATGACCATTCACATTGCTTGTTCTCTGTCTATTTGCATAAGAGCACCCCACAAATATAGTCCCGTTTTACAGCTATTTAATTTAGATACGAAACTTTCCTCTTTCGATTACCGTAAGACTCATTCAAAAATGTTCTGTAAAGCCTCTCTTCATATTTAAACTAAATATTAAAAAAAAGAATAAATGTGAGTATTTAGTAATACATTAGAAACAAATATTATAGGCAGCACGTATTGTGTATCTATACTTTTCAGACTTAATATACACCTTGAGGCATACAACGTAGTGAAACGGGAGACTCTTTCAGTATCATCTCATTACCTCGTAACAAATAAAACGGCAATACAGCCCCCCAAAGCGTATGGATCTGAGCTAAGTAAGGAAGAAACCTCACACAACAGCTCCATCACGCTCTGGGGTATCTTTTTATGAACCAGTCTTGGCTGCCAATCGACTATTTGCCGCATCCCAATTCACCAAATGGTCAAGATAGGTATCTATATATTGGGGGCGAGCATTTCTGAAATCGATGTAGTAGGCATGTTCCCAAACATCTATCGTTAACAATGGTTTAACTCCCTCTTCAGTCAAAGGTGTTTCCGCGTTTGCTGTTTGCCGTAATTCTAAAACACCTGCTGCGGACTCAACAAGCCATGCCCACCCACTACCAAATTGGGTTGCAGCAGCATTTGTGAAAGCAGTTCGAAATGTTTCATAATTTCCGAAACTACGGTTAATAGCATCAGCAATAGCGCCCTCTGGTTGGCCACCACCATTCGGAGAAAGACTTTCCCAGTAGAAAGTGTGGTTCCAAATTTGAGCAGCATTATTGAAAATGCCACCATTACTTTCACGAACGATCTCTTCTAAGCTTTTATCAGCTAAGGGTGTGTCAGCAATCAATCCATTCAATTTAGCAACATACGATGCGTGATGTTTGCCATAGTGATAAGATATAGTTTCCGCACTGATATGAGGTGCCAAGGCATCATCTGCGTACGGTAAATCGGGTAAGGCGATAGTCATGATAAACTCCTATTGTTGTTTGTTTATACCCAAAATATAGCCATACCCAATACATAGTTCAAGATCAGAATGATAGAATATTAATATAAAATGTTGATATACGAGATTCTAGGACACCATATGATCATGGATACACTTGCAGCGAACCTCAAAAGTCTCCGCAAACAAGCGGGGCTCACTCAAACCCAACTTGCCGATATGACTGGTATCCCGAGAGCCAGTCTTGCTGCCATGGAACGTCCTGGAGCAAATCCAGGTATCTCTTCTGTTTTACTGTTATCAGAAGCTCTTGGTGTTACTGTAGATGAACTGGTGTTACCAAACCAAGACCATCGCTATTATAAAGTTCCTGCTCATCAGGCCCAAGAATGGAGAGATGAAACTGGTCGATTCATCTCCCGTATCGTTTCACCAATTGCATCACGTGGGGTTCAAGTTCAGTTGGTAACGCTAGAACCTCAATGTGATAGTATTGGCCGCCCACACCCACGCGGGAGCCAAGAATTTTTCACCTGTTTGCGCGGTACGGCCCATATTCGCATTGCTGATGAAACCGTCTCCATAGAAACGGGTGCACTCGTACAATTCCCGGGACATCTCAAACATGTCTACCAAAACCATAGCGCAAACGAACGGGTAGAAGCCTGTTCCATCGTTGTCATCAAACAATAAGTCAGAATACCTCTTGTACTATCTCAGCTGTTTTGGTACACTACAGAGTGATGAAAGCCAACAGAAAGGAGAACATCATGAGGATGCCAGATATTGCTGTAGCAATTAGCGCTCATTGCGATGAGAAGCCACATATTTTAGCCGGGGTCAATATGGCTCGTGCTTTCCATGTGCCACTACGTTTTATTCACGTCACCGCTTCTATGATGGTTATCACCGGATATTCTTCTTCAGAAATCATTGAAATAGAAATTGAAGAGAATGATCCCTGTCGAGCAGAGGATTCTCTCGAAAAATATGTACTATCAACATATAAAAATGACATCACTGATATTCAGGTCCATTACGAAGTCTTGCGTGGTGATAGCGTTAATGTCTTGGTAGAATACACCCGAGATATTGGCTGTCTCATTCTTGGTCACCATCACTTGAATGGCTTTATGCACGGGTTCATTAATACCGTTGATGAAAAAGTTTTAAATCAAGCACAGTGCCCAGTTATGCTCATTCCTGAATAACAGTTTTATTCAAACTGGCTTAAAATAATCTACAGGCAACGTTCATTGAGCGGCTGCACTGTAGGTTTTATTTTAAAAAATCAGCATTGTCCACAGGAATAAAACATGCGCGACTTTTGCCTCTGCTTGCACTCATAGACTAAGCGATCAGTTAATACGACGAAAATATACACCAGAAAGGTTTATCGTTAATTTCTCATAATACGGAAGCACGACAGAGGGAGTAATTAATCATCATTGTACTCGTAAAATCGACACGGAAAGAGAACGTCCCTGTCCACTGCGAACACTACCCGTACAAGGAAAATTTCGTCTGTAGGCCAATGTCTACCGCATAACCGAAGCGGACGAGACGTCCGCCCTCCGAGCTAACTACCGTTGTTATAAGCCGGACGAAACGTCCACTCTTTAGACTAACCAACTTGTTCGAGTGTTGGGATATTTTTTCCTGCAGATTTGAGTTGAGTTTCTATCCAGTGGGCTTCCGCTTTAGCTTGCGCGAGAGCAGCGCCGTCTTCGTAGGTGGCGCTATCAAGTTCTTTGAGACGCTTGATCAGGTCGGCTTCGGTTACGTCTGAGGTTGCAGTAACCGATTCTGCGAGAATCAGGACTTTGTCGTTTTGGATTTGGGCGACACCGCCTTTAAGGGCAAAGGTGTCATCGGCATTGTTACTGTGTTTAATGTGTAAAATGCCTTCACCGAGTTGGCAGATATAAGGGGCGTGGCCTGTGCGTATACCCGCTTCGCCATCGTGGGCTGGCAAAGTTACATGCACAGCTTCCATTGCATCGAGGCTTTTTTCTGGGGTAATAATTTCAACAGTTAGTGCCATTTTGCGTACCTTTAGAGAAATAAAACCGAGGCCCAGTATAACGTGGGTCTCGGTTTTAGGAATTAACCTTCTTTGAGTTTTTCAGCTTTTTCTACAACTTCTTCGATGGTGCCAACATACATAAATGCTGATTCTGGAAGGTCATCGTAGTCGCCAGAAAGGATGGCTTCGAATGAACGGATATTGTCGTCTAGTTTCACGTATTTACCAGCCATGCCGGTGAACTGTTCCGCTACGTGGAATGGTTGAGACAAGAAACGCTCAAGACGGCGAGCACGACCAACGAGACGTTTGTCATCGTCTGAGAGTTCGTCTACACCAAGAATCGCGATGATGTCTTGTAAGTCTTTGTAGCGTTGAAGAATTTGCTGTACGCCGCGAGCAACTTCGTAATGACGGTCGCCAACGATTTGCGGCTGCAAAATACGGCTGGTAGATGCCAGTGGGTCAACCGCTGGGAAAATACCTTTTTCTGCAATGCCACGGCTCAAGTTGGTTGTTGCGTCAAGATGCGCAAAGGTGTTGGCAGGAGCTGGGTCGGTGTAGTCATCCGCAGGCACGTAAACAGCCTGAATAGAGGTGATCGAACCGTTTTTGGTTGAGGTAATACGCTCTTGCAACTGACCCATTTCTGAGGCCAAAGTTGGCTGGTATCCTACCGCAGATGGCAGACGACCGAGCAGCGCAGATACTTCTGAACCAGCTTGGGTAAAGCGGAAAATGTTGTCGATAAAGAGCAGTACGTCTTTACCACCTTGGTCGCGGAATGATTCAGCGATGGTCAAGGCAGACAAAGCAACGCGCAAACGAGCACCCGGAGGTTCGTTCATTTGGCCGTAGCAGAGTGCGCAACGACTGTCGCCAGGAATAAGTTGTGGATGACCTTTTTCGTCCCACTTGGCATCACCGTTGTCGTCTTTTTCTGTGGCGATTACGCCAGATTCAATCATTTCGTTCCACAAGTCATTACCTTCGCGGGTACGTTCACCCACACCAGCAAATACAGAGTAACCGCCGTGACCTTTGGCAACGTTGTTAATCAATTCCATGATGGTTACGGTTTTACCAACACCAGCACCACCGAAGAGGCCAATTTTACCACCCTTCACGTATGGAGCGAGCAGGTCAACCACTTTGATACCCGTTTCGAAGATTTGATCTTCTGGGTCCAACTGGTCAAAGTCTGGAGCGCTACGGTGAATAGGGCTACGTGGGCAGTTTTCAGAAACTTCTGCACCGTTATCAATCGCTTCACCAAGTAAGTTAAAGATACGACCGAGGGTTTCTTCACCAACAGGAACAGATACGGCAGCACCAGTATCTACAATGTCCATGCCACGACTCACACCGTCTGTTGAGGCAAGGCCAACAGCGCGGATACGATTACGGCCAAGGTGCTGTTGTACTTCGCAGACCAAGCGGGTGTCTGCACCTGTTGCTGGGTCAGTAAAGTTCACAGTAAGCGCGTTGTAAATTGCTGGCAGTTCGTCGAATTCTGCATCGAGCGTTGAGCCAATAATTTGTACAATTTTTCCGGTTTGTGACATGTGACAATCCTGTGGGTTTAATTAATAATGTTTAAAGCTCTTTGTACCTGTGATATATCTGGGTTGTACCTGTTTAAGCCATAGCCTCAACTGCGCCAACAATTTCAGCAATTTCTTGCGTAATTTTGGTTTGACGAGCACGGTTGTAAATACGGTTAAGCAGTTTCGCCAGATCGCTCGCTGCGTCCGTTGCATTTTTCATAGCAACACGACGAGCAGCATGCTCACCAGCAGATGTTTGTAATAATGTTGAGAAGAATGTTGTGCGAACGGTTTGTGGAATGAGTGCTTCCAATAATTGTTCTGGGCTTGGATTGTACATAAAGTCACTTGCCCAACCTGTGGTGCTGTCTTCTTCTGTTTTCTTTTCTTCGTTTGTTTCGTCTGTAGATCCAGCCGGCAATAAAGTCATGCTTGCTGGGTATTGACGAGCAGCCGTTTCAAAGCGGGTGTACACGATGTCAACTTGGTCAACATCACCAGCAATGTATTGCTCCATAATTGGTTCAATAATTTCTTGCGCTTGTTCGTAACGCGGTGCATCAACAATACCTGAATGCGTTGCGTCAACATTTCCGCCAAAGAAGCGGATGGTTGATGCTGCTTTTTTAGCAACGGCAATAACGGTTACTTTACTACCCGCTGCTTCATGAGCTCCGATGCACTTCATAGCATCACGAACGATGTTTGAGTTAAAAGCTCCACACAAACCACGGTCTGAGGTAACCACTAACACAACAACGTTTTTGACCTCGCGTTTTTCCATGAGCGGGTGGGTAATTTCGCTACCCGTTCCAGATAAACGGGCAACCAAATTCGTTAAGCCTTCAGCATAAGGACGAGATGCGGCAGCCGCATCTTGTGCCTTTTTCATTTTTGCTGAAGCCACAAGCTCCATAGTACGGGTTATTTTTGCCGTACTGGAAACGCTCTTTTTGCGCTTTAATAGTTCGCGTGCATTAGCCATAGCGTCTGCCTTCTTCTTTGAGCCTTACTCGGCTTTTTCGTTGAAAATAGCAGTAAAACGTTTGATCGCTTCTTTGAATTTCTCTTCGCCTTCTTTGCCTAGAATTTTCTTGGTATTGATTTCTTCAACCAGCTCAGAGTACTCGTCTTTGATTTTCTCGAGGAAGCCTTTTTCAAATGCAGCTACATCTTCTTTTCCGATGGTATCAAGCATGCCTTCAGCAGCGCCTTTAATCATCAGAACTTGGTCTGCAACTTCCATTGGAACCGCTTGGTTTTGTTTCAGTAATTCAACCATGCGAAGACCACGATCCAACTGACGTTGGGTTGCTGGGTCTAGTTCTGTACCCAACTGAGCAAACGCTTCCAATTCACGGAAGGCTGCAAGGTCGAGGCGCAAAGTACCGGCAACTTTTTTCATGCCTTTAATTTGCGCAGCACCGCCAACTCGGCTTACTGAGATACCAACATCTACAGCAGGGCGTTGACCAGCATTAAAGAGGTCTGGCTGCAAGTAAATTTGGCCGTCCGTAATAGAAATTACGTTGGTTGGAATATATGCAGAAACTTCACCTTCTTGTGTTTCAATAACAGGGAAGGCTGTCAAGCTGCCGCCACCAAGAGGGTCTGACAATTTCGCAGAACGCTCAAGTAGACGAGAGTGTAGATAGAACACGTCACCCGGATAGGCTTCACGGCCAGGTGGGCGGCGGAGTAAGAGTGACATTTCGCGGTAAGAAGCTGCTTGCTTAGACAGGTCATCATAGGCAATAAATGTTGCCATG
The DNA here is from genome assembly GCA_016745075.1 of Planctomycetota bacterium. Taxonomy (GTDB): domain Bacteria; phylum Planctomycetota; class UBA11346; order UBA11346; family UBA11346; genus JADGDD01. The sequence goes on along the minus strand of JADGDD010000003.1, from coordinate 283,738 downwards.
CCGCGACCGCCGTCTGCGATTGCTTGTTCAACAAAGTGTCCGTCTTTTTGAACCGGAATACCTTTGTCATCATTTTCCCATGTGCGATACATGAAGTATTCTGCCATAGCGCAACCAGCATATGGTGCAATAAATTGAAGTGGGGCTGGGGTAGATGCAGACGCACTGACGATGATGGTGTAATCCATCGCGCCTTTGGCTTCAAGCTGCTTCACGATACCAGCAACGGTTGATTCTTTTTGGCCGATAGCCACATAGACACAGATAACACCTTTACCTTTTTGGTTAATGATGGTGTCTGTACAGATTGCAGTTTTACCAGTTTTACGGTCACCAATAACCAACTCACGTTGACCACGACCAACAGGGATCATTGCGTCAATTGCTTTGAGGCCGGTTTGTAGTGGCTCATGTACACTCTTACGGTCAGCAAGACCAGGCGCTGGGCTCTCTACTTTGCGCGTTGTTGTTGCGTTGATAGGACCTTTGCCATCCATTGGACGACCGAGCGGGTCAACAACGCGACCGAGTAATTCTTGGCCAACGGGAACTTCCAAAACACGACCAGTACGCTTAACAGTGTCACCTTCGCGTAGGCTTTGGTATTCACCCATAACCACGGCACCAACACTCTCTTCTTCGAGGTTGAGCGCGAGGCCAAAAGCACCATTTGAGAATTCCAACATTTCACCAGCTAGGCAATTTGCCAAACCAGAAATACGAGCAATACCATCACCCACTTGTAGAATAGTTCCGGTCTCTTCCACGGTCACGCTAGTGCCGTATTGGGCAAGTTGTTCTTTGATGACTGATGTCATCTCGTCGGCACGAATTTTCACGCCATTCTCCTTCTTGGTGCGCTCGTAAAGCACACGAACACGAGGGTTATGCTCTAGTAAAGGTACTGCTAACTACAAAACGACTAGCTTGCTGATACATCTTCCCACACATTCGGCGGGATAGCTGAACCAAGCAAACATTCTTTTACTTCTGTTAAACGGCGACTGACGCTGGCATCTACAAGGTAATCACCAGCAACAATACGAACACCACCGATAAGCTCTGAACAAACTTCATAGCTGACGGTAGCGTTCTCACCAAAACGTTTCTTTAATTGTGGCTCTATGCGGGTACGACCAGCAGCATCTAATTCAACTGCTGTTTGCACATGCACATCTATTATTTTATTTTGCGCGTTTGAAATCTCGACCACTTCTTCACAAATGGAAATCACTTGTGCAAAACGACCGCGATCAACCAAAACCAGTAATAAATTCATGAGCTCTGGCTGCACTTGCTCAGCAAATATACTGCGCAGCAAATTCTTAGCATCCTCTTGTTTCAGGCGAGGGCTCTCTACTTGTTCAATCAGCAAGGCATCTGAACGTAACGTTTCTGCGATGCCAGTACATTCCTCCAGAACAGCAGCACGGCTTCCGCGCTCGTCTGCAAGTTCAAGTAAGGCAGATGCATACACACCAGCAACAGTTGCAGAGCTCATAACTAATTAGCCTCCGCTTGCGCTGCCAACTCTTCAACCGCTGCAAACACCAAATCTTGATGAGCATTGGTATCAAGTTCACGCGACATGATCTTTGAAGCCGCAAGTGTGGCAATGTCTGCCATTTCTTTACGAACTTCAACCAAAGCAGCCTGATGTGCGCCTTTGATTTCGCGCATGGTCCGTTGACGAGTTGCTTCCAACTCCACACGACCTTCTTCAAGCAATGCAGCTTTAGCAGTTTCTCCATCACGACGAGCTTCAGCCATCATTTCAGAGATTTTTGCTTCTGCGCCACGCAGTTGTTCATCCAACTGAGCCTGCAAGTCTTTAGCTTTAGAATAAGCGACTTCGCTTTCTTCTAATTCTGTTTTGATTTTTGCTTCACGCGCATCAAGGGCAGAAACAATTGGCTTCACACCTGCTTTGATAAGGATGAGTACAAAAATCACAAAGACAGTAATAGCCCAGTAAAAGCTATCTGCTTGTTCAATTAAAAAGTTTACTATTGCGTCCATGAGGACCTCCGATGTAAAAGCGTACAAACAGATGATGGCCGTATAAGATAAGACCTATCCCACACATCACCTGAAACCACAACGGAATTAGATAGTGCCGAGAAGGCCAACAACAACAGCAAACAAGGCAACACCTTCTACAAACGCAGCGGTAAGGATCATGTTACCAGTAATTTTGTCAGCAGCTTCTGGTTGACGAGCAACAGCGTCCATTGCGTGAGCAGCAAGTTTACCAATACCAATGCCAGCACCAACGGCAGCAATACCAGCACCAATTGGGCCCCAGCTTGCAGCAGCTTGAACAGCTTCTGCGGCAGGAGCGGCAGCTTCAGCTTGGGTAGCGGCGAGTTCAGCAACTTTTGTAGCAACGAGATTCAGGTCCATGAGTGGATTCCTATATGATTAAGGATAGTTCTAGATGAACTATCTTGGTGAAAGTGAAAAAAGATTAATGTTCTGGATGAATTGATGCACCAATGAAAACAGCGCTCAATAAAGTAAAAACGTATGCTTGAATAAATGCGACGAGTAATTCTAAGAAAGAGATAGCAATAGCTAAACCAAAACCAGCGGCACCCAAACCAAGGGTTAAACCGTCTGGCGCAGCAGCACTGTTAAGAATAAAACCGAGTGTAGTAAAGGCGAGCAAAACAGTATGACCAGCAAACATATTGGCAAACAAACGAATAGCCAGCGCACATGGTTTAATTATGAGGCCAAGCACTTCTATAAGTGCTAAAAGAAGCCAAGAAAACAAACCCATTGGCTTTAATGAAAATTCCACTGGATTAAGGTTCTTCCAGAATGCTACAACACCTTGTTCCTTCATGCCAAAAACAAGCATACCGAGCAGGGTCATTAAAGCAAAAGCACCCGTCACACCGGCATTACCAGAAGCTGTTCCTGTTCCTGGAATAAGGCCAATAAGGTTAAATGACAAAACACATAAGAACAATGAAGCAAAATGCGCAGTCCATTTATCGCCATGATGAATATTTGGGCGAACAATGTCATTACGGATAAATAGTACAACTGCCTCTAACATATTCTGAATACGGCCAACTGGCGCAACAGCGTCTGACTTACGACGACCAACGACAGCTAATAACACAAACATAAGAACCAGTGCCACGGTACCAAAGAAGGTTTGGTTATTCATGAATGGTGCGTCTACTGAAAAAAGCGCACGGCCTTCTGCCTCTTGAACACTTATATGGTTCGCATCTGCGTAGGCCTGAGCATCAAATAAGATAATTGGCTTGCCATGCAGAAATTCTACTGCTGGGTTGGCGCCTGTATGGTGCTTTTGGGTTACACTGAAATCAAAGGCATGATGGCTAGCGGAGGCATTGTGCTCTGCCGCCACGGCATCAGTATTTGTTTCTTGCTCAATCGTCAGGCTGTCAGCCACCAGCATCTCCCTTGGAGTATAGCAGTCGTCTTGCAATAAATGCAGCATCTATGAAAAGTGCCGCCAAAACCGCCCCTACCACAGCAAGCATGATGGCAACCATCTGTGTACTCTCAGATTTCTTGAGAAAAATGAAAAGTACGATGATGGCGATCATCCGCAGCCCTGTGGCGAGGACCACACCAGCGAGAGCCCCGCTGGCAGTCGCGCGGGTATAACGACCGAATTGTGCGAGTCCAGCAGCGATGTTTATAGCAATTGATATCCATGCAGCAAATTGAATTTCCAATGCAATTTCTGCATGCATGAATCCAGATAGAACATACAAGGCGATCGCTGGTAAGCCCACTGCCCACCATAGACCTCTTAACGATTCGCTCATCGCATACTACCGCTGAAAATCTTTAATTGCGTGATACATACCCGCAATAATGAACAAACAGGCAAGACCAACCATCCACCATGGCTTGGTTCCATAATGGTCGTCTAACCAATAACCGATAGCACAACCTAAAATAACCGAAGCGGCCAACGTATACCCTGCATTGAGAGCACGCTTGGTCGCTGTTGGCGAAGGGTCCGGTGTTACAGGCACTTGCGAACGACTGCCCGACTCCGAACCCTCTTGTGTGCCTTGATCTGCTGACATTTACTCAGCCGGAGCCGCAACAGGGGCTACTGCCTCTTTTTCTTGTTTGTCGATAACCCATTGGTCACCCACCTTTAGCATTGGAACGCTAAAGCTACGATCTTTGCCAAAAGCCTTAAAGCTGACATCAACTGCGCCGTCTTCAGCACCTGCTTTTGCCGCAAAGCTCCCTAAGAATTCATCAACATTTACACCGTAGACTGCAGTCGTTTCTTTAACAACACGCAAAGCAATACCAGATTTCTCGAGTACTTGATCAAAAGTCAACGCGTTGAGATCGTCTGCTGTTTTGATGCCTGACTCCTTCAAGCCTGCCACAACGTGTTCAAGCGTTTGGCGACATTTGACTTCATCATTAAGACCAGATGTTTTGACCCATTCGGTAACACCTTGAAGGACTTCGCTCATATCTGTTTTTTCTGCTTCGCTCAAATCGGAACCGCCTAGCATCATACCGAGAAAAGCAACGCCTTGAGACATCTCTTCTAGATTCATCTGCTCTAGCTGCGGCTTAGCCATTGCCATAATGTCATCCACACCTGTTGGAGCGAGAGCCATATTCAAAGCCATATTCATTTGTGCCTTCTCTTCATCGCGCATTGGCGGGCGAGACTCCCATGCCTTACGCATCTCTGCAAGCTTATCTGCTGGAGCAAGTGCAAGCAGCCCAGCCACATCATTACCCTTTACACAATCGACATGGGCCATGAATGAGTCTTCAGCAGTTGCAGGAGCAGCCGAAACTGCTGATGTAGTGTCGCCGCAACTAACAAAGCTGAGGCCGAGCAAGCATGAGCCTGCCAATAATGCGATACGCATGGTGTAATTCCTTTATAGAACTTTAGTTGAAACAAGAAGGCTATAGCCTAACTATGAAGCGCAACAGCTGATCACAAACAACTGGTAGATCAGTGTCTTTTTTACTCTAAAACAAGAGGGAAACGCTTTACTGCTTTTCTTAGTGTGTCACCCTCGTGATTCATGTGAATCATTAGTTCCTGTTTTGCCATTTATATAAGAGTTGACGATTATCTAACCACTATATGCTGTATGTCCGCCCTAAATGAGACACTATATGTAAGTTTCATTCAGATCCCAACTTAGACAAAAGCCCCTGCTTTGACCTCTTAAATAACCACAAGAAAAGGCTTTAAATAAGCTTTTTTTACCACCACGCACTCCCTTAACATTCTTTCTCCTCAGGATTTCTTCATGATGACGACTGCCCAACTCATGCCGCAAAACACTCAATCTGCTCCAACATCCCCCCTTAATAAAATAATTAAGCGTAATGGCGAGACTGCTGACTTCGATCGCTCTTGTATTGAACGCGCCATAGAAGGTGCATGTGATGCTGTAAGCACAGATAAAAGCTTCATTCCATCACTTACAGATTTCATTATCCAAGATCTAGAAGTATTTCTGCGTCTCTTTCCAAACCGCGTACCAAGCGTAGAAGAAGTACAGGACCTTGTTGAACAGAACTTAATGAAGTTCAACAAATATGACGTAGGCCGTGCATTCATCATTTACCGTGAAAGTCAAAAGCACCGTCGTGAAGCAGAGCATGAAAAAGACATTCGCAAGTTAGAAAAGCGAACTCTACAAGTCGTCAAACGTGACGGCAGCATGGCAACCTTTGACATCGAAAAATTAAAAACCGTTTTTGACCGAGTTTCTCGCGGTTACGAAGAAGAGTGTACCTTTGAAGAACTTTATGAATCCTTCAAGAACATGGTGGTTGACCGTATTAGCACCGATGACATTTTGCGAGGTCTGCGTAAGAGTTGTATTGATTTAGTTTCGATAGAGAACACCAACTGGCAGCATATTGCAGGACGCATTACCGCATGCCTACTTTATAAACAAGCCTGTCGTAACCGCAACATCACTGAAACAGATATTTATAGCGTTGAATCCTTTATTACCCACTTCGACGATTACATTGCAAACAAGCATTACTACACCGATTTTCGTAATTATTATAGCGAAGCAGATCTACGCGAATTAGCAGAGGCCATTGACCCACAACGTGACTTCACATATGGCTATAGCACCATGCTCTCTATGGAAAAACGCTACCTCTTAAATCCAAATGGCATTATCAAAGAATTACCGCAAGAAATGTACCTTGCTGTAGCAATGTTCTTAGCTGTGCCAGAAGACGACAGCAAGCGCGTTTCTATCGCAAAAGATATCTATGACGTTATCTCAACCATGAAGCTGAGCCTACCAACACCAACCTTATTAAATGCTCGGACTAATTACCACCAACTCTCTAGCTGCTTTAAATTAAATATTGATGACGATCTACGCGCGATTTACCATGGTTTTGAAAACATGGCGCAAATTTCTAAATTTGGTGGTGGTGTTGGCGTTTACCTTGGGCACATCCGTTCACGTGGTGGCTTTATTCGCGGCGTTAAGGGCGCATCAGGCGGCACCATTCCGTGGGTACGCCTGATTAACGATACTGCTGTTGCCGTAAACCAATTAGGCTCACGCATGGGTGCTATTTCACCAACCTTGGATATTTGGCACCGCGATATTAGTGACTTCTTAAATATCCAAACTGAAACTGGTGATATTCGTTCCAAAGCCTTTGATGTATTCCCTGCCGTAAGCGTACCAGACCTCTTTATGGAACGTGCCCTTGCCAATGAACAATGGACTCTATTTGACCCGCATGAAGTATATGGTGTATTTGGTAAACGTTTAGAAGATTTCTTCGGTGAAGAATTTAATGCTTTCTATGCAGAATGTGAAGCTTCTAACGATTTGATGCTAAAAGAAACTCTCACCGCCAAAGAACTCATTAAAGAATTAATGAAAACTGCGGTTGAAACTGGCATGCCATATATCTTCTTCCGCGATACCGTTAATGATGTGAACCCTAATAAACATGCTGGTAATATTTATTCAACCCAGCTCTGCACAGAAATCTGTCAAAACACAAGCCCATCAACCTTCAAGGAAGAAGTTGATGATGATGGCACTGTTACCGTTAGCTATCAAGCTGGTGAGACCGTTGTCTGTAACCTTGCCTCTATTAATATGGCAAATGTCTTTACCCCAGAAGACATTAAACATGTATTCCCAATTGCGATGCGCGTTCTTGATAATGTTATTTCACTCAACCTGTTCCCAATTAAAGAGAGTGAACGCACCGCTAAACAATATCGTTCGGTTGGGCTTGGCTTTATGGGGTTGGCAGAATACCTTGCCTGCAACGGTTACTCTTACGACACAGCCGAAGCACGCGAACATGTTGACCAATTATTTGAACAATATGCCTACGAAACGTTGCTCGCTTCGACCAAACTTTCTAAAGAACGTGGTGCCTACGAATTATTTGAAGGTAGCGAATGGTCTAAAGGCATCCTCTTTGGCCGTGATGAGAACTGGTACGCCAACAATACACAAAACCCAGAAGAATGGGCACAACTTATTACTGACATTAAAAAAGATGGTCTTCGCTTTAGCTACCACCTCGCGCCTGCACCAAACACCTCAACCTCTGGCGTAGTTGGCACCACTGCTGGACTCTTGCCAGTGTACAAAAAATTCTTTGTTGAAACCAACGCTATGGCTCCAACCGTAACCGTTGCCCCAAAACTCTCACAAAAGAATTTCTGGCTCTACAAAGAGTACGTACACATGGACATGGAAGATGTTATCGATATGATCGGCACCGTCTATAAATGGATAGACCAAAGCATCAGCTTTGAATGGATGATTAACCCAGCTAAGACTAGCCCAAGTCAACTCTTCGGTTACTACGTCAAAGCATGGCAACAAAAAATCAAAACCATTTATTATATCCGTTCACTCTCCGGTGAAATAACCGAATCTTGCGAGAGCTGTTCCGGCTAAAACAACACCTCTCACATCTCCTCATCACTTAATTCCGAGAAAACATGCATAAGAATCCATTATTCAATCCACAAGGCGATGATACAGTTGCCAACCGTTCTATCATTAAAGGCAACTGTACTGGCCTCTTTAACCTCAATGACGTAAAATATTCGTGGGCAAAAAGCATGTACCAAGTTATGGTTGGTAACTTTTGGGTACCAGAAAAAGTTGGTGGCTTAGCTGATGATGCGATTATGTATAAATCTTTAACGGCAAATGAACAACGTGCATATAAAGGTATCATTTCGTTTTTGACATTTTTGGATTCCATTCAAACCGTTAACCTTCCAAGCTACGCGGAATATATTACCAGCTCTGAAGTAAATTTACTTATTTCCATTCAGGCTTTCCAAGAAGCTATTCACTCACAAAGCTATACGACTATCCTTGAAACGGTTATCGAAGCACGCGAGCGTGAAGAAATTTATTATTTCTGGCGCGACGACGAAGTTCTGCTACATCGCAATACCTACATTGGGCAAATTTACCAAGACTTTAAAGACTTCCCATCTGACGAAAACTTTTTCCGTTCACTCATTGCCAACTATCTTTTAGAAAGCTTGTATTTCTATAACGGTTTTGCCTTCTTTGATACGCTTGTCTATCATTCCAAGATGACCGCCACAGGTCGCATGATTGGTTATATTCGCCGTGATGAACTAACCCATGTGACTTTGTTTGCAAATATCCTGAAAGAAATTCGCAAAGAATTCCCAGAAATGTTTAACGAACAAATTGTCTATGATATGTTTGCAACCGCTGTTGACCAAGAAATAACATGGACCGACCATATTCTTGGTAATTCCATCCCAGGCATTAACGAAGAAACAACAACTCAATACACCCGCTGGCTGGCCAACCAACGCCTCGAACGCCTGCACATGGACCCACTTTACCCAGAGGTTGTATCAACGCCTTACGCCCATCTTGAAAAGATCCAAGACACCAACTCGGAGAAGACCAACTTCTTCGAAAGTACGGTGGTAAACTACACTCAATCCAGCTCCATGAACGGCTCTTGGGACTTTTGACACGCTCGTCTTCCCTCGCGACACCAGCCCACTAAAGTGGAAAGCTACGCTTTGACCTACGGTCGCTGATGTGCGACGCGGCTTGCTTTAGAGCTTTTGGCACGCTCACGTCAGTCATTATCTTGCGATTGGCCTTATGACAAAACCTACTCCCTGTATTCTTAGAATGCGGGGAGTATTCGTATTTGGGGTAGTGAAGCGGGGTTGCTATTTGGGACTCCTTACTAGCATAGCCGCCCAATTAGATAAGCCCTGAGGAGCCCTCTTATGATTAGCGCTAGCGATATCACCGTCAGCTTTGGTGAACACCCCCTCTATGAAAACGTGAGCCTACGATTAACTGCCGGCAACTGCTATGGCTTTATTGGCGCTAACGGCTGTGGTAAATCTACCTTCCTCAACGTAATGGCTGGTGATTTAGACCCAAACACTGGTACAATTGCCCTTGATAACGGTGCTCGTATGGGCGTCCTGCGTCAGGACCAATTTGCGCATGAAGATCAACGTGTACTGGATGTGGTTCTTCAAGGTCACACTGACGTTTGGGCACTACAAACTGAGATGGACGCACTCTACACCAAAGAAGACTTTTCTGATGCTGATGGCGAAAAAGTGGCCAAGCTCCAAGAACAATTTGACGAACAAGACGGCTACAGCCAAGAATCCAATGCTGCTGAGGTTTTAACCAATCTTGGCGTTAAACCTGATCTACACGATAAGCAAATGGGTGAAATCGATGTAACTGATAAAGTCCGTGTTTTGCTGGCACAAGCTATCTTCTCTCGCCCAGACATACTCTTACTTGATGAACCAACCAATAACTTAGACATCGAAACGATTGCTTGGCTTGAACAATTTCTTGCAGACTACGATGGCTGTATCGCAGTAGTTAGCCATGACCGTCACTTTTTGAACCGTGTTTGTACTCATATTTGCGACGTGGACTTCCGCACCATTCGTACCTTTGTTGGTAGCTGGGATGTGTACGCCGCCTCTGAACAACTTGCCCGTGCACAACGAAGCAAAGAAGCTTCCAGTGTTGAAAAGCAAGTTGCTAAATTACAAAGTTTTGTTCAACGCTTTAAAGCAAATGCTGCTCGTTCTAAGCAGGCAACCAGCCGCATGAAACAAATTGACCAACTTGGCAGCCAAAAAGTACAACCATCAAGCCGCGTTTCTCCTCGCCTCATTTTCAAACAAGCACGCGCCAGTGGCCAAGATATTTTGGAAACCGAAGGCCTTAACTATGCTTGGGATCAAGACACACCTATTTGCTCTGGTTTAAACCTACGCATTGAACGTGGTGACCGTCTTGGCATCGTTGGTCGAAATGGTATTGGTAAAACCACATTAATTCGCCTACTTCTTGGTCAAATTGAAGCCGATTCAGGAACAGTCAAACGTGGCGGCACTATTGATACCAGTTACTTCCCACAAGATAGCCGTGACCTCTTTCAAAATGAAGAAACTATTTTGGAATGGATGAGCAAGTTTACTGACAATCAAGATATTAACATGATGCGCGCCATGCTTGGCCGTATGTTATTTTCGGGTGATGACGTTCAGAAATCTGTGAAGGTGTTATCTGGTGGTGAAAAGGTTCGTTGTCTGCTGTCTATGGTCATGCTTCAAGAAGCTAACACCTTGTTCTTAGACGAACCAACCAACCACTTGGATCTGGAGAGTATTGAAGCGCTTCAAGAATCTCTACAGACCTATGATGGCACACTTGTCTTTGTCAGTCATGACCGTGAATTTGTTGACCAAGTTGCAACACGCGTTCTAGTCCTTGAAGATGATGGTATTACTGACTATCGCGGCACTTATTCAGAGTATCGCCTGAGCAAAGGGCTCGACTAAACAGCCTTTGGCCTGAAGTAGTCTGTGTTTTTATAAAAGGATTGCTCAGTATTTGCGGAATACCAGTCAGGTACTCCCAGTAGAGGCAGAGTACTGAGCGCCTTGGTATGCGTACAATATTTTGGGATGACTTCTGCACAACCAGCATCAACAAAGGCCAATTGCTCTTGATAAGGCTTTAGTAAAACATCCTGCCCACAATACACTGGTAAAACCTTGCCACACATACCGATATACGGGTACGCCATTTTTTCAAACAAGGCGTGGCCAATCATAAAAAAAGCAGATTGTTTTTGTAACTCTTCCCGCCGATGCCAAAAAACATCCATCCATTGATGTTCTGCCAACAAGGCAAAAAGCTCTGGGTTACTAGTGAGCATAATCACCCCGCACTCATCAAAAAGAGTTGCCGCATTTTGCTGTGGTGACCGTTTATTTTTACTATCAACCACCGCAGGAAAAGCACATTGATGAAGATGTAAGGATTTTTTCGCTAGAGGAAAGTGATACCAGCAAATGGCATTATAAAAATCATGATAATTCTCTGGTCGTGTTGGCACAGCCTGTTCGGCTTCTATATAAACTTCATAACCACCATCCGGCATATCAAACGCAGCATCTTGAACCGCAAAACCATACGGTGGTCGTGGCAAAAAATTCCATGATGCATAAGAAGATACCTGCGGCCATGCTGTGAAAGTCTGAAAAAATGAAGATAAGTCCGGCAATAAACCTGCGTGCCGGATGGCCTGCTCTATGTCTGTTTGATTCCAAATATCTGGCATAATACAAAAATTACGCTGGCAAAAATAAACGAAAGCGAGCACCGTCAAGCGGCGAGGTTTCTACAGTAAGTGTTCCATCATGCATAGAAATCATATTATGAGCAATAGACAGACCAAGACCAGTACCTTCTTCCCGCGTGGTGAAAAATGGAGTAAATATTTGTTTGCGATCTTCCTCGGCTACACCCGGACCGTTGTCATCAACGGACAAAACAACCCCTTCACCTTCTGATTCCTCCGGCTCTGCTATGGCAATGCAAATACGTAATTCATCACCTTTTTCTGCACCGGCAACATGTACGGCATTTTGCAAAAGGTTTAAAATTACCTGACGAATTTGAGTACCATCACAAGCGAGTCGTGAGCCAGACCAGGTATTTTCCATGACGATGGCCTCGTTCGGAACATCTGTCTCTGCCGCTATCAGTTCTTTACAACTGTCTATCAATTCTGGAATCGGCACTAAGCGTTTATTTGGCATCGGCGATCGAGTAAATTCAAGCAAACCAGAGACCGTCGCATTCAAATGGCGCACGCCTTCTACAATAGATTGCGCATAACGCTGCTGTGAACTTCCTTCTTCAACATCACGAATGAGCAATGAGGCAAAACCTTCGATACCGTTTAAAGGGTTGCGAATTTCATGCGCCACTCCTGCCGCCATTTCTCCAAGAGCACGCAAGCGATCATGACGTTCTGCAATTTCTCGCAGACGATGAACTTCAGCCAATTGCATTTCTAATTGCCGATTGGCTTCTTCCAATTCACGCTGCTTAACCGTTAATACTTCATCAAGGCGACGTGCACGGGCATCAAGCGCGCGCGTGGTTTCATCAAATAATTTAAGCGCCGCTTCAAGGTCAGGAAGGTGGGAGGCATCTGTCATACAAAATCCTAATGACGGCGATCATGAAAACGTGGGTCTTGCGGCTCTGGTGCATGTACCTGACCATAAGCCCGCAAAGCAGACTTATGTTTCTGCACAGCAGAAGCGTCACTGACCAATTGTCCAGTGACGGTTGCTAATCTCTTCATAACAGATACCCGTAATATTTCCAAAGCTTGCACTCGTTCAAAACAATGTTGTGCCACAGCTACAGGAAGAACATCCGTCAGTACAGGTATTTTTTCATATGCTTGTGAAATCCGATCCATTTCCTGTTGTATGTGCTGAATCTTTGGCTCACCAATACAACTTGCCAGCACCCTACGGTACTGTTCGTCTATCTTTTCATAACAGGCAAGCACAGCCTGCACATTTTCTGGTATACATGTGGGTTCGTTGCTCATGGGACTCTATTTATTGCGCCACTCGCTTCGTTAACAGATGCATTCCCTCTCACTTTTAATGCGACTTTCTTCTCTGCCAGAAAGCCTTTCACTGTGAGTGTTAAATAACTATTTGGATAATCCGACTGCATTTGCACAGCATAATGTTCTGCCTGTCGTCTCAGTTTATCATGCTCATCGCCAATGACATGTTCACTTTTGGCCAACGTCAGCACACAACGGTAATACAGTACAAAAATACGATCACTACTAGCAAGGTCACTAACAGACAGTGAGTCATCCGACAAAAGCGCTAAACCTTTATCCAGTTTTTCAACATCTGCATTAAGGCTGGTTGTTCCCAATGTGTAATAACAACGTGCCATATCCAGCTTATTTTGTGCACGCAACCTGAGTTCCATATGATCAGAAACTTCAACTTGCACGGTTTCAATAGGATCATCTACACCTTCTCGCTCTCCTATTTCCTCTAGGATATCAATCAATTTTTGTTTGGCAGTATCCCTATCTAGCTGCTCCTGCTTAAACGCATTTCCAAAATCAATACGTTGTGGGCGTATACCATCATAGGCAGCACGAATTTGTTTGATATCAATATCTATTTTTTTAATCTTATCTTTAATTTTTTGCTCAAGTTTCTCTTCTTCACCAAGTTCAATTGTTGTATCTTTGGGAATTTTTGGATGAACATGTGGAACAGGGCCATAGCCTGGCTCCATACCAATTGGCAATAAACTGCCATCACCTTCTTCAGCATTGATACCACTCATGCAGCACAGCCAAAGAAAGGGAGCCAGTACGGCTAAAGCAAAAGAATTACACTGATAAAAACGCATGAATTATTCCGTCCTCATGCCGTCAAAGGCCTGAATCGCATCCTGCCAGCGCTGTTTCGATTGGTAAAAACGTCCAAGCATCTGCGCAGCATATTCTCTATCACGGCCCTGTACATCTTTATTACGAAGCAAACCAGCTAAGATAGCCTCTGCACGATCTTCATCTACACGCAAAGCTGCACGCGCTTGACCAAGTTGAGCAGAAATAGTGAGCTCTTTGTAACGACTTGGCAATACATCAAGAACACGTTGGTACATACGAATAGCATCATGATAACGGTCTTGTTGCAAACGATCTCGTTCTGCTGCACGATAATGTGCTTGAGCAATATAGAACAAGACTTTCGCTTTTGCTGGAGAAGAGTAACTTGCTAAGCTTCCCTCTATACCTTGTAATAATTTGCCAATTTCTTCTTGAGCATCATTAAAGCCTTCACTACGCAAAAGGTTACTCATTTGGGCAATGGAAGCATCACTGCTTTCTAGCTCACGATAGCAGTGGGCAATATGAATAATCGTAGAAAGTTTCTGTGCTGATTGAAAGCGACGTTTTGCTCCAAGAAAAGCATTAAGGGCTTCAACAAATCGCGGTTCAGATAATTGCATATGGCAATCTCCTAAACGATTCCACGCATCATGATATAAAGATTCTGGTACCGTTGGATCTTGGCTACGCGTTTTAACCGCACGCACCAATTCGGTAAAATAACTAATGGCTTGTTTAATGTTTTCATCTGCATTATCAAAATGTAGTTCATCACGATCTTGTAAACCAATTTGGTAAAAACACTCACCAACACTATAACGCAATAAATCATTACGCGCCTCTTCTTGCCCAGCCTGAAATTCTAATAGATATTTTTTTGCTGTCGCAAATTCACCTTTTTCAAACAAGGCTCGGCCCATCATATGTTTTGCTTGAATGACCTCTCCGCGTGCCGCTGGTTTTTGTCCAAACTTACTAATTAAATCATCTAAAACCTGCATCGCCTTATCTACCGCAGCAAGATCATTATTATGTTTATGATGATCAAAACTTGCCTGTGCCGCTAAGCGGTAAATACGCGGCATAAGCGGGTCGGCTTCTTCTGCTCCAGCAATATAGTTCAAGTACCATGTTCGCGCTTCACGATAACGGTTTCTTTCATTAAAAGTTTGCGCAGTTCCAAGAACTGCTTTTAATACCCATTCTTTATGTTGTGGAAAACGAGTTTGAACATCTAAGAATAAATCAATAGCTGCACGAGCATGGCCAAGTTTGCGCTCACGTTCTGCTCGAAGCAATAAAGCTTCTGCTGCAACACTGTCTGAACCGTTAGCTGCTGCCTTATTTAAAGCTTCTTGCGCTAAACGTTCAAAACTTTTTTGATTAGCACTATCTGGATGACTGCCTTGTGGAAAAATTTTAATAATTTGTTCACCACGCTCGTTGTCTGCCATTTCTACAGACCAAGTCAGGCCTGCTTGCCCTAAAATACGCGTTAAAGCATCTTGCCATGGCATATTTTCTATATTGACGTACACTTCTACCGAACGGTCGTCAACCAATGATGAATCCGCCCGCCAACCAATGAGGTATAATAATTCCTCATACACTAAGCCAATCTTTTCGCGCTCAATGGCAGCGGTTACTTCCCAAGACCCATCTGTATATTCCGTCGCTTCTAAAAGGTTTGCACCCATACGACTGGATGGTTTGGTTCCTTTTTTCTGTCTTTGTGCTAAAGCTTTTTCTTGTTCTTCCTCACGCTCTTTTTCTTCTATTGTTTTTTCAAGACCAGCAATTTTATTATGCAATAAAGCCATACGCAACTGCTCTGCCGCTGTCATAATTTTAGACACATCTTGTGACAATAAAGAATGGTCTATTTCTGCTGTCGGGTTTGTTGTTTTGATTCGATCTACGCCAACATTGTCTGGACGTAAAGGATTCATTCGCGGCTTTGGACCAAGTGATGGCTGAGCATCCTCTACTACAGCAGCGCAAAGCGGTTGCATGGGTATAGTAATCAAAAGAAGAAGGATACCTAGATATTTCATGCTGCACCTCCAACAGATTTCGTTTCTGTAGATGCTTGTTTTGTGCCTTCATCTTCCGGTATATGCAAACGATCATTATACATACGCCCAAGTAATAAATACGCTCGTTTAATAGTTAAGCCATTCGTTTGTAAAGCTTCTTTCTTTCGGGTAGCACCTTGGCCATCCACTACTGCGGTGTAATATGATTCATTCGCTAGCAATTTATAGATAATCACCTCTGCATCACGCATACGGTCTAAACGATACAAAGTATCACCGTAATCAACATAGAAAGATGGATCGTCGAGCATTTTTCCACGCGGGTCATAAATACCAGATAATTCTTGTCGTGCTTTTTCCCATGCATTATGTTTTCTGTAATAGGTCGCCAAAATACGATGAATACGTTCCATTTTATCTGGATTGTCTTTATAAGAACTTTTTAAACGCTCAAAATAACGCATACCTTTCAAGGTATCATCTTCCGATTCGCTCTCTAACAACTTCATGCTATATTCTATATCGGAATCAAAATCTTCTTGTGGTTTATTATCTTCGACACGGTGTTGATTAAGTTCTCCAGTTAATTTATTGATAGAACTTGCTACAATTACCATTGTTGCTGTGCACAAAGACAATAACAATAAGGCTGCCCATAACATGTAGCGAGTGCCTCGCAATTCTTCTGGTGCCATTACTGAACCGGCAGCAACCATTTGTTGTGACATCTGCGGCATCGACTCTGCCATAGTTAACATACTGGCTTCTACTGCATCACCAGCCTCGCCCTGAACAGCCTGATTCAATAGGTCATCTATTTGGGTATTTTTTTCTTTGAGCAGCGCATCTATTTCGTCCGTTTCGCCAACGCTTGATGCTTCACTCATTTGCTGCATGAGCGCATCAATATCACCTTGGCTGATCATTGATTCTACGCCACCATCTTTATCTGTCTCACCTGTCTCTTCTTGTTTACTCACTATGTCACGAATTTGCTCAGTACTGAGTTTGCCAGTTTTGTGAACGCGAGAACCTGGATCCTGTTCTTCGTTTCCAGCCTCTATCATGCTGGCAATTAAATCATCAATATCCTCTTGTCCAAGTGGATCAGCATCTTCCTCTGACACTGGTTCTGGATCTTCTGTACCCATACCTGCTATAAGGGCATCGATACCCTCTTGATCAAGCGAACTGGCATCATCATTAGGCGGGTCTGCAACTAAGGTCGCATCTGGGTCTGCAATTGGTTCTGGATCTGTTTCTGCACCCATACTTGCTAAGAGAGAATCGATATCGTCTTGTCCGAGTGGACCATCTGCTTCTGGAGCTGGATCAACAACAGGTTCTGGATCCGTTTCTGTACCCATACTGGCGAGGAGAGAATCAATATCATCTTGACCAAGTGGGCCATCTGGAACTTCTGGCTCTGAGGCTGGTTCTTCCGCGCTATCATCACCACCACCCATAGCCGCAACCAAAGAATCTATATCACCTTGCCCCAATGGACCTTCTGACTCGGGTTCTGGTGCGGATTCTTCAGGCTCTGGGGCAGGTTCTTCATCGCCAGCACCCATAGCAGCAACGAGAGAATCTATATCACCTTGCCCCAATGGACCTTCTGACACATCTTCTTCCACGCTTTCATTATCTGCTGCACTTGCATCGTCCTCAGACAAGCCCGCAAACATAGAGTCGATCTCTTCCTGGCTTAATGGCTTCGGGTCATCAGACATGATACACCCCTCTACTAAGCTCTCCTACAAATCTTATCCCCATAACATCTCTCGCTCTGACGTACTCACGCCGGCCGTCTGTGCCGTCTGAGCAATGGTCGCCTCCTCTACAGTTGCATACCATAGTATCGGCAATCCTGCCGCCTGGAGTTGACGTTTTATTGCTGGGCTAGCGCCCACCACTGCTTGTCGTGGATGTTTGCGTAAGGCCTGTTGCAGCCAAACACCAACACCAGTTACCGCAGACATCTCTATGACACCTGCAAAGATTAAATTTTCTGGCCACACGAGCAAGCCAGACCAATATGCTACATCTGCTCCATTATCCATGCCCACACTCCACAATACAGCCATGCTCACGTAGAATACTACGATGAGCAGCCTCTTCCAACCATATTTTGCGTTCTGCATGTGCCACCCAATCCACAGATGCGTCTAAATAAAAAGACGAACCCGTATCACTATAATTAACAGTAATTTTTCCGGATGGCGCACACTGCATAAGCTCCGCTAAAACCTGCCGTTCCTTATCATTAGCTAAATCAGCTTGCCATAGACTCCATCTCTCTTCTGCTTCATTTGAATCATTCCATTCAGCAGATTGAGAAACTAATTGTTGCCGTTGAATACTTTGCGCACCTGCCGAAATAATGTGCAACCCATCTGTTGATGTTTCTAAAACAGAAAGCGCAGACTGAACCGATATCTCCGCAATACCTTCAAGTCTCGCGTGCACATCACGAATTGACACCGGTTTGGTGAAAAAATCTACACAACCAAGACGCATGGCCTTCACCGCGTCATCAAATCCAGCAAAGCCACTCATAACAATGAAGGGAATCCCAAGTTCGCCAGCCAACTCTAAACCCTTGCCATCTGGTAACTTAAGATCGGTTAATAAAGCTTCTGGACTAAACGACTCTAAGCAGTTCCGCGCAGCAGTTAAACTGTCGGCAGACTCAACAATATGGCCCATACGTGTTAAACCACGGGTCATCGCAGAGCGAATAGCATCCTCATCTTCAACAAGTAAGAGCTTCATACTAGTGGTAAAGCATCTTTCGTGCCTATTTAGATAAGGTCTCCGTATTACTGACAGTTGCTAGAAATGCAGCACCCACCCAAAGGCGACACAGGCTCAGGCTTGTATATTACAACAGTAAGTCCTTTGGCTGTAGTTCCTCACTGTAACACAAATTTTTTTACATTCCTGAATGGTGGAACACATTACTAAAAGTTAACTGCAAACCAAGATGCTATCCTTATACACAAATAACACACAACCCAGCGGTATCTCTACAGCTGGGTTGGTAAACATCTCAAAAAGAGCTGTCGTTATGTTGGATCTACACCGCGGGCCATGAGAATTTTACCTGAGCGGACTAGCTCAAGAATTTCGTATTGGGCAAGTAGGTCTACACAATAATCAAGTTTGGCGCTTTCACCGTGTAGGCGAAGAACCAAGCTTTCTGGGGCGTAGTCTACCACTTTCGCTTTGTAATGCTCTGCAATTTGCAGAATCGCAGTACGCTGGTCCAACGGTGCGCGAATTTTGATAAGCGCAACTTCTGTTTCAGTGTAGTTGGTATTGGTATGGTCTATGGCATGAACCACATCGACCAACTTGGCAAGTTGGAGAATAATTTGCTCCAATGTACATGCCTCACCAGAACAAGTAATGGTCATACGAGAAAATTCTTCAGACGTGCCTGGCGACACTACTAAGCTTTCAATATTATAACCACGACGAGAAAATACGAGAGCAACGCGAACGAGAACACCTGGCTCGTTACGTACAAAGATAGAGATGGTGTGCATTTCTTTGCTTGTATCAATATGCATGATTAGGTACTCCCTGTTGGTTTGGCGAGTTTCGTTTTTGGTGCTTCCAGTAGAATTTCACTATATGGTGCACCAGCTGGAATCATTGGATACACGTTGTCTTCTTGTACTACTTCTGCGTTTACAATACATGGACCATCATTGTAATCCATTGCTTGCTGGAGAACTTTATCTACATCAGCCATCCGTTTAATATTCCAACCTTTCACACCATAGGCTGCCGCAAGTTTTACAAAGTCTGGATTACCTGGCAATGGCGCTGCTGTGAGACGGTTATCAAAAAACAGCTCCTGCCATTGGCGAATCATGCCGAGGAAATGATTATTAATAACGAGAATTTTAACCGGAACACCAAGCTCTGCGGCCGTTGCTAATTCACAGAGAGTCATTTGAAAACCACCGTCACCAACAATAGCCCAGCTTGAAATACCAGTCCCAAGCGCTGAACCAATTGCCGCAGGGAAACCGAAACCCATGGTACCTGCGCCGCCCGATGAAATCCAATGACGGTTTTTTGTGGTGCGCAAAAATTGTGCTGCCCACATTTGGTGCTGACCTACGTCCGTCGTAATAATGCAATCTTGGCCACCAATTTTATCTAAACGATCAAGAACGTATTGCGCGCGTAAACCACCCTGTTTCTGGTACTTTAATGCATACATTTTTTTGTAGCTGCTACAGTCTTTTAACCACGCAGCAGTATCGAGTGGGTCAACAAGTGGAATAAGGTCTTCAATAACCAAACGAGCATCGCCAGCAAGACAGACATCTGGCTGAATAACTTTATTAAATTCTGCACGATCAATATCAATATGTAATTTAGCAGCATCTGGACAGAAAGCTTCTATATTACCAACAATACGGTCATCCCAACGGGAACCAATCGCCATAATAAGGTCGCAGTTTTCTACCGCTTTATTTGCATAGCCCGTTCCATGCATACCAACCATACCAAGGTTAAATTCGTGCGTTTCAGAAACGGCACCTTTACCCAACAAGGTATTAACAACTGGAACGCCTGCTTTTTTCGCCAAACGGACAATTGCTTCACCCGCGCCAGACAATACTGCGCCGTGGCCAACCATAAATACAGGGCGACGGCTTTTGTTAATCAATTTTGCTGCTGCTTGTAAATCTTCTGTTATCGCACGTCCGGGAACGTTATAGCCGGGTAACGTAATTTCGCTTAATGGAGCCGCTGTGCATTCACCTTGAGTGATATTCTTCGGAATATCCAACAATACAGGACCAGGACGGCCCGTTGTCGCAATATGAAACGCTTCTTTCATGATACGAGGAATACTGTTGGCATCTTTAATAAGGTAATTGTGCTTAGTAACAGCATGGGTAATACCAGTAACGTCTGCCTCTTGGAAGGCATCTTTACCAAGCATGCTGGTAATAGTTTGCCCACAGAGTACGATAACAGGAACACTATCCATCAAGGATGTCAGCAAGCCGGTCACTGTATTCGTAGCGCCTGGACCAGAAGTAACCAATACAACACCTGGCTTACCGGTTGCCCGCGCATAACCATCTGCCATATGCGTTGCACCTTGTTCATGACGAACAACAACCAACTTGATATTAGAATCATGAAGTGCATCAAAAATAGGCATTGCTGCCCCGCCTTGATAGCCAAAAATAGCCTCTACACCCTCTCTCTCGAGCGCGTGAACCAAGGCTTGGCCACCTGTTTGTGAGTTTTCTGACATTAATATCTCCTCTTCTTGGATCAAATAGGGGTTCTGACACTGAATCTCGTGAAATGAGCCACTACAACCTCTTTGATAAGCGGAAGAATAGGACTATTAAACAGATGTCCAGATAAATATCCGGTTTAACAACAGATATATTCATAATTAATTGGTAAGTTGCACATAAAAACGAATTAAACAAAACGAAATTATACTATTTTACATCAACATACACATACTGAACCTATTTGTCCTGATGAAAATGGGTAATTATATGACAAGAATGGTCATCACGCGTGCTTTAACGAGCAAACTGCTCAATGCGATCACCAGAGACACTGACACAAATACCAATCCCAAGCCATGTAATCAACAAACTAGAACCACCATAGCTAAAAAAGGGCAAGGTAATGCCAGTTACAGGCATGAGACCAAGTACAACAGCCACATTAATAGCTGCTTGGCCAATCAGCAGACAGGTGAAACCTGCAACCAATAAGCGAGCAAAACGGTCATGACAACGACCTGCTGTATACAGACCAACAAAACCAAGACAGCAATACAGAGCAAGAATCAGGAGACAGCGGAGAAAACCCATTTCTTCACCGATAACTCCAAAGATCATATCGGTATGCTTCTCTGGTAGCCAACCAAGACGGTTTTGATCACCTGCGCCAAAACCTTTGCCAAGCCATTCACCTGATCCGATAGATCGCAATGCACGAATCATCTGAAAAGATGTTGTCAGGGCATATTTTTCTGGATGAAGCCACGCGTCTATACGAGCAAGCTGATAATCCTTCAAATATTGCATTGCTGCAAAAATAAGTGCCGTACCGCTTACCGCAAAAAATGCTAAATGCCGCAAACGCATACCTGCAACAACCAAGACGCCAATAATCATTGGAATAAAGGTAAGTGAACTACCCATATCTTCTTTCGCCATCATGGCGGATGGAATGGCTGCACACAGAAGGGCTGCACAGACATGAACAAAACTGGTTGGATCAAACGATTTAGAACTAACAATACGCGCACAGGCAATAAGTACGGCTATCTTAATATATTCAGACGGCTGAATCCCTAAAGGTCCTATACGAATCCAATTATGTGCACCGTTAATTGATGGCACTAATGATGAACCCGCTAGCACCCACATCATTAATTGAATGGCAAAAGCGCTTATGAAAAAAAAGAAAGCACCTTGTTTCCAAAAATTTGGTGGGATAAGAGCGCAGACTGTACACCCAATAAAACTGAGGCCAAGCCACACGCATTGCATAATTCCTTCACGGCCATATCTGGGTTGCTCTTCAGTGAAGTTAGTAGTGGCACTAAAAATAAATGCGATGCCAACAAGCGTTAGCAACGCCGCCATCAATGGCAAACCCACATGCCATTCTCTGTTGCGGGTATGGAAGGAAATCATCGTTGAAAACGACGCTCTAATTCTGGCCACGATAAGTCCAATGTAGTTGGACGACCATGTGGGCAGTGCTCCATATGTTCCATGGTATACAGCAGCCGTGCCAGTTCATAACATTCTGCTTGATTAAGCGTATCGCCTGCTTTAACAGCGCTTTTACAGGAAGCACTATGAGCAATACGTTCCCGTAATTTTTCTATGCTTTTAACTTCGTTACCAGCATTGGCGAGCTCCATAAAAAAACTGGTCCAATTTGTTTTTGCCAATGCAATAGGGTGGGCGCGAACCAACAAGGTTGTTGGTCCAAAAACTTCTGCCTCTATTCCGTATGTTTTTATTTTTTCGAGTAAAGGCTCTACCACGGCCATTTCTGCTACGGATAAATCCACATTTTGCGGAATCAGTAGCTCCTGCCGACCGTTACCTTCAAAATCTGAACGTGATGGATCAAGACTGAGAAAAATTGCTTTTTCATGCAAGGCGTGTTGGTCAACAATACGCACACCACTATCTGTTTCGATCAACAAATACATATTATGTAGCTGGGTAATATTTTTAATAAATGAAAGGTCTACGCCATCATCTTGCTGAGGGCGTGGATTATGGACCGGTTCTGCTGGTGCAGTGTGCGGCTCTGATCGCGGAGCATACACAGGTTGCTCGGCTACAAAACGCACTGGTTCTGCCGTGGACTGTGGCCCTTGCGGTAAATAACGTTCTTGGATCGCCGGTTCTTGTGGCGCTTTAATTACTGTTCGTGAAACGATTGGGTTATCAAAAGAAGAAACGGTTTGTTTATTTGGGTGAGCACCAGCAGCGGGCGCAGAAAATAATTCAAAGCCACCAGCATGTTCTGATAAGGTTTCTTGGATGCCGTTCCGGATCATTCCAAAAATTTCACTACTATTACGGAACCGCACTTCTGACTTGGTTGGATGAACATTGATGTCAATAAGGCCAGGATCTATATCAAGATGTAAAAAGACAGATCC
Source organism: Planctomycetota bacterium (assembly GCA_016745075.1). Taxonomy (GTDB): domain Bacteria; phylum Planctomycetota; class UBA11346; order UBA11346; family UBA11346; genus JADGDD01. The sequence goes on along the minus strand of JADGDD010000003.1, from coordinate 260,230 downwards.
GTGAAGACGTGGCTCTAAAAAACCTTTGTAGCCTTCACGTATGGCAGCGATAATAAGTTTATCATGAATGTACCGACCATTCAAAAAAACAAATTGTCGTTTGGTCGTTGGCCGCGCATGATCTGGATGAGCAACAAAACCCGTTAATTGCACGGCATCATGTGTGCGTACAACTGGCAATAAACCATCACTCACATCTTTGGAAAAACACGCGCGAATACGATCTTCCAAACACACCGCGTCTGGTACTTCAAAACTGGTACGATCATTTGAGATAAGGGTGAAGGCCACCTGTGGATGACCAAGCGCAAGGCGCATAATTTGATCACTGACGTGACCAGCTTCTGTACTAGCTGCTTTTAAAAATTTTAAACGTGCTGGTACATTCCAAAATAAATTACGTACCGTTACACGTGTGCCTTGCGGCATAGCACAGGTTGCGGTATTTATGGTTTCATTACCGCGCATCGTCAGGCAACAACCAGCTTCTGCATTAGCCGGTCGTGAGGCGAGTTCAAATTCACTTACACCGGAAATAGAAGGTAAAGCTTCTCCGCGAAAACCCAAAGTACCAATGCGAAAAAGATCGTCAGTACAAGTCAGCTTAGAAGTAGCATGACGGCTAATCGCTAGTGGCACATCTGCTGTTTGCATACCATGACCATTATCTGTGACTTCAATTAAGCGCTGACCGCCATCGCTTATACGCACCGTTATACGAGTGGCACCTGCATCTAAACTATTTTCCACTAATTCTTTGACTACTGCTGCCGGACGTTCAATCACCTCACCAGCAGCAATGGCGTTAGCAATATCATCCGAGAGTTGGCGAATGGTTGGCGTAGGACTTGAAGCAGTAGTCATTCTGGCAGTGTCTCTTTACGATAACGAATAAACGCTATTTGATCCATTTCACACGATGGGTCATCGTGCTCATCCAGCACTTCTCGTTCTACGGGCAAGAGCCGAATATCATCGACAGCATCTGCTGAAACTTCTCGTAAAGCTCGATTGACAGCCGTTTCTAATTGTTCAAAACTGTTAGCAGCATCCTCTAGCAAAGAGATGAAGCGTACTTGAATATGTTCCATAGATACATCCTAACCCTAGCCACAAAATAGCAATGTTGCTGCTGCATGCGGGGCTCAACAGAGATGAATAGATAGCGAAAATCCTCCCTTTATACTTCACTACGCGATCAAAGCACCTAGTATAGATGCATGGCCTACACGGTAGACAAACAGGTAACACTTGGTGAAACGGTTCCCTTACGGATTCGCTCTATTACACCAGATGACGAGGAAGCCCTGCGCGCGTTCCACAGCACCCTTGGCCATAATACCGTTGAATCTCGCTATTGTTATTACATGCCTTTAGAAACGCGCATTACTCATGATCGGCTTGCTGGCATCTGCGCTGCCAATGCCATTGATGAAATTGTCCTAGCAGTATTTCATGAAGGCACCGATGCTATTATTGCCATTGGCCGCCTGAACATATTACCAAACATGAAAGAAGGCGAAACGGCTATGCTCGTTTCCGATGTATGGCAGAATCATCACCTTGGACATGTTATTAAAGAAGAATTAGTTAGCGCTGCTCGAACCTGCAAATTAGAACGCATTCACGCCTACATTAACGTCAACAATAGCATCGCCGCTACCATGTGCCGCAAGCGTGGCTATATTGTTCGTTATGATATGGAAGATAACACCCTTGTTGCCACCCTTGAGTTATAACCTACACGAGTAGGCTTACGATCATGCGTATATTGGTCGTTCGTTTAGGAGCCTTTGGAGACATCCTCCACACCATGCCCATGGTCGCCGACCTTGTTGCCGCAGGCCATACCGTTGACTGGCTCTGTGAAGAACGCTGGCAATCTTTACTGGTTGGCAGCCCAGCTATTCATCGCGTTATCCCTATTCCTCTCAAAGCGTGGCGTAGCCGAGGTGGAGATATTCGTCGCTGCCTTCGGGTTATTCGTCAAACAAAATATGACGCAGTTATAGATGCCCAAGGCCGTGCCAAAAGTGCCCTTATCAGTGCCTTGTCTGGCTGCCGCCTACGCATCGGCCCCGCTGGTAAACGAGCAACCGAACAAAGCTGGTTACTCCATAATGTGCATGCGCCAATAACTGGAACTCATGTTATAGATCAAAACCGTTGTCTTGCCTTACCCATTACAGGCAATCTGCCAACACAAGAATGGCAGTTCCCGTTGCCCAACTGGGGAGACATTACCGTTCCCGTACTTCCTGAACAAGACAAGCCTATCTGGGGTCTCAATGTTGGTGCAAACTGGCCGACAAAAGTCTGGCCGATCAAACGGCAAATTGAATTCGCACAAACTGTTCACAGCAGCGGCCGTTGCTGTCTGATTATATGGGGTGGGGCACAAGAACGTGAGTTCGCTCAACGTATTCATGATGCCGTACCACAAGCAATTATGGCTCCAGCCACCGACTTGCCACAATTAGCCCGCCTTATTCAACAGTGTGAAATCGTCATCAGTGGTGACACCGGACCATTGCATTTAGTGCGCGCCTTACAGATACCAGCTGTTGGCCTCTTCGGTCCCGTACCAGCAAACCGCAACGGTGTAGTTGGTCCACACTACACCAATATCCAATCACGCGGTGCTCTCTGGGAACGCTCCGACATGAGCAAAGTCCACATGGATGAAATTACCGCCAATATGGTTATGACAGCGGCGGAACGTATTATTCATTCCATTAAATAATACGTTCTGAAAATCCTTAGGGAATCAGCTCGCCACCGTTTGTTGCAATAACATTCTTATACCACAAAGCGCTATCTTTTAGGGTACGTTTTTGCGTTTCGTAATCGACGTGAATAAGACCAAAACGTTGACTGTAACCTGCCAACCATTCAAAATTATCAAATAAGGACCATTGGCAGTAACCAATTACCGGCACGCCTTCTGAAATAGCTTCGTGCGTGGCTTGCAAATAACGATGTAATAAATCTATGCGCTGTGGATCATGAACAGCACCATCTAAACTTACCCAGTCTACATTAGAACAACCGTTTTCAGTCACTAAAATTGGGAGATCACAATAATCGGAAATCCATTTTAAAGAATGATAAAAAGCTTGTGGGGTAATATCCCACCCAAATGCGGTTCTGGGACGACCAACTCCGCGTACACCACGGTCTGTTGGTTCACCGTGCGCACTGTCCGCATACAAAGCAGATGCGTACTGATTAAAGGCGAAAAAATCGAGTGGCTGATGAATAATTTCCATATCGCCGTCTTTTATTGGCGGCAATATATTTTCCCAGCGCTTCAGGCCATCTTCTGGATAATGTCCATGATAAACAGGGTCACACCACCAGCTATTATCGCCAAGGTCATCTCTCCAAGTACTAAAGGTGAAGTCTCGTGCCTTTTGAATATCCTCCGCAGATTCACTTTCTGGCTGAATTGCATGGAAAACAGGAGCCCATCCTATTTGTGTATCTGAACAACGTGAACGAATAGCCTGCACCGCTTTACCGTGTGATAATAAGACATTATGTGCAGTCACCAACAGTTCTCGCATAGACAAACGTAAACCTGGTGCAAAAGCGCCAGCCTTATGCCCACTACCAATAAATAACTGCGGTTCGTTAAAAGTCATCCATGCATGGACACGATCACCAAATTTCTCAGCAAGCAAAGCTGCATAATCTGCAAACCAATTGCTACTCTCATCATTGAGCCAACCGCCTTGTTGAAATAAAGCCTGTGGATAATCCCAATGAAACAATGTACACAAAGGTTTCACCCCAGCATCGCACAGGCCGTCTAATAAACGGTCGTAAAAATCCAAACCGGCTTGATTCACCGCACCTTTTCCATCGGGCATAACACGTGGCCAACTCACAGAGAAACGGTATGATTGCAAACCAATTTCTTTCATGAGGTTCACATCTTCCTGCCAACGATGATAATGATCACAGGCTATATTACCGGTGTGCCCCTCAAAAACTCTATCGCCGCGTTCACAGAATACATCCCAGACTGAAGGACCTTTGCCATCTTCATAGGCCGCACCTTCTATTTGAAAAGCTGCGGTACTTGCACCCCACATAAAATCATCTGGAAACGTCATGTTCTATTCCTTCTTCTGGTCTGTTATGTCCAATCGCTCATGTTCAGTAACGGTTGCACTCAGCCAACCATCAGTAACACGAGCCTTAATACTTTCACCGAGTGGTGCATCGTCAAGATGTAACACCTGTGTTCCCGCAGCATTGACTACGCTGGAATAACCACGTGCTATAGTATGTAGGGGTGAAAGATCGTGCAGACGAGCAGCATATCCAGAACATTGATCTTGCTTAGCTGTGAGAGCTTTTTGACTAGCACGCTCTAGTTCAGTAGACACATGCTGAAACTGTTCACGTAAATGCGCTATCTGTTTATGTGGGCTCGAAACTCGTAAAGAACGAGTATATCCCTGTGCTTTATGGCGAAGATCAGTAAGCGTTGTTTCCATAGCCACTGTCATCAGCTCTTCGAGATCAGCGAGTTTCTGCTGCCGCATGTTTATCTGATGAACCGGAGTCAGTAAGGCCCTATGGGTTGCTAGTGCTTCCAAACGCTGGCGAGTTTTATCAAGTAAGTCCTCTATACCACCGTGCAGGGCATTTTCCCATTCATCTAAAGACTCATGAATATCCTGTAAAACGGGCACTGCCATGTGCGCAGCTTCTGTTGGTGTTTTCGCCCGCATATCTGCGGCATAGTCTGCCAAAGTCGTATCAATTTCATGACCAACGGCTGAAATGATAGGAGTTTCACAGGCGGCTAGAGCACGAACAACAGGTTCTTCGTTGAAAGCCCATAAATCTTCTAAGCTACCGCCCCCTCTTCCGCAAATAATCACCTCTACCGCTGGGTGCTCATCTAAAAATTGGATAGCTGCGACGATCTCCCCTACCGCTTCTGTTCCCTGCACACGACAGGGTTCGTGAATAATTGACATGCTTGGAAAGCGGTGTCTTAAAGAATCTTCTATGTCTGCCAACGCTGCACTGCCAGAAGCGGTAGCAATACCAACGGCAGCCGGTAACCACGGCAATGCTTTTTTTCGTTCTTCTTCAAACAAACCATCTGCTGCTAATTTTTCTTTGAGCGCTTCAAAACGTGCTGCAAGATCTCCCTCACCAACCGCCGTCATTCTACTGCACACTAATTGGTAAGTCCCACGTGGACCGTACAAAGACAGTGATCCACGTGCCTGTACCAATTCACCTTCTTTGGGCAAACGCTTCTGTCGCGATACCGATGAGCGCCACATAACAACGCTAATCACTTCATCTCGGTCTTTGAGTGTTGCATAGAGATGACCACTCGCCGCTATTTTGAGCCCGCTTAATTCACCTTGCACCAGCAGCGTACCAAAGTCTTCCATCGCACTGCGGATACGATAATTGAGGGAGCTCACCGAAAGAAGTTTTTCTGTTTTCACAGCACCGTTCTAGGCTCTTCTTGTCTCTATTCAAACAGATTGCTTCGGTTGACTTTACCTGATCATTGCTATCCTGTTCGACTTACGGGAGACTGCATGGACAATCGGGTGAGCATTCTCATTCCAGCACGGAAAAACAGCAGCAGACTTCCCGATAAACTCCTCCTCTCTGAAACTGGCCTCCCGCTCATTGTACATACCTGCCAACGCGCTGCACAAGCCTTTGGTTCAGATCAAGTAATCGTTTGTGCCGATGATGACAGTATTGTTGAAGTAGTTACCGCCGCTGGTTTTACAGCCCAACTGACCGCACCCGATCATGAATCTGGCACAGACCGCATCGCTGAGGTTGCCGCTCAATTATCATCAGACATTATTGTGAATGTACAGGGTGACGAACCAGAAATTGACCCCGTTCACATTCGTCTGGTAGCAAGCCTCCTCAACGCTCATGACTGGGCAGGCATGGCAACCCTTGCCACACCAGGAACTGTAGAAGATCAAACCAACCCAAACGCAGTAAAAGTCGTACTTGGCGCTGGTCAGCGAGCCCTGTCATTTACCCGTGCACCCAGCCCGTGGGACAGAGATGCAGGCCGCCCTGCCCAGAACTGTTACCGTCACATTGGCATGTATGCTTACCGCAAAGACATCTTACTCAATTATCACGCTCTTCCGACGAGTCATCTGGAAACTTGTGAAAAACTTGAACAATTACGGGCGCTTGAAGCTGGCATTGGCATGGCCTGCGCCACCGTTGATAACGCACCCGCTGGCATTGATGTCCGTGCAGATTATGATGCCTTCCTCCAACGACATTCTGATTCATTGTAAAACAAATACTTCAAATACCTATAAAGAGAATTACAATCATGGCTGCATCTAAAAAAAATCATGTAACACGTTATGTTTTTATTACCGGTGGTGTTGTAAGCTCACTGGGTAAAGGCATCACCTCAGCTTCTATTGGCCGCTTGTTGCTCAATATGAACTACACCGTTCGTATTCAAAAATTAGATCCGTATCTCAACGTTGATCCAGGTACGATGAATCCATTTCAACATGGAGAAGTCTTTGTTACTGAAGACGGCGCAGAGACAGACCTTGACCTTGGCCATTATGAACGTTTTTTAAATCAACCGTGTAGTAAAAACTCAACCTACACTGCTGGACGTATTTACCAAAATGTTTTATTAAAAGAACGTGCCGGTGATTACAATGGTGGAACCGTTCAAGTTATTCCGCACATCACCAATGAAATTCAAGAAGGTATTCGTTCTATCGCTGAAGAAAATGACAAAAACCCTGTTGATGTCGTACTCTGCGAAATTGGCGGAACTATTGGTGATATTGAAGGCCTGCCATTTATTGAAGCGGTTCGTCAATTTCGTCATAACCATGGCAAAGAAAATGTTGCCCTCTGTCATCTTGCCTACATCCCATACATTAAAGCAGCCGGGGAAATTAAAACAAAACCAGCCCAACACAGTGTACAAAAACTCCGTGAGATTGGTTTAATTCCAGACTTTTTATTCTGTCGTACCGACCGCAATCTGCCCCGCGATGTCCGCGACAAGCTTGCCCTTTTCTGCAATGTCAGCGCTGAGAATGTAATTGAGCTGGCAGACGTACCTCACAGTATTTATGAAGTACCGCACGTCTTATTGAAACAAGGTGTACATGAAAGTTTGTGTAAGCGCCTTGGGCTACCTGTGCGCGACTGCGACATGAAAAAATGGGATCTGATGGTTCGTCATATTAAGAACCCAAAAGACACCGTGCGCGTTGCTCTTGTCGGCAAATACACAGACCTGCAAGATGCGTATAAATCTGTTCATGAATCCATAGACCACGCAGCCTATGCCCACTTGCTCAAAGCAGAAGTCGTCAATATAGAAGGTGCTGCCATTGAAAAATCGGATAATATTGCCGAACTCTTTGAAGGTGTCAGCGCTATTATTATTCCGGGTGGCTTTGGCAAACGTGGCGTTGCAGGTAAATTAGATGCAATCCGCTACGCACGTGAAAACAACATCCCACTCCTTGGCCTCTGTCTTGGTATGCAACTCGCCTGTATTGAATTTGCCCGCAATGTTTTAGATATTCCTGAAGCATTTAGCCAAGAAATGGACCCGAAAACACCCGAACCAATTATCCACCTCATGGAAGAACAAAAAGCGGTTATTAATCTTGGCGGCACCATGCGCTTAGGATCATTCCCTTGTACCCTGCCAATTAAAACAAGTAAAACCAGCAAATGCTATGGCGGCGAATCTATTGTCAGCGAACGCCATCGTCATCGCTTTGAGTTCAACAACGATTACCGCGAAGCCTGCGAAAAAGCTGGCCTGCGTTTTACTGGTCTGTACATGCCAAATCCAGAGCAACCAGACGCCTACCTTGTTGAAATCATTGAACTCGCTGATCATCCATTCTTCGTAGCAACACAAGCACACCCAGAATTTAAATCCTCACCAGTTAATCCACATCCATTATTTAAAGGTTTACTTGGCGCTGCCTACAAACTGCAAAAAGAAAACACAGGTAATTAATACCATTCCATGGCTAAGAAAACACGCCCACACCATAAAAAAGCTAAGGTCTTCCAACATCGCTATTTATTAGCGGCAGAAGTTCTACTCAGTATGGACTTGCTCCTACGCGTTGCCAAAAAAGCACTGGTCCAATGGGACGCCATTCCTAAGTGGGTCTCTGTGCTTATCATTATGGCGCTGGTTGTTGGCGCACTTGGTACACTCTTACTCCAAAGTCAACGTATCACCTCAAAAGGGTTAGACGCCACCCACAAGGTGGTCAATACCCTCCCTATACCAACTCCCTATTTATTGATACATGCTATTTTTTTTATAGCGCTTTTTTACGGCTATGCCTGGGACCTTGGCGTGCTCAACCATATATGGCCATTCAGGCACCAAGACTAATGCGCCCACCACGCTGTTTGTAATTCTGGATGTTTTTCCACATGCGCACGAATGCGCTCTAAGCCATCTGTTCCTTTATATAAACGCAATAAACAGTGTCGATCTTGGATACCAACACGAGATGCGGGTATACTGAGCATTAACTCCACCAGTACGTCCTCACCAAACGCAACGAAAAGCGAACGTGCTAATCGAGCACGTTGCGGATAAGATGTATGAGCAAGAAATGCCACAAGATGTTCACGATATGTTTCATATGGAAAGAGCCAGATAAGCGCCTGCGGATACTCTCCTGCTACAATTCCAAAATCTTCCGGATAATGGATCGCTAAACGGCGAATAGCATCATCAATAAAAACGTGAACCTCGCCACTTTCTATTAATAAAAACAATGCGTCTTCTACCCCTATACTTGTCTCAGTAGCCCATTGTTCTAGGACAACCGGATCAAGCGTTGCCAATACAAGTGCCTGTCGCAAATCGTCCTGTGCTGGCTGAATCTGTAATTGCTTACATAAACCATTATGCCGATCTGCGGTCATAATTGGCGTTCCAGAAAGCTGACTTAAACGATCAATAATGAGCGTGACCGGCACTCGCTTATGGATAACATGTCTATGCGCCGCCGAGACCCACAAGCCTGTTTGCAAACGCTTCCATGTTGGTATCGCTGCTATGCAGAACAACATACAACTAACCGATCCCAAGTAGAGCCATTTATTAAAGCGCGGCGTTCGTGGGTATAAACAACCGAGCGCAATAACAATGAGCCAAATGCCAATAATAAATAAAACCGGAGCAACAAAAGGGTACACAAATAATGAATTCAAGGACAGAAGTAAAACATTATGTACAGCATGAACGATGATACATGGCAATACTCGCTGTTGTCGTACTCGCATAACACCAAGCAATAAACCAATCGGAAGAGCCAATAATGCCTGCAATGCATTTCCATGAGCAACAGCAAACAATAAAGCCGTCAGACTGACGGTTGATGCCGTACCAACAATAGGGCGCAACCAATCAAATAGACGTTTGCGAAAAACCCATTCTTCTATGCAAGCTGGTAACACGACCCACCAGACAACAGCCAAGAGCGAAAATGCACTCTCATTGGGGTTGGGAAGAATAAGCGAAAAAAGACGCTCATTAACTGCTGTATTCGCCAAGCCCAACGTAATAAGAAGTAAAAAAGGTTCCAGTAATAACAAACCACCAATTCCAAACAACAGCACCGAACGAAAACGCATCGTCGTTTGCACAGATGGATGTGTATCTGGGTGAGGAGGAAATAACAAACCAGACAAAGATAACACGGTTAATAAAACAATATGCCAAATCGGAACTGTTGACAACTGCGAAAACAGCGACGGCAAGGTTTCCACCCACGGTGTAAAGGGAAACACCAGCGCAACAACCACAAGTAAAAGGATAAAACCAACAACTGAACGCATTCGTGGATAACTTACTTGAAAGCCGAAATATGTCTATTCTTTATTTCTTTTGGCCGTGAAATCCTGAAGAGAGATGTGCAACCCCATTGCTATCTATAATGAGGGCCTCAACTTCTGGATATGTTTCAACAAGGGCGAGACCTTTAACAGGACCAAGCAAAAAAACCGCTGTTGCCAAGGCATCTGCCTGTTGAGCTTGTACTGCCATGATAGTCACACTCTGGCATAAAGTACCTGGATAGCCTGTTTTCGGATTAATAATGTGGCAATAGCGCTTGCCCTCTTTTATGAAAAACCGTTCATAATCACCAGAACTCACTACCGCATAATTTTTGACTGGTAATTCAGCGATAAAAGAATCTGCCTGACGTGGGTGCTTGATAGCGACCCGCCACAGCGGACTTTCTTTGTTTCCATGTACAAATAAATCACCACCAGCATTCACAACAAAGTTCTCAAAACCATGCTTTTTGATAATCTCCACAGCACGATCAACGGCATAGCCTTTTGCAATTCCTCCGAGACCTATTTTCATCTGTGGCCATGCAAGTAATACCGTCTGCCCCTCAATCAGAATATCTTGATAATTAATATACGATACCGCTTGTACAATACGATCTGTACTCGGAATGACTGGGACATCACTTGTGAAATTCCATAAAGCTCCCGCTGGTTTATAGGAAATATCAAAAAGGCCGTCTGTTGCTACCGATATATTGTGCGCTGCACGAATAAGCTGAATAACTTCGTCACTTACTCTAACCGCCAACATCCCTGCCGATTTATTTATTCGATAAATATCGCCAACAGAACGCCAATCGGTCATAAGGTCATCAATACGATCTATTTCTGCGAATGCTTGTTGTATCGCCAATCCTGCTTCTTCTCTATGCTCACTAGCAATACTAATGTGAATATCTGTTCCCATACTAATCGTCTCTTGTTCAATAATATCAACATTTTCGGTTAGAGATAGAATTTGCGTATGCGGTTGATCTTGCGGTTCTTGACGAACTTGTTCTTTGTGCTTCATCAATTCTTTTTTCATTGCTACAATAAGGTCTTTATTCAGAGTATCTGTTGTGATCACTCGCTTCCCAGCAGCATCAAAAAGCAATAGCTTTGGAGTCTCTTTTACCTGTAACATATCCGCAAGCGACAACTGTGGATCAAGCAAGGTGGGATATGGAATTGTGTAAGTATCAACAAACTCTTGGGCCAAATGCTTTTGTCCATCAACACTCACCCCCAACATACGAATATGTCCTTGTAATTCAGCATGTAATTTCACAAGACGAGGCGCTTCTTTCCGACAAGGCATGCACCACGACCCCCAAAAAACAAGAAGGGTTGGTCTATCTCCTGATAGAGAAAGAGCATAGGGTGTGCCCGCAAGGGTTGGCATACTCTGCATCTCTTGCGCAGACAGACTGCTCATCAAGAACAACAGTGTGAGAATAATTTTCATGCGACCTCTTTGCTAAAATGAAAAGGACATGCCACTCATCAGCCACATCATATTCAAACCGTTATCTTGTGTACGATAATGTACACCAAGATCCCATTCACCATCTTGACCAAAAATAGCTACATCCATGAAACGAATTTTTATACCCATCGTATGCGCTTCAAAATCACCAAGGTCTGGATCTGAAGTTTGGTAAGGCTCAGCAACATCAAAGAACGGTTGATACGCATCGGCTTCATGCTGTTGATAATATCGATAACTATATGCCAATAGAAGAGAACGCTCATTCACATAGTGTTCAAAACCACAGTTAACGGTGTAAGCTGCAACCCCCCAATCATCCGTATAATAACGCACACCTGTTTCGACTGCGGCATCATCACCAATCGCATGCTTGTAACGTAGGGTAAGCGAATCCCGAGAGCGGCTATCAGGCAACACCTCAAAATCTTCTACACCTGCAATAAACACCGAATTAAATTGTGTCGCCAAAAAACCTGACTGGCTGGTATGACTCACCGTGGCATTCACCACCGAATCTCGGGTTAGAATATGCGTCAGTTGAAGGTTCCCCGTATAAGTAGTACGCGTGTCACTGTTGTCTTGGGTGCCATCAAAACGAACCATTCTTATGGAATCAAAAAAACTTTGTATATTTAAACTGAGCGTTGTATTCTGCTCATTCATTGGCTTACTGATGCCCGCACCTACTTGCACAGATTGATAAGCATACTCTGTTGCCGCCCCGCCATGCAGGTTAAACGTGAAGGTTTCCAACTTCCGTTTCCAGCCGCCAGTTAAACGTGCATAGAATGTTCCACTCGCCCCAGATTGCAGACTACGATAGGAAGAATTATGCTTACGCTCAATAGAGGCAGACGAGACAACATCCGCTAATATTTGCGCATGCATACTATCTCGTTCATTGATCTGGTTCGTATACAATACAATCTGTTCAAAAACCCGTAAGTCTTCATCTATGTTTTTATTACCGCCTGTACCGTTATTGCTATCTGTTTGATTATAGATGAACGTTTTAGCAGAAAGCGTTTGGCTACTACCATTATCCGCATGCAATTCTTCTAAAAATTCTTCACCAAGTATCGATTCATCATTCTCTAATAACCCTTCTTCCGCCTGAAGCAAGGTAGAAAAAAGGAAAAAGCATACCGCAAATATTTGCATTAATTGCATCCGCAACCTCCTGCACCTGCGCTAGAAAATCCACCAATGGAAGCTTCGCGCGATGTCGTTACGTGGTTCTGAATATCTGAGGCAAGAGGGTCATAATCAAACTGCATAATTCGATCAGCATGTTTTTGCTTTTCATTAAAACGCACCTGCGTGCAACTACTACACAAAGTGATACAGAAAAAAACGGTAGCATACACGAGCAATCGTTTTCGACAAACAGAGGTACTCATAAACATATCTCCTGCTCACCGTTCGTAACAAATTACTCTGCGGCTTTTGACATAGTTACTTCTATCGAATGATCTATTTTATTCAAGTATAACTACATTATAGCTAAGCCTATAACCTGTTAACCGCTCTCAATCATGCTGCTTAACATCACGACTCCCCCTCCTTGCTCTATTCTAGCAAGGAGCAATCAGATGCACACATACCAAGCTCAATGCTTATGCTAATTCGTCAGCCGCAACAAAATACTCTGGGTCTTCCAAAACATTTACTTCTACCAAATCACCTGCTTTTTCGAGCATCAGAACACAATCCGCACTAAGATGACGAAGGTGGAGAGTTTTGTTGGCTGCACGATATTTTTCGGCGATAGCATGAATGGCCTCAAGAGCGCTATGATCTGATACCCGCGAATCCATAAAATCTGCAACAACATCTTTCGGGTCATTCTTAATATCAAACAATTCCTTGAAACTCGTGCATGAACCGAAAAACAAAGGGCCAGTAAGCTGATAGGTCTTCCACCCTTCCCTGCTTTCTGTAGTAGATGCTTCTATATGAGTGGCGTGTTTCCACGCAAAAATGAGTGCGGACACTATGATACCTGATCCTACCGCGATAGCCAAATCTGTAACTACAGTTACAGCCGTAACAAGGATAATGACAAAAGCATCTGACAGTGGTATTTTACCAAGAATACGAAAGGTCGTCCATTCAAAGGTGCCAAAGACCACCATAAACATAACGCCAATGAGCGCAGCCAGTGGAATCATTTCTATCAGTGGCGCACCAAAAACAATGAACGCAAGCAAAGCTAATGCCGCTGCAATACCAGACAAACGACCACGGCCGCCAGATTTAATGTTAATAATACTTTGGCCAATCATTGCACAGCCGCCCATGCCACTGAAAAAACCAGTCAGGATATTTGCTGTTCCTTGACCAATACATTCTTTGTTACTACGGCCACGAGTGTTGGTTAATTCATCTACCAAGGTCAAAGTCATTAACGATTCAATTAAACCTATAGATGCCAAGATGAAAGCATATGGCAAAATAAACATCAAAGTATCCATATTCAATGGCACATCAGGGATGAGAAATGGCGGGAACCAACCGTCCAATTTAATACTGGCAGCAGCATCACCACTACGATCTTTTAAAAAGTCTATAACTGTCAGCGTTTCTAGACTCGGAACAAAGGCAACAACCATAGTAACACCAACAATAGCAACTAAAGCCGCTGGGACCGCTTTAGTCAGTTTTGGCAAAAAGTAGAGAATGGCCATCGTTAACATGATTAAAGACAATGTTACCCATAACATACTTCCAGAAATCCATTCCAATTCTCCAGTTACTGTATTCGTCATTTTGAATTGGCCAAACTGCGCCTTACCAATAATAATAGCAAGACCATTTACAAAACCGATCATTACCGGATGCGGTACTAGTCGAATAAATTTACCAAGACGAAAGATACCCGCCAATATTTGAATAAGCCCCATTAAAACAACTGCTGCAAATAAATATTGCACTCCGTGTTCTTTATCACTAGGTATTAACTCTAATATTTCAGGCATAGAAGTGAGCCCTTCACCACTTTTCAATAGCCGCAAAGCCTCTTCACCTAACCCTAGATCTCGACCTGTCTCAATCAAATTAATGACTTCATACTGCAACCCTAAACCATTCCCCTGCTGAACCAATGCAACCATCACAACAGCAAGAGCACCTGTTGCACCAGAAATCATACCAGGACGGCCACCAAAAACCGAAGTAATAAGTCCTACCATAAACGCTGCGTACAAACCATATAAAGGATCTATGCCCGCAACAAAAGCAAAAGCAACCGCTTCTGGAATGAGAGCCAAGGCCACCGTTAAGCCAGAGAGAATATCATTCCGAGCTTGGACTTTTGGCGATAGAGCTGCCTCATCGAGGGGAGCGGAGATAGAGTTTGGGTTGGTCATAAGGTTCTCGCGGGTACAGGAAGGGCCGCGAACGCTCTGGACAGGAGGGGCTCTGTCAATAGAGGGTCTAAATTTTAACCAGAAAAATTGATCTGCCTGCCACCACAACTCCCCTTCTTACATAGAACAGAGGTATTCAGAAAACGGGCTACTTGAAGAATAGGGGACTGGCTGAAAAACAGCCGCCCCCTTTTGCAGATGCGTCTATTTCAAGTCAATACTGACGGGGCAATGGTCACTACCAAGTACTTCTGGGTGAATAGCGCAACCAGTCACTCGGTCACGCAAGTCTGGTGAGACGGTACCATAATCAATACGCCAACCAACGTTGTTTGTACGGGCGGCACCACGGTAGCTCCACCAACTGTAGGCTCCGGTGAGGTCTGGGTTTTCTTCGCGAAAGACATCGTGATAGCCAAGCGAGAGATAATGACTCATCCATTCGCGTTCTGCTGGTAAAAAGCCGGGGTTATCATTATTCGCATTCGGGCGGGCAAGGTCGATGGGCTCATGAGCTATGTTATAGTCACCCATTAACAATGTTTTGTAGCCTGCGGTTTGCCAGCCCGCGAGGAACTCTTCCATCTGTTTACAGAAGCCCAATTTGTAATCTATACGTTTACCCTTTTCCTGACTATTGGGGAAATAGGCACTAGTAATAAGCACATCGCCAAAGACAACGCTAATCACACGACCTTCACTATCGTAATCATCATTTCCCATGCCTTCAATAACGTCATCTGGCTCGTCACGGGTATAAATAGCAACGCCACTATAACCTTTCTTTTCGGCAGAATACCAATTGCTGTGCCAGCCTTCTGGTGCTGCTACGGTATCACTGACTTGTCCAATATGAGCTTTGGTTTCTTGCAGACAAAACACATCTACGTCAGCCATCACATCCCATGGCAATAATTCTTTTCGTTCAACCGCACGGATTCCGTTTACATTCCAACTTACGCAACGCATAGACTCTCCTTTAGACACTGTGAGTAGACCAGCACTCTTCTGTCAGATTGCAGTGCGTCAATACGCAGCTAGCTGCTGAGACAACTCTGCCTTTCGCTCTGCATCACACCACGCTCCACCTATCGCATAGTGCATACATCGCTTTACGTCATCCCTACTAAGACCGCCATGTTCATGTTGCAATAACCACAGGATATTATCATTTAAATCTGCTTGGAACATGCCTGGATCATCACTGTTAATACACACTCGAACGCCCTGCTTCAAATAATCGGACAAGGGGTATGGATGATCTGCCCGTGCCGTGTATGTATGAAAATTCGAAATAGGACACATTTCTAAAGTAACATTTGCCGCCGCTAACTCGTGAACAAGCTCGACATCTTCATGCGCACGCAAACCATGACCAATACGTTCGACCTGTAAATCGTGTAAGGCAGACCGTATGCTTGCCGCGCCTGCTGCTTCTCCAGCATGAGCTGTGCAATGGAAACCAGCATCCCTTGCTTGCTTATACACCTTTTTGAAATCTCGAGCGGGGCATTCATGTTCTGACCCGCCAATACCTATACCAATAATACGATAATGCTGTGCTAATGGCTTCACACTTTCAAGCGAACGTAAAGCATAGTCTGGGCCGAAATCACGAACCAAATCAATAATAAGCGCAATCTCTACTGCTGGAACACAGTCAAACCCCTCTCGAATTGCCGCAACAATATCTTCCATCGTTACGTCTTTTTCTTGAAGTAAAAACCTCCGTGGTGAAAAAAACATTTCACAATAGTGCACGTTCTGCCGTACCAATTCCTTTGCTGCCGCCTCGGCTATACGACGAAAATGATCAAGGCTCGTTAGATAGCCACTTTTCCAAATCCATGCGTTTATAAAGTCAGCAAATGATCTATACGTTAATTTATGTAATAAATCACTATAACTACGAACATACTTATCACCACCAGCTTCGTTAATGAACTCCCACAACAAGGGTGGCGGTATCGCACCTTCTAAGTGAACATGTAATTCTACTTTGGGTAAAGCCGCTACCCATGTTGCGTCATCCATATTATTTCCCTATACAAAAACGAGAAAAAATTGCGTTAAGAATATCATCAGAACAGGTTGCGCCAATAAGTTCTCCTAAAGCATCTGCGGTATTACGAAGATCATCTGCTAATAATTCATCTGTCGGTAACACTTGTAATACACTCACCAAAATCGCATCAGCTTTATGCAAAAGGCGTTGTTGGCGTGGTTCGCCACTACCGATAGAACCCAAGCGCTCTGCCACCAAACCAGTTAATTGTTCTATGCCATCACCAGTAAGAGATGACACATCAAGCACCGCTCGTTGGGCAGGGTGGCCTTTCACAAAACCAGCATCTGATTTGGTGCGGATAATAATATGATGCGGCTCTGGCCTGTATGAATGTGGCAAGGGTGCATCTGGGGCAGCACAAGCAATAACAACACTTGCTGATTGCAATAAAGCATTCCCTTGTTCCAAGGCAGCGACATCAAGTTGATGCTCAACAGCTTCTAACCAGCCAGCCGTATCAACACACTGAACACTACGCCCGCCGCAATCCCACATACCGTGTAAATAATCTCGGGTTGTTCCTGCTATCGGACTCACCAAGGCTTGTTCTTTTGTCAACGCAGAAAAGAGCGCACTTTTTCCTGCGTTAGCCGCACCAACCAAACAAACAACGGGCTCTGCCCCCATATCGTGCTCAGCGGATAACCATGTCGCTAAGGTAACACGCATGCCTGCTAATTCTTCTGCCAAGGCTTCTGGGTCGTACGTGGTAACGTCTTCCTCTTCTAAAAAATCAAGACCAGCTTCGACCATCGCCCGCAAATGTATAAGCCGATCGCGCATCGGTTCTAATTCATCTCGCAAGGAACCTTGTAAACGGGCGAGCGCTTGTGAAGCAGCTGCTTCTGTTGGTGCTTGCACCAATGCCAGTAAACCTTCTGCCTGATCTAAGGTCATACGGTTTTGCGCCACCGCCATGCGAGTAAAAGCACCGGGCTCTGCCGCCTGCATACCCACGGCAAATAATTCTGACAAACACGCCTCTGTTAAAATAGCACTGCCAGGAATAATAACTTCAATCAAATCATAGCCTGTATAAGAACGCGGCCCTGGCATACTGGTGACAGTGCACGGCACAGGGCCAAGCCCTATCTGCCATTGTCCTGAAACAACCTGCCACGGTGACCCAAGCAACAAACCCGCTTGCTCACAAAGAGTCATCGCATCTGTCCCACTTATGCGGATAAGCGTTACAAGACCAGCAGCAGCAGTTGCGTTTGCACAAATAGTTGGATGCATTTTCATAAAAGCCTTACCTAAAACCAAATACTTTTATGCCGAAATATGTCTCTTCGTGACGCTCGGAAAAGGAGCGCCTTTTCAGTAAATAATTCTTAGCGAGCGTATATGGTGAAAGAAGGGCGTTCATTCTTAGAGTCACAACTAAAAAATGCTCCCCCTTCTCCATATTCCTCTGCTCCTTCTTCTTGTGTTGTTCTACTTATTTAGGCCATGCCAAGCTTTTTGCGGATGTAGCGAATTTCAAGGGCACCAATTAAACTACTACAAACAAAATACAGCACCAAACCAGCCGGCATATTATAGAAGAAAACACCAAATATAACTGGCAACCAGCGCATCATTTTCATCATGTCTTGTTGCATTTTTTCACTATCAGTGCCGGGTGTTTTTTGATCTTGCTGTGGCGGGCGTGTTAGGCTGCTCATCCAAAAGGCCGTAGCAATGTATAAGAGTGGCAAGAAATTTAATGTTGCTGGGCTGTTAATGAACGGCCAGTCAAAACCAAGCGGAAAAACTTGATCTGGCTGTGATAAATCATCCACCCATAAGAAACCATGCGCACGAAATTCTGCCGCGTGGTTAAATGCTTGAAATAAAGCGATGAAAATTGGCATTTGAATGAACATTGGCAAACAACCACCAAGTGGGTTCACGCCATGTTTTTTCCAAAGTTCCATTTGTTTTGCTGCAAGCTGTTGACGG
The DNA here is from genome assembly GCA_016745075.1 of Planctomycetota bacterium. Classification (GTDB taxonomy): domain Bacteria; phylum Planctomycetota; class UBA11346; order UBA11346; family UBA11346; genus JADGDD01. The sequence goes on along the minus strand of JADGDD010000003.1, from coordinate 241,479 downwards.
TCATCTTTGTAAGTGTTTTGCAGGGCTTTAATTTCTGGCCCAAGTTTCTGCATCATCATCATGCTTTTTTGCTGTTTGTACGTTATTTTATGCAAGAGACCTTTAACCATAAGAGTTAAAACAATCACAGATAAACCGTAACCAATACCACTCAGGCCAATGAAAGAAAAACATGCGTATATGATTGTAAGCAAGCCAAGCAAGGGGTCTACCAAGACACGGAAGAAACGATAGTAGCTGCTGGTGTATTGCATTTGTTGTTCATTGTCCGACAATAAAGCCAAATCGTCTTCTTCAAAACTACTGACAGTCGTTTGCCATGACACCTCTAAAGTGTGACCGGCTTTTATTTCATGTTTGTAAGATACACCATTCCACCAACGGATACCAACCAAGGCTTGGCGTTCGGCTAAATAACCTGAATTATTTTGAAACCCTTTCACGTCAGCCTTAGGGTATGCAAGCAATGGGCTGTTTTCTGCAATATCTGAAACAACAGGTTCTTCTTCATCAAAGGCTGGCGCTTGACCCGAAACAGTTTGTGTATCCGCTGCTTCCTCTACAACGGGCTTGCCTACTGGCGCTTTTATTTTAAATGATAAGGGCTTCCACATAGCTAAGAAAAAACGGCCACGCAAACCAATATATTCGGCTTTCTTTAAACTAATCGGCTCGCCTTCTCCACGTGCTATTCTTTTTGTTAAGTCTGCACCTTCTGCCCCCTCTACCACTGGAATATCTAAAGAGTCAATACCTTCTCCGTCTTTTTCAAACTGAACAAGATCTACATATTGGTCATCGTTACGACCAAGGTCTTGGTGTACGCCATTTAATGCTGCAAATAAATACGGGGTAAAAGCAAACGTTTCTGCTCCATTATTTTGCACTGAAAAAGTAGAGGTGACTCGTGGTGAATTTTCTACGAGTGTATACACAAGAGTATAGCGCACCATGCCATCTTTTGAAACTTTGCTGAGCGTAACCACTTGTGCTGAGGCAGCACCTTTCTGCCATGCCCCATCAGTAACACTTTCATCCAAGGACAATAGGTTATGCTGTGGCCAACTTTTACCACCTTTGTACGTCACATGATTAAACTGTCCAAGCACATCAAGTGATGGTTCTTCGTCACTCTCTTGTACAACAGCGGTCTGAGTTGCGTTTTCTGTTGTCTCTTCTGACTTTTCATCTGCTGCCAGCCAATAGGGCAGAGTAATAGGGCCACTACCTTTGAGGCTCATTTTACTAATAGCAGCAGTGCTTAAGTCTACGGTTACCCGAACGTGCTCATTCTCGAGTACGTGCTGTTCGCCAGCTTCCTCGCTAGCGTTAAGAGACAGACCACAAACCAACGCGAGCAAACTCGCCCAGAGAAAACGCATGACAAAACTCCTGATAAGAAAAGGGAAGGCATTCTGTCAGTCTTTCATTTTATACACTAATAAAAATAGACAGTCTTTTTACTGAAAGTATGCCTGAGACGATGCAGTCAAAAGTTCCATGTTCTGCATGAAGGACATTCTGTACTGCATTTTATAGACCAACAACGGTTTAGATTGGGAAAACGGACCCTACTCAACATCTAAGAAAAAAAACTAAGTCTAACGTCTACAAACAAGAATGCCCATTCTCTAAGCTCAGAGAAATGTGACCCAAGAATACTGATAAAAAAAGCTTCTGTACTTACTTAAGCTTCGGCTTCGAGACGACCGGCAAGATCAGCAAGCATACCTTCTAAGTAGCTGCTTTCTTCCTTGGTTCTATTCCCTTCGCTCTTCTCTTTAAGAATACGCAATAAATCCACGGTATAGCGAGCAAAAGCTGGGTTCGCTTCTCGTTCACCAGTTGCTGGGTTTGGGATTTCACCAAATTGCATCAAGGCTTGGCTACCAAGGCCTGAAAGGAAATTTAGGAAACTCGCTTCGGGAAGTGCATTGCTCATGCCATGTATGCTGTGATGTTTTTTATGTGGTCAATGCATGCTTCGCCCAGAAACGCCCAGAAAACGAAGCATGCCTTGCCTTTTGATATGTGGTTTATAGCCTTCTGCCCGCTATTTACTCATTCTGCATCGTGAACCCATCTCTACAATATGAGAGGGCTCCACGATCATTCACTCCTTACAAAAGGATTCGGACAACATGGCTAGAACCAAGACTCCAAAATATGTTTACTCTTTCGGCGGAGGCAAAGCTGATGGCTCTGCTGCGCTCAAAAACACACTTGGTGGCAAAGGTGCAAACCTTGCTGAAATGAGCTGCCGCGGATTTAACGTTCCGTCTGGCTTCACCATTACAACTGATGTATGTAACTATTACTACGATCACAACTGTACCTATCCAAAAACATTGGATAAAGAAATTCGTGACGGCATCAAGAAAATGGAAAAACTCCAAGGCACCAAATTTGGTGACGCTAAAAAGCCTTTGCTTGTAGCGGTACGTTCTGGCGCTCGTGAATCTATGCCTGGCATGATGGACACTGTTCTCAACTTGGGTTTAAATGCTACTACTGTAGAAGCACTCAAAAAGCGTACTGGCAATGGCCGTTTTGCTTATGACTGCTACCGTCGCTTCATCCAAATGTACGGTGACGTTGTTATGGGTGTTGAAAAAGCAAACGAAAACGAACATGACCCGTTTGAAGTCATCCTCGAAAAAGCCAAAAAATCTGCTAAAGTTGAGGACGACTGCGATCTCAATGAAGAACAACTCGCTCAACTCTGCGACGACTTCAAAAAATTGGTGAAAACTCGTTCTGGTCAAGATTTCCCAGAAGACCCATACGACCAACTCACCGGTGCTATTGGCGCTGTATTTGGTAGCTGGATGAATGACCGCGCTATTCTCTACCGTGCGAAATATCAAATCCCAGCCGCATGGGGCACAGCTGTAAACGTACAAAGCATGGTCTTTGGTAACATGGGCGAAGACAGCGCAACTGGTGTTGCCTTTACTCGTAACCCTGCCAACGGTGACAATGAATTCTACGGTGAGTACCTCGTAAACGCTCAAGGCGAAGACGTTGTTGCTGGTATCCGTACACCACTCAAAATTGTTGATATGGCAAAAGAGGCAAACTGGAAAGCATCATTCAAAGAACTCGAAGCTGTTCGTAAGAAACTTGAAAAAGAATTTGGCGACGTTCAAGACTTTGAATTCACCATTGAAGACAAAACTCTCTACTTGCTCCAAACCCGTCACGGCAAACGTACTGCTCAAGCATACGTGAAAATTGCACATGACATGGTGAAACAAAAATTGATGACTCCAGAACACGCAATTGGTTCTGCAGACCCAGAAGCTATCGAGCAACTTCTTGCTCCTATCTTCAACCAAAAAGATTACGACAAAGCAGTTAAAGGCGGCAAAGTGTTAACCGTTGGCCTTCCTGCTGGTCCTGGCGCTGCATCTGGCGTTGTTGCTTTCTCTGCTGAAAAAGCTGAAATGTGGGCAGAACATGGCCCAGTTATTCTTGCTCGCGTTGAAACAAGCCCAGAAGACTTACGCGGCATGATTGCTGCACACGGTATTCTTACTGCTAAAGGCGGCGTTTCTAGCCATGCGGCTGTTGTTGCTCGTCAAATGGGTAAAGTTTGTGTTGCTGGTGCTGGCGAAATCGAAATTGATTACGCTAAAGGCGTTCTTTCTTGCAAAGGTAAGAACATCAAAGAAGGCGACTTTGTTTCTATCAACGGTTCAACTGGTGAAATTCTTTCTGGCCAAGTTGAAACCGCTCCATCTGAACTAATTCAGGTTCTTGTTGATGGTACTATGAAGGCAGAAAAATCTGAACTCTTCAAATACTACAACTTCGTCATGAAATTGGCTGACAAATACCGTACTCTCGGCATTCGTACCAACGCTGACCAACCTGACCAAGCCGTTAACGCTGTATCTTTCGGCGCTGAAGGCATTGGCCTCTGTCGTACCGAGCACATGTTCTTCGAAGGTGATCGCATTGACCACATTCGTGAAATGATCATGTTTGCTGCTGAATACAGTGAATACAAAGCAAAACTTGCTGAAGGTACTGAAGATGCTCGTATTCTCAAAAACGAATACAAACTAGCTATCGACCACTTCACTGGTGCACTGAAAAAACTGCTTCCAATTCAACGCAAAGACTTCTCTGGTCTCTTCAAAGCAATGGCTGGCAAACCAGTAACGATTCGTTTCTTGGACCCACCTCTGCACGAATTCCTACCAAACAGCAAAGACCAGAAAAACGATCTTGCTAAGAAGCTTGGCCTGAAATACGACCGTATCGAAAGCATTTGCGAAAGCTTGCATGAGTCTAACCCAATGCTCGGCCACCGTGGCTGTCGTTTGGGTAACGTCTATCCAGAAATCACTGAAATGCAGGCACGCGCTGTATTCCAAGCTGCTATCAAAGTTGCTAAGTCTAAAACAACGAAAAAAGCTCCAATTCCAGAAATCATGATTCCATTAGTTAGCTTCGAGCGCGAGCTTGAACTTCAATTGGACATCGTTCATCGCGTTGCCAAAGAAGAAATTGCTAAAGCTGGCATCAAGTTGGACTACAAAGTTGGTACTATGATTGAAATTCCTCGCGCTGCACTAACAGCCGACGAAATTGCTAACCAAGCTGAATTCTTCAGCTTCGGTACCAACGACTTGACCCAAACTGCTTTGGGTATGAGCCGTGACGATGCTGGTAGCTTCTTACCACAATACCAAGGCCCAGAACTTGGCATCGTTCAAGCAAACCCATTTGCGTCTCTTGATCAAACTGGTGTTGGTAAACTGATCAAAATCGCTGTTGAAGGTGGCCGCGCTACTCGTCCAGACATCAAACTTGGTATCTGTGGTGAGCATGGTGGTGATCCTGCTTCTATCGACTTCTGCCATAACGTTGGCCTGAGCTATGTTAGCTGTAGCCCATTCCGCGTACCAGTTGCCCGCCTTGCTGCTGCAAAAGCGGCCATCAAAGCTGGCGATCTTCCTGCTACTAAAAAGCCAGTCGCGAAGAAAAAGAAAGCTGCTGCAAAGAAAAAATAAATATTCACTGCCACAAGCATGAATAAAACATCTATCCCCCGCAGATTTACGCTGCGGGGGATTTTTTATGGAGGAGCCGTTCAACTACAACTCTTCAATACATTGGTAATTATTCGTAACTCAGAAAATAATGTAAAAATATTTCGAGAAAAATACCGCTTCCATTATTCTGGAGGCATGATGCGGTTGACTTGCGAGCAGTGAACACAGAGGACATCATACATTTCTGATCGTCGTTGAACGGAGAAGGTTCCTTGGCAATGAGCACAGCGGACGGCATAAATATCTGCCGCCGGTAAAGATGGCGCTGATGGTGTTTGGTGCGGTAGAGTAGCATCTTGTTCTTTGGGCGTAGATCCGGTGACTCCACGTCGCACTCGTATCGTTCCACCCCCGCCACCTTGCGATGGACGACGTTGGTAACGACCACTATATAAATCTGCTCGGGAAGTACTGCGTGTATAGCGATCTGTTTCAGTACCTGTATTTCTTCGATATGAGTCTGTCAGCGGTGATAAGGTATCATTACGATGGGTGGCACTGGTCGCTGGCCCATCTTGATTAACAATACGGGTACTCGTATGTCTCTTGGTAATACGGCCCGTACCGAAAAAAGGATTTTGCTGATCTTGTTCATTCACCAAAGTTTGAGCCAATGTTCCTAATTGTGTTAAATTAACAGGACTTTGAAAAATCTGTGCACAGCCAAGATGGCCCGCTCGATCTTGAATGTCTTGTGTTAATTGCTCTGGAGGTAAATGAATGGCAAAGATCGGTGCATAATTCTGTAACTTGGTATCTTGTAAAATTTGCAAAGCATCCATTCCTGAAAGCTGTAATTCTGCAAGTGCAAAGTTATAAGGACTCTGTGATTGTGCTCGCTGTTGAATAGCTCGATAGGCTTCCAAACCATTAGAACAGGTTTCTACCTGATGACCGCTGTTCATAAGGAATTGGGCCAACAGTAATGAATGATCAGATGAGGAATCAGCAACAAGAATATTCAGTGACATAGCACTCCTAGTCTACACGACAGAACCGTGTTTGCCAAGGGTTTCATCTGTAAGCAGAAAAAGAGTGGTTTGGTGTGGATTCTGAGAACACCAAGCTAGCCAGTAACGACTACGTGGCAGATCAAGGCGCATCGCATCTTGTGCCTGCCCACCAAGTAAGGTTTGCATGTCTTCTGGGTAGAGCAGATGAGAAGCTAAGTTTTCTATTACTGCTGATGCCTTTACACCTACACCAATGGTGAGATCAAACAGGCGTTTGAATAGGTCATTTGCAATAATAATACGATCATTGCTATCATACACGAGCACTGCCATCGGCAAATCAGTCAATAAGCCTGCAAGCATATCAGTGCTGGTGGCATCCACAGAACCTTCTCCACCCGCTTCTTCCGGCACATAGTTGATTGTTTTATGGCGACGGAGTTGCTTTTTTAAACGTTGAGAACTCATTCGTTCTACAGAGCTTGTGCCAACACCATTTCCCTCTTCATGAGGCGTACTGATACGCACGTCTGGACCAGATATATTCTGCGGGTCTTCCACCAAGAAGCTTGAATGGCCAATAATAAGGATATCTCCAGGGTAAGCTATGGTTGGCTTAACCAAAGCAGAACCATTAATACGCGAGCCATTAGCACTACCAAGATCTTCTATTGTAAACTGTCCTTGTTCGGCAGTCACATTCAGATGTTTTCGACTTGCCATAATATCGTTGATTTGCAATCCAGTGACTCCTGGATCACGACCCAAAATAGCGGTCCGGCCAACGGTCATTTCAAAGGAACCGCCTCGGTCTTCGCCATTAATACACACTAAACGCATCATCATCGGAGTATGATATGTGCTTATACTTTGTAAATGAGAGTTTTGAGAATAATCAACCAGAACCAACCGGAGTGATGGTATGAACAAAAGTGTCTACCGCTCCCCATCGATCTTGTGTTGTAAATTCTATTTCCAGAATTTGACCAGCGAGTGTGGGTAAAATAACAGTTTGAACTGCTGTTGCTGAATAGCTGCCATAATCAGTATAGGCACCGGTACCACCGGTGCGATACCGAACGACCACTGCCTGTATCGTATCTGATTCAGGGTCAGAATAGGAAATCGTTACCGTGGGAGTAGTCTTATCAGTCATGGTAGCCAAAGGTAAAGTTCCGGTAAACTCTGGTGCATCATTCTTATCAATCACCAACTGGTAATCTACTGACTGTGCAGTTTCTTGGCCTGCTGTGAGCACTGCTTTGTAGGCGTAGGTACCAGCAGCCATACCACTAGTATCAATAGCAAACACACCACTGGTATTATTATCGACCTCACTACCACCTCGCCGTAACGAAATGGTATAGGGAGTAACACCACTCAAACCTGAAACATTATAGACAAGATTAAAGTTTTCAGGAATAACATCTCTCACCTGTCGTGGTGACTCCGTATTAACAAGTAGCACCTGCACACCAGATGTATCATTACTAGAACATCCACTACACCCCGTGCTCACAAGTACGCAAAAAGCAAATACAACATACTTGGCGATACGCGGGGCTGATCTACGGCACCATCGCAAATAACTCGATACCAGTGAACTGGACGAGTCTTTTCCTATCTGCTGTGCCACAATGTACATGCACCACAGCCATATCTTCAGAGTCATAAAAATAGGCACCTACCTGTTAGCGGGGCTGATCATACCCTCTATACACGCGATGACCAGAGATATATCAATCTTTCTTCGGTTCAGCAGTCTTCAAGCGCTGGGGTCCTTGCTTCCGCATTCGCACGGCTTCGACACAGATAATAAGAGACATGAGCAGCAAAGAAAACTGCAAACCGACAAAACCAACCAGCTTACACGCAGCAAAGAACCACGGGGCTTGTTCCATAACTAAAGGGCAGGCCACATCCAAAACAACACAGCCATAACACAGATAGGACCAGCCTGCCGCATATCGAGATTGCCCCATTGGAATCATAGCGAACAAGTGAGTAACAATAAAAACGATCAGCGGCATCATTGCTAAATGAATATGAGCTATTTCCAGCAATGAATCCATACTTTTAGCGACAGAAAGCGGCTCTGCGTTTGGGGGCGCAAGATGTGGTAGATCTGGGGCTTCCAAATCTGCAAAGTCATCCTGAACCAAAGGTGGCACCGTCTTTTGTTCTACTTCATCCGGCACGGTGGTGTGGATGCCCGTATAATAGTGACTGATACTATCAATGCTCCAACCAATACGCCGGTGATGCATGCCGATTCCTGTCACTACTTGCCCGCATATGCAGAGCAGAAAGCAGAGCAACAAATAGCGAGTTCGACAAGTGAGCTGAGACAGTGAGAAATTGGAGGCTAAAAATCGCATAGGTCAGCAGTGTTTACGGTGCAGCTGCCTTTTCCAGCGGATTTTCTTGCCAACCACTGGTCTGGACAAATTTTTGCCCTGTCCAGATGGAAGCCTCACAGCCGGCTTGCTTGTCCAATAAAGCCAAAACTTCGTCTATCGGCATAATACAGCACAAGGTCGCCAACACGTCCGCATCTGCCGCCGACGGTGCACAGACCCAAGCTTGTCGTAAGCGAGAAACAGGCTCACCAGTAAATGGATTGATCAAGTGACTCATCTCGTGCCCAGCAACTGTAAATAATTGGCCCGCAGCATTGGAACAGGCAAGAGCTGTATAGGGGGCCAATGTCACAGAACCACGCACAACCGATAGTTGCTGCGGGTCTCGTAGTGCAATCTGTTGTTCGGCATGAAGAGCTTTAAAGCTAGACTCGCCAAAACTCAATACTCCTGATATATCGGTTAATTGTTCAGCCACCACATCAAGGATCAAACCTTTTCGTAAGGCTCCGCAATCAATGCGCATGTTTTCTGCAATACGCACCTTTCCACCATCAAGCACACAGTTTTTGAAATCGCTATGTAAACGTGCCCGCTCAATGTCTGCTGCCTGTGGTTGTTTTTGTGCGACTTCTGCTTGCTTCCACAGCTCTATCAATGGCCGAATACTCGGATTAAAATAACCACCACTCTGTTGATACCATTGTATTGCTCTTGTCAGCAAGCGAACAGCATATGGTCTCAGTATCTGCTGCTTATGCACATTCAATGCCGCAATATCACTATCTGGCACCCAACTATTGATCTGCGCATCACAGGTTTGTGCAAGTGTAAGTGCACGTTCTAAACGCTGCTGAATTTCGTCATCATTCTCTTGAGACGAGCACGTCAAAACACTACTGCCAACCATGCCACTGCGCACAGCTGCATATGTACCCGCAAGTGGCGCGGTTGGTGAGACTGGACGTTGCTCCACCCACGTCGCTAGGTCATCAAATAAATATTGCTGGTACAGACGAGTGAGAAAACGCACACGTTCGGTTACTGCTAGGCAACTCATCGTAGCACCTGCAATATTGCTGATATCTTTATGCAAACGAACCGTATCAGTAGCTGTCTTACTTATAAATTGCTGAGTAAATGCCTCGCGGCGAATTTCAGAACCGTAGGCCTCTCTATAAGCCATAATCGTCACACGACGAACGCTACCATCTGGGTTCAATACACAGCAATAGGTAATATATTCGGTACGGCCAATAACATTATCAATAAAACAAATAGCATCCAACTTATGCTGACTATGGCCAACATAGACACCGCCAAGAGAACCCTGAGCACGACAACGCGTTGCAGCTAAGGCGGCATCACTAGCTTGTTTCAATGAGGCGGGCTTCCAACGCTCAATTTTACCGGAGCAGGGAATACTTTGCGTAATAGCCTCACGAAATGAAACATACTCTACGGCCGAAACCGCAGAGCATGCCATCCATGCTAGCACACACAGATAGGAGATTCTCATTTAGAACGCATACCCAAGACCTAGGTTCCAACGGTCGGTAGCCGAATCCGTATCATTATCCCAATCTTGATAGTCAAATTTCACACTGACTTTTGTTGATGGTTTCCATGTTGCGCCAATTTGGCGAATGTCACCGTTATTCGCACTATCAGCATCAGTTACTTTCCACTGCTCAAAACGAGCAAAGAACCAGAGTTCGTTATCGCTGATATCACTGATATGTGGCATAATATCATAAGCAACAGTGGCATTTATACCATAGAAGTTATCTGTATCTGAAGTTTCTCCGGCATCATCTAAGGTACCATTACTATAGGACAAAGAACCTTCTATTTGTTGATGGCGGTAACGCGCGTCCAAAGTGATCAGCGTCAAGTTGTAGTCTTTGGTATCAACAGCATCACTGTTGGTGCCATTGGAACCAGTCAATAAACTTGCTGTCAGGACTAAATCATCCATCGCTTGGTATTCTGCATGACCAACAAACAAAAAGTTATCCGCTGTAGATTCAGACCCTTTTTGACGACCATTACGTAAAGGTTTGGCAGATCCTGGTGTAATATTTGCCTTATCCAATGCAGCAAAAGCACCTATTTTATATGAGAACTTCTCATCCACGGTATGGGAAAACTGTATACCATTTTCAAACCATGTGGTTGGGACAATCACTTTTTCGACATAAGGGCGTTCAACACCATGAAATTGTGTTGGCTCATGGTGAACATTCGTCCAACTGATAGGCAACAACATCATACCAGCCTGAACACTCATATCTTCATCAATACTGAAGTCGATGTAGGCTTGCTCTATTTCAAGCTCGCCATTACCGCTGGTAGAAGAGAAGAAGGCGTGTTCAATTTCAAATTCGGAGACAAAACGAATGTTGTCTTCCAGTTGATATTCCGCCATCAAGACAAAACGGTGGAAATCAAGCTTATTTGACTTCCCGTCACCAGCATAATCTGTGTAATGCATTTCACCGTACCCACCCCATTTCAGGGCGTTCTCTCCATCTGTTGTGGAGGATGATGGCATGGTGGGAGCTTCAAGACCACTTTCTGTGGTTTCTGCTGCCGTAAGTGGGAGAGCACAAGCGCAAGCAAGCGCAGGAACAAGGAGGTGTCGCATGGGGCATTCCTTTCATAGATGCAAATGATTCTCAATAACGATCGGGGAATGCTATTTATTGAGAACCATTGTCAACAGCGATCTTTTATTAAATGGATATACATATCCATAATTATACACCTGCTGCTAGCAAAAATGAAATCGGTTTATAGGTTTCTCGCAGATGCATGTGCCAGCACAGCTGCAGCGTCCACACGCGTCAAAAGGATCCCTTATGCGCCAAAAAATTTCAGCCCTCTACCAATCCGTATCACAATCTCGGTTTTATACATTAGGCCTTATCGCAGCCATTGCTCTTATAGCCTTTACTGTACTTCGGACGGGTCTCTATATTTGGTCGTTTAATGAACTGAGTAGTCCTATTCTTTCTCTGCCATATATTTATGCTTCTGGCGCTATTTACGACCTCACATTTATCCTTTATTTTCTCACACCATGTGCACTGTTTCTCACAGTCATTCCTCAAAAAATATATGAGAGACCTTTCTTTAAATACATTATATATGCAGGGTACAGTCTCATTTTATTTGGCCTACTTTTCGTTCTCGTTGCAGAATGTTTATTCTGGGAAGAGTTTAGTGTCCGCTTTAATTTTATTTCTGTAGACTATCTTATTTATCGCCGAGAGGTCACAGATAATATTAATGAATCATATCCCATGCCGCTTATCTTATCTGTGCTCGTTCTTCTTACAGCTAGTATTGTTTTTGCTACCCGTCACCACTTACGCAAAGCCATCGTCAGCGTAGACCGTTGTAAACAACGTGCAGTAGTCGCGGCCTCCTTTCTACTTGCCTGTATTCTGCTTGCCTTTGGCTTAAACCAATCCTTGCGTGATCTCAGCGATAATAACTACTGTAAAGAGCTTGCCAGCAGCGGCCCGTATCAGTTTGTTGCAGCCTTTCGCAATAACACCATGGATTACAAAATGTTTTTCCAACAAGGTGATGACAAAGAATTATCGAACTTATTAAAACAAATTTGTCATAAAGAAAACACAAATCCTGATGACCTGTATAATATCCAACGCACAGTCACCAATACCAACACTCGAAAAAACGTCATCCTTGTATCTATTGAAAGTCTCAGCGCAGAATTCCTCAAGCGCTTCGGTGGAACACATGGCGATATCACTCCCTGTATGGATCAATTGTTTACTGAAGGTTTACTCTTTACCGATTTCTACGCTACTGGCACACGAACCACACGCGGACTAGAAGCAATAACCCTCTCACTTCCACCAACACCTGGACGCTCTGTTGTTAAACGCCCAAAAAATGGCAACTTTTACAATATTGGAAAAGTCTATAAAGATAATGGCTATGATGTTGCCTATTTGTATGGCGGTCGCGGCTATTTTGATAATATGAATGCATTCTTTTCTGGAAATGGTTACCGCATTATCGATCAGTATAGCACTCCAGATGAAGAGATGGAGTTCACTAATGCCTGGGGCATGTGTGATGAAGATCTTTACAAACAAACTATTAAAGAAGCCAGCCGCATTCACACAGAAGGAAAACCGTTCTTTTTTCATGTGATGACGACCAGCAACCATCGCCCTTATACCTACCCCGAAGACAGAATTGATATTCCATCTGGGACCAATCGTTCTGGAGCGGTAAAATACTCTGACTATGCCATTCAACAGCTTATTGATAATGCTCGAGATAAAGCTTGGTTTGATGACACACTCTTTGTTATTGTTGCAGACCATTGCGCCAGCAGCGCTGGTCGAGTTGGACTTCCAACAAATAAATATCACATCCCGCTCTTCATTTATGCGCCCAAGCATGTACCAAGCAAAGAAATCAGCAAACGTTCATCGCAAATCGATATTGCTCCAACCCTACTTGCTCTCTGCGGCATTTCTTACGACAGCTGGTTCTTTGGCGACAATATTCTTTCAGACAAGTTTGAGGAACGAGCACTCATTGGTAATTACCAAAAAGTAGCACTCTATGAAGGTGATGATCTGACCATTATTTCATCGAATAAAAGTGTACAGGTTATCCATAAACCAACGACTGGCGGAACACAAATAGAAGATGCTGACTTAGATGCTCACGCAACCAAAAAAACCATGGCCTACTATCAAGGCGCAGATTATATACTCGAAAATAAGCGAAATCGCTGGTCTGACCAGAAGTGAAAACTATTGACATAGTTGCGGTGAATGATACAGATGAATTATATGAAACACAGTACTCAAGATAGCTACTATCCGTCTCTTTTAACACGTGAATTGCACCATCTAGAGACTGGATCTGTAGAACCTATTTCTTGGTCTGAAGTTATACAACATTTCCGCCGACCTGGCGATGTTATCCTAGCCAAAAATATGCGAATACAAACAATACCACAACGTATACTTGATGACAGAATACGGGACTTGGCCCTTGCAACTGGCTGCTCATGGCACCGCGATTCCGTTAATGAAATGATTGTCTTCACCAAATCGACTGCTAACAATAACTAAGAAGGGGCTTCCTGAGCCTTCAATTTGTTTTAACAAAGATTTTGTGTTATAATTCTAGTACTTATGGAATTAGATAACATGAAGCAGCGTAGTGATTCATTTTCTCAAGATTTTTTGAGCCAACGGCACGCTCTGATGGGCTTTATCCTGGGTCTAGCTCGGGACCCACATCTTGCCGAAGATGTATTCCAAGAAGTTTGGCTACGTTTGGCCAAAGCCGCTCATCAAGGGAAAGAAATTAGCAATCTTCCTGGCTGGTGTCGTATTACCGCCCGCCACATATTGCTCCATCATTGGCGTGACCAACGTAAAAGAACCATACAAATAGACAGCGATTTCCTTGACCTTGTAGAACTCGCTTTTGATGAACAAGAGGACGAATCTTACTGGGAAGAACGACGTATTGCGCTACAAGGTTGCTTAGATGATTTACCTATGCACGCCCGTAAAGCATTACATTTGCGATACATGGAAGTTCTCCCCATGAAAGAGCTTGCCAAAAATATCGGTAAAAGTCTCAATGCGACCCTCATGACTATTTCTCGCTTGCGACGTGCCTTAACCGATTGCGCAGAAAAACGCTTGGCACCACAGGATACGCAATCATGAACGATATACGTGACCTCCTCCATGCCTTCCATGATGACACCTTGAGTACCACTGACTTTACAGAACTACAACAACGGTTGCGTAATGATCCCGTTGCCCGCCGTGAATTATATAATGCATTTCAATTACACGCCACTGTTCATGAACACTTATTGGAACACGGGCATGAACTTACCGAGGAACATGAAGCAAAGAAACCAACAAGCCCGTCAACACATTGGGGGTATTGGTTGGTTAGTGCTGCCCTTGCCGCTGCTGTGCTCTTAGCGGTTGTATTTACCCAACAAAACAAACATACGCCACAGAGCACCAACGGCACACGTTTATTGGCTGGCACAGTCATCAGCAAAGCCCAAAGCTTCGATTACACAGACGGTACCCGTATTCAACTCACAGAAAGTAGCCGCTGCGTTATTGGCCCAAGCAATGAGGGTAAACAATTACAATTACTCAGTGGTACACTGCATGCGATTGTTACCCCTCAAGACCAGCCCTTACTTATACGCACAGAGCACGGCACTGCCCGTGTTATTGGAACAGAATTTACGTTAAGAACATCTCCACATCAAACATTGCTCTCCGTACAAAGTGGTATCGTTCAATTTTCTAGCGCCGCCGGAAATACAGAACAAATTCACGCCAATGAGAGTGCCTCTTCACGTGGCACCAGTGTTCAGCATCTTGGCACCACCAATCCAATTACTTTGCAGACCCTTATTGGTGATACACTTTTTTCCACGGACTTTAGTACCATGCCTATGGATGACCCACATTACCATGCAGCAGGGCAAGCTTGTCTCGCACCAATGTCACGCGTACACGAATCAGGAACACTTTTTCAACTGATGCTTTCTTCCGATGAGAGGGTCTCTCTCTCTCCACAAGCCGTTATTCATTTCACTTGGAGCAGTACTCAGGCAACGACACTAAGAATTTTCTTTAATCGCAAAGATGATAAATGGGCCTATCGCCATCAGATCACTGCCAGTAAACGCCATACATGCAGCATTCCTGTAAGCAGTTTCTTCTTTCTACCGCTTAAAAATTCCCACGGCATCATACCTCAACCCACTTTTGCGCCTTTCTGCGAACAATTACGCATTCAGTCTCGTGCAGACTGTGGCCTTATTGTTGAGCGTGTCTGGATAACCACCCCTTAATTTTTTATGAAACCCTCTTCGTATAGAGAAGGAGCATTCATGCTACGACACCTCTGCCTCACACTCGGCGCTTTATCATGCAACACTCTTATGTTGCCCGCAGCACTTTCAACACTGTCACTGTGCACAACCAACACACTTGCTGCCGAGGAAGCACCTGAAACACCGAAAAAAAAGAAAAAGAAAGCGGTGAACAAAGCTGCAACCAATCCACTTGCAAAACATAGCATCGTCCCCATCGAACGCCAACCCATTCAAGCACAAATATGGGACCCAAAGGTTGACCCAGCAACGCAAGAAAGTGTGCGGGTACGAGTCGTTGATTTTGGTATGATTAACTGCCGCGGTTTTGAAGACGTACATCTGGGCGACCGTTATGCTCGTGGCCGTGATCTTGTTGGTGGTTCTCACAATGATTATTCACAAGACCTTGATAATAACCCAAAAACGCAAGACTGGGTGCAATACATGCCTTTTAGCATGACCAACCCATTAAGTCCTGAAGTACCACTCTGGGACTATGATTATATCAGCTCAAAGTTTTACGGCGGCTTTACCTTTAACCATGTCAATAGAACCAAGCGCGGCATCACGGAACAGCTCGTAAATGCCAATGAAACACATAACCACATGCAGCCAGCCAACAACTGGGCGTTGCATAATTTAAATAAAATAAAAGGCTCGCCCTTTACCGCCTACGGCTCATGGATATGGAAGAAAGAGGACTATAAACACGGTGCCGCTGATACCAACGCTACCGTTAGTTTTGATGAAACCAGCCGCCTTGCTCACTCTCAGCAACGTTATTTTTCTGGCTGGGAAGGTGTAAAATTTATTGTTCAAGATGGCGAACAGTTTTATCTCTCTGAATCACTCACCAACGCGATTAAAGATGATGGCTCTTCTGCCTGCGGTATTTTTTTGATCCGTGAAGCCTGCCCTTTAGACCTGAAGTGGATTCCATGGAACCCCATCGAAGGCACCAATCACATTCATTTTGACAATACACTCCCATACGAAGCCCATACCTTTACCGACATTCAATCCATCGGTTGGTATACCTACAAAGATAGCATGAATGAATCAACCGTTGCCAGTAAATGGGAATCATTTGAATGTTACGCCACAGTCACACGTCCACAAATGACATCAGAACTTATGGACATGAAAAAAATAAATGATTTTTATATTACGACAACAGAAGTTCCTTACCAAGTGTGGAAAGATATCTACCGCTGGAGTTCTGGTGGTGGCCAATGGACCCTCTGGCCAGGTCCATCACAATATGATAAAGATGGCGACATGGGCAGCATGGATTTCGGCGACGAATCACACCAACACGAAGAGCCTGTCACTGATATCACAATTTATGATGCATTAGTCTGGTGTAACAACCTTAGCCAATACGAAGGCAAAGACCCCGTTTATTATACAGATGCCAGTTTTGAAACGCCGTATAAAATTGTCCGCGAAAGCCAATGGTTCACTGACCCCGCTTTATTTGAACGCCCAAGCATTTATGTAAAATGGCAAGCAGACGGTTATCGTTTACCGACCGCTGCCGAATGGGCACAAGCTGCCGGCACAGGTGGTGATGCTGTAAACAGTGGCAATAAAACTGCCGTTGTCGGTAGTGGAGGAGCCAATTCAAATGGCCTCTATGACATGCAGGGCAATGTCTGGGAATTGGTTTGGACCTTTGGCGACGTCATGATTCCAAACCCAGAAACACTTACTGCTGTTGGTGGTGGTTTTGCTGATGAAAACATGTCCTCTTCTGCCTATGGCTCTGTACCGTATAACGGTCATCCGAATATTGGTTTCCGTTTTGTTCGTCGTGATTACGGCAGCCCTGCCCCTACCATAGATGCAGACATTCCTCGTACATGGACAATCGCAAAGGATCACAAACAACAAACAGGAATACCAGCAGAAAGCCTTATCACTTTTGCTGATATACCAAAAGGTACAACCACAGCAAAAGTTTGTGGCAAAAAACAAAAATGTACTATTACCGCATTTGAAATGGCCACGCATGAAGTCAATTACCGCGAATGGAAAAAAGTGTACGACTGGGCTCTCAACAACGGCTACAGCTTTGATTTTGATGGCGACATGGGCAGCATGGATTACAAAATGTTCACCAATATCCATAGCCCAGATGAACCAGTGACCGGCATCAATTATTACGATACCTTAGCTTGGTGTAATGCCTTATCGGAAATAAAAGGACGCACCCCGGTCTTTTATACTAATCCAGAAAAGACCGAACTCTTCAAAGTATCGCAGCGCTGGGAATCCGCCCTCTACCGTGGTGCTGACAGTAGCCCTAGTTACAAGCACGAAAAGTTCCTGTGGGAATCTGATGGCGCAGGCGGCAAAAAACCAGTCTTTAGTAGATTTATCAACAACAAACAAATTCAAGGCTGGAGTGAACACTTCCGTTTATACATGAAATGGGACGCGGACGGATACCGCCTACCAACAATGACTGAGTTTTCTTACGCCATGACGGCTGGTTCCAAAAAACGCCACCCATGGGGAGATGATTACAATGAGATAGAACAACATGCATGGTATTATCTCAACTCAGGAAATAAATCACAAGCCATTGGCACCAAACCAGCAAATGCATTTGGGCTTTATGATATGGTTGGCAATGTTGCTGAGTTCCATATTGATTCAGACCGCAAAGGTGGTGGCAAGCCCAAAAGTGACACCACAACAAATCCACTCATGAACATGAGCTGCGAAGATTTTAGTTCTCGCTGGCGCGCCACCTTCCTACGTACCGGTTTTAATTATGACTATACTGATGGCACTCGCTCTGAGCCGATGGCACATCTCCACCATGAATACGGTGGTGCTACACCTGGCTGGCATTGGCCAGACATTGGTTTCCGCCCTGTCTCTAACCCGCATTATCATCCAGATGGCTTTGATCCTGACCATAAGCCAACTCATGCGAGTAAATTTAATATCAACCGTAACCCCGGCGACGAATAAAGGTATACTACTATGACGACTACTCAGACAAAACGCCGTTTATCTCTTCTAAGCGGATTACTTTTCTTCTGTGCAGCAACATCCATTACCGCCGAAGAAACACACCCTCCCGGCTTCAAAGGTTACGATACACTTCAGGGAAAAACCTACCGTGGTAATCTTATGCGCACAGGAGAATACGATGCCTCTGGCGCACCGAGCCTTTCATCTATCGCATGGTCTTTTGATACGGGCGACAACATTGTGTCGTCTCCGCTTGCTGTAGATGGGCTGGTTTACATTGGCAGTATTAATGGGAAAATGTTTGCTCTTCATGAAGCAGACGGAACCGAGGCATGGTCTTTTCAAGCCAAAGGTGAAATTATTGGCAGCCCAACCGTTGCAGGGAATACACTCTTTTTTACAAGTCGGGACGGTCAGGTTTATGCCCTTGATGCACAGACCGGCAAAACAAAGTGGGACTACACCTTTAAACCAAACAAAGCATACAAACACCTCTATGCATCACCAGCCATCGCTTACGGCACCGTCTTCATACCTGGACATGATGGTCGTGAACCTTTTGAACAACCAGGCTGGGGTGCCATGCCTGGCATTGGCCTTGATGTACTCACCGGTCAACAAGTCTGGAGACAAAAAGAAGGGCGCTCTCCACAAACCTTTAGTTCATGTTTTACTATCCTACCAAATACTATCATCCTTGCTCAAAGCTGGGCATTCGTCAATACGATCAATTTAGAAAGTGGCATGTTTCAACTGGAATCAAAACCAAACTGCACTCTTGGCAACGGCGGCATTACTGGTGCTATTGCCGCTCGTAATGGAAAGTACTATGCCATAGAACGTTTAACTGGTGACCAAAATGGATGTGAACCTATAGGCACCGTCATGGTTGTTGATCAAGAAAAAATTGGAAAATACTATGCTCGCTATTCCCCAACATTTCCAACAATCACAAAAGGGAAGAAGTTCATCGGCATTACCAAAGGCGTAGATATGATGTACAACGCTGCTCCAGCAGTAACAGACACAGCTATGTTTGTCTGTTGTAATACGGGTGCTCTCTATGCCCTAGATGCTACTGATCCTAAAAAAGAATTGTGGACTGCTCAGCTCGGTGGAAAGTTAATGTCTGCCCCAAGTGTTGCATCAAATATTATTTACCTTGGCTGTAATGATGGCAAAACCTATGCTGTTAACGCTACTGATGGGTCTATTGCCGCGTCTATTGAAATCGGTGGTTCTCATATCACATCTTCACCATACATTGGCGATGGTGTCGTTTATATTGGTAGCGATAATGGCAAGCTGTTTGCCCTCAAATAAAAATTGTGACATTTGAAAAAGTAGCGCTATAGATAAGTAGATACTATTTATTAAAGGATTCCTATGTCATATCTCCGTGCCCTCTGTCTAGCCGCCTGTAGTTTTTCTCTCTACGCAGCCGATGCTTGGCCAACCTACATGGGCGACAACCAACGAAGCGGTGGCAGCAATGTCTCCGCTTCATTAACTGCTAACGCCGTTTGGGAACATCAACGAGAAAAGCCCAGCATTGGTTTTTATACACCAGAAATAAATGATACCAACGGCCCACAGCGAGTACGAAACCCAACCACAACCAATGATCTTGCTTATGCACCAATCATTGTTGACGATCACGTGTTCTTTGGCACTTCCACTGAAGAGGCATTATTTTGTTTAGATGCAACAAACGGTGCAGAACGTTGGCGTTTTTATACAGAAGGTGCCATTCGATTTGCCCCTGTCTGGGATAATGGCAAAGTTTATATTGGCAGCGATGATGGCCGTGTTTATTGTGTTGATGCAAGCACTGGCACAGAACTGTGGCGAGCAGAAGCGTCACCCGAACAGCGCCGAATCATTGCCCACGGACGTGTGTCTTCTCAATGGCCGTTACGCACTGGCCTTGCCCTTCATGATGGAAAAATCTATTTCAGTGCTGGTTTATTTCCAAGTAATGGCGGCGTGTATTTAAGCTGCCTCCATGCAGATACCGGAAAAGAAGTATGGCGAGAATCAATCGAGTTCCCATCTCAAGGCTATATATACGTTGATGATGATCGACTTATTGTACCCAATGGTCGTACCAATCCATCTGAATATGATTTAGCAACAGGGAAAAATTTAGTCGAACGAAATGATAAACGACGAGAAGGCGGCAGTGCTTTTGTTGGAAAAGTTGGCGACTATATGTATTATGGACCGAATGAATTTGGTGTCTTACGCTTCCGAGTTGAAAAGAAAAAAATAGATGATTGGCGCATCGTATCACGATCACTGAATGGCATTTTTACTGGCATTACTGGCTGGCGACTTGTTGATGATGAGAGCAATGCTTATTTCTTACGCGGCGACATTCTCATGGCAATGCCGCTCGAACATATGCATACCGTTTTGAAAAAAAGCGCAAAAGATATGCAGAACACAAAGGCTATTAAAAAAGACCGAAAACGTGTTGCTTTCAAAAGTGGCGTTCAATTACAAGGCGATGCACAAGCTGATAAAGAATTAATAGACGGGGCTCTGTGGCAAATTCCAGTTCATAACGGCCGTAGCTTAATTCGTGTTGGTAGTGATTTAATTGTTGGTGCGCAAGATCACGTCTATGTTATTTCAAGCAACGGTACACTCAGTCATGACTACCCAGTAAATGGCCTCGTTTGGGAACTGGCTTCCTGCAATGGTATGATCGTTGCCTCTACCGATACTGGGCACATCTATTCCTTTGGAGAACAAGCACTTGCCAGTGCCCCCGCCGTTCAACCAGAAAACCCTTTCGCAAGACCTTCCCCAAGTCATCAAACATTTGCAAAGAAAATCATGGCCGCAAGTGAAACAGACAAAGGTTTTTGTATGATACTTGGTGCTGGCAATGGACGCTTAGCCTATGAAATTGCACAAGCCAGCCAGCTCTCTGTTATTTGCATTGAAGCCAATTTAAACAAAGCCAATACCGCACGGAAACACCTTGTTGATGCAGGTGTTTATGGCAGCCGCGTTACCGTACATCATATACCAGACGAAACTCTACCATACACGTCTTACATGGCCAATGTGCTCGTCATTAATAAGGATGCGTTCATCCCGTGGGCACCTGCGGACATTCGCGCCATACAACGCCCTTACGGTGGCATTATTGTTTGTAACGGAGAGACACCTGCATGGGGAGCTGATTTTGGTGAATGGACAACAGACGATGACATCAGCGTTAATATCCGAACAGATTTACCCGGCGCAGGCCGCTGGACCCACATGTTTGCCGATGCTGCCAACACCAGTTGTAGCAATGATGATTTAGTGCAGGGGCAAAACTACCGTATGCAATGGTTTGGCCACGCTGATGGCAATAAAGCTATTGTTGGCTGGCATGCCAACGGTATGGGGCCACTCTCTATTGATGGCCTACTTGTGATGCTTAAAGCAAATTATGTTACGGTTGTTGATGCCTACAACGGCACTAAACGCTGGGAAAAATCCATCCCTAAAAGCGCCCGTTTCAGCCCTTCCCGTGAAGGTGGGAGTGCCTGCCTCGATGAGCAACATTTCTACATTGCTACAGAAAACAATTGCCAAGTCTATGATATCAAAACGGGTGCATTACTTCACACCTGGCTCGGCCCAGAAACCTACGCAGATAAAGAATGGGGATTTATTGCCGTTCACGACACCCACCTCTTTGGCACCAAGCAAATTCCAAACGCTTCGGTTAATTTAACCAGCTCTGGCTATCGCGCAGACAAAAGTAAAGACGGAAGAGCTCGTGATACCAAACGTTTATTCCGCCGCACTTGGAATGCCAGCGAGCCAGAGCACGCCATTAGTGAAACGCTCTTTGCTCACAATATCACAGACGGTAGTCTCGCCTGGAGCTATGGTGATAATAGTCAGCGAATTATTAACACCAGCATTACGGTTGGCGATGATGGTGCTATTTATTTCATTGAGACACGAAACCCTGACTGTATTGCTGATGAAGATGGTTCCATTGACCTCAGGGATGCTTATCAAGATGCCTATTTAATTGCACTCAACACAGAAACTGGTGCACAACTGTATACACAGAAATTCGTCTCACAAACTCGAACTATTAGCTATTTGTCATGGCGTGATGGTACGCTCATCTTTACCGCTGGTTATCACACTGGGGCCATGGCTGATGCTGGTAACTTTGTTGAAGCTGCCAGTAAAATAGCAAAGCGCCTTAAACTCAGCAGAAAAGATATACAAGAAACCTGCATGACCTATGCATTTACCGCCTTTGAAGCATCAACCGGCAAACAACTCTGGCAGAGCAGTTATCACTCTGATGGCTACGTTGGCAATCAACATAATTACAATATTGGCCATCCAGTCATTACCCCAACCACGATTTGGCATAATCCAGGTGAACAATATTTAGTCTACGCTGATATAAAAACGGGCACCATTACGGAACGCAAAGATGTGTCCCGAGGAAAAGGCTGTTCAACGCCAACTGGTTCATTACATAATTTGTTCTATAGAAGCCTAGCCGTGGCCAGCTATGACACCATTGGTGACAAACAGTTTTATATTTCCCAAGTAAGCAGACCATCTTGTTGGATGAATATTTTACCAACTAGCGGTCTGGTATTGCTGCCTGAATATAGCCTTGGCTGTAATTGTGCCTTCCCACTACAGACCTCATTCGCTCTACTACCGGTACCATAGAAGCCTACGTGAAATCTGTGATAACCAATCTTACTCCGCAGGTTGATCTTTCAGTGCAACTGGCTCATCAGAAACGACTTCCTCACACTGCCCGTCATCGTGCTGATTTTTCCACGCAAGATCGAGCCCAACCAATGCCATTATGAAAACGGTGATGTCAGTTCGTCCTGAAAGATAATCAAGCATGCCCATCATGTGATATGCCGCCAGCATAACAAAAGCCATCTTTTTCTCACGACACCAACATTCACGCATTAAGAGTATATGCCCAATAATCCATAAGATTGCTGCGGGAATACCGAACTCCACTGCTAAAGCAATAACGCTATTATGGGCATTTGCTGTATAATCAACCGACGCACCCACTGACAATTCCTTATACCGTACATTGTAAGCTTCACGCCCACCTTGCCCTAACAATGGTTTCTCCTGAATCATTACGGCGCACGTTTTCCATATCTCAAATCGACCGTCTCCTCCAGTACGCTGAATACGATCTCCCAATGGCGCATACACGGATGCCAATGTGAATACCAATGCCACCGTTAAGATAAGGCCTGCAACAGCAGCAATACACAAACGTTTAAACGACCACTTCTTCAAAAACAATAAAGGCAAACACAAAATAAAACCAAAGATAGCCGTTCGTGTTTTATTGATCATCGAAATAAGTATCCAGAGTACGCCAGTTACACCCATACACACCCGTGGATAAGAAATACTTGAGCGAAGTGACCAAATGGCCAACATCACCAAACTACTCATAATGCCAACTAAAACACCTTGATTCCAAGGTCCAGTTGGTCTATCTGGGCTACTCCAAATGCTTGCTATAGTAAACTCTCCCCACGCAATACGAAATGGTGAATCGGACCGTTCATATCCAAAAGTAATCTGCAACACAAATAATACCGTAGCGTACAACAAGGTGATTTGTAATAACCACAACAAGGTTTTTTTCTGGCTGTTCTGTTGAGCAACAGGAAAGGCAGCAAAAAACAGTACTGGCAACCAACTATACAACACACCAATTCCAGAGAATCGAAATTCTTCGTTCTCCTGAAAGCCACTAGCTATGAGAACCCATGCACAAAAGGCAACGAATGGCCACGCAAAGGATTTCCATATATTTTTCCATTGAAACAAACAAGCGATCAGTGCACAGGCAACACTTATCCGTCCAACACTAGCCGATGCTAAGGTAAGCCCCACACAGACCAACGCCATCCACGACAACACACAAACCGTACGATTTCTTACCACCACAATACTGTTCCTTCTATCCCACACATATCAGCAGGTCTTATATATTTTGTTCAGACGATGACTCGTCAATTAATTCCTGCAAATATTCTCCATAGCGGCTTTTCTTCAGACAATCCGCTTGTTCTTGCAAACACGTTCTGCTCAACCACCCATTACGAAATGCAATTTCTTCAAGACAGGCAACTTTTAAACCCTGCCGCTCTTCTATCGCTTCAATAAAATTAGATGCTTCTATTAAGCTCTTTTGAGTTCCGGTATCTAGCCAAGCAACGCCACGCCCAAGAAGACTCACCTGAAGAGTTCCTTCTTCCAAATACTGTTTATTAAGATCTGTTATTTCCAATTCCCCTCGCGGAGATGGCTTCAGAGATTTTGCCTTTTCGCACACCCCATTGTCATAAAAATAGAGACCAGGCACGGCATAATGACTTCGTGGATGTTCTGGTTTTTCTTCTAACCCTGTAGCGCAACCGTTCTCATCAAAATCAACAACCCCAAATCGTTCTGGATATTGAACACGGTACGCGAACACTCGTGCTGGCACTGGATTTTGCGCAGCTTCTTGAATTAAGTCTGTCAAGCCATGCCCATAAAAAATATTATCACCGAGAATTAAACAAACAGAATCATCACCAATAAAATCTTCCCCAATGATGAAACCCTCTGCTAGCCCGTTCGGGTTCGGTTGTTCAGCGTACGATAATTGAAGACCAAATTTCTCACCATTTCCAAGCAAGTGCTGAAACATGGGGAGATCGTGCGGTGTAGAAATGATAAGTATTTCATTGATACCCGCGAGCATCAGCACACTCAGCGGATAATAGATCATCGGTTTATCATATATTGGAAGCAACTGTTT
This sequence comes from Planctomycetota bacterium, assembly GCA_016745075.1. Lineage (GTDB taxonomy): Bacteria > Planctomycetota > UBA11346 > UBA11346 > UBA11346 > JADGDD01. The sequence goes on along the minus strand of JADGDD010000003.1, from coordinate 216,364 downwards.
GCTCACTGCCAAGGTGAGCGGATGTAAGCGTGTTCCCGAACCGCCGGCTAAAACAATGCCTTTCATAGACCTTTTCCTAACCGCTCTCGCTGGTAATCACCATCTTGTACCTCCTGACACCATTCTCGGTGTGCGAGATACCATTCTACGGTCTTTCGTAGACCTGTTTCAAATGTCTCTTGCGGCTTCCAGCCAAGTTCTCGCTCGATTTTACTCGCATCTATTGCATAGCGCATATCATGGCCGGGCCGATCTTCTACAAAAATAATCTGCTCCCGATAGGATGATTCTTTGGGAACTAATTCATCAAGGATATCACAAACCGTGTGGACCACTTGAATGTTCTGCCGTTCATTATGCCCACCAATATTGTAGGTTTCTCCTGGCTCACCTTTTTCTACAACTGTAATCAGTGCCCGAGCATGATCATCTACGTAGAGCCAGTCCCGCACCTGTGCACCTGCTCCATACACGGGCAATGATTGCCCTGCTAATGCATTGAGAATAATAAGCGGAATGAGTTTTTCCGGAAAATGATACGGGCCATAATTATTGGAACAGTTCGTAATCATGGCCGGCAAACCGTAGGTATCCTTCCACGCTCGAACCAAATGATCTGACGATGCTTTACTGGCAGAGTAAGGAGAATGCGGGTCATAAGCAGTGCTTTCGGTAAATAACCCCGTCGCTCCAAGACTACCATACACTTCATCCGTTGAAATATGATGAAAGCGGAAAGACTGTTGCGCTTCTACATCAAGACTTTTCCAGTAGAGCAACGCCTGTTGCAACAAAATACTGGTACCAACTACATTGGTGTGAATAAATGCAGCAGGACCATCAATAGAACGGTCAACATGAGACTCAGCAGCTAAATGCATCACAGCATCTGGCTGCTGTTGCGCAAAGATACGAGCAACTGCTTTTTCGTCACAAATGTTAGCATGTTCAAATACATACCTGCCACTGTTTGCAACATCAGCTAATGATAACTCATTCCCTGCATAGGTCAGTGCATCAAGATTAACAACATGGTGGTCGGTATGCGCAATCAAATAACGAATAACCGATGACCCGATGAAGCCAGCCCCTCCGGTGACGAGTATTTTCATGGATGCCGCTCCTTTACGTAAGCACCAATTGATATTGCCAAGCAAGCCCATTTTAGCAAGCAAGGTCTCTCCCTCAACGGCACACTACAAATGCTGTAAACCTGTATACAGGGCGTCTTTTTCAGAAACTGTTACCTGTGCCCTATCTATTGGCCAAGTAATGCCTATGTCCGGATCATTCCACAACAAACCACCCTCATCCTGCGCATCATAAAAATCAGTACACTTATAATGAAAGTCCGCACTCTCAGACACGACACAAAAGCCATGTGCAAATCCAGGGGGTACCCAGAACTGTTTATGATTCTCTGCACTCAAAAAAACACCATGCCATTGACCGTAACTCGGTGAGCCTTTTCGTATATCTACAGCAACATCAAAAACCTCACCACGACTCACTGACACAAGTTTACCCTGTGGCTTTTTCTTTTGGTAATGGAGCCCTCTAACAACACCTTGCGTAGATCGAGATGCGTTATCTTGGACAAAAGGAAGGCCTATGCCTGCCGCACGATACCGATCCTCTTGGTACACTTCTTTAAAAAAACCCCGCTCATCACCAAATACACGCGGTGTAATAATGAGCAGGCCATCTATTGGTGTCGTTTCAACTTTCATAATATTGTTTCCGCATTCCACTTTCATGAACCTGACGCAACAGGTAAACTGCCATGAGTCTTACTCATCAGACAAGACAGAGGCTGAGGCCGCATCAATTTCAACAGAAACAGATTGCCCCAAAAGCCGCATGTTCACGACTAAAAAAGAAACACCTTTGCGCCGCACAACCACACCCGTCTTGCCTGCCATAACGCCCGACTCTAAACAGACCACAGCACCTTCTACAATGCCAGGATTTACATATATTTTTTTATCGGCATTGCGATCAAGCAAACCCATCAAGCCGTGTATATCTGCAAGCAAAGCGGGCACATCTTCAACTCTGTTAATAGTTAAGGCCCTGCCGGTTTCAAAGATAGCGTCTTGTACATCTTCAGACTTGGCAGCTACAAATACATATCCAGCAAGGAGTGGCACATAACCAGTTTGACTGCCTTTACCGTCATATTTTCGGACTCTTTTTTCAAAAAAAGCAAGTGATGCAACATCCCTTTGTGCTAGATCCTGCAATATTTTTTGATCTTGCTGAGGACGAACGTACACAAGCCACCAATAGGGCCAATTCTGCTCAAGAATATTGTCTGGATGACGTCGACATTCACCCTGAACATTCACTACCGAAGCCACAATACGAGCCTATTTCTGAGAAGCTGGCTTGATCAGTACATAAACACTTGCAAGACCAGCAGCAAGCAAACACGAAGCGACTAAAACCATCAGCATTTTTTTGATGGTTAATAAATACGTTTTCTCATACAATACTGGTCCGTTTAATGAGTAGAGCACCCCTCCACGCGTTAACTGAGATTCCGAAATTTGAGCATGAATATCTTGCATATCTTGCAATAAAGATGACATCGCGTCTGATGTGAGCTTCATCTGATCATTAAAACGAGAAATTGTATTCTCTGACCCTTCAACAAATTCGGATCCACCCTTTGACGCATATTGTTCGTAAAACAGTTTTTCTTTCTTCAAAGAAGCTACTAAATAACCATGCTCAATAATTCTATTCAGTAGTTTTTGTCGATACTTTGTCTGGCCCGCTTCTTCAACTAAACCAGCTATTTTATCCATCATTGCACCATCCACTGAACCGCGAAGTGCATAGCTTGGGTCCACCTCTGTTCCAAGAGCACCACCGCCCATCATTCGATGAGAAGACGACATCAAGGCCTGACTATCCCACGCATCTTGCAATACTTGTCCCTGATCTAGTAACAGTTTTTCGTTCAGGCGAATACTTTCTAACCGTGTCTCTGCATAAAAACGATTCATCTTCACATCTTCGTCTTGCCCAAACAAACGAGCATATTCCTTAAGCATTGGAAAGCGAAATGTCTTTATTGTTTGCAATTGCATAGCAACTTCTTCAAGCGATATATCATTAGGCAAACGCATCTGTAAAGCGCCAGGCAAGCTCTTTAACGCAGCAAGTTGTAACGCTGCCTTATCTATGATCTGCCTATAGGCATCAATACGCATCAAGGCATCTTCTTTTGACTCAAAAATAGGTGTTTTGAGTATGGCAGGACTTAACAATCCACCGCCAAGCCGAAACGCTCCTTTGCGCTCAATAGCATCTTTTGCCCATTCAGCTAAAACATCGGCCAAGGCTTTCTCTAGGATCGGTCTCGGAATTTCTGCCGCCTTTTCTCCATGCCAGCGCAAACGAAAGAGTGGTTTCTTCAATGAGTTCATACGCTCACTAAATGCCCGTTCTATTTCCGAACGGTCTACCGTACTCAATTTGTTACTACTGAGCTCTGCCTTGTACTCTTTCCGAATCAACTCCATTTCGTCATTAATTTCGGTAATGACCACTGCTCGACCAAAATCTTCTAAGGTCAGATAAGATTCCAGTTTATTGGCACTGTAGACTTCTTTAAGAATAGACATATCAACAATATCAGCATAGTTAAAACGTTGACCATTTGGGTACCGTTGCTGCAAAACACCGTCAAAAGACAACTCAAATGGCTGCTCAACATACTCTGCACTTGGCAACATCAGACGCGCATAGAACAGACAGCTAGCTGTAATCAGACCAACCAAAACCACCGCGGCTATAAGCACTCCCCGTTGTTTCACCAGCTTAGCAAAAATATCTGCGAGAGAGATTTCATCCGCTTCAGCTGTTTCAACGGGCTGATTATAATGGGTTTCTTGTGTCATGCTCGCCAAGCTACCCATAAAGCCGTTTTTGCAAGCTACAACAATAAAATGAATTGCGTCTAAGCAATGTGCTCAATGATGCTGCGCATGACCTCTTTGGCTCGTTTTCTCCCACCGCTCTGCCTTGGTCTGTGCTGTTCCATACAAGCCGCAGAACCAAACAGTATGCCCAGCGCCAAAGCATCTCTTGAAGCCCCTGCCGTACATGAACAGAATGGTGTTCTCTACGCGACACAGGGCTTTATCTTACGGTTGCCACAAGACCCTCACTCTGAACAGCCTTGGAACCGAACAAACGAACTCACACTCACCGGTGATATGCTTCGTTGGAACAAAAAAAGCGGCCTGTTCTTTGCTTCTGGTAACATCAATCTTATCACTGCTGGCATGCATCTGACAGCGGAACGGCTTGGCTACAATACCACAACTGGTGATGGTGACATCTGGAGCATCTCTCTTGTCATTCATAAAAGAAAAGAAGCCAAGCCACAAGAGGCCTCAACAGAAGCCCGCACCTGGGAAGTATCACTCTCAGCACAAAAAGAAGTAGACACCCTCTCTGAAGTGACCGCAGCTCATGGTAGCAAGCGTGGCAATCTGGTTAGTTTATTCGACACTAACCAGATTGCCGGCCATGGGGCCCTCAGCAGTATTACCGCCAATGAAATCACCGTTGAGCTAGCAGAAACCCCAAACCTTATACGCACGGGATTTCTCCGTAACCTGAATTCGGTTACTACTCGACTACCACGAGTTCGGCTTGCCGGCATTCCTGTTATATCCTTCCCATATTACCATAATGACCTCACCGTTGATCACCCGTGGACACGGTTGCGCTTTGGCAAAAAATCCCGCATCGGCTACTTTAGCCATATATGGTTTGGTGATGATCTACCACCACTGGGTGATCTAAAGCTGCGACCTATTGCCCGTATTGGCCTACATGATCAGGCTGGATTTGGTTATGGCTATGGCTTACGGATGCGCTCGACTCGTTTTGGCAATGGTTACTTCAAACACTACCAGATGGACGAAGAACAGGTCAGAGACATTCAAGGTAACAGCCCAACCGAAATCCGTTATGCAGAACATAGCGACACAGACTATGGCTTCCGTTTCTCTGGCGGTGCCGCTCGTTTACGCTGGACCAATATAGCCGATGCAGACCAATCTGTGAGCTCTGGCATCCCAAATCAACGTTTCCGCCATGACTACCTGCCAGATGATATGGAAAGCATGACGCTTGCCCGCCGTGGTGTCTCGGCCACCTGGGGTACTGAATGGGGCAGTATCTATGCAGACACTGATCGTGCTCCTCATCTAGCCCTTCCTGAAACCACTCGGCATCTCCGACTGGCAGCCACTATGCCAACGCTCCATCTCTGGGGGCCCTTACACATTAGTGCTTCCGCTCTCAGTGATCAGCTTGCATTAGCCGCCACCACTCCTGGTACTGAAACATCTGCTACCCGCAGCCATTACACGGCCAAGCTTGGTATGACTCAATGGCTTGGTGGAACTGCTTGGGATGCATCTCTGGCCATACAAAGTTTAAGCTACGACAATGCCACCCTCGCTGGCACAGAAGAAAGCGCGAGCAGCCGCTACACCACTCGCTTTGACTCAGGCTTTCGCGTGCGTCTGCACGGATCCGGCAATGGAATATCTCACACATGTGTTCCAAAAATTGGTGTGCAAATTCACAACAAAGGCACTGGCCATGATCTGCCCGCCTTTAACTTTCAGGACAACCTCGACACCCTTGCCGAAGACGAACATTACTGGACTATTAGCCTCAATAACACTCTGCGAATAAATGAATATACCTTTACCTGTGATCTTTTAAGCCGTTGGGCTATGCGAGCAAAGGAGCGCACCTATACCGATAGTTCTGGTATAGAACAAGTCAGCGATGATGCACTGATAGACGTTAGCGCAAACATCGCCGGACAAATATCAACAGCCCTCTCTCTAAGTAGCAATGCTCTCTACAATGCTCAACAACAAGAATTTTCTCGGTTTGACTTAACCAGCGAATTATTCCTGTTTGATGACCGGCTCTCTTTTCGTTACGGCACCAATATGACGGTTTCCAATAATGATCCGACTTGGACAAAAACAGCCGGTTTTACTGTTGTAGGAAACCGCTATAGTACTAGCGTAGATGGCACCTTTTTAGAAGGCGGTCAAGATATTGATCACGTACAAATAGAACTTATTCGTCATTTAGTAGATGGCTCCCTCTCCTGTATTTACGAACGAGAATTTGATGAAACAGGCACACTCTACGATGAAGGCTTCTTTTTCAAAATTGCACTCACCAGTTTTGGTGCATTTTAACAGCACCACAGCTTACGAAAGAGTATTATGAAAATTTATGACCATTCCGCTACGCGTTCACTGATTCAGCAAGCTATTTCAGAAGATATTGGTGGTGACTTCGGCAACGATGCGCTGTCTGGTGACATAACCGTAAAATGTCTAGTACCAGATGAAGCGCAGCTTGAGGCACGCATTGTTGCTAAAGCCTCTGGTATTATTTGTGGCCTACCCGTTGCCGATACCGCTTTTGAATATTGTGGCGGCAATGTCAGCATTACCCACGCTGTCCTCGATGGCACAGCTGTTCAGCCCGGGGATATTATCTTCCGCGCTCGTGGCCGTGCAGCAACTTTGCTCACTGCTGAGCGAACTATTCTCAATATAGTTCAACGTTTATCTGGAACCGCGACTATGGCCAGCACATACGTAGCAGCCATTGCTGGAACCACAGCCAAAATTTACGATACTCGGAAAACCTGCCCACAGATGCGCTACCTGCAAAAACAAGCCGTTGTTGCTGGCGGTGCTGAAAACCATCGTATTGGTTTATTTGACATGGTTCTCATTAAAGAAAATCATATCGCTTTAATGGATGGGGCACATGGCCCTGCCGATGCTGTAGCTCGTTGTCGCCAGCAATTAGGACCAGACACGCCTATCGCCGTAGAAATTGAACAACTCGCAGATCTTGCACCAGTGATAGCCGCCAATGCGACGATTGTTATGCTTGATAACATGGGGCCAGATTTATTACGCCAAGCCGTAGCTGAGCGTGACCGCTTAAACCCTGCCGTACACTTAGAAGCCACTGGCGGCATTACTTTAGAAACCATTCGTAGTGTTGCCGAAACGGGCATAGACCGCATTAGCGTTGGGGCACTTACCCACTCGGTAACGTCCCTTGATCTCTCCATGTTGTGCGAGCCCGTATAACAGGTGAAAATATTTCAATTCCTTAAAGATTTATTACAACTGGCTCAACTGAGACAGCGTAATTTTGTCTATTTAATTATACTCATTATTTGTGCAGAATCCTTACTGGCACCAACCCCCTTTCTTTTCTCCTGGCTCATTGCTTCACTCAACGCAGGTCTGAGCTCACAAGAGATTATTGAAATCATCTGCTTATTTGCAGCAGCAACTTTTGCCCTTAATCTTGGTCATGCCCTTATTACCATAGCTCGGGTTCGTTTAAGTCGTCGTTTTTCTCTTGATGCCGCAAATAATTTGCGCCATCAATTTTTTTGCCATTTAGTGCGTTTACCCTATGGCTATTTTTTAAATCACCAAGCTGGTGGTCAGGCAACAAGTTGGCTCAATGACATTGATGATGTAGACAAGGCCATTGCCGAACTCGTGAATGTTGCCATCACCTCATTTATTCGTTTGCTTATTTTCGGGACCGCTCTCTTTCTCTGGAATCCGAGTATTGCTGGGCTAGCGCTGGTCATGATGCCACTCACCGTTCTCATTCAACGCAGGCTACGGGCCACCGTTCATAAACGTTCACGAGAAAAAGTAGACTTGCGCGAAGCACTCTCCTCTACCATTGCCGAAGCAGCAAATACTATTTCGGTCGTTAAAAGCTTTACCCTTGAATCTCTCTTACATAAACATTTACATACCACATCTGAAGCCTATCAACTTGCCGATGTGAGCATCGAAACAAGTCAAAGTGCCCTGCGTTCAAGCGCTTCTGTTGTTCTCATCTTTACCCAATATATGTTCTTTGTTTTTGGCGGCTGGCTCGTTATTGGTGGCGAATTAAATGTTGCTGATTTTCTCGCCCAAATATTGCTCATTACCATGTTGATTGAACCGCTCAATAATGTTCTGCAATATTATAATGTGCTGACCCAAAGCCATGCATCACTCCACCGCATTCAAGAAACACTCGACCTCCCAACCGAAGACAACGATGAACGTCGTCATGTCAAACAATTAACGGATGCCAATGCTGGCGCGAGTCTCACCTTTGATCAGGTTCATTTCCGTTACCACGAAGATATTCCACTTATTGAAGATCTCTCGCTCACCTTACAAGCGGGGGAAACCCTCGCTATTGTTGGCCCATCCGGCAGCGGCAAAACAACGCTCTTTCATTTATTGCTCGGACTCTACCACGCAAACAGCGGTACCATTACCTTAGCTGGCACAGATATTTCAACTCTCTCATTGGAAACACTACGTCATCATGTTGGTGTGGTCTTTCAAGAACAAACATTACTGAACACCAGCATTCGTAATAACCTGCTGCTTGGCGCAGATGATCCTGAAAGCATTACAGACGAACAGCTGTGGCACATATTAAGTTTGGCTCATGCCAATGACTTCGTTGCATCGTTTCCAGATGCACTTGATACAGTTGTTGGCCTTAATGGTATTCGCCTCTCTGGTGGGCAACGTCAACGATTGGCCATTGCTCGGGTTATCCTCAAAAACCCAGATGTTTTATTATTAGACGAGGCCACCAGCGCCCTTGATTCGGTTTCTGAATTACATATCCAAGAAGCTCTCAATGATGTCCTTGAATCACGTACCAGTATTGTCATTGCACACCGTCTCTCCACGATTGTTCACGCAGATTGTATTGTTGTTTTAGAACACGGACGCATCCGCGAACAAGGGACCCATACCGAATTGCTTGAGCAAGGCGGGGTCTATAAATCCCTGTATGACGCGCAAGTAGAAGGCTTCATTAACTGGGAGGCCTCTTCATGAATATGTTCCAGTTTTTATGGCTGCACATTCGGCAAGGACGTGGTTTTCTCTGGCAAGCCGTGGTTTTAATTTTATTGATGGCCATTGTCAATATTCCTTTGCCTATGCTCAATAAAATTGGCCTCGATTATCTTATTCCGGCTGGCGATACACTTTCTTTAATAACTCTTGGTGCCCTTGCCTTTTTTATGCGTGGCGGCGCATCTGCTTTTCAAGTTTTACAAAATTATGTCGTACACAGAGTCATGGCAGCTATGGGCCACAGTCTCCGTTGTTCTATGATGCATGCCATGCTACACGCACCCTACCCTTTATTTGTCAGTGGCGATATTAGTAAACACATAGGCCGCCTTGCCTCCGACGTTGAGCATGCAGAAGGATTTGTCTTTGATACGATACGTTTTTTCATTCGCCCTATTTGCATGATTCTGGTTATTAGCACCATCATGCTTGTCCTTGATTGGCAATTAGCTGTTCTTGCTCTTATCTTTTCTCCGGCTTGTTTACTGGTAGGTTTTCGCCTTCGCTTTGCACTTGAAGACGCGCAAAAAGAGGTGCTCGCCAAACGCCAAGCTTTGCAATACAATGTTACCGATATTATTGAAAATATTCGGGCCATTCGCTGTTTTGCTCGTGAAGATCGTTACCAAGCAAGCATTGATGCAGAAGTTCATTCCTACACTGACACCTCCATTACTTTTGCCCTCAAACAACAAACCCTGCAAGCCTTTACTCACATTATATTATTATTGCCGTGGCTCTTAGTTGTTTGCATTGGCAGCTATCGTGTCTTCCACCACCACATGACGCTTGGTGATATGATGGCTTTTGTCGTCTTTATTGAATTATTGCGCAGCCCACTGTTCCAATTTATTTATTTTTGGTCGGAAATGAAAGCTCGCCTCGTCTCTAGCAAACGAGCTAGGGAAGTCTGTGATTTACCAGATGAATACGCAAACGGTGACAGTAAACCGCTCAACACTGGCAGCATCAGCTTAAATAATGTCTGTTTTGCTTTTGGCAGTACCCCTTTGTTTTCCAATCTCTCATTAGATATTCCTGATGGTCAACGCGTTGCGCTGGTTGGTCCGTCTGGGGGTGGCAAGACAACCCTCTCCAATTTACTCATCGGTTTTGTTCATCCAGATTCCGGCAGTATAAAGATTGACGGTCATGCAAGTGCAGCTCTCAACCCCGCCTGCCTCCGTCAACACATTGGTATGGTGTTTCAAGACAACCCGATGTTCGATGGCAGTATTCGTTATAATTTATTATTTACCAATGACCCAAGCCAAGATGAAAAGATTTGGGCTGCACTCACACAAGCCGAAGCCAGAGAATTTATAGAAGAACTCACAGGTGGTCTTGATACCACCATCGGCACTCGTGGCCTCAAACTCTCTGGTGGTCAACGCCAACGTCTGGCAATTGCCCGCGTCCTCTTAAAAAACCCACGTATTGTGATTATGGATGAGGCAACCTCATCACTGGATTCACTGACCGAGCAACGTATTCAACAAGCAATGGACAGCATGCTCGCTGGCCGAACCAGCGTCACCATTGCCCACCGTCTCTCTACGATTGTTGCCGCTGATCGTATACTGTATTTAGAAAATGGCCGTATTATTGAAGACGGTAACCATGCAGAGCTACTCAAACGCCAAGACGCTTATTACCGACTGTACCAAACTCAAACAGATGGGCTGATTTAGAACACCACTATAAAAGATAGGAGAAAAACCTATTTCTTATCTCGTGTAGTTTCTCTACAATAAAATGCTCTTAATGAGGTTTCGATCGAGGAGAGTTAAGAATTATGTCAAATGACAGCAGCTTGGACGTAACAACGCTATCGCTCACGGGCTTAAAAGATCGCTTTATCTCTGCACATGAAACAATGATTGATCGCTCCTTCGCTTTCATTCTTGGCGCTGGAGCCTCACGAACATCAAATATCAAAACCGCCAGTGAAATGGTTGACGACTGGCTCCCCGTCCTTCATCGTGAATCTATGGACTACGGAACCATTCCGTTCAAAGATTGGATCAACACGGAAAATCTTGGTATTCCCGACTTTGACCCACAGAACCAAGCAGCCGCCTATTCGGACCTGTACAATCGTATGTATAGCAGTGATCCAAATCGCGGCTATGCCTACCTAGAAGACCAGATGAAAGATTCCGAACCTAGTTTTGGCTACTCTGTTCTTGCCCGTATAATGGACACAACTCGGCACAAAGTTGTTATAACGACAAATTTTGATAACCTTGTTGCTGATGCACTGTCCATTTATGGTGACACCTACCCTTTAGTCTGTGGGCATGAATCACTCGCTGGTTTTATTCGCTCTCGTACACGTCGCCCTCTTATTGTTAAAGTTCACAATGATTTACTACTGGCTCCTAAAAGTGACCCGAAAGAAATTCAAACCGACCTTTCTGAGAGTTTACAAACAGCCCTCATCAAGCTCTTTAAGGACTTCACACCCATCGTATTTGGTTATGGAGGAAATGACGGCAGTCTCATGAAGTTGCTTAACGAACTTCCTGAAACCTCATTGCCTGGTGGCGTGTATTGGTGTTATTGGGAAGAAGGGCCTGAGCCGAGCACTGAAATCAAAGAATTTGTCGCACGACAGAAAGGTTCTCTTGTCCCTATTCCTGGATTTGATGAAACCATGATGTTTATAGGCGATGCTCTTCAATTCCCCATCCCAGAACAAACCTTGCTTGACCGCGCTAAAAAAAGGGCAAAACGTATTGTTGATCAGGGTCAAGAACTCCAAAAAACTATCGATTCAATCAACCTATCTGTGCAGGCAGATGGTACAGCTACAAAAACATCCCCTGATACAGCAGAATTAACTCAAGCCATTAACAACACAATGACACGGACCACAGGAGCACGAACATGGTGGAATTGGCAATCCGAAATAAATGCCGAAAAAAATGAGGAGAAGCGTGATCATATGTATATGGCTGCCATTAAGAATTTGCCTCAGTCCGCAGAATTACATGGGAATTATGCACTCTTCCTAAAAACCATTCGTTCTGAATACGATGCGGCTGAAGAACAGCATAAAATAGCTATTGAAATAGACCCTGAAAATACAAATCTTCTTGGAAATTACGCAATCTTCCTTACAGACATTCGTTCTAAATACGATGCAGCAGAAGAATATTATAAAAAAGCGATTGAAATAGATCCTAAAAATGCAGACATTCTTGGGAACTATGCAAACTTCCTTACAGACATTTGTTCTGAATACGATGCAGCAGAAAAATATTATAAAAAAGCGATTGAAATAGATCCTAAAAATGCAGGTATTCTTGGAAATTACGCAGTCTTCCTAAAAAACACTCGTTCTGAATACGATGCAGCAGAAGAATATTATAAAAAAGCGATTGAAATAGACCCTAAAAAACCAAAAGTTCTTGGAAATTATGCGAACTTCCTTACAAACATTCGTTCTAAATACGATGCAGCAGAAGAATATTATAAAAAAGCGATTGAAATAGACCCTGAAAATGCAGGTATTCTTGGAAATTATGCACTCTTCCTAAAAAATATTCGTTCTGAATATGATGCAGCAGAAGAGTATTATAAAAAAGCGATTGAAATAAATCCTAAAAATGCAGGTATTCTTGAGGGTTATGCAAACTTCCTTACAGACATTCGTTCTGAACACGATGCGGCAGAAAAACTGTATAAAAAAGTTATTGAGTTAGACCCTAAAAACGCAAATCATTTTGGGAATTATGCCCGTTTATGCCTCTCATTAAACCAGTTAGATGAAGGACGTCATTTAATACAACAGTCATTTTTACATATTACCGACCAAACTGTACCAGCTCTTACTCTGGAACTATGGATGTATCAGTACTGTTGTGGAGAAGAATCTGAACAACCACCAGCACTGATACAATTGAAGCGTCTCGTTTTAGAAAACCTGCGTACTGGTACTTGGGACTATTCTGGAGTAATTGCAACGGCTCAATCATTGCACCATCCTGAAGCAGACTGGCTCCCCGTCTTAGCTGCTGTGCTTGCTAATAAGGAGCAGGTTACGTCTCTTGATGAATGGGCTGCTTGGCAACACATAGCTTAAGTATTCTATAAGAATTACCGAGTATGTTCAGTTAACCCAACTCATCTTCATTCTTTTACATCATGTAACACAAGACGGCGATACCATGCGGCGAATAAACAGGTAGCAGGAAGGGCAATAACGAGACCAAGTAGGCCGAGCAATTGGCCCCAGATCATAATGGCGAGTAAGATGATGACGGGGCGCAACCCGAAGGCTTTGCCCATGATGCGCGGAACAAGAATGGCATCTTGGATGACTTGTACCACAGCGGTAATCGAGAGTATCCACACGCTTACCTCAACAATACTCATACTTTTATCGACGACCATAATGAGGCCCATAATGCCAACAGGGATAAGACCGGCCAGTTGGAGATAGGGAACCATATTTAATGCACCCATCATCACACCCATCATTATTGCTAACGGTAAACCCATGACAGAAAAACCGATAGCAAAAAGCAAACCTGTGAGCATGGAGACAACTGCCTGTGCTCGGAAATGACGATTCATCACCGCATCAAATTCGCCAAGGAAATTGAGCGTCGGTTCTCTGTGCACTTCTGGTATCCATTTTTGCCAACTGCTCCGAAACCAATCATAATCGATGAGCAAAAATATGAGATATAAAACAATAACCGTCAGGCCCATAATAGCTGCCAAGATACCACCAAGCTGAGAAACCAAAGCGGTGTTTTGGGCGAAGAGCCATGATGCGGCATCTGCTACGGGTTTACTTTGCAAGACCTTCATGAATTCTTCATCTTGCAATAATGTGCCAATATCGGTCCAGCTATCACCGTAGGCTTGTATGCGCTCAACAACGCTCAGTGGCAACCATTCTAAAGCCCGATCTGCATATTGGCCGTTTACAGCCATTTCTTTAAGAATGTTAACCGCGTGCACAGCTTGGCCAACCAACAAGGTAATCGTTACCCATAACAACCCAATACCCGTCACAGCAGCCCCACTGAGCGTTACCAATACGGCCGCAGTTCTGTTCTGCACTTTACGCTGAACCAGACAAACCAAGGGGTTTAATAAATAGGCCAATAGAAAGGCGATGATAAAGGGGACCAATACTGGGCCAAGATACGCCAATAACCACAACAGGCCCGCAACCATGCCGCAGGTAAGCGCCACACGTACGAGCCTATCAAGGTTCCACGGTTGTTGGTCTTCTAACATACAAGCTTAGACTTTAAGCAAGTCGTCTGTTTTGGATTTGAGCTCGACCTCAACTTTGCCTTCATACTGTTTTAACAACTCAGTCACTTCTTCTACAGATTTTTTGATGAGATCTTCTGGCAATTTATCTTCTTTACCTTCGGCTTCAATTTTCTTGATAGCGTCACGGCGAGCGTTGCGCATAGCAACACGGCATTTTTCACTGCATTCATTAGCCGAGGCAACCATTTCTTTGCGGCGTTCGCCTGAAAGAGTTGGTACATTCAAACGAATCACTTCACCATCACTTTGTGGAGCCATGCCCAGATCAGCAACGGTTAAACCACGTTCAATATCTTTGAGTGAACTTTTGTCGTAGGGTTTAATAAGTAACTGTTGCGGCTCTGGCACAGAGATATTGGCCAATTGTTGAAGTGGCATAAACGCACCGTAAGCCTCGACCTGCACATGGTCCACCATACCAACCGTGGCGCGACCGGTACGAATACGTTTAAAATCATTTTCAAGAGCACCAATACTCTTTTCAAAATGTTCTTCTGCTTCAAATTGGATATCTTCTATGGCCATGAGTGGCTCCTTGTTTTATTAATCAAATGTTTAAATAGCCAGCTTACAGCACTTTACGCCGTTAACATTCCCTTAACATGCCCTTAACATGCTCTTAACTTCCGACTAACGTTCCCGGTGGAGTTGGACCAAGTGCTTGCACAATAGCTCCTGGCTGACGCATATCAAAAACACGGATGGAAACACTTTGGTCACGGCAAATAGCAAACGCCGCTTGGTCCATAACTTGGTAACGGCCTGCTATCGCTTCATCAAAACTGAGGGTTTCAAACCGCTTGGCTGAACTATCTTTGCGTGGATCTGCTGTATAAATGCCATCGACATTGCTGGCTTTTAATAGACAGTCAGCGCCAATTTCAGCAGCACGCAGGGCAGCGGTTGTATCTGTGGTAAAGAATGGATGGCCGGTACCGCCGCCAAAGACAACAACAACGCCTTCATCTAACCAACGCACAACTTGAGCACGATTGTATTGATGAGCAACATTCGGGATGTTATGTGGAGCAACCACTTCGCAGTCACCGCCAGCATCTTCTATCACTTCTTTAAGCGCGAGGCTATTGATCAGTGTTGCTAACATACCCATGTAATGTCCGCGTGTTGGATCACCTTTATCACCGGAGATGCCATCACCACGCAAAATGTTACCACCGCCAACAACAATACCAACACGCGCGCCGTTATCTATGCCACTCAGCAATTCTTGCGCTACGCGCATCAGTTCATGGCGGTCAAAAATTCCATCAGCGGTACCACGTAGGGCTTCGCCTGACAATTTCAATAATATAGGTCGCAACATACGTGCGGACTATAGAGCTGGCGGGCTTAGTTCAAGGTGAGAATAAAAAAATAGAACCACTTACTTACCCGTACTGCCAGAAAGAAGATCTGTAGAAAGTGCCCTCTATGTTCTTCTTTTTCTACTGCGATGCTTCTTGATGATAACAACGCTGCCCAAGTTGAGCCATATCTTTCTTCAAGAAGAACATACCGCCTGCACGCAGCACACCGCCTGCACGCAAATGCCCAACCATCGCCTTTTGTAAGCTAGAACGACATTCCACGGTTTCGAGATCTATATCATCGGTATCAAAAACAAAGTAGATGCCTTCTGTGCCACTGGACCAAACAGGGAACAAATGTACTTCTTTTTGAAATAAGACAAAGTTTGCATCTGGTCGATATAATTCATCATACTGTGGCGAGTAAATCCATGAACGACAAGAAAAACCATCCACTGTTTTTTCTGGAAAATATGTTTGGAAAAACGGTAAAGCATTCGTCATCGATGCTATGCACGCTTCCACGGTCATACCGCCACCTTCTGGGATATGCACATCCAATGTATGCTTGCCAAGCCCCAGCTCACAATCCCATTCATCTGGTTGTATGGTTATTGTTTTTTGCTGTGCCTGACCACCGGCCGTAATAGGGTTGGCAGTAAGACCCTTTTCAGTTTCTTCCCACACAGAGTACCAATTATCTGACAACTGATCTTCCTGACCATCTACAGCACAAAAACCTTCTGAAGTATAATGAACCCCAGCCTTGCTGAAAGTCACAATATCTTGTGTCTGTTTATTTCTGTACACCGCTATGGTGTCATCACAAGCTTTATAATGAAACTGCAAACGACCGATACGATACAATGCCCGACTATTATGCGTTCTAAACCAACCAAGTAAGGCAGGTGCTAAACCAATAAGGCCACCGTGGGTGCGCTCCCACTTATCCATGTTGATAGCCACGTCGTACAAGGTTTCTTGAGAAATCTGTTCTGGAATATGTTTATTCTTATGGAAAGCCCGAATCTCTTCGGATACCTGCAAGGTCAGTAATAAATAGACAACAGATTCGTGCTCACCAAGCAAAGGCAACAGTGGTAAAGAACTGAAGTTTTTGGACGGGTAATCCAGTTTTTCAAAAGCAAGGCGATACAGATGAAAGAACAAGAAACTGGCTTCTTGAGACGCGCCAATTTTCTGCGCACAGTTTATACAGGTTGTTATTGCTGCAGCATGTATACCGCAGTATTCGGCAATAGACCGTATTCTCTCTGCATCAGCCAAAAATGATGGTGCCTGATATAAGGAAACAGACTCTTCCCAATGAGGACTCAGCACCGCTGCCGCTTCAGAAATGGACAATACCGCTAGACAGTTTTCTTTATTCATATCCGCATGCTAGCTCTGAAGAGCTCAGTAACAAAGCATCTTTTCCCCTATCCTAACTCTTGTCTTCTAGTATTCGCTCTACATATTCAAACCATGCCAAATTCAAACATACTTGTGATTATGACCCACCCAGATGATATTGAACGCCTCATGGGCGGGACTGCACTTTTGTTAAAAGACAGATATCAACTGCATATTGTTATCCTCTCTCCTGGACAACATGGCTTTCCACCTGAAGGGTTGAAAGACCCAGAACAACGGGTGCTCAGTACAGAACCACGCGAAGACACTGCCGCTCTGCGCCGCTCTGAAGCACAAACCGCAGCAAACATGCTCAATGCCAAACTGACGGTTTTAGATCACATAGACGGCGATGTCTTTGCCGACCGTGATACTGTTGAAAAAATCACAGCACTTATGACCACACTTAAACCACGCTCAGTCTTTACCCATTGGCCCTTTGATAAGCCAGATCACAGTGCTGCTTATCAAATTTCTATGCAAGCCATGCGACGTGCCCAGCTCACCTTTGACGTTGAATTATTACTGGCTCAGCACGAAGGGTTCACCCATGCCAAGCCAGACTTTCTGGTAAACATTTCTGATGTCGTTGCCGAAAAACGCGCACTGATGGCCTGCCATCGCAGCCAATTAGATGATGCGGCACTCGATGCAGAAGAAGCGCGTGATGCTTTTATTGGCACAGAAGCATGGTGCGATGCCGCAGAATGTTTTGTTTCGTTCATGCCGCCACTTGCCATGCGTTGGGGACGTAGTTACCGCTCAATATTACTTGAACTCACAGACGAACAAAGGACGTAAATGACACCCATCTATCGCGCCTGCTGCAACTCTTTACCGCTCAACGCGATATTCTTGCTGCTTATTCTTATCGTCACCATTGTTGTTTATACGTCTGGAAAAATAAAGTATCAACGAACATACGAAACTCATGTTCAACAAACCGTGCGTGGTTTGCTGGGGAATTATTCTATCAGCATTGCAAAAAATTCTGGTCAGCTGGAACTAGGACACAGCAACCACCATACCTTTGACGACCCGACCGAAACAAGCTTTGAAAAGCTTCCACAATTTCGTGGGGTTCTTTCTCGTACGCACACACATTTGCAACAATTAAACATTCGCACAAGTGATCTCTTCCGCGAATACATCACTCGCTGGGCCACAGACACGCATACATTAGAAATACGTCCTGAAGAATTATTCCCAGCAAACCAACAAGCTTCCGAACAACAAGCAATTCACATCATAGCACCAGGCCTGATTGCGAGGAAAAACATTGGCACCTTACAAGATTTTGACAACCTTCTTGCGGCTCTGCATCATGCCTACAGACCAATCAACACTCCGCACAAACAAGCTCAGCCTACCCCTGCAAAAGAAGATCCACTAACCCCTTTGCAGAAACAACTCCTTGCTGGAACACAATTTCCAGAAACGCATTCAGATGTCATTCCACAACACAAGACTCAGCAACAACTACATGCACCAGAAAGAACTATCGCTCATCATACATTGATGGAGCAATGGCTACACAGCCTACTGGCCAATCCAAGTTTTCATTATCGTCCTTCTTCAGATTCTTTACAATTCACTATTTATCAAAATGAAACGAAGCATTTAGAAAAAGAATTACAAAACATTGTTAATGGAGAGCTCAAAGGATTTTGGTTATTTGGTTCTTGGCGCTGGATAGAAATTATTGCATGGAGCATCTTTGGCATCATGACTAATAATTTATTACAATGCGGCATGTTTTTAATGGGCTGGAAGCAAGAGAACATTTGGACACCACGCGGAACGCTGTACGGTTTAATGCAAGTTGTTTATGTACCGTTTATGTCACTCGCTGTTTTTTGGCTTTATGCATATGGCTTAAGTGGAGCAGATCCGCTAGATGGAATACGGTCTACACCGGCTATCCTTGCCTACGCGTTTATTTTTGGTTTATTCCCAACCTTACCATATGACCTCTTGCGAAAAATGACCAAGTCATTACGCCGCAGTGTTGACGAAGGACCAATACGTAATATACACAAACGAAATAAAACGCCTACTCATATTCCTGTAAGCACTACACAAAACGACACAAAAAACACCGCCCCACAATTTCATGGCCTGCATGCCCGCATTCGAGATATTGCAACAGCACCTTTACAACACAGTGCTGACAAGGAACAACATCCATGAAACATATATTATTCATTCTGGGAATTGTTGTATTTGTACTTTCTGGCTGTGATGATGCCCGTCAACAAAAAGCGATAGATTTGATTGATGTTATGCAAGAAAGCATCGTTGCCCAAGACAATCAGGAACGAGCATTGTTACATGACCTTATTCGACTTGTCCTTGAAAGCGAAAAGCAAACGCAATTAGCCCATTGGCATACCACCATTGAACAGTTACGAGTGAACGTTATTCTTCAATGCGCAGATAAACGTAAAAACCTTATTCAAGGTACAGAAAAAAACTTACAAGCTACTGTACACAAACGACTCGCCTCTCTTCAACAAGACCTACACATCGAACAGATAGCAGACAATGCAGAAAGAGTACAAAAACTGCAAGGTATTATCGCTGGTATTCTTGCTGAAATACATCGGCGTAACGATGAAATTGTTACCCATATAGATCAGAATATGACCATGATTCAACAAGATATTCTCTCCAAACTGGAACAACACCGGAAACAGATTCCCCCAGAAATACGTACATACGATACCGCTACTATTACTGACACAGTGCTTGCCAAGAGCTATGAACAAAAAACAACCACCTCAGCTCACGTACAAGGCTTAGAAGAAATTAAAACCTATTTAGAGTCTCCGGGACCACTGACCTTATTCTTTCAAGGCTTCATGCCAGACACCTCATTTGGCCGAAAACTTACCAAGAATTTAACGGAAACAGTATCCAACTATCGAGAGAAAACCACAATCGTTATTGATGCCCACACACAAGCATGGCAAACACAGCTCTCTAAAAAACTCACGACACTATCCCTTTCTTCGCTCCTCCCTGCTGCTGATTAAGAAACGAGAACCTTATGGCTTTTGAAGAATTATCTGGGTACTATGATAGCATAGCAGACTTAGTGCCACCAGACATCCAAGTAAAAATACAGCAGCAAAAACACTGCATTGAACAACACATAGATAACGAATTGGCACATTTTGGCCAAGAGTTGATTCAATACATCAATGCACAATTAGAAAAAAAACAGGAACAATTGCAGCACGATCTGCAAACCGACCGAGCCGCACTACACGTCGCCATAGAGAAATGTATTGCATCTAGTGATCTCGGAGCTGAAGCCGTTAGCACTGCTGCCCATGCTATGCAACACGCACAACAAGCTTACGAACAACGGTGGCTGAACTACGGAAAAACCTTACGTGGGGTACTCCTTGCTGGACTCGAAGATGCAGGCATCCCCCAAGCAGGGCTCGTCGGCAATATGTTATTCGAAGATAAAAAAGACCCTACTACTCACACAACGCTCACAAACCTTCCAGTTTCTCCCTTTGATCTATTAGATGATACCCCCATGAGCTTACAACACGCCGCTGGTTTAGCCGAATTTGCTCGATTAGCGTATAGAGACGAGCAAGATGTGGACGCTCGTATTCAACAATGGGGTGGCCAACTAACAACATGGATAGATGATACCGAAATAGATACTCAGGCATTTATCGCCACCAATGCTGAACATATTATTCTCTCATTCCGTGGCACAGAAAAGAATGTTAAAGATATTACTACTGATCTTGAATTCAAAAAATCCTGCCCAAGCTGGGCTACAAACATAACAATCCACCACGGTTTTAATAAAGCTTTTTCTCCTGCTGTGCAAAAAGCCATACAGCAAACACTTTCTACTCTCTCTGGGAAACGCCTCTGGGTCTGTGGCCATAGTCTTGGTGGGGCCTTGGCATCTGTGGCTGGGGCATGGCTTACCACCCAGCAACATCACGTACACGGCATTCTCACCATAGGCCAACCGCGCACAGGTGATATAGACTTTAAGAATTGGTATGACAACACGCTTGGCCTGCAATCAAAACACCTACGCTTTACCAACGATCATGATATGGTGCCACACGTACCACCACGTTTCGTTCACTATCACCACGTAGGCACACATTTACATTTTGATGAACACGGTACGCTTCAACATAATCCACCACAATGGCTACAATGGGTAGATACAGCTGTAGACACCATGATGGAAAATGATAATTGGAAAGAACGCTTGAGCACAGTAGCTGAGCGTTTTAAAGGTGATCATAATACTGATTTATATGTCGAGCGCATACGAACTGCTTACCACACCAGCACACATCCCTAGAATCGTCATGGGGGGAAAGCTGTTCTAAGAAGCAAACAGTAGGCAACGGTTTTGTAACCAACTCTTCACACGGCGCTTTGCCTCTGCCAGACGTGACGACACACATCCCACTGCTGACCCAAGAAACTGTTGATGACCAAACATGCACAAGCGCCAACGTTCATAGTCTATATCCAATCGTTCCAACACCGGAATGAGAAAACCTGGCAGAACACTCTCTTGACCAGATTGCACAAAACGGCCGGTTCCATCGACAATACGTAGATAATCATTCTCTGACATATTTTGTAGACGCGGCTCTCCTTCTCCAACAAAAACACACTGGTCTACAGCAAGCAAACAAGATTCAATCGGAGTCAGCCATTCCTCCACCCCAATCGTAAGCTCATCTACTAAATCCGTTTGAGCCAACAAAGCAGAGCTTCTTTCAGACTGCCCATTACGTCGTAATTCTGCTGCCCTCCGCTTTATCTTACGTACGCGAATGCGCTCATAGGCACTCGTAAAACGAGCCTTCTCTACTCTATCGACAACCCCAGCACGAATTGGGTTCAAATCGACATAGACCATACACGCAAGTAAAGCAGCCTGATCCAACAACGGAATACTCTTAAAACGACCCTGCCAAAAGGTACCAGAACAGCCATCTTCAGCATTAGCTCTACGAGAAATCGGTTCTTTAAGAGCACGCATCATCCAACTAAGATCAGCCAAACGCTCTCGCCACTTTGCCACCTGCTCCTCATCGGCAATTAAACGAGCCATTTCTTGCTCATTAACTAACACAGTTTGCTGTGTTTCCGCGTCAATTGTTGGTGTAGCAGCATTTACTTCATCTTTTTGCTCGGCTTTTTGCTCATCTCTTTGTTTGGTTGTTTGGTTGTCTGGTTGTTCGTCAAATACACGCCTTTGCCGAGGCCAAATAGTCAACCAACGCTCAACCACAGAACGAGCAGACCATCCTTTGACCACATCTGGACGCATCCGAACAACCACATGCAAATGATTGCTCATCACCGCATAACTAGCGACTTCGCAAGCAGCTGTTTGGGCAAGTAGGCGTAAACGCTGCTCTATCCATTGCTTTCGATACTCATAGGAAACCCCAGTTGTATGATCAAACCCACACAGATAGGCCCTGCGTACACAACGTGAAACACAATGGACCCATGTGGGACGTGTGGCATCAAGCTGAAGGTGACGAGCAACGGTCATGACACCATCCTAGATTACGCAAAGCTCTTTTCAATCTATATTTATGCATGTCCTTTAATCAATCGTTGAAAATCGTGTGTTAACGACTAGTCTCTGGCTGTGTATATGTAATTGAATTGGGAGTATGTGGTTATGACGAATCTGACGAGCAGCTGTCCGCAGCTGGATTATACAAATTGCCTTGCTGGTGCCATTGGTGCTACACATGGTTTAACCGATTCAGAGATGGATACGCTCATCGCTAAGATTCCTAAACATCATGAAAATATTGCTGAATTACGTGAAACGAAAGAAAGTTCATGGTTCGATTCTCCACATCAAGATCTGACTGACTTACATGAGCTTATAGCCAAACATACTGGCAAATGGGAATATATCGTTGTTATTGGAAGCGGGGGCGCGTCATTGATGGCAAAAAGCCTGATTGAGTCGCTTTGTCCACATCACCGTAACCTTGCTACAGCTGCTAAAGGCAAAGCGAAAACAAAAGAAGTCAAACCACCTAAAATTTTGTTTTTGGAAAACACCGACCCCGTAGCCATTGAAGATGTTATTTCGGTTATTGATCCAAAGAAAACGCTCTTCCAAGTTATCTGCCGCACTGGCACCACGGTTGAGTCAGTTGGCATCTTCCTGTGGCTGATCGATTGGTTGAAGAAAAACGCAACAAAAACGGCTGTAACCAAACAAATCTTACTCTGCACAGATGTTGAACGCAGTCCGCTCATTGAAATTACAAATGAAGAAAAAATTCCAGTATTACCATGGCCAGAATACCTTGGTGATCGCTACGGTGTCTTTGGTAATTATTCCCTCTTCACTGCCGCTCTTGCTGGTGTAGATATTGAAGCTGTGCTTGCTGGTGCTCGCGCTATGGAAGAGCGTTGCTGGCATGGCGATGCATGGAGCAACCCTGCTTACATGCACTCGCTCATTCACTACCTCTTAACACGTAAACGCCGCAAAACGATTCATGCCACTATGGGCTTTTCTTCTCGTCTTGCTGGAGCCATTGATTGGTACAACCATTTACTGGGGGTCAGCCTTGGTAAAATGTTAAACCGTAAAGGCAAAGCTGTTCACGTGGGGCCTACTCCATCATCATGTCTTGGCCCAAGCGGTCTTCACGGTCAAATGCAGCTCTATAGTGAAGGCCCATTTGATAAAGTAACGACCTTTATTGTCAGTGATGATCACGGCGACACTATCGAAATTCCAAAATCTTTTCCAAAAATTGAAGCTGTTGCTTACCTTGGTGGCAGCTCCATTGAATCAATTGTCAAAAATAGCTATTACACAGCCGTTCAAGAAATTGCTGAGTCTGGCCGCCCAAATATGACGATTTTATTGGATAGCGTTAATCCTGCTTCCATGGGTGGGCTTTTCTACATGTTACAGCTTTCCACTGTGATGAGCGCAGAGCTTTATGGCATAGACCCATTCAACCAACCGGGCATCGATTCCAACAAACAAGCCCTATTCGCTCAGCATGGACGTGCTGGCTTTGAAGATAAAGCAAAAGCCTTAGAAGAATACAAAGCCCGCGAACAAAAAATCTGCTAAACTTTTTTTCGTAGCTGGACCTATAACACAAATAGCCCTTTCTTTTCTGTATATAAAAACAGAGAAGAAAGGGCTTCTGTAATAATAGGGACCTTAATCAAGGAATTTGCAAAAAGGGTACTACTCTCTCCTTCACACGTGCTCATAAATACTATTGTATTTTAAGAACCACATAACGGGCACGTTCACCATCCCGAATTAACAATAAAAGATTACTCTTCTGTTCGTTTGCTTGTTGTACCGCTGCCTTTAATTCTTGTGGTGAGCTGATTCGATGCTGATTGACCCCCACTATTATTTGACCAGGTTGCAAATTTGCTTGAGCAGCAGGAGAATCTTCTTCTACCTGACTAATCAGCACACCGTTATCAATACCAAGGTTCTCTTTGATTTTTTCTGATAAAGTTTCTACACGAAGACCTGTGTAACCGTCTCCACCATGCAGGCCCAATTGTATACTCTGCGTACTTGCACGACTACCAATGGTTACATCAATGTCGATGTGCTCACCATTACGTAAAACGTGCATAGTGACGGTTGTGTCTGGTAGAATAAATGCAATGTGATTACGTAAGGTATGGAGATTATCGATTTTTTTCTCTTCAACACCAAGAATAATGTCTCCCTGCTGGAGTCCTGCTTGTGCTGCTGGAGTGTCATCCATGACTTCACTAATAAGTGCCCCGCCATTTATTTCAATGTCAAAACCTTTAGCTAAATCTGGTGTCAGTGGTTGCAACATAACACCAAGAAAACCACGAATAACACTGCCATGCTCGCGTAATTGTTCATAGATTGGTTTAACCATGTCCATTGGTATAGCAAAACCAATCCCCATCGAACCACCAGAACGCGAGAAAATGGCGGTATTGATACCGACAGCCTCACCATCGAGATCTACCAAAGGACCACCAGAATTTCCTGGATTAATTGCCGCATCCGTTTGAATAAAGTTTTCGTAACCTTCTCGTCCTAAAATACCAACAGTCGTCCTTCCCTTCGCACTAATAATGCCTGCAGTAATCGTTTGATCTAAACCAAAAGGGTTTCCAACGGCAAGTACCCAGCTACCAATACTCGTATCATCTGATGATCCCATCGGCACAATGGGTAAACCCTCACCATCAATTTTAATCAGAGCAATATCTGAGTTCGGATCAGTACCAATAATCTCAGCCTCATATTCTCGATCATCATCTAATGTGACGGTTATTAAATCTGCTCCCTCAACTACATGATTATTGGTAAGAATATATCCGTTTTCGGTAACAATAAATCCGCTGCCTTGACCACCTTGTGTATGTGGCTGTTTTCTTTGCTGATGTGGTGGCCCTTGTCTAAAGAAATGTTCAAAAGGATGGCCGCCTTTAAATTGATGTTCTGATTGAACAATTTTCTTTTCGACAGCAATATACACGACTGCTGGCATAACTTTTGCTGCCACAGAACTAAATGCATTACCCTGTGCTTTTAATAGCGCGATACTATCATGAGTGGTCTGCTCTACCGCTCCTAATGTGGCAACGGTTGGGGAAATACTTAAAACCATGCTGCATACAAGCGCACTGGATAAACGAGAGACAATATTTTGCATACTTATTCCTTTCTTATTACGATGGTCACTAGCAGAGACGAGACGATTAGCCTTGGCTTACGGAGATGCTTCGCTTTCTACTTGCAGCTGATTTCGGAACACTAATCCGAAGTACACCATTAGCACATTCAGCAGCAATACCCTCTACGTCTCCTGAACGTGGCAAAGAAACAGTACGTTCCCAAGTCCAACCATCATCTGCTTGTGCTTGAAATATCAGTTTACCATTTTCACAGTGTACCTGCACTGCCTCTGCATCTGCGCCAGGAACATCTGCATGAATGGCGTAAGCTGATTCTGTTTCATAAATATTGATGGCCGCCTGTGCAACTTGGCGTGGATTAACTGTTTCGCATGTTGTTTGAGTTGTTGAAGTCATGATATATCCTTTCGTTCTTTTGGAAGTTGTTATGAGTCTATGCTTTTTCTACGACAATACGTTTGGGTTGAGCTGCTTGTTTCAGAGGCAAGGCTATGGAAATGATGCCTTTTTTATATAGCGCTGAGACTTGTTCTACATCTACTTCGGCTGGAAGTCTATATCGATACGTTCCTGACCATGAACTCGATTCTTCACGTACCGTACGTGCTCCCTTTGGAGCCACGACCTTTCGCTCTACAGCAATTTGTAGCACACCTTTTTCAAGCTGTAGCTCTATGGCATCACTATCTATGCCTGGCAATGCCGCGGAGAGCGTAATGCCTTGTTCATCCTTGGTAATAGACCAATCAACATCTTCACGTTGCTCTGGACCGTAGGCATACAAAGCCTCACGCACTGCTGAGAAAGTATCTAAAAACGGGCTTCTTACTGTCAACATGACCATTCTCCTTATGTAATGTGGTTATTGTGACTATTTTAAGGAGAGCCAATGCTGTGCCAAATCTGTTTTTATATTTTATATCCACTAACGCCCATTTAAACGCTAAAAACCCTGTCTAAATGACACGCCTACATGATTACTTGATTTTATTGACTCAATTAGAGGGATATGTCGGTCATATGGTTCAACAATAATTTATTGAAACTGACTTTTAAATGCCATAAGCCAGCCTGCAATAAAAGCCGCCTGTTTTTCTTGTACATGTTCTTTAAAATGAACATGGTCACAATAACGATCATCACTCATATTCTGTGTAAAAGCGTACAGGTCTATAACCGGAATTCCTGCATCCTTCATGAGAGCATCTGCCGCACTGTTATACACATCTACATCGGAAGCAAAACGATGAAAACCAGCATCTGGTTTATTATGGATGATATCGACAACTGGCGTCGTTCGCAGCCATACCAAAGCAGTCTGGAGAGTTTGTACACATTGAATAATTTCTTGGAGATTTTTCTGATACAGCTCCAACGGCACCTGTTTCTGTCCTGTCGCAACATCTGTTTTGATATCATGCAATCCACAGTTGAGCATAAGTAAATCATGCGGAAAAGTACCGAACTTTTTTTGAGCCCGAAGGTAAGCAAGCACCATAGACGAATCACCACCATTTGCACCACAGGGAACATCTAGGTTTTTAAGCGCTTCTTCCTCTCCACTTTTTCGGGCATAGCCCATGCTACCAGCGAGATAACGCTCTAAAAAGGGGCCATAATGAATAGAGATACTATCGCCCAAAACAAAAATATTCATGAATACTCCGTAATTGCTACGCTTCTGATACAACCAAAAAAGCCCATTCCTATAACAGAAATGAGCTTTTGATTAGTATTGAATACATGATGCGCTTTTACGCACCACTTTATTCTTCATCTTTAATAAATTGTTTATGACCTGTTTTTTTTGCGCCGTATGATTTTTTAATGAGGGCCTGTGCTGCATCTGTATCACCTTCAAGCAATGCAATTTCCACTTCTAAGAAGACAATAACAAGACCTGCCATTTGTTTGCGATATTCACAAACAGCTTTTGCCTGTTGGTCTTCCGGCAGTTCTTTAATAATACTTGGATTCATTGCTTTGCATTCAAGTGCTTCTTCTTGAATATCCGCTATCAATTCAAGCGACCGTTCTGTTGTAAGCGACTCATTTTTTAAACCTTTTCTCAATTCTTTAAGCATGCTAGACATTTCATCCATGCAGTCCTCTAAAGACTCTTCTTCACCTTCTTTTTCCGACCCTAGCACAACAATCTGCTTCTGAACGGAAGTCATTGCTACAGTTTCTTGAGCGCCTTCTGTCTCAATAGCAACAAGTCCACCAGCAGTGAATACAACCAATAAAGCAGTGAGTAGATAACGTGACATAGAAAACTCCTAAAAGAAAGATGGTGTACCCCTGCACAGAGGCAGAGATATGGGTATGAATGATAGCTGAGATGCTAAGTCTAACTGCTCAGAGTCAACGTTGTCCGTTTTCTATATGGGCGGCCAACGCACATAAGCGACACCATTCTGTTTCTGCATGTAAGGCTGTATACGACAAAAGAAAATGCCGGTCATGCATAGAGGTTTTCTCTTGAGCACGCTTCTGAACCCTTTGCAAACGGCGCAAGACACGTTTTTTATCTTGTTCAATATGCTCCAATGCCAAAGCACAGATTTCATCAGGATTGTTCCGACGAATAATACGTTCCATTTTTAATGACTGTCGCATCAATGCTTCAGGCATAAAACCACCGCCTCCTTGCCCTGCTTGAATATGCTGATCAAGACCGTTCATTTCTTTACTGACATAAGCCAAAGCTGCATCGACGGGGTCTTCAGTAGCACATTCTTCTTTATAGGGATGCAATATTTCATCATCAATGCTATCTGTTTGCAGTGCTTGAATCATGGCTTCTGCCTCTTCAATACTTGGAATGGACGAATCAGCAAATCGTTGTTGTTCTTTGTATTCTGTGGCTGGGAAAAAATAAAGTTCTTCCGTTTGAATGTTGATCAACATTCCCTTTGCATCAAATCTGGTGCTACTCTGCTGACATTGTATAAAAAAAGGATATTGCGAACGCTCTACATACGACATATATTTTGTGACATACGCCTCCCATGCCGTATCCGATACAATTTTTTGTTCTGAACGGTAAAATACCAGAGGAATATGTGTCATTGGTCCAGAAAACCAACGGCTGGTCAATCGAACCGTATCATCGGCAGTCAATGCGTAACGGCCAGTCACTAAACAACTTATGCTCTTGTCTGTTGATGCCTGTATCTGCACAGATTCCACCTGTAGATGAATTTGCTCTGCCGACATCGGTAGGCACCAACACAGAAGCACCAACCAATGTAGTATCCTCATACGATATTTATCCAAATGGAATAATGGTTGTTCCATGACCTTCACCACTACTAAAACGATCAGTCCGCACATCACTCTGGCCCCATGCCTTCATAATTTTTCTCTGGACGATTATTGGGAAATCGGAATCTGTTTTTAATATATAATTATTTGCCCCAAGGTTTTTCATTTTTAAAATAAAACTACGCTCTTTTATACTACTCACCATGAAAATAAGTGCATTGGGTAATAGCTCCCGCAAAGAGGGCAATATATCTTCTCCAGTTTGTGCAGACATCACCTGATCAAGTAAAATTAAATCTGGCTGTTCTAGTGCTGCCGCAGATAAACCGTCGGCTCCATTACACGCTTCTTCTATTTCAAAAACACCAATATCATTCAGTGCCTGCACCAATAGTTGGCGGACTTCGGCACTATCATCTATGATCAAGACGTCTGGGGCTGGCACAGCTATTTTCATCAACACGACCCTCTCATACGTATTACTTTATTCTTCACAACAGCCTCTACAAGGCCACAACCCGTAAGACTTCGTCTATCGTCGTTTCTCCGCTCAAGACCTTCACCAAGCCATCTTGCAACATTGGCCTATATCCTTCCTCTGCCGCAGCATCTACAACCGCAGATAACTTCGCTTGCATCGTTACCTGTTCACGAACTGCTGGGGTCATTGTCATAATTTCCATAATTGGCAAACGGCCAATATATCCGGTATTATGACAACTTTTACATCCAGTTCCTCGCCAAGTTGTTATCTCTTGCTCAAAACCAAGCATATTTCTAATTCGTTCATCCATAAGAACAGACTCTTTACAGTGCGGACAGATACGACGTACTAAACGTTGGCTAATACTCCCCAATAAACCGTGTGCCAAATTATAACCAGATACACCTAAATCCATAAGTCGCGTAACAACGGATGGAGCATCTTTGGTGTGGACTGTAGCCACCACTAAATGACCAGTAAGCGAAGCCTGAATGGCAACTTGGGCAGTTTCTTCGTCTCGTATTTCACCTACCAATAAAATATCTGGGTCTTGCCGTAAACAGGCTCGAAGAATAGCCGGGAAATCTAAATCTATTTTGGTATTCACCTGAATTTGTGTAATGCCACCAATTCTGTATTCTATGGGGTCTTCTATCGTTGTTATATTACGTGTACTTTTTGCAAGTTCCCCAAGGCATGCATATAAAGTTGTTGTCTTACCAGATCCCGTTGGCCCAGTTACACACAAAATCCCATTGGGTCTATTGATGACACCTTTCATCGGCTCTATTAAATGTGGCGACAACCCGAGACTATCAATATTTAAACCAACTAGAGTTTTATCCAAAATTCGTAAAACCATTTTCTCTCCGCCAGATGACGGAACGGTAGACAAACGCAAATCAACTTGGGCACTACGTAGTTTAAAATCAATACGCCCATCTTGTGGCAAACGACGTTCTGCAATATCCATTTTTGCCATAACTTTATAGACATTGATAAGTTGAACGGCTATCTCATGCGTCAACATCGTCATTTCAACTAAATCACCATCAACACGCATTCGAACACGGTACTGCGAACCAAGCGGCTCTATATGAATATCACTTGCCCGTAACTGTACTGCTACGCCAACTAATTGCGATGCAAGCTCGTTAGACATATGTGAGACATCGCCCTGTTGCTGCAACAAGGTGTTTATTTTTTTACGCAACCCTTCCTCATCTATTGCTGCTGACGTTATTTTCTTTTCTATCTGAGACGGCACCGCCACGTAGATATGTATTTTATAACCAGTTTTTAATTGAATTTCTCGAACAATATTTGCGCTGCTCACTGGGTCAGCAACGGCCACATGCAATTCATTACCAACGAGTTCAATAGGATACATTTGCGACTCAAGCCAAACTTCTAACATTAACATTTTCATTAGCTTCATGTCAACTTGATACCATTGTAAATCTACAAATGGAACATCATGGGCTTGTGCATAAATGCGATAAATTGTTTCTGGAGTGCACGCACAACGTTCTAAGACTGCGTGCAACAGGTCTTGTGATGTGCGAATTTGCGCATGTTGAATAAGGCGTAATAAACCTTGGTCACTCAAAAAGCCTTCGTCTTGACACAACGCAATCATGTTCTTCCAAACAACCGAAACATCTGGCTCGTCCGTTATTTGTTTTTTCTTGTGTTTAATACGGTTACTCACCCGTTGCTGTCGTGACGATTTCGGTTCATTCATATTACTTCAATCCTTCTGCCATTCACGCACACGTCTAATCATCAAACAAGGCATCAATATCATCCTGCTCACAAAAAGCAGAACCGCCAGCATCACCACCATGTAGAGCAGCTTGTGCTAGAACAACAATTTCTTCTGGGTAGACATGCCGTATATGGGTCGTTGTCTTACGCCGTTCCAAGGCACCTCGCTCTGACTTACGAATAATGGTGGAGGTATAACGCTCCTGTGCTGTACCACAGAGATGGCAGTACTTACTCTCATCAGCCAACTCCACCGAACATGCTCTACATTCCATCGGTTCCTCCCTTACGAAAGCTCATAAGTATACCTTATAAATACATGTTCAGCAAGGTCTTTAGATCAAGACATCTCATTCGATGACCCAAAAAAAGGTCCCTGTATATACAGGGACCTTTTGGGCAATTGGATCTTCTTTTCAAACGTGATTATTTGATAGCAATAAGTTCTACCAAAAAGATCAAGTTTGCTTTTTGTGGGATGGATGGTGGTCGGCCTTGTTCACCATAAGCCAAGTTCCACGGAATGTGAAAGCGATAAGTAGAACCGGTTTCCATCAATTGTACACCTTCGGTCCAACCTGGGATCACTTGTGTCAAAGGGAATTCGATTGGCTGACCACGCAAAAATGACGAATCAAAGATACTGCCATCTTCTAATGAACCTTCATAATGTACCTTCACAGTAACTTGAGCAGATGACGGTTTTTCTCCCGTACCAGCAGTAACAACTTCGTAAGAAATACCGGTCTCCGTTTTGCTGATACCTTCGGCACCAGCTGCAATACGGGCTAAGAATGCTTCGATAACCTCTTTATTACCAGCTGATTTTTCTGCTTTTTCTTTGTCTGCTTTTGCCTGTTCAATTGCTTGTGCAGCCTGTGCTAGATCATTCAAGTTTTTATGAAGACCTTGACGATCAAATCCGGCTGTTTCTTCAGTCATTCCAGATTCCATTGCATCCACAAAACCTTTACGGACAAGTTCTTCATCCAAGCCAAGCTGTGTACTGTAACGGGCAAGGTCCAAAAAGAGCATCTGTCCAAATTGCTTAGCAATTAATTCTTTCGGCGCTGCCTGCTCGCCAACGCTTACGGTAGGAACGGCTACTGTCGGTGTTTGTGAAACTGTTGTTTGTTCAACATTCTCTTCCGCAGACCATGCAGAGGTACACGCCATAAGACCAAGTGCACCGCTTAGTATTCTTGCTGTTCGTTTGTTCATGTTTTCCTTTCACTGGCCACCTTCTCTGAGGGAGCCCTGTCGTTTGATCAAAAAGCCGTCTTCGGCAGAACGGTAATAGTAAATAGACGCTTCTCTGCACAAGGGGTTTCTATTTGTATGCCGTATAAAAACAGGCTGTATCACCCGCTTTTTGCGACTTGCACCTGCAAAGGGCTGACGACCATTTGCACCAATGCGAGAAAAAGTTTTCTATGATCAGGCATGGCACGATACTAGTGACCAACCTCTTCCTGTTCGTGATCCAGAATTACGACGCTCACTTAGAGCTGGAGCATGGCGTGAATATGGACGTACCGCTGCACGGTTAACACTCGCTGTACCAAACATTGTTGCCCGTTACTGCTTTCCTGGCACATGGACCCATAGTACCACACTTGCTGATACAATTGGTGTTGGCCTTTCCATTGATCGTGGTGAACCAGAGCGAATTGCTGATATGCTGGAAGAACTTGGTCGCCCACATGTTCTTGTCCGCATTCCTGTTTGGCACCGTAACCAGCTGGATACCTACCTTAGACTATTAGAAATGCTTCCTGCTCGCAGCATAAGTATCGGTATTGCCCAAGACCGTGGTAGTATTTGCTCATTACCACAATGGCAAAACGATGTGCGTTCTATACTGGAATGCTGTCGCCCTTTTGCTGAAGCAGTGCAGATAGGCCAAGCCATCAATCGCCTCAAGTGGGGCTGCGCCCATGTTGGTGAATATGGTGAACTGATTCGCTCACTTACCGACCTACGAGAAGAATTTTCTTCTTACAAATGGCTTGGATCTTCTGTCCTCGATTTTGAACCAGCTGCGACACATCGCAGTCTTCGCTGGCAACCAGGCCGTGCATGGGATGGGATTGCTGCTGGACTCTATGTTGATCGTCGTGGTTCTCCTCGTTCCACACAATGGGGCCTATTTAATGCAGCCCGCAAAGCACGGCTCATTGCCGCACTTGGTTGTGCTGCTGGAACGACTCACAAACGTTTATGGGTTACAGAAGTCAATTGGCCACTCCAAAATATGGGAGAATGGGCCCCCGCTGCCGGTTCTTGTTGTGTCAGTGAAGCTGATGCTGCCCGCTATTTGCGGCAGTATTATGAAGATTTACATGCTACTGGCCTCGTTGAGCGTATCTATACATGGCAACTTATCGCACGAGGTTATGGCCTCTGTGATGATGCCGAGGGTAACTATCGACGGAAACCTGCTTTTCTGACATTGCAAAAATTGATGGGCCAGTGAAGATAGAAGTCTTATCATTATCAATCACCTCTAGAGCAGAACATTTGAGGCAGATGATATCTTCTCCCTCAAAATTACCCCATACTTACCTACAGACCAAACCATAAAATCACATAAGTTATTATTAATAAATATCTTACGTGAGTTGTGTGCGGGTACACTCAACCAGACACCTTTCCAATCTCTCCCCACCGCAAATATTTTTATATGGACAGTGGCTTAGCCACTGTATAAGCTGTAAGTATACACTACACATTTTCTATGTTTCTCGTGAAAGGAGACACACATGGCTACTCAACCAACTCTTCGTGATCTTGCCAAAATGATTGACCATTCTTTACTGCACCCAACAATGACCGATGCTATTCTCAAAGAAGGTTGTGAACTTGCTGCCAAATATGACTGCGCCACTGTCTGCATTAAGCCATATGCTGTTCCGATGGTAGCCGAATTGCTTGCCGACAGCAGCGTAGAAGTGTGTGCAGTTGCCGGCTTCCCACATGGTAACAGTCACACCGACACCATCATCACCGAAGCAATCCGTGCCTGTAAAGAAGGCGCAACGGAAATTGATATTGTCAGTAATACTGGTAAAGTACTTGGCGGTGATTGGGATTATGTTGCCGCTGAATTGAAAGCAGTAAATGAGGCCGTTGTTGGTGAAAAGGCCATTCTCAAAGTCATTTTTGAAAATGATTTTCTTGAGGAATCACATATTAAAAAACTCTGTGAAATATGTTCAAACCTCAACATCGCATTTGTAAAAACATCTACTGGTTACGGTTTTGTTAAACAAGCTAACGGTGATTATTCTTACAAAGGTGCCACAGAAGAGCATCTTCGTTTAATGCGCGCTTCATGCCCAGACAACATTCAAGTAAAAGCTGCTGGTGGTGTACGTGATCTTGATGGTTTATTATTCGTTCGTGCCCTTGGCATTACCCGCATCGGCGCAACCGCTACCCAAGTCATGCTTGATGACGCTGCTGCACGGCTTGCGCGAGGTGAATCATTACTTTGTGAAGACACCGCTATTGGCGGCGCAGCATACTAACAATAATTCTTCCCACATAAAAACCCTCGTCCACATATATGGACGAGGGTTTTTTATGATACACTCTTATAGTCAGTACTGTCTCGTATAATTTATGCTAACTCATCATCTTTAGATTCATTCTCTACGCGGGGATCGGTTGCCCGAGCTTTGCTGATCAATTCGTTCATTTCAAAACGTTTATCTTCAGCAGCATCTTGTTTAAAATTAAGCAGCGGAACACGACGCATGCTAACCGCTTTAGCATAGGAACGCTGAACAAAGCCACGCAAGTTATCCAAAGCTTGTTGTGTCATTGTTCCATTTTTATTTTCTGCGCCAAGCACGGTATAATAAGCAGTGACACTTTGCAAATCATCCGTCATTTCCACACGAGTTATGGTAATAAAACCAATACGTGGATCACGGATTTCATTGGTGACGCAATTCGCTATTTCACGGCGTAGTAATGATTCCATTCGTATTCGTCTGTTTTTTGCCATTTCTTCTTTCACTACCTTTCGGCTGTTATTAAAGAGGGGCTGAAATTCCCCTGTTGGATTTCCAGCCCCACTGTATTGTTTTCACTTACGGTTCTATTTATAGACTTCGAGCAACGCTTTCTTTCACGAAGAATTCAAAAGTATCACCAACAACAATATCGTTCCACTTCTCTAGAGTCAAACCACATTCGTAACCATCACGAACTTCTTTGACATCTTCTTTAAAGCGGCGCAAGGTATCTACACGACCTTCGTGCAAGATAACATTGTCACGAGTGAGACGCATGAAGGAACCGCGTTGTACATTACCATCTGTAACATACAAACCGGCAATGGTACCAAATTTAGAACTATTGAAGACATTGCGAACTTCTGCATGTCCAATAATTTTCTGAACGGTATCTGGCTCAAGCATACCAGACATGAGGTTTTTAATGTTATCAAGCAGTTCGTAGATAATGGTATAACTCTTAATGTTAATACCTTTATCATCAGACATGGCCCGTGCCTTATTATCGGCAACCACATGAAAACCCATAACAATTGCTTTTGACGCTTCAGCTAATGAGATGTCACCAGTAGAGACACCACCAACACCAGAGTGAATGATGTTTACACGAACTTCATCGTTACTGAGTTCATTCAGTGATGCTTTGAGCACTTCCAAAGAACCAGATGTATCCGCTTTGAGAATCATCCGAACTTCTTTTAATTTAGAAGCAGCAATATCTTCAAAGAGTGAGTCCAAAGTTGTTGTTTTCGATTTCGCCAACAATTCTTTTTCACGCAATTTGTGTGAACGCTCTTCAGCAAGCACTGACGCTTGTTTCAAATCTGGTGATACGGTGAAGCGATCACCAGCGCGTGGAATTTCTGACAAACCAAGAATCGTAACAGCTGTACTTGGACCAGCAATTTCAACACGTTCGTGTTTCCAGTTACGCATGTTACGAACACGGCCATAACCAGTACCCGCGAGAACGATGTCGCCAGCGGCAAGACTACCACGTTGGACAAGGATCGTTGCAGTAACACCTTGACCTTCGCTCATTTCGGCTTCAAGAACAATACCTGAAGCATTTGCAAAGTGGTTCGCTTCTAACTCAAGAACTTCTGTCTCAAGTGACAAGCGTTCAAGTAATTCATCAATACCTTGTCCTGTTATCGCAGAACATGGCAGAACGGCAATATCACCGCCCCATTCTTCTGGCAGCAATTCTTGTTCACTCAATTGGCGCAATACTTTTTCTGGCTCTGCTGCTTCAAGGTCCATTTTATTCATCGCAACAACAATGGAAACACCCGCAGCTTTTGCATGGTTGATCGCTTCAATAGTTTGTGGCATAAGACCGTCATTTGCAGCAACAACAATAACAGCAACGTCTGTGGCTTGAGCCCCACGAGCGCGCATTGCAGTAAATGCTTCATGTCCCGGTGTATCAAGGAAAGTCACATCCATACCATTTGGAGCGGTAACAGTATATGCACCAATGTGTTGAGTAATGCCGCCTGCTTCACCATCGGTAACTTTAGTTTTACGAATAGCATCAAGTAAACTAGTTTTACCGTGGTCAACATGACCAAGAACGGTAACCACTGGAGGACGAGGTGCCAAGTTATCTGGGTCCTCATCCTCTTCGTGATGTGCTTCCATTACATCTTCAAGGTCTGCACTCTCTTTGATAGTTACCGTTTTCTCAAACTCTTCTGCCAGTAATTCAATGGCATCTGGTTCCATCACAGAGTTCACGTTAGCTACGATACCAGTTAGGAACAACTTGGTAATAACCATGTTCGCTTTGATACCAGATTTTTCTGAGAAATCCCGAACAGAACACGGCAAAGTAACCGTAAACTCTGTGATACCAGAAAGATCTTCTTCTTCTGTTGATAAGACTTTACGACGACGACGTATGCCCTTTTCTGCCGCATCAACTTTCTCGTGACGACGACTACGACCACGACCGCGACCGCCTGGACCACCACCGGGGCCACCAAAACCGGGGCCGCCTGGACCACCACCGGGGCCACCAAAGCCTGGACCACCACGACCTGGGCCACCAGCACCACCGCCTGGACCACCAGCACCACCGCCTGGACCGCCTTTGCGACGATCGATAGCTTTGAAGCCCTTTTTCTTTTTGGCAGCATGATCTTTCTTCGCTTGTTTTACCTTCGTAGCCATTTGCAGGTTACGACGAATATTCGCTTGGATAAGATTACGTTTTTCTTCGTCGGTCAAAACAGCATCTGGTTGTGCTGTTGAGTCTTCTGATGGCAAATCACGAATATCATTATCTTTAATACTGTGATCGCTAATAGCAGCAGTTGATTTGGCAAGATTCGCAAGCTTGCTGCCAACACCAGAAGTTTTCTTCTTGGCAGCAATCTTTTTAGCGGCTGCTTCTGCGGCTGCTTTTGCAGCAGCAGTACGACCAGCTTGATGCGCTGATGTTTCTGGAGCTTTTTCTTCTATTGGAGCAGGGGCAGCAACAGGAACTGGAATCTCTTCTTCCTTTTTTGCCACCTTTTTACTGGTAACATTTTTGGCAATATTTTTGGCAATATTCGCCGCCTGTTCCGCTTTTTGTTTTTCAAGAGCTGCGGCTTGAGCTGCGGCTTTTTCTTCTTCGGTTAGTTCTAGAACAGCGATAGGTTCCTGCTCAGCTTCTTCTACGGGAGCCACCAAAGGTTCGTCTTCCTCAACAGGAGCACTGTCCACTTCCTGCACTTCTGACTCCGTTTTAGCTTCTATGCGAGCATTTAATTCTGCTTCTTCTCTGCGAAGACGGGCAAGTTCTTTATTGATACGGTCTGCTTCCGCTTGGCGAGCTTCCATTTTCTCTACCGCAGCTTCTTGCTGAGTAGCTTCGCTAGCTCGAACGGCAGCAGCGGCTTCACCCGCAGCTTTAGCGGCCTCTTCCGCAGCTTTAGCGGCTTCTTCTGCGGCAAGACGTTCAGCTTCTTCTTGCTGCTGACGTTCCTCACGCTCTTTGATCGCCTCTTCGTGCTTACGGCGCTCTTCTTCTTTTTTGGCCAGCTCTTTTTCTTTCTTGGCTAACTCTTTTTCTTCTTCTTTACGCTTACGAGTTTGCGCGGCTTTTTTGGCCGCCTGTGAGCGCTTGTGTTTTTCCTCATACTCTTTGGCGAGCACCGGTTCGTGCTCGGAGCCATCAAGTTTTTCCCAACCAGCACACGCAAGGATGCGATTCACAGCACTGGTGTCTAAGTTGGTGTCCAAACCATCTCTGAGCTCAATGCCAAGATCTGCATCTGGAAGGTCTTCCAGAAGGAGTTCGGGGGAAAGTTCGTATTGCTGGGCCAGCTCGCTGAGCTTCATAAGATACTACCTGTCTTGCAGTTATTTCGGTTCAGATACGAATGACCTCATTGAGGAGACGTTTCTGTTTGTTCTGGTTCTTCTGGTGTTGCTTCATCTTCGAGCTCACTCTCAAGGGCACCCTCAAGAGCTTCAGACTCTAAACGTTCACGAACTGCTATATATTCGTCACGTTCGCTCTGGCCTTCTTCATCAAGCAAGGCATTCGCTGCATCAATCAATTGCTGCGCTTGTTCTACTTCTACATTATAACCTTCTACGCCATCAATAATGCCTTCCGCTGTTTGTGCGGCAATAACACTGAGGCTATTGAGGTGATTATCTAAGAAAATTTCACGGATGAAGTCTTCCAAGTGGCCAGCACTAATAAGTTGTTGTAACTGGTCAGAACCTTGGGCCCGAAGATCTTTAGCTTGATCTTCACTAATAACATCAATGCGGTAACGTGTAAGGCGTGCTGATAAACGGACATTTTGTCCTGCTTTACCAATAGCGAGCGGCAATTGATCTTGTGTCACAACAACACGAGCACGATCACGGAAAGCGTCATATGAACATGACAAGATACTTGCCGGTTTCATGCTGTTAATGATGAATTGCGCTTCATCTTCAACCCATGGGATAATATCAATTTTTTCGCCACCAAGTTCATCACTAATTTTTGAGATACGGCTACCGCGCATACCAACACATGAACCAACAGGATCAATACGTGGATCCAATGCAGCAACAGCAATTTTTGTACGGCGACCAGGCTCACGAACGATACCTTTAATTTCAATAGCACCGTCAGCAATTTCTGGAACTTCTGACTCAAATAATTCACGAATAAATTCTGTGTGTGTACGAGAGATAACCATGCGCACACGTTGACCGCGCTTAGTAACACTGTGTAAATGAGCACGAATGGTGGCACCCGGACGGTATACTTCACCCGGAATTTGTTCGTCACGAGGGATAATGCCTTCCGCTCGTTCGTTACCAGCAAGCTGAACAATAACAGTGCCGCGCTCTTTACGTAAAATGGTGCCAGAAATGATAGTACCAACACGGTTTTCATATTGGTCGTGCAATAGATCACGTTCGTCTTCACGTAAACGCTGAATAATAACTTGTTTAGCAACATTCGCCACAATACGACCAAGGTCTTCCATTTCGATGGCGCGATCACCTTCGTACGCACGTATTTCACCAGTTTCATGGTCAATGGTGAGCGAGAATTCTTCTTCTTGTTCAAAACGCTTACGCGCGGCCTGAATTAACGCTTCTTCAATGTCATTAAATATCTGTTCTTTGCTTAAGCCGCGTTCACGGCTAATAGAATCTACTAGGCGGAGAAATTCACTCGCATTCATACCTTCTCGTTCCTCTCGTCTCAGGTTATCATGAGGCCTTAGCGCCAAACTCATGATACCTTATAGGCGGGGCATTGCCCCATGATACAACGCTCCCCAGCCATAATAGCTGGGGTTTGAACGGGGGAGACTAAGCGAAAATCCCTCAGGTCAAGCGTTTTACGCTTCTTTACCGTATTTTCATGAAGTCTTTACACATACAACACGACCAGCCCAAAGGACTGGTCGTGGATACAACAACTCTTATCTGTAAAATAGTCTGCTTAGCTGTTTGATTCGATAAATTCGCGCAAAGCTGGCTCTGGCTGAAAACCAGTTGTTTTAGCAACAACTTCGCCATTTTTAAACAGAATCATGGTCGGAATACTCATAACGCCATAAGTCTGTGCCGTTTGCGGCGCATCGTCTACGTTGAGTTTACCAATTTTTACTGTATCTGCCATATCGCCAGAAAGTTTTTCGATAACTGGGCCAACCATTTTACATGGTCCACACCATGGGGCCCAAAAGTCAACCAATACTGGTTTGTCGCTAGAAAGAACTTCGCTTTGGAAGTTGTCATCTGTGAATTCTGCAGCCATGATCGGCTCCTTCGTCATTCAGGGTTATATAAGTTCTGCGCAGCTTAGATGCCACCAGATGCGAGACAAGCCCCGCATTCTTAAGCCTCTCAGCAAACGCTTCTCTACTCAATACGCGTGTACATATTTTTTGTTTGATCGATTACTTCTCACTATCGACCCGTGCACACTTCAATAGATTTCCCCATTAAAGCTGTGGTTCCTGCAAGGATGGCATCGTTCATTTGAAAATCATCATTCCCAGATGACACCGCCGTCATAATATACATACAACGATTTATGCCAGGATACGCCGCATCTGTAAGGGCCCAACACTTGAGATCCGTATCATAATAGGAGGTCCACGCATGCCCACCCCAACCACCAATACTGCTAGCATAAACCACCCCTACCTCAGTTCGGGCTGGTATCCCCGCAATACGTAAAGCCGCACACAACAGGTTCGCATGTTCGGTGCAATCTCCACAAGCACTCTGGAAGGTTTCCAAGGCAGTGGCATCGCCTTTACTTAAATCTTTTTTACGAATATGTGTACGCACTGCCATACGTAGACATTCAGCACGCTCTGCCTGCGTCTGCGCCGAAGAAACCTCCAACTGCTGTTGTACCCATTGTCGTAATGATGGATCATCTATTTCTAACTGTGGCTCTGCCTTCATATACGTATCTAATTTTTCAGGTACAGATTGTTGGGCCTGATCTTCCACAACAAGTAACCCATCTGCGTTATAACACTGAAATTCATTCTCTGGAATATATTGCCGCGCTCGCTTGGGTAGACGATAAAGATTACGTCCCTGCGCTACTGGAGCTCGGCCTTGATTATGAACCAAAGCTCCCACATCTAGGGTTGCACCATGTAATGGTACAGGTTTCTCACAGCGTTTTAAGCGAATGGCAATAGGTCCCATATCAAGGCTCATACGAATAAGATCACCTTTGGGATCTATAGACATGCTAGTAGTAACCATAGGCATAAGATCAACCGTTACGTCGTAAACAGTACTGCCATCAACACTACGATGTTTCAGCACACCAGTACTGGTAATTAAGCGAATGTGTCCCATCAATAACTCTATACTGTGAAATTGCACCGATTCACCTACAGCAATAGAGGACTCTACCAATAATTGTTGGCCACCGTGGTTACCATAAAGGATAATCCCTTCTGGCACTGGAATACTCATATGTCTTGTTTGACCATTGCGAGTAATGTCTGCCTCTACCACGCCGTCTTTAATAACACCTCGTGCTGTTGTTCGCGTACCATTTTCGTCATCATCAAAATGAAAGGAGTGAATCAGGCCATCTGCACCTTCTTCAAAATGCCGTTTCTGCGTCATCGACATGGTTGATGTAAAGCCTGCCAAAGAACGAGAGAATAACATGGTCATGGTGAAATTTGTAACAAGACCGCCATCTGCTGATTGCGTAACCGTTTCATGCCCACTCAAAGCGGTTGCACCATTTAATTGACCGGTAAACCATTGATCTGTCACCAAACCTTCTGCTGCACATAAATACGCGCTGCAAAAGAGAACAATCAACCATCGCATACTACACATCTCCTAAAAACGACCTGAACGAAAATTATTGGCAAAATTCTGCCAACCAATGGAACTAAGTTTATCGAACTCTTGCTGTGCATACATGCCATATTCTGTTTCTGAATAACGCTGAGCAATAAAGCCAAATCCTTTAATATAACCATTATATATATCTCTGGCTCCCTTACCACTTGGCGCAGCTGTTTTTCTATACAAATCTCTGGCCTTTAATTCGTCTGTTAATGCATCTGATTTGGCCGCAATTTTCAATCGTTTGCCAGCTATTTTCACTAATTTCTTGAGGTTTTTACTTTTATTAATTCGCTCTAAACATGCTGCCAACTCGTCATATTCTTTAAGTGTGCTTATTGTCCGAAAAGGCGCTCCTTCTTCTTCAGGAAGCACAGTTCCTTCGGTGCCTGACTCTACTTCTTTTTTATTCGTATGCTTTGGCGAACTACCAACAGGATTACCAAACATATCCAATTGTTTACCCGTATTATCTTTAACAACTCCATCTGACGGTTCCAGATCAAAGATCAGTACACGAACGCGAGCTCCGTATGTTTTTTCTATACGTCCAAGTAGAATGGCTGCCTGCTCATCTTTTTTCGCCAATGACACCAGCTTTTTCATAATGCTGTAATCATTATTCACAAACCGCCACCAAATAGTACGCACATCTTGACTTGCTAAATCAGCACCTTCTATCGGAAACTTTCCATATGAGCGATTGCTATCGTTTAAAGCTTTGAGGTTTGTAGACGCTGTTTCACCATCCGGTTGATACAAAACCGCTGAACCAACTTTACCATCCACAAAATTTGTTTGCGGACGTACCCGTGCATACATAACGCCTTTGACCGAGTCATGTGAAATAGCAACTTTGGACATCATGTAATCAGCATCTTTTTGTTCTGCGACAATTATTTGCAGTGGTAATTTTTCTGTAATTCGACGCGAATGCAGGTCTTTAATTTTAGAATAATAGGGACTTGATTCATCATATACTCCAAGATAGCCACCACTCTGCGGGTTTGAAGTATTTAGATAAACAACAACCACAGATTGTCCGTCGAAATCTTCTAGCGTACGAACATCTCCATCTTTAAACAGCAATCCTTGGAAATCCGTTGCGTAAACAGCAGAAAACCCCAACGCACAGGTTAACATCACTATTTTAAACATCTCACCAACCTTCTCTCGCATAACGGCTTAAAAACGGCCTGATTTAAAATTATTTGCAAAGCTCTGGAAGCCCGCTGCATCTAAACAGTCAAATTCTTGCTGGGCTAACTCGCCATATACCGTATACGGATACTTCTTCGCTATCGCAGCAAAACCTCTCGTATATTGCTCCCATACTGCACGACACCCACCGCTACATGGACCAGCCGTTTTACGAAACATTTCACGTGCTTTCAGTTCATCCTCTAAAACTTCTGACTTTTTCAGCTTTTTTAAATGTTTTTTTGCTATCTTCAATAAATCTTTTAATTCTTTACTTTTCTCCACTCGCTGAATACACATAGCCAATTCGTCGTATTCTGTCATCGTTTCCAACACCCGAAACGGAGCGTCTGTTTTTTCTATGGCTATAACTTCCACCACCGAAGCAGATTCT
Source organism: Planctomycetota bacterium (assembly GCA_016745075.1). Lineage (GTDB taxonomy): Bacteria > Planctomycetota > UBA11346 > UBA11346 > UBA11346 > JADGDD01. Next base: position 172,691 of record JADGDD010000003.1, on the reverse strand, counting down.
TTTTCTATAACATTGCCAAACATATCGACTGCCTCAACCATATGCTGTTTAGCTTCAGGTTTTTTCTCTGGCATATCGTAAAGCAGAGAACGAATACGTTGAGCATATTCAGACTCGATACGATCAAGCAAGAGAACAGCTTCTTCATTATCTTTACCGGCAAGAATCATTATTTTCTTGAAAACACTGTAATCACCATTGACAAAATGCCACCAGAGACCTCGGACATCTGGATGACGTAAATCATCGCCCTTTACCGGGAAAACCCCAAAACTTTCTGCATATTGTTCTGCTAACTGAGAAAGCTTTATGTTTTTTTTACTTCCATCTGGCTGAATAAGCACAGATCCATTGGCCTTATTATCATTCAAAGAGCTCAGGTTTCTGATACGAGCATAAATAACCCCCTTAATCGGGTCATTACTAATGGCAATTTTTGCCATCATGAAATCCATATCTGAACGTTCAGCAACAATTATTTGAATGGGAAGTTTTTCTTGAACACGACGTGCATGTAAATCTTTAATCGCATTTTGAGAAGCACTTCGCGAACCAGAAAGAGTACCGCCATAATAATGACGGGTATCCATATAAGCAATAACCACAGACTGCCCGTCAAAGTCTTCTAATGTATATTGGCCTTTTTCAAACATGATGCCTTCAATATCTACCGCATGCACATGCAAAACGGCGATGCAAACAACAACCAAGACACAGACTAATGGCACAATCTTTTTTGCTCCATATATCATTTATAGTTTGCCTTCCTTTTCGCAGTACTTGAGACAGCCATTGTAGAGCATGCTTTCAAATAAATATTCACTGGACTTGTGAGCCAAGCACAGCTTCCTTCGGTGATAGCCTCTTTCTACATATGCCATCCGACAGTAAGAGGATGTATTCTGAAAATAGACTTCCTTGGTCAAGCGATAATAGCACGTAGCATGATCAATACTCACACACCCTTGCTACAGTACAATTTGGATATTAGCAGGGGTGCAATAACACCCCTGTCATTGGCTCATCCTTGCCAGCGGCCTCGTTGCGAGTGAACAGGATCATCACCTGCAAGCAACGCATCCATAGCCTCATTCGCTAGGGCATCAACCCGTTCGTTACCAGGGTCTCCTGCATGCCCTTTCACCCACTGCCATGTAACTTTCTGCATACTCAATAAAGCGTCTAATTCTTTCAATAAATCAACGTTCTTAAGTTCGCCACCTTTTTTTGTCCAACCCTTTGCCTTCCAGCCGGGCATCCACTTACTACAACAGTCAATAAGATAACGGCTGTCTGTATAGATAGTTAGGCCTTGTTCTTTCACTCGCAGTGCCTTGAGCGCCTCTATGGCAGCGGTCATTTCCATACGATTATTGGTTGTCTCTGCTTCCCCGCCACGGCGCTCTAAAGCCTTAGTCGTATCCGTATCTATCAGCATAAATCCCCAGCCGCCAACACCGGGATTGCCACGACACCCACCATCCGTATATGCTATGAATCGAGTCATTATGGTAGCTCCGCTATTTGTATTGGGGTAAAATCGATAAGATCACAGCTTGTGCAAATATAGGACACATCATTAAAAATACCATTTATCCCGTGAGCGCTGGCACCTTTACCATGTAAGTGCCCGTAAACACAATGCTTGGCGCCAGAACTCTCAATAATACGGGTAAAACGGCTGCCCTTACGACCCGCGGGAACTGGTGGGTAATGAAACAAACATACTCGCAAGTTTAATTCATCAGCCCCCTCACTCTGCTCCAAGTGCTCTAAGCTTTGAAGCAATTCACGCTCCTCACGAGCCAAAGCTTTTGCTATATCTTCTTCGGTTCGCTCATCTCCATACTGTGTTAAGGCTGCAAAGTCTCCCCCTCGCGCACCAAAGAAGCCAATGCCATCAATAATACATGAATTCTTCTTTAATGCGTAAGTTTGATCTGGCAACAAATTACGCAATCTCGTTTTACTGCTGGGCCACCAATAGTCATGATTGCCCTTAATCAGAATTTTCTTTCCTGGACGTTCATCAAGCCAAGCAAAATCCGCAGTTGCCTCATATTCTTTTTTTGCCCACGAAAAATCACCTGGACTCAGAACTATATCCTCTGCTCCGACACAGGAGTCCCAAGCATCTGCCATCCGCTCATGATGTCGCGCCCAATGATCACCAAATACATCCATCGGCTTATCTCCGCCAAGAGACAGATGCAGGTCTGAAAGTGCCCAAATTCGCATGGTTGCACATACTGAGTACAAAACCGAATACACAAGGCCTCAAGACAGCCGTTAACTAGATATTCATTCGATCTACAATTTCCTCTACATCACGACTGAGCTTCCGTTTTTTTCTGCCTTCTTTATGATAGCTCATTTCACGAGCAGCTCTATCCACCAACTCTAAATAACGCTGTTCCGTTAATGATGGAGAAAATTCTTGGACCCACTTGTCATCATAACCACATCTAGTTGCAACAAACACTCCACAGCAACAGAGCGGCTCTATCCACTGCTGTTGCTGGCGCTCATTACCTTGGCTACTCACGACTTCATTACCATGCTCTCTAAAAGCCCGCTCCTGCTTTTCATAAAAAGCAGCATGCTCCACCCTTATTTGTAACCCTATATAGCCCCCACGTTCAGGCAAATTACACTCCCCCGCACGAAAAGGATTTAAATCCACATACGCCATACACGCCACTACAGCCTGCCTATCTGGCAAAAAAACAGAAACAAAGCGCTCACCCCAAAAATGCCCAGTTACTTCATCCGCTTTATTCATTTTTATAGAAATTTTTTGTTTCGCCAACCGCATAAACCAGCTCATACTAGACAAGCGAGCTCGACGCTCCTGCACCCACTCCGTGTTTGATGAAATCCGCTCTCGCATCTCATCATCCAAATCCAACACATCACCTGCGGAATTTCTACAGGGAACCAACTTCAGCCATTTGTCAACGACCTCACGCGCACTCCACTGCCCTGCCAAATCAGGCCGAATGCGAATGACAATATGAACATGGTTCTTCATTACAGCAAAGGTCAGCACATCAATCGCCATCTTCATAGCATGTTGCCGCAAACAACCTTCAACCCATTTTCGGCGTTCATCATACGTCAAGCAATGCAAACGACGGACACATCTACTCATTAGATGATAACAGCCTGGCACATCTGGGCGTACAAGTAAGCGACGGGCAATAACCATTCCTCTTCTTCTACGTTCTATTGAGGGCAAGTCAATTAAAAATAGAAAGTCTTTATATTTACTTCCCTTGCCCTTCTACAATAGTTATCTAGATTCTTGATTCATGGGTTGGTATGATAAGTTTGTGGGCCTGTTCAGTTATGATCTAGGCATTGATCTAGGCACTGCCAATACTTTGGTTGCTGTTGAGGGCCGTGGTATTGTTGTTGCTGAGCCAAGTGTTGTTGCTGTGAAAAAAGGTACGAATCAGGTCCTGATGAAGGGCCAAGCCGTCGGTGATATGGCGAAAATTATGCTCGGGAAAACTCCTGGTGGTATTGAGGCTGTTCGCCCGATGAAAGATGGAGTTATTGCCGACTTTGATATTACTGAGGCAATGCTACGATACTTTATTCAAAAAGTGCATGGCAAACGTGGACCATTTCGGCCACGTGTGGTTATTGCGGTGCCCTCTGGTATTACGACTGTTGAAAAGCGTGCGGTTAAGAATAGTGCTGTAAACGCTGGAGCTCGTAAGGTCTATTTGATACAGGAACCTATGGCAGCAGCTGTTGGCGCTGGGCTTCCGGTTGCTGAACCGGTTGGTTCTATGATTGTTGATATTGGCGGCGGTACTTCTGAAGTGGCTGTTATTAGCTTGGCTGGTATTGTAAGTAGTGAGTCCTTGCGTGTTGGCGGTGATGAATTCGACCAATGTATTATGAAGTACATTAAACGTGAATACCAAGTCCTAATTGGTGAAAATACTGCTGAGCGTATTAAATTTCAAATTGGTACTGCTGAACCACAAGAAGCCGAAGAGGTCACCATGTCTGTTCGTGGGCGTGATATTCAAACAGGTATGCCACGTGAATTAGAGATTCGGTCTACAGAAATATGTGAAGCAATTCGTGAACCAGTGAATGCCATTATTGGCACTATTAAAGTTGTCTTGGAACGTACACAGCCGGAATTGGCTGCTGATTTGATTGAACGCGGTATTTGCATGGCTGGTGGTACAAGCCTTCTTCGTGGTTTACCAGACGTGATCAACCGCGCAACAGGGCTGCCTGTTCGCATCGCTGAGGATCCACTGACTTGTGTAGCGAGAGGCTGCGCTGGCCTCCTCGATAGCATTGATTCCCTACAGCAAATATTTGAAAGTGAAGGCGACTAAGAACGGCGCTAGACAGTGTATAATTAACCACAAGAAAATTTCTGACAAACAGAGACGTTATTACTTCGTATACGAATGCAGAACCTTTCATATACGGAGACATCTTATGCGTTTTGCTATACCAACCTTACTCGCTTGTGCGGCTGTGTTACCAGCTGCTGACTTCACTATTGATAATTCACACTCAACTGCGCTCTACAGCGTCAGTCATATGAATATCAGCACCAGTATCGGCCGCTTTAATACAACAAGTGGATCTATTTCTTTTGACCCTGCAAACCTTGCTGCTTCAAGCGTTCACATTAAAATTGATGCAACAAGTGTTGACTCTAATGACGAGAAGCGTGACAAACATCTCAAAGGCGCAGATTTTTTAGATGTCGCTCAATATCCTGCGATTACTTTTTCCGCAACTGGTTTCACTCCTGTCGCAGATAAAGAAAACACCTATAGTCTCACTGGCTCGTTTCTCCTACATGGGGTAAGCAAAGATGTTACAGTTGAAGTTGTGAAAACAGGTGAAGGCGATGACCCTTGGGGTAACCATCGCATTGGCTTCGAAACCAGTTTTACTGTCAAGCGTAGTGACTTTGATATGGGAAAAATGTTACAGGCTGTTGGCGACAATGTGACCATTACTTATGCCACCGAAGGCATTTTGAATAAATAAGTAAACAAAAATGCCTGATCTTCCATTTTTTCTTTACGCTTTACTAGCACCTATATTGGCATCCTGCGCCGTTATAGGTGCAGAACGTTGGCTATGGCCAGTGTCTGACCGCCACCGACCTTTATTCTTCTGGTTGAGTGCACTCATCTGCGTAACTGGCGGCATAAGCATATGGCTCAATGACGCCACATGGTCTTGGAATACTGCGCCAGGTATTGTTGTTTTCCCACTTGGTATTGGGGCACTTGCCCTCCTGCTAAGCCATTGGCTTCCTAAACACCGCTTTTGGTGGCTACTCAGTTTAATTCCTATCGCTGCATATAGTTCTTATGCCATGCTTGCCTCTGGTGCTTTTCGTTTTCGTTTTACCGAAAATGCGGAGCAATGGGAATGGTTCGCACGCATAGCCGTACCTACTATCATCGGCACATTGGGTAGCGCCTTGCTCCCACAAATAAAATATCGCTGGGTTTTACCGCTCCATGGCACCTTATGGGCAACAGGGGGCGCAATTTTAATTCTGTTTGCTGGTAATGCTACATTAGCCATGAGCTGGGGTGCACTTGGAGCTATCTTCTGTTTGGGTATTTTTGCTACAGTTTGGCGCACGACCTACGCACCATATTTTGCCGTATTCTGTATTCCCGCTTTGCTGATTGCTGGGCGGACAAGTTTGAACCAAGACTTTCCCTATTTCAGCTTTGTTCTGCTTGCGTTGACACCACTGCCGTGGCAACTCGTTCGTTTGAGCAACAAGACAAACAACTCTGCTCAACGTATTACTATAGCCCTTATCTCCGCACTGGCCGTATGTGCATTATTTGCTTGGTCAATTATGCCAGTTGCTAGAGATTATTTTGCCGAAACAGCAAAAGAAAATCCTTACGCCCAATATTAAATATCAATCGACATGCTTTGTATCTGATCAATGTTTTGCTATTATGCCGTAAGCATTAAAAACTACACAGATCGCTGACGAAGAAATTCTTGTATCGCTTCCATCCATTTTTTTTCCGGAATGTGTAATTGCCGTAATATATGTTGAGACCGCAAATCTGGGTTCTCTTTAGTGGTGTTGACCAATACATGCACCAAGTCTTCATGTGCGAGGCTAGTCATTTCCGCTGGAGCGTCATCATCACAGTGAGCTGCGCAAGCTTCTATGTGTTGAATACATTTTTCTATTTCTTCATCATTGTCTAGAATAAGAGAGACAAAACGTTCTTCCCAAAAAACACCGTGTGCGCCATCTTCACTATTAGCACGGCGCGCACCTTTTTGTTTCACAAGGCGCATCAGCCAACTCGTGCTGCTAAGACGCTTTCTACGTTCTATAAGCCAATCATCATCTTCTGTAAATTGTTTTTGGCCGTCCTCGTCTAACAGAACTGGCATACCATAGCTGTCTCGTTGCGGAGAAAACGCAAGCCAACTGCTAGCTATATGCTCTGCCGTCCACTCTTGGGCAAGATCTGGACGCACTCGTACAACCACATGTAAATCTCTATCGGTGGCCACGCAGGCTAATACCTCCATAGCGAGTGTTTCTGCATGTTGAAACACTGATGCCTCCATCCACTCACGCCGCTCTGCATTCATATACCGCCCTGCACTGCAACGGCTGGTCAGATGATAACAACACGGCACATCTGCCTGAATCAATCGAGAGCGAGGAGTAACCATAGGCACGACTTTCATCTTCTCTGCGTGGTGTCAACATTGACTGTCTACTTGGGGCAACGAAAGCCCTCGACAAAGGACGTATTCTTGCTAAATTACTGCTTCAACAACATATCACGATACGTTGATATGTGCTAGGCATAGCCCGAAAGGTCTTCTTATGACGAACAGCCTCTTCACTTCCGAATCCGTTTCTATGGGCCATCCAGATAAGGTTTCTGACCAAATCTCTGATGCCATTCTTGATGCGATGCTCGCCCAAGACCCAAAAAGCCGTGTAGCCTGTGAAACTATGGTTAACACTGGCCTTGTTGTGATAGCTGGCGAAGTGACCACTGAAGCCTATGTTGATATTCCGTCTATCGTTCGCCAAACAATTAAAGAAATTGGCTATAATGATTCTGATATGGGCTTTGAAGCAGATAGCTGTGCTATTATGGTTACGCTTGACCAGCAGAGTGCTGATATTGCCCAAGGTGTTAATGAAGGCGAAGGCCTCCATAGCGAACAAGGCGCTGGCGACCAAGGTCTCATGTTTGGATATGCCTGTGATGAAACCAAAGAGCTCATGCCTTTGCCTATCGCATTATCACATCGTCTACTTGCTGACCTCACAAAATTGCGTCAAAAGAAAACACTGCCGTATTTGCGTCCAGACGCTAAAAGCCAAGTCACCATTGAATATGATGACAAGGGCAAGCCCCTACGCGTTCATACCGTTGTTATTTCTACCCAACACGCGCCAAAAGTAACCCTGACTCGCATCCGTAAAGACCTTATTGCTATGTGCAAAAAATCTTTGCCAAAACGTCTGCTCGATAAAGACACCATTTTTCATATTAACCCAACTGGCCGCTTTGAAATTGGTGGACCAAAAGGTGACTGCGGCTTAACTGGCCGTAAAATTATTGTAGATACTTACGGTGGTATGGGTCGCCATGGTGGTGGCGCCTTCTCTGGCAAAGACCCTTCAAAAGTAGACCGTAGTGCTGCCTATGCTGCTCGTTGGGTAGCGAAAAATATTGTTGCTGCCAAACTTGCTAAAAAGTGTGAGATTCAATTGGCTTACGCCATTGGTGTTGCCGAACCGGTTTCTATTAAAGTAGATTCTTTCGGCACTGGTGCTGTAAGTGATGATGATCTTTCTGCTCTCGTAGAAAGTGTTTTTGATCTGACTCCAAAAGGTATTATTACTAGCCTAAAACTCTTGCGCCCAATTTACCGGCATACCGCTTATCATGGTCATTTTGGTCGCAAAGAATTCCCATGGGAAGCAACCAACAAAGTTGCGGCGCTCACTCGGGCCGTTAAAGCACAACAAGCCTAATAAAAACCATGCTGGCCACATCTCTTTTGGCCAGCATATTTTTTAGAAAATAAACTAGGCCAAGCCATGTTCAACATTTCATCAGAAAATAAATGGGGTACACTTGATTTTGTCTGATGAATTTTTTCGCAAAAGACAACTTCTTGGTGCAAACGACAGACCAAACCTGTTCTACAACAATCTCTACTTTCATTGCCCTGAATACCACCAGAATCATTGAAGATGGATTCACTCACGCAGGCAGCACTTGGTGCAATGATGGGCGAGCTTTGCCTTGGTCGAAAATGGGGCCGAAAAGCCATGTTGGCTGGAGCGTTGATCGGGACTATTCCTGATCTTGATATTTTGGCCTATCCCTTTTTAGATTCAGTAGCACGCATTTCATGGCACCGTGGACTCTCTCATTCACTCCTTGGCTGTATACCAGGGACTCTTGTTTGTGGATACCTTGTTCATCTGTGGGGCAAAGGTGCTTTTCGTAAACAACAGGCTTATCTTATGGCAGGGCTTGCGTGGACGACGCATATTTTAATTGATGTATTTACCGCCTACGGAACTCAAATATTTGAACCATTTAGCAGCAAACGCGTCAGCCTTGATAATCTTTTTATTATCGACCCCCTCTTTACCCTTCCGCTCATTATTGGCTTAGTCTGGGTGCTGTTTCTCAAGCGCGAACACCCGTGGCGTTTGCGTATGACCGCTAGCGCCACCACGCTCACCTGTCTCTATACGCTGTGGTCCTTTTTTGCGCAGTACCAAGCAAATAGTATTGCCGAAGAAAGTCTTCGTCAGCACAAGCTGCAAGCAGAGCTTATTCAATGCGGAGCTGGTCCGCTCACCACCTTGTATTGGTATGCACTGGCTGAAGCACCAACAGAAAACGGTTACTATTATAGCTACGTCTGCCTGCATGATGATCCTAAGGAATTACACTGGCACTTCGTCCCACGCGGCGATGACGCAGCGGCCACAGTTGCCCACACTCCAGCGGGCAAGGCCGCCATATGGTTTGCCGAAGGTCATTACGAAGCATGGCAAGACGGCGAGAACATTATCTTAGGCGACCTCCGCTTAGGCAGCCATTATCTTGATCTTGAACCCTCGGCAGAGAATACACACCCAAGCCTTTTTCGCATGCGCATTACTACAGACGGCACCAACGCCGAGCCTGTTCGTGCTACTCGCCAAGACAGCGCAGCCCTGCTTAAACGAGTTTGGCAACGCATATGTGGAGCACCGCCGGAAGGATAAGTCGAACCTTCTCTTTAACCCATAAACCCCTATTGCCTCCTTGTGATGCTGTGGAGACTGCGAGCGACAAGGAGTGTACATGCTTATTCTTCGTGGTGCCCCAGCCCTATCTGATGCTCAAACGGCTACGGTCTTGGAACGGCTTCGCTCTGTAAACAGTGCTATTACAGGAGTTTATGCTGAATTTAGCCATTTTGTAAAGGTAGCCAATGAGGCAAACGGAACAAATGCGGAGCTGAGTGCTGATGAGATGGCTGTACTAAAGAGGCTGCTGACCTATGGCCCTGCGATTGAGAGCCATGAGCCATCTGGCACGCTGGTGCTAGTGACTCCTCGGCCGGGGACGATTTCTCCGTGGTCGAGCAAGGCAACTGACATTGCCCATAACTGTGGGCTGAACACTATTGCTCGCTTAGAACGTGGCATTGCCTGGTATGTTGAAGGCATAGCTAAAAGTGACACCTCTGACACAGTGCGTGATCTGCTGCATGACCGAATGACAGAGGCGGTTCTGCCGAGTCTTGAAAGTGCATCGGTTTTATTCGAGCAACACCAACCGCGCGAACTACAGGCTGTTGATGTGCTTGTTGAAGGACGTGAGGCACTGGTTCGTGCAAATAGTGAACTTGGGCTGGCGCTGGCCGCTGATGAAATTGATTACCTTGTCGAAAATTTTACCAAACTTGGCCGCAACCCAAATGATGTTGAACTGATGATGTTTGCTCAAGCAAATAGCGAACATTGTCGTCATAAAATATTTAATGCGGAATGGACTATCGACGGAACGGTGAAAGATAAGTCTCTATTTGGTATGATCCGTAACACTCACACCATTACCCCAGATCATGTGTTGTCTGCCTATAAAGATAATGCGGCGGTTATGGCTGGCCCTCAGACAGATCGTTTCTTCCCTAACGCCAATGATCATGGCTATAGTTACAGCAATGAACCTATTCATATGCTGATGAAAGTGGAAACACACAACCACCCAACCGCCATTAGTCCCTTTCCGGGTGCTGCCACTGGTTCTGGTGGTGAAATCCGTGATGAAGGTGCAACTGGCTGCGGCTCCAAACCGAAAGCTGGCTTAACCGGTTTTAGCGTTTCTAATTTGCGTTTGCCACAGAGTACAATGCCGTGGGAATATAATTTTGGTAAGCCATCTCGTATTTCTTCTGCCCTAGATATTATGATTGATGGTCCACTGGGTGGCGCAGCCTTTAATAATGAATTTGGTCGGCCAAATATTCTTGGGTATTTCCGTACCTATGAAGAAAACGTCAATGGACCAAACGGTCAAGAGATTCGCGGTTTTCATAAACCAATTATGCTGGCTGGTGGTCTTGGCAACATTCGTGATGAGCATGTTGAAAAAGGCCATGTCCCTGTAGGCGCACATATTATTGTCCTTGGTGGTCCGGCGATGCTTATTGGTCTTGGTGGTGGAGCGGCTTCCAGCATGGCTTCTGGCGAAAGTTCAGAATCGCTTGACTTTGCTTCTGTACAACGCGGTAATCCAGAGATGGAACGTCGTTGCCAAGAAGTGATTGATACCTGCTGGGGACTAGGTGAGCAAAACCCTATCTGCTTTATTCATGATGTAGGTGCAGGTGGTTTATCCAATGCCTTACCGGAAATTATTGATGACGGTGGACGTGGCGGCGTATTTGAATTACGCGCAGTCCCAAATGATGAACCAGGCATGAGCCCTTTAGAAATTTGGTGTAACGAATCACAAGAGCGCTACGTGATGACCGTTGCCCCAGATCAGTTGAAAACTTTTACTACTATCTGTGAACGTGAACGCTGTCCATTTGCGGTGGTTGGCACTACCACTGAAGAACGCGATTTAGTTGTAGCTGATGAACACTTTCACAATACACCAATTAATTTGCCTTTAGACGTATTGCTTGGTAAAGCACCACGCATGGAACGAACAACCGAAACCAAACAAGCCGCTGGCAATGAGCTCAATTTTACCGATGTTTCTTTAGCAGACGCTGCCCAACGAATTTTACAATTACCAACCGTTGGTGATAAAACGTTCTTAATTAGCATTGGTGACCGCTCTATTACTGGCATGGTTGCTCGTGACCAAATGGTTGGCCCATGGCAGGTTCCTGTTGCAGACTGCGCTGTAACAACTACTGGCTTTCATGGCTACACTGGTGAAGCCATGAGCATGGGTGAACGTCCACCAGTTGCTTTATTGAATTATGGTGCAGCTGCACGTTTAACCGTTGCTGAATCTATTATGAATATGGCCGCAGTTGCGGTTGATGATCTCAAAAATATTAAACTCAGCGCCAACTGGCAAGTAGCCACAGATCATCCAGGTGAAGGCGCTGGTTTATATGAAGCCGTTGAAGCTATTGGGATGGATTTCTGCCCTGAACTTGGCCTCACCATTCCTGTTGGCAAAGATAGCATGTCGATGAAAACCACTTGGCAGGAAAATGGTGAAGATAAAGCCGTTATTGCCCCAATGACGCTAGTCATTACTGCATTTGCTCAGGTCAGCGACGTACGCAAAACCCTTACTCCAGAATTACGTTCTGATAAAGGTGACACGGCACTCCTACTCGTTGATTTAGGACGCGGCAAAAACCGTCTTGGTGCTTCTTGTCTTGCACAGGTCACTCGCCAGCTTGGTACAGACACACCAGACATTGCTGCAACTGATGTAAAAGCATTCTTTACCGTAATGCAGCAACAGTTAGACAGCGGCAACCTGATTGCCTATCATGATCGTTCTGATGGTGGATTATTTACGACTATTTGTGAAATGGCTTTTGCTGGTGGTACTGGCGTACAAATTGCCATAGATACACTTGGCGCAGATACCATGGCCGCTTTATTCTCTGAAGAAGTTGGTGCCGTTCTACAAGTACATGCACACGCTGTTGACACCGTTCGCACTGCCTTTGAACAAGCTGGCCTATCGGGCTGTGTTCATACGCTTGGCAGCCTGACCACAGATAATCGTGTCAGCTTTACCCATAGTGGTACAGAAATTCTTGGTGCAGACCGTAGTGCCTACCGCGCACTGTGGTCACACACCACTCACGCCATGCAACAATTACGCGATAACCCGCATTGTGCAGACGAAGAGCATGCTGAACGAACCAAGAATACCAACCCCGGTTTACATGTACAGACCAGTTACGATATTAATGAAGATACTAGTGCAGCATTTATTGGAAGCCGTCCTCGTCCGAAGATGGCAGTGCTGCGTGAACAAGGCGTTAATGGTCAATTAGAAATGGCTGCGGCTTTTGACCGTGCTGGTTTTGACTGCGTTGATATACACATGAGTGATATTATTTCAGGTGCGACCACCCTTGATGAGTTCCGTGGTCTTGTTGCCTGCGGTGGTTTCTCTTACGGAGACGTACTCGGCGCTGGTGAGGGCTGGGCAAAGAGCATCTTATTTAATGCTCGTGCCCGCGAACAATTTAGTACATGGTTTACTCGTGCAGACACCTTTACTCTTGGTGTGTGTAATGGCTGCCAAATGCTTTCAAATATTAAAGAGCTTATCCCTGGCACCGACCACTGGCCACACTTTGTCACGAACCGTTCTCAGCGCTTTGAAGCACGCTATGTTTTAACGGAAGTAACAGATAGCCCATCAGTGCTCTTTACTGGCATGGCTGGTTCTCATTTACCAATTGCTGTTGCTCATGGTGAAGGGCGGGCAGAATTTGCTCATACAACCGCACATGCCGATTTAACCTGTTTACGCTACATCAATAATGATGGGAGCATTGCTACTACTTATCCAGCAAATCCAAATGGTTCACCAGATGGAGTCACCGGTTTATGTAGTGCCGATGGCCGTGTCACTATTATGATGCCACATCCAGAACGTAATTTCCGCGCTATTCAAAACTCATGGCACCCAGATGAGTGGACTGAAGACGGGGCCTGGATGCGTATGTTCCGCAATGCCCGTGTCTGGGTTGGATAGGTACAGTGAAAAACAAGCACACACAAATAAACACGATAGGGTTCTCATATGAATAGTCATCGTCTGGTTCGCCCTGAGCACCTTAATCATTATGGGTTTCTATTTGGTGGCACATTGCTGAAATGGGTTGATGAACAATCATGGATTGCAGCAAGTCTTGATTTTCCAGGAAAAATATTTGTAACTATTGGTTTGGATAACGTTGAGTTTCATAAAAGTGTACGCCAAGGCGCTATTCTTCGTTTTGATATTCATCGAAGCAAACTGGGCAACACATCGGTCAGTTACCAAACAACCGTTTACTCTGACGACATTACCACTGGTCAAGAAGAAGCTATTTTCAGCACCAGTGTTACCTTTGTTCATGTTGATGATCAGGGCAACAAAACACCCATTAAACAACAATAAAAACGATTCATGAATACATGAACACCCATAACATGTAAAATGCTCGTTCAGCCATTGTTGTGCTACAGTGCTAGTGAGACAAAACGTATTATTAGCTACCTACCACCATCGGACTCTGCTGCATATATGACAGCCATACGAAGCATTGCTAATACTCGTTATCCACACTGGAAATTATATTTTGCTCTGAGACATCAACTTCAAGACACCGAATACCACGCTCCATTCGATGGCGCACTTTTATTCTCGCACAAAACCTACTACGCGATACGACTGACAAACCTGAAGTCATCGCTCAACAATGTGGAATAAGCCCAAGCGTTTACCGCTCTCAAAACAAACAATAAAACACCAGTTTGGACTCTCAGAAACCTCTCTGCACAACAGTCTTACCGTATACAATGAGACATGCCAAGTCGTTTAAGCTGTTTCTCCAAACGCGGCAAGGCACGTTTTACACGACAGCGCGCAACACCTACAGTACAGTTTAAGCGGCGCGCGATTTCTTCAAAAGAATGCTCTTCAAAATATCGCAATTTCAAAGGCGTAGCATATTGCTCTTGCAATAACTCCAAACTGTCTTGCACAACTTGTTGCATTTCTTTTTCTATAAGAACATCATCTCCAGAACGGTCTATTTTTGAAAAGGTATGAACAACATGCCCATGTTTTTTATCTCGTTTTTTTTGTGCCTGTGTTGTACGCAAAAGCTTCATGGCTCTATTACGAATAATGATTCGCACCCATGAATAGATATCTCTCTCTGTACAGAACTGTTTATCCTCAACTTTTGATGCGCCTGCACGCAAATCCATAAGACTCATCTGTGCAACATCTTCTGCATCATGAATATTACCAACGACTCCGAAGGCGTGCTGTACAATGCTTGGCAGTAACTTATCCATCGCATGCTTCCAAGTCTCATCATCATCCATACGCAAAATTGCCAAAATATCAAAACCTGTCATGTGTACCCCACAAACCATCATATCCCTTCCTCATTTATGGAAACTGGAATCCTGAATGTGCTGCATTTAATTTAACAATGTAAGCTTGATCTACTGTTACATTGCCAATCTCATTCACCCATCCTGCTGAAGAGGTGCGGTAGTACAGTTCTTTGGTCGTGCCTGTACTTGGATCTATCCAACGAATAAGGTCCAATTTACCACTTTGTATAAGCGCATCAAAGGCCGTTGCCGCATCTTGAGCAGCTGTTGCTGTGTACCCAATAAGTGAATATGTGCTGGGTAAATTCTGTGATACCGAGGTGGTCAATTTTGTACCAGAAATAGTTAAGGTTGTTGCGCTGGTCGTTTCAACTATGTATCCCTGTCCTGATTCAAGATTACCAATTTCATTTACCCACGCCGCTAACGACACATTATAAAACAATGCCTTTGTCAAACCAGTCGCTGAGTCAATAGTACGAACGTATTTTAATTTTTGCGCATCAATTGCGCTCTGAAAAACGGTTTGCGCATTTGCTGCACTTACACCAGCATAGCCGAAGAGAGAAATGCCACTTGGTAGAGTAACATCAAAGGTCGTTACTGGTGCCGATACGGTCGTCAAAGTTGTGCTCTCTGTATTCGTTTCATCGCCATTTGTATTTTCTATTGGCATACAATACACCGTATATAATGTATTATAAGCAAGGTCTGCATTAGGTGTTATTGTAATTTTATTTTTTCCTGTATTAATGATTGCCGTGAATGAAACATCTGTAGACCCTATTTTCAATAATAATATATTTACAAGATTGCTATTTGTAATATCCGTGCCATTGGCATTACGAATAGCCTGATCAAAATCAATCGTGATAGTGCTATCAATAGCAACATCAACGGCTGCTGTTGTGGGTGTCCATACCAATTGTGGTGCTGAACTTGCTTGAACAAAATACTCTGAAACGGTACTGGTTGACCAATTACCGGCATCGTCTCGTTCTTGCACGTAAAGCTTATGAGCTTGTAGAGAAAGGCTGCTTGCTGGAGTATAACTCAAACTCGTTGTTTCTGTAGCACCAACAGTTAAGTCACTACTGTCTAACTTATAACGAAATGTACCGTTCCCGTCACCTCCACCACTTGTCCATGTCCAGGTTGGTGTTCGATCATAGGTAGAAGTAAAACTACTTGGTAATACGTTTGGTGGATTGGGTGGAGTTACATCTCCGCCAAATGTCCCATGCCCTGTTATTTCCAACACATTAATGAAACCACGACTGCTTGAACCGGAACGCTTCACTTCAATTTCTATAACTCCCCCACTTGGAGAAATTCCAGTTAGAGTAACTGTATTATTCACATTATTTGTATTGATGAGGGTAACACTACTACCCCCAATCGTATAGGATGTTTCGCGTCCAGCTGAATCCTCTGAACCATAAAAGATAAAATCATAAGTGTTTGTATTGATTAAACCAGCCAGTTTAATAGTACCTCCACCTGCCGTATCGTCATAAATTGAATCATTACCTGCTGAATCTGGATAGCCGGTTCCGTTACTTGTGGTTGTTTGATACCCCACCCAACCAGTATCATAAACACTTACACCTGTTACCGCTCCTGTTGAATCAACGACCTCTGCAATACGTTCAAAAAAGGCTCCGTTATTCCAATTGGTTCCCGTTGAATTATTCCACCCTGTTGCGGAGGTTTGACTACTGGATGACCCATAGTCTATATAAATAGTTTGTGTAGAACTTGCTCCATATACGCGCACCTGCAACAACAAGCAAAACGATACTATCAAACAGGTAGCCCACCATGACTGTACAATGCTATTCATCTTTGTGTCCCTTCGCATGTCCCGATTCATACAATTTCGCACAATCACCCCACAATTTTTCCATAGAAGCAAGGCACAAGGTATTGTACAAAAACTGAATAACGGTCTCTGTTAGACACCGTTTCAATCTGGTATTACCAGTCAACTGCTAAAAAAATATGCTAAACAAAAGTGGGTGAACCACTGGTTTTCAGAGCTGAAGCATCCTAAGTCTTGATATAATAAAACTTAACTAAACATTAGCAGGCAGGTTGATCACCTTCATCAAACAGCTGTTTAGCCTCAAAGCTCCAATCACTTTTCGGAAAAGCTGTTTGGTTGTTTACAAGTTCTTCTTGTAATTTTTTTCTAAAAGTGTGGTGTGCCGCAGTATCTGGATTGAGTGGGCGATGTTCCACACTCTTACGAAATTTCTGAAATATATGGAGTTGTTGCTGCGTCGCATTATCCATTGTAGCCATCATAAATTGCTGCCAAATGTGGTCCACTGCAAGCGAACTAGGATGGCAGGCATCATCTGCATAAAAACGATAATCCCGCAAATCATCCATCATAATTTCATAAGCAGGAAAATATGAACAAAAAGGGTGTATCTCGCACAAAGCCTGCGTCATTTCAATAAGCCGCGCCTTGCTGCGTTGATTCTGAACCAAGCCGTCGCGCAAATGGCGAACAGGACTTACACTCATAAGAACCTGACATTGTGGATTACAGGCATGGATTGCTGTTAATGCCGCATCCATTGCTGCTCTGAGATCCTGTTCAGAGATACATTTTCGTACAAACTGTTTTTCTGGCACCTTATGGCAATTTGCAACCGGCTGCTCATTATGAAAATACACCCACGCAGTACCAAAGGTCAGAATAACAAGTGAACATTTTTTGAGCGCCATAACCGCCGCATCCAAAGCATCATTCATTGCTTGTACAGCCTCGTGTTGGTCACATCGAGCAAAACAACCATGATGAGCAAAACTTTGCCACAGACCATTGTGTTCAAACATATCCTCTTCCGTAAAGTGTTTCCCCGTCAACAAACGTTGAAGGGTCTCTGCTATCACCAATGGATTATACACAGAACCAACAGCAGTTGGTGCAACAATAAATTTTGCCGCCAACAAACGCTCTGCCAAATGCTCGGCAAAACACGAACCCAAACAGAGTACTTCATCCTCATAATCTAGGCGAAAGGGGTACGGCTGTAGAGTCAATTCAGTACGATAGCTGTTCATACATATGAGTGTGAGCACAGTCTGGGCTGCTCAAGGAAGAACCATCTTTTATAATTTTCATATTCTTGCACCCATTCATCACAGAACATACACTGCCTCATAAAGGAAACCTTATGTCCCGCCTACCACTTGTTACGTCCCCATCCTCAGATCCACACATCAATGAGATTTTTTCTGAGATCACGGAAAAAGCTGGAACAGTGCCTGCTGCCTATCGAGCATTTGCTGGTTATCCACATATTCTACAAGCCAATTGGAACCGAACCAAAAACATTTTAGGACAAGGTGCACTACCGATAGAAACAAAAGAAGCGATTGCCACTCGTGTTTCTTTTGTAAATGGCTGTCATTTTTGCCTGCATATTCACAAGGCAAACTTAGCACAACTCCACTTCTCTACTGAAGAAATTACCGACATCGAATCTGGACACGTTGCTGACCCACAGCTAGAGGCAACCCTTAGCTTTGTAGCAATTGCCACCAAAACACCAGAGCAATTGACTGATAATCATTTTACCCAGCTCAAAGAGCTCGGGTATACAGAACAAGACATCTTGGAAATTCTTACAGTCATGGAAATGTACACTGGCTACAATAAAATCATCATAGCCCTTAACCTACAAATAGATGATTAAGTAGCTTTACAGCCGTCGCCTTACCGAGTATACTACAAAGAGTATGTTTCTCACGAATACGTAACAACTTGGAACCAGTGGCATGCCAATCACCGAAGATCTCTACCGCAGCTATCTTGCCAGTCTACTTGGAGGAAATGACTCTTCTTGCAAAGATGTTATTCTTTCTTTGATTTCTGATGAGACTCCACTCTTACGTATCTACGAAGATGTCATCACCCGTTCGCTCTATGAAGTTGGTTACCTGTGGGAGAATAATTGTATTTCTGTTGCAAGCGAACACATTGCTACTGCCATTACTGAAACGTGCCTTTCCTTGCTCTGCCAAGACCTCTTTCGCCAACCCAGAATCAACCGCACCGCTATGGTCGCCTGTGTCGCCAGCGAGTACCACCAATTAGGCGCACGTATTGTCGCCGATAATATGACCAACTGGGGATGGGACACGCTCTTCCTTGGAGCCGGCAGCCCTGCCAAAGATATACTCGCAGGTCTTGAACAACATCGTCCTGAAACACTGATCCTATCAATGACCATTCGTTCTCGAATTGTTGAATTATACGATCTGCTTGCACTCATCCGCCACCGAATGCCAAGCGTACACGTGTTAGTTGGCGGCCAAGGTTTAGACGCAGCCCTTTGGGAAAAAAATAATGATTTTACATCAACACATTATTTGCCCACCGTTCCTAGTTTGTACAACCACCTACACCAAAGGCCTGCATGACGCCCTCTGCCTATACATCACTTGGACAAAAACTTTTTCATTCTTCTCAAGGTATCTGCATTATCTGCACAACAGATGGTACCATTCTTGAACTCAACCCCACTGCTCAAAAGTTACTGGAAGGTGATGCATCACTGAAGGGTTCACCATTTCAAAGAATACTCTTTGGCCCAGCGGCAGAACAATCCATTACCGAACATCGTACTCCAAATGGCAACAGTTGCCGCCTTACTTTTTGTACAACAGCACTGTTGCCCGAAACATTTAATTGCTTCTTTTTTGATGTTGAAGAAAAGATCATTGTGTGGGGTGAAATGAATGTAGATGATTATTCTAAGATGGAAGCAACCATTATCCGCACCACTTCTCAACTTGGCACCTTAAACCGTGAAATCGCTAGACAAAATGCAAAACTCGAACAAATCATTGGTGAACGCAACAAACTGCTGGGGATTACAGCCCACGATATGCGCTCTCCCGTTGCCAACATTCAAAGCATTATCACCTTATTGTTAGATCATGAATCCGAACACCTTGGCCCAAATGGCAAGCAACTCTTACCAATTGCCCAACAAGAATGCAGCTCCATGTTGATGCTGATGCAAGACCTGCTCGACTTCTCTAGTATCGATGCTGGACAGATGCGACTCACTCCCGTTCCTTGCTCTCTTCCTAAACTGATTCAACAATTTTTACCAGCTCTTCGTATGCGTGGACACACCAAAGACATTGATATAAACTATTCAAAACAAGACGCAGAAACACTGATACGAATTGATACCATGCGCTTTAAACAGGTTCTGGAAAACCTTATTGGCAACGCAATTAAATTTTCAAAACGCAATACAACTATTCATATAACGCTCTCTTATGATGATGCTTCCTCTATCCTTACTATTCGTGATGAAGGCCAAGGTATAGCAAACAATGAACTGACCAATATCTTTGAGCCTTTTACTCGTTCCAGTACTGTTCCCACCGAAGGTGAATCTTCTACGGGTCTTGGCCTCGCTATTGTTCGCAAAATCATTGAATCTCATAATGGTCTCATATCAGTCAGTAGCGTGCAGGGCCAAGGCACCACCTTCACTATTCATTTACCATTGGACAAACACCTATGATGTCTCAAGAACAATTACATGCTGATGCTGCTACCCTCATTCAAGCTGATTCCACAGCAGCACATGCATACGGTGCCCAACGCAACCTACTAGCAGAGCAAATTACCGCCACTCTCAGCAAACGAGATGATCTTGAACACTTAATCGGCCCAGATAACCGTGAGATGATGGAAAACAATCACCGGAATCATGCAGAATATATCCATAGCATTCTACTCTGCTACGATCCGCAAGATTTTGTTACAACTATACTATGGGTTTATCGCAGCTACCAAGCACATGGTTTCTCTCTTTCCTATTGGCCAGTCCAAATCAATGCATGGTTAAACCTCTTACAAAACACTTTTGATGAGACTATCTTTGAACAAATTGCCCCATTTTATCGTTGGATTCTTACACACCAAGATGACTTTGCCATTTTAAGTGCAAACAACACAGGCGATGCCTAGCTTCTAGATATATTTATCTCTTATCAATTTACATATCGCTTCTCAGTTGATCGTTGTTAGGGTCAAGAAATGTCCACTACAGATAACCATCTTCTCTTCCGTAACCGTTTCCAACGAGTGTACGTTATTCTCATTGCGCTCTTTGCTGTACTGATGGTGCTCACCAATATCATTGGCACCAAACTCTTTGCCTTATTTCCAGATCTGCTCCCTACTGGCTTTGGAAGTTTGAGTGGATACGGGCCAGTCATCCTCACCACCGGTTTACTGACCTACCCGCTTACTTTTTTATGTACCGACATAGCCTCAGAACTGTATGGACACAAACGAGCAAATGTGATGGTCTTAATTGGTTTTTTTGCCAGCCTCCTCATGCTTGGCGTGGTCCATATTGCCGTAAACGTTACGCCTGCCGACAGATATTGGGCAGACGCCTCCAATAATATGCTGGCTGGTGCCCGCCTCCAATCTGAAGCATCTATGAACGACTCCACCATGTCTTTGCCGCATGCCAATGGCCTACTGCCCAATGGTACCTGCGCTGCACTAACCAACAACGGCTCTTCACCACTGTTATTACCATACACTGAGCTACGTAATACCGCCGCCAACAATACCTACGCTGATTTTCAACTGACACTACAAACACCATTACCCCAAACCTTACCAGCACACACCTGGATTGTCCCCGCTATTCCTGTGCAAGCTACAGAAGGCGGCCTCACATTAACCCTGCAACTCGGTATGCCGACAAGCGGACAAGTCTTACTGAATAATAAAGCTTATTCATACGATACCAATTTACAGATTAACGAAGTCCCCGCAGACATTCTTGCAGCACCACCCATTCACGCCGCACTTATTCATCAATTAGATGCCTCTGGCATGCAAACAGCGTTTGAAGCAACATTCGCTAGCCCCAGTATATTATTATTCGCTTCCATGCTCGCTTATCTTTTCGCCCAATTTCTTGATGTCTCCCTGTACCATTTTTGGCGACGTGTTACCAAAGGCCGTTGGATGTGGATTCGCAACAACGGCTCTACTGCCATTAGCCAACTAGCCGATACCATCATCGTCAACGGCATTTTTCTACCCGTCGCCTTCGGCATGAGTTTCACTGCAACCTGTGAAGTCATTATTGCAATTTATCTTTGTAAGCTCGTACTCGCGGCACTCGACACTCCTCTTATTTATGCAAGCGTTGCATTACTCAAACGCCATCTTGGACTAGCATTTACTGAAGAGATTCCAACGTGGATGAATGAATAAACAACAAAGAACTCCATAGTGTTCTTTTATCGCCATCACTAGTCACATAGTTTGATATGGCTACAACATGTATAGAGCCGTACCATACAACGCATCTCCGCACTGCTGTTTACATTTCATTTACAGACAGATTCTTGATTGTTGATAACATATCAGGAGGAGACCATCATGAAAATATTTTTTCCGGTTACAGTGCTACTCATTCTAACGCTTGCCCTAAGCGCTGAAGAACAACAAAGAAGTATTTCTGTTACCGGCGAAGCCTGTGTTCGTGTTACGCCAACTGCGATGAAAATAACATTTGGTATGGAGACACGAGATGAGAATATTCAAATGGCACATGCCTTGAATATAACATTATATAAACGTTTCTTACAAGTATGTGAAGATGCTTCTATTGATATGGGTCACATTCAAACGAACCGCATTCAAATGGAGCCAAACTATGACAACTATCGTGATCTTATTGTTGATCATTATCGGGCGTATCGGACAGTTATCGTTACAGTTACTGATTTATCACAACTTGAAATATTTCTCTTAGATGCGCTGACTGCTGGGGTCACTCATATTCATGATATAAGCGCCATTCCACCCGATTTACGAAAAAACAAAGATGCAGCACGGGCAGCCGCTATTGTAGCTGCACAAGAAAAAGCAACAGCACTTGCTACTGCCTTACATATGGAAATTGGTGCACCAATACAAATTAATGAGCAACAGCAGCATTGGTCATATGCGAGCGGCTGGAATAACCACAGGTCTTATAACCAGAATACAATGATTCAGGGAAACACTCAAACACCAAGTCATGATCTTGCCATTGGACAGATTGGCATTAACGCAACTATTCATGTAACATTTTCTCTGCACCCATCTCCTAAAAAAGAGTAAAGCTTAAAACTCCACTGTGGGCTCGAGCGCTCTCTTTATCTGAGTTGGGTTTTGCCAAACGTAAAAAACAATGCCCTGATTATCTTTGAGGACAGAAAAACGCCCATGTGGCACATCTATAACTGGCACTACGATTGAGCCACCAAGTTCATCAACCGCTTGAGCCACTGCGGCTTCCACATCTTTAACTAAGATATATGGCACCCATTGGGTTGGTGCTGGTGTGCCCTCTTTAAATTGCATAATTCCGCCAATCTGCTGTTTGCCTTTTTTACCGATAGCGAGGGTGGTATAAATTCCAGCTGGACCCATAGAATTATGGTGCATCGTCCATGGAAAAAGTTCTTTATAAAAAGTCATTGCTGCTACTCGATCGTGTGTGTCCAATTCTTCCCAACAGAATTGGCCAAACTTTTTTCGTTTCGGAAATCTGTTACTTACCAATTCTGTGCACACACCAATCCGCGCCCCTTGTAGATCTGTAATGATAGCACGGCTTCCAAGCACAGCAGATTGCTCTACTGGTAAAACAATAGTTCCACCCATTTGCTGAGCTTGTTCAACAACCTCCGCAATATTCTCTACCACACAATATGAAAGCCACCCTGTGGGAAGATGGTCTTGTTTGAGACGAAGTTCCCCAATAGCTACAGCGCCTAAGTGAATATGGAGCGATGGTTCGTTTTCTTGCTGCTCAAACGTCCAACCGAAAAGTGCTCCATAAAAAGCCTTCGCTTTGTCTATATCTTCCGTAATACACTCACGCCAAACGCAGGCACCAATTTCATACTTTTTCTGTATGTGTATAGACTCTGTTCCATGCAACATGGACACACACATCAGTACAATATGAAATACAATAAGCTTGTACATAGCTTCTCCTTCTTCTTGATGACACTCTGTTTATGAGACACGCGACGTACAGGCCAGAAAAGCGATAAGTGCCAACAATGCCATAATTCTTATATCTCTCGTTAAAAACGAAGAAAATGCTATTATATGCATCTCAACTATTCATATATAGCATGAATATTTTTTAGGTGATGCAAAAACGTTATCATGGTCTGTGCAGTTCCATTATAGAGTGGGTCAGTTGAGTCTTATGTGGTGGTCTGTCTATCACTCTTTGTATGCTCGGATTTGTAGAGGCACTATAACGCGCGGCACAGGGCCGCTCTTTTCATTAGAAGAGCCTCTCAGAAGGGAGATGGAACATGGCCGTAAAAATCGTTTTACTTCGCAAAGTTCCTCTTGGTAAGGAAGAAGCTCTTACTCCGCTGCTGATTCAACTTCGTCAACTATGCATGGAGCGTCCTGGATATGTGTCTGGTGAAACGCTGATGAATATGGATGACCCAGAAGAATATCTTGTATTGAGCACATGGGCGAGCATTTCAAATTGGAATAAATGGCTGGCAAGCGAGGAGCGCATAGCTATTCAAGAACAAATCGATGAACTACTTGGCATTGAAACCCAATACCAAGTCTACTACAACGCATAAACTGCGATAGTACAAACAAATACACACACCTTCACTGATATCGCCACCTTTTTTAGGGTGGTCTAGGTGAATATTATCTTACTTGTAAGGATAGCATTATGAGCACTACATCTCTAGACGACTTAAACAAACGGCGCTTTGTTGCGAAACAAGGTGGCGGAACAGCCCGCATTGAAAAAATTCATGCAAAAGGTCGACTGACTGCCCGTGAACGTATTGATGCGTTTCTTGATGACGGCAGTTTTGAAGAATTTGATATGTTTAAAGAGCATCGCTGTGTGCACTTTGGCATGGAGAAGAAGAAAACACCCGGTGATGGTATTGTTACTGGCTATGGCACGGTTAATGGCCGCCTTACCTATGTTTTTGCTCAAGACTTTACCGTACTTGGCGGTTCTTTGTCAGAAACTTTTGCAGAAAAAATCTGTAAAGTAATGGACATGGCGATGACCAACGGTGCACCCATTGTTGGTTTAAATGACTCTGGCGGTGCTCGTATCCAAGAAGGTATTGAAAGTCTTGCTGGTTATACAGAAATTTTCTATCGTAATGTTCGATCCTCTGGGGTAATTCCACAACTGTCTGGTATTTTTGGCCCATGTGCTGGTGGTGCTGTCTATTCACCTGCTTTAACCGACTTCACGGTTATGGTTCGTGAACATAGCTATATGTTCCTTACTGGTCCTAAAGTCGTAAAAACAGTAACCCATGAAGATGTGACCACTGAAACCCTTGGTGGAGCAAGCATCCATACCACCAAAAGTGGCGTTGCTCACATGGCCTACGATGATGAACAAGACACCATCGAAGCACTGCAAAAATTATTATCGTATATGCCTCAAAACAACACCGAGGCACCACCAGTTCTCGAAACAGACGATCCGCTCGACCGTACCTGCGATGAACTTGATGATATTATTCCAGAAAACCCAAATGCTGCTTTCGACATGCAGGAAATCATTGGCAGCATTGTTGATGATGGTGTTTTCCTTGAAGTACAACCAGAATGGGCTGCAAACTTGTTAGTTGGCTTTGCTCGTATGGGCGGCATGTCTGTTGGTATTGTTGCCAACCAACCACAAGTCCTTGCTGGTGTGCTTGATAACGATTCCTCCATTAAAGGTGCTCGTTTTGTTCGTTTCTGTGATGCCTTCAATATTCCTCTAGTCACCTTAGTTGATGTTCCTGGATTCTTACCTGGCACTGTTCAAGAATACGGTGGCATTATTCGTAACGGCGCAAAAATGCTCTATGCATATGCAGAAGCAACAGTACCAAAAGTATCTGTTACCATTCGTAAGAGCTATGGCGGTGCGCATTGCGTCATGAGTCCAAAACAATTGGGTGGCGATATTAACTACTCATGGCCAAATTCTGAGATTGCCGTAATGGGTGCTAAAGGTGCTGTAGAAATTTTACATGCACGCAAACTCCGTGAGCTTGAAGGCGAAGAACTTGCAGCCTTTGTTGCTGAGAAAGAAAAAGAATATTCAGATAACTTCGCTAATCCGTGGGAAGCTGCAAAACGTGGATACATCGACGATGTTATTCAACCTGCTCGCACCCGTTTACGGGTGATTAAAGCCCTTGCTATGTTGCAAGGCAAACGTGCCAGCAACCCACCGAAAAAACACGGTAACATTCCTCTGTAGCACTAGGCGACCACCTCTCGTACGGGACAAGTACGCAAGAAAGGACACACCATGGATACACCGACTACAGCGGTAGAAACAGCCAACGCAGCCGCTAAAACACTCAGCGGTTGGGACAACGTTATTGCGGGTAACGGCATTACTATTTCCATTACCGGCATGACCATTGTCTTTGCAGGGCTTATTGTTATTAGTACTATTATCGCTGCTTTACCAAAAATACTCGAAAAAATCGAAAATAGGAAAAATAAACGGGCTGAAACCGATATCGCTTTACGTCCCGTTATTGATCCTCCTGAAAATGATGAAGTCATGATGGCACTCGCTGCTGTTGTTCATCATGAATTAGAAGCACTCAATAGTGACGACCAAAAAATAACTCTGGCCATTGGCGGCTTTGGCGCGTCTCATTGGTCTATGCAATCACGCATGCGTAGCATGCCTACCCGCGAGGGGAAATAATCATGAAAAAATATAATCTGACAATCAATGACCGCACCTACGACGTAGAAGTGCTTGATATCAATCTTGAAGAAGCTTCGCTTCGCTGCAACGGCAAAAAATATACCGTTGCCATCAACAAAATTGAACGCCTCGAAAGTGCAACTCCAAAGAAAAAAGTGGACCGCAAACCAATGACCCAGCGTGTTGCTAAAGCAAGCACTCCACCGGCCACGGGGTCTGTTGCAAGCGATGGCGCTGTTGTTGCGCCTATTCCAGGTGCCATTCTTGATATTTTTGTAGCAGAGGGCGATACGGTTACTGCCGGTCAAGCACTCTTAAAAATGGAAGCGATGAAAATGGAAAACGAAATCAGCGCTCCTACTGCTGGTACCATCACAAAAATCTCGGTTGCTAAAGGCGATGCTGTCGCTCAAGGGCAAGCGATGATTGTTATAGAGTAAAGAAAGGACACTCAAACCATGGACTTTCTCATTGATTTTTTAAGCCAAACAGGCTTTGCCGGCATGGAATGGACCAACGGGGTCATGATTGTCATTGCTCTCGTTTTTATCTACTTAGCCATTGCTAAGGACTATGAACCACTCTTACTCTTACCTATCGGTTTTGGCGCTATTGTTGGTAATATTCCAACCATCGGCATGAACTTAAGTGTCTATGACGAAGGCAGTGTACTCTGGATACTCTACCAAGGTGTCTCTCAGGGTGTCTATCCACCACTCATTTTTCTTGGCATTGGTGCGATGACTGACTTCTCAACCATGCTTTCCAATCCAAAACTTATTTTGCTCGGTGCTGCTGCTCAAGTTGGTATCTTCCTCACCCTTATTGGTGCCCTTTTCCTTGGCTTTACTGTACAAGAAGCTGGCGCAATTGGGATTATTGGTGGTGCTGATGGTCCAACTGCTATCTTCCTCTCTTCCCAGCTTGCACCGGGATTACTTGGCGCAATTGCGATTGCTGCCTACTCATACATGGCGTTAGTACCAGTTATTCAACCGCCCATTATGTACTTACTCACCAATAAAAAAGAACGCCTGATTCACATGAAAGCACCACGCGTAGTGAGCAAGCGCGAACGAATCTTGTTCCCTATTATCGGCTTTCTGATCTGTACCTTAATTGCTCCAGGTTCGCTTGTTCTGATCGGCATGTTGTTCTTCGGTAATTTATTGAAAGAAAGCTGTGTAACCGAACGTCTCGCTAATACAGCGCGGAACGGCATGATTGACATCGTCACTATTTTACTTGGCTTCTCTGTTGGTGCGAGCACTCAAGCGGAAACCTTCTTAACACCACAAAGTATGTTAATCTTTGGTCTGGGCGCTGCTTCTTTCTGTGTTGCTACAGCTGGCGGTTTGATTGCTGCTAAAGTCATGAACCTCTTCTTGAAAGGTGACAATAAAATCAACCCACTTATTGGTGCTGCTGGGGTGAGTGCTGTGCCAGACAGCGCACGTGTTGTTCATACCGTTGGCCAAAAAGAAGACCCAAGCAACTTCTTGCTGATGCACGCTATGGCTCCAAACGTTGCCGGGGTTATTGGTAGCGCTATCGCCGCTGGTGTACTCTGGTCTATGCTTGGTGGTCATTAGAACATATTACAGACAAGAGCATGGGAGAAGATGAAGCTTTGTTAAGACGATACGACTTCACAAAAATCTCCCTTCTCTTCGCCATTACAAAAGGAAACACACATGATACAAAAAATTGATCACATTGGCATTGCTGTCTCTTCTCTTGATGAAATGATTCCTGTTTATGAGAAAGCATATGGGCTAACCTGTGAAAAAATAGAAGAAGTGCCCAGCCAAAAAGTTCGTACAGCTTTCTTTGATGTAAAAGGTGTTCATCTAGAACTGCTTGAACCAACTTCTGATGATAGCCCTATTGCAATCTTCATTGCAAAAAAAGGTGAAGGCATTCACCATATTGCCTTTGCCACCGATGATGTCCTTGGACAACTTGCCCAAGCTTCTGATGCAGACATCAAACTCATTCATAAAGAACCAATTGATGGTGCAAATGGCAAAAAAGTTGCCTTCCTCCATCCTAAAAGTACACACGGAGTACTAACAGAATTCTGTTCGTAAGTCTGTAAAAAACACTGGGAAGAACATTACTTTTTATGTGTTTCCTTGTTCTCTGGGAAACCATCCTCCCCATTCTCCTTTCTTGTACTATCTCTATAAAGGAACAACACATGTGTAGTATTCCACGAATGACGGCAGAAGAAGCCGCTGCAATGATTAAACATGGCGACACAGTTGCCTTCTCTGGCTTCACTCCTGCTGGATCACCAAAGATTATTTCACGCGCGATTGCTGCGCATGCAGAAACAGAACATGCTGCCGGCCGTGATTATAAAATTGGTGTCATCAGTGGTGCCTCTACCGATCCTGGTGTAGACGGTGCCCTTGCCCGTGCCAACGCTGTATCTTTCCGCACCCCGTATCAATCCGATAAAGACATGCGTACCGCGATTAACGCTGGTTGTATTCGTTTTTTTGATATGCACTTATCCATGGTTGCCCAGAATGTCCGTTACGGCTTCCTTGGCCCTATCCATCATGCTATCATTGAAGCCTGCGATGTAACCGATGAAGGTGAAATTGTACTCACCTCTGGCGTTGGCTGTGCCCCAACTTTTATTCACCAAGCTGACCGCATCTTTATTGAGCTAAATAAAGCACATTCAAAAAAACTTCGTGGCTTCCATGACATCTACGAACCAGCAGATCCACCACACCGCAAAGAAATCCCTGTTTATACATCTCGTGACCGTGTTGGTTCTGATGTGGTCGCCGTTGATCCGTATCGTATTGTTGGTATTATTGAAACAGACCAAGCTGATGCAGGCCCAACCTTCCGTGATATTGATGAAACGACACAGAAAATTGGTGACAATGTTGCCAACTTCCTTGTTGGTGAAATGAAGGCTGGTCGTATCCCAGATTCATTCTTACCAATTCAATCTGGGGTTGGTGAAACTGCCAATGCGGTACTCTGTGCCCTTGGTAATCATCCTGACATACCTGCCTTTGATATGTATACTGAAGTTATTCAAGACGCTGTGTTGAAGCTCATGAAAGAAGGTAAAATTTCATTTGCCTCTGGTTCATCTTTAACTTTCAGCGCCGATACCATGAAAGAATTTTATGATGATATAGAATTCTACAGAGAAAAAATAATCTTACGCCCACAAGAAATTACGAACAACCCAGAAGTGGCTCGCCGCCTTGGCATCATTTCTTGTAACACCGCACTTGAAGCTGACGTATTTGGAAACATTAACTCAACCCATGTACTTGGCTCTAAAATGATGAACGGTATTGGTGGTAGCGGCGACTTCACGCGTAATGCCTACATTTCTATGTTCATCTGCCCATCGACACAAAAAGGTGGAAAAATTTCTACCATCGTTCCACAAGTTAGTCATGTGGACCATACTGAGCATTCTGTACAAGTCATTGCTACTGAATGGGGCGTTGCTGATCTACGTGGAAAAGCACCAAATGAACGCGCACGCCTCATTATTGAACGTTGCGCCCACCCTACCTTCCGTGGCGAACTGTTAAACAACCTTGCAGAGGGCGGCATTAGTCACACCCCACAAGACTTACAAACGGCCTACGAATTCCATGAGTCATTCCGCAAAACAGGTAACATGCATAGCTAAAAGCTAAAAGTACACACATGCAGAAACTTTAGAGGTGCGTCTGTTCTTACACAGACGCACCTCTTTTTATATTTTCGGCGACACCTTTTCCTATCCATAGTGAAAAAGATGAAAAAGATTTAGTGCAATAATTGAGTCACCAAACGATCTCCGAATGTTATACTATTCAAGAGCGTGCAACACGCCTTGCATATCAGCAACAAAAAGCCGACCGTCTGCTGTCCACAAGTCTGCCTCAACCTCTGCTCCAAGGTCATACGACCACAGTAGCGCGCCTGTATTTGCATTATGGGCGAAAATACCACCATCTCCATGAGCACAGTATACAACAGCTTCCTGACTCTGCGATACATCACTACAAATAATTGGTGCACAACGAATCCGTATCCCTAAGTTTTGCTCCCAAATACGTGAACCATCTTCTGTTGCTCGACAATAAAGATGACCATTCCTGCTGCCAAAATAGGCTTTATCTTGCCATACAGCCAAAGTGTTATCACTCATTCCTGCACGCTGCTCTATTGAACCTCCATAGACGTTTATTTTATCGCCAATAATAGGCAGATGATAACGTGGTTTTCCTGATCGATAGTCTGCCTTGCCTAATGCCAAACCAATGAGGTAAATGTTACCATCATAAACGACTGGAACATTATAATTTGAATGCCAACTAGATGATCCGTAAAATGATTTCGATCCTGATTTGAGGTCTATTCGTGAACCAGCAACATGATTACTCATCAACAAATTGCCTTCGGCAAATGCCCATGTTTGATAAGGGCCCCATGGCTGATTTTTATAAATATTTAATAACTGTCCCGTCTCACCATGAATTGCCATAATACCACCTTCACCATTAATATGTGAATTTACAAATGAAAAAACAGCACCATACACAGGAACTGGAGAACCAGTGGCCCGCCTTGCTCCTCGTGCCGTTGTTTCCCATTTAGACCGACCGGTTTCTGTATCAATGGCATACACATACCCCGCATTATCGCCAAGGTACAACATTCCTTCTTTAATGGTTGGTGCTGGCGGCCGAACGTCTCTATCTTCTTTCGACATAGGGCCACCATGTGTTTTAAACCGCCATTTTTCCGTGCCCGATTGACTGTCTATAGCATAGAGGTTTCCATCTTCGCTAAAGATGTAGGCAACACCTCTATAAACAATAGGTTGTCCTCGAATAGCACCCTCTGTTGTAAATTGCCAGCGCTCCTGTGGAACACGTACAATCGACTTGCCATAAAGCACACCAGTTCGTTGTAAATTACCTCGGTGCGTTGCCCCTTGCAGTGGTGTTATGGGCTCTTGTAAGTTGATATCTAAAACCTGTATTTTTTCTGGCATTTCACTGCCTCCAGCTCTATGTGTACGTGCCTTACAACGCACCGGCCGAAAACCTATAGTTGGATAACCTTTCATTAAAGGCGTATGTACCCAGCGATCTAGTCTGCCTTTTGCCAATGGTCTAAATGATCGTAGATGTCTTGCCGATAGTTCAAATGAACCACCTTGGATTTGTCCAAAAATACCTATTGAACGACCTATTTTTCCGCCTTTTGGATTCCACGTTTCATGAAAAGCTTGATTCTGTGAGACAGAACTACTGCCATTACAATATTCCCAAACATTACCTGCCATATCATAAAGGCCAAGGCTATTCGGCTTCTTTTGAGCAACCGCTTGTGTTTTTCCGCCACTTGAATGTGCTGTCCAACTATAGTCCCCAGAAAAATCAAATTCTTGTCCCCAATAATATTGTGTGGCTGATGTACCTTTATACGCCACATGCCATTCTGACTTAGTTGGGAGCCGGTAGCCATCTGCGGACCAATTTGCTTGAAAGCTACCTGGCATACCGTAGCTATCCCCATAACGATTCACCATCTCGTTCCACTCTTCATTCTCTGGAGTATTTTCAAAATAATTATTATTCTTAGGCTGTTTAACCCAATGATTCCTTGCTATAGGTGATGAACGAAACACTTTGTCTCCCCTTCTATAAACAGGGGTTTTACCTTCCATCTCGGACAAAGCATTACAAAATACAATGGCATCTAATCTATTAATATCCGTAACCGGTTCATCTGGCCCATAAGTTTTTCCTTCAGACTCCCTATCCATGCTGCCCATATCACCATCTTTATTAAATACATAGCCACGACGTATGGCCCAATCGTAAACTTCTTTCCATTGTGCATATGTGACCTCTGTTTCTGCTATCTTGAATGGAGACACAAAAACACGAGCTAAGTCACATCGTTTATAATTCCCCTCTGGGACGTCTACAAGATTCAGTATTGATTTCTGACTGTCTCGCACTTCTCCGACAGGCCCTTTATCTTGGTACTCTATACTCCATTGCGGAATAGTATTCGGCACAGCTTCTTTTGCAATTCTATTGGGCTCTACCAAGCCTGGCTTTCTTCGCACAAGCCGAAACCCAATTTCGTGGGACCCACTAAACGGATGATCTCCATAGCGTGATGCCTGTTTCATCTCACTGCTCGTATACACCCGTCCACCATCCGCTGCCGCAGTATTATAACTACCCCCTACCACAACATGCGGTTTTTTATACCGAGCAACCACATTGCCTGCTATAAATTCCTGAATAAATGGCCCGTCCACATCCCATACATATTCCCATACATTGCCACGCATATCATAAAGACCTTGTGTGTTTGGCTTCTTACTTGCAACAGGATGACTTCGTCCTTCACTACTTTCTTCATGCCAAGCATCAGTTTCCATTACATTGTGTTGATCATCTACTGCACACCACTCGGAAATAGTTGGTAAGCGGTAACCATCTGCACCCCACTTTACATATGCCTTTTGTTGAACCAGCCCCATACGACTATTCCCCTTTCCACGTCTCTCAAAAACACGACGTAAAACAATGGTTTGGGCTTCATCGTAATAATAGACTGGTGTACGACCCTCATATTCAGAGAGCATATTGCACCAAACAACAGCATCGAGCCAAAGAATATCTGTAACTGGTTCATCTGATGTATGAGCAACTAAGCCATCTGCCCCTGCATAATCCATACTGCCCATATCACCATCTTTACCAGTTAAATAGGGTTCATAGCCCTCTCTCCCCCATTGTTGTGAAATAGCCCATCGACGTACTTTTCTCCACAAAGCATAGGGGACTTCTGTCCGTGATATATAGTATGATGGAACACTTTCTTGTTCAGGAATAGGAACCATTGCTAATGATTCGCTCCCTCGCTCTAGTCGATGCACAGTACCAAACAATTCAAAGGCATACATTTTTGCATCAACAGTTGCGACTTTCCCTTCATGCTGAGCAATATAGTATCCTGCCACTTCTACATTCGTAAATTCACGTTTCTTATAGATTGCTGCTTCGCTGTCAAATTCAATATGGTACGGTTCCTGTGGGGTATATAGAGCCCAACGAGTTTCTGTGGGCCGTATTGAATATACCAATCCTTGTTTTTGACCCTCATACGCTTTTTGCGCCTCCTTCGACCCAAATGAATATTCAGATATATAAAACTGCTCTCCCTCTCGTATCACAAAGCGAGCTTGATCCATGCCAACCCACCCACGCATACAATGGATACCCATCCATGAACTTTCATCTAATGATACTCGGTTTACATCTCCACTTGAATAGAAATCTTCTTTTTTCCACAACCATAGTCCATATACACGACTCCACTCTTTAGTTCCGTGTACCATCATAGTAATATTATCACCATCGGGTGTTTCAAAACTATTCACTTTTAATTCGGTAAAACCACCTAAGTTTTTATTGTTTGCAAAGTAGCCAGTAATACCGCCATAAAAAACTGAATTATTCCCCTCTGGGTCCCAATGAGGCTGCTCAATACTAAGCGGCTCATCAAGACTATACTTCATGTAACTAATACAGTCACCAGCCGCTATTCCGTCATCATTAACATCAACATCTTTAATAATATTCAGTCCGTATTCTGTATGCCTTTTATGAGCACCACGAAAAGAACCTGCTCCGTGATAAACATAATCATCGCCATAATCTACGATACGCACATTTTTTAACGTTTCCATTGGGGCATCTGAGTGAGCCTCACCTATGGCCCACAGAGGAGATGACTGTTCTTCTGCACAACAGTACGCAGATAGGCACATGAGCACAATAAACGGTCTCATCATTAATAACTCCTTGATTGCGGTAGACAACATCTCTTGACTACCAATTATGGATTGGCTCTGGCAGATTACTATTTTCTCCATACCCTGCCATCGGATCCTCTTCTTCTTGAAGTGTTAAATCTCTTAATTTGTCTTCATCAAATGAAACATCGGAAAAGTCATCGTCTTCTTCCACAGCTTGGGCCGCAAGTTCTTGTGCAATACGGTCACTCAATTCTTTACGCCATGCATATTGAATTGTATCATTATCTGTTCGAGCTTTTTTTGCCATTTCAAAACTCGGGTCTTTTGTGTATGCTTTTGAAAAATCTTGTGTTGCCTTTTGTAAGTATGCA
The DNA here is from genome assembly GCA_016745075.1 of Planctomycetota bacterium. Taxonomy (GTDB): domain Bacteria; phylum Planctomycetota; class UBA11346; order UBA11346; family UBA11346; genus JADGDD01. The sequence goes on along the minus strand of JADGDD010000003.1, from coordinate 138,086 downwards.
ACAGCTCTATCAAGATGTGTTTTTTTCTTTTCCTTTGCTAGTTCAATGTATATCTGCCCACGTCCATAATAGTAGCGTGCTAATGTTTTTTGTATGCCTTGCAAATAGGCACTCAATTCCTCTGCTACGCTTGGTCTGCTGTTAGCTGCCTGTTCTATACTCCGAACAGCCTTCTCCTGAAGAGATACCCGCACATCTGCTTCTTCATCATTCTCTACGACCATTGCACTCGCTTGATCAATATAACGTTGTGCATAACGCTTGCGGCCTTCAAATAAATCATCCTCTGTTTTCTTTAATAAATTCTGAGCGACGCTATCTTCCTTCGAAAATGACAAGGCCGTTTTGATATTAGCAATCGCGTTAATCCAATGTTTCATGGCATCTTCTGGATCTGACGAGGGATAGGACCTTTCCATGTAATTAAGCTTGGACTGTATACTGTCTCTTTCTTTCATCTCTGCCCTGCCGGTCTGAGAGAGAAGCTCTTGCATACGTGCCTTCATTTTTCTTTCTTTGATATCTTCCTGCACAACGTCTGTTGCCATACGCAGTTCTATATTTGATTCTTTTACGTACGTATTACAAATACTCTGCTGCACTGTCGCAAGCTCTGCAAGCGCTTCTGCATGATCTGGATACATACGCAACAATTGCTCATAATAGGATATAGCAGTTTGATACATCTTTATCGTCCATTTATTATTTTGTGTTGAACCTGATTCTTCAACTTCCTTCACCGTCATGCGTGCGTTACTTAATAAAGAAAAAACCATGATCCGATTAATGCGTGCTAAACCAGATTCTACCTGTGGCTGAAACTCCTCTGCTAAACTTGGGTTTTCAAGAATGAAGGTTTCAAGATCCTTGAAGTCTCCTTCTGCTTGCCCAGATACTTTTTCAAGGTCCTTAAGTAGGTCTTTTACTTGCCATGACTTATTTTCCGGCAGCTTGGCAGCTTCCAAGATGGTATGCGCTTCAGATAAATAGGCATTGCCACGCTTACTCATAATTTGAGCGATACTCGTAACCATGATGAGACTATTATTCACAACACGCTCTTGAATCTGCACAGAAAAGGACTCATCTATTTCATTATGGTAGTCAAGCCCTCTCCGTAATAACGCAATAACGGCATTCCAGTTTTTTCGGTTATTCGGCAGGAGACTCGCCTGTCTGTAACATGCATTGCCAAGCTGAAATAAAGCCTCGCCAACTACGGGAGATTCGCTCACTGTTGCCGCTCTATTCCAAATAGATTCAGCTGATATGTAATCACCCTTCCTATAGAGCGCAATGCCATAATTATATAGTGCATAAGGATTATCTGGGTACTCATCTATAAAGTCTCCCAAATAGAACACTGCTTCTTCAATCTGACCATCTTCAAGATACGCTTCTGCAATATCTAGGCGATCATTTTGCTCTTCTATAGTGAGAACCTTTACGGCAACCGACTCTTCTTCCATGACGGCAAAACTTTCTGGCTGAGCTTCTTTCTCCTCGATTCGATTGGCAATTTCTTGTTGTGAAGCAAACAACGTTACTGTTTGCCAAGCAATTGGTTTTTTACTGTTATCTGCAACGTTTTTATCTACCGCAAACTGCTGTATCGGATGTCCATCATCATTGACACAGAAATGGACGGTCATTGTTGTTCGTCCTGCCATGATAGCCGGCTTCATGTATTCTGCAGAAATGAAAAACTCCAAAGAATAACGGTTTTTTTTCGTGCTGTACTTGCATTTTATATTCTGTCCATCTGGTCGGACAGTTCCTCGTACATGCTTGCCACGTGGTATCTGCACAAAACTATCTCCGGATGTGTCTACCGTATCAGGAAAAAAAATAAACTGTTCTGTTTCTAAATCATTTGCTTCAAAGTTCTGATTAAGGGCATTATCTTTTTCAATGAAAAGTTCTAGGCTATCACCTTTCCATGGCTCTCGCTTTCTGATCATGAGTTCTTTGTTTTTTCGTATCTCTAAGAGCCCATAGAGACCTTTTTCATGCCACAGCAATTTCAGAGCACTTTTCTCTTTTTTCATATAGGGTAAAGGTAAACTTTGAACCTGTTTCCACTCACCACCATGGCCATCAACAATAACGGGTTTTTCTGCATACCTAATACCGATAACACTCTCCTCTGCATGGGCCGTCACAAACGGAAGTATACATAAACACAATACGACAAGCTGTTGAGGGAGTTTTTTGGCTTTACCTTTCACGAAATACGCAACAAGCATTTCCATTAGCAGTAACATAATTGCAACAAACAATGGATACTGATAGACATCTTCTTTTGAAACAACTTTCGCTACCCGCAATGACTGCGCCAATGGCTGAATTTGTGTATCGTAAAGGCGTTTGAAGGTTGAATCTGTGGTTGAATCTGGATTTCTTGGTTTCATACGAACATAGGCACCATTCGTAATACGTGCCACATCTCGTAATCGAGATTCATCTAAAACAGAAATAACTTCTTCATCATTTACATTTTTTAAGTATTCGGTTTTCACAACATTGCCTGCTTTATCTATTGTTTCTATCGGCACCTTTGCTCCATCTTGGCTACCAACACCAATTGTAAATACAGTTAAATTACCTTCCGACTTAGCTGCTCGTGCTGCAAATGATGGATCAGTATCATGTTGTTCACCATCAGAGAAGATAACCAGCACCCGTGATGCCACTTCTTTTTTGCCAAGAAATTTATTTGCGATTTCAATTGGCTTAGCCAAATCACTACCTGAACGCCAAATAGTTTTGGGTGACAAATGATCAAGCATGAGTTCTATGGTTTTCTTATTAAAAGTCATTGGCGAAATCATTCGTGCTTCTCCAGCAAAAGCGATAAGGCCAATGCGATCTCCTTCCGCATCCTTGAGATAATTACGAATTTCGTTTTTAACGGCTTCTAATCTGTTTTTTGTCGGCTTAAAGTCACGAGCGAGCATGCTTTTCGACACGTCTATCGCAATCATAAAATCACAGCCTTTTTTAGTAATATTACCTTCTTTTTCAGTCAGCAAAGGGCGCGCAAGACTTGCCACAATAAAGAAAATACCGATAAACCATAGAGAAAAACGTATGACTGCAACTTTAGAATTGCCATTTTCCACCAAACGATCAACGAGCTCTGAACCAACAAAGGTTTGCAATTTACGTTGATGTACTTTCTTGCCGATAAACATAATAATAGGGAACAATACAGCAAATAGGATTAGTGAATAAAACCAATATATGTCGCCAAATATCATGGTAGCCTCCTATACACGGTTTGTCTCATAACAAACTCTAGGATCAATAGTAGCAATCCTGTAATAACGAAATACATGAACCACTCTTCATATGCTGTGAGTTTATTTTCTTTCACAAAACTTTTTTCTAATTTTTCTATATGTTCGTAAAGCAAACTTAAAGAATCAAAGTCTGTTGCCTGAAAAAATTGACCGCGTGATATTTTCGCCACATTATTAAGTGGATGTGCCGCAATCCGACGCGGTGCTAATGTTTGGGTGGAGGTGATCTCTACTGGATAAATACGTATATTTTCACGACGAGATAATTTTGCTGCGGCTAATGGTGAAATTCCAATATTATTATTACCGTCAGTCACAACCACCATAACTCTAGTGACACGATCTGATAAAGAGAGGGAGCGCACACCAGATACCATAGCCGAGCCAATGGCCGTCCCTAAATCAAGCTCGGCATCGTCTAACATTTCCATGACCCAATCATGGTCACTGGTCAGCGGCGAAATAAGATAAGGCTGAACAGCAAAACCAATAACACCAAGGCGATCATTCGGACGCTTTTCTACAAATTCTTTTGTTATGCGTTCCATCGCCTTAATGTAGGTGTATTCTTCACCATCAACACTGAGCTTGCCTTCCTGCATGGAATAAGAAAAGTCGAGAACCAACATAATATCTATGCCTTCGGTTTCTGAATCTTGCTCACCCTGTTCCACACGCGGTCGAGCCATCCCCAATATCAAAAAGGCAATGCTGAGATAACGCAACAAAAAGGTTATGTATTTACCGGCACGGCTACGCGTATCTCTACACACTTCTCGCACTAAACTTACCGATGAAAAAGTAATGGTGGTAACAGGGCCTTTTCGTCCCAGTAAAAAGCCAACCAGCGGCAAGAGCAGCAATAAGGCGAGCCACCACCAATGTGCGAACTCGAAGGTTTCTAGAGACCTTAAGAAATTATTCATCTTCTGTATTCCTCCATGTATGCAGCACAAAGTTTGTGGAGGTTGTGTAGAGCCGCTCTATGTCTGCTTCCTGCACGGGAGCAAGCGCATAACAGGCAAGGTCGCATTCCTTGAGCATAGCAATGACTAGGTTTTGTTCTTCTGCACTGAGCTGACGAATATCATGAATGGCCTGTTCAAGTTCTTCGTAGGTCAACATACTCGCTGACGACTTGAAATTATCTGTTAGATACCGCTTCAGCACATTCACCACTTGAAACATGAATGTTGTGTAGCCCTGTTCACGCCACTGTGCATACGCTAACTCTAGAGCAGCTATCGCTTCTCGGCGTGGGCGTGTATATGCTCTATAGGCATGATAACGACGTAGTACATACATGCCTATTTTAATACAAATGAACAGTGCAACAATGCCACTGCCAATGGCATAACACACCGTTGGCCATAATGGCTCTTCGGGTCGTACAAATGTAAGATCATCAATAAATTCCATATGACACCCCCTCTCTTATTGCATACGTTGAACAAAGAAACTTTGCAGCGCACTAATGTACTGCTGCTTACTACGCACTTCTATACTATCCATACCTGCTCTCGTGAACTGGTACTTCAATTCTTTTAATCGTTCATTTGATTTTTCTGTAAATAATTTTCGAACTTTTGAAGAAGAAGTATTTACTTCTACAATTTCACCTGTTTCCGAATCTTGCATGGCAACCCAACCAACATTCGGCAATTCCATTTCTCGGTCGTCAACACAGACGATAGGAACAAGGTCATAGCGCCCAGATGCCACCCGCATAGATTTTTGATAGTCTTTACCAAGGAAGTCTGAAAGCATAAAAACAAAAGATTTTCTCGGCACAACATTATTGATATACTTAAAAGCATTATCAAGATTGGTGCCGCTATGCTTAGGCTCATAGTAGAGAATTTCTCTGATGATCCGCATCACATGATCTCGACCTTTTGATGGCGGCACAAATTTCTCAGCCTCGTTGGTGAAAAGTATTAAACCAACTTTATCACTATTCCGTATCGCACTAAAAGCGAGCACTGATGCAATTTCTGCCATCACCTCACGTTTATTCTGCCCACCTGAACCAAAGTCGGTTGAAGCACTAATGTCTATCGCTAGTATAAGCGTCAACTCTCGTTCTTCTCGGAATATTTTTACATGTAAATCATCTGCACGCGCGGACACGTTCCAATCAATATAGCGCACGTCATCGCCATCTTGATAAGGACGTATATCTTCAAATTCAAGTCCACGTCCGTGGAATACAGATTTATAGCTTCCGGTAAAAATATCTTCAACTTTTTGCCGCGTTTTTAATTCTATCTTGCGAATTTTCTTGAGAAAGGATGCAGGTATTTCAGCCATTGTGAGTCTCCTTAAGGTAGTGTACGAATTAAGCGTGCACGCCCGCCTAGGGAACTTCAATAATTTCAAGCAATTTATCTACGATGTCATACGAGGTAATCTCTTCTGCTGCTGCTTCATAAGTAGTAATGATCCGATGCCCAAGAATGGCACGGGCAATGGATTTAATATCGTCAGGAATAACGTAATAGCGACCAGCCAGTAAAGCACGTACACGGCAAGCCTTGGTTAATGCAATCGTTGCCCGTGGCGATGCGCCAAATTTTACAAGCCCATCTAACTCTGAGGAAACCGTGCCAATATCTCTGCTCGCAACAACCAGGTCTACGATGTATTGTTTAAGTTGGTCTGCCATGTAGACCTCTTTTGCTATCTTGCGCAATGACAAAATATCTTCTGCACCAAGCACAGGGTCTAACACCTCTTTAGCTCCACCGTTAGCAATAAACTCTAAAATTTGCAATTCTTCATCGGCTGGATTGTAGGTGATGTAGGTTTTTATCATGAAACGGTCTAATTGCGCCTCTGGCAGTGGATACGTTCCTTCATTCTCTACTGGGTTTTCTGTTGCCATTACTAAGAATGGCTGCTCTAGTTTATATGTTGTTTCACCAAGCGTGATTTGCTGCTCTGCCATCGCCTCCAACAAAGCCGATTGCACTTTGGGTGGACACCGGTTAATTTCATCAGCCAGCAAAATATTGGTGAAGATAGGCCCTTTACGAGTGGTGAACTCCATCGTTTTGGGGTTATACATCATTGAACCAACGATATCCGCAGGCAATAAGTCTGGCGTAAATTGTATACGTTGAAAATCACAACGCATACATTCAGACAAATGTTTAATGATTGTTGTTTTTGCAAGGCCTGGCACACCTTCTACTAACACATGGCCACCAGACAAAAGACCAACTAATAAATCATCTATGATGCCCTGCTGACCGACAACAGCTTTGGCAACTTCATCTTTTAATGTTTTAATAAGCACACAGGCATCTTCTGCTTGTTTTTCTAAACGCGCTTTTTCTTCGGCGGAGATAGGCGGCTGAAGACTCATTTGATCTGACATATTTTTTCCTTTCAAGAGACAGGGCTCTTAGTGACGTGACTGTGTTGTTGATCCTTGATGAAACTCTGGTGGTATACGAATAAGATGAGTTGGGGAACAATTTCCGTTACTACGATTTTCTACTATTTCGGCGGCACACAGACCAACCGCTTCCCAATTCAAAGCACAATGAGTAATAAGTGGATTCACTACTGACCTTGGTTCATCACAGCTAGATAATGAAACATCTTGCGGCACAGAAAGGCCAGCTGCCACACAAACAGCATGTAGAGCAACAGCTATAATATAGGTGCTACAGACTAGAGCGGGAGGAGATGTGCAGTTTTTCAATTGTGCAACAATGGCTGCTGCCTCGTCTGGACTCACCCAGTTTAGTTCAATTTTTATCTCATTTGCTTCTTCTGGATGTTGTTGTGACCAATCATGAAATGCCTGTTGACGAATCTGAAATGACAAATCTTTTATTTTATTTGAAATAAAATAAATATGTTGATGGCCATCTTCTAACATTTTGTCCAGCAAAAAAATCGTACTTTGATAATTATCAACACTAATCGTGTCATAATTCACTTCTTTATCAATGCCAATTCCCAGTACAGGCAAGTGATTATCCCTCGCTTCATCAATAAAACTTTTTTCTATCGGATTCCCTGAAACAAACATAATCATCGACAGGCTATCTAAATACATATTGCCTGCGAGACAGGTTTCACCTCTGCTCATAATATGGCTATGCATACCGTAGTGTTTTTTGCGCAAACCTTCTCGTACTGTTTCTATACAATCTATTTCGACAGCATTCTTGACAATCAATGCCGCTGGTAAACGCTCTGTGGTTAAAGTCCCATTGCGTACTTCCCATCCGGTTTTGCTTTTTGAGTTTACTAAACCCGCATCTTGCAAACGCTGCAATGCTGAACGAACTGTCTTTCTGCCGACCTTGAAATTTTCTGCAAGCTGCGCTTCTGATGGCAATAAATCACCATCTTCAAATCCTTTTTCTCTAATCATGTCGCGCAGTTTTCTATAGACCTGCACATATAGCGGCACACGAGCTTTCATTTTTTTCCTTTTCTTTTATGGTTTCAAACAGGTGAGCGTTCCGTCATCACTTGCAACATACAACACACCTTCTTCTGCCCAAATATCCATCCACACACGTCCACCAGCTTGCCAAGTCCAGAGCACTGTTCCCGTTACTCCATCAATCGCACAAACACTTCCATCTTCGCAGCCAATATAGACCACTGCTTTATTACTAGCATGTGATTCTGTTGCTACAATTGGGGCAGCAACTGTACTCGTTGGCAATGGTGCCTTCCATTTATTTGTACCATCTGCTGTATCATTACAGTAGAGTTCACCTTGGCTGGTGCCTATGTACATATTATCTTTCCACAGCGCTAAGGTATTTTCTGTTATCGCTACTCTATTATATTTCGTATTTTCATCATTTAACTCAACCGTGTAAATTTCTTTGCCGCTGCGATAATCGCTCACTTTTATTTTTGGAGTCCACATCGCCGCTCCGCCAACCGCATACACGCGGCCATCATCTATGACGGAGGTATTTTTTCCTGCCGAGGTCTCACCACGTATAGACCCACTCCGTAAATCAACCAACTTACCTGCCGCTAGCAAAGTACCATCTGCAAAGTTCATGCTACGTTGCCAGCCACCCCAGAAATAATTACTATATAAAGTTAAAAGTTGTCCTGTTTTTTCGTGAACAGCTATCAGTCCACTTTCATCACCATATCCAGTAAGATACGCAAACACAGCACCATACGCTGGCACAGGTGCGCTACTAACCATTTTAGCGCCCTTGCTAGAGACACTCCATTTGGTGCGACCCGTTTCTATATCGAGCGCATAGAGCCTCGCCGTTCCTGGACCTTGGCTTCCAATATACAAGACACCTTCTTTAATGGTTGGAGCAGATGGGTAAGTATACCCCCAATACGTGCCTTTTTCATTATATGGCGGCTTCTCATTCAGTTTGAATTTCCACCGTTCTTCTCCTGTCTCACTATTAAGTGCATACAGATAACCATTATCACTGCCAATGTACACTTGGTCTCTATGCACAAGCGGGCAAGTTGTGAGTCGTGCTTGTGGCTCTGGAGTGAAGGTCCATTTGATACGTGGTGGTGTTGTTATTGGCATGCTAAAAAGCACACCATTACGGTTGAGATTTCCTCTATCGGTTTGCCCCTGTAGTGGTGTAATCGCATCGGCAAGATTCACATCAAGTATTAAAATATTTTCTGGCAATTCATTACCACTTTGCCTGTGCTCACGCGCTTTACACCGAATAGGGCGGAACCCTACATTAGGAAAAGAATTCCAATTCCAAATACTTATGAAAAAACGCGATCTCAATTTCTTTCCGCCACCTGCTACAAAAGCCAATGCAGATGATCTCGGAATGGTTGAATCCATGAATGACCCACCCTGCATTTGGTGCGATGAACCACCTTCCGTTCCAATGACTGTGCCTTTGGGGTTCCACGTTTCATGTTTACTTTGATTTTTATGCATATTGGTTCTGCCCCAACACATTTCATGAACATTACCAAGCATATCATAAAAACCGTTTTTATTCGCAGGCTTTTGCCCTGCTCCGTGAGTTTTACCGTCGCTATTGTGCCAAGACCAAGCGTGTTCTCCAGTAAGATCTGGTTCATTACCCCAATGGAATGTTGTTTTTGTTTGTGCCTTACAGGCTACCACCCATTCTGAGAACGTTGGAATACGATAGCCATCTTGAGACCAATCCACGTGTGGAACTGGGCCTGCAAAAACAGGATGACTCATGCCACCACCATACCTTCTTTTAAAACTGCCAAGACCATAGGTATTAAACCAGTCTTCACCTTGATACTCTTGCTCCAATCCTGGCTTCTTTTTCATACTTGGTTTCCAACCGAGTAGGTGCATTGCCAGATCATCAAATATATTTGACCGCCGTGAATTAAATGCCCGTGCTTGATAAGACTCTTTATAAATTTTTGAAAAAATCTTATCTTGATAATAGCATGGTGTTCTCCCTTCCATTTGAGAAAGAGCATTACACCAGACAACCACATCTAAGCGTGTCAATCCAGTGACTGGTTCATCTGGGCTATGTTTTTTGTCTGCCCATGTCCTGAAATCCATAGAGCCCATGTCACCGTCATAATTAAACACATAGCCCATGTGTACCGCCCAGTCACGAACCTTTTTCCACTGCGCATAGGTAATTTCAGATTGTGCCATATGGCCTGGAGAAACAAATACATTCACTCCATCTTGCTCTCGTTTGTAATTGCTTTCTGGTGATTCAAGCATTTTTAAAACATCGCCTTGGACTTGTTCTACGGACATCCCTTTGCTCACATCTTTTTCTGAAATCGTCCATGTTGGATAGTTTATTGTTTCTGGAATTTCAGTTGATGGTTTGGTGCCACCAGCATTTCGCCGAACGACACGTAGCCCAATACTAAAATGACCTTTATGCGGAGTATCTCCATACGGGTTTCCTAATGTTTCCATTGGATGTGCTGGGTAATTAAAATCTCCACCAAAAACAGTGTGCTGCGCTACAAAGCCTTTTGCACTTGGATCATAGGCTTCGCCCACGTCCCAAACATACTCCCACACATTACCAAACATATCATACAGACCATGCTCATTCGCTTTCTTTCCTGCCACCGACTGCGTACTGCCGTTACTCGTGCTACTGGTCCACGCTTCAGCCTCATTTGCGTTACCTGCTGCTGCTAACCATTCCTGTGACGTTGGTAATCTATAACCATCAGCCTCCCATTTGACGTATACGCGTGGTTTATACAGCACATTCCTTCTCTCACCCCACTGTCGGACACGCGCTCTTCTTTGCATATATTTATAATCATCTGTAAAATAATAGACAGGCTCTCGACCTTCGTACTCACTCAGCATATTACACCAGAGCATGGCATCTAGCCAAGTAATATCAGTTACTGGTTCATTGGCTCCATGCTCTTGCAATACCCCATCGGGTCCATAATCCATAGATCCCATATCGCCATCATTCTCTGTAACAAAAGGGTAAAACTGATCAAAAGCAAATTGCGGTGCCACTGCCCAACGACGAACACGCTTAAATAATACATACGGTATTTCTGTTTTACTTATATAAAAAGTAGATGCATCATCTATTTGAATTTCTGCCATATCTAAAGTTTCACTTGGTCGCTCTGGCCGATGAACGGTCGCTAAAACCTCAAATGCATACCACTTAATAGCCATGCCTACATTTTCAAAATTATTCTTACCAAAATAAAAACCCAATTCTTGAACATCATTAAACGTTCGCTTTTCGAACATCGCCTTTTCGGGCTGAAAATCAATATGATAGGGCGCATGTGGGTTATACGGCGCCCATTTTGTTTCAGTTGGTGACATGCCATACACGACACCATTACTTCCTTGGGTATGCTTACTTAAACCCAGTTCTACTGGATTATATTTTTTTACATCACTCCAATATTTTTGTGCATCTAACGAACCCCAATTATATTCCGAAATATAATACTGATCGCCGTCCTTAACAACATATCGACCATCTGTTACTCGCCAAAAGAAGCGCATCACATGTAAACCAAATCGACTTGTTTCATCTAAAGAAACACGATGTTCGTCCCCACCATATCGGAAATCTTCCTTTTTCCATAAGCAAATAGCAAATGCACTATGTTTGCCCATATTGTCTGGTGTTATATATGACCAATTCTTCCCTTCCCCGGAATTAATTCCAAATTCTTCTGGACCAGATTCTTCCTTCTCTGCGAAAATAGTGGACCCACCATAAAAAATCGCGCTATTCGCTTCTATATCATAGGATGGAGGGCGTCCATTAAATGGCACATCTACATTAAATTCACGATAATTGATATATTCTTGTTTAACACCGTCCCCATCAACATCCATACCACTTATGCGGGTTATACCAAGATGCGATGCGAGCGCAGCTTGACCTGTTTTCTTATCTTCATGACGGAACATGTTTTCATCACCAAAATCAACTACTCGCACACCCTGTACTGTGGTGAGAGGTGTTCCTGTTACAGCTGGCTTCGCATGCCAAACCCGACCACTCAAATCCCCTAGCTTGTCATGAACCCAAGCTGGCTCATCAACTGGCTTTTTCGGCTTTGGTAGATGGATATGCTGTTCTACATCCTCTGAATATAGAAACCCGCAGACGTACAGACAGACCATCATAGAACGCAGCATTCTCACCCTCCATATCCCAACTTGTTCCCTTTTGGGCCCTATTGGTATAGGTCACAGACGTGCTGCTGTCAAACGCATTCTTCCTCTTCTTATGTAAATCATTACATGTAAAAGAGATAAGGTAGATTTTGCATATGCTCTCCATCATGAACCATACCTCAACAAATACGGTTCTGCCCTTTCTCGCTTCCGACCAAACAAGATTTTACTCTACCACTCTAGTCCGTATTCCATGACGACCCTGTCTCCTTCAAGTCAAAGTAACGCCTTAACGATTCGTTAACATATTCTTCAAATCGATCTTCGGTTCGTACAAGACAATACCACACCGCACCCTCTCGGTCTTTATGTTGTATCCAAAATGAGTTCTCATATACTTCTCTACCCACAATCAAATATGCGCTAGAATATTTTCATTTTTATCTCATCAAGAAATACAGAGAACGACCCTCTGATATGATGACAAACTCACTATACAGTAAGCGTAATGTCCAATCGATAACATCTACATACTTGACTCAAATGAAAAAATTATCTATACATACACACTGCTATTCGCGACTAGCTGCTGGATGTTCCAGAAAAGGCCGAGCCTATTCGCCTCTGTAACCGCTGACCGTAAAGATATACGGCCAAGCTAGGAGGCTTCTCATGGCTACGATACCAAACGCACCCAATACCCAACAACTCAAGAAGCGCGCAAAAGATTTGCAGCGCTATTTTTCCCTGTGCCATCCACTTGCAGAACACCGCGTGCAATCTTTTGCGCCAGAATTTTCCGAAAATACAAAACTTAAACTTGGCCAAGCTCAGCTCATTATAGCGAGAGAGCTTCATTGTAATAGTTGGGCTCACCTACTTGCCCACATACATCAAACACAACAGGGGAAAGTCCTCGTCGAACAACTCTATACAGCCATAGAAGATAACGATACAGATCTTTTCCAAAGTTCTTTACATGCAAATATGTGTGCAATGAATCGATCTAATGATCCGCACCCTTATCCAGACAACTCTCTTCTCAAACACGCCCTTTGTTATTCTCGAGAAAAAATGGCAACAACCCTTGTTCAGCAAGGTGCCTATATTCATGTCTACGCCAAAGACTACATCTCCGATGCGCAAGCACTACACTTTTATGATCTAGAAAAAACTATTAAAAAACGCCACAAGCAAGCACAGCTTCTCATCACATATATTCGCTCAGAAAACGAGGCTTCTGCCTGTGCGTTGATCCACCAAGATCCTTCCCTAAGCCGAGTCTACGAAGAAGCTCATATTCCTTTTGGCCCGCCTCTTTACGAGGCCAGCAAAAAGGGAATGATTAAATTATGTACCTTACTTCTCAAATATAATGCCCGTACTGATGCTTTTTTTGAAACAACCGCATGGTATCCATTGACTGCCGCTCGTTTCCATCAACACAAACCCATTATACAATTACTAGAAAAACATGGTGCTTATAGCTCACACATTAGTGATTGCTTCTATGCTGCTGCCCATGGTGATACATCTCGCGTGCAAAATTATATTCTAAGTGGATTTGATCCAAATAGTTTCGACACCTGTCGTCAACATTTACTCTCTATAACATTCCTTAATAACCGTATGCTCTTTCATTGGTTATTAGATCATGGTGCTGATATTAATCGCATGGATTCTTGGAATAGTCATTCCCATATGCACATGGCAATCGAACAAAACCGCACCGATGACATTCAACAATTATTAGATGCTGGCTATGACCCTAATCAAAAAAATGCTTGGGGCTGGTCTCCTTTACGTGGTGCAGAAAATAGTGGGAATCAAAATATTATTAATGCGCTTCTCAAAGCTGGTGCCTCTCACAGCACTCCTCAAACACCTCCAGATTACGAACATTACAATATTGCTGAAGCGGTGCTGGCTGGTGATTACGAAGATGTTCGTGCATTATTACAGCAATACCCTTCGCTGATACAGAGCAATAAGGCATGGGGCACCTCTTTACTTGAACTTGCCGAACAATCTCATCAACCTCATACTGTTACCGTTATAAAATCAGCCTTATTAAATGGAGAAATTCTACCATGAGCAACGACATACACTATATGGAACACGGACCAGACGGCAGACAATGCTGGAATTGCACACATTTTACCCAAGACAGTACCATCCTCGACAAAGGTGACTGCATGGGACACAAAGTTTCCTCTGCCGCTAACTGTAATCTCTTCAAGCCCAAAAAAAACATAACCACCCCTAACTATTGTCCATCATGCGCAGGAAACCTTAACGATCCTGGCATTTCAGATAATCCGAGCCACCGCTACTGCAAACACTGCACCTATTCAGACGGAACACTTAAATCACGCGAAGATGCGATTAAAGAAATTGCAAGTTGGTTTGAATATTGGCAAAAAAACGTTACCCCTGCCCAAGCATTACAAAGAGCAGAACATTACATCAAAGCCATGCCAGCTTGGGCAGAAGATTAACGGCGACTTATTGAATAAGCTGCAATTCAGCGTGCAGTTGATTATGGTCTGACCCATGTGTTTCACCGATGGAAAAATTTTGCACGGATAGATCTTGAGAACACACAATATGATCAATAGGTATTGCAAGTGGCCAATAATCGGCCTTCCATGTTGGGCCCCAGCCATGGCCTGTTGCTGAATTGTGTAACAGCGTCGCTTCTACAAAATCCGTGAAACATGGTGACCAAATAGTGGTATTAAAGTCTCCAAGCACAATAGTTGGTGAGGAGCAACCCTGCACATATATTGCGAGGTTTTCTAAATAATGATTACGATTGCGTAAACCATCTTGCCCTACAGGTGGGACAGGATGAACACCTATGATAGTGACCACTGCCTCTGCCGTTTGCACTGTACACACAATCGTAGGCACATGATCTGTAGAAAAATATTCAATGCTATGGGTAAGCACAGGCAAACGGCTGTATAAAGCCATTCCAAAATTATCGGAACGAGGGTGTTCAATAGAGTATGGATAGTCTTTCTTTAATTCCTGTAGTTCTGCCACCCATGTTTTATCTACTTCAAGAAAAAGCGCGATGTCTGTTACTGTTTCCGTTCGTATATCTTCATACTGTGTATTTGTCGTTAATACATTATGCATGCTTATTGTTAGCAGTGGTGATGTATCTGTTTGCTCTGAGCCGCCAAACCACAACGGCAACAGCTGAATAGCAAATAAGCAGGCCAAGACTGTATGAGCAATGGCATGTTTATAGAGACGTAGGGCAAGACAGATTGCACACATTACGACACTGCCCACACACATTTGTACGATAAAATGCGATAGGACATCACAGAACCAATACTGGCGTGCCGCAAAAGGGGCCAAATAAATTAGCACCGACACGCAAGCAACAGCAAGCAGGTACCACTGCGCCCGTTTCTGCAAATAGCAAAAACGAGATTTTTCTTTAGTGTTAGGCGATAACGACATACGCTGCTGAAGCTATTTCATAGCGAGCGCCTTCTACACAAGCAATGAGTGCAGCAACTTGCTCTTCCTCTTGCGTATATTCTTCCATAAGGCGGTCTGCATCTGGGTGCCCACGACCAAGACGATCTAAGGCAGAATCTCTACGGCCACGCAAGACTGCAAGGCCTTCATCCAATACCACGCTTAATGATGCAACAGCTTTGTTTCGTTCTTTTTCCCACAATATTTTTGCATGCTGTTCCGCAAAAGCTTCCACCGCCCGCACACTGTTTTGCCATTTAAGCACTTGATCAGATTTACCGCCAAGCATTGAACGCATCCAGAATTCTCGACTACTACGTGGGCTTAAAGTTGCATCCATAGATGAATCAAAACCAGGACGCAAAGCTGATTGGGTTGCTGCATCTTCTTCTCGCTGGCCATCCGTTAAACGGAAAAATGCCAGTGGCCTATGAGGAGCAACCACAGAAAATAGACGACGCAAACATTCTATCGGCATTTTGGCCTTCATCAGTGGCGCTACATCAAGAACGCATTCATAACTTACACGCACTCCATCCCAACGTTCTACGACTCCGTTACCTTGACAGGCTTCTAGTTTTCTACGCCATGCGGTTGCCGCACACCATGCGGCTTGGCCTGCATCATCAATTAAACGATCTATTAAATCATGACCTTGGGCAAAAAAGGCGAGCTGTTGATGACGCAAGGCCTCTGCACGTTGGAAGACACCATCTTGGAAACCTTCTGCATGACGAGTACGCATGTGGAAAGCGCGTGCACCATCATCATCCCGCCAGACTTGGCCACCCATACCGCGCATCCAATTACAAACACTGCGAGTTGGAGCGTGAATTTTCCCTGCTTTTCGTGCCATGTCATCTGCCGCAGCAAATGCTTCTTCTTGTCTATGGAAGAGCATATCTTCGCGTTCATCACGTTCTGATTGTTCAGTACGTACACACTCTATTAAAGCGGGTAATGCTTCTCGTAGACCTGCTGCGCCACCACGCAAGGCTGCACAGAGTGCTCGAGTTTCCACCTCAGCACTAATAAATTCTAGACCTGATGAGGAAGATTCAAATACACCAATGCCCTGATCCAACACTTCAACCCAAACCGAATCAATCGCTTCTTTATTGTCTGGAACAAGTACCCAACTTGGAACACTGCCGTCTCGACCCAACCGGTCTACACGGCCAATGCGCTGCTCCACTGATGCTATAGACCATGGTAAATCAAAATGAACAACAATAGAAACAAATTGAAAATTACGGCCTTCGCCACCGAGTGGGTCGCTCACTAAAATGCTAATACGATCGTCTTCACGAAAACGGCGAGTGGCTTCTTCTCGTTCTAGCTGGTCTTGATGCGAACCAAAAGTTTCAACACAAGACCCCAATGCATCTTCTAACATTTCTGCCAATAAAGAAACCGCTAGGCCATGCCCCACAAAAATAAGAATTTTTTCTTGTGGGTGCTCATCCCAGAATTTTTTTATTTTTTTCAATAATGCTGTGATACGTTTCGGTTTGCGTTTACGCCATACATCCACAGCTGTGCTTAAAGCAAGTAAGGCTGGACCTTCTTCGTCTGCATCTACATGACAGGTTGCGCTAATAGCCACATGAGTGCTGCTTTCTGATTCTGAAAAATCTGGGCGTAAAACCTGCCCCATATCTTCATTGGGCGCTGCTCGGATACGATACTCTTCAAACTCTTCTGGTTCTTCAAGCACAGTTGAGCGCATAGCGAGCAAACGTTCAAGTACTTGGGCATGTGTCCAGGAAGCTAATTCTAATTGCAATAACCAGTGTGCTAAACGCGGTGGAATATCTGCGCCATCGGCTGCATAATGTGACAAGAGCGCGGTATGATAAACAGCTAATGCCTTGCGCACATCCATTTCGGCCTCATCAGCCTTGTACGATACGATAGTACGTTCACGTTTACCTAAATCTAAACCACGCACACCACTGAGAGCTGATAAGCGAGATAAAACCTGACGGCGGTTAGCAATAATACGATGATCTAATTGATATTGCTCACGAATCCATGCGCATAATTCTTCACGTTTGTGATCCGTATATTCTTCATCCACCGCTTGTAATAATTGGACAACGGTGGCATCAGAGCCAAGCAACTTGCGCCATGCTTTTGACAACGCTGGCCATGAATCAGCATCGGCAGTAGCACTACGCTCCAACATATCTAAAACCGTATCAAAAGCGGCTAATTTTTTCTCAAATCCTTTATGATCATCTAAGGCATAAGCATCTGGCTGTAATAAATGTAACAATGCTAAATAGGCATCGGCATGCTGACGGCCAGGTGTCGCTGATAATAATAAAACATGCGGCGTTTTTTTGCTGAGCACAGAGACACGTTTAAAGAGCACCCCACCTGGCTGCATACGGTGACATTCGTCCACAATAAGCATATCCCATGAGGCCGAAGCAAACTGCAAAGCCGCTTTGCCTTTGAGGGCTTCTACCGCACGACTAGACACAATAACAAATTGTTCGCTCCACGGATTACCCGCGTAGGTTTCTATGCGATCTGCATCCAACATCACGAACGAACGACCACCGAATTTCACAAATAGTTCAAGAAACCATTGGCTGACCAAAGCGCCAGGCACAATAATAAGCACCCGCATAGATGGACGCATAGCCATAAGGCTTTGCATAATAAGACCGGCTTCAATGGTTTTACCTAAACCCACTTCATCTGCTAATAAAAAGCGAATTTGTCTATCTGCCAAAACCCGACGTGCGACCAAAAGCTGATGCGGCAGCGGAATAACCCGTGCACCACTTAAACCAACGACACCACTGGTACCTTGCCAGGCATCATCACGATAACGAAGCAATTGCTCACGCGCACACAAAGACTCTGGGCCCCACGGTGCCGGCGGTAACGGTGTACCCGCTTTAGCAAAACGCGGCTGCATATCATGAAAATCCACATTCGCTAACTGCTGAATAGGTGTTTCTGCTGATACAACATTGCTAATGCGCGTTTCTTCTATGTGCTCCACTTCACCATCTTCTGCCGTAACCGTATAGGTCCACGTACCGTCAGGGTTATTCGTGGGCACTGCATCTGCAATAACTCCAGCAATGGCTTTGCTGTTTCGCTCAAAACCATCAAACTCAATTTTTGTACCTGGCAAAAGCAGATAACGAACCAAACGACGGCCCTCTTGCGTCATCGTTGCGCCGCTGCGCAAGAAAACAATGTCCACAAAACCCTGCTTCTGTCCGAGTAACCGCGCTGGGCCATCCGACTGCAATTCAGGAACCGCTACTAATCCACCTACTGCCATAGCCCGCCACGGTAAGCTCTTTGCCAAATGGTCAACCGATGGTGCCTTCCGCGTCTTGTTATATACTCCACTTATATGATTTCATTCGTTTACTAATGCTTGCTATTATAAAAAACACTCTATCCTCTTGTTATGGAAAACATCCTTCGCATTGCTTTGATTAGCCCAAAAGGACCACTTTATCGGCATCGTGGTGGTATTTTTGGCCGAGGGTTACGATATATGCCACTCACCTTTCCAACACTTGCTGCCTTAATTCCTGCAGACATACCCCATCACTTGCAATGTTACGATGAAGGGATTGAGGAAATTCCTGCTCACATTGATGCCGACATTATTGGCATGACCGTCATTACTGGAACTGCAAGCCGAGCCTATGAATTAGCACAACACTTTCGCTCAGAAGGTAAAACGGTCATCCTTGGTGGACCGCATGTTACGCTTATGCCAGACGAGGCCACACGTTATGCCGATGCTATTGTCTGTGGATACGCAGAAGACACCTGGCCACAACTTCTTCATGATTACCGCAACCACACCTTACATCCGCGCTACGATCAAGAGCACCAGTTCTCGTTACACAATCGCCCACAACCTGACCGGTCTGTTTTGCCGCGTCGAAAATATCTCACAGATGCCGTCTTTGAAGCCACCCGCTCCTGCAATCATAGCTGTAAATTTTGTGTTGCTCCTACTGCTTGGGGCTCTGCTCTGCAACGCCCTGTTGCAGATGTTGTTGCAGACATTCAATCATCAGGTCGCCGCCGTGCTATCTTTGTTGACCTCAATATGATTGCTGACAAAGCATATGCCCGTTCTTTATTTGAAGCACTTATTCCTCTTCGCATTCATTGGTATGGTCTCAGTACCACTTTACTCACTCACGATGCGGAACTCCTAGACTTATGCGCGGCCAGTGGTTGTCGTGGGTTATTGATGGGTCTCGAATCGATAAGCAGTAATAGTTTAGACGGTATGCAAAAAGCATTTAATAATCCTGATGCGTATCGTACCGTTGTTCATGAATTACATAAACGAAAGATTGCGCTACAAGCATGCTTTGTATTTGGCCACGACGGTGATGAACCTGATATTTTTGAAAAAACAGCTCACTTCGCTATAGATGCCGGCATAGATCTACCACGCTTTGCAATAATTACACCTTTCCCCGGAACGCCACTTTATACAGATTTGCATAAACAGGGACGTATCTTACATAATGACTGGCAATGGTATGATGGACAGCATGTTGTCTTTCAGCCTGCTCAGATGGATGCCCAAACACTTCTGGATGGTACGCGCCGCGCATGGCAATTGGCCTATAGTTGGTCTGGAATGTGGAAACGTTTGCGCCAAGGCGTTGCGCCACTCCCAGTACGTCTAGCGAGTAATTTCACCTATAGACGCTATGCACACGGTCTTGAAAAATATTATACCTGCGACTGCATGAGTTGGGATGCTCCACGAGGAGTTGTAACGCCATGACTTTTCGCCTCTGCTTAGTTCATCCCTGTATTGGTCGCCATATTGGCATGACATCCTACATTCGCACATGGTGCATGGAACCATTACAGCCCGCCACCTTGGCGGCATTATGTCCCGATGATGTAGAGATTTTTTTCTACGACGACAGACTTGAAAAAATACCAACAGATATGTCCTTTGATTTAGTTGCAATGAGCATTGAAACCTACACGGCTCAACGGGCCTATCAAATTGCTAGTGATTTTCGTAGAAATGGCGTGCCTGTTGTTATGGGTGGCTTTCATGCAAGCTTGTGTCCTGATGAAGTTGCGCACTATGCTGAAAGCATTGTTATTGGTGAAGCAGAAGAACTTTTTCCACAAGTTATTGATGATTATAAACATGGCACAGCGCAAGCACGCTACCACAGCACAGACAGACCCTCATTACAAGGGGTGCTACCAGACAGACGTATTTTTATAGGCAAAAATTATTTGCCAGTCACCTTAATTGAATCTGTTCGTGGCTGTAGACACCGCTGTGATTTCTGCGCTATTCAAACGGTATTTAATGGTAGCGCCTCACGGCGACCTGTTGACCTCGTTATTCAAGAAATTAAATCACTCCCCAAAAAACCACGGCTTATCTTTTTTGTTGATGATAATATTATTACTGACAGAGAGGGTTCCCGAGCCTTTTTACGTGAACTAGCCTCATTACGCGTTCGCTGGGTTTCTCAGGCATCGAGTGATGTCGCTTATGATGATGAAACACTGACGCTTATGCGACAAAGCGGGTGCCAAGGCGTATTAGTTGGGTTTGAAAGTCTCAATCCAGATAATTTAACACAAATGAACAAACGCTTTAATATGGCACGCGGTGGCCCTAAAGAAGTCATGCAACGCTTTACAGCACATGGCATACGTGTTTATGGTACTTTTGTTTTTGGTTATGATTACGATAATGCCGAGACCGTACAAGAAAGCGTTTCCTTTGCTATTGAAAGCGGCATGTTTATTGCCGCATTTAATCACCTGACACCATTCCCCGGCACACCACTCTACAAACGACTTGAGGAAGACAACCGTTTGGTGTACCCTAGCTGGTGGTTTAATTCTGATTATCACTATAATGATGTTCCGTTTTACCCTCGCTCTATGAGTGGCACAGAATTAACGCAATATTGTTTACAAGCACGGCGTGATTTTTATAGCTGGTCTTCCATCGCTCGTAGAGCAACACACCGTATTCATTGGCGTGACCTGCGCATGTTCACCAATTATCTTATTATTAATGCCATGCACCGTAGTGACGTTGATGGGCGAAATGGATTACCGTTAGGGGATGCATCGTGGACACACGAACTACTACCGGTCGGTTAAGCTATGGACATGCACACGAAAAAGATTTGCCTGCCATATATGCTCTCATGAATCAAAGCATGGATGATAATTGGGGTATGCGTATAGTCAGTAATATTAATCTTACGGCCGATCGTGAAAGTCATATTGTTGCAAGACGAGGCGATACCGTTTTAGCCTATGGTCAACGCCGTGTTCTGCCTGTTCGCCATAATGGACGGTCCTCATGGCTAGGGTATTTAGCAACTCTACGCCGAGATCCATCTATGGCTGGAACCGACCTAATAATTGCACTCACCAATTGCCTACACTTACTGCATACGGAACGACAAGCAGACGAATATCCCTATGACTTAACAAGCATTCTGTACAACAACGTTCGCGCAAAACGTTTACTTGAACGCGGTATAAGAGGCATGCCGCACTACCATCCGTGGCAAACATATACGACTTCTCTTTTTTCTGCACGGGCAGCAGCACAACTACCCACACACAACTGTGTACGAATTGCTCAAGAGCAGGATAAAGAAGCTCTTTACACATTACTAGAATCTCAATCGAGCACAGTACATCTAGACTACCGCCGCCTCCCATTTCCTGATAGAGTATGGATTTGGGAAGAACAAGGGCACATACAGGGCTGTTTAGCGTTGAGCCATCAGGGATTCGATAAACACATTGCAATTACTCGTATGCCAGCCGCTCTTTCACTCTGTCGACATCCAATAAACGTTTTACGTACACTGCAAAAACGACCGCCATTACCGCCACCTCACGTACCAATTCAACAAGGGATGCTTGGAATGGCACACTGCAACACACAACAACAAGCAACAGCGCTGTTAGCAGCAGCAGGTCGTTACGCACGCAACAAGGCATTACATATATTATGTCTGGGCATGAGCAAACAATCGCTATTTACCTCTGTGCTACCAACAGAACCGTTATCCGCCCAATGGTACGGCGTAAGCTATGATGACTGGAAAAAACCTGACCCTGCCACTATAGATGCGAGTGTCTTATGAAATGTGTTCTATCCACCGTACAAGATTTACAACAAACAGACATAGAAGAAATGACAAAACTCTTACATACTCATTTTGAGTCTTGTAATAAAGAACGGACAAAAAGCGACCTTGCCGACAAAACACATGTTATTCGAATATATGATAGTAACGGACTCTGTGGTCTCAGTACCTTTGCTTATGAACACTGCTCCTATCACTCACAACAAATCGCAGTTATTTATTCTGGAGACACTATTGTAGACCCACGTGCTTGGCGCAGTACCGCTTTATTTGAGGCGTGGATACGTGCTGTTCGTGATGTCCACACCAATGACTCGCTTCCACTCTATTGGCTTCTTATTTGTTCTGGCCCTCGCACTTTTCGTTTAATGCAACAATTGTGGAAAACCAGCGTTCCACGTCCAGGTTATACAAATGCTCACCTCAACCATCTTCGAAACCATCTTGCCCGCCATCGCTATGGCTCTAACTTTGATGGCACCGTCGTTCGTTTTCAACAACCCCAAGCATTAAAAGCACATTTACAAGATATTCCAAAACATATTCATGCCGATGCGAGTGTTGAACTTTTTTGTACACTCAATCCGTCTTTTCATCATGGTGATGAACTCGTCTGCTGCTGTTCACTTGCTCCTGAAAATGTGAGCTCAGTTGGTCAACGTTTAGAAAAGCGCTCTCAAAAACTTGTCTGGAGCACAGCGTGAACCTTTGCTCTATTGCTCTCCACGCATGGTCACTCTCCTGTCACAAAGATTATCGTCATTTCAAACGTTCCCTACAGCAACCTGAGTACACACAGTCTCAAATATTACGCGATATTCTGCGCCATAACACACACACGCAGCCTGGACAACAATATCAATTTTCATCCATTCGCTCTTGGGATGACTGGAAACAGCGCGTTCCTATTTCTTCTTATGAAGATATACAACCAGCCATTCAAGAATTGTGTAATAACACACAAGGCAACTTGTGTAGCGAAACTGTTACCAGACTCGTTCCAACAGGTGGCAGCAGTGGTGGTGAAAAACTTATTCCTTGGACATCGAAACTGGGCACATCATTCCAAGCAGGAATACGTCCGTGGATTGTTGATCTACATCGCCATTTTCCCGACATTCGTCATGGCCCTGCCTACTGGGCTATTAGTCCAAGTCTACCAACTCGCACAGACGCACAGATACCAATTGGTTTTGCTGACGACAGCGCCTATCTTGGTGGATGGGCACAAAAAATAATTCGTCCTACCTTGGCAGTCCCATCAGACGTTCGGCACATCGCCAATACTCATCAATTTCGTATGGAAACCTGTCGTCATTTATTATCTACACCGGAACTACGCTTAATGTCTCTATGGCATCCTAGTTATATTTTAGATCTTTATGATTTTATTTTAACACATAAAAATAAATTATTAACAAGTGTTTCCTCTCGCCATCGCCAACGTTTGTTACACTGTGACTGGGAAGACCCACAACAACTCTGGCCATCTCTGCGAGTAATAAGTGCATGGGGTGATAGCGCGGCACGCCCATTTTTTCACACGCTCACAAAACGATTTCCAACTTCTTTTTGTCAAGCTAAAGGACTCTTGGCTACGGAAGGAATAATCAGCATTCCTTTTGCCGGGCAATGCCCACTTGCTATTACCAGCCACTTCTTTGAATTTATTGATGATCAAGGAACGGTTCACCGAGCACATGAATTGCACACTGGGCATTCTTA
The DNA here is from genome assembly GCA_016745075.1 of Planctomycetota bacterium. Lineage (GTDB taxonomy): Bacteria > Planctomycetota > UBA11346 > UBA11346 > UBA11346 > JADGDD01. Next base: position 113,784 of record JADGDD010000003.1, on the reverse strand, counting down.
CCGCATACTCCTCACCACTGCTGGCGGCCTCTACCGTTATGATTTGGGTGACATTATTCTAGTAACAGGGTTTCTTGGGCACACACCAAGCATTCAATTTATTGGGCGCGATAAACAAACGAGCGATATGGTTGGTGAAAAATTAACCGAAGCACATGTGCTCACCACCCTCCAACAAGTAATACCAAGTAAACACTTCGCAGCTCTCCAAGCCGTGTTGCCAACACATGACACTCCACATTACCGTCTTTATAGTACCGCAGCTCTGCCCTCTACAGCATCCATAGATATTTTACTACAAAAAAACCCGCATTATAAACTTGCTCGTAAACTTGGACAACTGGGAGCAATTCAACACACACTGCTTACTCTTAATCCTCATGCAATTCCACGAATAATAGCAGAACATGAACAGCGCACTATTGGCTGTGTTAAACCACAGGCCTTATATACACATACTCACACCAGCTTATCCGAAGTCCTTAAGCAACCGCAGATCAACTCAGTGCTGCATTGACATAATGTTATCGAATGTATATTTTTGACATGTTTGATAGGAAACGTCCTTTTATATTAGAGCAGTACACACCGTTGTATTACGATTCTGTTTACACAGAGCTCTCCGACGAACAACGTCTCACCTACAATCAACTCTCTGGCATTATGGCCAATGAACAATTTTGTGTATTTGAACACGATGTCCTTGCTGCAACTTGTGAACGCGCCGTGCAAGACCCATCTTTACAAACAGACCAATCTTTACTTGCTGATTTGCGAATAATTATCTCTGATGAACATCGGCACCGTCAAGAATTTTTTGATACCATGCATGCCGCTATGCCAGAGCACTATAAAAATGGCTATCGTTTTTTTACCCAAGTATCGTGGTGGAAACAAAAAGTAGCAAATCTGCTCACCTCATCGCTCGTCGATTTTCGTTTTCTTGTATGGCACGCCCTCTGCATTGAAGAATTTAGTGTTTCTATTGGCAATGCCCTTGATGCATCTAACCACACCACACTTGGGACAATTGACCCAAACTACCGTGCCTTACATTGCCGCCACCGTGATGATGAATTACATCACCTCCCGATTGGTGAGTCGCTCATTGAATCATGGGTGGATGTACGTTCCCCTCGTAGAAAAAAAGTCGATTATTTTTTACTGAATAAATGGCTGCTCTCATTACGCACGCCTCGCCTTGCAGGCATTGCGGTCGTCAATGAGCTCATTCGACAATTTCCCAGTCTCCAACCACTGCAACAGCGTCTCCATACAGCTGTTTGTGCAGTACGTCATAACCGAGACTACCAACAACAATTCATTAGCCCATCAGCAACACCGCGAACATGGGCAGCGTGGAATCAACGCAATGAATGCAATAACTTATTACAACAACAGGCAGCCTGTTTATGAGACCAAATCTTCTTATGTGGCTAGCCAACTGGTTTCCAGCCTCACAACTTGTTGGTTCTGTGTGTGCCTGCATCTATGCTGAAATATGGTGGCATAGTCTCTGCATGTGTCTTGTCATTCTCTATATACTACCGCCACTCCTTTGCCGCATATTATTATTGTGGCACCGCCCTTCTGGCACCGTCACTTTAGCATCTCGCTCTGGCTCCGTCTGGTTTTGTACATTCCAGTTGCAAGTGCTGTACGGCCGCCTCCCTTTTCTGGAAGAGTTACTACGCGTCTTGCCTGGTTGTTACTCTGCGTGGCTGACGCTTTGGGGTTCACAGGTAAGCCTTTGGACATATTGGGCACCTGGAACAATGATCGCTGACCGTTGGCTCCTACATATTGAACAAGGTGTACTAGTTGGACCGCGCTGTCATATTGGCGGACACGTTCTTGTTCATGATGATACCGAAACCAAAGAAAAAGGCTGTCATTTAACTATTGGCAAAACAACATGTGAACGGGGAGCCATTATTGGAGCTAAAGCAGTACTCGGTCCGGGCTGTGTAGTCGCTGCCGGAGAAACACTACCAGCCACTTATCCTCTACCACCCTTTTCCCGCTGGGCTGGTGGAAAGCGCCATAAACCAAGCGAGCCTTCATCGTGAGGATTGGAAATTATATAAATCCAATTATTACAATCATCGCTCTATCTCTCGCGATTTTTTTATTGATGGTAGCCTCACATACTGATAATTGGTGGATAATACTTGCTGCTGCATGGGGCTTTGCCTTTATTGGCAACACGCTCTTTGCCATGATGCATGAAGCCGTTCATGATCAAGCCCATAGCCACACTCCTACAAATGATTTCATTGGTCTCCTTTGCGCTCCATTTTTTCCAACAAGCTTTTCTGCTCAAAAACATTTTCACCTTGGGCATCATGAACGTAACCGTAGTGCAGTAGAAAGCTGGGACTGTTTTCTGCCAGATGACAACCGGCTTATGAAACGCATTCAATGGTATAGTATAGCCATAGGGTGGTATTGGACCGCCGCTCCTGCTTTTTGCCTTTTCTTTTTATTCTGCGCTCCCATCCTCAACCTTCGCCTTGTTCGTGGCTCCGCTACTGTGATTCAACGGCTTGGTGCTGATGCCATGCTTTCTGGACTTCAACACCATGGCCGCATTCGGTTAGAAATCATTTGGGCTCTTGCCGTTCATACGGCTCTGTGGTATTTCTGTGAGGTTACTATCGTCGGCTATGCCTGTTGCTACGCATTCTTTGCCTGGATGTGGAGTAGTTTACAATATGCCGATCACGCATTTACGCCCCGTGACACCATACATGGAGCATGGAATCTCCGTGTGCTCCCGTGGACACGCTGGCTGTTCCTACAGTACCACCACCATTTAGCACACCATCAACATCCACACCTTCCGTGGTATCAATTACCACAGGCCATTGATACTCAACGCACACACCCTTGGTTTTGGCATGTCTACCTAAAAATGTGGCTTGGTCCGTATGAAGTAGAGGCAGTAGATACTGGTTCCATTATTCCTCATGACGTTGCAAACAAACAAGTATCATGAATCTTGATAAACCTTGGCAGCGAGTCTTCATCACCGTATGTGTGATAGGATTTTCCTCGTACTGCTACCTCGCTATACAAATGCTCACTCTGCACCTCTACCATTCTCTCACTCCACATTATCGTACGGCATTAGATCTTGCAATTCCATTTGTTCCTGAATTGTTCATTATTTACGCCACTTTGCCTGCGGTTATTATTATCACAGCTTATCGTATTCATTCCTTACAATTCAAACGTCTCTTACTCTCTGCATGCATCATGCAAATCATCGCTTATTCTTGTTTTCTTCTATGGCCAAGCCAACTTGAGAGACCAGATCCATCATTGTTATCAGGATTTTGGCATGAAATATTGCAGTACTGTCATAGCTGGGATCAGCCGCTTAATAATAACCCAAGCCTGCATGTTTCGTATAGCATGCTTATGGTTCAATGCCTTGGCCGCCAGTACCGCATTATATATGTATGGTCTCTTTGTATTGTTCTCAGTGTACTCTTTGTTAAACAGCATACTGTCTTAGATATTGTCGGCGGCCTGTTCTTAGCTTATTTCTCATGGTGGGTAAGCGGACACTTCTTTCCATCCCAACTGGGTACAGATGAAATCATTTCAACTAAATCAGCCAAAGGCTCATCCAACACTTGCTCGTAATTCCATTGCATATTGCTCAGCACCGCACGATCTTGCTGTAAAAATTTACGCAAAATGATCCTATCCATCCATGCTATAATTTTATTGAATCCAAAATATCTTGGCTCAACACTTTGAATATCCACTGTACCATAAGAACCATTGCTGTAAGCAAAGTTATTCAACAGATGCCACGTTCTTCCTATACTCGATTCACTCAGAATTTCACAGCATGATCCATGATGAATAGTAAATGTTGATGTCACTGTCTTTGGTACCCATCTCAAGGCACTTGTTTTTGTAAATGCGACAACAAAAGAAGCGCGATGCGTCTCTTTCAATGTCAATGGCTCCACAAGTGATGCTGCTACACCATGTACTGGCTGAATATGCTCTATATCCACCCCATTAATGGTTGCTATATGAGGATGACATGCGAGCACCTCTTCTTTACTGCAATGTGAAATGCCTTTATCCCAAGGGGGCGTTGGCAACTGATCACCTTTACTTTCTCCCCAAAAGAGAAAAACAGCGCCAGCGCAATAGGCTGTCTCTAGAGTTTCTAATTCTGTTTCGGCAAATTGCCTATGATGGAGACCGCATTGTATTTTTCCATCAACCACATCACCACTAGACAAACAAGCACCAAGATGTGGACAACGAGCAAAGGCCGCACGAGGAGATTCGTCTATCCCCAGCCACAACACAAGCCGCTGACCATTACGAGTAATAACACAAAGGCTTGTTTGAGATAAATCCTTTAAACGACAAGCATATATCCAACCTACTGTATATAAGTTTGGCGAAGCAAAAAAATCTTTCACGCAGTAGGTTCACTTGTTTTCTTTTGCCGTTTTAAACGGAAACCAAGCAGCACTCCTAAAATCAAGCTCGTTATCCCTGCAAAGAAAATTCCATTTTTACATTTTGCCTGTACAGAATCCATCATAGGATTATTGACCACATTTACCCCTGTATGTAAACTTGCTATTTTCCAACCGCTGTCTGTTTTATGTATACAGGCCGTCCAACGCGAAGGAATCACAAGACTTTCCTCTGTCTCTTTTAATGTATAGGTATCTGAACTTATTCCGGTAGAAATCGCCACTGTTTTGGACAAAAAGAGTGTCTCTTCATCAACCGTTGGCTCGAAAGTCAAACTGGCCAATGGCGCATCTGGCCCATCAAACCATGATATCATAAGATTTTTGAGCCCCTCTTCTCCTCTATACACTTCTTGATCAGACAAAACAAGGAAAAATGAACTCGTAAAAAACTTTTGTATTGTCGTTATATCACGAGCATTAAATGCTGCCGTTGTTTCTTTCAGTAACTTACGCAAAGCCTCTTTATCATCACTTCTCCATTCAGAATCATTTGTTGTGGGTGTTGTTTCTTCTGTCTCTGCTGCTACTTCCTCCACAGCATGAATGGTAAAGATGGACCCTGAAAACGATAGGAGAACCATACAAACGAATGTGAGTGCTTTTTTCATACTTACAAATTTAAAATCTAAGCACCTTATGCAAGCAGTGTTCTCGAGGACACTATAATGACGGACAATCTCCTCACTTGTATCTCTTCTAGACCAAAACTATTCTTGTAACCATGACTGATAAACATTGGCAGCTGCAATCCTCTCAGACCCTTATCGATGAGCCTTGGTTTCGGGTGTATAAAGAACATCTACTTATGCCACATGGGACGGAGTTGACTGACTATTATCGTTGTGAGGAAAGCTCGTGGTCGTGTGCGGTTCCCGTGCTGCCAGATGGTAGCTTTGTAATTGTGGAACAATACCGCCGTGGAGTAGACATCGTCACTTGGGAATTTCCTGCCGGTAATTTGAATAGTGATGAAGATCCAGCTGTTGCTGTGTTACGTGAACTTCAAGAAGAAACGGGCTACCTACATAGTGGGGAGCCAATTCCGCTACAGAGCTTGTGGCAATCACCTTCACGAAACAACGCCACTGGCCATGCATGGATTATCCCCGTACACGCCGAACCCGGTCCTTGTAATCAGGAAGAAGACGAAGATATCAACATCCTCTGCCTCAGCCGTGAAGAGTTACTAACCGGATTAAAAGATGGCCGCTTTCGTCATGCCTGCCATGTCGCATGGCTATGGGAAGCCTTTGGGATTTTGGATAAAAACAACACTGCTGTACCTTAACCGACAGCCACATATTCTGCAAAGAGCGACTCTTTTCATTGCTGGTTTGTTGATAGGATGCAAACATGGATAGCGGACAAATAGTAGCAGCAGAGGTCGGTGACGCAACGGCTCTGTCATTATTGATTCTTTATGTTGTATTAGCTCTGGGGGTATCATTTTTATGCTCCATTGCTGAAGCAGTCTTACTGAGTATGCCTGTGTCCTATGTCGAAGCCATGAAAGAAAAGAAACCAAAACAGGCTGCTTTTCTCGTCAGATTAAAAACAGAACGGTTGGATCAGGCTTTAGCCGCCATTTTAACCCTCAACACCATAGCCCACACCACTGGAGCAATCGGGGCAGGTTCACATGCGATAACAGTATTTGGTAATGCGTGGTTTGGAGCCTTTTCTGCAGTTATGACACTGGCAATTTTATTTCTCTCAGAGATTATTCCAAAAACAATTGGAGCTGTTTACTGGAAAAACTTAGCTCTACCTGTGGCATGGTTTACTCAGGCAATGGTTATCGTACTATTTCCGGTTGTGTGGATCTCAGAAAAACTCACACGTGTTATTGCACATGGAAAACAAGCACATGTTTTTAGCCGTGATGAATTTATTTCCATGGCACGGGTTGGAGAACAGGCTGGAACACTTGACGGTAATGAGTCTCATATGATTCGTAATCTCCTTCGTTTTGATAGTTTGACGGTGAAAGATATTATGACCCCGCGAACGGTGATCGCTGCTTTGCGTGGATCGCTCACTGTTGGCGAGGGTTTATTATTTACAGAAGAACGCTCCTTCACCCGCATGCCTGTCTATGGTGAAAATAGGGATGATATGACTGGTTTCGTTTTAAAAGAAAGCATTCTTAGGGCGGCGGCTGATGACCGTAACGATGATCTCATTGAGAGCTTGAAACGCCCTGTCATGACCGTTTCCGAAAGCATCCTTCTTTCCGACCTATTGGAACGTTTATTAGCTGAACGGCAACAAATTGCAATCGTACTGGATGAATATGGTGGAACACAGGGCTTAGTAACCATGGAAGACCTTGTCGAAACCCTGATGGGTATGGAAATTGTTGACGAAACGGACGGTGTTGAAGACATGCGACAGCTTGCCCGCCATCAATGGGAAAAACGAGCTAAACGCCTCGGTCTTGAGTTAGAAAGTTCTGAACCTTCGCAGAAGGTAGAGCAGAATGATCAACAAAAAGAATAAATCGTTTTACTCTTGTAGTCCTATTCAATAGATCTAGAAGTCATCTCAAAACTCCGCCCGAGTCTGGAGCAGTCTATTTTGGATTCGAGCAAGCAAGACGATGTGGTGAGGTTTTGAAATGGCTTCTAGCAAGTTCAACATTAAATTTACAAAACAAAAGGACTGTCATCGTCTTCAACGCGTTCCCAGATTTTGAAATTTTCTAGGTATTCTTGAATAGCTTCATTATCTTGAGCCATGTCTTCTATGGTTTTTTGAGCAGCCGTAACAATTTCGTGTTCTTGGTCGAGATGGATACGGCCAAGTAAGACGCGAGTGCGCAAGAAAACGAAGTAGGTATCAAGTGCGTCGCAAATACAATAATCATCTATGCGTTCGTGTTCACCTGCGTCCCAAAGGTCTTGCACCATATCGCCTTTGGTGTCCATTTTTCCCGGTTTGCCAAGCAAGGTTGCTAGCATGTTTAGGCCACCATTAACGCGAGCCGCACCATTATTGGAAATAATATCTTGAACATCTAAGTGAGCAGTTCCGTGAAAACGATTGCGCGGGTCTTCCCATGCTTTTACGCCTTCTTTAACCCATTCTGGTAAGGCAATGCCATAGCGGAAAGCAGCAAGTTCGAGTACGGGTAAATCAAAACTTCTACCGTTAAAGGTGACCAATTGCGGTTGATGATAATGCAACCAGCCTTTCCAAAATTGTTTGGTGATAATCTGCGGTCGAAATTTTGGGCGGTCTAAAGTAACCACTTTTTGTAAGGAATAATTTCTATCAGCGAAAGCAATAGCTACAGAAACTGGTAATTGAAATGTGTGTGGAATAAAATCTGAGCCTTTTGTTTCCATGAGCTCTGCTCGATGATGGGCTATGGTTTCTTGCGCAGTCCATTCTGAATGCTCTGGATAACGAACCCGCTGAATAAGGCGACCATCTGCTATGGTTTCACTGTCAAAAATAAAATATTGTGGCGTGTCCGACATGGTTTACTGAGCCGTTGGATGCCAACGATATTCTAATTTTGGGGAGAGAGCGGTTTGCAAGGCTGCTACTGGTTTTTCTATGGGTTGCTGGGCCCCGAATAGTGCGCCCAGACCTTGCACCTGAGTATAGGTAATAACATCAGCATCTTCTGCACCACTCCGCTCACGAGCAGATTGAAGTGCGTCTTCTAAATACCCCACTTTATCAACAAGGCCATTTTCAAGCGCTTGAGTTCCTGTATAAATACGGCCATCTGCAAGAGCGGTAATCGTTGCGCGTGTTGCCGATTCTTCTCCAGTAAATGGGCCATGCCCTTGACGACCTGCAACCACTAAATCAACAAAGCGACTATACATATCATTGACGATATTTTGTAAAATCGTGCGTTCTTCTGCGGTCATGCTTCTAGTTGGTGAGGCGATATCTTTATGTTTGCCTGATGTTATCGGGGTAAATTCGAGACCGAGTTTTTCTACGAGTAAACCTTCAGCATTCATCATGGACATAATCACACCAATGGAACCGGTAATAGTGGTTGGCGAAGCGATCAGTTCATCGGCAGCAGCAGCAATGTAATAACCACCAGACGCACAAAGATCACCCATGTGAACAATAACTGGGCGGCCCGTTGCGTGAAATGTAGCAACGTCATTGTAAAGTACATCACTTGCCGTTACACCACCACCTGGTGTGTTAATTGCTAAAACGAGGGCAACAACGCTTTCATCTTTTGTTGCTTGGCGAATGCGTTTTTGTGCGCGATCAACCATAGATGGTAGTTCACCAAACATACCATCTTCTGACTGACTGCTGATAACACCATTGATATGAATGAGAGCAATTTTTTTATCGGCAAAACCACTGCCTTCATACACTTTTTCTGGCAAACCCATGTCTGGCATGCCTTCTACTGAACCGCTAGCCGCCATGCCGCCAATAATAACAACAAAGATGAGATTAAAGAGCACTGAACCTGCAAGCAAAACGGCACAGGTTAATGCTAACCAAAAAGAGAGACCTCGACCACGCGACTGTTCAACAGTACGTTCTATAATAATTGGTGCTGGCTGTTGTGGCGGTGGTGCCGCTGCCGGCTGGGGCTCTGAAGTTGGTGAAGAAAAATCGCTATCGTTATAGTCATTCATGTGGTGTAATCCGCGTTAATAGTAATGTAACCATGCGTAAGATCACTCGTCCAACGAGTGGCTGTACCCTGCCCTTGAGTCAAGGTCAGGCATAAGTGTTGATCACCTTTATTCATAGAAGCAGCAAGACGTTCTCTGCTCACGCGCCGTCCATTCTTGGTAAATGGGCGCTTGAGATCATCATGACCGCAGCCTTCACTGAAAATCAAAACACCATTGAGGGTGACGGTAAGCTTTTCCAAAGAAAAAGAAATACCGCTATAACCAGCAGCAGCTACAATTCTACCCCAGTTTGGGTCTCGTCCAGCAAAAGCGGTTTTGACCAACATCGAATCACAAACAGCCGCAGCTAGAGCATCGGCCTGTTTATCATTTTTCGCACCGGTGACTTGGGTTTCTATAAAACTGGTTGCGCCTTCACCATCACGCACAATTTTCTGAGCAAGTTCTTGCAAAACTTGGGTTAGGCTTTCTTCAAAACGGGCACGGGCTGCAGCACTTTTTACAGTAATACCACTTGCACCGCTAGCGAATACACAACAAGTATCGTTGGTACTCTCATCATTGTCGACGCTGATACTGTTAAAGCTTTTTGCTACAGCCCTACGAGTGATCGCCTGCAACTCTTTTTTGTCTATGGATACATCCGTCAGTACCATGCCAAGCATCGTTGCCATATTTGGATGAATCATGCCAGAACCTTTACAGATACCAGCGAGGCTGTAACCGTCTGCATGGGTGTAAGCAACGGACTTGCTAACGAGATCTGTGGTAAGAATCGCATCGGCTGCGCTATGGGTTGGCTGATGAATAGCCACCTTAATACCGGTACGTACCGCATCCATAGGTAGCGGCACCCCAATAACACCAGTAGAACACACCAGCACTTCTTTTGCTGTACACCCAAGCTCTGCTGCCACTAAGTCTGCCATCTCTTGTGCATCTGCCATACCAGCATCACCAGTGCAACAGTTCGCGTTACCACTATTGATAACGAGTGCACGGTGAGTCGCTGCCCGCATATGCTTACGAGAGAGCAGTACTGGAGCCGCTGCTGCCGCATTGCGGGTAAATGTAGATGCTACCACAACGGGTTCATCTGTATAAATAACGGCTACATCTGGCTTACCAGAAGCCTTGATGCCACCAACTGCTCCGCCCGCATGAAAACCTGCGACCGCCTTGAGCCCTTTTCTCGATTTCTGTAACATCCGCGTACCTCATCAAGTTTTAAACACAATACAATGCCTTTCCTAGTCTGGCTACCACGGCACCCTATTTCTGAACAATTGGCCCCTTGCCCACGGCCTAACTTTTACGAACATACCGGCATACATACTAACCACTTAGACAGAGTACTGAGGAACCACCCATGAGCACTACGAAAGAAAGAGCAACAACGAAGAATGAGCAAGATCCAGCACGCGCCAAAGCGCTACAAACGGCCCTTGATCAAATAGACAAATCTTACGGTAAAGGCTCTATTATGCGCCTTGGTGAGGTACCTCGCATTGATACCGCTGTTATCCCAACTGGCGCTATTAGTCTTGACCGCGCTCTTGGCGTTGGCGGTATCCCACGTGGCCGTATTATTGAAGTTTACGGCCCTGAAAGTTCTGGTAAAACCACCTTGGCACTGTCTATCGCTGCCCAAGCGCAAAAAGAAGGCGGTGTTGCTGCTATTATTGATGCAGAACACGCTCTGGACCCAACTTGGGCAGAAACCATTGGTGTCAACTTGGATGATCTACTGGTTAGCCAACCAAGCCACGGTGAACAAGCTTTAGAAATTGCTGACCTTCTTGTTCGTTCTAATGCAGTAGATGTTGTCGTTGTTGACTCGGTTGCTGCTTTGGTACCAAAAGCTGAACTTGATGGCGAAATGGACCAAGCCTCTGTTGGTGTACAAGCGCGTATGATGTCTAAAGCTATGCGTAAACTGACTGGTGCTATTAGCGGTGCAAATACCTGCGTGATCTTTATTAACCAAATTCGTGAAAAAATTGGTGTTATGTTTGGCAATCCAGAAACAACCTCTGGTGGCCGTGCACTTAAATTTGCTGCGTCTATTCGTTTGGATATCCGCCGAGTAACATCTCTGAAAAAAGGCGAAGAAATTGTTGGCAACCGTACCCGTGTGAAAGTGGTTAAAAACAAAGTTTCTGCACCGTTCACAAAAGCCGAATTCGACATTATGTTTGACGAAGGCATTAGCTATAGCGGCGACGTACTGGACCTTGCCACTGAAGCAAAAATTGTGCAAAAATCTGGTGCTTGGTTTGCTTACAACGGTGAAAAAATTGGCCAAGGCCGAGAAAATGTAAAGAAATTCTTGCTTGAAAACCCAGCTGTTCTTGAAGAAATTGCTGGAAAAGTACGCGAGTCCTTTGCGCCCGTCGTAGAAGATGAAGCGCCAAATGCTGAAGCTCAAGCGTAAGATTTAAAAAGGGCATAAGGAATCCACATGGCAGAACTGGAATACGACAATACCTGTTATCCGATCGAATCTGAGTTAACACTTGGGCGGCAAAAAGCCATGTGCGATATTGCCGTTAAAGAACAGTCTGCCAGCCGTAAACACTGTAAAGTTTTTGCAAAAGGTTCTCAATTTTGGGTTGAGGACCTTGGTTCTGCCAATGGTACTAAATTAAATGGTGTTCGCATTACAGAAGCTGAACGCATTCGTCACGGTGACCGCATTGGTATTGGCAAAGCTGTTATCGTACTGCATCTTGATAGTAACAACACAGAGACCGGAAAAACCACAAAAGAAGACGAGCCAGTACCAACTCCGCCTCAAGAAGAAACACAAATCGATATCGCCGATCTGGAAAAATTAGCAGAAACTTGGTCACCAGAACAATCTATTGGTCAACTTATTGGCGGCTACCGTCTACAAAACATTATTGGCACTGGTTCTATTGCCACGGTTTACAATGCAAAACAATTAAATTTAAATCGAGATGTTGCAGTAAAAATATTTCATCCAAAAGATTTACTGACCCATCCAAAGCTAGCAAATCGTATTATTGAACAAACAAAACAAGTGGGCTCTGTGGCAGACCAAGCCATTGCTCAAGTTCATGAATGCGGCGAAGAGAATGGCCTGCTTTGGTACAGCATGGAATTAGTTGAAGGCGACTTTCTCCGCCATTTAATAAAACGTGACGGTCAATTTAACCCAGCCATGGCTATGCTTATCATTGAGCGTGCTGCCAAAGGTTTAAAAGCAGCTCATAGCATGAATTTAATTCATCGTGGTGTCAGCGTTAATACGATCATGGTCAGCAATGAAGGCCGCGTCAAAGTTTTAGAACTGGGGGTTATGGAGCTATTGCGCGAGATGGATGACAAGAACAAACTGTCTGCCCATCGACAACTTGCCATGCACTCTTTATCCCCTGAACAAATTCAAAAGCATGATGTTGACCATCGCAGTGATATTTACAGCCTTGGCTGCGTACTCTTCCATATGCTTGCGGGCAAACCCCCGTTTTACAAACACAAAGGGCCAGCAATTGCTAAAGCTCATGTCAGCGGTGAAATACCATCTCTCATAGAACACTGTCCGCGTATTAACAAACATCTGGACTCTATGATTGGCGGCATGCTTGCCAAAAACCCTGAGTGGCGTTTTTCTGATATGGATGAAGTGCTCACCGAGATTGCAGCAATTCGAGAAGAATTAGGTGCACCCAAAGCCACACCAACAAAAACACCATCTGCAAGCGACAACATTGGTCCTGGACGACCTGCATCACAAAGCAGACAAGAACGCGCCATCGCCAAACAAAAAAGTAATAATGCCGGTATTATATTATCTGTCTTTATTATTTTAGGTATTGTGGCTATTGGTGGTTACATACTGAGTACCAGCAAAACCACCATACAACCGCAGAAAAAAGGTGGAGCCGTTCAGGCCAGTGGCAAAAAGTCCAATACACCTACCATCCAAGAACAAAGAGCACAGGAATACCGCCAACAACAAACACAAAAAGCTGCACCACCAAGCTTATCTCAATCAGATAGAGATGCACAAGCCGCACTGGAACAACAAGTTGCTGAGCTCGCAGAACAATTTCAATGGCAGCGAGCTGAAACACTTATTAAACGTTATATTGCAAGTCATAAAAATGAGCTGTATCATGTTATACCTAACACCTTGCTTGAGCGCATGCGCTTTAATGCCCAAGATTGGTATGCAGAACAAAAAGACCTCATTCCACGTGGCGACACCGCTAGCGATTTACGCGCACGCTTAAATAGCCTGACCAAATTGCGTAACTTGGCTATCGGCAACAGCCTGTTCGCTATTGATGCACAATACCGGGCAACACTGAAACGTATGGAAGCACAGTTGGCCGTTAGCCATCGTGATGCTGCTTTAGCAATTGAATCTGGTGAGTTTACTACTTTGCCGGCAATTTATAACGCGAGTGCGGCGGCTTTTGCCAATACTGATTTAGCTGGTTTACATACCTACTTTTCTGATGTAGCTAAAGAGGCTAGTACTGTAAAATGGTTGGGCAATTGGCCAAGCACTCAAGCTGGGATGGAAAAAACAACCGGCAATCAAGCTATTTCTGCTGCTGCATGCTTTATTCTCTATGGTGAAATAGAAAAAGGCACAGAAAAACTACTTGCTGATCCCACGCTTGAATCTGGGGCTTTATTAGAACGCCGTAACCGACTCATCGCTAAACAAGCTGCCTTATTAAGTTTTGATGATCCAACCGATTTATTCCAATTTGAAATGGTAACAGGTTCTGCCAATTGCCGTAATGGTGCGATGGTTCCTAGTAATGATAACATTATTGAGCTCTATGCCTTAACACCACTTGATGGAACTGTTTGGGATATATCTATAACGATGCATCTTGGCACTAGTGATACCGATGAGGTGGTTGCCTCTATTGGTTCTATGGGCAAACAACCACTCAATGTTCGCTTTATTAACAATACGGTTACAATCACCGATGGACTAACCGATCCTATCACTGAAACACTGACCTCAACCACTCCTATCACCTTGCGCTTTGCCTACGCTCATAACCGTATTCGCATTATGTGTAATAGTGCCACCATCGCGGAAAGCGCCTGTACACTGCCTGGTGATAATCGCCTTCATCTCCTGCTGAATGGTCAAAACTGGCGGATTGATGAATTGCAGGCTATCGGCTCTGAACAATAAATATGTCAGCACAGCCTACGCTTGCATTAACAATGGGCGACCCTGCTGGGGTTGGCCCAGAATGCTGTGCAAAGGCCTGTCTTGATCCACACGTTTTACAATGCTGTAAACCTGTAGTCATTGGCTGGCGACATATCTTTGAACAATTAGAACACACTACTGGCATTCCCGTTCCTACGCACATCATTGAACCAGAAACGTCTCCATTCACCACAGATATTCTGCCAGGTAAGGAGTCACCAGCTTGTGGCGCGGCTGCCTATAGCTGCATTACCCACGCCATTAGTGGCTGCCAGTCTGGGCAGTACGATGCACTCGTGACTGCACCAATTAACAAGGCAGCTTTGAATGCTGCTCAGATTTCCTTTCCTGGCCACACTGAAATACTTGCACATTTTAATGATCATTGTGATGTTGCGATGATGCTCTATGACCCGGCTATTACTGTTGTTTTAGCCACCTGTCACCAAAGCCTTATCAGTGTTTCAGACTCATTAACAACAAAGCGTATTGTTCAAGTTGGTCAACTTTTGCATAATAACCTTTCGGCTATTCGTCGTGCAAATAATAAGGAAGCTCCTCGCTTAGCGATGCTGGGCCTCAATCCTCATGCTGGCGAGGGTGGTTTATTTGGCCATGAGGAAATTCAACATATTATTCCTGCTGTTCATGAATTACGTTCACGCGGAATAACAGTCAGTGATGTGCTACCGCCAGACACAGCCTTTACCACCAGCAATAGAAAGCGTTTTGATGGATACATTTGTATGTACCACGACCAAGCGCTTATTCCGTTT
This sequence comes from Planctomycetota bacterium, assembly GCA_016745075.1. Taxonomy (GTDB): domain Bacteria; phylum Planctomycetota; class UBA11346; order UBA11346; family UBA11346; genus JADGDD01. The sequence goes on along the minus strand of JADGDD010000003.1, from coordinate 98,651 downwards.
AAGAGTCTCGCCTTTGAAGAAGGCGTAAATGTCACCCTTGGGCTTCCAATCATACGCACCAGCGTAGATCATGGCACGGCTTTTGATATTGCCTGGACCAATACAGTTGACCACCGCAGTATGTGCAGCGCTATTAAACTTGCTGTACAACTTGTTCCTGCTTCATAAACACTTCCGCTTACGTATCTAAGGCGTAGCAACCGACACACACATAATTGGTTTCTTTGGCAGAATACGCGTTGTTTGCCCTTCTGCCCAAGTGTCTTCCATAATGATACACCGTGCAAAGCCATCTACTACTTCCCACACCATAACAGTTACCATTTCTACATTTTCAATAGAGATACGTAAATACATACCACGCGTTATTTTTTGATGGCCAGTATTATCCAAAGAGACCCATGTGGTTTGATTATTTTTTTCACGTGTCGCAAGCACTTTACTTTCAAATACCATAAAGACCGTTTCGCCTTTTTGATTTTTAACTGTTGGCGGTACGGGCGGCAAGTCTTGCTCAAGCAAATCTGCTGTTGAAACAACCGCCAATTCACTATTTGGCTTATTCGTAGCAGGCACAACTTCTTTCGAAACTGCCACTTCTTTTGGCGACCCATCTAACAAATCATCCATTGCTTGTAATGCTGCTTCTGGTGTTTGTTCCTGAGGTTCTGCGATCACTTCATCTTGGGGCGCATCTGCTACGCGTATATACTGACGTATACGCAGCACTCGCTCTGCTGTATCCAAAGACACTTCATTACTACGCAGAGCTGTAGCTAAGTTCTTCATCGTCATCGCATCTGGCCCTACGGCATACGCATCGATAATATCTGCGACATAACGAACGCCACTCTCCTGAGCAGAAGTTCCCCCTATTGCTACAATCAACAGTATCCAAATTCTTATCATATATTGTCTCTCTTAACTACCCTATGCTATCCTTTGCACCACTTACACAACCAACGATTCGAGCAAATGGTTGCATCCGTATCAAACGAGGCCTATTGCTGGTGACTTGCACACAAGAGAGCTCTTCTATCATGGTTTCTCACAACTACGTTAAGGAATACATTATGGCTCAACGTAAAAAAGCAGACTCTATGAACGCTCATGGACTTGATGCTGGATCTATCCGTCACGATTACCTTCGTCACCTCTACTCAACACTTGGGCGCGATGATACTGCTGATAACTCATATCGTTTCCGCGCCCTTGCCCTTGCCTTACGCGATCGCCTGATGGAACGCTGGAAAGCAACCCACGCTGCTTACTATCAAAAAGATTGCCGCCGTGCCTATTACCTTTCTATGGAATACTTGATTGGCCGCTCTTTCTCCAATGCCGCTCTTAATCTTGGCCTTGAAGATGACCTCGCCCAAGTCTTAAAAGATGGTGGCTGCACGCTTGAAGAAATTATAGACGAAGAGTCAGATGCTGCACTTGGCAACGGTGGCCTTGGCCGCCTTGCTGCCTGTTTTATTGATAGCTGCGCTACTCTTCAGCTTCCCGTTTTTGGTTACGGCCTGCATTATGAATACGGTATGTTCCGCCAACGCATTATTAATGGTTTCCAAATTGAAGAACCAGACCATTGGATGGCATCTGGCAATCCATGGGAACTGGAACGACCAGAATACACCCAACGCATTCATTTTAGCGGCCGCAGCGAAAACTACGAAGATGAAAATGGTAATTGGCGCGTACGTTGGACTGGTACTGAAGATATTTTAGCAATTCCTTATGATGTACCCGTTCCTGGGTACCAAAATGGTACCGTTAACACTCTTCGGCTATGGAAGGCAACTGCCACCAACGAATTTAATCTGAGTGAATTTAATGACGGTGACTACGCTGCCGCTGTGACAGCAAAAAACCATGCAGAAAATATTAGCATGGTTCTTTATCCAAATGATAAAAGTGAAAACGGCAAAGAGCTTCGCCTGCGTCAACAATATTTCTTAGCATCCGCAAGTCTTCAAGATATTATTCGCCGCTGGAAACGTTACCACGATGATTTCACCGACTTCGCTGACAAAAACTGTTTCCAATTAAATGACACACATCCATCTGTTGCCGTCGCTGAATTAATGCGATTATTGATGGACGAACATGGCCTTGATTGGGACACTGCTTGGGACATCACCACACGTTCTATGGCTTATACCAATCACACATTGCTTCCCGAAGCCCTCGAAAAATGGTCCGTTGATTTATTTCACGTATTATTACCACGCATTACTGACATTATTTTTGAAATTAATGCTCGCTTTTTACGGGAAGTTGCCAATCAATGGCCAGGTGATAATCAACGCGCAGAAGCACTCAGTATTATTGAAAACAACACAGATATTCGTATGGCCCACCTTGCCATCGTTGGCTCTTTCTCTGTGAATGGCGTAGCCCAACTACATAGCGACCTTCTCTGCCAAGGGTTGTTCCGAAACTTCTATGAATTATGGGCCCACAAATTTAATAACAAAACAAACGGTATTACCCAACGCCGTTGGCTTGGCTCTTCCAACCCAGAACTTTCTGACTTAATTACCAAAACAATTGGCCCTGATTGGATTGCTGACCTTCCTGTTATGGAAAAGCTGACTAAACATGCCGATAAAAAACCGTTCCGTAAAAAATGGGCAGCAATTAAATTAACAAAAAAACAACAACTTGCTGATATTGTTCAAAAACTATGTGGCGTTACCTTAGACCCAACCTCTCTCTTTGATGTACAAGTAAAACGTATCCATGAATACAAACGCCAATTTCTCAATGTGCTCCATGCCATTCATTTATATAACCGCATTAAAGACGGCGACACCGCCCAGTGGACTAACCGCTCTATTATTATTGGCGGCAAAGCCGCACCGGGCTACCAAATCGCTAAACGTATTATTAAACTCATTAATAATGTAGCCGATGTCATCAACAATGACTCAGACTGCGAAGGAAAACTCAAAGTTGTATTTATTCCAAACTATCGTGTTTCCGTTGCCGAACATATTTTCCCTGGCACAGATCTTTCTGAGCAAATTTCAACTGCTGGTAAAGAGGCGTCTGGTACTGGCAACATGAAATTCATGCTTAACGGCGCACTGACGATTGGCACCCTTGACGGTGCTAACATAGAAATCCGCGAAGAAGTTGGCGATGAAAACTTCTTCCTCTTTGGCCTTACTGCTGAAGAAGTAGAGCAAACACGTTGCGGCTATAATCCTGCGCAAATCATAGCAGATGACCATAGCCTTGATGCTGTTCTCAAATTAATTGAAAGCGGGCACTTTAATCAATTTGAACCAGGTATTTTCGACGACCTTATCAATTCCCTAAAACATTGGGGTGATTACTGGATGGTTTGTGCAGATTTTCGCACTTATATTGACGCTCAAGAACGTGCTGCCATTGCCTATCAAGATCAAGACTGGTGGACCAAGGCAAGCATCCTTAACACCGCTTATAGCGGTAAATTTTCATCAGACCGAACTATTGGTCAATACAATGATGAGATATGGAAACTCGAAGCCATACCTGCCTTCCCCGTTTCCTAACAAACTCTACCGACCTCATTATAAGGCTAAACGCTCGCACAACGATTCTATCGTTTGTGCGAGTTGTTTTTTATCGCCTCGTGCATCTCTCGCAGCTTGATCAATCAATGTGACATATTCCTTTGATGACAACGAACAACGGTCAAAAGTCCACCTTCGATTAACTCCGTGTCTTACATTTCGAACCAATTGGCCACACGCCCACAACGGCACCACCCACCTTCTATAGACTGAATAGTCCACTTCTTCCGAATACTGACCTTGCTTCTCTCGCTGTACATCCTTCACTCGGTCATGTAAACCAATATATCGACCATGCTCTGGCGCATCACATGTACCTGCACGAAACGGATTTAAATCTACATATACCATGCAAGCAATAACGGCGCGTTGATCTGGTAAACTCACCGATTTAAAGCGTTCATCCCAAAAATGTCCTGTTACACCATCTTCTTGATTTGCACGACGGGCAATCTTTTGCTTCACCAAACGCATAAACCAACTCAAGCTACAGAGCCGTGCACGACGTTCCTCTACCCACCCAGAATCTTCAACATATCTACGCTTACACTCTTTCTCTGCCTGTTCTTCCAAGCTCATATCACCATTGCCGTAGGTACTGCTCCACATCGGCACTAATTCAAACCACCGATCAACAACATCCTCTGCACTCCACTCTGCCGCCTCATCGGGCCGAATCCGCACTACAACATGCATATGATTGCCCATCACCGCATAAGTCATCACATCTATAGCCATTTTATCAGCATGATAACGTAAACTTTTTTCCAGCAAACCTTTACGGAAATCGTCCAAACAGTGTAATCGTCGAACACAACGACTCATCACATGATAACATCCAGGAACACCCTCCCGCACCAAAAACTTCCTCGCCACAACCATACTCCACACTAATCGACACACTGACATTGTCCACTAATATTTGACTGTCTTTTATTATTTAAATTAAGACTAGCCGAAACGTGATCTAGAGCACAATTCTGTTATGAGTGAATCAAGTGTGAATTTTGTTGCTGGGTTAATTGAATCTGAGCTGGTTTCCAAGCCGAATAAGATTGTTCAAACCCGCTTTCCGCCAGAGCCAAATGGTTATCTACATATCGGGCATGCAAAGTCTATTTGTCTGAACTTTGGTTTGGCCAAAAGCTTTGATGGACACTGTAATTTACGCTTTGATGATACAAATCCAACGAAAGAAGATACAGAATACGTTGATAGTATCATGGATGATGTTCGCTGGTTGGGCTGGCAATGGCATGGTGAGGTTCGCTTTGCAAGTGATTACTTTGAGCAGATGTACAATTGGGCCGTTGAACTCATTACGAAGGGAAAAGCCTATGTTGACGATCTGACAGGTGAAGAAATCAGTGAATATCGTGGTAATTTGACTCAAGCAGGTAAAGAGAGTCCATATCGTGATCGTTCTGTCGATGAGAACCTTGATTTATTTGCTCGCATGCGTGCTGGTGAATTTAAAAATGGTGAAAAAGTGTTGCGTGCTAAGATTGATATGGCTTCGCCAAATATGAATCTACGCGATCCGTTGATGTATCGAATCTTGCATGAGAAGCATCACCGTACTGGTTCCACGTGGTGTATCTATCCTATGTATGATTGGGCTCATGGCTTAGAAGATGCAATTGAAGGGGTCACCCATTCCATTTGTACTTTGGAATTTGAGAATCACCGCCCACTGTATGATTGGTTTCTTGATACCCTTGAGTCTGTCCCATGTCACCCGCAACAAATTGAATTCGCCCGTTTAAATCTTGGTTATACTGTAATGAGTAAGCGTAAGTTGTTGCAGCTCGTTACGGAACATCACGTCGATAACTGGAATGATCCTCGTCTGCCAACTATTTCAGGCCTCCGTCGCCGCGGCTATCCTGCTACGGCTATTCGTGATTTCTGTGAACGAATTGGAGTAACTAAGTATAATAGTACTACAGAGATTGCTTTACTTGAACATTGCGTGCGTGAAAACCTTAACAAATCAGCACTACGCGTAATGGGTGTTCTTGATCCGGTTAAGTTAGTCGTCACAAATTATCCAGACGGACTCACTGAAGAACTCGAAGCAATTAATAATCCTGAAAATCCAGATGATGGCACACGATTGATTCCATTCTCAAAAGAACTGTGGATTGAACGTGATGATTTCCGTGAAGAAGCTTCTCGTAAATACCATCGCCTAAAACCAGGACAAGAAGTGCGTTTACGTTATGGTTATATTGTAACCTGTACAGGCTGCTTAAAAGACGATGATGGAATAATTACTGAAGTGCACTGTACCTACGATCCCGAAACGAAGGGCGGGCATACACCTGATGGTCGTCGTATTAAAGGCACCATTCATTGGGTCAGTGCTGCACACGCACTGGATGCTGAAATTCGTTTGTACGATTCGCTCTTTACTGATGAAGACCCCGCAGATGAAAGTGATGGCCGTTCATTTTTGGATAAAATCAATCCTGAATCTAAAACCATTATTATGGGGAAAATTGAACCATCGCTTGCCTCTGCCCAAGCAGAAACCGCTTATCAATTTGAACGTCTTGCCTACTTTTGTGCTGATTCAGAGGACAGCACTTCTGAAAAACTTGTCTTTAACCGAACCGCAACCCTGCGTGATTCATGGGCAAAAACACAGAAAAAATAGGCTTTCTTGAGGTTTATTACCAACAATTACAGCTCAGCGAAGGCACTAATAATTCGCTGAGCTGCATCTTCTCCTTGAGCAACGATATCAGGTATGCCAACACCTTCGTAGCCGTTACCCACCAACGCAAATCCATCTAAACGTTGTTCTTGAGAACGTATTCGTTTCAATATCTGAGCGTGACCCACCAAAGGCTGCGCCATCGCGTTGTTATATCTATGAACAGTAGAAAATAACGGCTCACCTTCTACCTTCAACCAATCACGCAAATCACTGATAATACGAGTTGTCATCGTTTCATCACTCACGTTCAGGTGCCCCTCATGCATGGCACCACCAACAAAAGCACGCAACAATACACCATCCTCTGGTGCTCGGTTATCATACTTTACTGATGAGAAGGTACAGGCAATCATATGCCGACCCTCTACTGCGGGAACCACAAAACCTGCTGCATCTGGCAGGTCTTTTATTTGCGATTTTTTGAATGCGATGTTAACCGTTGCCACACTTGCGTAAGGAATACTAGCAAGATCTTCCGATAATTCTGGATGTATATTCTTACTCAATAGTGCGGCTGGTTGCGCTTGAACAGCTAAAACCACCGCATCCGCGACAATCTTTTCATCAGATACCTGAAGTTCATAACCAGATTCAGTCCGCTCCAATGATGTTACAGGGCTATTAATACACATCTCTGCTTCGCTATTTGCCGTAACTAAAGCAGCAATCATTGTTTGCAGGCCACCCTCACAAGAAACAAATAATCCATAGCGAGCTCCAGACACTGCACCACTGGCCTGTTGAGATTTTTGCGCTTGTTTTTTCATCGCATTCGCACGTTTACGCATCGCCCAAATGAGGCTACGATGCTCTTGTTCCATTTCTAAAAATTGCGGCATACAATGGGATAGGCTCAAATGCTCTGGATCTGCCGTATAAATACCACCAACCAATGGCTGGGCTATACGTTCTAAGGACTCCTGCCCTAAACGTCTCCGTACAAATTGAGCGAGACTCTCTTCTGGAGCTCCAGCAGCACGTCGTGGCAAAATAAGGTCCAGTCCAGTACGCAGTTTACCACGCCAAGTCATCATTGGTGATAAAGCAAATGGCAACATTCGACCAGGAGCCAACAGATATAAGCCTTTGGGAATCGGGATCAACTTAGTCCCGCGCACAATAAGCGATCCCGTAAGTGCGGGGTTGGTGCCGACCAACTTCTCGTCCAAGCCTAACTTTTTAAATAAAGCCATGCCTGCTGGCTTGGTCCGGATGACCGAATCTGGCCCATGTTCTAAGGTAAACCCATCCTGTGTACTGGATGATGTAACACCACCCCAACGGTCACGAGCCTCTAAAATAGTTACTCGTAACTCAACGCCTTGTTCACGAGCTTGCTCTTGTAAAAAATACGCTGTGCTGAGACCGCCGACTCCACCACCAATTACAACTACATGTTTCATCGCTAAAGCATGCGCTTGCTGCATGCTTCGGTCAACAAGAAACGATATTAGTGATGTATGCATGCGTTAGCACTAGCATATGCATACCTTTCTTTGATGCTATGCCCATGAAAAATAGTAAAAAAGTCCATCTGTGGATTTGGGTGGCCATGCTAGCCGGGACCGTTCTGCTGGCTTGCGATTACGCCTACAACATTTGTCCACAATATGTTTCTGATGCCCAAACCGATACCCAGAAAGGCATGCAGCAAGAGGTACAGCCATGAAAAACAGTGCTGCTGCCATAAGTCTCGTTATTGCTGCTTGTGTCATCCTTTTTTTAGCCTTCAAAGGGCCTCATGATTCTCTCGCCGTGCGTACCTATTCTGTACCCAAACCAACGGCTCCCGAAACAAGCGATATCATACACCAAGAAACAGCAGAAGCCCCTGCGCCTGTTGTATGGACAACCCCAAATGGCTGGACTGAAGGTGAGATAAAATCTGGCTTCCAACTGGCAAATCTCCAATTGCAAACAACAGCCAATTCCGGCCGTTGTACTATCTCTGTTCTCGGTGGCGGCATACTTCCAAACCTTAACCGCTGGCGTGGGCAAGCCGGTCTGGCTGCCTTCGCTTCTGAAGACGACCCAGGCATCAACCATACAGACACATTTGTCTGGGTAGAAATCCGTAATGTTGCCAAACCTGAAGAGTCTTTTCTTGGTGCCATACATATTTTCGGTAGGCGCACCGTTTTTACTAAGCTCATGATTCATAGTAATGATTTTGAAAGTCTCACCCCTGTCTTCTTGGAACTGTGCGAATCAATCCGCGTGCAAGCAACTCAAGCACAAACAACAGAGGAGACTGGCAATGAGTAATGCTCAAACAGAAGCACGTTGGTTGCGCCAACTTGCTAACCCTCTTATTTTTATGTACTGCTGCTACTGGCTCATGGTCTTGTTGGTAGTTGGCTCTATAGCGCAAAAACACATGGGGCTTTTTGAATCGCAAAACCTCTATTTTTCTTCGTGGTTTATTTTTGTATTTGATTATATTCCACTTCCTGGATGTCGCCTAACTTTAATTATTACTTTTTTCAATCTCTTTGCATTTTTATTTACCAAACGCGGCCATCGACAAGTAGGCCTTGCCATTAGCCATACTGGAGCACTTCTGCTATTAATTGGCGGCTTTATTACTGCTTTCACTAGCACAGAAAGCACCCTCATGTTTTATGAAGGTGAGAATACCAGCACCACTGTTGTTCAAGATTATCGTGAACTTTGCTTAGTAAATCGCACAGATGAAAACACAGATCAGGTAACAGCCTTTGCCCATGGATATTTATACGAAGGTGCCAAGCTCACCCATACATCGTTTACTGGGTCACTCCATATTCAAACATATCTCAGTAATTGCGAACCATCTACCGACGGCACCAATTGGAACATCACCGAACAACCACCCAAACAAAACCCATCAGCAAATACCGCTGGCGCAATACTCGAAGTAACCGATGACAATGGCACCCGCACAGTTACCATCTTTGAACGTATGGTTGCAGATGATATGCCGAGTATGACCTGCGATGGCATTGAATATCTTATCGCTCTCCGCAAAGAACATTTGCTGCTGCCATTTGCCCTACGTCTTATTGATGGCGAACGTTTAGATCACGCAGGTAGCGGTATGGCCAAAAGCTATAAATCGGTTGTAGAAATCACAACTACCGATGCAAATACCGGTAGTACTATTAAACGTGAAGCGGTTATTAGCATGAATGAGCCGCTACGTTTAATGGGCTATACCTGTTACCAACAAGATTTTGCTGTTGGTACAAATGGTCGGCCAGACTGGTCAGCCCTACAAGTCGTTCGTAATGTTGGGCAAATATTCCCCTATATCTCTAGTTTAATTATGTGCTTTGGCTTACTTGTCCATTTAGTTCTCCATTTGCCACGCTTGCTGAACAAAGACAAAAAGCCCGCTGAAGATATAAGCGCTGGAGAAACAGCATGAAATACATTTTATTATGCCTACTTGCTCTGAGCACCATCTTGCACTCCAGCGAATCAGAACAACTCTTTGAACCAACTCCATTCGCACATATTGCAATACAAGAAAATGGTCGTATTAAACCACTGGATACTTTCGCTCGAAACACCTTACTCGCCGTCCACCGCAAACGTTCAGCAAAAGATGGCAACGGTCAAAAAAGCTCTGCCATTCAATGGCTGACAGAATTAATGACCAAACCTGAAGTTGCTTTTGAACGACCAATATTCCATGTTCGTAATCCACGTACCGTTGAAGCTATTGGCCTCACCAGCGCCAAAAACCATTTGTATACTTTACGTGCTATCCGTGAAGGCTTTCAAGAACATCAGATGCTCATTGCTGCCTTGTTTGAAAAAGGACAAGAAGCTCTCACTACTGATGAAAAACAGATTGTTGAGTTGTATAACATTGCATCCTTTGTCGTCGCACTGAGCGAATCTCTCACCTGCGTTTTACCGCGTTACACGTTTAGCATAGAAGAAAATGCGCAGGCATTTGAAGTTGATACAAACACACCTTTTTCTTTTTTGGTATTATTACGCCATCTTGACCAATTAAATCCACGTATTCGTGCAGCATCTAAAAAAACACCAAACGACCTCAGCGACGCTGATAAAGACATGCTGACTTTATGGCAAACAATCCAACAAGACCTCGCTCCTGCCTCCAAACGTACAAACATGGGTGGCCTCACCGTTATTCCCAGCGATGACCCTGCTACTGACAACACGATTTGGATGACACCGTGGGAAGCGGTTATTCATACCATCACCGTTGGTGACAAACCACACGTCACAAAACATTTAGATGCGTGGGAACAGTGCATTGCCACTATCATTGCTGAAGACAGCACTGCCCTCACAACACAATCTGCCGCTGTGCTTGATTTGCAAACAACTGCCGATGCCAAAAATATGTCTCTCGAAGTTGGATATAATTCCGCAGAATGGTTTTACAAAAGCCTCACTTTTTATATTTTAGCAGCTATTGCGCTTGTTGTTGCCATGGCTGTATGGCCCAAAGCGCTATATTACAGTGCACTTGCATGTGTCGTCATTGCGCTTGGCTGCCAAACATGGGGACTTATTCTTCGCATGATTATTATGGGTCGTCCACCTGTTTCAACCTTATATGAAAGCATCTTATTTGTTGGCTGGTGCGGAGCTGGTGGTTTTCTCATCCTTGAGTATTTCCTTAAGAATGGTCTTGGCCTTTTACTCGGAGCCTTACTTGGAACCATTATGATTTTTGTCAGCCTTGGTTATGCCGCCGAAGGTGATACTCTTGGCATGCTCTCTGCCGTACTTGATTCGAACTTCTGGTTGGCTACTCACGTTGTAACCATCACCATTGGTTATGGCATGGCTTTTATTGCAGGACTACTTGGACACGTGTATCTGATTAAGCGGATTATTCAAAAAACCCAAACAAAAGATATAATCCATCTGGGGAAAATCATGTATGCCTCTGCCATTATCGCTTTATTCTTTACCTTGTTTGGCACCATTCTTGGTGGCATTTGGGGTGATCAAAGCTGGGGCCGCTTTTGGGGCTGGGATCCAAAAGAAAATGGTGCCTTATGGATTGTGATGTGGTTGTTGATGCTCATGCATGCTCGCATTGGCGGACAAATGAAAGAAAATGGTATGGCTGCTGGTTTAGTTGTCTGCTGTGCGATTGTCAGTCTTGCTTGGTTTGGAGTCAACTTGCTGAGTGTCGGCCTGCATAGCTACGGTTTTACTGATTCTATCTTCGCCAACTTGATGGGCTATGTCGGTGCTGAACTTGTTTTTGCTGGGGTTGCCCTGTTATGGGCACGTGCTGTAAACAAGCCCACTACCATATCTGATTAAAAACCGCCCGTTTTTCTGAGATTGCGTTAGCGCAAAGGCTCGTTCTAATCCCACCAATGTCTAACTTTCAAGAACAAGTTGAGAAAAGTGGTGGCCATGTACCTGAAGACTTTGTCTATGGCCCTGTCCGGTCACGCCGTTTTGGACAAAGCCTTGGTGTAAGTATGTCTGCCCCCGGCTATTTACATTGCGGCTGGAACTGTCCGTATTGCCAACTTGGCAAGCTCCCACGCTTACCGAAAGAAACGGTGGCTCCGCTTGAGCCTATCCAAGAAGGTGTAAGCGCTGCTCTTAAAGCAATTGATAAGACATCAATTGACGTTATTTGCATTGCTGGATCTGGCGAACCTACAGACCACCCACAATTTGCCGATTTTATGAGCTGGCTGAAACCACAATGTGACCAACATGCCATTAAAACCGTTATCCTCACGAATGGCGATGGCCTCCGTGAGGATACGAGCCGTAAAGGCCTAGAACTTGCCGACTTAGTGTATGTCAAATGGGACCCAAATCTTGCTGATGGAAGTTGGAGCTTAGAAAAAGAACGCACACTCAGCGAACGTATTAATTATACACAAAGTTTTAAAAATTTGCGCATTCAAACACTACTCTTTATTGGTCCGAATGGTACTGGTGGCAATTGTGGTGAACGCGCTCAAGACCGTTGGTTAACTGATATGGCAGCTCTGAAACCAGTCGAAATTCAACTGACTACTGTCGAACGTGATACCCCTACAGATAAAACGTGCGCGGTTGAGTGTGAGCTCTTGGAAGAATGGCAGCAAGCTGCCCAAAACCTGTTACCTGCTGCTATGGTTTCGGTACATATCTAATGCATGGGCCCATCTCCTCTACTGAATCTTTCAATCCAACCTCTCTGACTACAACCGGACATTGGGGCTACCGTAGTTATCGAGAACACTTAGCAGACCGTTTTGGTGATTTACGTTTACGTAAACTCTGCTTAAATGCTGGGTTCACTTGTCCTAATATTGACGGTACGGTAGCAAAAGGTGGCTGCACCTATTGCAATAACGATGGCTTTGTTCCTTCTCTTGCTAGCCCCGATGCCATACGAGACCAATGGGATCGAGGGCGCAAATTCTTACGTCGTCGCCACAGAAAAAGTGTCGATGGGTTTATTGCTTATTTCCAAGCCTTCTCAAATACCTATGCACCACTCGCTGATCTACAAAAATTATACGATCCACTCCCTGATTCGCTACCTGAATGCCATGGCGTAAGCATTTCCACCAGACCTGACTGCATGGAAGATGAGAAAATTGACTATTTTGACGAGATGGGCAAACGCACCTTTTTAACTATAGAAATGGGCTGCCAATCTGATAATGATCAAGCGCTTCGCGCTACTAACCGCGGCCATGATTTTGCATGCTTTCTTGATGCCGTAGAGCGCTGCGCCAATAAAAACTTTGAAATCTGTGCCCATTTCATTCTTGGCTTACCTTTTGAGAACGAAAATAGTGCCGTAGAACTTGGTAAATTAACCGCAAGCCTACCAATTCATTCAGTCAAAATTCATAACCTCCATATTATGCGTGGCACTCCAATGGAACGTGCGTGGCGCGCAAAACCATTTGCTGTACCCGAATTGCACGAATGGATAGATTTGTCACATCGATTTGTTGATCAATTGCGTCCAGATCAAAGCGTACAACGAATTATTGCCGATGCTCCCGACCGCCTCTTATTATCAGGCGGCTGGTGCCAAGATAAACAACGCTTTTTACGTTTATACGGGCAGGACCCTTCATCCATCTGGGATGAGTAACCTACCTATTTAGCTCGGCCGCGTGGAAGAGGACCCTTCCCTTCCCAAAATCGATATGACAGCCAAACTTCTTATTTTGGAGAGATGCCCATGATTTATGATGAACTTGGTGCTGATTATGACCGCATGATCAATTGGGAGAAACGCTTAGAGCGTGACTTACCACTGGTTCTACAATTACTCGATGGTGCCCCCGGGAAAAAACTGGTAGATATGGCCTGTGGAACTGGCTGGTACACAACAGCTCTCCGTGATGCTGGATGGAACAGCCGAGGAATTGACTTAAGCTCAACCATGATTGCTTGTGCTCAAGAACGCGACCCAACCGGTAACTTTCAGCAAGGCAGCATGCTTCTACCACTTGCCGAGCAATCTGATGTTATTGTCTGTTTGGGTAATAGTCTTGCCTATATTCACAACATAACTGATATTTCTCTACTTGCGACAGCATGGTATGAAAGCTTAGTTCCTGGTGGCTACGTACTTATACAAGTGGTTCACCTCTTACCAACAGAAGTCAAACTACTGAACGGAAAGGAATTCTCCCGAACACTGGCCCCTACAACTGGACCATTTTATACGCTCACCATCTCTCGTTCTTCTGATAAATCAGTCGTAGCAGAAGATACCTTGCGCTGTTGGTCAGAGAATGATTTAATGGAAGAACTGTCTAAAAAAGGGTTTACATGCCAAACATTTGGCTCACTCAACCAAGAGCCCTTAAAAAATAACAGCCCTGATCTCGTGATCAGGGCTGTTAAGTGACATGAACCGGGAGTGGGATTTATTCTAGAACGAATAGCCGGTCCATACCGCAAATTTATCGGTGTCGACACCTTTATTGTCATCACCTTCGGAAAGGCTAGCATACTTCGCACCAAAACTCAAGCCCTCAATTGCGCTCGGTTTGAATGTAACCAGTACATCAATTTCTGTACCAAGGTCATCACTATCTTCGTCAGATTTGAAGCTATGGAAAAAGAGTTTACCACCAAGTTTGCCAGCATCCATTGAATGCCCCGCACCAAGCATCACGTATGTATCAACAAATCCTTTGGCTCCATTTCCGCCAAGATAAACATCTGTCCAACCTTCAAACTTATGGTTTGTACCTAATGGAGTAATGAACGCTTGTGTACCGTCATCACTACCGCGAGATTCCATTCCCAGTTTAGCAACATATGACTTATATTTGAGACCAACAACTGCATGTAGATACAAAGCAGTATAACTAAGCGTATTGTCTCCTGAATCACTTTGTGAGGCAACTTCCGCTTCATACAATAATTTCATATCATCGTTTAAAACATAACCACCATCAAGACGAACTCCAAAAGTCGTAGTGTCACCAGTGCTAGCACCTTCGTAATTCAGTGAATATACATAAGCGCTTACTTTTCCAATCTCTTCTAATGCGTAGGTCCCGTGTAATAATACACTGGCCATTTCTGAATCATGCGTATTGCCCTTAACACCTTGGACATTCATAACATACGCAGCATTTAATGTGAGATTTTCAATACTTGTATTCGTAACACGCAAAGCATCGAATGTTTGACGATTTTGACGCCAGCCAACAGCACCAATATGGCGCTGATTATCAAAGTTAATAACCTGACGACCAAAAGTGATATCAGTATTTTCTACTCCACCATAACTCAAGAAGAACTCATCGACCTCTGTATTTTCTGGATCAATTATTTTTGCTTCTGTTCCTTTTCCATTCACACCAGTGTTATATTCATCTTCATCACTGAGAGCTGCTGTATCTTCAAATGTAATTTTTGCATGCACGCCATTCAAGGCACCTGTTGTATATGACAAACGGGTACGCAAGGTCAATGCTGATCCGTCTAAGTTTGCATCTGGTTGATCTACAGACTCAAAACGTAAACGCAGATCAGTATGCACTTGGCCACCTTGAAGCGCATCACGCAAACTGCTAAATTCTTCCACTTCTGAGGCCATGCCTGTATTTGCAAATGCTGCGCATGCGAGCGTTGGAACCAATGCCTTACGTAGGATGGATCGTGTCATCATAGGAAACTCCTTTTCCTTCTGTTCGGATAAAACGTCTAGATAGAATCTAGTCCGGGTTAATTCCAGGCCGCTGCATGACATCATGCACAATGAACCTGATGGTGGACGAATAGTGAGCCCAAGTATGCTTTGCAGGTATTTTTTATACAAGCGACAGTTTAAAAAAATCTTTATCGCGTCCTAAATTCGCATACAACTCTATGCTTTAATCACATAAGAGCGCATCGTTTGCATCTAATTTAGGCTATCCGCCACAGGCTCCATGCGCCAAACGATCTGCTAATGCGCATATTTGGTTATAGTAAGTCTCTACGTCCATACCTAATAATGTTGCACCAAATAATTCTGCTTCTTCTGCGGTTGCAATTTCACCGTAATTAACAACTACTAAATGATAGGCGATTAATGCGACCACTTCTTCTTTATTCTCTCGATAGATTGGGTGAACATAACAAACAAATCCATCAGATGGGCTTTCACCTGCTTGACACATCCATGCGAATTCACCCGGCTCAAGACTATCACTATCGTAGACCACATGAACGCTATTACGAACAACGGTCCGATCATCCAACATATTTAAAAACGTTCGATACGGGATCTCACCTGTTGGACTAGCATATTTTTGCCGTGCCTCAAATGCCTTGGAGCGTATGTGATCTTGCAGTGATGACATTCCATCTTCTGCATTAACCTGCACACGCTCCATTTTTTTCTGTGCTATTGGTTGTCTGGCCATATCAGTGCGAACAAATATTACCGGTATTCAAAACCAATTTACCGTTATCTTTTTTAACCACTTTTTGACGGTCAAAGAAAAATTGAACGATTTCTTCAAAATTATAGGCTTGGCCACTACAGTTTGTGTAGGTAGCATCAGCACCAAATTCACTTGCTGCAACTGCTTGCAGCTCATCTTGTGTGAGGCCTTCTGGGTGAGCAGCAATGGCTTCAAATAGGACGTGTGCATGTGTCATTTCTTGTTCGGTCATGGGGACCCTCTCTTTCATAAACGGTGTACTGTACTCATTAGAAAATAAGACGCCGCTGCTTGTAAGCAACGGCGTTTTGGTGCTGAGAAATACCGTATACCGTTATGGTACGATTATTTCCGTTTTTGCTTTATCTTGGACATGACACTGTTGACAATTGACACGCTCAGGATGATCCAATCGCATATTTTCATTGGGATGCGATGCACTGTGACAGGTTAAACATGATTCACGTAAAAATTCACGATGAGGAACCATTGGTGGTGCAAAGGCATGGGCTCTATGTCCTTCGGTTGGCTCTTTCAGTCCAATCCAATCTGTTTCCACGCTGAGTTGTTTTGAACCCATAAATTCTGGTGACGCTCCACGGACGTGGCATTGTTGACAGTTTTTTAATTCTGGATGCGGTGTTGCCATAGCCAAGCGGCCTGCAAATTTCTTTTCTTGCAGATGGCAAGTGAGACATTCTCTATCACCATCACCAACTTCATGCGGAATTACTGGCGGAGCGGTATAAAACGCACGACGTGATTCGCGGGTTGGTAGATGATCAAAGACAAAACCATCACGAGAGAGAGAGGTCTCTGCTGATAGTCCCTCCGCAGTTGATGACTCTTTTATAGTTGATGACTCTTCCACGATATAATCTGTTGAATCCGAGACGGTCACTAAGGCCGCCTCGGAACCACAACCGATAAACCACACGCTTAACGCGGCAGTTGTTATCGCTGCGGTGACAAGGCGAAGTGGATTCATGATAATTTCTCCACTTTGACTGCACATTTCTTGTAGTCTGGTTCTTTTGACATTGGACAGTATTCATCCAAGGTCACTTCATTAATCAATTTTGTTTCATCAAAGAATGGAACAAAAATAGAGCCAACTGCTGGAATAGAACGACCAAGTAAACTAACTTGTAATTTAATTTTTCCACGGCGAGAGGTAATTTGTACCCAATCACCATCTCTCAAACGCATACGTTTTGCGTCTTGTGGGTTCATATCTACATAGGCTTTTGGCATGGCTTGGTGCAATTCTTTAATACGACCTGTCATGGTTCCGCTATGCCAATGCTCAACCACACGGCCTGTACATAACCAGAATGGGAACTCTGCATCTGGCACTTCTGGCGGCGCTTCATATGGCCGTGCCCATGCAATAGCACTTTTCTTATCAACCTTACTCATATAGAAGCTGATACCTTCACCAGCTGGAACATATGGATCTTCACCTTCAACAAATCGGCGATCAGTTTCTTTCCATGTGCCATCAGAACGTTGAACCACTGGCCATGTTAGCCCGTGTGATTTCACATAAACATCATACGGCGCAATGTCTTTGTGTTTCAGTAATGTTAATTGGCGATACTCATTGAAGAGAGCTTTATCAACATTTACAGCTGGGTCGTTGAAGACCTCCCACTTCCACGCTTCAATTTCTTTACCAGCATCGTCATACACAGACAGTAGAAAATTACCATTTCTATCCTTCATGTTTTCATAACCAAGTTCGTATAAACGATGTGCAACAGCAATCATTTGCCAAACGTCATCACGGGCTTGGCCCGGAGGATTTACCATTTTAAACCATTGCTGTGTACGGCGTTCAGTATTACCAAACACACCATTTTTCTCTACCCACAAGGCCGATGGTAATACAACAGTCGCCAAACGTGTGGTTACAGTTGGATACACGTCACTGACCACTAAAAAGCGATCTTCTGCATGTGCTAAATTTTTATGTAGATTTGGCATGGTTTGCGCAGGATTGGTAACCTGTACCCACATACCAGTAATTTCACCAGATGCTAAACCTTCAAACATACGAACTGTGTGGAAACCCGGCTTCGGATTAATTGCACCTGGTTCACAATTCCACACATCTTCTACATGTTTACGATGGTCTGCATTTTTGACTACACGACCACCCGGCAATGCATGTGCCAATGTACCAACTTCACGACACGTACCACAAGCAGAAGGCTGGCCAGTTAATGATAATGGGGTTGAGCCCGGCTTACCAATTTTACCAGCAAGCAAATGCACATTATAAACAAGATTGTTTATCCATGTACCACGTGTGTGTTGGTTCATACCCATACACCACAACGATAATACTTTTTTCTTCGGATCAGAGAAAGTATCTCCAAGTAAACGAAGATTACCTTCAGAAATACCAGATAATTCACTAACTGCTTTAACATTGTAATCTTTGAGGAAGCCTTTGTACTCTTCAAGACTCATTGGCTTGCCATCATTTGTTTTGAAAACAACACGACTATTTACAAATTCTTTATCATAGGTGCCACGTTCCAATAACTGATGGCAGATACAGTTCGCAATAGCAAGGTCTGTTTGTGGGACAAATTCCATATAATGGTCAGCAGCATCCGTTGAACGTGTGCGGCGTGTTGCCAAATCGATATAGGTAATTTTCTCGCCAGCGCTACGGCGATTAAATACACGGGAAAAGAGCATTGGGTGCATTTCTGCCCAGTTATTACCCCAAGTAATAACGGTATCACATTCATCTAAATCTTTGTAACAACCAGATGGTTCATCTACACCAAAAGTTTTGATAAACCCAACCACAGCTGAAGCCATACACAAACGAGCATTCGGATCAATGTGGTTATTACGTAGGCCACCTTTGATGAATTTCATCGCGGTATAACCTTCACCAATGGTCCATTGTCCTGAACCATAGATAGAAAAGGTGTCTGGTTTTTCATTGATATGTTTAGCAATAGTATCTATTGCCTCATCCCAACTAACATCCACAAGCTTACCATTTTTACGGATTTGTGGCGAAGTTAAACGGTCTCTACCATAGAGGGCTCCGCCAGCATGATACCCTTTGGCACAGAGTAGACCACGGTTTACTGGGCTGTTAATGTCACCTTGGACAGCAACCACACGACCGCCTTTAAGACCGACAACCACACCACAACCTGTTCCACAGAAACGGCATGGTGCTTTTTGCCAATCAAGATCATCTGCTAAAGGTTCTGCTGCATAGACTTCAGACAGCATTGGGCCAAGAGCTGCAAGGGCTGCCATTTGGGCAACACGTTTTATAAATGTACGACGGCTTAGATCAGTCATCATGAGTGTAATTCCTTTATTGTTCTGTTTCTTGTGATATCATTTCTGGTGCTTCAGTATCTAAGACATCTTCAAAGTTATGATAAATAGCATCTACGGTTAATACGCCGGTGATTTGTTCAAGCGTATCCCACAACCCTTTATCTTCATCTCTGGTAGCAGTGTCTGTTACCGCAACAATAATATCATTACGGATTTCAGCAATTTCTACACCTTGAAGTAATGCCGCTTCATCGGCTATCGCAGCAGTACGCTCTGCCTTGGTACGAATAAGTAAACTGGTAATAGGCATTCTCTAGTCTCTTTTCTTAGCCATTTTTTAACAACTGCTTTTCGCTATCTGTTGGTCCACTGGAAAAAGTATTTACAGTGGACCAAAAAAAAGCGAATCCCAGTTCTGCACAGAGACAGAGCTGGGAAACTATTTTCTATTTGTAACGGGCTTTGAATTCTGCTGCGGCTTTTTTACGAGCGGCGGCTTCTTCTGGGTCCATTTCGCCTTTAAACCATTTATGGTTATTATCGCTGAGAACTTCATCCAAAGTTTCTTGCAGTTTTTTCGCTGCTTCAACTTTTTCTGGTTTGCTGCTGTTAAGTCCTGCATCAATAAGATGCTCAAGCTCTGGAATCATCTTCACATAGAAATGTTTAGCAATTTCATAGGTACCATGCCAGTGCGTGTAGTCTGGACCCATCATAGATGCGCCATGACGCGCTCGGCGACCTTCATGATGCCACAGTTCAAACCAAATGAAGTCAAGCTTGTTGCCAAATTTCACTGGGCGTAGCAATGGTTTAGCTGCTGCATAAAGAGCTTTACCCGGTTTAGCAAATTTATTATTATAAAGATCAATCAAGCCATCATATTGCTCGTACCAGTTATCAACCCAACCAGTTGTGTGACAAGAAATACACACATCTTTCATATTCTGACGACGTGTTTGCCAAGGAACATTTGCACCTGGAAGATTCATCTTCGCATCAGATACTTCTGGGCGAACACTCATGACAGGACGGTTATTCCAAGAGATACGCATGCCAATGTCATGAGTAACTGGTTGATTTTTTGTTGCACTCATGTGACAGGTTGCACAAGTTGGAGCTGCTGAATAGTCTTCACCTGGAATCCATTTTTCACTATCAAGATTCATCTCGTCTATATTAGCACGGAATGCGATACCATGCTTTGACTCATTATAGATTTCGATTTGTGGATGGTCAGGACCCATATGGCATTTACCGCAGGTGTCTGGGAAACGTGCTTGTGCGACAGAAAACTCATGACGGCTGTGACATGCTGCACAAGAACCGCGAGAACCATCAGGATTAATACGACCAATACCAGTATTTGGCCAGGTTGCTGGATCAAGCTTGCCGCTTGGCAATACTTTTACCTCTGAACCATGACACTGCCAACAACCATTTACTGCTGCTGCAGAAACACCTTCTGGGAATGCCTCTGTAACCATACCATGATTGCCCTCTACCACTTCTGCAAGAACGTTATCAAGTGAACCAAGAATACGGCCTGCCTGTGCATGATGTGAACCAATGAACTCTTCCACTTCTTTTTCGTGGCAGCGTCCGCAGTCTTTTGGACTTACGATAACTGAGATGGTTGCGCCATAATGCTTGAATGCATCTGCATCGCTTGGGTCAGCACTGTGACATTCAAAACAGCCTACATTACCACGGTAATGCTTACTGTCACCCCACTGTTGATACAGTGATGTATTTTCCTGCTTATGACACTCGACACATTTTTTGGATTGCGCACTTAGTTCCGCAGGGCCAATAGCCGCTGCATGCAACGATGCAGATCCCAAAATGCAAGCGAAGACGCAGATGCCCAGAATGGACAGCAGTCGTTGCTTCATGATTGAACTCCTTCTTTAGAGGGTGATGGGGTATTTAAAGTGCTCTTAGTAGTATTGCTGTCTACAGACAACTCTCCACTCAGAACTGGTACGGTAACACGAACAAGAATAGTATAACACAACAATCCAAATGCCCAAATTCCTAAGCAGATGATTGTTTCATTCATAGTTGGCGCATATTCTACAATTTCACCCAGTGGGGATGGCACAAATGCGGGAATAATAAGACCCATTCCTTTTTCTATCCAGATACCAACAATCATAAGTACACAGGCCACATTCACCCATGCCATACGATCACGAATACGCGGTGCATAGAGAATGATAAGCGCTATTGTGTTAAAGGTAATAGCAGTCCATATCCACGGAACCAAAGCACTATGACCGTGCAGGCCAAGGAATAAGTACTCTGCACTCACCGCATGTGCTGAACCAGTGTAGAATTCGGTAAACACTTCACAACCAAGCAAAAACATATTCACGGTTAAAGCAATAGTTACAATACCCTTAAGGGTTTTCAGCGCTACATCTTTTACTTCACAACTCGTAAAGTGACGAATAACCTGTAACGTTACAATAATAAACGCTGGGCCAGCGGCAAAAGCAGAAGCCAAGAAACGTGGTGCAATAACGGCGCTATTCCAAAAAGGACGACTACCAAGACCTTGATACAAGAAAGCCGTAACAGTATGAATACTGAAAGCCCAGACAATTGCGATAAATACAAATGGAATATAGAATTTTTTAGATGGCGTTTTATTCATATATTTTTTGAAGATAAGATAACCGCAAATCCATACATTCAATAAAAGATAGCCATTCAGAGCAATAACGTCCCATGCCAACACCGAATCTGGAAAGTTAAACCTTCTTAATAAATTAGCGAAACGGTCCGGACGACCGAGGTCTGCAGTAATGAACATAAGGCACATGATAATCGCAGCTACAGCAAGTAGCTCACCGTAAATAACTAAGTTGTGCAGTTCTTTATTTCGATAAATATAAGCAGGAATAACCAACATCACCGCAGCGGCAGCCATACCTACCAAGAAAGTAAAGTTTGCAATATACATACCCCAACTTACTTGGTCTGTCATACCTGTTGTTGCAAGACCTTGCACAAACTGTTTGAGGTAGGCATTAAGCCCAAGCAAAGAGATTGCGGTCAAACTAATAATCCAAATCTTATAGGAGCGATGACCAACCAAGCTGAGACGAAAACAACGAAGCAAAAAAGTTAGATAATTCTTCACGCCATGACCTCCCCATCAAGAATCCCTTGAATAGAAGCCTGTTCTTTATCACCACGTGGATAACGTTCATCAAAGTAATAGAAGAAGCGTGGCATGGTGCCAACTTCTTCTTTTAAGGTAAAGGTGCGTTTGTTTTTCAAAATCTGACGAACTTCTGATTCTGGATCTAAAATATTACCAAACTTACGCGCGCCAACAGGGCATACTTCTAAACATGCCGGCATTTCACCTTCACGGGTTCTATGTGCACAGAAGGTACATTTCTCCATCACACCTTTTTTACGTGGACGGTTTGTTAAGTAACTCATGTCTGGGTTAATATTGTCTTTATTTAATCCACCAGGTTCTTCCCAGTTGAATCGACGCGCCCAATATGGGCAAGCTGCTTCACAATAACGACAACCAATACACCAATCATAATCAATAACGGTTAAACCATCTGGCTCTGTCCAAGTGGCCTCAACCGGGCACACCTTCACACATGGTGCATCTGCGCACTGGTGACATTGAATCGGCATATAATAATGGTCATCAGAAGGCACTAATGGTTTTTCATAGTGATGGTTACCGTGTTCAATATCAGTTGTACCACGTGGCATTTCCAATACACGGATATATTGAATTTCTGGGTCACGGCTTTGATTATTTTCCGCAACACAAGCATGCACACATTTACGACAGCCTACACAACGGCTTAAATTTAGCGCATAGACAAATTCTACACCATCTTTAGCTTTAATATCGCGAATCTCTGGACGCAAACCATAACGCTTATCGACTTCTCCAGCAATACGCTCTAGAGCAACGGCCATTTCCGCTTCATCCATCTCCTTGTAATGCTTCTGTAATAAAGATTCGATGGTACCAACATCTTCAAGACTTACATCCTCTAAAGGCTTCAGTGCTGCTGCAAATGCAGTTAAACCCCCAAGCGCCGCAAACCCTGTGCGTAAAAAATTACGACGGTCCACGCCTTCCTGTTCTACTGGCTGTTCACTCATATTAGTGGCCTCCCTCGTCTGCATGACCTTCTTCATGATCATGCGCATTGCCTTCAAGCTCATTCTGCCACTTCATAATTGGGCTTTCATAGGTATGGTGCTGTTGTGACTGATCTCCCATGCGCAAAGTGTTAGGACCAGGCAATGGTTTTATTTTGCCGTAAGCAGGGTGATGTGGGTCGTGACATTCAACGCACTTGAGACGCCTCTGTAAACGTGCGCCATCTTTCTGTATGGTATCATCCCATGCGCCAATAGTCTTACCATGCATGCCATCTCGCCAATCACGGTAAGTTGTACCATGACATTGTGCGCACAGCATTTCACTCTTATCGAACGTTACCGTATAGTTATTATGCAAATTGAGCATGTTGCGGTCTTCATTATTGTGGCAGTTATAGCAACCATCATTCATGCCATGCTGTAAGACAAGGCCTTGATGCTGCTTACGCTGCTCATCTGAAACCGGGGCTCCTGATTTAAAGTGCTGATGACAATCCTGACAGGTACGGTCAAAACCACCGATTTTCACTAAAGGTGGATTACCAAGCATTTTACGACGTGGCTCTACACTAATATCTTCTGCAGTTATAGCTGGTGATTGGGCATGTGGAACATCCACCTTACTTCCCGTAAAGAACATATATGCTGCTATCACGAAAAAAACAACGCCTGCCATATAGCCAAGCCAGCTCTTTTCTGGGTCTGCATCCCCTGTTCTGTTTATGCTCTCAGTCATGTATCAGTCCATTATCTCTAGGTGACGATTGAAATTTCAGGCTAGTCGCATTCTAAACCAATAAAAGTGCATAACTGGATATGATTATCTTTTTTGTTCGACATTAGTGATCTATGCACGAATCTATGCACTTATTGCATGGCAGAAAATTAGGGGGTTGTGATAAAAAACTTGGACCCTATTGAGAAAAAGAGTCCTATTCACTGTCCGATCTAGTAATATAGGGATTCTTAGTAGGAATTTCTTTTCTTCAGCAAGACCTTACTGATAGGGCCATTGTCTCTGTAACCGCTAATTTTGGCAGTAAACCTTTACTCTTTACATACAAAACAGCCCAAGGTTAAACCTTGGGCTGATAAGAACTCTATACTAGTACCCTAAGCTTTGTTAAAAGTCAGTGGTAGCCGGTATGCCTTTTGTTGAACCAGTTGTCGGTAGCACCATAGCTGGGACAGTAACTGGAGTAGACAATGATGTATAAGTATTATTAAAACTCGTAACTGCACTTGCAGACACTGTGTAGCTTACAGACCTACCAGCTGGAGGTTCCGGCTGGCTGATGTCATTATTAGGATCAAAAGTATAAGTCCCAACCCACACATTCGTACCAGGCCCTGCTTCTGTCAAAGTTATTTTTGTGCCAGAAAGACTTGGCAGCTTAATAACTTCAGCCGTTACCGTCGTAATATCACGAGTATTAGAAATTGGTATACTCAGCGTTACTTGCCCTCCAATAAACTTGAGACTATTAGGAGAGAGAGACACTGATCCAAGCGATGGCACCTGTTCACTAGGAACCGTTGCATTACCATCAACATCAAGCCCTGTTCCACCACCACCACAACCTTGAAACATAAAAGTTGCAGAAACTATAAGGGCACCAATTGTTTGTCTAAGAAGCATAATTTAAATCCTTTCAGTAGAATATCTACTTATCGAGCAACCGTTCCGCCAATCATCAAGATAACCACTTTATTATCTTTTTCCGATGGAATCATTGCCATTCCTGCAGGGACCTCATCAGAAGACGGTGGCTCATAAACAATCAACTGAGTATTATCTGCTGCTGCCTTAAACCAGTAACCGCGCCATGGATACAGATTCGTTTCCATGGTAAACGAGCTAGCATTGCTTATTGGACTAATAGAGACACCAAACGCACTACCATCCCAAACTGGAACCAGAATATCTTCAGTAGCGTTATATGTCCATAGGTAATCATTAACACCTACAGCACTTATTTTACCATTTGCATCCATCACTCGCAAAGATCTCCAAGTAACCGGATTAGTAGCAGTAATGTTACCCGCAACTAATGGTATGCTAATTTCATTCCAGCCTGCTTTCAGCGGGATTGAAACTCGCGCATCTGAATCAAGTGGTGAACCAATTAACATAATCGCTAATGGTCCCGGATTTTTATTTTCAACCCAATACCCTTTTCTATTAGAGACCGTTGTAGGCACTGGTGTCCAAACAGGTGTCGCTGCTTCTTCATCCCATTCAGCTACTTTCACATTTGCAACGTTAAGACCCAAGCTACTCAGTGCTGCTTTATCTTGCTGAGCATCACCACTAGAGGATAGGCCCAAGAAGATCTTATCGCCTAACAAATGGCCATAAACTGCATCACTTGTGTTAACCACCTCAATCGTCACTAATGCTTTTGCCGAAGTCTGTACAGAGACAACAGGAGGTACGACACTATTATCCGTCGCCGTAACTGACACAGTATATTCAAAGGAGATGCCTGTCATATTCACAGCACCTACAGGCGGCGTGTAAGTAAAGCTTCCATCATTATTGAATACCAGAGTACCTTCTCCTGCTCCCACATCTGTAACAAGGGCATACGAGTATACGAATGTGACACCGGCCGTTGGATCATCAGGATCAGAACCAAATACCGTTCCACTCTTGGCAGCGACAACATCATCTACAACAAATATAATATCATTTGCTACTGGCACATCATCTACCGGTGTAACTCTAATTGTTACTTCTACTTCATCGTACGCGCCGAATGGGTCGGTTGATCTGAGAGTAAAGACCCAATCACTACCATGGGTTGTACTGTTAGCGTTAGCTGCTGGAGTAAATACAACTGATACCTGCTCATTTGAACCAATCTTATCGCCATCTGATGAATAGCTATTGCTATCAACAACCAACTCTGCATCGGTAATATCTGAGACCAAAGTCCAAACGAGTGGGTCACCATCAGGGTCAATGGCTAATAAATCGATAACCTTTGTGCTATCTTCAAGTATAGCATCAACAGTATATTGAATTCTTTTCGGATCAGCTGGTACAATTTGTACAATATCATCGTTCACAATAATTGGCACATCATTCATGTTTTTGACATAAACATTACCGGCATCAACACCATGTTCGTCATCGTCAGGTGTACCAATAAACGCCACACTACTTCGCTCTGAACTTCCTCCTGTAGCTGCTATAGAATAACCAAATCGATCAATGCCTGCAGAGACCCATGGTTCGTATTTACGTCGCTGAATCCAAGAAGTGTCTATCGCAGAATAAATAAACTGGTAAGCAACACCTGAATTTGTTACGAGTCCTGGCGCGTTTGGTGCTCCAACAACGACTTCTCCAATAGAGACAGAATTTACCGTAGTTTTAGTAATCGCCACTGCCGATCCAAATGCATCGCTAGGCAAGCCATCACTACTTGTCAAATGACCGCTCAGACTCCAAGAACTAGAGACTGAACTTCGTGTATACACATACACACTACCAGCTCTTTGACCGCGTAAGTTATCTCCCAGTGGAACACCAACCGCAAGACCGTCTGAGCTTAGGTCAACAGCATAGCCAAATGATCCATTAGATATATTGATACCACTATCTTGAGCTGGAAGTGGAGCATGCTCCGTAAATACCCAGCCATTACCAATTGTATTGATAGAGTACAGGCTAACCGCATCGTAGAGTTCTGAACCTACTGCACAGGCAAAATTAGTAGAACTACTTCTAGAGATTGCAACCGAACGTCCAAAATGACCGTCAGCTAATTCCGTAGATTGGCGTAGTAATTCTTTACGAGTCCATGAACGAGTGACTTCATTACGTTGGAAAATCAATGCCATACCGGCTTGAGCAGCATCTCCACCAACTTTCTCAGCATTTGGAGCGCCAATAATAGCAACATCTCCAATGAGATCGATCGCTGAACCAAATCTATCTCCAGCAGATAAAGTAGAATCTCGCAATTGTCGTTCTAAGATCCATGCCCCTGTTCTAGAATCAGCGTCATTTGTCTCATCAGCAACCGTTGATGGATCATCCGCATTCAAATCATAAGCATAAACAAATACGAGCCCAGTATCTAATCCATTTTGATCATAACCTGGTGCACCAACTAATATTGTTGGGACATAACTAGTCGTATCTGTTCCACTAATGTTATCCGCTATTGCCACAGCAGCACCAAATTGGTCTCCCGCATGTCGCTCGCTACCTGCTGTTAGTTTCGTATAGAACTCCCATGCCCTATTATCAGTGGCACTACGGCGATAAATATATACTCCACCACAATCATCAGCATCTAAGTCTGCGGTATCTGAATCATCATCAGGTGCACCCACTACAGCCCAATCATTATGCACTGCAACAGATGTTCCCATATGGTCTCCAGGCCTCATAAGCTCATCATTGTTTGTTGTAACAGGAGGTTTGTCTGTGTTGTTATCAATAACAACAAGAGCATTACTTAACTGAGGATTATTAGCGCTGTCTTGTATGATGCTATCCAGAAGTGTTACCACAACTGTTTCATTTATATCATCCAATGAATCAAATACCGGAGTGATAAATAAGTCAACGCTTGTTTTACCAGCTGGAATCTGAGCCACACCCGTCAATTCAGTATAATCAATCGCTTTTGTTGCCGAACCACTAACACTATAGAGAATAGTTATATCACGGTTCAGTGCTTGTATCCTTGGAGTATAACTGATGACAAACTGACCTAAATCCGTTACCGGTGCCGTTGCCGACGTTGGTTCTTTGGCTTCTCGGTCTACGGCTACAATAGAGATGATTGGCTCATCATCTTGAATCGTTACAGTCCTCTGACTTATGGACGTTGCGATTACACTATAGTTTACTCCTGATTGTACCTGTAATACAACCGTTTCATCACCCTCTACAATCATATCATCAACTGGTGTAACTGTCAGAATGATTTCTTGGTTAGTAATACGTGACGGTATCGTTCTGTTTTCTGCCGCTATTTCTGATGGGACAATACCCGCTGCAATAGTTACGAGTTGTGGTGTTTCCGTCAACGTTACCGGACCAGCAATTGTTAGCGTCACTGCAGAGCTAGCCCCTACAAAACTCGATACATCTAAAGTCGCTCCATCAGGAATAAGCATTGTTCCACGGACACTAGCCATTTTCAGCTGATTTGGAGCAGCAGTAATTTCTGATGCTGTATGCACAGGAATAATAATCTCATTAGAGAAAGTAACTTGGCTAGGTATCGTAATATAATCTTCTGTCATTGTAGCTGTTCCTGCAATGGACAGCGGTACAGTAACTAAATCGATACGGGTGTCATCAGCACTACGGTCAAGACTTAATGCAATGGACCCGGTTGAGTCTGATTGTGTAGCAGGAACAAAAGTCAATTCCGCTGCTGTTGAATCTGTTACAGTAATAGACACAACACCCTGAGAGGTTGAACCATCCTCAATAACAACCGTAGCTGTAAAGGCAGACGGATCTATACCATAACCACTATCACTACTCGGTGGTGGTGGCGCACTTCCTTGAGGAACTGTACCTGATATGGAATACTGCCCAAGACTACCATAAGTAGTCCAACCTGTTGGTTGGGCAGCCATTGGATCCCCATTCGCAGCAGGAATAACATGCAAGTAATACCTGCCTGCGGCAACAGTAGCACTGAGTATAGCAACGGTTTCATCAGTAGGATCTACACTCACTACTACAGAATCGTTACTATCACGCAATTCTAATAGTACATCAAGCATTCCACCCCATGGACCACTACTCATTCGAGTAGGTGTTGCTGTCAGTGAAATATCTCCTGCACCTGAGTCTAAAACAAACACGTCATGGTCATCCGTCGTTTCAATAATTCCTGTAGCCGTTAACTGAACACCATCTATCGCTGGTGAGGAAGCAGAACCTGCATCATTTCCATGGTCATCAGGTCGATATCCACCTGTTTTTGCAGCTATCATAGCAAGGTCATCTTCTGCTGTATTGCTCGCATTTGCATAGTCTCCCTTACTCCACTGTACAACATTTGTTCCATATGGCCCTCCCATGCATGGGCCCCATGTCATTGGGTCTGGACCGTGATTTGAATAATATTCACCACTATCACCGTCATGATTAAGCCCCATGTTATGACCGATTTCATGAACCACTGTCATTGCGGCACCACTCTTATCTCCTGTTTGTTCAACATAGATGAAAGCAGGACCTAGGCGTGTATTTTCATTAGCGTCATAGCTAAAGCTTCCAAAAGCATCAAGATACGCGATGCCACCTGCTTGTAGAGCTGAAGGCAAGGTTACACCGTTTGTATCCGTAATGGAAGTAATGAGAGCACGTGCTGTAGTAGGAGTCCAGGTTGTTGGTGCCTCTGTCGTTACATCGATATCAAATCCGATATATGCTTCTGAGACCCACTGCCATATGACCACAATTTCATCAACTTCTGTTTGACTGAAAGTTGAAAAATCTCCATCCCTATCATATGGTCGACAGTCATAAGAAGCCTCTCCACGACTCGTATTCCACTGAGTATTTGTGACCAAATGCCCATCAATGTCGAGATAGAGTACATTAGTAGAACCAGGATTACTATGTAGTTTTGGTGGCTCAGCAAATTTAGGCTCATTAGCAATAGGCATTGCCTTCGGTATTTCTGGACCGTCATATTTCTGACATGCATAATAAAGATCCCCTGCTTCGCTCACATGAATTGTGCTCAAATCAGCTAGTGGAATACGTTGCTTCTGAATAGATGCTTCTGCTTTTTCCAATGCAGCTGCATCTAATGCCTGTAACTCAGCTTTAAATGATGATTCTGGTAATGACTCTGTCGTAAATACTGCTCCACCAAACTCAACTTCCGTATTAATAATTCCATCACCAAGTGCCAAATGTTCATGATCACAGCAAGCAAGGTCCTGAGCTGCTAGTCCGAATCCTGATCCTGGAGCAGTTGTGGGAGCTTTTAAACTGACTACAACTGTTTCATTAGGATCAATAATAAGATCATATAGCGCTTCAATATCAATAAATGCCTCAACTGCATTCGCTGGGATGGTAACCGTTCCAGGAATCGTCACATAATCGACTGCATTGGTAGCTGTACCTGACACATCATAATGAATTTTGATATCTCGAGTAAGTGGCTTCGGTAATACACCCTGAGGCACTCTTGGATAAGAATAGTAGACTCTAAACTGACCGTTCGTTCCGGCGCTTGTAGATACAGTCGGCTCTTGAGAGTCCTGTTGTTTTGCTATCGATATAAATGGTTCATCATCGATAATCGTCGCTGTTTTGCTAATCCAAGATTCTCCTCCATTACCATTTGTATCTAAGGCATAGTTGCTACCCGATCTCAACGTTAATTGTACAGTTTCATCAACTTCCACTTCTGTATCATCTAATGCAACCATTGGTATAACAGCTAATTGATCTGTAATTTTATTCACAGTAGCAATAGTGTCACCTGCAACTGCTGCAATGGCCGCTTCATCTATATCATAAGCAGTAGCGGTTGGAGTTATCTCAACATTATTCGTTAAAGTGTAGACTGTTCCATCTGCTAAAGTAACCAGTGTTCCTGCAGGCAGACGCATTATATCACCATCAGTTTGCAGTGTTATTTGTGCACTTGCATTCTGTTCTGGCACCGCGAGTTGATTATTAAAGACAACGGTACCTGCTAGTGCTACATAATCAGTTCCAGCAACAGCCGTTCCTCCTACAAGGTATGGCACAGTTACTGTTTCTACTCGAGTATTTAAAGCTCCTCCACGTGTCCGCTCAAGACTGACAAGCATTTGTCCCTTCATTAAAGCGAGCTCTGCTGAATCATTATATGAACTTTCATAGGTAGTATCTATTGGCTTGAAAGCCTGAGGTATCACTGCAATAGTGTCAGAAACACCAACATCTTTATTATGTAAACGAACAACACCCTGAATTTCAGTACCATCAATAATAGAGACCGTTGCTGAGGCATCACTTGAGCTAACGCTATAGGTGAGACCTCCACTAATGGCAAATTTCACGGTTTCATTAGGGTCACTTACTACATCATACAATGGTGTAACATCTATTACTGCACTCCGTGTACCTGCTGGGATAAGCACTGATCCTGTCAAATCTTGATAATCAAAGCTCATTGTCGCAGTTCCGCTCAAGGTGTATGGAACTGTAATATCACGGTCTAAAGCTGTTCCTGCTGGAATACCTGGATAACTCACCTCCACCTGTCCCAGAACAGGAGAACCAGCAATAGTCGATGGCTCTTTCGCGTCTTTCTTCCATAATACACGTATTGTTGGTTCATTATCTTTTATGGTTACAGTTGCTGTAACTGCGGAACCATTTATAGTATATCTCAGTCCACTCGTGAGCGTGATCAAAACATACTCATCTATTTCTACTAATTGGTCATCAATTGGTGTAACATCTAAAGTTGCTGTAGAACTCAATATCCAAAGCGTTCCTGCAGTAAATGTACAACCAGTTGGCGCTATTGTTGTTGAAATGGTGTCTGCGGTTAAACTGGTCACTCCTGTACCTGCCGCATTGTTACACACGTAAATATTACCAACACTATCCATCAATCGAACATTTGCTGGTACATCAGTAGCTGGAATAGTAATGGTATACGGACCCGTACCTGCAATAGCGGCAGTTGTGATATCTGTATATGCGGCAAATGTGCCTGTAGTACGTGCTGTTACCAAATCACCAACAGCCACGGCTGATTGCAACGGTGTTGATAAAGTAAACGTCGCTCCTGCATTTGTTAATGTTACTGATCCAGTACTACTCGCATAGCTATGCACTCCAATTTTCAGTGACAAACCTGCTGGTAATAACACTTCAGAACCTGTCATGCGAGTCCGCAATACTACTAATGTATCACCTTGTGCTGCAATGGTGCTCACTTCTATGTTACTATTTAGGCCAGCAAATGTTGTCGTGGCTAATGGCGCAGCATAATCAATAGAGTGCTGTGCTGTGCCATCAAATCCATAAACAACGGTTACTTCATCATATGTTGCAGCAGAATCACGATCTAGTCGTAGTTCAAACTGTGCCGGGGTTGGGCTTGGTGATTCATAAGTAATGTCTTCAACAACCCCAACAGATACTTCACCCTGAATATTCGTCGTTTCTCCAATGGTCATAGTCGCAGATGCCGACGTAGTACCCAATGTAAATAATCCACTGGCTTGAAGTGTAATATCGACGGTTTCACCCGCATCACTGATTAAATCTTCTATCGGTGCAACAACAACATCAACAAAACGATTATCCTTTTGGATAAATGCGGTTCCGCTCAATGATGAATAATCAACAGCAGAAGTAGCCGTTCCGCCTACTGTATAAGTAACTTCAATAGCCCGATTCAAAGCAACTCCATCAGGTACACCAGGATACTCTATACGGAAGATACCATTCGTATTCGGCTCCGATGCATGTTGAATAACTCGGACTGTTAATTGTGGCTCATCATCAACAATGTTGATCGTTGCTTGACTATACTGACCATCCAGCGTGTACCCTGGGCTTGCTGTTAATGTAGCCACAACAGTTTCTGATGGATCAATAATCAAATCATCAAATGGAGAGATAATAATATCTGTGCTACTTGTTCCTGCGAGTATAACAACTTGCCCTGAAATAGCACCGTAGTCAACATCTGCAGTAGCAGTGCCGTTCACCTGATAAGTTACCGTCATATTTTGTGTCAGTACAATTGGATTACCAAGATCATCACTTGCAGTTACTCTAAACACACCGTCTGTTGGGGCATTTGGACTTTCAACAGCTTCGTTAACAATTGCTGCTATAGAAATAATACCACGGGAATCCGTAATATTCATACTAGCTGCAGTAGCATTTTGTCCGCCAGCTTCTCCACCTTTCAAAACATAATCGTCTGAATCAAGCAAGCGTATTTGCAAGTTTTCGTTACCTTCAATTCTTACATCTGACAATGGACTTACGGCAATATCTACACTCAGTGCATTAGCTGGAATTCGAATGGTTCCGATCAAACTTACTGGGTCAAATCCTGCAATACTAAAGTCTTTGCCGTCTCCACCGGTATTATTCCATGGTTTATTTCCAACAACACCTAATGCACTCGCACCAACACCACCGCCGCCGCCAGTAAATGATATGACTGGGCTCGTATAGCCGTACCCTGGCTCAGTTATAATGATAGCGGTCACATAACCATCTATTATGTCTCCGTTTGCATTTCTAGTGTAAACCATCTTCGCTTCCGCTACAGCATCTACACCCGTTGCATCTGTAATAACAACAGTTGGTGTACTAATATAACCTGATCCTTGAGCCATCACTTGTATATTGCTGACAAAATTACTTTTACTATCGTTTGGTGCTGCCCATGGACCTGGGCCATTGTTGCTGAGAACATATTTAATATCAACATCCACTGGGAATGCTCTATCAAGTAAGATTCTAAAGTAACCTGCCTGATTTGGTTCAGATGCATTACTAACCAACTCAACATCTACAACAACATCATTATCTCTGATAATTGATGTTACTGATTGTGGATCTAGAACATCATATCCGTTATTATTGTTACTTGTTTGAATAGTAAGTCGCACATCCTCCGCTGCCTCAACCGTTGTGTCATCAACAGGGATAATGGCAAATTCAATCTTATCACCATATTTCAAATCATCTGCGGTAAAACCACTTGGATAATCTGGGACCGGCGCAGGTGGATATCCTGGTATAATCAAAGAATCCCTATGGTTGTTAGCTGAATCATACAAACCATCTGGACGAAACCGTGAAAGTACTGCAACATCATCATTACTTGCAGATACACCAACACAACTTGCAGACTCTACAGTTCCGTCACCATCATTATCTTCATCTCTTCGTATTTCCCGTCTTAAACTTGGGAAAATATTAACATATGGTCCAGGCGCTCCTTTTGAAGGCACAAAACTATTAAACGCATCGTTTTCATAACCACGGTCTTTCCCTTGTTCTGTTGGTTGGGTCCGTCCACGTCGAGATGGAGTTGGTCCAGTAACGCGGTAATATTGAGGGTCACCTTGAAAACGTATGACATCACCTGCGTAATAAGTACCGACTGAAGCACCCACAGATACAGTCCACACATCACCACCATCAATGGGATACACACGAGGTTCATCAACCTGCCAACCGTTTATAGTCTGTGGTGTATCCCAGACATATTCAGTATCAAAAACTGGGCTACCATTCGCATCCGTATTCGTTGTAGCCTTCTGTTGTGCTACAAGTGTATATCTATTTATGCTCAGTCGTGTTAAATTAGGAATATCTTGTTGAACAGCAAAGAACCTACTGCCTCCCCATCTACCGTTACGATGCCGAATATTAGCATGTGCACCGGTTCTTCCAGCAAACCACATATCATCATAATCATGTGTTTTTATATATTGATCTGATAAAATCCCATCTGTGATTCCATCACCATAGTTACCGCTAGCAGGATTAATATTTGGAGGGGATGGTCGTTCTGGATGATTCATCTCACTAGCTGTTACCCAACCAACCGTAATTCTATACCCATTAGAATTACCATCTGGTTGGCTTGTCACTCCTGTGATAACTCCATAATAGGTCACAGTTCCGATCGTCATCTCAATTGCATCAAACGTATCCGCCGCACCCCCCGGCTCATTACCTCTCTGAAGGAGAGTCTGTCCATCAATAGTAGAAATAACCCGATCCAACGCAGGTGTCTCTGGACGACCAGTACTAATTGGTGCAGGATTCCAATTCCAATCATTATATGATCCATTAATAATTAATGGACGATCTGTTGCATCAAATGAAAAGTCTCCATTTCCTTCTCCAACGAAAACGTTAACATCAGTTAATGCTGTTGGATCAATACTTGCGTCATAATTACCATCACCATTAGCATCTACGTATGGCTCTGCCAACGTTGCATCATATGTGCCACTACCATTCCAGTCTGTATATGGCTCGTTAATATTTGTATCTCTAGCACTATTACTATTATAATCAGTAAAAGCCTCGCCTGGATCATAGGTAAGATTACCATTACCATCAATAAACGGCTCATCTATCAGCGTATCACGAACAGAGTTACCATTATAATCAGTGAATGGCTCTGACAAAACACCATCATACACTCCGTTGCCATTATAGTCGGTAAATGACTCCCAAACTATCGCTGCATTAACATCAGTACCGGTAAATCTAAACCACGTTGCCTCACTTTCACCAGGATCATCAAAATCACCGTCACTGTTTAGGTCGAGGACGTTATCATCTGTATCTCCGTCGCCATTAATATCAATACGTCTCGTGCTATTACTTCTATAATAATTACTTGGCTCTATTGGAACAATACTACCACCTTGAATATAAAAAGTATCAAAACCTTCTGGATCTACAATATTTCGGCTACCACCCACTAAAATTGGCTTAGGAGGAGCTGGATCTTCACCTGCGAGCTCATGATGCAAACGATAAGCAAATGGCTGGTTAACAAACCCATCTACCCCTTCTGAATAACCGCCGCCACCAATTTTGTACTCTACATCATAGTCCACTCCAATTTCTGCATCACCTGGTAATAAACCAGCTCCGCTATCCAGTTGCATTTCTACATAGCGATCTGCGTATACTTCATACGAGGTAAATGGTGCTTCTGCAGTTGGCTGGCTGGTTGTAATTGGCAAAGTACTGTCATAAGTTGTATAAGTCGTATCTACAACTCGTATCGCAACTTCGGCAGCCTTAACCGGACTATTCACATTGTTAGGAAAATACGTCCCATTGCTTTGATATATATACGTATCATCAGCATGAGCTGCAGCTATTGTTGTTGAGCGAGTTACCGTTAAGATATTACCAGCAATCGCCGTTATCACAACATCTTCAAATCCATTATTATTCAAATCATCTACAATCACTGCGTGTCCAGGAATTAATGATGAGGCATTATCCACTGTTATCGATGTCGTGGCATTTGTAATCGCACCATTCAGCTGTGTCAGATAAGATTTATCAGACTCACCATTAATACCATTTGCACCTTCAGCCAAACTATTGGCAGGCCATCTTGGAGTGCTTAAGCTCCATTCATCTTGAATTGCAATTCCAAAACCGGTTGCCACCTGGTTCGCAGTGCTCGGTAACAATTCATCAGTATGAACTTCATAAAAACGAGCAATAGTTATACCATCTTCATGCCGAGATACCGTATCTCCTACTCTGTCAACAACCTGTGGATTAGTTGGGTAAATAGTTGGCCAATCAAGCTCCAGCCCTGTTGTTTGATCTACATTTTGCGCCTCAAATTTAACTTCCTGATACCAGTCATAATAACCATTGCCCTGGTTACGGCTCACGCCAGCAATACCATACGGAAATGGCGCTACACCAGAGTATGCTGGAGGCGCATAAATTTCAGCATCTGGAGCCCACTGAGCCCAACTCCAATAATCTCCCCAGTTCTCAGTCCCCGTCTTATCGTTACTCGTCGGCAAGAAACTGACCCCTCCTTCACCGCCCAAAGCAGGAGGGTGCGTAGTAAGAGGATAGTTTAACACCATTGAGACCGCACGGCGGTGATCAGGGTTGGCAGTGTCATCAAAGTAAGGATGTGGTACGAGAATTGTTCGGAGTGGAGTGGTTGTCCCTGGAATGGTTGGAACCTCCATCGCTACTCGAGGGTCAGCACTCACACAAACCGGATTATCCGGATCTGACAAATCCCAACCCTGCAAATCTACACGGAGTGTAACAAATCGACGAACAGATGGGGCACTGGCCAACTTAACACGGACGGCACGAGATGGTGCTATTGGTAAAGGAGAGGTTAAACTCGTCTCTGGAACTTCTATTGAACGAGTATGTATGAAAACCGCAGGAGCATCTGGAGCACCATCATTATTCACATCATATTGACTATCGACCTCCCATATTTCTGTTAAACTCGTACTCAAGTATCCTGGGCAATCCAAACGAACAACGGCAAAAGACTGAACATCGCGCATAGAATAATAATCTTCGGTATCTATGCTTCCGTCTCCATTTGCATCACTTAATGAATTCGTACCATGATTGTTAGCTGGATGGGCAGTTCCAAGCGGCGTTTGGTTTGGATTCGCATTAGAGGCAGTAAATACCAAGTCTCCGGTACCACCATTATCCGCACCTAAGCGCCACTCCGTATTATTAGTTGGATTTGCAACTATTGTTCCGGTTACACCATAGGGAGTCGGTGCCTGACGCACTAAAACCGTTTGATATTCTCCATAAAAATACTGTCCATTAGTAAGAGCCGTATCTTTGTCTTCTGTTGCTGCGAAAGCAAGTGTTGCCGCAGTATCAGCACTATACCATTGGCCATTGGTTCTGAATGTTCCGTCTGAACTGCTCCATGTGTAACCACCATCGGTAGACAACTGTATATCATCATCACCGCTGAGGTTGCGTATCCTTACAATTGCAACATCGGGCGTAGCCGCATCTGAGTCATCATTCACATATGAAACTTCTGATTGCGGCTGAATACGAGATGGAGCACGTGGCAGCTTCACACGGAAACTAATAACACCCGTCTCAGGAACTTCTACTGACGTAACATCAGTCACAATAGCAAGAGGAACATTATCTGGTATTTCATCTGGAACTAAATCTGGAATTGGTGGGTTCACCGGAACGGGAACCGGTGGTAACAATTGAGTACTTGGCCCACCTATTTGTAGCCAGTTGAGTAAATCACCATTAGCATTAACCGCTCGTTGCCACAAACTCGAAACCAAAGCAGGCGGATGAACCGAACGGCCGCCATCACGAGTATCTGAGTTAGAAAACCACATACGGATCATACCTGGATTGACGATAGCTGCACCATTTGTGACCGGCAAATTTTCTTCTGTATATTTATCTGGTGTCGTTGCTAATGCCGTTACATTTGCGTCCACAATGCGAACGGTAGCCTGCAAATTTGCCCCTAAAATATAGAGGTCTTTATTCGGCCTCAGCTCTAGGATAACAAACTCTTCCAATTCTGGTGTTTGAAAAATATCAGATCCAGAATCACCGCCAGTCTGAGCTGTCGTATTAGCTGTAATAGCAACATCAGAATCAGCAATAGGAACCACTAACACTGATACGTTGGCAACCCCCGACGGAAACGTCACCTGAGCAAGATTGCCACTCACACCATGTACATTTGAGCTAAAAGTGAAGTCTCGAGAAAGGGTTGCTGTTCCTGTAAACTGAAACTGAACCGTTAATGAAGCCTGAGCACCTGTTCTTGTGAAGAGGTATTCGCCGTATCCGCTATACGGATCCGATTCAAATGAATTTGCCTTAATAGCCGTTACACTAACAGTATCTAGAGCAGATATAGTAACGAGCGTGGCACAGAATAATAGCATCATGCGGGTAAAAATTGCAGTAAAACGCATTGGAACTCCCTTGCTTTAAAAAACGAGAGAATGCTCCCTAGGAACATTCGCATCAAGAACATAGCGATAGCGCTATAATGGACAAGATGAGCTGACAGCCCAACCTCTCCTCCCGTATGATACGGGAAAACAGCTCTCGCTACCCCTATATTCACTTTCCCAGCTCTTATGTAACGCAGTTTCTTTATCTAAACAGCTTTCACAACTACAGTAGATACTAGCACTTATTGCCCAATGTACCAATAGGAAGATTGCAATAAAGGCCAGCACAACCCTCTCAAAAAAAGCATCATTACCCATACGAAAAAAGGGAGCGCACAATGCGCTCCCTTTTGATTAATTTGATGCAACCGTAACTAGAAACGGTACCCCATAGTCGCACCGTAAGTAATACCAGAAAGATCCTCTTGCCCAGATTCAAAATCAAGAACAGACATTTGATAGCCAACAAACATGCCGATCTGCATACCAAAGTCCAAAGTAACATATCCACCAAGACGACCACCATATTCGTAATACAGTCCGTCACCTTCTGAATTGCCGGCTTTATACTCTGCTTGACCTGCGCCAAGAGTGAAGAGCCATTCCCAATGTAGGCGGCCTGGTACACGCCAGCCCATCTCCGTTCCCCAGCCAAGCAGGAAGGTTAAAGCCGTTGCATTAAAGTCGGTATTGATGCTGTCTTGAGTCCAAGAGTTTTGAGAAAGTTCAAAGCCCAAAAGAAGATCATACCCGCCAACAACATTATGGCCGCGTCGGGCACGTAACGCACGGCTTTCACCCTCAATATCGTTTTGGATACGAGCCGGTGTACCACGACCAACAGGGAGCCAGCCATGAACTGGGCCAAAAGCGGTAGCACTGAAACGGGCAGAACTATCTACAGTACCACCAGAAGATGAGTCTGTTGGTAAGAATGAATAACCAAGGCGCACATCTGTAAAGCTTGATGCTACAGCTGCCTGTTCGTTTGCACGATAGTAGGATTCAGCATCCAATGCAGATACTTCGGTAGCAGAAAATACGGAAAGCAGAGTTACTGATGCTGCTGCAGTACCGAGGGTCTTAATAGTGGATTTGAACATTACGTGGACCTCTTCCAAAACGGTAGATAAAATGTATGACGAACCGTGAGGGTAGAAAGAATGCTTCAATGAGTCAACGCGCGTTCTCCAACAAGCGCATAGGTCAATCAAACAGTTCACTGGTATAGATCTACCACTTAAGTACTTGTATACCTATAAGATAGAATATTTTACCTAGCTTGGAAAGAGGTGGTTATACTGCTGAGGATGATAAAGTTGAAATGAACGTTGCACAAAATGTTCTATTGGACCATCTTCCCGCACTGTTTTCACCAAAGTACTTATAATCTCTGGCTGACTCTCAAAAGCCTCTATCGCCTTAAGTTTTATCTGCAAAGATTCTTCCGTTCCTGTAAGTCGTAAATCTGGATCATCTTTGAATGCGCAGTACACGGCAAAGTCCCAACGGTCTGGAACAGGCACCGGTTCACCCAGCTCTAGCCATATCCCGCACGAGGCAAAAAAACACGCCATATCCACTTCACTCGCTACTGCTCTGTGGTCTGGATGGTAGTCTGTTCCGGTAGAAGCAAATACGCAACTTGGCGCTAGTTGTCTATATATTCGTGTGAGTTCCCAAGAAATTCCACTCAGAGCTCCTGTAGCATCTCTACGCATACCTTGATGCTGCGTTAAAGAACAGTCTGGAAGACCACACACGTGAACACACTCAGCCTGTATGCCTAATATAGCACACGATGCCATGAGTTCTGCCTGTCGTCGTTCTACAAGACCCTCTCGTTCTGTTGGCATGGAAAAGCCCATACTACCATCACTAACAACCGCACAGTGCACACTAATACCTGCATCATGAGCCGCTTGAATCAACAACCCCATACCCAAAACCGCATCATCGTCATGAGGAACAACAATGAGCCAAACATCTCCTGTTTGTGCTGCAAAAGGCTTAAACACACTCTGTGACTGTTCAATAGTCCCATCTATACGTTTTTGTATTTTCCAGCTCTGTTCATTCACGGTATTAACTCCGGCAATTCTTCAGTCACCCAAGATTCACCATCTTTAAAGCGATGAACAACTGCTTGGGGAAATGGTTTTTTTCGATATTCATCAGCAAAAGCCATCGCGTGATCCATTGCTACAGACAAGAGCGACGCATCGGCTTCTGATGGCACCTGTAAGCCACCCGTCGGCTTCCAACTCATACATTGTGGCCAAACTCGCTTACCACGATAGCGACGACCAGCCTGCTTAATCAACGCGTAGCATTCTTCAAATAAATCATGCCGATGCGAAAATTCTAAAACCAAGCAATGAGTTGGCATAAGTGACATGACGTTTGTTGTTATTTCTTCCTGCAACACAGCCAACCCCGCTTTACCTGTGTACACTCGTACACCAGGGTGTCGCGCTTCGTTACCAGTAATTCGTACATGTAGTTTCGTACCAGTTGCTGGGTCGGTAACAGCCATAATGGAGTATACAGACATCCATTCCCACGGTTCTTGTTTACGTAGAGATTCCGCTGAATCAAAACAGCATTGCCACGGGGTCATAAGGTGTTCTATATGCGACATTGATTGCATGGCGACAGCGGTCTTGGGCAATTGCGCTTTGCCTTTAACCCGCCCACCTGCTTTCAACCAATGCTGAGCCTCGGGCTGTTCATCCCAAATCGACCCGATCATCTGCACAACCATCGTTGCTTCTTCTGGTCCACCAGGAATAAAATCATTCCCACTTTCTGGACGTTTCTTTTCTTCTTGTAACAAGAGTTCCAGAACGTGCGGATTCAATTTTTTGGCTTTTTTCAACGTTTTATTACTAGCGACACTGTCACCTGTCATAAAACGAAATAAAACTTCTGCCCATTTACTCAGTGCACTTTCATTATTACCAAATTTTTCAAACCACTGCTCTAAAGCCGGCAAATCTGCAAGACCAAATAAACACGACAATAACATATATGACATACCTAAATGGTCTGCCGGATTGAGAATTAATAATTCGTCAAAATGTGGACGCGCTTCTTCATATCGTTTTAAAGCAAGTAGACGCCCTCCCAAAGCACAACGCGTACGCATATACGGACGCGTTTCTACATAATCCCAAAAATGGCCCTTACTTTCTTCTATAAAAGACTGACCACCCAGTTCTGTCCACGCTCCATCAACCGCAGACTGCAACGCTACTAAAAATGCTTCGTGATCATTTTGATGCTGCGCCGTTGCCTGCAAATAACGAGCATCTGCATTATTGGGGTTTATAGCTAATGCTTTTTCTGCAAATATTTGTGCCTGCTCTGGAGATTCACATTCTTGAGCACGTAATGCCCATTCCTGTGCACAATAAACCACACTACCTTCTAAGGCTCCACTATAATGCTTTCTCCACTTTTCACCTTCTAAAAGTGTGTGTAGTTCATCAACTTCGGTTATCTCTTCATAGGTGTCTGCAACCCATGCCGTTGCCAGATCTTTTCGTTCAGTGTCTTGCGAGTTCGGCTTAGTCACATCTGGAATATCCGGTAAAGCCGCTAATGGTACTAAACGATGACGGCTATGCTTTGGCTTAAACCGTCCGAGCGCTTTATTTTTCTTATGCTGCTCGGAACGTTTTTTCTTTTTCCGAG
The DNA here is from genome assembly GCA_016745075.1 of Planctomycetota bacterium. Lineage (GTDB taxonomy): Bacteria > Planctomycetota > UBA11346 > UBA11346 > UBA11346 > JADGDD01. The sequence continues at coordinate 55,845 of JADGDD010000003.1, read as the reverse complement.
CAGCTCTTCTATCATTTTTTGCCATTGGTCTTTACCGCTGCGCCCTATCTTTACGAACCTGCCTTGGCCGCTACTTCAAAGAGTTTTTCAACATCACCTGCTTGCAGCGCTTTAGCAAGACCTTCAAGGGCAAGATCACCAACCAGTTTTTTCTTCTCAGATTGTAAACGTAACACACGCTCTTCGATAGAATCAGTGGTAACAATGCGGTAAACCATCACCGGTTTATCTTGGCCAATACGGTAAGCACGGTCTGCTGCCTGTTCTTCGGCAGCAGGGTTCCACCATGGATCCAAAATAATAACATAGTCAGCAGCAGTTAAGTTCAAACCAACGCCACCCGCTTTTAATGAAATGAGGAACAGTGGGTCATCACCATTTTGGAATGCACGTACACGTGCACCGCGATCACGAGTACGACCGTCTAAATACTGGTACGTATATTGACGCTCATCCAAGGCCTCTTGCACAACCGCAAGAAATTTTGTGAAACTAGAAAACACAAGAGCACGGTGGCCTTCCATAATGAGTTCATCAACGAGATCGAGGAACATATCAAGTTTACTGCTGCTGATATTTTCTCCACCAACTAAAGCCGGTGCACAAGCTGCCTGACGTAAACGAGTAATAGCAGCAAGAATAGAAACACGACTGCGTTCTAACCCTCTACTACCAAGTAAATCCATCACACCAATGCGCTCACGTTCAAGCACTTCACGATAAAAAGTATCTTGTTCATCGCTCATTTTTGCATGTAAAAGAATTTCTGTTTTCGGCGGCAATTCTTTTGCCACCTCAGTTTTCAGGCGACGCAATACAAATGGCGCAACACGCTCACGCAAGCGCATAATTGCTTCACCATCATCTTGCAGAGTTTCTTTGAGAGTTTTTCTCCGACCAAGAAAGCCGGGCATAAGAAACTGGAAGATTGGCCATAGATCTTCTGCACAGTTTTGCACCGGCGTACCCGATAAACACAGACGGTTATCTGCCGCCAATTTTAATGCCGCACGTGTTGTCTTTGCTTCTGGATTACGAATAATATGTGCTTCATCCAAAATGATGGTGCTATAATGTAGCTGTGTCATCATTTGCACATCACGCTGAAGAATATTATAACTGGTGAGCAATATACCTTTCTTCGGCAATTTCTTAATATCTTTGGTGCGATCTAGTCCCAAATGCACATACACATCCAAGTCTGGAACAAACTTCTCACACTCATCTTCCCAGTTATCAACAACACTTCGTGGAGCGATAACCAAATGGATACCAGGATTTTTTTTATCTCTGTATTTCATAAAGGTGAGTGATTGTAAGGTTTTTCCAAGACCCATATCATCAGCAAGTACACCACCAAGGCCACGATCTGCCAAGAACACCATCCACGAAAAGCCTTCTGCCTGATATTCACGGAGAGTTGCGTTAATACCTTTCGGTATTTTAATATCGGGAATATCTGCGCCACCTTTTGCCAAGGTTGCAAGGTCGCGCGTACCTGCGTCCATGTGCATGTCTGCACCCGATTCACCAAGACCAACTGCCATAGCAGCCGCATGGCGTGGAACACGAACTTTACCTGAGGCTTCTTTGAGGCCACCAAATTCAACCAAAGTACGATAACGGTTAAGCCATTCATCGTTAATCCGTGCCCGTAAGCCGTCTTTAAAGACCATAACATTTTGACCACGACTTGCATTTTTCAGTAAGTCTTTGATGGGTACTTCGCGGCCTTCAACCGTTGCTGTAATTTCCAATTCAATGTGGTCATTTTTAAGTTCAATGTTAGCGCCGGTTTCTATTTCTGCCGGTGGACGGCCACGGTGCAACTCATCCTGCCCACGAATCTCCCAGCCTTGAAGGTTGGGGATAACTTGCGCAAGAAAACGGTCGGCTGCATCACCATCAGCGACAAAGCCAAAGGCACCACGCCGTTGTACCAAAGCGCCCCGTTTAATAAATTCATTACAACGTTGAAACTCTTGGTCACGGTCGCGCTCACATTTGAGCACTGTCCCATCTGGTGCTTCAGCAACAATAAGGCCGATACGCTCCAGTGGATCTATTTCTGGTAAATCTTCGTGATAGCGGAAAGTCACTTGACCACAGAGGCGGCTATCTACTTCCCACATTTTGAGAATAGGCTGCGGACGACCGCGCACAACTTTTGCTTTTTCTGCTTGTGGTGGCACTTGCCCCGCATGCGCCAGCACACTACGCCACGGCGCTTTTACCAATAATTTTTTTGGCACTTGCACTGGGCCATTAAACATTGGATCTAAATCTTCTGCTGGGCCTGTCCATTCCAATGGGATAATGCGACCACGAAAAACGATATTTGGCCCGGGTAGCGCCCAAACGCCAGCTACCCCTGCACCACCAACTTCTAGATACATACGGGTATGTTCACCACGGTCTTCCATCATCAAACGAGGCGAGCGTGGCATACCTTCTATAACCGCTGGATGTTGCTGACCGTCTATAACCATGATCGGAGGTGGATGAACACCGCGAATTTGATTCAACGCCCGAGATATACCTTCGCTTTCACGAATCGGATCTGGTTTAATACCAACTGCACCCTCAACTTTGAGCGCGCGCGTACGTTTACAGCCCTGGAGACAATGACCAAGCGTCAAAGTTATACGTTCAGTCCCTTCTTCTTTTACTTTACCCCTAGTGACCGGCTCTGCTTCTTGTGTTGATTTGGTTGCCGCTTTTTTACTTTTAGGTTTGGCTGCCGCTTTCTTTTTCGGCTTTGGGGTTAATCCCATTGCATCAGCAATAACGTCTCCAAGCGACATTTCTTGCTCTGCTGGCTTTGATTGAGCCTCTTGCTTAGCCATAGATTACAATCCTCTTATTAGAACCCTTTATCATACCTCAGACTAGGTGGGAAGGGCATGCGTCTTGAAGAAATACCGCAGAACAGCACTTGCAGCAGTCCACGGAAGAGCAACATGCTAACAAGCATTCGTTTCATTTGCAACACTTCTTTGAGCGTTCTTAACAGGTAATTATCAAAGGTTCTACACGGCTTTCTTACACAGATGCAACCTGTGCTGCCGCTTCGTCCAAAAACCAATAGGTATCGCTTACTGGTAAAAGACTTACGGGTAATTTTGGCTGAGGACCGTGCTGCTGTACGCGAGCTGCAACAGCACCTTTTTCACCACCACGAGCCACAATCAAACGCAGGCGAGCTTGTGAAATAATACCCAAGGACAGACTCAAACGCCTTGGAGGCAGCTTGGGGCTATCATAAATGGCAAAGACTGGATCTAACTCCTTCAGCCCTTCATGTTCTGGAAATAAACTTGCTAAGTGACCATCTTCACCAATTCCAATTAAACAAACATCTATTGGCTCACCTTTGGTAGCCTCTGCTACAGTCTGTGCATAGGCAGCAGCAGCAGCCTCTAAATCTTCGGCCTCTGCCGGCATTGGAGCAACACAACCAGGCAAGGGGCCACCTTCTTCCCAAGCTGCTAAGGTGGCACAATCATTGCGGTCTTCATGGCCACGAGGAACGGCACGTTCATCAACCCACAATAAGGTTATCCGCTCACATACATAAGGTTCTAACGAAGCTGCAAGAAGAGACAAAATAGGGCCAGGTGAACGCCCGCCTGGAATAGCAAATGTAGCATAACCTCTGGTCATTACTGCATTATCAAGAGCATCGGCGATCTGCTCTGCTAGAACAGATTCAGAATACGGTAAAATCATCATGGTTCTACTGTCTACCCTGAAAAGCCACCGTCAACTGCCATAAAAATGCCCTCTGATAGCATCGCTATCAGAGGGCACAGTATACGCGAGCTACCACATCAAGCTATCTATAATAACGATCAGGATTGTGGATGAAATAGGCATCATAAGGCTGCAATCGTGGTAGTTGGATATAGCGGTTGCCAGACTCGTCTACTTTCTCTGGGTTTTCTCCAGATTCGCCAAAGAAGCGTGAATACCATGGTTTGGGCGCATCATCTTCTGGTTTATTGCGTAGGCCAACTTCTTTTATTTCATGAACGATATGTTCAACCCACTGTAATTTTTGCGCATCGTCAGCAAATTCTGCCCAATCGCCATCAGAACTGTTTTCGTACATTTGTTTGCGCAGTTCTTCCATTTCCAGCCCAAGCTTTTCAGCAAGTGGTTTCATCAAACGTTTTTCCCATTTTTTCATGATTTCTATCTGTTCAGCCATCTGAGTCATATTACCTCCTATGCCAGCAGACATTTGATGATGAAGCAAAACCGCATTTGGATAAGCATAACTATGGTCAGCCAATGTCGTGATAACGGCTCCCATACTCGCCGCAAAACTCTTCACGATCACATGAACAGGTGCTTTGGATGTTTCTATGGCTTTCACAATGCGATACCCCTGCATAACCGATCCACCAGGACAGGTATCTATAACGATAAAAATTGGCTTTGTCGCATCTTGGTTGTTATAGAAGTGGATACGGTCTGTTACCCATTTGGCTGTTCCTGAAATAATTGGGCCATTTAAAGCAATACGACGGTCGGTAATAGTCAGAACACCATCCGCAAACGGATTTTCCGCATGATCAATGTTGCTCGTCACTATTTTTTCTGCGTCTAAACGAGCCTGATGGGCGGCTATCTCTGCCTGTAATTCAGTAACCGCGAAATTTCGCGTGCTCAGCTCAAGCTGCCGTAAGGCTTCTCCGTGTTGTTTATCGGCAAGTAAACGCTCTCGTTCGGTTTCTACCTGCCGACGTTCAAAGTCAGCACGGCGTAACTTTTCTTCATCAAACGCTAATTGCGCTGCCATACGCTCCTGCTCGGTTTTCATTTCTTGTAATTCTTTCGCCAGACGAGCCTGTTGGACTTGCTGTTCTTGCATCAGGCTCTCTTGTTCCTGTACCAAAACACTATTTTTCTGACGACGAAGGTCTTCTTGCAAACCCATTTCTGCAGCCAAACGTTCTCGTTTACGATTTAATTCTGCAAGTTCCTTCTGCTGACGTGCTGTTACTAATTCATTTTCTGCCTGCAAACGTGTTATTTCTAAGCGCGATGCAGCCAATTCTTGACGAAGACGTTCCTCCTCTAACCCCAATTGCGCTGCTATCATTTCGCGCTCTTTATTCATCTTCATTATCGCTTGTTCTTCTGGGCTCAATTCTGGTTCTGCCGCTACAGGTAACGCTTCTTGCCCAACCGTTGTTCCACTCATTACCACGGGGGCCACAGGCGCAACCGTCACTGGCGCTATTTGGGCTTCTTCCGCTGACAATGACAACGTCATTGCACAAAGGGCTGGGAGGAGGGTTGGAAAAAGATGCTGTGCAGATCGTCTCATGAAATGTCCTTGCTCGGTGCGAGTTGTTAATGGTCTCGACTATGGGAGGAGACGGCAATTCTCAAGCTTTCTTTCAGACTCGCTTGCGCCCCGCACTTGCCTGCTGACTGCTTGGCACACACTACCGGCTATGAGTCAGATTAGCATCCACAATACGCTCACGCGTACCAAAGAACCCTTCACCCCCAGCCAAGACAATACCGTTCGTATGTATGTCTGTGGCCCAACGGTTTATGACGATAGCCATATTGGTCACCTGATGGGGCCTGTGTTATTTGATACCATTGCCCGTTGGTTCCACTGCCGCGGTTATGACGTTCGGTTTGCTAATAATATTACCGACATTGATGATAAAATCATTAACCGCAGTATTGAAACTGGCGAAGACTGGCACAGCATTACTAAACGCTTCACCCAAAAATATTTTGATTATTTGAACCTGCTCCACGTCAACACCATTACAGACTTTCCGCGCTGTAGTGATTACATGAGTAGCATTATTGGCTACATTTCCGATTTAGTTGCAGACAACAAGGCCTACGAAGCAGCAGACGGTGTCTATTATAATGTTCGTGATCACAAAAATTATGGTAAACTTTCTGGCCGTAAAATAGAAGACATGCTTTCTGGCGCACGTATTGAGCGGGACGAAAGCCTGCAACACCCTGCTGATTTCTGCTTATGGAAACTTGCCAAAGCTGGCGAACCAAGTTGGGAAAGCCCATGGGGTGCTGGTCGTCCTGGCTGGCACATTGAGTGCACAGTTATGGCAACAGAATTACTTGGCTCTCATTTTGATATTCATGGCGGCGGTGATGATTTAAAATTCCCACATCATGAAAACGAAATTGCTCAGGCCGAAGGACATGGTGATTGTTATGCCTCCTGCTGGATGCATAACGGTCTTATTCAATATGAAGGCGTTAAGATTAGTAAGAGCGATCCACGTAATAAAGACCCCGAATTTGCCAAACAATTTAAAGCAGCTTATCTATTGGAAGAATGGAGTGCACCGGTTATTCGCTTCTTCTTGCTGCAAGGTCACTATCGTCGTCCATTTGATTTTGCACCAAAAAACATTGCCGCAGCACAAACAGCCCTCGGTAAATTACATAAAGTTATTGGCGATGCCATTGCTGATGACCTAAGCCAAACAGATGTTTTAAGTAGGGATTTGCCAGAAGACCTTGCTAAACTCCGTGATGCCTTCGCTACTGCTATGGATGATGATTTTAACGCAGGTGCAGCTATTGGCCATTTATTTGCCATGGCAAAACTCGTCAAACAACACGGCGAAATTGCTAGTGTCTGTCTGCGTGACTTGGGCCGTTGCCTTGGCCTGTTCCAACCAAGTGATGTTGTTAGTGCTGAAACAAGCGCCAATGACGAAACTTTGAATGCCGTCATGAATTTGGTCCTCTCTCTACGACAAGACGCGCGTGCAAACCGAGATTTTGCTACCGCTGACCGTATTCGTGATGACCTAACAGCAGCTGGTATTACAGTCAAAGACGGGCCTGATGGCGCAGTGTGGGAATATATTTGAATAAACCCGCTTCAAAAAATGTTCCGCTCACAGAGGCTCAGCGCATTCGTCATGAAGTTCGGATGCAGCGTTCTTTAACCAGTACCTTACGTAAAATTGATCTCATTGCTGGCACCCAAACTGGTATTGGCTGGCGCTTGGATAGATACTTATCAACCCTCTTTCCACGCTACACGCGTAGCATGTTACAACGCTGGTGCCGTAACGGCTGGGTCTACGATAATGCAGGACGTGTGTATCGTTCCAAAGACCCAGTAAAAGCCTTAATGACCATCATCATTCGTGCACCTATTTCCGGAATCATTAACGACGATGATTTTGTAGCACCACCTTTAGAGATCCTCCATAAAGACGATGGTTTCCTTATTTGTAATAAACCAGCTGGACAATTAGCTCACCAAGCCGGTAAAGTTTTAACCGGAACTTTGCTCAATCAACTCCAAGATTACTTTGAAGAACAGGGCATTGATCCCAGTGAGGCACGTCTCGTTAACCGTATAGACCGGGATACTTCTGGCATTGTGCTCGCCTCTTGGCAAGGCGATACAACACGCTTGTTAAGTGACGCACTTCAAAGCCATCAGCTTCGTAAAGAATATCTCGCACTGTGCCATGGTGTGCCAGAAAAGAAACACGGTCATTGGCACGAAGCCCTCCAAGAAGGCCCGCCAGAAACGGTGCGCCGCATGGTCCATCCAGACGGACAGGCTTCTCATACAGAATATACCGTTGTAAAATCCCACGACAATTTTTCCCTGCTCCGCATTCGTCTACACACAGGACGACAACACCAAATTCGCATCCATGCCGCCCACCACGGCCATCCACTCATCGGCGATTGGGTTTATGGTACACCCTGCACTGAAATTGGCGGCCAAGCATTACACGCCGCTCTGCTTTCTTTTGCCCATCCCTATACTGGTGACATGCTCACAATTGAAGCACCGCTCGCCACCGCCATAGACCAATGCTGGCACGGCATCCTGGCAGACCAAGGCATTACTCCCTGCGAATTATCCGACATGCAAAAAAGCAAACTCGGCCTACTGATAAAAGAAACCGAACTCGGTATACAACTTGACCAAGGCTGGCGTAAGCCATCTTGGATGAGCGATGATGATTTTCAGAAATTACAGCAGCAATCATAAAAACACTCGCGAATACATTAGTTTTAGCCCACTGGTAGAGTGAGAAAGTTTTATTATATATGCTCTTATACAAAAAATCGAAAACAGCGCAGCAATACATATCCAAAATATACCATAGCTTGCTACTCTTTGTAATGGTTCTGCATATCAGCATATAGGATTATATCCTATAGAACTATTATTCTATAAACCAATAATAAAAAAAATATTCAATTTATGGGTGCATAAGGATGAAGCCCCCTGTCCTATAATCATGGTAGCTTTGTTGACTGAAAGATTGGCTACAGGTGCTGTCTACGAGGAATCTGTTCTATGCCGGTAAAAGATGCCCAATTTCTACTCACGATGAGAGAGCTCGAAACTTTTCAGTTGATTGGAAGCTCTTTATCTAGTAAGAAAATAGCAGAGAAACTTAACATCAGTGTTAAAACGGTTTCGGCCCATAAAGAAAACATAAAAAGGAAGCTTTCCGTGAAAAGTAATTATGAATTATTAGCGCAAGCAGTTTTATATGTCTCCCAAGCATAACTCTTCTGAAGGCTCTAAGAATCAAACGTTATTATCATTTACTGATATCTCGTTTGTCATAGCGGCCAGTGTATTATTTTATGCCATTTGCCTATGGTTAGACCTTTTTTCTGAAGTCATTTCATGGGCAGGAACAATTGAGGGCCTAGACCCGTCTAAAGATGTCTGGATTCCCTTTGCTGTACCGGTTTGTATTGCGCTGTTGCTTGTTGTGATAGGGAGAGTGTATGATTCTCATCGTGTTTCTGCACATCTGAAAACGGTTACGCAAAAACCTGTTGTTTGGGAATTATCAGAAACGCATGGTCTCGATTTGCTAAAGAATGCTGCTGACTGTGTGATGATTACAGATGAGGCTGGCCATATAGTCTATAGAAGCGCCCATTTTATCGCCTCAGGCCGTGAGCATGTGATTGAAACAGCAACAGTATTTGACTGCTTTATGGATCCTGCTCGTGATGTGTTGCAAAATGCCTTAAGTCAATCACGTACTATAGAGCAACCGATACGGTTTGATATACAGAGTAATGAAAAATGGTATACTATTATTGTTCGTTCTATAGAACATGAGAACAAAGAAAACGCTACGCTTTTTCTTATTAGTGATATTAGTAAAGAACGAGAACTAGATATGCGCTTGAAGGCAAGTGAGAAACATTTCCAATCTTTAACCGCTGCCTTACCCATTGGTATCGTTCAGTTAGATTTAGAATTCAGATGTTTGTATGTGAACATGATATGGGCAGAATGTTTACAAAAAAGTAATGCCGAATTAATGGGAGATGGCTGGTCATTGTGTTTACATGCGGATTATAGAGCATCACTATATGCTGCACTTGAACCTGAAATGAAAGGAACTTATCAGTGTGATTGTCAGTTCATTGATTCACAAGGTGAAACCGTCTGGGCAAATGTATCAGTTGGTATTCATAAAGATAATGAGGATAGTGTCTGTGGTTATTTACTAACACTTGAAAACATTACAGATAAAAAGGACCTGCAAAAAGAAATACTGCTCACCAGTGAAAACGAGCAACTGCGGATAGGCCAAGATTTACATGACGATCTTGGTGGGGCCCTACATGGGATAGGCCTGTCTTTAAGTGCACTTTCTATGCGATTAGACAAACAGGGTTCTGAATTGTCAGAAAAAGCACAAAATATTGGTAAACATGTTCGTGATGCACTTAAACGAATGCGACTGTTAACACGAGGCCTTTCTCCTGTATTGCCAGAGGAAGATGGCCTTCAACATTCTTTAGCAGACCTTTGTACCATGATGCGAGAAAATTCTTCAGTCGAGTGTCTCTTAAACTTTTCATTAGAAACAAAACCAATAGAGCTCGCTTTTGCTACGAATGTGTATTATTTAATAAAAGAAGCTGTTCACAATGCCGTTCGACATGGTAGTTCTTCACAAATAGCAATAGATGTTGTAGAAGAAAAAGGACACTTGCACATACAAATCACAGATAATGGTGTCGGGATTACAGCACAGGCGACTCGTACGCCAGGGAGAGGCATTCGTTTTATGAAGTATCGTGCCGATACAATAGGAGGAAGTCTATTCATTTCTCCGGCAGAATCTGGTGGTACAGAAGTTGTCTGTTCAGTCGATCTATAAAGAAAGTCAGTAAAAGTACTTTTTTATTGTCAAAAAATGAGGTAGACTATGATTATGGAACCGAGCATCACCAAGAAGAAAGTGCTTATCGTAGATGACCATCCACTCATTCGACATGGATTGCGTGAGATCCTTGATTTGACGGACACCCTTACTGTATGCGGAGAGGCTGAATGCTTTAATGAAGCATTACGCGTGTTTCATGACACTACCCCAGACGTTCTTATCGTAGATATTTCATTGAAGGGTAGCCAGACCGGTATTGATTTAGTCCGACAAATACGCGAAGAAGATACAACAGTACCAATCCTCTGTCTTTCTTTATATCGAGAGAATTGGTATACTGAAGAGGCCATGCAAAGCGGCGCAAATGGCTTTATTTCTAAAAACGAAGACGCTGGCGAGCTTGTGCGTGCAGTAGAAACCATCCTGCGTGGCCGAGACTATCTCAGCGAAGAAGCACAATATCGTAGCCGCATCTCAGACGCGAATGTGGATACAGGCAATCCGCTAGATTCCTTATCACGGAGAGAACGACAAGTCTATGAACTGATTGGAATGGGGCATACGTCTGATGAAATTGCAAAGAAATTGTGCATTGCTCCCAAAACACTGTTTAATCATCGAGATAAAATTCGTAGCAAACTGGCACTCGCATCTTATCAAGAGCTCTTACAACACGCGACACGTTGGGCTATAGCAAATGAAAAATAATTACTAAAAGGATAGTATGCGTAATTAGACACATAAATAACAAAATAAGTTTCTTGAAAACCTAGGTTAATAGGACCTAAACCCATTTTTCTTATAGGGAATTTCCCTATAAGAAACGTTGTTAATTCAGCGCTGAATGAACACTTTACGACATGAGGGTAGGTCCTTCATGCTCTTTTATTCAAATGAAAACAAGGAGTTTTTATGTCTACAACAGTTATTTGGGGCGTGGTCACAGACGCAAGTACAAGTCAGGTTATAACCAATGCAACCGTAACATGCCCAACATTGAATGTGGCAAATAATAACGGCACGTACTCTTCAACAGCCACCTCTGATGGAACATACCATTTTACAGCGAGTGCACCAGGCTATACCTCACAAGAGAAATCAATTTTAGCGGGTGGTGGTGTAGAAAGTCTAATGTTTGCACTTGATGCAGTCTAATATTTATTCTCATATCATATTGAATACCGTAGGGGTGATAATCCTCTACGGTTTTTTAATTATTGCAGCAAGGTTTATCGTGATGTAAAGTATAACTGTGTCTTATGATTGAAAGAGCAGCGCCCCACCACCTAGTAAGTGATCAAGGACTTGGCATCCACAGAATGCTTATCATCGCGATATGTATAGCTGGCGTTGTGGGCCTTACGCAGACAAGCATCAGTCATATATCTTCTTTCATAGATAAGATGGCAGAGCAGGCTATGGCACAAGAACTACGCGCACTCTGGGAAACACCTTCTCGTGCAATTACGCTTGTTGCACTTGACTTAACACCACGACAAGAAATTGAAGTCCAACAATATTTACTACAGCAAGAATATGCGGTAGACTTAGTTGAACGTGGCCACCCAGATTTATTAGCAGTTGAACAACATGTCACAAAACAAGGAATTGTTAGCATGTCTACTGCCATTGAGGTGGGGCGTGTTCGTGGTGCCCATATCGTTTTAGAAGTTTCTGCGGTAGGAGAAGGTCTTACTGTAAGAAGCATTGGTATGGAAAGTTTTGAGGTGCTAGCAGCAAGCTTTGTCACAGAAAAGCAACAACTCCGTCATGCCTTATCAAATATTGTCCAATCAGCATTGGCTCTATTACCATTACGGGCATATATCGTTGAACAGTCGGGAATGTTTGCTCTGTCAGCAGGGTCGCGTCATGGCGTTCATACAGGTGACTTTTTTCAGGTACAAGATTCTGAAATACAGCTAGAAGTACTTACAGTAGAAAAAAACTTATCCATGTGCCAATTACGGCATCTGGAAGATTATGCGATTGTCACAGGAATGGATTCCATTCCTGTGTACAGATTTATGAATATGCAATGAGGGATATCATGAAAAAATGCCAAGTGATTGTTGTAGTCGTTCTTTGTATGATGTTGTGTACATGTGTCGAAAGAAACAATAAGCAGAACACTACAGATGATATCTATGGTACCACAAGCGTTCCGTTTAGAGGACGTTGGTGGCATTATCAAGAACGAGGCATCAGTTGGGCTCTTGGTGAGCATTGGACACAGGCCGAAAAAGACTTACGAGCATGTTTACGTATTCGGCAAACCGATAGCCGACGTGCAAGAACATATGGCATGCACTTCGTACAATGTTTTGCTCATAGAGAGCTTGGCGGGATTCTGTTAGAACAAGGTCGCTATGAAGAAGCCGCTCAAGAATTACGGATCAGTATGGAACAAGAACCGAGCGCCAAAGCAGCATCGCTCTTACAAGCCTGTATAGATAAACAAAAGGAAGCACGATCTGATCATGTGCTGTATGACAACCACATTATTTCAACAACACCCAAAGACAGTAAGCAAGAAGGTACTGAATTAGTAAAAACAGTTTCTCGCTTATCGCGTCAACTTGTCATAACAGAAGTTGTGGCCAAAGAGGCTGAAGCGCAACACCTTGAATGCCATGGATTTATTGAAGGCGTTGAATCTGCAATGTTATCTGTATGGGATGCTGCGGGTGATGTTGTAAAAACTATTGAAGTACAAGGTAACTTTGTTTGTGCAGTAGAAAAAGGCGGATCGCTATCACTAGAACAAGAGACAAAACCAGAGGAACGATTAACAATAGAGATTCGACCAACAGCATCCTTAACGATTGATGGCGTACAGGAAGGTGATCAACTTCACACAGATTTATGCCACTTTGGGTATCGAGTATCTGGCCTCAAAAACCAACAGCATCTTGTTGTATTCGACAATGAACAACAGATTAAGTCCATTCAGTTACAGGGAGAAAGTTGTCGAGGCCATAGCGTTTTATCCGTTTCAAAAGGAATACATGCATTACGTTTTGTCCTCATAGGTGTTCAGGGAGAAATCTCTATGGAACAGACCATAACAATTGATGTATCACCTCCTCCAAATCAAATGCGCTTAGTCCGCGCTCCAGCGTTTATAGTTCCTCCGGTTAGTCCACAACATGGCATACCCTTATCTCAACAAGAAGGGAGAATGTATGGTTCGTTTTTATTTATAGATGGTCGTTTTCGGTATATTGAACAAAGCGCATCGGAATGGTTGTCTCACGAACTCTCCTTAGTTGAAGCAGGTCATATAGATAGAAACACTGCCGCTAAAGCCGGGCGAGATTTACAAGCGCGGTACAGTGTCACCAGTATGATACGTCGTGGCCGAGCTGATGTAGAATGCTACCTGCGTCTTATCAACTGTGAAAGTCAAAAAGTTGTAGCAACTGCAGATATTTATGGACCAGCGTCCACGGACAGTGATTTATCTTCATTCTTCGCAGCAGTCGCTGGCCACCTTCGCCAAATATTTCCTGTCATACAGACACAGGTCACACAAACCGAGTTTGGTTGGAACGTACAACACGGAGATCGAAGTCACGTGCGACCGGGTATGCGCTTTTTCCGTTTGGAAAAATTGCCCTCTGGAGAACGAGTCATTGCAGCTATGGGCGACGCCACAGAAGTAATAAATGACTCATCTCAAATAAAAATTGTATCAGGTACCATGCTAGATGGTGAGGTCATAAGCGAATGAGAAACAACATATTTTACGGAGCTGGTTTATATCTAGCAACATCCTTAACACTTTGCGGATCAGAAGCACCAATGGCAAGCAGTCTTGTACCTATTGGCGCAGGTGCTCGCGCTCTCGGAATGGGTGGTGCATTTAGTGCTGTTGCCGATGATGCAACTGCACTAAGTTGGAATCCAGCAGGTATGACTCAATTAGAACGTCCTGAAGTGGCAACATCTTTTGGTTATTATCAGCATAATATCGACGGTAAAAATGATAATGGCGGTATGGAATTAGATCATATCAGTGTTGTTTATCCATTTTATGCAGGAGAAATGATGCAAACCGTTGGTATATCCTGGCAGCGACAATTTGATCTCGGTATGTCCTATGAAGCAACCGCATCCACGGTTGATGCAAGTGCAGCACCCTTTGTAACAGCAACAGTGGATACCACAGAAGTTGTTCAGCAAGATGGTGGGATCAGTTCACTAAGCATAGCATATGCAATCGAAGTTGAACCAACCCTCTCTCTTGGAGTAGCATTAAATATTTGGAACGACGATTTCACCAAGGGTAGTTCTTTTTCACAACGCAAAAAAGTAACAACACGTGTAAGAACTGATTTCCCAACTCTGCCTTTTTTGAATACTGATATTACAAGTAAAGATACAGTCACGAGAGATTATGATGTAGAGGATGGCTATAGCGCTACCATTTCCGCTCGTTGGCAAGTGATGCCGGCTTTAGCTTTATCATGTATATGGAAACCAGCATACACTCTCAACATAGATACCAGTATAAGCCAACTGTCACAGGTAACTGGTAATCCAGATGTCCAAAAAAACCTTACAGAAAAACACGAAACAACTTATCCTGATAGCATCACCATTGGCACAGCGTGGCGACAAAATGACACCCAAACATTCAGCTTGGATATTAATTGGGTTGATTGGTCAAATTACCTCTTTCGCAAAGAAGATAGCACTGGAACAGTTGATCGCTTTCATATCCTAAATTCACAGATTGATGCAGATGACGTTAAAGATGGCTACACCATACGCGCAGGATATGAACACGTCTTCATTCTACCAAGTCTGGTAACAGTCCTCCGTACGGGCTTTCTCTACGAACAATTACCTGGCTTAAGCCCTGCCCTCTCATTGGATACACCTGAAACAGTAGAGGCATCTGTGGATGAATATTATGGGATAACTATCGGTGCTAGTATTTTCCGGCGAGATTGGCTCTATGATGCCTCAGTACAATACCGTTGGGGTAACGATGTTGGAACAGGAAGTTTAACAAGTATTGACAATGAAATAGATATAGAAGATATTACAATTCGTGCTGGAATAACATTTCATTTCTAATTTCCTATCTATGGGTGAATATCCCATAGAAGCAAGCACCCCTCTTTGATATAATATAGGTAAGACTGCGATAGAAATGTCTTTCTCGATGACGACACGCCATGCTACAAAGGAGGCAAGGAAATGCTTAGTGAACAAATGTATGTTGAATCCCCCTCAATAATGTTTAATGAAAGCATCTCCTTTAGACAAGAGGTCTCTCAGATTGTATCTGAAGTAGAACGATACTATCAAGAAGAAGACCAGTTATACATCAAGAAGCGCTTACTCCCATATCTCCGCAACCGTATTTCCGGATATTTCATCCGTGAAGAAAGTTTATTGGCTGATTACGATGTAGATGCCATAGATATTTCTATCCATGCTGAAAGCCATTTAAACATTATTACAGTGCTACAAATTCTCGAAGAAGAATTCTCCATTGATGTATTCAGAAATTTCTATTCTGCCCTCATCCACCACCACGAAACAAAAGACCTACCACTCATTCAAGAACTCCAAGGAAATTATTGTAATTAAGAATAAAAGGAAACACCGCATAACATCAAGATAGGCACGAGTAATAACCTCCGTTTTACTAGATTAAATAATCTTGGTGTTTTTAAATCGCATACGCCAACACTTTCAATAGCTGCCAATAGAGCTCTTATTAAAGAGCTTATAGAAAGACAAGTACACTACACACCAAAGGTAAGAGAAAGCCGCTCACGGTTGGAGAAGCTTTCGTGAAACATGAAAAATATTCACGTTACCTTCTATTCTGAGACGAAAAAAACCAAAAAAAGTACGCTTTTATCTAGCTGCCCGATAAACTCATTAATATATTCTTTTTTTATTTAAAAAATATAGATGTTTTCCTCTGAACATAAAATAACACCAGTAACTACTGATCCTTTTCAGTGGCACATACTAGCTTAAGTTCAACAAGCTTATCCACTCTCTTGTTTAATACCTACTTTTGCATCTTCCTACAACCCATGATTTATTTCATAGCCAAACTTACCATCTCCGCTTGATCTTCACTCATTTTAGTAGTGTCAGCTTGAATGAGTTTAGCTAGCTTGGTCCAGTAGCGCCATACTTTGGTCAGTGGTGGCATACTCTAAGCGTTTGCCGTTAATAATAACGACGGGCCCGTGATCGCAGAGCTGGTCACAGTGCTGGCCAATGAGATCTATTGTACATTCGGCACAGCGCTCTTCTAAAGCTTGTGCAATAAGCCCCGCGCCACGAGCATAGCAGGCTGACCCCATGCATATTTTTACAGTGGTCATGAGCCCGTCCCCTTTAACGCTTGTAGCTTAGTGCAGAGTAAGGCGAGGCTGGCATCAAGGCGTACCGTTTCGAGTACAACATGTTCCGGAACCTGTAAGTCAGGGTCAGAAAAGTTCCAAATGGCTTCGATTCCTGCATCGCGTATGAGCTCATCGGCTACGGACTGGGCGTGCTCTCGTGGTACGGTGAGTACGACCACGCGGATGCCCATACGTTTGGCGAGATTCGCTAGGCGTGAAGTGCAAAGAATGGGATGATCACCAAGTGTGCTGCCGATAAGATCTGGATTACTGTCAAAGGCACCAACAATGCGCAGACCATGTTGTTCAAAGTCAGGAAAGCCAAGAAGAGCACGGCCAAGATGACCTGCGCCAACAAGGAAAGTATCAGAGACCTTATCCCAGCCAAGAAAGTGCTCGATGGAGGTAATCAGTTCTTCCAAATTGTAGCCAACGCGCGGTTTGCCAACAATACCGGTAAGGGCTAGATCTTTACGAACCTGAATGGCAGTGAAGCCAAGAGTTTTGGCGATGAGGGTGGTACTGGCAGTGCTTTGGCCGCGAGAACGTTCCGCATACAACACGTCTAGATAACGTGGCAGACGGCGAATTGAGGGGGCGGGTCCAACTGGTGTGCTCATCCCGCTTATGCTATGATTGTGTGTGGGATAGCTAGCGCGGTGTCCAGTTGCCATTCCAACTTTTGATAAGAGAGCTGCTGTCATTGTTGCAGTGCCTCGGCTAAGGCCTCGCGTGCGCTGGTAGTATCGCTATGCTGTTGGCGACCCACTTGAATGTTTAGGCTGCTATTGCAAGAGCCACAGCCAGAACAGCCAGAACAGCTATGAGCGGCAGGGCGCATGCGCCGTTCTATCGCTACGCGGCCGCCTTCACTGTGGTCATCGCAAAAGTCCTGAATTTCACTGAGAGCCTGTTCCGTAGCACTGCGGTCAGCCCCGCTGTCGATGCTGACACGCACGGTGTGCTCGGCAGTTGGTTGGCGTACACGTTCTGGCTGATGGTAAATGGCAGAGCGATCTTCATAATGCGTGTGTAAAAGGTCGTGTGCAACATGACCGCCAATATCTCCTATCAAATCTTCGTAGCATTGGTGCAAGAGATGGTTGTCTTGTGATTTTTGCAGAGGCATACCACGTTCAGCGGTATAAATACCGGCGCTGCGACGTTGTCGAATATCGCGGTCTTTGCTGATTGGTTGGCCTGCCCCAGCAATGCAGCCGCCCGGGCAGGCCATTACTTCTACGAAGTGGTACTCTGCTTCGCCAGATTGGATGCGCTGTACTAATTCCTGCGCTTTGCCAAGTCCTTGGACAACAGCAATACGCACGTCAAGATCGCCAATAGTAACGGTGGCTTCTTTTAGCCCTTGTAAGCCACGCACAGCGTGGAATTCAACGTCAGAAAAAATTTCCCCTGTAACTTTTTCAGCGACATATCGAAGGGCCGCTTCAGTCACACCACCGCTCGCGCCGAACAGTACGCCAGCGCCAGAAGCAAAACCAAGTGGTAAATCGAATGGTGCAGGTTCCAGTTCGGGGAAACGAATGCCAAGGCTTTGCAGCATGCGCCCCAGTTCTTGGGTTGTCAGCACATTATCGACATCTGGTACGCCAGCTCGTTTATGTTGGGGTAAACGGGCTTCCGATTTTTTAGCGGTGCAGGGCATAATAGAAATAACTGCGACTTTTTTGCCCTGCGCAGAATTCGTATCGGGCAGGTATTCTTTTATCACCGCACCAAACATTTGTTGTGGTGATTTGCAACTAGACAGTTTATCGCTTAATTCTGGCGCGGCATTTTCTGCCCAGCGAACCCATGCAGGGCAACAAGATGTGAATAACGGGAAGGGGCCGCCATTGCCGACTCGTTCAAGCAGTTCGTTACCTTCTTCCAGAATAGTCATGTCAGCGCCAAAACTGGTATCGTACACTTGATCGAAGCCGATCATTTTAAGAGCCGTCACCATTTGCCCTGTTACAATGCTGCCCGGCTCCATGCCAAAGAATTCGCCAAGAGCTACGCGTACCGCCGGGGCCACTTGGGCAACGGTATACACATCAGGGTTATGCAGCAGCTCCCAGACTTCGTCCTGTTCGTCAGCGGGGACAATGGCACCAGTTGGGCACACGGCAGCGCATTGACCGCAGCTAACGCATTCACTGTTGCCAAGGCCAAGGTCAAAAGCTGGGCCAACGCGAGCCGAGGCACCACGGTCGGTGAAATCTAAAGCACCGATATTTTGCACTTCAGAACATACACGAACGCAATCACCACAGAGAACGCATTTATTAGTATCGCGGACCAAAGAGGGAGAGCTGCGATCCAGGGGCAGCATCTCCTCTTTGGTCTTCTGGTCATACCGGACCGTCTCAACGCCAAGGCGTTGCGCCAAATCTTGTAGGGAACAATCGCTTGAACGCGCGCAGCTTGGACATTCACGGTCATGATTGGCCAGCAATAATTCAATGGTGAGTTTACGCGCCTCACGCAGTTGAGAACTATGAGAGGTCACCAACATGCCCGGTTCAGGTTTGGTAGAGCAGGCTGCTTGTACGCCGCGTCCTTCTATTTCGACAATGCACAATCGGCAAGCGCCATAAACAGAGAGGTCGGAGTGATAACAAAACGTTGGCAAATCAACGCCAGAGCGGCGAATGAGTTCGAGTAAATTACGATCATCTTCAATTGTGACCTTTCGGCCATCTAATAAGAGTGTGTTGTCAGTCATGATTATTCCTCGGTACGAAAAGGGGCACTGTTGGCAAAAGGAAGGAACTTAAATATTAGAAACCGGATACGGCATTTTTACGACAGGCATCGGCGCAGGCACCGCAGCGAATACAGTTGTCCGTGTCGATAACGTGTGGTTCTTTGCGCTCGCCGCTAATACAGTCGGTTGGGCATTTTCGCGCGCACAGGGTACAGCCAGTACAGAGTTCGGGATCAATCTCTGGCATGGCAAGAGCACTGCATTGGCCAGCAGGACAAAGGCGGTCTACCACGTGCACCTCATATTCTTCACGGAAGTGACGCAAGGTTGAGAGCACCGGGTTTGGCGCTGTTTTGCCAAGCCCGCATAAACTAGAGAGCTGAACAACCTGTGCCGTTTTCTCCAGAAGGTTCAGCGTTTCCACAGTGGCGCGGCCTTCACATATATCCGTGAGTAAGGCTAACATTTGCTTGGTGCCTTCACGGCAGGGTACGCATTTACCACAGCTTTCGACCTGCGTAAATTCCATAAAGAATTTAGCAATCTGTACCATGCAGGTTTGTTGGTTCATCACCACTAAACCACCAGAGCCAACCATTGCACCAAGCGTTCGTAAATTATCGAAATCGAGTGGTGTGTCGAGCATAGCTGGTGTTAGGCAACCACCAGATGGCCCGCCAATTTGCACAGCTTTAAAAGTACCATTTGTGGTGTGGCCATCGTTGTCACGAACGCCGCCGCCAATGTCATCAACAATGGTTCGCAAGGTTGTACCGAAGGGCACCTCAATTAATCCTGTATTGCCAACATGCCCTGTTAGGGCAAAGGTCTTGGTTCCGGGAGATGATGTGGTGCCAAGTGCTTTATAGGCATCCGCTCCATTGCGGATGATGGTGGGAATAGAGGCCAGTGTTTCGACGTTATTAATAAGTGTTGGTTTTCCCCATAAACCACTCTCTGCTGGGAAAGGCGGTTTGGGGCGCGGCATGCCGCGTTTGCCTTCAATGGAAGCGATTAGCGCTGTTTCTTCGCCACAGACAAAAGCGCCCGCGCCTTCCATAACGTGCAGGGTAAATCCGCGTCCAGAGCCGAAACAATTATCTCCAAGGATTCCCTCCGCTTCGGCGGCGCTCACCGCATGACTCATGCGCTCAACGGCTAAGGGGTATTCAGCTCGGACGTACACATAACCTTCGTCCGCTTCAATAGCGCGGGCAGCAATCATCATACCTTCAATTACGGCATGTGGATTGCCTTCCATAACGGAGCGGTCCATGAAAGCGCCAGGATCACCCTCGTCGCCGTTACAAATAACATATTCTTTATCAGCTGCGTTGGCGAGTGTTAATTCCCATTTCTTGCCAGTAGGAAATCCGCCACCGCCTCGACCTCGTAGGCCAGCATCAGAAACTACAGCACAGACGGCCTCCGGTGTGAGCTGGGCAAAAGCGTGTTCTGCACCACGGTAGCCGTCACGGGCAATATATTCCGCAATGCTAGATGGTTCGATCATGCAATTAGCAAGGACTACACGTGTTTGTTGATTATAGAACGGAATCTCAGCTGGACCGACACAGGTGGCACCGTTGGCCTTCGTATAGAGCAGCCGTTTTACAATGTGGCCATTACGAATGGTGTGTTCAATGATGTCATCGGCATCGTCTGGTCGAACTTTCACGTAGCTGATGCCAGCAGGTTCAATATGAACGAGTGGCCCCATTTGGCAAAAGCCCTGACAACCGCTCTTTGAGAGATGGACATCCGTTGGTTCGTGTTTTTCGTGTTTGATGGTAAGGGTTACGGACAGGTTCGCTTTTTTGAGCGCGCGTTGCAGCGCGTCTCGCAGTGCTAGTGACCCATTGGCAACACAGCCGGTGCCAGCGCAGATGATAATGCGTTTATCAATAACCTGCGTCGCTGTTGTGTAATTGCTGGCAATACGCTTTAGATCAGCAGCGCTTGCATGTTGTGTTGTGAGAGTCATGCGCAGACCTCCTCGGTGAGGGCTTCTTGTTCTTTAATGTCCTCAACAAATTGTACGGCCATTTCTGGCGTGACTTGGCCATGCACTTGTTCGTCTATAACGAGGACTGGTGCTAAGCCACAAGCGCCGAGACAGGAAACCTTCTCAACGGTGAAGAGTCCGTCGTCTGTCGTTGTTTGGTCTGTAGACAGATTAAGGTGCGCTTCCAGAGCATGAAGAATTGGGATGGACGCTTTCACATGGCAAGCAGTGCCATCGCAAAGCTTAAGGACATGTTTGCCTTTGGGATGCAGGGAGAAGTGCGCATAGAATGTAGCAACGCCATAGACGCGCGCTGGCGGTAGTCGCAATGCTGATGCTACATAGGCCATAAGATCACGTGGCAGATAGCCGAATTTGTCTTGCAGAGTTTGTAAGATGGGTACGAGCTTGGAATCGGAATAATTGAACCGAGTAAGAATACGGTCTGCGATGTCATGACGTTCGCTGGTCTGGTTGGTACAAGAGACGCACATGGGGAACTCCTTATGTGGCGGCACCGTGGTGAGGTGCAGCGGTTTGGCTTGATGCGCGGAGTCTGTATCGTCTTTTTTATTAATCAATAAAAATTTATCTATAAAAATATAACCATTAACAATGCGCCAAGGTTATACCGAAGGCGCTATGGGTAAGCGGGGGGTATCTTTGCGTGAAAAAGGGGTCTAGGCTTTTCAGATGGAAGCTATAATTCAGACCGCAGCCGCTGAGTGCCAAGACTGTTATCGCTGTGTGCGCGAATGCCCAGTAAAGGCGATTCGTGTGCAAGATGCCGCTGCGCAAATTGTTGATGAGCGTTGTATCAAGTGTGGGCACTGTGTGTCGGTTTGCCCAGCTTCAGCAAAGCGTGTGCGCGCTGACCTTCCGCAGGTACAAGGATGGCTGGCTACAGCTAAACCAGTCTATGTGAGTTTAGCGCCGGCTTGGGTTGCTGCTTTTCCGGAGATGGCGGCCGGCGAAATGATTGCGACTCTTATGGCGATGGGCTTCGCAGGTGTCAGCGAAACGGCACTTGGTGCGCAGGAAGTGAGTGCTCATAGTGCGCAGTTACTTAACGAAAAAAAACAAGAAGTCTGGCTATCGAGCGCCTGTCCAGCGGCAGCGCAATGGGCTCAGCAATATGGCGCGGCAGATAGCTTGGTAACGCCGTTATTGTCACCATTATTAACTCATTGCCGCCTGCTCCGGCAAGAAATTGGCGAACACATTCGTGTTGTATTTTTCGGTCCCTGCGTCGCAAAAAAGGTTGAAGCAGATGCGCACCCAGAGTTACTTGATGCCGCGTTGACCTTTGACGATTTACACTCTTTATTGGATGAACAACCTCCAATCGCTGCGGGTCATGAAGCAGCATTCGTATTGAACCGCGCCAGTGACGGCGCCTTATATCCAATAGAAGGTGGCATGCTGGCTGGCCTGCGAGATGCATGCCCAATAGCAGATGATCAGCTGCATGCAGTATCAGGTATGCAGGCTGTGGGCGAAGCTGTGCGTGATGCCAAAGCTGGAGCTGTGCACGGTTTTGTTGAAGTGTTGGCTTGTGCTGGTGGTTGTGTAAATGGGCCGTGTATGGGAAGGCATGGCGGTGGCACTTTGGCGCGCCGTCATCGAGTGGTAAGCACAGCGCCACAACCACAGGAAACGATACCACGGCAGCCGCAAATTATGATTGAAGACAGTGCTCATTTGTCAGGCATGGTTTATGAAGAACCAGATGAAGCATCAATACAAGCGGCGCTTGAGTCGGTTGGAAAATATCAGGCTAGTGACGAATTTAATTGTAGCGGTTGTGGGTACGAAAGTTGCCAAGAATTAGCGCGGGCTATTTGTGCTGGCTTAGCTGAATCAAAAATGTGCGTGAGTTATATGCGGCAACTCGCACAAAATAAAGCAAATACCTTATTGAGGTCTATGCCATCTGGAGCGGTGTTAGTTGATCAGAATTTGCGTATTGTTGAGGCAAACCCCGCTTTTGCGGATCTGTTTCCAGAAGCACAAGAAGCATGGCAACGAAATCCCGGTTTACCCGGAGTTTCATTAAAGGGGCTCATGCCGGGAGTGCCGCTATTCAGACATGTCTTGCTTGAAGGTGAAGAGATTCGCGCGCGAGATGTGCGTGAGGGTGACCGTGTGCTGAATATATCAGTCTTCCCTATTGAATCAGAGCGCCTCGTTGCTGGTATTATTCGTGATATTACTGCTCCTGCTGTAGAGCGAGAAGAAATTGTGCGTCGTGCTCGTTTGGTTGTTGAAAAACAAATGGAAACGGTTCAGCAAATAGCTTGTCTGCTTGGAGAAAATGCAGCAGAAAGTGAAGTGATTCTCGGCAGTATGGCTGATGCTCTTGAGATTGGCGAGGAGCAGAGCAATGCCTCAATCACTTGAACAAGCGCCATTGCAGAGCCTACTTGCTGAGGGTCTTGCTTGGGATGTAGCGCACCATCAGCAAAAAAAATACGGCGAAATATTACCGGGTGATGTTTTTCTCGCTCAGCAGGTCGTGGGGGAAGAGCGGATGCTGACGGTGTTGGCGGATGGTCTGGGGAGCGGGGTCAAAGCCAATGTGCTGGCTGGCCTTACTGCAACAATGGCGCTGCGTTACGCGGCAGCACGGCGTGATGTGGTGCAATTTGCACGTACCCTCTTGCGAACATTGCCAGTTTGTCAGGTGCGCGGTATCTCCTATTCAACTTTCACGATTTGCGAAATGAATGCTGACGGGTCTGTGTGTATTGCCGATTACGGTAACCCAGATGTCTTGCATGTTCACGATGGCGTAGCAACACCCGTGCAGGGAGATATTATTGAGGGAAAAGGGACACCGGGGCGTACCCTACGCCAGGCAACATTGCAGATGGCTCCCGGAGATTACCTCGTGTTTTGTTCAGATGGCATAACCCAAGCCGGTATGGGTAAACCTCAAACACCTATGGGTTGGGGGCCAGCACAGGTACAGCAGGCAGTGGAGCAAGGTGCGCGGGGGCAACCACCTGCTCGCATTTTGGCACGCACATTAGTGCAGCGCGCCAGCTACCTTGATGATCAATTGCCGAAAGACGACATCACTTGCGGGGTGGTATCGCTACGCAAGCAACGCTGTCTACAGGTGTTCAGTGGCCCACCTTATGACCAAGGTCGTGATGTTGAAATGGCGCGACGCTTTCGTGAATGGGAAGGCCTGAATCTCATCTGTGGCGGGACTACCGCAGACATCATCGCTCGTGAATGTGATGAAACAGTGGGTTTCGCTAAACCAAATGCTGCTGATGGTATTCCACCCTTTTCCTTTCTTGAGGGTGCCGAATTAGTAACCGAAGGTGTTATAACCTTACAGGCTGTGCTCAATGTTTTACAAGGTGATGAAGCATGGAATGGTTTGGGCAAAGACCCGCTTGGACAGCTCTGTAGTCTACTGGTCGATAGCGACTCAATCCACTTCGTGCTTGGTGCCGGGGTTAATCACGCGCACCATAACCCGCAGTTCCCAGCACATCTGCGTGATCGCCGCCGCCTCATTGAAGATCTAGCCCGCGTTCTAGAAGATCGTTACTGCAAGCGCGTGCATATTGAATTGTGGTAAGAAGTTCTGCACCTTCTCCAAAATTCCATACATTAAAACTGAAATAAATCCCAGCCATCAATATTTGCATGTTTGATTTTCAGAATAAAAAAATCTGCCTTATCAAAATATGGATTGGTCTTTTTAAAAAAATACCTTCAGTTTGAATATAAAACAATTTTATAATAAAATTTAGGCACTCCATCTAATAACTTCCTAAAATAGAAAACAAAAAGGCCATCTCCTATAGACCGATCGAAGACGCTCGCATGTGGGTTTAAAAGTCTATTGTGCATGATACCTAATCTTTGCGGAGGCAAAGCACGTCCTTGTAGCTTTCATTACCAAACGGTTTCATGATTGTAGTTTTGACTACCTTATCATTTAGGCGCAATGGCTATTTTCATGTTTCTTGTGAGCCAACATATTCTAACAAGTCTTTCCCTTTTACCGTTATCGATTATTTCACTCTCTTCTCGGCAGGACACACCGTGATGGATTCATTTTTTATCAAAGTAAGGAGGTTATTAGCATCGAGGTAGCCTGACATTGCAAGCCCATTACAGACATCATCTACAACAGGCTCATCAGGACAACGCGAAATGCAGTATTCTAGCATATTCAACTCTTCTTGCATAACATAAAGGTGGGGAACTTCTTTGCTAAAGAACCATGCTATAAGGTTAAGAACGGAAAGTGGTTCTTTTTTCCAGGGGGCAAGGTTTTCCACATTGTGGAGAAAACGAGAGTGTTTGTCATTTGGGACAGGACATTTGACAAGCTCTGTAACTCCATCAGAGAAGTGTTTACGCAAATGCAGAATGCAAGAAATTAATGCGAAGGATTCAATTGCAGCAAGAGGAACAGGGTGTCCGTGTCGTCGCCAATAGATATGTTGTTTTAACCATTTCGACCAAGATTTATCTGGAATGTCATTTCCACTGTGTGAGTAAATATCTTCTACTTCTGAATAAAAGTCAGATCGGATATCTGAGTCACAATAAGCCAGCATTTTGGGGACAATTTTATTACAGTACGAAGCTCGTTGTTGAATTGCACTACGATAGGCAAGGAGTCCGAGATAGTCATGCCGAATCGCTCTTAGCTCGCCATCTAGGTGTTGAATGGGAATTTGGACTTGCCGATCAAGTGCCCGAAGAAAACCTTTTGTTCTTTTGCGAGAATGAAAAATTCCGTGCCATAGTCGAATGTCGCCTTTGCGATGACTTGGGTCGAGTAGAGGCATAAGGCGAGCTTCTACCCATACTGGCCGTAGTTGATGAATCCAAGCGGCGTGCTCCATTAAACGTATGCGGGCGTAAAGACCATGACGGCCTTTCATTCGAATTATTTCGAGGAGGAGTTGCTCGGAGGTTTTGTTTATCTTTGGTTTATTTCTCGGCTGATTGTATGCCACATGGACAAGAATAACCGCAAGATCACCTGCCCTGCTGTTTATTGCTGACTCAAAGGGATCACCATCAATTAATGCACTGGCACTATGTTCCTTGTTTATGTTATTCACCGACTCAATGCATATCTGAACCAAATCATCCCCAAGATTTTCCAATATCGTATTGTCTTCTTTGTCGACAATGTTCTTGGCAAATTCAATGACTGCCATGGGGAACCTTTTGCACCCATTGATTCTGGCTAGGTTCTCCAAGACAGTTCCCCATATTGAATCAAGTTCAGATGCATTTGCTAGGCCGGTAAGAATTGCGGCTATCATAGAGTCAATAATCTCTATGTGTCGCGTTCTTTTTCCAATGGCTAGGAGTAGTGATAATCCTTTTTGGGGGTATGAAGTTGCTATCTTTCTGGCAGTAGAATAGGGGGAATGGAATTTATCTCTCAGTGCGGCATTAAATATGAATCTGGCTAGTTTTGCAGTTTGCATCTTTGACAGTTCTTCGAGATCGTATTCGATTTCTTCACCCCACCCCATTTCGCTAGACCAGCTCAGCAAGTCAGGGTGCTCTCTCGGGGCAAAATCTGTGTGCTGAGATTGAAACCGCGACAGCCTTCTTTGCAGCCAATCTGGAGGTGAGTCAAAAGAGCCGGTCAGCCAAGTGAGCAAATTATAATAGCTATAACTCCTCTGGTCAAATCTAGTGTTCTTTTTGTTGTACAAAGACCTCGCATGATTGCAGAACTTACCTTGAAGATCTCTTGACGCTGCTGGAAATGAAATCCGAACGGCTTGAAATGTTTCGTGATGTAATTCAAAATCAGCAAGGGCCTGCTTCTCAATGACATAGTTTAGTACTGCATTCGGGCTCGATTTGTAGTACAGTTGTCCTGTAGCAAATACAGCCATTCTTCTAAGGATGCTGTTTTGGCATTTGTCCCATCCTGCTATGAGCCCACGCAAAAACGTTCGATTTGTTCGAGCAAAATAGGCTACTGAGTCACGAAGACTATCTATTGGAATATCGTGCCCTTTTCTGTATCGATCTTGCTTATGTTGCTCTATGGCCTTTCGCCTTATTGACCATGGTGAAAGAACTCGTTCTTCACCTGCAAAGGCATGGTCACATATATCAACAGCAGATAAATGTCGCGGAATGGTCTGCACAAGGTGATATGCCCATTGAGAAATATTTGGCACAATATAATCACAATAAAAACTATCTAGATCATGCGTGTCCCCTGTTATATCAAATTCAATGCTCGTTAGATCAGAACTGTCTTCGTCTAAAGTCCATGCTTTTCTTAGGGAAACCAATGGGGATACAAGGCAGTCAAAGAGCAGTTTGCATGCCGCCCACTGACCAAGGTCACCAAATTTATGCAATACTTGGCGCATTTGCCAGATCCGGTGTTGGCTTAGACTTTGTGAGTTCAGGAGGATGACTGCCCACTTACCAATAGTTGGGGCAATTTCTTGGTCCGCATGAGATATCGACCACCACATTTCTTCAACGAACGCGTTTCCTAATTTTCCCTTCCAATCTCGTAATAATGCCAGCCCTTTTTCTCCATGTAGAAGGAGTTTCTCGCATACCCATCTAGTTAACAAGACCATTTCATGCCGTGTTTCTCCAATGGTGAGGGATAGGCATTCATCGAGGAGTTGCTTTTCATGAAACCAATAGAGCCACATGGCCCCAGTTGCGTGTTGGCAGAAAACCGATGTAAGAATGCGGTCGTTGAGTGAACGGACTAAGAAACCATCATCTTCAATACCTGTTTTGGGGGGAGTTGATTTCGCAATACATTCAATATGACTACAATTGTCCAGTAACCTCTGGCCAAGATTCTTAGCGAGTCGATGGATAGATCTTTGTAGCTCTGAATGATCGTTTTTCTTTTTTCCAATTGGGTACTCAATTGCTTCGATGCCAAGTCTGGCCCATTTTTCAGCGTTCCCCGGTGGAGTTATGGCATAGAGTGCTTTATTGGGGGCACCAAACCCTCTCGCTAGGTAGGTGACTATGGTGTCGTTGTGGCTATACCCAATGAATACAACGGTATATTTACTATAGACTTGGAGAAGGAATCTTGCAGCCCATGCTTCTGTCAAATAGGCTCGGCCAAAGTCCTTATCGGTCAATATTAGAGACTTGGCATTCTGAAATGTGCTTCCATGCAAATGGACAATTCCGTCAAAAGAATTACCCATTGGTAAAGCTGGGGAAGAATATATAGGAAGGCTACCTAGCCCTATTTCATTTGCTGCATTGGTGAAATGTTGATCAAAGTTTGTGGTGACAATTCGCACCCTTTGGTTGTGAAAGAGTCTGAGAATATCCTTGTGTATTTCATTGGGGCTTGAAGAAGCATCAGATAATATGTCTCTGGCGAGTTCATGGACTAGGAGCCCCCTGTCTTCCAACCTACCTAGGATATGATCGAAAGGTTTATTACGCAAATCTGTTGGAATGGATCCGTTTGCGATTTTTCGAACGAGATCTTGGAAATTCGGGTAGTTTGCTGGAGGGCCCATTGACACCCCAGCTCCAGCAAAAATAACGCACTCACCTAGCTTTAATGATTCATAGAGGGTTGCCGGAATTTTTATTCTACCAAATGTATTAAACGTTTGATCGTCATTTTTCATGTGAGCCTCTCGTTTCTTCTTAGGTACGACCATCAATAATACTGCTCAGGCCATGGGTAGCATTGCCTTTATCGATGATGTTCGCGTATCTGCCAAATGGAAATAAAGGCCATTTAGTTAGCATCGCTAGAAGCCCCATCTTTGATTTCTTGGCATATCCACTGAATGGCTTCCTTACAGCCCGTTACGAGCACTTCAATGTTCAGTGTGCTATAGTCTATTAATTCTTCAATTTGGATGTTTGCTTGAGACCGGATACCTGTATCAAGTAGGTTGAAAGTTTGATCATCACAGCAGCCCTCGTTGTGCTTAAACGCATTACATAATAGTCGTGTGCTATTCATGATGCCATATGAGGGACAATCTACAGCAAGTTTGTTGGGAATTGTTCTATTGAGGGCAGATTTAATGTCGCCAAACTTCCACACCGTTCGAGAGAAACTTGTTGCTGCTTCGATCTTTTCTTTCAGTTCAACACTTTTGGCACTCTTTCCCTCTAGCATTCCATCGCATGCATCTTTTAGTTCGGCAATGGCTGTATTCCTGTTGCTAGAAGCTACTTGAGCGATTGAGACCAACTTGCCGAGGCTGGTTTCCATGTGTGACCAAAGAGCTACGACAAGACCAGCATACATCTTAGTCGTTATCTGACAGGTCTCACTGTATCGATCACCGTAAATTTCATTGGGATCATAGCCTGACTCTTCAGCTTCAGGGGTCATAGATGCAATTGCTTCCTCATATGCTTCTTTAATCCGGTTTACTTCCTCCGTATGGGTCTTTCTTATTCGTGACTCCCACTCATGAAATTCGGTTGAGAAATAAACCTCATCAAGGGTCTCAAAAAGGGAGAGCTGTATTTTCCACAAGTCGTTACACTTAGGCATTGATTTTCTCCCTTGATAAGATTTATTTAGGTCGTCCATTGCGAGCTTTTCATTACCTGTAGGGGCAGTCATGCGCCTTAGTTCGCTTGGATTTCCTGTGTATCGGTTTCAGTTTCCTAATCACGAGTAATTCTATGATTAAGTACTTAGAGTAAATTGGTGGTATGGTGCATGCAAGAGGCTCCCAAGTGCACCAAGGCTGTGCGAAAAAGCTTTGTTTGCATCAGTTTTAGGAGGTTCGGCAGGCATCCCATAGGTGATTTCTTGTTTTGAATGTCCATACGAGGCCCACAAATTCCCACACACAAGCGAAAAGTTGATCATGAGGACGGGGCGTTAATGGTTTACAGGAGCTACCAAGGCCATCTGAGAGTTGAGCAACTCTTGTTCCCTCGGCTGTAAGTTGGTTGTCTCCTCAAGTTTGCCACGATGTGTTGTCGGTTCGTCTGTCCTTCACACGCGTTCATTTTGCTCTTGATAGCTTGTTTCAAGTAATAGTGAATGCTATAGCAGGAGCATAGCGGCTAACGCAAGGATATTAAGCGTGGATGTAGGAGGTACTGTGAATGACCTCTTGATGCAATTAGTCTTCAAAGAGATGGTGTAATTCAGAATACCGGTTGGATGAACATAAGGGCGTTGATTCATTATCTTATCCGGGTTGTCATCAGGTGGTTTAAGGTGACAACCCCTTGTTTGAATAGAAATACAGAATGATTATCAAATATGTTTGTGCCCGGGTGTAGTTCTCTGTTCCATGCCTCCGTCCGATTTTGAGGATAGACCCGAGTCTATAGCAAGGTAGTTCTGAGAAGCGTCTGCTAAGGATTAGAATGGGGGCTAAGCAGCTCGGCATACAGCATTTTCTTCATCATATCGATACCGCTCAGATCGTATAACAAATTCTAAGTCGTTATTTATCAGAGCATTGTGGTCGGGTATTTGTCCAAGAAAGTTTCTCGCAATTCGTAACTTTTCTATGGTGAGATATTGAAAGGAGTGGTTTGTAGACAGAATGAGCGAAAACTACCAAGAAATTTAGGAACTCATTATGAGTAATCGCTCAGACCCTGACCGTATTCAAGTTGTTACGCCCGAGATGAATAAGGTTCGGGAGATGATTAAAATACTATTGAGGACACCATTGATGTATACCGCAAAGGTCTGTTCTCAAAAGCAACTGCCCTTTCAGCCAACGAAGCTGCTCCTATTGCAAAGGCAGCACAGCAACGAGTTGCAGATGCACTGGAGAACGTCGCTTTGAAAGGGAAAAAGAGGGCAGAGCTTGGAGAATTAAATCTGAGGCTTTACAAGAATGGATTGATGATGATTGCCCAGATGTACCGAAGAATTAAGCGTGATTCGATTATTGATCCTTTGGAGCTTGAATCGCAAGAAGTGTATGATCAAGCCAATCTTCAATGCGCTTGCGGATATCTTCCCCAAGTTCAACCTTATCGCTAAAAGGGTCGTTTATGTCAGTAGATAAACTACGCTGTACAGATGCTGGGCAATGTTCAGCAACCTTATTGATACATGTATTTAGTTGCTCAAGTAAGAGTGGATCGAAAATATCTTTGGTTGCCTGTTTAATGGCTTCTGTGGCTTCTTGGATATCCTGAATGGATGAATCATTTGTAGATGTAGCCGTATCGACCCAATGCTGAAATGCTTTTTCCATCATTTGAATGTTGTTAATCAGCTCTCCTTGCCCGCTAATAAAGTAGGCGAGGGTTGGCTGGTGTTCAGCAAGAATATTAACTGCTTCTTCTAAGTATGATGAATGTTGTTTCAGGCCATCTTGGTTAGTGTTATTTGCCATACCTGAGTGAAAGCAGTGAACAGTTTGGAATAGGTATTCAACGATTACCTCCCGTTCATCATCATTAAGTATCCCAGTATATTTTGTATCGATGATATTCATGATTTCATCAGTAAAGGATTGGGCCTGTTTGTCATTCATGCGTGGATAAATTCGAGAAGCCCAATAGCGTATGTTCAGAAGAGCAAAGAGAGCTTTGTTGTGACTCAGATCGAGTTCTCTCTTCTGTTTATACCAATATGATACGAGTGACGGTAGTGCCCCAATTGCAGCGCCAACCAGCAATGCGATGAAGGTTTCGGTATCCATCTTATTCTCCTCTGTGAACTTTGATTGTGTTTATCTGGCTTACTGAGGGCGATGCCCTTCGGTATTGCCTGTGAAGCTATTGTGAGAGATGTGAGAAAGATGAAAAGGATTGTGTACCATAGGTCCACCAGAGGTCAGAACCGATGAGAAGGCAAGTATTCGGAATCGCAGCCTTTAGTTACCCAATGCATACCCAGAAATCAGGTAGAGCGCCCCCTTGCGGGGGAGGCCCTCCTACACCACCGTGCGTACGGCTCCGTACACGGCGGTTCAATATGCACTCTTCAAGCGTCGCTGTTCTTCGAGGAGACTTATTAGTCCACATGTTCGGAGATATTTGGTTGGGACGGTGGCGTTCATGTGGCTTGCGCCGGCATTCCACCATGGTCCGCGTCCGTTGACAGATGATGTCTTGGCTCGTTCTTCGGTCAGGCCGCGTTCGATCATTCGTCGGCGTCGAGTGGCGGGGCGTTTCCATTGTCGCCACAGCGCGCAACGCAGGCGACGACGGAGCCAGCCATCTAGTTCTTCGAAGGTGATTTTCACGTCGGCATAACGGAAGTAGTGGAGTCAGCCTATCAGTTTTGGATGGAGCTCATTGCAGATGCGATCAAAGCGGCAGCCACGGGCGCGACGAAAGAGAGGGCGAAGGCCTTCTCGAAATCGTTTAACCGATGTGGCGGCGACTTTGGGACGCGGTTGGTAATGATTCGTCACACTGTAGCCAACGCCAAGATATGGCGCACAACAGTAAAGCCCTGCAAACACTAGGTTTACAGGGCCTTATTTGGAACGGGTGATGAGACTCGAACTCACGACCTACAGCATGGCAAGCTGTCGCTCTAGCCAACTGAGCTACACCCGCTTGGGAGATGGGAGTATGCAAATTGTTTTTGTTTGTCTAGTCTTTTTTTAAGATGGAGCGATCCGGGGAATGGGGCTGGTATTTGGGAATGTTTTGGACAAAATTTCGTGATGGTTAATCGGGAAGTAGACGATCGGGTTCAGGTTGAGGCGGAGACTGTTGTAGCATTGGCGCAGCAGTTTCGAGGGCTCAAAAAACGGGCCTTAGAGCTTGCTGAACAATTGCAGGTTCTGGAACAGGGGTATTTGAAACCAAGTGATGATGAAGCTATTCATCAGCTATGGCAGGCCTATTGGCGCAGTCGCTCTGTGTTATTAGCTATCATTGATGAGGCCTATCTGATTGGAAAAGGTCCACAAAGTACAGAAGTAATAGAAGAGGTGCTCCCTGCTGCTTCTGATAGCAGCTCTGTGAACTTATCTTCTTGTCAGCAGTCTTGGATGGTTCTTGGGGTGACGGCTGCTCTTATCTTGGTAGATGCAGCTCGTTTTGTTCGTGAGGAATTTCATGAGAATGAACCAGTTCGGCGTATTCTTGATATGCCATCGCCAGAATATGGTATTCCTGCGGGCTCTTACTCTGATATTCAGAAAGGCCTCTTTAGCGCGACCCATGTATGGCGCATGCATCATGCTTTAGAAGTTTTTTATACTGCCACTGAAGACATGAAAACAGTTCAAGATAAGAATGGGGCTGTTTTTACTGAGGCCGTACAGATTGCTCAAAATTTGATGCCGCGTTTAGAGGTGTCGCTCGCCTCTTTTGTGAAACTGTGGGCAAAAGGTAAAATTCGTCGGGCGGCTCACAGCATTGGCCGTGATGGTATTCGCAAAGTATTTTATGCTCTGCAGGAATGGGTTGGTACTCAAGCTGGTGATGTTTCTATAAGTTCACAAATATCTTGCCTTCCGGTGGATATAGAAACGCAACTTCGTGATTTTATTCAACCGGGTGATGTTTTTGTTACGCGCAAGGAACATGCGCTTACTAATTATTTCCTGCCTGGATATTGGCCACACGCTATTTTGTATCTTGGTCCTACCGACAAAAAATTAGCTGATATAGATGATGAACATATGGTTTTAGAGGCCCAAAGAGACGGTGTACGCGTTCGCTCTTTGCAGAATGCACTGCATATTGATAAGGTCTGTGTATTGCGACCGCAAAAAGGGCAGGAGTGTATTCAACGTTGTTTACAACGTGGACTACAACATGCGGGGAAAGCTTACGATTTTGATTTCGATTTTACTCGTTCAGACCGTATGGTGTGTACCGAAGTTGTTTACCGCGCTTATGAAGGTGATCTTGTTGATTTTGAACTAATTTCTCGTACCGGACGCTTAACCGTTTCTGCTGAAGATTTATTGCGGATGGCCTTACGTGAGGACGGGTTCTCTTTAGCGGCTGTTTATTGTGGTGAACAATTTGTTTGTGGGCCTGAAGCACAAAGTATTGTTGCAGCCACTTTATAGTGAGTGAACAAGCAACAGCATTCCTAGCTCTGTCTAAGCCCCTTCTATATAGCGTTCTAGTTGTTCGATTACAAATGTTTGCTCACGCATACTTGTTTTAACGGTGTCACCAATAGATATAATACCGACAAGTTTATCATCGGCATCACAAACCGGCAAATGACGTACGCGTTTTTTCGTCATAATTTGCATACAGTGATTGACTTCATCTTCTGGGCGCACAATAAATATATTTGTCGTCATAATAGACTGCACGGTTTGTGCTGTTGCTTGCTCTCCATACTTGGCAAGGGCTCGTACAACATCACGCTCACTTAATACACCTGCTATGAAATCACCATCAAGAATGGTGACTACACCAACCTTTTTTTCTGTCATAAAATTAACGGCATCCAACAATGAAGCATCTCCGCTTATTGAAAGAATCTTCTTACTTGCTTTTCCGGCAATGATATCTGCGACTGTAGCCACGGGCTGCTCCTTCTCTTTACATGATTCCTACCAAATAGTGTACCAGATAAATAGAAAACTGCCAACTTTTTCTCTATCGCGTTCTGAAATAATTTAATGTCTAGATTGAAAAACCATGTACTTGAGATGATTTTTATATCATCCATATTTCTCAACAAGAAAAAAGTACCTAGGCCACAAAAAACCAATTGCCATAATAACTGTACACTCATGACAGTTATACCGTGAAGGTTCTCTGTCATGAGTTGTTATTGATCGTTTATGGGCAAACAGCCGTAACCACATCCACCAATGCGTTAATAAATGCTGGATCACTGTGTACACAGCGGGCACGGGTATAGTTGAGACCAAGTTCTTCGCACAGTTCTTTGGCTTCTATATCGAGATCAAAAGTGACTTCAGTGTGATCTACAAGAAAGCCAGCAGCATGGATGATGACATCTTTCTTGCCAGCAGCGTGGGCTTCTTTTATTTTATCAGTTACTGGTGGTGTTGACCATGTATCGCCAACACCGTCGGGCATGCTTTGGAAAGCAAGGGTGTGCTCTGGATGACCACAGCTCTTAGCAGCAAGTTCTGATGTTTCTGCAAACTGCGGACGGTACGGGCTGTCTTTTTCAAACATTTTAGGAATCGCATGAGCTGTCATAATCAATTCGGCATCAAGGAAACGTTGCTCATCCCAACCGTTAGTAGCGGTACGAATAGATGTTGCTATTGCTTGGATAAATCCTTGGTGATTACCGATACAATCACAAATAGTTTCTACTGCTGGGCTTTTGCCATCTAAGGCTTCTGCCGCTTCTTTGACAGTGTTTATATACCAATCCCAGCTAACAAAGCTTTGGTGCGGTGCTACAATTACAACAGCTGTATTACGATAACCGTCTTCATACATTTGTGCTAAGACGTCTTTTGGCCACGGCATCCAATGGCGAAAAGCAGTATAGACAGGTAAAGGAGTGCCAGCCAATTTTAGGGCTTCTGTTAATGCGTTGGCTTGCTGAAAAGTAAGTTCATTATAGGGACTAAATCCGCCACCTGTTTCTTTATAATGCGGAGCAATTTCTTGAACACGATCTTCACGCTCACGTTTGTCGCCTAGAATTCCTGAAACAAAACAAATGGCCTCACTACCGCCATTACATTCATCTTTACAACGACAACCTTCACGGCGGCATGGGCCGGGTGTTGGTCCGCCAAATCCAATAATGAGTACGCTGTCAATAGCCATGATATGCCCCTTTTTATGAATAAGGGATGGTACAGAGAGCTTGCTTAAGACAAGAGCTGAGATGGTCTTGAAGCAGAAGATGAAAAGGGAGTTTTATACTAAACCATTAGTCAGCCCATTCTAAATCAGAGAGAGCTTGATAGCGTTCAGTCGGTAACAGCTTCGCTTGAGCATGAAGCTGTCGTGTTGCTTCATCTGGATGAATGGCAACAGCGCCACCACAAGTAAGGTTCTTAACCGTACTGGCTGCTGTTAAGAGTTCATCTACTGGCAAAAGCCCAGTGGTATCGCCTCTACGAACAATAAGTAAGTCAACCGGCGGCACTACGGTAATCTGATCTGGATCTTCCCAAAAAATACAACTACGGGCACGATCATCATCCAATAAAACCAATGCATCCGGCCATAATAAATCTGGATGCTTTTCTACGCCTTCTTTGCGTTGTTTACGATAGCGCCATAGGGCGAGGCTGCTGGGTCTATCCATTAAACAAATGACATCGCGCTCTTCTTGGTGAGCAAGAAAGAGTTGCTCCCAGTTGGCCAGATGACGCATACGATCAAGTGGTCCCGGTTCTGTACCTTCACCATCTGGTCCTATATCTTCTGTATCAAGTATGCCGCACTCAGGTAGCTGAAATAATAACTCTTCTATCATCCGCAGCACTTCTACAACATACCAATGCGGGCCTGTTGAGGGTATTTGCACGCGTAAAGATACGCGTTGCCAGCCTTCGTATGGTTTCTCATCAAATAATCCACTTTCATCTAATTCTGGTAAACCAATGTCTACTGAAGCAGATGCGCAGGTTTCGGAATCATACCACCGACCTGGTTGATACTCTGCACTTGGGTCATGCTCAAAGTGCATGCCAGGAATAGAGTCACAAACGGAGCGCAACCGTTCATGGCTGAGCGATTCATTATTGCTTGGCTCGTAAAATAATAATTCATACATAGGAGTGTCTCTGTTCTTGTAAATCAGCCGGTTTACACAATTTCATTAAACATTTTTTGAAATGCGGTTTTCGTACTGTCTGCATGTAGATGAGCACACACGTCTTGGGCAGAAAACCAACAAGCTTGTTTGTGCTCTTTGCTCAATCGCACACGGCTTTGCAGGGTTTTAGCAGGGTAGTACACTACTGTTTTTTCTGCTCGGCCATAACGTCTGTGAGTAACAGGATACGAAATAGAATAGGAAGTAGAACCGTTTTGTTGCAATAACGCTATACCACATTCTTCCGAACATTCACGCACGGCAGTATCCCACAATACTTCTCCGGCTTCTTGATGCCCTTTTGGAAACCCCCAATCAAGGCGTTCACTATTTTGCAGTAATAACCAGACTCGTTCTGTAGCGGATAGATCGCGGTAGAGAAACAAGCCAGCAGCATAAACATTCATGTGAGGTATCGTCATGCAAATACCATTTGGTCAATATCTGCTCGGCTGGGAAACGCCTTTTTTGTGTATTTTTGTAATTCTGCGCATAAACGAGCTGCTCGTTTGGGTAAACCTGTTTCAAGTAAGCTGTAAGCCCGTTCTGCTATCCGCTTTTTAAATGCTGGGCTTGGGTCTGGTCGATCTAGGTTATCTGCGCTAATCACGAAAGGAATGTCTGCTACGTAAGCAATTACACATTCTAAACCTTGTACCGGCCATTCATGATCTTCAAAACGGCTTTGTTGTTCCGCATTCCTGCCATCGGGGATATACCAATATCCCCAGTCTTCTTGTAGACGTCGTTCTGACCCTGCGTACAGCCAATGCGCAACTTCATGTACCGCACTTTGCACCAGATCACGCGCGTAGATAATTTCACCGAGAGGGCGTTTATCACTGGGCGGTAAAAAGAGTGGCTCCTCCCCTCCGCGCACCAAACACGCACGGTCTGCCAACGGAATATCTGTATGGGCAAAACAGGTATCAAAACAAGTACAGAAAGCGTGGGCATCCATGCTTATTTATCCCATTCTGCTTGCTGATGTTGTTCTTTAGGCCACGCGCCATCACTATGTTGAGCATCCAGCCAGACCACTAAACGATTTGCGGTTCCACGCCACAACCATGTTGCCAAGGCAAATTGTTTTCCGGCTACATTCATAGTAACCGCTTGAAAACCAGCCATCGGAATGACAGAAAGGCTTGTTGATTCTGACGGAGTAATCTTCCACCCGCGCCGCCAAAGCCAGCCCTGCACACATAGCAGGGAGCCATTTTCCCAAGTGAATACACGCCTTTGCATAAGGGCAGCAGCGGGAAACATCATGCACAGTGCGGGAATCCACGTCATCCAACCTACGCCCCATTCAACTGCGCGGGTGCTTACAATCATTACTGCTGCTAGGATAAAGAGCAGCAATCCACACACGGCCCGTAGAAGCCCACCAAGAATGAAACGTTCTGTCATGATGAGCGGATCCTAAGAGAGTCAGATATGGAACAAGCGGGGAGTGGTCTCTCTCTTCAAACTTTTTCTTAGGGGCCTCTTCACTCAACAAGAATGCATCATAATTCAAAAATCGACTTATGATATATAAAGACAACACGTACTCTTTATCATGAAAATGGTCAAATATACTGCATATCCTCGTTATAAGGTACCTTCACAGTACAAAAATACTCTGGTTCGTACACCGTACTCTCATGACAGCAGTGCTTGAATAGCAGATCACTTCCCCTACGACTTTGCGCATGGCAAAAAGCAAGTTGATTGCGGAGATGCAGAGCTTTGGGCTCTATGAACGTTGGGATGGAGACCAGAAATCTGTTCCAACGCTGAAGGCTTTTACCACGGAAGTTCCTGCGCGGGTGGGTATTGAGTTTGGTTTTGTTCTGCACATTAAACATGGACGTGGTGAGCGTCTGACTTTTTGTATAGACCATCCGGGCTGGATACGTGACGATGGTCGTATTGAGCCACCATTTGAAGGTGACTTCCACATACGAACCAATGACTTTTCTTTTTTTCTTGGCGATACCATTTGGGAACCCTGGAAAAATAAAATTGGTAATTGGGTTTTAACCGCTTGGCATAACGATAAAGTTATTGGTAACAAAACATTTCATATTATTCATCCGAAAGAGAGTCGTTTATGAACACAGAAACACCAGACACAGCAAACACCACCACCCCGAGCGTTCAAAGCATGAGCGGACTACGCCTCGTCAGTTTTATTGAAGGGCTCTCTTTACTCATTCTCTTTTTTGTTGCCATGCCCATGAAATACATTGGTGGCAATCCTGATCCAGTTCGTTTTGTTGGTATGGCTCACGGTGTTTTATTTTTAATATTCTGCGCTATGATTATGATATCTGCGATTAACCATAAGTGGAGTTTTCGTTTTAGTGTTATGGCTGGGCTCAGCTCTATTGTTCCATTTGGCATGTTATATTTAGACCGTAAATTACGATAGCCCTATTGAAATTATCTTCCATATTTATGTAAGTAGCATATCGTTCCTTACACAAAAATGTGAAGAGTACGCATCTATTTCAGCGCTTATTTTTGTCTATTGTAAGAGTTCATTCAGACGTTGTTGACATTCGCCAGAATAAAAACCGAATGCAAAGAGATCGGCTTCTTGTTCGGCATTCAGCATACGTGTTTGGGCAAGACGTATATCACGGATGGCACGAACAGCACTTTCTGGGTAATCTTGAGCAAGAGCGAGGGCTGCTTCTAGAGCATCTTCCGGTAACGACTGTGCTAATCCATTGTCATCAGCCTGTGTTGGTACAATTGGATTTATATGGTTGAGAATGCCCACATCATGAGCTTCTTTGTATTCAAGTATGGTGCCACCAAGAAAAAGACGATGGGCAGTAGCCATTCCTGCACGCGCTATTAAACGATGAAAACCGCCCATTACGGGCAGAAGTGCCCAAGCAAGACCAGGCATACCAAGACGGCACTCAGCATTACCGACAATGAAATCACAAGTAAGTGCCAATTCTAAACCTGCACCAATTGCTAAACCCTCTATGCTAGCAATAGTAGCTCCAGGCCATTGTTCTATCATCGCAACAATTTCATGGCAGAGCAAGCAATAGGCTTTGGCTCGTTCCCCGTCGAATGTTTGTAACTCATGAATATCACAACCAATAGAAAAAGTTCCATTCACACCTTCCAGCACCAAGGTGCTAGCTTGTTCATGGTACTTTTTAAGAGTCTCTCTGAACTGAACTAAAAGTGTCGTATCTATCGCATTAAAAGTTGCCGTCCTATTCAGACGTACATACACAATATCACCATTATCATCAGATATACGTCGTGAGATAATTGACGACTTTTTCCGACGTATGTATGATTCTGTAATTGGTTGACCGTTATCCATAGTACTTACTGAATTATACAGTATAAAACGAGGATCGTCAAATTTTGTTGTAAAAAAGATAAAAACCAGAGAATGATTTTCTTTATGATGCAAACAACATTACTTTTCTAAAGAGAAACCTTTTTGCCTAATTGGATATATCTTGGTTCTCTCATTATCCCACGCTGTCTTCGTCTGCTTTCCACAGTTGAGCGAAGAAAGCTTGGGTCATATATTCACTCATACCGAGCTCATGAGCTATACCACTTTCGCGAACCAGTATCCATGGTGCACCTTCACGTTTACCGTCTTCGTAAGATGTTTCTATAGTACCGTTACGGCGGGCGAGATCTTCTTCACCAATAAAAAAGATACCCGGTATTTTCTTGATGGCTTCATTTGGTACAAGATAGCAGCCGCCACCTTTATTAACCGTGAAAGCGCTTATCCGCTCTGGGGCAAACAGAGCAAGGTTATGATTAAAAATACCACCTGCACTATGACCGTATAAGTACAATGGGATGCTACTGCTGTTTTCAAAATCGGCTTGCGTACAGAGTTGTTCTAGAGCACTAAAAAAAGCCGCGCCACTGCCACCAGTTGCAACACCATAATACTCTATAATAGGTCTGGTGCCTCCATAAATTTCACTCGCTTCTATACCCTCAGACATGGTAAACCATGGACAAAACACAGCACAGTCATGTTCTCTAGCAAAAGATTGCCAATGATCATCCAACCACCAATCTCGGCCGTCATGATTGATACCTGCTACGAGAGCAAGAATACGTTTAGGCTGAGTAACTCCTTCTGGAACGGCTAAACGGAATTGAGCTATGGCAAAATTATCTGTTTCTGTTGGAGTTCTTTCACAGTCATAAATAGACCAATTCATAAGACATTCGCAGTCTGCTCTCGCATTTGTTCTAATACGCTTTTAGCCTGAACCACCAACTGGGTTAAATCTGCATCGTTCGCCTTAGAACCAGTTGTGTTAATTTCTCTATTGAGTTCTTGCAGTAAAAAGTCTAATTTTTTACCAATAGATTCATGACTCTTACTAATGAGAGCAGCTAGTTGAATAAGGTGGGATTCGAGACGAACCATTTCTTCACTAACATCTATACGGTCTGTATACATGGCGAGTTCACGAACAATATCTGCTTCAGTAATCTCTGTTTTTTCCAACACTTGGTT
The DNA here is from genome assembly GCA_016745075.1 of Planctomycetota bacterium. GTDB lineage: Bacteria > Planctomycetota > UBA11346 > UBA11346 > UBA11346 > JADGDD01. The sequence goes on along the minus strand of JADGDD010000003.1, from coordinate 14,350 downwards.
AAGGCGTTCTTGTAAACGTTCACGCCATTGTGGCAAACGTTCATCGGCACAGTTCATCATTTGTTGGCGCAAGGCTACTAACTCTTCATGTGCTTGGGTCAGAGCTACTGCCATGTGTTCACCTTCTTGAATACGCATCGCATCTACATCAGCTAAAGCCTGTTCAACCGCTTCATTGATAGTTGCTTCTACTGCATCTATGTCGGTATCACCACCACTACGCGCAAGACGGGCCACCGCTTCTAAACGTGGAGCAGGAGCTCCAAGGTTGGTTGCGATAACCGCAAGTTCTTTCCATGCTGCTTGTAAATGCTCGGTATCTATTGAAAGAGTGCCACTTGGAACGAAGCCGATTTGTACTGTTATACTCCCACGCTTGAGATGCTTACTCACTTGGGAACGAAGTCGTGTTTCCATGCCAAGGTCACGAATATCGCTTCGTATACTGACTTGGCTATGACGATGATTAACAACGCCAATTTGTGCGGTGATTGTGCCGACATCGCATTGTGCGGTGCCTGTTCCATATCCAGTCATTGATAGCATGAGGGCTAGCCTAGTTCAGTCCGCGCGTTGACAATGTAGGACTTAGGCCGTTCACTAGAGGCATGCATGAGATTGGCACCTGTTTGAAGATTCTGGCAGATGAAACCCGCATTCGGATTTTACATGTGCTCAGTAATGAGCCCTTAACCGTGGCAGAGCTACAGGATATTTTGCAATTACGACAAAGTTCTGTTAGTTCTCATTTAGCCAAACTGAAGCATGCCCAGCTTATTTATGCTCGCACTGAGGGCTCGTCCCACCGTTATCGTATTTGTGAGGATATGCCGGAAAATTTTGCTGCCTCTTGGGAATTTGTACGTTCGGCTTCTGAGGATGATCCTGCCGTTCGTTCAGACCGTGTGCAGCTTGAGCGAGTGCGCCAACAATTACAACACGGCTGGGTAGAACATGTTGCTGGTTCTTTGCACCGTAGTTATGCACCAGGCCGTAACTGGGATTCTTTTGGCCACGGCTTCTTACATTTTGCCGATTTTGGTGTGTGTATTGACATTGGTGCTGGTGATGGAGCACTTATTGATGTGCTCGCTCCTCGCTCTGGCCAGTTAATCTGTGTAGATCCAAGTGCAGCTATGCTAACGGCTGCACAAACACATATAGATAAACGTGGCTACAGCCATGTATCGTGCTTGGAAGCATCTGGCGAATTATTGCCACTACCAGATGAACATGCAGATAGTGTCTTATTTTTGCAAAGCCTCCAATACGTAGAAGCTCCTGAAGCTGCTTTACAGGAAGCCATTCGCCTACTGAAACCTGGTGGCCGTATACTCATACTCACTCTGCTTGAACACACGTATAGCGAAGCTGCCCGATATGGGCATATCCACCAAGGCTTCTCAGAAAAGGACATACGCAACTGGTGCGCTGCTTTAACAGCACATAGTTGTGATATTTTACCACCAGAAGACCAAGCGCCTCGTTTTGAGACGCTGGTGTATTCTGGGGTAAAAGCCAATCTCTAAAAACCTTTTACAAGACAAAGAGGTTAGAGATGATGTGAGATATTTCCTAAGCACTCACCTCCATCATCCCCACTCTCTGTTTTTTTACTTCACAACAGCCTCTACAGCTACTGCTGTTTCATTGCTTGGCCATGGGATAAGAGTTCCATCTACCGCTTCACCGTGAACACGTAACTGAGTACTATCCCCACGTGTAATGGTAATAGTAAAGGTAATACCACGAGCGATACGAGTGATGGTGAGTTCGTTGAGGTGTGCTGGGAGCACTGGATCAACGCGTAAACCATTATGCTCGGTACGAATACCAAGAATATGTTGGGATACAGTGACAAAATTCCATGCGGCGGTACCAGTAAGCCATGAGTTTTTCGCTTCGCCATGAAGAACAGCATCTTGGCCAGCTATCATTTGAGAATACACATAGGGCTCGGTACGATGTACATCACTGTGTTCTTCTGTCCATGCTGGGCAAATTTTAGTGTAATAATCCCAGGCACGATCTGCGTTACCAACTTTCGTTTCCGCAATAATAATCCATGGGTTATTGTGGCAGAAGATACCAGCATTTTCTTTATAACCAGGTGGGTAAGAGGAGATTTCACCCAAAGCTTTATCGTAACTTTGATAAGCTGGTTGTTGCAACATAATTCCATGTTTGCTATCAAGACGTTCTTTGACGCTCTCTAAGGTTTTTTGCGCAAAGCCATCATCTAGACCAATTCCACCCATAATGCACCAGCCTTGGCTTTCGATGAAGATTTGGCCTTCTGTGTTTTCTGCGGAACCAACTTTTTTGCTTTCCGCATCATAAGCACGTAAGAACCACGCTTGATCACGGCCGTGTTCATTTACAGCAGCACGCATTGTTTCTGCTAAAGCTTCTACTTCTTTGCTTTCTGCGTCTTGACCTAAGTGCGTCAGTAATGCGCTAAATTCATCTGCGGCAGTACAGAACAAGCCAGCAATCATTAAGCTTTCTGCCACTTTGCCACCTTTTTGACCTGCGGTTTGAAAGCCTTCATCTGGATTCATAGAGAAACAGTTGAGGTTGAGGCAATCATTCCAGTCTGCACGGCCAATTAATGGCAAACCATGTGGGCCCTGATTATTCATAGTAAAACGAATGCTGCGCCAAAGATGATCCAACAAGGGCTGGGCAAGGCTGTCATCATTTTCATATGGAACAACTTCTTCCAAAATACTGCTGTCACCTGTTTCTTTGATGTAGGCTGATACTGCAAGCACTAACCACAATGGGTCATCATTAAAGTTATCACCTAACGCGGCGTTACCGCGTTTCGTTAATGGTTGGTATTGATGGTAAGCACCACCATCGGCCAATTGAGTTGCGGCGATATCTAAAATACGTTCTTTGGCACGTTCTGGTATTTGATGAACAAAACCAAGTAAGTCTTGATTAGAGTCTCTGAAGCCCATACCGCGACCTGTTCCAGATTCAAAGAACGATGCACTACGTGAGAAGTTAAAAGTAACCATACATTGATATGGGTTCCAGATATTAACCATACGGTCCAGTTTTTCATCACCACTGCTAACGGCAAACTTACCAAGTAGGCTATCCCAATAGGCACTTAAATCAGCTAAGGCGCTTGCAACTTTTTCGCTACTGTCAAAACGTTCGATTAAAACCTGCGCTGGAGTTTTGTTAATGATGCCCGGCGCTTCCCATTTGTCTGCTTCTGGGTTTTCTGCATAGCCTGTAGAATAGACTAATTCATCCGATGCACCAGGTGCAAGTTCGATCTCTATATAATGTGAGGCAATTGGTGACCAGCCAGAAGCAACGCTGTTACTTGGCTTGCCTGCGAGTACCACCTGTGGTTCATGAAAACCGTTATACAAACCGAGGAAACTTTCGCGGTCGGTATCATAACCTTGAGTTGGTCGGTTGACCGATGAAAAAGCGAAATGATTACGACGTTCACGGTATTCTGTTTTGTGATAGATGACGCTACCGTCTATTTCTACCTCACCAGTAGAGAAGTTACGCTGGAAATTAGCCGCATCTTCTGAGGCATTCCATAAACACCATTCCACCAATGAGAAAAGTTTGATTTTTTTTGTTTCAGAGCTGGTATTTTCTAAACGCATGCGATGTACTTCACAGGTAGCGTTGAGTGGTACAAAGCAGGTTAATTCACTGCGTAGGCCAGCCTTTTCACCAACAAGGGTTGTATACCCTAAACCATGACGGCACTCGTAGGTATCAAGTTCGGTCTTCATTGGTTTCCAGCCTGGATTCCAAATGTTATCGCCATCTACTATATAATAGTAGCGACCACCATCATCTACAGGCACATTGTTGTAACGATAGCGAGTGAGACGACGCATGTTTGCATCTTTATAGAAGCAGTAGCCACCGCCAGTATTACTCATCAAGCCGAAAAAGCCATCATTACCAAGATAGTTAATCCATGGATAGGGGGTTTGTGGGGTGGTTATGACATACTCGCGTGCGGCGTCATCAAAGTGTCCAAATTTCATGAAATTCTCCTTACGTTATTCGCTTAGTATAACAAAACAAATTGGCTGCATATACCCATGATGGTTCTTGATATACCCTTTTTGGTATGCTAGTTTTGACCATGCGTGTACCTGCTCATTTGTTGGAGATGGACTTTATTGCCCGTTCCCTATCGCTACCAAACCGTACAGCTTTGGTAAAGTGTGGCTTTAACTCGACCCATGCTGGAGAAAGTTTGTTCCCGAAACGGGTTAGTAATACTCCGGATAGCTATGGCCTCAATATTGTTTTAGAAGGCTCTGGTGTGTATATAGATAATGAAGGACATAGACATGAGCTGAACACGGGTTCTGTTTTCCAACGAATGCCAGGTATTATTCATAGCACAGATATTGATACAAATGCCCTGTATGCCGAATGTACGATTGGCTGCGACTCTGAAACCTATACCCACCTGTGTGCAGTTGGTCTTATTACCACCGCTCCGCCTGTACATGCTTTACAACTGAGTTTGAAGTTAGTTCGGCAAGTTGAAGATTTTTTAGCTTATCTCCATACGCATATTAGCCCACCTGCGCTAGATTGTATGGCTCATTTTACTGCTCTGCTCTCTCACTGTTTTACTACTTCGGTTGATGTTGATGATCCATTAAGACGTGCTGCCTATCTACTCAGCTCTGATTTAGAACAAAGTTTCTCTGCCCGTGAAGTAGCAGCAGAGCTACACATAGGATATGAAAAATTCCGTCGAGATTTTAAAATACGCTTTGGTTGTGCACCAGGTGCCTACCGAATTCGTCAACGGATAGAACGAGCCTGTGAATTGTTGAGTACCCATAGTGTGAATGAAACAGCCTCTTTGCTTGGCTATAGCACTCAATTTAAGTTTTCTGCACAGTTTAAAAAACAGACCGGCTTTCCGCCATCTACCTTTCAACGGCTCTTGCGAACGGATAGCTAACTATACTTTACTGGCATGTCCCACAGAAAAGCTGCTGTTATCAAGGCCATTATTGGCAATACCCTCGTCACTATTGCTAAAGGTGTGGCGGCTATTTTTAGCGGGTCCGGTGCGATGGTTGCAGAATGTATCCATAGCTTTGTGGATACGCTCAACCAATGCCTACTATTAATAGGAGTACATCGTTCTAACCAGAAAGCTACCAAACAGCACCCTTATGGCTTTGGCATTGAAGCCAACTTTTGGGGTCTGCTGGCAGCTATTGGTATTTTATTTCTTGGCGGTGGCCTGACTATTCAACATGCTTTGCATAGTATCCATAACCCACAAATGCCAGAAGCATTAACCTTAACCTTTAGTATTCTTGGTTTTTCTACGCTCATAGAAAGTTGGGTTTTGCTTTCCGTCATGAAAGACCTACTCAGTACCCGCGGTGAACTAAGCTGGTTAATCCATCTCAGACGCCAATCCTCAGAAACCATAACCGTATTGTTGGAAGACTTCGTAGCTGTACTTGGTTGTTTATTTGCTGCTACCGCCATTGGCCTCTGTGTAGTAACCCAAAACGGCATTTGGGATGTCTATGCACAACTTATTATTGGCTGTATGCTCGCCTGCGTTGGAGTCTTCTTAATTTGGCGCAACCGTGGTATGCTCGTTGGTAAGTCTATTCGGCCTGATCTTATGCACGAGCTTCGTATATTCCTAGCAGACTTAGATGGTATTCACCATGTTCATGATCTCAAAACTCGTCAGCTCACCCCAAATACCTTCACCTTAAAAGCCGAAGTCGTTTTTTCTGGTAGTCAACTTGCTGAAGGGCTTATTCCTCAGTGGACAACGAAATTTTCTACTGCACGTAAACATAGTGAAGTTGCTATAGATCTTGGTCGCTATGCCGATGACCTTATGCATATCCAAGCACAACACGTAGATACCATGGAACAAGCGATCCGTGAAGAGTTTCCTGGCGCACTCTACATTGACTTAGAACCGCATCGTTCTGATCTTGAGTAAATAACTAAGTGGTAAGTCCTCATTCTTTATGATGACAAAAACCTATCTAAGTTCCCACCCTTTGCTCTTTTTATTAAGAAACCGTATTTCTAGATAAAACCTTCTTTATCTTATTTGTTTTCAGTTAGACACATTTATTTTTGTCAAGTGATGTATTAAAACCCCTATTATTTACGATTCTTTCTTCATTCGACATCGCGAATACCCCGTTTTTTACGGGCTGTTATTTTTAAAAGTGTTGAAAACAGGGGGTTTTTGCTTATTCTAGAGAGTCTCTAAAAACCAAATGCAAGTGATAATTCCTTCATGATAATGATTATCAATAACTGAACAGTTGAAACAATACCCCTTTTGTCGATTGACAATGAATTTTCCTTCATATTCTCCGCAGCTTCATCCTTTTGGTTGATTTCGCGAAGTCCTGAGTGGGGGCGTAAGCTTCAGTCAACCAAATAAACGCTAGCTAGCAATTTAAACAAGGAGAGGCCACATGAGCCTTAAACATATCGTACCAAGCTTGGGTCTTATCGCCCTTGCCACCACAGCCTCAGCAGTAGAAGTAGGCGACCTTACCATCGGCGGTTTCGTTGATGTAGTTCTCGAAAACGTTACCGACAAAGGCAACGTAAAAACTCAAGACAGCAACATGGAATTCACTGCTGCTGCTGAAATTCAACTCGGCTATAGCATCGGCGAAGCTGTTGAAGCTCAAATCGATTACGAACTCGATAGCAACGATCTAGAACAAGCTAACATCGCATGGGCTGTTTCTGAGCAAGTTACTCTTCGCGCTGGTCTTATGCAAACCTTCCTCGGCTACGAAGATATCGACGCTCCTGGCCTATACCGTGTAAACACTAGCCAAGTTGCTGGCGTAACTGGTGAAGAAATCACTGGTGCTGAAGTTGCATTCAACATCAACGAAGACATGGCTGCTTCTCTTTTCATCCTCAACGACAACGTAATTTCTGGCGTTGCTGCTGAAAAAACAAACGACATCAGCATCGGTCTTGACTTCGCTTGGGGCAATGCTGACCTTGGTCTGAACCTTGACTTCGAACTTATCTTCGAAAAAGACGCTGCAGGTGATTCTGTCACTCAATTCGGCTTAAACGGTGACTGGACTGGCGTAGAAGACAAGCTTGTTGTAATGTGGGACATCGCTTCTCGCACAACTGAAACTATCGACTCTTCAATGGCATTCATGGTTGGCGCTAACTACAAGTTCCAAGACAACATGAGCGCTACTCTTATGCTCAGCCAACTTGAGCCAGATGCTGATACTGATGACGACGAACTCTTCGAAATCGCTATCGCTTTGTTGACCAACCCAACAAACGACGAAAACTTCGCTCTTAATGCTGAAATTGAAATCGTTGACCCAGCTGCAGACGGTGCTAAATCTGAAACTGGTATCTATGTTGAAATGCTCGCCCTTATTCCATAAGAGCGTTCTTTAACAAGATCTCGTTATATTTATAAGGCCTCGGTATTTATATACCGAGGCCTTATTTTTTTCTCCCCCATTTGGACTGTTCATGTTAACTAGTGATTTTGATTATGTTTTACCCCCTGAACGTATCGCCCAAGAAGCTATTGAGCCACGAGATAGTGCCCGCCTATTACTCAGCAACCATACTAGTTATGCCCATAAAACTGTTGCTGATCTTGATTCAATTCTTGCACCAAATGATTTACTCGTGTTTAATAACACCAAAGTTTTTCCTGCTCGCTTATTTGCCAAAAAAGAAACTGGTGGGCAAGTTGAAGTATTATTGATCCATCCAGTAACCAGTGATAACGATAAACTCTGGCTTTGTATGATTCGTGGTAAAGTTCGTGAAGGGACTCTGTTATTTATTAGTGAAACTAATGACAAATGTATACAACTTCAGGTAATCACATGTAGAGACGATGGTCAACGAGAACTCCTATTTCCTGTAGATTGCGATATTATGGCTCTCTGTGATGCTGTCGGCCATATTCCTCTACCACCATATATACAACGTGATGATCGGCCAGATGATAAAGATCGTTATCAATGTGTTTATGCAGATACGCCTGGTTCGGTTGCCGCACCTACTGCTGGTTTACATTTTACCACAGATCTCCTTCAACGTTTACAAAATGTTGGTGTTCAAAGTGCTTTTGTAGAATTACGTGTTGGGCCTGGTACCTTTAAGCCAGTTGAAGCTGAATCGGTTGAAGACCATCAGATTCATAGTGAATGGTGTTCATGCCCACAAGAAACTGTTACAGCTATTGCAAATTGTAAGTCCAATGGTGGTCGTGTTATTGCAGTTGGGACAACAGTTGTCCGTACCCTAGAGAGTGCTGCGGCTTGTAATAATGGGACTATACAAACTTGGAATGGTTGGACACAGATCTTTCTACATCCACCTATTCAACCACAAGTTGCTGATGGTCTGTTAACAAATTTTCATCTTCCTAAATCTTCATTACTGATGTTACTTGCATGTTATACAGGACTTGAGCGTATGCATGAGATCTACGCCGAAGCTATAGCACAACAGTATCGATTCTATAGTTATGGTGATGCTATGCTATGGCTGCCGTAATACATTCTGCTACCAGCATATATTTTTATAATGCCTTAATTCTTGCTCTATATATTATCAATTCACAGCTTGTTATCTGTTGCTCAATATGATAGCTAGTCCAGAATGCAGCCATGAGTTCTCTATTCCCTACAAACGGCACCCTGACCGCTACTGGTATCCGCACACTGATAGATAAGGGGCATATCACTAGTGATGCTGGCATTGCTTCTGATCTTATTCAGCCAGCCAGCCTAGACCTTACTTTATCTAGTGATATTTGGCGTTTACCTGGCTCTACTTTACCCATTGCTGGTGAAGATATTCGTACACTGATAGATGGACTTGCTGTAGAACATATTGTTGCTTCTAAGCCAACTGTTTTAGCCCGTGGCCATGTGTACATTGTTCGACTACGTGAGCGATTTTCTTTGCCTATTGGTATAGAAGCATACACCAATTCAAAAAGTAGTACTGGACGGGTAGATTTAGCAACCCGTGTGCTTACTAATGCCACACCCCGTTATGATAGAATAAATAGTGGTTATGATGGTGACGTATGGCTTGAGCTTATTCCACGTAGTTTCGATGTTATTGTTCAATCAGGTATTAGCCTCAATCAGGCTATCTTTTTTCATAACCGCCGAGTTGTAGACGCCAGTCAATTGAGTATAGAACATGCCCATACTCCTTTATTATTGAACCCTGATAATTCTTCTGTCTCAGCTGAACGCTGTATTTTTGACAATCGTTTGGTGATGGGTGCTGATTTATCTTCTGATATTGTTGGTTTTGTTGCAAAACGCTGCCATAAACCAGTGCATCTTGGCCAAAAAGGCAGTCATAATGCTCATGACTATTTTACTCCAGTTACTCGTCCTGAAAGTGGCTATCTTTTTTTAGAAAAGGGATCCTTTTACATATTATCAACCTATGAAAAAGTAGCTGTACCCGATAGGTTTGCTTGTGAAATGGTTCCTTATGATCCTTCTGCTGGTGAATTTAGAGCACATTATGCAGGTTTCTTTGATCCTGGTTGGGGTGTTTTTTCTGGTAAACAAAACGGTGCACGTGCAGTACTTGAGGTTCGGCCACATGAAGATGACCTCATTTTGCGTCATCAACAGCCCATTTGTGCTATGGTCTATGAAGAACTTACAGAAGCCTGTACTAATCTTTATGGTGATCAGGGAAACCATTATGCCCATCAGAATGGTCCTCGCTTAAGTAAACATTTCTCCGTGGATAGCTAAATTATAGAGGATGAAGACATTAAAAAGACAGTCTATTTTTTTATATCGTCGTATCGCGATATCATGATATCTTTTAAATTATGAGTGATAAAGAACATATTTGTAGTCCTGATTGCCACCATCTAACAGGAGGGCTCGGCTGGGGTATTCCAACTTTGGCTAAAAATGGCTATAATAGAACCCTTCGTGCAGAATCCTTTAAGTATCTTGGTGAATTTCGCGATCGTGTTTTAATTTATGATGGTGGCTGTGGTTCTGTTCTTCAAAATTTCAATTTAACTATAGATGATTTTGGCGGTGCTGATAAAGAAAACTGCTCAGAATGGCTACTTAATTCTCGTCCAGATATTATGCCCGATATACATGCACAATATCTACAAGCAGGTGCTGATGTTATTGAGACCAATTCCTTTGGAGTTATGTCTCATGTATTATCTGAATTTGGTATAAGCGAACATGCTTATGATTTAGCCTTTAAATCCGCACAGGTTGCTCGTCAGGCTGCTAATTCGTTCACTGACCGTTATCGCTTTGTAGCTGGATCTCTTGGGCCAGGAACAAAATTACTTTCACTTGGCCATATAGATTGGGACACTGCATTTAATGGCTATGTAGTTGCTGCTAAAGGCCTCATAGATGGTGGTAGTGATTTAATTTTAATTGAAACCTGCCAAGATATTCTTCAGATTAAATGTGCTGTACTAGCATCTCGCGAAGCAATGCGCCAACTTAATAAAGAATTACCAATACAAGTTCAGGTAACAGTTGAAGATATGGGAACTCTTCTTGCTGGTACTGATATTGCTTCTGCCTTGGTAGCCTTAGAAAGCCTTCCCATTGATGTTATTGGGATGAATTGTGCTACTGGTCCTGATAAAATGGAAAGCCATTTACAACATCTTTGTGAAAATAGCACACGCTGGATTAGTTGTTTACCAAATGCTGGATTACCAACTCTTAAAAATGGTAAAGCGGAATACGATCTGAGCCCAGAAGATTTAGCATATTGGCATACTAAATTTGTTAAGGATTATGGTCTTAATGCTGCTGGTGGTTGTTGTGGTACTACACCAGAACATATTAAAGCTGTAGCTGATGCTCTACATGGTGCAACAGCAGGACAATCTCGGAAAGAATCTTTCCCTCCTATGCTCTCTACTTTATGTGGGCATACAACAATGGTGCAAGATACTGGTATTCTTATTGTTGGTGAACGAACTAATGCAACAGGCTCTAAAAAATTCCGTGAATTGTTGTTCGAAAATGATTGGGATGGCATGGTTGCTATGGCCCAAGAACAAACAGAAGAAGGTGCACATGTACTAGACGTTTCTGTAGCATGGACTGGACGCGATGAAAAAGCAGAAATGCTTGAAGCCGTTAAACGGTTTTCACAATTAATACCTATTCCGTTAATGATAGATACCACTCAGGTAGATGTTCTTGAAGAAGTTCTTCCTTACGTTCCTGGACGTGCAATTATTAACTCAGTCAATTTTGAAGAAGGTATCGAAAAATTTGATAGAGTTTGTGAACTTGCTAAGAAACATGGTTGTGCATTGGTTGCTCTCACTATTGATGAGGATAAAGAAGCAAGTATGGCAAAAACGCCAGAGCGTAAATTAGAAATTGCTCGAAGAATATACAAACGTATTACTGAACATCATGGCATTCCTGGATCAAGTATTATATTCGATCTTTTAACCTTCCCCATTACCCAAGGTGATGAAGATACAAGAAAACTTGGACTTTATACCCTTGAAGGTATGGAATTAGTCAAAAAAGAATTTCCAGATGTTGGCTTCATATTAGGTTTATCTAATATTTCATTCGGCATCAAAATGAATGCCCGTAGGGTTCTTAATAGTGTTTACTTAGACGAATCTATTCAACGTGGACTCACTTCTGCTATTCTCAATGCTGGTAAGATTATTCCTATAAGCAACTTAGATGAAGAAGATCTACAAATAACCCGTGACCTTATCTATGATAGACGAAAATTTGATGAGGATGGTGAATGTATTTATGATCCACTTTTTACCTTTATCGATAGGTTTTCGGATAGAGACACTTCTAATTCTCAATCTGATGTTAATGAAGACGATTTACCAATAGAAGAAGTTTTACAGCAACGCATTATAAAAGGTAAAAAATCTGGAATTGAAGTACAGTTACAACGTGCTTTAGATAGTGGCTATAGCGCTGTTGAAATTATTAATAGCATACTACTCGAAGGTATGAAAACAGTTGGTATACTCTTTGGTTCGGGAAAAATGCAGCTTCCATTTGTTTTACAAAGTGCTGAATGTATGAAAGCTAGTGTTCGCTTTTTAGAAGATTTCATGGAAAGAACAGATGCCGCTCAAAAAGGAACTATGGTTCTTGCAACAGTAAAGGGCGATGTCCATGATATTGGCAAAAACCTTGTCGATATTATTCTTTCAAATAATGGCTATAAAGTACATAATATTGGTATTAAAAAGACTATAGAAGAGATTATTGAAAGTGCTAATACACATACACCTGATGTTATAGGTATGAGCGGTTTACTTGTAAAAAGCACAGTTATCATGAATGATAACCTTAAATATATGGCTGAACGTAATTACACGACACCTGTTATTGTAGGTGGCGCAGCTTTAAATCGGCCATATGTAGAAAATGACTTACGTTCTACATATCAAAATTCTACTCGCTCTCATGAAGAAGCGCCTGTTTATTATGCCACAGATGCTTTTGATGGTTTACAATTAATGAATGAAATATGTAAGCAGATACCAGAATCCGAATATAAACTTACTACTAAAAAGACAAAAAGTAAACGTGTCATTACAGCTTATGAAAAAATGCAGCAAAAAATAATGGAAGGACAAGCATACAAAGATTCCCATACTGAATTGGCAAAAATTATTCCACAACCTCCATTCTGGGGTCGTAAAATTGTAAGGTCTGAAGATATACCACTATCCTCTATCCTCGAATATATTAATAAAAACGCACTCTATAGAGGTCAATGGGGATTTAGACAAGGTCAAGAATTAGATGATGCATCTTATAAAAAGCTCATAACTACTGAAGCTGATCCTGTTTTTGAAAAATGGTCGAAGCTGGCTATAGATGAAAAAATGCTTGAACCACAAGTTGTATACGGATATTTCCCATGTGCTGCTGATAAAAATGATTTGATTATATTTGATCCAGATACAGGTCTTGAAAGAGGTCGTATTTCATTCCCACGACAAATGGGAGACTCTAGTAAACATCTCTGTGTAAGTGATTATTATAGACCACTCTTTGCTGATGAAATAAATAATGAAAAATCATTTATTCCTAAAAAATCATGGGAAAACGGTGCACGTGATGTAATAGCTGTACATTGTGTTACTATGGGCGCTATAGCTAGTAAACACTGCCAACGTCTCTTTTCTTCTGATGAATACAAAGATTATCTTTATTTTTACGGTTTATCTGTAGAAAGCACAGAAGCACTTGCTGAATATTGGCATAAACATATACGTACTGAACTAAATATAGATAAACAAGATGATACTAATATTCAAAAACTTTTTACCCAACATTATCAAGGAAGTCGTTATAGTTTTGGTTATCCAGCTTGTCCTCAATTAGAAGATCAAGCTTTATTGCAAGATTTACTTGGTTGGCAAGATATTGGTATTACATTGAGTGATGAATTTCAATTAGATCCTGAACAAAGTACATCATGTTTTATTACTCATCATCCTTCTGCTAAATATTTCTCTCTATAAAATAATATGACTATTCCATCAAATCATCCTGAAGATGAAACAGCTTTAGATGCTCCTTTAGAATCCCTAAAAGTTCATGCTGCTGATGGACAGCATGAAAGTATCGCTTCATCGCTTCATATCCCTATTGTAGAACATCAAACAGCTTCTATCACTCTACATGGGGATAGTAAATCAGATGAAACAATAATTGATGCTACTAATTCTAAATCTGATCCTGATACAGAAAGTCATTTTGATAATATTTTTTCTAATGAACATTCAGAAAAAATTAGTGGTAATGATTTTTCTTCAATTGTAGAAAAATATGAATCAACTGCACATTTAAATCTTAATAACTCCGATATTGAATCAGAAACACATAATTCTTATACGGATGATTACAGTAAAAATATTGATACAAATATTCAAAATGAAATTCATTCATTTGATGCAGATATAGCAGAATCTTCTCTTTTTTCAGAGACAGAACCTATTACTAACCCTACCTTTATAACTAAGGTACCTTATCATTTTCCATTTAAAACCATTATTAGTACTATTATTATTTGTCTTTTGTCTTTTATCGGCTACATTTATTATACGCAAAATAAAACACTCAATTTGCACGCATCTATTGCACAAGTTAATGTTTATAGCTATTCTATTACTGCACCATCTTCTGGAATTATTCAGCAATGGAGTCTATCACAATATTCTTCTGTTATTTCTGATGATATTTACGGAACCGAATATGCTGCTGTTTTGAAAAACGTATTTGCAATAGCCGCAGGAATATGT
>JADGDD010000035.1:240-505 GCA_016745075.1 Planctomycetota bacterium | reverse complement strand
GTCTTATGGGATCACAACGGTTAATGGATGATTTCGATATTAAATCAAAACCCGGAAAAGGAACAACTATTACAATCGCAAAGTGGTTACCAAGATTCACAGCAAGTTTAGATAATAGTAGAATAACCGATATTCAAAGTGCAATTAGTAAAACAATTGAACGTGGCGATGATAGTATGGTCGATACCATCAACTCTCAGAATAATGAGTTGATCCATTTATTAAAGGAACTTCAGGAGCGTCATAATCAAATAGAAACAATAAA
>JADGDD010000035.1:0-230 GCA_016745075.1 Planctomycetota bacterium | reverse complement strand
TTGCATTAAACCGTGAACTGGAAGATAAAGCTGTTGCCATTGAAATTGCAAGAAATGATGCCGAGGAAGCCAACAGAGCTAAGAGCGAATTTTTGGCAAATATGAGTCATGAAATCCGTACACCAATGAATGGTATTAACGGAATGCTGGAATTGGTACTATCATCAAGTTTAAATAAAGAACAGTTACAGTTTCTAACCATGGCAAAAGAAAGTGCTGATGTATTGCTG
>JADGDD010000034.1 GCA_016745075.1 Planctomycetota bacterium | reverse complement strand
ACCTCCATACTTTCTTGTAGTACTTTCATCTGCTTGGGAAAATGATTGGAATAGTCTCTCTTGTTCATCTTTATTTAGTCCTATACCTGTATCAATAACTTCAAACCTATACTTTTCATTAGCTATTTTTTTTATGTTTAGCTTTATCTCACCTACCTCTGTAAACTTGATAGCATTACCAATTAGGTTAGTAAGAATCTGAGCAATTCTAAGTTCATCACCAGAAAAATCTTTATGAATGTTCTCATCATAATGGATAATAAGTTCTAATTTTTTATCAATCGCTTTTATCTCTACTAAATTTACAATAGAATCTATCATTTGAAAAAGATCGAAATCTACTTTTTCTATATTTAGTTTTCCAGCTTCTATCTTAGAAAAATCTAAAATATCATTAATAATTCCAAGAAGAGATTTTGCACTTTTTTCAATTTTTGAGATATAAGTTTGCTGTTTTTCATTTAGCTCTGTTTGTAAAGCTAAATGTGTCATCCCTAAAACACCATTCATAGGTGTTCTTATC
>JADGDD010000033.1 GCA_016745075.1 Planctomycetota bacterium | reverse complement strand
ACCTAGGCCTGTACCACCGAACTTGGAATTTCGTTGTCCACGATGTTGTTCGAACTGTTCAAAAATATGTTTCACTTGATCTTGTTCAATCCCAATTCCGGAATCTTCTACCGTGAATGAAATATCGATCTTTTTATCGTCTTGTGAGTTTCCATAAGAGTCTTCTTTTCTTTGTAAATGCCGTACATTAATTCTAATATAACCACTTTCAGTAAATTTAATCGCGTTGCCAATGAGGTTGAATAGAATCTGCCGTACTCTTGTCTGGTCAATAATTAGCGCTTTAGGAAGTTCGTGCTCTACCACTATTTCGAACTCCAAATTCTTATCTGTAATTGCTTGTAGGAATATTTTTTCTATATCAAAAATAAATGAATAAGTATCGACAGTTTCATATTCAAGTTTAAGTTTTCCTGCTTCTATCTTAGAAAGATCCAAAATATCATTGATGATTGTCATCAAACCTCTTGCGCCAGATTGAATAGAGTTGACATAAGAGCTTTGTTTGAAATCTAATTTACTTTCACCTAGTAGC
>JADGDD010000032.1 GCA_016745075.1 Planctomycetota bacterium | reverse complement strand
GCAATATCGATCGCGCCCATGTGAATCTCACAGGGAATACCCACCAAAGCACACGCACTCGCTAAAGCGACCCCATGTTGCCCTGCACCGGTTTCAGCTAATACTTTTGTTTTGCCCATAAACTTGGCAAGTAATGCCTCACCTAAACAGTGGTTTATTTTATGTGCCCCAGTGTGGTTTAAATCTTCTCGTTTTAAATAAATTTGTGCACCACCCGATTTTTCTGTCAGGCGTTTTGCATGAAATATAGGGCTCGGGCGGCCTACATACTTTGCATATAAATCAGCCAGCTCATCTTGAAACTCTTGGCTTTTACATATTTCTTCATAAGCCTGATCAATCTCATTCATCACAAGCTGAAGCTCAGGCGGTATAATTTGACCACCATACTCACCAAAATAACCTTTCTGATCTGGCATATTGTCAGTTAAAGACACGATAAGTTCCCTCAATAGTTTTATTGTTTGTAATAGTCATATACAAAAAGAATATAAGCCATAATCTTCAATGTCTATACCTTTTAAATAAGGCTAAGCTAGCAC
>JADGDD010000031.1 GCA_016745075.1 Planctomycetota bacterium | reverse complement strand
ACCTAAAAGCGGTTATTCCGGGTGGCTCGTCGGTTCCATGTGTGCGCGGTGAAAACATGCGTGACGCTGTGATGGATTTTGACGCACTTCGCGATGTGGGTTCTTCGCTGGGGACTGCGGCTGTGATTGTGATGGACGAAAGCACCGACATCATAAAAGCCATCTGGCGTCTGTCGAAATTCTACAAACACGAAAGCTGTGGTCAGTGCACGCCCTGCCGTGAAGGCACCGGCTGGATGATGCGCGTAATGGATCGACTTGTGCGCGGCGAGGCCGAGCTGGAAGAAATTGACATGCTGTTTAGCGTGACCAAACAAGTCGAAGGCCACACCATCTGTGCGCTTGGCGATGCGGCGGCCTGGCCAATTCAAGGTCTGATCAAGAATTTCCGCAATGAAATTGAAGATCGCGTAAAGGCGCAAAAAACCGGCCGTATGGGCGCGATGGCGGCGGAGTAAGGTACAATGGCAATGGGGCATCAACATTTGACAACAAAACGAACAGCAGGCCGTGGTTTGCTGCGTGGTGCCGTTGGCGTCGCGGTCATG
>JADGDD010000030.1 GCA_016745075.1 Planctomycetota bacterium | reverse complement strand
ATCTCCCCCAAAGGCATATGGAATATAATTTCAACTCTGTCTGTAGTCAAATAATTTTGTGTTTGAAGAATACCACGTTTTTCAATACATAAAGTCATAATTGAGCCAATAAACTCCGACTTTGTAATTATCTGTGCTGAAATAAATGGTTCTTCTACATATTCCAAAAGTGATGGATCTGGAAACTCCGAAGGATTTCTAACGGTAAATATTTCCCCTCTTCTAGTATGTGCAATGTAAGATACATTGGGTACTGTGGTAATCACGGTCATATCAAACTCACGCTCTAAACGCTCTTGAATGATTTCCATATGCAACATTCCTAAAAACCCACAACGGAAACCGAAACCTAAAGCAACAGACGTTTCTGGTTCATAAGTCAAAGAAGCATCGTTTAACTGTAGCTTCTCCATAGCATCACGCAACTCTTCGTAGTCATCGTTTTCAACTGGATATACACCAGCAAAAACCATTGGCTTCACATCCTCAAAACCGGTTACTTGCTCTGCGTTTTCACCTACTCTAACAATAGTATCACCCACTTTTACC
>JADGDD010000002.1 GCA_016745075.1 Planctomycetota bacterium | reverse complement strand
ATCTTGCCCCGTGGACACCGGCAGCATATGCACAACGTCTCGCACACAATCTCGTCGCTGACGTCGCTTAAAAATAAAAAATAACTACACGATTTTATAAAAGAGCAAACCGGCTTGGCAAGACGGATACTTCGCTACGGGGTATCGTCCAAGTTAGGATTTCCTCTTTAAACGTTCTGAAAAAAAACGTTCCATGCGGGCGTTCATGTTCGATGTCTTAATACAAGTGCGAACACATTCTGTGTCCATACCAGTTTAGTGCCTTTTGAATTGCCTTGCTGAATATTGTGTCATTGTCGATGATCATGTGCGTTTTGTTAATGAGAAATCCATCAATTGGGTCAGTGAGCTTTCTTGCTTGGTTGAGCATCCATTCCTCGTTCGGATTTTCTGTCATACCAACGAATTGAACTTCTCGTGTTTCGAGACGCATAGCAAAGAGCAGGTACATGATCGTTAATTCATTGGTGACTGGGTCGAGTATTTCTACTGTTGTGAAATCCATTGCAGCTAACATCGGCCACATGACAGCAAGAAAGCGTTCCCATGATCCTGTTTTCTGTCGTTCGGGTGCAGGTGGAATGCTGTGCGTTCGTCGTATATTACCAACACTTGATGGTGACAGTATGATATTGAGGTTGCAAAAGCGATCACTGACTGATTCGTCACCCCAGTTCGGGCTGTCTTTAAGCAGTTCAATGACCTTATCGACAATCTCCGGCTCTAAGAGGGGGCGTCCTCGTTGATCAGCCTTGTTGCTATGGTCCCATTTTTGACAGATAAATTTCATAATGGTAGCAGGAGTGACCAAGAACTCTTGTTATTCAGCAAGCTTCTTATCGAATTCAATGAATTTTGCAGCCAAGCAAGGTTACATCTTTTTATTTTTACCGTGATTGAGTCTATATTCTTCTTACACCAGCACACTCCATCGCCTACTGTAGTAAACCTGAATAATGACAAACCGTTATTGGCACAAAATGACTCCTTCATTGATTCTAAGAACCTTTTTCATAGAATGTCATCTTACCAACACAAAGGATTGGCTTGTGAGAGAACTGGGTGTCATCGAATTATTAAACGAATCAGGGCAATGGTGGTTAGCTGACCGCTTTCGAGATCCAAGAGCTTTGCGACAAGCGAATGCCACGGATGAAGACATAGAAAAAGCCCTTGCCATATTGAAATCCCATTTCCCTGCCAAACAAGCCTGCGAAGCATTTCATAGCGGATATGGTTCAAATACTTTTATTGACCGAGTCATTCAGTGGGGCGGCATGGTCGATGTCAGCCCAATTCTCAAGACAGCAGAAATGATTAAGCAGCTTACATCATATAATGGATTTTTCGACGTGCTTAATCGAATCAAAGGCCATCAAACGAGCCACTCTGCGTGGTTTGAAATGCAAATGGGGTTCATTATGCATTCCGTTGGTTTACATATAGAATTTCCACCCTCTGGTCAAGGTACGAAATCGCCTGATGTAACAGGCCACATTAATGGAGATTGCCTAGCCATTGAGTGTAAAATACTAGATGTTCATCAAACAGAAAAATGGGTTGGAGATTATTATGAAATTCTCTCGCTCACAATCACACAACAGTCACATTCATCATGGCTGCCCTATATACTTCACTTACTACCATTTGACCACACTCGTCTACCTATTGAAAACGAACGAACTCACGACAATGCCCAAGCGTTAGCTACACAAGATGCACACCTGATCATTGAGGCCATGAGCATAAACCACGGTAAAAAACAACCGAATATCCTATGCCCTCTAGCCATTGGCAGATTCAACTCAGAAGCAGAAACCACAATTTCTCATGAACCTTCATCGGTTAAACGAGCATGGAATAAAATAGAATCAAAAGGCATCAAGACGGGTGCTCGTCAATTAGCTAGTGCAGCCATTAGTGGCCTTGTTGCCATCAACACTCGAGACCGCCCTGATTTTATAGAAGCTCAACATAGGTTTATTGATCAAATTCGATCTCAGACAAAAATATTCGAATATTGCAGTGCCGTCATCTTGATCCCTTGGCATAATATATTGACACCACAACGACCAATCTTGTTGCTTAACCCTTATGCAAAGACCTCACTCTACGACCTTCCCAAAATACAAGAAATTCTCAATCAATTAGGAGCCATAGACTTGGCCAACGCCATGCAAAACCAGAGCAAATGAGCATTATCGCAATACTTCGTTAAAATCTTGACGAAAAACAGTTTGCTCCATTCTAGCCCTCGTTAACGCTACTATGGACTTGGTATCCAATTCACGTTCACCCCAAACAATTGTCACCATCGAGAAATTATTCGCGGCCAAATATTGATTAAGTAAATCTTCTCGGATATAAAAAAGGCGCTGTTCGTTTGATCGTTCTGTCCATTTAGTATTTCGTGTCGCTTGCCTTCCTTCCATATCGTAAAGATCAATAGCATCATAAGGCCGATGCAGTTGTAATTCAGTAGCTATAGGCTTTGCCAAGCAATCAGCAGATTCTACAACATTAACGGGGGACTGTCCTTCTTCCCAATTCAGTTCACATACCGGACAGATAACGTCAAATTCTACCGTATTCTCTCGCTCACCAACCACACAACTGATTTCTTGAGCACTCAAATCAGAAAAACTTTTGCTCCACGGGGCTTCACCAACAAAAACACCTCGGAAGACCGGAACCTCAGGCAAATTGCTGCCATATTTTTGTCTTTGAAGCAAACCTGCGAATTGTAAATGGTTACTCGATTTGATAAGGAAGACTCTAATAAACGCAGCCACATGCCTTGCTAAATCATAATTCTCCTGCGATACATATCCATTCAATAACCTCCAGCTACAGGAACTGTCACTCTCTGATAGCGAAACAAAGTGATCCACATTTTCCAAAGGACCATGCTGAATCCATGAAGCAGTATCTGGTTGCTCTAGACCCAACAAAGCATCTGTACTCACCAACTCTAACATTTCCATAGAAGCCGGAAAGGTCGGGTCAATGTCAACGTAAGTGTCACGCTCAAATGAACGACGGTCATCAAACACACCTCTATCAACCTGATAGCCTAACATTTCCTGAAAGGCAATCATAGAGTACTTCTTGCCATAACGATCAGTGCATAATTCTTTCCCGTTTCGATATTGAGGATAGCGATGTGATGATTCAATGGATTCATCTATTTTTCCAAATACCTGTTCACTCCAACCCAATTGTTGAACTCGCCATGCTATATTACGAACAATTTTTCGGTACCCCTTATGCTTTTCATCATAATGCCTCCTATCTGGCACCAATTGTCCAAGTGTTTTATTTGAAAAGTCCATAGTGAATGGAGAGCCCTTCGACCAATCATCAAACGCGTCTGATTCCTTCCATGACATAGTACCTTGCATCGTAAAGGGAGGAATTGCTTGCTTAAACCAATATTCATCAGCGATACAAGCACCGTAATACCAAGCACACTCAATAGTTTTACTGGCATACGCGCGGATCCGTTCATGGGTGGTCTGACAAGATGCGGTAGCGGCAAACAAATGTTGATGAAGCTCTTCTGTATACAATTGCACTGCCTCACCATGTATTCTGAGTGGACATACAGCCGAGACCACTCCAAAAGCTGCGGCTAATATTCGTTCTGATATATACCGATCATCAATGTCTAACGACAACACTGCCATTTCAAATAGACTAACGGGATCATGTATTCCATATGCAACTAAAGCCTGAGTCGCAAGGTCTCGCAATTGATGTGATGTGCTGGTCGTTATCCAAGAAATCCACACCGCAATGAGTCGATCAGACTCATTGCGGTCAGTAGCCTGATTCCAAACATCAATGAAGTATTCAACATCGGCAACTTCACGGGGACCTTGCATATGCCAACCATGGTCATCCCCGCGTAGCCATTCAGACCATGAAAGATCTCGTTGTGCCAGAGGCAAGGATCTCAACAAAGCATCGGTGAAATCAGCATTGAAAGGGTGCTCCGGAAGGCACCGTAAGGTTTTGAGGTGCGGGAACGCATCAACCAATTTTGCCCGATCAGAAAGCAAAAGTATTCGATAGGCCTCCTCTGAATCCTTATCTATAGTCTCCGACTCAACCGAAGTTAGTCGTTCAATTGATGATGCTTGGAAGCCCTCTGGAACAACCTTCCAAAGCTGTATTCCAAAGCCACTATAAGGTAAATGAGCAGCAAACGAGGCAAATATATCAAAAGATAATGGATGCCCAGCAAACCGATGGTGATTATCTTCTTCAGACCACCACTCCTTGATCTCATCTATACTATCAATCGAATCGATTAAACTTTCTGCAATCAGGCTACCGCCTACGTAATCAAATGCAGGAGAAAAGACGAAACCTTTCGTGTGTGAAATAAAGTTCCTAATTAAGATGCCTTCTTCACATAAGATATGAGATAACTTTTCACCCCAAGGTGATATCACGTCATTAGTGACCTCATCCATAATTTGTTCGCTAAGATCGCGGCTATTATAATCCCAGAATGCCAAACCGATACGATAGAGCGCCGCTTTAACCTTATACTCGTTTCGTCCTCCACCAAAGTCCTTCCGCAAAGAAATACGCTTAGCAGTTTCGTCAATAAGCATACGCAATAGAGGGTAGATCGATGCCGGAAAACCAGAAGCAATTACTGATTCTCTCCGTTCATGGTTAAGGCTGTGGCAATAGAGCCGAAGAGTCAGTGGATGTTCAAACAATGCATAAGGTATATGCTGACCAGTAGTATTGATTTTATAGAAATTGAAATACTTAGTAACAGCTTCCTCGACATCTTCAGCAAAACCCTCCATACGAACAGGTTCAATATCGGCAGGCAACGCCAACTGTGCATAAGACCCATAAGGGTCAACACTTCTCCTTCGGCGCGCCCCCTTTGGCACCAGACCATGATCGCTCCCACGAGAACTGTCCGCAGTCCGCAAGGTACACACCACAAGAATATGATCATAGCGTTCCAACAAACTTAGCAGACTTGCAATGATATCCTTCCAATCCCTAGGGTCTTCTGATTCATTAAGTCCATCAATGACAATTGGTAACCTACATCCAGACCGTTGGCCAAACGCATCAACGGCCTCTAGCACCTCTTCAAAGCTCTGTGGAACAACGCCATATATTTGAATCTGCCGAACAAAATCATTCAGGGACTGACCTTGCCGCAAAAATTTTGCTTGGAAATATATGCCAGCGGGCCGTTGCCCTGCTTTTGTCAACTGAGCAGATAATTGGGTTTTTCCTCCGCCAGCACCAGATTCAACTGCTACAAATTTGGTGGAAACCAATGGTCGAACGGCATCAATATCATCAAGTATTTCTGACATTTCATGAATCGCGTTAGTCGCATCTATAGACGATGGATGGTTTTTGACTCGTAGATAACTTGCTGTCGACCATAAGTCACGGGATAGTGGCAGTGAGGCCTGCTCTATCCACTCAGTAATAGCCTGAATATGTCCGACAGAAAAGGCATCGCATAATTCCTGAACACAGTGATAGAATTGCTCGCACATTTCAATAAACTGAGCGACTCGATTCTGCCCATCCATTGATATGTGAGTCGACTTTGAATCGGCATGGAGAGATTGGATTTGTTCAACCAAAGCAGCCAGTGAACGAGCCCTCTCTTGGATACTGTCCCAAGCGCGCGCTTCACCAAGCATCTGACGCAACGTACGCTCGGCCTCGACTTCTTGGTGAATGGGCTCAAGCCAGCGCTCTTTAATGGGAGCTGTCGTAAATTCACGAAGTCGAACAGCTTCCTCTGCGGTCAATGCGAGATTGCCAAAATAAGCAGCTTTCAGGGCTGCAGCTGATCCAGTCAAATAACCTTCCAGATCTTCGTCAGATCAAAAATGAATAGTCATTTGATCCGTCTGCTCTTCTACCTCTTTTTGATCTGCAGCGGAAAGGATATAAGGTGTACAAAGCACCCAATCAGTAAGATCAGGCAAATACTTATGTGTTTTATCAATCGAATCTTTGATGTCACGTTTTGCATTAGCGGTGAGCTTACCATCTCTCCGTCGTTCATGCCATTTACATTGCCAGCCCCACCAACGCCCTACATCACCAAGTTCTAAATTAAAGGCTTCCACTTGGAGATGAAATTCTACACCTGGCTGGTTAGACAAGCCTCGTATTTGACCATAAGCAGCAAAATTTCTGCGAACAATAGCACGGCAGAAACATTCGAAGTTATACCTTCTATCACCACCTAGCTCTTGAAACTTATTCCAATTTAAACCTGACATAACAGCTATTCCAATTCCTCTTCGTCCTCATCAGGAGGATAATCGTTCTCACTAAACACCTCAACCCGCGCTCCTTTATGAAGAAGTAACTTAATCAAAGCAGTCACTTCAGCTTCGTCTGTGTAAAGCGTCAGTGTGTCCGACTTTTTGTCGAATGAAGGAATCCTTTCACCAAAAAACTGATCTATTTCAAATGGGTGCAACATGTGGAATTTTGCATTCAACAGAACATCGCTAATGTCCTCACTAAAGTGCGTCCGTCGATCGTCCATGCCTACAACCTTCGCAAGGTTGTCGATAAGATTATCAATATATTCCTTTGCTATTGCCGCGCTTCGTGCGTCTTTGAACTTTCCGATAACACGCATTCGTGAAGAATGCTCTGCCCCATATTCGTTCCACATTTTCATCAACAATATCCTTCCTTCTTATGAAATTGATTCAATACATTAAAAAGATCCTTACCAAACAGCGCTAAGCCATGCTCATCATACGAGGAACTTTTAAGGAAACCTTGGGCTGAAATATGTGCATAGCGAAACGTCGGCGACTCTGAGAGCAAAGGGTTAGCCTCCGGAAAGTGGTGTTCTATATTTTCACCAATCGATAAACGCAAAGGACCGCGGTAAGACCGGATCCAACGCATCAACCGATCTTCATCATCACCATTTATCGCTAAAGCCCCCTTCAAGCCGACCTGCGGCAATAACAATAATTCGCGCGCGCCAAGATCATTTGCATGATTTGCCACCAAGTCTAGTTCGTCAATTGTTTGTCTATTCACAACCATGTTGATGCCGACATAAAATACTTCAACCAAGGATCGCACTATATCGGTGAGCTGATCAAAAGAACGTTTGCGCAACGATTCATACGTTGTTCCAACTCCGTCCATACTAACTCGCACGCAATCAAGTAAACCCGCACAGCGATCTATCATGGCTTCTGTAAAATGATGGCCATGCGTTGTTAGCGATGTGGCCATACGAGTCTTATTTCGTATATATGCCAACAGTTCAACCAAGTCTGGATGGAGCAGCGGTTCACCGCCACCAAATCCGACACCAAAAGTTCCAAGTTGATCAAGCTCAAGCGCCCATTGCTTCAATAGAGAAAGTGGTAATTCATGAGCAGACTTCGGCGCATAACAATGGGGGCATGCCAAATCACAACGATTAGTAAGCGCTATCGAGACCTGCCGCGGCCCTAATGCCCAATCAACTTCAGCAAAAGAGACTTCATCAATAAGAACGTACTGCCCAGTGCATCGTTCAAACAACAACAAACCATCAGAACAGGGACGCACTTTCATCTATTATCTCCCCGTATTGATCTTTTGCTCTAGCTGTGCCAATTCATCAAGCACAACGTCCCATACTGGTGCTTCCCCCGTAAACATAGACTGCATCGCTTGGTAATCTTGCCGAAGTTGCCGTTGATGCACATCATGCTGAGGCAGAAGACACAGGGTTGGCGGACGAGCCGTATCGAAATGCGACCAACCGCGATAATAGAAGCGGTTTTTATGAGCAATGACATCATCAAGCAAACTCAGACGATTAAGGCTTTCACGAAAAACGTTCTTATTACCGCTCATCATTACGACATCATAATAGTGCCGTGAATAAGCATTCGGCATCGGGCTCTCTACCGGACGGTGAGCATTCTCATGCAAAATCGTCACTTTTTCCCAGAAACTACGCCAAGGCTCAATAGCCGTTACTTCAACTCTCGGCGCATTGAATTGATCTGGCACCACCTGTGATGCTAAGGGGCTGATATGGTACTTTTGATGTGGTACTCGAGCCGCATGCGGACCGACTTCCAACAAGATTGCTTTGCGGATATATGACAATTCATTGGCAACAACACTTGGATAGAAAAACCAAATCTTTTCAGGTTCAACCGAGTCAAGCTCAAGTTCCCAGGGCTCATCTGGGATCTGCTGTTGCATACTCTCTCGCAGAGCAGGAACAAAAACGTTTCGTAAATAGTCATGTGCCTGATTCAATATAACTTTATTGATCCGGTTCTGTTTACTCCGGCTATAATTACCATACGGATCAAGGCTATTGCCAAGAGCCCGATAATCTAAAATCAAGTCAATGTCTTCCGAGAACCGATTGATCAGACCAAAACATTTTGAAAGGCTTGTCCCTCCTTTGAAAATAACTTGTTCTGCAATAGATGAACTCATAAACAGACGTCGTAATATCCAGCAAACCCAGAAATCTTTTTCAATAATCACTGAGTCAATACCCAACTCTTCTGCGGTCACAGAAAATAGGTCAGCAAGATAACTTGTGTCTTGAATGCCTTTGCGCGCTACTTCATCCACCGTCTAGTCCCTCTTCATTGACAAGCCTGCGAGCAATATCATGGAGCCAGTGCGATGTTGATCTTGTCAATTCCAAAAGACGATCACGCACAGGCTTGGGTATATCATTACAAAGTTGCCGAACAACAGATTTATCAACCCGATCTTTACCAAGATAGCGTAAGGCTTGAATAATAGCCGACACCTCTGGATCATGAACAAGCAAGTCTTTTGGACGAGCGTGGCGAATCTTCAGACGTCGACGACCGAAACTTTCAGTACGATCAGGACCATCAGAAAAATATTCCGCATGTGCTGGCACCTGGGTCGAAAGACCAAGCTGATTCGCTGCCCATTGTCCACTGGGAATCAACGTCCATCCAAACTTTCGGGCCAAGGCTTGCGCTATGGCATGAAGGTCTGGCGGAACAACACGGCGCAATTCAGAGTTAAATCTTGGATAGTGAAACAATCCTGGGCCAAGGCGTTGCAACCGCCCTTCCTTCACCAAACGGGCTAACGCCGAGCCAATACTACCCGCAGGTGCAAGTCCTTGTACATCACGGCGAGTAAAAACAGCCCCTGTTCCCTGAGCTTCCAGGAAGGCGTTGAGTTCAAGACGGGCTGTCGGAGGTTTCGGCATATGAATGCAACAAAAAGTATCTACTTTTTTGTTGCATTCAAGCATAAAGGTTCGCATCATTAATGCATCTCTCGTACCCCTTAAAAAAAAATTAGGCCATATTTTTACCAAGACTTACTCAAATCAAAAAATGCACTAAAATCAACTGCTCCCAGCGCTCCAGCTAAAAAGAAAGGGCATCGTCAGCTTCAATAGAGTCACAAGAAACCTTTCCCATAAAACCGCATATATAGCCATATCCTTGACTAAAAGGCCATTTCAATTACACTCTCTAAAGCAAGAAATAGTAAGTATATAGATGGATATAGCCGTAAGTTTTTAGAAAATATGTCATTATTCGAATCCCTGTCCTTCCGCCATAAGTCCCGTCATAACAATGGTTTATGACGTGACTTTTTTTGTTGCCCATAGGTTGCCCAACGATGGCTATGGGATAGCAAATACTCCCTCTCTGATACGCTCTCAAATACCCGCTAAGAAAGAGTCCTTTCCTAGCGCTCCTCACTAAGTAAGACTTCTTTCCTAAGCAACTGAAAAAAGAAAGAGGGCTTTCATATGCATCGCACTACTGGTCGCTACCGTAACACTGGTACAGCAGAAGAAGCTGTGAAATGTTTTATACCACATAGCCTTCCCCCTCAAAACCCAGAACTCACACTCACTGATGAACATCTCACTCAACTTCAAAAAGCAACCGATGCCTTAACGAGACTCTCTGTTTGTGAAAATATGGTGCCAAGCGCACAATGGTTCTTGTATGGCTTTGTTCGCAAAGAAGCCTTGGTTTCTTCTCGCATTGAAGGCACTCAAGCCACTTTTCATGATATTGCCATTTACGAAGCAACACAGCGTACTGAACAGCCTGCTGATGTTGAAGAAGTCTGCAATTACATTACAGCCCTCACTTATGCTCGAAAGCAATTACATGATCCAAAAGGGCTACCCATTAGTCGGCGTTTACTGACAGAAACGCACAAGCTCCTTATGTCAGGAGTTCGTGGCGCTGATCGACAACCTGGAGTTGTGCGTAAAAGTCAAAACTGGATTGGCGGAAGCCGTCCTGGAAATGCACTCTTCGTTCCTCCCCCAGCAGATTGCCTTGATGAACTACTCGCTGATTTAGAAGGCTGGATTCATACATCTGATGAGACCCTGCCACCACTTATTCGTGCTGGTTTAGCTCATGTACAATTTGAAACCATACATCCATTTCTTGATGGCAATGGCAGGCTTGGCCGTATGTTGATAACACTTCTTGCTGAGCATTGGGGCTTCATGCAATCACCATTATTGTATTTAAGTCTCGCATTCAAACGACGACAATCTGAATACTATCGATACCTTGGCGCTGTTCGTACAGAAGGAGACTGGGAAGGATGGATCTCCTTTTTCCTCGACTGCGTTATCGAAGCCGCTGAAGATGGAATCATTACCGCCACTCGCTTATTCAAAATGATAAGTGACGATAGACGATCTTTTCTTGCCCATAAAACGGCAAGTGTTTCTGCTATCCGCCTTCTAGAAATATTACCTGAGCATCCAATGATTACGACGACACAAGTTGTTACACTATTTGAGACCAGTAAACCAACAGCACGAAAAGCAATTAATGCCCTTGTTGAAGCTGGCATACTTGAAGAAAATACAGGTAAAGCACGAGACAGGGTTTATGTCTATCGTTCCTACCTCAATGAATTAGCGCGAGATACAGATATCTAAACACACAAAACGTAATTTTAGCCGATTCATAGCTCTCCTATGAATCGGCTAAAACACGTCCACTTTTCTTGATATCGCTGGTGGTTTCTACGGGATGGCAAATACCCGTACCCCTTAAAAAAGATTAATCCTTATTCTATCTAAACTTACACCAACTTGCTCAAATCAAGAAATGCACTAAATTAAACTACTCCCAACGCTCTAGCTAAAAAGAAAGGCATCGTGAGTCTCAGGTGAGCCACGAAAAACCTTTCCCATAAAACCGCATATATGGCCATATTCTTGACTAAACGGCCATTTCATTTACACTTTCTAAACTAAGAAATAGTAAGTATATAGATGGGTATAGCGGTAAGTTTTTCAAAAATATGTCATTATTCGAATCCCCGTCCTTCCGCCATAAGCCCTATTATAACAACAAGTTATAATAGGGCTTTCTTTTTGGAATCATAAAGTTTAGGGCATACTCCTTCACTACGCATAAGCATCCACTTGGTTGTAGCCATTATATGCGGGTTTCCTTACCTAGCACTATAACCTTACAGCACCCCTCTGCTGTTATAATCTCTGTAATAACATAAGCTTTTATATATCTTCTCAGAAACGAATATGGCATTTAGCGGAGAAAATATGATCTGCAAAGAAAGGTTAGCTGATCATGCACGTTATTGTTATAGAACAGTGGCCTAATTATTCATTAAGAGGAGGGAAGATCGAAATGCTATCATAGAAAGCACTACAATATCACATCTAACTCTTGCGACTCTGTACAGAAATGCCACTACTACAAAGCCTCTCACGACGCTTTTCAAATAGTAGACAATAGAATAATAGTTTCATACAGAGATTTATGATCCATTGTCAATAAACAACATCTCTGAGCTGAACAAATTTCGATTGACTAACACCATGGAGAAATGAATCGTGTTAAACATTTTCACTGTAGGACTACTCCTTACTTTCATCTGCAACATTTTCTGTGCCGAACCAGTTCCTATTCAAGTTTATCTGTTCGGTGGTCAATCCAACATGGCTGGTAATATAACGAAAAAAGAGATGGAAAAACATGAACCTGCCATCGCTCAATGGCTCAAGAACAGTAACAACCCCGTCCTCTACCACTATTCAAAAGGCAGCAAACTGGAAAGCTCCGGCTGGATATCACTACATCAGAGTAAGCGTCTTGGCTGGGAACATGTTGTCGCTTATCGGATCTGGACACAGCTACAACAGAATAGCCCAACCGGAAAGGTGGCCGTATTCAACGTTTGTCAGGGTGCAACCAGCCTTTGTGGTTTCTGGAATGCGGGTGGTCGAGATCAGAAAACATGGCGACCGCACAGCAAAATAGAAACCTTTGTCCAGAAACCAGGTAACAAGCGCTACCAACAACGCTTACAAACTGCTCTACAAGCCTTGAAGGACCAAGGATACACCCCTCACATAAAAAGTCTGTGCTGGTATCAAGGTGAAGGCGACTCCAACAATCTTGTTGCGAGTAACAACTACGACGTTCTCTTCGAAGACTTTGTTTATGGCTGGAAAAACAGAGAGGGCTTCCCTCATGATGACCGCACACATTACAGCGGCAGCATCCTAGAGATCTGCAATCAATTTATTGAACAACCAATGACTGATATTCCAGTTTTCGTCGCACGTATCAGCACAAAAATTAAAGGCTCACCAGCATGGGGAGAACGAAGCTCATGGGAACCACACCTCAACCGAGTCCGTCAAGCCCTTATAGCCTATACTGAACGACACCCTCACTGCAACTGGATTGATGTCGATGACATTCCACTTCGTGATAACTACCACTACACAGGAAAAAACTACGCAAACATTGGCGAACAATTTGCAGAAAAAATGATCAAAACACTATTCATTACCGAATAAAAAGACATTACCTCATGGCACACATCTATTTCAATAAACACAAATATTTCCATTCACAATCAATGACCTGTTCCATAAAATACAATTTGAGTATTTCTCTACTATTGTCACATCGCTGATCATCACCAACACAAAGATGTTGATGAGAATCCTGGCGAGAAGGACACCTCATTCGCTCACGTAGATACTGAAACGAACTGTTCGGCTATTATTACCATAACATTAGGTACATAACCGTGCCCTTTTAAAAGATAACCTTTATTATATCTCTTCTCAGAAACGAATCTGACCTTTAGCAAAAGACATATTGTCTACAAAAAAAGGTCAGGTGATAATTTACGGTATTATTTATAGAAAAGTGGCCTGATTGTTAATTAAGGGGTGCGGAGCATGCAAATATCTAAGAATTTAGGAGCACCATTATGAAACATTCTATTATTGCTCTTATTTTTCTCTCTCTTACCTGCTACTCATATCTGTACGGCACCGGTCATTAGCCAGATATAAGTGGCACCGTAGTCAATTGGCTTGATGAGCCAATTCACGATGCCATTGTCTATATAAAATAAACACCTTGCAGATGCGTCTTTACCGACCCCGCAGGATATTTCAGGGTTTCTGGCAAAAAGTTACCGCCCCCTGCAACGCTGGTTATTTCTGGTCCCGGCTGTCTCCCAAAAGAGTTCTCTATTAGTGCCCTACCTGCCAACGGTATTCACATGCAATTAGAACAACAAGATCTAGAAATGACAAAATTTGAAATCGACTGTTCCCTAGAAACAGCTATTTTTCAAAAAGGAATTGATGGCAAACAAAAAAAACTGATAGGTGTCTGGTCAGAAGAGCAAAATATATGCGCACAAGCATACCTCAACCTTCTCTCCACAAAAGGAAAAGGCATTAAAGAAAAAATACTGACCGATCAGCCGCTCACCCAATATGAAAAGAAATATAAATATGTGTATTTGGCAGCGATAGGCGTAGATCACGATAAAGAAAGTAAACAGACATTAAACAAAATGCCTTGGTTAAAAGCTCTTTACAAAAGATGTATGGCCTCTCTTATGAAAGATTTTCAAGGAGAACCTTTACATGAAGAAGGTCTGGAGAATTTCCGAGAAACCAGTGTGGTATGGAATCCGAGAAAAACACATGAGACCGCCGCTTAAGCCACATCCTAGTCGAGAAAGTGCCATCGCGCCTCACTTTAAAGAGACTATTTTTTTATCAAATTACTAAAAATGAAATCTGCAATAAAAAATCCCCACTTTAGTGCATATAGTTCTTTAAGTGCTGCTGTATGAAAAGTTCAGAGTGCAGCTATCGAATCAAAATGGCGATTTATCACAGCAAACAAAACCAACAAGAGATCACACGCACTCTGCCCATGGATAATAGACGTCCGGCACCAATCCGGAGTGCTGCTGTAAATGTGGTTGTCCAGCTCCTATTAGAGAGTAGGCACTCTATCTAGAAGATACGCTCAACCGCATGCTGTTTACGCAACCTCAACATTTCCATCTAGTATGCAAGGACATACGGGAAGACTCAACCTTTCCTTTAGACGCTTAAATCAGTATTTTTGCAAAATACAAAAAAATGCTGTAACACAATCAATTTGGCGGCGATATAAGTGGTAGAGGAGTCGCTACTATGAGTTGCTTGGTATCGTTACTAGAAAAGCTGAAAAAACAGCCCAATGAGATTGCGTGGGAAGCAATCGTGAACGATTACGGTAAAGAACTCTATTCTATCTCTTTAGGCATATTAGGGGATAAGCATCTTGCTGAAGATGCTACCCAGAACACCTTGCTTGCTATTCGTAACGGCATCAACACCTTTCAAACAGCTGACGAATACGTAGAAGCTCGGGCATATGCATGGATTCGGCGTATTGCCTGCCTTCAATCTCTTCAATTACTCCGTTCACATGACAGAACCTATAAACGAGAAGCCTTAGCT
Source organism: Planctomycetota bacterium (assembly GCA_016745075.1). Lineage (GTDB taxonomy): Bacteria > Planctomycetota > UBA11346 > UBA11346 > UBA11346 > JADGDD01. Next base: position 523,224 of record JADGDD010000002.1, on the reverse strand, counting down.
GCACAGCAACCTAAACACTTTCTGGATCCAGCAGAGCAAATCATGCATGAAGAACTAACCGATCACATTCGTATAGCATTAGCCGATATGCCCGAACGCCAACGACAGCCACTCGTGTTAGCCTATTATGGCGGTTTAAGCCATCAAGATTTGGCTTTAGAACTTGGGTGTTCACCAGGAACCGCTCGAACTCGTGTACATCGTTGCCTAAAAGCTCTACGAAAGCGGCTTATACGCGTTGGCGTCTCTTGCACATTAGCAAGCTTGAGTGCACAGATGCATGCTGCTAGTAGCTGCGTTATAAATCCCACATTGCTAGCATCCTGGAATAAGTTGCTTGCATCATCACAAACATCTACCGCTATACCAGAAGTAGCACTACAAGGAGTTACTTTTATGACTAAAATTTCTATAGCCTGTGTTACAGGGCTTATTGTTGGGGCAGCTATCCTAAGCATCGACATTCTTACTGAAGAAGAATTAGAAAAAAAAGCACTAACTAGAAATGAAGAACCCATATCAATAAATATCGATGAGCAATTGCATGAAAAAATTCAGAAGAAAACGACGATGTTTTTTACTGTGTCTGAGTTCGACAATCGACCTGAGCAAATAGACAAAATCCCCACTTTATCAGATGAAAAAAGTGAACATATATTAAAATCGAAAGCAAGCGTTTCCTTTTCAGATGTAAATTTCTATGAATCTATAAGTATTTTAAGAGACATAACTGGAAATAATTTTATCGTAGATGTAAATATTATCCAGACACCCGATACAACAAAAAAGCAAACTGCTACCACTGTTACCCTGAACGCACAGAATCAATCATTACGTTCAATTCTTGATGAATTAACAACGCAAACAAAGACAACTTATTTCGTTAATCGTGACGTTATTTATATCAGAGCAGGAGAAACTCCCATAGGTAACAATTAACAATAGGTCTGTTCCATTTTCTTTCTTGGATCTACTAAATGAATAAGGAGTGTTCTATTATGAACATAATCAAGCGCTGTGCGCTCATATCTCTTGCTGGTCTATCTGGACTCGCAGCTTCAGAAGCAACTCTTGATGGAGTGACATTGGGAAGCCATGTAAATGGACCTAAGATCACAGCGGCAGATTTACAAAATAAAGTTGTACTGTTTGAGTATTGGGGAGTGAATTGTCCACCATGTTTACGAAGCATCAGTCACTTGAGTCATTGGCAGGAAGAGTACGGCGAGAACTTACTGATTATAGCAAATCAATGCCAGAGTGCAGACGATACCCAGGCTGCTGCAAAGTGGGCCGAAAATGGGGGCAAGAAGTTTGTTGCCGTTATTAATAATGGCAATTTGCAAAACAGTAACGTGTCGGGTATCCCGCACTGCTTTCTTTTTGATCATAAAGGTACATTGATCTATGATGGTAGTCCTTTTGATGTAGAAACCAAAATGAAAGCGGCAATTACAGCATCTCCGGGTGCATTAATTGCTGGTCGTGAATTTACAACACATATTCAAGCTGCAAAAATCATAGGTAAGACCCAGTCATGGAAAAATACGTTGAAGAAACTGCGCAAGATCGTTGCCGCAGGTCCAGATGAAGAGGCGCAGTTCTTGCTAGATCGCGTAGCAGGTTGGGCCGAGAAAGAATTGGCAACAATAAATAAAATGACATCGGGAGATCCGCTGGCGGCCATGACTGCCTTAGCTGACGCTATAACAAAATTGAAACAGGATGAATTAGCACAAGACTTCGAGTCCTTGCAGAAAAAACTGAAAAAGGACAAGGTATTTAAGAAGGTTTTAAAAGGCTGCCAGATAGTTGCTGCAATTAAGGCAGATGCTTCCAGAAAACATGTTACTGCAAAAATGGCAAGCAAATCAAAAAAGATTAAAGGGTACACTAAAGCTTATATTGCTCAATTACTAAAGGTTGAGAATAAGTACAAAGGTACAGCCGCAGCAACTCAGGCAGCAGCCCTTCGTGCAACGTTTGAAACACACACGCTGAATATAGGGTGTAGTATGCAATAGCATCATGACTTCCAGTGAACAGTGGACAATCGATGTTCAAGTAGCCTTTTGTTCGTTCGCTGATGAAATCATGTTGGAAAAAGGAGTATCGTGTTATAGGTATCGGATGGATAGTGATCTATGATCGGACTCACTGGTAATTGAAAATATCTTCTGGTAATTGCTATAAAACAAAAAGTATAAAGGGAAAATATGATTGGTAGAGATGTAGCGAACAGGGTTTTTCTCTCTGTAATAATGACAATAGCGTCTTCTGTGTATGCAGTAGATTTTGAAGGCATTATCTATAAAGATAACCCTTATACGCTAGAAGATTTTGATGGGCAATCTGTTATTATTACGTACATGAATACACATCGTTCTAATTGTAGCAGTACTGTAACAGGTACAAGTTCTGCCATAAAAAAACTGCACACACGACGGATACAAGAAAAGCTTCCCATACAAATAATTGTCGCAGAGCGATCGAATATTGATTATATGATGGCTCAAATTGGCCTGAAGCACGATCCTGTGAAAGGTATCATTTATGCTCGTATTCGGAACAGCAGTTCTTTTAACGACCAATTTCACGGTTCTGTTCTGATTAAGCCAGATGGTAGCCGTAGTGCCATATCATTGCCAGAATTAACGAATGAATACGCCAATATGCACGGTTCTTTCCCTGTTAAGGGGGATGATTTCCGTAAATCAGAAGTGCGCGATTTGTGGTGGCGGTTTGTTAATGGCGATTACAGTATTTTCAAAAAAATCATGGCATTGGCCAAGAAAAAAGACGAAGAGGCTGCTATTTTGCTGAGTCGGATAGAGCATACATACGGACAACGTATTCGATCATTATTATACGATATACAAAAAAAAGAATCATTAGATCAGTCTGATTCAAAAAAAATCAAGCAAACAGAGGACATAGAAGCGCCTTTGCTTGATATGTTTGGAAACTTTATTGAAAAAAACTCTGAATTAACGATGGAAATTGTGGCTATAGAGAAAACAAACGTAGCTTTTCGCTCTTTGGAGACTTTAAAAGAATATGATAGCCTTGCTGCATATATCAAGCGTGTTGAAAAAAGTAAAACTCTCAAGAATTTGATAAAAATAGCGAAAAAACGATTAAAATACGCTAGTAAGTCCAGTATATTACAAGATGAAATACAAGCGCGCGCCATATTTCGTAAAGCTACTGGTCCATGTAATGGCGGATGTCGTGATGTCTGGAATCAATATACAAAAGGGTTTAAAACAATAGTCTTAAAATACCCGGAAACTGAATACGGCATGCTTGCGCAAACAGAATATGATCGTCTAGATGCCATCGGCTTTCAAGGCTTTGCAAATAATTTCAGGTCAGGACGTTTTTAACTCTGAATAGAGAAAAAAGAAGGAAATGTATTTAAAGTTCTGATCCATCTGATTTCTTACTGTTGCCAGCATGTGAAAACTTATATCACGTTCTAATACCTCGCTAGATACGACTCTAATGCTGAATAAATGGGAACCAAACGTCTGATATCACCTCCCTTACAGATAGAAATTTTCTGTATAAATGAAATACATTCATACAGAAAACACCTTGCTTCGCAACTTATCTTCCCTTTTAAATTAGTACCTTCAGTTTTTTCCAAAACAAATAACTTTACCCTCCTGACTATCTAAAATCAGATTGTCTTTGACGGCTGCCAGCCTATCGAATTTGGTCTGATATTTAGAGATATTGTGCTAAGAATTCGACTGTCCTTGCCGTATACCCCTTATCAGCATTTCTTCTACCAAAACTCACAGCAACGTGCCCAAGCCCAGAAAGGCGCAAATATTAACCACTTTTATCGGAGTGTGAATGCGACACATCAACAAACATCGATATATTATCATGAAAAATAAAATCACAAAGTACCGATGCGGAAAATATTCACCCCGATAACAAGGCCAATTAAAGTGAAGAAAAGATTAGAAAAATTAGGTGGTAATTTGCAGTATTATCATAGAGAAGTAGCCTGATTATTAATTAAGAAGTACGGATTGTGCACATGCTGCAATAACTGCAAGCTGTTAGAATGGGACAAGACCATTTAAAGAATTAAATAGACTATTTATAGACCTATTTAATAGGACGAAAAAATGTTGCATTTTGCTCGTATAGATAATATCATAAAAATGGACGTTTCCTTGAATTTATCAGAGTCAAGTAGGGGTACAGCCAAATCAACATCTACCCTACGGAGCAAAACAAGAGAAGGGAAGTACTCTTTTTATTATTACACGAACTTCTAACTACAGCTTTATTTATTCGACTCAAACCAATATACCACTGCACTTTTCAAGTACTCCTATAAATGACATCTTAACCAACTAGAATCAATAAAAAAGCAAGGAAATACCTATGTCTCTATCATCATCATATAAATATTTTTCATTATCCTTTATTATTCTCTCATACTGCTATACAGCATTGTTTACCGCAGAACGTGTTCAGGCAACAGCTGAACACCCATTTTATGTTCTAGACAAAGGATGGACCTCCGCTCTAGAACTTGCAGATGGTGATAAAGTCAGAACATCGCAACAAGGTCAAACTACGGTAGTACGTAAAAGAACATGTAACAAACAGGTGTCACAACCTGTGTATAATCTCGAAATAGTAAACTCTCATACTTATTTTATTAGTAACCGCAAGATTCTCGTTCATAATCAGTGCAACTTTTATGATTTACTCAACCAAGCAAAAGAAGCAACCGCAAGTGGGCTAAGTTCACGCATCAGCATACTGACTGTAGCCAACATCATAGCAAATAACTTCAAGGATTTTCCTGACAAACTTCGCGACAAAACAAAAGACGAAGATATATTTTTGATTGGAAGAATTGACGAACATGTCTATAGCATTGGAAGTGCCTTAAGATACAAATTCAACCTGAATGTGTATTCCGCAATGGACCCAAAAGACAATTCGCCCATTCGGGACTATCAGAACATAATTTCTGAGCTCATGCAGCATGAACACATTCTCTATTTACCAGGGCCATATATGGGAAGAGAAATTGATTCCAATAATCGACTCCTGTCTGGCGCAACGGAAGGGATGTTTACTCCTCATGAAATTTTATATGCTCTTCTTTATGCTCCAGAACGACTTCTTCTAGCAGAATCACATCTAAACCTGTTGTCATCTAATTTTCTTGGACATTATATAAAGGTTGCTCAAGCATTTAAAAAACAAGTTGAATCTGGGATCTTCCCTATGTCCTCATCTACCATAGGTAAATACGATCTCTTGTACAATACAATCATCAAAAAGTCTACAACGAGGTAAAATACTATGATATGCCTTCTTTCCTTATCTCTATGCTGTTTTATCAGTACATACACTTCTCTTGTTGCTGCCGAAAAGATCATAGTTACTGGTGAACATCCGTTTTATCTTGCAAATCAGGGATGGACCACTGTAAAAAACATGAACCAGTATAACCAAATACGTACAGAGAACGGAGCAAACAAACTTGCATCTGTACATCCGTGTACTCAAGCCAACAATACTGTTGTTTATAATTTTACCGTTAAAAAACATCACACCTATTATGTCTCAAGCAAGAAAAAACCTCATCAAAACCTATTAGCCCACAATTCTTGCACTAAAATAATAATAGTGCCCATAGGTAATATTGCTTTTCGAAATCATATCTATGCTGGTCCGAATGGTGGAATCGGAGGGACTGCAACTGGGAACACCACAGGATCTATTAATAAAGAAGGGTTTGTCTTGCTTAATGAAGGAAATCACAGAGCTGCCAAAGCTATGATATCAGCTATTGCGGCAGGGAAAACTAATATTGAAGTTTCCATTGATGTCACATTTGGGAGCACACATGAGTGGCAAGAAATGGTTAACTTTAACGAATTTGTATCAGAGTTTCCATATGTAATTCCATCACATCACGCTAATGTCCTTTCATCAATACCAACAGAACTTCAAATCGCTATCACAAGGGGATTGGTAGACCCCAAAGAATTAACTTCTTTGTCACATATTCTTGGAGACATACCTATGTTTCATGCCAGACAACATTACCAAGATCATATAGGTTCAGATGGAATGTTTATTTATGAAGACGATCCCTCTGATCTTCTCATACCACCTCTTACTCTCAGTACTAACAATTTTCCACGAATGCATACCTTCTCCAACGGGAAAACAGCAGAAATTTTTAGCGATCAAGAAATACTGTCTATTGAAGAAAATATTAAAAAACAAATAAGCGCAAAAGGTTCTGTTCCACCGACGACCTCTTCCCACAACAAGGCTCCTTGGTGGAAAATATGGTGATAGTCAAAAGGGTACAACTACAGAATTGGGATATGTGTCAACGTTTTCACCGATTGCCCGTTAGTTCCAATATCTATGACTATAAAATACGTTCTCTGAAGTTGATTCCATGAACAAGTGACGAGTGCATACCAAACGGTTGATGAATCCACCAGCTCAATACCGTCATCATTACTGAATTCATTTTGGCCTAGTGACAAAAGGTCCTGTAGGGACGTTTTTCTGCCATTTTGTCGTGCCCTCAATATATTCTCTATAGCTTGTATGTCCTTATATTCACATAAGGCACGTAATAAAGGGTCTGGAACAGTATTAATATTTATTTTACCGTTCGCATATGGACTGAGCCAGAGCACTTCTCCAATACAACCATTAAGTTTTTTTTTATCATATGATTCGCCACTCCTTTGTGATAAATGACTATCGCTCCATTTAGACCACTCTCCTTGAATCGGCTGAGGAAACCTCCTATCGTCTTTTCTCCCCTCTTCTATCCACCAATCCCCTTCTTGTGATGATCGACTTCTCCGCCGTGTTAGTCGCTGCATACGCATAGGCAGATGAGCTTTATATCGTTGTGCATTTCCTTCTCTCAAATGCTGCATGGAAAGACCGGCACAGGCATCATAACAATCAATCTGAACATTCCCCTCTCCTTTTTCTGTTTGTATATAATCTCTAAGAATGGTCACTCCTTGCGGTTCATTACTACTTTTCGTCACAATATTTTGTGCATTCTCTCGTAACCAGATACGAGCATAAGATTCTGCATCATGCACCATTATATTTATCTGTGAGAGCTGGTTCTCATAGGATACAGCAATACGTTCTCTCCTCCATGATGTGCTTATTACGGTTACACTTGCTGTTATCATAAGAATAACACCAAGAACCATAAGCAAAGCTACACCCGTTCGAGTCTGGGCCACCACCTTCATGGCCACGATACCTGACGGGTTAAGACACCTGGAACTTCAAAAAAAATACCACGTACTGTTTGACGGAAAGTTGCCCCTTCTAGACCAACAGCACATATACGTGCGCTATTATCACCGCTACGTCTGAATATCTGTCCTCCTTCAGTACACCCATAAGTAACGGTATGTATCCCTCTCCCTCTATCTCCAATTACATGATGCACTGTTACACATTTTAATTTGCCTTTATCTACATGGGCCTGAGTTTCATGAACACTTGCTAGAATATCACGACGCATAATTTCCACGATACGCACGGCAGCTGTTATTTGCTCCATTTTCTGAGATTTTTGTATCATATGTCGTTGTCCGCCATGTAACCAACCGTATACAACACCACTCAATGCGGCAAAAAGGCTAATAGATAGCAAGACTTCCATAAGCGTTAAAGCTTGACGCATTTTATTAGAGCCCTACCTTCGTTACATTGATAAGTCTATACATACTCTGTAACTTTGTCAGTGTCCTGCTATCATAAACGTCAACGCGAACCCACGCTCTGAGATCTACTCCTTGCCCCACTAAAGGAACAATACGAACGAATATTCCATATTCATCGAATACTTTTTCTGTTACGGCATTCACATTAAAGGTGTTCATTTCCAGAGATTCGATAATGGATAATCCTTTAATAGATGCCTCAACATGCGCAGCACCAATAGTAACCTCTCGCCAGATTGGAGCAAGAGCCGCAACAAAAATAACGAGCAACGTAGAGGACGCCAACACTTCCACCATCGTAAAAGCACGCTGATGCTTATCGTAATTCATTATCACCAATCTTTTTGTCTTCCACCTCTGCTTTAAAATTATTATTTTTTATGGAAATGAAGACACCCGTAAGACCACATATGTGAATAATGCCATCTTCACTCTGTAAGCGGTAATCAATCGTAGTTCCATCTGAACCAAATTCAATACTTTCCAAGTGCTCACCACTCACAGTTTGCACCCGAAAGGTGTCTGGTAGGGCCAGCTTACTTGCATGATCTACAGCACTGGCTGGTATATGTATTTGATTATCAAGCAGCTGTACCATTAACCCACTCTCAAATCGTGCACGCATACGCAAACACTGTTCTTCTCTCTCCCAAGCGGATACGAAAGCATCAGTTTTCTGTGGAGGTGACCAATGCGTAACTACTGTTAATGATAACAATCCAAGAAGGCTGCAAACAACCAATACTTCAACCAAAGTAAGGCCGTTGTACATGATAATTCTACTCGTTCTCTTCTGATGAAGAGATATCGGCATCTGCCCCTTCTCCACCTGCGAGCCCATCTTTCCCATACGATACCAACTCAAAAGAATCACCATTTCTCCCTGGCGTCATGTACACATACGGATTCCTCCATGGATCTAATAATTTTTTCTTCCCTATCATTCCTGCTTCAGTTAACTCTTCTAGGCGCTTGGGCAACATGCCTCTTTCTGCTCTATAAATATCGACCTCATTCACTAATCTCTGAATGCCCATCTGTGCAATGTTACGCTTACCACGATCTGCTTGCATGCCAAAAGAGACATAAAGTGTTGACATAATAGCACCAAGGATCACTAAAACGGCAAGAATCTCTGGTAAAGTTAATGCATTACATGTGTATTTTTTTTTGTTCATCCGTAAACCTCTTGTGAATGATATACGACGAGCCTCTACAAAGGGCTCGTCGTATAATTTTTCTATAGTATTTGCTCTGCTACTACTCCGCAGGAGTTATGATCCGGCTTTCCTGTGGGCTTTCGACAGCAACTTCCTCATCTTCGAAAGTAATTTCATATAAATCATCTGATTGACTTTGCATGGTTGCCGAAACATAGCCCGCAACATTTTCTCCTGTTTCTTCATCCCAAGAAAGCACATAGTCACCAACTTCCATGTCTTCAATGTTTTTATAACTACCATCGTACATAAGCACTTTCGTTCCCGCAACAAAACAGGTTGGTAATGGGTTGCCATCTGAATCTTTGAATGCCCATGTACCCAATGCACGCATACGTGGTGCTTGTATGCCAGCTAAACCACCATTATCACAAACTTTCCCAATATGACGATATGCGCCACGCGTGATAGCTCTGCCGCCTCTACCTCCCGCTTTTCGGATATTTGCCAGAGCATACGGACTTCCTGCAACACCCGCAAGTGCCCCTAGACCTTCAATCATCATCATGCTCGACTGCGCTGGCGAAAGATTTTGATCTGGTGCAATCAATTGACTTGCTCCATCTTTCAACGCTGTATAGGTACCGTGAACAGACCCAACCGCAACCATACTCACAAACACTGCGGGACCCGCAATTCCTGGATATTGCTCAGAAGCAAAGGAGTACATATCCGTGAGGGCTGGCACTATACCCATTACTTGATCGTACATTAATGCCAAGTAACCATCATAACGAACCTGAGTTGAAGAGGCATCATCCACTGAAATAAAATCTCTCTCTACTCCTGTATCTAAATCAACATTTTTTATAAACTCACCATTTGAACTCCTAATAGTAAGATTTTGGGCTGTAGATCTATCAGCACCAAGCCCATTAACTTGCAAGTAGGTGCCGTTAGCCATTGGAAATCTCTGAACAGGATAGTCTACTGGTGATACAATATAAATATCACCATTTCCCGTACTACTCCCTAAACCTCCGAAAGAAGAAGCTGTAAAAGCTAAACGTTTCTTTTCATCATTATACCCGATGCTCGGATTATCTGGAACAAAGAAACTCATATTTGTAATGCCCGTCCCATCATCTTTTCCTGATCCCATACCTAATTCATACGACTCTCCACTATTTGTTTTCCAATATAAAAATTGTTCATAACGATCAAGAGTACTTGAAACAACTGCAAACGAACCCTCTCTATTACGTACATAACTAGAAAGCCTTCTGCCGCGCTGCCCTGTCATTGGATCATACCGCTTCGTATAACCATCTACCTTATCTATTGAGGAAGATGTGAAATTATTATCGACAGTGGCACTTGTTTCATAAATACCAATATCCAATTCCTGAGCATTTGCTCCGTTCGTCTGATTTTTTGTCATATATAACATACCATATTTATCTGCATTATTTGCATTTGGCTGATAGTATAAATTTCTCCACAAAAAATGACGTGGATTTTCTTTTAATAGCTCAGTACTGGGTTTGTAAATCATTGTTAATATTTTTGCATGAAAATCGCCATCCTCAGTATTACCTAATAAGAAGACAGCACCACGATTCTCATGATTCGTAAATGTTACCATTCCGTGTGCAATCATTGTATACTTTCTCAATTCGAGAGAACCGCTGTCTCCAAGGAAATCAGATGAAATATTACCATTCAAAGGAAGTATCTCGTTGATTTCATGCACATCCATTTGTTCGGTCGTAGAAAGGGGGCGCACACCTCTAGTTTCGTAATGATAGGCAGGTACAATATCTGGCAGTATTTTTTCTGTTTTTGCTTGAGTGTTTACATTCATTGTCGTAATCATTCTTGTAGTTGGCCGCCAAAACATAATCGTCTGATCGTCGATCCACTTCGGTGAGAAAACACCGGCTGAAAGTCTTACTTTGTTATCACCGTTTGAGTCACAACAATATAAAGTCCTCCGTTTTCCATTATCAAGATAGACAACCTTTTCACCGTTCGGAGACAATGCAGGAGAAGAAGCTTTATGTGTTACTGTTAAACGTCGATATTCCATTGGGTGTTTACGCTGCGTGTATTCCTTTTTTATTCTGTCATATTTTCTGTGCAAATCTTGTTTTTCACGAGTATACACAACATCTCCACGCCATGTAGCCGTTATTATCGATTCCATACGTGAACACTCCGTCTTAACTATCCCATCTCCATTATAAACAGTTCTCTTCACGACTTCTAAGCCACCTGGAGTCCCATAATAATCATTTGCAATAAGTAATTCCCATCCCTTATAAGACGGGTTCAATTTCGTTAAATGTTTCCATTCTGGCTGAAGAGTCTCAGGAGAGATTGCTATAGCCATTTTCAATGGACGGCTTCCATCAGCATTCCAGCGCAGAGCAAGGGTCTTTGCACCTTCCGTTGTAGCATAAGCAGTCACTGCCTTACCTTGCCTGTTATAAAGAAGTAGAGTTGTACCAATGCTCATTGGTAAAAAAGTACCTTTATAGTATCGTATTGTACTTGTATTTGTATTTCCGTTAGGATTTTGCGCTTGCAGTTGTTCAAGAAACAATCCAGAACCATCTAAACTCCCTTTATAGAGCATTCCTTTTTTTCCACTTATTAGTGTCTGTATCTCTTTGGATTGTGCTGATGTCGCCTGTACTGCATCATTATCCCGCTGAGCACTAGTCACTTCACTTGTTCCACTAGCAGATGCTGGTGCTTCTGTATAGAGCACTTTACGACCGCTTCTATAGACCATCCCACCAAGGGTTGAATTTCCACCTGAGTGAAAATCTGTCGTCCTCTGTATCCTTGCTTTACCACCATAAGACAACACATTTGGAGCTTTATTGTTATCCGTTCCATAACTCACATCATCAGTCATAACATATGCTTCATCCCCTGATTCAACAAAAACATTTGCAGTCTCTTTTTTTATCGCTCGAGCACCAGGGTCCATTGTAACCACTCTTTGAACAGATTCCGATACTGGTTTAAACCAATCATCAAATTCTTCTTTGAAACCTGATGGAATTGTTGGTAATGAACTTGTCGCTGATACTGTTGTTCCGCTCCATTTTTTCCCTTCATAGTTAAAGGATAATACGAGCGAATCATTCGTACATGTTTTATATTCGCTAACAGAGCCCAAGCCCAACTCATCAACAATCCCATCATCCCAACTTTCCATTGATACAATATCACCTGGAAACGATAGTATCATTGAAGTAGTCCTTCCTGCCCCATCATATCCAGCAGACAAAGTCCAATCTTCTGTATTATAAGATTGTCCAGTAATATTATTACTATCTGGCGTGCCAATTTCCGTATGTGTTATGCCCTTAAAAAGACCATCATTATATTCATATGAATCCATCACAATCTCACTGCCTGTTTTTATCGTATACGTTGATAAGGCTCCTTTACTACCAGGATCAGTTACACCATCATTATAATTAATGGTATGTACAGCAGACTCCGCATAACCTCCAGTCTCATTGGTCAATCCTACTGGCACCGTTATTTTTTTTACACGATGTTGATTATCATATTCATTGTAGATAACAAGTGACTCCTGCCCATAAGCTGGTCGACTACTCGTCGTGACACGCCCATAAACACCATCGTATGTTGCTGTTTCTAGAACATAGTTCCCCTCACCTGTGATTAGAGTTTTGCTTTCTATTTCTCCATAGCCATTTCTAGCTGTCTTCAGCGTTTTACCATCATGAGTAAACGATTCCACAACTTCTACAACACTTCCACCTTTATGCTGCACTTCACCCTCTTTGCCATCTATGCCTGTTACAGTTTTTACTGTTCCGTCATCGTATGTAGTTGTAGTAACAACATTAAGACCAGGGATACTTTGAGATGTACTTGATTTTTTATCCGTAGCAGTAGCCTCTTTCCCTTCCTGATTCACTGATTTTTGCACACGACTCGCTGGGTTATTTTCTCTATAATTCGTTAGACTTCCGTTCAAGGTCGTTGTATTTACTTCATCAAATCCAAACAGTTGTGATTTAATTACATTTTTATTACCAAATTCGTCTGTTGATGATACTGTCACTGATTCATCACCAACAGTCATGCTTGCCGAACTCTTCAAAGAACCTGTTTCTTTCGTTACATCTAGTAACTGAAAAAGATCATTGTACGCACCGTATGTTATTGTTGATTCTATCTTCCCAGCTAATGTTTGCTTAACTGAAGCTGGTACCTGTATTCCTTTATGGGATTTATATCCTTTGTCTAATCGCTCTACATCATCGACCGTCACAGTATCCAAGTTCCGTGTTCCGTCCTCATAGGTATACACTGTTTTAGATATAACTTTGTTTGCTGAATCTAGAGGTGTCACTGATTTAACTAAACCAAACTGAACACCAAGGTCAGTATTGTACGCCACTTTTTCAGTATATAGTGGCTTCTCGCCATCTTTTGCACATACCTTCGTTTCCGTAATCAAATGAGGGTACGCTTCATGTCTTATTAAAATAACTTTCGATACTTGATGTGTGTTATATTTCTTAGTTATATCTTTAATAAACTGGGCATCAAAAATTTTCTCTCCAAGTGTAATCACTCCATTTGAATATTTCACCACCACTTTATGAACACCATCACCAACATCGTATTCTTGTACGTGTACACCCGTTTCATTATACGTATATTTATAATTAATAGAATCAGAAGTCGTATCCGTAATAACCACCCCCACAGATTCATCACCCTCTTCTGCGAAAAGACACGACACTGCGAAGATCATAATAAAGAGACATAAAGTTTGCACAATAATTTTCATAGATTTCCCCCAAAACAGCACGTTATATATGTTTTTCATTTTGTCTTCTTTCGAGTCACAGTTCCGTCATAACCATCTATTTTCACAACATATTGACCATCATTATGGTGATTAAATGCTTGGTCCGCCTCATTCCAAACAGGGTGAACTTCATAAACGACTGAGTCGACCTCTCCCCCAAGCTCTTTTGTTATTGTTGTTTTCAATGTACTGCCATCTTCTGCCCCTCTTGAATAAGTATATTTTTCAATATAGGGTTTTCCTCCTGTGCCGCGACGATATTCTACTTCTGTTACCATATCTATATAATTATATGCGCTTGGCCAATCGTTTCTGGTATTATCTTTTCCTAATTCATGATTTATACGAATAGTCGTTCCATCAAATTTTATTTCATGAGAATCAATATTTTCTTCATAATAAAAAATACGTCCATCATTTCGTTTAACTACTAATCGGTCTAGTATATCTGGTGAAAAGCGATTACTTGTATACGTTACCTTATCAAGTATATCACCAGCAGCGCTTTCTAATTTTGCTGCCTCAATAAACTGACCATTCCTACTACATGAAGACAATTCTAACAGCAACTTGCCCATTACTTGTCCATTGTGCTTTTCTTCTATTTTTACTGGCAATAAATTCTTCTGAAAATCCTGTTCATTATCATACGATAACTCTACACTCACCATATTAGGGTACTCTATACGTGCTAAACGGAAGCGGAATAAGCAGTCTTCCATACGTTCGAAGACATACATAGTAACGTTTGGGCTGCTCTTGTTAAACACAAGCTCGTACCTGTCAGAAGTAGCTGCATCCTCTCCTGATGCTTCCGTACCGTCTTTATAATGAAGCTCCATTTCTAGCGTTGTCTCATTATGCGAGACAAATTCTGGTGTATCCGTCTGAGTAAACGCAGTGTTCTCATTCTCGAAACGAAACGTTCTTCCTATACCACTTTGTATTAATACTTCACGTCCATAATGATCATGAGCCATTCTTTCTTCATCAATATGCCATTCCCAATTAAAAATCATTCGTTTTTGAAAACTCTCATACGTCCAATTACCATCTCTCCATAAACGTAGCCACAATACAGGTCCATTCAGACAAAATGTTCGTGCTAAAGATAAATAGTTAATACCATTACTAGGCTTTGCGCTAATGTCTGTAAAAGCCATTGCATTGAATGGTTCAGGGCTTGTATACCCTGCGCACCATTCACCTGTAGATGCAATAGCTGCTTTACTAGGAATCCCACGACGCGCAGCATCTGGAACATATCGAAGAAAACGTCTATCCGAAGATTCCTTCCACTCTTCTCCTTTGTCTTCCATATCACTAAAACAGACAATTCTATTTGATTCCATTGTATCAGAGCATGCCATTAAATGATTTTTTGTTAAGTTCGCGTTACGGTTGCCAGTTTCAGTATCACGATAATATAACTCAACATAGTCTTTACTGGCTCCAGGCAAACGCTTAGGCCGTGCATGTAACACGTTATAGTACGCTTCGTCAGAATTTGTTATTTCTCCAGAATCCTTTCCATCTGCTCTGTAAAAAGCCCCATCTAACCAAATAAACTGGCCATCGTTACTTATTGTTGGAGCATAAAAATCTGATCCAGAACGCCGATGATTGTTATACCAATCTTTTCTAAACCGTTTTCTGTCAGCCTCATTTTCAACAGTTTCTGCATTATTATACTGATACGTTGGCATTGCTTGTTCTTCCGTGCCAGAAGTTCTCAAGCCTACATCCATAATTCTTTGATGAAACGAAGCTCTGCGTCGTGGTGGCATACGCCACCTCGTATACTGAGCAACAGCATACTCTCCCATCTTAGGTCGACCATTAGAAAAACCTTGTACTGGGAGCCCTTTTTTGGGGACATTGTATACTACCCCCGGCACTTCACCCATCATTGGAAAGTTGCTGTCTACACTTGGAACTGCTACAGGTCCACTTCTCCAGCCCTTCCCTTCTTCCGCTTCATTTACCTGTATGATCGATTTCAGTAAATCTTGGAAAACAATATCATCTGGACCTTTTCCTAATGCAATCACACTATCAGATTTCAACCACATAGATCTATAAAAAAAATGTTGTGGCCAATAATCATGTGCTAGTGGCGACCGTAACAAAGTCATCACAACGATTTTTTTTACCTTCTGATCGGATATATGCGCACCAGTAGCGAAAAAATCTATGAACTCACTATCTGGACCACTCCACGTAGGTGATTTTAGGATTTCCTGCTCTTGTGAATACTTAGCAATATATCCATAGTGACTCGATAATTCATCCTCACCATTCGTCACAAAAGATTGATACACGCCAAATAAACCAGGAGTAGGGCCCAATACCCCTTCTGCTCGAAAACAATCTTCTTCTACACGTATCTCATTCTGTATAATCGCTCCTGCTCCATGTAAATGTTTTTCTAAATATTGGACTGTTTCACTCATAGTCAAACCACCGCCAATACTCATCTCAGCAATAGGATCTACAATAACCATTCGCCTTTCATATTCCTCGCCAGAACTATTGTAGATAACTCTTCCTTCATAGCGACTCCACTGCCTGTCTTTATATGATGCAACATGTAATGTTACCTTTGCACTGCCAACGCCTTCATACCAATAACACCAAAAACCACTACCATCCCATGAATTATAGAAATGCACGTCATCAGCCCAGCGACCGCGATCCTCCTCTGCTGGTGAAGCACTCGGAAAATACTCTTCTTGACCAAAACGAAGGGGTGCTTTTTCTGGTAATGGAATATGTCTATAAAGGTCCCCTTTCGTCGACTCCATTACCGCTCCTACTTCTACATTAAGAACCGGTTCTACATTCCAGAGATTCCCATGACTGGCCTCTGCGTCCACATTACTAATTGCAGACATAAGTACACAGCATATAACTATTTTCTTCATCGATAGATTCCTTTGTTTACATATATTTTCCGGTCTTGCAATTTCTTACTCCATTATTGGTATGTATTCATCTGCTACTGGTCCAACGATATCAAATTTATTCACTGCAACCACTCGAATGAAGAGATCTTCTATCTGAGGAAGCTGAATTGAGAGACTTACTTTCTGTACGCTGGTATCGGACTGTTCAATTTGAATTGGAGAATCTCCCGTAAGCCATTGTGAACCGTTTTGATGTATCAAATCTGTGCCATAATACAAACCTGTAGGGATTTTCTCAAAGTACACAAGATAGTGATCTGCAACATCATCACACGTCCATTCTATTACCACAGTTTCAGAAGTCCTTCTTTCTGCAATGCTCGTTATTGTAACAGCATCTGGCACGTTTCCACTCGTAACAGCATTCGGTACGTCCTCACTCGATAGGTCTTCCTTCTCTAATTCGCCACTAGATAGTGTATACGTTCCACCTACAGTTTCTATAACCCATCTATCATCTACTGGCCCATGCCATATATCTATTTCATTAGATATTTTGTGATTTAATCCAGTAATATCTACTGTCACAGTCACGGCATGCCAGCCATCTGTCCAATCACTTGGAGGTGTCCAGCTCTCTCCACTCAATACTCCTTCAGATACAAGCGTTGTTGAACTAAAATCAGCTGATAAAGGATCACCAGTGTAGGGGTCTAAGGTGCGCACTGTCACACCATTATCAGTTACATTTTGAGTAATTTCAATTATAGGTTCTGCTACACTCGTGAGAGCCCATTGTTGTGGTAGCATAAATGCACAAGTCTTCGATATTATATCTGCATCTTGTGCATCTTCTATCGAAATTTCTATTTTACATGTAGAACTCGTATATTCATTCGACAGATCCGCAAAGAGGAGCTGTGCTTCCCCATCCGTATCAACTGAAATATCTCCTGTTGTTAATTCTATTCCTGTAGCCACATCGATAAGTTTATAGGTGACTACTCCCAATTCCCCGTCATCGCTGACGTTAATTTTATACCCTGTCAGCACACCCTCATTTTCGATTGGATTAAGAACCATACTTGGTTTTACATTTGGCTTGACTGGCCAGCAGACTAGAGAGAGCTCATCTTGACGCTCCGCTATTTCCATATTGCCATTTGATGCAACTCCTATCTCTACATTACTGCTTACGCGCAAGCGCCCCTTCCATCCTGCAAACTTCGAAATCGTAGTATTGTTATCTTTCTCTACCTGTTCTAATAAAGATTCTAAAGAGATACCATTATACATATCTGAACTATCTAGTTGCAATACTTCCGTGGCACCATCGATAAACCAATGCTGTTCTGCACTTGGCAGAGCTTCCCCAGTAACTCCTAAAACTCTTGCGCGAATCAACACCTTGCTGTAGTCGGTTAGCCCTCGAGTCGAAACGCCTTCAATATCATCCCAGGTATTTCCTGCATCTTTAGAATATGTTATAGTGACTGCACTATCATCTGTTACCGCACTCGCATACACGATGAAACTTGTTGCGGCGTAGTCATGACGAAAATACTCACGATCAGAATATTTAAGATTCATCACCCCATATTCAACTTTATGTCTCCAATTACCATTGATGCCAAAGTTCAATGTTAACGGTACTTCATCAGTTAAAGAAATCCGTTCTTCTTCAGGATGCCGTTCATTGTGATACTCCACCGCTTTAGCGGCGGCGGCATGTAATACAGATTTGTCTACCTGCCATTCAACAGCTCGGTCTGTCAGAGTTCGATCCTCGGCATGGAGGATTGGATCTAAGTATTTTGCATATCTTTGTGCATAAAACTTCTGTCCTCTTCCACTTGTAGCAAGGTCCTCTACACTAACTTGCTCCCAACCATCGCTATCACTTCCATAAGAGATACTTGTAAAACATTCCGAAAGAGCTAAATTTTTGAATTCCTCACGGCCATAATTGGTGTAATCAACTATCATCTTAAAGTTAAATCGCTGTGCAACGCCACCAGTATCAACTTCACTAACCTCGAAGCGGAGAAAATCTCCCATCTTCCAATCGTGATCATTATTCCATTCTAGATCATCGCTTTTATCTTGATCTGTACGCCATGTGAAATCATAAGTAGCCGTGTCTTCATCCTCTCGAAGTGGAGCATAACTGTGGTCATCCTTTTGGGTTGAAATATTTTTCTTGATAGTAATCCAATCATCACTTTGAGAACCTGCCGCTCTAAGTAACGACATGCTTTGAACATTCGCGCCCATATACCCATGATCATCCTCTGCATACACAAATATAGCATCCCATTCCATGCGATCATTAGAAGAGTATTCCGCTACTTTTTGAGTTTGTTCTTTTCCGTCATTGTAAGCAGCGGCAAAGGTATTATAGACGTCAAAGAATATTTTTCCGTTTGCTCTATACTCATCTGGGTTCACTGTTACATGTAGGAATCCTCTTGTAGCATCATATTCACATTCCAGTGCATGTGCCAGTATTAATGCTTTTCTTATGGTAGGTTTGATTGTTAAACTACCACTCAGTAACTCTACGTACCCTTTCTCTTCTAATGTTTCCATAAATGCACCTGCTTTGACTGTCTCTTCCGTAGTACCATTAATCCATTGCCACATCAGCTCTACCTCTGGCTCATATGCCATACGTTGTGATCCATCTTCATAATATCTGTTTACAGTATCATCTGGTCCAGGAACATCATTCCATGAAACCCAACGATCACCGCCCAGTTTGCTATTAATAGTTTCAAGCCACTCGCGTATGCCGTTTTGAGTCGATGTTGACCAGCCATAAAAGAGTGGGGCTCGGTCATTAGTGACCCATTCTTCATTATCTTGCATGACTGCTGTTCCGTCATCCTTCCATTCCCAGTCTAAAGTCTGACTATTGAAAACACGGCTGGTTCCCATGTCTTCACCATCTAATTTAACGATAATACCCTTATAATAATGACCGGACTGGTAGTCATAGTTTTTTGTCGTTCTTGGAAAAGCGGCATGATAGGCTGTATATTGTATATTTTCTTCCTTTGGCTTCTCATCATACTTTTCATTTAAGGCCCACGACATGCGCAATGTCTGGGGATTACCTGTTTCACTATCTATTGGCCCAATAGATGTAATTCCTCGATAGGTAACATCCATTTTACTATTATCTGATGGAATTAATCCATGCACCTTCACTCTTTGGACAAGGTCCACCTCGCCTTTTTTAATCATTCGATTATACTGACTCAGAGCTCGTGAACCTGTGTTATGACGCGTTGTATTTGTATCTCCATTGGCGAGATAATACCCATCAAAAACAACACACCGGATAAGATGTTCATCCATGGATACCCTCCCTGCGCTAAAATCTAGAATATCTGAAGGTAGCTGAGTATAACGAATGGAATACCCAGGCTTTGTACCCAGAAACCCAATCTGACTCCATCCTGAATAGCCGCTATTACTATTAGCTTCAATATCTAAGCGCCATTCTACCACCCATAGATACTCAACTAAAACACTGTTTGTTTCTGTATCAAGTATACCGCCTTCTTCCAATTCTTCCGTTGTTATGTATCCATCTCGCATAACACGTGTATCTGGGTTGCTATCATGATCGGTGAACTGATCATACCTCCCGTAAATACCACCATCTTTATGTTCATTCACTGTATTCATAAAGTCTGCAACACTATCAAAGCCAAGCTCAACAACTGGCATCCAATATGGTCTTCTTTCTTCCTTTGTAATATATCCATTTCCATCTACATCATAGGCGCTTTTCTGTTCTAGCTCTCGTTCAGCAACCCACTGCAGATAGTCTTGATCATCCACCTGTACGTGTGCTTGCAAACGAACCACCTTTTCCATAAGAGAGTCACGTATTTCTTCTATATTAAGCGTATACTCTCGTCCTTCATAAGTATCTTCCTCTACATTACCATCACTCCAATGAGGCTTCATGTTTCGCAGGTCAATAATATCAAGGTCTCTTGCTGTTGCTACTTGGGCAAAATCTATAGTCTCTTCATCTGCCGTTTCCTTAATTCTCAATACATGTAATGTTTCTGCAAGGTGCTCTGCTTCCACTTCCTCATTTGCAGCCAAACTTGGCTCTTGTTCAATGAGGAATTGAGGCCCTTCATTCCCATCCGGCCATATACAATCATTTTCCTGTGAGTTACTCTCCATTGCTTCAAGTGTAATCGTACAGGTTTCACCACTTTGCAAAACAATGTCTATTGGTCCACTCATCTCGCTTGGAACTGCAATAGCTAGATAATTGAATTCTTCATGATTTGGAGCAGGACTACCTCCATTCGATAAATAACCAAAAACAGGACGCTCTGTTTGGAGAAGAAGCTCTGGATTATTATAACCACCGCTCGTAACATTCCAAAGAATTCCCCCTTCATCATCTCTCACAAAATCCGTTAATGATAATTGAGGCATTTCTTCTTCCTGCTCCCTTATTCCTACTTTTATACCGTATTTCCCATCAGTTAAGGAACCGATATGCTGAATGATAGGGACAACTGCCTCATCACTATCTGCATAGGAACCTCTCTTGTCCCTATTTAAAAAACGTCCATTTTTACTTGTCCGTGTTAAAAAGACATACACATTTGTTTTTGGGTCTGCCAGTACTTGCGCAGTCTCTGCATCAATTGGGAATGGAATATCCATCCAATTTACATCTGTATCTTTAGGATAACCGTCTGCATCATCATCGTAGACATACCGAGAATGTCCCCTGTATGAGTATTTTTTACGCAGATGTGAACCTGTCACTCTAAATTCACCCGCTATAAATGTAAGGCGCTCACCGGCGTCTGTTTGTTTATGCCACACTCCTCGTGGAACAGTGAGATATGGCACTTGTTCAGTCACTAAATGAGCACCGTCATGGTTATTCCATTCTTGGAATCCTAATTGAAAATTATACGTTTCTTCAACGATTGCGCTCTTGTTCTCAACATACACCTGCCCAGTATCTGAATCACCCCATTTTGTTGGTGGCCCAAGAATAACAATGCTGTCTTTTTGAATATGCAACTCACTTTCACGCAACGCATAAGGAGCAGATGAGGCATCATATACATAGCTTGAGGCTTTGGCATTTCCGTATGTGAAAATATTGGGGAAATGTCCTTGCCTCAATACGCATGGGTCTTCATCATTACACGTTGTCATTCCAGCAATTGTCACACCAGCAAATTCTAAGGAAGTAATCATCTCTTCTCCGAAATGGTCACTTTCGTCATCATAAAAAGTGGTTGTCTTACCTTTCTCTCTACGATCAAAAGGTTTTGCTATTTGACCATATGCTGTATTTCCATTATGAATCCAGCTCCAATCTCCGTAATAAGCATCTTCATCAATACGAAAACGTGTTGTTTGGTAACTTGATTCATTGCTTTTTGTAAGAGTAACTGGACCATCAACTGTTAGAACAGTGGGCGCACCCTCTTCAGTAAACACTGCCATCCATCCAATTTTCTGTATAGCAAATCCATTAGCTAGAGCATTAGCAATATAGTAAGTACGATCATGCTGCCATTCATCATAGTAAACACGCTTCTTTTCATCTGAGTATGCTGCTATTTCTGTATACCAATCACTCGCAACCAAATTATCTGCATCTACAACACGAGATGTTTCTTTGCTATACCGAGGAAGCATATTTGGTTCTGCCGCAAATAACGCAACTTCAAACCCATCTGTGGTAATATTACGGATACGCGTAATGATAGTAGCATTCTGAGCGGCGCTATTTTGTATCGTAACAAATACCTGTGGTATTTCTCGCATCGGCTCTGAAAAAGCAACTGATTGCCACTTACCAAAAATCCCCCCTTCTTCTAGGGAACGGTCTTTCATAATCAATGTTTTACAGACTTCATCCACATACGGTATTCCATTCTCATCAAGAATCTTATTTGGATCAAGGTCGTACATACCAAACTCAAAGACTTGTTTTTCTACTCCGCCGGAATCTTTTCTAGCAAGGCGGCCTTTACTTCCCACTACGTACGGAACACGGTTTGTACGACCACTTCCACCATGGGCCAATTGAGCTGTTTTCATCTCGAAGCCTCGACTGACAACCTGTTCTCCCACAGTATCTGCAAAATCACCTGACGTTGCAAAATCAATTTTTGGTACACATAGTTCCCTCGCTGTAATACCTGTACCTGTTGAGTCACGCCATGCTGGGCCAACAATAACAACGGGATCTATAATGGGTACGGTAAACGAAACGTCATCTTTTGCAGAATGATTAGTACCGTCATAAATACCCTTTAATTTACTAGCTGTGTCTGATGCCTCATACACACCTTGCGCTAAAAATGGCATAATCGGTAACGAACCTTCCATGCCTCTTGTAATAATTTTTGATTTTTCAGAGACGCCACCCATTGTATCTGTTATACGATACACAAGCGTATACTCTGCTGATACATCAGATAAAAGGTCCCATGAGATACTAAATAATGACACTCCATTGACACCAAGTGTTTGCGTATAAACAACTTCTCCCTCTGAGTTCTGTAATTCTATCATCTGTGCACAGTTCCATACAAGTTCCTCCTTATCGGTAACGTTTGGAATCACTGAGAAAGATTCCTCTTGCCCAAGAGTCGGGGTTATCTGTAATAGATGAATGTCCGGTGCGTGATTAACGCGGAAATAAACACTTGCCCTCGTCCATTCATCAAAATCATCTATAAGAATAAACTCTATACGATTCTCTTTATCCCAATATGTTGCTTGCTCAATACTCTCATAATCCGAAAAAGCCTCTTTGGGAGATATCGTCAAATGAAGCAACATGTCTTCACCAATGTGATCCAAGACACCTTCCTCTGCTGCATTCAACTGAGACCCTGTTTGGCTGAGTTCCCTGTAGTCAAATGGTATTTTATGATCAGCTGTGATGGCTCTATATGAAACACGCTGATTACCGCCCACCAGAACATCATCATCAAAACGTATCTTCATTGTTAATGATTCTTCATTGAGCGCATCAGATTGAATATAATACACTTGCTGATTCAAGGTCTTATGCACCTCACGAACCCCATCTACATATCGTTTATATATCCAATCGTGTTGTTGCGTGTCAATAGAAACAGTCTTCTCATCTGGGTCATTCGCGTCTGGGATGAACGTCATCAAACGGTTCATCTCTACAATAACAGAATCTTGGACAGTTTCTCCTGTTTGCGCATCCTTACCTTGCAACGTGATTTTATGTACTCCTGGTGTCATACCATGAGCGAATGGATAAATACTCTTTTTTGCTGTTGCTTCTAGATGGTCGGTAGCAACAAGTATCTCCCAATCAGTGGATCCGATCGTTAAATCTTTTTCATCCTGGTACCCCACTCCGAAGTTATCAATCCATTTAATCATTTTATCTGCTGGATCATTGTCTTCTTTACTATCAATGGCCAAGCCCCATTCACTTGTATATGGAGCGTCTGCATCTACCATCAGGCCGTTTACCTTCACCACGGTACCGTTGCTCCCACGTATTTTTCTTGTAAGTCTTTTGAGTCCTGTTTCTTCATCTATAATAAAAGGAGCAGGATCTCTACCCAAACTTCCTTCTATTCCATCAATGTTATTAACAAAATTCACACTGTTATTATAAGTATTCAATTCTCTTACTTCTGTAATAACAACCTCCGCAAGTTTGTTTTGATGTTCAATTTCAATAGTGATTATTTCTTTATTTCCTAAGGTACCAGATAAATCCATCAGTACGACTGGCACTTCATCCTGGTTATCGAAGGCCCATAAATCTCCATCTTGTTTCTTATATTCCCCTTCCGCAAAATACGTAATCGTTTTTCTTTCTCTGTCTATCCTTGCTCGTGCACCTGTGTGTGTGTATACCTCTCGTGCTGTGGTATGTTCACCCGTCTCTCTATCGTAGAAATATAAGAACACATCATCGTTATCATTAAGGTCTTGGTCATAACCAAATAGATTCACGTTTGCAGCATCAAAGACAGGAGACTCTTTAACAGCAAGGGGGAAAGAAACTGATTCGGTCTCTTCTTTTATTATAAAATACAAACTATCGTTTCCTTCAATGTCTACATAGAGAACTGGCGGAACGTTACTATTCCGTACTTCAATAGAAATTTTTCCATAATTACCGAGAACACCTTTTGAGGTACGTGCTCGATACGAAATATCGGCCTCTTTCTGCAAGCCTTCTTCTTCAAAATCATTGGGGGTATAGAACAGTGTGTTTGGTTCCCAGTGAGGAGCACTTGGGTCTGCCCAGGCTACCTGACCATACTTTAATACCTCATTCACTTTTGATATATCAATATCCCAGCTCATCCCCTCTTCTTCAGGATAGGCTAAAATAAGTGCCAGATTTATTGGTGCAGCTTGTCCAGCTATTGCAAATAAAGAAATATTTTGTGCATGTGGCCCAAATTCTACGTCTCCTACCTTCAAGTGACAATATCCACCTGCTTCTACTCGGAAAGGTGGCTTAACAATGATATTTTCTAACGCTAATACATCTAGATACCCATCAGCCTTAACTTGTGTTTTATGGCAGATAGCAACCGTGTTATAATAAGAATAGCTTCCATCTGCTTTATCACGAAAGTCATCATATAACTCATTATCTAATACAAGATCGGCATCGGGGCACGAGTCGCTGCTCTCCCCATCGACAAACGAGTAACTGCCTTTTTCATGAACGACCTCTTCATCCCCACTCGATTCTTCTGCATTTATCTCTATCCTTACTGTAGCCCATGCGCTCACATTGCCGTGTTCATCTTCAACACGATATTGAAAAGAATCAACACCTTCCCACACAAGACTCATGGAGGCAGGATTCACGGTATATATTAAAGTATTTTCACCCCATTGTGTGGCTGTACTATCTGACCAATGAACTGTGCCATATTTTAACGCGCTTATGGATTCCACATTCAAACGCCATTCTCTTTTCATCGGATACTCAGGAGACGACAACGGAATAACCAAACTATATGACAGAGAATTTTTGTTATCTATACTCATATTCACAGTAACATCGCCTACCTGTGGAGTAAAATATGATCGATCTATTGTTGCACGAAAATATGACCCTGATTTTGCATGAAAGGGTGGTTGAATTAAAATCCATGAATTTGCAATGACATCTAAAGATCCATCAACAGCAATAGTAGTCCCCCCACCAATCCCTACATGCTCTTTATAATAAGATGTCTCGCTTTGTCCTTTCTTGACAGTAATACCATCCAACACAGCACTCGCGTCTTTGAAAGTTTCCGCCACACAAGTATGCATCGTTATCGCATGCGTTAGAACCATACATGCAAGATTGTAAAATAATTTCATCAGGAACCCCTTACCCCTTTTATGACCATATAAAAAACTATCGTCCTTGTATTTGCTTACTTCATCTGGCTTTCTACTCAATTCTTACTTTGGCAAAAAATGCATTTCTTCAGTTACAGCGTTAATACGACACTAGCGAGGATAATGCCAAAAAAAAACATCACTTCTCAGCCTATCATTGAGTTCTCTTTGTAAGCCACCTTTACTCATAACATCGTGTAAAACAAAACATACAGCACGGGAAAGCAATCAACACTTATCTAATCAAAGAATAGTTAATAGTCATAAAACAGACCTATATTATCTTAAATCATCTCAATGACTCACGCTCCGGATCGCCATGCAATATCGATCCGCTCATTAACGCCACCAGTCAATATAAAATATGGAATATCTAATTAAAGATAAACAGATCGCACAAAAGATTCGCAAATCTCACCCCATGAACGAGACATCGCAGTCCTTAAATAGACCTATATTGGCTCTTTAATAAACATTCAAAACAGCGTAAATCATCCCCATTCCAACTCACGATGTAATACCGCCATGCATATCATAAGATTTTTAATTAGCATCCAAACGCGGCACAGAAATTGCTAAACCACAGAAGTAAATAGAAAGTGCTCACATTTAACTTCATCCATCGTCCACGAAAGGACTCTTCTATATGAAATTTTCTCTTGCCCTCATTACTCCATTTCTTGCCTGCAATCTCCTCGCAGCGGCTGATTCCTTTAGCCCAGAGGACATAGACAAGTTTAATCAAAACATGCCGATAGACAACGCGATCATGGAAACAGAGGTGAGCCAGAGCCTCAACAAAGATGAATTACAAACAGCGCTCGCACACATCAACACCTTGCAGCCAGAATTAGTGGCACACATTTCCTCCCTTAAAGACAGTGACGTTTTTCATTACAAAGAGGCCATAAGAGGCGTTTCACGCTATTGGCGCACCCATACAGCCATCCCAGAAAAAGGAGCTGATACACAACGACAAGAGGTTGAGTTCCTCAATTCTTTTTTCTTAGAGCTACAGATGCAAACACTGATTGCATCATACCAGAGAGCACCTTCTCAACAAATAAAAGATGCATTACAAAAACTCATTAAACAACAAATTACTACATCAATTAGACAAAGCGAACGAAACATTCAAGAAATAAAGCAAAACATTGATACGACAGTAGCTACCCAAGTCAATAACCTCCTATCCTCTCAGATCACGGATACCACAAATTATACAGAGGATACAGGCGGTACATCAGATGGTACAGAGGACATGGACCACGGACTTGAATGAATGAGAAAAGAGGGCAGCCAAGTATAAAACACCTTGTTATAGACAAATCAAAACCTCTCTATCCCTAAGGGGCAACAAAGGAAAGGACATCATCCACTACTCCACAAAGATAAAGCACACATAAGCAATTACATCAATTGGCATAGTGCTCACTAAACAATATAAACCACCTAAAGCACAACTATCATCATACAAATCAACTCATCGCATAAACCAAGGAGCGAACAATGAAACACACATTCTCTACATCAATCCTCTTCCTAGTGCTTACGCTAGGCACTATAGAAACCATCTCTGCAGCAACTTACAAGGACCTTCTCAGATACGAAACCGTTTACCTACCACATCTTAACGCCCAAGAAGGTGCATTTATCTACGGAAAGACTGAGGGACACGGATCTTTTATTTCTGCGCCTCGGAGCAGTGGCCAGGGATTTAAAACAAAGAGCATATCAGGCACCTCAAACAATCACTACCCTTACGGTCAGATTACAGTACAAAGCTACGGCGGTAGCTCTTACACACAATTAAACGTCAACAGAGCCTTTCTTGGCAACGGACTTCTTTACATGTATCCAAATGGCATGAGAAACAATTACAATAAAAACGGAAATGGATGGGATGATGTTCCTAGCAATTCGTGTTATATTAGCGCAAATCACAATGGTACTAACAAACACACAAACATAGTTGTGAGAACCTACAACAAAGCAACAGGTTATCTCAATCATATTGTCATGAGAGGCGAAAAAGATAGAGTTGCAACTGTTATACAAACACCACTTCAAGCGAGAAAAGGCATTTTAACCAATGAAGTAGAAGTTACCACAGATACTTGGCCAGACTATGTATTTGATGCCGAATACACATTAACACCTCTTGATGAATTAGATAGCTACCTAAAAACAGAACAACACCTTCCAGGTATACCCTCTGAGAAAGAAATAAAAGAGAATGGACTTGGATTGAAAGACATGACAACACGACAAATGGAAAAGATAGAAGAACTCACACTCTATACTATTCAACAACACAAACAGATAGCTGACCAAAACAGCCGTATTACACAGCTAGAAGAACAGTTACAGCAGGTGCTGTCTCGTCTTCCACTCGACTAAAGGCCTTCTTCATACAGAAACATAAAAAGCCCAGAAGCCAGACTTCTGGGCTTTTTATGTCTCGATCCTGAAACAAGATTAAGATAGGCCTAATACAAGGCTAATTCAAATAACTCCTTTACCCAGAGATCTGTCTTGCTTCCTCTTTCTTAGCATACAAATATGCCTTCACCTCTAGAATGATTTAGGCATATTATTTGCTCAAGGTGAAGCCGTATGCTACGAGACCTCTACACCCACCCCATCCATCCACAACGGTTGCTGTATTGGGGGACATGTGGAGCTGGCTTACTAAG
Organism: Planctomycetota bacterium; assembly: GCA_016745075.1. Taxonomy (GTDB): domain Bacteria; phylum Planctomycetota; class UBA11346; order UBA11346; family UBA11346; genus JADGDD01. The sequence continues at coordinate 494,418 of JADGDD010000002.1, read as the reverse complement.
TCTAGCTCTTTTGACTGTAATTATTTACTGGTCTCTTTTTTCATTTTCAATACCCACTACTGAAGAAAATATCTTAGAGACAAAAAATCACACACATAACTTCCCAAACAAACACAGAGAAACAAACCCTCTACGTTGGGACCACATTGTTTTTCAGCCATTAACAGAACCAGCCCCTCCACACATTAAAAAAGCAATCGTACAAAAAGAAAACATAGTAGCTCCTATTATTCCATACATTCCCCCTGTTCCCAATCTCACCATAAAGTATCTGAACTATCTAGCCCTTTCTAAAAAACGACCAAGCGCTCTACTCTCCATTGATAATGAAAATGATTGGTATCATATTGGAGATACTCTTATCCAAACTCATACACTTCCTCAACGCAGTGGCTCTGCAAAGCTTTCAGAGTGGCCACATAAGAAATCATACGATATTACGTGGACTGTGAGTACTTTAACACCTACATCTGTTATCCTAGAATGCTCTTGGGACCCAAAAGAAAATGGACAAATAGAAACCGTTACCGTAAAGGCATCTTTTTAAGATGGGCAAACAAACGAACCTTCTCTTGCATCGTAACACACACGTAGATGAACATAACCCTATCTGGTCTGCGGCACTTCCATGTGAACACTGTTATTGGGCCTTAGTTGATCAAAACCTTAACGATGGCTCTTCTCTTACTGCTGATGCAGCTTCTTTTATCGTAGAGCACTACGCTCCTATCACAGCAGAACAACTTGCAGTTGATTCAATTGTTTTACCACACCAACGATTATTAATTTGTGCAATGGAACGCTCCACACTTGAGTCATATATTAACAAATTTTATGAAGAATATGGCCAAGAGCCATGGGCAGCACACCCTCTACATACCCCCTCTTTCCTTACCCACTATGGGTACACTCACGAAGAAAGCATTGGTAAGCTAAACCTGCTTCAAGGCAACTTCCTTGCCCCGCCTCTAAAACGATGGCGACAACGACTTCTTATTAGTATGGGTATTGTTGTAAGCATACTCTTACTTTTCTACTGGATTGGCGTAAGCAAACGACTCTCTTCCTTCGATATCGCTCAACAGAAGATAGCATCTATTTACAACAACGCCTTACTAGATTCCGGTGTACAACACAAACAAGAGCTGCAACAAAAAGCTGCTCATCTGCGCATTCAGTTAAAAACTTTGAATAATGAAGCAACCCGTCTTTCCGCTGTAACTGTTATTGATGGCATTCTTCGCTATTGGCCGCAACAGAAACAACTTGAACTACATGACATAACTTTGAACGGTTCTCACATATTCATCAACTTTGCTACGCCTAATATCCCGAAGGCCTTGGCAGTTAAACAAAGTATACAAAAATTCTGCGACGAACTACAGTCAACAAGCTCGCTTCCTTGGCGCGTCAATGAACCCAAACAACAAAGTGCCTCTTCTTCACTATGGACACTGGAATGCACCTATAAGGAACACCGTTGATGCCCTGCACGTCATTGAAGCCTTTCATTCCAAACACACATTGGCTAACAAATAAGCAATGTATATGTGCCTATACTTCCATTCTACTTATATTTTCACTAGGACAATGCCAGTTATCCACTGCTTCTGCTCAGTTGACCCACAGCACAAATCAATGGAAAAACTGCCAGCAAACACTTCAAGAATGCGGAGCATTATCTACTCAACAGAACAAACTTTTACCTATAGACCGTACAAATACTTATGATCTCTGGTCTTTATTAGACCTTCTCCTTAAAGATATGGGGCACGATAACCCGAGCTCTGTATGTAAGGTCACAGAACAAGCTCCCTTTGCCCTTGGCGACACTGGTATCCAGAAAATTGAAAAGAGCATCTCTTTCAAAGGGGTTGCACTTTCTTTACCAGAATGGGCTCTTTTTTTTACACGCTGGCGCAAGGCCGGCTCTCCATGGATTATTGCTGATGTAGAAATGACTCTGGCCCATAAGCCACTCCCTCAATGGGTTGATGGAAAAGAAATTGCCGCCCAACAGGCAAGTAAAGGGGAAGTCCCACTATATACCATGGTTCCACGCTATCGTATGCGCTTACAATGTGTTAAATATATTCTGGAGAATCAATAATAATGGCACGCTACAAACTCAAACACCTCCTCATTAGCATCTTAGTTATAGTAGCCTCTTCTAGCTGTGGCCAATCTACAACACGAAAAATACGCAATACCCAACAGGCCAATATTTTACACGCGCAATCTCTGGCAATTATTGATAATGATATCGTTGAAGCAGAACGCCTCCTCAAAGAAGCTTTGAGAGCAGACCCTTATCACTTTACGGCACACAATAACCTTGGGACAATACATTTAGAATCTGATCAATTAGCAGATGCTGCAGAACATTTTCTAACAGCCTCTAAGTTGGTAAGCGGAGACCCTGATCCCCATGTTAACCTTGCCATAACTCTCTATCGCGCAGGTCGCTTCCAAGAAGCATTAGATGAGGTGAATATCGCAGAGGAAATGTCTCCTGATTACCTACCTATGTTGCAAACACGATGCTATATTTTATTGCGTGAAGATAGACGTGACGAAGTTCGGTTACATGATTTACATTCGATTTCCTTGCGCAGCCCATATCCTCGTTGGCAATCTTGGGCTAGAGAATGGATTGATAAAATATCTCGTGATCCAAACATGACTCATAATCTCGCCAACAAAAAAGAAGATGAATCATGAAGAAAAACACCCTCTTTACACTCCTTCTTACAATAGGGTCTTCTTTTCTATGCAGCTCCATTCAAGGAGCTGAGCGAGGCGTACGCCCTGCCCACACTACATCAAAAAGGCATGCGTCTACTGTCTTAGATGAACATATTACGATGCAGATCAAGGCAGAGAATATGTCTTTAGAAGTCCTTACACTTACTATCCAACAAGCTATTCCTGAAATTGAGTTACTCTACGATGAGAATTTACTGAAAAAAGAAAAAGCGAGCTATAAGGGAAACGTTTCAGCCCAATTCACTAAGGGTCAATTATGGGATTTTTTTATTACATCCTTAGTGGAACGACAATTAGATGCCGTTGTAGTTCAATCAAATCCACTTATTTACAAGATCGTCAAAAAAAGTGATATTATTCAATATGTCTTACTGCTTGACGACGAACAATACAATGCGATTGCCTTTAAACCAAGTCATATGCTTCTTCGCGTGACCTTGAATCATTTGCATGCAGATAACGCAAAAAAGATGCTGAATGTTCTGGTTCGAGCAGCCTCTACGGAAAATTCCAGCAAAGGTCTCATCACTGCCGAGGCGTATACCAACGATAGTCATGCCTTGTTACTTTCTGGGAAACGACACGTTGTAGATCGCATGCTTACCTTCTTACAACAGGCAGATCAAGCTGGCACACCGATTGATTATGTGCTTTATCAACCACGCCGTGGCACTGCTACCAATCTTGTAAAACAAGCAAACATGCTATGGAATCGATTATTTCCTAAAACAAAGTCCTCTCTATCCGATTCTCAAAAACAACGATTTACCGCTATGGAAGATGGGAGAATTCTTCTTGTTGGAACTCAAGCAGATAGAACAGCCATGATGAATTTCCTAAAAGATCTTGACAGTAAAGAAGAACTTATTGAAAAAACGTATACACCATTCTACCACACTCTTGAACAAGTTCGTACAACTATCACCACTCTCTTTCCTGATGTCAAAAAAAGTGGTGACCTAAAAACCATCAAATCGAATTCTTTAACGCGACAGCTACTCATTACCGCCACGGCACGAGTACATGAGAAAATACAAACCTTACTCTACGATCTAAATACTGCTCCTAAAGCAGAGCAACTGGCACAACATCGATTTACCATCAAATACCGTCTTGCCGATGAATTAGCGGGGGTCCTTCGCGGATTGCTTGAAAACGATTCTAGTTTAATACAAACTTATCAACGACAAAATGACTTTAATAAAAACAAAAAAACGTCTATGCCTTCCTCACAACCTACCTTAGGGGCCTTACCGCAACAATCCCCATCTTATCCTCCTGAAAATATTTCTACCGAGCTCGAATATTCGCCACCGATAAGCCTTACTGAAGACCCTCACACAAATATGAACACCCAGGCCCTACAGACACATCACCTTTCTCAAGTAGACCGCCTATCTCGTAAAGGCACACAACCTACCACTTCTATTCAGATCAGTTATGATCTCCACACAAATACAATCTTATCAATTTGTACTCCGATAGAAATGTCTCGTATTAAGGAACTTATTGCACAACTGGATATTCGCGAGCCTCAAATACAAATTCAAGTCATTCTTGCTAGCATCTCTGCGGACGATCACCGCGAGCTTGGCCTAGAAATGAATGCATACGATCAGCGCCAACAGTTTGCTACCGCTGCTGTTAATAGTGCCAACGAAACAACTGATGACAAATTTCCTTTAGCAGGTTCACCTTATTCATTCTCTGCACCGCATATTGATCTTGCCTTGAATCTTATGGAAAACTCTTCTCAAACCCGAGTCCTTGATCGTGACACACGCATTACTCGTAATAATACTACATCTGTTATTAAACAAACAGCTCAAATACCTATTGCTTCTAGCGCTGAAACATCCACAGGTCGAATTGTTGACACTACTAATGGTTATGAGTCTGCTGGATTGGAAATTTCTCTCACGCCAACATTGTTAGGAGCGAATGAAGTCTCGTTACAATACTCCATTCGCAATAGCTCGTTTGATCAAAGTTCATCCATCGGTGGTATGCCGGGGAAAAATGAAAAATCCATTACTAATACAACGGTACTTCCTGACGGTCATGCTATTATTGTTGGTGGCATTGTCTCTCAACGAGAAGGTGAATCTGAAAGTGGAATTCCTTGGCTCGATAATCTCCCATTACTGGGCTGGGCCTTCAAAAACAATGCTGTCAATCACAATGAACGTTATTTTTATGCTTTTATTCGAGTCGATGTTGTTCGTGACTTTGCCTCATTACGTCAACGCACCGACGAAGCAATGGAACGAGCACAACTGGAAGAAGATGGCTGGCCAAAACTGACAGCAATACGTATTTTGGATACATCTCGGAATGCACATATAAATATTCCTACCCCAAAAGGTAATGCTTTACTCAACAATACTGAGCTCTCCCATGAATAATAACCCTCCTATAGATAATGAGAGCGATAGTCTATTACAAGCATATGTCTACGACCCTCATGTCAAACCATCTCCCCCCCTCTTTGATGACAATGACTCACATGTTGTAGATAATAGAGGCCATATTTCTGACCATCTTGAAATACTGAGTTCAGAAATAAGCAATCGCAAAATACACGAACATTTAGCCAGCGACCATTTCCTTAAGAATATATCTCGCGATTTTGCTCGTGAATACTCTGTGCTCTCTCAAGGACACCACAATGGTATTGAAAGCCTGTTTATTGGAGGGCGGTGCCGCCCTGATGTAACACACAATATTGGTGTACGACTAGGGTGCTCAATTGAAGTGCATTCTTATTTAGATGAGGATGTTTTGTTAGCTTCCATTGACGCTGCATACGAACGGTATGTTCACGAACATGATGATGAACTCAATGAAAAAGCAAACGAAGGGACCTATGTGATTGGTGACACGGTAGATGCCGAAATTGATTTTGACGCTGATAATAGCGATTTACTGAGCTCAACCGGAAAAGCTCCTATGGTTCTCCTTGTAGATCGTCTACTTTTTCGCGCCGCACGACACCTTGCATCCGATATCCATATTCAACCATTAACCAACGCGCTTATTGTTCGAAATCGAATTGATGGCGTACTTGATACGGGTAGGCAATACGATCTTGCTATTCACAAATCGTTAGTCAGCCGTATAAAAGTCATGGGCCGCATGGATGTCGCTGAACGCTTAATTCCTCAGGATGGTCGTTGCAGCATTCGTATTGGTAACCGTAATATTGATTTGCGTATTAGTAGCATTCCCTCTATGAATGGTGAGCGTATTGTACTTCGCCTCTTAGACACACAAAACCAAGTCACTAACTTTTCCCAGCTCGGTATGCCACAAAATATCGCCAGTGCATTTCTTAATGCAGCTAAACGATCTTCTGGTATTATTCTTGTAACCGGGCCTACTGGATCAGGAAAAAGCACAACTCTTTACGCAATATTACGCGAACTCAATGCACCAGAGCGTAATATTATGACAATAGAAGACCCTGTTGAATATAACCTCAGCGAGGTAGGGCTCTCTATTACACAAAGTCAAGTTAATGAAAAAAAAGGAATGACCTTCGCCAACGGACTTCGCCATCTCCTGCGCCAAGACCCTGATATTATTATGGTCGGTGAAATCCGCGATTTAGAAACAGCTCGCATGGCTATCCAATCTAGCCTGACGGGACATCTTGTACTCTCTACCCTCCATACCAACGATGCATTATCTGCAATAACGCGGCTCATAGACCTTGGCGTTGAAACATACCTTGTTGCCGCCTCGCTTACTGCGGTCTTGGCTCAACGCCTTCTTCGTCGCTCTTGTATAACATGCGGCGGAGTGCTCTCCGGCTCGTGTGAGACTTGTAACAACACTGGTTTTCGTGGCCGATTGGGTATTTATGAAATGGTTGTCATTACCGAAGACATACAGCACCTTATTACAAGTGGCGTTAGTCTCTCTGAACTCCGCTTGAGAACAAAAGAACTTGGAATACAATCTCTTCGAGATTGTGGCATGGACCTCGTCCGAAATGAAGTAACTACCAAAGAAGAACTTGAGCGAGTAATTCATGCCTGATATTCTCTTTCGCTACAAAGCCAAATGCAATAACACAAATACCATTGTTACTGGTGAACAACGTAGCATCGATGTACAGAGTGCCCGTCAAGCCTTATGGAAGTCAGGACTTCATGTGCTCTCAATTAAACAGGTTAAAAACTGGGACTCTTTCTTTTTTGCACACACGTCACTATTCAATTCATTTCGACACACATGGGATAAACAACAACGGCAACGACGCATTAACATTCGTATTGACCTTTATGATGGCTTAGCAACGATGCTCGATTCTGGACTCACTCTCGAACAAACGCTTAATGATTTATCTCTAGCACCAACACGCACAAAACCTGAACGACAGATGCTTCTCAGCCTACGCAATGCAATCCGCGAAGGACAACACATTGGTCAAGCATGTAGGGCTCATAATAACTGGTTTTCTCCATTTGATATTGCTCTGTTAGAAGCAGGACAACATGCGGGAGATTTGACAGGATCTTTACAGGCTCTCGCTCTTCACTTACAACATAACAACGACATTAAACATAAACTCATGATGGCCTTAGCTTATCCGTCTATCCTTATCGTTGCAGCTATTGGTGTTGTATTATTTCTCTCTACAAGCACGCTTCCAGAACTCGCCGCCATCCTAGAAGACAACGGACAAACATTACCAACGCTTACCGCTGTAGTCATGAAAACGGGAAATATCCTTATAAGCTATTTCCCTTTACTGTTCCTTGGCTCAATTTCTATCTGGATTATACTGACTCGTTGGATACGCTCTATTCAACCACACAGCAAACTTGGTAATTACATCTCTAGTACTATCATCATAAGAGCGCTGCGCCGTAGTCGCATCGCAGAATTATCTCGAACACTGTCAAGACTCCTAGACAGTGGCATTCCTCTAGCTGATGCCATTGCCATTGCCGGAAAAACAGCACCAGGACCACATCTGAAAAAGGTTATGACCAATGCTCAAACTTCACTTACTCAAGGCCATGACTTCAGTCAAATCATTGCCGAAAGCAGTCTTTTTGACCCGGAATTTAGCAGACTATTACTTCTTGGTGAACAAAGTGGCGAACTACCCGCCTTATTAAGGAAAATATCCAAACGTTTTCACCGATCATCACAACAAAGCATTGATACCCTTACTACTCTCTTAGAACCCTTTGCCATCTTCATTATGGCAGCACTTATTGGAATCATTGCAATGGCTGCTGTTCTTCCCCTTGCACGTATGGGAGAAGCTATGTGATTTACATCATCAGTATCATAAAAGTCAATCCCTCATTACAGACATAAAGGTATCCATATGACAAAAACCTCTATTTCCCCAACAATGATAGTCAAACGATACTGCTCTCTATCTGGACCTTTTCCATACGGAAGCTTTCCTAAAGAAACGATTCAATCCCACCCTTATCTTATCCTTTTTACCCAACATAAAACACCTCCATCTTATTCATATGCCCAGCGCCAAGAAGCCTACCGTTCCCCAAAGGTCTGGTCTCCTTGTTTAAATAAAAAGATCCCTCTTCTACTTCGCATTCTCTATTGCCATATTCGTTTATCCACATCTCTTGGTCTTCAGATAAAATCTATCACTGATCAATACCTTGACCTTTATCAAGATATGTGCCGCCACTTTAAAACAGTTGCCTCAGCAGACGAGCTCACTTTGATAGCACATCTCACTCAAACCATAAAGTTAACAAAAATGGTTTCATCATCTCATAATTACAATGTTTATATAGAAACAGTTGATAAAGAGTTAGCAGGATGGATTGACCAAGATTTCTTTCTAACCATAAATTCATCCTTACAAACTTACTCGAAATTGGGGATTTGGAAAAACATCAAACCACAAGTTGAGTCTCATTCACAATATAGAAAAGAAAAACTAAGAAAAGCATATCTTTTCTTTGACTGCCTTGAACGATGCCAGTTCGATGATGCCTTGTCGCACTTAGATAGAATCGAAAAAAATAACGAAAAAATCATTTGCCGCAGAATGTTGCCACTCGATCACTACAGAAAACTCATTGCTAGAATACGCAATCCAGACCAACAGTTGAATGAACAACTCTTTCAAATCTATACAGGAGAATTGGAAAACAAATATCATCATGAGGTTTCATCTTTATTACTCTATCAACCATTACGAACCCTCCTCCAACAACAAGATTTCTCACTAGCATCTTCTGTACTAGAACGTCAAAAAAACATTGGGCAAACACATTGGCTCGATGATTTCTTTTCTTCCATCATTGCATACTTCCAAGGAAATGAGCGCCATGCAGTACAGTCATTTGCTCAATCTTGGAAAACTGCCGAATTTTATGATGCCCTGCCGAGAATTGAATTTGAACTGCATCAATTACCTTTCATTACAAAGGTTGATATTTGCAAATTAGCAAGCTCAATCAGCTCATCACCCATATTTCGGCCTGAAGCAATCAGCACCTTGAGTATGGAAAAATGCAAAGAAAAACATGGTCTCATCGGGTCAAGCAAAGAGATAGTTAAAACACAGAACTCTATTACATGTTATGCAGACACTCTTTTGCCAGTCTTAATTACCGGGGAAACAGGAGTTGGCAAAGAACTCGTAGCAAAAGCTATTCATTCCGTAAGCGATAGGCACGACAAACCATTTGTCTGTCTTAATTGTGCCTCAGTACCTGACAGCCTCCTTGAGTCTGAATTATTTGGGCATACACATGGATCTTTTAGTGGCGCCAGCGGTGCACGACTTGGACTGTTTGGCAGCGCAAAAAATGGATCGATTTTTCTTGATGAAATTGGAGAATCAAGTCCTCGGCTTCAAGCAGCATTATTACGTGTCCTTGAATGTCGTGAATATAGACCTGTAGGCAGCGATAAAGTTCAAACCACTCATGCTCGGTTTATATTTGCAACTAACAGATCCTTACTTGATCCTGAATCTAACAAAGAATTTCGCCAAGACCTCTACCACCGAATATCTCGCCAAACACTCTATATCTCTCCTCTGCGTAACCGAGTCGATGATATCCCTCTGCTCTGTACACATTTCCTTTCTCCCTATTTTGACAAAGACTCTCTGCCAAATTTCTCTACAGACGCAATTGAATTTCTTCAGTCTCATTATTGGCCTGGAAATGTCCGTGAACTACGAAATGTCATAGAAATGCTAAGTATCCATAATCCTACAACTCCACTCTTTTCAAGAAAAGACATTGAACCATTCATTCATTTCAACACACCAATTCTTCCTGACATAAAAATCCCTGCTTCTTCTACAATATCATCGACTACACAATATAATATCTCTTCACATTCATCATCTTCACAGCACGGGCCTAACATCCACATCGGCAGCACACTTCGTAGAATTGATTGCATAAAAACACTCTTCCGAACATATAACAAACTCACACGTAAGGAAATAATATCACTCCTCAACATTGCACCTCAAACAGCAACATCTTATTTAAAAGGCCTTTGTAATGAAGGGTATATTCAAAAAATTGAACCTAGTAATTCTCCACGTAGCCATTATTTCGAAATCGTCTCAGAGAAAGAACAGTAATTACCCTACACTAAGAAACCTCCACAAGTTAACGAGAATATCGTAGATACAAATTAACCAAGGAGTAGTCAGACTATCCATATAATAAATAATAAGGGAAACATTACTTATACAAAAAAATAAACACCACATTCTGGAATAAACACATCTCAAATTTACTTGAAAACAATTTATTGCACCGCCCAAAGCAACTGGATGGAAATTGAAAACATCCCCTAAACCCCAAAGCCAGATATTTTTCTCTAAACCGTCTCTGTGAATAAAACATAAATCGACAACAAAGAGTTTCTCAAAACCTCTACAACACGTCCATTCACTCTCTTAAGCAAATATCAATACAGAAAAAAACCACAACGCCTTCATTTACTGTCAAAAACATTAAGAAGAACTCTTTCTGCTGATTTTATCTCATTTTTTTCGTGAAGTAAACCTTTTTCAATTTCAGAGAAAATAGACTTGTCAAAATCAAAGAAGACAATTTCATCGTCACGAAGTATCCAGTTGATGCCAATATCACCATGAAACAAAAATTCATTCGAATCTCGATCAGATTGTATTCGCTGAAATAACCGTGCCTCATCGTACACACGAACAAGTAATTCAGTAATATCAGATTTTCTTTTTGCCACTAAGCCTGCATACTCTTTAGGTGATACGCCCTGAATGTGCTCCATCCAAAGGTATTGCGAACCATTATGGGTAATCAAACCAAGTGGCTGAGGGATATTTGTCACCCCTGATCTCCATAATTTTTGCATAAGTTTATATTCGTAAGAAAGATGGTCAGCAACCATAAAAGCAAAAGGGTCATATTCATCTATTTCTGGGGTATATATTTTCAAACCAGTTCCGTCACCAACATCATAATAACTGGCATGTTCTCCGCTGTCTACATAAGTAGCATGCTGCATCATCTCATCTACTCTATCTTCAGTAAGCTTACAATCGGTATTATGTACAAGAAGATGGTTATTGTTCACATAATATGTATGAGCTTGAACAATACTCATATTATAAACAGGCCTATCAGCTTGTTTTTTTCGTGATAGTTTCTTAACACATTGATAGTCGCCCGCATCAGTCTGAATAAGATCCCCTTGACGCAAATGATGTGCTTCCACCCAACCTTTATCTTTCACATAAAAAGGATGTTTAGAAGTCACAATGAGTGGTTCTATGCTACACAAAGAAAAGAGCATACCATGAGAAAAGATCAGTGAAAATAAGCACAGTACCCTCATCCTAAAACCTCCCAATCATAAAACATCAAAACGATTTTTAAAAACAAATTCTGAAGACCTCGTATACCACAGCCACTTCTTACACAGATAAGCTATTAACTTACAAGAGATATTGTGATGTAAAACAGCTCTCTATCAAGCTCATTTTCAGTTTCAATAAAATCCCCCACCTATCACCTCTCACATCCCCAAGCACAACAGGGTCTTACCAATCTGATGTAGATCCTGTTAATACCTAAACAAATTTACCACTAATTTCTATATCTCGCATCCAAATAAAAATAAAGTATAGCTACAATATATGTAACAGGGAACCCTTACAATACAAACAGCACTGACCGTCAATTCAAAAAAAGACATACAACTAATTGAATCCAGAGCTATCTACTATAAAAATACCCTATCAATATATATAAGAATTTCGTTATTTAAAGAATACAGATAAGGGCATTTTAGCCCTATATTGCCCTTTCCTGCTTCGCACTTACCTCTTTTTTCTAGTATTCCTTTTGTTCTCTCAAAATAACACTACCATCACTTTAATAAAACTGTTCCCAACAACCCTCAATTAACAAAACCAGGTTCGAATCAGAACCTAAGATAAGTCCTAGAGTATTATAAATATCAATTGGAATGATACACGCTAGAACTCTCAACATCAAACCACTACGGCAATAAATTTATTTCCATATACAATACGGACAATCCTCGTACACATTATGTCCTCTGATCAGAAAAAATCTTCAAGGAGAAAAAATCTTCAAGGAGAAAAATCCACAAAAAACAAATCACAATAAGCACAAAAGATCTTAAACCTGCACTAATAGACAATCGTAGTAACCAACCCTTCATTCTGACATAGTAAAACACGTATAAGAGCAACAAAAGAATACACATTAAACATAAAGACACATCAATATCTTACGACAACCTTATCATTTCCCTGATATGCCTAGGGGAAAACAGAGCATCGTGAATACGAAAAAGGAATCGCATGTCAAGTATACCGTTAGTTTTCACACTACTGCTCTTTACATTATTGAATGGGCATACTGCTGAAAGCACAGCACATAGAAACAAACCACTAACTACAACAGGGGAACATCCATTTTATGTAAAGAAGAAAGGGTGGATTTGTGCAAAAGACTTAAAAGAAAAGGATCTCATTCGAACGGATAAAGGGTCATACATTTCCATCATAAATATACACCGCCAAAAAAAGGGGGAAAATACTGTTTATAATATGATGATTGATGAAACACATAGTTATTATATTACAAAGAAAACAAAAAAATACTTACTCATAATCAGGATATATGTGGAAAAGTCAATGAAACTCAATTTGATTGGCAAAATTTTCAACCGGAAAATATGTATTACTATAATTTTGATCCGACTGATTTCAACCTATCAATGATAGCTGAACAGCTAGAATATGCTGGCGTAACAAGGCTTCACAGCCTCCATCAACTACCTCAAATGACGAAAAGGGATTTATACATGCCTCTTGCTCATGGAACAGAAGATTCCAAGGTAGAATTTCACAGCAGCAATAGTTTAAGGTCTATCACTAGACACAGCGCAGATTCCTTTGCCGCACTCCACAAAAGAAACGGCATGCCCAACACTCCTACCTATATGTTAGTGTGTTGGTCTGGTTCCCACCCCACTTATAATCTGGCTCGGTCAGTAGGCGGAGTATTCTCTACCGAACTTGATATACCCGTACTTGCTCCAAGTGCCATGAACTTGATGTATACTAAACTTTATTCAAGAGAAGGAAATGTACTCTTCAGCCACAAGGAAATGGCAGTTCGGTTTGATGACGAACTAACCATATATCCCGAAGGGTACACAAGCTTTAAAGATAATGGAATCGATGGCTCAGAGCTTCAACTTCCTGAAGTGTTCATAATAAACATGAGAGGACCACCCACTCCTTATTACGATGTCGTTCCAGAGTAATAAAAATATCACAAAATACGGATCTAGCAACGAGCTCTTTCTAATAATAATTGTCTTTTTATAAAAAAACACATTACTTAGAACGAAACCATTAATATGGGCACATTTTTTATTTAACATTTTAAAATAAATCGTGACTTATTCATTATTCATAAAACAATACCACGCATACTTCCAGCAGAAAGAACAAACCTACCAAGAGTCGTCTTCAAAAAAAATAGATAAAGGGCTTTCATCAGTATGTCCATCGTCAATTCTTGCTAATCATTCTATTACTGCTATCCTTACTTACTGTCATTGCGACAGCAACATAGAAAAGAAAGACTCGTCACCACTCCCAAGCACCCTTTTCATGCACACAGAAAAGGGTGGGCACCTGTATCTAAGTTAATAAATGGCGACCTCATTAAGTGCACAGGGGCCACATATGTCCACACAAAAAAAAACGCCCCCTTATCGTAATCGGAAAAATATACAGTTCATCACTAAAGCGTCCTTAACAGGCATGCCAACTAAAACAAGTAAACAGCTTTTACGTCTATCAGATATCGGAACAAGATTTATCATTGGAAGAGATGAACATTACTTTCCCGAGAAAAAAATGATGGAATTATATTCCTTGATCTTCAAATAGGTAGGCACCCCGTAGATACTCCATTTCATCACTCCTGCCCACATAGCGACTATCAAAAATAAATCAGAACATTAATAAACAAAGCTTATCCCTATAGAGATATTATCCACTTTACATAAATAAGTCAAAGACTTCATTGTAAACGGTGATCAATGTTCTTGGGTTTCAATAATTGCAATAACAATATTTAGCAACTTTAGAGTACACCTACTTTCTTACAGGCGGAAAAACGGCACGACCTTTTAAAAACCAATTGTTATATCGTTCACGAGCTCCCGAAGAAAACGATTGGTATTTAGAACGACGAGAGTAATCGAACCCATCACTTATTAAACGGGAATTAAAAATGCTCTCTGAAATATCAATGAAGGGGGTAATATGAGGTTGATTATCGTCTATATTCATCCCATTTCTAACAACAATTAAACTATCTTTTGAGTTTTGAATAAACTCTTCTGGGATTTGAGCCCTTCTACCAATTCTAGAGGTTGGTATACCCATCACATTGGTACCGTTGACTGATGATGATGTCGTAACAAGAATATTTAATCCTCTACTAAGTATAATTGCCGTGCTCCCAGTCATATTAGGAAATACTGGAATTTTTTTCCCGTGTATAGTTATAGCTTCTTCCAAAGTCTCATTTCCGTTACCATGCTGAAGTGACTGTAAGTACATAGCTATACTACGGTGCGCAGCAGCACTAGTAACAATAGAGGCAGGTGAAAACATACCTTCGGTTGTTAATGTGAAAAAACTTGGGACGGCGAGAAAATCTCCGTTACTTACATCATTAACAAGAAGAAACGCAGTATTTCCCATCTCGCTTGGTTCATACCCCGCATTATTGCTCCACTTTTTTTCACCAACACTCCCAACAGTTCCTAATGTGTGTTCAAGATCTCTTATACAGATCTCAATATTATGCGTAAGCACAGTTTGTTGTTGAGTTTCCGATTTCACATAATAACAATTCATCGCATCAACTGTCATATTATAGACACATTTCATCTTAGAATATTTTGGAAGTGAAGACACAATTCTTCGATAGATGCCAGATGACGTTCTCACTAAATCCCTTGCACTCAAATCTTTTGCGCAAACCCACCCTTTTCCTTGTACTAAAAATGGGTGCTCTCCAGTTGCAACCAGCGGACGCTCCACCTGATCCATTAATTCAATTTCCCCACACGTTAACGATGAAGGAAACATAAGAACAAAAAAGAAAAACAGACAAAACATAGAACACCTCTTTGTTGTCAGACATCAATCAATAGATGTTTGACAACAAACTACATCTACATCACAAAATAACACATCAATAGATTCATTCTGGTAACAAAAAAATGATGATTCATTATTATTGTATAATAATGAATCCATCTATACTACATGCACATGTATAAAATTGTTCGTTTTAAACATTTTCTATCGTTAGTTCCACCATTGATCATGTAATGACCGATACAAACCTTACACAGTCACTACCAAGCCATTTTCGTGCCATTTCATACATATAAAAAATAAGAGAAGAGGATATTCAAATTTAACATGAACATTCCGTATAAAGAGGAACAAGTCTCACTTTTATACACTATAACCTCTGTGACCTCAGGTCACCAGAAAGAGACATGAGCAAATAAAAAATAACCGCTATTAAAACATTCATAATGTCACTTATCCTTTAAAAAACAAACATTCCTCTACCACATACTTAAGTTCATCAACACTAGAAGTCATTGCAGGTGCAACTCAAACCTGACATCATCAATTTTTGATCAAGAAAATTCACAAACAGCTTCTGTAACAAAAACACTCAAATCTCCCGTTCTTTACTATATACATAAAGTAAGTATATCAGCCATCAATAGACCGCACAAACACTTAAAAGAGATTAAATAGGACCTGAATAGGTCTATTTTATGATAATGATAATAATACTTTATTATCATACACAAGAACTATAATGACAGAAGAAAAGCTGCATCTCCTCTATTCCGTCAAATAATCGCTAAAACACTGAGGTCAATACCATTCTATGATCAAAAATATTTAAAACATCCGTTACGACTACATACCATAACTTTTATTGGAAAGAAAACACAATGCTTAAAAACAATTTATTCAAAGAGGTTTATATACTGTTTTTTCTATGCCTCGTAAACATAAACATACTCTGGTGCGCCACTATTACCGCTAGCGCTGAACACCCATTTTTCATAATAAACAATGGATGGATTCCGGCAAACACACTTCAAGTCAATGACATTATCCACACAAAAAATGAAAAAGGAGTGTGCATTGATACTATAACACAAAAAACAATCAAGAAAAAAAGAGACGTTTATAACCTTTCCATAGAGAAAAATCCTACTTTTTTTGTTAGTGAGCAAGCACTCCTTGTTCACAATAATAAATGCATCATAACATCCGAAAATGATGCAATTTTATCGAGCAGGCAATCTCCTGAAGAAAATTACGAGATTTTATCCCTATATAACAATGGCATTGACTCAGCCTTCCTTTTTGGACTGGTGCTAAAAGATCTTGGTCCAGTTCAAAAAGGAGAGTGGGTTATGCAAGCCTCGCGCATGACCCGTCTAGCAAACAGAGAGTGGCCTCGTTACGGCGCAGAAAATCCAATGGGAGCACATTATCCAATGATGGATGACTGGCTTGAATCTATTGGATATACAAGAGACACGTATAACAATGGAGATATTCTGTTGCGACAAGAAGCTATCCGTAAAGCAACCGCAGGTGGAACAAAAATATATTATGTTAAGAATCATGATTTTTTGTTGGAATACAATAGAGGTCGATCTGGATCTATTGGTGATATGCTTGGATTTTTCATGAAGCACAAACTACTAAAAACAACCAAACAACACTTTGAATCCACTGGGATGCGAGTTCACAGTGAATTTCTCAATGATGAATCATTTTACCGTTTTAAGGCAAGCACAACACTGCTCACACTTCAGGATTACTTAGATCGTGGATGGGCAAAAAAAGATGTATCACCTATGATGTATAGAAATGAAACAGATTGAAATGAGTAATTCAAACCACTATGACCACATCATGTCACGCAACGCTATTTATTTTCAACAGGTTCAAACTTCTTGCTCAGAGGCGCAACAAGACAGCGGCCGTGTTCTCCTAAACCATAGCACAGAATCAACTGACGGACATTCCATTGGGCCGATTCTTATTGAACTTCCTGCTAAGTATGCTGCTCATCCTGAAAGGTATACCCAGCAAGAGTTATTTGCGCCATACTTCACATTATTCCCACACGAGCACATGATAAAGCTTTAGCATTATTCAACAATACTCCTGATGCTTTAACTGTATGCACCCATTCATTTGCCATCGCAGCTTTGCGATCAACATTATGAGGCACGGAGCACCAATGGCATAAAGGCTTGCCCTTACCCAATAACGACATGCTCGCACCCATATGCAAGCAATTGATCAAGCCATAATTGTTTGCATTGTTCATCGGGTTCGGCATTATTGGACAAGGCATTTTCATGACCATAACGGTTATGTTTCGCATTTCCTGTTCGATGATAAGGCATAATCTCTACTTGTTGAATATATGGATACCGTTGTGATAAATGTGCTATAGAACGAAGATGTTCTGATGAATCATTTATTCCAGGAATCATTGGGCAGCGCAAATAGAGAGGGATACCTGATTGCGCATATATATCTAAATTCGCTAATATCCGTTTTTCATCAGCACCTGTGAGGTGCCGCAAGGCATCTGTGCCAGTTACTTTGTAATCAAATAAAACACAGTCTGTAAACGGAATAACTGCCTGCACATCTGCATGTTTCGCCTGACCACAAGTTTCTAGACAAGTATGTATACCTTCTTGCTGTGCTGCGCAAAAGAGTGCTGCGACAAAAGTAGATTGTGCAAGTGGCTCGCCGCCTGAAACAGTAAGCCCACCACCAGAACGTTGATAATAAAACGATCTTGTGTTGCTGCACGCAATCCAGAGACACCGTAAGTTACAAGTTTTTCAAAATCAAGATACGGCCCACCTAAACCATACATAGGATAAGAAATCTCTTCTGCCAAATAATATTCATCACTTGGCAGACCTTCGTCCACATCACGATCAAACGCACGACGACAGGCTGTATACGTGCTCTCCTCTGCCCAATAATCCAGAAGAAAGCGGAACTGCTCTTTTAATTCGCTGCTCACTGCTGGGTTTTCTAAATGGCGTTCCATGATGGGAAATTGATAATAGTACGCTGCTTCCGTCAAATCACCACGTTCTGGGTCTATACCGACCACGGACATAGTCTTGCGGTCTAATCGGCCTGTAAAATAATCGCCAGATTGTATCGGTCTCATAATGCTCGGCACCTGTAAAGCCAAACAAACGGCTTATGGTTGAAATATTTGTCAATCTCTTTTGAATACAAAGGTTCAAGTGGATAATCAGCACTCATATCACTATGGCGCAACACTGCATACTGCTCGTTTCCATCAAAGACAAAGGCACCTGCATGCCAATCTTCTAAAACACCGGCTCCATAATTTTCCGTAGTAGCATGTGGAGCGGTCAAATGATTACGCGGTATTTTATCAAAATTCTTTGCTATGCCATACTCATCAGTCATATAATAATTCTCTCCGATAATTCTTGTTGGAGACTCATTGCACCGACGAAATCCCCACTCTCCAACGGTTCCAGACAAAGACCACGGCACAAAGAAACGCACACCTTGCCCAGCAGCAGCAGGGCGAAAATCACCCTGTTCTGGAGATTGCAGAAGGGGCACCACTTTGTGTTCTCCAAAATCACTGTTCATAAAATTTACATGCTCTCGCATAAACGCCAATTTTTCCGCATCCTTCTGAAGCCAACCATCCTCTGTTTTTATACTCGCCATTGGCCCACCGACAGAAGTGCCTTCCTCAAACACATTACCTGCATACGCCAGTGTTGTTAAACCTCCAGCAGCGACTTCTTTCACACCCCCACCAGCTAAAGAATAATCTCCTTTTGCATTTTGATTAAACACTTTTCATCAATACTGCTGAAAATATTTCCTAAAATATAGTTATATGTTCCGGGAGACCCAGAAATGCCGTGCATGAAATTATGGAAACTATTATTAAACCAATGATTCATAAAACCACGAACCATTACTCCAGCCGCGCGATTACGTATATCATAATTGTCGTCATTAGTATAACCATAAGCAATATTATTAAACAAATAGTTCTTAAATCCATGATCTAAATAATAAGAGTACGCGTTACATGCCCATTCTTTGTAATGATAATCGATTCGACTATTATCTGGGAATTTCTTTTTCATTTCAAATATAGCAGTGCGTGGCCCAACTACATTAGCGCTTACATTATTGTAAATATAGGTTGGTCCACCATGCCAACTCTCAATACCACCCCAATCATTCGTTATCAAGCACGAAGATGTCACCTTATTATGATGAATCAGAGTACGCAGTAAGGGCATTTCTCGCGGACTACTGTCTTTCCCTGTATACACCCATATTCCAGGACCACCGCTGCGATCAATAATACACCCAGCAACTTCGCAAACAGTAGCTGACTTAATGCCTATTGCAGGAACGGGAGCATATTGGTTACCATATTGCCGTATTCCCACACGGCTCAACCGGTTTCGCAAAAGAGATATTGGCCCAAGGTCACCACTGTCTGCTTTATGCCAACGCGCAGAAGTATACGCATCAGCAAAAAAACAGAAGAATCAGCAATATCATTATCTGTAACCGTAATATTTCCCCAGTCATCTGGGGTATCACTTTCTTGCTTGATAATATCATTTGGATAATAAATTTTATTATATTCACGATGTAAGCGAGGGAACCCTGAAATCGCTGACATTAAATGATCAAACTGACAGTTTTTAATGTGTACATCTTGAACCTGCCCAATTAAACGAATAGCGGCTGCTTTTGCATTAACAGTAGGCCATTTATTCCATCTATCCCCTGGTGTATTAAAACGGAAATGTAGACTGCTTATTCAATATGTTGTTGGTTTAATATATTCAAAACATGTGGATC
Source organism: Planctomycetota bacterium (assembly GCA_016745075.1). Lineage (GTDB taxonomy): Bacteria > Planctomycetota > UBA11346 > UBA11346 > UBA11346 > JADGDD01. Next base: position 474,128 of record JADGDD010000002.1, on the reverse strand, counting down.
TGTACCAATCTCAAAACGGTAACCAAGGGGCGCATTGATGACGAAAATATTTTTATTCGAAAAAACCTAAAAGACTACTCTACATTTATTCTGCTTGTATTACTGGCAAAATAATTCGACTTTGGTGTGTTGGTGACATGTGAATGGTATTTGTAGCAATAGGCGCGCCCGTTAAACTATCAACTGGCTCATAAAGATTTGAATGTATTTGATATTTTGGGGCATTAGAACTTGAGATATGCACTCCAATTCGATGTCCTGTGTTAAAAACACAGGCGATACTCCACATGTCTATATCAAGCTCATAAACAGTTCCCTTTTCTAAGGGAGATGGTGTATCAAAACCAGCATGATAACGAGCCATTCCTATGGAATCTCGAATAATGGCTTCATAACCATCTGGGTATATATCAACTAACTTCACCGTTAATGCTGTGTCTTGAACGTCAGACTCAAAGGCCAATACGGCGCGTATTTTCCCCGTTATTTCAAGAGGACTACCCAGAGGTTCTGAAACAAAACGAAGTATATCTGTTCTCTCTGCCAACACACGTTGATCCCACGGGCCATGAGCATTTAATTTTTTGCTGACACTTTCTTTCGCATGATAAATATTTCCACCGAGAGTTGGCACGGGGTTATTCGGGTCGTATTTAAACTCTTGTGATCCTGCACTTGTAGCAGAGTTTGGAGACACACTGCCATCAGCATGGAGGTACCACGCTGTAGGCGTATGTGGCACTGGCCACACCGCTGTTTCTTTATAACAATTTCCAGGTGCCGTTTTATCGGTGTGGTCACCCAATACAAAGTAACGTAACTTTGATGGCTTCTGAGGTTGGACACCATCAAAAAGCGCAGATGCTAACTCACCTTTTTTAAAGGTGCTTGGCAAAGGTTTGGCCCAAACAGACTTACCATTAAATTTAATGCTTGCGGCATGCCCGCCCTCATGTATTCGCACATCTACATTTCCTTTAGGACCGAAGGCTTGAAAGTAATCAAGTGACGCCTCTATCGTAATATCATACCAGCCTGTACCCGTAGAAACGGGAATGCCACCACCTTGCTCGGCCATCTTCCGCAAAAAATCAATACGGCCTTCAGCATTATATTCTCGTATTTTGGGGTATGGCTTAGAAGATAAACCCAGCCAATTGTACATTCCACGCTGCACTCCATTATGAAAGGTCCAATCATGCCGTAAGTCGGCACCACTTGAGCCAGGTGTGCTATACACCAAATGTGGTGGACTTGCTATAGCTGCTGCCATAGGACAGACTCCATGGCCACTACCACCAGACATACAGACGCGACCATTTGACCATGCTTGTTCAGCGCACCATTCTACGGCATCATAGCAATCATTATATTCCCAAGGATTATCATCACGTGCTACCGCCTCCTTTACTATCGCGTCTTTATCACGACGAGTGCCCATCATCACATAAACGACTTCGCCTCGTTCTTTATTCGCCTTATAAAAACGATTTGCATAACCTGCTATCGCCCAACGGCCATAATGAGATTTCATTAAGTATACAGGCCACTGGCCGTCACTGGGAGGAGTAAAAATTTCTGCTGGCAAAGCAGAGCCATCGCGCAATGGAACTAAAACCGTCTTATGAACATACCCTTCTGGCACATTTTTTTTAATACGTTCTATTTGCTGCTGTGTATTCAACTGAAGTTTTTTTAGAGCTTCTGCATGCTCCCCTTCAAATCCGCTGTCCAATTCAGCTGCACCGAGTACACACACACTGTACACACATAAAATCACTCTCATCATTATTACTGTTATTACCATTATTACATACCTTCTTTAATGTGATGTTTCTTCCCACACAATGCTTTGAACCGAACACGGTGGTATCGTTATTGTTTTATCGCTATGAAAATCATTCAATATTTGTTCATCAACTACAACGGCTGCCTCCCCACCCTCCAACCAATTAGCGTCACTCGCTGACTCTGATGTTAACAGGTATTGTTGAGCCACATTTCCTTGCGCCGACCCTGAAAATGTAACTGTCAGCTCTTGCGATTCAGTTGTATTCATATTCAACACAATAAGTGACCGCTTACTGCCTTGCTTAAACGCATAGCTCACGACAGCAGGAGTGGGGTCATCAACCACTTCTACACATTTTGCCCACACGCTTGAAGTAGCCTGCCCCATTTTTTCCAAGGTTTCTAGAGTCTGCTCTGCCACAGTTTTTTTATTAAAGGCTGTGGTAAGTCTATAGGCCATACTTGCTCCTATCTCTTTAGCATAGGCAGACGTTACTGGACGATCATCATTCACTGCTATCCATTGAGCAAGTCCCTCCGCTACCGCCTGTCGTTCGTCTTTACTTAAGGTCTCTACATTGCTGAATCCCTGTTTGAATCCCAACGCTAAAGACTTCCGTTCCTTTGCTCCAATAAGCGCGCCTGTACCTGCTGCACACAAATCTAATTTAGGATAACTTTCTTTCTTTTTCTTCATCGGAAGAGTCAGGACTGATCCTATTATCTCTGTTGTTAACAAATCACCACCTAAGGCTTTATTAACAACTGATGCCGCCAAAAAAACAGGATGATACATCCGCTTATCTTCTCGAAACGAAAAGACCAAAGACCCTTGTCGTCTTTCTTCGATTTAGATTGAGCAGAGAGGGTATAGAGGCATTGCGCACGAGCTTTATTCATCTGCAAGTGCAACAACATGGATTGAATAACATTGATGCCCCCCACAAGCGATGCCTGTATTTTTTGGCAAAAATCTACCGGCGCATACCCATACATCAGGTGATGATTTATTTCATATATCATAAACTCACCTCCTTCAGCTTCTGCGGCCTGTGCCGAACGGTTGTGGTTTTTGGCGAATTGTATGCCTTGTCCAAATAACCAATTGTACATTTTCTCATCGCTATCGAGACTTGCAACCTGTTTTTTTGATACTTTATAGGGCCCTATGACACGATAGCTACATCCATTATATTCTACACATGGCGCGGGCCGGCTTTTCGCAACACGGAAACCAATAAAGCTATACCATGCATACCGTCCATGGACATCATTAATAACACCTATCTTATCCCCTCCAACTTGTTGACTCCCGTCAAACCAGTTGGCACCAAGTATCATAAGGCCTTGTACTTTGTAGCCGCCCTTATGCCTTGCCGACATATGTGATGCCCAAAAAGCATTACCCTTAGGGTCTACACAATCTTCTTGTGCAGAACGGTCTCTATTTCCATAACCAGAAGTACCAAATGCAAACTCTGACATATTGCCGACGATATCATACAAACCGATTGGGTTTCCTTTTTTCTGGGCAACTGGCCATGTACGTGCTCCGGCATTTCGTGGATTCCAGCAATACGTATTTTCTTCAGATGATTTATCTCCCCAATAATACTTTGTTGTCGTTCCCGCTTGCCGCATAGAGGTACTCGTTCACTGTTGGCAGACGGTACCCATTAACGCTCCAGTCCGCATACACCTAGTCATAGGCTAATGCTCTGCGCCCAAGGCCTCCCCAAACATATTTTGTATTATTTGAAATAATGTCATCTGAGTACTTATCCATACCCGGTATTTTTTCACGGTTTAAATGGATGTATTGCTCTGGTGGCACCCGGAAAGGACGATATTTATACGACTTGCGTAAAACGTTTTTCCGTTCTACATCACTATAATAAAGCGGTTTCAAGCCATGCATTTCAGAATACGCATTACACCATATCGCCGCATCGTCCCATTCTATCATTGTTACAGGATCATCCGTTCTGTGGGAAAAATTATATTCATACATGCTTCCCATATCACCAGAATTATCAAAGATATAGCCATTCGCCTCTGCCCATTCCAAAACAGGGGCCCATTGCGCATACGTTATTTCAGTACGTCCATACGCAAATGGAGAAAATTGCCCTCTCTTTTCTCTATTCAACGCAAAAAAATAATGTAAGCAATTGAAGGCTCTATTTCATAGAAATTCTATTCCAACATTTTTTTCTATCTGGTGTCGCTCTCTCTGTGATCAAGGTCACAGACAGGGACTTGGTTATCTGCTATAACTTGAACATCACCATGAAAGGGAGGATATTATGCAGACAATGCGCTTTTTCGTCGACACACACAGCATCGAAAGTGAGACCTTTCCAGAGGGACTCGGAGCGGAAGATTTCCGTGGTTTCTATGCGAAATATCTCGAAGCTTGCCAAGAGGAAGGCGTAGTTCAATTACGCGTCCATCTAGGCTTAGAGGAAGGTAAAGCTTTTTGCTTCAACATGGCACCGGATGCGGACGCTGTCCGTCGCGCTCATGAGAAAGCAGGGCTACCTTTCGATAACATTACGGAGGTTGAGACTGCAACTCCGGGCGACCTTTTCTTTTCGCCCACCTAGTATATCATAACAGTATGAACGACACCTCTATAAAGTTGAGTTTCATGCGCGAGCTCTCGGCCTCTGGTCGAGAGCTCCTGCGTGAGAATCTCATTATGCAGCATTTCGATGCCGATACTCCGATCATCCGCAAGGGTGATCAGGTATCGGGGGCATTCATTGTGCTTAAGGGTGAACTTCGTGTTTTTACGCTCTCCAAACAGGGAGGAGAAGCGACCCTTTACACTGTGGCAGCGGATGAAACCTGTATTTTTGCTCTAACCTGCGCCTGCCGCGATATGCTCTACCCTGCTTGGGTTGATACACATACGGATACCGATGTTGCAATTATTCCTTCTGAGGTATTCCGGTCCCTGCACCGCACTGAGCCAGCAATGCAGCGCTATGTGTTTGATGCACTGGCTGGTCTGGTTCATGATTTTACACTCACGATGAGTCAAACCTTAACGGCCGATCTTCAGAGCTGCTTGGCTGATTACTTGATAACTCATGCCTCTGGTGCTGGTTTGATCTTCGCCAGTCATGAGCATATTGCCCGTGACTTAGGTGCATCACGGGAAACAATTTCTCGGTTATTAGGCAGGTTTCGAGATAAAGGCTGGATTGCGACTGGTCGAGGGAAGATCGAATTACTCGACACCAGTCCCCTCGTTGACCTTCTTGAGTTTTAAAACATATCCTATGCTCAATAAGCCACTTTTTACATCACAACAATTAGCCTTTATATTTGCTCAATAAATCCTTAGCTTCGTCTACGTATTTATCGACACCAAAATTATCGACAACATCTTGCATAAGTTCTACAGCTTTTTCACGACGTTCTTCACGAATGTCTTCACTGCTTCCTGCTGCGGTTGCATCAAGATAATAGCCTTCAGCAGATGCCTTCACGCTTTCCCATTTGTTATCGGCTGAATTTTCAACATTTCTCTTCAGACTTGCTAAGTCTGCTTCTGGAAATTGTTCTTTGGCTTGTGCAAGCAGTCCAAGCGCCTCACCATACTTGTGGTCATTCATCAATTGAGCAGTATCCACCCGAGCACGTTCAACAACTTCTAAGGTTGCACTACGATAGCGTTTATTTTTTTCATCTTTAATACGGTTTTCAAAGCCTGTAAGAGCATCAATTAATTTACCGTAACGCGCTTGAATATCTATGCTATTATCTTCCATACCAGGGTCTGCTGGATTTACGATAAAATCTGTAATATCTCCATGTAGACCTTCTAAGTTATCTTCTTCAGTTACATTTTGTAGCCGTTTTGTCAGCGCACGGAAGGATTCTTTGGCAGCAAGCATTTGCTCAGCTCGCGGTATTTCCGCGTAGGTTTGCTTGAAAGAAAACATTAGATCGTAGGCTTGAATAGCAACCGCACGGTCTGCAATACGTTTATCTTCTGGATTTGGGTTTTCTACCGGTCCCCCAAAAACTTCATCTGCAAGCGCTACTTCTGCCGCAAGATATATTTCTTTAGCTTCATCTATTTTAAGATCTTCATCATCCAAAAATTCTTGCATACGTTTTAAGGAAACTTCTTGGTCTCTCAATATTTGCTTGGCTTCATCTAAACGTGGATGTTCAAGACCACCATTTAAAACAAAGAAAGCTCCCCCAATTAATGCAACAACTAATAGGAACACGGCTATGCCTTTGAGGAAAGTTACTTGCTTGGCCTTACGCTCTGCTCTCTCTTCTGGGGTCAATACTTTTTTCTGCCGAGCACTTTTTTTACCGCTTTGTTTGCTGCTGGAGCGACCACTTCGACGGCTACTTTTACCAGCAGAACGACGAGAAGACCCACCGCTCTCTTCTTCTGTTGCTTGCCCGCGGCGACTACGACTACGATTACGGCCACGCCCCCGACTCGGAGCTTCTTCTACGACTTCTTCTTCTACATACTCTTCCGCAACAGCATATTCGTCTTCATAACCTTCTTCAAAGTCTTCGTCGCTGGCTTCAAAGTCTTCATCATCGTACTCTTCATAATCTTCTTCGTACGTTTCTTCTTCTGGCTCTTCGAAAGCTTCTGCTACTGGTAATTCTTCTTCTGGAATATCTTGATTCTGCGTACGACGACTGCGACGTGATGGACGGGCCATGCTTTTCTCCTTTTCTCCTAGCTACGGAGAACCCAGCTCTGAAACAAGCTGCTGAAACAATTTCAGACAGCAGTATGATGTACCCTTATTGCAACACAATACAGCAACAACACCACTCTTTCTGAGTGTTTGACGATGCCTACCAAAAACCAGTAACGGGCAATTTAGAGTATTTCTACCAATTCATTGGATTCGCCAATAATAGCAACCTTCGGCTTATAGTCTTCAAGCTCTTCATCTGTATACTGACCGTAAGCAATGATAATCAGTAAATCACCCTTTTGTGCCAAACGGGCTGCCGCACCATTAACAATAATTTCGCCCTTACCGGCTTCACCCGGGATAACGTAAGTCTCTAAACGACTACCATTATTGACGTTAACCACTTGAACCTTTTGATAGATACGTATGCCAACAGCATCAAGCAAGTCAGTATCAATCGTTAAACTACCTGCGTATTCTAGCTTTGTATCGGTTACAACGGCACGGTGCAATTTAGCTTGCAACATTTCACGAATCATCTGTTTCTCCTGACGGGGGCCAAGCTGAAAAGCTACTCAAGTCCTATAAACTCAACAACCTCTAAACCATGTCCTGCCAAGGCAGTAAGTGGTGTTCGACTGCGGCTAAGTAAGCGCATCTTCCGCACGCCAAGCTGACGGAGAATTTGCGCGCCGACACCGTATTGCCGTGGGTCCATTTGCAACCCAGTGCCTGCGGTGCGATGATGAACGGTACCGCCAAGGCTTTCGATCTCTGCTATCATACGGCTACCTTGTATGTCTCGCATACAAACCAATACACCAGAACCGTTTTTAGATATTTCTTCCAAAGAATGAGTCGCCACACCTGCACTAGAGACGCCACTTTTCGGTAACAAGCCTCCAAGCGTAGACACCTGTTGTACACGAACCATTACTGGATCTTCCTGCACAACACCAGGCTCAACACAGTCTCCTAAGACTAAGGCAAGGTGATGTTCATCTGACAAACAATTGCGGTATACAAAAGCGCGCAATTCTCCATATTGAGATGGCACCGTACCTTCGGCAGCAAGTTCTATAATATTTTCATGCTTTTCACGATATTCGATAAGGTCTGCAATGGATGCCAACAACAAACCGTGTTCTTTAGCATAGGGGATCAAATCTGGCAGACGAGCCATTTCACCATCTGGCTTCATAATTTCTACAATAACGCCAGCAGGCTTAAAGCCAGCAAGACGAGCAAGGTCTACGGAGGCTTCGCTATGGCCCGCTCGAATAAGCACGCCACCATCACGAGCACGTAAAGGGAAAACATGGCCAGGACTCACAATATCTTCCGGACCTGCTGCATCTGCGATTGCTGCCTGAATAGTTGCCGCTCGATCACTAGCACTGATGCCTGTAGTGATAGACGGGTCTGAACCATCAATAGATAAGGTAAAGGCCGTACTTAAATGGGCGCGACTATCACGAGTCATCAATGGGAGACCAAGGCGGTCTAACATGCTACCTTCCATAGACACACAAACGAGTCCACAGCCCTTTGTTGCCATGAAAGCGATAGATTGGGCATCTACACATTCAGCAGCCATAACCAAGTCGCCTTCGTTCTCACGATCTTCGTCATCAACTAGTATAATCATTTCACCACGTTTAATGGCTGCGATCACATCTTCTATTGGGGCAAGTTTCATGGCTATTTCCTAACAAATTTCTTAGCGAGGTTGCGCCAGCAAGAGACGGGCATCCGTGCCATCCACAGACCAAGCACCTGCCGCGGCGGGAATAATAACGGTTGTCATCGCTTTTAAAGGAACACTTCCAGCGGCGGTTTTCAGTTCACCTTCGCCAGACAAACAGGTCACACAGGTACACCAATCATTGCTCGCTTGTGTGAGTGTATCGCCGCGCCATTCCTCTACGGTAAAGAATTCGCAATCGGCCAAGGCACGTTTTTCACCACCGTCTGCACACGTTTGCCATTCTGCGGCAACTGGACCATTATTGCTGGCTGAAAAGTCTATGGTTTCAAGCGATTGTTCTACATGCGTTTCACGCGGCTTGCCATCAAGACCAACTCGTCCCCAGTCAAAAACGCGGAAAGTACAATCACAGGATTGCTGTACCTCATAGAGCAAACAACCACGACCAAGTGCATGCACTGTGCGGGCTGGCATAAAAAAGAAATCACCGTCTTTGGTTTCAAAACGGTTTATTTGCTCATCCACTGTTCCATCTGCCAAGGCCTTTTCAAAATCGTCACGGCTTACACCTAGCTTGGTGCCTTGAAATAACTCACCACCATCGCCAATCATCAACCAACATTCAGTTTTACCACGTTCACCAACACCAAGACTTTGCGCGAGGGCATCATCTGGATGCACCTGCACAGATAAACGATCATTGGCATCAATGACTTTAATAAGTAAGGGGAAACCTTTACCGCTATAATTGGCACCAATAAATGCTTGTGGGTATTTTTCAGATAAACTCGCCAAGCTTTCACCAGCCAATGGGCCTTCCGCTACAATGGACATGCCACGTTCTTGATCAGAAATATCCCAACTTTCACCAATGGGCCCTTCTGGCAAATCATTGCGCCATTGTTCCATACGACGACCACCCCACACAATATTTTGGTAGGCTGGAGTAAAAGTTAATGGCGCTAATAAATGTTCGTTTTGTTGCATATTTTCTCTCAATAATGAATGAGTTCTTTGAACTCTATGATAGGTCATCCGACAATGCTGAAATAGTAGCCTGCACCAAACCAGAGAGGGTTGCCTCGTCTGCTATTTCTGTCACAGGTAATGAAGCTGCTTCCATAGCTTCCGCTGTTTGTTGACCAATTGCAATAAATGCGCAGTTATGGTCACGCAAATAATGTAATCCCTCTTTACCCACTTGAGTAATAAAACGAGAAACGGTTACAGAACTAGCAAAAGTAACGGCATCAATCTGTTTGTCTTGTACCTGAATACTATTTTCTTCAGTAACGCTACGGTACACCACAAGAGTTTGTACGGCAAACCCTGCGGCACGTAGGCCATCCACCAGCACCGTACGAGCATTGTCTGCCTGCGGTAATAAAACAGTTCCGTGTACACCTTCTTGAGAAAGTGATTCAGCTAAATGCTCTGCATCATAACTTTTGGGAATAATATCCGCACGCAAACCATAGTCATGTAAGGCTCGCTCTGTAGCTGGGCCAACTGCAGCAATTTTGCAGGATGCAAACTGACGAGCATCATAACCTTTTTCAAAAAGGCGGTCACAAAAATGCTCTACTGCATTTTGCGAGGTAAAAGCTATCCATTGATAGTTCTGTAATTGTTCAATTTCGTCATCTACTGCTGATGTGTTTTCCGCTAATTCAATATGCATACTTGGCTGGGACACAACGGTCGCACCAACATGACGCAAAGAATCAACCAAGCCACCCTCTTGTTTGCGTGAACGTGTAACCAGTACTGTTTTGCCAAAGAGAGGCCGCTTATCAAACCATGCCATTTCCTCTCGGCATGAAACGACTGGACCTATAACAATAATACTCGGGTTACCGATATGCTCTGCCGTGGCTTTTGCCGGCAAACTCTCCAAAGTACCAATAACTACACGCTGGCGATCATAGGTGGCCCATTCAATAATGGCGGCTGGAGTTTGAGGGTCTTTACCATTTGCCAATAAATTTTCAGCAATACTTGGTAGGGCCTTCACACCCATGTAACACACCAGTGTTCCAGAACCCGCCAATGCTTTCCAATCATGAGCACTACGTTCTTTGCCTTTTTTCTCACGGCCTGTCATAAAGGTCACGCTAGAAGAACTATCCCTATGGGTCAGTGGAATACCGGCATAGGTTGCAGCCGCCAGCCCACTGGTAACACCAGGAATAATATCAAAGGCAATGCCAGCTTGGTCTAAAACAGCGGCTTCCTCTCCGCCACGCCCAAAAATAAGCGGGTCGCCACCTTTCAGACGAACAACACGTTTATAACTCTGTGCTTGTTCGACTAAGATTTCATTGATTTCATCTTGGGTTTTATGTGGAGCATCTGGTATCTTTCCAACATACACACGATGGGCATGCTCGGGAACCCATTGCAATAATTCGGGATTCGCTAAATAGTCATAGACGACACAATCACATTTCTCGAGCAGTTTGCGTCCACGCACAGTGATTAAATCTAACTGACCAGGGCCTGCACCCACTAAATAAACATGGCCTAGACTCATGTGCACCCCAGTTCTTTTTCTTTACGACACTACCTGATAAAACGACTGCAAACTCTTCATGACCTTACATTGGAATAACCACCGTTCTTAAAAATGTCCGTGGCAATTCTTGTAGATGTCACCTGAACCACATGGGCAAGGATCGTTAGGTCCTGGTTGCATGCGTGGTCCTGCTGGACCGCTGGCTTTGAGATCGGCAAGTGGGGAAACATTATTTTTGCTCACAAAACCGCCCTGCTGTAGACGCTGCTCATTGCGAGCTTGTGGCGTTGGCGCAGGAGCTGGCTCTGCTTCTATGCGTACACGGAATAAAATACGGGTAATGTCCATGCGGATAAGCGAAGACATTTGTGTAAAGAGATGGAATCCTTCTTCTTTGTAACGCATCTTCGGATCTTTTTGCCCGTAGCTTTCTAGGCCAATACTATGACGCAAATGATCCATGAAGTAGAGATGATCTTTCCAACGTTGATCAATACGGTCGAGCAAGATACTACGAAGAATATGTTCGTAAGCACCTTCTTGCTGGGCTTCTAAACTCTCTCGTAAAGCTATACTCTGCTCTTTCACAATCGTCATTAAGTAATCGCGGCAAGCATCACCACCGTCTTTGACGGGAACATCTGTTGCCGCTACGGCTGGCAAGCCTGTGGTTTCTTCAAATGTGCTGCCAATGCGTGCTGCTAATTCTTCTCCACGAGTGCCATCGTCAGCAAGGTCTTGAATCATTTCATCCAAACCACCAGAGAAGAAATCATAAGCAAAGGCTTCAAGCTCGGTGCCGCTGAGTATACGTTGGCGCTGTGCGTAGACTTGGCGGCGTTGCATATTCATAACTTCGTCATATTCGAGCAAGTTTTTACGCACACCGTAATGAGATTCTTCGACACGTTTTTGTGCTTTTTCTACCGATCGAGAAACCATACCCGATTCAATTGGCATCCCATCTTTTAAGCCCATTGAGCGCATCAAGTTTGCCATGCTCGGCGGGGCAAAACGCTTCATAAGATCATCATCTAAGCTCAGGAAGAAACGGCTAGAACCGCGATCACCCTGACGACCACTTCGACCACGAAGCTGATTATCAATACGACGGCTTTCATGACGCTCAGTACCAATAATACGCAAGCCGCCAAGCTCACGCATATCTGCTCCCTTTTCGATGAGTATGCTTGGCAAAGACAAAACATCCCAGCCATGTGATTTCCGTTCTTTATTAACCGCGTTTAAAACGGTGGTATTTTCTGCACCTTTAGTTTGTTCCAAAGCTTTTTCATCAAGCCAACGTTTGGCCCATGAGCCGAGAATCGCTTCATCAAGGTCTTCACTATCAATTTTTATTTTCTTTGGAGCAATGCCTGCTTTTTGCCAATGTTTTAATAATGATTTACCGCTAGCATAACCCAGAACGATGTCCGTACCTCGACCAGCCATGTTGGTAGCAATGGTAACGCCACCCAATTGACCAGCATTTTTAACAATATCAGCTTCACGTTGATGTTGGCGCGCGTTTAAAACATTATGTTTTACGCCGCGACGTTTTAATAATTCCGATAATGACTCTGAAACTTCTACGGAAATCGTACCAACCAAAACAGGCTGACCAACAGCGGATATTTCTTGTACTTCATCTGCTATCGCATTAAATTTTTCTTTTTCTGTACCGTAAATAAAGTCTGGCATATCACGACGAATAACCGGACGGTTGGTTGGCACAGCAAGCGTTTCTAATTTATAAATATCATTAAATTCTTGTGCTTCAGTTAAAGCGGTTCCGGTCATACCTGAAAGTTTTTCATACATACGGAACAGGTTTTGCAGAGTAATGGTCGCGTAAGTTTGGGTTTCTTCTTGGATAGCCACGCCTTCTTTAGCTTCGATTGCTTGGTGCAAACCATCCGACCAACGCCGGCCAGACATCATACGGCCAGTAAATTCATCAACAATGGCGATGCCATTGTTGTGTACCAGATATTCTTTATCTTTGAAATAAAGATAATGTGCTTTCATAGCATTATCAACGTAGTGTGGTAAGTGCATAGCATCTTGGCCATACAAATTATCGACACCAAGTATTTCCGCTGCCTTTTCTACGCCTTCTTCCGTAAGAGTGACATGACGGTCTTTTATATCGACCTCAAAATGCACATCTACTTCTAAACTTTTGGCAACTAAATCTGCCTGCATATAGGATTCTTGACTGCGATTGGTTGGACCGGAAATAATTAACGGCGTACGTGCTTCATCAATTAACACCGAGTCCACTTCATCGACGATAGCAAAGTTACGGCGGGTTTGTACTTGGTCTTCTAAACGTTGTTTCAGATTATCACGAAGATAATCAAAGCCGAATTCATTATTGGTGCCGTAGGTAACATCGCGGCTATACATGTCTTTGCGTTGATCGGCTGGCAGGTCGGAATAAATAGCGCCGATACTCACACCAAGAAAGCGCAGGGTCGGTTCGTTCCACGCTGCGTCGCGTTGAGCAAGATAGTCATTAACGGTGATGATGTGCACACCACGTCCTGTAAGGCCATTAAGGTAAGCGGCAAGACTCGCTACTAAGGTTTTACCTTCACCCGTTTTCATCTCAGCGATGCTGCCCTCATTGAGCACTGATGCACCAACCAGCTGCACGTCATGAGCACGCATACGAAAAGGTGGAGCAGAGATCGGGTAGGCATTTCTGACAACCGCATATACGCTAGCTGAGAGATCCAAATCCCACGAAGATTCGCCTGCCGCCAACTTTTCTCGCACATGATTGACTTCAGACTGAGCATCACCCCAGAGGCTTTCATCAAAACCATCTTTGGTTTGAGCTATGGCTGCCCACATACCAATACGACGGTCAGCGGCCTCACGAGCAAGGGCAAAGGCCTCTATCCGAGCATCAGCCAAAGAGAGCGATTCACCCTCCAGTTTCTCACGCAAAGCTGCGCTACGAACACGTAAGTCTTTATCATCTAAGGCCTGAAGCTCTGGCTCTAAAGTATTTGCACCGTTCACCACGGGCTGAAATTTCTTTAATTTTGCATCATTGGAGGTGCCAAGCACCGTTTTCATCACATTTACAACCGAACCAAACATAGCCATCTGAACTCTCTCTTTCATTGCCACCACCGCTCGAGCAGAGCGCAGGTAGATAATAAGCGCAGCATGCTAGTACCCACCACCCCAGACTCCAGTGGCAAGATGAGCCGAAACGACACGATGACATGTCTGCATATCTCTTATCGGTCTTGTATAGCAATTGGCTATCCAATGAGCACTCTTGAGTGTTGTAAGGGCTGAGCCTTCCTTGCCTGACGAGACTAACCTTTAGTATTTCTGAGAAAGCAGCCATCACTGCTCTCCAGCAACCAGACCACATGTTGATGGTCGCGTCTGTCTATTCATGGAGAACATAAACTATGTCTCAACCTACTCTTGAAATCATCTTAGATCACAACGATGACCACAGCTACCCTGCTGGTAGCAATATATCAGGGGTTGTGCGCCTAACGGTTGAAAAGGTAAGTAATTTCAAAGAGCTTTATATTGAACGTATTTGGAAGACACACGGCCAAGGAAATGCCGATAAAGGCAATAAACTTAAACAGGTACTCCATGCAGAAGCAATAGAGCCGGGCACCCATGAGTTCCCTTTTACCTTTACTATACCGACACAGCCTGTGAGTTATCATGGAGAATACATCAACATAGACTGGTATCTTTCTGCCCGCGCTGATATCTCTTGGAATTCTGATCCAAAATGCGAGTTAGATTTCCTGGTCGTTCCCAATGAAGAACAAATAGCAGCAGAAGGGAAGACCTTTCACGCAGAAGACGGCTATGAAAATTCTGCAACGCAACTCAATAAACGTTTTTTCTTGGTACCACTCATCCTCTTTTTCCTTATTGCTGTTCTTGGGGTGACGGCTTGGTTTGATTGGGATGACTTCCCTGTTTTCCGTATTTTCCTTATCATTCCACTAACAGTGTTCTTCTTGCTATCTGTGAAAAAAATAATTAAAAACAATATGATTCACAAACGGCTTGGTGACATCACCTACGCTGTATCAACTCGCATACTCCAGCCGGGAGACACCTGTGCTGTTGCCTTCTCTTTTCATCCACAGATAGAAACACAGTTAAATAACGCAACCTTCAAGATTATTGCCTCAGAAAAAGCAACCAGCGGCAGCGGGAAAAACAGCAACACCCTCACGAAAGTTGTCTGGGAGAAAGAGGTGGTAGCTCATGAGGGCGGTAGCTTACCAGCCAATGAAAAAGTTTCTACCACAGCCCTGCTAACCTTCCCCACTGATGTACCGTTTAGTTTTGATGCATCCAATAATAAAGTACAATGGTCTTTAATTATTTATTTAGATATTGCACGTTGCCCTGACTGGAAAAAAGAAATGCCCTTACGAGTCACTCCTTTTACCACGGCAGAGGAATTAGCGCAGGAAAAAGAAGAATTACTTAATCCTTTTCTCGCCATTAAACGCCGTTTCGCGGAAGCGAAACAAGCGCAGAAATGATGAAAACAACAGGCCTACACATACAATTTTTCCTATGCTTCTGAAGCAGAACGACCTCCCTCTATATTTTCAAGTCATCGCAAATAACACAGCAGCCACTCAACCCGTGGTATGCCAATATCTACAACTGAGCTAATGATAGCGACGCCATTGTGGGCGAACTGAACACCTATTGATGAACGGCTCAATTCCTGTCACCTAGAGCTCTTGGCTGACTAGGTCTTCAGACTTGCTCTTGAAACAGAAGCACTAGGATTTGAAACGTGAGCTTTAGTGGACGACACATTGTATCGATTAAGGACCTCTCCCGAGAGGACCTGATCGTTATCCTCCGTTTAGCACAACAACTTGAGGCCGAACCGCAGCCTGATTTACTTGCAGGTACGGTTATGGGGACACTCTTCTTTGAGCCAAGTACCCGCACCCGATTAAGCTTTGAATCTGCCATGCAAAAATTGGGTGGCAGTGTTATCGGCTTCTCTGATTCCAGTAATACGAGTGCAAAAAAAGGTGAAACCCTTGCCGATACCATCCGCATGGTCAACGCTTATACAGATGTCATTGTGATGCGGCATCCACAAGAAGGTGCAGCCCGCTTGGCCAGCGAAGTAGCAACATGCCCAGTTATTAACGGTGGTGACGGCGCAAACCAACACCCCACTCAAACCTGCCTCGACCTCTACACAATTAGCAAACTCTTTCCGCAACTCCTTGATGGCAGCGCTCCCCTACGGGTCTGCTTTGCCGGAGATTTACGTTACGGCCGTACCGTTCATAGTCTCTTAAATGCACTCACTCATTTTCACACAGAACTACTCTGTTGCGCCCCACGTGGACTGGAAATGCCATCACGTTATATTGAGCTCGCAGAAAGCCGAGGCATACGCGTTGAACACAATGCTGACCTGCAAGAATGTGTGCACGACTGTGATATTCTCTACATGACTCGCTTACAAGAAGAACGCTTCCCAGACCCCGTTGAATTCCACCACATTAAAGCAAGCTACCGTTTAGACGCTCAAGCCCTTGAAGGTGCACGTGATCATCTACGCATCCTACATCCGCTACCACGCGTCAATGAAATTGCCACAGATGTTGATATGACCAAACACGCGCATTATTTTGAACAAGCGGCAAACGGTATCCCTGTACGACAAGCACTGTTAAGTCTCATTCTTGGTAAATGCACCCCAGAAGGAACCTTACTGAAAACAACAGCAGAAAAGGGAAAAGGAGCCTCTGCATGAGCCATCGCGTTCGCCAAGTAGAAGCCATCGCCAACGGCACCGTCATAGACCACCTGCCACCTTCAACAACCTTAAAAATAGCTTCCGTCCTTGCCGATCATTCCGATCAAGTATTTATAGGCAACAACCTCAAATCCTCTGACACAAGTAAACCGGGCAAAGGCGTTATTAAAATTGCCAACAAAGAACTTTCTACAAACGTTCTTTCCCGCATCGCCCTTCTCGCACCAGAAGCCACCATCAATATCATTCGTGATTATAAAGTTACCGCCAAGGGTCCCATTAGCGTACCACGCTCATTCACTGGCATTGCTCTCTGCGGCAACCACAACTGCATTACAAATCATGATGAATGCACCACCCGCTTCCACGTCATCAATCCCAAACCTCTCACGGTCTGCTGTGCCTACTGTGAACGCAATTTTCCAGCGGATGAGCTCACCATATTGTAAGATCAGCAATGCCTAATCATTAAGCATTATTGTTCCGTATCTCTCGATATGAGCATAAGCGAGCGAATAATACCATAAGTGAACCCCCAAAGCGGCATCGTCGTTCCAAGTGGATAACACCATTCTGCTGGAAAATTGGGCACTGTTTGTGTATGTTTTGTCAGGTCGGCAAAATCGGTACAATTCAGCCAGTGGTGATCAATAATCTCTCTGTTGTCTATGACAACCACTGGACGAGCTGGTAATTCCCAAAGAAATGGGGCAACTGCTGTAAGCGGTCCTGCGGTGCGACCCGCATGGGCAAGAGATAATTGTTGCGTGGGAATGTATTGAGTAAGATCTATGCTGCATTCTTCTGCCGTTTCTCTCACCGCGGCAGCTTGCGGTGATACGTCTGTTAAATCAATGCGCCCGCCGGGAAAAGCCCAGT
This sequence comes from Planctomycetota bacterium, assembly GCA_016745075.1. GTDB lineage: Bacteria > Planctomycetota > UBA11346 > UBA11346 > UBA11346 > JADGDD01. Next base: position 456,750 of record JADGDD010000002.1, on the reverse strand, counting down.
GGCCAGACCATGGGTCCGCTGGATGAGAAGCCCGCTTTAATAAAAGAATATGATTATCTGCACGAATAATAGCGACGGCAGCTTGCGGAATTATTTGAGCTTCTGACATAATTATAATACTAACATCGCGTTTTCTATAGCACGCAAGGCATCAGCTGCACCTTCGGCGAAACTGATGGCATTGTTACCTGGAATGTCTGGATCACCGGGGTTTATTCGGATAAGTTGTGCGCCTGCTGTACGAATCAGTTCTTCTGAAAAATTACGAACAGTTGGGATATCTGTTCCAGCTCCAGTTTCTATGATGACAATAGATTTTCCTGATTGCTTATTCAGCCATGCCAACAAACGCTCTTCCTGCATCCGACTTCTATGAGGTAAAAACGTGCTGTCATGAAACATGAGAATATTTGGACGGGCTAAAGCACCACAAGACGAACAACGTGGCAATTGACCTCGTGCTTCCAAGGCATTCATATCGATGGTAAATTCATGTTCGTCGTAAGCGTCCCAAATGGTATCTGAACAAGGACGCGTACATTGCCAGTGGAAAATAGAGCCATGCACTTCACAAATACGGCCTGGAGTAAATCCACTTTTGACATAACCATTATCAACGTTTGAAGTAAAAATGAAATGATCGCGGGTCCGACACCAATCGCGTAAAATATGATAACCAACATGCGGTTGAGTTGCATGATACACATTAAAACGGTGACCGTAAAAACCCCAAGCTAGGTGTGGACGTTCTCTAAATAAATCTGGGGTAGCCATTTCTTCAAAAGAGAGGCCCAGTTGTGCTATTGGTGGATAGGCCTCCCACAGACCGTGATTACCACGAAAGTCTGGTAAACCACTATCCACTCCCATACCAGCACCACTGGCAATAAGAAGAGCATCGGCATGATTAATCAGCCATGCCGCACGATCTACGTCTCCGTGAAATACCATACTTTAGAGAAAACAGGAGCAGGAGAAAAGGGACAGTGAACAAATTTTCTGGAGTAGTTTGTAAGCAATCACTCTGCTCATGTCACACTCATAACCATCCAATATCACATCTCCTCTCTTTATCCGTTTATCGATTTCTCAGCAGCAGCAAGAACACGAAGCACACGTAGGCCTTCTTGGCCGTCAGTCCGCGGAGTATCTCTGTTAGTACAGCAATCAACGAAGTGCTGGCATTCAGACAGTAGCGGCTCACCTTCCTCAACAAGAATATGTTCACCCTTAACGCTGTAATCTGGATAGGCTAAACCATCTTCTGCTATGGGTAAGGTTTCTCGGTAGAGAGTTAATTTTTCTGCCCATGGTTGTGGGTCATCAAATATTGCCGTTGCTTTGGTACCATAAACGGTAACTCGTTGTTCTTTAACGGGGTTCATCCACGTATTAAAAATGTGAGCACGCGCACCGCTCGCAAATTCCATAGCGGTAATGGCAATATCATCTATGCCATCTGCTAACCATCCACCACCATGTGCACCTACTTGTGTTGGTTCTTCATTGCCAAGCAGAGATAAAATCATGCTGATGTCATGTGGGGCTAAATCCCAGAGTACACTTTCTTGACGACGAACAGCACCAAGGCCCATGCGGGTTGCACGGATATAGCGAATGTCTCCAAGTTCACCACTTTCAACCATACCGCGTAAACAGGCAAAAACAGGATGGTATTGCAATAAGTGACCAACCATGAGTACACGGCTATGTTTTTCCGCATACTGCACTAATTCTTCGGCTTCGTCCACCGTAAGACAAAGCGGTTTTTCTACATAGACATCTTTACCAGCTTCAAGAAATAATTTTACCACGTCGTAGTGACTTGGTGCAGGCGACGCAACCGATACCGCGGTAATATTTTTATCATCTGCCACGGCTTGATAATTATCAACCGCTTGTAACTCTGGATATTGATCTCGGTAAGTGTCTAGCGTTGGGCCATAAGTATCACAAATACAAGCGAGGGCACCAATATTATTATAATTTCTAGCGAGGTTTTTACCCCATGCACCAAGACCAATTTGGGCTATTTTGACTGTACTCATCCAACAAAACCTTTCACTGCTGCGATAACAGCATCTTGATCTGCTTCTGTTAAGAAGGCGTGCATCGGTAAACTTACCACTTCATTAGCGGCAGCTTCTGCAACTGGCAATGAGCCTGGGCCGTATCCAAGATGAGCAAAGACAGGCTGCTGATGCAGACATTTGCTATAGAAAACACAGGTTGGCACGTCTTGTTGTGTCATGTGTTCAATAAATGCAGCACGGTTTTTGACACGGAGCGTATATTGCGCATACACATGCGTATTACCTTCAGCCACCACTGGAGCCTGTACATTTTCACACTCGGCGAAAGCCGCGCTGTACCGCGCGCCTAAACGCTGGCGAGTAGCAACTTCATCATCAAAGTGATCAAGCTTCACATTCAGAACTGCGCCCTGAAGAGCTTCTAAGCGGCCATTGATGCCAACATGGTCATGATAATCTCTTTTCAGACTACCATGATTCCTGATAGCCATCATTTTTTGTGTGATCTCTTCATCTGTAGTACAAACCGCTCCACCTTCACCGAAACAACTCAGTGGCTTGGTTGGGTAGAAACTCGTGGTAGCAATGACACTAGCACCACTTGACTTAACACCGTTTTGCTCTGCGCCAAAGCTTTGTGCACCATCTTCGATAACGGGGATATTGTGAGCGGCTGCGATAGCGTTAATAGCGGTCATGTCTGGCATTTGGCCAAACAAGCTCACCGGAATAATTGCCTTTGTTTTATCGGTAATGGCAGCCTCTAATTGCGTGGCATCCATGTTAAAGGTATCTGGATCGATGTCTATAAAGATAGATTTCGCGCCAAGTAATTCAATGACTTCCGCTGTACTGATAAAGGTAAAAGGCACCGTAATCACTTCATCGCCAGGCCCTACGTCCAATGCCATAAGCGGAATCAACAAAGCATCTGTGCCACTGGATACAGTTACACAATGAGGACTGCCAACATAAGCGGCCAAGCGTTCTTCTAAACGTAATACTTCTGGGCCAAGAATATATCCACCACTGGTAAGAACCTGTTGGATTGCTGGGTCAAATTCGTCTTTGTAAGCTCGATACTGAGCGGGTACGTCCATATATTGCATGGGGTAGACCTTCCGTGGGCCACGGCATGTGGCAAGCACAGCAGTATCTCGCACTCTCAAGATTGGCAAGTTGAGTTTTAAGACTGAGGGTTTCTATGCGATACAGTTCTTTTCAGAGTTGTGCTCGTGCATAACCAAAAAAAAGACTGTCTCTATATTGTTGATGCACAACACAGCTAACGACTACTGTGCTCAATATGTGCTTATCCTCGTGCTGTGACCAATATAACAAATGTTCTCAGACTCTGAATGGCCTCTGTCATGAGGCAAAAAGGAATACGGATATCAATTACATGCCTAAGATAAGATGGCTATCGATCATACGCTGGCCGACCCTCTGCCTCTTTCTGCTCGTGTGCTGTGCTTGCTCGGATGCTACCCGTAGCACAACAACGGAACAACTCACCAAGGATGAAGCACAACGTTTAGCCTGGCTGGTAGAAGACGTCTGCCATGGCCTAGAAAGACGACCTTCTGAACTACTAACAGAAACATGCAGCATCAGCACCAAACACTTTGTTCGCTGGTTACGCACAACCGTGGCTAGCTCCAAACACGTTGCGTACCCAACTTTGATGGAGAAACGCATACAACGCTGGCAGATAATCCGTAATGGCCTTGAAAAAACGTTCATCACCCGCAATCAAAACGGTATACTGACCATAGCTGCTAGCGACACAGCCCAACTCTACAAAGGGGCGGTTATGGAAGAAAATATCGCCCGCCATAAGTTGGACACGATCATTTTAGGACAATCTGGTCTTGATGGGCGCTCCTTGCGTGCGAAATTCCTCTTGGAACAATTGCGGCTCGCTCGGCAAGAACTTGATAACCAACACCTGAGCACCCTCAACAGAGAGGAGCACTAAACGCATGAGCACTGTTACCGTAGCATTGGACGAACGATCGTACCCTATTCATATAGACGCTGGCATTATTGATACTGCTGGCGAGCTTATGCACCCACATCTGGCCGGTGGCCGGTGTTTGATTATTGCTGATGCAACCGTTGCCTCCATTTACGGTGAACGGCTTGGTGCCAGTCTGCGTGCTGCTGGCATAGACTTCGCGATAGAAACCTTTCCTGCTGGTGAACCATCTAAACATATTCAAACCTGTGAACAGATGTGGCAAGCATGTGGCAAACATGGCATAGATCGCAGTGGCGCTATTATTGCGCTTGGCGGTGGAGTCAGCGGCGATCTTGCTGGCTTTGTTGCGTCTACATGGATGCGTGGCATACGTTTTATTCAAGTACCAACAAGTTTACTTGCAATGGTAGACTCTAGTGTTGGCGGCAAAACAGGCGTTAATTCTGTAGCTGGTAAAAACTTGATTGGTGCTTTTTACCAACCATCATGCGTGATCATTGATACCAACGTCGTTGCCACCATGGAACCACGAGAATACCGTGCTGGTTTAGCGGAAGTTATTAAATACGGCGTTATTCGTGACGAACCATTCTTCTCATGGATAGAAAACAATGCTACTGATCTCAAAGCTCACACACCAGAAACCGTAGAATACGCTGTACGCGTCAGCTGTGAAGCTAAAGCATGGTATGTCGTTAATGATGAAAAAGAGCATGGCGTTCGCGCCCACCTCAACTACGGCCATACCTTTGGTCATACTCTAGAACGTGATACTCAGTACACACGTTATTTACATGGCGAAGCAGTTGGTATTGGCATGTGTATGGCAGTCAATTTATCTGAGCAACTCGGTATATTGACTGATACCACGCTCGTAGAACGACAAGAAACATTGCTCAAAACCTTTGAATTACCAACGACCCATACAGACGACAACATTGCAAACTGTGCTCAGCGTTTAACTGATTACTGTTATTTAGACAAAAAAGCACGCAAAGGGAAAACCTCATTTATTGCGCCAACACACTGCGGCCATGTAGAGCGCTGCGCCTCTCCTGATGACCAACTGGTTCGTGCCGCATTCACTTCCTGTTTAACAGATAAATAAAGGCTCAAACGCTACACGCATGAATGAATCTGATGCACTTTTACGACTTGCTTTAATTCCTGGGTTGGGGCCAATTTCTGCCTACCAACTCTTGCAAGCCGTTGAACATCCTGCCGAAATATTTTCATTAAATATGTCGTTTTTACAGCGCATTAACGGCATTGGCAGTAAACGCGCCCGCCTCATCTGTGACCCACAAGGTTCTGATTTGGTTGAACGTGAACGAGCACTCTGTCATCAACACAATATTCGCATTATCACCCGTGGAGATGATGATTACCCCACTGTTTTCAAAGCACTCACCGACCCACCTTTGGCCCTGTGGATACAAGGACAGATGGAACGGCGGGACCGTCTCTCTATTTCCGTGGTTGGTCCGCGTAGACCCAGTGCCTACGGCCATAGACAAGCACAACGTCTCTCTGGCAACTTGGCTCGGCTTGGCACAACCATTATTTCTGGCCTTGCTCGTGGTATAGATACCATTGCTCATGAGGCTGCGCTTGCCGCAAACGGCAGAACGATAGCCGTTATTGGCTCTGGCCTTGGCAAGCTGTACCCAGAAGAAAACACAACGCTGGCTCAGACCATTTGTGATGGTAACGGTGCTGTTCTGAGTGAATTTCCCTTCCACACGCGTCCAGCTCCTGGCCATTTCCCACGCCGCAATAGACTAGTTGCCTGTTTATCCTTAGCGACACTTGTTGTGGAAGCTGGTGAACGCTCTGGAGCACTCATCACTGCACGCCTAGCCAGCGAACTTGGCAAAGAAACGCTGGTCTTGCCGGGTCCCGTTGATCGGCCAGAAAGCATCGGCTCTAACAAATTATTGCGCGATGGAGCTACTCTCGTCACCTCTTTAGAAGATATTTGTGAAGAAATTGAGCCTTTAGCAACGTTGGCAGAAGCCATGCCTCAAGGCGAATCACACCAATCACAACGGGTTACCAATCTCAATGACCGCGAACGGCAGGTCTACACGCTGTTAGATGACAGCCCCCGCTGTGTAGATGACCTCGTACGAATATCTAGCCTACCAGCCTCTGTAATGAGTGCCACTCTCATTTCCTTAGAATTGAGGAAACTTGCTAAAAGAGCACCTGGTGGTTATGTTCGCGCCCTCTAATACTGCATAGCCTACTTTATTACCTCTAGTACAAAAAAAGATGGCTTGTGTTCCAAAAGTTGCTGTCACAATGTTGCTGCATTTTACAAAGAAAGGTTGGTACATTCTATGGACCTCATACGCTCACTCGGGATTGTCACATCTGATACAGACCCCGTTTCTCGACAAAAACAACTTCGCCGCTATATTAATTTGAAACTTGCGGCTATGGGTCAACCGACCTACGGTGACCGAAGTTTCTTAAATGTAGCTCATGATCTACTAGAAAGCTACCGCGAACGTACTCGTTTGCTCACCGGCACACTAACCCCTGCTGACCAACGTCTGCAAACATGGCTGGAAGGCTATCTTGCTGATTCAGGCTGTGACAGCATCCCTCGTTTACCAAGCGACACTTTCGTACTCGACCGCCACAGCTTGGCTCGTGAACTGAGTCTGCCACCAGACTCTAACGAATACCATAGTAACTATGTTGAATCCTACCGTGTAACCCAAGGTGTGCTCCACAATCCATTGCATGACCGTCGTACCACTAAAGGCGTGTTCCACATTGCTGAGGGCGGCTTACCTATTCCTGCGGATAAAAAAGCAGTACCAAAAGCAACTTTTGCCAACTTACTCAAAGCCGCATTGACTCCACCAGACGATATCATGCAGTTGCCATTCACCAGCACTTCAGAAGAAAAAGCGTCTTGTTGGGCATCTTTGCTCTTGCGTCCAACCGTCTGCCCAGAAGTACCAGATGTCAGCCCAGAGAAAAGCCTAGAAGTTCGCTTTTTTGCTCCTGGCAGCTTAGTCAGTAACCTTGACTTTGTTGAATCTATTTTTGGCAATGCTGGTGCTCCATACCTGCCAGAAAATGACGCTGCTCTTGATGTAGAACATTGGACCGGCCATACAGGTTGTGTCATTCTTGCTCCACATATTCGTGGCTTGCGCAAAAAAGACCTTGGCTTGCCACCATTTAAGAAAGCAAACAAACGCCAAAAAGCCGATGGCATGTGCTACAAAGAAGACGACGAACTCTACAACGATGGTCTTCCATTTAAAATCTGCGCACGTAATGAAGATGGCGTTATCGTCACTCTGATTGCAGATAACTATTTTGGCTACTGCAAAAAAGAAGTTAAAACACAAATTTCTTTCTCTAGCAACCTCTACGGTGCAACCGAAGAAGAACACGCAGGCGGCGCACTCGCCTTCGCCTCATACTCTTTGGGTGAAATGTACTGCCAGCATCAAGATGCGATGACCCACACCTTTGCTGATGCAACCGCACTGTTCTCATCTATGATGGACATTCAATCGAATGGCTATGCCATAGATAAAAAATATCCAAATATTATTTACATCCAAGAAGATGCGATTATCTACCGTGATAAGCAAAGCATTGAATGGGTTCACCTTGGTCAAAAACAAAAACTACCATTATTAGCAGCCCATACCTATGTTTATCCATCTGGATTCAAAGTACGCATGGAAAAACATACCGCTGCGCCAAGCTGGCGTTTAGTCGGCACCGTTTCTGAAGGTGTTTTCTGTCATAAACCATGTACGGTTTCTGGCGGTGGTAAGTCTGAAATTTCAAAATCTATTTCTGATGCAATTATTTACGGCCCAATTTTCACCGCAGATATGGAAAAAGATTTCGATATTATTGACGAATTATTTAAACGCGATTATTCAGATCGTTTGCTTGAAAAATTCCGTCCTGATTATTCAGACAAACCATCCCGTCCACTTCTCTCGCAAAAACGCTCACTTGGTTCTGTTATTAAATTGTTTACCCCATCACCAAATGAGTTTACCGATGAATACAATGCCTGGCTGGAAACCATCCCAAGCCACATCACAGCAATGCTCTTCATTATTAAGCGATTCTATGCAGACAGCTGGGAAGATAACTGGCGCATGTTCTTCAATGTAGACACCGTTAATGGTGGGCCTGGCCATGAACTCCGTTTCATGGGCCGTAAACTGGTTGCAAACTACTTACGCATTGGTGTCAGCACCAATGGAAGCTGGCGCACACATAAACTACGCCAAGACTTTATGCCAGCCGACAAAATACAGATGGAAGATGACATTTCTGTCTCAACAATTGTCAACACCAACACCCTGCATAATGTCTATGCCGAGTTCGACCTACCAAGCTGTAAATTAGTAACCAACTGTGAAAACAGATTCTTCCAACGTCCAGACGAAGCCATTGTACGTGGGTTTGATAAACAGGCAGAAAGTGACCTTGCTGGCTTTGGTGGCCATAGCGTCTTCATTTCTAACTACAAACCAATGACCCAAACAGAATCACAAGAACTGGTTCAAAACAGTGTTGATTTCTCTGCATGGACACAACCAATGCAGGACCTCATTAAAAAGACCGCTGAAAACGAAGAAGAAGGTCACGAAGATACCTTTGTTGTGTCTTCTGCCCATCCACGCATCGTTAATGGCAAACCAACCAAAAACCCACGTTACTTGCAAACCTCTGAAAAACTGCTCGATCAACGTGATAGCTATATTGCAGAAGTTGGTGCGCGCCTGAAACGCCGCGTTCCAGTCAACAAACAGGTTATTAATCCAGTGAACGTTGTTCTGCCTGGTCGTCGTAATAACCCTGCAGAACCGGGTATTCGTCCATTAGCCGTATACAACCCAATTCATTATCAAGAACTTCCAGAATTGTTTATGGATTTCATTTGTAGCCTCACTGGTAAATCTCCATCAACCACTGGTGCTGGTTCTGAAGGCGCATTAACTAAAGGACCGTTTAACGCCCTCCGCGCTACTGCTGACTTAAATAACGCCTTACTCGGCTTTATTCTGTGTGGCTACCAAGGTTTCTCTTCTGCTGCTGGCTATGTTGGTCACGAGCGTCGTGTCGATCATGATGTAAGCTTGCTCATTCCTGAATTATGGTGTCGTCTGCATCCACATGAATACGAACCACAATCACTCATTGCAGATGGTCATCTTGAAAAACTTGAAGACTTTGAACATGACGGACAAATGGTTCATGCAAGCCGCCTTGGCTACCGCATTACCACCAAATTCTTGCACACCTTCTTCGGCCGTTTATTTGACCAACCATCTGAAGTATTTGATGACATCATGCTCAAGCCTGAGCTACAAAGCTTAGAAAATTTTGCTGATGGCATTAATAATATTGTTGAAGCACAACAACGTGTTGCTCAAAAATATTTAGACGATGGTTCTGTTGAAGAAGCCTGCCCACCATTACGTGCTTTGTTGCACATTATGGCAACTGGCAGTTACGAAGGTAAAACAATCACTGACTCAGAAGTTCGTGACCTGTTTACCCGCGAAAGTGTCCTCAACAGTGAATGGTACGCGCAACGTCTACGCACGAAACAACAACGAGACAGCAAACTCTGGGAACGCCATTGCAACGCACTGTCTTCGTTCTTGGAACGTACGTCTCATACTGATGAAGCAGAACGCTTAAACGTACATCAGCGCCTAGCAGAAGCGAAAGAAAAACTGGAAGAAATTGACAGCGCTTCCTACTTGGAAAATCTGAGCGGTACACTGGGTGCCCATCCAATGGGTGCTTAATGTACACAAGATACATTTTGTTTATACGACATTTGTATAAACAAAATGTATCAATCACCCCTCCCTGTAAGGAGGTGGGTTTTTACCGAACAAAAAGCTTATTATTTTTCTAGCGTATTGGGGACAGCATAAAAATGCTGTCCCCAATCTTTTCCATCTACACGTGTTTGTGTTATAAAGGCTCGCAAAACGGTTTTATGCCACGGGCTTATAACAGCATTTTCTAATTTCTCTTGAGCGATTCGTTGTAAACTGCGCCCAGATTCTCGTGCGACGCACAGTGCGGGCACCAGTTCTGTACTGGTAAAAAACCATGCTGTTATCACACCATCTACATATAAATCACAAACACGATACAGATGGCTAGGAACCCATGTCAACTCTTCTGTTAATTCACGATGCATGCAAGCTAATGGTTCTTCCCCATCTTCCCGCGCACCACCAAAACAGGTTAATGTACCGGCGGCATACTTGGCATCTGCTCCACGTTGCTCTAAAATAAATTGGCCACATTCATCTTGTAAAATGGCACAACAATATGGTGGATACACATTAGATGCCGCCATCTCTCTTAGAGCTCATCTAAATTTTTTATCATGTTTGGCAACAAACAAATCTGCATATCATCATATTGAAAATATATAGTGTGTGCAGATAGATTGTGAACAATACGATTATCCATTGTCCAACGAAGGTTTCGCCACGCTTGAACATAATCATAAATCTGGAGATTGGTCGCATGCCATATATCTTCCCGAGCACCGATATTCTCTGCCCAATGCTCAAAGCCTTGCCAATCATCATGATCATCGAGTTCATAACTATGACCCCAAAGATAAAATAAACGTCCCAGTTGCTGCTGTTCACAAAATTGCTGGCTTCGTTCGACTAATTGATCACGGTAATGACAACTCACCTCCCAGCAATAAAAGTCCCACGGAATATCAAAAGTACTATTGATTTGATCACTGGCACGCGCATACAATAAGCCAATCTGCGCATATAATTCTGCTAGGTTTGCATTGTACCGTGATGTCATTGGCGTTGCCACTCCACGAACAGGATAGGCAACCAGTGATTCAAGCGCTTGTCTATCTCGTAACATATCATCACGTATCACATCTTTAGGCTGAGTATGAATACGTGGATGGCAGCAACTATGACAAGCAACTTCTTGCCCAGCATACAGCTCTGCCACTTCATCAGCTCCAACATAGTCTTTCCAGCCGCTGTCTGCTGTGCTACAACCAAGTAAACCGCTATTCAGATTCCACGTAGCTTTTAAACCATGCTTTTTATAAATGGCTACCAAACGCCTATCTGCACTTGTTCCATCATCCCAACTACTGGTCAGTGCTGCTGGCAAACCGCCTGGCCATAACATCTGAATGTTTTTATACTGCATACCAGAAGATATGCGCAGCCACTATCAGAGCAAACAGATGAACTGGCATTCGGTTTGCGTAGGCTTCTGTCTCTGATAGACTTTAGCTACAAACCGTGGCAAAGGAGAACGTGTGCCATTTCGACAAAATGAAGGCCCCAACAAACCATACCCTTCGCGGCTTGCGGAGCTGATGGATGCTGTTCGTAAACGCGCACGGTTTTGGGATAAAGTATCGATCTCTATTTCTCTGGCACTCTGTTCCATCGCTGGCACAGGTCTCTTTAGCGCAGGCATTATGAGCCTCGCACGCGGACAATTGATTCTTCGCTTATCACGAACTGGAGCAGAACTGTCTGGCTGGAGCATGACCCTGATGTGTTGGTCATTTATTACCCTTGGTATAACAATGGTACTACCATTACCGATGTACTGGCTTGCACACCCACGTACAACAACGATAGCGGTAGGAAGTGGCTTTATTGTAAGCCTGATTATTTTCGTCTATGCTTTTGCCATCCATGCACTCTCTAATTGGAGTACTTGGTCATAGCATTACAAAGCACGCCCTGTTGGAGCAGTCAGCACCCCACGGCGTAAATAACGTACTTCATATATTTCACCAACCAGCAGAGCAATCGTACAGGCCACAAACACGGGTACTGCCAATTCGGTCCCTATGCCTGGGGCAAGTACACAACTCCCCAATAACAACACACCAGTAGCCCCTGGTGGCACAAGCGCGCGCTCCATGCGATCACCAATTAATGGAGACGTTGGACAATAAAAAGCCCGCACCGCATAACGAACACAGAGAACAACAGCAGGGATAGCCCACAGCCATATCTGTATTGTTTCGAGTGGCATCAGCAAGCCACACAAAAAACCAATGACCACCACTAAGGGTTGCTCAAGATCAGCCAATTGCCGTTCTATCATCGCTAAACGGCCAAGCGCCACATTTGCAAACACAGCACCAACAATCAGACCCGTTAACATTGGTGACCCGTCAAACAACAGAGCAACACCGCCGGAGAGCGCGAGAATAGCGAGTAAGAAGAGTGAAGACTCACCGCTCGCTTTTACCCCCACCGTTAAGCGACCAAGCGTTAAACCGAGAAACACCGAAACAAGCAACACTTGCAGGCGCGGCTCTACCCACGGAATGAGTTCGGTATCTGTATTCATTAAACCAAGCTGCAAAGACAAACTACCAACAAATAATGCAATCAGATTCCACCACCCACTCGGAGCAATATGTTTACCGACGACATCCCGTCGCAAAATATTACCACAGCCAAGTAATGGACGCTGACTTGATGCGATAGCCAACGCAGCCGACATACCAACACAAGCCAACACCATTAAAGGATGCCAATCTGTTGTGAATGAGAAGATCAGCACTAACACCCCTGCTACTGCAAGTCCTTGTATACAAGCCGCGTAGCTTTGGTTTAATAAAAATGGTTTGCCTGCTCGATGGACATAAGCCATACGCAGTTGTGTTCCGACAAGCACTCCTGCCGTAGCCAGTGCCAGAGCAAGCAACGGCCGCCATTGCAAAGCAAACTCTTCATGTGCAGCTTTCGGAACGGCTAAGACATGAGTGACCATACCAACAATAATCGGAAACAGACCACTTTCTATCCACGGATGCCACAGCCGACGTTTCCCAGATAGAGGCGACGATGTTGGCAAACCCAAAGCCAACAAACCAGCAACAATAAGAATAAGGACCTGCACGCCTTATTCGCCTTTATTCAAACCAACAACCATTGGAACATCCAATGCAAAGGCAATGCCAGCCCCAGGCGTAACCATACCACCAGCAGCCGTTTTAACCATTTCCAAAACCTCACGCACACGGCCATTGGGAACCAATGACAGAATAACTTGGCTATGACCAACAGCCTTAAATGCGCTTTTAAACCCAGCAAACAAACTCATATGTGCCGCGAGGTGTTCTGCCATACCGCGGGCCTCTAGCAAAGTCGCACCACGAATATCATGTTCAACAAAAAGCGCTAACAAATCATCGACGTAGGTTTCTTCTTTCAAAATAGCGACCACTAATTTCCAATCAACATCCGACTGCGACTTTTGGCTGCTATCTGCATCTTTTCTCTCTATAGTGGATGTGTCTCCACTCCGAACCGATCGGTAACGATGCGTGTGAACCGCCAGCATATCTTCCAAAGCTTCTTCCACTGCTATCGCTGAATGTGCCTCTAAAAGGGTTTGGCGGCTTGCGTCATCCTTGAGGCCTGCTGCCAAGTGAGCCATCCAACCAAGGTGGCGAGATGCATCAGACTGTGGAATAAGAACGACCAACCACAGCCACAAATGTCCTTCATTGGCATCCTGTTTCTTATACGCACCAAGTGTTGGCTCTGTAACCAATGGGGTCCGCAAGTGAGCAAGCTCTACACCATGACCAAGACCAACGATACGTTCATCTATTTGCGCAACTTGATCACCCGTTAATGAGCCTTGTGACAACACTGTTGCCATTTCTTGCGCCCAACCTTGCGGTGGCGCATCATCACAAAGAATCATCTGGTCTGAACGGATATCTGTCACACGCTATCTCCTACATAGCTGCAAGTAAACGGTGAAATAACACCGATGCAAGCACACCATCTCAATATGTTTTATCCTGTATATGGCAGATGTTTAAACCATAACCCACAAATAGGCTGCTTGCAATAACCCGATAAAGAGGCCTAAAACGGCACCCCATAACTCGATAGCACGAAATTCGTGATGAGCAACTCGGTTCACAATATCTTCTAATCTATCTAACTCAAAAGAGGCCAATTTCTGCCGAGCTAATTCTGCCACATCCATGTTTTCACGAGCCGCATGCATAACTGCCCGCATCAACTCTTCTTTATGTTTTTCGACTTCACGAATAACACCTTCCCGCAACGGTGCCAAACGTTCTGGGGTAATCATAGCACCAATCAGTGGCATCTTTTGCAGATCTGCCAACTTGGTTTCCATCACTTTATCTATGATCTCACGCAATGGTGTTGTTATATCAATATCGGTGAGTGGCTCTAATAACTCATCCAAAACAATAAGCTCTTCACCAACCACCTTACCAACCCGTTCCGCCAACTCATTTTGTCGGCGTGGTAACAAGCCATGCAAACCAAAACGCGGCTTACGTGGGTGAAATAACATCCGTACCGCTATCCAATTCGTCGCGTAACCAATCAGCGCCGCTACCAGCGGAAATACTATCCAATATGACCAATGCATGCACTATCCGACCTCTAATTACAACAGAGTCAACGTCTTTTACATAGTTTCCACAACATTGCTGTTTGTAAGAACTTGCCGCCCTATTAACAGCCATTGTTCATTGAGAATACGCATATCAGCGACAATCAAAGCTTCTCATTGCCGTTCGCTCTCTAGGGTGGTGGGCACAAGAGCCTGTGGTTGTTCGTCCACTTGCCAAATGGCATGTTCAATGCTCATGAGTTCCCCTTCCGTTTAAGTTCATCCTCAAGGCTTTTCAGCTCTCGTAAATCATTAGCCTCTGCGGCTTCTTTTCCGAGTTGTAGTGGTTTACATCGTACTGTTTGCCGTCTGCGGCAGTTGTCCGGAATTTCCGGACAACTGCCTGTTGATCGAATTCGGCATCATTAAGCAGGTTTCCAAAATGTTCACTGATGGTTTTCTTAGAACGGCCAAAGGCTTCTGCGATCTGTGCTTGAGACAACCAAATAGTTCCATCCAAAGCACGGCAATCCACGCGGATTTGGCCGTTGTTTTCTTCGTGTCTCTGTGTGAGAGAAGGGTTTTCGGTTGATTTTGTGTAAGGCGGGAAAAAAGGGAAATTAGAAAAAGGGGAAGGATTGAATATATTTTCTTTCCCGTTTTCCCTTATTACACAAATTTTCTATGCACATGAGCGCACTGTCTGCATAATGTCTTGAATGGATTTAATTACGGAACTTATAGACATGGATTCTCTTGTTCTATTGTAGTGGTAAAAGGTAGAGCGGGTGATTTGTGTAAGGTGGGGAAAGGGGAAAATTGGAAAATGGGGAAGGGTTGAATATGTTTTCTTTCCCATTCTCCCATCTTTCCCGTTTTCCCTTATTACACAAATTTCCTATGCACATGAGCATCACTCTCTATACATCCGTCTGAAGAGTGGTTTGTGTAAGGTGGGGAAAGGGGAAAATTGGAAAATGGGGAAGGATTGAATATGTTTTCTTTCCCACCTTCCCATCTTTCCCGTTTTCCCGTTTTCCCTTATTACACAAATTTCCTATGCACATGAGCATCACTCTCTATACATCCGTCTGAAGAGTGGTTTGTGTAAGGTGGGGAAAATTGGGAAAGGGGGAAGGGTTGAATATGTTTTCTTTCCCGTTTTCCCTTATTACACAAATTTTCTATGCACATGAGCATCACTCTCTATACCTCCGTTTGAAGGTTTGGGTCTACGATAGGTCTGCTTCGTTAATGCTAGTAAGCCCCTTGCCTCCCCTTCTCAGTTAAAGTTTTAACTCTTTGGGTCCATAAATAGACGGACTTATTTTTGCGCATTGCTGACCTAGACACCTAGCACTCTCGATATATTATATGGCTATGTCTGGTGATTCTTTTGATAACAATGAGCAGCTCTCTCATGAAGCTGAAGAGCTGATGCGCCAAGGGCGTTATACGGATGCAGCGAATCGTTACGAAGAACTCTTTCGCAACGAGCCAAGCAATCCATGGGCACGACTTGGCTATGTCAGTGCTTTGGAATGTGCTGGTGATGTAGATCAAGCCGAGCATGCTTTGGAAGAAGTCGCTCGTTCAAATAAAGCGAACAGACATGTACAACGCTTTTGCCATATGTTTTTTGAGCGCAGAGAAGATACCGTTCGTGCGCAACTTTGCCGCGACGTTCTGCAATCAACCATGGTGCATTTTGATGATGCGCCACCAGATCAACTTGCTGATCTCTATTTTAATCAGGGCCGTTACCTTGAAGCCCGCACCGAACTAGAGCGACTACTTCAGGAGTCACTCGCAAACAACGACGGTGAAGAACAGGATCATATGCGCGCAGGCTTTCTTGGCCGTATTGGTGCCTGCATGCGACAAGACAATGATGAACGAGAAAGCCTTCAGTACCTTGAAGAAGCACACGAACTCGACCCTGAGAATTATTGGATTGTATCTGAACTTGCAGAAACACAGCGTAGCCTCGATATGACAGACGAGGCCCGTCATTCTTATGAACTAGCGATTCTCCACGGGCAATCTGGAACTGAAGGCTCTGATGGCAAAGATGTGATGTGGATTCGTGGCCGATTGGCAAATCTCGAATATGACAACGGCAACACAAGCCGTGCCATAGAATTGTATGAAAAAATATTAGCTGATACACCAGATACCATCTGGGCCAAAGTCGAACTGGCACAAACGCTCTCTCAACAAGACCCGATACGCAGCACCGAACTCTGCGAAGAAGCACTTCTGCAAGATCCTGAATATCCGTGGGCCTACGCCCAACTAGCCGTGTTGGCCCGCTTAGCCAATAATCTAGACAATGCGCGCACACACTTAGTTAATGCCATGCGTTCGGCTCCAAGAAATGTGTGGATTCTTCATGAATTATCTGATGTTTGCCGACAAATGGGTCGGAAAGAGGAAGCCTATACCCATCTTGAACATGCACGTAATATTGCACCCTATGATGCGACCACCTTTGGATATATGGCTGACTGCCTCCGTAATGATGGCAAAGCAGATGAAGCGCTAGCTTGGCTGAATAAAGCAGTAGAGCTTGATGAAAATTATACCTGGGCGTGGCGAGAAAAAGCGGAGCTGCATGCAGTTGCTGACGAACACCACTTAGCCGAAGATGCCTGCAAACATGTTGAAACGATTGAGCCAGGCGATGCCAGCAACGAAGGCCTGCGTGCTTTTTTATTACGCCATCGCAACATGCGTGAAGCTGCGGTGCCACACTTAGAACGCGCCCTAGACAGAGATCCAAATTATTTATGGGCTTGGCGCGAACTCATTGAATACCATTTATCTTGTGATGCATATGACAAAGCTGCTGATGCCTGCACCGTTGCCCTACGAAATATTCCACACAATTTACATTTGACCATGCTTCTTGCTGAAGCAGAACGCCAACGTAATAATCGTGGTGCCGCACGAGCAGCGATTGAAGAGACCATCAATCATCATCCAGAGAATGCTCAACTCTTGGCAATGCGCGCAGAATTATTATTACCCGACCACCCAGAGCAGGCAGAACGCATTGCGCGCAAAGCCTGTGACTTAAATGACGGGCCAGACTTTCGAATTTTACTAGCACAGTGCTGTTTACTCTGCGGCACAACTTCAGAAAATGATCAGGAAAACGATCAAGCAAGCAAGACCACTACCGCCCGCGTTAAAAGATTACATGCAGATGCTCGGGCACTAATTGCTTCTGTACTAGAACATTATGACGAAGCGGAAAAAAATGCTGAACTCAATAAAGAACTAATTATTCGTTCGCCTGTGCCTTTTGATTTATCAGCACAATTTGCAGAGTACGATGGTGATACGGCACTCGCCAGAAAATGGTGCGCCCGTGGCATCGCACATTTCCCTTCTTTTTATCGCTTACGTATCCGCTACACTCGCCTTGCTTTAGATGATACATGTGATGCGCCACTCAGGCATCTCTATCCATTACTGGAAGAATCAGACTGGCTACCGTGGCATGAAATTGTGCCGTTATTTGCGCGTGGCCAAGATGCGCACGCAACCAGACAATCCTTCTGGCTCTATCAACAACAAGTGCAAGGTGACTCAGAAGCGATTGCCCGCTCATGGTTAGTCTTAGCAGAATCACTGCTGGTCCTTCATAATATTGGTGAATCTCGTGAAGCGCTTGCACAAAGCCTCGCCACCAATCCAGATTACATTCCAGCACGTTTATTAGCCGCCATGATTGCCGAACAGGATGAAGATTTCTCCGAAGCTGTTCGCCAGCTTGAACACGTACATACTATCTTGGACCGTAATTTAGATGGCAAATCAGATGATCACAATCATGAAGAGCACGTATCCTTAACCATGCAATTGGCAACACTTGCTGAGCAAGCTGGCAAACCAGAGCTTGCCCATCATTACTGGAGCCACGTTTCTACAGAGCATCCGAATAATACCACTGTTCAATTGGCTGCGCATTCCTATTATTTGCGCCATCCGCAGAGTCGGGAAGACACAGAAGCACGCCTCAAAGATCTTGATGAACTGCGTAATCATGAAGATAATCATGTAACACAGCACGCCCTCCACGAGCGGGCTTTGCATGCGCTACGTCAAAATGATGCGGCTTCTGCTCGTTCTATATTACATAGTGCCACCGTACTCAATCCACCAAATGCTATTATGCTCGCGCAATGCGAACTAGACTGTAACAATCCAGAACGCGCCAATGATATTCTCTGTGACCTCTTAAACGAAGTCGACGAAAATGACGAACACATTCACCAACATTTTGCCCTGATTATGCGGATGCGCATTCGTTGTGTTACCGTACTGGGCGAACCAGAGCTGGCCCTCAAGCTGGCTCACACTTTATATGAACATGATACCAGCATTGAAGAACATGCTGTTACCTACGCAGAAAACCTTGCCTTTACTGGTCGCTATCCTGAGGCCATTGCCATCCTTCGCCATAACGACCTGCCGCAACAACACGCCCTTGAACGCACTGTCTTGGGAGCCTTTCTTGCTCTCGAACATCAATCTGTTGCCCATGCCTTTGCCTGGCTCGGCCATTCCTCGCAACATGCACAGGCGGAAGATGAACGCATCGCTCTGTTCCATGCAGCTTGGCCACAAGCATGGGGTATTAACAAAACAACTCATGTCAGCGACCACCCAGAAATTTCTACTGAAAACCTACGACTGCTACCGCCATACCCACGCATGCTGGCTCAATTTGCTCAGGCTTTCTCTGATAATGGTCATAGCGACTTAGCCGCACTCACCCATTTGCATGGCGCACAACTGTGTCACCTCTTGAAAAAGCCGCACACTAAGCGCCAACATTTCCGACACGCTTCTCGCTTGCTCTTACTTGCTGGCAAACGCAGCCAAGCCATTTCTGTTGCCTGGATGGCTCGCTCGCCACTGGCACTTGCCCGCGCGCTATTCGCCCTATAGACAGAACCCTATTATGTCACTCTCTCTACCAACTTGCGCACTCTCTCGCATGACCTTTGCTAATAGCATTCGGCAAACGTCCACCATTCTGGTTGGTGTTATCGGCCTAGCCCTTATTACTCTCAGCGCCTTTTTTGGTATGTTCAACTTCTCCGATGCAGACCGTCTGCGGATGCTCTTCACAATTGGTGTTGCCATTAGCACCCTTTCTGGCCTATTTCTGAGCGTAGTGCTCACTTCTACTGCTATTCACGATGAACTAGCCAGCCGCACCGCTCTCACGCTGTTTGCCAAACCAATGAGCCGCGCTAGCTTTCTCGTTGAGAAAGCACTAGGAATTACCGTTGCCATTGGTGTTGTTCATCTCGTCTTATTGGCAGCCCACATCACCATGTTGCTCCTCTTTGAACGTTTCCAACACCACCATAGTGAGTGGTGGATACCATGGTCCCGTATCGTTGGCGGGCATCTATTAGCGTGGATTGGCAGCGCTGTCTTAGTAAGCGTAACCACTGTTTGTGCTCTACGCCTCTCACTTGTCAGCAATATGGTGATTGCCTTTGCCGTGTTTGTCCTCTCTCATCTGCTTGCTAGCTCAGGAGTTGACGGATTTGTACTCTTGCCTGCAATGGGCTTACTGAACATAGATGACAGCCTCCATTTTGCGGCCTTGACCATAAGCCCTTCTTATATCATACTCTGCGCCCTGTATGGATTACTCTATAGCGCCGGAGTCCTCATCTTAGGGCTGGCGCTCTTCCAAGAGCAAGATATACCGTGAAACATCATAGATAGACTCTGCTCCACTTTCGTGAACCTTTAACACAGTGAGACTACGCTTTGCGCTACGCGATACTTGGTGACATTCACGCTAACTACGATGCACTCAGCACAGTTCTTGACCATGTTGATGGACAAGAAGAACCTGTTGATAAAATTGTTCAATTAGGCGATATCGTTGGTTACGGCGCAGAACCAGTACGCTGTTTAGAGACTGTTCAAGAACGTGAAATAGAAGTTGTTGCTGGCAACCATGATTGGGCGGCCATAGAACGCATTAGCATTGATTTCTTTAATGCTTACGCCAAAGCATCTGCCATGTGGACCCGTGAACAACTCAGCAATGAACACAAAGATTGGCTTGGCCAACAACCACTCACCCGCAATTTTGAACATTTTTCTCTGGCCCACGGCACTTTCCATCAGCCAGAAAACTTCAACTACATTCAAACTGTATTTGATGCCCAACTCAGCTTTGAAGCATTGCAAGAAATTGGTGCAAAAATTGGCTTCCTTGGCCATAGCCACGTCCCTGTTGGCTTCTTTAACACCGACCCAATTACTTACACGCTTGATCCAGAAATTCCACTTGATGACACTCCTTGCATCATCAACGCCGGTAGCGTTGGCCAGCCACGTGATGAAAACCCACTAGCCTGCTACGCTCTGCTCGACACTGAGAAAAACACTGTCACCCTTTCTCGTCTTGAATACGATATTGAATCAGCTGCACAAAAAATTCGTGACGCTGGCCTACCAGAAGTACTGGCCCAACGTTTATCGCTCGGGAAATAAGCTCGTCCTCTTAGACGTTCACTACCGAAAATTCTCAATACTTATATTTTCAACACAAAGCCATTTCCAGAACTGGAAGTTTTCTTGAAATAGGCGTAATGATAATATTCACAGAAAAATTATCGACGCAAACCCAGCGTTCTCGCTTTGTAACGAATTTGTCGAAAAGAAATACCAAGTAGCTTGGCGGCTTCCGTTAAATTGTGATCGGTTTTCTTGAGAGCAGCTTCCATGAGTTCTCGTTCGTAATGCATAACTTCAGCTTCTAGGTCGATGCTTGCTCCACGTTGTAACTGTTCTTTCAAGTCTACGCCAACCTCTAGACTGGCTTCTGGTTGAATAGGTTGAGGAGCCAATGCTTCTGTCTCTTCTTGCGCTAAAGATACCCGCGTGGTTTTCGGTGTACTGCTAATAGCCCGCCACATACCTGTTTTTGATCCGGCCAAATCGCCAAAGATATCTTCAACGTCTATATCTGCGCCACTCGCTAAAGTAAGCGCCCGCTGGATACGGTTATCTAACTCACGTACATTGCCTGGCCATGCATAGCCCTGCATAGCACGCATAGCATCTTCGGTAATACGGATGGAAGCTGTTGGCATACGTTTACCATGACGCGCAAGCATGTGACCAACCAGCAATGGAATATCACCAATACGCTCTTTGAGTGGTGGCAACTCAATAGCAATAACCGCTAATCGGTAAAATAAATCTTCTCGAAATGTCTCATTCGTGACCATCATTTTTAGGTCTCGATTTGTTGCGGTAACGACCCGTACGTCACAATAACACAAATCTGTTCCACCAACCGGTATATACTCACCGCTTTCAAGAACACGCAGCAATTTGACCTGCGTTTCTAAAGAGAGTTCACCCACTTCATCAAGAAAAAGCGTCCCACCATCTGCCAAACTAAACAAGCCCGGCCGATCATGAGTAGCACCAGTGAAAGCTCCTTTAACATGGCCGAATAGTTCGCTCTCTAATAACGTAGAGGTGAGCGCACCAGCATTCACTCGGACTAAAGGGCCATCACTACGCATCGAACCATAATGAATAGCACGTGAGACCAATTCCTTACCAGTCCCACTGCGTCCAGTCACTAAACAAGTCGTATCCGTAGCAGCAATCTGCTCTATAAGACGTTGTACTGCCTGAATTTGCGGGCTACACCCAATGAGATCAATCAGAGGCGAGACATGTTCACCACTCTGCAAAGATGCAATGTAATGGTCATGAGAGTCGCAAGCTCGACGAACCATCATCCGCACGGCGTTGTTATCAAAAGGCTTCGCAATAAAGTTAAATGCACCTAACCGCATTGCTTCAGTAGAGGTATCCCAAGCAGCATAGGCTGTCATTAAGATAAAAAAAACATCGTGGTAGTCTTTCCGCACATGAGATAACAGCTCAAGGCCTGTCATCCCACCCATGCGGATATCAGAGAGAACCACCTGTACATCGTCATGAATCTGTAAAAAGGAAAGTGCCTCCTCTCCAGATGTTACCGAATCAACGTCATGCCCATCTCGTTTCAAGATAAGGGTTAAAGTCTCGCGCAGCCCCGGTTCATCATCAACTATTAACACTCGTCCCATGCCACTATTCTTTCAAGATCTCTCCTGCATGCAATGCTCTCTTACCTCCCTCATCCCCCCCGCCTTACTTCCACCAACATTCGGCAAGGTATGTGCTATGCATGTGTCGTAAGTTACAATGGTTCATGACGCCCTCATTCATATAGGTCGTTCTGACCGATGATACTGGGAGTGTGTATGTCAAAACGAGATTATTATGAAGTCCTTGGTCTGGCCAAAGGCTCATCTGACGCAGAAATCAAGAAGTCCTATCGTAAATTAGCGATGAAATACCATCCGGACCGCAATCCAGATGACCAAGAAGCTGAAGAGAAGTTCAAAGAGGCTGCTGAAGCCTATGAAGTCCTTTCTGACAATGATAAGCGTGGTCGCTATGACCAATATGGTCATGCTGGCGTAGATGGCATGGGCCATGCTGGCGGCGGCTTTAGCTCCATGGATGACATATTCTCCTCTTTCGGTGACATCTTTGGCGGTGGAGGCGGCGGTGGAGGCGGCTCTATCTTTGACAGCTTCTTTGGTGGAGGTGGTGGCGGCGGACGACGTACCGCAGCCAATCAAGGTGCCAGTCTCAAAGTCAATCTAGAAGTCACCTTTAAAGAAGCTGCTTTTGGTTGCACCCGCACTATTGATTTGCGCCGCCAAGAAAGTTGCACCGTTTGCTCTGGCACTGGCGCAAAAAAAGGCAGTGGCCCCACCACTTGTGGCACCTGTGGTGGCGCTGGCGCAGTACGCCAAGGTTCTGGCTTTTTTGTAGTACAAACAACCTGCCCAACCTGTGGCGGTAGCGGCCAAGTCATTAAGGACCCATGTGATGCTTGCCATGGCCAAGGCACCACCCCAGAAAAAGTGACGATTAAAGTACGTATTCCCGAAGGCATTGATCACGGAGACCGCCTACGCGTTTCTGGCGAGGGCGAAGCCGGACCAAATGGTGGCCCGCGTGGAGATCTCTATGTTGGTGTACGAGTCAAAGAAGACGAGTTCTTTGAACGCTCCAATAATGACATCGTTTGTCGTGTACCAATTGCTTACTGCCAAGCAGCGCTGGGGGCAGACATTGAAGTGCCAACCCTTGATGGCCGGGCAAAACTCAAAGTACCTGCCGGCACCCAACCTGGCGATGTACTCCGCATGCGCGGACAGGGCATCCCAGCCGGACGTGGATCACGCGGCGACCAACATATTGTATTAACCGTTACCGTACCGAAAAAGCCCAGCAAAGAATACAAAGATCTCCTCAAGCAATTGGCAGAAGTTGAGAAAAAAGAAGTTAACAAAGAAAACAAAGGTTTTCTTGACCGTCTGAAAGATTTATTTTAAACCTTGAGAATACCAAAGAAAATAAAGGATATATTCACAATGAGCAGTGAAGATGTTGTAAACGAAGAAGTTATCGAAAACGCTAATGGCGATGAAACTGATAACGAAGAAGTGCATGATACTGAAAACACAGAAGAGACAGCCGAACAGCAAGAACCAGTCACCCTTGCTGCTGGCGAGTATGAAAAATTACAAGCAGATCTGCAAGAACTCCGTGAACGAGTCGTACGCCAACAGGCAGAGTTTGATAATGTCCGCAAACGCCTGCGTAAAGAAGCTGATGAATCTGGTAAACGCGCCCTTGCTCGTTTTGTCCGTCCAATTTTGACAGAAATGGATAACTTTGATCTAGCACTCACCTCTGCCGACCCAGAAAAGTTTAACGACTTTGCCATGGGTATTTCCATGATTAAAGAAAATATTTCCAGCACGTTGTCAAATTCTGGAATAGAACTTATTCCAGCTGAAGGCATCTTTGACCCAGCACTACACGAAGTTGCTATGCAGCAAGAAAGCCCAGAACATAAGCGCGGTGAAATCATACAAGTTCTCCGTAACGGCTACCGCCTCGGCGAACAAGTTATTCGTGCTACCCAAGTTATTGTGGCAACAGAACCAAAACCAGCAGTAGAAGCAACGCCGGTTGAAGAAGAAACGAACGAAGATACTGATGACACCATAAGTGAAGAATAAAAGAACCATTCTCTACGACTCCGCCCTACTTTCCCCCTTCCTTAAAGAAGGGGGATTCTATACAACCAAACATCAATACAATTGGTGCCTTAGCTGATAAACACCTTCTGGACCAAAAGGACCAGAATAGTAACGAAGTAGGTTGCGAACGCGAAATTATTGCTAGCATGCCTGACCAAGGAGAACGTATGTACCCAGAAGAATTAACCAATCCAATGCGCGCTGAACTGTCTGACCACGGCGTTGCCGAGCTGCGCAGCTCTGAAGATGTAAGCACCGCTTTTTCTCAAGCTGGCACCTGCTTCGTTTTAATTAACTCTGTATGCGGCTGTGCGGCTGGCGGCGCTCGTCCAGCTGTACTGATGGCAAAAAATGCTGATAGCAAAAAACCACACCAAATCACCACTGCCTTCGCTGGTGTTGATCCCGAAGCGGTTGCCGCCGTTCGTGGACAATTTCCAGAATATCCAGCATCAAGTCCAAGCATGGCTTTACTCCAAGATGGAGATGTTGTATGGATGATGCACCGTCACCAAATTGAAGGCCGCCATCCAGGCGATATTGCAGCAGATATTACCGCTGCCTTTGAAGAATTCTGCTAAATAAAACAGTAAGAAACAAAACACCTGCCCCTGCATGACTTGAATCATGCAGGGGTATTTTTATATAAAAATAGCCGTTGACCATCAAACAATACCAGATGGACTGGTCTGCCTTCTCTAGGAGTTTTATATGTCAGCATCCCAAGCAAGCCTTATCATCCTCGGCAATTCCTTGTGCGCCTCCGGCATTGGCCAGGATCAACTGATCCCCGCCTTACTGAAAACACGTGGCTGTGACCTTCGGGTTTCAGCCTGTTATGCTCCAGGCCAAACCCTTGCTGGGCATGTTCTCAATAATATCGGCGACGTTACCGACTCCCAACGAGAAGGCATTGAAACAGGACGCGTTGGCGGTTGGTTCACAGATGAAAAATGCGACTTTCTCTACACACAATATACAGAATACAAAGGACGTGTTGATGCGGCCCTTGCTGAATGCCAACATGACTACGCCATTATTTTAGTCTCAAGTAAAGATTGTGATGATCATAAAAGCGGCGATACATTTCGATTTGCCAAAGACATCTGTGAAAAGCTGCGCGCTAATAATCCTAAGATTCGAATTGTTTTTTATATGCCATGGGCTCAACAGGCAGCCCCCGAGCAACTACCCATGCGATATTGGATTAGTGCTCAAGCAGCCCTACAAAACAATGCCATACTGGCACCTGTTGGGAACGCCTTTGCCGCATCCCGTGCAGATAAACCAGAAATCAATATGCACCGCAGCCTGAAGGATGACCATCAAAATCAAGTGTCTTCCTTCTTAATTGCCTACACCCTTATCGCTGCCCTCACCGATGCAAACCCACAAGGCTTACCAACCAAGATCAGCGATATGCAACCCTCTTATGACTTTGAAGGTGGCACTTTTGCTCTTGAAAACAACACTGGTGAATGGTTCCAAGAACAGGCGTGGCTTGCCTACAGCGCAGCCAAAAAAGAATTAGCTGAACTCACTCCTGAAACATTTTCCGAACCAATTATTGAACAAATAGATAATAACACAGCTATTGCCGATGCAGATACACGCATACTCGTTATTGGCAATGCATGGTACGATAATGACGGAAAATTATGGGATGAACTCAGCAATAGTTTTGCTGCCCGTGACGACATAGCTCTACACGTAGAAGCCCAGTGCGATGATGCCGCTACCTTACAAAGTCACCTCACCAATAATGCTGGCAAACAGACAAAACGCCAACAACGCGTCCTTGATGACGTACAAGCCAATTTTACAAAAATGAATGAAGGCGCTTACGACATGGACGAGCTGGATGGCATGGGTGATTACCCTTACCAAATGGCCGTTGATATGATTGCCAAGCGCAAGGGAGCCCTCAGTGCACAATTAGAACGTGATGTAAATTGGGATCATATTTTCATTTTACCATTCCGCGGCACAACAGCCCCAGAAGAGCATGATTTTTTTGACGCAGGTGCAGAACTTATTGCCCTCATTCGTTCTGCATGTCCCGACACAACAATTGCCGTACTAGAACCATGGGCACGACAAGATCACTTAGACGAACTCGACACTATTTCTCATAATTGCCAAAAGCTTGCTGATAACAATAGTATCGACCTTATTCCGATAGGAACCGCTTGGGCCCATTCATCAAGCAACGCACTCTACCGTAGCCGTTACACACCAAATAAGGTTGGTATACAGGTAGCCTCTGAGGCTATTCGTAAATATTTAGCGACAACGGAGAAATAACTTTCCACGAACAATATCGCTATTCAAGATTGCAGATGAAACAACTCTCTATCGAACCGGTGCATCAGGCCGAACAATAATTAAGCCTTCACCCCATTGATCTGGATTATCTAGATCCCATTCTGGGTCTGGGTCTTCAACATTCGTCAGCTCACATAAGCGAAGACCTTCATTTCCGCCGTGAATCAAGCAAGCTTCACCATCACCGCTTTCTTCGATATCGCTTAAGATCGCATCTACTGGCTCACCATCTGCCCAGCCTGTAATCGCATGCCATGCCTCTTTGGTACGCACTCGGCAATAGACACGGGTAAGCGTCCGTGATGTGCCTTTTTCAGCGAAGGTCGCCATGACCGCTTCATCTACGTTATCATTTGGCAAGGTATCTATATATATCATAACTGAACTGTGCCCGAGATAAAGCGTAGTCAAGAAGCCCATATACAGATAAAGAGATCGGCTTTTGCCCCATTCTAATCTCAATAAAAAAGACAGACCAATTGGTCTGTCTTTTTTAATACTCTTGTTATAGTAAACTGAATCTCAAGGAATCAGCCTAGGATAATGTTATTTAGAGTGGTGTGATGTTTTCTGCTTGAGGACCTTTTTCGCCCTGTGTGACAGTGAACTCAACTTTTTGGCCTTCAGCCAAAGTTTTGAAGCCAGTTCCAGAAATGGCACTGAAGTGAGCAAATACATCTGGACCAGATTCTTGCTCGATGAAGCCGAAGCCTTTAGCTTCGTTGAACCATTTAACGGTGCCGGTTGTTGTAGACATAGTCTTTTCCTTGTTCTTTTCTCTTGTTACCAAGAGAGTGTTTCGGCCTTAATGTAAGGCCATTGGGTGAAGCTAAAAGTGGTGCTGTGGTACTTATGAAACAGAACGAAGAACAGGTACAGAGTACTATTTACACAGTACAGTTATCAAGCATCGAAACGGCGTACATAAATAAGAAACATACTTTCAGACTGGACGACTTATATAGAGCCTTTTAGACCAGTCAACCCCTATCTCCTGTTGAGTCAGGATTTCTGTTTCTCGATGGCCGACGGCGCGATCGGCGCTTAGGTCGTGAATCTTGACCTTCTTTTCGGCTTTCGGCCGCAGGTGTAGCTGGTTTTTGCTTCTGTGTACGCTCACCAGCAGCATGACGAGGCTTCTTATGTGGTCGACGTTTCGCTTGTTGAGCAGAGCCAGAGCTTCCTTGTCCACCACCACCGTGAGCTGGCTGAGCTACTGGCATCTCAAAATCATCTGGTAAAGAAGCCATGACCATCTTCTGTTTCAGCAAGCGTTCTATACCACGAAGGTATTTCATCTCTTCATCACCAACTAAAGACACAGCATGCCCAGTAGCACCCGCGCGACCTGTACGACCAATCCGGTGAACATAATCTTCTGGCACATTCGGTAACTCAAAATTTACGACATGCGGCAACTGTTTAATATCCAAACCACGAGCAGCAATATCTGTAGCAACCAAAACTCGCGTTTCCCCTGCTTTAAATTCTGCTAACGCACGCGTTCTAGCATTTTGACTTTTATTACCATGAATAGCGGCAGCCGTTATTTTAAAAGCATTTAATTTTTTACTTAAACGATCTGCTCCGTGTTTGGTACGAGTAAATACAAGCACCTGTTCCCAGCGACCAGTATGGATAAGGTGCTTTAACAATGCTGGTTTACCAGATTTTTCCATGCGGTAGGCCTGCTGCATAACCGTTTCTGCCGTCGTATTGCGCGGTGCCACATCAATGGAAACAGGATTGTGTAATATATTTTTGGTAAACGTTCGTATCTCTGATGAGAACGTAGCAGAGAACAATAAATTCTGTCGACGTTCTGGTAACAGCTTCAATATTTTACGGATATCATGAATAAAACCCATATCCAACATGCGATCCGCTTCATCTAAGACCAATATTTCTACCTGTGATAAATTCACCGCTGATTGGCTATGCAAATCCAACAGACGGCCAGGAGTAGCTACCAAAATATCAACACCTGTTCGCAAACGATTCATTTGTGGGTTTATATTTACACCACCAAAAACAACAGCACTTCTTAAAGACGATTGTGCTCCATAAGTTTTAACACTTTCTTCCACCTGCGCAGCCAACTCTCTGGTTGGAGTCATAATCAATGCGCGCACGGGCTTGCGCCCCTTAGCTGGACTGGGCCGTTCAGACAATAATTGCAACAGCGGCAGGGTAAAACCTGCAGTCTTACCAGTACCTGTTTGAGCAGCAGCAAGTACATCCCGCCCCTTCAAGATAGCAGGAATTGCTTGCGCCTGAATGGGCGAGGGCGTTTCATAGCCCTTATTGTGTACAGCAGAAAGAAGAGCGGGGGATAAACCAAGGGAATCAAATGACATAGGCGGGAAGAATAGCACCACGCAAGCTGGAGCAAGGATGCTTCTTCGTACTCTATGCACGGGCTTGCTGCTTGGCAAGACGACGGCCCTCTTTACCCTGCCCTTATGGAAACCCCACTGTTACAGGTCCGCAATTTGAAGAAATACTTCCCTATTCAGCGAGGAGTCTTCGCCCAAACCGTTGGCCATGTGCGGGCTGTTGATGATGTAAGCTTTGACTTGGGTGTAGGCCGCAGCCTTGGCCTTGTTGGTGAATCTGGCTCTGGCAAAACAACCGCAGGGCGCTGTCTCTTGCGACTAATTGAACCAACTTCAGGCAACATTCATTTTGACGGCACAGACTTTTCTGGACTTTCTCGCAATCAATTACGACCATGGCGTCGTCAGATGCAAATGATTTTCCAAGACCCCTACTCTTCACTCAACGCTCGCCATACTATTGGCAGTGCCATAGCTGAACCCATGCTGCAACACGGGCTTTCCAAAAACAAGGCAGAGGCACGTGATAAAACCGTAGCTCTGCTAGAGCGGGTTGGCCTTGGTGCTGAACACCTTAATCATTATCCGCATCAATTTTCTGGCGGCCAACGGCAGCGCATTGGTATTGCTCGTGCCCTTGCTGTAGAACCACGTATGATTGTCTGTGATGAAGCCGTCTCCGCCCTTGATGTTAGTGTTCAAGCGCAGGTACTGAACGTACTTATGGATTTGCAAGATGAATTACAAATGTCCTACGTTTTCATAGCCCATGATCTGGCTGTCGTCGCCCATGTATGCCATGATGTGGCGGTCATGTATCTTGGCGAAATTGTTGAACAGGGACCAGTTGAACACATCTATAAAAATCCAATGCACCCCTATACACAAGCGTTGCTATCTGCCATTCCCCCAGACTATCCTGGGCAAAAACGGCAACGCATCCGCCTCGCCGGGGATACCCCAAGTCCGATGGAACCAAGCTCAGCAGAACGATTCATCAAACGTTTTCCTGATCATCAAGACGCCTTCACAGGTGGGCCTATTACCATGCACGATCTTGGTGATGGCCACTTTGTTCGCTGTGCACGGCCTGATATTCTGCAACAAATGGCCACTGCTCTCCAAGCGACTTAACACCTAGCACTGCGTTCCACCCTAGATTATTTTCTTGCCTACCACTAACGATTAGTTAACGTTTTGCTTGTTGCATCTGTTACTGGCTCATGGTGAGCCGACTCTGCAACAATGGGGACGTATAGAATGAGTACAAACAGTGGCTTACAACAATTCTTCCGCACTGGTTATGCACGCTACTTTGGCACAGAAACTGGCGGCGTAGATATCCTACGCTCTTTACGCCAACTGCCAATTGAACAACTCGAAAGCTTCAGAGCCACCATCGCTCAACGCGATGAGCGTAGCCGTTTGTTTTTTATGGGCAATGGAGGATCTTTCGATAATGCTCGCTTAATGGCACAACTCTGCCGTCGCCAAGGTATTGCTGCCACCACACCAGGTGAAGCTGACGACTACTTTCAAACTACCGCGGAGAAAGAATATGCCGCTATTTACGTAGAAGGTCTCAAGCAAGACCGCATGGATTCTTCTGATATTCTAATCGGCATTTCTGGCTCTGGTAATTCTCCAAACATCGTTAACGCACTACAATACGCTACCGATAACGGCGCTGCCATCTTCTGCATGGGTGGACGTGACGGCGGCAAAATGCGTGGCATTTGTAGTGATACCCACTCTATGATTGGCACCAACAATTGCATGGAAGCGATTGAAGACCTACATTGCTTTATGATGTTGGTCGTGTTGCGCTCACTGAAAACAGACACATCTATTGCAGACGCACTTACTGCTATGGTTACTGCTCAAGAAGCCTTTAATTGTGAAAATAATATAGATGCGCTGACCAAACTGGGCGTTGGCATGATGAACACAATAATCACCAATAGCCGCACGCTCGTCCTTGGTTTAGGCATTGGTGCCAACCATTTCCGCGCTGATATGGGTCGTGGCGCAACCAATACCATTCCTGTACGCGGCTTAGCAACGCCAGAATGTTTCAGCATGAATTCAGCTCAGGCAACGGCTAATGATGATGGTTCTGATTTTATTATTGCTGATGGCCTCGTAAAACATCTGCCACACACTCAGGATTATGGTCTCCTCTGTAATATTGAAGGCCAAGTAGAGGTCTATAATCACTGCCGACAAATTTTAGAAGCAAGCAATACACCGTTTTCTGTAATTGGTTCAGATGACATTAATATTAGCATGTTTGCCGACTACGATTTAGATTTTGCTATTGCCATGATTGGTCACTCCTGCGGTGAAGTCATTCGCGCCTATTTACAATCACAGTTTGCTGTCCGTGTTATTGACGTAGATGCCAATATTCCAACTGGTCAACGCAAACTCGGGCAACAAGAAACGCATGCTTTGGAAGACAAGCTTCGCGCAGATGCGACCATTTCTACTAATGAAGTCATTACCTTCTGTTACGGTCAAATATTTGCCGTAACACCACCTGCAAACAATGTTCTCGATAGATGCTATTACTAACATGGCATCAATTAAATCTATTGCTGCTGACATTGGGCTGAGCCCAACTACCGTTTCCTTGGTCCTCAATGGCCGAGGGGACGAATTTAGTATTAATAAAGATACGGAAGAATTGATAAAAAACCACGCTAAAGCAGTTGGCTACAGCGCACGAACCAACCGCAAAGCACGCCGCAGTATGCTGATTGCCGGTAGTCGTGATTTCGCTTTGCATGACCAACGTTTTCTCATGGACGTAGTAGATCCATTACTTGAAGAATTAGAACACAATAATTGGCAAATCACTCTTGCCCCCCCATTAAAAGACGGGGCTATTCTCAGCGACACCCTATTTGCACGCAACGATGCTATTTTAATTACCCCACATAGTACCCAAATAGAACGAGCAAAAGAAGTCATCAAACAAGCTGCACAAAATAGTTTAATTCCAGTGGTCCTTGGGCGTGATTTTGATGACATCCCTGCACTCTATGTTGATGCCGACCATTATGCTGCTGGCCGCTTGGCTGCTTCTTATTTGCTTGAACAAGGTCGTCGCAATATAGCCATGGTGGAAGGTATAACAGGTGATCGACATACCATTGAACGTAGCCGTGGATTTTGTGATCAAATGGCTGACGCAGGAAAAACATTACCACCACAATCTATTTGGCCTGGGGGCAATTTCTGGATCACCGATGCCCATGATGTTGTCCTCTCACACCTACACGGCAACACAACTCCAGATGCCATTTATTTCCAAAGCGATATGATGGCACTCGGCGGCTATTATGCCCTGCGTGAACTGAATCTCTCTGTACCAGAAGATGTCTGCCTTATTGGGCACGGTGACGAATTACGCACGCAAAACCTAAATGACTGCATCACCTCTATTCGTGTCAACGCAGGTGACAGCGGCTTACGCCTTGCAAAAACATTAATGACAACGGTACAACAACGCGAATCAATTACTTTTACCGGCCATCGCACCCTCTGCGAACCACAACTTATTCTACGAAACCTATAACCAAAAAACATTTTTAAAATGGAGAATTATTTAATGTGTACCAAACCCCAAGGTCGCCAAACTAACGTTTAGTTAACTGGATTTATTAATCCTTCCCCTTCCTTCTATTACGCCCCACTGGGGGCATTTCCCTTTCTTTTTCTCAACAACAGGAGCACCACGCATGGCATTCATGGACGACTCAAAAGCTGCAGGCAGCAGCATAGAAATTCTCAACCATTTCGGTAAGCGCGAAATTACTCATATTATTCATGACATTGATGGAACTCATAGCCTCATCCGCGAATGGCAACCAGTCATGAGCGCCTCTATGAACTGGGCCATGTACTGCGGTCTTGAAGACAATTTTGACTCTGATGAAAATCTTGAAAAACAAATTGCTCGGGTTGGCAAGCAAGCATTACCAGAAACAGATAAATATTGCATTGAATGCGCTGGATTTTCTGCGCTCACACAAATGGAATATGCGGTACGCCGCGCCGTAGAAATGGGCAATATTCCTGACAAGGTTAAGCAGAAGCTCCAACTCACAGATGAAAACAAAGCCAACAACTCTGCTATTATCAAACGCATTTGGGGTGGCGAAGAAGTTTTTGATGATGTTGACGAACCACAGGCATTCCATGAGTATCTGATCGATGTTGGCACACGTCTCTTCTATTTCTACGAAAAAATCCTCAACGGTGCCTGCCGTGACAAAAACACAGAAGACGCACGCACCAATCCAGGACGCTGGCGTGTACCTGGCTCTATTGAATTCATGCAACACCTGAAAGATCTTGGCTGCGTCAACTATTTTGTAACCGGAGCGGTTGTCTACGAAGACGGTGGCATGAAAGAAGAAGTTGAAGCCTGTGGTTATAATATTGGACCGGGTAAAATTATTGAATCGCTACGCGGTTCTTCTTGGGACAAAAAAATGCCAAAAGATGATTGGATTCTTGCCATCATTGAGGAAGAAGGCTTAGATGCGGAAAAAGTGCTCGTCGTTGGCGATGGTCGCACAGAAATTAAAGTCGGCGTTCAAATGAACGGCGTTACCATTAGCCGTCTGCCAACCAACGAAACACGACAGCGCGAAATTCACACCAAACTTGGCACCAACATGATTGTCACCGATTACACAGACCCTGCCTTATTGGACATGTTCTACAACTAAGAATAAAAAAACGATTACTCACAACAGCTCTCGTTTATAAAGAGAGCTGTTGTGGCAACCCGTTCCAGAAACACTCTTTACTCTTCCTCTCTTTTTCTTTGAACACCTAAGGATTTTACATGCAATACGGACATTTTGACGATGCAAATTTTGAGTATATTATCGACCGCCCAGACACTCCAACATCTTGGACCAATTATCTTGGAACCAAAAAATACGGCAGTGTTATTACCAATAACGCTGGTGGTTATTCTTTTGTAAACTCCCCTTCACTTGGTCGTTTTACCCGCTGTAATTTTAATGCGGTTCCCTTGGATCAACCAGGCAAATTATTTTACATTCGTGATAATGATTCTAATGATTTTTGGACGACCTCTTGGCAACCTGTTGCCAAACCTCTAGACGAGTACAAAAGTACCTGTCATTTCGGTACGGGCTACGCTCGCATTATAAGTACATACAGCAATATCAAAACAGAGAGCACCTATTTTGTACCGCTCGATAAAAACTTTGAATTCTGGACTCTGCGCATTACCAACACTGGCAACACTCCACGCACACTCAGCGTGCAAAGCTATTGCGAATTTGCTAGTGAATGGAATATCATTCAAGATGCATTTAATATTCAATACAGTGGCTACTGCGCTCGCGGCCGTATGGAAGACAACGGCATTGTACAAGCCACTTCACTAGAACATTTACCAGAAGATCCGGAAGATTTCAAAAATGGCGACCAAAGTCGTTGGGCATGGATGTCACTGTCTGGCGCAGAAATCAGTGGCCACGAGTGCGATCGTGAAACCTTCATTGGTGCATATGGTGACTACGGCAACCCAGCCTCAGTTCGCAATGGTGTCTGTACAGGAAGTCGCGCCTACGGTGGCAATGCCTGTGCTTCAATTAAGGCAGACATTGAACTTGCTCCAGGTGAAACTCGTGAAATTGTTGTCTTGCTTGGCATTGGCCACGCCACAACAACCGGTGAAGAAATTCGTGCTGAATTTGGCAACATAAATGCGGCCGAAGCCGAATTACAAAAAGTAAAAGACCACTGGCATGCAAAATTAAAAGTCCTACAAGTCGATACTCCAGACGAAGATTTTAACCACATGGTGAATGTCTGGAACGCATACAATTGCCACGTCACGTTCGGCTGGAGTCGCAGTGCTGGCATGATTTATTCTGGACATGAACGTGATGGCCTCGGCTACCGCGACACGGTTCAAGACTTTATGGGTGTTATGCATTCCGTACCACAAGAAGCACGGGCAATGATTGAGCTCATGTTATCTGCTCAAGAATCAAATGGCGGCGGCATGCCGGAAGTTCGCCCCTTTGCCCACTATCCAGGTAAAATGCCAAAAATTGATCCTGCGAAACAACGTTCAGATGACTGCATCTGGCATTTCAATGCTATTCCTGAATACGTCAAAGAAACTGGTGATTTTGATTTCTACAATAAAGTGGTTCCTTTCTCTGACGAAGGCGAAGCTACCGTTTATGAACATCTCAAACGCGCCCTACAATTTAACCAAGAGCGTAGCGGCATCCACGGATTGCCATGTGGTCTATTTGCAGACTGGGATGATGGTTTCCGTCTCGGCTTTAACGGTGAAACCGTTATGCTTGCTTTCCAAATTCGCCTTGGTTGGTCTGTGTTTGCTGAAGTTGCTGAAAAGCTTGGCAAAACAGACGACGCAACATGGGCTATCGAACAGCTCGCTCTTCTCGATGGCAACATTCAAAAGCATTGTTGGGATGGTAAATGGTTTATTCGCGCCTTCCGTGAAAAAGGTGACAAACTTGGCGCAGCCGAATGTGAAGAAGGGTTTATCTTCCGACCACCACAAAGCTGGTCTGTCATGAGTGGTGCGGCCACAGATGAACAAGCCCGCATTGCGCTCGATTCTGTAGATGAACATCTTGCCACCGAATACGGTTTAATGGCACTTGCGCCTCCATATACAAAAGCAAACCATAACGAGATTCGTGCTGTCTTATTCCCACCGGGACAAAAAGAAAATGGCGGTATCTTTAGTCACTCGCAAGGCTGGACGGTTATGGCCAACTGTATGATTGGTGAAGGCGATCGCGCTTATAAATACTATCGTGCATTTATGCCATCACGTTTTAATAACCAAGCCGAATTACGACGCGTAGAACCATATGTACACTGCCAAACAACCGACAGTCGTTACAGTGAAAAAGAAGGTGAATCTCATCTTCCGTGGCTAACTGGCGCCGCTACATGGGCCTATTATTCTGCCGCCCAATATATTCTCG
Source organism: Planctomycetota bacterium (assembly GCA_016745075.1). Classification (GTDB taxonomy): domain Bacteria; phylum Planctomycetota; class UBA11346; order UBA11346; family UBA11346; genus JADGDD01. The sequence continues at coordinate 420,462 of JADGDD010000002.1, read as the reverse complement.
GTATTCGCCCTGAAGAAAACGGCCTACGTTTAGACCCGTGTATTCCAAAAGAGTGGGACGGCTTCACAGCCACCCGTACATTCCGAGACTACACAATTGCTATCACAGTAAGAAATCCAAACAGGAAAAACAAAGGCATTTCCAAACTGAGCCTCAACGGTGAAGTATTAGATGGCAGCCTGATTCCAATCGATAAATTACACAACGACAACAATGTCGTTATCTGTGAATTGTAAGAGATTCTCTCACAATAAGTAATCTATACTCTCGGACCTTTGCAGGTCCGAGAGTATTTTATAGGCTCACACTATTCACTTTTTTTGCAAAACATCCTACCGTTCTTCATCATCTATCACTTCAACAGTGCTTGGTCTTTTCCATGCGGCACAGGCAAAGAGCAGCGGCCATAAAAATATCATAATGATGGGCATCGATTCCGTCTTTATATATGCATACGGCCATGACGCACACCACTGAGCAATGGTACAGAGCCCCTCAAAAGAGACTTCACATACCCAAAATAAACCCTGCCACGGGCCTTCTTCCCACAGGGCGTGCAGAGTAATCGTTGGCAAACCGATTGCGAGAATGATAACGAGAAACGGCGTTGCTAACACCGTTGCTACAGGTGACCAAATATGTAATTCAGCAAAAGTCGTCATGATAAGTGGTGCTGTTGCCAAACTTGCTGAAACTCCTACTAAAATACCGTCACAGAAAGCGCGCATCACATATAAAAGCACACGCCAGAGCGGTCTATCGAGAGGCCATGGGTTCAATGGCAGCACATGCATTCGCCATGCTAACAAAGAACGACCAAGGGTAAGAATCCCAAGTACAGCGCATGCACTCAGTTGAAAGCTCAAACTTTTTATATCAGCAGGGTCAATCACAATCAGACAAAGAACAGTTAATGATAAAGCGGTTAATGGATGCAATTCTCTTCTCATTATTTGTGCTACAATAATAATAATGGCCATCAATGCCGCGCGTTGGGTCGGCATACTGCCACCCGTCAACCAGACATAACCACCTGCTGCTATCAATACCAGCCCTTGTCTCCATAGCCACGGCACCGCACAGATTCGACAGATCCACACAATACTCAGTAATGCTAAACCAACATGTAAACCACTAACCGCCATAATATGGGCAAGGCCTGCTTGTCGAAAAACATTACGCTCTGGTGGTCGACCACTTCCGAGTAATAATGTAGCCGCTAATTCTTGACGGACTCCTATCCGGCCTATTGCCCGCCACGCCCATCCACGCGTACCATCATAACGTGATTCTTCCAAGTATATATCTGTTGCCCGAATTTCAGGCCGTTCTCGGCCTTTATACGAGACCATTTGCCACACACCACGCACACGCACCATGTCACCAACGCTCACAATATCCGTACATGGTCCAAGGCAGGTTATACGTTTTATGTCTTTTCCTTGCGGTACGTACACCTCTTGCACCGCACAAACAAGAACCTGAGACCGCTCTTGATAACGAACAGCCGTCACTTCTGCACAAACATCGACGAGGTGTGGTGTTCTTGAACTTTGACTTGTAGCTGGCACAGCAGCCCAACCACATATCATCAGTGCACAAAACATCCCCGCGTGACTACCAACCTTTTTCCAACAAAGAGAAAAAAACGCGAGCGGTACAGCCAATCCCCATAACCAAATCAAAGGGTGAAACGGCAGCGCATGATGAGGAAGAACATCACTCCCAATAATACCAAAAACAAAACCTGCCGCAATCCACGGCAGGTAAGGTTGTGATACTGTTCTTGAATCAATCATCTCGACACAGAAATTATTTATCGCGTTTAATAATTTCTCGCAACACTCCTGCAGACGCGCCATCGCCTACGCCGCCATCACCCATGACGAGAACAGAAGGTGCAACACCATCCCAACGGTTGACGCTATCTTTGACGACCTCAAGCATAATGAAATTATCAGTGCCGCCGAGAGCTTTGATTTTTTCTTCATAGGCGCGAGCTTCACCTCGAGCTCTTTCCATTAGAGCGAGCGCTTCGGATTTATTAATATCAATAGACGCACGAGCTGCTGCTTTTTGACGTTCTTGATTGGCTTCCTCTTCTGCACGGACTGCTTCTGCACGAGCAACTTGAGCTTCTTGTTTTTTGGCCCATGTCGCTTTCTCTTGCTCAGCTACTTCTCTTTGTGTTTGAGTTGCCAGCAATTCTTGCCCTGCTGGGTTTTTGCTCAAACCGATGTCGTTCACAAAAACACCGTCTGTGGTAATATGAAAACGCTTAATACCTTCTCCAAATTTCTTGGTTGCTTCTTTTTCTATCACAGAACGATTATTAACGTATTCTAAGGCCCGCTGGCTTTCAGCAGTATTTCTGAAAATCGCGCGTATAACGGGTAAAATAACGCGGTCTTCTATAGTGGTGAAGCCCGTTCTATCTATGTCTGAGTCAGGCTTCGCTAACTGAGCAACAACATACGGTGCATCTTGCGCAGAAACCTTTACTGAAACACGTACATCTACAGGAAATTCAAAACCGTCTTTTGAACGTACTTCTATGGCGTTACCTTCTACATAATTATAGACACGATTCACCGTTGCTACACGTGTAATATTATAAGCATCTGGATTAATGTAATACATGTCTGGTTGTAATGCGTCTTTCCAAATACCACGAAAACTATTCGGAACAATGGGCACACCATTGACTGACACTAAATCTTCACCCGTATAATCTGGGCCAGCGTTTGCTTTAATTACCGCGACTTGACCAACTTCTACTTCTAAAGCCTTTTTTATTTCTACGCTAAAGAGAAGCGGATGCACTGGGTACGAACCGGGAGACAAAACGGTTAATTGTGGCCCTTTCTTCCCTTTATTCAAAAATTGCACCGCATCAAGCATGTCCATTGGTGAATCCCATTCGTCTGCAAATGCTTGCCCTTTTAATAAAGGTAAACCATCATTTGCTTTCACCACACCAACGCTGCCAGCGGGAACCGTTACAATTTTTACCAGTTGAATATCATAAATAAATGGCCAATAGCCAAAATGCCAACCTGGTGGTAGCAACTTGGCTTGTGGACCTTTTTCGTTTTCAAGGGCAATAATACGGCCGCCAGATAAGTCATCAGCAAAAATCTTTTTCGTAAGCAGGCCGCGCATATCACTCTCAACATAAACCGCACTAGACCAAGTGATAAGTGCAATTCCAGCCAGAGCAAAAAGAGCCGACACAACCTTGCCCATAATACCGCTGCTTTGCTTCCGCTGTGTGAGCCCAGCCAAATGCAAAATGATTCCAGAAAAGAACGCGCAAGCAACAAAGATCACGCCGATGACAAAAAGGCCCATATAATTCTCCTGTGAGTGATGGCGAGAGGATAACAACAAGAATACAGCATGCATGCTCTTTTTTTAGCACTAACCGGCATAGATGCTCACGCAATCACAAGAGATAAATATTCTATGAAAAGAACCACGCACCTGCTGCTTGTCGTTGGCCATTCATTGCCATGCTGCCAAACATGACTTCATCTCCTGCTATTCCTTGGTTGCCCCCTACTGCTATTGGCTCTCAAACTGAGCTGCCGACCCTATTAATTGCGGGGAGTTCACTAGATTCTTTTACCAATTCATGGCTGCGTACTATGGCAGAAGATAAAGAGGTCGTGACACTTATTAACGAACATTTTCAACCAGTTTTTGTTGATACGCTCAAACATGAAGGCTTAGCCCTCACCATGCAAAATGTACTTGGCTTAACTGCCGAAGCACAAGGCTGGCCACTCTCTGCCTTTGCTACACCAAGCGGCTCATTTTTTGGTGCAAGTCCATGGCGCAATATGCGGGCTGATGCAGAAAATAGTCATGGTTTTTTGAATTTACTTATTGATGTGGCCCAGACATGGCAAGAACAGGGCGAAAATATTACAGCTGATGCGGAACAATTTAAAGGTGTGCTGGCACAGCTGGAAGAACTCCCACCGGCGGAAAAATCATTTAACAAAACATTGGCTCAGGATGCCTGTGAAGCCCACGCGATGGAAGCAGCAGACAGCCTAGAAGGTGGATTTGGCGAGTCTCCTCGTTATTTCAATGCGCCATTATTGCATTTTTTATTGAAACGCACTGCTTCAGGAAAAACATCTGCCTCTGTACGTGCTCATGTTGAACGCACTATCACTGCTTACATTGCAGGCGGTATGCACGACCATCTTGGTGGTGGCTTTTTCCATGGTTGCAGCGATCCTGTTTGGGGCTTGCCTTTTTTTGAGAAAACCACGGCTGACCAAGCAATTATGTCCTCACTCCTACTAGCGGCTGCCAGCGCTTTAGAAAACCCACTCGCCCATACCATAGCCAGCACCACTCTACTGTGGACCATCCATACCCTGCAAACTGATGATGGTGCATTTATGACCGGACTAGATGCTGAAAGCTTTGGCGCAGGCGAACAACTGATAAACGGCGCTTATTACGCGTGGAGCAAAGAGGCCATTGCCGATGTGCTTGGCCAAGAACTCGGTGAACATTTTCTACAACGCTACTGGCACGATGAACGTGCGGCGCTGGATGCGACCTTCCATATTCCGGCCATCCAAGGAGCTTTAGATGATGCTGATGCAAACGCCCGTTTACCTGAAGCCTGCCGCAGATTGTTAATTGCCCGTCACGAACGACCAAGCCCCGCACGAAACGAGGATTGCCGTGCTAGTGATCAAGGACTCATACTTGAGACACTCGCACAGTTTTTGAACCACCCACTCACCACCGAAACTGATCACGAAGACATTCTGCCAGCAGCCAAAAAATGCGCAGCGCAATTACCTCCACTGGAAGAACTGAATACATATGAAAAAGCAGTCTGCGGACGTGGAGCACAGGCTTGGTTTACCTTTAGCACAGATGAATCTTTTTTAAACTACGCCAACAATGCTCTACACCAGCTTGAAGAACATTTCGCCAAACATGGTGGGTTTACTATCAGCTCGGCTCATCCAAGCCACACCAGCGCTGCCGACATGGTAGACACTCCGTGGCGCGAAAGCACTGCTGCCTGCACCGCCCAGCTTGCACAGCAATTAGGGAACACTGATTTTCAGAATAAAATCATTGAGGCACATGCTGCATTAACACGTTACGCACCATTAGCGTGCGCGGGCTTATTGCGATCACTCTTGTAACAATCTGTCTTCTTTTCTATATAAAATCTTTCCGACTCTCTTGATATGATCTACAAGCTGTTCATTATCAATATGTTCAAATATGGAAATATCGAAAGAATACGGCATATACAGTTTTTCTATTTCATCCATTAAAGGATAAACACTATTGTCTAACGTAAGGTTGCTTCCGAATAAAGTAATATCAATATCCGAACCAGTGCGATAATTCCCTTTCGCGCGCGAACCATACAAAACTATCTTTTCAATAGCATTAACACTACTGAACGCTTGTCGCAGGCGATTAAGAACCGTTTCTTCTAAACCGTATCTCACAGGGTAAAAACCCTATAACCCGAGATCACACTGATGGATTTCAAGTTTTTGTGCAAGCTTCTTAAATGCGCCATAATAGACATCAATAATATCAGTATGAATTTTATGAGCAGTCTCTTCATTGTATGTATGCACAGTTAACTGTCTTGTTTTGATCGATTGCATGAACGCCTCACCATCATCAATGAGACCTCGCTTAAACGCAAGACGAATGGCATCTTTGCTCCCTTGAATCGCAACATCTCCTTGGTCTTGGTAATAATCTTTTATCACCAACCATGAAAGTTCGTGAACCAGTTCAAATGCTTTGATAAGGCCTTGCTCTTCTAATTTTGATAATTTCCGAACGCGGTCCAGCTCTACAGCATCACTTAAATTCTGAAGAGCTTTTTTATACTGTTGAAAAAGCTGCACCCATCTTACATCATTTGTCATACCTAGACATCAATCTTACTAACAACCGACAGGGCAAACCTTTCGATAAAGTCACGGCGTATACTTACGTCATTACCCATTAAAGTTGAGAACATGCGTTCGGCTTCAATGGCATCAGATAAGGTTACCTGTGTAAGAGTTCTCGTTTCTGGATCCATGGTTGTTTCCCAGAGCTGGTCTGGATTCATTTCACCCAGTCCTTTATAACGCTGAATATCAAGACCACGTTTACCGAAACCACGAATAATTTCTGGTAGCTCACGGATACAAGTAAAGATAATCCGCTCTTTACCATCCATAAGAGTGAAGGGGTCTACACGGTCTGCAACGTTATCGAGCAAATATTGTGGGTTGTAGCCGAGCATCCGTAAACGGTCGATGCTCTTTTCAAGCAATTCGCGCTCTGGAAACTCTAAAATTTCTGGGCGAACGGCAAACTCATCTTCTTCTTCTGCCTCTTCACCCTCTTCTGGTTTACTGGTAGTTATACCAATGGAGTGCATGAAATTATTTAATTCAGATTCTGAGTAGCAGTATTGTTCTGCTTCACCCATCGTTAAACGATACAGTGGTAATTCACCACCAGCGTTACGGAGGTCGAGATATTCAGTAAGCGTTAATCCCTTAAGAGCGAGCGCTGCTTCGTGGCCGTCAAACTCAAGGACAACATCCATCAAACCTTCTAAGCTACCATCACGAACTTCTCTTTCTATACCACTGCTCTTATCTAATAAGGTAGCGTGTTCGAGACCAAGGCGTGAAATCTCTTCAGCCAGCACTTTCTCGTTAAAGACGTAACGGCCTTTTTTGCCTTTGGTTACTTTATAGAGCGGTGGGTTTGCAACAAATACGTGGCCTGCTTCAATAAGCGGGAGCATTTGTCGGAAGAAGAACGTTAACATAAGAGTACGGATATGAGAACCGTCCACGTCTGCGTCGGTCATGATGATAACTTTGCCGTAGCGCAAACCCTCTAAGTTAAATTCTTCACCAATACCAATGCCGAAGGCTTGAATCATGGCATTAATTTCTGAGTGGCCGAGCACTTTATCTATGCGTGCTTTTTCTACATTAATGATTTTACCCTTCAGTGGTAAAATTGCTTGGTAACGAGCATCTGAGCCACGTTTAGCGCTACCACCCGCAGAGTCACCTTCCACAAGGAATATTTCTGATTCGTTGACATCGCGGGTTTGACAATCACGCAGTTTGTCTGGCATGCCTGCACCACCAAAAATACCCTTACGATCTTTACGCGCCATTTCACGAGCTTTACGTGCTGCTTCACGAGCAACTTGTGCAAGGACCGCTTTACTCACTAAAGTCTTGGCCACTTTCGGATTTTCTGCTAAATAATCGTTAAGAGCTTGACCAATAAGGCTTTGCACCAAACCGCTAATCTCTGAGTTAATTAATTTATCTTTGGTTTGGTTCGAGAATTTTGGGTCGCCCAATTTCAAAGAAATAACCGCGCAAAGACCTTCGCGTAAATCTTCACCCGTTGGGTTCTTGCTGCCTTTTAATAAGTTATTGTTTTTGGCGTAGGTATTTAATACGCGAGTCAGTGATGTACGCAAACCTTCTAAGTGGGTCCCACCATCACGATTACGAATGTTATTGGCAAAACAAAGAATACGTTCATCATAAGAATCGTTATATTGCAGAGCAACTTCTAAACCAACGCCTTCTTCTTCAGATTCAATAGAAATAACATGTGGATGCAGTGTTTCTTTACCTTCGTTGAGGTAGCGAACAAAACCTGCGATACCATCTGCATTAAAGAACACTTCGGCTTTGCCTTCTTCGCGGTCGTCTTCCAAATTAATACGAACACCACGATTCAGGAATGAAAGTTCACGAATACGAGAAACGATGGTTTCCCAACGGAAAACGGTATTCTCACCAAAAACTTCATGATCTGGCTTGAAATGAATGCTGGTACCAGTTTCGTCTGTTGGCCCAAGGTCTTCCAGTTCGGTAACGGATTCTCCACGCTCAAAACGCATACGGGAATGGCGACCATCACGCTTGACCTCAGCAATCATCCACGCAGAAACAGCATTCACACAACTCACGCCAACACCGTGCAAACCACCAGACACTTTGTATGAGTTTTCGTCAAATTTACCACCAGCATGCAGAACGGTTAATACAACTTCTAAGGTGGATTTGCCTTCTGTTGGATGCATAGCAACGGGGATGCCACGGCCATTATCTGAGATGGTCACGGAATTATCTTCATGAATACGAATATCTACACTGTCACAGTATTTAGCGAGGGCTTCATCAATAGAGTTATCTACAACTTCCCAAATACATTGATACAGTCCAGTAGTCGCTGGGTCACCAATATACATACCTGGACGCTTACGAACGGCTTCCATGCCCTCCAATACCTTGATGGAATCAGCACCGTAATCTGCTGTTTCAGAGGCTGGTGGAGTAGCGCTAGAAATATCGTCAGTCATCAATCTTTTCCTCGTTAAATATCGTTTCGAGGAGCGTACACTGTTCTATGGATGCACAAGTCCCGCTCTTGCTGTTTGCGCACCAGCCGATAGTGTCATAAACTGAATCACTATGGTACATACAGAACCCTTTGAAGATAGACCTTCCGACGGCTCCGGCCGTTTTCGCAGCCCTATTCCGGGACCTGGCGCTTGCTTTGCAGGCCGCGCTGATGCGGTGTGTATGTTTGACCTGCTCTATATTCTACACAGACAAAAATCATCCGGCACCTTACACGTTCAAGTTCAAGATATTCCAGCCCACATTGCGTGGATAAATGGCCAACTCGTCTACGTCGTCTTTGGTGACCTCACCGGCATGAAGGCCCTCACTCGTCTTGTCCTAGCTGGCCCATGCTCGTGGCTGGCAGCCCCGAATGATGATAGCATTGTTCCAAACCTACACCGTGATACTGCTGAGGTACTCCATATTATTCGCAGCGTTCTTGCTGACTACGATGGTAGCACTATCGCTCAAATGCTTACTCTACAACCCATTGCTGTGCCAACACAAATGCAACACACAGAAACGGAACCTGCCATAGCAACTGCGGCTGTAGACACAGACCGATATACCAAGAGTGATTCTGACAATGATAATAGTCAACCCTTACTGGTAGAAGTGCCAGAAGATGGAGCAGATCGCAGCGCCACCCTCAACATGCTGGATGCGATCTTAGTAGAAGGTGAATCTAGCGAAGACCCAGAAGCCACCATTGCCTTTCAATCTGAAAACAATGCTGGTAGTGGCAGCATCTGCATTCCTGGCTACCACCCGCCTAAAATCGGCAGTAAACTTGGCGCATGCCTCTTAGAAGCAGAAGTTGGCACTGGTGCCTGCTCTATGGTTTATCGCGCTCAACATACCGGCCTGCATATTCCTGTAGCAGTCAAAGTATTGCTTACTGGCAGCCAACACTACGACCGTGAAAAACGCTGCACCGAACATGAAGCACAATTACTTGCCCGTATTAATCATCCACACATCTTACGCGTTTTCCATTATGAGGCCGAAGGATATTACCCACATTTGGTTATGGAATACATAGATGGCACCGACTTTAGCAAACTGATTCAAAAGAAAAACCGCCTCTCCGCAAATGATGCCCTACCTATTATCCGGCAAATTGCAGATGGACTCGCATGGGCACAACGCAACTTGAGCGTTATTCATTGCGACATTAAACCGTCTAACATCCTTATTAGCACCAACGGATCAAATAAAGGGCATGCAAAACTGGCTGATCTTGGCCTTGCCCGTGGTATTACACGACACACTGATATTGAAGACTTTGAAAGTGATATGACCGACCTTGTAGCTGGGACCCCCGCTTACATTGCACCGGAACAGGTGAAAGGTGGCGTAAACGCAACTGATCTACGCTCCGATATCTATGCCCTTGGTATCACCTTGTACCAAGCGCTTGCTGGTCGCACCCCATTTGAAGACGACAACCCCGTTCGCCTGATGGCCAAACATATTAGCGAAATCCCACCACAACTGGAAGAGCTGCGCCCAGGCTTAGATGAACGCATCTATATGCTAGTTCATCGGATGATAGCCAAAGCACCACAAGACCGCTACCAAACCTATGAACACCTAATAAGTGACCTTGATGCTCTTACACATGGAGCCGGCCCATTCGGCAACCATCGTAAAACCAGCATCTGGAATTCTATGCTTGATAAATTACTACGTCGTAATGCAACCAACGATAACGACTCTCTCGCAGGGTAGTGTCCCATCTGTAATAATATAACGGTTTCTACTGAACGTATTTCCATCGTCCATAGTTCTGGCGGTGAGTGGTCTTTTCATCCAAATGAAATTGTTACTGTCACCGAACACAATATTGATCATATCTATTGGAACGAAACACGGCATGACATAATACTCACAGATGGTACTTTAGCAACTATTTCCGAAGAAGATTGCGGCATACATGCTTTGCTACAATTTTTTCAGAATGCGAACATAGCCATCTCTACAGCTGCATATTAAGATCCATTCCTGCTAAACAGTCTAAAAAAAAACAAGCAGACATTGACTCGTGTCTAGTTTTTTTATACTCAAGAGATGAACTCTCTTAAAAAAACACTCCTCTGGCTAGCCTTTAGTTTTGGCGCTATCCTTCTGACCTGTATGATTTGGCTGCAAACACGCCCTGTCTGGGTTGAGCCAATAGATTTAAGTACGATTGATTTCTCCGTTGACCCTGCCCATAAACCACGTGGCGAAATGGCGCAGAACGATCCTTTTTTTATTTGGGAAAAACACCTTCAAGAATGTACTGAAGAGACAGAACCATACGAAGACTCTTGTTATTCTGATGAGAGTGACCTCTATTATATCATACCGTGGGACCTTGCCCAAGTCCCGAAAACCAAGCAATTTTTACTCGAAACACAACAAGCCGTGAATACATTGCTCACCTATGACTTTACTCAACAAGTATACCCTCCACGCTGTATCTCATTTGATGAAGACATTAATTACGTTATCCAAGCCAGAAACTGTACAGAAGTATTATGTCTTCATCTTTACAACAACTTAGCACACCAGCAATACGATAAATCGTTACGTATCATGCAAGCCATTTGCTCTATAAGTAACACGATCGATCATGGCGGCACGCTCATTAACCATCTAGTCGCTCTGTCCATTCGCGGGGCATTAAATAGAGTACTTGAAGCCGCCATTGAATACGACCTCCTCAACAACCCGGATGGGGAAAAAATACTGTCACTCAATAATACGCAATCGATCCAAACGCTGAACCATACTTTTCGTCATGAATACAACGTTATTCGCACAGCCATCGCTTCTCTTTTTGATAATAACGGAAAAGATCCTGACCTTGGAGATGGACTCCCTTTTTTCTTCAGTATTGCTCCTCTGCTCGGCAGTTCCAAAAAGACAACACTCAACAACCTTGACCATTTTTGGGGACATTTAATTACGGCTCACACCAAACCCTACAATTTTCTAAGTATGCAAAGAATAGAATCAAAGTTTGAAGAGTTTCAAAACGCACCGTATCTGTACGATGACACCATTGGGCTCATCCTCACTGCCTACATGACACCAGCAGTATCTGGAGCAAGAAATAGCCATGAACAAGTTGTATCTCAATACAAACTCCTTCAGATTGCACAGGCAATTCACCAACAAACCATACCGCCACAAGAACTGTCTGAATTATCGTCTTTAGATATTCCGAGAACAATTCGTTACAACATACAAACAGAAGGACTTTGGACACTGTACGACATTGGTTTTGACAATGTGGATAATAACGGTGACGAAAATGATGACGTGGTATATCACGGACCTGCTTGGACAAAAAATGCTCGCAAAGAATATCTTAGCGAGCATCCAGATACACATGCATTTATGAGCCCCTAAGGCTCACTCGAAAAGCGAACATCCTCGTCCACTTTGAATATCCCAAGCTACTCCAAAAGTCTTGCACCCCATTCAAACGTTAAAGCGAGCGCTGCTGATGAATTCAGCTATCCGAGGCGCTTTGAAGCTTCTATAAAATTGGCTTGAAGCTCTTCGTAGGTTTCACAAGATGGGAATTGTGGGAATTCTGCAATAACATTATCAGGAGCTTTAAAGAGGAAGCCTGCGTCCGCTTCGGCAAGCATAGTGGTATCGTTATACGAATCACCAGCAGCCAAAGTAGTGTAGGTAAGACTCTTAAGTGCTTGGATAGATTTACGTTTAGGATCTTTTTGACGAAGATGATAATCAATCACGGTACCATTTTCCGCAACTTCTAAACGATGACAGAGCAAGGTTGGTTGACCAAGTTGTTTCATAAGTGGAGCAACAAACTCATAAAAAGTATCAGATAAAATGGCAACTTGGAAATGAGCACGAGCCCAGTCAAGAAAATCACGAGCTCCATCCATTGGACCCATATCCGCTATAACTGCTTGAATATCGGGCATACCCAGTTTGTGTTCACGTAAAATATCTAAACGTTGGCGCATCAGTACATCGTAATCTGGAATGTCACGAGTAGTTGCACGGAGTTCGTCTATACCTGTTCGCTCGGCAAAGTTAATCCAGATTTCTGGAACTAAAACACCTTCTAAGTCTAAACAAATAAAATCCACTGGAGTTCTCTTTCTTACTAACGGTTATTAATAGTGCAAATTGTCTTAACGACGACGGCGACGACCTAAGCGAATACCACCAGCGATTGGTTTTAATAAACGCGGGCCTTTAATTTCCATATCTGCAATTGGGCGAGAGGCAGATTTTTCACTATGGGTGGTAATGCCTTCAATAGTTTCTTCTTCTAATTCAAAACCGATATGTTTTTCTATCTCAATAAGAAATTGACCATCATCTGGGGTAATAAAGGTACGAGCAAACCCAGAGCTGCCCATGCGGCCAGTACGACCAATACGATGTACATATTCTTCTGGGTTTTCGGGAATATCATAGTTAATGACATGCGATACAGCGGGAATATCTAAACCACGTGCAGCCACATTGGTGGCAATAAGACATTGCAGTTCATTATTACGAAAACCAGTTAAGGTACGTTCACGTTTATTCTGTGGCAAATCACCATGAATAGCACCAGCTTTCATTTTTTTCTTTTTCAAGATGGTGGCAACACGATCAGTCTGATGTTTTGTTTTACAAAACACCACTAATTGTTCTGGTTTTTCAGTTTCAATATAATGCGCAAGAATATCTACTTTTCGTTTTTGTTCAACGGCAATATACTTCTGATCTACTTGGTCTGCGGTCACATGTTTTGGCGCCATATGGATATGTTCTGGATTTTTCTGAAAACGTTCCACTAAACGACGGATCTCGTCTGGCATGGTTGCTGAGAACAACAACGTTTGTCGTGCTGGTGGCGTGTGGCTGAGAATATATTCTATATCAGGTAAAAAACCGATATCTAACATTTGATCAGCCTCGTCCAAAACGGCGATAGAAATATTTGATGTTTTCAGGCTGCCACGTTTAATTAAATCAATAATACGGCCTGGTGTACCAATGACGACATGTGGTTTACGATCAAGCGCGTCAAACTGGTCTTGCATACTCACACCGCCATAAATAAGGGCAGCACGAGCAGAGGATTGACCAGCCATACGTACAAATTCAGCATGTACTTGTCGCGCAAGTTCACGAGTTGGGCAACACATGAGCGCAACCGGACCGTCAGATTCTGGCTCTAATTCATATAATTTATGAAGAATTGGCAGCACAAAGGCCGCTGTTTTACCAGTACCCGTTTGTGCTTGGCCAATAATATCAACACCAGTCAAGGTGATAGGGATAGCAGCTTCCTGAATGGGAGATGGGTCGCTGTAGCCACAAGCAGCTACATCTGCCAACACCTGATCATTTAACCCAAGGGCACGGAAACCTTCTGCCTGAGGACGATCTGCAAGCTCTTCTTTACTTTGTTGAACCAACGGTAAACGTTCCGCTTTTTGTGAACGAGATTGTTTCTGAGTAACGGATTTTTGAGCTGACTTACGACTGGCTTGTTTTGTTTCTTGACGATCCGCCACGGGAGCGTCTACGTCCGCCCCCTCGGCGGCCTCTTTGAGCTTTTTTTCGGCAGACGCAGCCTCCTCAGCTTGCTGAATATTCTTCTCTGTGCTATTGCTATCAGCCGCACTATCAGCTTTGTCCGCTGATTCAGGCGCTGGTTCAGGCGCTGGTTCAGCGGCTGTAGTGTCTTCTACCGATGGCGCAGCTTCTTCAATAAGAGTATCTACTGGGAGCTCTGCTGCAGTTGCCTCTTCTGCAACAACAGTTGGCTGTTCAGTTTCTGCTTGAACATCTTCTACTGTGCCAGGAGCAATATTGACTTTTGATTTTTGGACTGGAAATAAGCGACCACCACGATCACCACGTAAGCAAAAACCAGGAATTTCTACACTGGTAATGTGACCTGCCGGAATACCTTCAACGGCATACTCACCAACAACTTCATGGTAATCTGGATGTGGCAAACCAGAACATGGCATCGCACACACACCAGCTTCTGCCAATAATTCACTCAGATGCGCTTGCGCCCATGATGGGGTCTCTGGATCACACAAACCAACAATGCCACTGGTGAATGAAATCATACGGTCGATCATACCCGGCAAACGACGATGATCATTGCCTTCTAAACGTGGGCGATGTGGACGATGTGGATCACGCGGAGGACGTTGTTGGCGATCATTACGACGCTCGTCACGTTGACCACCGCGAGTTGTGTTTTTATTCGCACTTGCTGAAGCGCTTGATGCTTCAGTTTTTTGTTCCGCTTTGTCAGATGCTGGCTGTTCCACAGTTTTTGCCTGTGTTTCATCTGTTTTCTCTGCAACCTGCTCTACAGACTGTTCAGCATCTGATGACTCTGCCGATTGTTCTACCTGTCCTGCTGTTTTCTTTTTCCCACCACGTGAACGGCGACGACGACGACGCGGAGCACCGTCCTCGGTTTTTTCTTCAATTTTCTCTTCTGGCTTACTTGCAGCTGTATCAACGGCATCTTTTTTACTTGTTGTGCTTGCCTCTGGAGCTACCGCTTCAACAAATAATGATGCGTCTAAAACCTCTGGCTCTTGAGCAGGAGTTTTCTTCTCCGGTGCTTTTTCCACAACCTTCTTCGATGTCTTTTTATGCGGCTTTTTAATGTCTTTTTTTGTTGTAGTAGCTTTTTCCGCTTTATGAGCAGGAGCTTTCTTCGCTGTCTCTTCGACAGCACCAGCCTGACGGTTTTTCAAAAGTTGGCCAAGGGCGGATAATAAATCCTGTTTTGCTAATCCGCTGCGTCCGGGAATTTTGTGGTCACTCGCTAATTTGCGCAAGTCCTTGATGGTCATGTCACTGAGTTCAGTCATGTATTGTATCCATTCGTTCATCTCGCAGCCTATAGCTCCGGATGTGTATCTGCAAAAAGGTGGATGGAGAGCTGGGCATTGCGCACCAAGGCAGCATACATTTTATAGTATGCATTCTGTGACCTTAGTCGCTTGCACGCATCGGCTCTCTCTGATCGCCTTTGTTACTCGGTGAATAGGTATTCCCCTGTTACCGAGTTGCATATGTGTAGCCAAATCCTGTGAGTAAACCTCTTAACATTTGGCAGAAAAGGTAAATGTACTGTGCTCGGTAAAACCTTCTTCTGAATACTATGACGAAGCATTCAATCCAGCGACCAAGCACACGCTGATCTGACCACACCGTGCAGCCAAACAACGCGAGAACCCTATCAAGCCCTTCTACAACGACAAGGGCAAAGGCCTAGCCACAGATCTCTCCTATCAAATCGAGATCACATATCGTTCCTACCGAAAGATGGATACATAACCATTTTCTATTAAATAACTTACAGTAAATACCCTGCCAACAGATTAACCAGCAACACCAACCCTCTAGATACAACTGCACGATTTTCACAAAAGCAAATCATCATTATTATTTCTGCAAACAGAACCACATGTTGCACGTATACAATTGTGACAAGACTATAAGAAAACAATATCAGCAATGTATGGTATCAGCCGATCGTGAATACAGGCCCACATATCTACAGAAAGGAGCCACGATGGAAGAATCCGAGTTACGTCATGCTGCTGGCAGCTACGTTGCAGGCGAATTGAATGCTGATGAATCCGCACATTTTAAAAACCTACTTGCTAACAATGCTGACCTACAATCCCAGGTTGCCTACTGGAAAAAGATGCGTGCTGACCTCCCCACAATGGGCCGACCACTGGCACGTACCCCAAGTAATAACCTTGCAGAGCGGCTCCACTTCCGACTTTCTCTTGAAAACCAAGCTCCTGAAAGTCAAAACCGCTTGCAACAAGAGTCTGGGAAGCAATCCAGCCGACCTGTAAGCTTTACTCGGCTCGTTGGACAATGGGGTGGATGGGCCGCCGCCGCAGCATTACTCCTTTCACTTAGTATGGGACAGCAACATTGGCAACCAACCCAAGAAGAAGTTATCGCCCAATCTGAAACAAACTTATTACAGAGTGCTGTTTACAGTGAAAATGGCGAAGCCGTTCTCCCACCAGAAGCACATATGAATGCGAACTGGGCTTCTGATTGGAGCCGTGTTCGCACCGTCAGCTTACGCAATAGCCGTGACTTACCAGACAGATTACCACTAGTAAGCTATCCGTGGCTTGGCGTAGAGCACAAACCGGTGACGCTTGCTGAAAACATTACCGTTCACGGAAAAGATGTTTCTAAAGGCTTGATGATTACCCAAGTAACAGCAGAAAGCCCTGCTGATACCATTGGTCTTAAACCAGGTGATGTCATTCTTTCTGTAGCTGATTGCCCACTACAATCTCGTTACTGCATTGCCAACGCTATGAAAGATGCAGATAATAGCGAGGGGCTTCCTATCTCATACTGGGACCACGAAGCAAAAAAACAGGTTACACGCCGCGTCCAAGTTGGCAAAGTCTACCGAAAATAACAACCTCGTTCTATTTCTACTGTCGCTCAATAAACACACACTTGCCTGAGATACGTGGTCGGCCATTCTATAGATGAGTAAGAAGGGGCACAAGTATGTCAGAGAGTCGTTATGATGTTGTCGTAATCGGAACAGGACCTGGCGGTGAAGGCGCTGCTATGAAAGCTGCCAAAGACGGTAAACGTGTCGCAGTGATAGAGCGCTACCGTGATGTAGGCGGTGGCTGCACCCACTGGGGAACAATTCCATCTAAAGCGCTCCGTTTTACCATTCGTCAAATCCTTGATGCCAAACGTATTCCAATGATGCGGGAAGCAATGCGAGATGTAGACTGCAATTTCCAAACCCTGCTTCATTCCGCTGACAAAGTTATTAGCCAACAAGTTGACTTGCGACAAGGTTTTTATGACCGTAACGATATCCCTGTTATTTGGGGTGATGCAGCTTTTCTAGACGAACATACACTAGCTGTTTCTCAACCCTCTGGTGCCTTTAAACGTATAGAGGCTGACCACATTGTGATTGCGGCAGGCTCTCGCCCATTCCGCCCAGCACATGTTGACTTTACTCATCCACGCATTTTTGATAGCGATACCGTTTTAAGCATGCAAAATACACCATTTACGCTCACCGTGTATGGTGCTGGCGTGATTGGCTGTGAATACGCCAGTATATTCCGCAATCTTGGGGTGAAAGTAAACCTTATTAATACACGATCACATTTATTATCTTTTTTAGATGATGAAATCACGGATGCTCTTTCTTACCACCTACGCGATCAAGGCGTCGTCATCCGTCATAACGAAACGATGGAAAGCATAGAAGGCGTAGACGATGGCGTTATTGTGACCTTGGCTTCTGGTAAAAAAATAAAAAGCGATGCCTTCCTTTGGGCTAATGGCCGTAGTGGTAATTCTGACACGCTTGGCCTCGAAAATATTGGTATTGATTGCGATTCACGCGGACAAATCACCGTCAATGAAAATTACCAAACATCACAAACACATATTTATGCCGTCGGCGATATCGTTGGCTTCCCATGCCTTGCGAGCGCTTCTTACGACCAAGGCCGATTTGCCGCTACTCATATCGTTGAAGGAACTTGTGAAAAACGACTTGTCTCCAATATACCAACCGGCATTTATACGAGCCCAGAAATATCAAGTATTGGTAAAACCGAACGTGAATTAACAGAGGCACAGGTTCCTTATGAAGTAGGCTCCGCTCTCTTCCGCAGCCTTGCTCGTGCCCAAATCATGGGTGAACGCGTTGGCATGCTGAAACTATTATTCCACCGTGAAACATTTGAAATATTAGGTATTCATTGTTTTGGTGTTAATGCCGCAGAAATTATTCATATTGGACAAGCTATCATGTCACGAGGAACGGCAGAAAATGGCAATGACATACGCTATTTTGTCAACACTACCTTTAACTACCCAACCATGGCTGAAGCCTACCGCGTTGCAGCACTCAATGGTATGAACAGGGTGTTTTAGAGCAGAGGCACAGAACTATTAAAATGTTCTTAAGAAACTCTGTGTCACTCTTTAGGCTGCATTACATATTTAATGAAATAAGATATTTTACAAAATCTTTTCCAATAATTGGTTTCTGAATAAATCCAATAGCACCCTGTTCAATAAGACGCTGTACACTATCGTCTGCGCTATACCCAGAAACAACCACCACACGGACTTCTGGGTCTTTTTCCTGCAAAGCTTGGAATGTTGCTGATCCATCCATCTCTGGCATAATCATATCCAACAACACAATATCAAAACGATCTGCTTCATAAATAGCACACCCCTCTGCGCCACTAGGAACGGTAACTACCTCAAAACCAAATTCACGCAGTAATGCACCATGGACCTCTCTCACCATATCCTCGTCATCAATAATCAAGATACTCGTTTGAGCAATTTGTGGCGTTGCAATACGAACACTTCCTGTATCAAGTCTGGATAAATGCGCTTCCTCCTTATCTATTGCAGGGAAAAAGAGGGTAAAAGAGGCTCCGTTACCCAGTTCTGATTCAACTTGTATAGCACCATGATGATTACCCATGGTGCCATAGACCGCAGCCAAACCCATACCAGACCCTTTAGATTTACTCGTAAAAAATGGATTGAAAATTTGTTCTCGCACATCTGCTCGGATACCACCACCTTCATCTGTAACACAAACTGTTATATAATCACCGGCAGACAATGGATGTGTTAAAGACAATAATTCTGTATCAAGTCTGACTCGGCTTAAAATACATGACACTTTTCCTGTTTTCCCCATCGCATCTAATGCATTCACAATAATATTCAGCAATGCATTTTGAATCTGTGTAGCATCACCGCTAACATAATACGGCTGATTATCTTTATTATAGGAAGACGTAAACTTGCCAGAACGATGGAGTGCTAGTTCTAATGTTTCGTCTAACGTCTCTGCAATATCAAATATTTCAGTGACATTCTTCCCCTTCTTCGCAAAAGCCAGAAGCTTACTGATCATATCTGCTGAACGCTGTGTCGCAGATAAAATTCCTCGCGCATATTTTTCGACTCCAGAATCTTCTGTTCTCATTTTTATAATTTCGGCAAAGCCTTGAATACCTGCCAATTGGTTATTAAAATCATGAGCGATACCGCCAGCTAATTCTCCAACAGCTCGCAAGCGCTCAGAATGTTGCAGCTGATCATTTAAGCGACTTATTTCACTTAAGTCAGAAGAAATTGACCCAAACCCTATAGTTTTGCCATCATCATCTTTAACCAAAAAACACGATGTTACATATAATTGATCACCAAATTGTGTTTCTCTTTCAACAACAGTATCATACATTTGTACTTCCTGCTCTAGCTGAGAAAAAATTGCCCGTTCTTTTCTCGGTAGACTTTCCCAGAACTGCCCTTCCACTAAAGGGAATTTTTCTTCAAAGCGTGCATTAGAAAGCAATATTTCTCCAGTCGGACTATGCATCTGCACCAGTGCCTGAGAATTTTTCAAAAATGCCTGTAACAAATGAACTGTCCTTTGCGCTTGTTCTTGTAGTGTCACATTCATTCGGCGTAACGCAGATTCCAATGTTGCCAGTTCTGCAATAGCCACCGGCTGCATTGGCGCTGGTGTTTCGTGACGGCTCACCGATGAGGCATAAGATACCAATGACATCAGAGGTTTGGTTATGCCACGTGTGAGCCAAATCAGCACCACGACAACAGAAACAAACACAACAAACAACATCAAAAAATAGTTAAGAATTTCCTGTTCAACACCTTCTTTTCTATGAAGAAAATCAGATTCCATACTCTCTGAGTAGGCATCTAAATAACGGTCAAAGGCTTCTATGCACGCCGTTGATTGATCCCACCAATAATGCGGAGTCTCCTTAAAATCATTCAGAATAAAAGTATTGCGTAAATGCTCCACTGCTACCAAAGCACTCGAGTCATCAATTCTGACACGTCTGTCGATTTCATTACTCGAAAGCCCTTCTGCATGCCCTGCTTCAATCACGAATATCTTCTGATAATACAATTGGACGACATCTTCTATCGCCTGCACCTCAGTCTTATTAACACCCTGTAGTCCTTGCAAACGCTTAACTGCCTGCATGCATAAAGCATAAGACTTCTCACATTTTTCCTTATTTTCAATTTCATTTCGAATGATATAATTTTTAAAATTGTGGATAAATCCACCATACCCTAATTGGCTATGAAATTCAGTAAGTATAGCTAAGTATTCAGTGGCTCGTTGATGCTGGTCTATTTCTCTGCGTATTCTATCAACATTCACAAAACAATCGGACTGCATCATCATATCATACTCATATAGATGTCTATCTGAAGCATAAATCCGAAAAAAACGTTCGTAAACTTCTTGTGCTTTAAGGGCTTCACGAAAGCCAAACAAGAGATCTGTCTCATAGTTCTGATGTGCGAAAGCACCACTTACAATCGCTCGTTCTTTCCCTCGGTATTCCTTCACTTGTAATAAGTGGGCATAAGCACGCAACTCATTACTATCTTCATAAGTAAAAAGAGAGCGCAAACTTTTTCTTACCAGAAAAAATAATTCTTCATTTATTCTCGAAAAAAGAGCAATAGCCTGTTGCGCCGTCATTGTCTGCTCAAAAACTTTCTTTCTCGCAATAGTGAGCCGTCGCCATAAACCATTTATTTCACTCTGTAATTTCACATCACTATAGGCAGATAATTCAACATATTGATCTACATAGAATTGACTGATATCCGTCTTCTTTCTTTGTGCGCGTAACTCATCCTCAAAAAGAGTAGCTGAAGAACCAAGGTAACCAGCACTGAGCCCTCGTTCCTTTTGCACTTCATGAATAACATCCGCCAATAAAGTCTCAAAGTGAAAGCTCTCTTCCACCTGTTCTAACTCATCAAGAGCCTGCTTCTTATTATCAATGTTATCAAGAACCAAAAACAACGCTGCCGCCAACGGAATGAGCGTCAGTAAAACAAGGCGAAAGAGTAATATCCGGAACACCATAGTACAGTATACAAATAAAACTACCACATCGCCACTAACATTTGCTCTCCACCAATCTCTATGGTATAATGTTTCCATGCCGCACATTGCCGTCAAAGATCTTTACGTTGGTGCCTGTACCTCACATGAAATTTGTGATCGGAATGACCGTATTCTCATACCAAAAGGGACAGAATTGACAGAAAAACATATTCGTGTATTAAAAGTCTGGGGCATTCACGATGTGCATATCGTTTCTACTGATGCTCATTCAAGTGGTAGCACAACATCGGTTTCTGAAGCAACACCTGAAATTTTTTTACGTCAAGCCATTGCTGCTGAAGCTCCACGCTTTCACTTAAATAATACGAAAGACCCCTTTGTCAAAGAACTCCTCAATCAAACTGTCTTACGACATGCTCAAGAACTCGTACGAAACACACCAACATGAATGAACATGGCATAACGGCCGAAAGTATCCTTGAAAACCTTGGGGACCTTGGCTCCCCACCAATGATTTACCATCAAATACAAGAAATAATGGCAAGTAGCTCAGCTTCCGCAATAGATATCTCTCAAGTAATTAGTACTGATGCCAGCTTGAGTGCCCGTTTATTACGCATGGCCAACAGCGCACTCTACGGCTTTCCGGGGAAAATTGAAGATATTAACCGAGCTGTGACCATTATTGGTACACGACAAATTAATGATTTAGCAACCGCAACCGCTGTTATTGACCAATTCTCT
This sequence comes from Planctomycetota bacterium, assembly GCA_016745075.1. Lineage (GTDB taxonomy): Bacteria > Planctomycetota > UBA11346 > UBA11346 > UBA11346 > JADGDD01. The sequence continues at coordinate 398,310 of JADGDD010000002.1, read as the reverse complement.
GAAGTAAACAGTGAACACCTCGATATCCTAGAATTTTGGAGTCATTCTATTGCTGTTGGCTGCTTAAGCCGGACCTTTGCTCAAGAACGACGAGAAGCCAATGCCGAACATTTTTTCTTACTTGGCATTTTACATGATATTGGACGACTCATTCTCTTTATTCAAGAAGGGGAGATTATTCAAAATATTTTAGACGTACTCAAAGGGCGACCGTTATCACTTACAGATATAGAGCATGCCGTTCTTGGTTTTACTCACGCAGATATTGGTTCATTACTATTAAATGACTGGGGTTTGCCCAATTCTGTACACGAAGCCATTGCCTCCCATCATACCCCGCTAGCGGCTACCAGTTTTCAACTCGATGCCTGCCTCTTACACTGCGCCGATGCAACCATTAACGCCATTCAAATTGGCTCCAGCGGTGAAAACTTAGTCCCACGCATTGCTCCTGACGCATGGGAAAAACTCTCATTACCTACTGAAAAGCTCTCAAACTTTATTAAAAAAACTGAAACGGAACACACTCAAATAGCAGAACTGCTTTTGGGCGACTTATCATGAACGCACACACTCCCCTTAGCCAACTCAGAGAGATGCTCGCTGCCCTCGCAAAACCTTGGGACCATGCGAGAACAGATTTAGATTTATTCTATCTCGCTTGGCAACGTCTTTCTGAATTTTTCCCACATACCTCTATTGCTTTCTCATTATTTGATGAAGAAGGTTTTGATTTGCAATTAATTGCCGCTTATCCAGCCAATGCCCATCACACTGCGCAATCTCAACTCGACATACTTATTGATGACGGCATGGCCTCATGGGCACTCCAACAACAACATTGTGTCTGTATTGACGCAACACTTGAAAACCAAGACACGGGAACGCTTGTTCTCCATTCGCTCTCTACACAGCAAGACATGAATGGTTTTCTTTTTATCTCTTGTCCAACAGTACCAAACGGCGACATCCAACATGGCATTAATATTATAGCAGCACAGCTTGCCAACGAACTCAGCACAAGGCATATGCTGCACAAAATCGAATTACATAATGAACAATTAGAAGAACGCGTTTCTGAACGCACCCATGAAGCCCTACGCCAACAAAAAATTGCTGAGGATGCACTGCAAACAAAATCTGCATTTCTAGCAAGTATGAGCCATGAGATTCGTACTCCAATGAATGGGATTATTGGTATGGCCGAATTGCTCCAAGAGAGCATCGAGGACGAGGCTCATAAACACAGCCTACAAATCATTCAGGATTGCGGCGACTCCTTACTCGTACTCATCAATGATGTCTTGGATCTATCAAAGATTGAATCGGGAGGCATGCAACTTGAACAGATACCATTCTCACTGGAATACACACTGGAATCAGTCCTTGAGCTCCTAGCCCCACACGCCTACGAACGCCAACTACATCTGCATGGCTGGTTAGCGCCAGATGTTCCGAAAACACTTATTGGCGATCAATATCGCATTCGTCAAATTTTGACCAACCTCATTGGCAACGCGATTAAATTTACTAAAGGTGGAGAAGTAACAGTCCAAATCATGTTGGACGAATCCGATAACCTGAATGACAATACGTGTATAATTCGAGTAGTGGTTATGGATACGGGCATTGGTATCTCCGCACCGGCAATTACTCGCATCTTCGATGCTTTTTCCCAAGCAGATCAATCTACCACCAGAAATTACGGCGGTACTGGCCTTGGTCTATCCATTTCACGCCATCTAGTCCATAAAATGGGCGGTGATATTGCCATTGAAAGTATGGAAGGCTATGGCTCATTTTTCCACTTCACTCTACAGCTCGCACGAGATACTGATCATAATAGTACCACGCCTGCCCCAGTTCTACCACAAGCGAATCTCATCATTGCCTCTGAAAGTGCCACTATTCGCAACATGTTACATCTGTGGTCTGAAGAGACTTCTCTCTCATTGTATGAATGCCAAAATTTGCAGGAGCTACAAAAAACACTGGCTCTTCCACAAACAGCAACAAGTATACTTATTGCTGATGAACAATGGATAACAACGCTTAGCCAAACAGAAATGGATAAATTCATCTGTTGCCCCATTAACCGTTCTCTCAATCCACAAGCCTTACAACTGCCTCTTCGCAAAAGCCAGTTTACTATTCTCTTACAAAACACCCTTATACCCAATGCACCAGACCGTCATATATCTACACCAAATAATTCTCCACAAGCCCCTGCATGCAACCGTCCTCTCCTGCTGGTTGATGACAATAGCATAAATCGATTGGTCGGCCAGAGCCTGCTGAAAAAACTAGGCTATGAAGTTGAACTCGCTGAAAGTGGTGATGAGGCAATACAGAAATCCCTCAACAATGATTACGGTATCATTTTCATGGATTGTCAAATGCCTGAAATTGACGGCTATATGGCTACCAATGCCATTCGAACGCAAGAGAAGCAGCACAATATCATTATTGCTCTCACTGCAAACGCGATGGAAGGTGATAGAGAAAAATGCTTACAGGCTGGGATGGATGATTATCTCGCCAAACCACTTACCAAGAATACGCTTGTATCCATGTTACATAAATGGATACAAAACACATAAATGCCACAGCAGTTCCCCAATTTTTCCTATTAAACCGCAAGGCACAAGTGCTCTGTAGTCTGTGAACAATGAGCATTGAAAATAAACGGGATAGTTATGTTTCCGCTGACTCTGAACCTCGGCTGATAATTCCTGAACCAGGAATCCAATGATCCGCATATATTGCTGGCACAGATTGTTCGCGTACCTCTCGGCCTGTTACACTGTTAATGTGGCAGGCATGAATATTCAACCAGAGTTCTGTCCACTCGCTTGTGCTATGTTGACCATCACAAGCCGTAAGACGTTCGTTCAACCACGTATGCGGCAATGTTGTCTGTACGGTATATCCTTCTTCATCAATAAATACCCGTGTTGATTCTGAATCTAATGCACCACCACCAACTTTCCAATGTTCGTCATAAAATAGAGGAACAATACTAACATAGGCAGATTGTTTACCTTGTGCCCGACCTGCTCTCCGTTCTGATTCTGGACGCAGATCTATATACAATTCAAGACGGTCTTGTCCCCATGAGCCGGGACCACGTAAAACCTGCAACTCATCTTCCACAACACGAACAGTAATGGTTAAGCCTGTATCAGAAATACTACAATCCCATTGCATCGGCTCATCTATACAGGGATGTTCTCCTCCGGTAAAACGCGGTTCTTCTATCCATTGGCCTGTTGCATTTAACACCGCTGTCTGTCTTGGCTGTATACAGCCTGCTTGTGGCAATGTTTGTGGGCCTGGAGTAAATATGGTAATATCTGCGGCAAAGTCATTATGAATTGCAGACAATTTTGTCTTACCTTCTGACCATGATTCAATTTTACCGATCTGATTCACCGTAATAATTGCAGGGTCTGCGCTGTCCCACTGTGGAGCGACTGCCGTTCGTTGAAAATGATAACCATGATTCACCTGACACACAATATGCGTTCCGTGTGCATCTTCCATATTCATGCGCACAGGGCCACGTCTATGATGCTTCTCTACATGCATACTGCTTGGTGCTGGCACATCTATCCCCAACAAAAAACCTAACATATGCATCTGATGTTTTTTCCAATACCAACTAGCATGCTCACCTTCTGGGTCATGAAGCCATGCGAGGTCTTCGCCTTCCACCCAACCGGCTGCTAATAAAATAGCCGACGCATCACGTGCATCATGCCACATGCTATTTTCATATGATCCAGCACTCAACCAAAAGCGTGTTCCTTTAGCTGGTAATTCTTTTTGCATATCATTCAGAAGCGCTTTGTCATTCCACCAAAGTGATGGCGACAAGCATCCTGCCATACCAAAAACATCTCCATGTTTCACACTTAAATACATAGAGATTAAACCGCCCAATGAACAGCCTGTAGTACCCGTTGTAGCCGCTTCAGGACGTGTACGTAATTCAGCATCTACTTTTGGTTTTAATTCTTGGATTAAAAACTGTGCGTACGCTTCGCTTCCACCAACAAGACATTCCCCTAGGCCTCCTTCTGGCGCAGGCAATGTGTATTCATAATTACGATCTGGTGATGGCACAGAAACTAAGATGCAGGGAGTAATATATCCCAACTGCACCAACTGATCATGACAAGCAAGCAATCCATTATCATGAATATACAACACAGGATAACGTTCATCAGAAGAAGCATAACCCTCCGGCAAACGAATGGTGATGCGGCGAGCCGGTGCATGAATGCCACCAATATCTCTCCAGAGCAATTTACGATCTGACATACCGCTTCCTAAATAGAACGTGTATATGATTGTTGAGCACTATATTTACCGGGAGCATAATGCAGACAACGTTCACGCTGCAATTCCACTGCCCATGCACTACTCGGATCTGCCCACTGAACATACGGCCAAATAGCAATACTGCCACGGCTATCAAATTGGCCAATGACTTCTATGTAAGTCGGTTGAATACATTCCACTATATCTTCACAAAAGATACGACACACATCTTCATGAAAATCACCATGCATACGAAATGAACCAAGATATTCTTTGAGACTTTTTGATTCAACAAGATGTTGCTTAGGGATATAATTAATACAGATGTCAGCCCAATCAGGCTGACCTGTCACTGGACACAAAGCCGTGAAACGCAAACAATTATTAGTAACCCAACTATGTTGTCCGGCAAAAGGGCGTTTAATGTCTATAGTAATAGATTCTAATAACGACGGTGTATACGTAAACGGTGTTTCTCGACGTGTACCAAGGGTTGCTGATGGTAATTGGTCTTCATTTCGTTCTTGTGATTGAGACATCTTCATTTCCTTCTATAAACGGCGTTCAAGCTCACGATAGGTGATGCAATCACTTCGACGACTACTTATTTCTTGCCAGCTTGTATCGGTTTCCCATTCTGGAAATACCGTATCACCTTCAACAGCGATATCTATTTCACTAATGAACATACGCGTTACTTGTGGCAACATTTGTTTATAAATATTACCACCACCACAAATAAATGGCATGTCATCTGTTTCGCGCGCTGCGGCAAGTGCCGCATCCAGATCAGTGAACACTTCATAACCGAGTGCTTGGTAATCAGCTTGACGAGTCACCAATATATTACGACGGCCCGGCAATGGACGGCCGATAGATTCACACGTGAGCCTACCCATAATCAGAGCATGACCCATCGTCGTTGTTTTAAAATGTTTAAAATCTTCTGGATAATGCCACGGGATATCATTGCCATTGCCAATAATACGATCCTGAGCATAGGCCACCATAAGAGCGAGTTGTTCTGACACTAGACTGATACCTTTGCCTTAATATGTGGATGCGGGTCATAATCGGTAACCGCAAAATCTTCATAGGTGAATTTAAAAATATCATCTACTGCTGGGTTTAAAGTCATGGTTGGTCTGCTACGCAGATCTCGGCTTAACTGTAAACGCGCCTGCTCTAGATGATCTTTATATAAATGTGCGTCACCAAGAGTATGGACAAAAGTACCTGCCTTAAGGCCAGTAACTTGCGCGATCATCATCGTTAATACCGCATAGCTGGCAATATTAAAAGGCACACCAAGAAAGACATCGGCACTACGCTGATACAGTTGGCAATGTAATAAACCTGCTCCTTCATCGACATAAAACTGAAATAGAGTATGACAAGGCGGTAATGCAACCTGATCGGCCTCTTGTGGGTTCCAACCAGAAACGATTAAACGGCGGCTACTTGGATTATTGCGAATCTGATCAATAACCTGAACAATTTGATCTACGCCATTAGAGGCATAGCTCCCATCTTCATTTATGCTCGCGCCAAAGTTTCGCCATTGATGCCCATAGATAGGGCCAAGATCGCCCTCTTCCCGACCAAAGCGAGCACACTGCTCTGCCGTAGCCCATTCATTCCAAATACGCACACCCGCATCTTGCAAGGGCACGACATTTGTTGAGCCACTTAAAAACCATAATAATTCTTTAATGATAGACTTTACGTGTACTTTTTTGGTCGTCAGTAAAGGAAAACCCTCTGCCATATCAAAACGCATTTGATGGCCAAATACACTTAAGGTACCAGTGCCAGTACGATCAGAACGATCTATACCATTATCTAAAATATGTTGCAATAAATCTAAATACGGACGCATATTTATTCTTCTCCGTCGGCTTTCTTCTTATGTTGTTGACGCTGTTTTTCTAAATCATCCACGCTCTGTTCTAAGCTTTCAGCAACAGGCTTCCAGATTTCTTTCGCTGATTCAGATTGCTCTTCGAGCACATTTTGAAAGTCTTCAATTGAATTTTTTACTGTATCTATATTTTCTTTCGCGTTAAATACGGTCGAATCGTCCATCCAGCTTTGTAAGGAAATCAAAGGGCGAAATACAGTGAAGCACATATTTGAAAGAGTACTATCTTCATACACAACAAGATTTTTTCCAAAAAAGCTGTTACTTGTCACATAATCTGATCGTGCATAGAGCCAATAACCGCCAATATAGACAGCCAATAAAAAGGCTCCAATAAGTATTAATTTTATTAATAACTTCACGCAGTATTCCTAAGGTGTTACCGGCGTTGGAGTAACTGTTGGTGTTGTCGGTGATACGGTATCAACATTTGCTGGGATCGGCACTGTCGTTGGCGTGAGTGCAGGGGTAATCGGCTTTACGGTCACAGCCGTAGCGGTTGTTGTGCTTACCGTTGTTGATGGAGTAATTGGGGTAATAAGCGCTTCGCCTTCTGGCGCAATCCACACAGTACATGCAGGTTGTTGCAACACTGTTTGTGCTAATGTTGCAATGTCTGTAACGCTTACAGATGCAATAAGGTCTCTATATGTTGTAACACCGTCTAAGGAATGCTCTCGCAACAACGTTTCTGGGTATAAATAAGAATCGCCTTGTTGCTCCAATTCTTGTTCATGACGAATCAAGCAAACAGCTTTTGCTGCATCAAGTTCATTCAAGCTAAAGGTGATAATCTCTGGCATTTCTTGTCCACCATCCTCAGCCGCTCGTTTTTTGGTTATCTTTAAGTCGGCAAGTAGGCGATCTAAAGCGGATTGAATAATGTCATCACGAATAGACTCCACCGTTCCTCCATTGAGCAACAAACTTAATACAAGCGCTCCACGTCCGTGGTAATATTCTAAATGTGCATGACGGCTGCTAACCATGCCTTCTGTTGCTTGTTCAATGGCGAAACCCAAACGACCACCGAGAAGCTCTGAGCCATTTCCTCCTATGACTACCGCGGCTAGCACATCCATGATAGCACGGGTTTTCGCATCATCATCTAAAGACGGTGTACTCCATGCCAAGCCACAAGCGCTTTGCTCGCGTGACCAACTTCGTTTATCCACACGTACTCTTTCTGCATTCGTTGTGCTTCCTCCTGTATTCTCTACTGGAGCTGCCTCCGCGCCATTGCCTGCTGTTTTTACTGGTTCAGAAAGGTCTGGAATACTTAAAGGGGCTACACGAAATTCTTTGTAGCGGAGCATGCTATCCTCAACCACATCAATAACTTCCTCTTCATCAAAATCACCAATTGCACTGATAATAACATTACCGCCATGCAATAATTTTTTATGGAATTTCTCCAGCGCTTCTGGTCGCAAATCTGCAACGCTGGTTTGTAAATCATCTAACGCAATTCCTGCATAATGATCTTGGTACATATTCTCTCGAATAAGTTGCTGTATAATTGCAGACCACTCACCATCAAAACGAGCCAATTCTGCAAGTTGCGTTTCTATTTCTTGTTGCCCTTCAACCAAACGTTCATTATTCAAAACAGGACGAACCATAGCGTCGCACAACATTTCTAAGGCTTCTGCTGCATCCGTACGAAAACATCGAACTGTCATATGTAAACCATTGGATGTATGTTCTACCTTCAGTGACATATTACGTTCACGCAACAGCGTACGCAAAACATCCGTTTCATATTTGGCGCTTTCAACACCAAGTAAACGAGCGAGTAATAATCCACTACCATGTTCACCATCTTGCTCAACACGGCTACCACCACCACAACTCATCCGCAGCCAACACACTCCCAATGACGGCATGCTATGTGTTAATAAGCGAACCTTCCTATAGCTATTCACGACCGGATCTATATCAACCACGGGTGCTTTAGGCTCAACGCGTATCTCTGTCGTCTGTTCAACTTTCTTCGGATCTTCACCTGGACGTACAACAAAACGAGTAAAACCTGAACCACGAATATAACGGCTCACAACAGCTCCCATGCGGCTGGCATCAACCTGTGTATATAATGAACTTAATTGCTCACCAACAGTGGCATCTCGTACCGCCAATTCCCACATACCTAAATCACGAGAAATTTCTACCAATAAACGTGTGCGCCTATTTGCTTCCAAACGCGAGACTAAATGAGATAATACCTGACTGGCTGACTCAAGATGTTCTACGTCTGCTGGCGGCATTTCTCCGGCACGATTACCTTGTGTCAATTTACGATAACGGCGATGAAGTAATGCCGTTTTTTGAATGTCTGCTGCGATTCTCGGCATACTTTCATGAAAAAGTCGATACGCTTCACCACGCTCTGCATCACGAACATCATAACTTACCAATAAATAACCAGGACGGCCAACTGGGGCAACATGTTCAACTTTGAAATGACGGGCGATTTGTTTTGCCGTCATTTGCACACGTAAATCCGAGTCATCTAAATACTGCGCTAATAATTCTAAGGCAGGTTGATCTGGATGCCCAAGGCCAACAGTCTGCCATGCTAAGTACACACGGTTTTCATTTAATGCTGGGCTTAATGACGGACTATACATAGCATGATCACGAGGGTGCAATTGCTCTGCCTCAATCCGCCGTTCATCTTCACGTTGCTCACTTCCAATGGGAAATCCGGTAAAAGCTGTTGTGGCTGCTACTCGTACAGCTTCGGTCTGAACATTACCAGTCACAACTAAGACAATATGAGAAGCCGTATAACGTTTATTATAGTAGGTCTGGACCTGCGGCAACGTGAGCATACTTAATAACTCTGGACTCCCTAGTACAGGTAAACGAGCAGCATCGCGTTGATACAAAGCAGAGCGAACAGCTTGTGCTAGAAACGATGTGGCATCTTGCTGCGATTGCTCTTGCGCACGCTGTTGTTGTTGCACCGCTCGTTGAAAAGTTTGTTCATCAAAATTACCACTGGCTCCGATCCATCGACTCATGGTCTGCACCGCTTCCGACATATCATTCCTAGTAGCCATTAATCGGTAGCTGGTCCATCCCACATCTGTCTCTGATGAAACCGCATTTCCTAAACGTTGCAAATCTCCACGCACAGCAGGAGATCCACGTAACATGCTTTCTACCAAAGCACTTACACCTGTTCCTTGTAGTTCACTCTCATAGCTTGGACCAGCACGAACAAAGGCTTCCACCGATACCAAACCTGTTACGTGGTGCTCTGCCACGACAAGCGTAACACCATTCGGTAAAACTTCACGATAGACATCTTGCGCACAAAGCGGCACGGTAAGTGGAGTAAGAGCTAGTACGAGCAAGAAACAAACGAAACGCATCATCATAATTAGACGTATACTAGCCCCTCAACCATACAAAGAAAGGGGGAGAACCGTTCACCACTTGGAATGAATCCTAGGCTTCAATTTATCCGATTTGTCTACCAATATCTAAGGCCACAACAAAGAGCATCAGAGCAATAATCGCAATAAAACCAATATTATTCAGGAATAACTTGAGACGCTCTGGAATTGGCCGCCGCAGAATAGTTTCTACCCCAAGAAATAAGAGCTGGCCACCATCCACCATTGGAATAGGCATGAGATTGATCAAGAATAGATTCACACCGATGAGGGCTGTGAACTTGAGCATGCTCGCAAAGCCGTTTTCTTGCAACTGAGACATCATCATAGAAAAGATGCCAATAGGCCCAGATAAGCTACTGCTTGCATCAATACCTCCAGAAGATGCTGGTTGAAAGAGTCGTGGAATAATCTTTAACGTTCCACCAATAAGCGAGCCTGTTTCAGCGTTTGCAACACTAAAGGCTTCGGTCCAATCAGAAATTTGATAGGGCCGCTCTTCATAAGTAAAGCCAAAGGCAACTCCAACATCTTGCACCCGTAATGACACAGTGCGCACTGTCGCATCTACTGCTGGAGTGATAATAGCTAAGGCATTTCCACCAGTTTTATCTGTCCAGCTATAACTATCTGCAATCCATTCATTTTGTTTCAAGGCCATAAGTTGTTCACGATATGGCATTAGGGTTCCGCCCAGTCGTTCAAGACTGACATCAACGCTATCCGCCTGTGCACCCGTCATCTTCTCTATTGGCAAAGTAATAAGAGCGCTATCAGCAGTTCCACTGACACGTCCTCCTGCAAGCTTGCTAACGATGGACGGAGTATTTTTCATCCCCACCAGCCGTGAAATAGGGTGCACTTTCCGGCTGCGCGTAAGTTCATCCCAAGCGGTTTTATTGCATGAGAGACTACGAATGGTTCCAGCAGACAATACTCGTGCCTCTATCCGCTCTATTTCCGTTCCTTCTTCTTTATAGATGGTATCTATGCCAATAATAATTTCTCCAGCTTTGATACCAGCCTGTTCTAATGGAGAAACGTCAGTCCCAAGTGTTTTTGGTAAAAAGGGTACAGAACCAACACGCATTGCGCTCATCCGCACTCCAATCACCATACGGCCAATACTCTCATCGTAATCGGCCTGCATAGCCATATCTTTGCGAGCCCAGATCCCGTTTTCATAACGCATTACACCAATCTGTACTGAACGTTTCTCTGCAACAGAGGCACGAACAAGAGCACGCAATTGTTCTACATGAGCAACAGCTTGACCATCAATTTGTTCAACAACATCGCCCGCTTGCATACCCGCTACTGCTGCCGGAGAACCTTTCGCAACGTGATCTATCCGCACAGGCAAACCTAATGCCGCATCTGTTATTGCCGACATGCCGGCATAGCGACAAGAGGCAACGCGCTCGGTGCCATCTGAAGCCTGCATTCGTAACCCAACATCCTTGCCAATAAATGGCAGCAAACGCTCCTCTGCTTGCTGTCCAGTAAAACGCAATTCATCAAAGTTTTCATTGCTACCTTCAATACCAATAACACGTTCGCCCGCCTTCGGGGCATCTGCTGACATCTCAACACCATGTGCCGCAACCACTCTACCAATTTTCAAACCAACCGCTGGAAGTATCCCTAAAGCTGGACGGCCTTGGTTTTCATCACGACGAAGCAAAACCCCAGTGCCAGTTTTTGGCAAACGTAAAGTTGCACCATCCCGTTCAACTTCTAATACAATAGGGTCATCAGCACTGGAAATGGTATTCATCACCACGTCATTAAAGGAGCGGATTTTCACGCCATTAACGGTAAGAATACGATCTCCCGGACGCAATCCAACCTCATAAGCTGGGCTTAATACTAAACTGTCATCTACTGCGCGAAATTCCTTCACTACATGACCAACAACAGGTTCGTTAATTGGCGTTCCGTAAAAAGCCAAAGCAAGGAGAATAATATAGCTAGAAATTAAATTAAATAGCACACCAGCAGACAGAATAGCTGCGCGCCATGCTGGATGTTTTACCGCAAAACTATTTTCAGATTCGGTATCAACAACTTCACCTGGCACTTCACTTTGACCAAGCATAGCCACATAGCCACCAACTGGTAACAGGGAAATGGCGTATTCTGTTTCGCCAACTTTTTTACTCCAGATAACTGGCCCCATACCAATAGAAAAACGTTCCACTTTCACGCCAGCCCACTTCGCAAAAAGGAAGTGGCCTAATTCATGAACAAAAATCACGAAACCAATGGCCAACACCACCAAAAACACAACCAAACCCAACATATTTACGCTCGCTTTCCGGCATTACGTACAGACTTATCTCAGGCTGTGACACCATGCTCATTCAAGCACAGACTCACCAGCACGGCGTAACTGTCTCAGTTGGCCCACGTCTGCAAGCCGCAAAATAGGTAGCTTCGGTAAGAAATAGCTAGAGCCGTTTCTTAAGAAAAGAGTTCGTCTCAGATAAGGCCTACATCATTACTGAAAGTCAAATCTCACCTCGTCAGAAAAACGTTACACTTATTGGTGCTGCTCTCTACCACCTCATACACTATTATGGATTACGCGAACACACTCTTATCACACTTACTGACATATCTTCATGAGATGATACCACTCATGAAACGTGAAAAGCACGCCAAACACTTGTTACTATCAAGTACTGATAATATTCTCAACATTGCCCAAAGCTGTGGATACGATGCACAATATTTCTCGGCATGGTTTAAACATCGCTGCGGTTGCTCACCCAAGACATTCAGGAAACAACAAGGTTAAAAAACCTGAAAACTATAGTTACAAAACTATTACTCTGGAAGGTGTTTCGCTGCGAGTATGGTGGTGTCATCTTCGCGTTCACCTGGACTCCAGCTACCAATGCGACGAGTGACTTCTTCTATAAGCTGGGTCGCGTTTTTATCCGGATGATGTAAGGTTTCTTGTTAAACGACGACTCACCTTCCGTGTTCTAATCCGAAGGAGGTGTTTCAATATCTAGCATATCTTGTTTCTTTACAACCTCTAAACACAATAAAACCACGCATAACACTGCGTCCACTAGCAGTAATAGTCGAATAACATTGGGAATGCCTACTTTTCCCTATACCTGCCCTGAATTACTTCCCGCTTCACAAGAAAATCATAAAAAGAGTTTATGTTTCCTCCATAAGTCTTCTTAAAATTCGATATTATGTCTGGTGACTTAGTAGATATTTGTCCATATAAAATTTCAGCTAATTCTTCATCCCAACCAGAAAGCTTTCTACCAAATACACTAGAATGCAATTCAACCGGCCCTGCATACCAATTAAAACTCCAACAAACATCTCCTTGCTCCCTATAAGCAAATACCCGCACAAAGTCACCTGCACCAAAAACATTTGCACGAGAACTCCATTTTATTCCTTTATAAATGTCATCTATCTCTTGAACCACATCTAAATCGGAAATTTCAAGTTCCTTTATTTCACTGTCTTCACCAGAAACAAACTCGTATTGTATTACAACACGAGTTACCAAAAAATCTTCATCCAAAGAATCCTCCACAATTTCAAGTAATCTACTAGCGCAAACACTCTTATCCAATGAATTACGTCCACTATAACAAGAGAAGAGTAATAAAGCAGAAGCCACACTTATAAACAATAGCAAAAATATTCTATTCATACAATCCTTTCAATATGCTTTTCATCAGAACCTGACTAATTACCCCATTTGTCAATAATATCATCATCGGACGGATCCGGATCCCAATATGGCTGATCCTTCTTATAACGGTCGGGATTCATTATAAACAAAAGCGCATTACAGTTGGCTTTGATTGTTTTCCCACATAATTCTGGAACAACCTGCTGTGGGCGTATACCCTCGTCATAAGAGTCCATCTTATCGCAATTTATTTTTAATGTAATTTCAGTACAACAACATTCTTCACACATTTTCCTACCCGCCACCATAGCAGCACGAACCGCTTCATACGCCTTTTCCTTAAAATCCCAATCTCCTTCTTCTGGATCATTCTCATGGCCAGGAGGCCAACCTAGACCTGGCATATCTGGCATACCTGGAATCTCATGCCCCGGTGTCCCTTCTTTTATCTTAGCATTTTCTCCACTCCCGAAACAAGAAACCACACCAAAATAATAACATAATTCAGGATGTTTCTTCAAGTATCTTTGACGTCTCTTTATAAATTTGGACGAACCCTTAGAGCCGTAATGCCCAAACCACAATTCAATCATGCAATTCTCTGGCTTTGCGAATCCTGAGGGGTCAACACAACAAGGAACAAAATAAGCAGAATATAAACCTAATCCATCATGATACCCCATTTGTGGCTCAGGAACTGACACGCCTTTTCTTGCCTTCGTTGTTGAGTTATCCCGCCCTATAAACCTTCCAAGGTCAACATCATAATACCTTGCTCTAAAGAAATATAAATCTACTTCTTTATCTAAACGTCTTCCTGTAAATCCATACGTATTTCCAACCAAACTTTTATCAATTAAACTATTTGCAGGATCATAAATATACGTTTTTCCATACGAGTCGTAACTGTAAGACTCAACCACATTTCCGTTTTCATCTGTCATGGCTTCTACGGAATATAAAGACCCTGTGTGGTAATAGGATTTTTCGTTATGTTTATTTATCAGGGCACAAGGCTCATCGACATATGGACCATAGGCATAGCTATTCCCAAGTGTACCGTTGTCATATTCTTGGACAACTTGTGCGCCTTCTAACACATAGACTGTAGTATTTACAACACTCACCGTTGTTCCACTGTTTTGCGTTGGATATTGGTCAGCGTTGTGCAGACATGCAACCTCGGCTGGGGTTAAGGCTCGGTTGTAGATGCGAAGATCGTCAAGTAAACCCTCCCACGATGCGCCGCTAGCGTTGTCTTTGACTGAGCGGCCAAGAATGAAGCCTGTGATGTTTTGAAGAACACCTTCGGCTGAGCCGTTTTCGTAACTTGGTTCGTCTTCGACACCGTTGATGAAGAGTCGGATACGGTCACCGGATTCCCAGCTCATGGTAAGGTGCTGCCATTCGGTGGTTTGAGTGTGGTCTGATGATTCGTATTTTAAGCGACCGCCTGTCGTATCGACACCACCTTTAATGATTTCAGTGGCAGTGCCGCTGTTGTAGCCTTCTTTGTCGTAACGGAGGTAGATGGCTTTGCTACTATCATCTTCTGTAGCGTTGGTTTTGAAGAGGCCTTTATCTGTTGGAATGTCGTCTGCTTTGGCCCAGATAGAAATGGTGAAGGCTGGTTGACCGTTCAGGTTTTGAATAAGGGCACTGAGGTTATCTGAAGTGCCTGCATTGTAGCCCATGACTTGGCCGCGCTCTGGATCTGAGACAAGGTTATCGATTTTGCCCCATGTCGTCATTTGTTGGGCATCAACATGGTGCAATGCACCTGCTGGAATAGTTATTTCTCGTGTAGTTGCTTTGGCAACACGGCGACCAAGCGCATCATAATGGTACACGGCGGCGATGTAGTCATCTGCTAGGGTTCCATTTGCAGATTTCATGCGGTTCTCACTGTCCCAAGTGTAGAGTTGGCTGTTACTATGGGAAGCCAAATTTCCTTTAAAGTCGTAAGTCAGTGAGTTACCGTTTATGGCCGTGACTTCATGAACCGCGGTGTGGCTGCGATTTTCGATTATGCCATTGCGTATTATGGCGTTCCAATCGCCTACTGCGGATAAGTTCCAGCTTTGAGTATTACTATTACCTGCCCATGCAGTAAGCCGGTCTTTTGTATCGTAGTTGAATGTTTGACTTGCAGCGGCATTGAATGCGTCTGTTTCTCCTATTTTGCGTTTGTTTGCGTCATAAGAATACGAGAGATCAAGAACTGAACCAACACTTATATTACTGGTCAGATTATCTGCACGATAAGTAGTCGCTTTAACGAGACCGTTTCCGTAAGTGCGAGTAACTTCACGTTGGCCTGCATCATATACATTGGTCATAAGACTTGTGAGTTCGCCTTGGATGCCGACTGATTCTAATTGATTGCGGTCGGTATAGCTGCGAGTGATAACTTTACCATCTGGATAGGTGATGCTGGTTTGGCGGTTCGCGTCATCATAGCCGTAGCTAACAGTGTAAGTATTTCCGTCTATGCTGAGGCTTTCGCTGCTGAGACGAGAGGCAGCATCGTAGCTACGGCTCACCACATTACTATAACGCTGGCTGCTTGCTGAGGTGAGACGTGAAGCGCCATCATAAGCAAACTCGTCTTGGGTATTGGCCTCTTGTGGGTAGGTACGGTTGAGCAAGCGGTTGGCTTGATCATAGAAATAATGAGTATCTTCTACCACGGCTGGGGCTTCTAGGGTTGTAACGGTGCGGCTAATAAGACGGCGACCTTCGTCATACAAATAGAGGCGGCGGGTAGTACCTGCGTTGCCTGCGGGGAATGTTTCATCCACCAAAAGGCTACGGCTATCATAAGTGTAGCTAGTTTGACCCCCTTCTGCGTCTACAATGGTGAGCAGGTTATTGTCTGGATCATAAGTGTATTGCGTAAGAGAGTTGATGCGATCGGTGCAGGAAACGTTACGGTCACGGGTATCAAAGGTGCAGGTCTCTAGGTTGCCAAGGGCATCGGTTTTTGCGATAATGTTATTGTTTGCGTCATATTCACGGGTTGTGCTATCACCTTGGGTATCAGTGCAAGAAATGTCACGATTACGTGCATCAAATTCGCAATTTTGGCCAACACCGTTTGCATCTCGATAACTAATGCGATTGCTATTGGCATCATATTGAAAGCTACTGCTTTTGTTTTCCGCATCTATGGCTGTTATGCGGCGGCCAGCGGCATCTGTACGACTACGGTTGATGTGACCGAGGGCATCTGTAGCGCTGACTTCAAGGAGGCCTGCTACGACGGTATCGTAAAGTGTGGTGTTGGCGTTGCCGAGAGCATCTATGGTGCGAATGGTTCTACCAAGACCATCACGGATTTGGGTGCTAGTCTCACCTTCGGCATTAGTAACGCTTATGATTTGGCCATCTGAACCTACGGTGAGATCGAGGTCTGTGAGTTCGGCTGCATAGGTTACGTCTAGGCCGTTACCGTCTGTAGCATTATCATCATAAGAATATGTTGTGGTTTCATTTTCAGCATTAGTACGTGTTTTTACACGATATAGCGCATCATACGTGGTAAGCGTAGTGTTGCCGTTTGGATCGATTAAGCTGGTAACATGTCGCTCATTATCATAAACATAGCTAGTGACAGCGCCTGTTGGTTCCGTTATTTGAGCCAACCAATCACAACATGGATAGTAACTATAGCTGGTGACGTTACCACGGAAATCGGTGGTGGTAGCTTGTTTGCGAGTGGCTGTATAGGTAATAAGGCGCGTTGCTTCATCTACCGTGCCGAGGGCCTCGGTTATGGAGTCTACTAAATTACGCTGAGTATAGCTGTAAGCCGTTACAAAACCGCGTGGGTTGGTGCTGATGAGACGGTTGCCTTGAGCATCGTAAGTGATGGAGCTGATTGCGGCGATATTTATTGGGGTCAAGGTCATAGCTGCGAAGGCATCTTCGATGCTAATCAAGCCGTATATATCGGTGTTAGCTGCGTAAGCAGTTTCTATGTCTGAAACTGTTGCAGCTGCTTCGGTTTGGCTGACAAGGCGGCCTTGGAAGTCGTAGCTGCTGGTATGTAGAATGCTGCGAGCGTCTATACTAGCTATCCGCTGGCCTACTGCATCGGTAATAGTATCCGTGATAAGATAGGCTGCATTGGGGCTGAGATCACGGGTGAGTGTTGCAAGGGCAGCCTGCGTGGTGTCAATAATGCTGTTGGGAATTGTTTCTGTAACCGTGCGAATGAGACGGTTATTCATATCATATAAAAAGTAAGTACTTCTTCCATAAGCATCCGTTCTACTGAGTGAACGACCACTTATGTCGATGAGACGATGATTAGTAAGAAGCGTTAGGCCATTTGCCTGTCGGGTTGTACTAACCTGACGGTTTTTATAGTCATATCCATAGACAAGTGTTTCGCCTGCTTTAGTGCAACTAATTTTAAGACTTGTCCCTGCTAAATAGGTACAGTTTTCTTCTATTGCTTCTGGTGTACCAGCAGCCTGTACCGTTTGAATGCGGCGACCATAATCATCATAAGCAAAACTGGTACGAACATCATTACGGTCTCTATACTCTATTGGTAAATTCGCATCAACACCTGTACCGTAAATAGTCTGTTCACGACTATGCTCATAAAAAACATTTGGGCTAGTATAAAAGCCATAAAGGATGGCGGTGTTACGATTGCGGGTGTCGTATTCATAGCGAACAACATGGCCTCCACCATCAACGGTTTCTATCACGCGCCCTGCACTATCATAATGATAAGTACGAACAATAGCAGGATCACCAAGTATATCTGCTGGCTCACTAACACTTATCAAATAATTATTGGTATTATACGTAAATGTTGTGCTATGACCAAGGGCATCAGTACTACTGAGCGGTTGGCCCTTAGCATTATAAGTCCAGTGCCATGTAGCTTCATCAGCAGTACCAACCGCACGCGTATGACTAAGCTTATTGCCATTAGCATCATATACCCACTGCTGTGTACGACCAAGACGATCGATGTATTCTATCGGCTGGCTAAAGGAATTATACGTCCATTGTTCTGTAGTACCATCTGGATAGGATTGTTCTGTAACAACATTATTCACAAGATCCACAGAATGATCAACCGTATAGGAATTACCTGCATCAAAATGTGTGATGATACCATCATAATGTCGCCGTGACCCAAAGTCGAATGTTTCATCAATAAGCCATGTAAGATTTGCTACATCAGGCAAAATGCCATTTACATGTACATAATCCTCCGCAACCGCTTTTTCCAAAATTAAACCGTAACCCGCCGAGAATGTCATGCGTGTCAGTTTATGACCACCTTGATAAATATAAGAAATTAAAGGATTTTCCGTATCCCCCCACCGTTGATAACTCACGGTATTATCTGGACGCACTATTTTACGAATTAAGCCTGTTACTTGAGTTGTGATTTCATTCGTGATTGGATCTACATAATTATTGGTAGTGTAATACCCCGTTTTACGGCGGTGGGTTCCTGATGCCGCCGCATCATCATACGTCACGAAACTTGCCTGAATCGCAGCATCATATCCGTAAGTGAACGTTGACTGGGTGCCGTCTGGGTGCGTTACCCCAATCAGGCGATCTGTATTATAATAATAAGAAATACTGCTCCCATTTGGTACATCTATACGTTCAACAACCCATCTATTTCCGACTTTTGAGGTTTTGTAGTGAAAAGATGCTGTGTGACCATAAGGATCCGTTACAGTCGCTATTTGCCATAATTTTGTTCGGTCATTACCAAGGTCTCCATTACTTGTATTTCTTGGCCAGACATAATTTACCACCAACTCATTACCATTACGATCAATTCTCTTTGAAAAACGACCTTTTTTACGACCAGAAAGGCTCTCTTCAAATATCTCAAATACAATCTTTTCACCATCATCATATTCAAGAATAGCTGTTGTTGTAAGACTCATATCTGCTGTTTGAAGTCCGTTTATGTCATACAGCGTTATGGTTTCTTGATGGTGCGTATTGTTTTGCTCTCGAAAAATACCATCTACAAGCGTTTCACCAAGCGTAACATCAACTTCTTTCCAATAGGCAGAACTTGCCGTATGCCATGGCAAAACTACTTTTATTTTTGATGTTGATGGGGTAAAAGTTGACAACTGTACATCATAATTGCTATAAACTCCGGGACCAAAACTTGAATAACGAGTAATTTTGCGAGAGTTATGGTAGCGTTTAATTTCTAATGATTCCAGTTTACCGACTGTTGGCGCCGAAGAGCCACAACTGCCGCAACCACTTCCGCCTGCCGATGCATTCGGGGCGAGGTAATCTGTAGCGTCATGAATATGTATGTCACTATAAAAACTGATGTAAGAACCATCACAAGTCCCCGAATCCGGCATTTTATCGCCTTTGCCGCAAATACAACAGTCACAATATGGGTCTGGTTTATTATGACAGCTTTCGTTTGCTTCTGTTGCTGCTGAATCGGCAGCACATAAAGAAGATATTGCTAATGTTCCTGAAAACAAACAAATGGAAAGGACACGGACTACTGACATGATAGGCATACGAGAATTCCTTAATTTTTTTCTACTGAACGAGCAGAACCTGTAGAAACATTCAACTCAAATTCTACATGATCTGCAAGAATGGGACTTGCTGCCCAAATGGTTGTACTACCGACAACTGCTGCGGTTGGCATATACGATACAGTAGCATAACCGTTTTTATCTGTACGGACACTGATGCTACTGAGCCCTGATGCCTCAAAATACCCGCCACCAAAAGTATGAAAAGATACAGGTCCACTCGGGTCTGCTTTTACCCTTAATACAAGAGGCGTTCCCTGAGTCAATTCACTGGGATAGGAGCCAACACTCTCAATTTCCGCAACACCTTGAGCAGGGCCTGCTGACTGGAATACACGCGCTGGCTCAACCCTACTGACATACGCTTCAGGATCGCGTATATATTCAGACTGATCAAAGGGCAAAGCTGGAACCTGCACACTTAAGCGTTCTGGATACTTTCCAGACTTAACAGCTTCTATTACTGACGCACGGTGAGGGTGTTCTTTTTTCAGTTGAGCAAATTCTGACGACTGTAGATAGTTAACATCTATTCCTTTTGCAACAGAAATATTGCTATCCTTTTTTGTTTCTTGAGACTGCTGCGTATCAACAACCTCATCATTAAGCCTACTCAATGTTCCTTTATCAACGTTAACGGGTAAAACAGTAAGCTCTCCACCGTTCTCGTTGATCTGCTTGTTGGATTCAACAAGATGGCCTATTCCGTGCTCTTCCTTCATGCCAACAACATCACCTGAGACAGAAGGCGTTAATACACCGTCTTTTACATCACTTTCGCTAAAAAGAAAAAAGGCCGCACCAATCACAATTATTACAAGGAGAGGAAAAATAAGTTTATTCATAAGTCACATGAGTATGGGGGAAAATACATCTTGGCAAGGGCTAATATCTTCATTTTCATAAAAGTCACTAACACATACACCTAAAGTATTTCCATTGAATACATTGGAGCATCTTTCAAGTTCTTGCCATGCTCCATATTCTTCTAACATAATTAATTTTTCTAAATTTCATTTCTTAAAAATTACTTCTGTGATTTCGATACTGTTCTCCCCTCGTATGTAAGATAAGTTCCTACTTTTTTCTACTGTCTTTTATTTTTCCTGATTCAACTCAATTATATGACAATAAGATGCACAATTACTCTTAGACTTCCATCTCCTATTCAAAAAATATAATATATTGGTCCTATTATCAATCTACTTAAAGCCTGCTGAATAACTCGCCTCGTTTTATTTTCTCAAGAAATAATTAGCCTATTTGTATGTAACAGCCTTGTTCCTCGAATAAAAAGAACATGGGGGTTTCTAATTTGGCGAACAATTCAGTTTTCTTATGCCAACGAGAACATTCCTCGACCCAGCAATTGAACAACAATTATTCAGAAAACTCTTGATAAACCCGTTCTAGAAGAGTTTCTCAAAGCCCATCCCATATTACTCTGGAAGGTGTTTCGCTGCGAGTATGGTGGTGTCATCTTCGCGTTCACCTGGACTCCAGCTACCAATGCGACGAGTGACTTCTTCTATAAGCTGAGTCGCGTTTTTATGCGGATGATGTAAGGTTTCTGTTAAACGCTCTAGACCAAACATATCCTGTTTTTCATTACGGCATTCGGTTACGCCATCTGTATACAACAAAAGGCTGTCGCCTTTTTCGAGACAACCAAAACGCTCTGGAAAGGTGGTTTTCTCAAACAAACCAAGAACTGGGCCATCAGTATCCCATTCAATAACGTCTCCATGTGCCGTACGTTGCAAGGCACCAGGATGTCCTGCATTGCTAATACGAAAACGTCCAGTATCTGGGCGCAATATAATAAGCCCAACACTTACAAACAACTGTGAACGAATTAGATCTGCACTAATTTGATTATTGAGCGATGTTAATACGGCTGCTGGGGAAGTGTGTATGCGCACAGAAGTCCGTAATGCTGTACGAACCATATTCATAGCAAGCGCCGCTGACACATTATGACCACTCACGTCTGCAATGACCATCACCACATGTTCGCCAATATCAATCACATCGTAATAGTCACCGCCAATTTTACTCGCGCCGTGTAAAGCACCATCTATATGTATTGCTCCAAGCTGTGGAATAGATTTCGGTAACAAGTTTCTTTGAATGTTACCAGCAATAGACATTTCCAAATGCATACGGTCTGCAATACGTAGAGCGCTATCCTGACGTATTTTTTCTAAACGAACCGCGCCTTGGCCCGCTGCTAATCCAAGCAACTGTGCATCAACAGAGGTGAAAACCGGTTCCGTTTCTCGGGCTAAAATCAACAAACCTTCTAAGCCTTCGGTTGAAGTGAGCGGCGTCATACAACTTGGACCAATATCTTCTTGGTTGAGCGGTTCTGGTAAGGGGCCGCTGTCTTCTAATAAACATTGTTTCCGCCCTGCCCAAGATTCCATCATCTCATCCCAGTCGATGTCTATCTCTGACGGCGCATCACCCCAACAATGGATACGGTCCCAATGTCCATTACTATCACGTGCAATAACACAGCCCATAGCTGGAATGCTTTTATGAATAGCACTGCCCAAACAACGAGCCACCTCAAGATTTGTTCGGCAACGTGGCAATTGTTTACCAAGGGTATCCAACAAGGCGAGATTTGAATAAGTTGAAACCAATTCTTTGCTGAGGTTCTCACCTTCTAAAACTGCTTCTATAATAGAACAGACCATAACACTGAGCAGCGGGTTCTCCTCAGCAACACTGGTTATGCTTATACCATCATAACAACACAGTGGCCGTAAAGAAGACCAGTCCGAATGACAACCAAGACAAATAGCACCGTGCCGCTCATGTTTTAAAACCAAATCCGTATCTTTCGGCAATAGCCGAGGCAGGCGCTCGGATAAGTCAGCCCAAGCACTTACGCTAATTGTGAGGGCTTCCGTTGCGGCGCTCGGATTGTTGGTTGTATGAGACATGAAGAAAATATGATAGCGCCTGCTTTTACAATTTCTAGGGGCCTTACATGCCAACTCCACCAATTCACGTGCTTCCAAGCCTACTCTCTGCCGACTTTGGCCATCTTGCTGATGATCTGAAAATGTGCGAAGATGCTGGAGCAACCTTACTCCATTTAGATGTAATGGATGGTCATTTTGTCCCCAACATAAGCTTTGGCCCTTTTATTGTAGATCATATCCGAAAACACACAAACCTACATTTAGACGTACATCTGATGATAAGCGACCCTGTTCGTTATGCTCCTGCTTTCCGCGCTGCCGGTGCTGATGCTATCACCATTCACGTAGAAGCTGTTGGGCCACGCGCTATTGCAGATGCCATTAAAGCCGTTCGTGCTACTGGCGCAGAAGTCGGCCTTGCTTTTAACCCAGACACCGACCCAGAGCTATGGTTCCCTCACTTCTCTGCTGTTGATTTGGTTATGTTCATGACCGTCTACCCTGGATTTGGTGGCCAATCCTTTATCCCACAGGTTCGCGCATTTATTCAAAAAACACGGGCTGCGTTCCCCGAGTTAGACATTCAAGTTGATGGTGGCATTAACCGTGAAACCATAAGTGATGTTCTTGCCGACGGCGCAAACCGTCTGGTTGCTGGCAGTGCCTTCTTTGGCGACGCAGACAAAGCTGGCTTCATACAGGATGCAGAACAACGCTCTAACTAGCGTATTTTAAAAGTGTTAGAGACAGAGAGACAGCTCAACATCCATAGCTTGCACAGCCGCACTCTCTGCCTATCGTTCTGCCCACTTTACCGACTTTTACGAGACCCCTTACTGGGTCGATGACGACAAAGACTGCGGAGATCACCGATGAATGATCCACACCACCAAAACCAACAACCACACACGCATCGCGTAAGCATGGGAGAAAAACTCCTGATTGTTGCGCTCGTTGTTGGAGTTGGCGTCCTTTTTGGCATGGGCTCTCAAGTAGAATTCTTGTTTGGCCGCAACAGCAATGCGATTGAATACCCAGGCGGTGTTAAAGACGTTCAGGTAAAACGTTTAGCTAAAATTATGGCAACGGTTTTACCCATGGAATATGGCCAAGACCCAGCCAAATCTGGCATTGATATGAACCGCCTCTATCAGCCCGCTCTTGATCTCTTGCAAAATGCCTATCTTGGTGAACAAGAAGGCATGATGCCAAAAGGTGAGCTCATTACCAGCATCACCGCTGACTACTTACAACAAACTGGTGTGGGAGAAGATCAACGTCCATATCAAGACATTCTTGCAGGTCTTGGCGGTAGCTACGTTATTACCCCTGCTGACCTCAAATGGTACCTTTCTATTAAAAACTCCGCAGATGCTTATACCGCTCGCTACAATGCAGCACCTGCCGTCAGCGCTCTTGTTGGCCACGCGGCGGCGGCGATGAATCAGGACCGTGTCACCATTTCTTCTCTGACCCTTAGCGCCCAACAATTTGTTGATGCGCACAAAGAAGAAGCCGCGGCCGACGAAAGTCTTATTGATGAAGGCTACAAAAAGCTTAAACGTGAAGACCGTTTTAATATTGCTCGCCGTTTGGATCTAACTCTTTTTGTTGCTGACCCTACTACTATTCAAAACAGCGTTGTTGTTGCTGAAGAGGCAATCAGCGCATGGTATGAAGAACATAAAGAAGACGCACTTATTAAAGTTCCCGCGCCAACACCAGCCGAAGGCGAAGAGGCCGCAGCACCAACTTACAAACCATTGGCTGATGTCAGTGAAGAAATTCGCTCTCGTCTTGCCGCAGATATTGCTCAAGAATTGTCAATCGACCTTATTGATGAATTTGATAATGCCCTTGGTGCCATTATTGAAACCGAAGGTGATTCATCAATTGTTGAACTTGCTGCAATCAAACAATGTGCTGCTGAAACAACGCTACCTGCTACCCTCGAAACACTGAGCGAAGCCATTAGCATGGCCGTTATTGAAGGCATCACCGTTGATGAGCCAAGCAACACAGACGGCACTGCATGGCTGCAACAGGCCAATGGCAGCCGCTATGCCCGTATCAACACCGACCAAGACCGTATTTTTCAAGACGTAAAAATTAACGGCATTACTTCAAAAATTGAAGCGGGCGACAAACATGGTTTATTCTTTATTGGCCACATTGGTAAGGATACCCCAGCAGATTACCGCACTTTAGAAGATGCAGCTGTCAAAGAAGAAGTCATTGCTCATGTTGCGGCACAATTAGCGTGGCCAGACCTTTACGCCGCAGCTCAAGCTCTACAAACAGAGGCTCTCGCTGCCAAATCTTTACAGACGATCTTTACCGAAGAAAAACAAACAGCATGGAACTCACAAGTTGAAGATAGCGAAAAGACACCAATGCAATTACTGACCAGCCCGACAGCAGACATCGATACACCGGGAGACACCACCGAGTTAATGTTACTTGCTGACAAAGACGATTCTATCGTTCTTGAGCAAGTTGCTGCTAATGCTGACGGCATCCCACAAATTCGTATTGTCCACGTTCAGTCATACAATGCCAAACAAGATATTGATGAAGCCACTATTAACAACTCTGCTAACTACCATCGTCGCCAAATCTGG
Organism: Planctomycetota bacterium; assembly: GCA_016745075.1. Lineage (GTDB taxonomy): Bacteria > Planctomycetota > UBA11346 > UBA11346 > UBA11346 > JADGDD01. The sequence continues at coordinate 372,875 of JADGDD010000002.1, read as the reverse complement.
TCATACATTGGTACCCTCGCAGACGAAACCCGTAACAAGAAAATGGAAGAATAAAACATGACAACTGCTCTCGTTGAAAGCAACTGCCCTGATCTCACTCTCATTGCACGAGGAAAAGTTCGTGACATCTATGATGTAGACGAAAACCACCTCTTATTCATAGCAACGGACCGCATTAGCGCCTTTGATGTCGTTATGAGTAATGGCATCCCGGGGAAAGGTAAAGTTCTTAACCAACTCAGCCTCTTCTGGTTTGACCTACTGAAAGACCTCGGACCAAACCATTTGGTCACCGCAGACATGAAAGACATGCCTGCCAGTGTTCAACAATACGCCGATCAACTTGATGGTCGTTGTATGTTGGTTCGCAAACTGGAAATCCTACCAGTAGAAGCCATCGTTCGTGGTTATATTACTGGCTCTGGCTGGAAAGAATACACCAAACAAGGAACTGTTTGCGACATCCAATTGCCAGCGGGTTTGCTTGAAAGCCAACAGCTTGAATCACCGCTTTATACCCCATCAACAAAAGCTGAAATGGGCGCACATGATGAAAACATTCATCCAGATAAAGCTGTAGAAATTATTGGTGCCGAACGCGCAGCCGCTGTTGCCGATAAATCGATAGCACTCTATAAAGCCGCCAGTGAATTTGCTGCCAGCAAAGGCATTATCATTGCCGATACAAAATTTGAATTCGGTATTAACAAAGCTGGTGAGATTATTCTTGCCGATGAAGTACTCACACCAGATAGCTCTCGCTTCTGGCCTGCGAATGATTTTGAAATTGGTCGTGGCCAAGACAGCTTCGACAAACAGTTTATCCGTAACTACCTCGAAAGTATTAATTTCGATAAAGAAACACCAGTCGAACTACCAGACGATGTTATAGAACAAAGTCTCGCTAAATATGTTGAAGCTTACCGTTTACTTACAGACACTGATCCCGTTTTATAAATACATTATTATACAACATATAAAAAGGCGAGAGGATATTCCTCTCGCCTTTTTTATGGTCATAAATTATAATAACTATTTTTTACAAGCAATCTCTTCTGATAACTGAGTAATAAGATCTTCGACACTCATTACGCCAACTTTATCACCGTTTTGGCGTTGAAGTGAAATTGTTCCATTCTCAACTTCTTGGCCGCCAACAACACCAAAGTAACTCACCCTGTCATTGCGGGCTTGGCGAATTTTAGCACCAAGTTTTTCTGAACGTTCATCACAGGTGGCGCGAATACCTGCATCTGTGAGTTGCTTCACAAGAGCATAACAGGCTTCTTGCTGGTCATCAGTAATTGGTAATACACGAATCTGTTCTGGAGATAACCACAATGGAAACTTACCAGCATATTGTTCGATAAGAATACCAACGAAGCGCTCAATAGAACCGCAGATAGCACGATGTAAAATAATAGGGTGCTGACGACTACCATCTTCGGCAACGTAGGTTGCGTTGAGGCGGTCTGGTCCAGCAAGTTGATAATCAACTTGAATAGTACCACATTGCCATTCACGGCCTAGACAGTCAATTAAAGTAAACTCCAGTTTTGGGCCGTAGAATGCGCCTTCGCCAGGAGAAATTTCGTAACTAAGCTCTGCTTGTTTACAGGCTGCTTCCAGTGCGGCTTCGGCTTGATCCCACTCTTCATCAGAGCCAACCCGAACATCAGGACGTGTTGAGAATTTCACTTTTACAGCATCAACATCAAAACCAAATGCGGCATACATATCTTTCAATAAAGCACAGAAATCAGCAACTTCATCACCAATTTGTGCTTCCGTACAAAAAATATGGGCATCATCTTGGACAAAACCACGTACACGCATAATCCCATGTAAAGCACCACTCGGTTCATAACGCACACAAGAGCCAAACTCGGCCATGCGCATTGGCAAATCTCGATATGAGCGCAATGAGTGTTTAAAAATTTCAATATGGCCAGGGCAGTTCATTGGTTTAAGAGAGAAACAACGGTTTGCTGCCTCCGCAGGATCATCGGCTACTTCTTCATGACCATGATTACAACCACCAGCACCGCGATCTTGCTCAAAAGTGATGAACATATTTTCACGATACTTCGCCCAATGCCCTGAACGCTCCCACAAACCTTGTGGTTGCAAGCTTGGCGTATTTACTTCTATGTAACCAGCCTTACTAATGCGTTCACGAACATAATCAACAATACCGCGATAAATAGTCCAACCGTTGTGGTGCCAGAATATTTGACCTGGATTATCTTCGTTAATATGGAAGAGATCCATTTCTTTACCAATACGACGATGGTCACGTTTCTTTGCTTCTTCAAGGCGTTGAAGATGTTTTTTCAAACCTTTTTTATCTGCAAAGCAGGTGCCATAGACACGCGTTAATTGATCTGAATTTTGGTCGCCATGCAAATACGCGCCAGCAACCGACATTATTTTAAAATGCTCAACAAATTTAGTACTTGGTACATGTGGCCCAGCACATAAATCCTCAAAATGCGTACCCTCGTCACCAGTTACGTAAAAGCTGAGTGTTTCCGAACCACGAGCAATAGCGCGTTCAGCATTATCAGTTTTATACGCATCACCTTTAGTTCGTTCAAGACCAGCGGCATGATCAACATCAATACGCTTGAATGGGCGGTTTTCTTTGACAATTGCTTTCATGCGTTCTTCAATTGCAGCAAAGTCTTCCTCATTCAATGAACGAGGTGTTTTCATGTCGTAGAAATACCCCTCTTCAATGGATGGACCGTAAGCCAACTGCGTTCCTGGAAATAATTCACAGATTGCTTCTGCCATAACGTGCGCGCAAGAATGACGTAATAAATCTAAAGAAGCCACATCATCGTTTGAGGCAGTCATAATAGCAATTTGTGCGCCATCGGTCACGGTCGCAGACAAATCTTGTAACTTACCATTACAGGTGATCGCAAGTGCTTTTTTCGCAAGTCCAGGGCCAATGGTTTGAGCGACCTCTAAACCTGTGACTGTGGCATCAAAAGAAAGTTCTTTGCCATCTGGCAATGTTACGGTTGTCATAATTCAGTCCTTTAGTAAGCGCTATTTGCGCAGTTTTGCAACAGAAGCAAGCTCTGCGAGCATTGTTTCTGTTTGTTCCCAGCCAAGACAGCCATCTGTTATACTTTGGCCATAAACGAGTTCGCAGCCTGGCGTAGCTTTTTGATTGCCACCAACAAGGTGACTTTCTATCATCAAGCCAAAAATACGACCATTAATAATATTCTCACGACACTCATCCGCTACACTTGGCTGTTTTTCAGGATCTTTTCCTGAATTACCATGTGAGCAATCCACTAAAACACGTGGATCAAGGCCGCTCTTTTCTAAACGTTCGATCGTCTCTGTTATGGCTTCTGGTCCATGATTTGGACCACTGTTACCGCCACGCAAGATGAGGTGACAACCACCGTTTCCTTTCGTCACTACAATCGCAGACAAACCCTGTTTAGTAACGGATAAAAATTGATGTGGCTGAGCAGCAGCACGAATAGCATCTAAAGCAATTTGTATGTTCCCGTCAGTACCGTTTTTAAAACCAATAGGAGCCGAAAGACCAGAGGCTAATTCTCGGTGCACTTGGCTTTCTGTGGTACGCGCGCCAATAGCACCCCAAGAAATGAGGTCAGCGATGTACTGCGGTGTAATCGTATCTAAAAACTCAGCAGCGGCAGGCAAACCCATTTCGTTAATCGTTAACAATAAACGACGAGCAACATGTAAACCTTTATTGATATTAAAGCTATCGTTAAGGTCTGGGTCATTAATGAGCCCTTTCCAACCAACCGTGGTCCGCGGCTTTTCAAAGTAGACCCGCATAACGATCAATAAATCATCTTGATAACGATCAGCCGCTTCTTTGAGTTTATCTGCATACTCAAGAGCCGCCCGCTCATCATGGATGGAGCATGGGCCAACAATAACGAGCAAACGTTTATCGTCACCCTTCAGAAGATTAACAATATGTGCACGTGTCTCACCAATAAGTTGCACTGTCTCATCTGTTAACGGCAATTCTTCCATCAAAATCGCAGGCGATATCAGCGGTCGTATCTTATCAATATGTAGGTCGTCAGTAGTGTCCATCATAGCGTTCTCTCGTAAGTGGTCGGGAGGATAGTGGTGCATTAAACCGAGGCAACAAGGGAGGTGCTGAGCGCCAACTGGCACTTACGACCCAAAACGACGAATACAACGCATGCAGAAAGATAACCTAGATGCATACGGTTAGGGCCAGCAGGCATTGGAGCAAGACGAGTCTCGGGTTACGTTTATGCTTTTGCCACGGAGGGCTTACTTATATGCTCAATACCTCGTTACCATCACCAGAAGTCTGCCACGGCCATTCTGAAAATCGTTATAGTATCTTAGACCGTGTCGATGACCAACATAACCGTATTTTAAAGGCCGTTCGTCATTCTGAAGCCATTGTTGAATTGCATGTTTTTGCTCCAAGCATCGCTCGTTTTGGCTTACCTGGGCAATTTATTGTCGTTCGTGTTGATGAACAATCTGAGCGAATCCCTCTGACCATTGCTGATGTAGACGAGCAGCTTGGCACCCTCATCATGGTTATTCAGGATGTTGGTGTCTCTTCACACGCCATCTGTTGCCTCCAAGAAGGCCAACGTTTTCTTGATATTGTAGGACCGCTTGGCCACGCCAGTGACATTCAAAACTTTGGTACCGTTGTCTGTGTTGGCGGGGGCCTTGGCATTGCACCAGTCTATCCCATTCAGCAAGCGCTCAAAGAAGCAGGCAATCATGTTATTAGCATCATGGGGGCTCGTAACGAATCACTCCTGTTCTGGCAAGAACAAATGAAAGCCTGCGCTGATGAACTACACATTGTCACCGACGATGGCAGTGCTGGCGAGCAAGGTTTTGTTACCACCGTACTTGAAAAAATGATTGCTGATGGCGTAAAAATTGATCGTGTTATTGCTATTGGCCCACCAATTATGATGCGAGCTGTAGCAGAATCCACACGCCCACACAATATTCCAACGATTGCCAGCCTCAATACAGTTATGGTTGATGGTACCGGTATGTGCGGCGGTTGCCGTGTGCTGATTGGTGAAGATACAAAGTTTACCTGTGTTGATGGTCCAGAATTTAATGCCCACCTTGTTGATTGGGATATGTTCTTCTCCCGCCTTGGCACCTACACTGAACAAGAAGGCAAAGCCAATAAGAAAGCTGCTCACCCAAATAAAAAACGTATTGCCAAGCGCCGCAAACAACGTGTGCCAATGCCACACCAAGATGCAAGCTTCCGCGCCAGCAACTTTGATGAAGTGGCTATTGGTTATACCCCTGCGATGGCAGTTATTGAAGCTGAACGCTGCCTGCAATGCAAGAAACCACACTGCGTAGATGGTTGCCCAGTTGGCATTGATATCCCTGGTTTCCTCGACTACATTGTTAAAGGTGATTTTAGTGGCTCCGCTGAACACCTCAAACAATTTAATAAATTACCAGCCATCTGTGGACGTGTCTGTCCACAGGAAACACAATGTGAAGAACTCTGTGTTGTTGGTATCAAAAACGAACCCGTTGCTATTGGTCGCTTAGAACGATTTGTCGCAGACTATCAAATGTCTCATGATGACACCCCTGCACAAGCCAGCTCCACCAAAGAAAAACGTGTCGCTGTTATTGGTGGCGGTCCAGCTGGTATTACGGCTGCGGCAGAACTCGCCTATCTTGGTTTTAAGGTCAGTATTTTTGAAGCACTACACACCTTAGGTGGCGTATTAATGTACGGCATTCCTGAGTTCCGTTTACCCAAAGACATTGTGCAAAAAGAGATTCAACAACTCAACGAGCTTGGCGTTGATATTCGCTTAAATCAGCCAATTGGCACGGCTATTACCGTTCCATACCTCTTAGAAGAAGGTTATGATGCTGTCTTTATTGGCACTGGAGCTGGATTACCAACTTTCCCATCTATTCCCGGTGAAAACCTGAAAAATGTGTACAGTGCCAATGAATTCCTGACCCGCATTAACTTGATGAAAGCCTACGACCAAAGTCACCATACACCGGTCCTTGGCGCTCGCCACACCGCTGTTGTTGGTGGCGGTAACGTGGCTATGGATGCAGCGCGTAGCGCCCTACGTTTGGGTGCTGAAGAAGTATCTATCATCTACCGCCGAACCCGCGAACAAATGCCAGCTCGTCTGGAAGAAGTCGAACATGCCATTGAAGAAGGCGTGTCTGTGATTGAACTCTGTAGTCCGCTAGAAATTGTTGGCGGTGATGATGGACAAGTTGCTGGCCTACGTTGCCAAAACATGGAACTTGGCGAACCAGACGATTCTGGTCGTAGACGACCAGTTGCCATCGAAGGCAGCGAACGCCTTCTTGATGTAGACCAAATTGTGTTCGCCATTGGTCAGGGTCCAAATCCAATGCTCACCAAAACATGGCCAGACCTTCAGTTGACCAAGTGGGGTAACATCGTAACCGATGATATTGGCATGACCAATGTTCCAGGTGTCTTCGCTGGTGGTGATATCGTTACTGGTGCAGCAACTGTTATTGAAGCGATGGGCGCAGGTAAAACCGCTGCCCTATCCATTGCAGAATGGTTAGATAAGCAGGACTAAAACCCTTCCTTCCCCGCAGGTTTTATCGATAAAGTCTGCGGGGAAAAGTTTGCTGAGTTAACCTGCCTTCGGCATATTTTTACCTTTGAGCTTGTAAACATAGCTAAGCACTTCAGCAACTTGGTTGTAGAATTCTACTGGTATTTCTTGGCCGACTTCAACGGTTTTTCCAAACGCACAGGCCAAAAGCACATTTTGACCTGTGGGGTATCGTGCTCTGCGACGATGGATTTAATAAGACAATATCTCAACGATAAACGAATCTGTATCAAGCTTCATACAACTATTTTTTACACACATTAAACGATTGGCACAGAAAACCTCCGGCCTTTGATGACCGGAGAAACATAAAAAACAAATTCTCCAATCTATTATTTTCTTAATTCACTCCTGCGGGAATTCCCTGAGCCGTAATATATGATAAAGCTGCTGGCAGAGCTAGAAGAACCATGGCACCATCGCCGCTAGCATTAAATCCATCTGCATCATTGCCCCAGCGCAGCCAACTTGCATTTTCCTCCGGTAATGCTTCTGCGAAGGCTTTGGCTTTAAGCCCTAATTCTGGCTGAATCATCTCTAACAGTGGAAGCACTTGATTTGCCAACTGCTTATGCCGCACAAGGAAATGACATATTGAATCTGCCTCCAATGCACTCAAAGCTGGCAGCACATCTACTTGTTTAGTAAATCCCCTCTGCGCTTCTAATACTGCTTCAACGCCACCTAGATCACTTGTAAATATCAGTCTATTATCTCTATAAGCAACCTGTATTGATAACATATTCATTTGCAAAGATAAAAGATCTCCTCCAATCTCAGAAGCTTCCGTTGCAGTTATCATTACTGAAAGAAATTCCTTTGCTTGTTTCTCGTTACAAGGCAGCTCCACGGTTACACTCGGAATCATAAGTCCTGGCTGCAAGTAAAGCAACAAAGGACCATTTGCACTAAGAATACATTTATGCACTAATCCTGTAAGCTCCCTCAACACTCTATCACTTTTACGAAGACTTGAAAGAATTCGAGTAGTAAAGCTGTCAATAAAGTCTGGATTCAACGCATAGGCAAGCACACATAAGGCATCAGCGGGAACTCTTTCATAAGAATCAATTGTCAATGATGGAGCAATACTCATTAAGTCATGCTGCCGCTTCCCTAATGGGCCATCTGGTTTCACTGTGCGCCCCTCTAAGCTAATACCACGAGGCGTTACACTCAGCGCAACCCACCCTATCTGATTAACTTCAGCATCCCTACCGCTCCAGTCAGCATAAGCTTCTTGATCACGCGGATGTGATTGAAGGTAAATTTCCAGATCTGCTTCAGGATATAGAGCCCGACTAGGGTTTTCAAACCAACGTAAATCTAAATCCTGTACGCCAGAATCAGACTGAATCATTATAGCCCCTCCCCTTTCCTCAGCCCTAAAAGAACTACCGTGACCTCCCGTACAAGAATAGAGACTACCTCCTCCTGAACTTTCATTTGGAGGAAGAAATGAAGCTACAGAAGCCATTAAATCGCTCACTAATCTCGAATCGCTTAAAACAATTTCTCCTCGACCATCAAAAAAACACTTTTTACTAGAAAATACATCTTCTCTCTCAAGCTCAAAAGAAGCACCGGCCAATTCAAAAGTATTTATTGTTGTTGTTTTATTTTGCTCTAACAACCATTCCTCTAACTCAATATTTGTAAATCTGCCAACATTTTTAGCTGTCGCTACCTGAGACCTCTCAAAAACATGACGCATTCTTTCACTCATTTGACTCATCGGATCAAATGCCACCCAACTTGAGCCAAGATGCTCTGCAACACCATTACCTTGTTTAATTAAATCGGTAGATAAAAAGGCAGCATAAGGTGATTGCTTAAATCTATCCCAGCTACGTTGTGGATCATTCAATCTTATAATAACAGCTTGATCACAAAGAATGTTACCTTCTTCTAAAGTCATTTCCTGCTCTAAACTAATGCCTGCATCTTCAATATCTTTATCTTGTGCAAAAACAATAGCGCTAACGGCAAGTAAACCTGCGGCAAAAGCTATACCTGTATAGGTCATAATTTTATTTCCTTCGTGCGACCACCGCAATATATGCACAGGAATGTCAGCGGCAGTCACGGCGACATGTTCTGCGGAAGGAGAATTACACACAATCTGTTGGATCAATGCTGAGTCTGGAATAGTTGCCGCCTCACCAGAGAGAATACCCGTTAAGCCTGCGAGGCTCAAAGTAACACCTCGTTTTTTCAGACAACTTCGCAAACGTTCAAGGCCTCGCTGTACACGCGCTGCAATTGTACTGGTTTTCCCATTTAAAGACTGCGCAATCTCTTCATAGGTATACCCAGCAAGATAATATAACTCTACTGCTTCACGTTCTCTTCGCGGCAACTTATCCATCTCAAGCCCTAGCGCTGCTTTTATTTCAGAATCAATCTCATTGTCGATAACATTGCCATGCATGACACCACTCCCTTTGGCACGGTGTTGAGCTTGCGTACGACGGGCTGCGTCGCGCTTTGCATTGCGAATAACGTTTCGACTGACTCCTTGCAGCCAAGCTGCCAACTTCGGGCCGTCTGCCGGCGCAGAAGTACTACGCCATAAAACGAGAAAAACAGCCTGTGTCGCATCATCTGCATCAGCAGGACATAGTTCACGGCTACAACGGGCCAATACCATAGGGCTATATGTCGTCACAAGAGTAGCGTAGGTATTTTCCGTAACTGGAGGTTGTTCAGCATTGATCTGCATGATTTAATGTGCTCCTTCATAGTGTAATGTCCAGACACCCATCTATTTCCAAAAAAAACTTATCCAAGACCTCCAAAAAATAAAATACTCCTGCAAATCTAACCTATTTCACAAAAATGGGTCATACAAACAATCAACAAAACCCTTAATTTTATGAGAAAAGACAGACTCTTTCAATCTCATTAAATCGCCCATTGCACCAACTTTAGTAAATCAGTTGACGGTATTTTCATGTTCACATACTACATCTCTTTGATGACCACTCATTTACGAATGATTTTTCATTCATTCCGCTTAACCTGCGGTAAATCATATCACTCCGAACTAACCTGCCTTCGGCATATTTTTACCTTTGAGCTTGTAAACATAGCTAAGCACTTCGGCAACTTGGTTGTAGAATTCTACTGGTATTTCTTGGCCGACTTCAACAGTCTTTGCAAGGGCACGGGCCAGTGGAACGTTTTCTACCTGTGGAATATCGTGTTCTGCGGCAATGGCTTTAATACGCTGGGCAATGCTATCATAACCTTTTGCGAGGCAGATAGGCGCACCGTTATTTTCCATATCGTATTTAAGAGCAACCGCAACGTGGGTCGGGTTGGTGATAACAACGTCTGCGTTAGGCACTTCTTGCATCATACGTTTTTGCGCCATTTGACGTTGTATTTGTCTAATTTTTGCTTTCACCAGCGGATCACCATCTGATTGTTTCATTTCTTCTTTGACCTCTTGTTTGGTCATCATCAAGTCTTTATTATGCTGAAAGCGTTGGTAAATAAAATCACCTAAGGCCACCACCGCAAGAACAGCAGCCAATTTTATGCCGATGATAATAATCATCCATGCATTCAAGGAGAGACGCTCGTGTAAATCCATTTTGAAATAGACCTGCTGTGGAATTTCCACCGATAAAGTAGCATAAGCAATCCAGACTACCAAAATCAATTTGAATAAACTGAAGACAAACTTCATAAAACCACGTAAACCAAATAATCGTTTGAAACCACTTATTGGGCTAATGCGGGACCACTTTGGAACCAAGGGTTTAAATGAGGCAAAAATACCCACCTGTCCTAGTAATATACCAATTGCCAGCACCGCGAGGACTAAAGAAAAAATAAATACGAGTACACCTGTATCACCAAACTGCTGCATAAAAAGACGTTCAACCGTATGCACATCCATTTCAAGTAAGATAGACTCACTCAAAGCCCGTTTAAGACCTGAAGCCATTGATTTATACATCATTGGCGCCATGAGCATCAATAGACTAAAGCCAGCCAACAACAAACCGGTTGTTGTGACCTCGGCAGACATGGCCACTTGCCCTTCTTTGCGGGCGTCACTACGTTTCTTCGGTGTTGGCTCTTCTGTCTTTTCACCGCCACCACTGTCTTCTGGCACAACATCTCCTGTCTATAAGTGCTACAGAACACACTGTGCACAAAGTCTGCATAGGAGAAGATGCATTTAGGGTGCCAATCGCATTGGGGAGCGTGTCTTTGGGAGGGAGGGTACACATCCCTTTAACTGAGTACAACTAAGCGGACGGGGACGTCCGCTTTCCGTGTTTGTTATGCGATCTATTCAAGGTACCTGTAGACTGGAGAGCGAATTTTCTTGGAGAAGCACGTTTATCTATTTAACTGAGCACAACTAAGCGGACGGGGACGTCCGCTTTCCGTGTTCATATCTGCACGTTTTTGTTTTTTTCGAAGAGTGTGCCTGATCAAGAGGCTCAAGCCTCCCAACCAGACACATAGAAAAGTTATTCTTCTGAAGGTTCTTCTGGCGCTGCTTCTGTTGAAGTTTCGGCTGATGTTTCGGTGGACACATCAAGTTCGCTTCCTGCTGCTGCGTTTACATCAGCTTCGCCGTCTTCTATCTCATCTTCATCAGAATCTGGGCAAAGAGCGACACCGGTCAATTGGTCCTCTTCAGAGATACCAATAATACGGACACCTTGGGTAGCGCGACTATAAGTACCAATATCATCAATACGGGTACGGACCACCATGCCACCACGGCTCATTAGCATAATTTCTTGGCCAGATTTCACTGCCAATGAAGCGATAACCGCACCATTGCGATCACTAGCGTTAATATTGGCAACACCTTTACCACCACGTTTGGTGAGACGATATTCTTCAACAGCGGTGCGTTTACCAAAGCCATTTTCACAGATGGTTAGAACTTTATCACCGTCTTCCAATAAGAGTAGGCTGACAACTTTGCTGCCTTTTGGTAAGTTCATCCCAGATACGCCAGCAGTATCACGGCCAGTTGGACGACAGTCGCTTTCTTTAAAACGACACGCCAAAGCACCGGACGAAGCAAGTAAGATTTCATCACTTCCACCAGTGATAACGGCACCAATCAAACGATCATCATCAGCCAGTTTAACCGCTTTGATACCACCTTGGCGTGGACGAGAATAAGCACTAAGTACGGTTTTCTTAACTTTACCATCTTGAGTTGCCAAGAAGAGATAATGTTCGTCATCAAATTCACGAACAGGAATCACCGTTTGAATTTCTTCGCCTTCTTCCAAAGACAAAATGTTTGCTAAGTGTGTTCCGCGAGCGGTACGGCCCGCAGATGGCACTTGGTAAACTTTCAACCAATACATGCGACCCGTAGAGGTAAATACTAATAAATATTGATGCGCGGTTGCGGTATACATTTGGGCGATGAAGTCCTCTTCATCTTTTAATTGGCCGCCCTTCACACCTTTACCGCCACGACGTTGGGTGCGATAAGTATCAACAGGTAGGCGTTTAATGTAACCAGAATTGGTCAGCGTTACCACGCATTCTTCATCCTCAATCAGGTCTTCCATGTTGAGGTTTTCTGCATCAGCAACAATTTGGCTACGACGTTCGTCACCATGTTTATTCAACATATCTTGACAGTCTTCTTTAATCATGTTGAACTGACGAATATCAGAGGCAAGAATATCACGGTAGTCTGCAATGCGGGCAAAAAGCTCGTCATATTCAGCTTGTAAGCGGTCACGCTCCAAGCCAACTAAACGGCGTAATTGCATATCCAAAATGGCTTGCGCTTGTCGGTCCGAGAAATCCCAGCGTTCCATCAAACCAGCTTTGGCTTCTTCTGATGATGCGGATGCACGAATAAGTGCGATAATTTCATCAATAACATCAATGGCGCGCAATAAGCCTTCAACGATATGCATACGTGCTTCGTCACGAGCCAACAAGAAACGAGTACGACGAACAATAACTTCTTTACGATGGTCAATCCATGCTTGCAGCATACGTTTAAGCGTAACCGTGCGTGGGCGACCAGAATCAAGGGCCACCATGTTAATGGCAAAATTATATTGCAGGTAGGTATTGGCCCATAATTGATTTAAAACAACATCTGGATCTTCGTTTCGTTTGAGTTCAATAACTAAACGAATACCTTCTTTGACAGTGCCACCATAAATGGTGCTAATGCCTTTAATTTTTTCTTCTTTGTAGGCGCGTTCAATACTCTTTAAAATTGTTTCCAATTTAATGGCATATGGCACTTCAGTGACGATAAGCGCTTGCACACCAGGACGCACTTCTTCCTGATGGATACGAGAGCGCATCACGACACGGCCACGGCCCGTTTCATACGCTCTACGCGCACCACCAGCACCACAAATAAGACCGCCAGTAGGGAAGTCTGGTGCACGGACAAATTGCATAAGATCTGTAACCGTACACGCTGGGTTTTCAATTAAGTGAATAGCGGCGCTACACACTTCTGCTAAGTTATGCGGAGGGATATTCGTTGCCATACCAACAGCAATACCAGATGAACCATTAATTAATAAGTTTGGTATTTTTGCTGGCAGAACAGTTGGTTCTTGTCTACCGTCATCAAAGTTTGGTTTCATGTCGATGGTATCGTATTGGATATCTTCGAGCATATCTGCGGCAGGCTTAGCCATACGTGCTTCGGTATACCGATACGCAGCAGCGGAGTCACCGTCAATAGAACCAAAGTTGCCCTGACCGTCTACCAACTCATACCGCAAACTAAAGTCTTGAGCCATACGAACCATCGCATCATAAACAGCGGTATCACCATGCGGGTGATAGTTACCAATACATTGACCAACAATCTTCGCTGACTTTTGATATTTAGAACCCGGCGTCAAATTCAAATCACGCATGGAAAACAAAATACGACGATGCACAGGCTTAAGGCCATCACGAATATCTGGTAGAGCGCGGTCAATCAGTACGCTCATGGCATAGGTGAGATAGCTCTCTTTCATCTCCTCTTCAATAAGAAGTGGCTTTACTGATTGGTGTTCGTATTCATCCATCTGTGCTACATCTCCGTGTGCGCTGTCGCGGCGCTAATTCGTTTGTCGGATGTTACAACCGTTACTGAAAATGCAACGGGGCAATCTCCCTTTTTTACTCACTTTTGGGCGTTTTTAATGGTCGACAGCCCGTAATTTGGACAAATACTCGGACCATGCCTCATTGTGATATTTTAGTCTTTGCCCCACACCCCGACGATGCCGAAATTCATGTTGGTGCGACCATTGCCGCTCAGGTTCGACAAGGAGCATCTGTGGTCGTGATAGATGCAACGCGCGGCGAATTAGGTAGCCGTGGCACTCCAGAGATTCGGGAACAAGAAGCCAACGATGCAGCCAAGATATTAGGTCTACATGCACGAGAAAACCTTGGGCTACCAGACGGTTTTGTTGAAAGCAACAACCACGCAGCACGAGAACAGATTATTACCTGCATTCGCACATGGCAGCCAAAACTTATCCTCTCTATTGCAGCCCACACCAAACACCCAGACCATCAACAATTTGCCAAACTGGTAGAACTCAGCGTTAAAGCGGCTGAATTGCACAAAATGGAACCGCAACACTTGCCCGCATGGCAACAAGCCACATTACTCTGCTATGAAGGTGAGTTGCCCATCACCCCAGATGTTATTATGAGCTGTACTGAAGAAGATTGGGCCATTAAAATGAAGGCTATAGCCTGCTACGGCAGCCAACTGCATAAAAAAAACGATACTGGCGAACCCGTGACCAGCATTGGCAAAAAAGCATTTACCTCATGGATAGAAGGCCGTGGCCGCGTCTGGGGGCAACACGCCCAGGCAGACTATGGCGAGGCATTGTATGCCCCATTTGAGCCCCTAGCCCTGAATGATTTACGAGTGTTCGCACAGTCTTAGACTCAGAAGGTTATGAAAGAGAGCGAGAGATTGTAGAGATCATTTAAAGCACTCTCCACCATCTCCTCGTCTTTATTTCTTTATAATATCTGCTGACTAGCTATCTTCTGGCTGATAAACACTCAGATACGTGTTAACAACTTCACGGGCGCAGTCGTCTAGTTCATAGGCATCTTCCGTAAGACCGCTGGCCTCTGCCCATGCACAAATAGTACCACTTTCTTGGACCACAGCATGCCAAACACCTTCTTCAATAACATACCATGTTTGCGGCAACATTGGCAAAGCGATTGGCAAGGTTGGTGTGTCCTCTGTACCTGCGAGTACGATAACTGCGCGGCCTTGGCATAAGACACCTGCCTGCCGACCGCCCGCGTTACGGGCGTAATGAGTAACTTGTCCTGGCAAACGCTGTGGAGTTGGATTGGTAAATCCTAATTGCCACGGAGCCGGAGGATTACTCACGCTCCCTTGCGCCACTTTTACGTAACCTGGTTCACGGCTACGACCAACCAGTAATTGATCCGCATAAACACTGTCCAATAATAAAGGGCGACGCTTCACCGCCCACGCTATGATTTTTGCTATCACCGCTTGAGGGCTCATGCCATCTGTAATGCAATGCACTGCATCTGGCGCTTGTTGTAAGGCACCCACTTCACGATTCATGTCGCTTTCATCACGCTTACGAATATCTGCGGCAACTTGTTCAATACTTGGCGCATCATCCATATCGCCCCATTCTGCGACACGACGACGAGCACGTTCTTCTGGACTAGCATCCAGATACACCTTGAGACCAGCATTAGGACAAATAACCGTTGTCGCATCTCTACCTTCAAGCGCAGCATCACGCCCTCGAACAATAGCCTGTTGTAAATCAACTAAATGCCCGCGACACCCAGGATTATTGGCAACACGCCAAATTTCTGCGGTGATTTCTGGAGTACGAATACGCTCGCCCAAACCCACACCATCAAGCAAAACCTGTCCCGTAGAATCAAAACTAATATCGCGCTCACAAACATACGCGGCTATGGCTTCAGCATCATCTGGATTAATACCTGCATCGTACAAACCGACGGTTGCCGCACGGTACATTGCTCCGGTGTCTAGAAATAAAATACCGAGGGTTTTTGCTACTTGCCTAGTGACCGTACTTTTACCAGCACCTGCTGGACCATCAATGGCAATAATCATTGGATTTTGAGACATTATATTGCTCCTTTTACAGCCCGCACAAATGCGGCCATCTGTTCTTTCTCTTTGCGACCTGGGCCTGATTCTACACCGCTAGCAACATCTACAGCCCACGGCTGCAAAGCCGCAATAGCGGTTGCAACATTGTGTGCGTGCAAACCACCGGCTAAAATAATCGGGCTCTGAAATGTATATTCTCGAACCATGCTATAATCCCAAGAATGACCGGTACCACCTTCTGCTCCGTCTACCCATGCATCAAGCAAAAGGGCATCGGCAGGATAGGCTGCGGCTTCCTGTAAAACGTGACTATCACGCACGCGAAAAGCTTTAATCACAGGGAAACGTTTTCGTAATGACTCGGCAAGTTCTGGTGATTCTTGACCGTGCAATTGCACTACCTGACAACGACTCACGCGCATGGCTTCTAAAATAGTTGCTTCATCGGCATCCACGAATAACGCAACAGATGTTGTGAAGGGCGATAATGCACGCACTAATGATGCACCATGTTGAGGACTTATTTTCCGTGGACCTTTAGCAAAATTAAAGCCCAAAGCATCTACACCAAGTTCTACCGCCGCACGTACATCTTCTACCGCCGTAAAGCCGCATATTTTTATGCGCGTCTCTGTGTTCACCGTGCCGTACTGGGGCGCGGCACTCCTAGGCATTTGCCCGAAGTTCATGCCACAGTTCCGCGTAGCAAATGAATAGCGGTTGCTGGATCACTTGCTTTCATAAACGTTTCGCCAACAAGAATCGCATCTACACCAGCCTCTTCCAAACGGCGGCACTGCTGACGCTCAGAGATGCCGCTTTCACTAACAACCACACGACCTTCACCAAGCAGAGCAGGTAATAAATCAAAGGTGGTTTGCACATCCACATCAAAGGTATTCAGATTACGGTTATTCACGCCAACGAGTGAGCAGTTCTGTTGTAAAGCGCGAGCTGCTTCTGTGGCATCATGCACTTCAACCAACACGTCTAAGCCAATCTCTGTGGCAAAGCCTTGTAAATCACGCAACTGGCCATCTTCCAAACATGCCACAATCAAGAGCACTGCATCGGCACCAGTCAAACGGGCTTGGGCAATTTGCCGCTCATCAATAATAAAGTCTTTACGGATAAGTGGAATCTGTACTTGTTCACGCACGGCAATTAAATGATCCAGATGACCAAAGAAGAAACGCTCATCGGTGAGCACACTCATACATTGGGCACCGCCAGCTACATATTGAAAACCGTTTAAGACGGGATCGTATGCTTCATTCGGTTTAAAGATACCTTTTGAAGGGCTTCCTTTTTTGCTTTCGGCAATCACTCGAATCGGCGTACCTGCTTCACGCGCCAAAGCTGCACGGAAACCAAGACAGGGTGGCAACTCTGCTAAGGCATGTCTATCAACTGGCGGCAGGCTTGGTAACTCTGCCGCTTTCTTATGGGCTACAATCTCATCCAAAATCATGACCAAGATACTCCGTAGAGAGAACCCTCTGGCAAGCTGCGAAAATTCTAGTCTCTTCTTGAGAGAACTTCTTGTTTTCACCACACATAGAACAGTATCGTCACAAAGAGAGAACTCATGATTTTTATCTAAAAAAACATTCCTTATGTCTATTGACAGAAAAAGTAAATCATAGAACAGAGGGCAACAAACGGGACAACAAACAAAACAAGTAACCTCTTTTTACGAGATAAATAAGATAGCATCGTTTCTTTATCCTCTTTAAGAAGCATTAAAGGGAATAAAATATGTGAAGCCACCCCTGACGCATAGAAAAAGGAAGCTATCATCATGTGAAATAATTTACCAAGGTAAACAGGCACCGCTCCACCATATCCATCACTTTCAGCAGAAATGGCGGTCAATAGACATGCCCCAACAAAAGGGATAAAAGAAAACAGTATTAGCAAGGTTGAGTTAATGCACCGTATCATCAAACGCCTTTATTAAACGCTTACCGCCATGCACAGCGATCAACAACAAATAGAGACCTCTATTCTAGAATACTCGGACTTTTAAGCAAGGCATGGAATTGTTCGCTTGCGTGACGTTTTTCTTTGCGAGCATGGCAAAGTATGAAGCAATTGCTCTTGGTGGTGCTGTTCTGTTGTGTTAGCTGCGGGGGTGATCCACAACCTCATCATGATGGGGCTGATCCGGTTATTTTGGCTGCGTTGACGGATGCTGTTGCAATGACCACTACAGCGATGGGAGCGAGCATTACTCCTCGGCGACTTAAAAACGAGGCGTATCGTTTGGCTTTGAGTGCTCAGCACGAAGCTATCAATGTTGGTAATATTCACGATGGGCAGTTACCGAATGATGCTATTCTGGAAGAGTGTCGACGGCAAATTCGTACTGTACATACGGTTGATCCTCAACTAAATGTTGCACCACTCACACAATGGCTTTTTGATCATGGCGATCAGCTCAACCAGCAGCAATTGCTATTGCTCTATGTGTTATGCATTCAAACCAGAGAAACGCTGGGATTAAATCCCAAACATGGTCTCGACACAGGTGGCAGAGGCTAACGCTAGGGACTTGCAAACCGAAACAATCAAGAATAGTAGGACCTCGTTAGGCTGAGAGGCGTGACGATCTTTGAACATTGCGCCTCCGTAGTGAGGCTCTGATATGAACGAATGGACAATACCATGAGCCAAGAAATAGGCGAAAAAACGCCGCTTTTTGATGAGCATGTTGCCGCTGGTGCGCAAATGGTAAACTTTGCTGGTTGGCAGATGCCTGTTCGCTATAGCTCGCTTATGGAAGAACACCACCAGGTGCGCCGTGATGCTGGAGCCTTTGACGTTTCTCATATGTGTTCCGTTGACATTACTGGGCCAGATGCCCGTGCCTTTCTTCGGGTGCTATTGGCTTGCGACATAGATCGCGTCAGCACTGCTGGCAAAGCCATTTACGGCTGTATGCTCAATGCCGATGGCAAAGTTATTGATGATCTTATTACCTATTTCTTTTCAGACGATTTTTTTCGGTGTGTTGTTAATGCTGGCTGCCGCGAGAAAGATCTGAGCTGGATTCGTAGCCAAGCAGCGTCTTTTCATGTTGATATTCGTGAGCGCACAGATTTGGCAATGATTGCAGTTCAAGGACCATCCGCTCGTGACAAAGCTGCTGTTTTATGGACAGAAGATGAACAACAAACCATTGCTGAGCTCAAACGCTTTAATGCTCAATGTATTCGCCCAGATTACATGGTTGCCCGCACCGGTTATACTGGTGAAGATGGTTATGAAATTGTCCTACCTGCCACAGAAGCCGTGGATACGTGGCGTGCACTGATAGGTGCTGGCGTACAACCAATTGGCCTTGGTGCCCGTGATACCCTACGTTTAGAAGCAGGTATGAATCTCTACGGCAATGACATGGACGAAAGTGTTGGTCCACTGGAATCAGGTCTCAGTTGGACGGTTCATTGTAAAAATACCGAACGACAGTTTATCGGCCGCACGGCCTTAGAAGCGCAAAAGAAAGCCGGTGTCTCTCAAAAATTGGTCGGCTTACTCTTGCTTGATAAAGGTGTTTTACGCCACGACTATCCTGTTTCCACGAATGCTGGCGACGGCATTATTACCAGCGGTGGCTTTGCACCAACATTGGAACAATCTATTGCCCTTGCCCGCGTTCCTGCCGATGCGGAAGGTACATGTACAGTAAGTGTTCGTAAACGTAGTTTGAACGCCCGCATTGTTCCGTATCCATTTGTTCGTGATGGCAAAGCCTGTAACGACTAATTATTTTCTTCTTCTCTTACACCTAAAGGACTTCTCATGAGCAACCCAACTGATCGCCGTTATGTTTCTAGCCACGAATGGATTAAAGATAATGGCGACGGCACTTTTAGTGTTGGTATTTCTGACCACGCTCAAAGCGAGCTTGGCGATTTAGTTTTTGTTGAAATCCCAGAAGTTGGTACAGAAGTCAGCAAAGGCGATGCTATTGCTGTTGTGGAGTCTGTTAAAGCAGCTTCAGATATTTATGCACCAGTTGCTGGCACAGTATGCGCAGCCAACGAAGAACTGCATGATAATCCTGAACTTATCAATAGCTCTGCTTTTGCTGATGGTTGGATGTTTAAATTAGAAGGCGTGACCGCCATTGATCTAGAAGCGCTGCTTGATGCAGCTGCTTATGATGCCACAATTGGCTAACGATACAAGCTTGCCACGAGCGTTATTCTACAGCTAACATTCTTATATCAGCTTGTTCACGCAATCGTTGTTGCAATGCAACAACGATTTGTTGTTTACGCTCACGTTCTAATACTTTGGAAATAACACCACTTACCTCAGCCAAGCTCTGGTTTTGTGCATCTTGTTTTTCAACAAGACATAATAAATGACGCACTGCACCAAGCTGAATAAGATCAGAAAGTCCTTCTACCGGCAAGGCTAAAAGTGGTGTTTCCAAAGCTGCATCCAAGCTCCCCTGCTCATGCCACAGACTGGCATCATCTGTTTTAAGACTCAAACGCTGAGCTAATATATTCATGCGGCTTATCCGCTCAGCTCCGGGCAGTGCTACTAACTCAGTACGAATGCTTGTCAAAAAAGCATCAAGACGTTCTGCACTCATCAGCGCAGTACTTTCCTGCTGAAGACGCAAGGCATCTTGGAAGAGCATCTCGTTTGCAGGCACTCGCACCGTTGATTCAGATGTGGCTAAGGCCAACAAAGAATCTACGACGGCTACAGAAAGCTTGGTGCGTTCTTCCCCCTGTGCAGCTAAAACCTTTTGTAAGACTTCATCACTAAAAAGAACACTAATACGCTCGTCATTCTCGTCTTTAATACGCACCAACATCGTTTTGAGACTGTCTGCTAACTGAGCCATTTGTCGTTGATTGGCGGGACCCATTGCAATATCAATATACCGAAAGCGACTCGGTAAAGTATACCTGTGCTGATCACGAAGATAACGACGACGAATATCTTCTGGTCCAATTGACGGCAAAAGACGGTCATAAAACATCACTACTTGGCTGATTTTCTTTTGAGTAATACTGTTTTTGAGACCTTCTTGGATTTCTTCTAACCGTGGAATTCGGCCTGCTTTATACGCCAAATCAACAATTTCCCTGCGCAGGCTTGCTTCATCAATGCTAATCATTGGCAAACGATCCGCCTCTTGTTCAAGCAAGGCATTATCCATCAGTTGATCTAAGGCTTTCACACGTAATTGCTGACGATCTTCTTCCGTAAGAGTTGCTGCCTTTCCGGCTTGATAAAGACGGTAAAACAGGATTTTGGCCATCTCGTTCACGTCACCTTGGGTGATGACCTTTTCATTCACAAAACAAACAGGTCTATCAACAATTTCAGCTGATGTTGCTTCAGCGGCGTAGCCGGTAGACACAGTAACGGCAAGCAGAAGGAGCATGCTCCAATAACGGCACTTTTTCATAGCGCGCATGCTAAGAGCAGCTAAGACATAGCAAGCGATCGACGCAAATGACCTCTTTATAAGTTTCTGGTAAGCCCCACTTGGCAAAAGCGTCTTATGGTGTACTATGGTAGCTGTGAGCATTGAACACCCCCCTCTTATGAATTCAGCGTCTATCTCCCAGAGCTGGGAACAGGCCGGAACAGATTTGCTTGTTCAAGAACAAGCAGCCGTGCGTTGTGTTATTGAACGCTATATCAAAGACCCGTCAGCTGTAGATGATGTCTATCAAGAGGTTAGCATTAAAGTACTGAAACGTATCCACACGGTTCGTGAGCGAAAAGCAATTCGTGGCTGGCTCTTCCAAGTGGCTCGTAATGCCAGCCTTGATTACCTACGCCGAGAAGACCGCAGACCACGCGGCAGTTCTCTGGCAACTGTTGATCAACGTTCTACTGGTGACATGGGGCGTAATCCGAGTGAACGCTTCCTCTCGAGCGAACGCATTGAAGCAGTACACCGTGCTATTGAGCAATTACCTGCGAGCCAGCGCGATGTCATCTCTCTACGTCTTAAAGAGGACCTGGACCATATGGCCATTGCTGAACGCCTAAATATTAGCAGACAAGCCGTTGAAGTACGTCTCTGTCGAGGACGCAACGCTCTAAAAGACAAACTCGCTGACATACTCGGAGGAGACCTCTGATGACCCATCTTTCTCCAGATCCAAATTCAGTTATCAAATGTAGTGAAGCAAAAGAACTTCTCCCAGCTATTGCTGAAAACCTTATTGATGCTGAAAGCGATAGTAGCCTCTTTGAACATATTTCAAACTGTGAATCCTGCCAAGAAGATTTGGCCCTCTATGATTTATGTAGCCTCTCCTTAGAAACTCACGACGAAGCCAGTACCACAAATCAAGACAGCACTACTATCCGATTTCGCTTGTCTCCCACTTTTATCGCCGCAGCCGCAGCTATCCTTGTATGTGTGAGTGCCGCAAGTTTACATTTTTCTGAAGAAAGCACCGCTCCTGCTAGCGCTGCCCAAGTAATTCCACAAACAGAGGTGCTCGATCGCACACCTGATGGCCGCTTTCTGATCCGTACTGGTAACACCCATCTCCTAGTTGATCCCACCCAACTGACAGAGTCCGACCAGCCGCACGCTGCGGACTACACGCCTGTGTATACCAAACCAGCAAAACCGAATCAGAAACTACAAACAGCCACGCATAAACGTCCAACCCGCTAAAGCGAATGTTCTTCGTACATGGGCAAGAGCACTTGAAAACGTGTTCCTGTTTCTGCCGCGTCACTATTATCACGAACGGATATGCTGCCGCCATTTGCTCGGATTAAACGCTGAACCAGACTTAAACCGAGCCCTGTTCCTTGAGAACGTGTACTATAAAATGGGGTAAAGATCTTTTCTTTTGCCGCATCTGGAATACCGCAGCCATTATCACAAATTTCAATAAGCACTTGATGTTCATTCCATACCGATCCAGTAACTAACACCAATGGAGCAGGGCTGTTTTCAACGGCTTCAATCGCATTGTTGATAAGGTTGATAATAATTTGATACAGATGATCAATGTCTACTTCCATATACAAGTTATCTGGCATATGGATTTCAATAACATCTTTAGCTTGTTCGTTCAATTTAAACTGTTCGCTGATATTATAAAAAAACTCGGTCAAACACACGCCCTCTTTATTCGGCTGCGACTGTTTTGATAAGCGCAAGAAATCATCCACAATACGGCTGAGTCTATCAGCTTCACGAATCATAATAGCTGCCAGAGGGGTTGCGTCTTCAGATCCTTGTTCAGCACAAATATCACCAAGCTCTTGCGCACAACCACGCAAACTTGCCAGTGGATTACGGACTTCATGGGCAATACCCGCAGCCATTTCTCCTAATTGAGACAAATGTTCACTACGCCGAGCCTCAATTTCCAAACGCCGAACATCTGTTTCATCGTTCATGGTTAAGATACGACCCATCACCTTGCCTTTACGACCGTGTGCATTGCTACAACGAACTAAGACATAACAACCTTCTACATTAGTAAGGGATTTGAGACAGGTATCAGTACGAGTAAAAACCATTTCTATAAGCAGTGGCACATCGGATAAATACAGGCGAGCATTCTGACCCCGACAATGTTCTGGTAAATGTAATAAGCGCAAAGCTTCATCATTAATATGGACAATGTTTTCCTTCTTATCCACCAATAAAACACCTTCACCAATTTGATCAAGCATACCGCCCACAACAAGGCCTTGCTCAAAATATCGACGCGCAAGACCTTGACCAAGTGAATCAACAATGAACAAGGCTAGTAAGCTGGTAAATAGTTTTGATAAAATGGGGCCAGATTCTACCGCAGATGGGGGGAGACTGCCTGGCGGAAAAGGGGATGCGCCCAATAAATACAGCAAGGCAATTGCAACGAGCACTAATCCTGCCATACCAGATAGAATAAACACAACCATGCCTGGCAACACAAAATTACCAGCCAAAACAACAACAAATAGTAATGAAATTCCTGGACCTGTTACACCTGCACTAAAATAAATAATAGCGCCACACCAGATGAGATCAAAGACAAGGTGTAACACCAGTTGCCACGGTGAACGAACCAACCGCACTGTTAAAACAAGTACAATAACAACGGCAATAACCGCACCCAAAATTACAGATAAACGCGTCTGAATACCAAAGGCGATGAGGTTCTGATGAATATCCAGCATGGAAAAAATACCAAGCGCCGCCGCCAATAAAAAAATGCGGACGAGGCTTAATTTTCTCGCTGAGTCATAACAATCTATGGACGTACGTTTGGTGTAATCCAAAGGATAACCTTAGGTCTCTTTTATGGTGTCAATATTCATCAACCGACCACACAGCAACAATGCTTAACCAAGTGCTTTTTGCATTTCAAGAATCGGCATAAAGATAGCGAGTACAATCGTACCAACCAATAAACCCATAGCACCAAGCATAAACGGCTCAATTAAGCTTGTCAGAGATTTTACCATAACTTCAACCTGTTCATCGTAGAAATCTGATATTTTACTGAGCAAAGTTTCAAGTGCACCCGAACGCTCACCAATGGCAATCATCTTCGTTACCATTGGTGGGAAAACCCATACTGTAGCGAGGTTAACCGATAAATTTTCACCACCACGCACGGTTTCTCGTGTTTCAAAAATATAACGTTCTAACACTTTATTTCCGGACGTATTCGCCACAATTTCTAAGGCTCCTAAAATAGGCACACCTGATGTTAATAAGGTTGAAAATGTTCGGGCAAAACGGCTAATAGCCACTTTTTGACTCAGGCCACCAAATACCGGCATTTTTAATTTAACGGTATCCATAACATACGCACCGGTTTCGGTCTTAGTAACAACCTTCAAGGCGACAAAAGCTGCCGCAATACCACCAAACAAAGGTCCCCAATGATCTTGCAAAAAATACGACGCACTGAGAACAACAACCGTTAAGCCTGGCAATTCACCACCAATAGAATTAAACATCATTTCAAATTTTGGTACCACTCCAAGCAAGAGGTACACGGTGATTGCCAGTACCATCACCAATGACACCACGGGATAGGTCATGGCTGACTTAATTTCAGCTTTGAGTTTTTCGCTGGCTTCCATGTAATCAGCAAGTCGATCCAAGATACTATCCAACTGACCAGATGCCTCACCGGCTTTAATCATATTAATATAAATGGGCGGGAATATTTTAGGATACGCTGCCATACTTTCTGAAAAGGAACCACCGCTGCGAACAGCGTCGGTGAGTTCCATAACACCTTCACCAAAACCTTTATTGCTTTCCATGGTTTGTTCACCAAGGATTTCTATACCTTCAAGCAATGGAATACCGGCTGAGAGCATGGTTGCCAACTGCCGAGTAAATAAGGCCAGTTCACCAACAGTGGCTTTGCGTGGCTGTTGAAACAAAGATGATTCTTTTTTTTCTTTGGCTTTTGCTTCGGTGAGTTCTACAACACTCAGCCCCTTTTGTCGGAGCTTACCCGTAGCATCATTTTCATCGACGGCATCAATGCTGCCTTTTACTTCACGGCCTGACGCATTGCGTGCGGTGTATTTGAATTTAGCCACGAACCCCTCCTTTATAACTTTGTGTCAAAAAGCTATAAATATATAGTGACAGCTAAACGCTTATAACGCAAGCACTTGAATTGCTGCAAGTGTTGCACCGCTCATTCTTTGCCAGCCACTCTATACAGCTTGAGAGTGGGTGTTTTTTAGTCCGATTGCTCCACAATTGGCCCTTCACGGTCTCCAGACATGGCCTGAACACGAGAGCGTGGGTCGAGAATGGAGGTAATACGAACACCAAAGTTTTCATCAACAACAACCACCTCACCACGAGCAAGTAGGCGACCATTCACCATAATATCTAAGGGTTCACCAGCGAGTTTTTCTAACTCGATCACCTTACCAGATGTCAGTTGTAAAATTTCTTCAATAAGCATCTCTGCCCGACCAAGTTCTACGGTCAAACGCACAGGGATATCACGAACCATATCTAAGTTCGCTTCACCACTGGCTACATCCCCACCAACACCGCCTAAATCAGGAAACGATGCCTCAGAAACATTTTGTCCATCGGCTGCTTCATTTTCTGTTGTCTCTGCTTCATCGGCCATAATACACCTCTATTCGCCTTCTTTTAGTCCTGTACCAAACGGCTCGTCCGGTAAGACATCTTCTACTACTACACCAATTTTACGGCCTATTTTACCTGCTCGTGCCGTTAAACGTAATTCGTCGCCTATATATCCCTGTAAGGGCTGATCGTGTAATTGGTCTAGGACCAATACATCATCAGTTTCTAGGGCTAAGATTTCTTCTATGGTAACATCTGTCTCGCCAAGCCGCATTTCTAAAGGCAGGGTTGTTTCATCTACAACCCGACGCAAATGCTGTTCCTGCGCAGGGCTTTGTACTCGATGAGCTGAAGCAAATTGGAATGAATCACCCAAATCACCCATGATTGGATCAAGGCTAATAAACGGTATGCAAAAACACATTTCACCCGCTTCAATCTCACCCGGCGCTTGTAAGCTAAAGGTTACTACCATTACCATTTCTGATGACGGAATAACCTGAATAAATTGTGGATCCATTTCTCGGGCTTCAACATCCACTCGAAAAGGAAACAAACGCTCCCAGCCTTTGGTTATACCTTCAATGAAGCGCGTTGTAACGTTATCAATTAAGCTTTGTTCGATGGTGGTTAAATTACGAATCTGATTCAGCGCTTTACCCGCTCCACCCAACATTCGGTCAATCAAACTAAAAGCCAGCTTCATATCCATCGTTAAAATGGAGCGCTCTTCTAATGGGTCCATGTTCAAAATGTTAATGATTGTTGGATTTGGCAACGATGAGCGGAATACGTCAAAGTTCAGCTGACCAAGGCTGATCAAGGTCACTTCTAGGTTTACACGTAGGTACGTAGATAACACCATGGTGAGATTCTGTGCAATCGTTTCATGCATATGCTGTAACGAACGAACCTGATCACCAGAAAGCTTATTCGGGCGAACAAAATCATACTCATTGATGATTCGTTCACGCCGCCTGCGCCCACCGTCTTCTTCTACGGTAGCAAGCAGCGCTTCAAGCTCTTCTGGTGATAAAATATCTTCTGGCATAGGTCTTCCGGTTCTTACTGGAGCATCAGGTCAGACATGACGATTTTTTTTACATATGTCACTTCTGGGCCTTTGCTATAGAGTCTACGCAATTCTCGGTCCATATTTATTTGGAACTGTGTTTTAATCTTGGTTAAGGCCCGTTCATCAGAAATCTCGGTCTTATCGTAACTTCTTAACACCTGTACCATCTGTTCTTGTAGGACTGCTTTAATCCTATCTTCATGTGCAGTAATGCTTTGCATATCTTCCAAAGACAACCAAATGCGAACGGACACTTTAACATAGCGACCAATTTCTTCACCACGTAAGTTGGCAATGATGGTTGGAAAATCGAGTTCCGCCGTGTCTTCCAAACGAACACTATCACTGCCGCCAACGGTTTGACTACCAACCACTTCCGTGCCTCCACCGTCTTCTTTAATCTGTTCGGGCATAATCATACCCTTCACCATAAAACCAAAGACAACACCAACAATAAGTGCTGCTAATAGCCCAAGAATTGGTGCCAGCTTTGAGTCAGACGGCGCCGCCTTTTTTCCAGTACTTGCTGTCTCAGCCTGTTCTGTTTGTTCATTTTCGTCAGCCATATCTAGTTCCCCCCTGAAGAATAACCTTCATTTTTGGTGTCTTTGTACTCTTGTTCAGTTTTTTGCTCAACTAAATCTATCATCTCTATGGTCACACCTCTATTTAAACCACCAGAGAACGCAAAGTGGCGGGTAGCCCCCCAACCCCAAATACTCATGCGATCGGAGCTAATACCGCGCCATAATAAGTTATCATAGACCAAACGGCATACTTTTGCACTTTCAGACCATTCCATCCATGGCAAATCTAAATCAGCAACATCACCGTTAATACGAATAAACCGTTTCTTATATCGCCATGCTATTTCTGCGACCATGTCCAATACTTCAGCAACGCCTTCATCAATAATCGGCTCACCTTTCACATTAAACTGAATGCGAGCTGGCAGTCGAATTGCCAAACGGTCTTGATGGTAGCTCACTTTTGCTTCATGAGCTTTAAATTTGGTAACCAATTCTTTTTCAAGTTTTTCCCGAACCACTTCTAATTGGTCTGGATCACCATCTTGATCTGGTATCCACCATGCATCCCGCTTATGAGTTCGTCTATGTTCAATTAAGTGACCCTTCATAATGCCTGGCTCACCCTTCGCGTTCATATGTCGAATAAGCGGCCCCTGACCTGCACCCACCAAACCAGCAGATTGAGTATCAGCCATTGCCACCAACAGAATAAAAAAGGTTAAGAGCAAGGTAATCATATCACCAAAACTGACCATATACGCCGGTACTTCACCGACTGTGCTTTCCTCTTCTGGTGGTGGCATTATCGTGCCTCCAGAAATTGTGTTCGTTTACTCATGATAAATTCAACATGTCCTTGGTCGGTACCATCGCCATGCGGTGTGCCGTAACCTGCAACCGCAATAATGTTGGGATTGACTCCATGCGCTTCTACTAAACGACGAGCAACCTTTACTGCCCGTTGGATAGAAAAGTCCATAGGGTTATGTCCACGAGCACGAACCAATTCTTCTTCTGACCCACCAATATAAGCAACCACAATTAAATGATATTTCATGAATTCAATTGCTTTGGCAAGTTTTCCTAAACGAGCATACGACTCTGCAGATAAATACATTTCTGCTGGCGCAAAAGCGACGGCATCAGCAATACGAATACGATAGCCCTCATCAATTGCGTCAACCAACAAGGCTTGGCCAGTCTGATCTCGCAATCGTAAAATTTGGTCATTGGGCTCGTGTTCTTCCAAAGGACGAAAACGCGGACGTTGCGCTGGAGCAAATGGATTTCGCTGATCACGGCCAATACGCATCGGCGAGGCTGGAGTAAAAGAGTCTCTATCATCCTTGGCATCATCAAAAATACCGAAAGTGCCGCTAATAGAACCACGCAAATCAAACAGTTTTTCCACTGCTGGGGTCGAGAAAGTGAGCAAGAGAATAAAGAAGGTCAGCAACAACGACATTAAGTCGGTGAAGGTAACAATCCACTTTGGTGTTGGTGGTGGTCCACCTTCATCCGCTGGCGCTTTCTTTTCAACTTCTTCCTCTTCAGCCATGACACACGCAGACCTTACTCACCATCGCCTTCAACAGGGCGATCTTTCGGTGGTAAAAATCCAACAAGGCGTTCTTTAATAACATTTGGGTTTTCACCAGCTTGAATAGACAACACGCCTTCAACCATAAGTGCACGGGCAATGCCTTCTTCTTTATGGCGTGCTTCTAATTTACCCGCCCACGGCAAGAAAAATACGTTCGCTACATACGCACCATAGAAGGTGGTAATTAACGCAACCGCCATACCTGGTCCCAAGGCACTGGGGTCATCAAGGTTTTGAAGCATCAATACCAAACCAACCAGTGTACCAATCATACCAAAAGCAGGAGCCGCTGCACCAAGCGCATCAATAATGCCTTTGCCATAACTATGCCGTGCAGATAATTGTTCTAACTCAATATCAAGAATAGCCCGCACACTTTCAGGAGCCACGCCATCAATAATCATTTGAATACCACGTAAAAGAAAAGGGTCATTTACTTCCTGTAAACGCTCTTCTAATGCCAACAAACCATCTCGTCGAGCTATGGTTGCAAAGTCCACCATACGGTCAATTTCCACACCAAGATCTGCACCTTGAAACGTAATGGTATTCTTAATAACCCCAACCATACCAAGCACTTTATCAAGTGGGTAATTAATCAGAATAGAGGCAAGAGTACCACCAATTACAATTAACATCGAACCAACATCAATAAAATATCCAAGGTTTGCTGGGCCAATCGCCATCAACAACAAACCATTCGCTAAGGCCATCCCTACGATGGTTGCAATATCCATTAGTCTGCACTCCCGTTAATGTGTCTATGCCACGCTATCGTTGCAGCTTCTATTTCTTCCGCAGTTTCTCGCACGTAGATTTGGCGACCACTCATCATCGTGATCCGTGTATCTGGACAAGATTCCATTGTTTCTATTTGCCATGAATTAATGCGTACTTCTTCGCCATTTAATTTTGTCACAATAATCATAGAGCACCGCCTTCGGCATCATCGCTACTCATTTCTTGCAACACATTCTTCTCAAAAGCACTATCTAAACGTTGTAATTCAGACTGGACCAATGCCGCTTTTTTATTATTCACAATTTGTAATTGTTTTAAGATACGACTGGCGTTCTTAACAGATTTTGCCTGTAAGAGTATCGATGCGACTTCTGCTTGCGGAAGATAGCTATAGACCGTTGCTAACTGTTGCACTCGATCACCGCTAATTCCATCCATATCGACACGTAACATCGCTTTATGGATTTCATAAGCCATGTCTGGATATTCAACATCTTTTTGTGCCTGTTTGATAACTTCAGCTGTTTTTTTTGTATCCATTAACACGAGATACTTTGCTATTTCATCTGGGCTAAACCGACGAAGACTTTCCCATGCACTTTTACCAAGTTGTTCAAATAATTTTGCCTGACGAATATAGCCCTTACGCGCGACTTCATCAAAAACAATAATGTCGTTTTTAAGTACACTCACATCTTTCATGTAACGAACACGGGCAGCATCTGCCTCATCTATTTCCTGTTGCACTTGTTGACGAACATCATGCAGCTCTTGTAAGCGGCGAGTAATATCGGCTTCTGCAACTTGTAATTCTGCATTACGTTGATCGAGGAATGATCTGCGTTCTTCCAATTGTTGGCTTTGTGCTTTTAAACGGACCATCAGATCTTGCACCTGTTTATTGGTCACTCGTTCGGCTAATTCTTCGATAATATCATCGCGTGTCGCTTCTGGTAAATCACGCATATACATAGGCGCAGCAGGCTTTTGCCCTTCTTCAAGCAGAATAGATTGTTCATCTTCTGACAAAACCCAGGCACGGATAGCACGACGTATGTCTCCCTGTGCACTCATGCCAAGGGCAACCACGGCGCTACCAACAACAACAAAGAGCAAGGCTAAGCCTAGAATAAATGATCGTAAAAAGCCATTCATGCTCGTGCCTCCATCCAGCGTTGCAATGCAATTTCATTTAGAGTTGCTTGCTCATGCTTCTTTTGTTTTTCTGCTAAAGCCATATCTAATCGCTCTTGTAAAGTGTTCCAGCTTTGCAATTGCCGTTGTGCTTCTATCAACTCATGTTGTTTTTCTACACGTAAGGTTTCTTGCATTGCCCTCTGTTCTCGTAACTGAGCACACTGCATGCCTAAACGCTGACAATATAAAATATAACTATCATGTAACTCTGGAGCAACCGACAAACCTTCATCTTTTTGTCGTTGCTGAAGTGCTTCTTCTGCCTGACGTAGTTGGTTTATGCCCTGATTGAGTTGACCAATTTCTCGACGCGCCGTTTCGACGCGATTCTCTGCTAAACCTATTAAAATAGCATAACGGCGTTTACGACTCATGCGGCACCGCCAACGACTTCAGTAAGTCCAGCAAGACTCTCTGCGCGTGTACAAGAGATATTTAAACCTTGTCGAACAAATTCGACCAATTTGGGATAACGAGCAACCGCGTCATCTACTCGTGGGTCTGCTCCTGGCACAAAAGCACCAACTTCAACCAAATCACGTACGCGTTCATATTCACCCCAAATTTCCCGGGCTCGCATAACCAGTTGATATTCTTCTGGGCTCGCAAGATCAACCAACAAACGACTGACCGATAACATGGGGTCTACACATGGATAAATAGCACGCCCAGCAAGTGCTCGGCTGAGAAACACGTGACCATCTAAAATAGCACGCGCGTTATCAACTACCGGATCATTTTCATCATCGCCATCCATCAAAACGGTATAAATGCCGGTAATGCTACCCGTTGCACTGGTACCAGAGCGTTCCAATAACCGCGGCAATAAGGCAAATGCACTTGGTGGATATCCTCTATTAGTTGGCGGCTCACCGGCTGCTAGACCAACATCACGTTGGGCTTGGCAATAACGAGTCAGACTATCCATCATCAACAACACATCTAAACCAGCATCGCGGAAATGTTCAGCCACCGCATGCGCTGCATAAGCGGCGGTGAGTCGTTCTACCGCTGGACGGTCAGACGTAGAAACAATAACGACACTTCGTTCCAATCCTTCTGGACCGAGAACTTTATCAACAAAATCTCCAACTTCTCTGCCACGTTCACCAACCAGAGCAATCACGTTCACATCAGCTCGGGCATATTTTGCCATCTCGCCCATTAAGGTCGATTTACCAACACCGGACCCAGCAAAAATGCCAATACGCTGACCTTTGCCAAGCGTAAACATAGTATCAATAACTTTGATACCCGTTTCTAAAACATCTTCTATTGGGCGACGACCATAAGCTGGTGGTGGATCTGCCATAGTGGAACGACGAATGTTCCCTGGAATTGGACCACGACCATCAAGTGGATTACCAAGAGCATCAATAACACGTCCTACCAATGCCGGGCCAACTGGAACCTGTAAACCATGTCCTTCTGCCCGCACTTCATCACCAGGACGAATGCCATCAATACTGCCCAGTGGTTGTAAAATAATTTCGCCTTCACGAAAACCCGTTACTAAGGCTTGGCATGCACCAGTAACACTTTCTATACGGCATAAATCACCAACTGGCACTGCTGGGCCACTGGCAATCACCGACAAACCGACTACGCGTAAAACCTGCCCGCTCTGTAAAAAAGCGGGGCGTTCATCAATTAAATTGTGATAACGATCAAGCGTTAGCATCGTCATCACCGTTGAGTTCTGTGTCTTCTGAAGCTGGCTCAGAATCAATCGCTGTTGGAGCAGGAACCGGTTGATCAAAAATATTGGCCATTGCTTCATCAGTATGCGCTGGATCAGCTACGGTACAGACAGACCAATCACTGTCTGGAGCTGATGCCAACAAACGTTTGCTCAATCGCTCCCAACTGCCAGGAATACCTGCATCAACACGGGTACCACCACTTTCTACGACACAGGACCCGCTAGCTAAGTGCTCATCTGCGAGTACCTGTATTTCACCAACAATTCCTGTAGCCTCTTTAATTTGACTTAATGTGTCTATAACATTTTTTGCATCATCCGTATGCAAGCGCACGGTGACTTCTCGTTTATTAGGCACAACACGTAATGCACCAGTTAAAACATGTTGTATCCATTCTGGCTCTTGAATTTCTTTATGTAAAATGGCACCAGCCAAGCGGCACGCTAATTGTACGGCATCTCGCTCTGCTGAAGCTAAGGCTTGTTCTTCGAGTGCTGTTGTTTCATCTATCGCTTCACTCAGCGCAGCAATGACTTGCCCTAACCGATGGCGTATATTTTGTTCCGCATTAGCAATTTTCGTTTCAGTTTCTGCCGTCACCTGTTGCACATCTGCACGTGCTTGTTCCGCTGCTGCTTTATCCGCAGCGGCTTCTGCCAGCCCAAGCTTACGACCTTCTTCACGCGCTTGATTAATACGCTCTTCCCATTGTTCCAAGGCACGATCCACACTTGGATTGGCAATAGCCACTTGCGCAGGCGCAGCACTGCTGGCACGTGAACGGATAATAGCCATTAGACCATTTCCTCTGAACTGCCACGGCTAACGGTGATTTCACCTTTTTCTTCCATACTGCGAACTTGTTGCAAGATACTTTTTTGTGCTTCTTCCACTTCTGATAATGGTTTTGGTCCCATCATCTCGATTTCTTCCATGATATTATCACGTGCACGTTTAGATAGGTTATCCAAAATATGATTGGCAATTTCTTCCGGCGCAGTTTTGAGTGCCAGTGCCAGAACGGCTTTATCCAAATCGCCAAGAATTTTTTGCATATCTTTGGGAGTAACATTGATGAGATCTTCAAATACAAACATCAAAGCCTGAATATTTTCGGCAACCGTTGGCAGCTCCTGTGCCAGTTGGTCCATAATTGTCTTAGACATAGATGGGTCTGCCAAGTTCAACATTTGCGCCACTGTCTTAAAGCGATTTTCTCCAGCACCATCAGTACGTTGTGATGCCATCGCATAGGCGCGCACTTCAAGTACTTCATCTATTTCACGCATCATTTCTATCGGCATTTCTTCAGTCTGCGCAATACGACGAATCACATCATAACGCACGTCTTCAGAGAGCCCATACAAAAGCTCATAGCTTTGTGCGGGGCTTAAATAATTCATAACAATGGCCATCACCTGCGGATGTTCACCACCAAGAATTTGTAAAATCTGTTTACCGTTTAATGCACGTAAACTACGGAATGGTTCTAAATCTCGAGATTGACGACGAATTTTCTCAAGCATTTCTTTTGCTTTTTGCGTACCAAGTGCTTTTTCTAAAATAGCCTGCAACATGGGTTCTACAGAAATAATATCTGTACTGGCTGCATCGCTAAAGTCGTCCCAGACACTTTCCATTTCTTCCGCTGTTAAGTCTTTAATTCGAGCCATCTCTTCAGTCAGTGCAGAAATGTCACGTTCACCAAGAGACGAGAGCAATTTACCGGATGCTTCGCTATCTAATGACAACAAAAAAGCGGCAGCTTTACGACGACCCGTTAACGGTATACTTTCTTCGTTGTTATCTTCGTTACTCATAAAGCCACATCTTCAGCACTTGGGCTGCCGTTTTGGGGTCATCTAAAATTTGTTTACGAATGGCTTCTTTACGTTCCATACGACGTTCCATCAGCGCTTCGTTAGATTCTTCTACGGCGCCTTCTTTTTGTTTTTGACGTTTTTCTTCGGCTTCTTGTTTAGCCCGTTCTGTTTCCCAAACAGTATGGCTACGTTTGAGCTGACCGCGTGCTACAAACAATAAACCCAGAGCTACAACCAGCACTGCTCCATACCGTATGTAATCCATTAAAGCCTCGTTACCAACACCTGCGACCAAAGTATCTACTGGTTGTTCTTCTGGCGCACGGTACATATCGATACTTTCAACTTTTACTTGGAAGTTCTTGGCTGATCCAGCCACTCGTGATTCTTGTAAATTTTTAGCCGACTCATAACCGATTGCACTCAACACTAATTCTTCAAACTGGGTTTTTTCTTCCGCACTAAACGGCACCCGTTTTATCGTTTTTGTTTTTTCGCCCGTTTCTGGATTCTCAGTTTCGGTTACTTCATCTTTCCAGTCCAGTAATACGCTAACGGTCATACCTTCTAAACGACCAACTTCATGCTGAGTCGCTTTACGGGTTTCTCCAACAACATATTCCCTATCTGCAATTTCTTGAGTTTCTGTGGCAGACTCGGCACCACCAGCGGCAGCAGCTTGTGCACCTTCAACATTGCTAGCTGTACCTGCTTGACCGCCCGTTCCTGCAACTGGTGTTGAACGGTCTGTGGTTTGTGTGCTTTCTGATTTTTCCATTTTCGTAGTTGGATCGGTGCTGCTTTCCGTCATGATGGTGAAGTCCATATCGACATCAACCGTCACGACACTACGGCCAGGGCCGAGCATGCGCTCTAACACTGATTGCGCACGACGCGTTAAATATGCTTCTTTATCTCGCTCTGCTTCCATTGTTGTTGAAGCGTGCAGGGCAGAACTATCTTCTTCACTTCTGGTGAGTGGGCCTTTTGCATCTGCAACACTGACATTCTCTGGCTTTAAGCCTAAGACAGAACCTTGTGCTAAATTAACGATGGCTCGTACTTGGCTTTCTGTTGCACGGCGACCCTTTTTCATTTCTAACCAAATAGAGGCTGAAGCTTGGTGCTCATCATCGTCAAGGAATGGGCTTGGAGTTGGCCGAACCACAATAACGCGTGATTTCTTAACACCCTCAATGGTGTTAATAGAACGTTCTATGGTTCCTGCCACTGCTCTATCATAATTTTTTTGTTCACGGAAGCTTGAGTCAGCAAACCCAGATTCGTCTAACAATTCAAAACCAACGGTCGTATTGTCACCCAGCAAATCTTGTTCAGCTAAATCTTTTCGTAATGAATACCATTCTGAATCGGGCACTAATAAGGTTGTTTGATTATCTCTTACTTCGTAGTCTACTTTATTTTCTTTTAAGTACGAAACCGCATTTGTTATTTGAGCAACACTAGCATTGCTCATTAGTACACGACGTGTTGAGCGTGTTGCCCCATACGATAAAACGGTAATTGCCGTGATAAACCCAAGGGCAACTAACACGATGGTAACGCGTTGCGGTGCCTCTAGGCGCGCCCAAAGCGCTTTAAATTGTTCGAGTAATGCTTTCATGATTGGCCTCTTTTATCAAACCGGGTATGATGCTTAGAATTGGGTTCGCATGACTTCGCGGTAGGCTTCTACTAATTTATTGCGCACTTCTGCTGCCAATTTCAAAGACACTTGCGCTTCGTTTTGAGCAAGCATGACTTGGTGCAAATTATCGGTTTCACCATTTTCGACTGCTTTAATGGCATCATCAAATTGATGTTGTGCATCATCAACTTGGTTGACAAATTCTGACATCACATCTTTAAAGCTTTTGCCGTCTTCTGTTTTACCAGTTTGTTCAGCAGTTGTCTTAGCAACATTCTGTGTTTGTTGTAATTGACCAGAGCCGATGAGGCCCCGCATTGGATCCAACGGTGTTCCCATTATCTATCTCCCAATCGCAATGCCGTCTCATGCATACGCAGGAGACCACGGATGGCATTTGTGTTCGCCTCATAGGCCTTACTTGCCATCATCAAATCTGTTAGCTCAAGTACAGGGCTAATATCTGACTCGGTAACCATACCGTCTTCATCCGCATCTGGATGATCTGGATCAAAAAAGCTTTCATAACGTGGGCTTTTTTCAACAGTTGCTTCTACGGCACCTGTCTCTCGACCAAAATTATCAAGAACGGTTTGAAAATGTACTCGTTGACGAGCATACGGTAAACCACCGTTTTCTGGTAAACGCTTAGTAGAACCCGCGTTCGCCAAATTCTCTGCGGCAATGCCCATGCGTTTTTTCTCACCAGTTAGGGCTGAGGCGCTGGCATCCATTGCTCCGAAAATATTATGCAAAGGCATGTTTACGCTCCTCCGCCAATAGCAGTGGTTAACAGGGTGTGCTTACCGCGCAGCAAGTTCACATAGGTATTATACAACACACCATTCTGTGCCGCTGCGGTTACTTCTCTATCCAAGTCCACATCGTTACCATCATTATCGACCGATGTGACCTGTGGTTCATAAACTTCTGGTTTGACCATTCTTGCAGCTTCATCACCATGTTGTTGCATGGCCTTATTGAACTCAGTTTCAAAGGAAACAGCCTTCGCACGATAGCCAGGAACGTTCTGATTGGCTATATTCGCAGCATGTACATGTGCACGTAAACTCGCTACATCAAGCATCTTAGCTAAGTTTAGCATTCGATCGTCTGATAGCATAACCGCCTCACTTCCTTTCCGATTGCTGATATAACTCACAATCACGGGCCTCTTATCAGCATACTATCGCTTTTGAAGACCACTTCCCTAAACGTTTACGCACACAGCGTACCATCTCTTTAAGTTGTTACTATATTGTACTTTAAGTCACTTCATTCTTACCGAGGCACTGTCTACTTTCAGCGGGCGACCAATTCCACCACAGGCATTTGTCGCGTTGCGCAACAGTCCCGCACAGAGGATGACGCAACTCTTTTAGAACAATAAAAAACACCTTCCTTCCTCCTTATCACTATCCCCATCTCCTCTGTCTATCCTTGTAGTGGACAAAGCCTGTAGCAGTGGTGAACTGAGCCCATGAGTACTGTTGACTATACATGGATTAGCTCCACCGAAGAGCTTGCTGCCATCACTCCCATACTGGAGGCGGCAGCATGGGTTGCTGTCGATACAGAATCCAATTCGGCACATGTCTACCAAGAACAAGTATGTCTGCTCCAGATCAATGCTGACGGACATTATTTTATGGTAGATACTCTCGCTTTGGAGGGTGGCCGTACAGCCCTAGATAGCATCAAGGGTGTGCTGGAAGATCCTGAAAAGCGCTGTTATTTACACGGTGCCGAATATGACGTCATTTGTCTTAAACGTGATTATGATATACACTTACGCTGTGTATTTGATAGCCAGCAAGCCGCCTCTTTATTGGGCTACCCAAAAACGGGCTACGGTGCTTTGGTTGAAGAATTTTGTGAGGTCAGCCTTGCGAAAGCCTACAGCCAATATGATTGGGGAACCCGCCCGTTGGACCCAAATGCACTGGAATATGCCATTGATGATGTGGTCTACTTGCCACGCATCTGCGAACAGTTAATTGAAGCAGTTGCCACCGCTGATTTGGAAGAAGAAGTGGGCATAGCCTGCGATGCTGTAATGAACGCAGAACCACGCGACCTTGGCTTTAAGCCCGAAGGCATTTATCGCGTGAAAGGCTGGCATGGCCTTCCTACCCCCCGCCTCTCGCTCTTACTTGCCCTCTATACATGGCGAGATGAGGTTGCCCGCGAGCTTAACCAACCGCCAGGCCGTGTCCTCAATAATGAAGCAATGGTTGCACTTGCACGCAATGCGCCGAAAAACTTTGGTCTGCTCAAACGACAACGCCTACGCCGAGCAATTTTGGATGATTACGGCAATCAAATTTTAGATCTAGTCCGAGAGAACCTTGCCGAACCGATACCGGTACCCGAACACACCAAAAAACGTCAAGTTGACTCATCGGAAGAAGCACGAGAAAAACGCCTTAAAAATTGGCGTAAAGGTGAAGCTGGTCGTCGAGAGGTACCACTGCAAGTAGTCTTGCCTGCTAAATCCATTGAATACCTGAAGCAACACGGTGCGGACGATTTAAGCGTGGTACCGCAACTCGGTCCCAAACGCGCCGAACTCTACGGCGACAGCATTCGGAAAGTCTGTACTGAGGCGTAAATGCCACTGCTGTTGACTGCAACCTGCCTTGTTCTGCTTTCGCTTTTACCAACACATGTAGAACGAGACGGTTTCGCGGCTCGCGCAAGCATAGATGAACACGGGCTGCAATACGATATTTATGTGCCGCTCTCAGTTATGATACGCCTCATGGCCACTCCAACAAAGGAAGTGGGCGTGGTGACAACTGATGAGTTAACCCATATCTGCACAACCAGCCGTCACTATCTTCAACATTTTAATCCACTCCAGATTGATGGACACACAGTGGAGCCAAACAAAAGTAGTTGTAAAGATATTCGGATAAATCCAAGCCCATCGCCAGACCGTATTCAAGTTGATGAAACGAATCTGCATATTCAATATTTTTATGCATGGAATCACATTCCACAAAATATTTGTTTTGTCTGGAATGTCTGGCCAGTTATTCACGCGCCAGCCCCAACCCAGCTTGGTTATGAAGAACAATTACTCACCACCCAAAATCTTTTATTAACAACTCCGTGGAAACCACAGCAACTCTACTTTACAACGGACGAACCAAGTAGCACTTGGCATAAACCACTCACCCCCAGTACTCTAGAACGCTTACAGACCCAAGCATGGGAACCTACCTTAAGTACTATCCCGTTGTGGTTCTTTTTATCTGCTGCGAGCCTAAGCACTGCGTTACTTTTTTTCTGCCGTAAACAAAGCACTCGAATAGCTGCCACCTGTGGCACCACCGCCATGCTTGCCCTCACCATAGGCGCTCCCTATCACATACCTCACTTTTGGAATTCCCCACCAGCACCAACACAAATAGAGCAGGAACAACAAATAACAAATTTACTCGCCACCATGTACCACGCCTTTGACAAACATGACGAACACAGCATTTACGATACACTTGCTTACGCCGTAGACGGACCACTCTTAAACAGCCTCTATTGCGATCTGTACACAGAACTCATCAACGATGAAGCCGATGGTGCATTAAGTACCATTACCAATATATCAATTTTTGATATTGCCACAGATGAGCAGGCTACCGCACTCCAATATACTCTTACCGCAAACTGGTCTATTACTGGCTCTGTTATCCATTGGGGCCATAGTCATGAACGAGAAAAATACTACACTGGAACCTTTACCGTACAACGATTCCACGACCGTTGGAAAATAATTGAAGCCCACTTACAAAAACATACACGGGTTCGTTAATATAAAACCGTATCAATCCTCTTACCTTAACGTAAATAGGCAACTTGATGAAGCACCCATTCTAAGATAGTTTTATCCATAGGCGATCAAATTCATTTTGAAATTGTTGAATTAACGATGTAGCATTGCTGATAACAATATTCTCTTGATTGTAATCTGATGCAGAACGAGTCCAATTGAAACTGCCGTTTATTAATACTCGTCCATCGATCACAGCAAATTTATGATGCATATGATGCCGAGTAGCATCGGTGCAGACAACAGCGCCCTGCTCCTGTAAAAAGCGTACATCATTACCACGGTCTTCCACTTTTTCATTATCGCTGATAATTCGTACCTGCACACCACGCTCTATCGCATCTACAATATGCCGCGTTATACGATCATCCGTTATGGTGAACACACAGATATCCACTGATGTTCGGCTTTTACAGAGCACATCTACAATGGCATCACGACACGCCTCACCCGGTGAAAAGTATGCCCGCTGCTCTACATTTTGTTCTCGTGTTTGATCAATGAGGCGAACCGTTTCTCGCAACCAACGGAAGCAGAGCATTGAATCATGAGCTGACAACTGCTTCTGCATAAAATCAAAAGCCATATTACGACAACAACGGCGATCATTTTCACTTGCGCAAGATTCTTCCAGTACCGCACGTATCGCCTTTCGTTCACTGCGGGACATCTGTTCATCCACAAATGAATCTTGAAATATCTGCTCTATAGCTTCCGTGTCCATACCAACCTCTTACTTTCCATTACATGTCACGACGGCCTTACAGCCGCCAGTATTATGGTTTGTTATATGTATACCAAACCCGTGCAGATCAAAAATATGTTTTGTGAAACACAAACCTAATCCCGTACTACGATCACCATTCGGCCGTGACAAAGAATAGAATCGCTCATACAGACGCGACAAGGCATAGTCTGGAATACCTGGTCCAGCATCATAAATCGACAATACATTCTTCATCAAAACCACTTTTACAACCCCAGCTACAGGCGAAAACTCTAATGCATTTTTAAATATATTATTAAGAGCTTGTCTTAATAAAAAGGGGTCACCAAACACCAAGCAGTCTTGCAAATCACATTGAATATGTAATTTTTTCTGAACAATTAATGGAGCCAACTGCTCAAGTTCTTCCTCTACTAGCATCTGTAAACAACAGTTTTCTCGTTGCTGCAACTCGTTCATTCGTTCAATTTTACTCAACAATAGTAATTGTTCTACAATATTTCTCAAACGAACGGACGAGGCATCAATATGGTTAATAAATTTATCCCGAACAATCTCATCAGGATTTTCATGTAGAATTTCTACGGCACTACTGATACTGGTTAACGGACTTTTTAATTCATGTGTTAATGAACTAATATATTCTTCTATATACCCTTTCCCTTCAATTTCTTGTCGCATCGCTTCCATTTGTTCGCCTAAAAAAGCCATATCATTCACTCCAAGGTGAGGTAACGTGGGTTGTTCTCCTTGTTTCACTCGTGTGGTCCATTCTGTTAATAACTGAATAGGCCGTGTGATCCATACCGTCACGGCTACCACAAGTACCAATAACACCAATAAAGCAATTGCCACTGCCACAAAAATATGCTGCGTTAATTGTTCACTTATCAATGCAGCATGACTAATCGGCTTCCCCAAGGTAAGACTACCAACAATAACATTATTCTTCCGTATCGGTGCAGCTATATACAAAATAAGTGAAGTCGGGTCATCTTTATGTGTCCTTGTTGCCCGAGCACCATAGTCTCCTTGCAAACATAATGACACATCATTCCAACTACTATAATTCGTTCCCTGCGGATCTGTATTGTCACTATCATACACCAATAACCCCTGTGCATCGCAGACATACACGCGACAGTTGATAGTCGTACGTTCAACCGAATAAATAGACGAAGAGAACTCCCGCTGCATTCCAAAATCAAATACCTGTGCCATATTTGCATTCGTTAGCGCTTCGGCATT
This sequence comes from Planctomycetota bacterium, assembly GCA_016745075.1. Lineage (GTDB taxonomy): Bacteria > Planctomycetota > UBA11346 > UBA11346 > UBA11346 > JADGDD01. The sequence continues at coordinate 330,884 of JADGDD010000002.1, read as the reverse complement.
CTCCGCCTGTTGCGCCAAAAGGTGGGCCGCATCCAACAAAGCATCTTCCATGCTCGCCAAATAAATAGGACGCAATTCTGTATTCACTGATCTTGCTACTAAGTAAGAGAGCATCACTGTACACACAAAAAAAATCAATAAAAACCGTGAACGAATGGTCATTCCACATCCCGCAAAGAATACCCCATGCCTCGATGTGTTTCTATGGGATCCTTTTCTGGTTGTATCTGGTGAAGCTTTTTACGAAGACTCCTTATATGGCTATCTATCGTTCGTTCGGTACTCATGTCTGGGTCATCCCACGCACTATTCATTAAATCTCGCCGAGAATAAATACGACCCGGATACTTAATAAGCACCGCCAATAACCGATATTCATAACGCGCTAAATCCAACATCACACCATAATATTGGATACGTTGTTTTTGCCGATCAATAACAAATTCTACGTCTAGCTGCTGTGCTTGCTGCTGACAGCGTCGTAATAAAGAACGAATCCGCGCAATCAATTCCCGAGGGCTAAACGGCTTCACCACATAATCATCACCGCCTATATCCAAACCAAATATACGATTAGGCTCTTCATTCCTAGCCGTTAAAAAAAGAATGGGCGTACTGATGTCTGTCTGCCTAATTTCTATGCACCAATCAAAGCCACTCCCATCTGGCAGGCCAACATCCAAAATAATGAGCTGAACCGGATGCATACCAACATACCGACGCGCTTCACCTATAGTGGAAACAAGATGGCAACTATAGCCCTGCGCTGACAGAGCATAATCAATACTATCCGCAATTCCCGTTTCATCCTCGACTACAAGAATTGTCATCTACGTCACCCTTCTGGAACACCGTATTCCAATCAATATGAGCAGTCAAGCGCATCATAACCGCAAGGGTAATAACCGACCCAATGGCCACTGTCAGACCAGTGAGACCATCTATGAAAAAAGAGTACGAAAATAATATTAAATAAATCAATTGCCCTACTGTCGAGCCAAGCCACGGAAATCGGCTGCCTAAAGCCGTTTTCAAGTACACATTCACCATCAAGGTAGATGTCACCGCCGATATGGCAAAAGCGACATGTATATCTATAACATCCACCAAATAGGCGAGCAATAAATGGAAAGCAAAGAATCCAGAAGCTATAAACAGATAATGCATAGGATGAATAGGAATAGCTCGCAAAATATTAACAGCCGCCATCAACACAAAAAAGAAGATCAAGCATACTGGTGCAAAATACGTTATTCGCGTGGTAATAGGCCCGGGATTCAATAGTTCTGGTATTTGAATCCCGATATGTTTATGGGTCAACATGTCGCCCATTTTCCAACGCACCACACTTCCTCCTTCTACTACTTCTGCCGATGTTGGCGACAGCGATCCTTCTGGATAATCATGCCCCATAAAATGGCAATTCGCTGTAAGGCTTAATTGCCGTATTTTTCCAGACTGATTCGGCACATACATCCATTCAGAGAGCCCTCTCGTGGTAAAAGCTATGTCAAAAGAGTGCTCCGTTCCCGGCTGGCACATAATATCATAATGAAAACCCTGCCGTAAATCAACCGCATCAACAACTTCATCATCACACAACATCGTAATATTTTCATATGTGCTATGCCGACTTGGTAACGGCAAAGCAATATGTACCAAACCAACTCCACCCTGTGGAACAACAAAAGTATAGTGCGCCTGAAAACGAACCCGAAAAGTAGGATACCAGATAAGACCTTTTTTTCTATAATCGCTATCAATGGACACCTCAACCTCACTACTACACACAGGAAAATTCTCACCATCCCCCATGCACAGTTGTGGTGCTTCCTGCCGCAAAGGCCCACCCCATAGTTGCACGACTTGCTCTTCTAAATGCTCACTTGCCTCATGGCTTCGCCATGCTGTTGCCGTCCCCAAAACACTCCAGCCCCCACAAGCCAAGAGAAAAATACACACAATTGCCACTATACGCCTGATCGTCATGATCAACCTCCTTATGACAACCAGTATACAGGGTTCTATTATCTGAATATGTTAAGAATGTGAAAAATATGTGAAGAGATGGACAAAAACCGATAAAATAATATCAGACCTGCCTTTCAAACGAAAGGTAAGAGCTTTCTACCCCTCTTATAACGCCAATAAATTATCCAAGACTTCACCTATATCACCCCAGCAAGGGATCCAACATATTCTAACTCCAATATGTAGAAGAGACACTTCTTGGATAAGTTTCTGATTTTTATCACTCGGTTCTATAGCAATCCATATATGCCGAGGAGTTATCTCACTTGAGTTTGTTAGCTGAACAATATCTTTCATTGAGTTCTCATGACTCCATGCCAACCATTTCCTAATATTAGAATCTGACATCGAATGTCCAATAATTAAAAGCCTTGAGCATTGAGCTTGAAAAAGAAATAAGCTCTGTGCCCAAGTCGAAACATTACCTGCGATTTCAAGGTAGTCATTTTCACTAAAAACCAGATTCTCTCTAGCATCTTTATATTTAACGGCGCATGACTTTATAGATTGTGGAGAGATTGCTCCATGGCAATGAAAAATAGGAGTCACATACACATTGCCCGAATCCATTCCACGTAGTGTTTTTTTATACTCAGCCTTTGGATGCTCAAATTTTCGTGTAGACTCAAAATGATTTTTGATCAAAAATAGATCTAGCACAGTAGAAAGAAGAGTATCTGCATTAAAATTAATTATACTTTGCGGTGCTTTACCATTCCCTTTTGCTATCGAAGTACGTTGAGCAAGAGACACCAACGTTGACGAACCATAATTCGCCATGAAAAAGTCGCACAAAGAATAGACTTGATCCTTTTTGAGCAATCTTGGATTATTCAAAGCTTCAATTACCGCTTCTTTTACATTTGAAGAATCAGCCACTTTAAGGAAATCATTATATATATGCTTTTCCAAAAGGCCAGAAAAAGCATCTCTAGGTTGACCTTGTAAAAAAAGGTAATTAGCAGCACCTTGTAATAAAGCGTCTAAGCTCCATCGCATATTTCTTGATAAAGCATCAAACCCGTCATTATCATAACCAGTACCAAAAGCTTCATTCAAAACCCGTCTAGTTAGATCTTGCCAAGTCGGCACAAGACCCACAGAAATCCCTGCCCCAACACACAAAGACCATGGTCGATTAGCCACTATACCACGAAACTTTTTATCCTTACCCTCCAAAGGCTTGTTTTTTGTAGATGCCATCTATTTCCTTTTATACGTATACTGAAAGTGAAACTCTACCGCAATACCTAATACGACAGAACAGAGGAGCTGCTGAACAACAAAGGACAATACTACACGATAGTGTTTTTGTGCAAGTTAACGTTGAATTTCATTCATAAGCTGCCCTTCTTTTTCTACATCTAAGAGCCAGCCTGCTTCACAAAGAACAGTTTTAATAATCACGTTCACAGTCGATTAAACTTCAGCAGTAAAATAAACAAACTCCAGTAGAATCGTTACTCTTCTGCTAATTCACAAACCATTATATTCACATCACATGAGAATTCTTTATCACTAGCAGCTAAAGTACCAAATCTAAAACACGCTAGCAACCTCCCATTGACCACTTTCTGCCGTGTTTTAGATTTATGCAAAATAGAGGGAGCACATATGTTTACCGTCTCAAAGCTTGGTTTCTTTCTCGCTCTGGTCTGCTTGCTCAGTAGTTGTGGCAGACAGGCTCGTCGTAATGGTGATGTGGATGGGCAGCCGACGACTTTTAGTGTTCAACTTGAGCGGGCTTTTGTTCGTGGGATGAATGTTCGTTATCCGCGTGGGCGAGTGGAGATGGGGTTTCATTCAAGTCATCACCATGGGCATCACCACCATCACAATGGGATGCATACTGATATTGGGCTTTCTTTTGCCAGTACTCAGGTTTCTATAAGTGCCTATGATCCGGATAAACATGTCGTATTGTTTACTCGCAGGCTACGGTGGGGGAATAATCATTTTACTGTACCATTGCGCCCTGAACGCCAACTGAATTTTGAATTACAGGTGAGTGGTGGTTATAATGGTAGTGAACCAATTGGGCACGCTGCTGCCGCTACTGGTGATATTGCTATTATTCTTGATGAAAATGGTTCATCTTTAAAGTAAGCACACTCATTTTTTTATAAATCTGAAGAGAAGGTATCGATTTATAAAAACCACGAGATGAAAGCAATTTTCCGTAACGCCACCTGTTGGTACTAAGTACGTCCGCCTGTTGCGGCTCAACCGTTATTGCGGAAATAAATATAAAAAGACTTCCATACCTGCGACCATGGTGAGTACGGTGCCAACAGCAAGGTAAGGGCCAAATGGTATTTCTACGCCTTTTTTGAGGAGTCGCAGTGGTATACCAATAACAGTGCCGATAAGTGCCGCAAAGAAGAAGACGAAGACTACACCAACAGGGCCGACAATAGCACCAATAGGTGCAAGAAATTTAACATCACCATAACCCATAGCGTTACGGCGAAAAATAACGCTACCGCCAAGCCCTACCAACCACGGTAGCCACCAGCCAACTATGCTACCGATAATAGATTGGCTCATTTGAGTTGCGGCCCATAACCATGTGTAATGATTGTTCGGTTCCTTTGCTGCGTTTGGTACTACAGCCATAAGATGAGAAGTGTCTGTTGCATGGGCGTTATAAGAACACCAGCCTGCTACAAGAAGGGCAGGAATAAGAGCTACAATAAACCAAAGCACTCCGGTGCGCATACCTTTATAATCTACAGCTTCATCCCAACGCTGGGCTTCTGGCAAGGCTTTACCATAGACCCATTTAGCAAGTTGGAGGGTCAGCAATAAACCGATAACACTTACACCATAGACGGTGGCCGTAGTCCAGAAACCGGACAGTATGGTATGTGAGGACAGTATTTGTTCACCCTCCCAAGCAATGTTCCAATGGATGCTGGGCCAACCAATATAATAATGCAGACCACCGTAGCTTTCCATATTTATGCCATAGAGGGTAAATAAGAACATGTAGGACGGCAATAAAATAAGACCAAGAAATGGTGCAACCACTTGCATCGGTTTGGTTAATTCATCGTTAATAATCATGTGGTCTATATCTATTGCAGAACAGACAAACAAAAAATACACGGTTACCAACCATGCCGCACAGATGAGGCCTTTGCCAAGCAAGATATTGCTAAAATGATACTCATGCAAAAAGAACTGCCACGGATATAAACCGTAGCCAGTCAGCCATGTCTTGAGTGTATGCACTTCCCTACCAACCACTTGTTCCGTTGCGATAACATTATCAAACAGAAAAACATACCAAACTACGGCTGCGGTCAGTACAGCGACCAAACATTCCATCAATAAATAACGCGGGCTAAACGAACTTTTACACCATCGGCATTTACCACGTAGGAGTAAATAGCCGATGATCGGTAGATTATCATACCACGTGATTTTGGTGCCACAGCTATAACAGCGGCTAGGCGGATGCGCGACACTTTCGTTGCGCGGTAAACGATGAATACACACATTCAAGAATGATCCAAAAAACGCTCCAAACAGCGCTGCTATCATCAACTCTAACACAGCGACTCCTTTCCACCTATTCTATTACCGTCTGATGCGCATTATGAACAGAGTCATGGGGCCGCAATGACGGAGCTTTATCCTATCCCATAGCACAGAGCATTAGCAGAACAAATGTCACCGTAAACCATTTGTATAAAAAAGCTTATGTAGAAAAACCTTTTCATGAACATATGGCCTTCTTTTTGCGTTGTCTTTTGTGTTATGCCTGTGGCGCACCTTTCCTTTGAGAGGATCAGCATGAACGAATCACTTGCACCTCTTTGTGTGAGAGGTCTTGCATGTAAGCGCTTTGTGGCGTATACTGTGAGGACGGGTTATTATGGAACATATTATTTTAGCAGCACAGGCACAGGCCCTGAAGTGGGTTGGACTGATATGGCTTGGCATTGGTGTCATGCTGGGTAATGATTTATTGCAAACCACTTGGCAAGCGAGCCTTGCGGCTTTTTTGAGCATGATGCTCACGGGCCTACTTCTGCGTATTTGCGGGCATTCCATTGTGAAAGCCATGGCTGGCCAACTTGCCGCACAAGAAGCTGAAGATGCAGAACAACGTGCGGAGCAAATACATGAGATGCAAAGTCAACCTGCAAGGCAGACTGTGCCCTCATGACCGCTAAGCTCACACAACAATCGCACCGAGGGCTAAAAGCTTATCAAGCCGCTCATAATACTCGCTCTGATGCTGAGCGGGATGCGGAAATTTGTAAACATCTACCCTTGGTGCACAGCGTTGTTGAACGCATCCTGCCAACACTCCCGAATTCTGTCGATCGGGATGATTTGTTTCACGTTGGCGTACTGGGGCTTATTGATGCGGTAGACCGCTACGACCCATCTCGACAAACCGCTTTTAGCACCTACGCGGTACTGCGTATTCGTGGAGCGATTATTGATGACCTGCGTAGCCGCGATACGATTTCTCGCGGTATGCGTTCTCGAACAAAAGAATATCATCAGGCCATTCATGACTTAACCAATGAACTTGGCCGCCTACCAGAAGATGCAGAACTGTCTGCCCACCTTGGAGTTGGCGAACAAGACTTATTGGAAATAGAACGTCATGCACAGCTTTCTATACAAGTAAGCTTAGATGCGCCAATTGGAGACCGCTCTACCCTTGCAGATTTACTTGGCTGCCACCGCATGAACGACGTAGACGATAACATGCAGAAAGAAGATCAGCATCGTGTTTTATTGGATGCAATTGATAAACTGAAAGAACATGAACGACTCGTTATTAAGCTGTATTATTTTGAGCAATTGCTGATGAAAGAAATTGCACTGATACTTGATATTACAGAAAGCCGTGTCTGCCAAATTCATAGCCGTGTCGTTGCCATGCTCCGTAAACGTCTGCTTGGTACTGGCGTGGACTAATGCCGGTTCCGCCTGTGCCATTACCTCCTTCTGCTGGACCACGAGTACCAAGCTCTGGCCTGACAACAGCAGATGGTAGGCCAATAGAACTAAGCACAGAACAAAGTACGGGAAGAAACTTACTGGATATTTTAAAACCAGGCGACGTGCTTAGCGGTCGTGTTGTTGAATTATTTGCTGATAATAATTATTTATTTACCATACGTGGCAGAAACTTGATTGCCCAAAGCAGCATTCCTTTGTTACGTGACAGTGTTGTTCAATTTCAAGTGATGGACACCTCAGACGGCATCCACATTAAATTGGCAAACGGCACAAATAATCCACAAGCCATTGCTGCCCAGCCAAGCTTTCTTGAGCGCCTTGGCATTGCCGATTCTTCGCAAGCACGCCAAGTGCTGAGCGCTTTTCAAAATCAACAAGCACCTATTGATAGCGCCACTCGTATAGAACAAGCGGTACGCGCCGTGAGCCAAGCGACACCGCAACAAGCACCCATTGTTGCGGCTGCCCATGCCTTGCTGGCTAAAGTGCATTTACCAGTAACCCCGGTCTTATTACAAACAGCAACACACGCCCTCACGAATGGCCTCCCCAACCCAAGCCAACATTTACAACAAGCAGCAACCGTATTGCAGCAGGCAGTAGCTACGCAAACACCAACGACCACGACGCCAAGTCCACAGGTGGCCACTGCAAGCACTCCGCAAACCACTGCGCCTCTCACGAACAACAGCACGCTTTCTCCAACACAACAAAACACTGCTGTACCAATACAGAACCAAACGGTCTCACCCAGCGGCCCTGCCCTTACTGCTGGTGGGTTATCGCCACAACCACCGAATATTAGCAGTGCTTTAGAAACTGTTACCTCATTATTACAACGCATTCCAGACCCATTAGCACATGCTCCAGCCAATGCCACACTAACAGATGTACAATCTTCTGCTACCAACTCGGCTCCAGAAAGTATTGCCGCTGCCCATCCTTCTGAAGCTGCCCACAAAAATCCTGCAACTTTTTTGCCGCTGGAACAAAGCCTTTCCCAAGATTTGTCTGAACTAAGCCATCAATTACGTGCCCTCCCAAACACACCAGAAACACAACACATGCAACACGCTCTGGTCCGAGAATTTTTCTCGGAATTAATTTTCAAACCATCTGGGTTTGAAGATTATGATTTAGTGGTGCCCTTTCATTTATCATTACAAAAACAAGCTGTGCCTGCACGACTGGCTGTTGCAAACCGCAGCACCAGCGGTGGCGGCACCGCAACCTTTGTCCGTGTTGATGTAGAACTTGATACCCTTGGCCCCGTTTCCATTCGTTTGAATAGTGCCAGCGGCTCTCCCGTTGCTATTACTCTGCTTGCTACCGAACCCGCACTCAGCCGTATCCAAGCTGGCCTTGATGCACTGCAAGAAGATTTAGATACCGCACAAGTTTCTGCCCATGTTCGTGTTGCCGATATATCGAGTGAAACATGAATCAACCACCACAACCATCTCCACATCAACGCCAAGAAGCGGTTGCCCTTCGCTATCATGAAAAACTAGAAACAGCACCACGAGTGCTTGCAAAAGGTTCTGGCACTATTGCGGAAAAAATTCTCGCCATTGCCAGAGATCACGGCATACCACTCTATGAAGATAGCGACCTTGTTACCTTATTAAGCGTACTTGACATTGATGCAGAAATACCGCCACATCTCTACCGTGCACTTGCCGAAGTATTGGCCCATCTGTACAGGATTGGCCAACAAAAATAATCAGTTTGCATCTCTTCTCTTGCAACAAAGATGCTCTCATGACAACAATTTCTGAACGTGACCGTGCGGTCTTTTGGCACCCGTGTAGCCAAATGACGGACTATGAAACTTTTGCCCCAAAAGAAGTCATTGGAGCACAGGGTGTTTATTTAGAACTGGCCAATGGACAACAGGTTATTGATGCAGTGTCTTCATGGTGGTGCAAAGCATTAGGCCATGGGCATCCACATTTGGTGGAAGCACTCACAACACAAGCTCAACGTTTTGATCAAATTATTGCTGCCAATACCGTTAATGCTGATTTAGTTCGTCTATGCGAACGCCTACTCTCGCTCGCTAACGGCGATACTTCAGAGCACTGGGGGCCTCGGGCACCAGCAGGAAAACGCAGCGGACATTTTGATAAAGTATTTCTCACAGATAACGGCTCCACCGGCATGGAAATTGCCATGAAAATGGCCATCCATGCAAAGCTTAATGCAGGCAAGCAGCAGCGCACTCATTTTGCTGCACTACAAAATGGATATCACGGCGAAACCATTGCCACTCTAGCTGTTGGCGACTGTGGCCTTTACGGAAAACCTTACGAGTCACTCATGTTCCCCGTTACCATGATTGAATCCATACCATACCGCAGTGGACCAACCGACCCACACTGGAATGACGCAAGCAGTGAATGGGAACGTATTGAACAGCAATTGGCACCGCTTGCTGATAGTTTGGCCGGTATTGTTTATGAACCAATTCTGCAAGGTGCGGGTGGTATGCTGGTTTATAGTCCAGACCTGCTCCGCCGCTTACGAGCATGGGCTGATGCTCACAATGTCTATCTGATTGCTGATGAAATTGCCGCCGGCATGGGCCGCACTGGAAAAATGTTAGCGGGACATCATGCACAAACAGAAACAGGCACCATTATTCAACCTGATTTTGCTGTTATCTCCAAAGGATTAACTGGCGGCATGATCTCACTCTGTGCAGTGGTAACAACACAGGCTGTCTACCAACATTTCCTCGCTGATTATTTTGACATGAAGGCTTTCATGCATAGCAATACGTGGACGGGAAATGGATTAGCCGTTGCTGTTGCTAACGCTGCCCTTGATGTTTTTGCCGAAGAACAGATTTGTGAGCGTGTACAAACGGTTGAGCCACAATTACGAAATGGCCTGTCTGCTCTTGCCACCACACGCCCCTACCTTGGGCCTGTTCGCAACTGTGGGATGATGGCAGCAATTGATATTTTGGGCATGGATCCCAAAAAACGTATCGGCTGGAAAGTCTTTCAAGAAGCGATTACGCGCGGAGCATGGCTTCGCAATTTAGGCGACACATTGTATCTCTTTCCACCGCTCACTATCTCTGATAATGAAATACAAGCACTCCTCTCTATTCTTGCAGACAGCCTCGATAGCATAATCCCTTCAAACAACTAAGGTAAATAAACGTATATCCTATATGCGCCTATCCCTTATATTCCTCTTCCTCCTAGCCCATGTGGGCTGCGCCGAAACCACCACCGAGAATACCGTTATGACACGATCTGATCTTACCCCAGAACAATACCGCGTTACCCAAGAAAATGGTACCGAACGCCCATTTAAAAATGCCTATTGGGATAACCACGCTGCTGGTGTCTATCTTGATGTTCTGTCTGACGAACCACTGTTTTCATCACTGGATAAATTTGATTCAGGCACCGGTTGGCCAAGTTTTCGTAAACCCATTAACCCTGATGTGATTATCGAAAAAACAGATCGTACACACGGAGTCGTGCGTACTGAAGTACGTTCTCGTACCTCGCACCTTGGTCATGTCTTTTCAGACGGGCCCCAACCAACAGGCTTACGTTACTGCATCAATTCAGCAGCACTCCGTTTTGTGCCCGTAGAAAAACTTGCTGATGAAAAACTCACACATTTAACAAGTCTTTTTACCACTGTTGAAACGGCCTATTTTGGAGCAGGCTGCTTTTGGGGCGTAGAACATATCTTACAAGCCCAAAATGGTGTCATTGATACAGAATCTGGCTACATGGGCGGAACCACCACCAACCCTACTTATAAAAGTATCTGCCGTGGAAACACTGGTCATGCTGAAGTCGTTCGGGTGCGTTTTAACCCAAAAGAATTATCTTACGCTGATCTCGTAGATATTTTCTGGCGCTTACACAATCCAACCACCCCTAATCGCCAAGGGCCTGATGTGGGCACACAATACCGTAGCGTTATTTTTACAACCAGCAAAGAGCAGCAACAGATAGCGGAACAATCAAAACAAAATTTTGATGCAGACAACAGCTTCCAACAACCAGCTTGTACAGAAATAGTTCCTGTTGAATCTGCCGATACCACTATCGTATTTACTGCGGCTGAAGATTACCACCAAGATTACTTTCAACACCATGCCGCGCATGGCTGCCACATATTACGACCAGAAAAGTAAACAAAGCAAAAAACACAATCCTCTAACAATATCATAACACAACTCCTCAAAAGAAAGAAGGGTTGCGAGCACTTAGGTGAAGGTCACCTCCTTTGTTGTGTGTCACGAAACCGATACTGACCAATAATATTACACACCTCTTATCTTTTATACAACAGCCATTCAATTCTTCCTTGTGAACGAGTGAGTATCCACAGTATAGACACATGATTGATAGTTGGCGCTTTATGAGACAGTCCTTACGAAATTTCCGTCAAATGGGCTCAATCGTACCTTCTAGCCCGCATTTAGCCAAAGCGATGCTTCGATCTTTAGATAATGTAACAAAGGACCAAGTCCTTATTGAATTAGGCCCAGGAACAGGCGCAATCACCAAACATATTTGCCGTAACTTCCCGCAAAATCGTCTTATTTCTGTTGAATTCGACGAACGGTTCTCAGAACGTCTTCAACATCGTTACCCCAATATTACCGTTGTAAATGGCTGTGCTTCAAGTCTCGAACAACATTTGACACAACTCGGTATATCACTGGATAACATTGGTGGCATTATCTCAAGCCTTCCTTTATTAAGTCTACCAGAACAGTTGCGAGATAGCATCATCGCCTCCATTGCTAAGATTTTACCACAGGGCCGCTGTTGGGTGCAGTACACCTACTCACGCAAACGCTGGGAACATTTTTGGCCACAAGGGTTTCATTTAGAGCGCACCAAACGTGTCTTCTTTAATGTACCCCCTGCCGTTGTTCTGCCATTTAGCCGAATCGCTGAATAACAACAAAATATACTCAGAGTAAACACAGAAAACGGATACCCCCATCCGTTACACGAGCCTCAACAGAGCCTATTCACAAACAAAAATACACCTCACTATCCACCAGCTTCAATGTAACCATCTGCGGTAATGCGAATGCCGATGCGAGGTAACGGGTGTTGTGGCGGTCCACCTAATACCTTGCCAGTGCTCAGTTCAAAACTGCCTTTATGACAAGGACAATACAAACGATTCTGCTCTGGTTCGGGCACAACTGGACAACCAAGGTGGGTACATTTTTGAGAATAAGCGACGAAGTCTTGTGCACCGCCCTCCTCACCAATCCGAACAACAATACAAGGGCTATGTTCATCTGGATATGAGAATAAAACAGCTTCATGCATACGAATATCCGCTACATTTTTTTCTAAGCGAACAGCAGTCCCTTTGTCTGCGGCCTGTACACGACTGCGAGAAACCCATGATGCCGTTAGTTCACCAATAGCTAAAAGACCACAGCCAACGGCACAGGATTGTAATAATTTCCTACGACTCAATTTTTCTTCTGTTGCGGTTTCAATGGGGTAGGCTTCTTTCCATTGTTCAGTCATCGTTTATTCCTTTACACGACCGTTTACCATTATTCATATAAACCGTCCATCATCATGTCATCAACACTCATGGAGGCCATGGCACCAGTAACATCTATTGGATTGGTACCATCTGTTTTGGGCACCAACATCTGAACTTTTGTACTAATGGTTTGATCACCAAACTGGAATTCATTGATCGCCTGTGATTGTGGCCGTAATGTTTTGAGCTCCTGTGCCGTTCCAAAAAACAAAGCCTGACTCGGACAAACAGACGCACACATTGGTTTTTTACCTATGGATGTTCGGTCATAACACAGATCACATTTCATCATTAATTCAATGCCGGTCACTTCTACTTTTGGTACACCAAAAGGACAGGCCAAACCACAATTATCACACGCTATACACCGCTCTTTCCGAGCACTTTGCACAACACCATCTGGTGTTTTTTTAATGGCATCAGCAGGACACACTTCGGCACAAGTTGGATTATCGCAATGCATACATACCACGGGTGCAGTTTGTGGGCTTTCAAAACGATCCACATATTCTAAATGAATCATAGCTGTGCCCTTGTGGGTATCACACTCACTACAGCCCTGTACACAAGCTTGGCAACCAATACACCGACTGGGATCAAGAAAAAATTCCATAGTGGGGTCAAGCATGAGCAGCCTGCCCTTCTTCCTCTGTTAATGGAAAAATTCGACATGCACATACTTTATATTCTGGTATTTTTGACACAGGGTCTTGTGCACTAATCGTACATTGGTTAATACTCTTTTTACCACCCCAGTGATAAGGAACAAACAGCGTATCGGGCCTAATAGTTTTAACTACCTGCACTCGTAAAGTAACAGAACCACGTCTGGTTTCCACTCGTGCCCATTGACCATCCTCTACACTAAATTTTTCTGCTAAACGTGGATGAATTTCAATAAGAGGCTCTGGGTATTGGTCTACCAGTGGTCCAATACGTCTCGTTTGAGTACCGGATAAAAATTGACTCACCACACGTCCGCTAGTGAGGATAATAGGGTAATCTTCATCTGTTATTTCTGTTGGTTCTCTGTATTCCGCACAAATAAAACGTGCCTTACCATCTGGAAAATAAAAAGGACCTGCACCGTCTGCAATAGGGTTCCATGAACCGTCTTCAAACAAACGTTCAGTGCCTGGATCATCCTCACTCCGACATGGCCAAAAAACACCGCCTTGTTTATCTATTTTTTCGTAGGTGATACCGGAATAATCACTAATACCTCCGGCGCTAGCTCGCCGTAATTCTTCAAATATTTCGGCCGGCCCTTCAAATGCCAATCCTTTTTCTCGACCCAATAAGCGAGCGAGATCTTGAATTATTTTCCAATCTTCCCGTGCTTCACCAGGCGCTTCCACTGCTTTGTTAATTTTAATAACACGGCCTTCTATTTGAGTCACAACTCCTTCATCCTCTTCTTGCAAAGAACCAGGTAAAATAATATCTGCATGTTGGGCTGTTTCTGAGGCAAAGAAATCAATAGAAGTCATAAAATCAAGTTTATCCAATGCTTGACCAACAAAGGTATTATCCGGCAAGCTGACTTTAGGATTAAAGCACAAAGTAATAAGTGCTTTAATTTCACCTTTATCAATTTTTCGCATCATTTCATAACAATCTACACCTGGTCCTGGAATATCATTCACATTCACATCCCAAACATCTGCAATAAATGCACGGTGTTCTGGATTGCTAATGTCACGAGCACCCGGCAACTGATCACATTTTTGCCCGTGCTCTCGACCACCCTGGCCGTTTGCCTGTCCGGTGATGGTTGCATAACCACAATTTTTTCGGCCAATACGACCCGATGCCAGCACCATGTTTATAGCACCACTACAATTTTCTACACCATGACTATGATGCTCTATACCACGCGCATGTAGTAAAAAACTGGTACTTGCATACCCCCAGAGGTCCGCTGCTTCGTGAATTTTCTTTTCATTTAATCCAGTCACTTCTGCGGTTCTTGCTGGTGTCCATGCATGAACCAATTTTGCAAGTGCCTCAAAACCCACTGTATTTTGTTCTATATACTCTTCATCAATCAAACCCTTTTCTATCATTAAATGCAGTACCCCATGAAACAACGCACTATCTCTTCCTGGCTTTATCGGTAAATATAAATCACAGGTTCGCGCGATTGGGGTAATACGCGGATCAACGACAATTATTTTTGCACCCATCTCCCGAGCCTGCCACACATAGTCCGTAGTAATTGGTGCGCACTCCGCCACGTTGGCTCCGGAAATCCAGACGACATCTGCACCAACAATATCAGACCACGGATTAGCCGCTCGATCTATGCCGAATGCCTTTTTATTTGCAGCAGCAGCAGACACCATACATAAACGACCGTTATAATCTATATAAGGTGTTTGTAAACCAAGGCGTGCAAATTTGCCCATTAAATACGCTTTTTCTGTGGTCAAACTTGCACCAGATAATACGCCAACCGCTTCTGGTCCGTATTGCTCTTGCACAGCATGAATACGTTGTGCCGCTTCCCGTATTGCTTCATCATAGGAAGCTTGACGAAAACCACTTGGTTCCGTTGCATCCTTCATGAGGGCGGTCGTTAAACGGTCTGGATGACCGCCTTGTAAATAGCGTTTAATACCCTTTGGACACAATTTACCCTTATTAAATGGAAAGTCATAGCGCGGCTCAAAACCAATCACATGATTGTCTTTCACGTTTAAAGTAATGCCACATTGCTGCCCACAGAAACAACAGTGTGTATCCACTGATGCATCTGGGCTCAGGCCTGGATCTATCGATGCACCAGTAGAGTACTGTAAAGTTGGTCCATATTTTTCAGAAAAGGCTTGTTCGTTTATTGGTGTGGTGGCCATGGTTATCTCCCCCATCGTTTATTTTGTGCACAGACAACAAGTGATCGGCGGCATTGTGGACAAATATGTTGATAGTGACTATTATTCAGTGTGTAAGTAAAACCGAGTTGTGCTTCAACTGTTTTTAAATCTGCTATTTGTTGCTGCGTAGCATATGGCTTATCACAAGATTCACATTGTTGCAGGGCTGTTTGCTGTGCTTCTGTGTCATAAATAATGAATGCTGCTTTTAGACTGCGTTGAATAATATGCCAAAGCTTTCCGTGTGGTAACCAAAGAATAGTAACGATAACAACAAAGGCATGAATGAGGGCCATGGTTTTGTGCCCCCAGCCATCTAAAAAACTATAACTGATACTCAAATACAAACCTGTTAAACTAATAAGTGCCAATAATCCAAGTGGAACAAAATCATGCAAAAGAGTTTGCACAGCATGGTCGCCCCGATTCAACGATCGACGATAAGCAGCAAAAATCACTCCGATAAGTACTGGGAAACTGGCCCAAACAAGACCATGAAACAACATGAAAGCAGTAAATGAATCTATCGCCATACGCTGAACAGGTAAACCAAAGACATGGACAATATAGATATGTAAATCCAACGGATCACTCTCAAACCACACCCACCCAAATACTAAGGGAAAAGCAATGCTAGCCGCCATAACACAACCAAGCATAATCGGCCAATGTGCTGCCCAACGTTGCTTGGATCGCTTCCAGACAAAGGCGTTGCAGGCAAAATAATCAAAACAACGCTTTCCAACGATTGGTAATAAGGCCGTCCAAAACGTTCTTCCTCGTACAACTCTTCCGGCCTGACGAAATATCTGACCAGTAGCTGGCCGCTGTAGCCACAGATGGAATCGCTGAGCAATAGATGCAGCTGCCCACACAACAGACAGGCCATACGCGGTTAACGCTGGGTCATATTCTCCCAACAGCCAACCCAGCGCGAGTACTAAAGCACTTCCAAAAAATGTTATTCCTACAACCACCAACTTCTTCCCTTCTTCACAACGGCCATCTCACAGGTGGCAAGTAATTGGGATAGAGCACATTATGTTCCATGAGAATATGCCATATGTTTGATCTATTTTAAATCAAACAATTCATAATGGCATGCCTTGTTAGTCATTTATTAATCAATTTATTATAATATGAACAATTAAGATTCTTGCGAAAAAATGAAACGTATCTTATTTATGAGACAGTACTTATAATAAATCAACGCGCTATATTTGCTAAAAACAGTATTTGGCTCGTCATGCGCAAAGGTACGAAGGAGATACAACACCACAATCTATATTGGGAGACAAAACTTGAGTACATATATTATCATCGGAAATGGTATGGTCGGACACCGCTTTGTTGAAGAACTGGTCTCTAAAAATTTACACATCGATAACAACATCATTGTTTTCGGTGAAGAGCCACGTTCTGCATACGACCGTGTACAATTATCGAGCTACTTTAATGGCACCACCGCCAATGAACTCTCTCTGGTTACACCGGGCTATTATGAAGAAAATAGTATTGAGCTACGAATTAAAGAGCGTGTCACCGCAATTAACCGAGAAACACAAACCGTAACCAGTGATAACGGAGAAATAATTCCTTATGATACGCTTATTTTAGCTACAGGTTCCGTTCCTTTTGTTCCCCCTATCTCCGGCAATGACCGTGAAGGCTGTTTTGTCTACCGTACTATTGAAGATCTCGAAGCTATTACTTCTCATGCTAAGAACAGCAAAATAGGTACTGTTGTTGGTGGCGGACTCCTTGGCCTAGAAGCCGCAAATGCTTTACAAAACCTTGGTTTGGAAACCCATGTTGTTGAATTTGCACCGCGCTTGATGGCTGTACAAATTAATGATCATGCAGGCGAATGTTTACGTAATAAAATAGAATCATTGGGCGTTGGCATCCATACCAGTAAAGCAACATCAGAAATTACTGACGGTAAAAACCGCATTCATAAAATGGTGTTTGCTGACGGTGAAGAGCTGGAGACCGACTGTATTGTATTTTCGGCTGGCATTCGACCACGTGATGAATTAGCAAAATCCTGCGGCCTTGATCTAGGCGAGCGTGGCGGCATTGCCATTGATAAACATTGCCGCACCTCAGATCCACATATTTATGCAATTGGCGAATGCGCCTGCTGGAATGGGAAAATATTTGGTTTAGTTGCACCCGGGTATCACATGGCTCGCATTGTTGCTGAACGCCTAGATCATTGTGAAGAAACGCTCTTCAAAGGTTTTGATATGAGTACCAAGTTAAAGTTACTTGGCGTAGACGTAGCTTCTATTGGCGATGCACAAGCAGCACGACGCGGTGCACGCACCTTTGCCATTAACAATGAGATTGACGGAAGCTACGCACGCATTGTCGTCAGCAAAAATTTAAAATATTTGTGGGGAGCAGTGCTCATCGGTGATTGCAGTACATATGACATGCTCTTACAGATGATGAAAAACCGCATCCCCTTACCAAGCAATCCACAAGACGTTATCTTACCTGCTACCAGTGAAGAACAATCACTTGGCCCAGATGCCCTGCCAGATGATGCAACAATTTGCAGTTGCCATAATGTCACGAAAGGAGACATTGTAGATGCAATAAAAAATGATGGCATTGTTGATCTTCCATCATTAAAAAGCTGTACTAAAGTTGCCACTGGTTGCGGAGGCTGCGCAACACTTACAAAAAAAATACTGGATAACGAACTCGAGAAACAAGGCATTGCCGTAGACACCAGTCTTTGTGAGCATTTTGCTTACACTCGCCAAGAGCTCTATCATCTCATCCGTACTGAACAAATTCACTCCTTTGGTGAATTGCTTGAAAAACACGGCACTGGCCTTGGCTGTGAAATATGCAAACCAACCGCCGCATCTATTTTTGCATCTTGCTGGAATGAACATCTACTAGACACAGACAAAGCTGGGCTCCAAGACACTAATGACTATTATCTTGGTAATATGCAAAAAGATGGCACCTATAGCGTTGTCCCTCGTGTTCCTGGTGGTGAAATTACCCCTGATGGTCTTATTACTATTGGTACCATTGCCAAAAAATATAATCTTTATACCAAAATTACTGGCGGCCAACGTGTAGACATGTTTGGGGCGCGAGTTGATCAATTACCTCCTATCTGGAAAGAGCTGATTGATGCTGGTTTTGAAACGGGTCACGCCTACGGCAAATCTTTACGAACCGTGAAGAGTTGTGTTGGCTCAACATGGTGTCGGTACGGCCAGCAAGACAGCGTTGGTTTAGCCATAGAGCTAGAAAACAGATACAAAGGTTTACGCAGTCCACACAAACTGAAAATGGCCGTCTCTGGTTGCACCCGTGAATGTTCAGAAGCACAATCCAAAGATCTTGGTGTAATCGCTACCGAAAACGGCTATAATATGTATGTCTGCGGTAACGGCGGCATGCGACCACGGCATGCCGACTTATTTGCGGAAGACTTAGACAAAGACACACTAATTCGTTACATAGACCGTTTCTTTATGTTCTACATCCGAACAGCAGATAAATTACAACGCACTTCTGTCTGGATGGAAAGTCTAGACGGCGGTCTTGAATATTTACGTAAAGTAGTAATGCATGACAGCCTAAATATTTGCTCACAACTTGAAGAGGAGATGTCTTACGTTATTGATAGCTACGAGTGTGAATGGAAAGCAACCATTAACGACCCAGAAAAAATCAAACGCTTCCGTCATTTCGTCAATTCAGACGAATCCGATAACAATGTGCTCTTCGTTGAAGAACGTGGGCAAATACGACCGGCAACCGCAGACGAACGCGAATTACAACTGGCTAACACTTCTGCATAAAAGGACTCTACCATGAAATGGAAAAAAATCTGCTCGCTTGATGATATCGTACCAGACACTGGGGTATGTGCACAAATCGATGATAAACATATCGCTCTTTTTCGACTGGCTGCCACAGATGAAGTACTTGCTATAGATAATATCGACCCGTTTAGCCGTTCTTCGGTTTTATCTCGTGGTCTGATTGGCAGTGTCGGCGGAACACCAACCGTTGCCAGCCCACTCCATAAGCAACGTTTTGATTTACGCAGCGGACACTGTTTAGATGATGAGAGCATCACCCTCACTACCTATGCGACCCGCATTAGCAAAGATGCGGTCTCTATTTCTCTTGCTTGATAGAAGGAACAAAAAAACTATCAACTTGAACTAATTCAGAGATGAGACAAAACGGTCCCATCTCTGAATATCTCTATCAACCAAAGCGGCCAGTGACGTACTCTTGAGTTTCTTGTAACTGTGGGTTGGTAAAAATCGTTGCAGTTGGACCGTACTCGATCAATTGACCAAGATACATGAAGGCTGTGTAATCACTGGAACGTGCAGCTTGCTGCATGTTATGAGTAACAATTAAAATGGTGTATTGGCCTTTAAGTTCGGCCATTAATTCTTCTATTTTACCAGTGGCAATTGGGTCAAGTGCTGAGCAGGGCTCATCCATCAATAACACTTCTGGATCGGCTGCAATCGCACGAGCAATACACAAACGTTGTTGTTGACCACCAGACATACCCAACGCATTTTCATGCAGTCGATCTTTGACTTCATCCCACAGGGCTGCACCACGCAAGCTGCGCTCACAAGTTTCTTCCAAAACTGTTTTATCACGAATACCAACGATGCGGAGTGGGTACACAACATTTTCAAAAATACTCATTGGGAATGGGTTCGATTTTTGAAAAACCATTCCCATACGTTTACGCAATTCAATAACGTCTACCGCAGGATCATAAATATTCTCACCATTAAGTTTCATTCCGCCTTCAATACGGACAATATCAATAAGGTCATTCAAACGATTAACTGAACGCAGCAAAGTTGATTTACCACAGCCAGATGGACCAACCAATGCCGTTATCTGCCCCTTAGGGATAGACATGCTAATATCAAACAAAGCTCGCTTCGCGCCATAGTAGAGATTAAATTTTTCTATATCTACAATTGGAGCATCAAAATGACATTCTTCATGTACAGCTGGGGTACACATTTCACCGGCAGCAATAGCGGCTAGTCTGTTAACGGCGGAATCAGTAATCATAAGGAAAATCCTGTTTGAGAATAATGTTGAGTGTCAGTTACAACAACAGATTAGAAGGTTCCGCCAACAAAACGACGGGCGAGACGTTTACGCATCCAAATAGCGATAAGGTTCAATGACACAACAATGGAAATGAGTAACAAGGTTGTTGTAAACACCATCGGTTTTGCTGCTTCAGAATTCTGGCTTTGCAATCCAAGATCGTAAATATGAAAACCAAGGTGCATGAAACTACGTTCTGGATGTATAAACGTACCATGCATATCTATCGGCAATTCGGGCGCTAGTTTCACTGCACCAACAAGCATCAGCGGTGCAACTTCGCCTGCACCACGCGCCATCGCCAAAATCATTCCGGTCATAATACCTGGAAGTGCCCGAGGCATAACAATACGCCAGATCGTTTGCCATTTACTGGCACCACACCCATACGAGCCTTCACGCATAGAATTTGGTACTGCACGCAAGGCTTCTTCCGTTGCTACAATAACCACTGGAACCGTTAGCAGCGCTAAGGTAGCCGATGCCCACAAAATAGTTCCCTTACCAAGTACGGGACGGCCTTCTGATACTTCCGCTGGGAATAACCAATTATCTAACCCACCACCAATAGTCGTACAGAAAAAACCCAAACCAAAAACACCAAAAACAATAGATGGTACCCCAGCAAGATTATTGATGGCAATACGAATAATACTCATCAGACCACCAGATTTTGCATATTCACTCAAGTAAAGCGATGCCATTACTCCAAACGGAACAACAAAGATGGTCATAATCATCGTCATCATAACCGTACCAATAATGGCTGGCCAAACACCGCCCTCTGAATTGGCTTCTCGCGGATCATCAAACAAAAATTCCATCCAACGCGCACCATACAAACCTAGTTTATCCATGAAACTGAGAGCATTCGGTTGATAAATACGGACAATTTCCTCTAAAGGAATATCTGCCTCTTGCCCCGATGCGGTTGCCATGCGCAAGGTATATGGTGCCGTTTCTTTTTTCAGGTTTTCGATTTGAGCCAATACAGAAGCACTCTCTTCGACACAATGCTCTTTAATAACCTGATACGCAGCCAAAGCTTCTACGTAATGCTGACTCTCTTCTCCATGTTCTAAGCGAACTTCAACACTCTCTAGACGAGCAGACTCTTCATGAGCACGAATTTCACCCAACGTTGCTTTTTCAAGATGTATCCGCCGTTCAAGCACATCATGAATACCGGCTAAATGTTCATCAACCCCTTCCATAATAGCCGTAGGATCAGTAATCGGCTCTTCTTCTTGTATCTGCAAACTTATTGGAGTTCCGATAAAACGTCCCCATGATAGTCGTTCAATAACCGTTGCTGTTGGCGGTACAGACACAGATACCAGTTCGGTCGTATCAACCCAATGGAAGTGGGTATTGGTAACATCAAAATTTGCAGTGCGTATCAACATACGCTCTACTTCTTCACCATCCGTAACACCTGCTCGTAATGCTTCTGGCAATTGTGAGCGGTAGGTTTCATCAACCTCAATGGTATCTTCACGCGCTTGCTCACCCATGATAGTTGAACCATCATGGACAACATATGCTTCTACAGGTTGTGGCCAAAAGCTGGTACCGCCTTGATAAAAAATATAAGACAGGAGTAACACAATGAGAGCAAGCGACAGCACTAAAGCTCCACCAGTAAGCCACAACATTGGTTCATTTCGTGCGATAAGCGGCAGGCCTGGCAAGAGATGGAATCGTTCTTTTTTATTCAACACATGTTCCGTTCTATTATCTGACATATCTGACAGTTCCTACATATTCACTGCGCGTTTACGAAAACGCTGCCGAACAGATTCAGCGACGGTGTTTACAATAAAGGTCATTACAAATAACACGAATGCTGCTAAAAATAGCACACGATAATGAGTACTATCTTTTACTGCTTCTGGCATCTCTACTGCAATATTAGCAGACAAGGTTCTAAAACCACTAAAGAGATTCAAATCCATAACGGGAGTATTACCTGCTGCCATGAGAACAATCATCGTTTCTCCAACGGCACGACCAAGACCAACCATGATCGCAGAAAAAATTCCGCTCATAGCTGTTGGAATAACGATACGTACTGCTGTTTGCCATTGGGTTGCACCAGCACCAAGCGAAGCTGCACGCAAATTGTTAGGCACCGTACAGAGAGCATCTTCTGCAATTGTATAAATAATTGGGATCACCGCAAAACCCATCACCAAGCCAACAATCAGAGCATTACGTGACTCATAGCTACCAAAGAGACTGCCACGTAAATCCCACCCACAGGCAACCGCAAGACCAGCAATGGCAGCTGCCACGCATGTACCTGCGATCATAACAATAAAAGCTTGAACAAAACGCATGCCTGCGGTCTTTGCTTGGCTATTACAGCAAGCCATTGCAATAACACGAGGCGTTACAAAACGTTCGCTCATTAAATACAAAGTCAAACAACACACGGGAATAGACACAGCCCACCAACCACCAAAGGCATGGCCAACAGTGCCATCTAGCCATTGTTTGAAATTGCCAGCAAAAAAGAATGTGGTCACTATCGGCGCTAAGCCAACCGCACAAACACAGCCGATCGCAAAACAAACGGCAACAAAAAACAAGCGGTAATTCTGCAATAAACGAACGTAGTGCTGTGGTAAAGACTGAAAAATTAGACCACCCACAGCAAACGTAAATGGAACTGCACATGTTAAACACAATATTTCCATAAGATATGCCTCAAAATATGGCGCTAAAATAATTGCTCCAAAATACCCTAAAACCACACTTGGCAAACTCGCCATTAATTCAATACTTGGTTTAATAACAGCCTTAATTCGTGGAGACATGAATTCACTGGTATATATTGCTGCCGCTAGGGCAATTGGTACAGCAAAGAGCATAGAATATAAAGTTGCTTTAAGTGTGCCGACAATCAATGGAGTCAAACCAAGTTTTGCCTCATCATCATCAGAGGCACTAGATGACTGCCAAACCATTTCTGCTTCTGGATATGATTCATACCAGACTGGCAAAAATAACGCAGATACCGAAATATCACTATGGCCTGGATCAACAGTCCAAACATGAATACCTTTTTCAACAGCACAAAGAATAGCATCGTCTCGTGGACCAATACCAATAACGGCTGATTCTGATACATCCGCAGTTACCAGATTAATTTCCTTCTCTGTAGTAATATGCATCGTTCGTAGTGTACCGTCTGCCTGTAAAATACCCGCAGTACGACTACGTTCCGAACTACAAATATTGATAACTTCACTGGCAGATGCACTGTTAATCTTATGCCCCATCCGGAAGCTCCATCCATCTTCCGTACTACCATCTTTTTCTCTAATAAGGAAATACACACGAACACGCCCTTCGTCATCTCCAACCAACAACGATCCACGGCCCAACAATAAAGAACAGGCTGTAACGGCTTTGGCTTGGTCCACTTCATCATGAATGAGCGTGCATGATTCAATATGACGAATTTCATTTCGTGTTTGATAACGTTCACATAACCCATCTTCCCAAATAAGGGCTATATGCTCACCTTGTCCAAGGAAATACATATAAGTGGGCATTCCACGTGTTTGTATAGAAACAGGCTTGCCAACAGTTGATTCTAGTTCAACAACAATCTCACCGGTCATTAAATTTTCATATGTATTCGTGCCATATATAGCTAAAGATCCATCTTCGTGACAGGCAGCCATAACACTACCGTCATTAGACTCTATGCGATCAAGACGAATAATTTCGTTACCATTTGCTGTACCAAGCGGCGCATCATAGGTAACGGTTACGCGATGATACCGATAGAGTTCCGCATCTTTGCGCTCCAAGAGGCCATCATGCCATGCTATAACCTCACCATCTACCATTTCTGGCGCATCATGTGGACGTATACTAAAAATAGAGTATTCAGCTATGGCACGTCCTGCTATGATACGGCCATCTTTCAGACCTATTAAAAATTGTTCGCTGAGTGGGTCGCTCCACAAAGTGCTTATTTCTTCTGGTGCCATAGGTGGCTGTGATTGCATCAACAACTGGCCATCTGAAATCCGTTGAACAGTAATGGCGCCAGCTTCGCTCAGAGAACGTATCAATAAGGAGTTTTCATCCGAACGTACACTATTATCAACAACAGTCGTTACCTGGGCTTGTACCTGTTGTTCTCCAGTAATAGTACCAGAGCCCATAAGTGGTGCCGCCACATAAAATAAATACACACTGACCAGCAGAACTGCCACAATAGTAGCTAAACCGCCAATAGTAATGACATACGAAGAAACATGGTCAGCAGCCTTTACTGACCATGTTGTTTTAAACTGTTTTCTATCTATTTGTGTCATTTAATTCCAACGCTAATAAGCGCTTTCGTTGCGACAACAGGGATAACCATCTTTGATAAAATCCTGTTGCCCCTGTTAATTGAATGCATATTTAACAAACTCTTGATCAAGTAGATCTCAAGAGACGAAACATGGTCAGTAATGTTCACTGACCATGTTGTTGTAAACTCTTGATGTTATTTAATTCCAACACTTGCCAGTGCTTTTGTTGCGACAACAGCACTAACAGGAAGGTAGCCATCTTTGATAACATCTTGTTGCCCTTGTTGGCTGAAAATATATTTAACAAACTCTCGGCGAAGTGGGTCTAAAGATGTGCCTGGCTTGAGATTAACGGTCAAAAGCAAGAAACGACTAAGTGGGTATTTACCACTATACGCATTTGCTGGTTCAGCAGTAATGAGTTCACCACCAGCTTTACGTGATAAAGCGATAGCGCGAACATCCGCAGTTTTGTACCCAATACCGCTATACCCAACACCAAAGCGATCTGTTGCCACACCTTGCACAACCGCAGAACTACCTGGCTGCTCTTTGACGCTGTTTTTATAGTCGCCTTTGAAAAGCGCATGTTTTTTGAAGTATCCGTAAGTACCTGATGCGCTGTTACGACCATACAAACCAACAGTACCTTGGCCCCATGCACCAGTAAGACCCACTTGACCCCAAGAGGTAATATCTGCTGCTTCGCCACCTTTACGAGTAGATGAGAACATAGCGTCTACTTGTGGCAAGCTGAGACCTTTAATTGGGTTATCTTTATTGACGTAGACTGCAAGCATGTCAATAGATGTTGGTAATTGAACTGGCGCATAACCAAATTTTTCTTTGAATGCATCAATTTCTTTTGATTTTGCTTTACGACTCATTGGGCCAACAACTGAACGGCCTTCAACCAAAGCAGGGATAGCAGTAGAAGAACCTTTGCCTTCAATTTCGATGGTAACGTTTGGGTAAATTTTTGAGAAACCTTCACCCCAGAGTGCCATCATGTTGTTCATCGTATCAGAACCGATACTGACGATTGATCCAGAAACACCGCCATCAACAGCAACGTACTCTGGTAAATTTTTATCCACAGTCAAAGCAGCATCTGCTGCACTAAGAGTTGTGGCTGCAAGCCCGAGGAGGGCTACAAAACGGAGGCTGGCGCCTGTAAACATATGGTGCTCCTTTATTAAAGCATGGTAGGTTGATTATGAGAAAGAATTGTACCCAGCGGGAACAAGCCCATATAAAGGGCTTATCAATAAATCTTTATAAACCTCATTCCTTATGCTTAATCAAAACACCATCAACCATAAAGATAACATCTTTAGCAATATTGGTAGAAAGGTCCGCTATACGCTCGATGTTCTTTACAATTGCAAGCCAGTACACACAACAGTCAATATTTTCTTCGTTTTCATGCATTTGTTTTTTGAGAAATTTATTAAGACTTTTGCAAGCATCATCAACAATGTCATCACGCTCACGCACAGACTGCGCTTCGCTTGTATCATGTGTTTTTAATGCATCCAGACTATCGGCTACCATTGACTGAGCAGTATGAACAGCAATTCGCAACTCATCTGGAACCTCAATTTTCTTACGAGAAGATAGTTTCACGACTCGTTTACAGTTGCTCTTTGCATGATCACCAATGCGCTCAACTTCATGAATCACACGCATAGCTGTAACCACAAAACGCAAGTCATCGGCAACTGGCTGAAACAATGCCAACACCCGAACGCTTTCTTCTTCGATAATATCTTCTAATTTATCAATCTCGCGATCTTCTTCGATCACTTCCAAAGCGACGGTAGAATTGCCCTGCAAGAGGGCATCACCCATTTTACGCAAAGCATCTTGAGCAAGATCACTCATGTGTAGGATGTGTTGATTGATATGTTCAAGCTCAGTCAGAAAAGGGCTGGTCATTCGATCTCCAATATGAAACCGAAGCCTAACAAGCCCCAAGCAAGACAAAGTAAAGATATGCTTATCTTTATTAAGAAATATTCACAAACGAACGGAGGAGCTTAGCTCAGAGGCAAAGTCACGATAAAAGTACTGCCAACGCCTTCTTGTGATTCTAGTGCAATGGTACCGTTATTGACTTGCACAAGATGTTTAACAATAGACAGACCCAGACCTGTACCACCTAATTCACGCGAACGGGCCTTGTCTACTCGGAAGAAACGTTCAAAGATACGCTCTTTCATTTCTTCTGGAATACCAAAACCTTGGTCAATCACACGAATCTCACAACGGGAACCAGCAGAAGGACACAACACTAAGCGTACAGGTCTATCTTCTGGGGAATACCGAATAGCATTGGAGATAAGATTATCCACAATTTGACGGATAGCCTCGCGGTCTGCATGAACCATACATGACTGACAGTCATTGGTATAGGTCAGAGTAATACCTTTTCTTTTTGCTGTTTCTTGCTGTGCATCCATCGCACTACTGACCAGCACTGAAATATTAAAATCCTCTACTTCAGCATGGTAAGCATCAGATTCTATGCTAGTTAAGGTCAACAAATCTGTGACTAAGGCTGACATTCGCAAACTCTGGACATGGGCATTATTGATGAAACGCTGAGAAACTTCAGACGGCATTTCTGGGTCATCAATAACTGTTTCTAACAAACCGCGCATTGCAGTCAGCGGGGTCTTTAATTCATGCGAAATATTGGTTATAAAATCTTGTCGCACTGTTTGTAGGCGTTGGAGATTTTCTCGTTCGTATTCGATAGTTGAAATACGTTCTTCTAAAGTATTTTTCATGCTATTGACCGCCACTCCTAATTGCGCAATTTCATCTCTCTGTTTTGGTAAATTTTCATCGCTCATATCTGCCACTTCTAAAGCGGTTGTGGTCAGTCTCCGCAAGGGAGCTGTAATCCGTGATGCGACACCGTAACCCAACATTAAAGCAAAAACAACGACAGCCAAAATAACCAGAGCCACTCGGCTACCCAATGCTGCCATTTCCTGTTCTACTGTTCTGAGTACACGAGACACTCGAACATAACCCAACACATCCCCTACGTCTGTCATCATTGCCCGAGCCATATAAAACATATCTCGACCAAGACTACGTGAATAACGAGTACTTGATGCTATAACCCCATCACCTTCCGCAGCTTCACGAAATTCTGGGCGACCACCATGATTATCCATACCATTCGGATTACGTTGTGAATCAGCGAGAACATGTCCCTCTACAGTAACAACAGTAAATCGAACATCTGAATTTTTTCCAAGAAACGTCAAACGTTCTTGCAGACGATCTTGAGGCACCTGTTTGGCAACTTCTTCCAACAGAACTAATTGCTGCGACAATGAGATTCGCATATCTTGTTGCATGTGTGTAGTAATGGTGGTGACAACTGTAGACCACACCACTACCGCAGTCATTGCGATAAGCACCACATAACCCGCGTAGAGTTTCCAAACAAATGGCCACTTCGATGGATGGATGCCCATTATTTTTTATCCGTAAATTTGTACCCCACCCCACGTATCGTCTCAATCACTGACGCATACTGTCCGAGTTTTTTCCGAATAGACCTGATGTGAACATCTACATTGCGATCAATAACAATAGCTCGATCACCAACAATTGAATCGAGTAATTCATCTCTGCGGAACACACGGCCAGGATGACGTGCGAGATACACGAGCAAACGAAATTCAGATGACGTGAGGATTAAGGATTCCAGTACACCTTCTTCATCTTTACAGCTCACCTCATGTCGTTCGACATCAATGCTGAGGCCTGCTATCGTAAATGATGTTCCATTGTCTGAACCAGCCATATCTGCGCGACGTAATTGACTACGCACACGGGCTACCAACTCTCGTGGTGAAAATGGTTTTACCATGTAATCATCGGCACCAACACCAAGACCAAGCACCACATCACTCTCTTCACCTTTTGCTGTAACCATAATAATCGGCAAGGTTTTTGTTTCTGGCTGAAGACGCAGTTTCTGACAGAGCTCTAAACCATTCAGGCCCGGCATCATCAAATCAAGCAACGCTAAATCAGGACATTCTTCACTAATGCCAGCAAAAGCCTCCTCGCCATCATCCCATGAACTGACACGAAAACCTTCGCGCTCAAGATTATACGTGATGACCTCTCGGATGTCCGGCTCATCTTCAACAACAGCTATATGGAGACTCATGTTTTTCACCCTATCATTAAAAAAACCTTACGTCTATTAAAGATTCCTTAATGCCCTCAAACAACCAACATTACACAATAGATTCACCACAATCGACAGAAAGAGTCTGCCCAGTTATACCAGAGGATAATGACGATAATAAAAAAATCGCCGTTCCTGCTACATCTTCTGCGGTGGTATTACGACGCAAAGGCGCACGTTCAGCAGCAGCCTGATAACGTTCTTTAAATCCAGGCACAGCAGATGAAGCAAGTGTACGAACGGAACCAGCACTCAGGGCATTAACCCGTTGTCCATGCGGCCCCAACTCACTAGCAAGATAACGAACCGATGATTCCAAAGCAGCCTTAGCAATACCCATGATATTATACCCAGGACGAGCTGTTCTAGCACCAACAAAGCTCAGCGTTAACACAGAAGCCTGTTCCGTAAAATACGGTGCACATGCTGCTGTAAGCACTGCTAAACTACGAGCGCTAATGTTTAATGTTTCAGCATAGTGCTCTGCACTGGTAGCCAGTACTGATTGCGCTGCTCCACATTCATCCACTGCCGCGCCCCAAGCCACTGCATGCACAAGACCATCTATCTGACCATATCGTTCTGCTGTTAGCTGAACCGTCTGACTTATCGTCTCTGGCTTGCACACATCTAACTGACAACACACAGCATCTGGACAGTATTTTGCAACGATCTTCTTTACTCGTGAACAGGTTCGATCATTTTGATAGGTCACAACAAGCTGCGCACCTTCTTGCACACAACTTTTCATAATTGCTGTCGCTAAACTGCGCTCATTAGCAATACCGCAAATGAGAATAACTTTATTCTGAAGTAACATACTGTCTCCGAATAGCGGTTATATCTTTTTGAATCTGCACACTCACAGCCTCCGCATGAGCAAATTGTTGTTCATCTCGAATGCGTTCTATAAATTCAAGACGTAAGTTTTTACCGTAAGCATTCCCTTGCCAATCTAAAAGATGCGCTTCACAAGACACCATTCGGTTACTGCCAATGCTTGGCTGAGACCCTATATTAACCGCCGCCAAAAAACGTTCATTTGGCACAGGTTGCTGTTCCTCAACCATTTCTGTAATGAAATCTATTTCTGGAAATGATGCCCATGCTGCGTACACACCCTGTGCAGGGAATAACTCCTCTGGCTCAGTAATATTTGCAGTAGGAAAACCCATACCACGACCACGACCATCACCCGCGCAAACCATTCCACGAATGGCATATGGCCGACCTAACATATGGGCAGCATCCACAACCGCACCAGCAGCAAGGAATGAACGAATACGGCTAGAAGAAATAATTTCGCTATCATCTTCTTTCACTAAACGGTGAATATGGGTGTGTATACCAACAGCCGCACATAACCGCTGCAAATCCTCTACAGAGCCGCTGCGTTTACAGCCAAAACGAAAATCTTCACCAACCACAATTGCAGCGGGTTCAAAACGCTGTTGCAAGACATCAACAAATTGTTCTGGGCTTAAATCTCGAACAGCAGCAAAAGGGAAACAACACGGGTGCACCCGCCGTGTCAACGCTTCAGACCATATTTGGTAAACATCTAAGCGCTCATCTTCACCACACAGTGGTTTACGCACCGGCCAGCCAAGTGCTTCTGCCATACCAGAAAAATGTAATACGACAGGAGTACCATATTGTGCCGCTGCCTGTACTAAGGCAAAGTGACCTTTGTGCAGAGCATCAAATTTACCAATGGCTATGGCTGGCGCAGTCATGGGATGGATATCTTCTGCTCATCTAACCAACGGACCATACTGCCAGGTGCTTGTTGGTGCCATACATCCGCCTGTTCTAAGAAGGTACGAGCTTTAGGTAAATCCCATGCTGCCAACGCTGTTCGACACGCTTGTGCTATCTCCTGATCTTTTGCCAATGATAATAACATATTTTGCAAACGACGAGAAACATCACCACCATTACGACGGAACGAATCGAGGGTTAAACCTTTATCTGCTTCACGGTAAATATCGCTACCGTCTTCCATCCAATCAAGCACATGATCCCACTCATCTAAGCAATCCATAAAGCGCAACATCGCCTGATAATGACGACCCGTATTACGTAAATAATTTGCGTCCATTTCTATAGTGAGTGGAATAAAACGACGCACCCATGCTGGCATTTTTTGTTTGGAATTATGAGCCATCGTCACCGCTGCACGATAAAAACGCTCAGACAGCTGAAAGTGGGTCAGCCCTATTTGTCCTTCTGGAATACACAACGCAACATCATAACGTTCCAACACAGGGTTTAATAACAGAGACCACTCAGCCTGTTCTATTTCCTCACGAAATAAATCACCTTTGTGATGAAGCAGCCATGCAATGTATTTTAATAAACGGAAACTTTCTGGGTTTTGTTTAACCCCGCGAACACCAGCTTCTAAACCGGCCTTATACCACGACCACTTACCCTGTTGGCTATCCATTTGGTGACCAATATTATAGGCCATATCCCATGCCATGTATTCCCAAACTTGTTCAAAGCGCGGCTGCAAACGGCTAATTAAATCATAGACGGCCACACTCTCATAATACTGACCACGTTTTTTTGCGCCAATCGCACGAAGCCATAAGAGGTCTATCGCCAAGCCACGAAAGCCACCCAACATAAGAGTGCCGACCATTTCGCCAGGTGGTAATTGTTCATAATAATCATGCGGCAAATCTGCAACAGGGCGCAGACTTGCACTCTTATAGGCAAGACCCTGTGCAGCCAACAGGCAGCCAAACCCAAGGGCAAGGAGACTGGAGCGTTTCATGCTTCTCTCCGCTTCAACATGAACCATGCGCCAATGAAAAAGAGCACTGCGTACAGACCATAATAAGCCCAAGCAGAACCAACCTGAGACCATGGAATAGCCTGACCTGCCGCAAGTTGAGCACCAACTGGGTACAGCTGGAAATCAGGAACAATAGCCACCAGCAGTTCCATACCGCGCGCCGCGAACAAAGGCATTTTTCCGATGCGTAAAACATCTTCTACTAATTGCAGGCTATGCCCCGCAAAGTACAGAACAAGACCACCAAGTAAGGTTACACCAATGTTTGCAATACTGGCAAGACTAATGGCACACGCACACAGCAACCCAGATTGTGCCAAAACAATAGCAAGACCTGCGCAGAGGTTTGGCAAAAAACTACCTTGTGCCTGTGAACACAACACACTTTGGCTTTTATGAAACACTAATAAAGATTGTGGATCAACACGGGTTATTTTTATCGAGAAATCTTGATGAGCTAAACCTACTGGCAAAGAAAGGCGAAGATAATCATTTTCTAAATCCGTTCGGCTGTCTCCCCTGTTCCAGAGCATCACCTGTTCAAGCTGTTGCTGACCCGCCTGCTCTACTCGGCCATAAGGAGAATCTTCGGCTAAACGCAAAACGGTTTCTTCTTTACCTGTATCTGCGGTGGCTGTTGGCCATGCCGTTACCACAACTGGGCTTCTTTCTTGATCACTACCTGGCATAGCACCAGCCACAACAGCTTTCACCAAGAGACGACTATTCTCTTGTATCGCTTGTGCAGGAAAGTGGTAGACAATGCCATTGCCGGGCAAACCGGCCAAGGATACAGATTTTCTATAAATCTGGTGTTCTGAACCAAGCGCATCATTCCGCTGCCACCCTTGAGCCGTCTGCACAAGTTGCATGTGCGGCAAACCAGATGATGAGCCTAAGGCTACCGCTGCGGTTCCAGCAAGAGCAATCATCGCTAGCATACCCAACAGTGCTGCTTGTAAGCCAGCCCACCGACCAAGTAAATAAGATGGCATGGGGAGCGGCTTAGAGAATAACATAAAACCAATGCGCTGAGAATAATCCCTACGAATGAGTGATGCTGCAAGTAAAATAGCAAGCAAAGTGGCAATAAAGCCACTACATGATAAAATGGCGACCACAGATAAGCGAATACGAGCGGCATCATCTACCGCACGAATGCTTGGCAGGAACACCATTAGGCCAATTGCGACAAGTACCGCTATCAACCACACCCGTTGCCGCTGCATTTCTATCAGCGTCACCTTCATAATACTACCGATACCTGCAAAAAAATACTTCACGCAGATGTATCCTCGGCCTGCTCTTGTTGCTGAGGAGTTGGCTCTCCAGAAACAATACGACGAAAATGCGCCTCGAGGCGTTCCCGTGGATGATCTATTTCTACCAATTGTTCACCAGCAGCCGCGCGTACAGCATCAACCGTTTGCTCATCTGGATTACGTAAAGTAATCGTAGTTTGCTGGGTACTGGTCAACAGATCATCAACCCGCCCTATTTCTTTCAGCACGCCACCATGAACAATGGCGATCCTATCACAGACATCTTCCACATCAGCCAACAAATGAGAGCACAAGAGCACGGTTTTGCCGCGCTTTTTCAAATCTATAATCAATTCTTTTACCTCTGCGGTACCCAGCGGATCTAAACCAGAAGTTGGCTCGTCTAAGATCACCAAATCTGGATCATTAATCAACGCCTGCGCAAGACCAAGCCTGCGGGCCATACCCTTTGAATATTCACCCATCCGTTGTTTACGGGCATGATCAAGACCAACTTGTTTGATGAGACTATCGATACGTTCATCAAGCACATCCTTCGACAGTGAAAACAGGCGGCCATAAAAGCGCAGGGTTTCTTCCGCATCCAAAAACTTGTACAAGTAGGTCTCTTCTGGCAAGTAGCCGATGCGATGTTTAACCGTTAAATCACGCGGATCACCACCAAAAACAAAGGCATCTCCTGTCGTTGCTTTCAACAAACCAAGCAACAGTTTGATAGTCGTCGTCTTACCAGAACCATTCGGCCCAAGCAGGCCAAAAACCTCTCCAGAACGCACGTCTAACGACAGATCACTCAGCGCTTTGACCCGTGGGCGACCCCAAAAGTCCGCATAGGTTTTCCCCAGCCCGACCGTCCGTAATACCGATTCATCTACCATGCCCGCTATGAGACACAATTCTCACAAAAAGGCAAGACCGAGAGAACAAAACCTGATCACAACGTAAGTTAGAAAAGCATACAGCCCCATCACGCTTCATCTTAAAAATGAGATCAGATACATAAATATCCATCTGCTAACTCAGTTGGCACTTCATGCTGAAATTTAAGCAATATGGATACGTCCATTATATGCTGTGGAGATACATGTTCGGAACACCAACTCCGGAAAACGATGGCTTGATACAAAGGTACAGCGCTAAATATGGAAAGCCTTCGTGTTGCAGCTACTCGCTTTCCGTATCCTGAGAATCAAAAGTTAAGCTGTCTGCTTCTTCACTTTCCTTATTATTCTCTGCTGAAGACTTATACAAGAGAAGAATAACAAGGTATATAATAATGGCTAAGCTTGGAGAAAAAACCTGCCAATAAAGGTTATGAATGTTATCAAACATGACAGAAAGAGCATCCGTCTTAACAACTGGCCTCAACAACGTATTGAGGAACATATTAACAATTAAACACCAAACTAGATAAAGAGAAATTATCCCAAACGTAATAAACCATGCTATTTTACTCATTACTCACACCCGCTATATGTAAAATCTTTAGAATATGTGTCTGACCATGCGCCAACAACATCACAAGGGGGTTCCATCAGGGAATTCAGATCAAACCACCTTTTCGTCGCAATCTTGCTGACAATAAAAACGATCAAGGCCATTGCCGCCCTTTATACTTCCTAGATATTTATCAGCACAATCCTTCATACAAGAGCGAGAATACAGGCCGTTATTGAGAATAGATATTATTTGAGCCCTACGCTGTGAGTTGTCCAGCATACAGTACGTCTAAGCCGTTGCCATCTGTAGCGTTATCATCGTAAGCGTAAGTAGTGGTTTCGCTTTCTGCGTTCGTGCGTGTTTTGACACGGTACAGCGCATCATAAATCGTATTCGTGGTATTGCCGTTTGGATCGGTCAGGCTAAATTAAGTGGATTGCGGAGAGACCAACACTCAAAAAAAATACAAGAGATACTCGCTCGGCGAATTAGAAAAGACACCAAGGAATACGGAAAGTTTTCACGCTACGACTACTCGCTTTCTGCGCCCTCAGGTGAAGCAGGTGATTCAATATCTAGTGTGTCTAGTTTCCTCGTCTAGTTTCCTCGCTGATATTGTCATGGTTGTGCTGTGAGTAAACGTCTTCGTTGCCTTTCCTAGTCCACAATTGTAATAAACAGGACTGTCAATATTTTGCTCGCCAAAATCATGTCCCGCTGGATCACAGTAAACACAATGACCAGAATAAGACTCTCGTGTACGAACCATACCATAGGCATCAGTGCAACAAGGAATGTAGTACCCTGCATATAAATTAAAACCATCCATATATCCATCTAATGCTGACGGGGAATACATAGCATAATTTGGATAATTTATCTCTGAACGCACCCGCTTTGGATATCTATTCATAAACCTCCCAAGATCAACATCATAATATCGTGCACGGAAATAATATAATTGCGTCTCATTGTCGATGCGGCGACCCGTAAAATTGTACGGCTGAGAAATTGCTGATTCATCAATTAAATTATTTGCAGCATCATAAATAAATGTTTTTCCATACGCGTCATAATTATAGGTCTCAACAATCTGCGCATGTTCGTCTGTAATTGCTTCCACACTATAGAGATGGTTCTGATGGCAATAATATATTTCGTTGTTTTCATTAATTAACGCAACTGACTCATCAACACAGGAGGCGTAAGCATAACCATTACCAAGCATACCATCAGTATACTCTTGAATAACCTGGGCGCCAACGCAAATGTAGGTCGTTGTCTTTATAATACTCACTGTTGTACCACTATTCTGAGTTGGGTATTGGCCAGCGGTATGAAGGTCTGCTACTTCTGTTGGGGTCAGTGCACGATCATAGATCCGCAGATCATCAAGAAGACTTTCCCAACTCGCACCAGGTGTGAAAGTTTGACTTACAGCTACGTTGAGTCCGTTTGTTACATAGCTGAATGTGGATTGCGGAGAGACAAACTTTCGATGAACCAAACACGGAAAATATGCTCGATGAATCAAAAAAAACAGCACGCAAAACACTGCGCTCGTATTTGATGCAGATGGGTCAGTGTGTCTAGTTTTCCACTGTCCTTAAATTCTTAAAGATTACGTCCTATAAGCCATGTCACTAAAGTCGAAATCACACAAAGCAAAATAGAAACCTCAGCAAGACTCAACCCAAAGTCGCCAATTAAAACAAAAACCGATGTTGGCCCTTCTGATTTGCGAATTCGGAACCACCAAAAACAAAAGAAAATAGAAACAAAAGAGACAGCAGAAATAATGGCAAAAGCCCACCATAAAAGATGCTTCATCCTATATACTCCTACAGTTCACATTCTCACCGCTAGTCGAACAAGAAGCCCCAGCAGCCTTTTTCTTAATCAATAATTTTTTTCCGCACATATAATGACATTCGGTCTTTCCTGTTGAACTGGTTTTAGTCAGCAAATACCTGCATTTGCAATAGCAATAACAAGTCATTAAATTCCAGCATAAAAACTTAGAACTACTGCATTTAATATAAGCAAACCCCTTCCCTTTATGTACTTTTTTACATGTATTTAAACACTTGACCTTCTGCCCCCATGTGCACGGGAGAAGCCCTGACGGATCCACTTTATTAGCTAAAAACTCCGCAACATAGCTAGATCCATTCTCCAAGGAAAGTTGGCTCATTGCAATACCGTTGCTAAGAAGTGAGAGTTCTTCGAAATGTGAAAGCCTGCCAAAACCAACAATCTCGCCAGATATTTCCCAATATACCTTCTCAAAAAAGTTCAATCTTGCCGAAGATGAGTAGATTGCATTCAAAACGGAATAATCACAAGATAAACCGCGAGCATTTTCAATATTATGCCTCCTATCTCTCCCGATAAATCTCCCGAGATCAACATCATAATAACGCGCACGGAAATAATATAAACCCGTCTCATTGTCGATACGACGACCCGTAAACCCATACGGATTTTCAACTGCAGATTCATCAATTAAATTATTTGCAGCATCATAAACAAACGTTTTTCCATACGCATCATAATTATAGGTTTCAACTACTTGGGCATTTGCGTCTGTAATTGCTTCAACGCTATAGAGATGATTCTGATGGTAATAATATTTTGTGTTGTCGGGTTTAATTAACGCGACTGGTTCATCAACATAAGTAGCATAGGCATAGGAATTTCCGAGCATGTTATTAGTATACTCTTGTATGACTTGAGCGCCAGCACAAATGTAGGTCGTTGTGTTAGTGATAGCTACAGTGGTTCCACTATTCTGTGTTGGATGTTGGTCAGCGGTATGAAGATTGCTGACTTCTGTTGGGGTGAGGGCGCGGTCATAGATACGAAGATCATCAAGAAGACCTTCCCATGAGGCGTTTGCGGCGTTGTCTTTAACGGAACGGCCAAGGATGAAACCGGTGATATTTTGAAGGACACCTTCCGCTGAGCCGTTCTCGTAACTTGGCTCGTCTTCTATACCATCGATGAACAGACGAATGCGATCACCTGATTCCCAGCTCATGGTGAAGTGCTGCCACTCAGTCGTTTGTGTGTGGTCAGCAGATTCATATTTCAGTCGGCCACCGGTAGTGTCTACGCCACCTTTAATGATTTCTGTGGCAGTACCGCTATTATAACCTTCTTTGTCATAACGCAGATAGATAGATTTTGCACTATCATCTTCTGTCGCATTTGTTTTGAACAGACCTTTATCTGTTGGGATTTCATCTGCTTTTGCCCAAATTGAGATGGTAAAGGCAGGTTGACCGTTCAGGTTTTGAATGAGACTGCTCAAGTTATCTAAGGCACCTGCATTATAACCCAGAACATCGCCACGATCAGGGTCAGAAACAATGTTCGCTGTTTCCCCCCATGTGGTCATTTGCGCAGCATCAACATGGTGAAGCGCACCGGCTGGAATTGTAATTTCTTCCGTAGTTGTTTGTGCCACACGACGACCAAGTGCGTCGTAACGGTAGTCGACATTCGTGTAATCTCCTGTCAGGGTTCCATGTGCGGCTTTCATACGATTTTCACTGTCCCAAGCATAAAGCTGCCCATTGCTATGGGAAGTAAGATTTCCTTTGAAGTCGTAAGCAAGTGGGGTGTTATCTATAGAGGTAACTTCATGCACAGCCGTATGCGTTCTATTTTCTATGGTACCATTTGTGGTGGTGGCATTCCAGTCACCAACGGCGGAGAGATTCCAGCTTTGAGTATTATTATTGCCTGCCCATCCGGTGAGACGGTCTTCACTATCGTAATTGAACGTCTGGCTGGCTGCTGCATGAAGCGCATCTGTCTCAACAGTTTTACGTTTATTACCATCATAATCATAAGACAGGTTCAAAACCGAACCAACCGCGATGTTACTTATAAGATTATCTGCGCGGTAGCTCTTTACAGCAACAAGACCGTTGCCATAAGTGCGATTAATTTCACGCTGACCTGCATCATACAAGCTAGTGATAAGGCTGGTCAGTTCACCCTGAACACCAACGGATTCCAGTTGGTTACGATCAGTGTAACTGCGAGTGATAACTTTACCATCTGGATAGATAATCCTGGTTTGACGATTGGCATCATCGTAGGAATAATGTATGGTATAGATGCTTCCGTCTATACTAAGACTTTCACTGATAAGACGAGAAGCGGCATCATAACTACGATTGATGAGGTTGCTGTAACGTTGGCTGGTAGCTGCGGTCAGGCGTGAGGCATCATCGTAAGCGAACTGGTCTTGTTTATTCGCTTCTTGTGGATAGGTACGGGTAAGTAAGCGGTTCGCCATATCATATAAATAGCTGGTATCCTCAACTACTGTTGGAGTTTCCAATGTGGTAACCGTGCGTTGGATGAGGCGGCGGCCTGCGTCATACGAATAGAGACGACGGGTTGTGCCTGCGTTACCTGCTGGGAACATTTCATCCACCAAGAGACTGCGACTATCATAAGCATACGTCGTTGGGCCACCTTCCGCATCTATTATAGTAAGGAGATTATTATCTGAGTCGTATGAATATGCTGTGGTAGCATTAATACGGTCTGTGCAAGAAACGCGACGATCACGAGCGTCAAAGGTGCACGTATTCACTTCCCCAAGCCCATCCGTTTGGACAATGACGTTGCTGTTGGCATCGTATTGTCGTGTGGTGGTGTCGCCCTGTGTATCGGTACAAGAAATGTCACGGTTACGCGCGTCAAATTCACAGTCTTGGCCAACGCCATTAGCATCACGATAATTGATGCGGTTGCTATTCGCATCGTATTGGAAAGTAGAACTATTATTTTCTGCATCGATGGATTCAAGGCGACGACCTACTGCGTCTGTGCGGTTGCGATTGATATGACCAAGGGCATCTGTTGCACTGACTTCAAGCAGACCTGCTACCACTACGTCGTAGTGTGTCGTATTAGTATGATTAAGCGCGTCTACGGTTCGCACAGTTCTGCCAAGACCGTCTCGAATTTGGACTGAAGTTTCGCCTTCTGCATTGGTCACAGCTATTATTTGGCCGTCTGAGCCAGCCGTTAGGCCAAGGCCTGTGAGTTGCGCAGCATACAGTACCTCTAAGCCGTTGCCATTTGTGGCGTTATCATCGTAAGCGTAAGTAGTGGTTTCGCTTTCTGCGTTCGTCCGTGTTTTGACACGGTACAGCGAATCATAAATCGTATTCGTGGTATTGCCGTTTGGATCGGTCAGGCTAACCACATGTTGTTCAAAGTCATACACGTAGCTAGTAACCGCTCCGGTTGGATCGGTCACCTGAGCAAGCCAATCACAGCACGGGTAATAGCTGTAGCTGGTCGTATTACCACGGAAATCTGTGGTGGTAGCTTGTTTGCGAGTGGCCGTATAAGTGATGAAGCGTGTTGCTTCATCTGCTGTGCCTGCGGCTTCTGTTATGGCATCAACTAAATTACGTTGGGTATAAGTGTATGCCGTTATGAAACCGCGTGGGTTCGTGGATGTGAGACGATTACCTTGCGCATCGTAGGTAACTGATGAGGTTGCCGCAATGCTTGTTGGAGTCTGGGTCATAGCTCCGAAAGCATCTACCGCATGGATGAAACCAAAAGTGTCTGTATGAGCTGCATAGGCTACTTCTATATTTGTAACATTGGCAACAGCTTCTGTTTGGGCAACAAGTCGACCCTGGAAGTCGTAACTGCTCGTATGTAAAATTGCACGAGCGTCTATAGAAGCGATGCGCTGTCCTTCAGCATCATAAATACTGTCGGTAATGAGGTAGGCAGCATTTGGATTCGGGTCACGAGCTAAGGCTGCCAATGTGTTTTGACTTGCTATGACAGAAGCTTGATTGATGCTTCCGTTACTAAGATAGAGATATGGGTCTGTTATGCCACCTGCAATGGTTTCTTGAAGACGACGTAGAATACGGTTATTCGTATCGTACACGGTGTATGTTGCCCGACCGTAGGCATCTGTGCTTTTAAGCATGCGACCTGCACCGTCTAGAATACGGTTGTTCGTAAGAAAGGTCGTGCCATTTGCTTGACGGGTGGTGCTTGTTAAACGGTTACGATAATCATAAGAATGGGTTAGTGTCTCGCCCGCCTTGGTACAGGTTTCTTTCAAATTGGTTCCTGATACATAGGAGCAGGTTTCTTGAATAGATTCTGCCGTACCAACAGCCTGTATAGTCTGAATACGGCGACCGTGCGCATCATAAGTGAATTCCCGTACGACACCATTACGATCTATCTGTTTCGTGATCAGATTTGCATTGATGCCTGTGCCGTAAATAATGTGTTCACGACTGTGCTCGTAATAGTTACCTGCTGTTGGATAAAACCCATAGACAATAGCAATAATACGGTTGTTCGCATCACGCTCATAACGCACAACATGGCCACCACCATCAACGGTTTCAGTTTGGATGCCAGCAGAGTTATAAGAGAAAGTACGTGTGATAGCTGGTTCAGCAGGAATATCACTTGGTTCATTTATTTGACTCAGATAGCCCAACTTACCAGCAACAACAGGGGTGTAGCTACGGGTGGTGATGTTGCCGTTTGCATCAATAGCGGACACTTCTTGGCCAGCACTGTTGTACGCCCAGTTCCAAGTAGCTTCATCCACAGTCCCCACAGCACGAATTCGACTCAGGCGATTGCCTTTTGCGTCGTAGGTAGTGGTTGTGATACGTCCCAGTCGATCAACATGCTGTGTTACTTGTGAAAAAGCATTGTAGGTCTTTGTTTCAAAAGTACCGTCAGAATAGGTGATTTGAGTTGGCTTACGTGTAGAAAAATCCCAAGTATAGCTTGTCGTAAGACCGTTGGCATCGGTAAAAGTACTTTGCAAGTAGTCCCATTGATTCCAAGTAACATTGCCTTCGTTTTCAAAAACCCATTCTGATACTGGTGTAGACCAATCCCATTGTTTTGCATAGGCTACAGAAAGAGGCTTATTATGACCAACTGCTTTTGTCGTAGTAATACGTTTGAGCCTGTTGCCACCAGTATAGACATAGCGATGCAGAGTGGTTGCCTCGTCACCTTCTGCCCATGTCAGATAACCCAACTCACCTGCGCCATTAGCCACCGCGCGTACACGACCTAACGATTGATTATGCACCTCGCCCGTTTGCGGGTCTACCCAAGAGCTGGCTGTAAAAAAGACTCGCTTATTACGATGTGTGCCTTCAGCAGCAGCATCCTGAATATCTACCCAGATAAACTGGCTTGTTGTATCATAACCATAATCAAAAGTACTGGCTGTGCCATCTGGCAGCCCAACGCTACGTAGATTATAACGAGTACCAGGATTACCGTACGTGCTATTGGCTGTACCAATGTTACCAAAACTATAGGTAATGTGTTGACCATTTGGTAAGTCAATACGTTCGATCAAACCACGACCATACCAAGTGTTTGCATAAGTGAAGGTTGCTACTTGACCAAATGGGTCACTCAGGCTGTCCATCTGCAAGAACTTCATACGGTTATAACCTACTGTTTCGTCACTAGCATCTGCTGGAAAAGCGTAGGTAATGGACTGTG
Organism: Planctomycetota bacterium; assembly: GCA_016745075.1. Lineage (GTDB taxonomy): Bacteria > Planctomycetota > UBA11346 > UBA11346 > UBA11346 > JADGDD01. The sequence goes on along the minus strand of JADGDD010000002.1, from coordinate 288,696 downwards.
CGTTACCGTTGCGATCTGCCCAGCGAATTAAGCGACCACGCAAATTGGTCGATTCACTATCATCATCAGTACGAACTAATTCGAAAGTTTGTGTTTGGCCATCAAGATAGGTTAAACAGGCAAATTGACCTTCATCCGCAACAAGAACAGGAGTTGTACAGGCGGCATCTGCATACAAGCGAATATCACGGAATGAATGAATCTGTCCAGATGGGCCGAAAACACCCGTTGGCTCATTATTATCAGTATGATTTGAGAAAAATGCCCCACGGCGACCTGGATTACCGGGGTCCATTACCAAAACACGAGTACGGTCTTGATCCAAATAATCAGTGTAGACTTTCAAAGACACATCAAAATCAAAACCATGTCCCCAGCCAAGGCTGCCAACACTGGAGCCCATTCCGTAGCTGTAGCTCATCAAACGGCGGATTTGCAGCCCCTTCACTCCACTAACATCTGTTCCAGACTGGGCACCACACGGTGCACAGCCAGCTTGAGAAGCAACTCCTGGCACTTGATAGTCCAACGCTTCATGCATGTAGCTTAAGCCAAGACTGTTGATAGTAGAAAAACCACTTTCACAGACCCATATTTCCACACCGTTTTCATCAACACCGATACATTTACACTTTACGTCGCAATTAACACACCATGACAACGGCGGAAGTATCGACACCAGCGGCGGCCACGACATTGAGGACTGAGCCTCAGCACTCACCGCGACCTTGGGTAATAAAATGAACAAACAAAGTAGAGTCATCAAGAATCTTTGCATGATTTATTCCTTATCCGTTACATGAACGGTGAATTCAACCTGCCCAGAACAGGCAGGACTGCCAACAAGCACCGTGCCGCTATTGACGACACCTGCGATGGCGGTGTAGGTTATGGTGGCCAAGCCTTTATCATCTGCCACAATGGTTTGGGCAGTCAGGCCATTATCTAAAGTCCCTAAATCGAGCACGGTAAAACTGACCGGCATACTCGGGGCAGCATGAACAACCAAGCCAACACTCGCCAATGCTTTCACTGGCACATGGTTTTGGTTTTTATCAGCTTTAATACGAATTGTCTCTTTAGCAAAAGGTTTGCTATCAAATACACGACTTGGAATAGACTCACTCAGATAAGCGGCTCGATAATCAGCCGAAGTTGCCCATCTCTTCTCATCCCACGGTTCAGCAGGAAACTGAAGGGCAATCCGCTCTGGATGAGCACCGGTCTTGGCTGTTTCTCGTATACCAACACGAGCACGCCTTGCAGCATCTGGCAACTGTATCACCGTATCTGTTGACGTTGAGGAAGACGAATCTGGAACTACAGAAAACGTTCCCGTAGAAGAGGTTTCTCGTTCGGAAGAGTTTGATTCATCCACTGGATTCGGCAAAGAACCAATGGGAGGCGAGCTTTCGCTCATATCCGTCAACGAAACAACAGGTTCATTTGATGTAATCAAGCCAGAGGGATCATCCTTCGTAGGATCTTCACGGAAAAACAAAATCATCCCACCTATCAGTAGGACGATCACAAGGAAAATTGGAATAAATTTATTCATGGAATTATGAATAATATGAAAGATTTGCTCCTTGCAAGGAGCAAATGCCTGAACCTCAAAAAACACTATTCATATGCGTAAATATGTCGTTTCTTCCTCTCCTAACAAATATCAACCCTTGATCTTTGCTAGAAAAAATACTGACCACCGCTCTTCTTCTGAACATTTTTCTTGTACTATTCCATCTCTCGTTGCTTTTATCACCTATTCAGAGTCCTCATATTGTGACACCCACCTACCTGCAATACCCTCAGGCTTGTTGTTGTTTGCCTTCAAGCCCATGATAGAAGGTAGCTATGCGCTTTGCTATGATGCTTCTTTTAGGTGGGATGTTAGCCGTTTCTGGACTCGGCTGCTATAATCAAGACCGTGGGTACTTGTACCAAACGAGGTATATCCCGACTGAATCTGATATAGATTTTGATGACCCTGCTAAAGAGCTACCATACAAACCACCCGCTCTGAATAACCATTATAGCGCATCTACTGATGCCTATGCACGCCCAATGTTGCCTGAAATCAACGCTGTTGGTGTAGGTTTGACTCGCAGCAAGGCTTCTATTCAAGCGATGAAGTAAAATTCTAGCATGAAAGCTATTGCTGGTTCAGTTATTGTCATGTCTGGCTCTTTAATCATGGCATGCGCTCACGAAAATATTCCAAGACACGCTCTGCCGACCATCTTTAGTATTGGATTGATTTTCATTGGCCTCGTGATCGTTCTTCGTGAAAAAAGCAGAGATAAATAATCACCCTATCTGCTAGATCACATCCACATGTTGCCAGCAGTACTCAGCAAAGCATTTCAATTTTGTTAAAAGAATGCTTGCTACACAACACCAATTACACCCCTGCTATTCACTTCTTAAAATGGTAACGCTGAAAGCGTTGTTTGATAGCTTCGTTGGCTGGTGGAAATTCATAGGCCATAAATTCTTCTGGAGTGACCCATTTTATTTCAGTTGCGGCTAAGGGCTGGACTAATTCTGGATGAAAAAGGCGGCAACGGTAACAATGGAAGGTCAGATAAAATTCTGGGTATTCGTAGGTAAAGGTAACAAATGGACGAGCGGATAATATTTCTGCGCCCAGTTCTTCATCTATTTCCCGTGCGAGGGCAATGCGATCATCTTCACCTTTTTCTTTTTTTCCACCCGGTAATTCCCAGTAATTTCCCATATGAACAGATGGCGGCCGTTTGGCGATAAGATACTTTCCTTCATGATGAATAAGCGCGAGTACAATGTGTTTACGTGTTTTCTTTTTATCGCTAATCGTAACGCCGTATTGTACTTTGGCGCTCGCTACTTTCATGGGATTCGCCGTTTGTTTAAACTCTTCTTCACAGGTGGTTTCTGTTGGGTTTTGCGCTAAGGTTTGGCAACTGTTTTTCCACGGACATTCATCACAAGTAGGGTTTCTAGCCGTGCACACAAGCGCACCTAATTCCATTAAGGCATTATTATATGCGACCGCACTGCGACGAGCTAAATGATTTTCTGCATGTTGCCAGATAAGTTTTTTATCAAGCGGTATCGGTAAAGCATCACGTCTGGCATAGACTCGGGCAACATTGGTATCAACTAAGGGAACAGATTGGCCACACGCAAAACAAGCAACAGCGGCTGAGGTATACGGGCCAATCCCTGGTAACTCTTGTAAACCCTCTGCGGTTTGCGGCCACTGACCATCACGTTCACGGGTAATTATTTGGCAGGTTTTTTGTAGACGCTCTGCGCGACTAGGATAACCAAGCCCCTTCCAGAGACGATGGACATGAGTGATGTCTGCATCAGCAAGAGCCTGTTCGTTGGGAAATGTTTCCATGAAACGGTGGTAAAAAGGAATAACTCTGTCAACCTGTGTTTGCTGCAACATCACTTCAGACACAAGAATGCGGTAAGGGTCTTGTGTTTGCCGCCACGGTAAATCACGACGTATACGTTTATACCAACGTAATAATTGCTGACGTTGTTGGCTACTCAATTCTCTCTCCCGAATAAAAGACCAAAGGTATTCATACTGTTTCTCGCAAGCACACTCGTTCAATAGATTCACAAGCAAAAGTTTCATCATTAATGGTGAGCACAATACCACTTAAACGCACATCTTCCGTGGCAAGAGTAAAACGTGTTTGCTGACCAGTGCGCATACCATAGACAACAGGTTCAATGGACCGACCTATAATAGAATGATGCGCACCACACATACCGACATCAGTAATAAAAGCCGTTCCTTCTGGTAGGATTCGTTCATCCGCTGTAGGAACATGCGTATGAGTACCAAACACGGCCGTTACACGACCATCAACAAAATGTGCCAAGGCTGCTTTTTCGCTGGTGGCTTCTCCATGCACATCACAAATAATAATATCAGCATCACCCACGTCTGCTAAAGCATCATCTAGCGCATCAAATGGGTTGTCACAACTTTTCATAAACAATTGGCAAAGGATATTAATGACGGCTATTTTTGTTTCTCCACATTCATACACAGCACACCCACGTCCAGGACTGTTACGCATGCAATTGAGTGGCCGTAATACATAATCATAGGTACAGGTTTCTTGGAAACATTCTTTACGCCAAGCATGGTCGCCATTGGTGAGCACATCACAACCTGCTCTCTGTAAACGACGCGCTCCGCGTGGATGCGTACTAGAACCATCTGCTATGTTCTCAGCGTTAGCAATAACAAAATCTACGGCTAATTCTTTGCGCCAGTCTGGTAGAGCATGACGAACAAGAGTGAGGCCAGGAGAACCAACGATGTCACCAAGACAGAGGATGCGCATGCTTGGGATGCTATAGCATGTTATATAAGAGCAATGCTGTTGTAGAGGAGTGCATAACAAGAGACAGCAAGATAAACATTTGAGCCACTCTCTTGAAACAGAACCTTTTTCTTAAAACCTGCTTACGAACGAATATTGATCATATTTTGAGGCACTTCTTCTAAAGAAGAGGTGTTGGCATGCTCGTCTGGAATTTCTTTCCAACCATCAAGTAGGGTCTGAACAACGGGTTCTAATTTTTGAATACGTTCAGGATCACGACTAACAACGGCATCTGTCAGTTCACTGATGATAAAAATATAAATACTTTTTAATTGCTCAGCTATTTCTGCACCTTGTTCAAAATTGAGAGTAGACAATAGCTCCATAAAAATACGACGAGCTTTGCTGCTCGACGTTGTGGCCATTTCCCATTCTTCGTTATAAATTGCGGTGCGGGCTTGGGTCATAAATCGGATAGACCCTTCGTATAATTTAATAAGTAAATCTCGCTGGTTCAGGGTTCCGACCTCTGCGCTCTTATATGCTGTATACGCCTGTGCACCTGCCCGCATGATAACCTTCTTTCCTTCTTCAATATAAATAAAAACTATTTATATTCACTTCTTTCGACCACATTACTATCGGATAATTTATCCAACACTTTACTCTTATTTTTTCTTGTTCAGTTAACCACGTTGAGCATTGCCTGCTGCCATATTTTGGAAGGCTGTCATTTGACCAGCTAAAAATGTTTCTTGTGTTTTAAATTGAGCCATGAGTTTTTCCATTTGCAGAAAGTCTGCCTGGTAACGCTGGCGACGCAATTCCAGCGCAGCGTCTTTTTTCTCTATACTCTCTGTAATATCAAGAATACGATCTTCTAAATTATCAGTTTTTTGCGCAACAGTTCCGGTTTGCACATCGGTCATACCACGAAAGGCTTCTTGTGCTAATTGGGCAATGCCTTTTCTTGCACTCACAGTAACCCCAGTCACTAAAGACTGTGAGGTAATAGAGAGGCGCAAACCTTCGCTCGCTTCACCTTCAACACCGTTTAATACTTGGCCGTTTCCAGTTGCTGCAGTTCCGTTGATTGTACCCGCTACATTTTGACCAGTAGCCTCAACTAAAGAAACAGCCAAATCAGAAACTGCGCTTCCGCCTGTAACTTGGATGGTTTGGTTGCTACCATAATTTTTACTGCGAATATCTAAAGCATCGCCATTGAGGTTCACTTCAACTTTTGAACCGCTTGTTACAGTATCGTTAATCACTTGCCCGATATGCTCTGCTAAATCAGTCCGTGAATAAGTTCCTTCCACAAGTGTTATGGCATAGGATGTACCATTTAAGTTAATATCTAAGGCATTATTGGCACCTGTAATAATGGTGCTAGCAGCAAGGTTGCCAGTTGTGGCAACTTGAGCCTGCTCTGCCACTTGGGTTATATCTACAGTAAAATCACTACTTATATCAGTGTCTTCAGATAAAGCAGCAAATTGAACTCCTGTATCTGATGACGTTCCGGTATTACTAAATAATTGTCGTACAGAATCAGCATCATCAGCAAGTGCATCTGTTAACTTGCCAGTATCTATTTCAAACAAGCCGCTGTCTTTATTAACAGTGATCCCAATAGATGACAGAGTATTTGAATCCGATGGCAGACCAGGAACAGCATCAAGCAAGGTACGTGTTAAATCATTAACATTCCGGCGTAGACCTGTCTCTGAAAATAAGATGCCCGCTTCTTTTGTTTCTGCGTTATATTTACTATTATCATTAAAGTACTCAATAGCACTATTAACTGATTCGACAAATGTTTCTATTGCTGTTTGCGCTTCGGTCACATCTGTCTCAACCGTTAGCGTCATTGTTCCTACTTTTTTGACGTCTAAAGTCACGCCTGGAACAACATCTTCTATACTATTATCACTACTGGTAATAGGGATAGCACCAGCGCCAGACCCTAATTTAATAGACGCATCTGCGGCTTCTGTTAATTCATCCATATTGCCAGCTTGGTCAAACATTGACGAAAAGCTGCCTGTTCCTGAAATAGTCAGTTCATTTTCAAGGCCAGTTTCTGCACTTTGAAAAACAAGGCGATAAGGCGTTCCTGTACCATCATTGATAACCGAAGCATTCACGCCTGCATCGGCATCGTTAATAGCAGTCGCAATATCATTAAGACTTGCGTTAGTTAGGTTGAGAACGGTTTGACTACCGTTCCCTAATTGAAAACTTAAACTCCCAGACCCCATATCTGCGGTTTGTGAAGATTGGCCTTTGGTGGCCATTTGGTGAGCCGTGGCAATAGACACCACTTCCAACTGTGAACTGCCAGGCAAAGCATTACTGTTCGCTGTTGCCGTCATCACACTATCATCGCTGCTGCTAGCGGTGTGTTGATTATACAGAGAAGAACGTTTTAACACCCCAGAGTCTAATTGAGCAGAGAGTAATCTCGTGTTAAAGGATTGAACCGCTTCAAGCTGCGCTTCATAGCGTACTTTTTTATTTTCACTTAAGACAGTGACCTGACGGTCGGCGGCGATCATCGCATCGATGATATCCCCCGTCGGTATGCCCGATACTAAACCGTCTACACCTGTAACCATGAAAAAATCCTCTCTGAGCAAGCAAGGCTCAGCGCCTTAATCTTTGTAAGGGTACAACACGAAATGAAACGCACACGCTGTGCCAATAAGACCTATGCCTCTTGGTCCACCATACTACCAACAATTTTTTCCATCCGTTGCTGTAATTCCAAAATCTCTTCAGACGGTAACTGTTTAATCACTTCGTCTGTCTCCTGATCTCGAATAGTCACAAAGAATTGTTTACTCTCTTCATAAATGTCAAAACGCAGGTTCTTACCGCTAGCAACTTCTACCACTTTTTTTAGCTGCTCTGCCACCGCTGTTATATCCTCAGAGCTAACTTCTTGCTTCTCTGGATGTTTTGCAGCTTCAATGCGGTCTTGTTCTACTTGACGGCGACTTTCCTGTGCGTTTTGCTCTGGCCGAACAACATCCGCAATCTGAGTCGCAACATTTGCTTCGATTCTACTCATGATAGACCTCCGTATTTAATAGTATCGGCCAGTTTCCCCACTACTTAAGGAAGAACATTTCTGCATGCTCCATAGCCCATTTTTTGAATCTTTTGTTTCAATAAGGTCTAATGAGCGAATATTTTTCTTTATTGAAGATTGTTGCCCTTTTTTCTGTAACTACTTACCCACTCATGAGTTTTGTCTTCTACTTTTCTTATTGAGGATTGACGGACTAAAATGAGTTGTCAGTATTTAACAAATTACGAGAAGAGGGAGATCATAGTGGCAGACGATAAGGCAAACGACGTGATATGGGAGAAACGCTACCAAGCAGATGCACGTGTCGCCAAGTGGCCTTTTGATTTGATTGTCAGTATGATTATGCGCCGCTTTTCAAAAGTAGAGCAACGAGCTGGCATTAAGATCCTAGACTACGGCTGCGGTGGTGGCAATAATTTCTGGTTTCTTAAACGAGAAGGCTTTGATGGATACGCTTGCGACATTGCTCAATCTGCCCTCGATATTACCGAACGTAAGATAGCATCTGAAGGCATAGAAATCTCTTCCGACCGCTTTGTGTTAATTGATGGTAAAACACTTCCCTTTGAAGATGACTTATTTGATGCCATTATTGACAGAGAATCACTCTGCCAATCTCCTTGGATACAGATAGAAAAAAATGTCCAAGAATTTAATCGGATTTTAAAACCTGGCGGTAGTTATTTTGGCATTAATTTTACTGACCACCATCCAGATGCACGCTACGGTCGTTATCAAAAAAATGGTGATTGGAATAATTTTTCACAAGGATTGTTTAAAGATCAAGGCCACCGCCACTTGTTCAGCCTCAATGAATTAGTTGGACTCTTTAATGAAAACTGGGAAATTGACAGCATCAGAGAGCATAGTCTCAAAACGGTCTACAGCGGCCCTGAACGACTAAGCGACCGAGAAGAAATTTCCGAATATGTTATTGTCGCACATACGAAAAACGACGGCCGCTAAATGATCGTGCACGAACATCGCTTAGTCATTGGTGTTATTGGCAACGATATTCATGTGGTCGCCAACAAAGTGCTTGAACGTGGCTTGCGCAACGCTGGTTACGATGTTTGCAATATTGGCGTTAATACTTTCCCTGAAGATTTTATTGATGCCGCCGTTGAGCATGATGCAGATGCAGTCATTGTGAGCACCATTAACGGTGAAGGAGAAGACTGGGTTCATTCACTGCGTGAAGAATTGACTACACGCGGCCTGAAAGATGCCTTCTTATATATTGGCGGAAATTTGGCCATTGGCGATCAACCACGTGAACGTGTTGAAGCAAAGTTTTGTGATATGGGTTTTTCACGCGCCTATCACCGTCCTGAAAGCATGGATATTTTTCTCACCGATATTGCACAAGATTTAGCACAATAAAAAGACAGAACGACTGTGCAAATACCATCAGACATTTTTATTAAACAACGAGAAACAGTACGGCAATCTCCGTTACTTGCAGAGGTAGATGCTGCGGATGGCGCTGCCTTTCTGGCACAATTACCAGAATCTCGCTATGCCGCATCTGCCTTCCAAAACCGTGGTGAACATCCTATTTTACAACCACGTGGTGGCTTTGCTTTATTTGATGACCAAGCCCAATTAACTCACGAATTAGATGTTGCTGGGGCAGATTTTTTACCACTAACCATAGATAGCCACACGAGGCAAAATGATTACGAGCGTGCAGCCACCCTGTTAGAACAATGCGAAGAACGCAACGAAAACCTGCTTAATGGCTACCCATTGCTTGCCCACGGCGCTTTACTCACCCGTAGTTTATTTACAGACATCAATAAACCAGTCAGCCTCCGTCATGGCACACCAGATGCGCGTGTCTTAGTTGAAGCCGCACTTGATGCTGGCATTACCGAAATTGAAGGCGGGGGTATTTGTTATTGTTTGCCGTATTCACGTTCGTATCCGATTGATCGTGCTTTATTAAATTGGCAATATATTGATCGCCTCTGTGCCTATTATTCTACAGATGAACGCCGCATTCACCGCGAAAGTTTTGGCCCATTAACAGCTACCATGGTTCCACCCTGCATGGTTGTAGCCATTCAAGTGCTGGAATTATTACTTGCTGCTGAACAAGGTGTACGCTCTTTTTCCGTTAGTTTTTCACAAACAGGTTCCATGGCACAAGATATTGCCACCGCAACCGCCTTGCGTGAAACTACTCAAAAATGGCTTGATCAACTGGGGTATACTAATGTGGATGTGCGATTGGTTTTCCATCAGTGGATGGGAGCTTTTCCCGTTGAACGTATACATGCAGAAGCCCTCATTACACAGGGCGCTGTAACCGCTGCTCTTATTGCAGCAGATAAAATCGTTATTAAAACGCGAACCGAAGCGCTTGGCATACCGGATTCAAATAGCAATGCAGATGCCGTAAAAGTGACAAAATTTGCTTTGCGTTTATCACAGAGCTTGGCCGGTTGCACTGGCCTCAATACGGACGAAGAATCGGCGCACATTGCAACAGCAGCCAATACCATCCTTGAAAACATTCTGCAACTCAGAGGTATTGCCTTGTGGGATCGCGTAGCCTCCGCAGTCCGAACGGGAATAATTGACATTCCCTTTGCCCCTCACCAAGAAAACCGTGGCGAACTCTGGACTGTTCGTGATAACGATGATGCCATTCGTATTGCAGACCAAGGAAAAGTTCCACTGCCAGAATCTTTCCTCAAACGAGAACAACAGAAACTAAGTAACCGTCAGGAAAATGTTGGTTTAGATACTATGCTCTACGATGTCATGCTTATGGTACGGAAATCTTACCTATGAAAAACGATAAGCCACTCGGATCAACCATCTGCATAGACCTCGGTTCTACCGTTATTAAGTACATGCGCTTTGATCACACACAAACAATGACTGATGCTGGGTATTTTGGCAGAGACTACACTATACCGGTTGGTTTGCAGGCGCAAAAAATACTTGATGACGAGCTGGGATTTACTGATGAACGTGATGTGGCAAAAATATGTTCATCGGCAAACGGCGGCTTAAAAGTAGGTATTATTGCCTATACCAAACGCTATAGCGCTAACTATGCATCGCTTGCCGTTATGAGTGCAGGGGCAAATGTTTTATGGGCTGGCACGCTTGCAGACGTAGCAACCGGCACCTGCAAAGCGGTTGACCTCCTCCTTATTGTTGGAAAAACAAACCACGCCATAAGCGAACATGATCACCAATGGCTTACCAACATTGCTGCCGCTCGTTTTTCCTACTCGACCGTACTCTTTGCGGGTAATACTGCGCTACAAACGATAGTTCCTGATTATTTTCCAAAAGCTATTTGTGTAGAAAATATCATGCAGGATAATTTGCGCTACAACGGTGATGAGCTTATCAATATTATCCGCAACGCATACATTAATGACCTGGTACAAGAAGACGAACTACATGCTATTAAAACACGCAGCCTCACCCCTGTGCTGCCAACTCCAGCCATCGTTGAAAAAGCATATGGCGCAATTATGGCACAACAAACCGATTTCTGTATGCTCTCACCCATGGTTTTATTAGATATTGGTGGAGCCACTACCGACATGTATTACGGCGGAGAATTAATAGCAGATAATACTGGCTGTTCCTCCCAATCTAGCACGAATCGGCATGTTTACACCAATTACGGCATCGCGGTTTCTCGTGAACGCTTGTTAGAAGCTTTAGCCAATTGTAACGACCTGACACTCTTCCTACAAGTCGTCTTCCCTGACTCTGTAGAAGAAAAATATATGGCCTTACGTGACCGCAACTGGGAGTGGGTTAACAACGACTTTCTTGCAGAAGCCTGTTTTTTTATGGCTCTTTCCGACTGTAGAAATGGAGAGCGCGGGCAACACCACTTACAACTCGCAAAGACAGCCGTTGTCTGTGTGACTGGTGGCGCATCTCAACTCTGCAACAAAGACAACTTGCAATCCATCCTTGCCATATGCGGCGCACAAAACACCCGCGTCTTATTCGATTCGGAATATCGTATCTGGATTGAAGGCATGAAATTATTACAATCGCCAGAATGAGGAGACACACGCATGTCTGACCTATCAACACAGATACATACCTACTTACAAGAACAGTACGGACCATTTGAGATGAATGCCGACCTCCTTGAATCTGGCATTATTGATTCGCTTGGTATTGTGGAATTAATTGGTTTTTTGGAAGATGAACTCTCCATAGATTTTGATGCCAGCACCATCACCGCTGCAAACTTCAAAAACATTGCCACTATAGCAGCACTTGTAGAAAATAAATAAACAATAATGCCCATACATACAACACCGTGGCTGATGCTACACGGGCTTGGTCTCTCACAAACCATCTGGGGGCCTTTAGCCAACATCATAGAAGGTCCTGCAATAACGCCTGACTTACCTGGATTTGGCGCACAACAGACAACAGGATACCAAGATATAGAGCAATGTACGACTCATATTGTGAGATGTATGAATGACTATAATTGGAGCAACACCGTTCTGGTTGTCCACTCTCTAGCCAGCGGCTTGCTATCATCCCTACTTGCAAAAACAGGCCAGCATCCACGCGCTATCATTTTGCTAGAAGGAAACCTCCTGCCAATAGATGCCACTTGGAGCCATGACATTATTGCCATGGATACGCAAAAATACGCATCTTGGGCTCGACGATACAAAAAAAATGCTGCTTTAATCTTACGCACCCAACTTCAGAATAAACACCCCGCTGAAGAAATTGGACTCTGGGCCGAAGGCTTTACCCAATTTGATCATACAGCTCTGCCACAGTACGCCGCAGATGCACTTCAGGTCATCAAATCTGGACAGGTTTTGCAGACACTTGCAGCTCTGCACGATCGTGTTCTCTATCTACGTGGTGCTGAAAGCCCTGAATGGGATGAAGGCCGAACCCTGCTGACAAAACATGGCATCAAAATTGCGGAGATAGCAAAAGCGGCTCATTTTCCGATGTTAGATAATCCCTGCGCCTGCGCCGAGGAAATGACCAAACATCTCCAAAGCTGCCCTGTCTTATAAAAAAGTTTTACAAAAGGATCCACCATGTTGTTCTCAGTTTTAGCATTTCTTGAACATTCTGCATCTGTTCGTTCAGATACAGTTGCGCTGGTCGATGGCGATACCGAACTTCAATTTGGAGCACTAGCCACCCGTGCACAATCTAGCGCTCAAGCGCTTCATGACCTTGGCGTAAAAAAAGGTGACCGTATTGGCATCTGCATGTCTAAATCATCAGATCAAGTCATCGCCATATTAGGCTCGCTCTATGTGAATGCGATTTTTGTCCCCATTTTGCCAACCCTCAAACCTGATAACATCAAACATATTATGAATGACAGTGGCATGCGCTTTGTCATTACTGATGAGAAACGGCTGTCTGAAGTAACTCCATTTGCTGACATGGCCCAACTCATTATTGGCAGTGGTGCACTTATAGATGAATACCCACACCTTCCATATTTGAGCAAACATCTTTCAGCAACGCCACCGCCCTTTACTCGACTTGGCGTTGATGTAGCCGCTATTATTTATTCCTCCGGTTCTACTGGCAGACCCAAAGGCATTATGGTAACGCATAGAAACTTAGCTGAAGGGGCCCACATTGTTTCTAATTATTTAGGGACACATGAAAATGATCGGATTGCTGGGGTGCTCTCATTTAATTTTGATTACGGACTTAATCAATTATGGCAGACACTGCTCATTGGCTGTAGCTTACATCTGCATGATTTAGTCCTGCCCAATGAATGCCTTGCCTTTCTTGCACGCAATAGCATTACCGTACTTCCAGTGATGCCGGCTCTCATGACCAAAATGTTTGATCCGCGCCTTTGTGATCATAACCATCGATTTGATCTGAATTCAATACGCTATGTTTGTTCTAGCGGCGGCCGTGTTTCTTCCGGCATGCTTGGCAATATTGAAAAGCATTTTCCAAAATCTGTTTTTTATTCCATGTATGGGCTCACTGAGGCCTTCCGTTCTACCTATTTACCACCCGATCAAATTCACAACCGACCACTCTCCATTGGCAAAGCTATTCCAGATGTGGAAATATTAGTTCTGAATGAGCAGGGAAAATGTTGTGAGCCAGGAACACCTGGAGAATTGGTCCACCGTGGTGGTTGTATTACCAGAGGATATTGGAACGACCCAGAAAATACGGCCAAACGTTTCCGGACCCATCCAGATTATCCGGGGGAAATTCTCGTTTATAGCGGCGATATGGTTACCGCAGATAGTGAAGGCTACATCACCTTTATTAACCGTATTGATGGTATGCTCAAAAACAACGGTATCCGCATTAGTCCAACCGAAGTAGAAGAAGCGGTTGAACAACACGAAGAGGTAGACAACTGCGTCGTGTTTGGTGTTGAAAACATTGAAGTCGGTCAAGATATTGTGGTCGCCTACACGACCACCAACAGAGCAGTCATTGCGCCATCCCTCCTGCGCCGGTTCCTAAAAACTGTTTTGCCAAGCCATATGCTGCCGAAATACATGGTTCATCACCGAGATTTTCCATCTACTGGCAACGAAGGGAAAATTAATCGCATACAGGTCAAAGAAGCCTCGCTCAAAGAATTACAATTAAACGAAAACGGAGTGAGCACAAAATGATACGCACACCATTGGCCACTCTCAAAATATTACTGCATGACCTTGGCGTACGTTCTGGGCACACAGTCATGATTCATTCAGCACTGTTTTCACTGGGCCTCATTGAGGGCGGCATTAAAGGATTTTACGACACAGTGATGGAATGTCTTGGCCCTGATGGTACTCTTATTGTACCGACTTTCACTTATTCTTTCCGGCGTGATGAATTATTTGATGTCCAAGAAACACCTTCGGCGGTTAACATTGGTGTCTTTTCTGAGTTTGTTAGAAAACAACCTGAAGCGGTTCGCTGTCCAGATCCACTCTTTTCTATGGCAGCTATTGGCCCCAAAGCGGCTCACTATATGCAACGTGATGGCCACGCCTGTTTTGGTGCTAACTCCCCTTACGCTCGTTTGTTTGATGACAATATTACCTTTGTTGCCATTGGTATTACCTATAGCACAGGGTTGACTGGCTTTTTACATATTGAACACCTTGCACAGGTTCCATACCGTTTAGATATTTTGTATACAGGGACCATTCGTGGTAGCGATGGCACAGAGTATACCGATTCTGCTATGCATTATGCCAGAAATGAAGATATCTATGGTGCCACCATCACCGACCGTGAACCAATGGGACTTGCCATGGAAGCCGCCGGAGTCAGCACTGCCGTACCATACGGCCACGGCAAACATATGTCTCTACGTGGACAAGATTGGCTTGGTTTTGTCGGTGATCAACTCACACGAAATATCTATACCATGCTGGATTCAAGCCAATACCCACATGGAATTATTCCTGAGTAAATAAACAACCCGTTACTGCGGATTGCTATGGCCTGCAAATAAACCGTTTTCTTGCATCTGTCCAGCAAGCTCAATCAATTCATCTGCTGGATGACCAATTTTTTCTGCTATATCGATAAGGTCTCGCTTGCCGTCAGCATAACCAATAAAATTCATCATTTTACGAATTGGATCATAATTATTTTTCATGCTGATGGTGGGATACAAACCGCGTTTACCCAGTTGTGGCTCGCAAGGAACCGTTGTCTGCCAAAAAAGATTATTCTCCAAGATTAAGCACACTCTTTGCATAAGTTGAACGCTACTTTCCAGCCCCTCGGCTGAAATAAATGACATATCATCTAACGAGGTATGATACTCAGGGAACGTTCCATATTTACTGCGCAGAAAAGATGCCACAGGTAAATCCACACCTGGACTGCAATATTGCCGCTCGTCACTTCCACGAGTTAAGTAACTATAACGATGATAGTCTGGATCAGTATGTTTTAAAGCATGCTGCAACACTCTATCGGATAAGGTGTTCTCAGCGCGGCTGGGCATATAGCTGTAGCGATTATTATCACCAACACAGGTCAGATTGAATCCTGCTACCACATGTTTTTGAAGATGATTGAGGTTGCGACTGAGATAAACAATACTGCCAATTGTTTCCGGCACGATGGCAATCCGATAGGTATACCGCCGCTTAGGCAAAGACTGAAGCCAACGGATCAAACCCACCGCAACCACTGGGCCTGACAGTTCATTGTTACCCATCGATGGATGGCAGAGATAGGTGCTGATGAAAACTTCTTCATCGGTTTCACCAGGAATAATCACTTCACCGTAATTCAGTTCTCCCGGCTCAAGTGTGGAGTCGATATGCACACGGTACGTACCCAGCTGAAGCTGCTCTCGCTGTTCATGCTTTAAACAAAAACCCCACCGTTTGGTGTAATAGGATGTGATGTAGGGAATGGCCTCTGGCTGGTCTTCCATAGAGTACAAATGCTCATTCAATGCTTCTAAGGACAGTTCTTGATCTATTGGCAGTGAGTAGCCCATAACATGTAAGTTATGGTCCTTGAGCTGGCAGATACGTTCACCGCTTGGTGTCTCTATATACGCATCACGTATATTCCATTCATCTGGAACCGTCCAGTCAAATACTTCCGTGCCAGATGGAACGCTTTTAACGCTTAGGTCATTTATCTGTTCACCAATAATATCGAGACTCTCACGAAAACCGGCACCAGTAATGCTTCTACAAATCGGAAACAGTCTTGTTGCAAGTGCATGTAGCCATTCGCCGCTATCATGTGGTGCTGTGGAAGCAGGCTCTTTATTTTCCATTTTGACCATTCCTTATTCATTACACAACGTATATTGGCTAAATGTTAATCAAAACGTCTAAACAATAGACATAGCGGTGCCAACCAGAACCTACACGGCCTAGTGCCAGATTAACGCAATTAGGATGCCAAATAACCTTTTTTTCCCAATGTCATACAACGCACAGTTCTCCACGCCCTTAAGTCCGAGCTAAACCAGTCGATAGTAATGGTGTTCTGGTGGTGCCTTGTCGGTACTACCCTGGTAGCACGGATGCTACCTGACACTTCGACGGACTCTTTTTATGAAAGGAATCATACCATGAGTCTACGTATCAACCACAACATTGCGTCGGTCAACGGCCACCGCAATTTGTTGCAGAACAATAGTGCAGTTTCCAAGTCTTTGGAAAAACTGTCTTCTGGTCTGCGAATCAACCGTGCGGCAGATGATGCTGCGGGTTTGGTAATTAGTGAGCAAATGCGCGCACAAATTACCGGCCTCAACCAAGCTATTGATAACAGTGAAACCGCTGTATCGATGGTGCAAACGGCAGAAGGTGCCTTGGACGAGATCAACAGTTTGTTGAACAAAGCCCGGGAACTCACCTTACACGCTGCCAATGAAGGTGCGAACGACACCAATCAGCTTGCAGCTGACCAATCAGAACTTGATAACGTAATCAGTTCGATCTCTCGTATCGGTGACTTCACGCAATTTGGTACCAAAAAATTGCTGGATGGATCTTTAGACGGATCTTCTTCACTCGGCACGGGTTTAAATCGCGTGAGTGTTGGTAACTTGGCAAATAACTCTGCCATTACTACTGGTACCGCAACATTTAGCGTAACTGCTGCAACTTCTGAAGCCAACACCCTTGCTGGCGGTGGTGCTTCTACCGTGCTTTTTTCTACTGGTGGTACCGCTAGTGGTGTCTCTATGGGATCTGAAACCACAGCTGCGGCTGGTGTTTCGTTTGCCATGACTGTTGACGGCGACACCCAAACCTACGTCAGTACCGGCGCTGGCATGGCCAAAGCAGATATTGCAAGCAAACTCGACGCTCTCTTTGCTAGCCATACGGTCTCTGCTACTGGTAGCGATTTCAAAGTCACTGCCGATGCAACCGGATCAACCGACTTCACGGCTGCTTTGACGGTTTCCCGTGCTGCACAAACTGGTTCTGGTGAAAAAGTTAATGCTACGGTCAACTTGGTAAGCACTGGGCAAGGTACAGCAGCTCAAGCAGCCACAGATATTTCTGATGGAACAGCGGCTACACTCTCTGGCTTTGCTACATCTACAGAAATTGCTAGCGGAACAGTCTTTACGGTTAAGACAACCACCACAACTGGTGGTAGCCAAACATTCAGCAGCACTGCTAGTGGTTCAAGCACCGTTGCTACCGTACTTGCTGATTTGTCTACAAAAATCAACGCTGGTACCAGCGCTAGTTTGACTGGTAGTACACTCAGTCTTGCAAGTGGCGGAACTGCAGGCTTTAGTGTTGATATGACTCGTTCAGATGACACCGTTGAAACCGACTTCACTTTTACAATGGAAGTCGACTTTAGTAACACTGCTACTAGCAATGACGAAATTGTCCAACTTCGTTTAGACAATATCGCCAATGTTGATGCACGTGCTGCTGAAGGTACCTTCATCACTGGTGCAGGACTTTCTGGTATTGCCGCTAGCGCAGTCAATGATGGTGCACAGCTTATCTCTGCTGGTATTGATGTTGCAGTAACCATTAACGGTACCACAACCAACTATGTCAGTACTGGTGGCACACTAACTGACTTAGCTGCTCAGTTAGGCACTGCTTTGGGCGCAGACTATAATGTCGCCTTCATTACCGGTGGTGATGTCATTACTGGTGCTGGTGCTAATTTTGGTGATGTAGCTTCAGGTTCTACCGTTACTGGTACATCATTAATAATTGCCAATACAGATGGTTCTGACTTCACAGCTAGTATCAGTTTTGGTCAGCTCAACGGCCTTGACACCACGGATAAGAACAGCAATGAACTGCTTGATGGTCAAATTGCTGAACAAACCCATAACTTAGATACCTCTGCCCAAACACGTACAGCTAACACTGCTACGATCGCATCTGGTTCTGTAAGCAATGCGTCTGGTAGCACCGTGAATGTGGACGGAACCGCTGCTAGTGCTAAAATCACCACCGCAGACGGAACCGAAGTGTCTCTGACCAATAGCAGTACTACTGCTAGCGGATCGGCAACCTACACACTCAGCACTGCTTCGCAGGCTGCTGGTTATAGTGATGTATCTGTAGAATTGACCACCGGTATGTCCTCTGCGACAACCGACCAATCTGCAACCTTTAGCCTCAGCGATGGAGCTGTCTTCCAAGTTGGTGCTAACGCCTCACAAACGGTTGGTGTTACTATTCGTGCCATTGATGCAAACGAGCTCGGTCGTAATTCTACCGGTGCTGGAACATTGACATCATTGAACGATCTGCTTGGCAGCAACAAATCCGCCCTAACCAGCGGTTTAACTGATGAAGCTTTGTCAGTGATCGATTCTGCGATTGATGAAATCACTAATCTTCGCGGTGATCTTGGTGCCTTCCAATCTAGTACACTTGAGTCTGGCTTAAGCAGCTTGCGTGTATCGATGGAAAACCTCACAGCTGCTGAATCTACAATTCGTGACGTAGACTTTGCTGCTGAATCTGCCGACTTTACCAGAAATAACATTCTGATTCAGTCTGCAACAGCTATGTTGGCACAAGCAAATCAAATGCCACAAAACGTGCTCCAATTACTTGGATAAACAGCACTGAGCATAGTTAAAGGCGGCTTTGCCGGCTTTCGGATACCTCTGAGCGGAAACGCTCAGAGGTATTTTTGTATCCTCCTTACAAGCATCCAAAAGTTTTCCTAAAGTTTCAACCGACTTGTACGATAGTGTAGGTATACGGTAATTCTGCAATTTCTCGTTGAAATTGCTCAGGCGGCACGGACGCCTCCTGTTACCACCTTATCAGACTCTCTTTATGAAAGGAATCATACCATGAGTCTACGCATCAATCATAACCTTGCATCGGTCAACGGCCACCGCAACTTACTTAACAACAACAACGCGGTTTCCAAATCTTTGGAAAAACTGTCCTCTGGACTGCGTATTAACCGTGCAGCTGATGATGCTGCGGGTTTGGTCATTAGTGAGCAAATGCGCGCGCAAATTACCGGTCTCAACCAAGCTATTGATAACAGTGAAACCGCTGTATCAATGGTACAAACAGCTGAGGGCGCTCTTGACGAAATCAATAGTTTGCTCAATAAAGCTCGTGAACTTACTCTCCACGCTGCGAACGAAGGTGCCAATGACACCAATCAGCTTGCAGCTGACCAATCAGAACTTGATAATGTAATCAGTTCGATCTCTCGTATCGGTGACTTCACGCAATTTGGTACCAAAAAGTTGCTGGATGGATCTTTAGACGGATCTAGTACACTCGGTACTGGCTTAAATCGTGTCAGCGTTGGTAACTTGGCAAATAACTCTGCCATTACAACCGGCACCGCAACATTTAGCGTAACCGCTGCCACATCAGAATCTAATACCCTTGCTGGTGGTGGTGCTTCTACCGTACTTTTTTCTACTGGTGGTACCGCTAGTGGTGTCTCTATGGGATCTGAAACCACAGCTGCGGCTGGCGTTTCGTTTGCCATGACTGTTGACAGCGACACCCAAACCTACGTCAGTACCGGCGCTGGCATGGCCAAAGCAGATATTGCTAGCAAACTCGACGCTCTCTTTACTAACCATACAGTAACCGCTACTGGTAACGATTTCAAAGTTACAGCAGATGCAACTGGATCAACTGACTTCACGGCTGCTTTGACAGTTTCCCGCGCTGCCCAAACCGGCTCTGGTGAAAAAGTCAACGCAACAATTAACCTCGTCAGCACTGGACAAGGTACAGCAGCTCAAGCAGCCACAGATATCTCTGATGGAACAGCAGCTACACTCTCTGGTTTTGCTACATCTACAGAAATTGCCAGCGGAACAGTCTTCACCGTTAAAACTACTACTACAACTGGTGGCAGCCAAACATTCAGCAGCACCGCTAGTGGTTCAAGCACTGTTGCTACTGTGCTTGCTGATTTGTCTACAAAAATCAATGCTGGTACCAGCGCTAGTTTAACTGGAACCACCCTCAGCCTCGCAAGTGGCGGAACCGCAGGTTTGAGTGTTGATATGACCCGTTCGGATGACACCGTCGGAACCGACTTCACCTTTACAATGGAAGTCGATTTTAGTAACACCGCTACCAGCAACGACGAAATTGTCCAACTTCGTTTAGACAATCTCGCCAATGTTGATGCACGTGCTGCTGAAGGTACATTCATCACTGGCGCAGGACTCTCCGGTATTGCAGCGGGTGCTATTAATGATGGCGCACAGCTTATCTCTGCTGGTGTTGACGTTGCAGTTACCATTAATGGTACCACAACCAACTATGTCAGTACTGGTGGCACACTGACTGACTTAGCAGCTCAATTAGGCACTGCTTTGGGCGCAGACTATAATGTTGCCTTCATTACCGGTGGCGATGTCATTACTGGTGCTGGTGCTAATTTTGGTGATGTAGCTTCAGGTTCTACTATTACTGGTACATCATTAATGATTGCCAATACAGACGGCACTGACTTCACAGCTAGCATTAGCTTTGGTCAGCTCAATGGTCTTGATACCACGGATAAGAACAGCAACGAGCTATTAGACGGCCAAGTTGCTGAACAAACCCATAACTTGGATACCTCTGCCCAAACACGTACAGCTAACACAGCCACAATCGCTTCTGGCTCTGTAAGCAATGCAACTGGTAGCACCGTGAATGTAGATGGCGTCGCTTCCACTGCTAAAATTACCACCGCAGACGGAACTGAAGTGTCTCTAACCAATAGCAGTACCACCGCTAGCGGATCGGCAACCTACACACTCAGCACTGCTGCACAGGCAGCTGGTTATAATGATGTCTCTGTAGAATTAACCACCGGTATGTCTTCTGCGACAACCGACCAATCTGCAACCTTTAGCCTCAGCGATGGAGCTGTCTTCCAAGTTGGCGCTAACGCCTCACAAACGGTCGGTGTTACGATTCGTGCTATCGGTGCGACTGAACTTGGCCGTAATGCAACTGGAGCTGGAGGTCTCACATCATTGCAAGACTTGCTGAGCAGCAATGATTCAGCACTAACAAACGGTTTAACCGACGAAGCCTTGTCTGTGATTGATACCGCCATTGATGAAGTCACCAATCTCCGTGGTGATCTTGGTGCCTTCCAATCTAGTACACTTGAGTCTGGCTTAAGCAGCTTGCGTGTATCGATGGAAAACCTTACAGCCGCTGAATCTACCATTCGTGACGTAGACTTTGCTGCTGAATCTGCCGACTTTACCAGAAATAATATTCTGATTCAGTCTGCAACAGCTATGCTTGCACAGGCAAACCAATTGCCACAAAACGTGCTTCAGCTCTTAGGATAAAACCTTTAGCAGCAAGACAGTTCTTCTGCCTTTTAAAACCCTTGGCTTTTGCCAAGGGTTTTTTTATGCAGTAGAGTTCTTCACACCATACTCACAACTCTTTCGCCACAACTGCTACTATCATACAACATCTATGAAATGCTCTTGCACAAACTAAAAATACGCTTCTTCAATAAGACGACATTACATCTGATAAGAGATAAAACCCAGAGAAAAAATAGACAACCTTTCTCCAAAATGTGCACCACCCATAAAAACGTAATCTACTAGATGCAGCTTTCTACTGTTACATTTTACGGTTAGCCCACCATGATTCTGCCGATACCACACTAAGCCCGAACACCTTATCAATAAAATAGTTGTGAACTCTCCAGTAAAGATATTTCAGCCCTTCATCCCCTTCTTTCATCCATACACCTTTCTCATTTGGCACAGCTCATGCGTAGAGCATATCCACGGACTTTCTCCATCTGTCTGTGTGCATGATTCCAACAGCCACACTTTTGGCACGACTCATGCGTTGTATCACCACGTACCATCTCTCTACTCACATTCCGTGAGCGAGCGTGAAAGGAACCTCTCATGAGTCTTCGCATTAATCATAATATTGCTGCAATTAATGGTCACCGTAATATGTTACGCAATGACAACGCTGTTTCAAAATCTCTTGAAAAACTTTCCTCAGGACTTCGCATTAACCGTGCAGCAGATGATGCCGCTGGACTTGTTATCAGTGAACAAATGCGCGCACAAATTACCGGACTCAACCAAGCCGTTGATAATAGCGAAAACGCTGTCTCTATGGTACAGACCGCTGAGGGTGCGCTTGATGAAATTAACAGCCTCCTCAACAAGGCTCGAGAATTAACACTACATGCAGCGAATGATGGTGTTAATGATACGCATCAGCTCGCCGCTGACCAGTCTGAACTAGATAACGTTATTAGCTCTATTACTCGTATTAGTGAATTTACTCAGTTTGGTACTAAAAAATTATTAAACGGTACTCTCGATGGAGCTTCCAATTTGAGCTCTGGCCTGATACGTGTCGATGTTGGGAACCTTGCTAATAATGCTGCTATTACAACTGGCACCGCAACCATTGCTGTAGACAGCGCCAGTTCTGAATCAAACGAGCTCTTAGGCGGCGGCGCATCCAACGTGCTTTTCTCTACAGGAGGAACCGCAAGTGGTGTAGCCATGGGCAGTGAAACAACTGCTGGTTCAGGCATCTCTTTTGCGCTTACGATTAACGGCACAACTCAAACCTATATAAGTAATGCTTCCGGTGAAAATAAAGCAACCGTAGCCGCTGGTTTAAGTGCGAAATTCTCAGACTTTACAGTAACCGCTACCGGTAATGGATTTAAAGTCACTTCGAATGCATTAAGCGATACTGACTTTACTACTGCCTTAACCATTTCACGGGAGGCACAAACGGGCTCTGGTGAAAAAGTTAATGCACAAATAAATTTGGTTCACACCGGCCAAGGCGATGCTGCCGCTGCTGCTGTCGATATTTCTGACAGCACTGCCACAACACTTTCCGGCTTTGCTGGCAGCACAGAAATCTCCAGCGGTACTATTTTCACCGTTAAAACAACTACCGCAACAGGTGGCAATCAAACATTTACCAGTACCGCAAGTGGTTCTAGTACCGTTGATACCATTCTTGCTGATTTAACCACAAAAATTAATGCAGGTACAAGTGCAAGCCTCACTGGCGCGACCTTAACCCTTGGTAGTCCATCTGCTGGTGGCTTGAGCGTTGATATGACACGCGCAGACGACAGCGTTGCTACAGACTTTACCTTTACCATGGAAGTCGATTTTAATAATACGGCAACCCAGCAAGATGAAATTGTTCAGCTACGCCTCGATAATATTGCGGGCTTAGACGCACGCGCTGCTGCTGGTACCTTTACCACTGGCGCAGGAACATCTGGTCTTGCTGCTGGCGCTATTGATGACGGTGCCGTATTAATTTCTTCTGGTGTAAACGTTTCTGTAACCATTAACGGAACGACCACCAACTACGTTAGCACTGGTGGCACCCTAACGAACTTAGCAACCCAACTCAGCACAGCCCTCGGTGGTAATTACAATGTAGCCCTGATTACTGGTGGTGATGTCATTACTGGCGCTGGTGCAAACTTTGGTGATATTGCTTCTGGGTCTACCATAACTGGTACCTCTCTGGTCATCGCCAATGTTGATGGCTCTGATTTTACCGCCAGTATTAGCTTTGGTCAGCTCAATGGTAATGACACCACAGATCAAAATAGTAATGAACTCCTTGATGGCCAACTTGCTCAACAAACACATAACCTAGATACCACTGCTCAAACACGAACAGGCAATACCGTTACTGTAGCATCAGGTAGCGTAGCCAGTTCTTCTGGTAGCACGGTCAATACCAACGGTAACTCACTGATAGCAACACTGACGACTGCTGACGGCACCGTTTTAAACTTAGTCAACAACTACACCACTGCGAGCGGCTCTGCTACCATGACCCTTGCTACTGGTTCTCAAGATCTTGGTTTTAACAATGTCTCTATTGAACTGGGCACTGGGCTTGCCACCTCTGGCGGCAGCGAAACCTTCACTCTGAATGATGGTGCGGTATTCCAAATTGGCGCAAACGCCACGCAAACAACAGGCGTCACTATGCGAGACGTTGCCGCTGATGAACTTGGGCGAAACCTTGCAAACTCTGGTACCCTTTCTTCTCTTGAAGACCTTGTCAGTAGCAATAAGTCCGCACTGACGAATGGCCTCACCAATGAAGCACTGACTGTTATTGACGCAGCCATCGACGAAATCACTAATCTCCGAGGCGACCTTGGTGCTATTCAGTCTAACACTCTCGAGTCATCACTTTCGAGTCTACGAGTAAGTCTTGAAAATCTGACTTTTGCTGAATCAACAATTCGAGACGTAGACTTCGCTGCTGAATCGGCTGCCTTTACCAAAAATAATATTCTCATTCAGTCCGCAACATCCATGCTTGCTCAAGCAAACCAATTACCACAAAATGTGCTCCAACTTCTTCAGTAATTCTTGACTCGAATGAAAACGAGACAGGCTAAAATCATACACTGTTCCCTTCTCCCCTTTCTCCTCTTCATTAGGGCCTCCTATGAGCCAAGAACAATTTCGGACAACCTCAGCATTCCTACTGAATCTGAACCCTATTTTTCAGGCCATGCTTCCACAAGCATGGCCTGAAAAACCAGATACTGTTCTTAGTAATAAAAAAACAATCGCTTCGCTCAGACGTTCCTTAGCTTTTGTCAATGAATGCCTGCTTGTGCTTGGCTGGGGCGATGGAACCAGTTTAAAATTACTTGCCGATGATGCTCGCGCCCGACGAAAAGTCATTCATTTTATTATCTTCGGCAGCGAACTAAATGCCTTTGCACATAGCCTCGGGCAATTAGACCAAACTGATTTTTCAAAACTCCCCAATCTTCATCTTCATTTTATTCGTAGTCCAGATGAATGTATCCCTGTTATTACCAGAATTTTCTATACACACCGACTTATTACGTTGATACCAGGAACAACCATCCTTGAAGATCACCCACTAGTCACACCAGCAGAAGAAGAACGTGCCCAACTGTTACCTGTCATTAAAAAAACTATGGCCGAACGTTTTGATAGTCTTGGCAATGACGTCTATGACACCTTTATGGGTGCGAAACATACCCTCAGCCATGGTAAACAAATTGGCGAATGCCGAAATTCGGACCACCTACGTGGACACTTTGAAGGTCAAACCGCTATCTGTATTGCGAGTGGTCCTAGTGTTGAACACTCTATAGAACACATCAAAACAATTCAGCATGAACATGTTATTATTTGTGCAGATACCATGTACGATGGTCTCGTCTCACAAGGCATAGATCCTGATTTTATCTGCATGGTTGAACGACCACCGCACCAAGCGAAATACGTCAAAAACGTTGCTCATAAAAGTAAAGCTCATCTCCTTGCCTTACCAGTTATTCACCACGATGCCGTTGAACCATTTGAGGAACGAGTCGTCTGGTGGTGGAATCCAGATAAACTGTATCCGTGGATTCACGATGGCGTGAAACAATCTATGAGTGGCCGTTCAACGGGTACGCTCACCATTGCCGCTGCGTCCATGCTTGGCTGTAACTCAGCATACCTTGTTGGCCACGATCTCGGCTTCTCTGGTGGTGAATATTACAATAAATTTGCTAATGCCGATGCGAAAGAAATAACCAGTCACTATGACGACCGTTATTCACGAACAGCAGATGATTATTACTATCGGCTATTTGATATTCCAGCCAATGGAGGCGGCACCTTGCTGACCTCTGGTCTCATGGAAATATTTCGTTCTGATATTGAACTCATCATTAAAGATCAAACCAAATGCTCATATATCAACTGTAACAAAAACTCTGGCGCTGCTATTGAAGGCACAAGCACGGGTGACTTACCAGATTCTACGGGCAACACTATTGATAAATCATTACCTGATTTTACGCCCGACACAGAACACTGGGATGCCTATAATAAAAAATGTTTACAACTGCCGGATGATATGCTTGCTGTAAAAAAATATTGTGCAGAACAACGAATCAAAATAAAAGAGCTAACTGATTCTTTGGATTGCCAACAGACCATTGAAAACATTGCTGGCAAATTAGATATTTCATCCCCAGTCACCTCAGAAAATCGTTTATGGTTTCAGTATATTTTCCGAGCAGCCTTACGAAACCTCATGGTGAAATTACAATACAACACGCATGTCCGTACAGAAGGGCAACGTAACTGGAACCACATCCTTGTTATGGATATGTTCTGCGAAACTATACCAAAACTCATTGACGCATTCCTGCCTGAGCTCAATACATCCTTGGAGGCTTTCAATGAACAACTGTAACTTAGATCAGTATCAAGCCGTTCTGCTCGACCTCCATCGACAAGGCCAACTTGAATCGGAAATATTACGGCACGAAGCATCTTCTGCTATTAACCGTCACCAATTAACAAAAGGTGATGAGGGGCTGAGTTCGTTTAATACCAATCAGCTTGCATGGATGTGTCTTCAGAAAAAAGTCATTTCTCCTGATGCCCCTATTCATCATTCACTGCTTATTAGCTGTATGATTGATGGTAACATTGCTGCCATTGATCGCTTTGTTGCAGCTGGTTATATACCAGAAGACTGGCAGTGGTTTTTAGATATTTACAATTTTAATGGGACCGCAGATGATGCATGGACCATTATCCAAAACATTACTGATACCCGCGACCGTGCTGGAGCCAGTTGCCTCTTAGCCTTACGCTGCCCATCTGCCGTAACCACGAAATTGTGCGACCTCTATTTTGCAGAGAACACTGGCACCGTTTATCTGCGCCTTGTTCAACATGGCCTCACGGGTGACAACGCACAACTGATTGCAGACAAAGCACTGTCACTCATGCACAAACAACCAGCAGTGCTCTATGCCATCGAGAGTGATAGCATTATTGCAGACTGCCTCCGTTATGCATCAGACAACCAACACGAAAACATTCTCAAACTATACGGACCAGCATGTGGTGATCACACCGCTGTTGCTAGAGCTCGTCGTCAGTTGGAATCGGGAAAAGCAGAAGAAGCATTACAGACAATTGGTGATATTCGTTTCTTATCTGATGTCTTTCCACAAGCGGCAATTATCGGCACCCTTGCCCGCGTTGAATTAGGTCAATGGGACGGTGCCGCCATTCTCAATGAACACATTGAAGATACGGTCCTGCAATTAAAAATCAAAACCCGCATTGCCCAAGCCCAACAAGACCTGCATGCAGAAATGACAGCACTTCTTGAGCTTCAACAATGTGAGCCCAATGATCCAAGCGTTTTTGCTCAACTTTTATCCGCCTTACAAAAATCTGGCAACCCAGATATTGCGAAAAAATTGTGCTATGAAAATCAAGAACGTTTCCTTGATGAACCTATTATTATGCAGTTCATTAACCAAACGCTCTCATCTTAAACACTCCCGCCAATCACATCCCACGTCAAAGCGGTACCACGTTGCAGTGCCGCTGTTGCAGTTCTGCCAAGTACGCGCGGATAGTCCATAGGCGGCAAGCCGTGGCCTGGACGAATAATACGTGTATTCTGTTCTGTAAACACTTCACCTGCGGCAATATCTTCCACAACAAATATTGAGCGACGAAAAGTAATACTACCACTCTCATTATGGCCAACTCCGTAATCTATAGAGCCAAGAGCTTGTTCTGCATCACGAAGAGCTTGTACCATTTCTGCAAACTCTTGTGGCTCCATACTAAACGCACTATCTGGTCCACCATCACTACGGTCCGCAATAAAATGTTTTTCAACAATGTGGGCACCAAGGCTCACTGCTGCTACTGCTACCGTGTGCCCCATACTATGATCAGACAAACCACTTATCACATGAAATGTTTCTGCCAAATGTGGTATAGTTCGCACATTAAAATCTGCTGGCACAGCTGGGTAACTGGATACACATTTTAAAAGCGCA
This sequence comes from Planctomycetota bacterium, assembly GCA_016745075.1. Taxonomy (GTDB): domain Bacteria; phylum Planctomycetota; class UBA11346; order UBA11346; family UBA11346; genus JADGDD01. The sequence continues at coordinate 260,451 of JADGDD010000002.1, read as the reverse complement.
ATATCTCCTGCACCATGCACTCGCAAAGTTTCTTCTGCCCGGGCTATTTCCTCAAGGCTTGCCATACCAGTTGATGCAATAACAGGTTTACCGGTTGATGCTATTTTCTGTAATAATGGAATATCTACAATTTCAAAGCTGGCGACCTTATGAACAGGAGCATCAAGTTCTTCTAAAAAATCAACTGCCGTTGTATCAAAAGGCGTGCTAAAGCAGGTTATCCCAAGACGTTTGGCTTCTGCAAAAATATCTGCATGCCATTCCCACGGAGTATACGCTTCTTTATAGAGCTCGTATAAATTCCGTTTGTCCCATAAACCACCTTCAATGACAAAAGGTGGTTTATCACAATTAATGGTTAAGGTGTCTGCGGTATACGTCTGCAACTTCACTGCATCAGCGCCAGATGCCTGTGCTAAACGAACAAGCTCAAGGCACTTTTCTTTATCACCGTTATGGTTAGCCGATATTTCCGCAATAATATAGACTGGATGGCCGGGACCAATTTTTCTACCGTCGATTATCATACTGATAAACCTTTTTCGTCGCGTCGCTGCTATACTCACTAAATCCTGCTGCAAGAAAAGCGCGAATGGATGCTGTATTATTTTCTTTTATTTCAGCGAGGATACGACGTTGTGGCCCTTGGGCAACTGCCATACGTAATACCTGCGCGGCCATCCCACAGCCGCGCAACAGTGGTGATAAACTAATACCAATAACGGCATCATCGTTGCCCTGTTCATCAAAACGCACTTGTCCAAGAAAAACCTTGTTACTTATTAACGCGAGTAAACATCGTTTGGGATTTGCCAATGATCCAGCAAACCATTGTTGATGTTCATCCCAAGTTATTTCATCAGAACAAAACGATCCCTGCCGAACAAGTGGATCATTTGCTAAGTCAAACCACAGCCGACAGTCTTCTGTACGGGCCGGACGCAATGCCACAGTACGACACGCAAGACGAATCAACGCTTTGGGCAAAACGGATGGACTCCACTGCTTGGCAAAGACCGCACAACGTTTACTGAATGCATGAATATCTTGCTGAATATTTTCAAAAGCCTGCTGCCAAGATGCTTGAGACAGAACATCTTCAACAACAACTGCCAAGCTATGATGACGCATATAATCTGCCACATAGCACTGATTCTCTGCAAGTTGTCCTAAAATCATTGCCCGACCAACACAGGCTATTTCTAAACTCGTTACTCCGGCACCTGCAATTACAATTTCTGCGGTTTCCATCAGAGGTGCTAAACGCTGAACATGCTCATGAACTGTAAATCGAGCTGGGTGCTCTGATGCAATATCTTTAATGTCCTGACCACATTGATACGCACTGCCAATTACCACATCTACTGGCCGAGTATCCTCTTTCAGTAATGCTTGCATAATAATGGGAGTAACATGTTGTGGATCAGCCCCACCCATTGTCACCAACACGCGTCCTTGATGTAAAGAGAGCTCTTCCGCTTTGACGTATGGAATAAATTCATCTCGCAATGCAGCATACGGCATACCACACAAGCAGAGAGCATCTTCTGGTATTTTTCCACTGTATGCAGATGGTTCTGCGTACATATTATGGTTAATAACACAATCCACCGCGTGCTGTTGATAGGTATCATCATATGCGACAAGCGGTACATCTAAATGCTCTTTCAGAAACTGTTCGTCAGCACTATCTATTCCATAGTGATCAAGTAAAACCAGATCTGGAGATAATTCTTGTAAGCAAGATAAACAGAGTTCTTTTTCTAACGAGGCTAGAAACATAAGCCGAAAACCAGCCTGCTCTATTTGTGCATGTATAGAACCGGATAAATTTTGGACACAAAAAACAACATCACAGCCGCGTGTACGCAAACGTTGTGCAAGGGTCAAGGTCCTCGATACATGGCCAATACCAATCACAGAAGATGAATCTGTTCGTATAGCAATCAGCATATTATGTTTTTTTCTGTTCAATATGTTGATTGCGTAATGCTATCTCTGGATGAGCTTGCATTGCTGCAATTAACTCCGCATAACTGAAATCATATCGGTTATGAAATAATTCATACACTTCTTTAACAACGCGATAATCGTCTACTTCATCAACGGTTATTCGATATTGTGAATGGTTTTCTGCATGACAATAATGTTCAATATGAAATTCATGCGGGGCCGTCAGGTGCATATAGCTCGTAACATGTTCCTTATCACGTTGCAGTTCTGCACGCTGCTGCACCGTTTGTAAAGCGGCTGCTGAAAACACTTCGGTATCAAGCCCTCTTGGAAAAGTACGGTTTATGGTGTTGGACGTATAATCGGCACCCGTTTGGACATGCACATCAATGATACGTTGAACAATGTCAGCATCAATCAGTGGGCAGTCTGATGTTAAGCGTACCAAAATATCTGAACCTTTTGCGCCAACACTCTCAGCCGCCAAAAGATACCGAGACAACACGTTTTCTGTATCACCACAAACATAGGGAATGTTCTCTTGTTCACACCATGTCGTGATCGGTTCTTCAGAACCGTCATTCGTTGTTGCTATGACCACGTTTTTTCGCAGCGATCCTAAACGGTTGATGAGAGCACCCAACACCGTTGATCCAGCTAGTGGCAACAAAATCTTACCGGGCAAACGCTCCGAGGTCATACGCGCTTGAATGATAATACACGGCTGCATGGTAAATATTACAAACCGAGGTCTTCAATAAGCGCCTGCAATTGTTCAACATTCAACCATTCGCTATTGGTATCAGACGCGTAAGAAAAACCAGGTTCCAGTGCTTTACCACCAAGATCACGCATGGTTTCATAACTTGCCATATCAGAACCAAGTTCAGTTTCTGCCGCAATAACATAATGGGTGTCATATTCAATACTATGACGGGCATCATCTTCGCCAATCATCAATTCATGAAGTTTTTCTCCTGGACGGATCCCAGTCACAGTAATATTTGCATCTGGACCAATAGCTTTTGCCAAATCCATAATATTCATACTTGGTATTTTTGGCACGAAAACTTCACCACCACGCATACGACTAAAGTTACTGACCACAAATTCAACCGCTTGGTCTATGCTAATCCAAAACCTTGTCATACGTTCATCAGTCACAGTCAGATTTGTTTCACCGTTAGCAATCATGGTGCGCCAACGTGGTATAATACTCCCACGCGAACCAAGCACATTGCCATAACGGACAACAGCAAAACGTGGATGGCCGCTCTCTCCAACATAGGCATTGCCGGAAACAAATAATTTATCACTACACAGCTTGGTTGCTCCGTATAGGTTAATTGGGTTTGCAGCTTTATCTGTTGAAAGCGCAATCACGCGTTTCACACCTCTATCAATAGCAGCATCAATAATATTCATCGCTCCATGAATATTAGTTTTTATAAATTCAGTGGGGTTATATTCTGCGGCTGGAACTTGTTTCAGAGCAGCTGCATGCACAACCAAATCGACACCACGGAAGGCACGCATCAAGCGCTCTTTATCACGAACATCGCCTAAAAAGTAGCGAATATTACTATGATCAAATATCGGATCTGACTGCCGCATTTCCCATTGTTTCAGTTCATCTCGACTAAACACAATAATTTTTCTTGGGTTATGTTCAGAAAGAGCCTTGCGGATAAAGGCTTTCCCAAAGCTTCCTGTACCACCTGTCACCAATATTGTCTGATCATCCAACGGACTTGTTGCGCTCATGAACATCTCCTGTTCGTTTTGGTCTGTTAAAGAGTTAACACGATAAAGAGGAGCAAGTCCAATGCCAATACCGAGTACAATGCATACGTATCACTCCATATGCTTTTGGCATCCCATGTGCGTTGTCTTTAAATGGAGGAAATAACCATGACTACACAAACCACTCAACAGGCTTGTCTTAAGCTAGAATCAGCGGCACTCGGCATTGTTTCTTACGGCGAGCAACATGTCGTCAACTGCGTTACACCAATTATTGGATTTGAACAATTAAGCGACTTTATTGTTGTCAACAAAGGCAACCCGTTGTTATTTTGGCTGCAAAGCACAGAAGAAACGTCCGTGAGTTTTTTGCTACTCGATGTTTTTAAAGCAGGCATAGATATTCCGATTGAAATAGGTGCTCAAGATGCTGCCGATTTAGAAGCCACCAGTTCTGACGACATTCATGTCTACGCAGTACTCTCTGTCCACGATGGAGAAATGACCGCGAACTTACGCGCTCCTATTCTTATTAATGACAAATCCTGCAAAGCCAGCCAAATACTCTTGTCTGATGAATCATTAAGCATGCGCCATCCGCTACAAATCGAACAACGCGTTGCTGTTTAAGCAACAAAGCTCATCAGCCAACGACACACCGCTTCCACATCGCTATCTGTAAGCCCTGGATAACAGGGCACAGATACGGCGGTTTTATACCCTGCCATTGCTCCGCTTAAATCGCTTGCTTGCTCACACTCAGCAAGCACTGGTTGGGTATGTAATGGAATGTAGTGCACCTGAAAACCATAACCAGCTTCACGTGCCTGTTGAAATAAATCCTGACGACTGATCCCAAGTTGTTCCCAATCTACATGGATTTGACAAAGGTGCCAAAATGGTTGCTGATTGGCTGGCGCTTCTGCGAGAGTACATACCTTCTGTGTATCCAGAATAGCACGATAGCGCTCAATAATTTCTGCACGCCGTTGTTTAAATATGTCCAACTTAGCACATTGACTACGACCCAAAGCGGCATGGATATCAGATAAACGCTCGTTTCCACCCACCTCATGAAACTCATGGTACCAAGAACCGTTACCGTCTTCTGCTGCAAGTGGCCCTTGTTTATTGTGACGTTCTAAGCCGTGATGACGAAGTGAGCGACAACGATCAGCCAGCACATCATCATTGGTAACAATGGCCCCACCTTCACCACAGGTGATATTTTTAACTGGGTGAAAACTGAAAATAGCTGCTTCACTATGTGAGCAGTCACCGCACTTTCTGTTTTCTGACTGGCTGTCTGTCCATGAACTACCAAAGGCATGGGCTGCATCCTCCAGCACACGTACATTACGACGCTTGGCCCAGGCTGCGATGCCCTGCATATCACAGAGACGACCAGCCATATGCACCGGAATAACAACATCTAAATCACCATGATACTGCTCCAATATCTCTGGTGTCAGCAGTAAGGTCTGCGGATCAACGTCCAACAACACCACTTCGCCACCTAACATCTGAACCTGCATGGCGGTTGCCATGAAGGTTATATCTGGAACACCGACTCGGACTCCAGGACCAATACCAACTGCCTGATACATAACACGGAGTGCGGCGGTGCCGTTAGCGACGGCAATAGCATGCTGAGCCCCACTAATAGCTTGGATTTCGCGTTCAAAGCCCTCAATCGCAGGACCACAGGTCAGCCAGTCACCAAGCAAAACCTCTCGCACTGCCATGAGGTCCGCTTCGTCTATCTGCTGCCGTCCGTAGCCTATCATATATGACCTCTTATTCGTAGATATGAACAAGCACTGGAGCACCTGTTTTTGCTTTTACAACAAGCAAGCCTGTATCTTCGTTATAGGTGAAGCGAGTTTTGCGACTATTAACGTGGATCTCGCTTGGGCACTCTGCCGAATAAAATCCAATAGCACCGCCTTCAACAAAAGCAGCTTGATAAGAACCATCTTTGGCAAAGCCATGATATTGAATAGCGCGACTACTGTTGAACTTATCGAGCAGGCCCAATACAGCATACCCCTTATTCAACGGTGCGAAGGTCACCACTTCATGGCCAAGTTCTGGCAGACTAATCTTCATCTTCTTACGACGTCCAACAATTTGTAAGGTTCCCGCTTCGTGAAGGTAACAAGCATATTTACTACGATCAAGACATGGCACATCATCGGCACAAAAAGTATCAGTAATGTCATCGCTTTGATATTTACAATTAAAAAGACCAAGCATACCAGCTTCAGCGTTGTGATTAGTTATTTTGAGTAAACGATCTTCTTCCAATACATTTACAAAAATACTGTCTTTAGCAGGCAACGCTGGGTTTTCACAACGTAAAGCGCGACCATCTGAAGTAATCATTTTTTTAATCAATTCAAAGTTTTGCTTACCCGGTTCGTCTGACACATAGACAGGGCCACCAGAGATAGCTCTAGCCGCTGCATGGAAATGCGCAGAATAATGATGGCTTTGGAACATATCCCAGTCTGGAATAGAAAAGTGACTGGCCCATAAATTATTGATGGCATTGGTAGACACATGCCAACCCTGCATCTCTGGCTTCTTAGGATAAAAATCATCGCTGTTACGCCACCCCAAAGATGTACTCTTATGATAGGCCACATCTTGGCTATTACACATACAATGAATACTATTGCCCTCAAAGTGAGTGGCGCTGGCTCCTTGTAGCGCATATTGATAGGCCTTCATGGTAGAAACTCGTCCCAGCTTGCCTTGCGTAAAGAACTGGGTTACAGATTGATTATCAACCTTGACCAAATCCACACCATGCACCTTTAGATACTCATAAAAATCTTGGTAGAAACGGGCAATGTCTTTGGGGTGAACAAGACCAAGATCATGGTCACCTTCACTAATAGTCGGGCTTGGTCCACGGTTTCTAACAACACGGTATTCTTTAGAAAGTTCACCGTCTGGGTGCACACCGTTCCAATAGCCTTGTAATGCATGCCACACGCCAAATGTTTCTACGCCCATTTTTTTACATTTGAGGACAAGATCACCCAACCCCTTGGGAAACTTCTCTTTATTAGGTACAAAAGAGTTAAACATGTTTTCGCGGACATTTTGCCAGCCATCATCCAAGATGAGCATCCCTGGTGTCACCCCACCATCGACAAAAGTCTTGAGACCTTTCACCACCTTTTGTTCATTCACTTTTTTATAAAAGGCATTCCACGTACACCAGCCAAATTGGTCCGTGTATTCTGGAACACGCTTTTCTTCCCGCAGACGAAAGCTCTTCAAATGAGTACGAATGGTATACATCGCTTCTGCCACCAGCACATGCGGATCATCACCCCATGCGGTGTACAATAAGTCAGCAGATGCAGGTTCTTCTCCCTCAAGCGCACCTTCTACATGTACTTCTAATTCTTTACCGCCACCACCAAGTGTTGCCCGCAGGTCCCCACTAATTATAGGCAGAATCAAACCGTAATGGCCATCTTGACGCTCCCATAACAAGAATTGAATTTCCTTATCGGGGTCAAAGTTAAACTCTGTACTCCCCCATGTTGGGTTGACCCAGTAATAAAAAGTACGCTCCAACGCCATATACCGCTTCATGCCTGTTACCCGCAAACCACCCAGCTTCGTTTTCTTAATTGCCGCTTGGCTCAAGGCATAAAACTGACCAGACCCGGTCTTACCAGTGGCTTTCATAGAACGAGGGATTTTACTGAAGAGGCGGATGCGTTTAGGGCTGTTCATGCAATGGGTTCCTTTTGGGGATGAAGTGCGCGGGATTCTGGTGAATAAAATGTAATAAACAACCCCCCTTTTGGCCCTAGGGGTGGAAATTTTGGATAACTTTTTGTTCTTCATTCACTGCTTGTCTTCGTATAGATGCCATAACCACCCCTCTTTTTTCGTTTCAACATTGACTGCTGTTTCAAGTTCCTAGTGTCGCAGCTCATAACCGTGCTGATACGGAAGGGAGTACTAATGAGTCGACCAAAATACGTCGCGATTTTTCATGCCAATCTAAACTATGCGTTCCTTGTTCCAGAGAACTACGAACGCGTCATACGAGCTTCGTATGAGGTGATTTTTGATGGCTTTGCTAAACATCCAGAAGCAAAATACGTTTTTGAAGCAAGCGGATATACTATTGAGCAAATGGCCAAAGTAACCCCAGATGTGCTAGAAAAACTAAAAGCTGCGGTTGAACGCGGCCAATGCGAATTTATGGGTGCACCTTACTCACACCCAATTATGGCCAATATTCCTGAAGAAGACGGCTACTGGTCTTGTGAGTTTGCTCAACGCATTTACGAAAAACATCTTGGCCAACGCGCTAGGTCCTTCTGGAACCCAGAATGTACATGGATGCAATATGTACCAAATGCCTTCCGTCGTGCTGGCGTAGAATACCTGACACTGGACTTTGAATCATACATGACCAGCTCAGACAAAGACTACGGCTGGGTTGAACGAAACCGTACCCACGACATGAACTGGGGTGGTCACCTGCCATGGTATGACCTTGATCCAGACTGTAAATTCTTACACCGCCCATTCAAAAACATCGTTCCTGGCCTAACAGGTATGTGTCGTAGTGACCGCCTCATCGGTAAGTATCTCTCTTACTTCCGCGGCAGCACAACCATTGAAGACTTTACCAGCAACATGAAAAAGTGGACTGGCTCCAAAAAAGAAGGTGCTACCATTATCATTGCTGACGATGCTGAATACTGTGGCACCGCTGGTTACTACTACGTAAAATACAAAGGCGACTATAGCCGCTGTTTCGAAGTAGACCCAGATGCCGCTAAACGTCTTGATGCACTCATTGTTGGCGTTCTGAAAGAAGGCGATCTTGTCACCTTTATTGAAGGTTGTGAAGCATCAGAACCTGTTGAAGAACCATTCTTTGTTGAAGACCGCATGGCCTGGCACCGCACCTATGCTGACGCATGGGCCAACACCCCAGAGGCACGTGGCTGGGAACCAGACCTCATCAACATGCGTCTTGAATATAAAAACAAATATCAACCGATTGTTGAAGCTCCAGAAAACGAAGAAAAATTCAAAGACATTGTTGAACGCTTCTGGCTGCACATGACCAACAGTGCCAACTCTGATGGTCGTTGGCCACCTCCGCCACTTGTTACTTGTGAATTTAACCGTGACTGGGTGCAAAACGAAATAGACACCACCAAAGCAGTTCTTGCTGAACTTGCTGAAGCCACTAAGGGCTACAGCCTTCCTGAACCAACAGAAATTGTTGTACCTGCGAAGGACGACCCTGCGTATGGGTTTAACTTCACCGACAAAGATCCAAGCGACATTGCACACCTGAATGCATACGAAATTCAGCATGCTATTTATGCCGCGCACAAAAAAGTAGACTGCCCGAAAGAACCTTACCATACAGACGGACTCAACGAGCTTGCTGCTGTATTTGACGAACTCGATGCACGTGGACAAGAAGGCCTTCGTCCTGATGCTCTTGCAGGTAAGTTCAATAAAAGCCGCATAGACGTTGCTACCAACGATTAATCAACACAGCACCAGATAAGCGCAAAATAAACATCAAAGAAGGGTAAACGCCAACGCGTTTACCCTTCTTTTTTTGATTGATGCCCTCTCTTGCAGGGCGAATAAGAGCCACAATGATGCGTAGCATGCCTGAATCTGCTGACATACGCACACCACCCTTCCTTGAACGCATGAAGGCGGTATTTGCCTCGGAGCGATCAAACCAATTTTTGCTGACTGGTAATATTCATGACTTGGTAGATGCCAGCTCCCTTCCCACACCAGTCGAAGACAAGAAAGACCTTTCAGCCATTAACTCTGCATGGCAGGGGCTCAGCACCTTTCTTGCTAAACGCTTGTCTAGCCGTGATCATATTGTTATTCGCTATCATATTGGTCATGGCATTCGCTTTCTCTCCAACAAAGACCGTGCTGCTTGCCGCAAGGCCTACGCTCAAGATGACCGCAGCCGTGCCAAAGGGTTTGATGATGTTATCAATCATTCCCAACAAGACCCCGTGCTGGCCTTTAAAGCATTGGCAGAATTAACCAGACTGAACACCGCCAAACCCGTTAGCGTTATTATTGATTACGCCGAATTATTATTCCCAGCTTGCGAACCACACATGCAACACGATAGCGACCGTCGTCGTTTGGCGATTGTCCGTGATTGGCTGTCCGACCCGCGTTTTGTTCAGCACCGTGGCGTTGTGTTGTTTATTGCAGAAACCGCCGCCAGCATTTCTACTCGCCTACGCAACTTACCGCATTTAACCAATATAGAAATTCCATTACCAGATAGCGATGAACGCCTGCGTTATATGCAGGACATAAAAAATGATGGCGATCACACCTTAGAATTTGCCGCAGAGTTTGCTGAAAACCCACAAATGCTTGCCGAACTAACCGCTGGCATGACCTTGCGCGATTTACATAGCTTAATGTGCGATGCTCGCTGGGCGGGGAAAAAACTTGATCGCTCTTTGGTATTGGCTGAAGTCAACCGACTCCTCCGCGCACGTATTGGTGATCACCTTGATATTATTGAACCAGATTATGAGATGGATGCAGTCATTGGTCAATCGGCATTAAAAAGAGAATTAGATCGCGTTCGGCAATTAATGGACATTGATGACGATACACTTTCTCCAGTTGGTATTCTAGTGGCTGGTCCAAACGGAACCGGTAAAACATTTACCTTCACTGCTTGGGCAGGCAGTTGCAAACGCCTCGTTGTTATGCTGAAAAATTTGCGCGGCAGTTATTTTGGCGAAACCGATAGGATTTTTGAACAAGTCCGTGGAGTGCTAGAAGCATTGGGCCAAGTCATTATTATTATTGACGAAGCAGATACCCAATTTGCTCCACCTGGAGAAAATACTCACGAAACCGAATCCCGCCTCTTTGGAAACCTTATTCGCATGATGGGCGACCCGCATAACCGTGGCCGTTTGGTTTGGGTGCTGATTACCGCTAGACCAGAACGCCTTGCACCAGACCTGAAACGAAGTGGACGCGCTGGCTTACATCTGCCAGTCTTTGATCCAGAAGATGAAGACCGCGAAGCATTTATTCATTTTGTACTTGGCCGTGCAGGTATAGATCTTACTACCGTAGACAGCTCCGTCCAGCAAGTCATCACAGAGAAAACAACAACTTTTGGCCCTGCTGATTTCCAAGAACTTGCCAACACCTTACGATGTGAAATTGCCCTAGGCCGCAGTGCCAATGTTGAAACACTCCAATATGTGCTCGATAATTTAGTACCAATAGACATTGCCAGCCAACGCCGCAAACAAACATTACAAGCAGTCTTACACTGCTCACGCGCCAGCCTCGTTCCCCCATCATTACGTGATGTCGATAGGCTACAAATTCGTGCCGAACTCAACCTCTCATAAACAAAAACAATTAAAAAGGATACACCATGCACATTGTTATTCTCTGCGGCACCAACCGCGACGGTTCACTTTCTCGTATGCTCAGCAAACAAGCTGCCGGCATATATACTGATCTTGGTCACAGCGTGGACCTCCTTGATATGAATGAAATAACTCCAGAGTTTCTCGCGCCAACAGCTTACAAAGAACAGGGCGATAATATTACGGGACTAGTGAGCCGCTTCATGAAAGCCGATGGTGTTGTCTGTGTTATTCCTGAATACAATGGTAGTTTTCCAGGTATTTTGAAATTATTCATCGACATGCTGCCATTCCCTGAAGGCTTGGATCAACGCGCTTGTGCATTTATTGGCCTCGCCGCTGGACAATTCCAAGGCCTGCGCGCTGTCGAACATTTCCAACAAGTGGTTGGCTACCGCAACGCCCTGCAATTCCCTCGCCGTTTATTTATTGGCGATAGCTACAAACAATTCGACTTTGCCACAGGCTTACTTGCTGACCAAGAACTGACCGACCGTCTGCAACAACAAAGCGAACAATTCTGCGACTACGTCGCAAAAAACAAAGGACTGTAATTGTTTTTAATTTTGTCCGTAGATTACAGGATTCTGTGATCTACGGACAAAGAGTTTATTCTTATTTACCCGGTTCCCAAAGAATATCATCTTTGCCTGCGTTATTTAGTTGGCGAGCTTGAACAAAACACCAATCAGATAACCTGTTTAAATATTTTAAGCAATTTTCGTTAATAACATTCGTTTGTTGTACCGCAACTAACTCTCGCTCTGCACGACGAGTGACGGTGCGAGCCATATGCATCAGAGCTGCTGCGCGAGTACCGCCAGATAAAATAAAACTGGTAAGAGCTTCCTGTTGTTCATTCGCCTGCTCAAGTTCTTCTTCTAAACGGTCTACTGGCGCGGCTGGAAAGCGTGGTCGTGTTTCATTATCCAGTATTGGTGTAGCCACATCACTGCCGACATCAAATAATTCATTTTGAATCTGACAGATAGCTAACCGCAATTTCTCTGGCAATTCTTCACAACGCAATAATCCGAATATGGCGCCAAGTTCATCTACCGTTCCATAGGCGTTTACTCGTTGATTACATTTCAAAACGGTGCTACCGCCTGCCAACTTGGTACTCCCTTTATCGCCTGTTTTTGTTGCCACTTTATTGATGCGTACCATCTAGAACTCCCTTTTCCCGTATACTGGGCAGGTTTTCACTGTGGCAACCGTCAGCACAGGCTATAGCATGACGCGCCAATAAGGAGCACTCATGAGCGATCAAGCCACTTTACTACAACACGTCAACGACCTCTGCGATACCGCACGCCCCGCTGCCCGTGCCTTGGCGCTGCTCTCTAACCCGGAACGACAAGCAGTACTAGAAAGTATTGCCGTCGCCATTGCGGATAACAGCAACAGTATTCTTGCTGCAAACACACTCGACCTCGATGCCGCCGCTGAAAACAATTTAACTGCTGCGATGATCGACCGCCTGCGCTTAGACCAAGCTCGCCTAGATGCCATTGTTGCCGATGTCCGAAGCGTAGCCGGACAAGATGACCCCGTTGGTCGTACCCTTGAGAAACGTGACATCAGCGATGGTATTGCGCTCGAAAAAATAACCGTGCCTATTGGCGTTATTGCTATTATTTTTGAGAGCCGCCCAAACGTGACCATCGATGCTGCGGTCCTCTGCCTTCGTTCTGGCAATGCCTGTATTTTACGTGGTGGCAAAGAGGCGGTTCATTCCAATCGCGCTTTTGCAACAGCTATCACTCAAGGTTTACAACAAGCAGGGGTTGATCAACATGCCGTCCAATTAGTACAACATCAAGAACGCGAACTCGTTCCATTATTACTCAAGCGTGATGATGCGATTGATTTAGTTGTACCTCGCGGTGGCGAAGGTCTTATTCGAGCAGTTGTATCTTGCTCAACTATTCCAGTTATCAAACACGACAAAGGTATTTGTAGTCTCTACGTGCATACGGATGCCGACATAGCAATGGCGATCAAGTTAATCATTAATGCCAAATGCCAACGGCCAGGTGTTTGTAATACCATTGAAAATCTCGTTATTGATGAAGCGATTGCTGAGAAACTCTTGCCAGCACTTGAGCCAGAATTACTCGGCCACAATGTAGAAATCCGTGCAGACAAAAAAGCCGCTACTATTCTGAAAACGGCCACCGCTACGACTGATGAAGATTGGGATACCGAATATTTGGACCTGATCATATCTATAAAAACAGTAGCGGATATTAACGAAGCTATCACTTTTACCAACAAGCATTCAAGCGCCCATTCAGACGGTATCATTACCACGGACCAAGCTGCCGCCGAACTATATCTACGTGCCGTAGATAGTTCATGCGTTTACCATAATGCCTCCACCCGTTATACAGATGGTAGTCAATTCGGCCTTGGAGCAGAAGTTGGCATTAGTACAAATCGCTTACACGCGCGCGGTCCAATGGGAGTGGGCGAACTCTGCACGTATAAATTCGTACTACGCGGCAACGGCCAAATACGAGGATAGCTAGCTGCCACATACTTACAAAAAAGCCCCACGTTACTACATGTAACGTGGGGCTTTTTATATTGTTTTCGTCTTTTTTACGGCAACAATTCTTTTGCTTTTTCTGCGTAATATGTTCCCGCATGTTTTTTGATAAACTTTTCTACCATTGCCGTAAATTTCGGTGATGAACGATACTGTAGAGCGATAGATTCTACTTTCAGAAAATCTTTGCCCGCCTTATAAGCATCTTCTTTTTTCAGTTCTGCTGCTTGTTTCTTGTACACTTTTGCAGAATCATGACCACTCATCACATCGGCCATTTGACTAGCTTGATTGTAGGCATTGTAGATATCACCTGCTGTAATAGCAGTCGCTAATTCTTCATCTATGCTAACTTTCCATGATAACACCTCTTCAAGAATAGCCGCTGCCTCAACATCAGCACTCTTTTTAGCAATACTTTTCTCAAGTGAGATAATACCTTTTCCCACTTTACCCTTAGTCATTGATTTTTGTATCTTAGCCAAAGACTTATTTGAAGAAATCTTTTCGAAGGTAGGAACTGATGGAGCATTTAAGACCACTTCTTTCAAGGCTTCTACAAGTATATCTTCACGCATCGACATAGGATGTCCTGCCCAGAGGACCTTCCCTGTCGTATCACAAAGAAAAACAGCTGGGATACCCGATACACCATATGCTGTACCAATATCCTCTCCCACAGACATTCTATAAGTAATACCTTTTTCTTTTATGAATGCGGGAAGGCCTCGGCTGCTACTATCAGTGTGGCCAATAACCACGAGCCCTTTGCTTTCATACTTTTCATGTAACTCCTGCATATGCGGAATAGCATCCACACAGGGGCCACACCACGTTGCCCAAAAATCGATGAGCACCACCTTGCCTTTGAGGGCATGTAATTCCACTGGCCCACCTTTGGCCGTATTATACGACGACGTAGAACCAAGTGAAGGAGCCTTATCTCCTACTCCGACTGCTGCCTGGACACACAAGCACATACCACTTAATATCACAATAACCGCTACGCTTAAAAATAATCTCATAACCATACTCTCCATTTCTATGTTCGTATAGTATCAATAGACGGACTGAAGCAAGTAAACTTACACTATGATATTTACCGCGCGATTTTACAGAACCGGTCGTTACCACTCATGTCTTGAAAACCAGTACAGATAAAGCCATGTTCTGAAGCACAAGATGCTACAGCCTCTGCTTGTTGAAAGCCGTATTCCAACCAGAGCTCGCCTTTTTCTTCAAGAAAACGGTCTGCGTCTGCGATGCATTCTCTGATGAGAGCCATGCCATCATCTTCGGCCCACAGGGCTTGGCTCGGCTCATGTTCTATTTCAGGGTCACATAATTGTTTTTCATCGTACGCAATATAGGGAAGGTTTGCGACAACAATATCCCAAGTCTGACTTAAATGACTCGCAAGATGCCCCTCATGGAAGATGCACGCCAAACCCGCATTCTCGGCATTCCTGCGTGCTACTTCTATGGCTGCTGCACTCATATCTGTTGCATGCACCTGCCACTGTGGACGTGCATGTTTTAAGGATAAAGCAATAGCACCGGAACCAGTGCCAATATCCAGTACAGTATATTTTTCACCAACGGAATGTTCAGTGATAATACGCTCAACTAATTCTTCTGTTTCTGAACGAGGCACCAAGACTGAACTATTTACGAGTAATTCTAAGGAACAAAATGGCTGGGTGCCAATAATATACGCAAGCGGCTCACGTTGACCGCGCCTTTGTACCCACTCTCGTAAAACCACAACTTGGTCTTCATTCAATAACATATCAAAACGAGTATATAAATCTAAACGGCTAAAACCGAGGGCTGCACTAAACAACCACTCGGTTTCTCGACGAGCATTCTCTATACCCTTGCCTGCTAACCAAGCTGTGCTCTTTTCAATTAAGGGCAGCAGCTTGGGAAGCTCTTGATGAACGTTCTCACGCATCAAGATATTTTTTCAGCAATGCCGTAGTTGATGGATTAAAGCCTGTGATCGGAGCTTTTTTCTTGCGGCTATCGGCTAATTGACTAACGACTTGTTTTGCAAGAACTTTACCAAGTTCTACACCCATTTGGTCAAAACTATTCAAATTCCAAATGAAACCCTGTACCGCTGTCCGGTGTTCATACAAGGCCAGTAATTGACCACAACTATACGCATTTAATTCATCAATTAACAACACATTGGATGGACGGTTGCCAGGGAAAACTTTGTGAGGGACTACATCTGCTTCAATCCCTTGTGCAGCAACTTCGGCTGCTGTTTTACCAAAAGCAAGCGCGTCTGGCTGAGCAAAGAAATTTGCCATCAATTCATCATGATTACTGACTGGATGACCTGCTACTTTAATTGGCTGCTGTGATTTTTTGAAACCGATGAAATCCGCTGGAACAACTTGGCCTTGGTGCATCAATTGATAGAAACTATGCTGACCATTTGTTCCTGGCTCACCAAAATCGACTTCACCTGCATCAAAACCAAGTGCTTTACCATCAACATCCACACCTTTACCATTTGATTCCATATCAACTTGTTGGATATGCGGCGCAAGTTTTAATAAAGCTTGGCAATATGGCAACAAGGCGCGCGTCTTACGGCCAAGGAAACTACTGTTCCAAACACCGTAGAGACCAAGTAATACCGGAATATTTTTACCAAGCGGTGCTGTAGCAAAATGATCATCCATAGCGCGTGCACCAGCAAGGAATACGTCAATATTTTTATAGCCATATTGCAATGCGAGCGGCAAAATACCAACAGCAGAACAAACGCTATAACGACCACCAACCCAGTCCCAAAAACCAAAGACATTCTTCGGGTCTATGCCAAAGTCGGCAACAGCTTCGTGGTTGGTGCTGACAGCAACCACATGTTTGGCAACGGCTTCTTTACCCAGTTTTTTTGTAATCCACGCACGTATTGTTTTTGCATTCAACATCGTCTCTGATGTGGTAAACGTTTTGGAAATAACAACAACCAAAGTAGTTTCTGGATCAAAATCTTCCAAGTTACGACTGACATCAATTGGGTCTACGTTTGCAAGAAAACGAACGCGACGACCGCTTGCTGCACGAGCACAGGCTTTGTCTGTCCTGAGCGCTTCAGAAATAAATTCTGGGCCTAAGTATGATCCGCCAATACCAATAGCGACAACATCTTTTAATGTTTTGCCTGTTGCACCAAGCCATTTACCTGAGCGAACCTTATTTGAGAACGCACGAATATCCTTCAAAACGGCGTGTACGTCTGGAATAACATTTTTACCATCAACTTTTACAACGGCTTTCGCATCTGCGCGTAAGGCCGTATGCAAAACGGCACGGTTTTCTGTATTATTTATTTTTTTACCGGAAACCATTGCTTTAATTTTTTTCTTCAAGCCAGTTTCTTGTGCCAAAGCCAACAATGCGGCGGTAGTTTCTTGTGACGCATTTTGACGAGAGTAATCCAAAAGGATACCATCAGATTCAACACACATGGCTTTGCAACGCTTGCCATCTTGCATAAGATCACGCAAATGAGTGCCTTTTATTTCTTTGGCGTGTTGCTTTAGGTTTTTCCAAGATTCGCTACGGGTAAGAGACATGATCGCCCTCCTTTTAGTATGTAAACTAATAAAGGCGCGAGTTTAGCCCTCAGACTCATGAGGCAATGGGATTTCCCTTTTTTGTACATCTTTTCCCGCATCCATATGCGCAGTTATGTTTTGGTATGCAATAGCGGCAAGAATAAGCACTGCTCCACAACACTCTGCCACACCAGGAGCAATACCTTTCCAGACAATATCTAGAATATATGCAATAAGTGGGCTGGCCAAGGCAAGCATAGAAACCGTTACCATATTACAGCGATCCAGACCATAAAACCATGCAAGATAGGCTACACCTGTTGTGGCAAAACTCAGCCAGGCAAGGCTACCCCATGCTGCTGGGCTAACGGACGGCGGTACACCTTCATAGAAGAGTGAGGCCACAAGTAAAATTCCACCGCCAAATAATAACTGCCACGCCGTAAAGGGCATAAGATTTACATGCTTGGTCCATTTAGCGCCAAGCACAATACCAAGCGGCCAACTGAGTAGAGCGATAAAACAAGCGAGTAAGCCAAGTGGATTAAGGCTATCACCCTTATTCAAAACCATGATAGCAACGCCTGCCATACCCACGACACAGGTAATCATCGTCTTGACATGTGGTTTATCACCGAGCACTGGCCATGCGAACAAAACCACGACTAAGGGGGTTGCTGCAATAAGCGTCGCTGCCATACCGCCAGGCATAACCCAGCCTGCATAAAATAAGCAGGAAAAGAATACACTGAAATTCAACACCCCAAGCACTGCTATTTTCCACAGAGGTGTATGCACCTTCCAGCCGCCTATAGCGAGTAAAAGCAAGCCAGCAGGTAAGCAGCGCATAGCACTTAAAAAAAGGCTGTACGAATTTAATTCGCTCAACCACATTTGTGCGGTGAAAATAGTTGTGCCCCACAACAGTGGAGCCAACAAGGTAATGAGCAATGCCCGCATAAAAAGGTATTACGCGTCTATTTTTTCAATACGTGGTTGATGACGACCACCTTCAAATGGTTCTTCCAACCAAATATCTACTAACCTAAGAGCAAACTCTTCGCTGACGGTACGAGCACCAATAGACAAACCATTGGCATCATTATGCCCACGGCCCCAGCGAGCAGTGTCTTCACTCCAACACAGGGCACAACGCACGCCACGCACACGGTTGGCAACAATAGCTTCGCCGTTACCAGAACCGCCAAAAACAATGCAACGGTCTGCTTCACCATCGGCCACTTTTTGGGCCGCTACACCACAAAAATCTGGATAGTCACAGCGTTCTGCACTATCACAACCACAGTCAATAACCTCATGGCCGCGAGCAAGGACATGCTTTTTAACCGCTTCTTTGTAATCATAACCTGCATGATCTGATCCGAGTGCAATTTTCATATAAAAAATCCTTTTTTTTAGACATCGTAGGTTGATGAGGCGACATCCCCACCAGTTCCAGTCCAATTGGTATGATGCCACGCTCCACTTTCATCGTCTACGCGTTGATAGGTATGCGCACCAAAATAATCTCTTTGGGCTTGTAACAAATTTGCTGGTAATACCGCAGAACGATAGCCATCATAGAATGACAATGCCGTTGAAAATGCTGGTACTGGTATACCAAGACGAACAGATTCTGCGACAACTTCACGCCATGCATCTTGACATTCTGCAATGGCACTGGTGAAGAAATCGTCCAATAATAAATTTGACAACGCTGAATTTTTATCAAACGCCTCTTTAATTTTACCAAGGAAACGAGAACGAATAATACAACCACCACGCCACATGAGAGCGATTCCGCCGTAATTTAGGTCCCAATTATATTCTTCTGCCGCTGCTTTCATAAGCATATAGCCTTGCGCATAGCTGACAATTTTTGATGCATAGAGTGCTTTGCGAACACTTTCAACAAAGGCCGTTTTGTCGCCAGTAAAGGTAGCGTTTGGTCCCGGCAAAATTGGTGCAGCGGCAACGCGTTCGTCTTTTAAAGCGGACACACAACGACTAAATACTGCTTCGGCTATAAGCGTTACTGGGGTGCCGTAATCAGTAGCGGCATCTACCGTCCATTTACCAGTGCCTTTTTGGCCGGCTTTATCAAGTATTTTTGTGACCAGTGGCGCACCATCATCATCTTGGAAAGCAAGAATATCACGAGTGATTTCGATTAAGTAACTATCAAGTTCTCCAGTATTCCATTCACCAAGAACATCACTCATTTCTGCCTCTGTCATGCCGAGGCCGTTTTTCATGATGGCATACGCTTCACAAATAAGCTGCATGTCACCATACTCAATACCGTTGTGCACCATTTTAACAAAATGCCCAGCACCATCTGCACCAACCCAATCACAGCATGGGGCTTCACCGTTTGTATCGTCCACTTTTGCTGCTACGGATTGAAAAATAGGTTTGATATGTTCCCAAGCGCGTTTATCTCCACCGGGCATCATAGATGGGCCAAATCGCGCCCCTTCTTCTCCACCAGACACACCAGAGCCAACAAAAAGTATTCCTTTTTCTTCCAAGCTCGCTGCACGGCGGCGGGTATCTGGGAAGTGGCTGTTACCACCATCAATGATGATATCCCCTTCCTCTAAGAAAGGCAGCACTTGTTCTATGAATGCGTCAACCGCTGCACCCGCCTTGACGAGCATCATAATGCGACGTGGGCGCTTCAAAAGCGATACCATTTCTTCTATAGAATGTGCACCAATAATATTTGTACCTTTGGCAGCACCCGCGAGAAAGTCATCCACCTTGCTCGTTGTGCGGTTATAGGCGACCACAGTAAAATCATGATCGTTCATATTCAAAATGAGGTTTTGGCCCATAACAGCAAGCCCTATAAGAGCTATATCGCCTATCGCTTCAACAGCAGCTTCAGTCATAGAATGTCCTTTTCAGATGCAATGGCTGCTGTTCTTTTACGTGCGCCATATGGCTCTTAGCCGATAGTTGGCCCACAACAGAAAGCTTCCAATATTGAGATGTGAAGCCGCATGCTAGGGAGCTCTTCACAGGTGCAAGTGAACCACTAAGCTCAGACTACGTTCACCTTCACAGGGAATACAGCTATGCCGACGATAGACCAGAATGAACTCGAAGAGAAAAGTGACCTCACCTCCTTTATTGATATAATCTTCTTGCTGCTGATCTTTTTTATCCTGACAACCAAGTTTGTCCCCGATGAAATGACAATCAGTCATTTACTACCAACCAACGGAAGCAGCAGCATTCCACCTCCTGCGATTGTTCCACAGGAAGACATTTCGATTGTGATTACCCCAATTGGATACAACCGCAGCCACAGTGAACGTGACCTGCATGCACAATGGAATCAACAACAGAGCAAAACACGGCTTGATGCAATTGTTCGTATTGGAGGCGAACAGATTCGATTAAGCGGAAATCCTGTAGATGACGAAACAAATATGTCGATAATGACTGAATTTATTTCTACAGAATTAAACAAACGAGTCAGCACTCAAAAACAACCGGTTGTTATTCATTGCTTCTCTGGGCTACCTTGGCGTTATGCCTTGTGGGCTTATGATAACGTCATGGTCCATGATGGCGATTTTATTACCAGCATAGCCGATAGTCACGCACAGGACACACGTGAAGTGGCCTTTGCTCCACCACTCTTGCGCAATCATACCAATCACCTTCAAGGTCGTGAACTTGCTCATCTACTCTGCTTGCGTTAACGCTCTTTTCTTTTAAACTATACATTATGCTTAGCCTATATCCTGGCTCGTTTCTGGTGGCATCGCCGCAGTTGATGGACAATAATTTTGCTCGCAGCATTGTCTACATAGTTGAACACACTGAGGACGGCTCTATGGGGTTAATACTGAACCGTAGCCTAACATCTTCGATTGATGAGATTTGGGAAGATTGTCCGAATGATCTATTAGGAATGAAAATTTGTGCAGAAGGTGGGCCCGTAGACAGAGAGCAGGGCTTACTGCTACACGGCTTTAATGATATAGATGATGCCTGTCCACTAGGAGACCGTCTCTACGCAGGTGGCTCTGTGACGCAAATTACTGAAGCAATGTCTACTACAGTTAATTGCGGGCCGCGGCTCTTCCTTGGTCATACCGGCTGGGGGCCAGAACAACTAGAGCAAGAAATTGACCAAGGAGGCTGGCTCATACGTGACGGACACCCTTCTTTACTGCTACAATCCAATTCTCAAGATGGACTCTGGGAAGAACTTTGTAGCTCTGATTCTTTATTTTATCAGTCTCGTCATCCCGCAACAAAGCTCAATTAAACACACTACTCGTATTACGCAGCCACCGCATACCTCGAACAGCCGCTTCGTGTAAACGCGTTGACGAACGACCAACAACCGTCCCAAGCATTTGTTTTCCAGAACGCATTGTCGCCAGCCATTGTTCCGAACGCAACTGCATACGATCCAACAATGGATCATGAGCAAACTCTTGCTGAAGCCTTCCATTAACACCTTGCGCCGTACGTTGCACCAAGGCGCAGTATTCCCCATCTGTAATCACAGGAGACACATAGCGCCATTGTATTTCTGAATCCAAACCACTTTCACCCATAGATTCAACATCATACCCTTCGTCTAAAAAAGGCCCCTCTCGTGCTTGGACAAGCTCATATTCATACACACCGCATTGATCTAAAGAAAGTACCCATGCTGAATTCTCACCATTCAAACGTTGAGAAAAACTGGTGTCTATTGATTGACTTGGCTCTTTAACCATTCGTGCTCGAACGGGGTTCAGCTCAACATAGACCATACAAGCAAGAATTGCCGCCTGATCCACTAAAGCCGAAGAATAAAAACGAGCATCCCAAAAATGCCCTGTTTTACCCTGTTCTTTATTCGCCCAAATAGCAAAACGATGCTTAATTAACCGCATAAACCAGCTCAAACTGCACAATCTTGCCCGTCTCTCTACCACCCAGCTCGCATCAGCAGCAAGACACAAACGACGGCCTTCATCCAATTCAACGGGAGTAACATGATCTTCCAAACGAGGTGGAACCAACTCTACCCACCGGTCCACAACCTCTGCCGCACTCCAAGTTTGTGCAACATCCGGCCTAATACGCACAACCAAATGAACATGATTAGACATCACAGCATAAGCCAAAACTTCAACCGCCATCAACTGGGACTGTTTCTTTAAACTGCTGATAAATAACCGCTTAGCAGAAATCTGCCCTTCATAATCCAGCAGAAATTCCTGACGAACACACCTGCTCGTTACATGATAACATCCTGGCACATCCGCTTTTACAATCTTGCTACGAGCAATAACCATCCTCTACAATAGCACGCCCAAGAAGAAACTCAACTAAAATATATATGTCTATTTTATTGTGGAGGGTTCTGATATTGTCTATGGACCGGAGTTCTAACGTGCTATGTTTCTGAGTTCAGCGTATGATTAGTGGAAGACTTGGATGTATTGGGGATGAGGCGGTGTTGCCAGTGTCAGTGTCGAATGAGACACTGGGCGGTGGGACTTATGATTCTGACCACCGTGTATTAGCGCAGGTGCAAAGTAATATGCGCAGCCTTTTGAACGAGAGCCGCTTATCACGGTGCCTTGTTTTTAACCGTCGTCTCTTGGCGCTCTGTGCAGGCGGCCTTGGATTCTGCACTCTACTCGCCTGTGGAGCTGTCTTCTCTCAACTACATGAAGCATCATTGCCAACATGGCCTGTGCAGCGAGCCTCAATACAACGGACTTCAGTAGCCGTAACAATGCATCCGCTCTCACGTGAATCTTTTTTAGTAGCGACCTCTGCTGGTATTGCTGTAAGTGAGGACGACAAAGTCACATCCGTACAGTCAACACCATCACAGACTAAGACTGAGATACAGGCTTCAGCTGTGAATGAATCTGCCCCTCTGGTTTGGGCTCCAAACTCTCATTACCAAGAACGATATCCTACAGATTTCCCTGTAGTGAGTATGCAACAGGCTAGGCAAAGCGTGAAAGTTCGTGTCGTGACAATACGCGCACGCGTCACTGCTTATACACCTTTTGATCATCAGTTTACGAAACCAGAGTGGTGTGACGGACTGGTTGCGTGGCATCCAAACGGAAGAAAACGCCGAGTTCAATCAAGCCCCTATTGTCTCGCAACTGACTGGGGGCTCTTTCCTGGCGGTTCAACCTTCATCAAAGTCCCTGGCTATATGGATAAATCATTTCCACATTTTCCTGAATGTTTTCGAGTCGTCGATGATAAGTGTGGTCGCGCGCGGGCTGCCCGCCGACACGGTGAACAACCAATTATTGATGTTCGGTATATGACACGTCATAGCGCTATTAGTGGGAGAGATGCTTGGGGCTCTCAACAGCTTGATGTTGAAGTCATTTACCCCGATGGCTTTACTCTACCTGCCGACCTTCGTCCGTGGATTAGGTCTGTCGCTTGGCATACTTATCAAAACGGAATCTGTATAGATAAAGAACGCATTACGCATTAGTATTTGCAGCTACACAATACGCACACATTTAACCCACATCCGAAAAACACAAAACTAAGAAGCTTCGGCCGCTAAGCCGTATTCTTGCTGCAAGCGTTTTACTTTTCTGTGGCCTTGACCTGCTAACCATGCAAGAATCTCTGCGTATTCTATTGCTTGCATCTGTTCTATAAATCTCGCTAAATTTTTATGGCCACCAAGCGCTATTTGTTGAACAACACCAGCCATTGGAGTTGGATTAAACATATGATTCTGAATAAGATTTGGAAAATTGCGCAAAACAGGACGTAGCTCATCACGTGACTGCATCGTCTCTGCCATTAAAACAAAAACAGGTAAACCCTGCGCCATACGAAAATACTTACACGCGCCAGCTAAGTTCCCTTGACGACGCATGATAAGTCCACGCACATAACAAGCTTCTGTATCTTCTCGTTTACCAAGCAAACGTTCCGCTTGTGGTAAATGATCATGAATAAGTAAACAGACAACCTGCAACAACTTTTCATCACCCCGATCAGCAGGCAAAAGATCTATGAGTTCTTTCGCTAAACGCTTCACTGCAGCACCACTCAGTTGTTTACCACGCACTTCTTCTGTTAGCGAAGAAAGGTTGCCATAGCAATGCTCTTTTTGAAAACGGTTTAGCAAACGACGCATAGTGTTCCTTAGACTTAGTCCCATGTTAACATGAGTAGTATTTTTGTACGCTGTTGAGTTAATTACCGACTAACAAGTTTACAGGTCGTCGATATCCAAGTCATCCAGTTCACTCATATCTTCTTCTACCGGCTCTTCGACTGGTGTCTCAATAACAGCTTCGGCTTCATCGTCGACAAGAATTTCTTCAGCCTTGTCTTCAACTGGTTCTACGAGAGCGGCTTCATCGTCCTCAGTAACAGGCTCAACAATGGTGGGCTCTTCTGTCGGTTCAGTCACTTCTGGTGCTGCGGTTTCATCTTCTTCAAGAACGGGTTCTTCGCTTGGTTCTGGTTCACCAGCAAGCGCTCGTTCAATTTGGTCTTCAGTCACTTCTGGCACTACGATGGTTAATTCGCCCGATTCTTGTAAGTCTTCAAGCATGCGTTCAGCACGACTCTCACTTATGTCCTTTTCTTCCATAATTTTCTGAACGCTTTTCTTATACGCTTTCTGACGGTTAACCGTATATTGTTCTACCTGTACACGAAAACGGTTATTTAAACCAGAAAATTTATCAGCTGGCAGACCAAAACGAAGCAATTCCAAAGAACGTTCTATTGCACTCAAGCATGCATCAAGTTGCTGCCGCTCGTAATAATTCGGATAAGTAATACCATAGGCAATTGAGAAAACTTTATCGATGTATTCTTTGAGTTGCACTTCTTCTGGCAAATCATCAGGAACGACAGCTTCCGGAACAGCACCTTCAATCGGCTGGCCTTTTTTATCCACTGGTACCACTTTTTTAACCGCCGGACTATACAATGTTCCACCTAACACTTCGAGCTCTACACGAGAACGAAATGCAACCACTTCGTGATACATAGATTCCAACTTACTGCTTGGACGATAATCACGAGTTGAAATTGCTCCATAACCAGGAATAGCTCGGTCAACAAGATAGGTGCTATACACAACATCTTCGTCAGGAATGACTGAAACATTCACATCCATATCAACAACACCATCACGTAATCTCGTTGTTGAAGCTGTCTGATCAACGCTTTCGGCGGCAAAACCACTACTGGCACTAGCCGCCAATAACAAGAGTGACATGCTGGTGCTGCTTCTGCGAATACTCATTGCATCATCTCCAATTTAGTCTTCCCATAGTAACAACTGTCTCAGTACCGAGCAAGCCCTGCCCCCTGCCCGTCAGAAGAACCCCTTCAAACAGTGATACACACTCCAAAGCGCATGGCCCGTTGCTTAGAGCAAGCTCAAGCGTAGCCTTCAACGATGACCCTATTACAGCTACCAACAATCACCCTTTCCGGAAGTCCTGAACAGATGGGTCAAACCCACGGCGCCGCCTTCCGCACAGAAATAACCAACTTTGTCCGAACCCGCCTACGAGCAGCACGCGCATATGCCTGGGAGCGTGGCTTTCGTGATGATGAACAAAATACCAGTTTTTTACGTACCGCAGAACAGTGCCTAGCCGTATTCGCTGAATGGCACCCTGAGGGGTACGCCGAACATTGCGGCATGGCTGCTGGTGCAGAAGTAAGCCCCATCCACCTCTATGCTGCCACAAACATGACCGATTTACGCGATACCTGGCTCTATCATGATTACGACCTCTCACCTACTGCTGAAGATGATACTGACAGCGAAGGCTGTACAACCGCCCTACTGCCACGTGCCTGTACAGCCGATAATGTCTGTATTGGCTCACAAACTTGGGATTTAAATCCAACCGACATTGATTTTGTCCTTGGTGTACACCGCCTACCAAATAACGGTCCTGAAACATGGTCTATTACCCTAATGGGCTGTTTATCTCTCTGCGGTATGAATGAACACGGTATTGCCACCGGCACCAATAACATTCGTACCAATGATGCGCAAACAGGTATTGGCTATATGAGCCTGCTCCACAAAACAATGACAGCGCAGACTCGTGATGAAGTATATAATATGATCACCAACGCTCCCCGTTCCGGTGCCCATAACTACTGGTGCGTGGATGCTGATGACGGCTTTCAACTTGAATGCAGTGCGCAACAGCATCGTGAATATCTTATGGGAACTGACCCTCTTTTTCACACCAACCACTGTTTAGATGACTATAATTGCTCAATCCAAACAGAGGTCTCTGCTGAAAGCACTACCTTACGCCTACAATGCGCACAGAATGCAATACATGCTCACAATCAGCACACACCCCAGACTTTAGTTGAACTTTTTGCCGACCGTAGTGATGGCGTAAACAGCATCAACCGTCTGCCTGAAGATGATCAAGGCACCACCACAAATTCCTGTATCATTTGTATCCCAGAACGTCTTGAAATGCACGCATGCCGTGGGCCTTCAGATCGTGGTGAATGGGTGCAACTCCCCTTTGACAGAGTAAAAAAGTAGCTCCCTATGCACATTCTTCTTGGTATCACTGGTTGTATTGCAGCCTATAAAACACCAGACCTTGTACGCCTTCTGAGTAAAGCTGGTCACGACGTTCGTTGCATTGTCACAGATAACGGCGCTCGCTTAGTTGCTCCACACGCCTTGGCAACTGTAAGCGGAAACCCCGTCCACACCTCACTCTGGCAAGAAAATGGAACGATCCCACACATAGACTTGATGCGCTGGTGCGACGGCTTGCTTATTGCTCCTGCCACTGCCCATAGTTTAGCAGCCTGCGCACTCGGTTTAGCAAACGATTTACTCAGCACCGCCTTTCTTGCGCTCGAACCACACAAACCGATGTGGTTTGCCCCAGCTATGAATACGGTCATGTGGAATAAAGCTGTCGTTCAGGAACATATTGCCACTTTAGCAGATGGCGGAGCTCATATCATTGAGCCCATTAGCGGTGAACTGGCATGTGGTGAAGAAGGCGTTGGCGCTATGGCTCCGCTGGAAAACATCATAGCAGCAATAGGCTCATAAAAAGAATCATGAACAAGCATTTTAGACGTGAACTTTCTATTTTCACCGCACTCAGCTATATGATTGCGCCAATTGGTGCTCTGTATCTCCTCTACCGCTATCGGATTCAAAAACGCCATATCGTTGGACTTGGTGAAAAGCAAAGTGGTCATGGCCCACAAGTGGAACAAGGCTCTGTTATGGTTCATGGCGTGAGCCTTGGTGAAACGATGTTGATGAAACCATTAGTCCCTCTGCTTACAGAAAAACTCAATAAAAAATGCCTACTTACCACAACTACCGAAACAGGCTGGGCTGGGCTTAATAAAAATTTTCCAGAACATGATAAACGTTTTTTTCCTCTCGACTTCCCATGGGCTGTAAACCGTTTTCTAGATGAAACCAATCCAAGCTTGGTCATTTTACTTGAGCTGGAACTGTGGCCATTATTTTTATTAACCTGCTACCGTCGACGTATTCCCGTTGTGGTCTTAAACGCACGGATCGGCCTCAAAAGCTTTATTGGCTATCGCCGCTTTATTCATTTACTCGGACCTCTATTTCGCGGCTTACACCTCTGTCTTGCACAAAACAATCTCTGGGCCAAACGGTTTGAACAACTCGGTGTTCCCAATACCCACGTCTGCGGTTCCATGAAGGCTGATCTGGTACAACGCGCAGATGACGCAACACTTGCACGAGAAGCAAATCGGCTGGGTCTGAGCTTCGGCGAACGTATTTTTCTCATTGCCTCCACCAGCGCTCCTGAAGAAGAGCCGCTTATCCGTAGCTGGATGGAATGGGGTAGACAATCATGGCGCTTAATAATTTGTCCACGCCACCCTGAACGTGGTGCAGAAATAGAACGTATCTGTAGCAAGCTTCAGTTACTAGCAATCCGCACATCACAAAGTGATGATGAACTCAACGCACCAACTGGTCATGTTATTATTGTAGATGAAATTGGCTGCTTATCAAAACTCTACGAATTAGCAGAACTCACCTGTGTTGGCGGCAGTTTTGGCTCTGGTCGTCACGGACAAAATATGTTAGAAGCCGCCGCTACAGGAACCTGCACTGTTGTTGGCGATGATACCAGTAACCACCCAGATTCCATGACCTTACTCCGCGCCAACGATGGCATCGTCGAAGTCACCGATGAAACCGTCCATCTTGAATTAAAAGCTCTCGCTATGAATAACGCTCGTCGACAAGAAGTCGCCACCAATGGCCAACAAGCATTCAAACATGCCCTCGGTGCCAGTAAACGCGGCGTAGACATGCTCGTCCAAGAACTGTAATACGACAAAACAACATAAAAAAGAATCTGGGAATATTTCGCACCTCCAGAACCCTTTAAACACAAAGAACCTCGACACCAAGTGCCGAGGTTCTTTGCATAAATAGAATATGAGCTACATGTCTTTATTTAAAAACATCTGCTGAGACAGTGGTGGTTGTGTATTCGTCAATCACCACCCAGCCGAAGCCAATGCAGAACAATAGCGCTATTGAGGTCAGTATCGTAAGCCACATCAGCATTTTTTCCATGTCCATCGTAAATCTCTCTTTCTGTCTTTTGTCTTCTAAGCTAGATCAACTTAGCGGATGCGGTTTTGGGCTTGGTCGCCTTTTGATACTTCAAGACCAGCATTGTTCCAGCTCTCTGGCATAATGCGGCAAGCAACCATGTCTTTAAGTACACGCTCAGCACGAACTTTCACAACATAGGTTGCACCACGGTAAACAATGAATTCCATGCCTTCTTCTACGTGGTCATCACTACCAACACTCAGCATAACAAAGTCTTGTTGGCCGTCTGGACCAGTAGAGATAGCATTCACGATTCCGTGAACCGTTTGCAAGTCTGCGCCTTTTTGGTCAACAATTTCATCATAGACGCGTGGATATTGTTGACGAATCAACTCTAAACGTGCTTTCATGTGTTTGTTGTCAGTTTCAAGCAAGTTGATCGTTTCTTCTCGTTTGGTCAACAGAGTGGTCAGCTGATTAATATCTTCTTCTGCTTCAGAAAGTTTAACATCCAACTCATGTGCAACCGCACGGCTCACCTGAGCAATGTGATTTAACTCGCTGTTACGTTGGCGAGCTTCACGCAATGAACTATCTTTGGCTTCTAATGAGAACTCAAGCGCTTGGATACGTTCCATCTTCGCGTGAATCTCACCATTAGCGACTTCAAGTTCACCCTCTTTTTTCACCAAGTCGTTGGTAAGGGTGCTACTCTTATGCTGAAGCTCTGTAATCGTGTTCTTCGCACTTGATAAGTTTGAACGACTATCTGCCAACTGGAAAGAAACGCTATTATAACGCCCCTCTAATTTTATGATTGTTTCAGACAGATTCGTGGTGTCTTGATCCCAGCGACGTTTCCAGTTTTCACCAGTGGCATACCATGTTGCAAACACACCTGAACAGCCGATAGCCAATATCAAGTTGAATATAACCAGTAATTTCGTTGTGAGGTTCATAGTTTCAATACTCCAAATTATCGTGTAGAGAGCTTTGTCTGAGCGTTAGCTTGTAAGTCTGTAAGTTTTATTCGGTTCCTGCACCGCTGGTGCGATCGTTCAAACGTTGTTGTACTTCGTAACCATAGCGATCTTGAAGAGTCAAAGAGCGAGCATGAGCAGCAGCGCGAGCCGCTTCTCCGCGAACAATACGATGCTCACTCTTCAGTGCTTCACCAATGATTACTTTAGCAGACGGGGTATCTGGATCGAGCAAACCAATGCAGTACAAGAACGCCGCTTTTAATTCTGGGGTAAACTCTCTGTGTTGGTCGTTGTAAATATCGGTTACACGATCAATGAATGCACTGGCACCAAAGTGACCAAGTGCATGTAAAGCAGAAATACGGATGCCATCATTACGTGCGATCAATGTTTCGAGCAAAGCATTGGTGACACGTTCTTCTTGATAACCGTATTGAGTAAAGACTGGGTCTACAGAAGCCAGTGCTTGTGCTGCCCGCAAACTGACATCTTCCCGTTTATCGCGGTTAAGGTCTGGTAACACAGAGTCTTTCAAAGCTTCATCAATAGCGCCTGCAAGTTCACTTGCAGCGTAT
Organism: Planctomycetota bacterium; assembly: GCA_016745075.1. Lineage (GTDB taxonomy): Bacteria > Planctomycetota > UBA11346 > UBA11346 > UBA11346 > JADGDD01. The sequence goes on along the minus strand of JADGDD010000002.1, from coordinate 230,024 downwards.
GGCTTATTAACAAAGGCAGATACTTTACCATCAAGCGCGTCTTCAATTTCTAAGGACAAATCTGGATCTTCTGGTAGACTTGCGAATACCGGCACTTGGCCGATACGATCTTTAGTACGAATAAGTTCAATCAATGTTGGCGCGGTTTGTTCTGGCACGTCTATGACTTCACCATGTTCGTCGCGGACAACAGGCACCAAATCGCCAGCAATGATAACCGCGTCTTTAATAGGTGCTTCAAGTAAACGTTGGGTTGCTTCAAAACCATTTGCTGCAGTCACAACAAGGTAGCCACGACTCAGCAATTCACGACGGGCAGCGTTACGATGACGGTAGTCTGGTTCAACAACCAAAATAACTTTCATACCCCATTCGCTAATCGCTTCAGCAAGCAGGTTCATAACTTTTTCACTACCGAAGAATTGTAATTTTGGATCAAGATGGGCCAAAGTAATAGCTGCTTGATAGCGAACGCTTCGCTCGCCATGGTCCATAGCTGCAACCAGAGTGGTTGCCACTTTACCGCCAGCAAGACCTTCGTCTGTGGTTGGTAGGTGCAATTCTGGCCATGTAATATATTCATCCTCAAGCAAACGCATCAAATAGGTTGCTACGTTGTACCGTTCAGATACGATGGCCTGTTTGATCGATTGGCAGAGATTCTCAACACCATTCATGATGATGCGGTCAGAAATTTCAGAGAGCGCTTGTTGACGTTCTTCCAAAGATGCCAATTCTTCTTCTGGGAAAGCCGCCGGAGTAATATTTTCTTTGGCTAAACGCAGACGCAAATCAACTTCTACATCTTGCGCTGCCAAAACAGAAGCCGTTAGAGCAAGATAGCCTGGGTATTCTTTGTAAGCCGCTGTTGCGTCAAAAAGAATTTCTTCAGCCATCAATTCATTCCACGCGTAACGAGGAGAACGCACAAAAGAAAGGTCCTGACTATCGTCATTCCACGCCCACATCAAACTTTCGTTAGCAACCACTTCATCTTGAATATCGCCAAGATCGCGGAAGTAACGAAGTGCTTCTGAGAAAAAGAGCACAGGTGTTGGGTTAATTGTTTCAATACGAGAAGCACGGGCAATAGCTGCAACCGTGTTACCAGCAACCCGACGGAGCGTTTCGCTCTCATGTATTTCTTGTAATTGTTGAGCACGTGGCAATGCACGAGCATCACCGATGTCTGCAAGAACGGCTAAAAGAGTGGTCACTAAACGTTCGTCTTGGGCATTCGTTGCTTCAAGTAATGGCACAACAGCACGGTATCCCATGCGAGTCAAGACAACGCGACAATAAACACGCATGTTATCTTCACGATTATCGGCCAGACGTTTGACCAAATGCGGCACTGCACGTGGGCCAGCGGCAACCAGTTCTTGCGTTGCAATAATACGTTGTTCTTCACTTTTTACGAGCAGATCAATCAGGTCATTGATATAGATTGGACTACGCAAAAGCTCACGCTTATAAATGCGCTCACGACCAAGAATATCATCAATAACGTCTTTAAGTTCTGCACGTTCGCGCCAGTTCAGCAAAGCTTCTGGGCCAACCCGCAGGTAAAAGTCATAAATCAGTTTGTTCTCTGGATCCATATCCAAGGCGGATTGGAAACGACGCTGAGCTTCTTCGTAACGGCCTACGCGAATTTCACGAACAGCTTCAGACAAGATCTCATGAATTTGGTCTTCTTGGGAAATGCGGGCTTCATTGCCCGTATCATCAGCGGCATAGGAGACGCTGTGCATGCCGCTTATAAGCGCCAGTGACATCCCTAATGCAGTACCGATTGATAGTGCTGGTTTTAACACAAGCGATCTCATCAATAACTCTCCTGTCTCACTCAACTTATCTCTACTCTTTTCCCGAACTTCTTTCCCAAACGTCCAAATGCCCGTTTTTTATCCTCGGCAGGCAGCTTAGCCTGAATGCCGATTTTCAAAAATACTACCCACTTGGACGGACCACCATCCACTATAGCATCCATGAACTCAACCGCCCAATAGAGTCAGTCTGCCTCGGTGTATGACAAACTCCGCGCTGTGCATCACCCACAAAGCGCCCACGGGAACACAATGAACTGGGAGCCACTGTGATTGGAACAGCTAACGCTAAGATCAATATATATCTAGAGATACTAGGAAAAGACCGCAGCGGTTTCCATCAGCTAGAGACCGTCTTTCAGGCAATTGACCTCAACGATCAGTTGCACATTGAAGAGAAGCTCAGTCCTGGCATCTCTATGAGCTGTAGCGACCCACAACTTTCCTGCGATTCAGACAACCTCTGCCTCCGCGCTGCTGCCGCTTACGAATCTGCGCTTGGCCACAACCTGAACCTGCACATTCATTTGGATAAGCACATCCCTATGGGCGGCGGTCTTGGCGGCGGCTCAAGCAATGCCGCCTGCGTCTTGCGCTTGCTACAAGAACGGCATGAACACGCACTGGACCCACAGACTCTTCATACCATTGCTGCTGAACTTGGCTCGGACGTACCTTTCTTTCTCTATGAAGGAACCGCCTGGGCCACTGGCCGCGGTACTGAACTTGAACCAATGCCCAACCTACCGCGCACAGCTCTCACAATTTTACGACCAGAATGTTCGTGCCCAACTCCACGTATCTTTTCTGAATTAACAGATAAAGAACGCGGGCCACGCACAGCACTTGGCAAAGAAGTTCTGAGCACACGTATAAATAACAATCTTGCTACTAGCTTCTTTAACAGATTAAGCCCTGCTGCGTGTAGACTCTTCCCACCGCTCAAAGAACTCTTAGCGGCCTTGGAGCACACAGGCCTACCACATCTTATGAGCGGATCGGGAAGTTGCTGCTTTGTACTTGGCCACATTGAAGCACCAATTGCCAATGTAAGCGCTTGGCATTGTTATACGGCTTAGAAAGCAAGCCCTTCAACCCTCTCAACATTCACGTTTAATATTACTTGCATAACAAAACGGCCGACACCCAAAAGAGCGTCGGCCGTTTTATTCTTCTCTATTAAAAGATCCTAACAGCCGCAACCACCCTTGGGCATATTTTCACCAATCTGTGATTCTGCGTCATCATTATCATCCATTTCACCATTGAGAGTTTTCTTGAGGGCAATAATGCCTTCGATAACCATCCACACTTGCAGAACCAGTACCAAACCTCCAACAATTAATGGCACCCATTTGCCTTCTTTCACACCATCATCACCGATGAAACCATTTAAGGTTGCATATAACGCCCATGTAGTCATCGCCATCATGAAAGCCATTGGGATGAGGGTAAAATAGATAGGCTTTTTCGTTCGAGCTAAGTACAAGGTAATAACCAATAAGGCCAATCCACCGAGCAATTGGTTAACACAACCGAATAACGGCCACAGTACCAAACCACCTTTACCGGCACCATCATGGAAGGCTAAGAGAAACGCAGTAAATACCGCAATGCCAGTTGCTACATATTTATTGGCAAGTGGTTTCATCTTCATTTGAGTGGCAAATTCAGCAACGACGTAGCGTTGAATTCTGGTTGCAGAGTCCAGTGTTGTCGCAGCAAAACTAACCAGAAATACGCCAAGAATGGTCATGACAAATTCACGGCTGAGACCTAATTCTTCGATCATATTCGTGGCACCAAGAATAAATGGCTCTAGTTTTTGTGCCAAAGCGCGACCACCACCCCACTCGCCGTAATGGGAGTTATACGCAACATCTGTAGCCAACCCACCGTTTGCATCCATACCAAGACCGCCCGCAACACAGGCAATAACCAACGTTGCTAACAATGCTTCTAACAACATACCACCGTAACCGATTGGCCGAGCATCTGTTTCTGATGCACACTGCTTACTGGTCGTTCCGGAAGCCGCTAAACTATGAAAACCAGACATCGCACCACAGGCAATAACCACAAACAAGAATGGATACATAGAAAGAATGCCTTCAGCACTGGCCGCTGGATTGACCGCTGGTGCAGTGATAGTTGGGTTGGCAACTATCACGCCCAATACGATTAAACCCATCGCAACAATCAGTTGATAGGAATTAATATAATCTCTTGGTTGCAACAAGACCTGTACGGGAATAGTTGAAGCAATAAATACATACCCAAGCAAAACAATCATCCACATAACCAAAGGGTTCATACCGAGAAATTCATCTGGCAACGATATACCACAAGTGGACCCCCACCAAATAGTTGCGTACATTAAAATTAGCGCAATCACACCACCAAGAACAGCATTTAAATTCTTCTTATACATAGCCCAACCAAAAACAACAGCGATGGGAATTTGTAACCAAACGGGCAAAACTGTTCCAGGATTTTTAATAAAGAGACCTGCAATAACCAAAGCGAAAATAGCAATCACAATAAGCAGAGCCAAAAAGATAATAATTTGAAAAAGGATACTGGTACGTGGCCCGATCAGCTTCACTGCCACATCCCCAACGGACTGGCCTTTATTACGAAGCGAAACAACTAAGGAACCAAAGTCATGAACAGCGCCCATAAAGATAGAGCCAAAGAATACCCAAATCAACGCTGGTAACCAGCCCCAAAACACACCCAATGCTGGGCCAACAATTGGGCCAAGGCCCGCGATGGTGGTAAAGTGATGGCCAAAAAGTACACCCTTCTTGGTTGGCACATAGTCAACACCGTCTTCCATTTCAGCACTTGGACATACCGCTTGGTCGTTTAATTCAAAAATTTTGCTACCGAGAAAGCGACCATACGTATGGTACGCAATTAAGTAACCGATAAGCGGAATGACGACCATGAGTAAGGTATTATCCATCATTATTCTCCATTTGTAGCGCAAGTACATCTGTCTAACCAACGGGCTCAAGTCATCCCAGCAGACGTCATTACGAAAAGTGAAAGTCGAGAGGCTTATAACTAACCATTAGCAATAGCCAACCATTGAAATAGAGATGCACTTACAAGGGAGTGATACCGAAAAACTGTTGAAAGGTTTCGAAAAACAAAGGGCATATAAATGATCAAATGATCCCTTTGGAACCATCTACTCAATCGACTTCTTTTTTAGATGTTTATTCAGCTTGGTCGTATACACCGCGCCACATTGCCATGCGGATGTTCTCTAATGAACGCTCCACGGTGGGAGAAGCGATGCAGGCAAGCGCGCTGGTTTTCGCTTGTACCGCTTGCGGCTTAATATCCCAACGGTCAGCAGAGAAGTCGAGCTCTATTCCAGTTTCCGAGCCATCGTCCAAACTGCCCTTCATCCGATAAATATGTGGGCAGAGCCGTTTCAAATCTTTTTCCAAGGCTGACCAGTTTACAATACCCTGGCTTTGCAAGGTTGTTTGGAAGAAGTTTGGATCGCCACATTCAGTATAAACGCCATCCACCTGAACCTGATGTGGCGTTTCAAAAGGCGGTATGCTCACACAGCCATGCACACTCTGCCACAACACAGCTTGTGGATTGATCTCTTGTATACGTACCCGTGTTTGGTTGAGCGTTTCTTCATCGTGCATATCAGATTTATTGATGATGACATGATGAGCTGCTTCTATCTGTGCGCGTATCGCAGGCAGCGTCACTAATAATTTATGTAAAGTATGCGGGTCAACCAAACTGATAACACAAGCCAAATGGAAACGTTTATCCAAACCGGTTTCTTCTAGCATGCGATAGACAACACGTGGGTTGGCGGCACCACTTGCTTCCACAATAACACCGTCCGCCTGCACATTGCCATTATCTATCGCATCGGCAATCGTTTGGAGATTTTTAATAAACTCCTGCACCAAGCAGGTGCAGAAAATACTGCCCCCACTAATAGACACCAGTTGTTCGCGCGGTAATTCCAAACGTGAACCGTCTACATCGTTGGGGGCAAATTCATTCACCAGATACACACTTGTTTGTTGACTCGTTTCTAAAGTATGCTGCAAAAAACTTGTTTTGCCGCTACCAAGAAAACCAGAAACTAAACAAATGGGAATCGTTGTCATTTTTTCTGACCTGCTTTCTGAATGCATTCAACCAAGGTATTTTGATCTGGAATAATTGATGAGAACGCAACGACACCATCAATACAAATGGTTGGCACTTGGCTTACGCCCAATTTGGTTAAATACCCAAGACCATCTCGGTCTTTAATTTTATGCTCACGCACACTGACTGGAATGCCAGCTGCTTCGGCTGCTTTTTCTGCGGCAATAAGAATATATTGGCACGGTGCGCATGACTTGGAATCGAGCGTCACCAAATCGAGTATCACTTCTTTTTCCGCGGCATAATTCGGAATCTCAATGTCATCAAAACTATCTGAAGATGCTGTGCTCGCAGTCGTCCGCGCAACTTCTCGTGCGTATTCGTCATGGACAATTTTACCAACCGCTGCCAAATTCGCTGGCGGTACGTCAAATGGAATATCACAACCCGGCGCTAAAACAAAACCTGTATCGCCAGCCACATCCATACAAGCAATACCTTCTTTTTGTGCTGCGTTTTCATCACCCAATAATAAAACGGTGGTGAGTTTCATATTACCACCAAAAGATTTATTATGTTTTAAGGCACAATCACGCAGGGCTTCAAGAGAAATATTTTCATCCACGGACACATTGTCGCAGTTGGTAGCAAACATATTATCTAAAACTCGTGTGGCATCACCACAGACAAAAATAGAGCCGAGGCCTTTCTTCGCGTGAATCGCATCAAAGACACGGTTCACATACGGGGCAACAAACATATCAAAATGTTCTGGGCTAATTTGGCTAGTCATTGGATCAACAATCGCAATGACATCTGCACCGTTATCTAAATATCCTTCAGCAACTTCTACCGCAATGTCTGCACAATAGCTGATCAATTCTTGAACAGCTTCTTCGTCATCATACATATCAAGGAAAATGTCGTTGCCATATAAATGCAATCCTAAGGTAAACGGCCCTGTCAAAAGACCGTACAAGGCAACCTCTTCACCTATTTTTTCTTTTACTTGCTTTAGAGCATCAAAAGCCATTGGGAAGCGACCTTTTTCCAAACTAAATGCTGGGAGGTCTGCTTTGTAATCATCTTCTAAATCTTCTACAGGGTGGCTGGCAACAGATGGCGGGCCGTCTTTAGCCCATTGCAAATCACAACCCAAAATTTCGGCTTCCATTTGTAAATCAAAAATAATTGGCAAACCGTCTGCTTGATAACGAGTATGCGCTTCACACAGGGCCTTCGTAATTTGGTCTGCTGACTTCAAATAGGTTTCTGCATCACAATCAATTAATGCGCCACCATGCGCACCAACAAAAGGCAGCCACGGACTGCGTTCCGTTTTTTCTCCACGAAGAGCTGCGAGTAGAATTTCTTTTCCTGTTACCATCAATATCTCCTTTTAGATAGACACCAACAAGCTTTTCCCATTCATTTTCTCATGCAATAAATAAAGCATCGACTCGACAGTTTCATGCATAAAAAACATATATTTTCTGCCAAAAATCACATCGTCAAAATGTGTATTATATATGTTCTAAACCGAAAAAGGTATGTAGCGCAGCAATGGTCCGTAGAGATTTCTTTGCCACATCTGGGTCTCCCAAATCGTCCAAAGAAAGTTCTTCACGATATTCTGAACGCACGAGTTCTTCTACATCTGCAAGCCGTTTCTTGGTCAGAATAATTCCTTGATGCATGGCCGCTTGCTCCGATTTATTAAGTGACACCCGCAAACGTAAACACGCTGGTCCACCGCCGTTATGCATACTTTCATCCAAAGGTTGATAGATAATTTTCTGCACAATTCCTGAAGATTGTAGAGATTCGCACAAGGTTTTTGCTCGCCCCTCTGCACACTGTTGAGGAGCAATCATCAGCACTCCCTTATCTGTTGTGAGGAATTGACTATTAAATAAATAAGAGGAGATCGCTTCAGACAACGGCAGTTCAGATTGAGACACTTCTCTTACTTTTAAATGAGGTAAAAACGTTAATAATTGTTGAATTATTGACGACTGATCACGCCAAGCGGACTGATGCAGAAGCAACATAGTATCAGTTGCAGCCATAATAACATCATTGTGAAAAGCACCAACTTCTACTGCCTCGGGCAATATGGTCGCCTGCACATATTTTTGCAGGCCAGAGAGACGTCTATGGCACTCCTGAGCAGCACTGCTTTGTCGTGCTGGAAATGCCGTATGGCCACATTCCCAAGCAGATCGATTGGCTACAAAGAGATGGACACCATTACCCTCTTCATCAACAAAACGATGATGATTAGCCGCACCTTCATCTGCTAAAGCCGTGCTGGTGGGCAGTGGTTCATGCACACAAAAAAACTCATCGGCAGCAAAACAGCGTTTCAACATGTGATAACGCGGGTGCGCCTCTAAGGCTCTATGTGGTGTCGCCAATAAATTGGCTGGAATAATATGACAACGATTATCGGAACTATCTGTTGAAGGAATAACCGTCGCACAATTTGCCGCCCATGTGGACGCACTGGAATAAGCCAAACGCAAAAGGTAAGGGTCTGCACACTGCGCTTGCTGAACACTGTCTTCTGGGCATTCAGAAAAACCACAGGCATGTAAAAAACATGTATCTGGACGCAGCAAAGGTGGTAACACCGCTTGCACGATACCCGCCTCCATCACTGCTCGCATTTTTGCTATACCCTGCAATGCCGCTGCACGTGGGTGGCTTACCTGTCCTGCATGTGACATGCTGGCCACATTACCGTAAGCCAAACCGCCGTAATGATGGGTTGGCGCAATTAAGGAATCTATTTGAATTTCTTCGTAAAGAGTATTCATGGCCCTAATCCTTGCAGAGCTATTTCCTCAGTCTGTGTTTGTTCAACTGAGGCAACCGGAAAACTACAGAAATCAACCGCGTGCCACCCTGCCGAACGATGATTACCGCTATGGCCCATACCGCCAAATGGTAAACGACCACTAGCTCCGGTTGTGGGTACATTCCAATTCACTAAACCTGCTCGAATCATTTTTCTAAACCGTTGATAGTCTTCTGGATTATTGCTAATCAGCGAAGCTGATAGTCCATAGCAACTGGCATTAGCTTGTTGCAAAGCTGTTTCAAAATCTGACACACGATAGACATGCACAAGTGGACCGAAGACCTCTTCATCTGGAAGCATGGCGCACTGACTAACATCAATAATTCCCGGGCGCACTAAGTGGCTGTGTCCTTCTAATTGTTCCACAGGAAGAATACTTGTCCCACCTGCATCCACACACAATTGTTCACGCGCATATAAAGCATTGGCTGCCGCTGCATGTATGAGCGGGCCACAAAACACTGGGTCACTGGACAAAGGGTTTCCAATGCGCAAATGTTTGATGAGGTTCACCATTCCGGCAAGCACGGCATCTCCCTGAGCTCCTGTCGGAAGAAAAATACGCCGTGCACAAGTACACCGTTGCCCAGCACTAATGCATGCTGAGACAACAGCAATGCGGGCAGCATGATCAACGGTCACATCATCGGTTATAATCAACGGGTTATTACCACCCATTTCTAAGGCGAGCAGTACATCTGGCCGACCAGCTAATTGTCGATGGATAGCACAGCCCGCTTGCCAGGAGCCGGTAAAATAAACAGCCGCAATGGCGGGCTGCTCTATCAGTTTGGCACCAACTGCCCGACCTCCTTGCACACATGACACCACTGTTTCTGGAACACCAGCCTCATGTAAACGCTGAACCAACCATGCACCCACAGCTGGAGCTGTTTCTGCTGGTTTAAAAACAACGCTATTACCCGCCAACAGTGCCGGAATTATTTGTCCATTAGGCAAGTGCGCTGGAAAATTAAATGGGCCAATAACGACACACACACCCAGCGCAGCTGGACGCACACTTGTCTGTTTGCCTGCCACCTCATTACTTTTTTCTGCACAACGCTCATCCCAGGCAGCACATATTAAATCAACCTTGGCTGCGACTGCGCCAGCTTCGGTCGTCGCATCCCATAAGGCCTTGCCTGTTTCTCGACTAATTAATTCAGCCAACTCAGCTTTTCTCTCTACAACACGATCTCGGTAGCCATACAAAATGGCCACGCGTTGTTCATGAGACAGTGCTGCCCAATTCTGCCATGCATCTGCTGCTGTCGCAACCGCATCAACGCAGATTTGTTCACTAGATTCTGTTCCCTGCCAACAGAGAGCACCGCTATAAGGTTCATAGGATAATAAGTCTGACATTACAGCTCCTCTCGAACACGGGCCCCGACAACGCGCACCTGTGCACCTGTATCAACGTGTAAAGCCGATGCACATGCTGGCGTGCATACAAGTTTGCCAGCAACATGTTGAGCAACGGCATGTACACAGCGAAAATCTATGGATTCATTGGCTATCAACCATTTGTGCGTATGTGGACTTTTGGGTACATCGTCCTTGACCTGCACCGTACAAATCTGACTCTCTTGTATTGAACGAATATCAGTGCAGGTGGCGCGAACCACTGGGCCTCCATCAAAAATATCAATACATTGGATTTTTTTGAAGCCTTCATCTAACAACACATGTAATGCCGGCCGTGTATTGATATGAACATGACCAATAACTGCTTGCGCAGCAGTAGACAACATCCGTTTATAAATAGGATACGACGGCATAAGCTTTTTAATAAATTCTTTATTACGCATACTTAAATAGTCGGCACGGGTAAACGGCATGTTCATGAATGATTTTGCCAAGCTTGTATAAAATGGCGGTACACCATTGTCATCAATCACTCCGCGCAATTCAGCTATTACATGATCAGAAAAACGATTCGGAAAAGCCGCCATAAACAGAAAACGCCCAAGTGATAAGAGACGGCCATTCCCTCTATGCTTTGGTGACAGCAATAAACTGCATATTTCACTCGGACCTTTTTTAATAGCAGTAAGATGTAGGGTGGTGTGCTGTTGCCCCATTTCTAAGGCTTTACTTTCATGTAAATCATCTTGAATTAAGTAGGTGTAAAATGGTTCACGAACACCAACCACCGCTTCAATACCACTGACCCCCACAACCATCTTTGTTGCAGAGTCTTCAAGTGCAAATAAATAGCCTTCATCTCCCGCCTTCTTAACGGTACAAGCAAACGATTCGACCGAGTGCTCTATACGCTTGCGTAAAATATGTTCATCCGATGGCAAACTGGTTAAACCGGCAGCACTCTGCGATGCTAAACGCAATAAAGCATCACAATCATCTCGGTGCATCGGGCGGAAGACATACATCTTACGCCCCCTCTACTAGAACAGCTTCAATAATAGCGAGGGCATCAGTCATAGCATCCTTACTCATCACTGCTACAGGCGGTAAAAATCGAATGCGTTTAGGATAAGAACCTGCAACAAATGATAGAATACCAGCATCAAATAAACGACGCGATAAATCTACGGCACGATCTAGATCACCACCATACGGGGTACATGCACACATCGCTCCGTACCCAAAGGGACCACTAACTAATTCTGGATGACGCTGACTTATCGCCAACAAACCATCACTAAAGAATTGTGCTCCTGTGGTAATACGACCTTCTGAACCAAATAAATCTCCATCACACATTTCTTTTAATAAAACGCGAGCTGCATGAAGCGCAGAACTTGAAGCGGTAAACGTTTGTGACAAAAGACCTGGACGCGGTTGTAATTCTTTCTTATACAAGGTCGCACAGGTTTGACTGTATTTCCCAACCGTTACCATATCTACTAAGTCATCACATTCAAAATGTTGAAAAGCAAAAGCATGATCCGTACGGCCAAAAGTTTGTATTTCATCAACATGAACCAATATACCTGCATCACGTACAATACTCATAAGTTTGCGGAAATATTTTCTCTCTCCTGGATAATATCCACCTTCACCTTGGATAAGTTCAAAGATCATACTGGCATGCGCTTTCGGCCAACGCTCAATTAAAGTCTGCACGACATCGCAAGATCGTTGCGTAGAACCTTCTGGGTCCGTTGCGTCATAAAATGGCACATAATCAACCGCCAACGTATCTGGCAAACCAGAGCGATAAAGGGCCTTATCCGTAACCTGTGCCAACGCCAACGTTCTTCCGGCAAAACAATGTGAGAAAGCAAGTACACGGCTACCACCTGTTTTTTGACAAGCAATTTTTAGTGCATTTTCATTAGCCATTGCTCCTGATGTTGTCAAAAAACAATGCGCTAACTGCGCTCCTTTTTTCTGCGCTAATTGCAGAAAAAGCTGCATGACATCTAACGCAACCGCATTTTGCTGTAAGTTGCCTTGCATGACCACATCACTTAAAGCCGCATCTATACCAGCAGCAATAATATCTGGATGACTATGACCCCAGCCATGCACACCGATGCCGCTAATAAGATCATACTTCACGCTACCGTCTGCAAGCTCTACCAAAGCACCGTTGCCAATACCACTGCCAACATATTTGTAAAAAAGAGGCGCACCACGCGCAGCAGCAAAGGCTTGCAGAACCGCTTCATACGACTCTACCCGACCTTCATCTGCTGGTCGCACACCATGCAGATGGTTACTATGCTCTGCCACTGCTTCTGCGAGCAAACGCTTTGCTTCACGTACGCGTACATCAGAAAAAAATAATTCACCCTCTGTCTGTCCCATGGCACTCTCCTACCAATAGTATACCATATCTCGTGTCATTTTCCACTAAAATGCCGATTGCACCTGCTCCTCATTAGATAGAATTTGCATATGGCTTATACTCCTAATCCTCGACGTGACCTTGAGTTAGCGAGAAAATACCGCACTAAACCGCGCGTAGCCCATGACATTGGCGAAATTGTTGGGCAATGGAGCAAAAGCTCTGAATTTCGTTCCATGAAACGCATGCAAACAGTGTATTCTGTTTTAAAAGAATTATTTCCAGAGAAGATGGTTGCCATTATTAAGCCTGTCCAACTTTCGCCAAAGGCACTGGTCTTAGAAGTTGGCGACTCGATGATGCTTTCGGAATTAAAACAATATCACCACCACCGTTTACTGGAACGACTGCAACAAGAAGGGGTTGGCTGCACGAGCATCCGTTATCGACTAGCCCGACGATCTCGGTAAATTACTCAGCCAGCTTGCTGTGCTGACACCAGAGAACCATATCGGTAGCGTCTGTTATCCGAACGCGATGGGCAATGGTCCAACCAGGTATCCAAACAATACCAGCTTCATCAGCGAGCACTGGCCATTGCCGCCGGTACATGGCAGAAACTTTTTTATCTTTCAAATAATCTAATGCTCGCTTACTGCCACCTGCTCCAAGTGGATGCCAACGCTCAGCCAAATCAATCATACGCCATTGTAGGTATCCTACACATGCTTGGCGATCTAAATAGGCTTCTAAATTATTGGTGACCTGTTTGTTCTGCGGTTTGTGAATGAGCTGTATCTGCAAGCACATATCGCCATCATGGTAGCTGTGTTTTTCAGATCCAATGTTCTCTATATGATGATCTGTTGTTAAGCAAAACAGAGATGATTGTTCGCTAGCCCACTTTATGCCCTTTTGTGTGTTTTGGAAAGTATATGCTCCGAGTACACATTGTCGTCCGTTATCGCCAAGGCACAGATCAAGAAAAATGCGCACAATTCTTCTGCTCATAGGTGCCGCCATCGCCGTAAGAAATTGATAACAGACATGTTCCTGCCATTTATCATCGGCCTGCCGGAATGTTTCGTCTATCACAAAACATGTTTCTTGATGATGGTCCCTGAGCCAATCTGTTGTTTGTTCCCTGAGAAGATCAACAGATTGTTGTTTATTGTCCGCAAATTCAGTGAGAGCATCGCAAAAACCAGGGGCTGCTGTTTCAAATTGTGGAATAACACAGTGGCGAAAAAAGTTACGTTGAAAACGAGTGTCTGTATTACTGCTATCTTCTTGCCATTGGAGCTGCTGTCTTTGAGCATGGGCTTCAATATCCAAGCGTTTGGTCTGCAAAAATGGTCGCCATATTGTACAGTTCTGATTGAACACACGGTTGCTACGCATGCCGCCCAAACCAGTAGCACCTGCGCCACGAAAAATATGACTGAGCACCGTTTCCACTTGGTCGTCTTGATGGTGAGCGGTGACGATTATTGGTATCTGCAAACGTTCTGCATGTTCGGCAAGTGCATCATAGCGACATCGACGACCAGCCTCCTCTACCCCACAACTCCATTTCTCTGCAAGTGACTGAACATGTTTATTCTCCACAATAAGTGGAACATCGTATGCTTCCGTACAGTGCTTTACAAATGCTGCATCTGCTGCCGCTTCTTCTCGTAGATTATGATTTAAATGAAAAACCGTTATCGGCCAACGACCATCAGCGACTAGAACATCTAATAAAACGATGCTATCAATACCGCCACTCACTGCGACCAAAAGATCTGTACCTGCTTCTGGCAGATCTACGCATGTGATCGTCACTTCATCAATCATCTTCATTAGAATCGCGGCGGTGCTGCTCTTGCACGGTGCGTGATGTTAATAAATCAACCAGATGTGGTAATGTATCCAAGGCCTGTCCACGTAAACACACAGCCGCCAAAGCAGACAACGGCGTTTCTCCTGCGTTAATTTCTATAACCGGTCTTCCCGAAACGGCAATATCCGCTGGGATAGAGGAGACAGGCTGCACAAGTGATGAAGAACCAATAACAATACACCCATCCGCTCGGTAACGTTCAATCCGCTCAAGTGTGGACGGAGAAACCTGTTCTCCAAACCAAACAGACCCTGGCCGAACAGGTGCACCACAATGTGCACACGGTAAAAAACTGAACCCATTATCATCGGTATCACGAGCATGCCAACCACAACCAGCGCTACAGATGGTATCAAACAAACTGCCATGAACATGCACAACATGTTGCACACCTGCGCGATCAAGCAGATCATCTTCATTGGTCGTAGCCACTAAAACACGACCAAGAAAATGCTTCTGTAATAAAGCGAGGGAACGTTGTCCACCATGTGGTTCACAAGTAGAAATATGATAACGACGGTCTCTATACCACTCCCACACACGCTCGCTGTCTTCGGCAAAACCTTGAGCACTAGCAAGGTGCATTAGTTCTTCATCATTCCATAAGCCATCTGCTCCACGAAATGTTGGCACCCCTGCATCAGCGCTAAAACCCGCGCCCGTCAACACCAACAGTCGTTGACACGGACGGAGCAAACGCGCCGCTTCACTAAATATGCTTGGATCATGTTCCACGCCCAGAGTATCAATTATGCCTTCCCTCATTCAATGACGAAAATGACCACATAGCAAAAACGTTTGCACGTTGAACGAAATTATCTGACTTCATACTTTCTCCATATGGACGAATCTGTTTCGGGCTGCTGCGATGCCTTCATCAACTATCTGCGCGATGCCCGCAATGCGAGTGAGCATACTCTACGAGCCTATCGCCGTGATTTACGACGTTTATTAGAATGGCTTGCACAAGAAGCACCAGATATCACAAGCATTCATATGCTTGAAGGGCGCAGTCTGCGTGCCTTTGTTGCCGACCAAAGTGCTACGGGACTTGCCGCCTCAAGCATTGCACGACTGATTGCCAGCCTGCGTTCTTTTGGTAATTTTCTTGCTCGTACTGAACGGCTCTCTTACAATCCTGCGGGCATGCTACGACCACCAAAACAATCCCGTCCCCTGCCACTCTATTTAGAATCTTCTGAAATTGATGCGCTACTTTCCGCTCCACAGGGAGATGGTTTTATCGCCGTTCGTGACCGAGCTATTTTAGAAATGCTCTATTCAACTGGCATGCGTGTTGGTGAATTGGTCAGCTTAAACGATAGTTCCATCGATAGACTTTCAGGTTTAGTCGTCGTTCGTGGTAAAGGACGTAAAGAGCGACTTGCACCACTCGGTAGTCCTGCGGTACAAGCTCTAGAGTCCTATCTCTTGCTTCGAGATGCCGCCCACGGCAGAACAACCTACGATAATGCTGAACGCGGTGCTTTTTTAAGCGTACGCGGTAAACGTTTGCATGATCGTGATATTCGCCGTCTGATTGATCGGTCTATTCGCTCTTGTGATCTCTCTCCAAAAGTCAGCCCACACACTTTGCGCCACAGTTTTGCCACTCATCTGTTACAGGCCGGTGCAGATATACGCAGCGTTCAAGAATTACTTGGCCATTCCAGCATTAATACGACCCAAATTTATACCCATCTCAGCATTGAGCATTTGCGCACGGTCTACCAACACGCACACCCACGAGCTTAAGGTAGACGCGTTCCTTGATCTACAGGGTCTAACGTTCCCACTAAGCGATAGGTAATATCAATAGGTTCTTGTGAACTAAGGTAATCGTTATCGCCAAGAATTAACGCAAGCACCGTATTATCATAATATTCATTTTCTGCCCACCACATATCTATTTGTAATTCCATTGGTACGGGCACCCCAGCAGAAACAGCTTTGAAATTTTCAATCATATAACTTGGCCGTAAGGCATAACCTGCCGGATATTCCGTATAATGGCTTTCCGTCCTATCGGCCTGAATAAAACCAAAACCGTGTAAGGTATCTCGAACTGTGTACCGCTGAACCTTTACGATACTGCCCGGATTGATAATAGGCCGATGCCAGCGCCCGCCAACTTCATCAATTAACACAACCGTATCCGCATCATGCGCATGTGTGGTAGCAAGCTGAGGGTCTCCTCCTTCAGCAATAATTTCTGCTGGCCCACGCCAATACATACTAGAAAGCGCAGGGCCTATACCAATGCGCCACGTACTGTAACTTTTTGCTTGTTCATGAAAACGCACTCGGCTACGCACGTCTACAACACAGTGATTATCGCCTTGATCTTGATAGGTCAACTGACAGACATTAATAAAGGCAGGAGAATTATAGACCACGGTAAAGGTTATTGTACGGCCTTCTAGGTGTGCAATATCACAATGCGTCACCAGAGGGTGTAAAAAACTACCTGATAGTGAATCAAGCATACCAAGTCGAAAACTCGTACCTGCTACTGCGGCGGCTGGGATAGGGCGAATATACCCACTGCCATCAAGAACAATTCGTTGCGGCCAGCCAAGCGAGGAACTATGTGCACGCGCCCCCCACATAAAACCACATATTTTTTGTGCCGATGGTGTTAAGACATCTGGATGTGGTAAAGGAGGGGAAATACCCTCATTACAATAATCCCACGAATAATCAAACCACGATACGGGCTCTTGTGCAAAAGAAGCTTGTAGCGGTTGTTTGAATGACCCTAACCGTGGGTACCACCGTAGCCAGCTATAGCCATCGTCATAGACAAGAGGACTGCCGCCCATTACCGTATTTATTTCATTAAAGACTAAACCAACCTGTCCGGGATCTGCTGGCGGTGGTGACATATCTAAATAGCTAATCGCTAACACATCTGGCAGAATAAATTCTTTGGCTACTTCTGTTTCTAAGACTGTTTGCGCCTGCTCCCACGATACGGCGCTATCTCCACGACTTGGTAATGTTTCCTGTGGAATCTCTGGCATGTTACCACAACCAAGGACACCCACGCCCACACAAACAGTAGCGAGCAATGACAACACCACAGATGTACGATTGAAACTCACAGCTTCAGCCTCCACTTTTTTGTCCACAACGCAAGTAAAGGAACGTCGTATCGTCCGTTGCTTTTTTCTGTTTTTTTTCAAGATACAGGGAACATGTACCGTCTCCTCTCTGCCTTAGTTATGCTCACTGCACTAGCCACTATTCCGATAGGGCATACAGCTGAAGGTACAACCACAGGTCAGTATTTAACAACAGACCAACGAGCTGTACTGGAAGACATGTACCACTCTCACAGCAATTATTGGTTAAGCAAAGAAGTGATGGCAGACTTTGGTTTACCAAACGGTGCCTATAAATACAAACATCGTGCACGTTTTGGTTACTCCAATCCCACAGAATGGGGCTACGCATGGCAGGCGTGGCTTGGGGCTGCAGAACGACACCTGATTACCCAAGCTGCGGCAGTAAATATGATAGAACGCGGCCTACAAACATTTGAGAATATTCAGCTCGACCCAACCCAATCTTACCAAGGGCATCCCTTTCCATATTACCGTATTACTCAAGCAAATGGCGATGATCTAGACAAACCATTTTTTGATGGCGACCAACGCGTTCCCTCTGGTGATAATGCTTTGCTCTACCTCTCTATTACCGTGGTGGAAGGTTGGGCACGCCTACGCGGTGAAGAACAACTAGCAGAACTCGCCGCTCGTATTCGAGCGCGTATGTCTTGGGATATGTTTCTTATTCGTCAAGAAAATCTCTTTCTGATAGCACACCAATACTCACCAGATACGGATACATTATCTGATGCCGTTTGGGATGTTTACTGTGATGAAGGTGGCATGGTTACTTGGACGGCCTTTCTGACCGATTCTGTTGATCTTGATGGTTATCTCGAACTCACCGATAGCCAATCTCGTCATGCCTCGCAGTGGACAGATAGCACAGGCATCACCCATACCGTGGAAGAAGCCGCTTGGTTTAATATGATGTTTACCTGGACCATTCGTTCCTTTTCTGGTTTTCCTATTGGTTCGTATGACTGCCCAACTGGTACGCGCAATACCTATTCCAGTAAATCATTGATCCCAAACTGGATCGCCCGCCGCGCCTATGCCGCTGATCATAAAATTGACCACCCCGCCTTTTCTGTAGTCATGACCCAAACACTTCATTCTACCCCCATTGTTGGCTGGGCTCAAAACTGGTATATTCCGCCAACCTTACCTGATAAAATTGGCGATACTCCACGAGTAGCAGCACCCCATTCCTTATTTGTTCCCCTCAACGCCTTACCTGATTTATCTCCAACTCAACGGCAAATTGTCCTCGATGATATTATTTCCTTACGAGATGATACCGCTGGATATTACCATAATACTGGTGAAACACCTTTTGGCTTTGAGGCGCTCTGTAGTGCATTTAAAGATGTGGAATTTCCTGGCAGTGATGATGGCCGACAAATTTTTGAATCTCTCAGTGGTGGCTACAGCACCCTTTCTTTATTTCAAGGTTTGCAGCACGATGATGGTGCACCTGGTTTTTCTGACTTTGCTCTGCACGTACCTGGCTTACACCAAAAAATACGAGCGGCCTTATATCGCTTATATCCACGTGACCTAGAAATACCAGATGATCTAAGTGTATACAAAAATACTGACCTCCTTATTTCTGACATTCGTCTTGGTACAGCGAAGGCCGCTTTAGACACCGTGCAGTTACACCTTTCTGTGACACAAGGCACGCTTATATATGACAATACAACTGGGCTGACAGTTCTCCAAGGTGATGCGCATACTGGGTCAACAATACTACACGTTGCTGGTACCATTGCAGACCTCAGCACTGCACTCACAGGTCTTCATTACACACCTAATCTAGATTACACCGGCGCAGATACACTTACCCTCACCATTACGTACCCCGAATATGATAATACTGGAACACAACGCACAGATAAGGTAATCCTGCCGATTACCGTTCTTGATCTTCTTCATTCTATTCCGTCACTCAATCAACAAACTGGACTCTTTCCTTTTTCCTTACCAATTACTGGTACATATCAACACCGCGATGAATTAGGTATAGATGCAACTACACCTATTCTTGGCTATGACTCAGCAGGTTACAATTCCTGTACAACGCTCCATCCAGGCAAAGGCTATTGGACAACCACAACACAACCCCTCCTTACGCAACTTGCAAGTCCACCAGAAACACAGGCCATAAACCTGCCTTTGAAAAAAGGATGGAACTTACTTGGTGTTCCCAGTACCACCGCTCTCACTTGGGATATTGATACAATCTTTTTGCAGACACCAGATCAAGGGCAACTGAGCCTGCGTGATGCCTATGCTCAAGGGCTCGTTGATGACTGTGCGTGGATATATGACACCACCATTACAGATTATCGCCTCGTCACAGACGCCTCTCTGCATACTGACACAGAACTACGGCACAGTATTGCTGCCGGTGAAGCCTTTTGGCTACAGGTACACGCTGGCATGTGTGAACTCCACTGGACTCCTGCTCTTCTTGATGGCCTTGCCTACACCACTGGGAAACCGCAATGAAAGGGCTCGTGATAGGAACCCTTGTGTGTTGTGTCTCTGTAAGCTCCTGCGGAGGTGGCGGTACCAATACCGCTACGCCAACAGATGCTCCTGATACGCATCCTGTTATTTATGCCCAGACCAACACGCTCTCTTATCATGGTGGCACCGTTACCTTTATGGGGAAAAACGACATAAGCATATGGGCCACGGGGACAGCAACACTGTACGATGCAGACGAACAGGTTGTAATAAGCAGCCCTCTCACAGTTGTGGGGACGGCTCTAGCAGGAAGCCTAACCTTACCAGCAAATACTAGCCGTTTCGGTACACATGTAGCATATACGCTTCAGGTAGAAATGCGGTCCTCAAGCGGAGTTACAACAATACTACCAAAAGAAACGCTTACCGTGCAAGCAGCAAGCCGACCTCCTGCACCACCACAAATAGGGCAATAAACGTTATAAGAGATCGTGAACAAGCCCAATACCAGTAAGCAACAACTCTTGTTCTTCACGCCCATCTAGACAGCACAGCTTCCTGTTTCCTCCGGTGAGGATAACCTGTGTAATACCTGTTTGCTGGCGTAACTGTTGAAGCAAAGCCTGAACCATTCCATGAATGCCGTGTTCCACTGCGCCTAACATAGCTGCGGCTGTTGGCGATTGATCTTCATCACTGCCCCACTCCACAGTTGGCAGAGCGGGAGCAACAACCGGCAAACCTGCTAACATAGCTCGCGGGCCTGGGGCAATAAATCCACCGTCATAATGCGTGTACATTGGCGCTTTTTCGGAAAAACGCCATGCCGTTACCGTTATCGCCGTACCGGCATCAACAACAATAACATCATCTTGGATAAGGTGTATCGCAGCACAGCCTGCTAGCACCCTATCTTCCCCACAATTTTGATATTGACCACAATCTGGAACACGGCTGTAACTACACACACCAGGCCATGCTGCGCGGGCCTCTGCTGCGCGGGCAGCATTACCTGGCAAAATAACAAGATGATCCTCTGGACCACAACACTCTGGATAAGCGTTGTCTACCAATCGGACAGCTCGTGTAATAACACCATGCTGCCACTGGGCAAAACAGGTTGTGGTATTCCCGCAATCAGCAACGTATAACATAAAAGAGTATACGCTATTTTTTAGCGACCTGTAGAACCAAAACCGCCCGCACCACGAGTCGTTTCATCTAAGTTCTCTACCTGATCCCATGCAAGCTGAACAACACTGGCGATAACCAGTTGACCAATGCGCTCACCACGCTCAATGGTGAAGGGTTCAGAACCATGATTGATCAAGAGAACTTTCAACTCACCTCGATAATCACTGTCTATAGTGCCAGGGCTATTGAGAACCGTAATGCCATGCTTATAGGCAAGTCCAGATCGTGGGCGCACTTGAATTTCATAACCAGTTGGGATAGCCATGCTTAAGCCACTCGGAACCAAAGCCCGCGCACTCGGGGCAAGCACCAAGGGTTCGTCTGTGGGAACAGCTGCTCGCACATCCATTCCAGCAGCGCCAAGACTTTCATAAGATGGTAACTCTAAGCCCTCACCATGCGGCAGGACACATACAGGAACTGTTATACTCATGCTGGGCAGCCTAAACAAAAGCCAGACACAGCAAGCGATTGCATCTGTCATATTTTATACGTATACTCTCTACATGAAGATAAATAGGCCTGAGCTGACTGGGTTTGACCTCTCCATCGAAAATGAGGTCGATCTCGTCGTGACCGTACATTCCAAATTTGACTCTGAAAATAAGATCAAGTCTTGGGCTGGTAATATTGCTGATGCCTTTGAAGGCAATTATCGCCGTGTTATCGTAGATATGCACCATATGAAAATTGCCAGTTCTACACTCTATGCTGGCCTCATTCAGCTTACCCAACATTTTGAAAGCCGTAGCCAAACTGGTATCACTTTACGCCATTCAAACGACACCGTAAAGCGTGCGCTTGCGATGCTTCATATTACCCATCTCTTTTCATTTGAAGAAGAATCTGTTGTTGAGTAACAAGCTCTAGTATAAAGAACGGCCTCTCCTCCCCATTGCTTACCACCTGCGCCTGAGACTCATATCTCAGGCTTGCACAGCATAGACATACGATACCCTCCCAGACCCTACATGCTCTGATGGAGACCTACTCGCATGCGTCTGAAGCGCCTTGAGACCTACGGATTCAAATCCTTTGCTGATCGGCTCACCTTTGACTTTGAAGCCGGAATCACCGGTATTATCGGGCCAAATGGCTGCGGTAAGTCTAATGTCGTTGACGCAATTAAGTGGGTAATTGGCGAACAAAGCGCCAAAGCGATGCGTGGCACCGAGATGACCGATGTCATCTTTAATGGCTGTGGTACTCGCCGCCCAATGAGCGTTGCAGAAGTAACCCTCACCCTTGATGAATTTTCTGATTTACCCGGTGCAGATACCGAAGTAGCCCTGACTCGTCGCCTAACCCGTGATGGGCAAAGCAGTTACTTCATCAACGGTAAACCGAGCCGTTTAAAAGACATTCGTGACCTGCTAATGGGAACTGGTATCGGCATTAGTGCGTATTCCGTTATTGAACAGGGTCGTATTGGTTTCATCTTAGAAAGTTCCACTAAAGAACGCCGCTTAATCCTAGAAGAAGCTTCTGGCATTAGCCGCTATAAATCCCAACGAAAAATAGCCCTGCGCAAACTTGACCGCGTAAATACTGATACAGAACGTATTGGCCAAGTGATGGGTGAAGTCACCAAAAACCTGAAGAACGTTCGGCGACAAGCAGAAAAAGCGCTTCGCTATCAAGAGCTCTCTGAAAAACTACGTGAATTGCGCATGGTTTTTGCACTTGATGAATACGGCACCATTGTCACAGAGCTCGATGCATTAAATACAGACATTGCTCGCTGTACCGATCAAGAATCAGAACTAGCTGCCAAGTTAGCCGGTCTCGAAGCAAGCCTCAGTGCTGCTGACACCAAACTAGTAGAGCTGGATGCAAATATCCGCACAATGGAAAGCGAACGCGGAGATATTCAAAGCCGTCGTGACGTTGCCGACACCGAAGCTAAAAACGCAAAATATCGTTTAGTGGAAATTGATCAGCACGAACAAGAAGACATTCAAGCACTTGCTGGTTTTGATGAAAAAATTGCCACCCTAGAAGCAGACCAACACGAAACCACAAACCGCCTAGAACACATGGACGAAGGCAGCAATGAAGATGCAGGCCTTGCCCAACTCTATACCGAGCGCCGTGCTGAACTAGATACCTTAATTAAAGAAATTGACGAATTAATTGCTGTGGTTGAAAATCGCAAGGGCGAAGAAATTGAAACCCTACGTAACATCACCCGCATAGAAGCCGAATTAAACCATTTTGAAGGCAGCGCTAACAACCTGCACGAACGTGAGAAAAAACTTCAAGGCCGCAATACAGGTCATGATGATGTGCTCGGCAATGCGAAAAACGCTGAAACTACTGCGCAAAAACATGTAGAAGAAACATTAATTGCCGCAGCAGAAACACATACTGAATTAGATAATTTGTTACGCCAACGTGAAGAAGCACAAACCAGTTCTAATCAAAGTGACAGTTCTTTGAATGATTTGCGTCATGAAGAAGCACGTGCTGAAACTCGTCATAGAATGCTTGCCGATTACGAAAAACGTAACGAAGGTATTTCTGCGGGTGCGCGCGGTGTACTTCAACAAATGGATCGTTTTCCAGGCATGTGTGGACTCGTTGCCGACTGTTTCTCTGTCAGCACAGAACTAGAATTAGCCATTGAAACCTCATTGGCCGCCCAAGCGCAAAACATTATTACCGAAACGCGCGACGTTGCTCGTGAAGCCATTAGCTTTTTAAAACGTGAACGCCGTGGCCGCGCCACTTTCTTACCCTTAGATGATATTCGTGGTCGAAATAATTCTGTTGATCGTCGCCTACTTAATGCACCGGGTGTGGTTGGTATCGCTAGCGACCTGATTACATACGACAAAAAATTCACTGAAGCCTTTGATTATTTGCTTGGCAATATTCTCATTCTAGAAACCTTAGACCACGCTATTGCTTTACGTCAACGTGAGCGCGTGTACATGCGCATGGTGACACTGGAAGGCGATGTCGTTAATCCGGGCGGTGCCATGACTGGTGGTCGCCATAAGGGTTCTAATGAAGGCGGCATCATTAGCCGGAAAAATGAAATCCGTCGTTTGAATGAACGTTTAGCTGAAATTGTTGCCGAACGTGAAAAAATCTCTCTTGAGCGTGACGAGAAAAAGAAATCTGCATTTGAATTATCCATGCGTGTTGAAAAACAGCGTGGCTTAATCCAACAAGCCGAACGAACAGTCGGTGATGCCAAAGCCCAATTAATGAAAGCAGAACGCGATCGGCTGCATGCCGAAGAATTTGCATCAAGCTATGTCACCGAATTAGAAGAAATTACCACCGAACTGACCCAGTTAGCCGAAGACCGAGAAAAACTAGTCATACAACTGACCGAACATACTCACACCAAAGAACGTGTAGATGGAGAACTAGCAACGTTACAGCAACGCTTGCATGAACGTGGCCAAGAACGTGACAACATGCAAGAAGAAGTCAGTAACTTACGCGTCAATCTCGCCACCAGTGAAGAACGTAAAGAAGCACTACGTAATCACATTGGCCATATTAAACGTCAAATTCAAGACATTGATGACAACCGTGTTGAACGCAAAAAACGCATCGCTGGTCACAACGATAAACGTACAGAACTTACACGTCAACAAAACGAGAATACCGCCATTTACGAACGTGAAGCTGAAAGCTTTAAGAATATCTCTGAGAAGCTTGATGTACTCAGCAAAGAACGCGGGCAAGTTTATAATAGCGTGGAAGAAGAGCGCCAACTGAGCCGCAAACTCACCCAACAGCGCCGCAGCGTTGAACAAGAACACCAACAACTTGAACTCAAACACAACAAACGTTCTATCCGCTCGGAAACACTCTGTAATCAAATTCGCGAACAATACGAAATTGAATTACCAGAAGCCCATAGCAACTGGGAACGACCAGACAATATTAACTGGCCATCCCTCCGTACAGAGCTCGATCGTACAGAAGGTGAATTTGCTCGTCTTGGCCCTGTAAACCTTGGTGCCATTGATGAGCTACGCGAAGTAGAAGCTCGCCATGGTTTCATTGAAAAACAATATACCGACCTCGTTGATGCAGCGGAAAAATTAACAGCCATCATAGACGACATCAACATTACCAGTCGCAAAATGTTCAAGAAAACCTACAAAGAAGTACGTTCAAACTTCCAAGAACTCTTCCGCAAACTCTACGGCGGCGGCAAAGCTGACCTTGTACTCGAAAAAGATGTTGATGACATTCTGGAAGCCGGCATTGATATTATTGCCCAACCTCCAGGCAAACAACCAAAGAGCATCACCTTACTGTCTGGTGGTGAAAAAGCACTCACTGCTATTGCCCTACTGTTTGCAGTCTACCAAACCAAACCGAGCCCCTTCTGTATCCTTGACGAAGTTGATGCCCCACTTGATGAAAGCAACACAGATGTCTACGCCAACATGGTCCGCGAATTCTGCAAAGACTCCCAGTTTATTGTGATTACCCACAACAAACGTACCATGCAGTTCTCCGATGCCCTCTACGGCGTCACCCAAACCGAACGCGGTGTCTCCACCAAAATCAGCGTCAAACTAGAAGAAGTCAACGACCACGGAGAACTCGCCGACACCACCATGGGTGCCGGACCGTTTGCAGGGTAAACTGGCAAAAGAACGAAGGTATTAAGCTTTCGTTCTTTACGGAAGAACGCCTTCTATCACAAACCGGAAACCAACTCGTACATTTGCATCCCCATCCCAATCACTGCGGTTAGCCGCACGACAGGCATAGACAAGAGAATCCCAACTTCCTCCACGTAGCGGCACCTTATCACCACTCACCCAAGTTGTCCCTTCTTCATAAAGACTATTAAATCTATCTCGACAAGCTTCCCAGACATTTCCATGCATATCAAATAACCCCCAAGCATTTGCCAATTTTCCTTTTACTGGTCTATGACAAGACTTGATCGTACTAGAAACCGACACCTGTTTCCACCACCCTGATTGTACAGCGATATACGAAATGTCACCAGATGCAGCTACATATTGTTTTTGGTTCGCTGATGCAATTGGGTCATAATCATTATAAGCCAACAGTTCCGACACCGTCTTTTCCATAGAAGAATGCTTTAAACGTGCATACAGAATACCTTCATATCCCGGTGTAACCTTCACCGTTTTATTAATTCTTTTAGGAGTTCCTGTTGTATTGTAAACAGACCACTTAAAATTTCTCACATCATTAAGTGTATGTTTATACTCATAATCACTATAGAGAGCACCAGCTACAGGTTCATTTGCAAATATAGTCTTCAGATTTAATCTAACCGCATCCTCATTCCATGGAACACCAAAGGCAGCATACATACGATAACCAGCACCAAGCACTTCAATCACACTTTTTTGATTAAACAGTGTTGGCGCATCTTCATGTGCATCCACACTCGTAAACCATCCACCGATGTCTGCATCTCTCCGTGGGGCTGGGCCTTTCCAATCCAAAAAAACGTGGTCACGAAAAGCGTTTCGATCTGCATCGCTTTTACTTATAATTCCATCACCATCTGTATCGTAATACAAGAAACGCCAAGACCCCGTAAGATCATCACGTATCCATTCTATCGAACTCTCCTCTGTACTTTCTTTTGCATTCTGTCGATGCCAACCTCGTAGACCCAAGGCCGTTTCTGACGTCGTTACCGTTACCTGAAAATCAACAACTCCATCCCCGTCCGTATCCCCCATAGAAACTACACCAATAGTATCAAGCCCCCCTCCACCTACACCTGTATCATTATCATACAATTTATCCAACGATGTCGGCGTATCAAGATCTGCATATGCTGCTGCTAATCCTTTTTTTACCGCTTTCGTCAATGCTCCTAACTCTGGACCAGGCAATGGATCTTCTGGGGTAAGCCCTATTGCTGCTTTTGCTTGTTCTTCAATTGTATCATACTGGCTCATATACAAAGTTACTTCTGGAACTTCTGGTGTCGCTCCTGATGTCAAAATCTTTCCTAACTGCACTGCTGGATTTGTGTTACTACTTCGGCATGTATACTCCCATTCTGCTTCACTTGGCAAACGGGTGGCATCAGCAGACAAAGTCGGTTCTCCCATAACTGTAAGGCCATCATTAATAACACCATTTAAGGTTGTGCAAAACGTGTCCATTTCGTCTTTACTTACATTCTCAACTGGTAGATTAGTAATCTTTACCACACCATCTGTAATGAGTTCTGATTTTATATTCACATTCAGACTCGGGTTTGCTCCCATGACCATTTTCCACAACCCTTGTGTCACTTCTGTTTCAAGCATATAAAAATCACCTACGGTTAATTTTTGTTGCTGCTCACGTTCAGCAGAGCGGCCCTCCTCTTCTAAACCTAACAGCTCTACTGTATTGCCGTCATCATCTGCATCACCATCGTCTATATACGGAACTGATGCAGATGGATATTGAGCCTTGTAAGCATAATGAGCTTCCTCAATAAGATCACCATCACCATCAATATCTTTATAATCAAGAATACGCTCGGTGGAACCCATTAAAAATGTCCCACCTGTTATTTTTCGTAATATGACACTTAGAGAATCAGACCCGTCAGTTAATTCGATTAAAACATAATCGCCATACCCATCCGTCTGACTCCCAGAAATCGTAGACACTGTAGCCGCTGCATGAGCAGAAAAAATAGCACACATCCACAACATACTAATTCGTATAATAAAACGCATAATCCTACTCTCCTTTTCTAAACATTATGGCGCAGCTGTAGTAATTTCATCTGGCCATTCAGTCACGTCAATCCCTAATGCAGTTCGTCCTTCAGCCTCTGGAGCTTGTGACCCAAACATCCCTGGCCTCTGAAGGTTTTCCCACCCTCTATGATTGATAATATAAGCATCACTCAAGTCACCATCGCCATTCTCATCCCGACAAAATATTGTTTCTCCACCCATCGTGGTAAGTAATGTATTACTCCTTCTGTCCCACACTTCTGTACGAGTAAATATATCCCAATATCGACTTACACCAACGAAGAGTCTACCTGTCAGACTAAACACAGCTTGATGATTAGTAGGTGTTATATAACCAATAAAATCATCTCGTTCTGGATCATCCAAAGCATTCACTTTGCCATCTCCATTCTTATCCACATCAAGCCCATCATATATATTATCACCATTATTATCTGGAGCCGTTGTCGTACAATCGAAGATACTATCTCCATTAAAATCTTTGGCAACGGTTCCAAATAAAGTCATTCGCCAATCATTCAACAAATGTTCCATACAACGGCTTCTTCCACGTTGTGGGTTAGGTCCATTATTGATATCTATGAAGTCATAAACCTTCGACGTATCCAATGGGTGTGCATAACCGGTATCAAAACCACCTACCGTTCCAGTATAAATTTCACGCAATATGCCTGATCCTGTCGTTATAGAACCAAATGAAGCATTGCTATCCTCTCCTAAAATCTCGAGAAAACGTTCTTCAATATCTAAAATACTCGTAATAGTCCCTTGATTATCAGATTCTTCTGCTCTGGCCCACCATATGGCTAAACATGTAGCCGCTGCTAAATCAGAATGATAACTTTGTATCTCGTCATTAACGACATCAGATCTATCTTTAAATTCTTTAATCCCCCTGCCCATCATCATATGTGTATAATGGTTTCTTCCATCATCCTGACTCAAAGTACCACGCGCTAATTTATAATCTAAAAAACCAGATTCTGTAGTCTCTATACATGGAGGAAGGCCATCACCCTCTTTGAAATCCCAAGAGTGCCCATCTTTTGCTGGCGGTATTGGCAATAAATCGTAAGCATGGTGCATAGTGTCGCCACTCCCACCCATTTCCGTATAAATACGTGTTGAAAGAGGAACT
Source organism: Planctomycetota bacterium (assembly GCA_016745075.1). Classification (GTDB taxonomy): domain Bacteria; phylum Planctomycetota; class UBA11346; order UBA11346; family UBA11346; genus JADGDD01. The sequence goes on along the minus strand of JADGDD010000002.1, from coordinate 200,911 downwards.
GTCATTAGTTGCACAACTCGGGAATTCGCAGTCATAGCATTAATGTACCACGGATGATCTACTGCGGTCACTTCGGATCCAGTACCCACAGTATCCATAAAACCATTACTATCAGTATCATCACGAGTACGTCGAAGGTCACGCCCATGTTCGGTCATTGCATACCAAGCTGCAACAGAGCGATTTAATCCAATCCTTGAAAATTTTGCAGCTCTTTGCTCCGGAGAAAAGAATGGGCCTACACCAAGTAAAGGGTCCAATTTTAAATCTGTGCCAGAAACCGTTTTTCCTGTTAATGGGTTTTTCCCTTTTTCCAACTCATCTTTATCATAGACTATTACCGCATCCGAATCTAAATTTTTCGTATCAATTCCCACCCTATTACCATTATACCCATAACCAGAAAAAATTCGAGCCGCGACACCACATTCTCCAACCGCTCCTTGAGCCTCCTCCGTCTGCCATCCGAGTGGATCAAAAGACGGATCAGAAGGGTCTTTATTACCCAATACAAAATCAACTTTGGCAACTTTGGCTGTTGCTTCTTCCCAAGAAGATGGGGGACCACCTACCCATGAGACCTGTGATTTAAGCGTCAATTTAATTTTGTAGGCATCTTCTGCTCCTAACGCAGAAAATATATTAATTAATGTCGCCATATGCTGCTCACGCAACGGGCGGTTGTTAGCAGGTGAAGGCGGGTACAATAATGAACCAAAGGCGACACCGCCTGTTATTGTAGTACCAGTATCAAAATCGTAAGTATCACCGATTCCTGGGCGACTTGCATAATTGTCGATATGATAACGAGCATCATGGTAAAAATAGTCAGTAGGGTCCACTCCTGCATTTTTTTGTTCTTTATTGTCAATACTCTCATCCCCATCCGTTCCTCCTAGAAAACGCTGTTTTTCTAACTTCAATTCAGTACTAGCATCCATTCCCAATTCTGTTAGCAATTCCACCACACTATGGGACTTATCATATGGACCTACCTGATAAAATCCGCCTTCATTTCTTGTTACAAAATCATCATGTAAATTCATGTTCAAACAGCTATCTAAATCACGAACATCTATTGCAACACGAACGGTGTACGCAGCTTCTGCAGAAGAACATGGTCTAAATAAACTATCATAATGACTAACTGTCCACCATAACCCAAGACCAACGGAACCATCCTTCCATTGAGTATTCATTTCACTTAGTGAAGTACCAGTATCATATCTCCCACTTGTATATGATCCCATGCCTCCGTATCTCGTATCTATCCACAGCCGGTTATCCTTATTAACACTATCATAGCTTATATCTTGACCATCAGAACCTACCAATTCATTCCTTATTAGAAAACTCGTATGATGACTTCCATTGTCTTTTTCGGGTAAATAAGCAAAAGAAATGCTTCCTAGCCCTCTTCGCATATGGGTAACAGCTCCTGTCGCAGCATCTTTTAGTAATACCGACATTGCCCAATTCCGACCAGCTTCCCCGCCAATCCGAGCAAGAGTCGCAGCATTTTGATCCACACCACTCATTCGCTGACTTGCCACCGCCTTCGCAAAGGAAGCTGCCAATGCAACCATTATCGCCAGTAATGCTATAACAAGCAAAAACAACGAACCTTTACGCCCATAATATTTTTTACTCTGAATACGTCTCACTGATTACCTCTCTATATCCTATATCAAATTAAAAATCGACAAAAAATCATGGACACTTAAAAACAAATGAAAAATCTTGCTCAAGATCTGTAGATGGATCACGCAGTGTAAAATCAATGCGAATACTCGTTGGACGATTATTTCTCAGTCCGGTTCTATATGTATTTTCTTCCGCTACCCTTATTGACCCACTTGTACCTGGATATGGATCTGTAAGCGACTGTCCCGAATAAACACCGTCACTAACCTGAGTTGCATCCGTAACAATTGCTCCATTTACCAAAGAAACTCGCGTGCTCCATGATGTAATATTCTCTGCTATCCGGCTCCAGTTTCCTGGAACCTGCTTCGTAGTAAAATCATTGCCGTCAAAATCACTACTTGCCACACCATCTAGGTCTAAGTCGATGGCAGAATCTCGAGTCCATTCAAAAGTATCTCGACTGCTCCCGGTAAAATCAGAATTTATTTCCAAAAAGGCACCTGAGTAAACTCGGTCCAATTGCCCGTCTCTGTTATGGTCTGCACCTATTCCAGTCAAAAACAGCATATCCCAATGAGGTGCTGGATCGTCATTACTTACTGAGACATCTGACCAATATCCATGTGTTCCATCAGCGTTGCCTCTCCATAACCCATCGTAATAAAAAGGCGTATATCCATCCTTTAGATTTGCATAAACACGCTGAGGTGTAGGAATTGCACCAAACATGTAATCTTCCCCTTCTGCAATACTCGAAGACCCCAAAATACCAACTCCTGACTCCTCTGCCAAACCTGTTGCTGGTGGCGGAGAGATTGCTCGGCTCAGTAAACCATACTTATTCCATTTCCACTGTACCCACACTAAAGGATGTTCATAGACAGGGCTTAATAAACGAGCAGGATCACGTTGGTCTAAGCTTCTCATCCATGTGAAAGTTTGATCAGTTGTAAAATCTGCACTTGGTGATTCTAAAGCGAAAGCGCAATTATTTTGCATAGAACGGAGGTCTGCCTGAAATAATCTTGCAATACCACCCGCAACACCATTCATACGGATTACCGACTCTTGCCTCTTAATCATACGATCAATATGACGAAAACCCTTCCAGGTCATGCTAATAGCCAACATACCAATACTAGAAGCGATCAAAACTTCTATCAATGTAAAACCACCAAATTGCTTAACTCGCATTTTCATTTATCGACTCCATAATACTGACCGCAAGCCTATAACTTCTGCACCACCATCTTCTTGGTACACACGCACTGTTACGTATTCAACCGTTCCACCATTATCATTAATTATATCACTCGAATCTACTGTTCGTGTTACAAAAAAACCATTCACATCATATGTCTTTTCAGGATTCGTATCATCAACAACAAGACCGTCTAGATTCACATCAGACAAAACCGTTTGAGCCACCTCCATTGCCGTAGTATTTACGATAATACGATTAGCGTCGCGACGAGCAGTAAGCAATAGAGCCATGACACTCATCATACCCGTAGATACAACTAAAATCACAGCGCTTACCTCCAGTAACGTAAAGCCCTGGTTCCCTCTTTGTTTATAATTAGATAACCTTCTCATTATGGCTAATCCTTCTTCTTCCATGGAAGATGTCTTTGACGCAAACTCAACCACTCATCATCAGAATCATCACGTATAGTCTTTGAACTCCAGATCTCTGATTGATTTTCCAACAATCCTGGTTCTAAAGCATCATTAAATGGAATTTTATCAGAACTCGGATCACCGGCACGACAATAAGACCAACTCCCACTCGGCAGCTCAACCTCATCTGCTGAAAGAACTGTCTGCATGCTCACCACACCATTAGCTCCTGTTGTATGTACGCGAACTGCAGGAAAAATACTGGCCAAGGCTTCTTCCGATTGCAAAAAAGTACAAGCTTCATCATCTGTCCAGTCTTCAGGGACATCAGTGGCTAAGGTAATTGAGTAGCGCTGCATACTTCGCTCTTTCCACGCATCCATGTATTTCAATGAAGTCGCACGTCCACGTAAATCTCGCCTGCCACCTTGTGTACGAGAACCTGAACTTCCTTGAGAGTGAAAATACCGCCCGCGCCCCAACATTAACACCCCTTCAGCATGACCATCACTCTGAAATGCAATAGCACAATCTAACCAATACCCATTAATCAATGGACGAATAACCGGAATCTCGACTCCGCCGATATTTCTTGCACCTGTAATAGTACCGTCTGCCGCACGAGTATACTCTCGAAGGAATTTCGCTCCACAGGGGCCTGCGTAACTTCCATCGGAACGTATGCAGTCATACACCTCTGGGTAAGCACGTTCGTCGTAAGCATAATCGTATTGCCGTGCATCCACTGTTGGTAATCCTTTTAAAATGCGGTTTCTATCAGTCCATATGGCATCATCTACTGTTTCTGCTGCATGAAATGTTTCACAAGCACAATTTTCAACATTGTGACCATCAACAATAGGTGTATTCTCTGTTGGATCATCACTCAAGATGAGGGCCTCACTAACATTACAATCATTATCACACTCATAATCAAATCCCGCACCGAGATAGCCATGCTCATATCCCCCCCATGCATGTAAACGCCCATTCTCTGAGTCAAAATTCCCCCACCATGGGCGTGGATATGTTGGACGATAAGCAGAACGCCAAGTACATCGATTGTCTTCCACATCTGTTAATGCAAGAAAACGAACGCCTCGTGGTAGATAATGTCGTTCTCCGACCTGGTGTTCTTGCATATCTTTAGCAAAATGTTTCAAGCTTGGAATTCCTTCCAGCAATACAGCAGCTTGAGTATATGACCGAACAATACCAAGATTACCGTACCCCCACTTCGCTTCTGGACTAATCCTATTGTTTCCTGCGATAATTGCATACCAATGACGACCTAAAAAATCATCACTATCATTTGGGCCTGCATTACGCATCGTTCTACCATCACCATAATTTTCTATATGGAATGTTACCGCATGCGGAATACCCGTTCGTAATGCTAGAGCCTGAGCCTCTTGTAATGTTGCCGCCAATTCACGCGCTGCTGCCTCTACCAATGCCGTACTTTTTTGGCCATCATGAGATAACATCATGAGACCAGACAACACTCCAATAATAGCAATTACAACGATGAGCTCAACCAAGGTAAACCCTCTTGCTTGGCTTCTTATGAAAAATCTCTTCTGACCAGAGTTCATTAAACGTTTACAAGAAACACTACTCATGGCCGCCACTCCGTCGCCGTTAAATTATCTTCATTAACCCATTCTTGGTTTGTTCCGTCTAAAATAGTCCCATTGCGTAAACAATGAAAAAGTCCATCTGGACCAGCACTCCAAAGCTCAAACGAATATTCAAACCCTCTGTACGCTTTCGTTCGAAAGTCATCATCCGCATCCGCACAATCAACGGCTCGTACCTCACGTGCAAGCTCGTTGCCTGGCGGAATCCAACCATACATTTTTGAAGAAACAACTGGAGTTGTCGGTGCACTTCCTTCAAAGAAAGGGTCACTGTCAACTACATAATCAATAAAGGCATCATAATCACTATCTTGCCAATTTTCAGCAGTCCACGCACCGCTACTTGCCGTCCAAACTCCCGGTTTCACAGCCCAATAGGCACGCTCCCATCGCTTATCAACTGAATCATAAGCCAGCACAATATTCTTATACGCAGCTGTGATGCCAGCACCAGACATTCTTGACTCCTTCACATATGTATCTCCTAAAGCATCCCAGCATAGAGCACTATAAATAAGAGGGTTACCAAAAGCATCCACCAAACACTCACCCCTGTCATCAAGCCCATTATTACTGGCGTCACCATCCGCATCTCTCCAAAAATGTTCTTCTATTTGACCAAGATAATTCACACGCCATTCAGGTCTCAATGCCTCACGATATCGGTGACCATTCTCTCTATCCACAAGTGCGCTTTTCAAAACATTTGTTATACGAGTCAAATTAGGGAAGCTTCCATCAGTGATAGGTTCCATAATTTCTAAAGTGTTTTGTGGACTACGAGTACCCGCGCTAATATTTGGGGTAACTCCTCCAGAATGCAAATCTGTAAACGTAACATACTGCATGCCATCTGGCAACTGCACGCTAATTTCATTCCATTCTGAGATGGAATAAGCATTCACATCTGTTGAGTCCTTCCGTGTTAAACTGGCCGCATTTTTTGCACTATCACGCTCAGCTTTCGTCATATCTGTGCCAATATGCCACACCAAAGTATTCAACCACGGCCCCATGAAATTAGTGTCTGTAGTATCTGTGGCAACTTCTTCAGGGTAAAAACCGACTTCTTTTTTATACACCCGAATTGCCCCGTCTGTTCGCGCAAGCAATATCTTTGTCGCTGATATATCTGCATGCACTGCGGCACGTGTGACTACCGGCATTATGAGCCCCGCAAGCATTCCCAAAACGGCAATAACAATCAATAACTCAACTAATGTAAAGGCTTTTTTCATCATATTCTTTTCTTGCTAATTATCTTCTGCCGGGCTTGCATAGATATAAGATTCACTAGGATTATCAGGGTCAGGCCCCTTACTATATAAATAACAATAAAAGGTTAGGTCATTAGGATTCCATGCATCAATATCCACTGGTTTTTTATCTCCTAGTTGATATAAAATTGGCTCTCCCCACGAATCTACCAATTTTAGACTTCCGTCACCGTTATCTTCCAAATGGTCCATATTGGGCAGATCTATTATATCTCGCTCCATCAACGCGTTGATAAAAGCATGCGTATCCTCTGTTTCCTCTATGCCATTATCATACGCAACTGGATAAAATAAAAGAGTCGTACTTGTCAAACTTGCCCCACGACTCTTTTGCATGGGATAGAATCCTCTGGTTTCCATCTTATACTGCAGAACAGCGTCACCCAATATATGTATAGTCGTTTCCGTATCTGTTTTCCAGGCCGTATCACGAACCGAAATCACTACAGATCCCACCAAACCCATCAATAGACCTAAGACCATCACAACTACAAGCAATTCCAATATGGTAAAACCAGAATTTTTCATCAACCCTCCTTCAAAAAATAACCCGCGCTAAAACACTGTCATCATGCTAACAGCCATAAATAAATACCGCCTGCAATGATGACACACGCCACCATCCTACATACTGCTACTTCGTTACAATACGGTAAACGCAAGCGATAGGAAACAAGGCGAAACAATAACCTTTCCTTCTGCATCCTGCCAATCATTAATAGTCCCGAGACTCCTATAGCAATACTTAGATACGCAATAAGCATAAGAAGAAATGCGTCTATAGACTCACGGAAATTATTAAGCGTTCCGTAAAACAAAATTGCCATCACACCTATTGCTATAAACAATAGCGCCGAAATAGACATCCCTCTATTTTGCGCAGCTACATCCTTCGGTAAAATATTCATAATTTCCGAAATCTGTCCACCACACTCTCGACTTTTTTGGAAGCAACGCTCTAATTTATCCATTTCCTTCAGTTGTCTGTGCAAATCCTCATTACCAGCAATTAACACTTCAACCGCACAGGCCTCTTCAGGCGTGCATTCTCCATCTATGTAGCGCTGCAAATGTAAACTGTTCGGGTTCATTACTTATAAGATGAATTTCTCTATACATACCGGACAGTTTCTTTACGTAGATGTTGTTACCGTTGCCTCTACCGCCTGCTTGAGGTCTGCGTAGAGGCGGAGGTGTTTGTCTATGCCGGTTATTTGTAGGACTTTGTTGACGTTAGTGGGGACGCGACAAATGTGGAGGGGGATGCGTCGGCTTTGATCGAGCAGTACTGCTAGGCCGGTGGAGGCGATAAATTGGACTGGGGCAAGATCGAGGTAGATCGCATCTACGACGTCTGATTTAAGGCTTTTGAGAATGTCTTCAAATTGCTGGCAGTTGTCACCCTCTATCCGAGCGGGGCATGCAACTTGGGTAACACGTAAGCCTTTGGTAATGAGATAGGCATAGGGGCCAACCACACGTGGACCAGGATCACTGACAGTAGCGCGATCAAAAAGGACCTTGCTTGCGGGGCCACCACACCGGAGCGGAGCTACCGCCCGCAATAGCACTTGAGCAGTAGCTAGCGCATTACGGGCATTAGACGCTACCGCGTCTACTTGCAGTGAGTAAACAGGGGCCATGTTGGAGACATCGACTTTGAAAGGGAGGAACACTGTAAAAAGACGTAAGCTCATGTATGAACACCTTTTATCGTATTTCCGAAATCAGTTGCATCCCCTCTGTTCTGCGACTGAGCATAAAGAGAAGCGACATCGTTAGCGGACGAACGTACAAGCAGAAACACCTCTACCTATAGACATTCTACTTCTTTTTTTCATAACTATCAAGATAGGAAAGAGTCATCTATTCATCGACATATCATCTGCACAGATATCAAGAAACAACACAATGTCACAAATAGAAGACAGAAAAACATCTTTTGGATTGCTACGCTGCTGACCAATCATTTACCAACAGATTGAACTGGCGGCGGTGTTATTTCATCTGAACCGCTATAGCCATGCCGATCACGGGCGATAAGCTCTACCACGTAAGGGTTTTCATCACGTAGGGCTTCTAGTTGATCGGTACTGACTTGCAGACTGCGCTCTTGTTCCACACGGCGCTCTTGCCCTTCTTGATAAAACTGCCGCTGTTGCGCAACTTCATCCGTACGGCGTTGATACCACGAGCTTACAGGGAGAATCGCGCAAAGACCGATGGCTATATGCACAACTACTAAACTTGTCACAAATGCCTTACGCGGAGTCATTCTTCATATTCCAAATCGTCATCTGCCGCCATCACCTCTGCCGTAGCGTGTACACCTGCAAAGGCATCACCAATGCGCTCGCGTAACTGTTGAGCTATTGGAAAGAGCTTGGCATAGTCTTTAGTCGCTGCAGTCCGTGGCTTACGTTTAACACCTTGCGCAGCAGCACTTCCTGCCTTATCTGCGGCTTTCTGATGTTTCTTACAGGTTGACTCCAATGACTTATGGATGCCTGCTGCACTAGCTGCAAGCAAGGCTGCGCCAACCACACCCGGCTGATCAAGTGGGCGTGCTTCCGATGGACAACCAACCGCGTCGGTAATAATTTGACACCATAAGTTATTCGAAGCACCAGGACCAGTCAAAATCAAACGAGTCGGTTCACAGCCAAGTTCTCGCAGATGCAAGAACATGCCATGAAGACTCAGTGCGCCGCTTTCTAAGACAGCCCGAATAAGATGACCATGTGTATGTTCATAGTTGAGACCAACAAAGGAGCCGCGTCCTTGATGTACACCAAGTCCTTCTTCTGGCTGTAAGAAAAACAAGCCGTCTGCACCGGGAGCTGCTGCTGCTGCCTGTTCTGCTAAGACATCTAAAGGACGTTGTTTCGTGCGTTTAGATAAGGCATGTTCTGCTGTAGCTACTTCACGAAGCAGCCAATTAATTCCATGATCAGTGACAACATCTCTGCCTTCTAAGGCCCAGACATCAGGTAAACAATGCGCACTGCCTTGTAAAAGCTTGCTGTTATCACGTAGTGAGGCATCAGTCGTAGCAAAAAGCGATCCGGTGCCACCCAGCTCTATAATGGCTTCATTCGGCCCAGTAATACCGTGGGCAATTGCACTCGACGCAATATGGTTGCCACCAGTAATAACGGGGGTGCCCACTTGCAAACCAGTCTCTTTAGCTGCAATAGCAGTTACTCGACCAGCGATTAATTGGCCATGTTGGATAGCAGGCAGACAGGCAGGGTTCACACCCAAACGCATGCACAGCTGCTTAGACCAAGCTCGTGCCTTATTATTCATCAACAGGCTACGCGCAGCCGTTGAGGCATCTGTCATGGCAACACCGGTTAGGCGCATACGCAAAAAGTCTCTGGAACTGAGAGCATAGGTAAGGTCATGCCAAACCCGCTTTTCGTTTTCTTTTGCCCATAACAACCCTGCGGCCATAGCGGCATCATGCGGGCTGCGGTTGGTAATATTAAATAGATTCCGCTCACCAGCCAATTCTGTTATCTTTTGCGCGTACCCTTCTAAAGCAGAACCTGGACCAGAGCCCATCACCGCAGGACACAACACCTCAGCATCTTTACCGAGCATAACCAATGTATCTGCACGGCCACAAATACCGACACCTCGTACCGTACTTGCATCGATAAGAACCGTACCTGCTTTAGCGCCAGCCTCTTCGACTGCTTTAACATTACTTCGTCGTAGAAGGTCTTTCAGACCGGTACGCAGGGAGCGCCACCAGTCTTGTGGATTTTGATCATGGATTGATTTGCCAGATTTACCTGAACCAGCGCACGTGCGGGATAGCATCTCTACAACTGTGCCGCATTCATCTGTGAGCGTCAATATCAATTGCTCGTGATTTATATCGATTCCGATGAAATGTGCACTATTAGCCATAGGAGGAACTAACGATAGACAAAGGAGTTGCGAGTCAATATGCAATGCGCAGACGTGTCAAGTTCCATATGACACTATATTTGGTCTTGACCTAGCAAACAATTCGCTATCCTTCCGCGCCCTGCTTGTGCTAACGTGCAGGTGTGCAGAGACGCTGGAAGAGCACGAGAGTGCACCAGCAATTTGCCACCTCAGCTTGAGATGGGACTTACAACGCGTTTGCTTGCAAGCGTTTATACATAAGAAAAAGCGCATTTGTGCGCAGGAGTAATTTGCATGGCTGCAAAAGGTAAAGAATACATCTGGGGTCTTGGTCGTCGTAAGACATCTATCGCCCGCGTACGCATCGCCCCTGGTACTGGCATTGTAACGGTCAACAAACGTCCTGTTGAACAATACTTTCCTGTTGAGCGTCGTCGTAATGACTTCATCCAAGTTCTCGAAACTGCTGGTGTTGCTGATAAGTATGACGTTTTCGTCAACGTAAAAGGCGGCGGTCCTACTGGCCAAGCTGGTGCATGCCTTATGGGTTTGAGCCGCGCACTTATTAAAGCTGACCCTGCTCTTGAACCAAACATTCGTCCATATGGCTTCCTTACTCGCGACAGCCGTATGGTTGAACGTAAGAAATACGGCTTGCGTAAAGCTCGTCGTGGTTGTCAGTTCAGCAAACGCTAAACAACCCGTTACTACGTTATTTATTTCCCAAACAACTCCGAGCATAGCGCTCGGAGTTGTTTTATTGGTGTTTTTAGAACATAGGTTCCGTAATAAACCATAAACTCATACCAATCAGCATGCCCACAATAACAAAACGAAGTATCTTGACGTTGAATTTATTACCAATCCATAATCCTCCCTTATGGCCAAGCCACATAGCGGGGAATAGTCCAAGACCAATAGCCATCGCCAGAATAATACTGCTGCCGTTAAAAAACCACAACAAACCACATTGCAACGGAACAAAACTGAGAGAAATAACAGCCGGAGTAACACGAATACGCCTCGTGTTCCACTGATGCGCAAGTATCCACAATACTAAAGGCGGTCCACCAACATTTGCAAGGCCACCTAAATATCCACTTAAAAAACAAGCGCCCATGCCCCACGAACGCGACACAACTGCCCGCGGTTGAATACGTATCGAATATTGCACGACGATCATTAATAAAATAAGCGCACCAACACCTTGCCGAATACATTCTTTACTCTCACCAGATATGAGCTGCAAACACCACACACCTAAGGGAATACCCATTATCGCTGCCAACATGTACGGTGCATTTTTCCGTATATGTGCTTCATCCCGCAAGCTACGCACCAGCATCAAACGCTGAACCATGGATGCCATAATCGTTAATGCAACCGTCTCTGGCATAGTTAAATCTGTTTTTAAAAGCAACGGAACAGCAACCAGTGAAAAACCAAAACCAATGCCACTCTGGATCAGAGCTGCTAATACTGCTATCGCCACTACCAGAGCCCACTGCTCTATACCCATCTGTTCCATCTTAGACTATTATCAATTCTACACCGGCTTCATGAATCATTTGTTTGGCATCGTCTTCTATTCCGGTGTCGGTAATAACCGTATGCACTTGCTCAAGACGGCATAAACGCAAACTGCCTTGGTTTTTGAATTTACTACTATCGACCAAAAGAACAAGACGACGTGCATGACGAATCATATTTTGTTCGCTCATAATAAGCGTGGTATCATCATTAGTCACCATGCCGTCCATGATACCCTGAGCACCCATGAATACCTGCGAACAGGAATAATGAGCAAAAAAATCATCACCAAAAGGGTTCAGAATGGCCCAATGACTGCGTTTAATTTCCCCTGCTGGCAAAATAACTGTGTTGTTGCTGTATCGCATAAGATGCTCGGCAATCGGAAAAGAATTGGTGAGCACCCGTAAGTTTCGGGATTCTAGTAGGGATGCCATTTGCCATGTCGTAGAACCGCCATCTATAATAATAGTTTCACCTGCGCTACACATAGACACCGCACGCATGGCAATTCGGCGTTTGGCATCCAAATAATCCGCTTCACGAAATTTCGGGTTATGACCGTCAGCGTCTTCTTCTGTTTTTAGTAACTCTGCACCGCCACGTAGACGGTTAATCAGACCGGCCTTATCCATCTTGCGCAAATCACGGCGCAGGGTTGCTTCAGAGACCTTGAGCAAAGCCTCCAAATCATGAATGCTAGCAAAACGCCGCATCCGTAAAATATCGACAATGCGCTGATGCCGTTCCTTTTCTATCATACGCACATATCTAACAGCTCATCGATCAAAGTCAATCTATGTCGGTCATATTCAGTCAAAAAAGCATCCTAAAAAGATTTTCTTACTTGATTCAATAAGTGCATTCACAGAGTTGCCGCCTCACACGATAAACGAGCTGTTTTAAGATATTACCCCTGAAAAGGATGTGATAGAAGAACGCTCTTTATCATCCTACACAACCATACGTCGGGAGTCACCCCTATGAGTACACAAGAACAACTTGAAACCCAATTAAACAGCTTTGATGCTACCGAACGTGCAAGGGCACTGGCTCTCCTTGCTGAAAAAGCTGCCTCTGGTGAAATCAGCTGCCAAGCCCCTCGTGATTGGGTCAACCTACATTGCCATTCTTTTTACTCCTACAGCGGCTATGACTTTTCGCCTTCTGCTATTGCGTGGATGGGGAAAAAACTCGGTCTTAGTATGCTTGGTCTTGTTGACTTTGACGTTCTTGATGGGGTAGAAGAATTCCATAATGCTGGTCGCCTACTTGGCATCAAAACGATTGCTGGCATGGAAACCCGCGCCTACATCCCAAGTTTCTCGACTCGTGAAATCAATTCACCTGGCGAACCAGGCATTACCTACCATATGGCAAGTGGCTTTATAAACGGCGATATACCAGCAGGTGCTCAAGACGTGGCCAATGATTTGGTCAACGGTGCAAAAGCTCGTAACCTACAATTACTTGGAGCAGTCAACCCATTCCTTGCTCCCGTAGAACTTGATTACGACCAAGACGTGCTGCCGCTCACACCAAATGGCAATGCAACTGAACGTCATATTTGCCAAGCCTATGAAAATAAAGCAGAAGAGATTTTTCCAGATGCAGACAAACGTGCCGCCTTCTGGACAGAAAAACTTGGCGACTGCCCTGACAACAGTCCAAAACTACAAGGGCTGATCCGCTCTAAAACCATGAAACGCGGCGGCGTTGGTTATCAACAACCAGAAGAAGACACCTTTCCGTTAATGACTGCCATTAACGATTACGCCCTTGCTACCAAGGCTCTACCTACCATCACTTGGCTCGATGGTACAACACAAGGCGAAACAGACATTGGCGAATTACTGGATCTACATCAAGCCGCAGGCGCTGCCATTTTAAATATTGTTCCTGACCGTAACTGGAACATTGCAGACGAAGCAACGAAAAAAACAAAAGTCGCCAATCTCTATAAAATAGTAGAGCTGTGCAACGAACGTGAATTGCCTATTATTGTTGGCACCGAGCTCAATGCACCGGGTCTAAAGTTTGTTGATGATTTTGACGCACCAGAACTTGCACCTGTTGTTGATAGCTTTCGTCGCGGCGCAAACATTCTCTTCGGCCATACTGTTGAAAGCGTTCGTACTGGCAATGGTTACTGTAGCGACTGGGCACATAAACAATTCGCCACCACCGCAGAAAAAAATGCCTACTTTGAAAAAGTCGGTAAAGAAACAGTCGTACTTCCTAAATAAAAAAAGCATTGAGGGAGAAAGCAACATAAACGTTCTCCTTCAATGCTCCATATTCTCTCTTATCTTTAAAATCACCCTTAAAAGGATCTTACTATGAGCTACCTCAAAAAATACAGTGACCAAGTTGACACATTTGTTGGCACCTGCCATCACCTTGCCAAACATCAATACGTTACCGGACACGGTGGCAACTTGGCATGGAAATTAGAAGACGACGTTATTTTAATTACCCCAACACAACACTGGAAAGGTCACGTCACCCGTGACAATGTTGTCTTTCTCAATATGAAAGGCGAAACGATTGAAGGAACGGCTCGTCCAACTGGTGAAACACCCATGTACGTGAAATTTTTTAACGAACGTCCAGACATCCAAGCAGTTTTGCATTGCCATCCAATTTCACTCAACACCTTTGCCATTTCAAAAGGCAAAAACTGGATGATGAGCCCACTCTTCCCAGAAACTATTACTGAAATTGGTCCAGTTCCTGTTGTTCCTTATGGCGAACCGCTCACCCAACGTTTGGCTGACAACTTCTCACCATTCTTGCAACGTTACAACACCTTCCTCATGGAAAACCACGGCATGGTGATGATGAGCCCACGCGATCTTGAGTGGATTCAAATGTGTACAGACCTCCTAGAAATGACTGCTCGTCACGTCATTGGCGCAATGAGTCTAGGCCAAGGCATTAAAGAAGTCACCAAAGAAGATGTCATCAACCTTGGCAATGTTATGCGCAGCCGTGACCTTCCACTGTTTGGCGCTCCTGGTGCATGGGACAGCCTTGAAGATATGTACTTCAACAACCCAGACCAAAAAATCCAAGGATAAAACAAAAAAAGAAGAGGGAGAAAATCGGGAATGTTGATCAGTTGGCAACTCAATCCCACCTTGTAAAGGCTCCCTCTTCCCCCATTTTTGTTTTTTCCATAATTTTCCCTAAAGGATGCGCTCCACATGACAACCCGCACTGAATATGCTCAAAAACTCGCCATACAAAGCCGTGAATCCCACAAAGGTGTTTTCATTACTGGGCCAAGTGAAATTCAATTACTTGAAGATGACTTACCAAAGAATGTTTTTACTGGCGATCATGTGGTAAGTTATTCTCTTGGGAATTGTCGCTGTGCTTCTGATGGAAAAGCCATTAAACAATTTCATCAGCATGCACGTGTACCAAACGATGCCACACAAGTTGCTCTTGGCCACGAAACGCTGCAAGTCATTGTAGAAGCTCCAGAATCAACAGGCCTTACTGCTGGCGATATTGTTTTTATTACACCAGGCCATTCTGCTTTGCCGGTCAATCCTGCTTCTTTTGAGCTTGATAATGAAAATGGTGTATTGCCATCACTTGGCTATAGCTACAGAAATTTTGGCGGCCTACGTCCATTTAACGCCATTCCTGTAAGTGCGATTGATTTTGTAAAAAGCCAAGGTTTTGGTAATTTATTTAATGCGGTCCCTGCTAATGATGAAACAAGCATTGTCAGCCTTGCCCATTCTGAACCATTTGCCTGTAACTACGGCACGAATAAATTCATTTTCACCACAGCTGACAATGGTGATTTTATCTACGGTGTCCCACCACGCGCTAAAATTGCTTATCTTGCTGGCACCGCCCGCATGGCGATGATTAACCTGACTATTGTTGCCAGCGTTCCCCCAGAAGAATTACCAAGCGTTGTTTACATAACCGGCTCCCAAGCAAAATTAGACGAACTTGATCATTTTGATCTTATTAAACGTCTACGTGCCGCTGGTACAAAAGTAGTCTTGATTGACCGTCGTGACCCGAACATCATCGACAAATTGCAATCAGAAGGCAAACCAGAAATCATCTGGACCAACTTCGCTACGACCGATGTCTACGCGCAAGCCTGCGCTATTATTGCAACTGGCGGTAATATTAATAATTATGCTGGTGCCGCTGACCCTGAGCTCGTTTTACAGATTCATATTGATGCCGCTACAAACTACGCCTCCCTTGAGGAAGAAGCAGAAACCGTCATTGCTGGCATGCATCATAATGTGCATCCTAATAATCCTGAACGTCACTATGGTCTTGCTAAAGAAGCTGTTGTCTTACTTGACGGTTTTGCCTCAGACAAACGCAGCGCTACTTATCGTGCGGCCTGTAATGGTGCAACGGTATACACGTGCTATGATACCGTTCCTGAGGGTACACAATTTACCGATGTCTTTATTGCTGGCACTGGTACAGAAGCAGCCAAACGCTACAGCACTCGCGAGCTACAACTTGCCCGTAATGCTGCCGTTGCTTTTGTGGATGGTGATTGCGATATTGCCATCCGTTCCAAGCACAGCCATTATACCAGCCGTCATCAACTTTGCGGCAGTAATGTACCGTGGGCAATGACCAACACTTCCGAACCACACGCAGATGACATGGCACTTCAAGGTCAAAACCCCGTCAATTTTGACTGGATGGTCAAAGGTGTTTGTGGGCTCAACCATACTTTAGCTATGATGGATGATGTAGAAGCATCCGCTCCATTTGGTAGCTTTTATGTCTTTACTGATTTAGCAGATTTACCATGGGTAGCCGTTAGCGCAGCCGATTTCCGTAAAGCCGCTGAAACTGCAAACGAAATAGTAGCCACCGCCCTTAAAGCCGCCGCTGATGAGCTTGCCAGCAATGGCGATGTGTGGTCACGTCGAGTTGAAGAAATTCTCTTTGAATCTTTCGGCAAAGCTTACCCCTTAACTCTTTCATAAATGTAAAACACACAAGAGCAATATGCACACAAAGAAGAAATTAGGAATGTTTTTATAAAACTCTATTTCGCATACCGATGCATCGGCACCATAAACAAACCGTTTTTATGCATCAGAGCTTTATACAAAACATTCTTTCTTTTCCTTTTTTAAATGCCTCCTATTCTCTCGCCTCTGTCGTTCCTTTTTCTTTTTATTCTTTTGGAGACACCCATGTCTTGGCTCGAACTCGAAAACAAAACAGTCATCATCACTGGCGGCGCACTCGGCATTGGCCGAGCTATCGCTCAAGGTTTTGCCGATGTTGGCGCATATGTTATTATTGCTGATTTTAATGAAGATGCTGGCAATGCAGCCGTTGCTGAACTTGGTGACCATGCATCTTTCGTTAAATGTGACGTAACCAATAAAGAAATGGTTGATGCCGTTGTTGCCTTCGCCGTTGAAAAATATGGTCGCTTGGACGTACTCGTTAATAACGCTGGTATCAATATTCCGCGTCTACTCGTTGACCCAAACGGTCAAGAAGAAATGACCGAAGAAGTTTGGGACAAAGTTGTTAGCATCAATATGAAAGGCCAATTCCTTTGTGCTCAAGCAAGTGCACGCGCAATGATGGCTGATGGTAAAGGTGGCGCGATTATTAACCTTGCCTCTGAATCTGGTTCTGAAGGTTCTGAAGGCCAAAGCGTCTACGCAGCAACCAAAGCTGCCGCGTACAACCTCAGCCGCAGCTGGGCTAAAGAACTTGGCAAACATGGTGTACGTGTGGTTGGTGTTGCTCCTGGCATTATGGAAGCCACCGCTTTGCGTAATGATGCTTACGAAAGTTCTCTTGCCTACACACGCGGAAAAACAGTCGATGAGTTACGCGCTGGGTATGGTAATACGAGCACCATCCCGCTCACCCGTAGTGGTAAATTGTCTGAGGTAGCTGATTTGATTGTCTATCTCTCTAGCACCCGTGCTTCTTACGTGCACGGCACCACCATCAACATCTCTGGTGGTAAATCTCGCGCATAAGACTACCGTATACATGTGTAACCTACCATAACAGCCTAGGGTACACCCCTAGGCTGTTCCTTTTGAATAACAGAGACTTTCCCCATGAGCAAACTGACACATTTACGCGGTGACGGTAATCCACACATGGTTGATGTTGGCGATAAGACCATCACCAAACGTTCTGCCACTGCTGTTAGTGCGGTGGTTTTACCAGAAGAATGTCGGAGCGTGCTTGCCAGCGGCGGTGAAACCCGCAAAGGTAATGTATTACAGGTCGCCAGACTCGCTGGCATCATGGCCGCCAAGCAAACATCCAATCTTATTCCACTCTGTCATCCGCTCTCTATTAGCAAAGCTGATCTCGATATGGTGCTCAAGGGCAACACTCTACACATTACGGCCACCGTTGATTGTCACGGACAAACTGGTGTAGAAATGGAAGCGCTCACCGCTGCTTCTGTCTGTGCGCTAACTATTTATGATATGCTCAAGGCAATTAGCCACGACATGAGCATTGGACCAACTGAACTTATTCGGAAAAGTGGCGGCAAAAGTGGGGACATACAGCGCACCCAAAAATAAAGCCTCTCAATAGAGGCTTTATTCATAATAAAATTTATTGTACCTGCTGAGCACAGTGCACCATTAACAGGCCAACGCCTGAAAAAGCCCCTCTGCGAGTTCTACTCTTTTAATGAAGCAAGAGCCTCATTGAGATCAAGATCGAGGTTGAATAATTTTTCTAGACGCAAAATACGAAACACAGAACGGATATTTTCTTGAACATTTGCAAGAGCAAGTGTTGAGCCACCAGTAGTGATTTTATTGCGCAAAGAAATAATTGCTGCAATATTCATAGAATTTAAGTAGCTGACTGAAACAAAATCGAGAACAATGGCTTTCTTGCTTTCGGAAACAAGTGGCCCGATGGTTTGCCACAAAGCACCGCATTCAGTTTCAACAACTTCTATGACGGTTGCACCATCTTGCTCACGAATCTGTAAATCTGTCATATTTCTCTCCGTTTCATCACAGCGCTTCCCAAGCCCGTTTGGCTTAAACGCCAACAGTGAGCTCTACATATCAAGATAGCGCTATTGCTTACTGTTTCATGATGACTCACAGAATGGCCGCGGTCAAGCGGATAATGAGATAATAAAAGAGATTGACCATTTGTAATCAGTCGTTATCTTATCGGCAGACAATAGGAGATTTCCATGAACAAACCCTTTGCAGGCCACCTCGCCAGTCTCAGTGCCGGAGCCATCAATGACAACATCTTTCGCCATGCAGGCAAGAACCTTATTCTCTCGGGTGCTATTGCCGGTCTTGGCCAGGCTTCTGGAACGGAAGCCGGAGCACTTTTAGGGCTATTTTTTATCGTTCCTTTCCTCCTATTTGCCCCATTAGCTGGAACACTTTCCGACCGTTTTCCTAAACAAACACTCATTCGTGCGGTTCGTTTAATTGAGCCAGCACTCTGCCTCCTCGGTATACTTGCCATTGCCCAAGAACATAGCTTGCTTCTCCACGTCGCTGTGTGTGGCTTTGGTATACAAAGCGCTCTTTTTGCTCCAGTAAAATATGCTGTCATTCCTGAACTGGTTGCGGAAAAACAATTGGAACAGGCAAATGGGCGTTTGCAGGCTGCAACAAATGCATCTATTTTAATTGGCATTGCCTGTGCAGCACTTATTGATCCAGAATTGCCGATCTACACGGGTTCGATCTTATCACCAACGATAATGTTGTGTACGGTAAGCATCATCGTTGCTCTCTGCGGGATTGCTGGAGCCTTTGTTGTGCGCACCCCAGACGCAGCAAACCCCACCACTCCAATCCGGCCACTTTCACTCCTGCAACAATTTCGTGTTTTATCCTGTGCCCAAGGCTTATGGATACCGGCTTTATGTATTGGTGGCTTCTGGACTCTGGCTGCTGTCATTGACATCACTATGACCAATGCCGCTGTGCAAGCCTTTGGCCTCAGCACCAGCCATGCTATCATGATTAACGGATTATTGGCCGTAGCTATGGGCCTTGCTGCGATAAGTGCACCACGTTTCATTAACCGTGCTTGGCCGGCAGGCTTGCCATGCGTTGGAGCTGGGATTGCCGGCTTTGGTGTTCTCGCTATGGGCCAAGCTATTACACAGGGTTCACTCAGTAGTTTTCTTATATCCTTAACCGTTGCTGGCATGGGTGGTAGTTTGTGGCTGGTCCCTTTAAATGTTTTATTGCAACAACGCGCACCTCTTGAAAAACGAGGACAGGTTTTTGCTGCAAGCAGTCTTATTGGTACTGTTGGTTTAATACTCGGTTTTTCATTTCTCTACTTCGCAAGTGCAGCCGGTGATGCCACTCTTCTAAAAATATTTGGCTGTACTATTCTTGGCATTCTATTGATTCCTGTCTGCGTCTATCGACACCATTTAGCAGCATGGGCCGTTACCATGATTGTTCGTTTTTTCTTCAAAATAAAACTCAACGGTGCAGAACATCTCCCAAAACAGGGTGGCTGCTTGATTGTTTGTAACCACGTCAGCTATGCCGATGGTGTTGTTTTAGCAGCTGCCTTACCACGTCCGGGGCGTTTTCTCATATTTAAAACATTTATTGATATGCCCGTTATTGGTTTCTTTCTCCGAGCTATGGGCGCAATCCCAATTGATGGTGGTGATAAACGGCGGGCTCTCGTTGCTTCTATAGACCTTGCGGTGGAAGCTGCCAAGAATGGTGAAGTAGTAGTCATATTCCCAGAGGGCAAACTGAGCCGCAGTGGACAAATGGATCGTTTCCAAGGCGGCATGGAACGGATTGCCGCACGCGCTGGTGTCCCTGTTATCCCTGCTCATCTTGATGGCCTCTACGGTACCTTTACCAGCCGCAGTGCTAAACGTGCGGCCCCGCATATTCGGAGAAAGGTCGCCCTTCGTTTGGGCACCGCTTTAGATGCAGAGACCACAGCAGCACATGCTCAGCAAGCGGTACAAGCTCTTGGTTATGATAACGCTCAAGCTCGCATAGATCACAACCAAGCAACACTTGGAGCTGCATTTTTATGTCATGCAAAACGTCATCCTTTCCGTACAGCTGTCGTTGATGCCCAAGGCTCACTCAACCGTCTGCAACTCGCCTCTGCCGCTTTGGCTCTTATTCCAAAACTGGGACTCACTGCTACCGATAAAACCATTGGTATTATGTTGCCACCAGGACGGGCTGGAACTATCATAAATCTTGCCGTAGCTCTTTCTGGTCGTACGGCTGTAAATCTCAACCATACTGTTGGCGCAGATACATTACACACTATGTGTGAACGTGCTGAAATCTCTACTGTTATCAGCTCAAAACTCTACATGCGGAAAATCAAAGCACCGGAAACAGAAGCACGCACGCTCTATGCAGAGGAATTATTACCAAGCATTAAGGGTCTGCCTATTATCTATGCTCTGTTAAAAACGATCCTTCTCCCTAGTCGTATACTTGATGTTTCACGCGCTGATGACATAGCTACCATTATTTTCTCATCTGGCTCAACTGGTACACCAAAAGGCGTACAACTGACTCATAAAAATATTTTGGCAAACTGTGATGCTGTTATTTCTTTATTAAATCTCCGTAGTGGTGAAGATGTTATATTAAGTCCACTACCATTATTCCATAGTTTTGGTTTAACGCCTGGCATGTGGTTAGGACTTACTCGTGGATTTGCTATTGCTGGTCAGGCAAACCCTATGGACGGTAAAGCATTAGGAGCACTTGCTCAACAATGTTCCGCTACCTTTTTACTTGGAACACCTACCTTTGCTCGTACATGGATGCGTCGCATTGAACCAGAGCAATTCTCCGCCTTACGCTTTGCTGTTGTTGGCGCAGAAAAATGCCCCGCAGATTTACGCGAACAATTTAAGGACCGTTATCAAGCAGATTTACTAGAAGGCTATGGCTGCACTGAAATGTCTCCGGTTGTAGCTTGTAATATTCCCAATACAGCACGTGATGGTATACGTGAACCTGGCTCGCGAGACGGTTCTATTGGTCGACCACTGCCTGGCATTAACATGTTTACCGTTCATCCAGAAACACTCGACAGACTCAATCCACAGGAAGAAGGGTTGCTCATTGCTCGTTCTCCAAGCCGTATGGCAGGGTATCTTGGCCAAGCTGATAAAACCCAAGAAGCTTTTATTCATGGTGG
This sequence comes from Planctomycetota bacterium, assembly GCA_016745075.1. Lineage (GTDB taxonomy): Bacteria > Planctomycetota > UBA11346 > UBA11346 > UBA11346 > JADGDD01. The sequence continues at coordinate 179,106 of JADGDD010000002.1, read as the reverse complement.
CTATAATACTGGTGATATTGGCCGCATAGATAAAGATGGTTTTGTCTATATTACTGGCCGTATGGCCCGTTTTGCGAAAATTGGCGGGGAAATGGTTCCACTCGACAATGTAGAAGAAGCACTTCTTTCCGTATTACCAGAAGAGGACGAGTGCCAATTAGCCGTCGCAGCAGTTCCAGACAATAATAGAGGAGAGCGCTTAATCGTTCTACATACCACCTGTAGCATTTCTGCCGATGATATACTCAAGACCATTAACGCTGATAATGAATTACCACCCATTTTCCGCCCAAAAACACGAGACTTTTTCCAAGTAGATAAGATACCCCTGTTAGGAACTGGCAAACGCGATTTAGCTCAGATCAAAAAACTTGCAGAAGAGTTAGCGACGTAAATCTTTTCTGTGAGCAGATAAATCAACCCATGGGCTGTCTACACCCGCTTTTTCTTGAGCTGTTTTGGGGTCCAATCTTGCAAGCAAACCAAGTAAGGCTTCTCGTAATGGTAAAGAACTGGTACGGTCAACACGCAGGCTAGCGAGCGCGATCAACCGACGGCGCTGTTCTGGAACAAGCATCCCTGTTCGCCCAAGAATTGATGCAGATAAAATAGCCAGCGCTGGTTCTGCTTTTTCAACAATACCAATAAAGCTCTCGACTCTCGCTTTCAATGACAAGGCATCACTCTGAGCAAGCAAGGTCACAAGTGCTAATCGATCAACCTCTGATAAACGTTGTTCCTTGTAACGGCTCAAGAGCACATCCAAAGCAAGTTGGTGAAAGGGTAAACACCATGCCTGACCGTGTAGCACTTGGCAGGCAGCAAAACGATCTCGATCACTGCCTTGGGTAAGTGCCCGTTCTAACGCTGCACAGATGGCTGTATGTGGATGTGGAGCTTGCTCAACAATCTGTGTCTGGGCATGTTGCACAACAAAGGCCAAGGCTTGCCGACGCATAGACGCGAGTTTTGCTTGTGGCAATGCGTCTTGAGCATCTTCATCTAATAATCGCAAACCCAAGGAAAAGGCACGTTCTGGTGCAAGTTCCTCTAAATTGATCAAAGCTTGCAGAATATACCGAGGTTCCATATCACTAGCGATATATTTCTCATATACAGGAATATAGGCTAAGGAGGGATTCCAGCGCCACTCTCGTAAAATATGGTCCTGTACGAAGCCATCGTTCACGGAAACTTCTGATTTTTCATCAGCAGGGTAGCGACGGCGAAGCACTTTCCACGGCTTGCCACGGTACAGCAAACGTGCTGCTAATAAACGCTGCGCCTGATCTGATTCTCGAATCCACAGTATACGTTCTGGTATCCAACCTGGATCTGTAGCAAATAAAGACTCCCACTGTTCTCTTAAATGCTGGTCTTTTATCTCAAGAGTCTGTGCCGCATATATCTCTGCCAAATCAATAGCTACGACTTCTGCTGCTGCAACTTGGTGGCCAATCAATCCGTTACAGATGCCGTAGTAGATACAAGCAGAGAGACAAAGAGAACGCCATTGTTTAACAAATATTTGTTGAGCGAACCTGTGTTTAGCGAACATTGACCTTAATCCAAAATGGTTGCTGGCTGGCAAATTTTTGCTGCAATTTATGCATCGCAGATTTATTTTTTTGCGCCCATGGGCCTACACAGATCGTCACATACTGACCTTTTTCTCGCAGCCATGCTTGATACCCTTCTTCACGCAAGCCATCAACAACTTGCTGTGCACGTGGACGACGTGCCCTAGGCACACTTGCCACCTGTACCGCCCAGCCTTCTTGAGCAGCTGCACGCTGAAGCCGACCTGTTGTAGAATTACTTCCTGCCTCCATGCCAGCTAAACGGCGAGCCAAAGCCTGTAATCGTGGTGCAGACTCTGCTTGCGAAACCAAATGCCGAATGAGTTTTCTCTGCTGTTCTGCATGAATACCACCCTGTTGCACACGCACGGATGCGAGTGCTAAATCAGAAATGATTTCTGGACGTTCGTTTTGTTTCCATTCACGCAAACGCATTTGCACGGCAACTTCAATTTCATCATATTCTTTTGAATATGGATTTTCTTGGGCATAACGACAGAAAAAATCGGCCTCACTTACAAGGTTCTGACGAGAATTATAACGATAACGACAACGTGCATCTGCTAAACGGTTATAATGTTCGGTTCGTCTAGAACGGTCTTCCACCCATTCAACTGAATCGATCTTCATTTCAAACAACGGATGTAAACCATTTTCAACACGCTTCACCCGCGCATCCACCACATTTTGTGGTGCCGGCAATGCCCCATAGGTAATAGGCACTGTCCACTCTTGCTCAATACTTTCGGGTAAGGGCAATAAATTAAAATCAAAAAAACGACCAACCACACTTTTAGCAGATACACCAGTTTGTGGCCCTGATAGCCCATTTGATGTTTGCTGGGCTGGGCCTGCTGACTGTACTTTACCACGTTTGTCTATTCGTAGATGTTGAATTTGATCTCCAAACCCACCATCCGCACGTTGACCAACCATAACCACTTCATTGTTTGGGCCAACGCATAATAAAACAACTTCTTCTTCAGACACTCGTGTTTTACCACGCTCAACAACCACGCCACCTTCATCACGCGGCACAGACAGCAAGACTGTTTCTTCTGTACGAACGGTGTAGGTAAACATATCACCTTCAGAAAGCTGCACCGCACAAGGACGAAACGCGAGAAAAAACGCAATACACCCTACCGCGGCAGTCAGGAATGCCCCAAGCAAGATAACCTTGCCTATATGCTGTTTGATGCGTCCGAAAATATCTGCCATGTGTCTCTTTATCACTCTGCACACAGTCGTTCTAAGGCAAGTGGCTGTTTGCTCCCAAATTCTTTCAACTTGCCCAGCTTCTATTCGTTCAGACTATGCTAACATTCTCCTGCTGCCTCCTTTCTGAGATTTTGCCATGACTGCCATTACTCCTGTTCGTATTACTGACTCACATCTTATCGGTGGTGAAAAACCCGTATTTATTTTTGGTCCCTGCGTCATTGAAAGCGAAGAAATTCTACACACGATTGGCAAGCAACTAGCAGCGCTCTCCAAAGAAAAAGATGTACCTATTATTTTTAAAGCCAGCTTTGATAAAGCCAACCGCACAAGCCATGAAGGCTTTCGTGGACCAGGCCTCATCGAAGGATTGCGGATGCTGGCTGATGTTCGCACAGAAACGGGCCTACCTATTACCACCGATGTTCATGAAGTCCATCAAGTTGAAGCGCTTGCCCAGACCGTTGACCTTATTCAATTACCGGCGCTCTTATCTCGGCAAACAGATTTGGTTCTCGCCTGTGCAGACAGCGGCCTGCCAACCAGTATCAAAAAAGGCCAGTTTATGGCTCCATGGGATTGCCGCCCATTGATAGATAAATATCAAAGCCGCGCAGGTGCTGGCAAACTCATTATCATTGAACGCGGCACCAGCTTTGGCTACAATACCTTGGTGAGCGATATGCGCGCCCTCCCTATTATCCGTTCCTGCGGTGTACCTGTTATTTATGATGCCACCCACTCTGTACAGGCACCCGGCGGCAACGGCACCAGCTCTGGCGGTAACGGCTATCTTGCTCCCTCTATGGCTCGGGCTGCTATGGCCGTTGGGGTAGAAGGGCTTTTTGTAGAAACGCATATAGACCCCAGCATCGCAAAAAGTGATGGGCCAAATATGATTGCTCTAAATGAGCTGGGTGCATTACTTGACGATATTATGGCTATGCATCAAGCTATCGGCAGGCCCGCAGCAGCGGTCGGCTAAGGCTTCTCTACTGTACCTACCGTCATTAATCGCAAAAAAACAGAACAAAAAACGTTTCTTAAAGATTACTCTTTCCGTACATCAAAGGTACGGCCACCCTTTACTTTCTTATGTGGTTTTGGGATAGATTCATCTGGGGTCAAACCGCCTGTTGGCATACCTGGAAACCCTCCGGGAAAACCACCTGGCATACCTGCACCCATGCCGGGCATTTGCCCGCCCATACGTCCAACCATCTGACGGATCACTGCACCCATAATAGTGCCCGCTGTTTTTGCGAACATTTTTTGTACAGGTGGCAATTGCGCGAGTAGTCCAATGGCTCCGGTAATAAACCCGGGAATGATAATAAGTATGCCACCTAATAACCCAACGGCAGCACCACCAAAATCTCCTGCCATTACTGATGGCATAATAGAAGCAGCTTTTTTACGCACCAAAGTTACGCCAAAGATGCTCAGACCAATAAGCACCAGAATGGCTCCAAAGTATTCTGAGTCTGCTCCTGGTCGCCACCAATCCGCAACGAGGGTAAGCACCCAGCCCTCAACAGCCAGCACTGCCAAGATCACGATAAAAAACAGACAGCCTAATTTCTTCATGAGCGGCATCGTCATGGCAAATAGACAATGTCGAGTGGCGGTTCTCTTGCATCGTCACATCAGTTACCGCTTACTGATAGAAGCGGTCTTCTGTAAGGTTACTTATTCTGAGATGGGATACGAAGTAGAACAAGACCGATAACACTTAGGGAGCTGAGCGGCATGGCAACGGCACAGATGAGTGGGCCCCACCAGCCTGCGGCGACACAGACAACACCGATGATATTGTAGAGCAACGATACCCAGAGGCACAAACGGACAGTAGCTCGTACACGGACTGCCGTTGTCAGCAAAGAGGCGAGATCGGCAAGTGGTGAAGCGGCAAGATAAGCGTGGGTACTACCAAGCGCTGCCTCTAAACCACCACGCACACTTATCGAAATATCAGCTTCTTTGAGGGCAAGGCTGTCATTCAAGCCATCACCAACCATGAGCACTGTACCTGTAAGCTGTTGTATATAGGCTGCCTTGTCTTCTGGACTGTGTTCGGCCTGCACATCTTTGATACCTATTTGCGTGGCGATATGAGTACAGACTTGTTGACGATCACCAGAACACATGTGCACTTGTGTGCCTTGGTTTGTAAACCGCTGAACAAGGTCTGCTGCTTCTGGGCGCACAACATCATCTATAAAGACATGAGCGACTAGTGTGCTATCGTAACTGATGCCGATACAAATTTGTTCTGTTTCTGGCAATGTCATATCAAGCCATGCACTGTTACCTATGCGAATTGTTTTTGCAGCATACACAGCAGACATGCCTTGACCTATTGTTTCTTGGATATTTGTACAGCTGTCCTCTAACTGCCGTACACGTTCTAAACAATAATGAGTCATGGCTTGAGCGATTGGGTGATCGCTACGCTGTTGAATCGTTAGCACTAATGACTCGCATAAATCTGGCGCTAGAATATTTTGTTCTGTCCATTGCCAGTTAGCAACACGCATTTTCCCTTCGGTAAGCGTTCCTGTTTTATCAAAAACCACATGATCTAATACATGAATACGTTCAAAGACACTCGGGTTACGAACAAATATTTTTTTGCGCACAAGACGCATAACTGTAATTGCCCAAGTAAGCGGTGCAGCCAGACCAAGGGCACAAGGACAACAGACCAGTATGATTGCAAGCGCCTGAGTCCACGCAGCTTCTTGGCTTTCCTGTGCCCACCACAGCCATGTACCAAGGGCAAGTACAGCAACCAACGGAGCAAAGTAAGCCTGCACTCGTTCGATCATCAAACTCATGGTGTCTTGTGATGGCTGTTGTTCTCGTAATTGATTCAGTAACACCGCCATCCGTGACTGTCCTTGTAAAACCCCAACACGTACAATCAAAGGATCTCCGCTATTCGTACAACCAGCAAAGAGCTCTTGGCCAACAGTACAATGAAGTGTACGGGATTCTCCGCTGAGTACTGCCGCATTGATTTCTGCCTGCGAAGAAACCAACACACCATCACAAGGAATAATTTCACCATGCCCTACAGCAAGGCAATCACCCACTTGTACCATATTTATCGGAACCAATCGACCACAGTTCTCTACTTGAAGAGTGGTTTCTTTTGCGCTCTCCTCACCCACAACTCTGGCTCGTGATGGCAATAAACGTTCCATCGCATCTGTGCGTCGCAATGTCTTATCTTGAGCCCATAATAAAATAAGACGACCACCTAACAAAAAGCAGACAAACATGGCAATGGCATCAAAATAGAGATCAGTACTGCCACGTAACATATTAAAGACACTTGCAGTAAAACCGACCGCAATAACAACGGCAATATTGACATCTAAACTTAATTGCCGCAAACGAAGCGCAGCACGGGCAGCGCGAAAATAGGGTTGAGCGCAATAACCAATAACAGGCAGGCATACGAGACATGATAACCATGCAAACCACGCTGCGCCTTCACTACTTAAATCTTGAGTATATTCACCGGCAAAAATATTGAGTCCCAAATGCATAGTCCCCATGGCACAGGCGGCGGCAATGGCAAAACGTAACACCCATGTGCGACGCTCTTTTCGAGAACGTTGCCACGCTTCATTATCAACCCAAACACTGGGCGTATACCCTAAACGAGTAATACCGAGGACTACCGCTTGACCATCAACGCGGCCCTCATCCCAAACCACATCAAGGCGGCTTTCAGCAAAATGAAGACGAGCGCTGATAACTCCATCAACAAATTGTGGTAAACGTTCCAGTAACCAAACACAGGCTGCACAATGAATACCCGCCACATACAAACGCAAAGAACACTGACCGCTTTCATCACGTACAATTGCCGCTTCTACACTTTCTGCCTGCGATACTGACAGTGGTTCTGGCGGTTGCTGTTCCTGTGGCCGACTAATGCCACAGCTCTCTCGCAAGTCATAAAAATCACCCATGCCTTGGTCATGCAATAATGCATACACGGTACGGCAACCACTACAGCAAAATTGATGTTCTGCGCCATCTACCTGTAAGCCGCGCGGAACGTCAAGACCACAATGCGTACAAACGACTTTCTTATGTTCACTATTTTCACTCGACATTATAGCTCACACATAATAAGAGAGATTTTCTTTTTGTTTGTCTCATAAGCATTCTTCGCTCGGTGTCATACAGAGAACGTTCAAAGAGCCGGCCACATTGTTTCCACGAAAAATAATATTGCGTAGCCAATAGATCATACGAGCACCTCTTCCTTAAAAAGAAAAGGAGTCTTTGCCCAACAACATATATAATAGTATTCAGGATCATTAAACCTTGATCTTCTTTTACGTATCTTTTTCAGACAAGCCATCTTGCAATCGAACATATTTATCATTCATCGTACGCAAACGACGACTGATATCTCTACTACAATTCATAAGCAACATAATAAATGATTCTTGGCATTTATTACGGATACGAAACATATCTATCTGTTTTAGAATGAATACCACAACTGGCCCTTTGGCAATGGCGGTGGCACTACGCGGCTCTATGTCGATCATGTGCATTTCACCAAATTGTTCACCCGCTTTTAAAGTAGACACTTCTACACCATCAATAACAACCTGCACTTCGCCTTCTAATATAAAATAGACTTCTCCACCGGGGCCGCTTTGTTCGACTATTTTTTCACCAGAATTGATTTCTCGCCTTTGCATGAGAGAAATAATATATTCCAACATGTCATCAGTAATGCCACCAAAAAGAGAATACTGTCTAAGGTTATCAATGCTGATCATAAGATGACTTCCCCTTTCATCTGGCACACGGTGTACATGTGCATCTTACCACACGCTACTATCTGGTTCCCACAATTGCAGACCACGTTCGATCGCAAATGCCTTGGTTTCGACAATACTTGCGGCGACATCTTGTGGACGATGCGCGTCACTATTCGCAATCACTTGTAGCTTATACTCTGCCGCACAATCCCAAAACGGAATCCATGGGTAGACGCAACGCTCTCCTGATGGTGTCTGTACCTTCTGTTTACGCAAACCATAGCCATTTATTTCGAGCGGTTTGTTGTTTGCAACTGCTGCTTCACAAATAGCGCGAGTGCAGGCCTCTGCTTCCTCATCCCATTCTAAATAGGATGCAGCAAATACATCTGGATGGGCTATGAAGGCATAAGTATCGTTTTCGATAATACGAATGAGGTATTCTGTATAGGAGCGCAAGCGCTCTGGAGTAATTACATTACGAAAAGTTCCCATCCATTCGCCTTGATGAGGGAACCAATGCGCTGCACCAATAAGGTAGTCAGCTCCCTTTTCACCAAGTAAAACATCATTAAAAAAGCTGAGCCACGCGTCGTCATGCTCACATTCAAAGGCGGTGGCAATGCGCATATCTGGAAAGGCAGCACGGGCTGCTACAATCTCTGCACAATACTCGTCCAATTCAGACAGATACATCCGTACACTTATCCATTGGTCGTTAGGAAGCGGCGTATGATCAGACATGCCAAGAACGGTAAGACCTGCTTGATCAGCAGCCGCACAATAAGCATGCACGTCTCCCGTAGCATGTTTGCAGCGCTCGGTGTGGGTGTGATAGTTGCTAGAAACACGTGTCATTCTTGCTCTCTATCCTCTGTTTGAGTGGTATCAGTATGTTTTTCAAAATCGGCAATTAACAAATTGGTAATAGTTGACAGGCGATAATGTGGCCGAACTTCTATGCTCCACATATCACTAGACACCTGTCTTTGGGCTTCTGTCACTACACCCAAGGGCATATGCGGTAGAAAGTGGCCGGCCAAGCCAGAAGTATACACCTGCATTCCCAGCTCTACTTCTAAATCTGGATGATCTTCAACATAGAGTAAACGACAATGATCTGGCTTAGATGAACCTGCCAATACCCCTTCGGCAACGGGGCGTTCTCTATCTGCGGCAAATAAAGTTGCTGGTACCCGACTATCTTTATCTGTAATTAAACGAATAGTACTTCTATACGTTCCTTCTCCAGCAACTTGGCCAACAAGACACCAACCCACCATAGCGACCATGCCCAATTTAACGTGATCTAAAGCGCCGCCATCCACATCTATAACAGCTGAACGCTCTTGTCCTTCTCGACTGCTCTGAGACACAACTTGTACACGAGCAACAACAACAGTTTGCGGATCTTGGCCGCCTTCACCCGCTATCGCTTCATATTCAGCCAAGCGCTGACGCAGATCCGCGTTAATGGCCTTCAAGCGATGATTAGCCACGCTCACCGCTTGTATAGTCTGCTCTTCTTTGTGGCCTTCATCTGAACTATTGTCCAAACCCTCTGCCATACGCTCCGCTCGCCACGGATCAAACACACTCCCCAAAGAGCGGGTCACTGCTGCTGTAAGCCCTGTTACCATCAAGAGCACAGAAAGCAGTGCCAGCGCTGCTGCCACAAGTATTTGCCGTCTATACGGAGTCATCATCATGATACGCCTATACTTGTGTAGATCGCTCGTAACACAAGCAGGACGGCATTTTCCGACTAGCAAAACGCTGTTGTTCCCTAGACTGGGCCTCCGATTGGAGAACATGCTTATGCTCACACGCGCCCTACTCGTAATCTCCTGCTGCTCATTGCTTATGACTTACGTTCCAGCACAGACTGCTGAGCAAGACAGTTCCCTACTGACTCTTCCAGAAGCGGTTGGCGGCGCTACCCGTGCAAGTCTCATCATCAACAACCCTGAATGGTTTGTGAATCGACTTGATGCGTTAGCTTCAGCCACCAACACGCCGTCTGAAGACTATTTTATTGAGCTTGCCCAACTCCTCTTTTTTAGCAGTAGCATTGATGGCGTAGACCTACAACGGCCAGCCCGCTTCTTTTGGGTTGGTGACGATGCTTCCCTTGCCGCAGTTATCCCTCTTAAAAAACGAGAAACCTTCTTAGAGCACTTCGGTTCAGTCAGTGTTGGCGATGGCACACTTGTACGTATTGGTGAGCGAGATGGCACCGTTGTTTATTCTCAAAATACAGATGATGGATTACTGGAATACCGCGTACTTGTTCGTGACCATCGTGCTTACGTTTCGCGTTCTGCTTATGGCTGCCGCGAACTGGCGCACATGGAATGGCGTGATGACCAAATTGAAGAAAAACCACCGCTTATTCTAACAATTGACGACCCACATTTTTTACTCAATCACGCTTTAGACGGCTTCTTCGATAACCTCTCTTTTGATGGCCAACCAGTTGCCAATTTGCTACTGCGCTACCGTCTACAAGAAGAGTGGGGAACGGTTGTTGATAACATTCAAGATTTCACCCTAAAAGTATTACCAAACATAGAAGAAACAGACAATAATGCTCCAGATAGTTTCCAAGTGGTCTGCACCATGCACGGAAAAGCAGAATCGTTATTTGCCCACTGGATTGCTCGACAACAAAACCTGGCTTCCCGTATACTCTCTTTGCTACCAGAAAAAGATATGGTCTTTCAACTCCACGGATCAATTATGTGGCAGGGAGAAATTACGAACGCTGGGCAGCGCCTGCTTGAAAGCATCCGAGACCGCCTTGATAGCAGTAGTTTCCCTGATGGTTGGGATGATGATCTCCTACAGTTTTTCCAATTAAGTGATCGCCAAGATGCCTTTGCCTTACGCTATTATGCACAGGCACAAGAAGGTGGGGCGATAAATACCCGACGCTGGTCTCTGCGCGAACAACCACGCGCCAAAGATGTCGCACAATTACAACAAAGTCTCCTAGCGCACATTGGTCTCTACGCTGATGATGACGTACTTCCTGCTAACGCCCAAACAAATGGGCTAACACCAGAACAACAAGAGCTTATCGCACAATGGAAAATATCATCTTACCGCAATAATGTAGTCGCAGCCTCTTCCAGCTTATTAGCACAGGCATATTCAGATACAGAAAATAGCTTAAACGAAGATATACAGAACATTATTCAATCATCAGAAAAAGCGCGCCAAGCCCTACCCATTGGCAACAGCGCTGTTGTTTCCGCCTCCCTTGCTCTGCACCACTGGATGGATTGCCTCGCACTTGCGCGGAACATCGCCCACCCGCCAACACCAGAAACCGTTATTTCTTGTGATCTGACCACTCAAAATACAGACACGCTTATTCTTACACTGGATATTCCATTTACCAGTGCCTTAGCCACAATCCGTGGAAGTGGCGCATGTACTGCCATCTCCACAGACGACACCACTTGGTGGCGTCCTTAATATCAACCCTTCCGTAATCGGAGAGACCTTGTTATGACTGTTAAAAAAGTTGCCCTTCTTACTGCTGGCGGCCTTGCCCCATGCCTTTCTTCTGCTGTTGGCGGTTTAATTGAACGCTATACAGAACTTTACCCAGAAATTGAAATCATCGCCTACATCGGTGGCTACAAAGGTCTTCTCCTTGGTGAATTTGTTACTATTACTCCTGAAATGCGGGCTGAAGCTGGCATCTTCCATCGCTTTGGTGGCAGCCCCATTGGCAACAGCCGCGTCAAACTCACGAACGTAAAAGATTGCGTTAAACGCGGCCTCATTCCTGAAGGTGGTAACCCACTGGAAGCTGCTGCCAAACAACTTACCGTCGATAATGTTGACGTTTTGCACACCATTGGTGGCGACGACACCAACACCACCGCTGCTGACCTTGCTGCCTATTTGGCAGAAAATGATTACGAGCTTACCGTTGTTGGTTTGCCAAAAACTATTGATAACGATGTTATTCCTATCAAGCAAAGCCTTGGTGCATGGACTGCGGCCGAAGAAGGCGCGAACTACTTCAGTAACGTTGTTGCTGAATCCAGTGCCAACCCACGCATGTTGATCGTTCATGAAGTGATGGGCCGTCATTGCGGCTGGCTTACTGCTGCTACCGCACAGGTCTACCATAACCGTCTTGCGCGTAAAGATTACGTTGGCAGCCTTGGCTTTAATAAAACGAATCTTGATGTACATGCTATTTACATTCCAGAAATGGCCCTCGATATTGCTGCAGAAAGCAAACGACTCTCTGCTGTTATGGATACCAACGACTGCGTAAATATTTTCATCGCAGAAGGTGCTGGCGGTGAAAGCATTGTTGCTGAAATGGAATCTCGCGGTGAAGAAGTACCGCGTGACGCATTTGGTCACGTTAAATTAGACGCAATCAATCCAGGTGCTTGGTTCGCTAAACAGTTTGCAGAGATGCTTGGCGCAGAAAAAGTACTCGTTCAAAAGAGCGGCTATTATGCACGCGCTGCCGCTGCCAACAGCGAAGACCTTCGTTTAATTAAAAGCTGCACCGACCTTGCTGTTGACTGCGCCATACGCCGCGAAGGTGGCGTCATCGGTCATGACGAAGAACAAAACAATATTCTTCGTGCTATTGAATTCCCACGTATTGCTGGCGGCAAACCATTCAACACCGACGAAGCATGGTTTGTTGAATTGCTTGGTGCCATTGGTCAACCCAAAACAGCAACGTTAGCCGTTGCCCACTAAGCTGTTCGATAATATAATAAATAGTAAAAACCCCAGAGCTGTAGCTCTGGGGTTTTTAATTATACTTATACAAAGAAGTCAGAACTCCCACTTACGACTCAAACCTTTCCCATACGAAAGACGAGTCTTATTCTTCTTCAGCCTCAGTAACTCGTTTCACCACGTCTTTTAAGCGATCTGGTAACTCAAGGTCCACATATTCATTACCTATATTAACGCGATTTGCTTCTTCTTCCATAATACGAATACAGGCACGAACGTCTTCGTCAGTAAGGTGTTTTTTGGGCTCGTAGCTTCTCCTATTATTCTCATCTATGTTGGTAACGATAACAATTTCTTGCAACTCTGACGCATGCGATGGGTCAATAACACCGTCAAGTAAACCTTGGCAGTATCTATTCACCACTGTTTCTGCTGCTTTTTTATCAAGATCAGATAAACCAGATGGAGCAACATAGGCATATTGACCACCATTTGCAATAATTGCAGCACACACGGGGTCTTTTTGTAATTCCATAACCACGTGTTGCATATCATCAAGACTCGCTTCACTTTCATTAAAGTGTTCGGTTAAAAGCGTCATAGATTCAAGAAGGCCTTCTTTCTCTTCCGCTGGGTATTCAAGTGAGGTTAAAACAACGTCAATTGATTCGGTTGCCATATACCCTGCAATATTACGCCATTGCAAGAATACAGTAACACCTGCAATAATACATAAAAGAACAAGAGCCAAACAACCAAATGCGAAAAACTTCCCGCAACCAGAATTCTTTTTCTTTTCTGTTATTTCACCATCCGTCATAGTAGTGATCCTCTCTTATCTCTTTATTCTACCGTTACCGATTTAGCCAAGTTACGTGGTTGGTCTACATCACAACCGCGACGACGAGCCACATGATAGGCATAACGTTGAAGCGGAAGAATTGAGAGCAATGGTTGCAACTCTGGAATGGGTGATTGCGCTACAGGAAAACAGAAATCACTCAGACTACGCAATTTATTATCACCTTTGAATCCGACTGAAATAATACGGCCGGCACGTGCACGAACTTCTTCTAAGTTTGATAACATTTTTTCATACATATGATCTTGCGGAACCATACACACAACAGGCAAGGCCTCTGTAACTAAAGCAATTGGCCCATGTTTAAATTCACCCGCTGGATAACCCATTGCGTGCACATAAGCAATTTCTTTTAATTTAAGTGCGCCTTCCATAGCCGTTGCATGCTCACCACCACGACCAAGGAACACCGTTGCTTGGGCAGCGCTGAATAATTCCATCGCATCAACAACGGACTCTTCTGCATCTACTAAAGTAGATGCAGTCAGTTCTGGCAGATGGCTAATCTCTGCCAACATTTTTTGTTCTACTGAAAGATCTAAACGACCTTTGGCACGAGCCATTTGCATAGCAAATAAATACAAGGCAAGCACCTGCGTGGTATACGCCTTAGTCGAAGCAACACCAATCTCTGGACCAGCCATTAATGGCATAATTCCATCTGATTCACGAGCTATGGTTGAATCCATCACATTTACAAGACTAACAACTGGCATAAACATCGAACGGGCCAAACGCAAACCTGCTAAGGTATCAGCAGTCTCACCACTTTGACTGATCGGAATGACCAAAGTATCACCCGATGCAACAGGGTTACGATAGCGATATTCAGATGAAATATCGACTTCGACATGAATACGGGCAAGTTGCTCAAGGAAACGTTTTCCAAGCAAAGCTGCATGCCAACTGGTACCACACGCAAGAAAAACAACGTGATTAATTTTAGAGAGATCAACACCAAAGTCACCCACATCTAAACGGCCACCAGTTACACGACTCTCTAACAAACGTGAAAATATTTCTGGCTGTTCGGCAATTTCTTTTGCCATGAAACTATCATAGTCACCTTTAGAAACGGCCTCGGCTGTTACTTCAATCGCTTTAAAGACGGCTTCTATTTTTTCGCCTTCTGAATTATAGAGTTGAATTTCTGAACCTTGAATATCGACAATTTGACCATCATCAAGCATGCACACTTCATGTGCGTGTGGAAGCAAGGCTGGAATATCTGATGCCAACATCACATGGCCATCACCACGACCCAAGAGCAACGGCGAACCTTGGCGAACTGCAACAATACGGTCAGTGAATAATTCACTCACTACCCCAAAAGCATACGCACCTTCTAAACGTGGCAAAATAGAGATCACCGCATCAAGCATATCTTCTTTGCCTGAACCAGCCAATAAATGTGGAATCACCTCACTATCTGTTTGTGAACGGAAAATACAACCGTCTGCAAGCAGTTCTTTGCGCAATTGCTCATGGTTTTCAATGATACCATTGTGCACAACAGCGATGCGTTCATCTGAGTCGCCATGTGGATGGGCATTCTCTGTGGTTGGGCCACCGTGCGTTGCCCAGCGAGTATGAGCAATGCCACAACAACCACGGACCGCTTGGCCATCTACGCGAGCCTGCAATTCAGTAAGGCGGCCTTCTGACTTCTCGACAACTAATTCATCATCTTCGTCTAGCACGGCTATACCTGCACTATCATACCCTCTATATTTTAAACGTTCAAGAGCGACGAGCAATACAGATGCCGCCTCTAATGAGCCGACATAACCTGCGATTCCGCACATACACAGTCTCCTTGCTTTTTGTGTAGATGCTCAGCATACTTCAATCGCAATGGAGGCAAGATGAGAAGCTATCAAGATAGACAACTCCAGTATATATGGATACTGCCCCTATTCCTCCTTACACAACTTTTTACCGCTGAAGGACCTGCAATGCCAACAACGCCTGCCAATCAACTCGCCAACAGTAGCAGTCCCTACCTGCGCCAACATGCTCATAATCCGGTTCATTGGGTAGAGTGGTCACCAGCAGCTTTTACTGAGGCACAAGAACGCGGAGTTCCTGTTATTGTTTCTATCGGCTACAGCACCTGTCACTGGTGCCACGTTATGGCCCATGAAAGTTTTGAAGATGAAACAGTGGCAAAGATTATGAATGAGCACTTTGTCTGCATTAAAGTAGACCGCGAAGTGCACCCCGAAGTTGATGAAATTTACATGGATGCCGCCCAAGCAATGACTGGCCGAGGTGGCTGGCCGCTGAATGTGGTCACTGATCATAGTGGTATTCCTTTTTTTGCTGGCACCTACTTTCCACAAGAAAATTGGATGCGCCTGTTGGAGAAAATTGATAAGGCATGGAAGGCCGATCCTAAAATGATCACTGACATGACCGAACGTATGAATGCGGCGCTGCAAGAAATGAATAAAGCACCAAGCAGTGCCGATGCTAGTCCGCTTAATGACAGCGTCTGGGACCGCCTCTATGCTGGAGTTGAACAGAGTTATGATTCCAACAATCCTGGCATTGCGTGGGGAGAAATTGCTGCTCCAAAATTCCCTTCCAATAGTTTACTACCCTTACTCGTTCATCATCAAGGCGTTCACAGCCCACAATTCCACCGCTGGGCTGAAGCCATGCTAGAAGCGATGCAAGATTCCGGTCTGCACGACCGTGTTGGCGGCGGCTTTCACCGTTACAGCGTTGATGCCCATTGGCGAGTTCCGCATTTTGAGAAAATGATATATGATAATGCACAACTCCTAATCGCCTATAGCCGTGCTGCCCGTTTCTTTGCTCGTTCTGATTTTTTACAAACCGCAGAAAACATTGCTGCTTATCTGGAACGTGATTTACGCCAAGAAGTTGATCATACGTTCATCGGCTATGCCACTGCCGAAGATGCAGATGATCCAGAGGGTGAAGGAAGCTTTTACGCTTGGAGCCCAGCCCAATTGGCTGAGGCTCTTGGCGAAGAAAATGCTGCCACCCTCGCGCAAGAATGGAATATCAGCCAAGGTATTCGTGAACGCGGCCACTCTGGCCATTGGGAACCAGTTGAATCTCATATTCCACACCCACGTGGTGGTGATGTATTTACTGCAATTGCTGAAAAGCCAGAACAATTAGCAAAACGAGCAAGCTGGGAACACTACCTACCATTGCTTGAACAGGTGCGCGCTAAACGGCCACGCCCTGGCTTGGACGATAAAGTCCTGACCGACCTGAACGGACTGACACTGTACGGCTTATCTGAACTCGCCAAAAGCAGCGCAAATCTAGAACACATCAACACGATTGAAACCTTAGCAAAAACACTCAGTACGCGCCACGCCGAAAATGGCCTAGAGCGTTTACCGCAACAAGCCGCTTTCTTAACAGACTATGCTTATCTTATGGTTGGGCTCTGTGCCGCCTTTGAAATTGTTGGCGATCCGAGCTATATCACCCGTGCAGAGGCACTAGCAACCGAAGTTCTTGAACGTAACCGAGCCGAAGATGGCGGTTTTTACACCACCGCCGCAGGCCGCGAAGATCTTGTACGACGCAGCCGCAACTGGTTCGATAACGCTACCCCAAGCGGACAAAATATGCTGGCCGAAGGATTTGTTCGCCTCTGGATTATTACTGGTCATGAGCAATGGAAAAAACACGCCGATGAATTATTTGCGGCTATTGGCCCTGCCGCCGCTAGTAATCCAAGCAGTAGCCCTGTCTCCCTTGGTGCGTGGGAACGGATGCAGACCGGTCCACTAACCATTATTATTACCGGTGCCACAGAAAACGACATCACTAAAGAATTACATACCGCAAGCCTACAACAAATTATCCAGCCCTATGCTGTTGTGATTCCAGCCGACACCGCACGTACAGAGCAATGGCCACATATGCTCCCCTATGCCGAACAAACACAACCTGCTGCCTATATTTGTACCGCACACGAATGTCTTGCACCGGTGCACACTGCAAAAGATTTACGCAATACACTAAGAGCTCTTACACCATAAAACACATTATTCTTAAAACCTGCAAGGAATGAGCAGCAAGGGACAATATTTGCTGCTTATTTAATCGTTGGTTTTCAAGAAAAAAGTCCTACTCACGCGTTCTTCGCCGTTAATAATAAGAGCGATACCGTGCTCACCGGGATGGAGTTTTCTGGTAGTACGCGGAACAAAAGCGTGACGACGAATAATTGTTTTATGACGTTCTGTTATGGTAGACTCACTAATTTTAAACACTTTTCGTGAAAGGCTTCCATTCGCTTTTTGATAATCTATGCCAAATTCTATACGCAAGGTTCCGAGTGGCTGTGAAGAGACAAGCTCCGCGGTAAAAACTAAATGTTCACCAAGGTCAATTTGATCACTTTCTAGCTCAAAGGATTTGATGGAAACATGTTTGGCGGGGCCACAGCCAAAGAGAGACAAGACTTCCGGATCTCCCTGCTTCAATAAAGTACGACACGCATGTTTCACTAACTTGTCTCGCAGAACATTGTCTCCAAGCCAGTCCTTGGCGATGCTACGCACAAGCTCTGGATGATCTTTGCTAATATCATTCAAGTTATTGGCAACACTTCGACGCACGTATTCGCTTTCGTCATCTCGCAGCGCAGTGAGAATAGGCAAAATATCAGTGGGATCTTTTTTAAATGCAGGCAAAGCCATCGCCCATGGTAAACGTGGGCGACAACCTTCGCTAGCTAAACGGCGGACATGCTCATTTTTATCACCTGTCCATGTAAGCATGTGTTGCAACATACGGTTACTGTTTTGCACCAAAAAAGGTCGCACTGCAAACTCACTACTGGAATACGAGGTAACGGTTTTTAGCGCAGGAATAGACACCGTCCAATTTTTCTGGCCATACAATTCAATAATATCTGGGAAAAACATATATTCAAAACCGGTAAAACGCGGCGCGACTGCGACAAGTACGGCCATACTGTCTTTATAATTATATGGGATAGCCGCATAGACACATTCTGCAATGCGGCGCATTCGGCCCTTGAGTTCAAGCTCTTCCCAGCCTTCGGCAAAAATTGCATTTTCGCATTTTTTCACAGAAAAAGCAGAGCATTCTTTTTTAATTGCAGTAAGCACCGCACAGATGACTCCGTGGGTATACATATTTTTTAATGGTTCTGGCATTTAGATATCTATTTGTTCCGGCTTGAGATGACGCTCTGCATAGAGGGCATACACTTTTTGATCTATGAAGACTTGGTAAATGTCCGGATCAATATGTCCCGTTTCACTCATATTTTTGAGAATAGCGAGTGATTTTGAGAGCGGCATAGCGTCTTTGTAGGGACGATCTGATGCCGTGAGTGCCTCAAATATATCCGCTACAGCCATCATGCGCGCCTGAACACTCATACAATCTGCGGTAAGCCCTTTGGGGTAACCTTTTCCATCCATACGTTCATGATGACCGCCAGCATATTCTGGAACTCGCTTTAAATGATCTGGGTATGGTAAAGATTCTAACATTTTTATAGTGGCAACAATATGATGATTAATCGTGTTGCGTTCTTCATCGGTTAAAGTCCCACGACGAATACTTAAGTTTTTCACTTCATCTGTTGTTAATAAAGGTTGTTCCCCATCTGCGGTGTTGGTCCACGTTTGTCCAGCAATAGTATTAAGTTGTTCTATGAGCTCGTCGCTCATGAACTCTCCACCTTTATTAATATTTCGTAAAAATGCGAGTTGCTCATCTATGCGAGCAATTTGTTGCTCATATAATTTTTGCAACGCGTGTGGGTCTCCACCAGCCAACTCTCCACGCAAGCGTTCTATCTCTGCATCACGACGCAGTACTTCCATGCGGGTGGCAATTAATTCAATGCGGTCAAAAATAGAGTGTAATTTGGTCGCTTTATCCATCACCCATTCTGGGGTTGTTATTTTTCCACAATCATGGAGCCACGCGGCAATGTTGAGTTCGTAATTATCTTCATCACTCATTTCAAAATTCGCAAGTGGACCTTCCTCGTGAGAAGAAACGGCCTTGGCAATAAGCATCGTCAATTCTGGTACTCGGCGACAATGATCTCCAGTGTAAGGGGATTTATCATCAATCGCGGTTGCTATAAGTTTAATAAAACTTTCAAAAAGGCTACCCATGTCCTCTATTAATTGATTCCGAGTGAGAGCCATTGCACCTTGAGATGCCAAACTTTCTGCAAGACGCTGCTGAGCTGGGCCAAATACAACAATCTCTTTTTGAGTATTATGTGCGTTAATGAGCTGCAAGACACCGATGATCTTACCTTCGTGGTTTTTCATCGGCACGGTCAGGAAGGACTTGGAACGGTAGCCTGTTTGCTCATCAAAGGCACGAGTTCCAGAGAAGTCGTATTCTTCATCATCATAGGCATCAACAATGTTAATGGTGCAATCTTTTAAAACGGCACTGGCAACCACGCTCGCTAAATTTGGTGAGCCATCTTCCAAAGTCAGCGGCATCGGTGGGAACGTAATAGGAGTGCCTGTGGTACCACCCATCGCTATACCAAGTGAATCTGTACGAATGATTTCAAACTCTAAAGAGCGACTATCTTCACTTATTTTGTAGACAGAACCACCGTCACAACCGGTTAAATCTTTGGCCGCCAACAGGATAAGTTCAAGCAAATGATGTGGGTCTTCCTCATTAGAAAGAGCTATGCCAACCTCACTCAGCCGTTCTATAATGAAAAGACTTTGATCGTGTTCACCATCACTGTCTGTACTTTTCCGCCATACACTTGTGCCCATAAGCCCACTGTAAAGGCTTCTCTGCCAACGGCTAGCACAAACCCCCCGTTGCAAATTAAAAACAGGCACTAGGGTGCCCGCTCTGATTTCGCCCGACCATACGATCTCTACCGTATGATCAGCACACACTCTCGACAGACAACAAGGAGGCTCCATGGCCATCACCGTACACTACGGCAAAACTGCCCGTATCACATCTATCAAAAAGAAAACTGTCACCATTATTGGTTACGGCAGCCAAGGGCACGCCCACGCGCAAAACTTGCGTGATAGCGGCATCAACGTCATCATTGGCCTCTATTCTAAAACAAGCCCAACTGCAAAACAGGCGAAAAAAGACAAATTCACCGTTTTGCCTATCGCTGATGCGGTTACTCAAAGCGACATCATCATGGTTCTTGTTCCTGATGAATTTGCTCCTGAAGTTTACAAAAAAGACATCGAACCAAACCTGACTAAAGGTAAAATGTTGATGTTTGCTCATGGCTTTAACATTCACTTTGGCTTCATTGATGCTCCTAAAGACATCGATGTTGTTATGATTGCACCAAAAGGCCCTGGCCACACTGTCCGCAGTGAATTTGTTAAAGGCGGCGGCGTTCCTCAGCTCGTTGCCATTCATCAAGACGCTACCGGTAAAGCACTCAAAACAGCACTCGCTTATGGTGCTGGTCTTGGTGGTGCTCGCGCGGGTATCATCGAAACAACCTTCAAAGAAGAAACAGAAACAGACCTCTTCGGTGAGCAAGTTGTTCTCTGTGGTGGCTTGAGCGAACTAATCAAAGCTGGCTTTGAAACATTGACTGATGCTGGCTATGCTCCAGAAATGGCGTACTTCGAATGCTTGCATGAAGTGAAACTGATCGTTGACCTGATGGTTGAAGGCGGCATCAGCTACATGCGCTACAGCGTTAGTAACACTGCTGAATACGGCGACTATTACACCGGTCCTAAGATCATTACCGCAGCTACGAAAAAAGCGATGGCTCGCTCACTCAAGAAAATTCAAACTGGCAAATTTGCCAAAGATTTCCGCGCTGAGTGCCTAGCTGGCAAGAAAGAAATGAACAAGTTACGCAAATCTGAGTACAACCTGCAAATCGAAAAAACAGGTCGTTCACTCCGCAAGATGATGAAATGGGTTGATAGTAAAGATATCAAACCACGCGGCTAAACCTGCCCTTCATTATTAAATAACGTCTCTCACCCTCGGCCTCTTGGCCGAGGGTGATTTTTTGCCCTGAATTATGCTCTTATTCCTGCACTTGATATATTAGCCTAACTTATGAAACCTGTAGCGCTTATTATTTGAACCTCAAAGCATACGTTTCTATCATATGACGATGAAAACACAGATAGCAATCGTAGGTGGAACACACGGCAATGAAGTAACAGGGGTTCGGTTAATTGAACGCTTGCGAGCAAACCCACAGATAGTGGAACGTGAAACACTATCAACGCAACTGGTCATAGGCAACCCTGTCGCCGTACAACAGTGCGTCCGTTATGTAGACGAAGATCTGAACCGTGGTTTTGCTATTGCTGAACTTAATAGAGAACCAGCAGCTACTCGGGAAGCGCAGCGAGCACATGAGTTAAATAATCTACTTGGGCCAAAGTTAAATAAGCCCAAAACAGATGTACTGCTTGATTTGCACACCACGACCGCCGACATGGGTGTGACTTTAATTGTTTATGATAATCCGTTTAACCTCGGCATCGCTGGTTACATTCAGAAACAGATAACTGATGTCTCTATTTATATTTCAGACAAGAAATATGAAGATACCATCGGCCTACAAAGCATCGCTCCATGCAGTATGTTGGTTGAAATAGGCCCTATAGCGCCAGGGGTTTTACGCCACGATATTTTTGAACAGATGGATGAGGTTGTGCGGCATGCCCTTGATTACATTGACATGGTCAACCGCTCTCCAGAAAAGACCTTCCATGGTAATTTGGACGTATTTCAGCGCGGCAAACTGATTGAATACCCTAGCGATGACGACGGCAATATAACGGCAATGATTCATAAAGACTTACAAAACGCTAACTACCAAGAACTGAAACCCGGCTCACCGCTGTTCATAACTTACAACGGTGACGTCATCCTCTATGATGGCGAACCAGGCTGGTACCCCGTCTTTATCAACGAAGCTGCCTATTACGAAAAAACAATGGCACTGCGCCTCAATCGAAAATTACAGATACGGGTATGATAAAATCAGAATGAATCAATTAATTGACCTTCAGGGACGGGTTCTTCCTTTGCTTTTTTCTTCGGCTTTACCTTAGGCTTTCCTGTACGGATAAATGCCTGTGCTATATCTTGTTCCGTTGCAGACCCAAGCCATTCGCCGATCCGCCTCGCCATCGACTTCTGCATTTTTCCTGCGTCAGACTCCTCCACTAATCGCAATAACTCTTGAGCACGCTCCATATGACCATCCCTAATTGCCCGCAATGCGCACACGGTAAAGACCACATTCGAATCTCCATATAAACAAGCCTCCTTTACTGCATCCTTTTCATCAATCTCTCCGTTCACAAAGCCATATGCTATCGACAAACACTCACTCCCTGCACCAAGAGCTTTGATCCACTGTCCATCAGCTGCAGAAAGAGCATCCCCCTCTCTACTTAAGGCAAACGCATGCAGCCACATATACGCCTGTCGTTCTTTATCTTTTTTATAGCCATTCATTCGTCGCAATAACAAATGATGCGCGTCGGCAAGTCGCCCCTGTGATAGAGCCAAAATTCCCACCATAAAAGACCGTTCTTTAGACTTCTTCACCCTTCCCTTCTCATTATAAGCGTCCAATAAAACACCCTCTTTTTTCTGATCTAATAATTCCGAAATAAATAACTCCATATAGCCGCCCTTTTCGAGACGGCTCGCATCATTTCCATAAAGACGAATAGCCTCGTCAATTCTGGATGGGGTTTGCATGATCAATGCGTACGGAGCCACCCCAGCATATATTGATGAATCCGTAATCGTCTTATAACCTCTTCTCGTAAGGTAAGCATGATGCTCTGCATTCTTCTTCTCGAGCAACAATAAAGCCTCTTCTATCTTCCCCATAGAGATCAACAGGTCAAAATGCAAAGGAATTATATAATACGACTCATAAAACCGATAGTCACTCTCCCTTATACAATATGAAACCGCCTTTTCAAAATCACCTTCTTTTTTCGCAAGGTTCACTAACGCTTCTGTAGCCACGAACGCTCTTCTCTGTCCAGTTGAGTACCCTTCTTTCTCTTTGCGCTCCTGTCTATAAGCCTTCTCGTATCTTGTATACGCACGTTTAAAAGCCCCTCGCTCTTCCGCGATTTTCCCGAGCAACAAATACCCCGCTAAGTCATGATCCGTTAAAGTGTCAAATGGTCGCATTAAGTCCCACGCTTGATCAATATCTCCTGAATCCATATACACACGCGCTTGCTTCGCCGATGCATTATAATCCCACTTTTGTATCTTATCTTGTTGGAATACTGGATTTTCAGCATCAAGGTCACGACCGTAAGCATACAGTTTTCCCAATAGAGACGCATCAACCCCACTAAATTTCGCAACAAAAAGACATTCCTTAATTCCACGTGTTGATAACGGTTTTCCATTACTTACATAACGCTTTTTCCATTCGTCAAACAACCGGATCAATAACTCGCGCGCACTTTTATGATTTCGATCTCGTTGAAATGTCCTGATTGATGACAATAAAGAAACAATTGAATATTCATTGCTCTCTTCTTCTATATGTTTATGCAAAGCTCCTTCCACAAACTCTACTCCACGCCCCTTCTTTCGAACACCCTGAAGCCACGCATACATTGCCTCATATAAACCCGCCTCAGCCTGCGCCTCCACCCTCGCTTTATTTTCTTCTGAAATGCGTGTATGTCCATACCTTTGCTGACCTCTCGATGGAACAGTCGACACCTCAACTCGTTGGATAAAATTGCCAATAACTATACTATCGACACACTGTGTAATTGTTGGCAAACTCGGGCACAAAAGTGAATCATCTACCGCCGCCACCTTACTCTTCACATAACGTAACCATTGAACTGTGGGAATATGATAATCCGACTCTAAATATGATATCATGTTTGTATACCACTCCCGTTGCACCGTTTTATAAAACGTACGTTGAACTTGTTGTCCAAGTTTCAAATATGTACTTGCTGGCAAGAGATCGAGATCCTTTGCATTCACAATAATCTCATGCAATAATGGCATTTGGCCTGATTCATCATCTTGCTGATACGCAACCAATAAACCTAAAGCCATCCCCGCATATTCCGCTAATGTTATTTGCGCATTCCATCGAACTGGCTGCGAATGGCTGCGGACACCAAAACGAAAGCCGACATAAACTGGCGCACGACAGACATATGATGCAACCACATGTCGTGGAAGGTCATGCAACCTTGCTTGCTTCATGTCCGTGATTAACCCAACATCACCCCGTGTTTTGCAGTATGCATATGCTTCCCAAGCCGTACGCTCCTGTACATTATGTAACTGACGCCAGTCATGCGTCGCAAGACATCGTAAAGCACGCGCATGGGCATCCTCTTCTGATGGAGCCATACGGTTTATTTCTTCTAAAACATAATTCATACGGCCAGCAAGTGCATCAATCCACAAACGAGGGTACGATTCTTCCCAAATATCCGAAACTGTTCGCCTCTCCAATAAACGCTGACCTAAATCATACCAAGCATCACACGATGAGATGCCGGGTAAATCTGTTGTTATGATGAGCTGTGCTGTTGCAAGCAAAGCTTGATCAAGGACTTCATCTCCTACCACATCGGCTTGCAACTCGGAAGATAATTTATCAAATTGAACCAAAGAGTCTCGCAATGAAAAATGCTCTACAGCAAACACGTTTCCCGAAACCAACATGAACACTGCCACAAAGAAGCCGCACACCTTCATAAAACCGCCTTTTTCATAAAATCAAGTAAACAGAACGCCAATTTAAATCAACATCTCATGCACACAAGCATGAGCTTGACTTTCTTATTATTAAGTTATCGTTTGTTAATATATGGATTATTTATATCTCTTTCTGCCTGCGCTGGCAACTTACCTGACCTTTTACTTACAATGGGGCTACCCTGCCTCGTATGGACTTGGCAAGATTGCGCTCGCCCTGCTTCCTGTATTTATTTTTTGGTTCAGTCGGCGTGCGCAGCCAAATATCATCAAACCATGCTTGAAACATTATGGCGCGCAATGGAGCTTCCACTGGCTGGGATTGGTAAGTGGGCTTGTTATTGGCGGGACGATTCTGCTCGCCTATTATGGAGGGCTCAAGGAACAGCTACCAAGTATAGCACTTCGCAAAAAACTGCATGAAATGGGGCTTACCAGCATGCTCACCTTCTGGAGCATGGCTATTTTCCTCAGCGCTGTGAACAGCCTACAGGAAGAATGGTACTGGCGAGGCTTTATAACAGATCGACTACGCACGCTCGGCTTACGCAGGTGGCCTGCTATACTTCTGAGCGGCACTTGCTTTGGACTACATCATATTTTCCCAATGCTGCTCTATTTCCCTGCTGGCTATGCTTGGCTCTTTGTTGGCGGAACCGTTCTTGGTGGCATCTGGTGGAGTTGGCTACGCGAACATAACCATAGCTTGTTGACCACATGTATAAGTCATGCCTGCGTAGATTTAGCAATTATGTGGATTGGCTGGGATATATTGAATCAGTAGTTTATTTTAACACGCTGACGATAACAGTATCTGTGTGTAAACTACAGACCAGTTATTTACTCCAAACCAGAGAGCATTGGAACAAAACAAACATCATCTATTTTTGATCTCGTCACTGTTCCATCTCCTTGTTTCTCAAACAGGTAAAGATCTGCCACGGTGTCTGTACTCGATTCAGAGAGAGGAATAATCAATCGCCCCTGTGGCTGCAAAGCATCCAGTAACATCGTTGGCTCTCCTGCTAATGCGCACCCGACATGGATTACATCATAACGCTGTTCATGCGTCTCTGTTCCATCAGCATGTTCTACTTGCACCTGCTGGTCTAAACCAAGAAAGGCGAGCACTTGTTGAGCTCGAGCCACCAAAACACCTTGTCGTTCAAGTGCACGCACCTGACCTGTTGGGCCAACCAATTGTGCGAGCAATGCACTTACATAACCAGATCCGGCACCAACATCTAAAACCTGCTGACCCTCCTCTATCTGTAAATACGCTAACATCTGAGCAACAAGACTTGGCTGAGAAATCGTTTGCTCTGCGCCTATGGCTATCGGTGCATCTCTGTAAGCATCTGCAGCCGCTCCCTCTGGCAAAAAGAAATGGCGCGGCAAAGTTGCAATCGCTTCCCGCACCCGTTTATCTGGACAGTCAACCAAAGCATCACGAACAAGTCGCGCACGACGACGCTGGTCTGGGGGAGTATCAATAAAAACCATGCATACATCCTAAGAGCAACCATTTTCTGCCAAGCTTTACTTCACAATGCCCACACCTTTAGTCATCAGCAATTCTATGAAAGTTCTTTAAAACTATCATATTAAGCAACGTCAGTTTCCCTTGCCATTCTTTTTTTGCTAGATTCCAATCTGATTCGTACTGTCCCCACGACCATCGTGGATGCCATGACCCATCTTCTTGCTGAGAATCAATAAGCCAATCAAGATTGGCATCAAAACAAGATTCAAAGATGGGATACAATAAACTTTTTTTGTTTTCAATACACTGATGTGGCGTAATACAGTAATGATCCCATTCTTTACTATCTGTTTGAACGGCATGAACGGCGCGTCCACAAACCTTCTGATACACAGTATCTTTATAGGGTTGCGGCAATACTGCAATCGCTCGGACACAACATAAAAAAGCATGACCATCCAAAGGCTCGTTAGATTCATCAAACATTTTCATGGCCTTTTCTACCATGCGCTGAAACAACTGCCCTGAAACAGCATCAGTCTTGAGACTGAGATAACCAATCAACTCAATACACGGATTTAGCCAATACTTCTGAAAGTACTCTTCTTTGTGCTGAGCATTATATCCCCACCACGGAGCATGAGGATAAGCAAGTAAGCTTTCTGGGTTTGCCCACCACCCTTCATGCACTGCATCGTATTCGTTTACGAGATAGTCGATTGCGCGAGCAAACATATCATGATCAACAGACACATTCAAACGAATCAGATATTGCAGTCCTATCGATGTAGACATCGGGGACGATAATGGCAGCCTAAAATCTATCTCAATTCCTTGCCCGAATCCTCCATCATCATTTTGAAACTTACCAAGCTCCATAAGAGCATGTTCTTGTGGAGAACCTTTAAATAGATAATTATAGACGGCAAGATCCAAGGGACGAGCTTGGGTGTGCATAAATAACTCTGCTCGCTTCATAGAGTCTAACGATAAAGATTTCATTGCTCTTTCCCTTTTAAATACCAGCCCTCCAAAGAGCTCATATCACAACAGTTAGAATAATTCCCTCATGACACTCGTCCTCAGAACGCTCCCTCACCTTCAACCCAAGGAGTCGAGTGATCTCTCTAAGTATTGCAGAGAAGAGCCTCAGATCAAACGGTTGCCTCTGCGAATACGTAGTACAGACTGTTCGCCCTTGATTGATCATAGGAGAGGAGAGCCCTGATGGCCCTAACAACAGAACAGTACCAACGATACGCTCGACACTTAACCCTGCCTGAATTTGGCGAAGCTGCACAAGAGAAGTTACTCGGCAGCTCTATCCTGCTGATTGGCGCTGGTGGCCTTGGCTCACCGTTGGCGCTCTATTTATCAGCTGCTGGCATTGGCCGCTTAGGTATTATGGACTTTGATGTAGTGGACATGTCAAATCTCCAACGCCAGGTCATTCATCGCATGCAAGACATTGGTGTTAGCAAAGCTAAAAGCGCAAAACGTGCTATTAATGACATCAACCCTGATGTCACCGTTGAGCTTTATGAGGAAGGCATCGCCTCTCACAATGCTCTTGAGATCATTAGCAAGTATGACCTTGTTATTGATGGCACCGACAATTTTCCAACACGTTACTTGGTGAATGATGCCTGCGTTATGCTTGGTAAAATTAACATCTATGGCTCTATCTATCGTTTTGAAGGACAGGCAACTGTTTTTGATGCGAAAAATGGCCCATGCTACCGCTGCTTATACCCAGAACCACCAGAACCGGGCATGGTTCCATCATGTGCAGAGGGTGGCGTACTTGGTGTACTGCCAGGTACCATTGCGATGATTCAAGCAACTGAAGCAATTAAATGTTTAACTGGTGTTGGCGAACCGCTGGTTGGTCGCTTTATGCGTTATGATGCACTCACTATGGATATTCGTGAACTGAAACTACGCAAAGATCCTGAGTGTCCTGTCTGTAGCGCCAATCCAACGATTACCGAGTTGATCGATTATGAACAATTCTGTGGCCTCAAACGTGGCGAAGGTGAAGCAGAAGAAGCACCAGCCTTTGAACGCATGAGTGTGAGTGAATACGCTGATTTGCGTGATGCTGGCACAGAACATTTATTGCTAGATGTTCGTGAAGACTTTGAATTAAACATCTGTCAAATTGATGGCCATGTGCACATTCCTCTTGGACAGGTTCCAAATCGTTTAGATGAATTAAACGAATGGAAAGGCAAAACCATCATTTGCCAATGTAAGTCTGGTCAACGTAGTCAGAAAGCAGCTGCAACTTTACATAAACATGGCTTCACCAATATCTTCAATCTTGAAGGTGGTATCCTTGCATGGGGCGAAGAAATTGACCCGTCTCTCTCTGGTTACTAAGAATCCGAGTAGTAATACAGGACTATAATGGATATGAACGCACTGTACCGCACCGCCCTGATGCTGGCCGAAATGGACCAGCATTTGGGCGTGCAATTTGCAATGCGTCCACCACCGGTGGAACAAACAGCCACAAAAAAAGAAGAAGTCCCTGAAACACCAGCCGCACCTAAACCGATTGAAATAGACACAACTCTGCCTGCGGCAGCGCAACTTGCGGCTATCAACGAATTACTCCTAAAAAGTACGCCTCTTTTTACTGGCACACGCAATTGCGTTCCTGGCGAAGGTAATCCTAACGCACAACTCATGTTTATCGGCGAAGGGCCTGGTAAAGATGAAGATGCACAAGGCCGCCCTTTTGTTGGTGCTGCTGGACAACTGCTCGATAAAATGATTAACGCGATGGGCCTGAAACGAGAAGATGTTTTCATTGCCAATATTGTTAAATGGCGCCCCCCTCGCAATCGCACTCCAACAGAAGAAGAAGCTGCCTTGAGCATGCCGTGGCTGGAAGCGCAAATACAGGCGGTTCAACCAAACATAATTTGTGCCCTTGGTAACACCCCGCTCCGCGCATTAAAAAACAATTATAATATTGGCATTACCCGCGCACGTGGACGACAGTTTCTTTTCGGTAATATTCCAGTTATCCCAACCTATCATCCCAGTTATTTATTGCGTAACCCTGCGGCAAAAAAAGATTGCTGGACAGACTTGCAGCTGGTTCTTGAAATACTTGGACTAAAAACGCCAAAACGATCATGAAACTTATCGCCAAAAATTTATCCAAGCGCTATGGCACCGTACAAGCATTGCACGATGTTTCACTTTCTTTAGATGAACACGAAATTGTTGGTTTTCTTGGACCAAATGGTGCAGGGAAATCGACTTCCATGAAAATCATGGCAGGATTTGTGGCACCCAGTTCTGGTAAGGTTATTATTAATGGCATTGATGCTGCCGATAACCCTATTGCCTGCCGTCAGCAGATTGGCTATTTACCCCAACAATTACCACTCTACCCAGATATGACGGTTAGTTCTTATTTAGATCACTGTGCTCGTTTGAAAAATATCCCCAAACGTCAACGCCGCCGCGAAGTGGTTGAAGCAATTGAGGCATGTCAGCTTGAACCTGTTGCTAATAGACATTTGCGAAAATTATCTGGAGGCAATCAACAACGCGCTGGTCTTGCCCAAGCACTACTTGGCCGCCCACCTATTTTAATTTTAGATGAACCCACTGCTGGCCTTGACCCCACACAAGTTGCTCGATTTCGTCGTTTGTTAATTGATCTCAGCCAGCGTCACAGCATTTTATTATCGACCCATATTTTATCAGAGGTCGAACTTTGTGCCAAACGAGTTATTGTTGTCCATGAAGGCCGCAGTATTTTAGAAGAATCTGTTGATGATCTCTGCAAACGTTCACGCCAAGTCACCCGCGTTTCCGTTCGCTTTGAACAGTCACAACTTGAAACATTTCAAACAGCCCTTTCAGAGCACAAACATATCACCATGGTCTCCTCTACTGATGACGGATGCCTACTAGATGCACCACCCGATGCACGCGGGCTGATTATAGACTTAGCACAAACACATGGCGGCCTACGCGAATTGGTTGAAGAGCGACGCAGCTTAGAAGATGTATTCAGCGATTTAATTGCCAATGTTCCAGCTGAAGCCCTTCTGTAGAAACAAAGAGAGATAAATATTTCTTTGTTCATTTTAAACCCATACACATTGCGCATATTTTAACCAGCACGCACGCCTCAAGATAGACATATGAATCACACGAAACGTAAAAAGGGCCGATAATTCCGATATTTACCCATTCTTCACTCCTTGCAAAAAGAGCATGAACGATATTTTCCTGCTATGAACCAAGAATCTTTGCCTCACCAGCCTGCCACCACCTATAATTCAGATGAAATATCGATTTCTGATGTTCTTGGTAAATTATTCACCAAGAGTGGCATTATTGTCTCAGTTCTACTCCTCGTAGGCATTATTACTGGTTCCACTCTTCTTTTGGCCCGCCTAACAATTCCTAAAACACAAGAACTTACACAGCCTTTTGAACTTAGCTTCGGAACATCCATGCAAGGAAGTTATCCGAACGGGCAGCCCTTCCATTATTCCAACATAGCTGACCTCTCTATTCTGACAGAAGTTTATGACAACAGTGAGATATCAAATTATCTTACCCTACAGCAATTCAATCAAGCTATTATTGTAACAGAAATGAATGATGGAGTTGAATTGGCTCGCATGGAATTCGTTTCTCAGTTGAGTAAAAAAGGACTTACTGTTACTGAGCAAGCTGAAATTGAAGCAAACTACAAAAAACGAATGTCTTCTCTTAAACAGCCAGCATTTAAATTACGCTGGTTTGGTGAAGGACTTCCCGAGATTCCTCGTTCAATAGTAGAAAAAACATTAACTGACATTTTATCAACTTGGGCAAATGATGCTATTGAACGCAAAGGAGCGTTTCGCTTAACTGGTGGCCTATTGAGCCCATCTATTCTAGAAACAGCTGTCTTTTCAAACCAAGAAGATGCGTTAATGCGTATCGATGCCTATAAGCAAATTCTCGACAAAGCTCAAGCACAACTATCTCATATAAAAAATATGCCTGGTGCTCTACAAACACGCTTACCAAACGGCATGTCATTAGAAGAAATCACCATGCAGTTACAAGGAATCGAATCATTTCGCTTTCCTATGCTTACAGAATATGCGCGTTTCTTTAATGATAAAAATAACGGAAAAACTAACCAGTTTTATGCAGAAACTCGCCTTGAGAGCCTCCGTTTAGATGAAAAACTGCTTACCGACCAAGGCACAGTCCTGCAAGAGGCATGGGATCGACAAAACCTTATGACTACTGCAGCCACAGCACAGCAACTCCCTACAACAACTCCATCCTCTACACAACTCCATCCACAATCAATCTATACTCTTGGCAGCTCCATTGATGGTGCCATGATGGACAAAATCACTGCTTTAGTACAAGAAGTTGGTCAAACTCAATATCGGCAGGCATTACTTGATAAAATGATTCAACACGGTTACAATGTTGCAGAACTGAAAAAAGAAATGCTCTTCTACAAACAATACGCCTCGAAAAAAGGCAGCATATTCGTTGACGATGCATCTAACGAAACAGAAGAAACAAAGTCTCACTTTAATGCTCAGATGAGCGCAACATCAAGAACAATTGCTTCTCTCCTTGAAAATATGCAAGATATTCATGAAGAATTATCTGCAGTACAACTCAACAGAAGCGGAGCCCTCTATTCATTAAGTGGACCCGTGTCCTACGAAATCAGTACAATGCTGAGCACCAAAAAGATGATCTTGTCATTTATTACCATCATAGTACTTGCCTTAGGCGGCACCGCCTTGACTATACTGCTTAAGCCTACTAAGTAAGTAATAGAATCCTCTATAGGGACTTTACTTACTCCTTTTTCAACCCAAACAATAGTATAAATATTCGTAAGAAACGCAGGGAAAAGCGTTATGACACAAATATTGCCACTTGTCTAAACCTATGTGGCAAGGTACGTTGCGTCCTTGCGTTACTCACTTAGCCCCTAGGTGATGTGCGCGAAGCGCGTCCTACTATAGGGAAACTGAGAAGATAAAGGGATTTTGTGAAAATATCAGTCATAGGAACAGGGTATGTTGGACTCGTCACAGGCACCTGTTTTGCCGAAATGGGAAACACCGTCACCTGTGTCGATATCGACAGCAAGAAAATCACAAGACTGCAAGACGGTATTGTACCCATTTATGAACCACGACTTGAAAAACTCGTTAAAGAAAACATAGAAAAAAAATCTCTTCATTTCACCACCAGCATACAGGAAGCTTTAGCGCATTCTGACATTTGTTTTATCGCCGTTGGTACACCAATGGGAGAAGACGGAAGCGCAGATCTTAAATATGTTTTACAAGTAGCCTCTGAAATCGGCACCCATATGGTACATGATATGTATGTCGTAGATAAATCGACTGTTCCTGTTGGCACTGCAGAAAAAGTAGCTGCTGAAATCCATAAACAGTTGGACATTCGTAAAGAAAACTTTTATTTCTCAGTCATTTCAAATCCGGAATTTCTCAAAGAGGGTGCTGCCATCAATGACTTCATGCGTCCTGACCGCGTTGTCATTGGTGCCAACGACCAACAGTCGTTTGATGTCATGAAAGAGTTGTACGAGCCTTTTGTCCATAATCACAACCGTATCGTCACCATGGATGTTAAATCTGCGGAAATGACAAAATACACCGCTAATGCAATGCTCGCTACAAAAATTTCATTTATGAATGAAATTGCCAATATCTGCGA
The DNA here is from genome assembly GCA_016745075.1 of Planctomycetota bacterium. Classification (GTDB taxonomy): domain Bacteria; phylum Planctomycetota; class UBA11346; order UBA11346; family UBA11346; genus JADGDD01. The sequence continues at coordinate 145,962 of JADGDD010000002.1, read as the reverse complement.
GATGGTTGGCGCCGACGTGAATGCTGTACGCAACGGCATTGGTTCAGATGAGCGAATTGGCTACCACTTTATTTATCCAGGCTGCGGATATGGCGGCAGCTGTTTCCCAAAAGATGTACGAGCGCTAATTAAAACGGCTGCTGACAATAATTACGACACAAAAATTCTCAAATCAGTTGAAGACGTTAATGACAAACAAAAATTCGTTTTATCACAAAAAGTCATCCAACGGTTTGGAGAAGATTTATCAGGAATGACTTTTGCCGTATGGGGCCTCTCATTCAAACCGGAAACCGATGATATGCGCGAAGCAACCTCTATCACGGTCATTAATGAACTGACTCAACGCGGTGCTATAATTAAGGCGTATGACCCGAAAGCAGTTCATGAAGCCAAAGAATGCTACCTTAAAGGTAATAGCCGCGTTGAATATGTTGAAAGTAAATACACGGCTCTCACTAACGCTGATGGCTTAATACTCATAACCGAATGGAAAGAATTCCGTTCACCTGATTTCATTGAAATACAATCACAATTAAAAACACCGGTCATCTTTGATGGACGAAATCAATATAATAAAGAAAAACTTACCCAAAGCGGCTTTGAGTATTTCCAAATAGGCAGTAAGTAAGGAGAGCAAATTCTATGTCTCAAAACATATTGAATTTGATAGGCAGAAATGCCGCGTTGTTTGCAGCAGATATAGCCCAGCATGAAGCTGAGCTTGGGCGTATTATTCCATCCTCCTCTTTTCTAGTTGTTGGCGGCGCTGGTTCTATTGGCCAAGCAGTGACAAAAGAAATATTTAAGAGAAACCCAAAAAAACTTCATGTTGTTGATATTAGCGAAAACAACATGGTAGAGTTAGTTCGTGATATTAGAAGTTCATTCGGTTATATTGACGGAGATTTCCAAACTTTTGCTCTCGATATTGGCTCACTTGAATACGACGCTTTTATCAAAGCTGATGGGGCATATGATTATGTCTTAAACCTTTCAGCCCTCAAACATGTACGAAGCGAAAAAGATCCATATACGCTCATGCGGATGATAGATGTTAATGTTTTTAATACGGATAAAACCCTGCAACAATCTATTACAGCACACGTAAAGAAATACTTTTGTGTTTCCACCGATAAAGCTGCAAACCCTGCTAATATGATGGGGGCAAGTAAACGCATCATGGAAATGTTCCTAATGAAAAAGAGCTTAGAGATAAATATTTCTACCGCTCGATTTGCAAATGTTGCATTTTCTGATGGGTCTCTACTGCACGGCTTCAATCAAAGACTGGAGAAACAACAACCCATCGTTGCTCCCAATGACATCAAAAGATATTTTGTGACTCCACAGGAAGCTGGTGAACTCTGCTTAATGAGTTGTGTTTTTGGCGAAAACAGAGACATTTTCTTCCCAAAACTGAGTGAAAAGCTAGACCTCATATCTTTTGCTGACATTGCAGTTCGCTATCTGCAAGCGAAAGGCTACGAACCACATCTTTGTGATACAGAAGACGAAGCTCGGACTTTAGTTAAAACCTTGCCAGCAAAGAAAAAATGGCCCTGCTTATTTACCAAAAGCGACACCACTGGCGAAAAAGATTTCGAAGAATTTTTTACAGATCAAGAAACTCTCGACATGGAACGTTTTAATAATCTTGGTGTCATTAAAAACGAAGCACAGTTTGACAAGTCGCTGCTTGATGAATTTGAAAAAACGATTTCTGACCTCAAGGCTTCCCGTACATGGAAAAAAGAAGACATCGTTAAACTCTTCCACAAAATGGTTCCTAATTTTGGCCACAAAGAAACTGGCAAATACCTAGACGGGAAGATGTGATATCATGACATTTCAAGAAATCACAGATTTCATCAGAAACATCTACCAAACAGACAAATTTATCCCGCTACACGAACCCTTGTTTATTGGCAACGAAAAAAGCTACCTGAACGAATGTATAGAATCAACATTTGTTTCATCTGTCGGAAAATTTGTCAACCAATTTGAAGACATGATTGCAAAATTTACAGGTGCAAAATATGCAATTGCAACATCTAACGGCACATCCGCATTGCACATAACCCTTTTACTTGCAGGTGTTCAAACAAATGATGAAGTCATCACCCAACCATTAACATTCGTTGCAACCTGCAATGCGATTAACTACTGTAATGCTCACCCTGTCTTCGTAGATGTCGATAAAAATACAATGGGACTTTCTCCAGATGCACTTGAAAGTTTTCTTCATGAAAACACCCGCATCCAAGACGGTCAATGTATCAACACAACGACGGGGCGGATTATCAAAGCCTGTGTTCCCATGCATACCTTCGGGCATCCGTGTCGAATTCTTAAAATCGCTGCAATTTGCAAAAAGTTTAATATTCAAGTAATTGAAGATGCAGCTGAGTCCTTAGGAAGCTATATTGACACCTTGCATAGCGGTCGCATTGGCCTCGCTAGCGCTCTGAGTTTTAATGGAAACAAGACGATAACAACAGGTGGAGGAGGAATCATCATCACCGATGACCAGGAGTTTGCCAATCAAGCCAAACACTTAACAACAACAGCCAAGACGCCTCACCCATATGAGTATATTCATGATCAAATTGGCTATAATTACCGAATGCCCAACCTTAACGCCGCATTAGGAGTCGCTCAAATGGAGCAGCTTGATGCCATCTTAAGTGACAAACGAAAAATCGCCCAACTCTACGCTGACTTCTTCAAAAAAACAAATTCTCCTGCCTTCGCTCACGAACCACCATCAAGCCGCTCCAACTATTGGCTCAATGCAATTATTTTTCACGATCAAAGTCAACGCGATGCATTCATTGAGCACGCCAATAAACAACAAATAATGGTGCGCCCTATCTGGACTTTGATGCCAAAACTCACTATGTTCAAGCATTGCCAATCAGGGCCTTTAGATAATTCTATGTGGCTATCTGAGAGAGTTGTTAACATCCCAAGTGGAGCACGTACACTAACATGACATTACATATTGGATACTTTGCTGATGGCCCATGGAGCCACAAAGCCTTTGATAAGATCATCTCCGACAAGGAGATAAAAATTGAATTTATTTGTGTTCGATATGACACGCAAGACACGATACTCAAAGACTATTGCAACATGCACAACATACCATATTTACTTCATCGCAATATAAATTCTCCTGAATTCATCAAACTTGTGAGTAAATTTTCTTGTGACTTGTTTGTTTCTATGTCATTTAACCAGATTTTTCGCAAAGAAATAATTACTCTCCCACGCTTCCATACAATTAATTGCCATGCAGGTAAATTACCATTCTACCGAGGCCGTAATATATTGAACTGGGCTCTAATTAATGACGAGACAGATTTTGGTATAACAGTTCACTATATGGATGAAGGCATCGATACAGGTGACATCATCCTTCAACGCTGTTACCCTATTACCGATGCAGATACTTACCAAACTTTGCTTGAAGTAGCCTACATTGAATGCGCAAACATTTTATATGATGCCATCATTCTATTTAAGAAAAACATGGTTCGACGCACAGTACAAACCGACGTTCACCCCGTCGGTTTTTATTGCTCTCAGCGAAAGTTCGGTGACGAAAATATCCATTGGAACCAAGATAGTCGGAATCTCTTTAACTTTGTTCGGGCCATTTGCACTCCTGGTCCACAGGCTCGCACACACCTCAATGGATCAGAAATGAAAATAAATAAAGTTGAATACATTGCTGATGCACCCACATATAATTGTACTGTCGGCGCAATACTCCAAAAAAGCGCCGACGGCTTCTTGGTCAAAACGAAAGACAGCTTCATTAAAGTCATTGAATATGAATATGATAATGCATTCCGAGTAGGGGATCGTTTTAATGTCTAATCAAAATGTATACATAATAGCTGAAGCTGGAGTAAATCACAACGGATCTCTCCAGACAGCTTGCCAGCTTGTTGATGCAGCAAGTGATGCAGGTGCAGATGCTGTAAAGTTCCAAACCTTCAAGGCTGAAAAGCTTGTTTCTAAAACCGCCCCCAAGGCAGACTATCAGAAACAAAATACTGATCACCAAGAGTCTCAATTCGATATGATTAAAAAGCTCGAGTTAGATGACGATGCCCACAAAACCTTAATCGCCTATTGCAAAAAGCGGGACATCGATTTTCTCTCAACACCTTTCGATACTGACAGTGCTGCTATGCTCCATAAGTTAGGACTTCCTCTTTTCAAAATCCCAAGTGGTGAAATAACAAACCTACCCTACCTACGTACATTGGGGGGGTATAATAAACACATCATCCTGTCCACTGGTATGGCATCCATTGGAGAAGTCGAAGCTGCTGTAAATATCCTTACAACTGCTGGCACTGCACGAGAAAAGATAGTCCTACTGCATGCAAATACTCAATATCCAACTCCAATAGAAGATGTTAATCTATTAGCTATGGAAACAATGGGGGCAGCCTTTTCAGTAAACTATGGCTATAGTGACCATACCACAGGAATTGAAGTGCCTATCGCAGCTGTAGCAAGAGGTGCTACTGTAATTGAAAAGCATTTTACTCTAGACAAAAATATGGATGGACCAGACCACAAAGCAAGCTTAGAACCATACGAACTTACAAGTATGGTGAGAGGAATCCGAAGGATTGAAAAAGCCATGGGAGACGGGATAAAAAGACCCAGTAAAAGTGAAAAAGCAAATATTGCGATTGCTCGCAAATCTATTATAGTGTCTTGTCAAATTAAGAAGGGGGAGAAAATTACAAAAGACAATATCACAGTAAAAAGACCAGGAACTGGAATTAGCCCTATGCGCTGGGACGAAATAATAGGTTCTTACGCAACAAAAGACTACAACGTTGATGATTTATTGATGTCATGAATAAACGTAGAGTATGTATTATAACTGGCACTCGTGCTGAATACGGTCTTTTCTTTCCGATCTTGAAAAAAATACAATCTTCTCATACCTTAGAGTTACAAATCATTGTATCAACTATGCACTTATCTAATGAATTCGGACTCACGTATCAACAAATTGAGTCAGATGGATTTTGCATAGATAAAAAGATCGAAAATCTACTATCTGCCGATTCAAAATCAGCCGTAACAAAATCAGCAGGCCTGGCTATGATACTATTATCAGATGCATTCGAGCAATTGAAACCCGATATTGTTCTACTTCTAGGCGATCGTTATGAAACTCATGCAGCTGCAAACGCTGCCTTACTTATGAACATACCTATTGCACATATTCATGGTGGAGAAATTAGCGAAGGTGCAGTTGATGAGCAAATCAGGCACTCAATCACTAAAATGAGCTCCTTACATTTTGCTACAACTGAGCCATATCGACAAAGAATTATCCAAATGGGTGAAGAGCCCACCCGAGTATATAATAGTGGCGCCCCTGGTCTCGATAACATTCAATCTTTACAAATGTTATCCAAACATGACCTTCAAGACAGCCTTAACTGGAATTTTGGTTGCCAGAGTGCGCTCTTTACATATCACCCAGTCACTCTAGAGAGTGACCCTGCTAGCGGGATAGATTCTATCCTTGATAGCATTAAAGAAAGTTCACTTCACGTTTTATTTACATACGCAAATTCAGATGAATGTGGCCGTATGATTAACCAAAAGATCGAATCCTTTTGCTCTCGTGATTCGATTCGATATAAATGTGTTAAAAGCCTTGGTCAACTGCGATACTTAAGTGCAATGAAACATGTTGATATGTTAATAGGAAACACTTCCAGTGGTATTATTGAAGCTGCCAGTTTTAATAAACCCGTTATTAATATTGGAAACAGACAAAAAGGCCGTCTTCGCAGTTCCAATGTCACTGATTGTAAAGCAGATTCATTATCTGATGCGATCACTTGTGTCCATACAAACCTGTTAGCCGGTGAATACAAAAACATTGATAACATATATGGGCAAGGGAATGCTTCCGAAGTTATCGTATCGGTATTAGAGTCATGCGACCTTTCCATTACAAAACTATTCGTGGATAAGGGATAAGACGTGCAAAACATTTCTGGAATCACACTAACACCACAATCTACCGTAAAAGATGCACTTGAAATAATTGATCAAGGCCAACTACAAATAGCCATTGTTATCGATGACAACGGCAAACTCATCGGAACTCTTACAGATGGCGACATTCGTCGCGGTTTTTTGTCTGGGCGTACATTAGAAAGCCCCATCAAGGGACTCTACTCCAAAAACCCTATCGTAGCTCATATAAAAGACAGTCGTGACGATGTACTTGAACTATGTACTTCCAAAAAAGTCTATCAAATACCCGTCATAGATGATTCAGGCGTTGTCATTGGAGTCGATCTACTTGATGAAATACTTAAACCCAATATATTACCGAACAAAGTTGTATTGATGGTTGGAGGACTCGGTTCTCGGCTGAGACCTTTAACTGAACATATGCCTAAACCAATGCTAAAAGTGGGGGGTAAACCTATTCTGCAAACGATTGTAGAACGGTTTGCTAACCATGGGTTTATAAATATCACCTTTTGTGTTAATTATAAGTCAGACATTATTCAAGAACATTTTGGTGACGGCAGTGAATTTGGTGCACACATAGATTATATATTTGAAGAAAAACGTATGGGGACTGCGGGTGCATTAAGCTTGCTGAACGAAATGCCAAAAGATCCTTTTTTTGTCATGAATGGGGACCTTCTTACAAACGTGAACTTTGAACACCTGCTCGACTTCCATTTAGCAAATAATTCTATGGCGACAATGTGTGTCCGTGAATACGATATGCAAGTACCGTATGGAGTTGTTAGTGTCAACGAGGGGCAAATTCTCTCCCTTGAAGAAAAGCCTATTCATAAATTTTTTGTAAATGCTGGTATCTACATGCTTGATCCTGCTTGCCTAAACAATATTCCACTCAATGAATTCTATGATATGCCAAGCCTTTTTGATGCAGTAATTGCAAGCAAACAAACTGCTGCATCTTTCCCGATTCGTGAGTACTGGCTTGACATCGGACAACTCGATGAATACGAAAAGGCAAATAACGAATATCATGAGGTATTCTAATGAAAGCCTTGGTTATAGGTTTTGGCTCTATAGGCAAACGCCATGCTCGAGTACTCTCAGACATTGATGCCATACATACCGTAGATGTAGTTACTCGGCAACATATTGATTCCTACACCACGTATCAACATCTCAGTGAAGTACAATTAGAAGACTATGATTATTTTGTTATTGCATCAGAAACTGCTAAACACTTTGAACAACTCCTCTACATTACTTCAAACGTTAGTGGTAAATCCATTCTCTGCGAAAAACCTCTTTTTGACTTCATTGATAATCAACGTCATATGCTTATTGATGAAACAAAGAATAAGATCGTTATTGGCTATACCCTTCGCTTTCACCCTATACTGCAAAAAGTTAGGGAGATTATTCAAACGGAGAAAGTCTATAATATCATTGTAACATGTGGCCAATATTTACCCACATGGCGACCAGATGTGGACTACCGTCAGTCATATAGTGCCAAGAAGTCCTTGGGTGGTGGTGTCTTACTTGATTTGAGTCATGAAATTGACTATATTCAATGGCTATTCGGAGAGGTAGTAGAACTAAAAAGCTACCAAACTACTATTTCTGACTTAGAGATTGAAACTGATGACTTATGTATGTTTATCGGCAAAACCAACCGCAAAGTGTTCATAAACGTATCCCTTGACTATATAAGTAAAATTCCTCATCGACATATCTTCATCAATACAGAACAATTTAGCTATAACATTAATCTAATAGATCATACCATTGCTAAACAAGGAAAGACTGGGACGATCGCAAACATTTCTGTCCCGCCCATCGATAGAGATCGTATGTTTCACTTGATGCATACCTCAACATTGACAGAAGAAAATACAGCTTCTAGTTACGCTGAAGCTGTTGGGGTAATGAACACAGTAGCCAAAATACAAGGAGCAGTCAGTTGAATGCAGCATTATGCACTATATGTGCACGCGGAGGTAGCAAGGGAGTTCAGAATAAAAATTGTAAAACAATCAATGGCAAACCACTAATTGCCTATTCTATTCAACAAGCATTATCCTCTGGCCTTTTTGAACATGTAGTGGTAAGTACTGATTCAGATACAATTGCTGATATAGCAGTAGATCATGGTGCTGAAGTTTTTTTTAAGAGAGCTCCTGAGTTATCTGGCGATAAAGCTGGCAAAATCGCTGTTATACGTGATGCCTTTATTCGTAGCGAGCAACATTTCAACCAACAATTCGATCATCTGGTTGACCTTGATGCCACCGCACCTTTACGCAGTGTCCAAGATATTCACCAGTCGTTCCAACAATTTTTGGATAATGAAAATGACAATCTGATAACAGCCATGCCCAGTAGAAGAAGCCCATACTTCAATTTGATAGAGGTTTCTGCTAACGGTGCTGTACAATTATCGAAACAGCTTGATACCGTAATTACCCGTCGTCAAGATTCACCGAAATGTTATGACATGAATGCTTCCATTTATATATGGAAACGTGAAACCATATTAAACGAACCAACACTCTTTCTTCCCAAAACAGGGTTATATGTCATGCCTGAAGAACGATCCATTGATATTGACACCCCATTGGACTTTGAATTTGTCCAATTCATACTGGATAAAAATAATGCTAAATAAAAAAGTTATCATTGTTACTGGTGGTGCTGGTCTCATTGGCAAAAGTTTTGTATCTGCAATTGTTGACAATGGTGGAATCCCAATCATTGCAGACAAAAACATTGAAAATGCGCAAGCCTGTTGCGATGAAATCAATAAAAAAAACGGGACAGAAACGGTCGATGTAATAGAACTTGACATAACATCAGAAAAAAGTCTAGACAACAGCATCAAAGTCATCTCATCCAAATATGGACGTATTGATGCTTTAGTAAATAACGCATACCCTCGCAATGAAAATTATGGAAAACATTTTTTTGAAGTTCAATATGAAGATTTCGTTGAAAATGTTGGATTAAACCTTGGTGGATATTTTCTTGCCTCGCAGCGATATTCAGCATATTTCTCGAAATATGGGGGAGGTAATATCATAAATATTGCTTCTATCTATGGTGTCGTAGCTCCAAAATTTCACATATATAACGAAACAAAGATGACAACACCCGTTGAGTACGCTGCCATCAAATCGGGACTCATTCATCTTACCAAGTATATGGCAAAATATTTTCAAGGAAAGAATATACGAGTAAACGCATTAAGCCCTGGTGGCATCCTTGATAGACAACCAGAACCTTTTCTTTCAGCATACCAAAAAGAATGCTGTACTAAAGGCATGTTAAATAGCGGTGATATGGCAGGTACTCTCATCTTTCTTCTTAGCGATATGAGCGCTTATATAAATGGCCAAAACATCATTGTAGACGATGGCTTTACACTTTAGCTATTATAGAAGGAACAGGAACATATGCCAAGAACATCATTAGAAATTGCTATTATTGATTACGACATGGGTAACGTCAAATCAATTGAAAATGCCATTAAACATATTTGTAATTATTCAATCGTAGTAACCGCAGATCATGATCGCATCCGACAAGCAGATGCCTTAATTTTACCGGGCGTCGGTGCTTATAGAGATGCTATGGAACATCTACGTAAGCGAAATCTTATCGATATTTTAAACGACGAAGCTCTCAATAAAAAGAAAATAATCCTCGGCATCTGCCTTGGCATGCAAATGCTCTTTGAATCTTCTGAAGAAGGTGGACTCAATAAAGGTCTCGGCTGGATCCCTGGCACCGTTGAACGCCTGAATCCCGGTGGGGACCTTCGTGTCCCGCATATGGGCTGGAATAACATCGAAATTGCAGGGGAGCCACCATTGCTTGCTGGCCTCGGCGAAGAAAAAGATTTTTACTTCGTTCATAGCTACCACGCTAATTGCCCCGCTGAATTTGTAACATCTCGTTTTGAATATGGGCAACACTACACAGCATCTGTGGCCAAAGGCAATATCATGGGAGCTCAATTCCACCCAGAAAAGAGCCAAGGAAACGGGTTCACCTTATTGCGCAACTTCGTTGCCATTGTTGAAGAAGCAAAGAAAGGAGCTTAAGCATGTTAAAAACCCGCCTCATTCCTTGCATCATTTCTAAAGGGCATCTCGTTGTTCAGAGCTATGACTTTAAACGCTACCTACCAATTGGCGATATTAAAACCGCTATAGAGTTTTTCGTGAACTGGGACGTAGATGAAATTGTCGTACTTGATATCGATGCCACTCGTGAAGGCCGTAGTCCTGATATTAAATTGATTGAATGGGCTGCAACTGAATGCTTCGTACCGCTTACTGTTGGCGGCGGCATTAGATCTATTGCTGACATTAAAGCCTTGCTTAATGCTGGTGCTGATAAAGTCTGCATTAATTCCATTGCCCTCGAAAACAAAACATTTATCTCCGAGGCTGCCGAGATATTTGGATCGCAGTGCATAACCGTTTCAGAAGACGTTTTAGAAACCAATGGCGATTACCGTGTTTTTGATCACTTAAACAAAACAGCTACCGACTTCGATGCCGCTCAGTGGGCATGCGAACTAGAGAAACTTGGTGCTGGTGAGATCTTCCTAAACTCAGTGAATAGAGATGGCAGCCGCGAAGGTTATGATGTACAGATGCTCCAAAAAGTTTCCTCTGCGGTAAAAATCCCCGTCATTGCCTGTGGCGGTGTTGGAATTCCATCACACTTATCCGATGCAATTCTTGAAGGTGGCTGCCAAGCCGCTGCCGCTGCCAATATCTTCCAACATACAGAACATAGTACCATTGCTGCTAAATCTCATATGGTGAAATCAGGCGTAAAAGTACGACTCAGCTCTGATGTTAAATATGAAAACTTTCAATTTGACCGCAAAGGCCGACCACTGTAGGCGGCATAGAAGGAATATATATGCAATATTGTAAGCGGTGTTTATATCCAGCAAACCACCCACTTGGAATTACCTTTGATGAACGCGGCATCTGTAGTGGCTGCTGTGTCCACGAAGAAAAATATGTTATCAATTGGGACGAAAAACATCAAGAGCTCGAAGAGATTGTCGCGCACTACCGTGGCCGTCCAAACACGTCTCATGACTGTATTATTCCTGTCAGCGGAACAGGGGACGATTTTTTTGTCGTAGATACGATGAAAAACAAATTTGGCCTCAATCCACTGCTGGTTACCTACAACACCCAATTCAACACCAAAGTTGGCATTCGTAATTTAGCTCGCTTGGTTAGCGAACTCGACTGTGACCATATGATGTCTACCGTTGGCCCAGATACAGTTAAAGAAGTTACACGAACAACTATTGAATTAATTGGCGATATGTATTGGCATGTCTTAGCAGGCAGTCGAACTTTCCCCGTTCAAGTAGCCACCAAATTTAACATTCCTCTTATTATCTGGGGCGTAAATGGTTGGTTAGATCAAGTTGGTATGTTCTCTCATCATGATGAAGTAGAGATGACTAAGAAAACTCGTAAGGAACATGCCTTGCGCCGCCTTGATGCTGAACAACTCATCGGTGTAAACAAAAATATCAGCAATAAAGACCTACAAGCCTTCACCTACCCATCAGATGTACAACTTGAAAAATCACGAGTTCGTGGCTTATACCTTGGGAACTATGTCCATTGGGATTCACAACGTCAAATCGAAGGTATGATTGAGAAATACGGCTACGAAACATTACCACAAGAACGCACCTTTAATACCTATGAAACATCGAACTGCTGGAACAATGACACCGTCCATGACTATATTAAGTTTCTCAAATATGGTTATGGTAAAGCGACTGACCACGCCTCGCGCGATATTCGCCTAAAACGAATGACCCGTGAAGAAGGTGCTGTGCTTGTCCAGCAATATGACACCAAACCACCGGCAGTACTAAAGGATTTCCTTAAATGGCTAGACATGTCAGAGAACGAATTCATGGGACACATCAATAAATTTCGTGATAAAAATGTCTGGCACAAGAACAAAGATGGTACATGGACATTGACGGACTCTGTTCACAACCACCTCACTGATGATGGTGTTGAAGAAGCTCGCCTTGAAGTCAATGATCCACGCGCCTACAAAGAGACCCCTCTTCTTGAAGAAGAAGCCTACGATGAAGAATACATTCTGATGGGACGTATTTATATGGATGAAAACAACTATAAAGCAATAGAAGGCTAACGATGAAATACTGTACAAATTGTGTTATGCCAGACAGCAAACCAGGTATTGTTTTAGACGAACGTGGATGGTGCAACGCCTGTCGAGCTTCGGAAACAAAAAAAACTATCGACTGGGATCAACGCTGGAAAGACCTCAAAAAGATTACTGATGAAGTTAAGAGCCAAAACAAATCTTTTTATGACTGTATCGTTCCTGTAAGCGGTGGGAAAGATAGCTGGTATCAAGCCATGATTATGGCTGAGAAGTTCAATTTAAAAATACTATGCGTTACTCTGGCAGCACATATTCCGACCACTGAAGGCATCCACAATATGAACCAGATGGTGAAAGATTTAAATATCGACATCATCAAAATCACCTTGAAACCTTCTGTCTACAGACAGGTTCGTAGTAAGTGCTTTGTTCGCCAAGGTGAGCCAAACTGGGCTGAACATTGTGCTATGTTCTCTAGCGTTGTGAATACGGCACTCCTCTACGATGTTCCACTTGTTGTCTGGGGAGAAGACATTGCCTTTGAGTTTGGCGGCTTGCAACGACAAACAAGCACGGCCGATGCAATTAAAATTGACAAGAGTGATTTAATCAAAGATAAAACAATCCATAACTGGCTTGACGATGACATTTCTCCACGAGATATTTTCTTTTACGAATACCCAGATTACGAACGATTAAATTCTGCTGGCATTAAGAGCATCTATCTCGGTCACTTTATTCCATGGTACGGCCGCCGTCATTATGACGAAGTTGTCAAACGCGGGTTCAAAGCCCGTCAGGCAGGCCCACTCTCCGGTAATTATCTCGATTACGATAACATGGATGAAAAACTGTGTGAAATTAATATCTGGTTTAAATATTTGAAATTTGGATTCTGGCGTTCAACCGATCAATGCTGCTATGATATATGGAATGGCAACATGAAACGGAAAGAAGCCGTTCAGATTGTAAATAAACTACGTGATGAATTCCCTCAAGAATACTTTGAAGACTTCCTTCGTTTCCACGATGTTACTGAGGAAGAATTCTGGGAAGTAGCAGAGCGCAATCGTAACCACGATCTTTGGGAAAAAGTAGACGGTAAATGGGAATTAAAATATCCTGTTAGCTAATCACCACACGCTTCAGACCATATAAAAGGGCAACACACAATGAAAAAAAGAATTTTAGTTACTGGCGGGGCGGGGTTTCTTGGAAGCCACCTCTGCAAACGTTTGCTAGATGAAGGCAATGAAGTGATCTGTGCAGACAACTTCTTTACTGGTGATAAAAGCAACGTTGAACCACTCTTAGACAATCATTACTTTGAACTCCTTCGTCATGATGTAACTTTCCCGCTTTACATAGAAGTTGATGAAATTTATAATTTGGCATGCCCTGCAAGCCCAGTTCACTATCAATTTGACCCTGTACAAACAACAAAAACATCTGTTGTCGGTGCTATAAACATGCTTGGCCTAGCCAAACGCACAAAAGCTAAAATCCTTCAAGCCAGTACCAGCGAAGTCTACGGCGACCCTGATGTACACCCACAACCAGAGTCATACAAAGGCTGTGTCAATACCATCGGCATTCGTGCCTGCTATGACGAAGGTAAACGCTGTGCAGAAACACTGTTCTTTGATTACTATCGTGAACACAAAGTCGACATAAAAGTTGTCCGTATTTTCAATACCTACGGTCCAAACATGAATCCAGATGATGGCCGTGTGGTCAGTAACTTTATTGTCCAAGCCTTAAAAGGCGAAGATATCACGATGTATGGCGACGGGCAGCAAACACGTTCTTTCTGTTATGTTGATGACCTCGTTGACGGCTTTATCCGTATGATGAATTCGGGCAGTGATTTCCAAGGACCAGTCAACATTGGTAATCCAGGTGAATTCAGTATGATAGAACTTGCTGAAGAAATCATAGACATCACTGGCAGTTCATCAAAAATCATCTTCAAACCACTGCCGCAAGATGACCCAATGCAACGACAACCAGACATCACCTTAGCTAAAAAACACTTAGACTGGGAACCGCGCATTCACTTGCGTCAAGGTCTAGAAAAAACCATCGACTACTTTAAAAACATCATCTAATACCATTTGGTATATAAAGGAACCCTTTTATGTTTAAACATGACTACCAAGAAGCAAAAGTCATAGCCGAAATTGGCTGTAATCACATGGGCGATTTTGAAATCGCTAAAGAGCTTGTTTTGCTTGCTAAAAGCACAGGTGCTGAATATGTAAAATTGCAAAAACGAAACAACAAAGAGTTGTTAACAGAAGAGCAATATAACGCAACTCATCCAAACCCAGCGAATTCATACGGCGACACCTACGGTGCTCATCGTGAATTTCTAGAATTTAGTGTTGAGCAACACAAAGAGCTCATGGAATACTGCAAAACACTCGACATGGTTTATTCAACCTCTGTTTGGGATGTAACCAGTGCACGCGAAATCCTCAGTATTAATCCAATTTTTATCAAAATACCTTCCGCTTGTAATAACAACTTCGAAATGCTCAAAGTACTACGCGATGAGTATGAAGGTGAAGTACATGTTTCTTTTGGTATGACCAAACAGGAAGAAGAAGAACAGATCATTAGCCTCTTTGAAGAAACTGACCAAGCAAAAAGTCGTTTGGTTATTTATTCATGCACCTCAGGCTATCCTGTACCATTTAAAGATCTCTCATTACTAGAAATCAAGCGCATGTACGAAAAATTCGAAGACCGCGTTAAAGCAATTGGCTTCTCTGGCCATCATCTTGGTATTGCTGTTGACATTGCTGCCTACACCCTTGGTGCTCGCTGGATTGAACGTCACTTCACCAAAGACCGTACTTGGAAAGGCACTGACCACGCTGCCTCTTTGGAACCTGCTGGTGTTGGTAAACTTGTTCGTAACCTCAAAGCAACCTATGAAGCACTCTCCTTTAAATCTGCTGAAATCCTTCCAATCGAAGATGTACAGCGCGAAAAGCTTAAATACCGAGCCAAATAGATACCTAGGAAACCACTATGATACGAGCATTCGTACCAGTACGCGGTGGCAGCAAATCAATCCCGAAGAAAAACATTAAGGATTTTTGCGGCCAACCGCTTGTCTATTGGACACTAAAAGCACTTCAAGATGCAGAAGCCGTTGACGAAATCATCTTAGCTACTGATAGCGAAGAAATCACTTCTGTTGTTGCAAACTTACATCTTTCTAAGGTTCGCTGCTACGATCGTGACCCAGAAAACGCTAATGATACGGCCAGCACTGAAGCCGTTATGCTGGAATATATCGCATCTCGTAAGGACCTAGCCACTGATGATTTATTTATCTTGGCTCAGGCTACTTCTCCGTTTACAACTGCTGTCGATGTAAGTCAGGCTCTTGCAGACTTTAAAAATTCTGATGCAGATTCAATGCTGACCTGCGCACGAATGAAGCGTTTTTACTGGGCAGACAATGGAACCCCGATCAATTATAACTATGTACAACGCCCAAGGCGACAAGATTTCAATGGTACGCTAATGGAAAATGGTGCTTTTTATATTAATAGCATCGGCAACATATTGCGTGATAAAAACCGTTTATCTGGAAAAATTGCCACCTATGAAATGGCTGAATTCACTGGTGTTGAAATTGATGAAGAAGACGACTGGGTTATCTCAGAAAAACTGATGCGTAAGTATATACTTGGCTCAAGCCATCCGAGCCCCATCAAAATGTTTTTCTCTGATGTTGACGGAACCCTCACTGATGCCGGTATGTATTATAGTGAATCCGGTGATGAACTTAAAAAATTCAACACACGAGATGGCAAAGGGTTTGAACTACTTCGTAATCGTGGTGTTATTACTGGCATTATAACAAGTGAGAAGACAAAGCTTGTTGAACGTCGAGCAAAAAAACTCAAAGTTGATTACCTCTATCAAGGTGAAGAACATTGTGGCAAACTTGAAAAAGTTCAAGCTGTCTGCCAAGAACATGGCATAAGCCTGAACGAAGTTGCCTACATCGGTGATGATATTAATTGCAAAGAACTATTAGAACATGTAGGCCACGCAGCCTGTCCTGCTGATGCGCACGACACCGTGCAATCAATCCCAGGAATTGTTCATTTACAGAGTAAAGGTGGCGAAGGTGCCGTCCGAGAGTTTGTCGATAGACTGCTCAGCACACAACAGGAGAATCAAGCGTGATACGTGTAGGAATTGCTGGCTTTGGAAAAATGGGAAAAATTCGTGCTGAAGCCGTCTTAGCACGCGATGACATGGAACTCGTGGCTATTTATGATATTAATCATAACGTGATTGAAGGTCATGAAGAAGTAGTTGTTTGTGAAGATTTTGATACACTGCTTCAGCAAAACATAGACGCTCTTTTCATCTGTGCCTTTAATAGTGTCGCTTCTGAGTACACAATAAAAGGATTACGAGCAGGCTGTCATGTTTTCTGTGAAAAACCTCCAGCTAAAACGGTTGCCGAACTTAAAAAAGTCATGGCTGTAGAGCAAGAAGAAGGCCGCATCCTCAAATATGGATTTAATCATCGCTTTCATTATTCAGTCATGGAAGCGAAAAAGGCTATTGATAGTGGAGAGATGGGTAAAATTCTTTGGATGCGCGGTGTCTATGGAAAAGCAGGCAGCATTGATTACCACAAAGAGTGGAGGAACTACCGTAAATATTCTGGTGGTGGTATCCTTATGGATCAAGGTATCCACATGCTTGATCTTATTCTCTATTTTTCTGGACAAACATTCGAAGACAATCAAGCCTTCCTAACCAATGCACATTGGGACGTAGAAGCTGAAGATAATGCTTTTGTAATGATGAAAAGCCAAGAAGGACTTATTGCTACCGTCCATTCTTCGGCAACTCACTGGCGACATAAATTCCTGCTCGAAATTATGTTTGAAAAAGGCTACGTAAATCTTGATGGTATTTTATCTGCAACACGAAGTTATGCCCCAGAACAATTGATTATTGGCAAACGTGCTAATGAGCACACAACTGCTATGGGTAAACCTGACGAAACTAATATGAGTTTTGAACAAGATGATTCTTGGAGATATGAAATCAACGAATTTGCCGAAGCAATAAACGGCGATAACCCAATGGTCCATGGCCGCAGCCAAGACGCTTTGAGAGTCATGACTCTTATTGAAGATGTCTATGACAAATCTGGTTATTATGACAACCATGAACCATTAGATAGCACAGACGAAGGTTAAGATGAACACATACCGCGTCTTATTAACAGGCGGGGCCCGAGGCATCGGCTCTGCTATCAAAGAAAAGCTCGAATCATATGATTGTTATAAGGTTATTGCACCGACTCGCGATGAACTCGCTTTAGATAACCGAGCTTCTATAGCCAATTACTTTGCGAAACCAGAACATTGTGCTATTGATATACTTATCAACAACGCTGGCATAAATATTGTTAAAGAGATTGAGGACATCACAGACGAAGACATCGACTCATTAAATCAAATTAATGTCGTTGCTCCGTTAAAACTTATACAGGCTGTTGTCCCGCATATGAAACAACAACAACGCGGCCGGATTGTTAATATAACATCTATTTGGGGAGAACGTTCTATCGAACGCCGCACCCTCTATTCAACGTCTAAATTTGGATTACTTGGGCAAACAAAAGCACTCGCCAGAGAGCTTGGTCCTCACAATATTCTCATTAATGGTCTTGCTCCAGGTTTCACCGCAACAGAACTGACCTTTCGAGTATTAAATAAGCAAGCTATTGAAAATTTCAGCAAAGATATTCCCTTAAGGCGGTTTGCTGACCCATCTGAAATTGCCACTACCGTGCAATACCTTATTTCTGAAGAAAACACCTATCTCACTGGGCAAAACATCGTCGTAGACGGAGGCTTCCTCGCATGACCGATATGCAATTTAAATCCAAAGTAAAAGAATACACGGTTACTTTTTGTGATGACTTATCCTGCATGGATGATCTGTGTCAGATTGAAAACAAAGTCATTATTGTTGATAGAAACGTCTATGAAGCTTATGGTGACCGGCTTGGCACTATTGCAGCCGAAGAGCTCTACCTGTTTGACGCAAAAGAAACACACAAAACATTGGATACCGTACAAGAGCTCTACCGTTTTATGATGAAGCGCTCTGCCAAACGAAACGTAACAGTCATCTCAATTGGTGGCGGCATTACTCAAGACGTCTCCGGCTTCCTCGCATCAACACTGTATCGCGGCGTTAAATGGATTTTTCTTCCAACAACATTTCTTGCTCAAACAGATAGCTGTATTGGTAGCAAAACCTCTCTCAATGTAGACAGCTATAAAAATATTATTGGTGGTTTCTATCCACCAGATAACATTTATATTTGCAGCGAATTCTTGAAAACACTACCTGAAGAAGATTTTTATAGTGGTGTTGGTGAAGTTGTTAAGTTCCAACTACTGAGAGAAGGTGGTTGCAATGATTTCGCATCCGTAGAAGCCATTGTTGATGATGCAAAATCACGAGATAACAGCCGCGTACTCACTGCCATGCGTTCAACTCTTGGCGTCAAACGTTCTTATATGGAAGAAGACGAATTTGATACCGGCTACCGCAACTTACTCAATTATGGGCATTGTTTTGGCCATGCCCTAGAAACCTCCTCCACATATAAAGTGCCACATGGCATCGCTGTTGTCGTCGGCATGATTTTCTCAAACGTTTTATCTCTGAAACGTGATCATATAGACAAAGAGACTTTCACCCATCTTAACGAAAAGCTGATGTTACCAAATATTAAAAGCACACTCGCAGATGAATTCTTTTCCCAAGAAGCTCTACAAACGTCTATGGAAAATGATAAAAAACGCGTTGGCGAACACCTGACCATGATCATACCTGGTGACAATTTCGTTTTCAAAAAAGTTGATGACTTTACCCGTGAAGAATTTTCTTTCTGTCTTGATAGCCTTTGCTCCGTACTCAAACAGGGAGAATTACTGTGAAAATAGCAATTCCGAACAAAGCATTTTCTTTTAATGAAACACTCGTTGCAGAATTAAAAGAAAAATACCCAGATGTTAAAATCAACACGACTGGCATACGATACAACGGCCAAGAACTTATCGATTTCATCGGCGATGCTGAAGCCGTTATTGTTGGACTTGAGGATTTCAATAAACATATCATTGACTCATGTCCAAGTGTAAAAGCTCTTGCTAAATATGGCGTTGGCCTTAATAACGTTGACTTAGACTACTGTAAAGAAAAAGGCATTTACATTGGCTGGAAAGCAGGCGTCAATCGTTTATCTGTCGCAGAAATGGCTATGGGCTTTATGCTGATGTTGATTCGTAATTTATATGTTACATCAAATCAATTAAAGAACGGCATCTGGAATAAAGATGGCGGCATGGATTTATCTAAGCGTACCATTGGGATTATTGGCGTAGGCCATATTGGCAAAGAACTTATTCGCCTATTACAACCATTTCAATGTCGCATCTTAGTCAATGACATTATCGAACAAGATGACTACTATGCCTCGGTTGGCGTTGAAGCGGTGAGTAAAGAAGAACTCTTTCAACAAGCAGATATCATCACGCTGCATACTCCACTTACAGCAAAAACAGAAAAACTCATCAATGAAGAGGCGCTCACCAGCATGAAAAACTCTGCTCTCGTCATCAACACTGCCAGAGGTGAAATCGTAGACTTGCCAGCCCTCAAAGTCGCGCTCAAAAGTGGGCAAATTGCTGGAGCAGGCTTAGATGTCTATTATGAAGAACCCCCAGAAGACACAGAATTATTAGCGATAGAAAATCTTATTAACACACCACATATTGGCGGCAATTCTATAGAATCTGTTTTAGCCATGGGCCGAAGCGCCATAGATGAACTTATACAATATCAGGAGACCACCTAATGAAAGTTATCGCAATGATCCCTGCTCGTTTGGGCAGTAAACGCGTCAAAAAGAAAAACTTACGGATGATTGATGGGCAACCGCTTATCTCCTATATTGTTGATAGCGTTATGTACGCAAATGTGTTCGACGAAATCTATATCAATTCAGAAGCCGATATTTTTGGCAAGATCGCAGAAGAAAAAGGTGTACGCTTTTACAAACGTCCCGCTGAATTCTCTACTGATAGTTCTACTAACGATGAGTTTGGTCTTGATTTCATTAAAAATGTAAACGGTGACATTCTTATTCAAATTCTACCAACATCGCCACTGTTAACACCAGAAGAGATTCGTGACTTTGTAAACGAAATGGTCAACAAGGCATATGACTCATTAATTTCTGTTGAACATAAACAAATCGCCTCTGTCTATGGAGAAGGCGATAAAGAAATCAACTTTGATAAATGCAAAGCCAACCCACCTTCACAAACGATGGTTCCAGTCAAAGCTTACGCTACTGCATTAATGGGCTGGACCTACAAAAGCTTTACCACAAATATGGAAAAATTTGGTGCAGCCTATCATGGTGGCGACGGGAAAACTGGCTATTTTGAATTGCGCGGTCTTTCCACTATAGACATTGATAGAGAAGAAGATTTTCAACTGGCCGAAGCTATTATCCAAGCTCGTAAAGTAAATGCTGCCAAATCAATTGAATATTATGATGAAGTACAACCTGACCATTCTGAAATTCATGTTGAAAGCATCTTAAAACGTGATGGTGTTGAACAAAATGATTTGTACGATGTTAATAAAGAAACAGTTGTTGTTAAAGACCTGATCGCCGGCATGGATTCAAGCCGTTCATGGAGTAAACGTATTATTGATACGGAAAGCAACTCTATGACTATTATTTCTCAACTACCAGGAGAAGGTAACCGCCGCCATTATCACCCCGATTGGAACGAATGGTGGTATATCCTTGATGGGGAATGGG
The DNA here is from genome assembly GCA_016745075.1 of Planctomycetota bacterium. Classification (GTDB taxonomy): domain Bacteria; phylum Planctomycetota; class UBA11346; order UBA11346; family UBA11346; genus JADGDD01. Next base: position 124,841 of record JADGDD010000002.1, on the reverse strand, counting down.
AATGGGAAATCGAAGGTGAAAAACGAATCGTCAAAAAAGGTGATATCGTATTCATGCTGAAAAACCGCGTTCACAAAATTAAAGCCGCTGGTAATAAACCAGCAATTCGCATGGCCATAAGCCGTTCTGATGTTGCTCACGTATACCCGAAAGATGATGAGGACTAAGCGAGCATGATTGCAGTTATCGGCGGTACATCAGGAATAGGCCTTACTACAGCATCTTATTTACAACAAGAAGGATATGATGTTCTTGTTGGTGGCCGCCGACAACTCGACAACAATCACGGCTTAACATCTCATTGTATTGATGTCAGTAATGAGTCTTCTATTATCAAGTTTTTCTCCTCTATTCAACAATTAGATGGCCTTATTTATGCTACTGGCATCACAAAAACAAAATGTTCCATTACTGAATTTGATGTTGCTGATTGGTCAAATATCATCAGCACCAATGTAACGGGCCTTTTACTCTGCCTGAAGCATGCTTACGAGCTCCTGAAACAATCAAAAGGACGCATCGTTGTTGTTAATTCTGTTGCAGCGCGAACTTTCAGTAAGTTCTCTGGCATAGAATACACAGCAAGCAAGGCCTCGCTCTGCGGCGTTGTAAAACAACTGTCCATCGACTTTGCTCGTGATCAGGTACTGATAAATAGTGTTTTTCCGAGCATGACAGCAACACCAATGCTTCGTGAGAATGTTGAAGAAGATCTCTTACGGTCTATCGAATCTGAGATACCCCTTGGCCGTATTGCAGAACCACTAGAGATTGCTCAAGGGATTGAGTTTTTAATCAGTAGAAAGAACACTTACATGACAGGCTGTGGCCTTGATTTAAACGGAGGCCAATTTCTCAATGGATGATTTTAGTAACTATATAGTTGGTGCCTATGCAACATCACCAAGCCTCACCAGTACTGACATGGATATGGAAGCTCGCTTTATCAATTCCTTAAAGGAAGAGCTTGGAATTATTCGTGGCTTAGAACTTCCCTTCTGGGGTAGTGCCGTTCACCAACATGACGAATCAACTTTTCTCTCCTTATTAGAAGATAACTGGGAATACGCTTTTACTTGCTTACCTGGCACAATGGATTGTTTAAAAGCCAATAAACATTTTGGCATCGCCTCAGATAATGAAGCTGGCCGCACGGAAGCGGTTCAATTTTACCGACGTGTCAGCCAATCTGTTCAGGCAATAAATAATCGCTTTGGTGGAAAAAAAGTCATCAGTATTGCCATGGGTACATCTCCTAGTTTATCTGTAGAAGGTGTGAATAGTTCTTCCGATGCACTTGTTCGCTCACTGGAAGAGATTGCTCAATTTCCATGGGATGGCGCTCAGTTACTTATTGAACATTGTGATAGTGGACGTTCACCATTACCAGCAGTAAAAGGTTTTCTTTCGTTAGAAGAAGAGCTAGAGGCCTTACATAGAGTCAAAAAGAACCATAACATTGATGCTGGCATAACCATTAACTGGGCTCGCTCAGCTATTGAACACAGATCTGTTGAAGGCCCATGTAAACATATGCACCAAGTAGGCGAACAACTTTCTGGACTTATGTTTTCCGGCACAAGTAGCACTGAAACAAGTTATGGTACATGGTCAGACTTCCACATGCCTACCGCACCAGAAGATGGCCTCGATTATTATGAAAAAGGTTCTCTCTTAACAGCTGAACAGATAAAATCCTGTATTACCTCCATAGACGTAGAAACACTATTATACATTGGTGTAAAGGTATTAGCCATGCCAATGGAATCTGCCTCCATTAAACGGCGTGTTGGTATCAATAAAGACAGCCTCACCCTACTCCATAGTATCATTCAAGGACAGCGATAATGGAGCAGGATTTTGACAAACATATCATGCAAATTGTTATGAAAAATACGAGCACGCTCGATTTTTCAATGCCATTATTATGGGGAATTCGGCAGAAATATCCAAAAGCACAGCTCACAATCCTGTACACCACCTTTAATAAATCACAGATCCTCCGCAATGCCCGGTATATGCATACATTCTGTGCTGAAAATAACATACAACAATATGACTTCAGCGATTTTTTCAAACTAAAGCTTGGCCCCTTTCGTCCCCTTCTTAAATGGATATTTCGTCGATCGTATTCTGATACGATGAGTCTGCGCGAACTCAAAAACATCCGTCTAAGGAATATGTGTAGTATCATTGGCTCTATTTCTCTACGATACTTCCGTCCGATAGAACGAATTATTTCTAAATTACTTGTTCATGCTCACACTATTTTGCCAACACTGGCTCCTGATTTTATCCTTTTTGATAACCGTACCGTAACCAATTTTCAGGGCCGCGAAGATTTTTACACCTACTTTGAAACAACACAAACACCTCTGGCACTGCTCCCGCATGCTCCCCATTATATTCACACAACAGATGAGTTCTGCCGTTTTGATGAACAGAATGATGATGTGATGCCCCCCTATACGGAACATTGGATGCCATTCAAACATGGAGAACCATGGCTGCGGGCTCAAGATAAAAAAGACCAATTCATAAAAATTGGCTATCCTGGCTTAGATTCATCTTGGTGGAATTATCTCTCGCACAGTAAAAAAAATGATACCCAAGCACCGATACATTGCTTAGTTATGACAAGAAAGTTCCTGCCAGAAGGTACTGTACGACCAGAAGGCTATGACGAATTCACACTCAATTATGAAGAAGTCATCCATTTTTTTACAGTCTTACAACAAGCAGCCCAGCACATTGACCGAGCCATTCATTGGATTATCAAACCCCACCCATCTAGCAGCGAACCTGAAAACCGTAAAGTCTTGGCCGCACTCGGTATTACCGATTTCACCATCAGCTATGAATCATTCTACGAACTATTACCACAGGTTGATTGTGTTATTTCCCAGTTTACCACATCTTTAGCATTACCAATTAGTTATGGCATTCCGACTCTGCTTGTGGAAACAAAGCTACAGAGCTATGTTCATGAACAATGGCCAGTATTAGCAGACTATTATACTGGTCTCAACTACTACACGACAGACGCCAACTTCAAAGATACCGCCGTTAAGATGTTCACATCTCATACACAAGGTATAGAGACCACTGATTCGCAACATATACGCAACTACTTTGATGATGGGGCTATTGATGTAGCTGTCGCGCGTATTGAATCCCAGTTAGAGGCAACTTCATGAGCATCATCAGTAGAATCATTCATAAACTACTCCGCTTATCCTTTGGCTGTCTGATAGACCTTATACGAAAATATTCCATGCGCCGTCCCTACATTCACGGTAAAAAAAGCCGTGTTCATATTGGCGAACGCGTTTCCTTACTAAACACCACAATCAACGTCTCTTCTGGTGATGTTACGATTGGTGACGATACTATTTTTGGCCACAACTGCGTAATCGCTACTGGTATCCACGAATTTGAAGGTGGCATGCGTAAGAAACTCTACCATCGCAAACATCATGGCGTTGAAGTAACTGAGGCTCCTCCAGAAGGTCATGACATTGTTATTGGTACAGGTTGCTGGATCACAACAAATGTCACGATCATTGGCGGCGTAACAATAGGTGACAATGTCATCATTACTGCTGGGGCAGTTGTAACCAAAGACATTCCTTCCTCTGTAATTGTTGGCGGTGTACCAGCGAAAGTTATTAAGCAGCTCTCCTAATATGATCAATAAAATCATTAGAAACTTTAGCGCTGTCATGCTCAACAGCGTTTTTATGGCAGTTCTTGGTTTTATACTGGTCCCTATTCTTCTCGGATCTATGTCTCAAGAAGAATATGGCCTAATTGTTCTCACCATATTTCTATCTGTCAAAAATGGCGTCTTGGGGATATTTGAATTTGGCGTACAGCCTGCTCTCACAAAGTTTGTCGCTGAATATACAGCAAAAGACCAACCTGGAAAAATAGCTGGATTACTCGGCATTGTATTTGCTTTCTATACAGTTCTGAGTTCCATTATTGTTAGCATTCTTCTTTTCCTCAGTTCATACCTACTCTCTGAAATATTTAATGTATCAGAACAGTATTTACTTTCCTACCAGAAGGTTTTTTTCTATATCGTAGCCAGTGTTTTTCTTCAATTTTACAACGTGATTTTTGCTGGATACTTTGAGGGGCTCCATCGGTTCGTCACTACAAAATTAGTCGATGTTGTTTGCTACATTATCTATTTCACAACAGCATTAATCCTTCTCTCTACCGGTCATGGCTTTATTGAAATCATCAAAGCGGTTCTCTCTATTCATGTCTTTACTTTTATTGTCTATACAATTCTGTTCCTACGCGCATCTCACGGCACGAAATGTCTTAAATGGCCTGCCCCTGAAGATCGAGCCATTTTAGCAAAGTATTGCTTGGCATTGTTTTCTGGTCGTATTGCCAGCGTCTTGTTCAATCAATCCCCTAAGTTCTTTGTCACCACTTTCCTCTCACCAGCCTACTTAGCAATTTACGATGTAGTCGCTAAAATCCCGAATCTTACCAAAGTCATCATGGGCTTTGGTAATAGCGTAGTTGTTCCTGCCGCAAGCGAACTCTCTGCCAAGAAAGATGATCAATCAAATAAAACACTCTTTCTGGTTGGTTTAAAACTCAACCTTATGTTTTTTGTACCTTTTCTACTATGTATCGGACTTCTATCAGAAGAGCTACTCCGACTTTGGGTTGGTAAATCTTTTGTAGAATATGCTTACCTTATGCAAACCCTGTTAATTGTTCCATTCTTATCTCTTTTCATTAGCCATGGCTCATCTATCTTTCTCGGCCTCAATTATAAAGTTGGAATATTCTCTTTCTTTGGTTGGGTTATATTTTCTGTAAGTGCACTCTACACATTGTTACTTATCAATAATATTGAACTCTTAGCCGTTACTACCGGTCGCTTCGCGGGTCTTTCCATCGTCATTCCTATCTCAGTATGGATGTTTTTAAGATATTTTAAAATACCCTATCGTCAATTTTCTCTTAATATTCTTGTTTTGCTCACCTGTGCCATAGTGCCTTATACCGCCTCTATACTATTGAAGCAAAACTTTAGTTGTCAAAGCTATATGGTTCTCGCCCTCTGGTCAGCAGCCCTCTATCTTCCTTATGTATGTTTAATTTACTTTCTGGTTCTCGGCATTGAAGAAAAAGCTTTTGTTACAAAAATAGTTAAAAGGGTATTACGTCGTTCTTAGACGTTGGAGTGTTCATGGTTGAAAAAAACGTTGTTTTAGTCGTAGATAACCCCAAACGCGATCTTGGAGGTCTTTCTTTATTAGCCTGTCGTTTAGCAAAACTTGGCATTCATGCACATTTAGTACCAATGTATGATCAGGAAGTACACATCGCTGCCATCAAGCCAGACCTCATTCTCATGAATTATTGTCGTCCAGCCAACGGGCAACGCATTAAACGCTATAAGAATCTCGGCTATCGTGTCGGCGTACTCGACACAGAAGGCGGTATCCTACGAGATGTTTATGCAGAACTTCTGATTAGCGTTGAAAAAAGTGGAGCTGCGGAACTCATTGATCTCTACCTTTTATGGGGAGAGAAACAGTATTCAGCATTTATTGATTTTTATAAAGAGCACAATTTCACGAATACTGACATAGCTTTAACTGGCGCTCCTCGCTATGATTTTTTCGACCGTCATTATGAAAGCTTCTTCCCACAATACCCTCAACTTGGTAATTATGTATTATTGATAGCCAGCTTCCCACTCTGCAATCCTCGTTTTGTATCACTGGATCAAGAAGCTCGGAATATGGCGGAAACCCTTGAATACACTTACGAACAAGCATTAGAAATGCAGCAACTTGCTTTAAAACGTATGGATGCTTACCTTACTCTCTTGGGTGAGATCATATCTCGCAATAAAGAAACCCAATTTGTTTTTCGAGCACATCCATTTGAAAACCATGATACCTATAAAGAGTTCTTCGCTAACTATAGCAATGTCACATTTAACGAAGGTGGAGAAATTTTCTCCGTTCTACATCAAGCCCTAGCCGTTGTACAGATTAATTCCTCAACTGGCGTAGAGGCTGCTCTCATAGGTAAACCAGTCTTACAACCACAGTTTCTCCAAGATAGCATGGATCGTGTTGAACAAGTTGAATCTTGTAGTTATCTAGCCACTACTCAGAAGGACATGCTCACTATGCTTGAAGCCATCATCCACAAAACACCCAATGATAGCATGACTCAACGGAAAAATGAAATTGAAAAATACACAAATCAATTGGTCTCAGATTTTTTCCATCGCATTGATGGACAATCTGCTTATCGCGCAGCTGAAAAAATCGCTCAAAAAACTTCAGATAACTCACAAGCGCCACAAGGAATCCCTGCCATCAAACAATTTGTTTTCCATTACGGACGGACGCTAACAAGAAACCTCGTAAAGCTTTCTTCACGAACAAGTCGTTCTGCAAAAAGTTTGCAAATAGACACCGCACAGGCAGTATGTGACTTCGAATCAGACACTTCTCTATCGGTAAAAAAGAAGTCTTTTTATTCCTGTATTCCATTTTGCTCAAGCAACCGTATCGTCTTCTCAAAACGCAACCATTCTAAAAAACCATAAATTCCTGCCCTTATATCTCAAAACACTGGGCATATAATCGATAAATACTCTCATCTATGATAATTCAAACATGACTCTTATTCAAAACACAAAAATAAAATCAGCAAATGACTTGTTGTTGTTGTTCTTATTCTTATTGTGGCTGCAACTATACCCAAACATCACATTTGAATACTCCTACTTAAAGCACCTTATATACTACCCTCTCGTTATCATCACCCCGATAATTCTTTTCATTGTTGGGTTTTCAGCTCATTATAAATACATTAAACCCTTATTACCTCTGCTATTATTAATCGGCCTCTATTCCTTACACACATTTAAATTTGTTCCTTCGTATCTTTACATGTGGCTGATCACACTCTTTTTTTCTGGTTTTTTTTCCCGGCGTCCATCTTCCATTAACCAATTTCTGTTGGCTTATGCTTATCTTACCATACTCCTATCCATTCATGCTATTTTCGTTATATTTCTCCATTCTACCGGCATGAATCTTTCATTGGCCTATGATGTTGAGAAGTTAAACATTGCAAACAACATGGGATTCAATCTGTTTTTCGGTGTCATAGGTAGCTTCGATGGTTACTACCGTCTTACATCCTACTTTACTGAATCTAATCGATTTGCATATTTCCTCTTACCTTTTTTCTTCATCTTGTTATTTACTCAAGACATAAAGTATCGCAAATCACTTCTATGTCTTATTAGCCTAACATTACTATGGACAATGTCATACTTTGCTTGCTTTGCAACACTAGCAACAACTCTATTCTTAAAAGCCAGTAAACGAATAATACTCTGGACTATTGCTTTTCTCTTCTTTATAGGATGCCTCATTCTGACATTAGGCACAGATAATGAGATGTTCAATAAATCTTCTTCCTATACAGATAGAATGTCATCACTCCATAATGCAATAGCCGTATTTGAGGCATTCCCTTTTGGGATACCTAGAGGAATGGAATTAATCGAAGTCGATGGCGTTAATGGAGAAGACCTTTTCACCGCGCCCCTATTCTACTTATCTTATGCTGGCATACAAGGTCTTTGCATGCTATTACTCTTCCTCTTGATTATGACCAATAAGGTAAGATATATTATAAAGAATGGCAGTGGGCTTCAGCAAGGATTTGCGATGGGGTTTTTTGCATACAGCCTATGCCAAGCGTTTCTCGGTGTCTTCTTTGAATTTCTCTACTCAGCCTTCGTAGCCATTATACTTGTCTGGCATTCACAAATCAAAAACGAGCAAAAACAAACATCACTACCACAAGCTAACGATAGTTTAAGTAAATGAGGAGCAGTACATTGGAAAGGCATAGCTTTATTTTCACAACTTTGGCCATGAATCAGACTATTTTCTTCGTTGGCTGGGCCAAAGAGATGCGTAATCGTGGACATGATGTCTGCATCGTCTCCTTTCACGAAGAAAGTTGTCAGTATATCACTGAGCAAGGCGTTACCTGCTATAATATTTTTGAAGGTATCCAAAGGGACCCCGATATTCATGCAACCTTTGCCAGCCTATGCGAAAGCTATGGCATGGATGAACCCAATATCCTGATGAGTCACGAGAAAATTGCCTTTAATATCAAAAAAACAGTTGATATTAAGACTAAATACTGCAATTACATCAAGTCTTTTGAGAAAATAATTACTGGCATACAAGAGAGCTTCTCTGGCAAACTGTTTGTCATTCAAGAACTCGGTGGTTTTAGTTCTTTGCTTTCTTGCTATTTCGTTGCTAAAAAACATGGCATTGATAATATATTTCTCGAACCATCATTTTTTCGTGGTCGCGTCTTCTTTGTGAAAAATGACATTAGCTCAATTGATGTTGGTGCTCCAGATAGCCCAATCACAGATGTGCCAGCTGAACTAAAGACCTACCTCGAAGAAACTTTGGCACAGAAAAAAATTGTCATTCCAATGAAAGACAAAGCGGGCTATCGTAACCCAATCAAAAAAATGCTCAGCCGCCATAATATAACCAGACTCTTCCAGAAAATCTTCTCAAAAGTCATTAAAAAGAAACAAGAAGAATTTTCTTACATCGGCCATCATGTAAAACGTCATGTGCGCATGCTGATCAACAATGTCTTGCTACGTAGATTTTATGCTACAGTTCCAGAAGACACCTTCATCTACTTTCCGATGCATGTACCAAATGACGTTGCCTTAACGGTACGCTCTCCAGAATATTTTGACCAATTGGGACTCATCCATTTACTTGCTCGCTCCCTACCTATCGGTACAAAATTAGCAATTAAAGAACATCCTGCCATGCTTGGCGACATTGATAGAAAACGTATTTCTGAAACGCTCAAAATGTTTGATAATGTCGTACTTCTCGAACCTCGAACAAACAACTATGACGTTTTACTGAAAGCATCATTAATTGTCACGATCAACTCTAAGGCTGGAGCTGAAGCAGCATTGCTTGGGAAACCAGTGCTCGTATTAGGCGATGCCTTCTATGACAAATCTCCTTTGGTTTCTTATATTGACAACCTCAAAGACTTGCGCAGACACATTGCCGAAACACTGACAAACAATGCCTCCGGTCCAAGTGAAGATGACATTCAACAATACTTCGCTGCAGTGTGGGAACAGTCATACCGAGGGGATATCTATTTTGATGACGAATCTAATTACAATGATTTCTCAGACTCACTCTTAGAATATTTAGATAAACACGTTTTACTGCCCGCTTAAAAGAGGAAGTACCCAATGATAGATGATTTAGTATCAGTCATTATGCCATCCTACAATGTTGAGAATTTTATTGGCCGCTCAATAGAGTCTGTGATGGCACAAACATACGGTTCTTGGGAATTACTTATTGTTGACGATGCCTCCCCAGACAACTCTAACTCAGTCATCGAAGAGTATGTCCAAAAAGATTCTCGCGTTAAACTGTTCAAACTCGAACAAAACTCTGGGCAAGGAGTCGCTCGCAATAAAGCCATTGAAGAATCCCAGGGTCAATACATTGCTTTCCTTGATAGCGATGATATTTGGCTACCCAATAAACTTGAAAAGCAAATTGCTTTTATGAAATCATCTAACGCAAAGCTCTCCTTTACGTCATACCAGACCATAGACGAAGAAGACAATCTTGTTGGTGAGTTTTTGATCCCACAAACCAAAGTGAACTACAAAGGCCTTCTCAAGACCTGCATGATTGGCAATTTGACCGCTATCTATGATGCAGGCGCTATTGGTAAACAATATCTCAAACGTGTTTCTCGTGAAGACTACGTCTTATGGTTAGACATTTTGAAAATCATCGACTATGCACATGGTCTTCCTGAACGACTTTCTCAATACCGCTTAATGGGCCAATCCTATTCATCAAACAAAATGCGCACAGCTCGTTGGCAATGGACAACCTACAGGGATGTTGAAAAAATTGGCTTCTTCCAAAGTATCTACTATTTCATCCACTACACTCACAATGGGTTTACGAAATATAAAAATGGCAAAGCAATTGCGTTACATCATCAATACGAGACGGCAGCAAACGCTGATAGTCCCAAAGGATAACTCATGACACATGTTTTAGTAACCGGTGCCAGTGGCTTTGTCGGCTCATATTTTACATCTCATTATGCCACACAATATACAATCCACCCTTTCTCATTTAGAACAGGAACCGTAACTCCTGAATTGTGTACGGGGATTAATGCTATTGTCCATTTATCTGCCCTTGTCCACCAAATGGGTGGCGCAAGCAAAGAACAATACGAGCAAATTAACATACAGCAAACCATGAAGCTAGCCCATGCTGCTAAAGATGCAGGGGTCAAACATTTTATCTTTATGAGTACCGTTAAAGTCTATGGCGAAGAAACAGACACACCATATACCGAAGACAGCGCTTGTACTCCCTTAGATGATTACGGAAAAAGTAAACTAGCTGCTGAACAAAAACTTCAAGCATTAGAAAACGAAGATTTTATTGTTTCCATTATAAGAACTCCCATTGTTTATGGTGCTGGCGTAAAAGCAAACATGAAAAGCCTTATTGCCCTGACAAACAAAATGCCGCTATTACCCTTTGGCAAGATAAAAAATAGCAGAAGCATGGTCTCAAATGGTAATCTTTGCCACCTGATTGCCACACTTATCAATAAACAGACAAGCGGTGTCTTTCTAGCGAGCGATGACGAACCGCTTTCTACAAGCCAGCTTATTCAACTGATCGCTAAAGAGCTAGATACGACAATGGTACTCATACGTATTCCATTGTTTGCAATGATTGTACGCTTATTCAAACCGATGCTTTATCAACGCCTCTACAAAAGTCTAGAGGTAGACAATAGCACTACGAAGGAAATACTCTCCTTAGAAAATCCTTTAACAATCGCCCAAGGAGTCCAGCAAATGATACATGGAGAGGAGTCATAACATGTATGCATTTTCAAAGAGAATCTTTGATATAATAGTGTCTTTCACTGCTATGCTCGTTCTCGCTCTACCAATGCTCGTGATAGCTTTTTTTGTTAAAATCACCTCACGTGGACCCGTTCTCTATTGGTCTGAACGTGTAGGCCGACACAATAAGACTTTTATGATGCCAAAATTCCGCAGCATGAAAACAGATACTCCAGCGGTAGCTACTCACTTACTTCAAGACCCATCTCAACACCTCACTCCAATTGGCCAATTCTTACGAAAGTCCAGCCTCGATGAGTTACCTCAACTCCTCAATATTATAAAAGGCGACATTAGTATAGTTGGCCCTCGACCAGCCCTTTATAATCAAGATAATCTTATTGCTTTGCGCACAGAAAAACAGGTCTCAACTATTCCTCAAGGTTTAACCGGCTGGGCTCAAATCAATGGTCGGGATGAACTTCCTATTCCTCAAAAAGTAGAATTAGATGAATTCTATCTCCATAATAAATCTTTTTTCTTTGACCTCAAAATCATTGTTCAAACATTCGTCAAAGTATTATTCAGAAAAGATGTTACTCATTAATATCATTACAAACAGGAGGAGCCAATGAAACGCTCCATTGCAAAACCCTTATCGTGGATGTTTGGCGACATTATCCTTATGGCCTTGTCTATGGAAATCGGTTCCATTTTATTAGACCGAGTAGCCCATAGAGAAGCGTGGTTTATTGTATCTGTTATGGTCTGTGTACGCTGCTTGCTCTTAATTCGTTGGGGATTATATCGAGCTGTATTACGATTCTCAGGCATCCACACGGTGCTAACCTTATGCTTAGCATGTATTGGTGGCTCTATTGCTGCCGCAAGCGTTGCCTTTTTCTTTTCCTACGATGACCTTGGTGGTCTTGGTCGTGCATTTCTCTTACTTGAATTTTTATTAACTTGTACCTTCTTAGGTTCATCCCGAATTGTAGTACGCAGCTATTTTCGCTGGAAACAACTACAAAAACGAGTTGTTGTACGTGTGTGTTTGTACGGAGCTGGTTATCTTGGTGAAATGATGATGAGGAACCTTCAAAATAATGGTTACCGTGTTGTCGGTTTCTTTGATGATAATAAACGCCTAAAGGGGTCTGTTATTCATGGCCGCAAAGTATTTGGGCCACCTGAGGATCTTGCAACCATTCGTAAAGATAAATCTTTTGACGTACTGGTGGTTGCCATTAGTGATTTATCTCAACCTCGTCTGAAAGAAGTTTTCCATTTGTGCATGGACCAAGGTGTCAAAATGAAAGTCGTCCATGGTGTTGACCGCATCATTGACGGGTCAGGAAATTTTTCTGTAGAAGACATGTCTATGGAAGATCTGTTACACCGCCCCAAACGTAATCTGGATAAAACACTCGTTCGAAAAATGCTGAATGGGAAAACTGTTTTGATTACAGGCGCTGGCGGTAGCATTGGCAGTGAGATCTGCCGACAAGTTGCTTCGGCGCATGCTAAAAAGATTATCATCATAGATCATTCGGAATACAATCTCTACATGATTGATCAGGAACTACGGTCTGCAGCGCCTGCTGGTGTTGAGATACAAGCTGTCCTTTTATCTCTTTGCCAAAAAGACGCATTAGAACGGACCTTTCAAATGCATTGTCCACAAGTTGTCTACCATGCAGCTGCTTATAAGCATGTACCACTGGTCGAACATAACCCAATGGGTGGACTTATTAATAATATAGGCGGGCTCTTAAATCTACTTCATTGCGTGAAAAAGTTTGCAGTTGATAAGCTTGTTCATATTTCAACAGACAAAGCCGTGCGTCCCACAAATGTAATGGGAGCCAGTAAACGTGTTTGTGAATTACTTTTGCAAAATTATCCTCTTGATGGCGTTCACGCTTGTGCTGTACGATTTGGTAATGTACTTGGCTCTTCTGGCAGTGTCATCCCTCATTTTGTTAATCAAATTAATTCAGGCGGCCCAGTAACCGTTACTCATCCTGAAATGACCCGTTATTTTATGCTTATTCCTGAAGCTGTCGAATTGGTCTTACAATCAGGTGCTCTTGCTGACCGGGGTGAGATCTTTATTCTAGATATGGGAAAACCTGTTAAAATATTAGACCTCGCTAGACAACTTATCTTTAAGGCTGGGTATATCCCAGATACAGACATTAAAATTGAATTTACTGGGCTGCGACCAGGTGAAAAAATGTATGAAGAATTAATCATTAATGATGCAGAAGGCGGCACTGCGGTTGAAGGTGTTATGATTGCCAAACCTCTTTCCCTTGGCTGGGATAATTTATCCCATGATATAGAGACATTGCTTAATGCTTGCCACACCGGTGATAAGAAAGATGCTTTGGCCAGCCTTAAAATTCTTGTTCCAGAATGGACCACTTCTAACTCTTAATTTTCTCTTAAAACAAAGAACCGTTTATTCGATTACAGAGAAGACCATAGACACAAAAAAACCCCAGCCTTATTTGGCTGGGGTTTTTTGTGTAATCGTTTGATTGTCAGCACTTCTAGAGTTTAGCAATCATAGTACAAATGGAATTCGTATGGATTCGGGCGAAGCTTAAGTGGAAGCACTTCAGTTTCACGTTTGTAATCGATATAAGTATCAACGAAGTCTTTATCAAATACATCACCAGCTGTAAGCCAGTCGCTGTCATTTTCAAGTTCGTTGAGGGCTTCTTCGAGACTTCCACAAGTTGATGGAATTTCTGCGAGTTCTTCTGGTGGAAGATCGTAGATGTTTTTATCCATTGGTTGACCTGGGTCGATTTGGTTTTTGATACCGTCAATCATTGCCATCAAGATAGCAGAGAATGCGAGGTATGGGCTACCAGATGCATCTGGACAACGGAATTCAAAACGACGAGCAGCATCACCGTTTACGTGTGGGATACGAATCGTTGCACTACGGTTTGTTGCACTGTAGGCGAGGTTTACTGGCGCTTCATAACCAGGAACCAAACGACGGTAGCTGTTTGCTGATGGATTAGTAAATGCTTGGATAGCACGACCGTGACGCAAAATACCACCAATAGCATAGATAGCTGTTTGGCTCATGTTGCCATATCCGTCGCCAGCAAACATATTTTTGCCGTCTTTCCAGATAGAGGTGTGACAGTGCATACCACTACCATTGTCACCGAATACTGGTTTTGGCATAAAGGTTGCGGTTTTGCCATGTTGGAATGCAGTGTTTTTCACAGCATGTTTCAGCTTATGAACATTATCTGCAGCTTGGATAAGCGCATCAAATTGCATACCGATTTCGCATTGACCAAAAGTAGCAACTTCGTGATGGTGCAATTCTGGTATAATTCCCATGCCTTCCATGTTCAACATCATTTCGCAACGAAGGTCCATGAGGGTATCTTGTGGTGTTGTTGGGAAGTAACCATGTTTATGTTTAATCTTATGGCCAAGGTTAAAGCCATCGTCGTCTGCTGCTGAATATGGAGACTCAGAGCTTTCAACACTGTAGAAGGCTTGTTGTGGCTCTGAACCATAACGAACTCCATCAAGAACAAAGAATTCTGGCTCTGCGCCAAAGTAAGCAATGTCGCCAATGCCTGTTTCTTTCAAATATTGCAACACTTTCCAAGCGATACTACGTGCGTCACGCTCGTAACGTTGGCCTGTGCGTGGCTCAAATACGTCACCAAACATACAAACAGTTGGATAGTCACGAAATGGGTCAAGGAATACAGAAGTTGGATCTGGGACAATTTTCATGTCTGATTTGTCGATTGATTTCCAACCGCGGATAGATGACCCGTCAAATGCAACGCCATCTTCGAAAAAGTCTTCATTTTCCAAGACATTTGCTGGGAAAGTAACGTGTTGTAAGGTGCCAAAAACGTCGCCAAACATGATATCAACAAATTTGACATCATTTTCTTGGGCTAGCTTTTGTACGTCAGCGATAGACATAGAGAAACTCCGTAATAATGATCAGGTAGAGACCTGAGTGTGGTGGTAGAAAAAAAAACCCAGTAAGCGCGCACACCTACTGGGTTATAAGGTTAGATTGCGTCTGAACCGCGTTCACCAGTGCGAATACGCACACATTCTTCAAGCGGAATGACAAATATTTTACCGTCGCCAACTTTGCCTTCTTCTCCACTGCGGCCGCCTTTAATGATGGCTCCTACAGTAGAATCGACAAACTCATCATTTACTGCGATTTGGATCTTAACCTTGCGCAATAAGTTAACGGTATATTCGTGACCACGATATACTTCAGTATGACCTTTTTGTCGGCCAAACCCTTGAACATCGCTGATAGTCAAACGAACGACTTCGATTTCGCTGAGGGCCTCTTTGACCGCTTCAAGCTTACTTGGTTGAATGATGGCTTCTATCATCTTCATGATTAAATTCCTTTATATGGTGTTCCTAACAGCACTTAGGTATGATCTTTCAAATAGACCCGCGCTGGAGGCCCCTCCGTCGTTTAGGAAGAGGGGAAGGTTTAACAGATTGTCCGCTCAAGGCTAGAATCAATTTTTGAGCAGTTTGCTTTTTTGCGGTGGAAGGAGGCAAACGCCCGAGGG
The DNA here is from genome assembly GCA_016745075.1 of Planctomycetota bacterium. Lineage (GTDB taxonomy): Bacteria > Planctomycetota > UBA11346 > UBA11346 > UBA11346 > JADGDD01. The sequence continues at coordinate 109,268 of JADGDD010000002.1, read as the reverse complement.
GAAAGCCACCACACTCTTTCACCCCCTCGGGGTCTACCAAATCTTAACGAATTTCTTCTAATGAGTGATATGCTGGTTGACCATGCTCACCAATATCTAAGCCTTCACGTTCTTCTTCTTCACTGACACGCCATCCCATGATAGCTTTAATAACGAGAGCCAGAACAAGAGCAAAGACAAAGCTTGTTACACCGTAGGCAACAATGCCAGTGATTTGAACCATAAGGTCAGCACCACCAGCAACACAGAGTAAGGTACCCCAGATACCACAAACAAGGTGTACAGAGAGCGCACCAACTGGGTCATCAATTTTTATCTTATCAAAGAAGATTACAGCAAAGTATACAATAACACCACCGCTTAAACCGGCAAAGAGTGCCCATGGAAGGCTTAAAATGTCAGCTCCAGCAGTTATAGAAACAAGTCCAGCAAGCACACCGTTCAAAGCCATTGTTAAATCTGGTTTCTTAGTCATGACCCAGCTCACCATCGCAGCGGCAAACCCACCAGCAGCAGCAGCAAGTGATGTTGTTACAAGCACATAGCTCACAGTAGCAGGAGAAGCATTCAGGACAGAACCACCGTTGAAACCGAACCAGCCAAGCCATAACAAGAATACACCGATAGTGGCAAGTGGAAGGTTATGACCAAGAACGGGACGTACACCGCCATCTTTAGCAAATTTACCAAGACGTGGTCCAAGCACTAAGATCGCAGCCAAGCCACCCCAGCCACCCACACTATGAACAAGTGTAGAACCAGCAAAATCAACAAAACCCATTCCGTCTAACCAGCCTGCGCCCCATTTCCATGAACCAACCAATGGATACAAAAAACCAACGTAGATGGTAGCAAAGAGGAGGAATGGCCCAAGCTTGATTCGTTCAGCAACACATCCAGATACAATAGTAGCCGCAGTTGCTGCAAACATGCCTTGGAACAAGAAGTCGGTCCACCATGTATAACCAGCATAACTATCCGTCATATTGGCAAGGTAGATAGCTGGATCATTTAAAAAGTCCCCAATGCCTATTCCGGGGACAATGTTGGCGAACACGCCATCAATAGCCCAGTTGCCACACGGATACATGAAATTAAATCCAATAAATGTGTATGTAAGCAGGCCAATACACACAATCATAACATTCTTAAACAAGACATTAGTTGTGTTTTTTGACCGAATAAGTCCAGATTCAAGAGTTGCAAAACCAAGATGCATGATGAAGACAAGCGCGGCACAAATCATCAACCAAAGGTTGTCAGTAATAAATCGAGTGTTATCCACCTTTTCTGAAATCTTTCCGATGATCCCTTTACCGAGATCGGCTTCTGTCCAATCGTAGCTGCCAGAAGAATCATAAGCAGCCACTCCTGCCGCTTCTTCCTCACTGAGCTCTAAGCCAAGATCACTTAGAGTCTGAGCGAGCGTTGGCGCAACTTCCTCTTCTTGTGTAGATGCTTCTACAACGGTGGTTTCTACTGGAGCTGTCGTTTCTTCCGACCAGCTTTCGGTAGGCAGCGCAAGCATTAGTGCCGCTACTGTCAAAAGTGTAACAAATAAACTCTTCATGGTTTCCCCTTTTATAAAGAGTGGTGGATTGAAAGGTTGTAAAGCCTTGGAGCACCCATCGTTCCCAAAAATAGAAATCCATAAACTCTTTTAAGATAAACACTTACATTTTAACGCCTAGAGAAGTCAGTTCAATAATTATTCATTAGATCAATTATTAATATTCATTAATGACATAAGGTCAATAATTGATCAATAAAGTTTACGCATAGTCATCTGCCCTCTCAGCAACCCCATCATCCAAGAGAAAACAACTTGCACCCACACACTCGGCTACTCACACACAAAATGCCTGTGCCACCCCCTTCCCTTTGTTTGAGCGACACTAACAACCTAGTATTTGCGTCGCGAATACCTCGATTTTGCCGTTTTTTGTGGAGAATTTTCTGATGGCCACTTATCAACGTACCCCCGCTTGGATGGGTACTCTTATAGCACTTTTCGTCTTCGGTGGCATAGCAGCCTTCGGCTACTGGCTCTATTATTATCAAGAATCTACAACAATTAAGGAAGAGTGGCATAGAAAACGTTTACTACGAACCGAACTTCGCGGCCAAATTCCAATCCTTGATTCAGAGATTCTCATTCTTCAAAAAACAATTCCAACAATCAATGCCTATATTAAAGATATTGAGAATGATAAAATCCCAGACCTCAATAATGGTATTACCGAGTTGGCAAACCAATCGAAAATCCACGTTACCAACATTAAAGACCGCATCGCCCAGATTCGAGATAAACGCACAAAATTATTTGAAGATGCCATCCAAGCACGTAATGATCTCGCTAAAGAAGAGACCCGCTGGCATTTAAATGCTGCAAGTTATGATCAAACACTTAGCGAAGAACGACTCAAAGTTCAAAAAATGGCCTATGCTATTGAAAAGAAACAAGAAAACTTTCTTGCAGCCGAACTCTCGTTGGAGCGAGACAATACTCGACTCAACAAACGTGTTCAGGAATTAATTAACCGCAAGAATGTAAATGAACGTGAAATGTTAAGCGATGGCCGCATTACTGCTGCACGCGCTGATGACGGCTATGTTGTTCTCAACATTGGATGGAGAGACAATCTACGACCAGGCACAAAATTCACTATCTTTAATCGCCGTGCTGGTAAAAAAGTTCGCAAAGGTGAAATTGAAGTCGTTCGCGTAGACACACGCATTTCTCACGCACGCATCTTATCTGAAACATACAAAAACGACCCTGTTGTTGTTGGTGACCATCTCCATAATCCAATTTATGACCCCAAAGAAATCAAAACCTTTGTAATAAAAGGTCACTTTGCTAATTATAGCCATCCAGAGCTTATCCGTTTTATCAAAGATGCTGGCGGTAGCATTGAGAAAGAAATCACTACTGGAACCCATTATCTCGTTGCTGGCGAAAATGCAGATGAATACCTCAACCAAGCTAATAACTACGGTGTCATTATTCTCAGCGAGCGGAAACTACTTGAATTTATTCTTGAACCCACAGATCAAAAACGCCTGTAAAAGACTCTTCAATAACAAGCACTCATGACAAGCCACTTGGAAGACCACTAACATGAAAAAGCATTCAGACATCCGAGCAGGAAATACAAACTCTCTTATTCTTCTCATTATGCTCGTTATTATTACAACCCTGTTATCTTTCTTTGCCTGGGAAAGCTACAAAGACATTGAAGTCGTAAAAATTGGTAACCCTGAAGGTCCCATTAAACCTTCAGATTCCATGAAAAATCTCGACCAAGAAATGAAAGAAATACAAGAAAAAATAGACGCACTGAAACAACATAGAGACGACCTTGAAGATGTCTATTTAGAAAGAGCCTCTGCTCTGTCTGCATACAATATTCAAGTGGTAGACGGCAATGTTATTGGCGATGAAAAATCTAACCAGCTGTGGCTCGCATTCACCAATCTTCTCGTTGCCTATCAAGAACGCTCTCTTGCTGTGTGGGATAAAGGAGAAAATAAAGCAGAGCGCATCGCATTTGAAGAAATGAACAACATCATTGCAAGCATGCGCGATAGCACCGATGATATTCTTAATAAAATCAATGACGAAGAAGATGCGTTTAATACCACACAAGATCGCCTGAACGAAGAAAAAGACGAACTTGATGATGCCGACAATAAAATGACCCGTGCCCATAACGACAGAGAAGCACGCCTAAAAAGTGAAAAACTTGGTCTTGAGACTGACATCCGTGAATTGCTTGAGCTTGAATTAACATGGCTTACAGAAGTTCAAGAAGATGGAGAATTGCTTGAAGCCGCAGAGGCTGGTGATTATGCGGTCATCAACCTTGGCTCTGAACATAGCTGCGTTGCTGGCCTTCGTTTTGAAATATTTAATATTGAAAAAGGCATGCATGTCACCAAAGGCTTCGCCGAAGTTATTGAAGTTGGCCCACGCACCTCTTCTTGCCGCATACTCCGTGAAAGCCAATCATCACGCCGCCCAATCACCAATGGCGACAAAATTGGCAACCCTGTCTTTAGCCCAAACAAACCACGTACCTTTGTACTAGCTGGTGAATTCCAACGCTACAACGCAGAAGACATAGCTAACTTTATTCGCCAAACAGGTGGTATCGTCCGCAAAGTCCTTGGTCCACAAGACAGCGTTGGTCCAAACGATGACTTTATTATTGCAGGTAAAGATGCCGATTTACATCTCAACCAAGCCCGTGAATTCCACGTCATAGCCATGACCGAAGATTATCTCCTCGACTTTGTTCAAACAACATTCTCTACCGCTCAAGTAGACTAGAAACAACTTCAAATGAAATTCAAAAAAAGCCCTTTGCAAAAGATGCAAAGGGCTTTTTTCGTTTTTATCTAAAACAAAACCTTACTAACTAGATCCAATTTCCAACGCAAGCAAGACCTGCTTTAAAGCTGCCCCACCGTCACAATTACCCGCAAAGCCACCTGGCCCATTTGCAGCTCGCACCCGATGGCAGGGAATAAGCAAAGGAAAAGGATTGTTGGCCATCGTCGTCCCAACCGCTCGCGCTGCTCCTGCTGATCCACTCAGTTCGGCCAATTCACCGTAACTGACCTGTTCACCAACCCCAACCTGTTCAAACAATGTCCGCAATACACGCTGCCGAAAATCGGAGACGCCGTGCCAGCTCAGATGGTCCATTATCCACAATGCCTCTGTGTCCTGTATTGGTTTGCTCATACAATCAAAAACTGATTCTACCTGTACATGAGTTTTATGCTCTGCATATTCTGGAATTTCAGCAACAGGCAAATAAATACGATGAAGCAACCATGCATCATCACTGCCTTCCACAGACCATTGAATACCTACTCGCCCAAACGAGTATGCACGGGTACTATAAAAATGTTTACCAGCGCCAGCCACAGCCAGTCCTAATAGTTATACCAGAAATTTGCTCTTCACCACTATCTGCCTGAGACCAATCATTACTAGAAAAACCTCCTTGATACCCTAAACTTGCGATGATCTGCCAATGATCTACTGGTTGATAAACACCTTGTACCAATAAGCCATAACTAAGATATAAACCATAATCGGAATTGCCAGAACCTTCCACTGATACGATTCCTGTACCAATCCCTGCCATTGGACTTATTTCTACTTGCAGAAGACCATTACTCTCATCACCAAGTTCATCCCAACGTAGAGCTAAACCAAATCGGCCTGTTACTGACAAAGCATCTAATGTTATACCTCGACCATCCTCCGCCTCACCACGATGGGAATCACTAGCAAAACCAAACGCCCACTGATAGCCCAAACGGGAATAGCTCATGGCAGTTTGCACCTGTTCCATTCCAACATGTAAACCGTAATCTGGATCCAATGATAAAGATTCATCATGAACCAACAATGCAGTCCTTTGTATTCCCTTCACTTCTATTCTTGACAATGGTGCTGCCAAACCAATAGAAAACCGAGTGTCTGATGAAGTCGACCAATTATGTACCAATAATTTCCCATCATCACTTGCTGCTAATAATGATCCAGTAATCACACAGAGTAAAATTATACTTTTCATTGAGCGACCTCAATCACTAGGCGAACTCCTGCTAATACATATGACACATCCGTTCTCATAGTTAAACGATTACCACTCGAAGAACTAATCACATTATCATTCCATGACCCGCCACGTAAATCACTGTTACTAGTCCATTCCCAAACATTGCCATGCATATTCATCAAATTATTATCATCCCTTGTTCCAGAATTAACATTACGTGGGCCAGTTGTTTCCACCTGTGCGTAATCACCACTGTCAGCAGCTTGTTCTCCCCATGCATACTGAGTATCTGTTTCCGTCCCTCCTATCCTGCAAGCATATTCCCATTCATTATTGCTAGGCAACCGTAACTGAAAATGATGAGTGGCGTTCCAAGCACTCAACACCACCTCTATTTCATCTTTACTTATTCCAGCTACTGGCAATTTTTCCTCATCTTTTGTAATAGCTATAGCTGTCCCAACTCCGGCTTCTTTAATCAACACATTCCATTGTTCTTGAGACAATTCCTGAGTAGATAAATAAAAACCGTCTACCGCTGTTTTCACTAAGCTCGCATCATCAATGCCCATACTCGTTACTGCATCCGAAGCACTTAACCCAATAGTGCCACCTGAAATAGATGCGAATTCAATACGCTCCTTATCGTAGGCTGATGGTGTAGATCGATTATTAGTGAGCTTTCCCTCATCAATATTAAAAGATACAATTCTCCCAACTGGCCCATCAAAACCTTCCGGTGATGTAATAGAAACGTATTCATCTGGGTCACCAACAGCACAAGACACAAGTAAGTAGGAAACCAATACCAATATAATATTTTTCATTAACCGTTTCCTTTAAGCATATTATTAGCATCCGTAGCCATATAAATATATACTGGATGGAGTATTTCTATATTTTTCCCTGCCAAAGTCATTGATATTGTTATAATAATTCGAAAGTGCTTCCCGCGATCTGTCATATCAATACCCTCTTGAGTCAAAATAACTGTTTGAGGGCCTTGACTTCCGACCAAACCTGATGGCTGTCCACTCAATATTATATCTGTTATCGTCGCATCACCATGTACAATAAAATCTGTATTCCATCCTTCACCAGTATTGATAACATCATCCACCTCACTAACGACAAGCTCAGAACCTTTTTTCGTCGTAACCGAAAAATTAGTCACTTCACTCTGGATATTAGGTGTAGCCTCATCATCTTCTGCGATACAATAAATGTTGTACTGAGTACCCAAATCTAAATCTGTCAATGAAAATGTACTTTCCACATTTTCACTCAGTACTACTTTATTTGTAATACCTTTATTTTTAACTTCTCCTGCTGTTGGAGCCTCAGCTCCTTGTTTCACCGCCAGCCAGTATAATGCACCAGCCTCATTAAGAGTTACAGTTACTTCTGCAGTTACAAAAGAAACGCTCTTTAGCGTTGGTGTTCCTGTTGTCATGAATTCAGGAGCAGTAGCATCAGCAATAGTACTGACCGCTACAGCAGTACTAAGCGTTTGTTTGCCGCCTCCATCCTCCGCAAGAATATAGACATTATAAGCGGTATCCTTTGTTAGACCTTCAATCGTAAATGACACAAGTACATCTGCTGCAACAGTCATCGCTGTTGCTGGGTACACTGTTACCGTAGCCCCACCAGTTCCTGAATAATCAATTCCTTCTTTTACCTGAGCAGCACTCGGGGCATTACTTTCAGTATCTGCTATAGCAACAGCATAGAGGCCAACATCTTCATCTACTTGAACACTTATACTTACAGTAGTAAGCGTACTTTTGTTGCTTAATTGATTTGTAAATGAGGGGGCAGTATCTATATAAAGTGAAACCTTAGTCACAGCCCCCTGTACATTGGCAATCGTTTCATCATCCTCGGCAAGCACGTATAAAGCATACTCCGTATTACTCTTCAAAAGTGGATCCAAACTCAATATATCAATATTCTTAACTTCATTTGGCATAATGTCTGTATTATTTGCCACATACTTTGTACCACCTAAATACAAATCTGGATTCTTCATAATAGTAACTGAAGGTGCTAAGTCATCTTTCCCAACAACCATATAATATACTTTCCCAGTTTCGTTTAATGCAACAGACAAAGTAAATCCAGCTTCCTTTTCGTTCTGTATAACAGGACCAGAAATAAATTGAGGAGCCACTGTATCCTCTAGTTTTGGACTTGTTGTAACATCTACCTGAACAACTTGCACACTATCCTTTGGTGTCGAAGCAGAATCTAACGCCATACAATACACATCGTAATCTGTACTACTGGATAAACCTGAAACAAGAAATGTAAGTTCTTGGGAAGCAAGAGCTCCACTAGTACCCTGTTTATAAATAGTACCTGACGTGTAAGCACTTGGGTTCTTTAACACTTCCAAAGTTGGCTTTGCATCCCCATTGCCAACAATAATATAATAGACAGTTCCGTCTTTATCAAGAGTCATGGAAAGAGTAAACCCATCTTCTTTTATCTCCTTAGCCATTGGTCCGTCTGTAAAAGTTGGCAGAGAAGCATCGACAGTATAAACTCCATCTACTTTACTTAGTGAGGTCTTGTTCCCAGTTAAATCTTCCGCAACAAGATAAATATCATATTTTGTTCCTCCTGATAAATCACCTATTGTTATCGTAAATTCCTCAGACTCAACCACAGCCTTCGATGTTGGAACAAACGGGTAGACCATTATACTTTCATAATTTTTACCAGCCTTTACTTGCTCAGCAGTAGGAGAAGTTTCACCAGCAGCTATTGCAATGGCGTACACCCTACCTGACTTATTCATTTTTCCTTTTATTGACACAGATGTTGTCGTACTTTCTCGAGCATCTGTTGGAGTCGCCGAAAAAGACGGGGCAAGGTCTGTTTTTATATCTAAGAATGTAATCGATGATTGCACATTAGGTATTTCTGCCTCATCTTCTGCAAAAATATAAACATCATAAACTGTGTTATGTTCTAAATCTGGATCTGAATTTGTAAAACTCACAACAATATCTTTAAGCGATTCTTTCCCTACAACAAGACTTCCTGCCGCGTATTGTGTTCCTCCAAGATAAAGAGACGGAGTCTTCATCACTGCAACTGATGGTGCGGTATCGCCATCACCCACGACCATATAATAAACTCTCCCATCCTCGTTTAACGAAACTGACACTGTAAAACTAGATGCCGTTATAGAATGTTCTGTTGGTCCTGACAAAAAAACCGGGGCTGTTTGGTCTATCGTTTTTATTCCAATAACCGGCATTACTACTGTTTGATTCCCTAAAGAATCTTCTGCGATAAGATACACATCATAAGTAACCGATTCAGATAAACCATTTAACTTCAAAGTAAACGACACTGACCCCGAGACTGAAAGAGAGGAAGAAGAATGAACTGTCGCCCCAGAATAACTGATAGGAGAAGTCCTTATTTGATTCGCTGATGGAGCTGTTTCACCAGAGCCAATAGCCAATGCATAAACAGTTAATGATTTATTGACTACACCTCTCACAGACACAGATGTAGAAGTACTCACTTGGGCATCTAACGGTGATGTCGAGAAAACAGGTGCAACATCAAGTGTCTTTACATCAACTCGTTTCACTGAACTCTGAACATTAGGTATTGTTTCGCTATCTTCAGCAAGAATATATACATCATAAGCTGTATTATGTTCTAAATCTGGATCTGAATTTGTAGAACTCACAACAATATCTTTAAGCGATTCTTTCCCTACAGCAAGACTCCCTGCTGCGTATTGTGTTCCTCCAAGATAAAGAGATGGGGTTTTCATCACTGCAACTGATGGTGCTACATCACCATCACCTACTACCATATAATACATTTTTCCATCTTCATTTAACGAAGCCGACACTGTAAAACCAGATGTCGTTATAGAATGCTCCATTGGTCCTGATAAAAAGATTGGGGCTGTCAAATCTGCCATAGTTACATTTTTAACAGTTACTAGATCTTGGACATTTGGAGTTGGCTCATCATCTACTGCAATAACACAAACCTTATAAGCCGTACTCATATCAAGATCAGGATTAGCATTTGTATCATTCACTGTAAAACTCACCAACGTTGATGCTGCTACAATGCTATTACCCGAAGCATACCTCGTACCACCAGCATAAATGCCAGGGTTTAAAACCTCCGCTACATTCGGGTCTACATCCGTACTACCAACAACAATATAATACACAGCCCCTGTTTCATCTAACGATGCTGAAATAGTAAAGCTATCCTCCGTTATCGCTTGTACGGACGGCCCAGAAAGAAAGCTTGGATCAACCGTCTCCGCAAAAAGACTCAAACTACTACATAAAATCAAGAAGATGCACAAATAACGCATATATAGTCTTACCTTCTGAAAGGGGATAAACCCCTTACCATGAAACTTACAGCCCAAGTGCTTGGCGTTGAGCAGCTTGAATGGTAGTGATGCCTTCGGCGGCGGAGTCGAGCAGTTTATTGAGTTGGTCTCTATCGAAGACGCCTTGTTCGCCAGTACCTTGCACTTCAACGAGACTGCTATCGCGTTGGACAACATTCATGTCTACGTCAGCTTGGCTATCGTGTTCGTAGTCGAGGTCACAGACAAGCTCGCCTTTGACGTAACCAACACTTACTGCTGCCAGTTGACCTAAAAGGTATTTTTCTGGGCTGGCGGTTTCATCACCGTCGGCTTTGCGTTGCTCGGCGAGAACGCGCAAAGCATCGTAAAGCGCAACGTAACCGCCTGATATAGCTGTGGTTCTGGTACCACCATCGGCTTGGATAACATCACAGTCGATGGTAATGCTGACTTCGCCAAGGGCTTCCATATCTACGGCTGCGCGCAGACTACGACCAATCAGGCGTTGAATTTCAGTACTGCGACCGTCTTTTTTGACACCATCACGACGTTTGCGACCACCACCAGTGGAACCTGGTAACATAGAGTATTCTGCCGTAACCCAGCCTTTACCGGTGTCACGCAGGAATGACGGCACGCGCGTTTCTAGGCTAGCTGTGCATAAGACTTTGGTGTCACCAAAGCTGGCAAGACACGAACCGGCTGGATGGATAATGTAGTTTCTTTCAAATGATACTGGACGCATGAAATAATTTCCTTTATAGAAATGGTATACTGTACGGAGAAAAGAAAAAGAAAGGAGCATTCGTCATACTGTAAAACCGGCGTATGATGAATGCTCCTGTGGTGTGTTTTGTTTACGACTTTACTGAACGGCTGCGGTGAGCACGTCTTCACGGTCGTCGGCCATAAGTAGGCGCAGAACAGCACGCTGAGCGTGCATGCGGTTTTCCGCTTGGTCAAAGACGATGCTCGCCTCGCTTTCGAAGGCTTCATCGGTAATTTCTTCGTCTCTGTGCGCAGGCAGACAGTGCATGATTTTTGCACCAGTAGCAGCATGAGTCATGAGACTCGCATTGATTTGGTAACCAGAGAAGGCATTGAGACGTTCTTCGCGCTCAGCTTCTTGGCCCATACTGGTCCAGACATCGCTATACAATACGTCTGCTCCAGTAACAGCAGCAAGTGGATCATGAATTTGTTGTACAACACTGCCCCAATCATCTCCAAACTCTGCTATGTCTGCTTCAGAGAAGGCGTAATTTTCTGGACAAGCAAGTACAAAATTCGCACCAACCAGTTGGCAGGCACGGGCAAGAGATCGTGAAACGTTATTCGCATCACCTATGAAAACGATGCGTAAACCAGCCAACGATGGAAAATGCTCTTGCATAGTCAGCAAATCAGCAATGGCTTGGCATGGGTGCGATTCATCAGACAAACCATTAATAACCGGCACGCTACCAAAGCGGGCAAGATCGACTACGGTTTGATGAGCAAAGGTACGAATCATGATACCATCAACGTAACGACTGAGCACACGAGCCACATCCTGAACAGGTTCGCGGGTCCCAAGACCAACTTCGTCTTTGCTGATATACATGGCGCGGCCACCAAGACCAGTCATACCCACTTCAAAGCTAACACGGGTGCGTAATGAAGGTTTCTCGAAAACCATTGCTAAGGTTTTTCCAGCCAAAGCATGTTCAATAACACCGGAGCGGCTACGTTTTTTAAGGTAACGAGCGACGGCGAGTAGGTCCATAATATCGTCGCCAGTACAATCAGTAAGACTTAAGAAATGATCACCCAACATGATCTTCTCCTTTCCATATTTGTGTGCCAATGCCTTCCTTGGTGAAAATTTCCAAGAGCAGGGCGTGTTGCATGCCTGCGTCTACAATGTGGATTTTGTGGACATCCGCATCTAAGGCCGCAAGACAATTTTCTATTTTCGGTATCATACCGCCAGAAATAGTGCCATCTTTTATCAGTGGCGGTACCGTTTCTGGGGTCAATGATGAAATTCTGGTGCTTGGGTCTTCTGGGTCTCTACACACTCCGGGCACGGTACTACAGAAGACAAGCTTTTCTACACGTAAGGCTTTAGCCACAGCAAGCGCTAGATCATCTGCGTTGGTGTTGAGCACTTCACCGTCCGGACTTATAGAGACCGGTGGCAACACAGGAATGATTCCACGGCTGGCATAACGAATAATCCTGCGAGTATCTACGCCTGTAGGTGCACCAACCAAACCAAGCGCCTCGTCTGTTTGTACACCTTTAACCACTTCATGACGCGGTGGAACCAACCCAATAGCAACACCACCAAGTTCGGTAATACGATTTACAAGATGCATGTTCAGTTCTGAAAATGCTTTAAAGGCAATATCCATGGTCGCGCGATCGGTAATTCTGCGACCATTATTGAATTTCGGCTCTAAGCCCGCTTCCGCCATAGCACTGGTCACTTTAGAGCCACCACCATGAACGAGGATGGGGCGGACCCCAACTTGCTCCAGCCAAACGAGGTCTGTAAGCAAGCTATCAAGAACAGCAGCATCTTCTATAGGCGTACCGCCCAATTTCACCACAACGTATTGGTGGTGGAATTGTTTAAGAAAGGGAAGCGCTTCGATAAGCACCGCCGACTTGAAAGTGGCATCTCTGACTGGCATTGGTTCTCTCAATTAGGCGAGGAAGTATGGTAAAAAAAGCCACTTTGTCCATAAGTAATCAGATGTGGAACAATCCCCGACTACTAACCTTAATCTCTGATCTAACCAAAGTTTATTCACTTACTTTAAACGAGAAGAATTCTGTTTAAATACCTTTGGCAAGCCGTTCGGCGAGAAAACGATGTAGTCCTATCTCTAAAATTTCTTTCATCGTCGCCTGTACATCATATTCAATACGATGAAATTTAAGAACATCACCGTCTAAAGTAGCAAAGCTGCTACGATTATCGTAATCCCTTGGTTGACCAACACTTCCGACACACACATAGGCTTTTTTGCCTTTGGGTAATCGATATTCGCTATGACCATCATGTGGGGTGATCGTACCAAGTGGTGTTGCCAAAAATGGGGTATGGTTATGACCAGCAAAACAGACATCAAAACCTTTAAAATCTTCTTCCAAGGTGGCAATCATCTGAGCAGATTCAATAGGGTTCTCTGGCTCATCAACATAGTCATGCACAGGATCGTAAATAGAGCCGTGCACAAACAGCATATTATCATGCAGTTGGAATGGTTTTCGTTCTTTATGCCAAGCCATCAGATTATCTTTTTCGTCATGATGTAACATGCGAGTGATGGCATTACCACTTTGCAGTTGGCTACGAGTCCAGTCTATAGCCTGTGCGGCGTAGGGGTTAAAACGGTGTTTACCAGTAACCAAGGCTTCTTCATGATTACCACGCAGAGAGATTTCAAATTTTTGACTGGCTATGCGAGTCACCTCTGCTGGTCGTGGCCCGTAACCAATAACATCACCAAGACAATAATATTTGGTGACACCCATCTTTTCACAGGCCTCCATAACTGCCTCAAGCGCATGCATATTAGAATGAATATCTGAGAGAATAGCGATCACGATCCTTCTCCTGTTACTTCTGCGTAAAGGCGACGAACTGTTGCCACATTCAAGCCAACAACGGTATCAAAATCGCCTTCTCTATCGATCACGAATTGATCGCCATTTTCTTGAATAGCATAAGCACCTGCACGACCGTCACTTTCACCGCTCTCTACATAAGCTCGTATTTCATCGGGCTGCATAGGTCGCATCGTAATTCGTGCCAAGCATAAAGCCTGTGCATGAACCTCTCCTTGTTGTACAGAATGTGCGGTAATCACTGTGTGAGTAGTACCTTGTAGACAAGTAAGAATGGCAACCGCATCTGCTCTGTCCTTAGGTTTACCAAGGATAGCACCATCTAAGGCAACAACCGTATCTGCACCAAGCACAACAGCACCTTCGGGCAGAGCAGCCCGTGCTGCTTTCGCTTTGCAATAGGCTCGTTCCATCGCTAACGCTTGTGGATGAGAAATTTGAATCGCCTCCTCATCACAAGAACTTACACAAATGGTGAATGGAATATCTGCGGCTTCGAGCAATGCTCGCCGCTGAGGACTTTGGCTGGCAAGGTATATCATAAGGTTTCAGTATACCTCTGTATAAGAGAGAACGCAACCGCGATACCCCCTTGTCTCTTAAAAAATATTATCGTATACTGTTGCGGAGTCCCTATCTATGCAGCGCACACCCCATACCTCTGCCAACCGCTCTATTCTCATTGTTGATGACAATGAAGCGATTCATGCTGACATTGGTAGCATTCTCGCTCCACAATCGCCCGCCCCACAATTATTTGCGGAAAAATCTGATAACGATAATATTGTTTTTAATATTGATTCTGCCTTTTCTGGAAAAGAAGGGCTGCAAAAAATTGAGCAAAGCCTTGCCACAAACACACCTTACGCCCTAGTATTCATGGATCTACGCATGCCACCAGGATGGGACGGGCTGGAAACATTACGGCGCATTTTTGATAGAGACAGTCGTATTCAAGCCGTCATTTGTTCTGCCTATTCAGATTACACTACTAGTGATATTTATAGAAAGCTCGGCATTACTGACAGAATTCTCGTGCTGCGGAAACCGTTCGATAATCTTGAAATACAGCAGATGGCCCTCACGCTTACAGAAAAATGGAACTTAATGCGCGATAATTTGAACCACCTTTCTCTGGTTCAATCTGAAATCATTCGGCGTAAACAAATCGAAGACGATTTACGTACACAACAAGCACAAACACAGGCCATGCTCGACTATTCCCCAACCGTTATTTATATAAAACGTTGCAATGGAGAATACTTGCTGATTAACAAACAATATGAAACACTTTTTCATCTTAAAAACGAAGACATTATTGGTAAAACAGACTATGACATTTTTCCGCACGCACACGCCTCTCGCTTACGGGCAAATGATGACGAAATTCTTCAAACACTTGAGCACAAAGAATACGAAGAGCTGATCCCGCATGATGATGGCGATCACACTTATATTTCCAGCAAATTTCCACTGTATGATGCTACCAATACAGCCTATGCTATCTGCGGTATTTCCACAGACATCACTGATCACAAACGCATGCAAACCCGCCTCCAACAAACAGAAAAGATGGAAGCCATTGGCCTACTCGCCAGCGGTATTGCCCACGACTTCAATAATATTCTTGGAGGTATTAGCGGCATTGCAGAATTACTCACCTTTAAATTAAAAGGCACCCCCTCCCTGCAAAAACATGCAAATAGCATTTTAACAGCCTCTTCTCGTGCTGCGACTCTCACGGAACAACTCTTAAATTTCTCTCGAAATAACATGTCCTGCCAAATACCAGTAGACATCAATACGCTGACTACAGAAACTTGTGATATTGTTCGCCATGGCTGCAATGAAAAAATTCGCTTCACAACAAATATGTGCGACGAACCATTTATTATTTCTGGCGACCCTGCTCGCTTGCAACAGTGTATCTTAAATATTTTAACCAATGCTCGTGATGCGCTTCCCATGGGCGGGGATATTTGCATAACCTCTCATACCACAAGCAACACTGGTTGCTTACGTATCATCGATAACGGGACTGGTATAGACTCCACTATTATTGATAAAATATTTGAACCGTTCTTTACGACCAAAGGTCAAAGTAATGGTACCGGCCTAGGGCTTGCCGCTGTTCATGGCATCCTGACTGCTCACAAAGCACATTTGGATATAAAGAGTACACCAGACAGCGGTTCATGCTTTACGATCACCTTTCCACTTGATCGCCAGCAAAAACAGACAACCACTCTTCCCGTAGCAGAAGTAGACACCGAATCATCTAGCCTTTCTATTACCGTCATTGATGATGAAAAAGAAATACTTGCCGTATGCAGAGAATTCTTAAGTAGTGCAGATTATCATTCATCCTGCTTTAGCGAAGGCCAGAACGCAATTGATCATCTCAAAATGAACCATTACCGCTGCGATGCCGTTCTCTTAGATATGCTCATGCCAACCATCTCTGGTCAGGAAGTCTTTACTGCACTACGCAAACTTCGACCGAACATACCAATCATCATCATGACCGGCTATTGCCATAAAAGCGTTCTCAAACCACTACTTGATCAGGGCCCGTGTATAAAGATAGCAAAACCATTCAACCGAGATGTGCTCTTACAAGCCGTAGAGACCATGCTTCCTGTTAATAAATCTGTGGCAACTACACCAATGCCAATCTAATCCACCACTTATCGATATATGAACGTATCTCAGTCATATCTGTCAGCATCACCCAATAGCCAGCTCTGATGCGATAGTACTCGATATGGCTTGCACCATCTGAACTGGTTATACTATGCCGATTATGTTGATCCGCATGCAGAGAGCTGTAGCGTTTATCGCCGTTTTACTAACAACCATCCTTGGTGGGTCTGTTGGTGGGTCACGTCTTTCCTCTAGCTGTTGTCCTGAGACCCTCTTTGATAGCCATTGTGATAAAGCTGTTATCCGCCCATTTAGTGCGGAAGCACAACAAACAGCACACAGTCTTCGCCCACAAACAGAGCGAACACCAGCTCCAACACCTTCTGCGTATGGTTTCAGCAACACGCCTTTTCTCTTCGTAGAAACAGGCTATATGCCCATCCAGGCACGCGCACCAACAGCTCTAAACACCCTTTCCTAAACGGCTCGCGTACGCACGCCGTTCTTTCTTTGAGTCGATATGTCCTACATATCGTCCACTCCCCTTCACTTTTTATACACACCTACTTAACAAGGATTTTCCTATGTTTGCTCGTATTCTCTGTTTGCTCAGCACTGCTGCGCTTATCTTCGCCAACCCAACCACAGAACCAGACGGCAGTGGCACAGCTCCTGCACCAGCTCCAGGTGCGCCTGCTGATGGTGTTCCTGCGGAAGCTCCAGACATGACCAACATGTGGATCTTCTTTGCAATTCTTATGTTCTTCATGTGGTTCGTTATCATCCGCCCACAATCAAAAGAACAAAAGAAACGTAAATCAATGATGGCTGAACTCAAAGTTGGTCAAAAGGTTGTCAGCATTGGCGGTATTCATGGTAAGGTTATTCGCAAAGGTGAATCCGATATTGATGTAGAGGTTGCTAAAGATGTCGTCATGACTTTCAATTTGGGTGCTGTGCAACAAGTTGTCGATGCTGATGAAAAAATATCTGAAACAACCGCCGACCAGCTTGCTGATCAATAAGGGCCGCCACTATGTATAAACGTTTATCCGTTATTCTTTTTGTCATATTGTTGGCCTTTGCGCTACCATGGGTAGAAAACACTCTCTTGGTTGGGCAACAAGACCTCAATGCTTTTCTTAAACCACTTGGTAATCATAAGTATGAAGTTGCGCTGAAAGACCTTGCCAGCCTTGCCGTTGATGCCCAAACTGAAGACTTAATTGAATTGCGTCGTCGTTTTCGTCGCAAACAAAACACCTCTGCGGTAGCGATTAACAAAGACAGCTTTGTTTTAACCACCGATAAAAAGATGCACTTTTCGACACAGCCGTCTGTAGAATTAGATGTTATCCGTGAACGCGTCATGTCTATTCCATTTAAACGTGAGAACCCTTCCCGCGCATGGTTTTACACCAACTACGGTACCGACCTCCAAGGTGGTGTTGAATTTAATTGTACGCTCAAAGATGACAATGGTGTCAAGGTCAACGCCTCTGAAGAAATTGTCGGCATCTTACGTAAACGTCTGGAAGGCCAAGGCCTCTCAGAACCACAAGTCTACCGCCTTGCCAATGGTGACGTACAAGTCGTTATTCCTGGTGGCACCGATGCAGATGCAGCCCGTACCCGTAAAGTGTTAGAAACAACAGGTAAACTTGAATTCCGTGAAATCTTTCCTGTCTTTGATAAAAAAGGTACTCGATATACACGACTCGGTTCTAGCCAAGTTGAATTGCGCAAAAATAAATGGGTTCTGGCAAAAGGCTCTGGCCTACGCGGAATGAAACGTAATTGGATTATTGCTCCAGAAAAACCACCACGTGGCGAAGAACCCACGATTTTTTATGTCATGGGACCTCCCCGTTTAAGCGGTACTGATGTTAGTACCGCCACCCGCACAACCCATGAAGGAAAAATTGCGGTCGGCATTACCTTTACTTCTTCTGGTGCATCTAAAAACCATAATTTCACCTCTGAAATTAAACGAAAATTCTCTGAAAACAGCAACTCGTTTAGCGAGATGATGGCAATTATGTTAGATGGCCAAATTGAATCTGCTCTACATATTGAATCTGCTAGTTCTCGTAACTGTGTTGTTAGCGGTAGTTTTAGTGAAGAAGAAGTTGCTTCATTAAAAACCGTTTTACTTGCTGGCGCACTTGCCGTGAAACCAGAAGTAACCAGCGAACGCCGCACTGGAGCCAGCCTTGGTGCAGATACTGTCAGCAAAGCGATGTGGTCGATGGTCGCCTCTCTTTTGTGTATTTTTATCTTTATTTTAGGATATTATTGGTGGCGTTTTGGCGTGGTTGCTCTGGCCAGCCTCACCGCCTGTGTCGGCTTAGTGATTGCCGCCATTTCTGCTTTTGGCGTAACCTTGACCTTACCCGGTCTTGCTGGTTTAGTTTTGACCGTTGGTATGGCGGTGGATGCCAATATCCTCATCTTTGAACGGATTCGAGAAGAATCTGGTGATGATGTTGATGTCCCAACGAGTATCAACGCTGGTTATGGTCGTGCCTTTTTGACTATTTTTGATGCAAACATCACTACTTTCTTAACGGCATTCTTACTCTACCAAATTGGTTCTGGTCCGATTAAGAGCTTTGGTTTGACCTTGATGATTGGTATTGCAACCTCTGTATTTGGTGCGGTCTACCTTGGCCGTTTTGTTACAGAATGGTTACATCGTAATCAACGTGAAGTAAAAGTAGCCAGTTGGATTCGTATTCCTAAAATATCATTCATCGATAAACGCAAAATATCTGCTGCTTTTTCTATCATCTTAATTCTTGGTAGTTTAAGCTATTTCTTTGGCGGCGACATGCGGAGGCATTTCGACATCGACTTTACCGGTGGTAGCATGGTCCAAGTAACCTTTACCGAAACACAACAACTTGAAGCCGTTCAAGATTTGGTAGAAGAAGCACACAAGGTTCACCCAGAGGCAGAGTCACTTATTAACCCTGATAACATGCAAATTCAACCTTATGCCGCAGAACATGCACAAGAATCAGCGAATGGTTCTCGCCAATATATTTTTAAAGTACGCGACGACATTGCTGTTGAAATTGAGAAAAAGAAATCAGCTCATGAACAACATATTGCTGACATGAATGCAGAATATACTGCGCGTGTTAAGAAACTGGAAAAAGAAGATAAAACTATTGATGAAAAAGAAGCTCGTGCTTTTGAGGCTGACGTACAAGCCTATAATATTGAGCACGTAGAACCATTACGTGACCAATTGCTTGCGCGTGTAGACATCCTGAAAAATCAATTAGCAGAGGCCTTCCCTGGCAAAATATCTGCTGTTGGTAGTGAATTACTTGGCGCCCAGTGGGACTCCACAATCAATACCTTAAAGCTCAGCTTTGCCACTTTAGGCATTGCCGAAACAAGCACCCTCAACCAAATCAATGACCGTCTGAAAGCCCTCCCAGAAGTGGAAGACGCTATCGCTACTGTTATTGGTGATAATGATGGATTGCAAATTGCCCTGCATTTAGTTGACAGTGCAGCAACTGAAATGCCAGATGGATTCCTTGCTGATGAAGAAGGCGTTATTGGCCATGGCATCCGCGCGTATCTCAGCGATAGCGGACTCACAGGCGATCAACTTGAAATCCTTGTTGCACGCGGCACCAACCTTGCCGGCCTTTGCGACACAGCTATGGCCTCTGTTGGTGTACAGGTTGCAGCACCATACCCATCGAGTGACTTCTTCTCACCACAGGTTGCTGATCAGATGAAAACCAGTGCCCTCTGGGCTATGTTCTGGTCTTTATTGGCTATCCTGCTGTACATCGCCATGCGCTTTGAATTCCGCTATGGCGTTGGTGCTATTATCGCTTTAGTCCATGACGTACTAGCAACTATTGGCCTACTCGCCATCTGCGGCCTACGTATAGACCTGACGGTTGTTGCCGGTATTCTGACCATCATTGGTTACTCTCTCAATGATACGATTGTAGTGTTTGACCGTATTCGAGAAAATATGAAGCGCGACGGCACGCCAATGATTGAAACCATTGACCCAGCCATCCGTGAAACCATGAGCCGTACTGTATTGACCAGTTTCACGACTATCATTGTGGTTTTAATTCTCTTCTTATTCGGCGGTGAAGGCATTCACTCTTTCTCTGGCACCATGTTAATTGGTTTACTTCTTGGTACCTATTCATCTGTCTTTGTTGCAGCACCAACACTGCTGTTCTTCAAAGATAAACCAAAACCACCACCAGAAGAAGACACAACAAATACTGAAGATGGTGACGTAAAGAACGCTGTTCTCTACTAATCCCTTTTCTTTATGAAGTACTTATAAGCCGACCATGTTTTCATGGTCGGCTTTTTTCTGCCTATTCTGTATTAAGCATACAATCAATCCTTTAAATCTGCCAAGGCAAAGAGAGCTGGGGCTCGACACCTTCTACGTCCACACTAGAATTGCTTAGTATGAATGAGACTCCTGTTATTGAAGCGCGTGGGGTGGGCTTCACCTACACCGGTAACTGGCTGCAAAAAATTACTGCCTTACACGATGTCACGGTTTCTGTCCCCACTGGCTCTATATTTGGCTATTTGGGTGCAAACGGTGCTGGTAAATCAACCTTAATTAAATTAATGATGGGCTTATTGCGCGGTCACTCTGGACAGATCCGTTTGTTTGGCGAAGATATTGGTAACCCAAAACAACGTACGCATCTTGGCTACCTACCAGAACAACCTTTCTTTTATGAAAATTTACAAGTGCATGAGTATCTTAGCTATCTTGGACATTTATCTGGCTTGGACTCTGCCACCCTCAAACGTAATGCTGAACGTGTTTATGAGTTGCTTGATCTTGGCGACTTACGCAAACGTAAGCTTGGCAGTTTTTCTAAAGGCATGCGCCAGCGCTTTGGCTTAGCGCAAACCATTATTCATGAACCCAAATTGATCGTATTAGATGAACCCTTTTCCGGTTTAGACCCCTTATGGCGTGCACGTTTTAGACAAATTTTTACTGAAGAAAACAAACGTGGAGCTACCTTGTTTTTTTCCTCGCATATTCTTTCTGATATTGAAGACCTGTGCACTCACTATGCTGTAATTGACCATGGCCGTGTGCTTGAACAAAACCGACTAGATGCACTCTTTGAACAAGCACCTCTGCAATTAATCGGTACGGGTCCAATGCCCAAAGAAGCTACCAGAGCCTCTGATAATTCGTGGACCTGGGTCTTTAATGACGATCAACGACAAGCATCACTTGATGCGGTTCATGCCTGCGGCGGTAGTATCTTGCGCCTTGAACGACAAAAACTGGGGCTTGAAGAATACTTTGTCCAACGCGTTGCTGAACACCACGCAGCAGGTCCTGCCACAAAAGAAGGAGGGTCAATATGAATCTCTCTCTCATTCGTATTATTGCTGGCGCTACATTCCGAGAATCATTTCGTTCTAAATCTTTTGTTATGTTACTGGTTCTCTATTTAGCTGGTACCTGTATTGCTCCTATTGTTGGTTGGATTAGCGGCACTGATGGCAGCATCGTTACTGCCGATTTGATTTTTAGTCTACTCTCTATTGTTGGGGTATTGGTGGCCACCGCCACCGGTACTGCCTTAGTCCATACAGAGATAAAACAGCATACTTTATATACCGTTTTGTCTCGACCCATTCACCGCTGGCAATTTGTCTGCGGAAAATATTTGGGCCTCTGTGCAGCACTTATTGCTGGCCAACTAATTATGCTGGCTACAGGCCTGACTATGATGGCCTTAAATGGTTTGTCTCTTCATATTGGCCTCCTATGGGCTGGCTTACTTATTACTTTAGAAGTTTGCATTATGGCCGCCGTAAGTTTGACTTGGACAGCACTCTCCAGCCCATTATTGGCAGCAGTCTTTAGCTTGGCCACTTACGCGGTTGGTCATTTTGTCCACGGGCTACCTGGCTTGATGTATCACCTTGAAGGCGTTCAAATTATGTTAGTAGCAGGGCTCGCATCATTAATTCCAGACCTCGGCTATTATGCGTACCGGAATGAGGCCATCTATGGCATGCCCGCTGGTAGCGACGAACTGATAGCACTACCGTATGCTTTGTGTTGGATCACCTTGCTACTCTTTATTACCACAAGTGTGATTCGCCGGAAACAACTGTAATGAAACGGCGTGCTGCATTCTGGAGTGTCGTCATCCTTTGCGGTTGCTGTGTTCTTGCTTGGAACGTGCAGCGCTTTGTTGGAGCGAAAGCCGTTTATCGCTCTAGTTCTCATTTAGATTTTGTACCCAGCCCCGCCATGGCCCGAGCTATGAGCCTTGGCCACAGAAATACGTTTGCCAAGCTTCGCTGGATACAAAGTTTCTCGTATGCTCAACATCAATTTGAAGCACGTGATGACACCATTGCCGGAAGCGATAGACGCGGTGGTTTTGTTCGTCTCTATGAAACGCTTCTACATCTAGACCCCTATTTTGAGCCCTACTACACCCACGGTACGCTGATGACCAGCGGCATTGTTGGTGACCACCAATCTGCACTATATTTTTTATGGTCCGGTATTCATATCTTACCACATAACTTTTCTATCTGGAACAATGCTGCCGCTCACATTGTCTCCTTCTTTGATTATGAAAACCGTCACCCGCACTTAATGCAAGCACTCCTAGAAGAATGGGTTGCGTGCATGGAATATCCAGAGCAAACCTCACTCCCGCTCCATTGGATCTCTGGACTTGGCACCAGAAAAAGCAGTGTGGAACTACAACAAGCACGCTATTGGGTACAAAAAGCACATGAAACATCTCGGAACCATTGGCAGTATTCTTTCATAAGAAGCCGTGCGCTTATTGCTTTAAGTAAACTTGGTATTCATTACTTGACCCCTTTGCTCGTTGAAGCCCCCCTTGTTCACACCGCTCCCGTTGATTTTCAGAAACTCGGCCTCAATCGTGCATTACAACTCTCAGACATCCAACTGACCAATAAGAAGACGATCGGCCAACTCCTTCAATACGGCATACTCTCTCATGACCCAGCAATCGGCTACCAGCTCAACCCTGACCCTTTTGGTTTCCCATGGCTCCTATCGTCAGAAGGTATCATCAGTACTGGTTTAGAGCGAGCTTACTTTGATGATCGACTCGCTTCTTATTCACGGCAACTTAGAGGGGCTATAGAACTCAAGCACAAACGTCCACAAAACCAAGCTGAATTGGAAGAGTGGGGTATTGTTCTGCCTGAGCCACCAGTCGGCTGTACTATCTCCATAGACGATAATCATTTTCGTGCTGTATACGACAGATCTGCTTCGTTTGAATCATTTCTTCCAGAAGCTCAATAACTCAACTTCCTGTCAGTAACGTTTTCTGTCACTCACTGCCTGACAATAATTGGCTCTTTGCAGGAAAACCAATACATTCGTTACAAAACATTTGCTATTTTAGCCATTTTTAATTGGCTCGCCATGTGCATAGTGTTTACTATAACCCGCATTCAACCCAAACTCACAAAGGAGTCTATCATGCGTAAAGGTTTTACACTTATCGAGCTGATGATCGTTATCGCTATCATCGCTATCATCGCAGCTATCGCAGTTCCTAATCTGCTTGAAAGCCGTGTTTCTTCACAAGAGTCTGCTGCTGCTGCTGCTCTTAAAGCTGGTGTATTCACCGGTCAAGTTGGCTTCCAAGCTGGTAACTATGTTGACAAAGACGGCGACGGAATCGGCTCTTACGCTGTATCTGGCGCTAGTGTAACCCTCCCTTGGGATGCGCTGAGTGGCGGCGAAACTGTTGGTGCTGGCATCAGCCTCACACTTCTTGCTCCAACTTACCGCGGCGCTACACCAGAAATCAGTGGCTACAGCTATGCGTCTCCAGTAACTGAAACTGCTCCAACAGCTAGCGCTGACAACAGTGGTGAAAAAACTTGGGGTGCACATTGCTACCCAGCAAGCAAAGATGACGGTCGCCGTTACTTTGGTATCAGCCAAGGCGGTAATGTTTATTCTTCTAAACCAAGCAGCACTTCATCAGCAGATGGTGCTTCTGCAGCTGTTACAGACAGCGCCTTCTTTGGCACTTCTCTTGTAAGCAAACCAGCAACAGCTACTTATGTTCCATACCGTCGCTAGTATCTAGCTTAACGGTTACAACTTAAACGCCCATGTTTTTACATGGGCGTTTTTTGTTATTCTCTATTCAACAAGGATCTTTCTATGTGGGTTTTTGGCTTCTTATTCTGGCTACTCAGCATAGCTATTTTTGCATTTCTCTATAGACCAGAATGGGCGCTTTTTTACCAAACTGCAGGCACCCTACTTGGAGCCATCCCTCTTCTTTTCACTTATCGTACAATAAAACCATTGCAAAAGAATACCGTCTTACTTGCTGTCACATTAGCCGGTCTTGTTGCGCTCCATATAATAAGCCTGATCTTATACAGCACAACTCCAAGCAGCGCTTGGTATTGGATAGCCTGTGAAATTATTGCCCTTGGGTTTTTCTTTACTACAGCTACGCAATCATTCCGACCAATTTCTATTATTAACACGCTCGGCTATACCGCCTTCTTATCATTGACTTGTGCAACCACCATGACCTTGATACATACAGATTTTCGTTTTGGCTTTGGGCAAATAAATCATCTACTTAACGCGGTTGGCCCAATTCTTTTAGCATGGGGCTTTTGGCATGCACACAAATGGATTCATCGCAAGCAATCCTTCCAGCTAGAAACGCTTATTTCTATCATTGGTTTATTGCTCCTGTTCATCACCGCCCTCTATTTCAAACGTCGCGGTATTCTACTTGCCGGCTTACTGTCTTCTGCCGTTTTTACCCTCGCCTTTATTCGCATCCGCTTTCCTCGGTTTTTCCTACCATGTATAACTCTACTTATCTGTTGTGCCATTGCTGGAGCAGTCTGGTACACATCTTCTTTATCCTCCATTGCACACCGTAGTTACCGCACACAACTCTACCAAGGTGCCGTTGAAGCCTTTTTTGAATCCAACATGCTTTTGGGTCATGGCCCCTTTGGGTTTTTAAATGCTTGGAATACACATACAGAAACAATACTCTTGATAGGGAGCATTGATAGCTTTGCTTACCACCCCCATAACGAAATACTAAACGAATTATATAACGGAGGTATTGTTGGCCTTTGTCTTTTATGTGGTGCTCTTTTTTTAATCGTACAACGCATTACCATAATAGACACACAGTACCGTTTTTGGGCAATTGTATTATCCATTTCAATTATGGTTCACGCCCAAACCAGTATTATTTACGGAACACATATTGGCTTATTTTGGCTCGCCATTGCTATTGGTGGGTTATATGCACTGCCTGCACGTACACCAAAAACATATACGATTAAGGTCTCTCCCAAACTGTTGGCACTCCCACTTGTTTCCATCGCTCTTTTTGCGTCTCTTTCAAATTGGAAAAACATCACTGCCTATGCTGCTGATACAGGTATTGATGAACAAATTGAAGCTCTTGAACAATGCTCCGATATTTCCGCTGCTGGGAATCTTTATCCCACTATTCTACAACGTCTCTCTGAGACAAATGATGATGAAGTACGCCTACACCGAAAAGGCCGGCTCTTTAGCGCCTATGTCGATCTACTTGGATGGCAAACAAACACCTACCGTGTTGCTGCTAATTATTATTATAGCAGTCAACGTTATGACTTATGCGGCTTGGCTATTTCCGAAGACCTCCGCAAGCATCCTTTTTCTTTAAATCTCTACAGTCTCTACATTAGTATGCTGGAACGAAAACCACAAATCAGCATGCATATAAAACCCATGATACTCAAACGCTTGCAACGAATTGCCAATCACCCACAGGCAGATACAGACAACATACATCAATCCATTCACTCTATAGATGATGCCGCTGATATGATGAGTAGCCTAATTTGCAGCCTCAAAAGAACCGGTCCCTCTGAAGATATTCAATCGGGATGTATACAACTTGTTGAACAATATGGATTTATTCCTGATATTGGTGGTGGATTTATTATGCACGTCATTGCCGACTGCGGCATACAAGAGGTACCACTCCTTCGCCAACATCATAAAGTTATAGCCGAAGGCCTCTATTTGCTTCCTCCTATTCCTTCAACCATGAGTAATTTAGCAACCGTTATCTATGAAACCGATGAAGAAAACTTTTTCTTTCTTGTTGAACTTTTTTGTGAAGCATTTCCAGGGCACCTCAAAGATTTTTGCTTAGGCACAACCATTCATCGCCCACCTCAAAAGTATCACTGGACCAGTAAGGACGCACTTATTTTTTATGTCTTTGGATTAGCACGCTCACGTGCAAATATTTATAATAAACCAGAAACAGACCCACAGGTCTGGTTGCTTAAATAATAGTTATTTTTCTAAATCTGCGTTTAATGCTTGCAAGAACGCAGAGAATTTTGCTTTATTCTCATCATTAAGCGAGACCAGCTTTTCATGCGCATGTTTTATCACAGACATACGTTCTGCTTGGCTTTGCCCTGCGCTACATTCAAGTGGTTCAAATTCTATACCAGTTGGCATCGCTGTATTAACGATAGGCACGACAGCAGTTACACCAAGCATGCCAAGTAATTTTTCATTGGCGACACCTGGATTAACAATATGAAGGCGGCCTTCTTTTTCCGACAGATCACCGGCAAAACCAACCAAAGTCCCCATAAATGTTGAATCCATTCCAGTACAAGCGGACAGGTCTATGAACACATCTTTTGCACCATCAATAATTTCATTTCGGAGAAACGCATCAAGCATGGGAGCGTTCTTCATATTGGCCAAACCATTTGCCTTAATGTAGATCGTTTCTTCTGCACGAGCAGCTTCATATCCTGCGCTCATACTTGTGCCCCCGCTGCTAAGAGCTCTTGTGCCTGTACACGTGCCGCTTTTCCACCACCAAGCATATCTGCAATTTCATCCAAACGGACATCACCAAGAAGCTCATCAACCGTTATAGCCGTTGATGCCTCTGCATGCGCTTTGGCAACCAGATAATGTCGTTGGCTACGTGCCGCAATCTGCGGCGTATGGGTAATAGCTAGTACAGAACGCATGTGTGACAAAGTTATCAACTTTTCTGCTATGACAAGTCCAAGACGGCCACCCACACCGGAATCTACCTCATCGAATACGAGAACTGGAGTTTGGTCTATAGCTGCACTAACACTTGCCAGTGCCAAAGACAAACGGGCGCATTCCCCACCAGACGCAACATCACCAAGTGGAGCGGCTTCTAAGCCTGGATTCGTACAAATATATAACTCTACACCTTCAGATGCTGCGCCTATTTCTGATGTTTTCGGAACAAAACAGCTCAAAACAGCTCGTGGCATACCAAGCTCTGTCAATTCCAGCTGAACAGCCCGAGCAAGTTTTTTCGCTGCTGCTTTACGTTTCTTCAATAGTTTGGCATCCAAAGCTACAATAGTATCTTCTTCTACTGCCAATTGCTTATGCAACACTGCTATTCGACCCTCAATGTCCGATAAGGCCGATACTTTGTCATCAAGTTCGGACCATGTGGCCAACAAAGATTCTTCTGTACCACCATGCTTGCGCATAAGATCTACATACACACGCATTCGCGCATCTACGGTAGCTAATTGCTCTCCATCTACTTCGATTGAATCTGAAGCACGAGAACAACACAGGGCAGCTTCTTGCACTAATTCGAGAGCTTGATCACATAATTCACTGGCTTCCGCCAAAGGGCCGGTCTCAACTTCTGCCAACCGTGCCGATACACTCCCCAAAACTTCTGTCAGCGAACCATCAGCACTAGACAATTGGCCTTCTGACTCAGCCGCTAAACGAAGCCATTCTTCAGCATGAGCAAGCTCTGCGTTCTTACGTTCTAATTCCTGAAACTCACCTGCCTGTGGCTGTAACTGTTCTATTTCTTCGAGTAAATACGCACAATAATCACGTTCTTTGTAGCTATCCTGCTCACCTTCTTGGAGCTCTTGTAATGCTCGTTTAGTAGCACGGCACGCCTTACGTGCTATCCGCCACTCCTCTGCTAAACCACTTAAACCAGCATACGCATCCAAGAGCTGACGCTGACGTACCGGATCTGCTAATTGTAAATGCTCATTCTGACCACGAATATCGACCAACACAGCACCAAG
The DNA here is from genome assembly GCA_016745075.1 of Planctomycetota bacterium. Taxonomy (GTDB): domain Bacteria; phylum Planctomycetota; class UBA11346; order UBA11346; family UBA11346; genus JADGDD01. Next base: position 80,897 of record JADGDD010000002.1, on the reverse strand, counting down.
CGCAGACAAGACACTGACGCTCACTGGCACATCATTGACCCAAGCTTGTGAACGACCCTGACGAGTAACACGACGGCGAATGATAACCGTAGCTATTCCCGATTCATCCTCATCAAGCGCAATACCATAATTTTCCAAGATAAAGGCTGCACACGCCGCTGACACTTCAATAACAGCAGAAATGTGCGCTTCGTCTCGAGCCGGACCAACTAACCCTGCCGAAGCTCGACCGCCAGTGACCAGATCCAAAGCATCCATCAGCAAACTTTTACCTGCACCTGTTTCGCCACTAATGACCGTTAGTCCAAGGCCAGGACGTAAGACCGCCTCATCTACAATGACCAAATTCGATACGCGAAGTTCAACTAACATGAATGCACCGTTATGGTACTTACCTAAGCTGAGCAAGTACCGATTATGCCACAGAATCAGCTTCATGTGAGCGCTAGACACAGAGAAATCGGCTGACAGGATGCCGTAGATTATCACTAAGACCCCGTAGCTCAGCTGGATAGAGCGCTGGTTTCCTAAACCGGAGGTCACAGGTTCGAACCCTGTCGGGGCCACCACACTTTCTCCTCGTAAAAATATAAACCTAAAAAATGATACTCTGTACAAAAACCTGTGACCCTCCCGGGTCACAGCGCTACGGCAAAAGCCTACGCTCAACTACGATGGCAATGAGGCCATAACATGCCCTCAACAGATGCTGCGCATCTGACCATCTTCGTGGTGCGAACCCTGTCGGGGCCACCACACTTCCTCTCCGTGAAAATATAAACCTAAAAAATTATACTCTGTACAAAAAACCTGTGACCCTCTCGGGTCACAGCGCTACGGCAAAGCCTACGCTCAATTACGGAGAGTCTTCTTCATCCGCAAAGATCTCCATGTACATATCCACTTCTTGTGGGCTTGGTAAATGTTCTGGTTTTTCTTGTCCTACACGCTGTTGCCGAGTATGTGATAAGGCGGTTAAAAATTCTCCACAGAAACAAAGGAGAGCGCCGCTCTGTTGAGCGCGTGCTCGCAGACCTCTGTCGTCACTTATTAACACGGCTTGATTGTTTAAATGGGTTTTAAGCCACATGATAATAACATCATCAGCGCTCCCCTGACCGGAATAATACACTTTTAGACCATTGCGTTCCAAAACACGAGGTTCTCCATGTGGGCCGCCATCATAAAAGAGCAAGTACCGCGCGTGACCACCAATAAAACGTTCGAGCTGTTGGCGTGCTGATTCTGGATCGTTCAACATAGTTTGTCGTATATGTGATTGTGCGTAACATAAATTATGTGCGTCAATCAGAATAGTTCGGTGGAGCAAGCCTTGGCGAACTTTTTTTGATACTTTTTTCATTGTTTTCTGAAAGTATATTTAGGTTGCTGCGTTGAGTAATTCGCGGGCACGGTCAACTTCGTCATTAATATCGGCTAAAATATCAACGAGTTTTGTTTTATCAAAACCAAGGTGTTTCCATACGTCTTGGTCTAAACTTGGCTCACCACAATCACCGGCGATGCGCAAACGTTTAAGAGCGCAAAGGTATTCGGCAAACTGTAAAATGGAAACCAACTCTAAGCTATGCGCCCCTTCTAAGAAATTTTGATTAGCGATGGCTTCAATCAAAATAGGTTCTAGCTCCCATTTGCGACACAACCACGCACTAATTTCGGTATGATCTGTATTCATAACCTTATGTGCGGCACGTGCTAAGTTATAACGCAATTCACGCGCTACGGCAAGTGTAGAACGCGTTTCGTCTGGAGCATACTCTGCCATCAATACGAGACCGATGTCTTTTAATAAACCTGCGATGAAAGCGAGATCTGGGTCAACACTCCCTTGCCGTTCTGCCACTAGGCGACAAATACTGGCACACACACAGCCGTGTAACCAAAATGAACGCATGTTAAAGCCTGCGCTCTCTTGCTGGAATAAATTCAGAACACTGATAGAAAGCGCTACCGAACGCACCGTTTTAAAACCAAGGATAACAATAGCTTGATCCAAATCATGTACAGGTTCTGGTAAAGCAAAATACGAACTATTTACTAAGCGCAGTATTTTTGCAACCATTGCCGAATCGCTTGTCATTATTTTTCCGACTCGCTCAGCATCACTGCGCGGGTCATTCACAAGACGGACCACACGTGTAACCACTTCTGGCAACGATGGCACATTATGAATACGTTCAATAAGGTCTTGGAATGAGATGCGTGTTTCAGTCATAGGTCTGTTCCGTTATCTACTCGTCAGGTAATTCGTTATGCTGCTGAGCGTTTTTTTCTTTATTGATTTTTGGTGGACCAATTTGCAGATGTGATAGAAGTTCCAATGCAGATTGAGATGCTACCGCCTTCATATTTTCCGCTTCAATTTGACGGAACACTTCTTCTCGCAAAACACGGTAACTACGCGGAGCATCTATACCAAGACGAACAGCACCAGTTTTTTTATCTACTTCAAGGACAGTCACAACAATATCACTATTGATAATAACGCTCTCTTGGGATTTACGTGAGAGGACTAACATGTTAACCGTCCTCCTTACTCTGCTCCTCTTGCCGCAAGTAATACTGCACAGGAAGGTTCCCATTATTAAAAACAACCTGTTTGGCCTTGTTGCTCTGCGAACAAATAAGAATTGGTGCACGCAAATTAGTGCGTACTTTACTCGGATCATTATCTAAAATTAACACAGTATATACAGCTATGTCTTCTGTTTTTTCAGCCGCTATATCTTTAGCGTCTTTACCACTAATCTCATAATCTGGATCAAGTCCTGCTGAAAACGGTGAGAGTAAACAAAATGAAACGCCTACATCATCTAAACTTTGCAACCAATAGACAGGCCCTTCTTCTGTTTGAAAAATAATATACCGTATGTTCTTCTCAAAACCCAACAATGGCTCAATAAATTCGATGATATTTTCTTCATCAACCTCTATTGCCCCTTTAATCTGTGTCTGTACGACAACCGTAGCCACTATGAGCTCCTTCCCAAAACCTCTTTAAAAACAAACCAGTGCTAAAGAGTATACATGCTAGGTCAGGTTCTACGCAAGTAGTAGTTAGCAACAGAATGAGAGCACGGCTACAAGCTTGGCAAGTGGGTATCGTTTGTTGCCTGTATACGTCTTTAAAAGAGCAGCGTTTTTAGTGCTTACTCCTCACTTGGCCAAGCTGCACCCTGCGCTATCCACATTTTGATCAACTCGCATTGTTCTACAGTGAGCGGATCACCCTTAGGCGGCATAATTTCATCTGGAAACTCTGGATCCGCACACAGTGTATACAACAGACTCATCTGAGGATTGTAGGGAACAATTGTCGTTGGACCGCTTTCACCACCAAGAAAAGCTGTTGCCCGTTGGTCTAAGCGCAAATCGCCTTTCTGTTTCTTACTTCCGTGACATTTGTAACAACGATTGGCCAATATAGGCTGGATGTCCCGCTTATATGACACCTGTATACCAAGATCTTGGACAAGGGGAGCCTGTTCCTGTATCTCTAACTCCGAAGTCGCACTTGGCCACAAATAGCCTTTACCATAGACCAGTTCACCACCAAGATGACCACAAATCGAGACAACCAACACAGCACAGAACAACACGACCTGATACAATCGTAAGTAAATGACAGGAGCACCCGCAATCGCCCTTCCCAACAAAAAGAGCGCAATACAACTGAGCAATCCAGCCGCGTACCCTGCAATCCTGTGATCATCCAGTAATTCAGCCTCATGTTGACCTGCTGAGTGGGTGGCATTGATCAAGCCAAAGGCAATAGAAGCCAAAGAGGACAAAACAACAATGATAAGCCCACCATACCGATGGTCTCGCCGTGGTGTGGACGGCTGAGAAAAACGAAAACATTCGCTCAATGCGAGCACACTCAGCAAAGCAATCGGAAAATGTACGACCAAAGGGTGAAGTAATCCAAACCATTCTAGCATGGCCCTAGTTGAACCATTCTTGGAACTCGTTCAACAAGAGATTCACGGCAGGCTTTTTATTTGAGAATAGAATCAGCACGGCCTTTGAGCACATACGAGACAATATCTTTTTGCCATGCCTTCATTCCATCCTCAACTTGTTCGCCAAACCGCTCTTTAAGAAACAAACTGTAGAAGAGTTTTGTGCCATTTTGACCAGCCATTAGGCCTTGCCAAAATTCAAGCAAAGACTTCTGCCCTTCTTTTTCGCTCAGCAATTGGTGTAACATTGCATAACTTTCTGCATATTGATGCACATTACTTAAACCGGTGCCCTGTGCATAATCCTGTATATTTCCAATAAATCCATGCTCCTTGTAATAACGTTTGAGTATTCTCAAACGTGATGATGGCGGCTTTAACACAAATATATCTTTTTTATTGAGACGACCAGACTCAAAAATAACAGCAATGGCTTCATTGAGCCAACCTGGCATACTAAAATTATAATTACTGCCAATAAAAGTATATTGATGCGCCACCTCATGGGCAAGTTGCAAGTATGGCTCTAACCGAGTATTCTTAATCTTTTCTGTAAAGGTATACGTCGCAAGTTGCTGTCCGTTAAAATAACCACCATAGGCCCCGCCAGTGTTTTTATTATGCAAATAATTATTGGGTCCCAATATGGTATCAGATAAAGCCAAAAATTGTTTGAATGTTTGGGTCATGTGGATTTCAAACTTAAAGTGCATGGGCCTTTCTGTTGGTAAATACTGCTGCAAACCAGCATAAACCCCCTCTAAATGTATACAATATTTCTTCAATTGTTTGGGAGAACACAGCGCACTAATGTGAAAATGTGCAGTTTCTACCTGCCATGCATTCTTCCATACTTTGGGGCGCTTGGCTCGCACCGCAAATTCCAATGCGCCAGCCTCATTATAGACATATTTACGTCTGCTTTTGTAGCACCGCCATGTTGATGGTAGTTGCTTATCTGGTTTGGCCAAAATCTCAAAGGTATCACTGATGCTTCGTCTTTCTTCCTCTGCTATATCTCCTCTAAAGATGAGACCACTGAGTTGCTGTGCACCGTGCTCAACAATATAAACATAACGATCACCAATCTGACCTTCCCATCCACATATACCTGCTGGGGCCCATTCTTCTGCACGATGTGGTAACAATGGGTCTTCTCTATAAAAAACATATTCTTTATCGTTTAAAGGCTCAGCCTGTAACTGCTGCGCCAACAACTCTTTCAATGTTGCGGTGTGCTGCTCTATCGGTAATTCCGAACGTTTATAGGAAAAATGCTCTATCTCTATATTTGCCGCAGCATAAGGTCGTTTTACTGGGCCATTTTTGGTCTGCTCTGTTTTCCATTGTATCTGTTGTTTAACAATAGTCTGTCCGTATTGGTCTGGCATACTATAGTCGTAAGGAAAACGAAAACTGGTTCCAGTTTCATGATTAACAAAAACACGCTCGTTTAAGGGATGCTCTATCTCTACCGCATAACAGAGTCGTAGGCTAAACAACAGCAAGGCACAGAAGTAAAACATCCTCATCAATCCTCATAGTCTATTGCGTGTGAAAAAAGCAAATCAAGTGCCACCAATAATTCTTGAAATTCTAGCGTCTCTAGGCTGGTACTCATGTGGTGTACTTTTTTTCTTATTTTGGTAATGCGCCCGTAGGGTTGTGGTTTCTGCGCTCGGATTGCCTTGAGCACCTTCAGAGCATCTGCATATGCTGGAAATGCTGCTGCCGCATCTGCAAACCACTGCTTAGCCGCACACAATCTATAACGCATTTTAGGACCGCGCAGAGCTTTATTAAAGGTTGACTTCTTGCCAGTATAGAGCGCCTGTCGGACCTTTTCTTGTGCCTCTTCTAATGCAGCAACATGCTCTCCGCACAGTCTGTCCATGCGTGCTTCTTGTTCTGGGCTCCGTGTGTATCCACGTGTTGCCAACCAACAGGTAATGGCGGCATTTCTCCGTTGACGCTCTGTAGCTATTTCGACTTTCGCTATCGCAGCATCTACTCTGTCACCAGCTTTGGCATCTGGCTGAGAAAAAGCAATATGCACATTTTCTGTCCCTGCTGGAATCGACTGTGACCACTCCTGACCATTGTAGCTACAGGTAACAGTTGTGGCATCGTTATGGGTAAGAGCCAAGGTAAAGGCACCACTTGTCCAGACATCACATCTTTCCCCAGTGTCTACCCGTACATCTGCTTGCGCTAAGCCTTCTCCACAATCGTAAAATTCATTTCTATTAGCATCCTTAAAAACCACACCGCCAACATAACGTGCTACCGTTCGGTTGTTCCCTAAATTGTGAACACTCGCCATAAAGTTTTTTTCATGATAACGAATCACCCCACAGCCAATTTCTCTGACATATGGATTACTGAGAGCAAGGCGGTGACCAGCTGGGTTTTGCATGCCATCTGGTCCTGGCCCCCAATCTATAATATATCCTTGATGTGAATTCCACGGCGACACAGAAAAACCATAGGCATTTTCCATCACATTCCCACCGGCATATCCAGCTAAGCGAACACGCTCACCTGGACTGGCTCCAGTATATCCTGCAAGTGATTTGTCTTCATGATGCTGAGTGACCTCATGTACCGCCAAATAATGAGCATGCCATCGAGCAGCGGTTAAGAGTTTCATGTTAAAAACTAAAGGCGGCACTGCGGGCAAAGCTGCTACATCTGCTCGGCATTTTTCTATATTAAGTCCATCGCCCATTCCTGAAAAACCGGCTTGAGCACCACGCAAAATACGCTGAATATCCGCCGCTGGATGTGCACGGTATCTGTTAATATACTCTAAGGTGAGTGTCTCTTCATCACTCGGCTCTATGGCACGCTCCTGCACCACTGATTCTTCTGCCATGCTGGAACTGGAGCAAACAGCGCTTAGTACGAAACAAAGACTAACGCGCACAGTCATACACCACCCTTCTCCAACACAGGAAACACTCCACCTAACATTACCGCAAACAGCTTTTTGGTAACAGACTGTTGTCTTTCATTAGAAACGCTCATTGTGACCCACCATGTTGTCTTCTCTCTCTTTTCGCGGCTCTGCCCTAGGTGCTGTTCTCCGGCTATCGCTGCCATTAATGCTAAGTATGGCTTTGGGGGTTATTCAACAGACCATCGATCGTTTCTTTTTGAGTCACATTAGTGAAGATGCATTAGCCGCAAGTTTTCCTGCTGGGCTTATCGTAGCCGTTTTACAGGTATTCTTTATTGGCGCAACGGCATATGTTGGCACCTTTGCCGCGCAACACCGTGGAGCAGACGAACACACGATGGTCGGCACCATGCTCTGGCCTTCACTTATTATTGCAGTTATTGGCGGCCTATTTTGCGGTATACTGATCCCGGTACTTCCTACTATTTTTAATTGGTATGAAGTCAGCGCTATGGCCCAAGAACATATGAATACCTTGGGTACATGGTACTGTCTTGCCGCCCTCCCTATTTTATTGTTCAATGCTGGCAGCTCTTTTCTTTCCGGCATAAACCGGGCTTTTCAGGTTCTTCTCTTTAGTATTGTTGCCGCTATTTTAAACTGTGCTTTGAATGCTCTTTTTGTTTTTGGCCTGATGGGTCTACCTGAAATGGGTGTTGCTGGCGCAGGCCTTGGCACTTTTTTGGCACAATGCATTATTTTAATCCCACTAACTTCCATTGTTTTTGGCCCACAGGTACGTAAACTCTATCATACATGGGCAGGACGTCATCATTGGCGACCTCATTTTCGTCGCTACATATATTATGCACTCCCACAATCGTTTCGTGATTTTTTTGAACTCTTCTCTTGGCAATATTTTTTCGTCGCCATTGGTTTTTATGGAACTACAGCACTTGCTGCCAATAACATTGCTGTGGGTTGGGCTATGTTTAGCTTTATGCCGCTGATTGGCATTTCTCAAGGTATTAGTATTATTGTCGGTGAAAATATCGGTATGAAAAAACCGACTGCTGCACACCGTGCCACACAAGTTGGGCTACGCTTCGCCCTCTTCTATTCGTTCATCTGGAGCGCTTTATTCTGTCTCTGCACTGACCCGCTTATTGATTTCTTTATCCATGAGAACACCCAAAACAGCGATGACATTCGTTCACTTGCTCGGCTTCTCTTGTATTGTGCAGCCTTCTGGAATGTTACAGATGCCGTTCAGTACATCTTGCGGGGCGCTTGTTCTGGTGCAGGTGATACGTGGTGGCCATCTCTAGCTCTCTCCTCCGTTAATATTATTACACTCGTAACACCGTGTTACCTCGTGATTCATTACGCACCAAATATGGCTGATGGTATGATGCATCCAGTCCTTCTCCTGTGGGCAATTTCAGGGGTTGCTTTATTTTTACAAATGTTCCTCATGATCCTTCGCTATCGACGTGGGAATTGGCGACATGCAAGCGTGCGGTAAACCTTGCGTTTTATCCATTTGCCTATGAACTGGCACTATGAAAATTCACATAGCCAAAACATGCCCCACTCAAGCAGTATGGATGCCCGCAACACTCTCTGGGCTACCACAAGAGATACGTAAAGAATTACGTCTACAGTTACAGAGCAAACCTGTAGCCGCCGTTCCAAGCCTTGGTCTTGTGCCACAACTTGCCGTTGCCTGCGCTCAGGGGCATGACGCTGATGATATGTTAGCAATTCGTCGCCGTGCTGGAGTTATTGCCCAAGTAGTGACCACACGTAAACGCTTGGCTTATGAATCTGATAATAACCCTGTAAATATTCGACAGACAGTTATGGGGTTTATTCAAGGTGCTTATACTTTTGATCGGTATAAATCAGCACACTCAACATGTCTCAAACAATGTGATCTGCTTGGTATTTCTGGACGCGCTGCACGCGCTGCTGTGCGTGAAGGTGAAATTATTGGTAACGCCACTTCCTTCTGTCGTGACCTCATTAATACACCCGCTGCCGATTTAGGGCCGGCCGATTTTGTTCGTGAAGCAAAAAAAGCATGTAAAGGAACGGGGCTACGTCTGCGCATTCTTGACGAAGCTGCCTGTCAGAAAAAGAAAATGGGAGCATTGCTTGCAGTTGGTGCCGCTAGTGCAGCAGACCGTCGAGCACGATTATTAGTGGTTGAATGGAATGGGAAAAACACGACAAGAAAAAAAGATTTCATCGCCCTCTGTGGTAAAGGCGTAGTTTTTGATACCGGCGGCCTTAATATTAAGCCAGGGCGCAGCATGCAATTAATGCGCAAAGATATGGGCGGTGCCGCCACAGTGCTTTCTGCAATGATTGCACTTGCTCAACTGAATGGCAAACAATCAATCCGAGCCTATCTTCCACTCGTCGAAAATTCCATTAGCGCAGAAGCTTTCCGTCCTGGAGATGTTTTGACTGCTGCCGATGGCACCACTATAGAAATTGGCAACACTGATGCAGAAGGTCGGCTTGCCTTGGCTGATGCGATGTGCCTTGCCAAGCAAGAAGGGGCACAAAAATTGGTAACAGTTGCCACTCTTACTGGCGCAGCCATGGTCGCTCTTGGTCGTATTCATGTTCCTATTATGGGTGATCAAGATATAGTTGATCAGCTTTCACATGCTGCCACAAGTAGTGGTGAAAAGGTTTGGCAGCTACCGATGGACGATGACCATAAAACGATGGTCCGAGGAAAAATGGCAGACCTCACCAATTCCGATGGCAGCGGTGAAGCCGGCTGTATTACCGCTGGCGCATTTCTCTCCTACTTCGCAGGAAACTTGCCTTTTGCCCACTGTGACATTTCTCCAGCAAGCTGGCAAAACAAACAACATGCGCTTGGTCCCGCTGGTGCTACAGGGGTGCTCGTGAGTACCTTAGTTGATGCCTTTCGTTAAAGGAGGAGCCTTTTTTCAAGATAAGAAGAAAGGCTTCAAACATGCCAACGTTTCTGCGTGCGGTGTGCAGTTATTAAAGTGAAATGACTCTGGAAGTGCACAAATTTCTTCGTCTGGTAATTGCTTAATACGCTCAGCAATATCTCGCAACATCACAAGCTCTAGGCTACGCTGAGCTTCTCGGATACGATGGCGGACGAATTCATGGTCAGCATCGGGAAAAATGGCAAGCGTTTCTTTAAACAACAATGACTGAGCATCTTCTGGTTGACCATAAAGAGGTTCACAAAGCGCAGACAATTGTGTACGCTTCTTTTCCATTTCTTCATTTAGTAATAACTTGGCCCACGGAGTATCTGCATTCATGTGGACAAGGCTATAAGCACCAATGTCTTTGTATGCCCAAAATGCCCATGAATGGTTTTCTTCTTCAAATATTTCAAGCAAATCATGCAAACAAAGCAGGGTACTTTCTAAGTTGGGGTGTTGTGCGGCTACACCAAATTCTGCGGCTATAACTGGACGCTTAATCCGCTCCACATCTGCAGTCGCAAGATAATTTTGTCGAAGCCATTCTTTATCATATACGGTTCCGTCTGGGCCAGTACATGGCCACCCCTGTAATTCGTGCGATGGGTAGTCTCTATCCGGATACAAATGCGTTTGATATGTTGTTTGTGGGTCGTCAAATAAATCAAGTGCAAGGCCTTTATTATCTCGGCTCCATTGATTTCCTTCTAAAACAAAAATACTCTGCGAGTCAATTTTACGGATCGCGGCTTGGAGTGGACGATACATGTCATTTAATAAATCATTATCCCACGGCATGGTTGGATCTGGACATACTGGCTCGCCAATCGGGTCGTACCCCATAACGGCTGGGTGATCTTTAAATTGCCTCGCAATTTCTTCCCATAAAGCAATGGTCCGCTGTTGGTAAGACGCTTCTTGATAATAGAGGGCCTCAGACACAGCATTGTCGGAATTCCAATCAATAGCTTGCCCACCTGGCAATGCATGCATGTCTAATAGGACATAAATATGTCGTGCTGCACAAGCATCTACAATGGCATGAAGTTTATCAAAACCATCTTGTTTCCATTGCCCTGGATTTTTCCCATCTTCCAACATTCTATAGGTGAATGGCAGACGTACAAAATTGACACCAAGTTCTTGCATGTGATCATAATCTGCCTCAGTCATATAATTGTTACAATATGATTGAAAAAATGCGTCTGCCATTTCAGCGCCCAACACATCCGCAAACACCTGTTTCATTTTCCAATCTACATGTGCAAGACCCGCCATGTGCGATTCAATCAGCAACCAGTTACCAAGATCAAAACCACGAAAGCGAATCTCTTTATCACCTTCCATGAAACGTGTACCCTCTATTCGGATTTTTTGCATGGCACTCTCCTGTATTAAAACGAATACTAGTACACCCACCAGACACGCAAAGCATTCTTCGCCTCTTGAATAGAGACAAAACACTCTGTTTATCTCTATTCATGCACAGAAAACATAGGGAAATGCACTTTGTGCACCTCGGGGTATGAGTGAAATCACGCTCTGTGACTGTTCTTGACTCGTCTTGTTAAGGTAAAGGATGCAGCAACATATTCTAGCGTCCAGTAAATGAGGAGGTTCGCCATGAAACCAGGTGCTGTCACCAATAACCAATTTTTTGCCATCCTTGGAGCAGGAACACTTGTTTTTGTCGGCTTCATCATTGGTGTAGTCGTATTTGTTATCCTCAATATTGACAAAGAATTAGACTACAATAACGCAACAAATGCTACCGCCAAAAGTAGCCTGCCTCCCCTTACTGATGTAGAGGCAGGGGCTCACCCATTAGTTGCCGCGCCACCACTTTCTCCAACCCAAGAGCGTGGTAAACAGGTATATGCTAACTGCGTTGCCTGTCATGGCGATAACGGTCAAGGTAATAAAACGACCAATGCTCCACGCTTAGCCGGACAAGAAGAGTGGTACGTCAAAGACCAACTTGAGAAATTCCGCAATGGCAAACGTGGCACCCACAAAGCCGATGCCTTTGGTGCACAAATGCCTCCGTTTGCCAATATGGTTACTGGAGACAGCGTCAATGATTTGACCAGCTACCTAAAAACACTCGACGGCGTTGCTGAAACACAAGCCACTGGCTCCGCTGAAGCAGGCAAAGCACTCTTTGCCGCTAAAGGCTGTATACAATGCCATGGTGCTAACGGCGAAGGCAATACTGCTATGCATGGCCCCAAACTTGCCGGACAAAACGCATGGTATGTTGTGACTCAGTTGAAAAACTTCAAAGCTGGTGCTCGTGGCTATGATCCAACAGATGCCTACGGGGCTATGATGAAAGCCATGGCTGCTGCCCAACTTGCTGCCGTTGACGATAAAGGCTTAGACGACATTGCTGCCTGGCTACAATCACTCGAACAATAAATTATTGGCTAGTACATCTTTCAAGGCGGTACAAAGAATATCTTTGTACCGCCTTTTTTTATCCGACTTCACTGCTTGAAAATGTTAGAGTAACTGCGACAACTCGCACATGACAAATCTCATAATGAATGGTGCGGCTGGCCGCATGGGACAACGCATCCTGACTTTGGCTACTGAAGATGATAGCTTCACGGTTGGCTGTGGCATAGACACACGCACAGGCACACTACGTGACATAGGCGTTCCGTCAGATCAACCGTTACTTGATTCTTTGCCAACAGACCAAGCTGGCAGTGTGGTCATCGATTTTTCACATGCCACTGTTACGCCAGACGTTATCAAACATTGTGCGAAATATGGCATGCCCCTAGCCATTGGCACCACTGGTATTGTTCCAGAAACGTTAGACGCACTCCTTGCGGATGCAGCACAGCACATTCCAGTTATGTGGGCTCCGAATATGAGCGTTGGCGTAAATGTAGTCTTCCAAGTAGCTGCGCAAATTGCAGAAACGCTTGGCCTTGATTATGATATTGAAGTGGTTGAAGCCCATCACCATCATAAAGTAGATGCCCCGTCTGGCACTGCTTACGGTATTACTGATGCCATCTGTGAAGCTACCAACCGCACGCGTTCTGACCTTGTACACGGTCGTGAAGGCAACATTGGCGCACGCGTTCGTGGTGAGATTGGCGTTCATTCTCTGCGCATGGGAGATGTGGTTGGCGACCATACGGCTTATTTTGTAGGCAATGGCGAACGCATTATGCTGGGTCATCTTGCCCATAACCGTGACATTTTTGCTAAGGGTGCGCTTCGAGCAGCAACTTTTCTTGGCAAAGCCACTCCTGGCCGTTATACGATGAAAGATGTGTTAGGGCTGTAATAGCAGGAATCTGTTACAGCATATAACGACCATTACTGAAAAATAAAAAACTGCCGTCATACAGTTTTTCCATACGATTACGGTTCCTCTGCAATTTGCTGTAATAGCCGTAACAGTTTTTCTGCATCTTGCTCGCGGAGTATCTGCTGACGCTGATTATCCGTTAAACAGTTACCAGCATTATATACCTTCACCATTTGTTTAATACGACCTAATGCTGGCACGGCGTTAAGACACTCACCACTTGCGTAGTAATAGCGTTCTATAAAGGCGATAGCCTCTTGTTTTGTTGGAGTAGGCAAACCTGCTGCTTCTGCAAATATCCACGGATTACGCAAAGCTGCACGGCCAACCATAACACCATCGCAATTGGTTTGCTCCCGCATTCGTTGAATATCTGCTGCACATTCTATACCACCATTACCAACCAAAGGGACTCCGTATGCATGACAACGTTCTGCCGCCTGTGCTATCCAATCCCAGCGAGCTTCCATAGAATAGGCTTGGTTGCGTACCCGTGCGTGTAAAGCAACCATGCCGGCACCTGCTTCGCAGACCGCATCAAGAATATCATCGAGCGTATCTGCATCTGCAATACCTGCTCGGATTTTTGCCGTTACCGGTAAACTGGTTCCACTGCGAGCTGCCTGAATAATTTCGGCCATTGTATCTGGCCACTCAAGTAAAGCTGAACCAGCGCAACGGTTAAAAACACGTTTCGCTGGACAACCAAAATTGATATCGACCCACGCTGCACCAAGATCTTCTGCACAAGCTATCGTTTCTGCAATATGTTGTGCTCCGGGAGCCATCATTTGAATAGCTGTCGGTACTGTCTCCGAAAGCTGCCCTAAACTAGCACGAAGAACTTTCCTTGGCAACGGCTGAATACTAATACGTACAAACTCAGTACAGCTTGCACCAAGCCCACCGAGATCTGAGACGAGAGTTCGAAAACTGGCATCGGTCACACCGTCCATTGGCGCTAAAAAAGTAGCTGGAGCTATCGATACACATTTTGGTCCACGTATAATCAATTCAGACAAGGGAACACGCGACTTTCTTATTCTGTACGCTCAAAAATAAGTAAAGCGGTTACTGCTTCACCAATTTCACTCATCGGGTGAACTTGTGCTAGTTCCCAACCTTGTTCCAACATGCCGTTAATACGCTGTTCCGCATCTGCTGCACTCTTGTACACTTTCCCCGGTGTGTCTGGCTTTGGTTCTATCTGCGCCACAATAGCTCTCTGTGTCATTGGCTCTCCTTGAAACGTAGTCTAGCCAACGCATAAAGAGAGCCAAGCGTTGACCATTAGAGGGATAGAAATAGAGTTATAGCCACCCCTATGACAGACGACGACCCATCCGAGCACGAGACGATAGAGACAGATATTGCACGACGAGCAACCGTCCATGACATTGCACCTGTCCAGAGTATTGAAATGCTTGAAGGTGACGGGACGATTCCTTCTGGCTTTGAGGCAAGCTCCCATTTAAGTAAAATTATCGCCAAAGGAAAATACAAGCACCTGACACAACTCGGCTCTGGTGGCATGGGGCTCATTGTTCAGGTTTTTGATGAAACACTTGGCCGTGACGTGGCTATGAAAGTCATGCGTGGCTCAAGCACACGACAAAATATTCGTTTTGTCAGTGAAGCACAAATTACTGGGCAGCTAGAACACCCAAATATTGTTCCTGTTCATGAACTTGGCGTTGATAAAGCTGGTCGCTCCTATTTTACCATGAAACTTGTTCGTGGCCGCAGTCTTGCAGAAGTGCTCAATGATAAACCAGAACAAAAACCAGGACAATGGTTTTTAATTAATATGTTTATCAATATATGTAATGGTATTGACTACGCGCATGCCAAACGGGTGATTCATCGAGACCTCAAACCAGACAATATCATGGTTGGTGAATATGGTGAAGTCATGGTGATGGACTGGGGCCTCGCAAAAAACCTCAGTGATCAACACTCAGATAATGCTGATGAACGTTCCGCCTCTTCCGTAGATGAAATTTTTTCTGACACCGCTGGTGACGCTTCTTCTCATAATACCTTGGACGGGAGCATCATTGGCACTCCTGCCTATATGTCGCCAGAGCAGGCACAGGGGAAAATAAAATCTGTTGATGGACGCAGTGACATCTATGCACTTGGCGGCATTCTTTATGAAATACTGACGGGGCACCCACCCGTCAACTGCAAGACCTTAGATGAAACAATTCATGCAGCAGCTCATGGCCACATCCCACCACCGGAAAGTCACCAAAATGACTTACCTCCTGAACTTGCTGCCATATGCATGAAAGCCCTGCGCTATAATCCAGACAATCGTTACCAAACAGTGGCTGATTTACGAGAAGATGTGTTAGGATATTTAGATGGCCGCAGCATTTCTGCTAAGATAGACAGTTTACCTGAACAAATTGCTAAATTTTATCGACGACACCGCGCCATCTGTTCTATTTCGATTCTTGCCGCAACCCTCGTCATTGCTGCCTTTATTTTCTCTGCAATAATAACCAGCAGCATTAAAAAAGAACAAGAACTCGTTCAGTTAGAAAACAAAGAGCTAGTCGCAGCCAAAGAAACGTTAGAAACTGAACTCTACGAAAACACTAAACCAATTTGGCGTGAAGTTTGGAGCACCCATTTTGACAAAACAAAACTTCAACCCTATGACAAAGACTGGAATTGCCATACCGGCTGGGATAGCCATCTCCACATTACCAGTAAATACCTACGTCACTTACCCAAAAATATAATCTCACTTGAACAAGACGGCCTCAAAATTATGCCGGAACGCGTTGCTCCCCTGCATTTAATTCGTAACGCCGCATATCATGGCGACATGCGTATCATTTACCGCGTAACTTGGCATGAGGGTACAGATGGCGGCTTTAATGCCATTCTACGCGGCAGTCACTATTCTCATGGATATATTTTTAATATTGGCGGCTGGGGCAATACCTCTACTCGCATTCTCCGTGCAGACGGCAACGAATCGCGCCCACTGGCAGAATCTACATGGATTCCTAGTTCTGGTACAACCTATCTTGTTGTTGCACAAATATCAGGAAACACTCTCTCGCTTACGATTAACGACCAAGAATTATTATCCGTCACCGACGAAAATGGAATCCTTGGTGGTGATGAATTTAATAAATGCGGCCTCTACTTCAACAACACATCCTGCACTCTGCACGATGTCACCATAGAAGAACGTGCACCGTCTCAATTAACGGACATCCTTGATATTGCCGACCACTTCCTCTCACTGAGAGAATACCGTACAGCGATTATGTTATACAGAGACATATTACTGACCGCAAACCTTTCAAAAGACCGTAAACGTCGTGCGAATGAAGGGCTCGAAAACGCCACCATTAATAATAAAATTAGGGCTGGCCTGAAAACATGGCGAGACCAACTTATCAATCATGGTTGGAAAAAAGAACATTTTCAACTCTACCACAATGCTGATGGCCTCAGCCTCAGACTTCTTGCCCCAATCAGCAGCAATTTAACGCCATTGATTAAGCCAAAAATCATCCCACTCAATCGCCTTATTGCTGGCCCATCACTAACCAATTCATCCATTAAAACACTTGCCGAATTACCGCTCCACCATTTGACTATTAGTGACAACAAACATATCACCACACTCGAACCGCTCAGCAATGCAAAGCTTAAAACCATTAATATTACGAATTGTTCTAAACTGAAAGACCTTGGCCCTCTTCGTTTGTCAAAACTCATACATGCTGATCTATCTTATACCCAGATTTCATCTCTTGATAATTTAAGTAAAATGCCACTTCAAAGCCTGATGCTTGATAACACGCTGGTTACTGACCTCAGTCCTTTAGCCGCCACTCCACAGTCCACACTGACAACACTGTCACTAGCATATACAGGCATTACATCTTTAGCAGGCATTGAAAACTGTAAACTTGAGCAATTATTTATTAATGGGACCTCCCTTTCTAGCCTCTCAACATTTACGTCAGAAAGCCTTCGTGAACTCAACATTAATTCATGTAGCAATATTACATCACTTGATTTTGTTCAAAACCTTCCAGCTTTGAGTAAGCTTTTTTGTACCAACTGCTCTATCAGTTCATTACTCCCACTAGAAAATATACATTTACAATCTTTGATGTGTGACGAGAACCCAATTGCTTCTATAGAACCACTTCTCTATAATCCACCGACTATATTTAGCTTCTCAAACATGAAACTTAATGAAGATGACCTTTTTGAAGCCTTAGACGTTTGGGAAGATAGTCATCCAGACCTTGCCGAGCAAGTGCAAGACATGCTCGGCATGAAATAATTCCTAGGCCTGCATTTTGTGCATATCGTAGAAAATGCCCTGTTGAGCCAACAGCTCTGCACGGGTGCCACTTTCCACGCAACAGCCATCTTTCATCACCACAACACGGCTCGCTTTTTTAATTGTCGATAAGCGGTGTGCGACAATTAATGTCGTTCTACCTGTGGTTAAACGATCTATGGATTCTTGAATAGCATTTTCACTAAACACATCCAGTGCTGAAGTCGCCTCATCCAAAATAATGACTTTGGGATCACGAATAACCGCTCGTGCTATTGCGAGACGTTGACGTTGACCGCCAGATAATTTAACTCCATTTGATCCAATTTCTGTCTCTAATTTGTTCGGCCAAGCATCGATGGTCTCTGCCAAGTCTGCAACCTGTAACGCACTCCACACATCGTCATCAGAAAGCCCTTCCATACCATAACAAACATTATCCCGCACGGACCCTGAAACCAGAACCGTTGTCTGCGGAACCACCGCTACATGTTTACGCCATGAACGCATATCTATATTTTCTTGGTCTATACCCTCTAAATGAATAGATCCACCTTGTGTTCTCCAGAAACCGATAAGTAAATTTAATAATGTTGATTTGCCTGAACCAGATGGACCAACAAAAGCCACGCATTCTCCTGGCTCCACAGATAAGGAAAAATTATGCAAAGCTGTTTGTCCGTCTGGGTAAGAAAATTTCACCTGCTTAAATGCTAAAGCACCACGCACATCTTCTAGATGCATTTTCCCTTCGTTTTCTTCTACCTCCGGTGATGACAACACTTCATCCATCGATTCTATCGCATCAACTCCACGCGCTAATTGTGGTAAAAACATCATAAATTGAGTAAAGTGACCAACAACTAAAGCGAACAAACCATGATAGAGAATAATATGTTCAACTGACATATGTCCCATCCATGCTAGCACTGCCGATAACGATGCCACACTACATAATAACATCTGCATACAAGCCCAACTTGATGATTGAAAGAGAGCCGTTGTTTTATCTAAACTATGACCTTCATGTTGTACATGCTGGAGATGCCCTTCTGCGACTCGCTCTTCTGTTGACTCATTCCCATGGGCACGTGTCATAGGAATAAGATCAATCATTTCTGAAAGACGAGATGCCATATGCTCCATTCGCTGTCGATACCGTTTATTCGTTTCTTTTAAGGGAGCACGGAATCCTCGTAATAATAATACTGCTGGTGGTGTGGCTACAACAAACGCAATACCAACGAGCGGGTTACTGATAAAAGCAAAACTTAATGACCAAATTCCACCTACAAGCGATGGTAAACACACCGCAAAAAGAACAGTAACCAGTTGCACTAAGGAATCTACATCACGTAAAACCTTCGCCTGCAAAGAGCCAGATGGAGTTGCCGTATGAAAACCCATTGACAATCGTTGCATACATTGAATAAGGCGTGTACGTAAATCATATTCCATACGGCGCGTTAAACGACTTGTTAAATGAATAAAATACACATGCACTGGCACATTCATCAGAATTAATACCGCAAAACCAATACAGAGCGTAATAAGCCATGTCTGATCTTCGGATTCGTTGTGCCGTGCAATCCTAACCAATTCCGAAAGGAATACTGGAGCCAATAGCACAGGTAAGGTTTTTACTAAGTTAACCAACGCGATCCACGTATGACTCATGGGGCCAGCCCCAATAAGACGTATTAAAATCCGTAAGGTTTTGAATGCTGAATGTGCTTCTTTGGCCATAATATCCACCATGTTCTTTTAAGTTGTGCGTAGACAGTATATAGCATGTAAAATATTGCATATAGCATAGCTTGACCTCTGTATGTCTATTTGTGACCCATTAAAACATGCAATGCCTTGACCTTGAACTATCAGTCTGCAAAACTGAGGATATGAACAACTGTTGGCCGGCTCATATCATTCGCCAAAATGAGCATTATCTTGCACCACCACCGCAAGCCCAATTCGCAATTCGTCGTGTAGCACGTGAGCGATGGGGTCCAGGTTCTAGTGCCATAACACGCAAACATAATCGACATATTATTCTGTTGGTATTGCGTGGACAGGCAACTATTACCTCGCAACAATGGACATCTCATTTGCAACCAGGGTTTATTCTTTCCAGCCATGCCTTTTGGGAAAGCGATATTCGCGTAGGTGAGAAACCTTTAGACATTGTTCTGATCGAGGGCTTTGGTGAAGCCCTGCTTTCTCAGATTCAACAGCATTGTGGATTTTGGTCTGGCACTTTTTCCATAGACAATGCCGCTGCTGTTGAAAATATTTTTAATACGCTCTTAACAGCAGCGTCTGCTGGCGGCCCTTTTGCTCAAGAAATTTGTAACAGCTATGCCCGAGTGTTATTATGCACCATCCATCATGGCATGATCGCTGGTGTTAAACAAGTGAGTGGAGCGATGCAAACCTATGCCCGTTGCCGTAGTTATATTGATGAACATTTCCTCCACCTCCACAGTGCCCAAGAAATCGCAGAGGCTTGTAATATTGACCGTGCCTATTTAACTAGAATATTTAAAAAACATGGCAGCGATAGTCCTTATGCCTATTTACAACGATTAAAGCTTAACCGCGCTGCTGAGCTACTGAGACAAACGGATACAACGATTTCAGCAATTGCTGATGAAATTGGATTTAACGACCCATTCACTTTCTCTAAAGCATTCAGCCGTTATTACACAATTTCTCCCAGTATCTATCGAGGCTTGAAGATGGGCGAAGTAGGGAAAGACGCCAGCAAGCATAAATAAAAGGCTCTTCAATTATTTACTTGAATCGGTTACCCAAATTCTATCAACAATCAGTGAACCGTGTTCTATCTCTGCCGTTACTTGTACATAATCTATAGCAACTGGCATGTCACCTTTTTCAAGTAAACTGTTAATTGGTAAACTAAATGACTGCCATTGATTTCTTTCCGTTACCTTACATTGCCCCTTCCACAGTTGCTCTCTCTGGCCATCTTTTGTCCGCGTTCCAATCATAATATTCACCACACCACGCCGACTTCGTTGACAAATCAGATGAATCACATGATGCTGAGCCCGGGCGGTAAACAAGGGAGTTTCCGTTTCTTTAGTATGCATGGAATACAAAGAAGAATGCATCAGCGGCAACATTTCTACTGCGGTTCGCCCGTGTTTATAGGCATCATCATAGGCACCACCCCATAGATACGGCCATGCCCCTTCAAAATTTTCATCAAATGCAATGGCTCCATGTAAGCCTTCTGTATCGGAGCGTTTTCCGAGATGGTTCAACCCAGATGAATCCGCCAAACAAGTTTCTCCAGCGTTCACATCTTTCCGCTGTTCTCCTTTAGACATGCGGACACAACCCTCATGCACAGTGAGCCGTGTTTGCCACTCTCTCGCTTCAATGGTAAACTTAGTCCCAATAACGTAGGTATCTCCCTGCGGCACAGAAATATGAAATGGAAATTCTGGATCTTGTTTAGCTGCATCAACATCAATACGACCACGCACAAGATGTAATTTCTTTTGCGGCCCAAGTGCTCGTACTTCTAAAATACTGCCGCCCGTCGTTTGGATAGTCGTTCCATCCTCATATTCCAACAACCCATCTCCGGTAATCACGTCTCCAGCCTGTAAGGACACACCAACAAAGGGAAGTCCATCTGTGCCAACAAAATGGTTTTCAATATCTGTCTGTATGTGTAGCGATGGTTGCGGCTGCCAAAAAAATGCCACAAGTGATAAAAACACTAGCGCAGCAACCACCACTACTGACCATCGTTTACGCCTATGAAAATCATGAACAATTGGCTCATCTTGCTTGAGAACATCAACTGCTATATCCACACAGACAGAAAGGTTGCCGTCTGTTGGTGATACAACGTCCTGATGCTGGGTAGAACCATATGTTTGTCGCGTGCTATTCTTCTGCTTTATACGACTACGTTTTTTTTCTTTTGTTTCGCAACTCTCAGCGATGCTCTCGGCAAGCTCTCCCGTACAGAGAGACATATCACTATGTACACGTGCAGTCGCCAAAAAACGTTTTGCGAAATCTGGCTGTTCAATGATTCGTGTATTCAACTCAGCAAATTCTTCATCACTAAGACTCTTGTCGAAGTAGGCAGAGATTAAATCATCTAAATTCATCCTTTGACCTGCCCTTCCAACAAAGATTGTTTAACACAATAAGCTAGCGCTCGCCGCGCCCGTGACAGAGTAGAACGTACCACACTGTTGCTGCACTGTAATTCTTCTGCAATCTTCTCGCAAGAAGCAGCCCCTTGGTATCGCATTTCCAAGATAGTACGAGCACGCGGTGTTAGACGTTGCCGACAACGATGTAACGTTTGTAGACGTTTCGTTTCTTGCTCGTCTGGCTGTTCTATCAAGGCCACCTCTAGGGCTTCAATGGCTGCATCATCCAATATTTGTGGACCACGTTTTTGTTCACGCCATTTTGTTCGCACAAGGTTTCGGGCAATAGTCCGTGCCCATGCCATAAAATTGCTGCCCTCTGTGTAGTCTTGCCATTGCTCACAAATAATGACTGACGCATCTTGCAAGACCTCTTCAGTCATATGCGGATCACGACATAACATTAACACAAATGCGTACAAATCATTACGATGCTGCACCAGCAGGCGCAGTACCATTTGTCTGTGTTCGGCTTCTATATCGCTCACGAAAGATTATAACCCAGAAGAAAACACATATCAATGTTTGAGATCAGCCATACGCGCATAACGATAATACACCTCTAAACACAAACAGTAATAGGCTGTGCATAATAAACGACCTGTGCCGTCGATATGATTTCCACCATGATCTGAACCAACATCCCAGCTACCATCAAAACAGCCGCTTCCTTTTTTTCGTTGATTTGTGACAATCAAATCTCGCACTGTTCCGTTCCATTTTTTCCATCTTTCACCACCCGCTTGGAACATGGCTAAGGTATTATAATATAAAAAATATGAATTGGTTGGAAACCCTTGTGGGGTATAGGTAGAGGCGCATCTATTCAGCAAGGTTTCAAACATCGTATCACCAGCTCCATGCCCAAGAAAAACACAACAGAGCGCTCCGACAGGTGCCATATTGATACGGGCTTTCCCTGCCTTTTGCCCTTGCGTCACAACATGACAACTATCTACAACCGCATCATATACATATGGAAATTCAGATTCTCCATACGGGTCCAAATTCTCCCAATCTTTATTGGCTGCTTTCCATGCTTTATCTAAATACATTTTTGAGGCTTCAATAGAAGCTGAGGTATTATTCAGTCCTGCCCCAGCAGCAGCCTTTATTGCCATAATATACCACCCTGTTACAGACGAATCATTTCTTTCAGGATGTTTTGGCATATAATCCCAACCAAATCCACCATATTCAACACCGTCATTTTTATTTTGAGATGACACACAGAAATCCACAACTGCCTGTGCATCATTACGCATTGATGCATCCATCGTCATACCGTAAGCCTCGCACAAAGCATAGGTTGCTATAGCGTGTGCATACGAACGTCCACGATTACTCATTTCTGCCCATGATTTCCCTGTTACACCGGTTGCTGCCATTTTCTTATTTGGTCCAGACAAACCTCCTCGCAACCATTTCAGTCCATTATCAACTACTGTTCTATATTTGCTGGGAGTTTTATGATCATACCCTGCACCAAGAAAGCACATAAGCGCATATGCAGAACAACCAACATCTCCTGATTTATCTGTCCATTGTGTGCCAGGCTCACATTTTGGATTATCGGTGCAATTATCTTGGTAACCGTCTACATCCCAACTGCCATCTGGACTTTGATGCCGTTTAAACCAACGGAGCGCTGCTTCTACTGCACTTTCACTTCTGCGACTACCACCATTACGGCCAACGGCACGCTTACGACCACCACCACTACGGTTACCCATAGCGCCCTTCGCTCCACCGCCTGCGCCTATTGCCATAAAAGCAGCCGCACCACCAGCTTCTGCGTCTGAAACAGCCTCTTCTCTCCCTTTGGGCTCTTCCACTTCAGTAACTTCTTCGTCTTCTGTTTCTGTGACTTCTTCCGGTACATCTAAATCTGTTACGATCGGGTCTTCGACGATTTCCTCTGCATCAATTTCAACCTCTACTTCTTCAACCGTTCGCTCTTCTGGTTCTTCTTGTTCTATTTCTTCAGGAGCTTCCAAAGTGGCTACACGAATAGGTGGCTTTTCTTTTTCCAACTGCGCGGCGATAACAATAGCCCCAAGTATGAGAAGAATAACCCCATGAACAATAATGCTGATAGTCCAACCAGAGACACCAGCCACCATCTCAGTGTTGTCGTCTTCCTCAAGATAATCTTCCGTATCCGCATCTTCGCCGAGCATTTCTTGATCAAGCTCTTCGTCGTCATAATATTCTTCATCAGCCATGCGTTACTCTCCTTACTAACGCCATGCAAATAACGACTAGACGTGACCTGTATTCTAAAAGTTCACATTTGATGTGTGTCAAACAAGTACCGCTTTACTCACCTCACAAAAATCACTTAATATCTATTGAAATGAATCGTTTACCTTCTGTGCAGACCACTGATAGCATTTTTGACAAGCTCTATACGGAGTACGGTGAAGAACTGTACCGGTTTATCATCTCGCTAATGAAGGGACACGCTATGGATGCAGAGGATTGTTTCCAACATATGTGGCTGAAAGTACATACAGCTCTCCCACATTATACTGAACAGGGCACTGCACGCGGATGGCTCTTTCGTATTGCTAGAAACTGCGTACATGATGCGTGGCGACACCCCCGCAACGCACTCTCACTAGAAAAGTGTGAATCTGAGCAGCCATTACACAGTACCACGCAGGCAGATGAGCCACTACTCCACAGTGAATTAGCAAAAAAAATTGACGCAGCTGTCAGTGACCTCTCTCCAAAACTACGTGAAGTGTATCTTCTACGCATTACCCATGAACTGAGCTTTGCTGAAATGAGCGAAATCCTTAATCAACCCGTTAATCGCCTGTTAGCTCGTATGCATTTAGCAGTAAAACAATTACGTCTCGTGTTAGCTGATGAAATGGAGGATCATCATGATTTGTGAAGATGTCCAATTGGCCATAGTCGCAGATGGCCTCAATAGCGAACAGACCGCACATATCGCTAACTGTTCTGAGTGCCAAGCATTTGCGTCTGATCTAGATGTATTAGCGTCTCTACCACCCTATACGGTACACACCAACCCGCAGCAGATTCACAAGCGGGTGCAAGACTTACGGCCACAGTTTGTGTCAACACACTATACTATTTGGAAGCCATACGTACTTGCTGCTGCTGCCATCCTTATCTGCCTAGGCAGTACTTGGATGTGGCACTCCCAACCACTTTCAACAACTCGTTCTGAAGCAATCAGCTTAGCACCTCGCACACCAACTCATATGCGCCGACACGCAGAGACTATTCACTATCACTCACGTGAACGACAAGTCCTTAGACGGTCAACAGCTTTATCACGACGTATACGCCTACACCATTACAATAACCCAGACCTCTAGGTCACAATCTCTTAGGAGCCTCTCATGTTTCTGAAATATTTTTTATGCCTGTGCATATGCACCACCACCCTCTCTGCCGTAGAAATGGACGATGAATATACGCCTGCTTCTGTTCATGATTTTATTAGTCAATATCACAAACCTTTAAATAGCATTCTGACAGAGATCAAACGAGTAGATAAAGAGTTTTACGAAGATGTTCTAATGGATTTATCAGAGGAAATCTATGATTTTATCTCTTTCTATGATGATGAAAACGATGAACAAGAGCCTCAGGATGAAGCCGATGATGCGCGTTTCATTCAAGCACAACTGCATGAATTTGAATTGCGGCTTCGCTTAGATAGCCTCTCTCTGCTCGTACCCAATAAAAACAAACGGAGCACAGAAGCAAAACGCCTAGCAACAGAGCTCTATGAGCTTGTTTTGGCTTCACGTGAAGAAGAAATTATTTTTCTCCGCAAAGAGCTAGCTGAATTGGAAGCGCATGTTACTACACTCCAACAAAACCGAGAGAAAGCTATTCAGAACAAAATAGCAGAGGCTTTAAATGACGATGATAGAGAACTAGAATATTAAAATTTGCTATAAACTGCGCCTTCACTTATCACCATTGTTGGCGCAGTCATTCCCGGCCTCTACAAAACAAAGCCCGCAATTCTTCTGCTAATATATGAATGCCAGCTTCTACATGTTTGTCATCTTGCACATAGGTCAGACGAATACATTCATGTTGATGCTGCCACTCAGGATCTATGCCGTGAAAGAAATAATGTCCCGAAACAACCAGCACCCCACGAGCTTTCAAGCGCGCGTATAATTCTGCACTGGTAATGGGTAATCCGGGAAAGGTCAACCAAAGAAACAATGCACCTTCCGGTTTATGCATGGCCCACGGAATATCTTTCAGATATTGGAAACATAAATCCTGCGCACGCTGACATTTGTTGCGATACCATGGTAAAACAGTTTCTCTGGCCACGGATAAAATGTCTCCGCTTTCAACCATTTTTTGTGTAAGCACTGGGCCAATGCTATTAGGAGCGAGAGACATAATCGTATTGGCTTGAGACAGAGCCTGAATAATCTGTTCATTCGCAACAACAATCCCAGTACGAACACCGGGCAAACCAAGCTTCGATAAGCTCAGTGTCACAACCACATGTTCTTCCCAATGCGGCTCTGCTTCTGTGAAAATAATACCAGGGAACGGTAAACCATAAGCTCCATCAATAATAAACGGTATATCATGTTCTTTAGCCAATAGGCTCAGATGAGCAACTTCTTCATCTGTTATAACATTGCCTGTAGGGTTGGTTGGTCGTGATGCACAAATAGCGGCAGCACTTTCATCAATAATAAGATGATCAAAATCTACAGCATACTTAAAGACGTGATCATCGACTTCCTGTATCAATGGTTTGGTGCTAGTGAAAAAATCATCTGATAAACCAAGGTCTGCATAGCCAATATATTCTGGGCACAATGGTAATACAATTTTTCTCTGGCTACCATCCGCCATCGTTCCTGCCAACATATTAAACAATAAAAAAAACGAACTCTGGCTACCTGATGTGAGCGCAATATTTTTTGCACTTATCGGCCAGCCAAATTGTTTGTTCAACAAAGCTGCTATTGCTGCACAAAACTGTGGGTCCCCCTGCGGTGGGTCATAAATATTCACCATTTGATCAAATCGATCAGAATCGGCAAGGATATCTGTCATTGATTCACGGATCACTGATGCAACTTCTGGAATACAGGCTGGGTTTCCACCACCAAGCATATGCACTGGTTCTTTATCCGCGTCTCCCGTTTCGGCTGCAGCAAGAGCATTACCCAGATCATCCATCAACTCAACAATACCAGACTGACCTGTGAGCCGCTCACCAAAAGCCGAAAATTTCATGTATGTACTCCGGCTAGAATGATGTACTTTGCTCTTCAAATGCAACGACCCCTCAAAATAAAAGAAAGAAGAGGGGGATGGGCACAAAGCACATTTGCAGGAATATATTTAAGGAAACAGCTCGGTTTAATCTTCTTCATTCTCATGAAAGTGAGCATTATCTTCCTCAAGGTGTTCTTCCTGTTGCTCTTCTCTCTCTATTTCTGGGCGTTCTGGTAGTGTATAATTTTTCAATTCATTAAAGAAAGATTCACTAATCAGTTGGTGTTCTACAATTGATTCGTCTTTTGTGTCTGGCTTACCATCTTTGTCGATGGTAATTGTTGTCAGTTGAAGGCTCATCGTGTACAAGTCTTGACACTGACTACAGTGGCGTGCGTCTAAACGAAAATAGACCCCATCTCTTCCATCTGCTGCATACATATGATCTAAGCATGAGCGGTCTTGATTTAAGAGTGCCTCCACAACTGCTTCATCTGCTGGCGGAGCAAACATCACAAGACCGTCATCTTCTTCTGCCCAGTTGTTACATGGCACACATAAGACTTTATCTACGATGTTTCCGACAGACAATAAAATGGGAGCAAAAACAATAACCAAGGCCTCTGCAATCCAAAATGCCCACAATACAAAACCACTTGGAGTGCCGCCACCGACACTATACCAACCATCCTCACCAATAGCACATATCACTTCCCAAAGATCTGCTGGAGCCAATAGCAGCCCTACAAAATCAAACGGCACATCATTTTGCATACCAAAAGCAAATACAAATGTTGCCCACACAAAATACAGAGCAAGTAGGCCACTCATTCCGCCGACAACAAATAAACTCAATAAACTTCTATCTTTGAATACTTTCGCCATAACCGTACAGGTTTTCCCCATGAGCATGGCGTAGAAGAACATTGCGGCTACATTAACAAAACCCACAATGGGAATGTACACCACTGCAAAAGAGTAAATGAATGCCCCAATTAAAGAAATAATTGCTATCAGCGGTATGGCAATGATCGCCTTCGGATTAATGCCACTTGGCGCGCTATAACAATCAAGTTCTTGGTCTGCTGTGATATCCATATTATGAGTTCCCTTATGCTGTCTCAAGACTAGACCAACTACAAAACTTTCAATAAGCGGTTTTACATACTGGCAATTATGAGGCCACCATCAGAATACCAGCTATGGATGACAGGTACAGTAGACAAACGCGCTTCACGCCAATTGGATCAGGCGGACAACAACGGCTTGAGCAAGCAACTGTGGCCGTGCTTGGCTGCGGTGCTTTGGGCAGCGTCTGCGCAGAGATGTTGGTTCGGGCGGGCGTTGGTACCGTTCGTTTGATTGACCGTGACTTTGTTGAATATTCTAACCTGCAACGACAAAGCCTCTATACAGAAGATGACGCAGCACGCTGTCATCCGAAGGCCACCGCTGCTGCAAGACAACTGGCTCACTACAATAGTGGAATCAAGATAGAGCCTCACATTGCTGATTGTAATGCCCAAACCATTGATGCCTTGCTCACAGGCGTTGATCTGGTGTGTGATGGCTGTGATAATTTTCAGACACGACATTTATTAAATGATTGGTGCAACTCCACAAAAACACCGTGGATTTATGCTGCCTGCGTTGGCAGTTTTGCGTGTTGTTTACCAATGCTTCCGGAACAAACCCCCTGCCTCGCTTGCTTACAAGACGAATTACCTGGCCCTGGAGATAACCCCACCTGTGATAGTTCTGGTATTATTGCGCCTGCTGTTCATCAAGCGGCATTATGGCAAGTAAGTTGGGCGCTGAAGTTTTTCACTACTGGTACGATGGAACCACTCTATAGTTCTGCTGATATTTGGGAACACAGCATAAGCCAACACAACATGAGCAAATGGATGAATCCTGACTGTTTAAGTTGTGGTACGGCTGCTACTCGCCCATATTTGCAACACACGGCTCATGATAATATTGTACTGTGTGGACGCGGGGGTCTGCAATTACAACGACACAAAATTGCCCATTTAGATGCACTGACTCAACAACTTGGTACACATGTTGTAACCAGTAACGAATATTTGGTTCGCTGGTCCGATAATAACTTAACCGCGACCTGTTTCCGAGATGGTCGTGTTATTATCCAAGGTACCCAAGATGAAATACAGGCACGAGCTTTTTGTGACAAGTGGCTGGGTTAAACAATAAAAAACAGATCAATTTTCTTGAATAAGCTTGCCATCTACATGCAGGGACGAAAGAGCCGTCACAATATGTTGATCGAGGCCTTCGTTTTGTCCAATATCCACCAATACATCTGGGATGGCGGTCAGTGGCTGTTTGTAAATCGCTGCTTCAAATGCAACGGCAACAGCAACTAATCGCCCTTCTGTTTGAAGTTCTTCTTCTGTCATACCCGCTGGACCAGTGCCATCAAGACGCTCGTTCGCTGCCACAATTAAATCAGCAACACCTTCAAAGACCGTTGAGCTATTTAATTTTTCGAGACTCTCTTCACTAGTCGCACCATCAGCTCCCTTACTGTTTCGTAGGGCACAGGCATGATAGAGAAGACTTGCCTGCCTAACCGTACGTCGGCTGCGTTCGTTGAGGTGTAATTTACGAGAAAGCAACGATGCTATTTGCGCTGTTCGTTTACCACGTGTGACGGCATCTGTACCAGACTCCATACAAGACACTAAGGTGCAGAGCATCTCCCATGAGGATTTCTGTTGCGCTACAACTTGGTCTGCAATCATGAAGAAAAGCCCTAATTGAACGGCGCAAGCGGAAAGCAGCTCTAAATCTTCGTGTTGAAAAGGCGCTATGCCACCACCACGTGATAAATACAAGACACCTCGTGTGCTGCCTTTAATGGTAACAGGCACACAAATCACCGAACGAATATCATTAATAGAAACGCTTTGATTGCGCTTAAAGCGAGAATCTTCCTTAGCATTTTCGGTTAAGACAGCACGATTCTCACTTAGCGTACGCTTGATAATACTACGGGCAATAACCGGTTGCGACCATTGATTAGACGACCGCACAGCTTTGGGCACTAATTTATTGCTGGCACCTTGACGCAGAAAAACAATAGCATTATCTGCTGGCATGGCGGCAATAAGGAAATCCATCGCTTCGGCACAGGCATCCACACTATCTGGATTAGATAAGAGTTTACTAATTTGATACAGAATCCGCAAAGAACGCGCCTCTTGGCCCTCTTTGTCTTTTTGATCCTGCTCGTCTTCAATATCAGACAAATCATCGATACGGAATTCGATGGTATTCACCAATTGCAATTCGTCATCATAAGCGATGCGATCGTGGCTCTCTTCTTCTGCGAGTGCAATACCACTTTCGTAAGCTAACTCGGTAGAGCCTATCTTAATGACATCACCTTCACGCAACAATTCTTCGTCAGTAAGTGCCGTATCGTTGATAAGTGTACCATTTTTTGAATCTAAATCACGAACAAAGTACATGCCACCAACTGGAAAAACTTCCGCATGTACACGACTGGCACTACGGTCCAAAATTTGAACTGTTGCCTCGGCATCACGACCAACGGTCACAGGTTCTTCTGCCAATGTGATTTCTCGGCCATTATACGGGCCATTACGAATGCGCAGTTTACTCATAGGCTCTCAGTCTACCTCTACTATGAAAGATGCTAGGGCCTTCCGCAATCCGGACAGTGGTTCTCTCCAAAAGAGGAGTGATACGCATTACTTACGAAAGCTGGTTGCGTATGGAACGTATGCGGCGTTTAGCTCGCTTCACCAGAGCCTGTTCTCCGGCACTTTCTGCGCACAGAACGAGAAGTTCCCATGCATCTTGATCTTGCCGCCTGTGTTTACAGATAATACGCGCCTGATTCACCGCTTCGGCAGTATGACCCAAGATATGCGCTCGGTAGGTTTGCCGACTTAATTCTTGCAGGTGATCCTCATCCAGTGTACTTGAACGCATCATAAACAGGTAACAGACTCCTGAGAGAAATGCACAGGCCGCAAACACGATTGCGCCACTTTGGACCCCTATAAGACGAATATCACCAGTGAAAATGAGCGTGCTCACCACAACAACAAGCGCACCAAGCATAGCCAGCGCGAGTAAGAGGCACCCCAGCAGGGTACGACCCTGCCAAATGAGCCCAGTGCCGGGCAGTAGAAAGCTTGCAAGAACGAGCATCTGATCCAGTCTAGAATCGTGTCAGGACGAAACAAGCAGAGACGCTCAAACGAGCATGAACCACACGAAGAGACGACAGCAGCGATCTCACCACTCTGGCATGATGCCATTGCTACGGTGCAAGCCGAACAGGACTCTTCTCTAAACTCAGACCATGGCGACCAAACGCTATATCCTAAATCACTATCACGAGTTGGTACTCACTGGACGCACGTGCTTACCGCCAATCCAGAACAAGACACTCGCACCATACGTCCAAGCAGAACCAGAGCTGCACAAACAGGTGAAGATGATGAAACCGTTGATGGCGGCTGTTTCCGAGCAGTAACAGGCACCACCGCACAAAATGCAGTTGGCAAAAAATACTTCATTTGTGACAGTCTTGGTCGTGGTGGCATGGGCGAGGTGTTTCTGGCAGAACAACAATTGCTCGGGCGCATGGTTGCGATGAAAGTCGTCCATCAAGATCAATCTGAGGAAAAAAACATTTCTGAATCATTTGTGAACGAAGCACAAATAACCGCCCGCCTCGCCCATCCCAATATTATTCCTATTTATGATGCTGGCAGTGACTATCTTGTTTTAAAACGAATTATTGGCACGGATCTCTATGACTGGATGGATGACCACAGAGAAGATGACAATTATATTTCCCAATGCCTCGCCATCCTCATCAAAATCACCCTCGCTCTCAACCATGCTCATAAACATGGCATTATCCATCGTGATATTAAACCGGGTAATATTATGGTTGGAGAATATGGTGAGGTACTGGTTATGGACTGGGGTATTGCCGTTCGTCACGATGAGCAGTCATCCATCCCGGCTCCTTTGCTCAACGACCTTACCGCTGCCGCAGGCACACCATCATACATGGCTCCAGAAATGGCCCGTGCAGAGCAACATCGGATTGGCCCAGCTTCAGATATTTTTTTAGTCGGCTCATTATTATATCGCATGCTTACTGGCCATGCACCGTTCACTTCTTTTACATTTGCAGATATGATCCATGCCGCTGCGCATAATACTTATCCGCCACTACAAGAAGCGCACGAAGATATCCCTGCCCATCTTATTACCCTCCAACAACAGATTATGCATAGTGACCCTGCCCAACGCGGCAGTATGGAAAAACTTACACGCCAACTTCAACGTGCGCGTAGTAACATTAGCCGGCACAAACGCAGCACTGAACTACGTAACCAAGCACGAAAAGCTCAACAACAGGCAGAAGAAACAAATGATGAACAAGCCTGCTATGCATTATTAGAACAATCCCTGTCATGCTATCATCAAGCGGTTGCGTTATGTCATAAAAACAAACCCCTTCAGCAAGAATGCGAACAAGCTGAGTGTGCTTTTGTTCGACGCGTTGCCAATGACGGAAATGTTGAACTAGCAAACGCCATATTACCCTCTTTACCAAACACAGCTAACAAACACAGCCTTCAAGAATATTGTAGTGCCGCCCGAGAAAAACGCATAAATCAACATAAACGCGTTCGTCGTATTCAATGGGGCTTAAGTATATTAGTTGGTGCCGTCATTTGCGTCAGCTCCGGTTTTATGTGGTATATGCGTGCAACCGATACGCGCTTAAGAAAACATCGTAGTGCTGAAGTTTCTGATATTTTAGAACACACTCCAAACATGTCCTATATCATTGATATGGATGACCCCAGCAATGGTTTTGAAATTCGCCTTCAGGCAGGACGGCGTGCCCTTGGCTTAGACCCTCACTCAGAACGTATTCATGAGTTTCTTGCAGAAACCTGTGCGGCCTATGCCACATGGACCTGTGACAATGCTCTTTACGAGCAGGCAACGCTGCACACACATGCTGCTGAACGGTATGGTGCACCCACAACACTCTGCCAGCAATTACGTACCATGATTGAACAAGCCGCACTCAATGCTGGACATGCTCCATTACAAAAACGAATTGATACCTACTTCACCCTATGCGACACCCAGACAGATGGTACTGAACAAGCCTTACTGACAATACTGCAATGGCCACATGATGACGTAGAAGAAGCGCTTACCGTCTTCCTCGAAAAAGGTAGACAACGACAATTATGTGTTGCGGCAGCCATTATTGCTCGACGCTTAGATATTTCGACAGAACAGTTTTTAGAGCCACTTGAAACCAATGTGTGGGAAGCTGTTCGTGAAGCGGCTCAACGCGCACGATTATGGCGTGCTACTGGTCGCAGTCTCAGACAAACATATGGAGCACTCTATGAAGAATAAATTGCTCGATATGTGGCACAGCTATTTGGAACACGATTCCACAAATATTCCTCTTCATGAGTATCCAATTAAACAACACGCACTACAACGCCGTGCCTCTGTACGTGAATGTTTAAGAACCCATGACCGCCCTATTTTTTTAGAACGCTATCGAATTCAAGCAGCCTTAGAACATCCAAATATTCTTCCCGTCTACGACATTCATAATAATGCGGTTATCGTTCATTGTAGCAGAAATGATACCACCTTACAGGAATACATGGAACACGTAGATGTTCAAGAAGACAGTGATCGAATTATTTCTGTTTTATTATCTATCTGTGAAGCGCTCGCGTTTACTCATGAACAAGGGATTATCCACCGTGCTGTTCATCCGCAAAGTATTATTGTAAGACCCGATGGTGCCGTATGGTTAGACCGCTGGCACTGCACCAGTGAATATGGTGAAACAGCACAAAACTGGAACATTATCTCTGCGGAACATTGCCCACCTGAAATATTACGACATGACCCAGCTACTCCAGCCAGTGATGTTTTTCAAATGGCCTGCTTACTGTGGTGGCTACACACCAAACAATTTCCCTTTACACGACCGACATTAGAAGAAACCTTAGATGCTGCATGGGATAATGCATGGCCACAGCCACAATATGACGACCCATTTTTAACAAACCTCCTCCAACGAGCTGGCCATACAGATCCCAAACAGCGGGGAAGCATTGAAGACTTTGCCGAAGATTTGCGGGCGTGGCAACAACATTTGCGCCTAGGTGGACGCGCCGCAGCCAATGATGTACATGCGCAAGAACAGTTACAATTGGCTCGCCAAGCTAACTACAAACGCAATCAAACAAACCACAGTACAACAATTGCCGCTCACGGCCAACTCAAATACGCGGCTTATCGTGCCGCACTGGTCGCCTGTGCAAATAGCATCACTTTATATCCAACCGCTGAACGCAAACAACGCCAACATACCATCCGCGAAGAGTTCATTAAAACAGCATTAGAATCTGATGATATCCATATTGCAGGATTATTATTAAAACAACATAACAATGATGAATTACTTCAAACCTATACCCAAGCCTACACGCGACAAAAAAGACATTCTTATCATTTAGAATCGGTTCGCTGGCAAACCATTACCCTTGCCTGCATATTAAGTGCTATCGTCCTTGCATGGCCAGCTTATATGTGGAATGAACAACGCCAATTGCATAGTGAACGCCTCCGCGTCGCTCAAAATTACCGACAACAGGCAGAGGGCATCCACGCCACAACCAGTGCCGAAGCAACCAAACAAATTACATTACTCGAAGGTGCACAAGCCCTACAGCAGCAAAACCAGCTACTCAGCCAACAATTAGCCGATGCACATATTAATTATGCCATACTTGCTGCTAGGCGTGGCTGGACCAAAACAGCTCGTATACAACAAGCACTTGCTGGCGAACATGCACGACCAGAAGATCTTGCCCGCATTGACCGACAGATCGAAGCACATGAAGAGATGGATCGCCGTGTTCATCAACAACGTGTCGATCACATTCATTCCCTCTGTACCGCAAGCACACCACTCACTTTTAGAGAAGCTAATATATATGCTGCACGTTGGTCACAATGGGAATGGCATCAGCACACACGTGCAGAAAATCGCTATACATTAATCAAAGAATTACTCTCCTCACCCAATGCCTCTCTTCGTTGGCTGGGCTGCCGCTTACTAGGCCTCCACCCAGAAACCGTTCACCATTGCCTACCCCTTTTACACGATAGCAATACACGGGTTGCAAAAGAAGCACTGCGCCGTCTTATTACCTTACAACCACCGAAATGCCGCAGTTCTGTTATTGAATGGATGCAGCAGCATCCACAACAAACCATTGCTTGGACAACCAACGCAGACAATTTATGGGACGAGTAATTCCTGTAAGGGTGTTAATTTTTCTACACCGTCTTCCAGCATAATTATTTTTTGGTAAAAGATTGTTTCTCGCGGATAAGTCATCAACATATTTGCCACTCGTTTTTTTCCATCTGGCAAAAGGTCTTCATCTATACGATGTGCTTGCGTTGCCATATATGCAGCATTTTCTTTGCTTAAACGCACCAACTTCGCCTCTATACGAATAGATACCGCCTCTTGTCTCACATCAAATACCGGAATATAAGTCCGGCTTTCATTATGGGCTAATCGGTTATCACCTACTTTTTTCGCTGGATTCCACGTCCATGTTTGACCGATACGGTATTGATGCTCCTGAAGAACCTGTCCGGCCTTATCAGCTAACAGTACTATAATTTGCACATATCGTTCTGGGTCTCCACTTGGCACAGCATGGCCAGCATCTGCACGTACCTGCACTTCCAATTGAAGCTCTTCTTCAAGACGCTGTACTGCTGTTGTTTCTATCTGCACACCTGGTTTATAGCCACGTTCATGTATATGAGCATAACCAGCCTGTGTTTTGGGAATACCGCCACCAACCCAATGATGACGATTCATTGGGCGCGTTGGCATATTTTCTAAAATCTCTACGAGTACCCGCTCTTCTTCTGGCATATGACAATCCACACAATCTTTATCGACAGCACTTTTTGCCAACTCATCTGTTGTCGTAAACCAGCATAATAAATTTGGAGTAATAGCGTCGCCCTGCGGATTATGGCAACGCTGACAAATATTCCGCAAGGCTTCTGGGTTTTGGCGAACAGGATGTGGAGAAATTTTTGATGCATTGCTACCAATAATATACGATGTCTTACCATCATCTGTACGAACATGGCAGGATGCACATGTAATAGCTTCCTGCTCTAATACTTTATCAAAATGTGGGTTTTCTTGATATGCTGGCTTAAGTACATCCCCATTATGTAAGCCACTTACTGTTTTCGCTCGCTGATCGGATAACGGAATATGACAATTTAGACATAACCACTTTGGGCTGTCTGGCTTTGTTATTTCTGCTTGAAACTGTACATCATGTAGAGCAGCTGCGTGTGTGCTTTTTTTCCAATCTTGATAAATAGTTACATGACACACACCACAGTCCACAGCACGTATACCGGCCAGTCCTGGCACTGGTGGAAGATGTGGAATGGTAAAGGCAAAAGGTTGCGTCTGTGGATCAAAAATATCGGTTAGCGGGCTTAGAGCAGTTCCATCTGATAATGATACGGCCGCATCCGAACGTTCCCAAGCAGAC
Organism: Planctomycetota bacterium; assembly: GCA_016745075.1. Taxonomy (GTDB): domain Bacteria; phylum Planctomycetota; class UBA11346; order UBA11346; family UBA11346; genus JADGDD01. The sequence goes on along the minus strand of JADGDD010000002.1, from coordinate 44,277 downwards.
CAATAACTTACAATTAAAAAACAACACAAGCCGCCACAAATAACACGCAACATAACCAGCTTATTTTCGCCGTAATTTGAATGCGAGATGGTGAGAAAAGCTAGGGGCTTTCAACGTTAATGCTCCACCTGGATGATGAAAATCTTCTTGTGTTCGGCATATTCCGGTATCTGGGTCCCACCATTCTATCCGCATATGACCCGCACGTGCATTTTTGGTAATAACAATTTTTACTCCAGAAAAACTATCTGTCTGTACACTACCCTTCGCACTCCATTTCAAATCCAAAGTGTAACCAAGGATCAATGCACCTGGCTGAACCCACGCACGGGTCCACAATGCTTGACGCCCTGCTCCTTCTGTTTGTAGTTTCGCACAAAAACTTTTGTTTGTGCTACTGCGTAAGTCTTCACCTTTTATAAATGCCGCAATCGCTTTATAGGGCTGCCAATAATTATTTTGATCAACCCATTCGTACCACCACAACATCGGTGCGCCAGCATGCCCAGACACCAGTGCGGCCCATGCACCAAAGCTGTGTTCCGCATGCATTTGTGCCTGAGCTGCACCATGTGGAGAACCTCCATATTCCGTCACTAATATCGGCTTATTATATTTTTGTAATCCTCGCCGTGGGTTACTCATGCTTTCGTATAATAATTCTGCCAATGAACGATGTTTATCATGATAGGCATCTATACACAAACTTTGGATACCAGATAACGAAGCAGTATCTGCATAAACCATTCGATAATCGGTACTCCAATGGGTACACACTGGATGGTTATACACATCCGTTTTAGACCAATAGGCCGCTGTCTCTTTATGCCACTCTGCTAAAAGTGGATTCATTCGGCGTTTATTACGAGCATCCCAACCAAGATCTGTTAAATCTACCTCAGTAAATATTTTCCATGCGAAAACCGCGGGATGATCTGCATATCGTGCTATGATATATCTCGTCAAGCTGCGTTGATGCCGTAATGAATCCGCATCTTTGAAAAAATATTCGGCCCGTTTTAAGTTCCCGCCGTTACGAATATTATGTGGGTTGTCGCACCATTCTGCATCTACTCTGGTAGACAATTGACCATGATGATTGCTGACTAATAAAATACGAACATTTCGTTCCCATGCCATATCAAGCAGACGATCTAATCGATGCGCATTGCCTTCGTGATAACGGCCCACACCAAAGTACCCTGGATATTTTTCACGCTTTCCGTTTTTCACTGACCATGGGTTCCACTCAAGACCAAGGTTCCAACCGCTCATCCACACTTCCGCAAGATTGCCATCTGCTTGGGCAAAACGATCTAAATACGCTTGATAACTTGCTATTCCTCGATGGATAGTTGGTTTCGTTGCCATATTCTGTTGACTACGTTTATCCGTTATTGAACGTAAATTTAATGAGACGGGCCAATGAAAACGGTTATCAGTGCCAATGCTATAAAAACGGCTATCCTGTGGGTCTACATGAATATATTCATTCCACGGTTCACCACTAACAATAACAGGCGGCAATGCCATCTGGCTAGCTGACTGGTTTTTTGAGTGAGACTCCAGTGTTATATGATATGTGCCTGCCACTGGTGGTCGATACCGCACACAAAAGGCACCAACACCAGTTGGATGAGCCGTTTCTGTATCACCTCGATCACAAAGCTCCATTGGCTGTTTATAAAAACCTGGCACACGAATAGTTTCTCCCTGTGGAGTACGGATCTGCGCATCGAGAGCAAATTCATTCGGGTCATAAGGGTTATTTGGCAAGAGACTTGGCCGCACATGTACTTCCCAACGCTGGCCTGTGTGCCACCGACAAGATGCTGTTGTTGTATCATAGCCATCCATCTCTAAATCAGTTAAAACCTGCGGCACCTTACTGAGTAACTGTTTATTCTGCACAACAAAAGAAAGTAAGCGTATTGTTGCCTGAGAAGATTCACTCGACCATAAAAACAAACCACATTGAGACGAACGTGCTAAGGCATGGGTAGACCACGCAACTTTATCCGGCTCACTCAGTAACGCTGATTCTGCCTGAAGCGAAAAAACCAGATCATGGCGACCTGATGCTAAACGACCAACATGGGGAATTTGATACCAACGTCCTGTGGCATCGGCCACAACCAAACCTATACCAATATCATCTGGCGCATCTTCCGGTATTAATACCGAGCATGACACAGATTCTGCATACGGAGATAAAAATGCTGCTGTGCCTTCAGCATAATACACCGTTGTCAGTGGGCTCTGTAATTGAATATCTGCGCTTATCACCGTTTGCGCAGCATGTATGTGCGGTAACACGCTCTGCAGCAGCATACAGAATAGACACAAACTCTTCCACATAGAGCGACACCTTAAACACATCTTCTTATCAGCCAAGCAAAACGCTTTACCCTGAACAGAAAGAAAGACCGCTCTTTCCGAGCGGTCTTTCTTATTATTTTCGATGAACTAAACTTCTATCAGCCTGTCTCGCTTAAAAGGACCTAAGAACTAACGTTTTTAAGGCACAATAAAGCATTCATACGGCGACCTTGCATAGACGGTTCTTGCTCAAGCTTTGCTATATCTTCAAGCATAGCAGCAAAACGTTTAATTGCTTCAATACCAAGTTCACGGTGCGCCATTTCACGACCACGAAATTGTAACTGAATACCGACTTTACAGCCATCCTCTAAGAATTCACGAGCATGATCAGCTTTAATCTTTAAATCACCATCACCCGTTCCTGGGCGCAAGCGAATCTCTTTTGTTTCAACAGCGCTCTCACGTTGCTTCTTCCGGGCCAAGCGTTCTTTCTTTTGTTCTTCGAACAAAAATTTGCCATGGTCCATGATCTTGCACACAGGTGGATTGGCATTGGCAGCGACTTCAACCAAGTCAAGATCTACCTCAAGCGCCATCCGGCGTGCTTCATCGGTTTTAACAACGCCCACCTGTTGACCTTCAGCGTCAATCAAGCGAACTTCTGGAATGCGGATATGTTCATTAATGCGGCCACGGCTGATATCTGGTGGCGGCAGTGGTACCCTGCGTTTTTTGCGGCGTCCTCGCAAGTAGTGCTCCTCTATTAGATGAGCGAAACATGTTAGCAACAGTGTTCTCAATGACAAGAGACTGATTTCTGACCGATGGGATAGACAGACTAATCAAGGTGTTTAGACATAAATACGTTGCATTTTGCAGGATATATAACAGATAAAAAGCTCTTTATATCTCTATTTGTGTGCGCATTTATCAGCACGACTCCTCATTATGAGGGCCTTTATACTTGCGCCAAGAGCAAGGAGAGGCATCTTGTGCACATGCGTATATTCTCTCTTCTCCTTGTGTGCACAGTCTGTAGCGTGCTGACTCTCTCCTCGTGCGGCTCTCGTAAAACAATTACCACTGACACGATGCGTGATTTAATTGGTGTGGACATTACTGCCCTTGATAAAGCAGCTCAACATGATGCGCTCAAACGGATTAGTGCTATCACCGAGACCGATGCCGCTAGAAACCTCAAAGAAAACAGCGCTGCCTCTTACCGCGTCTGCGCTGCTAACCACGGAGCTGCTATCATCTATAGTGGCCATGGAGCCATTGATATAACTGGACTCAACGAACACGGGCTCCGTATCTACAGTAATACGCTGATTATCCCGCAAGCTCCATTACAACTAACAAATATTACAGAACATACGGCACTCGGCACAAGCCTGATCACAACAACATTACCGTCTACCGCACGGTTAACACAAAAGGTTATTTGGGCTCTGACAGTTGAAGGCGCTGTCTTAGTAGCTGCTGAAGATGCAAACCAACGCTCTGTCATTACCGAGCTCAGCACTGATCTTCCTGAACTAGAGCTATACCAAGGTCGCCTGCAAACCGTTCAACCGGCCTTAACGCTTGCTGCTTTGGTCCGACTGGTCAACCCACAAGGTGCGGCGGAACGCTCACAAGATGGCGTTCGCTCCACCCTACAAGAGCTCTCCCATAGTACTGACTTATGGACCGCCCGCGCTGCTGCCAAAGCAGTAACCCTTACGAAACAATAATTGCAGTAAAGTAATGCTGTAAACATCGTCTCATACACCAACAAACCTCACACCTTTATAGAAGGATACCTTTATGAACCTCAAAAACATACTTCGCAAGCTTGCTCTTAGCTGCGCTTTACTTGCCACAGCATATACCCTTAGCCTAAATGCCGAGGAAACAGATGCTGAAAAACTCTTTTCTGAATTCGACAAACAGGAGCAAACGGCTGATTGCAATAGTTGCTGTCCACAACCAAAACAACAATGCGACAAACAGAAAGAGTGCCCAACACCTGCAGACTGTAACAAAGACAAAAAATGTAAGACACAACAAGATTGCGACAAACAAAAAGACTGTAAAGCCAAACAAGATTGCGACAAACAGAAAGACTGTAAAGCCAAACAAGATTGCGGACCATGTGACCCCAAAGTAGTTGCTGCTGCCATTGAACGCTTTACTGCCCTTAAAGAAACAAACCCTGAAGCATTCAACAAAATCGACTGTGACAACAACGGTGTTATTGATGAAAAAGAAGCTTGCTGCACAGAGAAGACTCGCCTTTGCCGTGAAAAAGCTGAAGCCAAAGCCCTCAAATGCTTCGACGCTGATGGTGACGGAAAACTTAGTGAAGAAGAACAAGCTGCTGCTCAAAAAGCTTGCGACAAGAAAAAAGCACAACACCAAGCTTGGATCAAAAAACACGACACCAATGGTGACGGAAAAATTGATAAAGCAGAAAAAGAAGCCGCCTGCAAAGATAATAATAAACGCAACAAAAAAGCAGCTCAAAAGAAATGCTGCCCAAAGAAAGACGTAGAGAAGTGTAAAGCAAACTAAGTCAACACCTGCTAACCAATATACACAGCCCGGAAAGACAATATTCTTTCCGGGCTGTTTCTTTTTAAGAAGCTTGAGGGAGAATCCAACACAACCATCTCTGATAACGGAGTATCCTACACCAGATTCTCATAAACCCTGTAAAAACAATTGGCACAGGCTTCGCTCTCTCATTTATATCACTCACACAGAACTCGTCGCAGGACCACCAATAGGACAATGCACATCACAGTTCACTCTTTTGACTCATTCCTGAAAGGAACAGTATCATGTTACAGACACCATTAAGCACGACCCTCACGCTCACCGCAGGATTACTCATTGGCTTCAGCAGCCTCACCGCTACGCCATTGCTTGCCGAAGAAGCAGATGACCTCTTCTCTGAATGGGACCAAACATCAGACAGTAGCACTACAGAAAAGGATACAAAACAGGGACACAAGAAACACAATGGTCACCATTTTGATCCTGAAAAAATTGCAGCTCACATTAAAGAGAACAACCCTGATTTATTCGCAAAATTGGATAGTAACAGTGACGGAACCCTTGATAAAGAAGAATTAAAAGCAGGCAAGAAACTCCTGAAAAAAGGCAAACTCAGCGACGAACAGAAAGAAAAAATCCTTGCCAAACTCAATGGACTCAAAGATAGCGACCCTGAAAAATTTGCAAAAATAGACCATAATGGTGATGGAACCATTGACGAAAAAGAAGCGCGCCACGCTCATAGCCAACACATGAAACATAAAGCAATGAAAGAAAAATTTGATACCAATGGTGATGGAACCATTGATGATGATGAAAAGCAAGCAGCTAAAGAGGCCCACAAACAACACAAACGCGCAGAACTCAAAAAACGCGCAGACACCAATGGTGATGGCGTTGTTGATGACGAAGAGAAAGCCGCGATCAAAGAAAAAATGAAGGAACGAGCAGATACGAATGGTGACGGTACTGTAGATGATGAAGAACGTAAAGCCGCTCGCAAACAACACAAAAAAGAATGTAAAGAAAAGAGAAAAGAACGGGCAGACAAAAATAACGACGGTAAAGTCGGCCCCAAAGAACGCAAAAACGCTAAAGAAAAACGCAGTAATCGTAAGAAATAAGCACCAGAAATAAGTACTAAACCTAGAACAACAAGTGCCTTTCAGAATACCCTGAAAGGCACTTGTTTTATATAAAAATCAATCATCCTCCCACCTATGAGTAATCTTGTATGGTATGCCTCTTACGGCTCGAATCTCAGCTATGACCGTTTTCTGTGTTACCTTGAAGGTGGTAAAGCCGATGGTGCAAGCGGCAAACAACCTGGTTGCACTGACCCAACAGAACCGCGTGAAGAACGCGCTGTATTTATTCCACATAAGTTATTTTTCGCACGCAATTCCAGACAGTGGAAAGGGAGCGTCGCTTTTCTTGACCCACGTCCAACCCCTGCAAGCAAACCGGCACCACAAACATGGGGACGCGCTTACTTACTGACCAAAGAACAATGTGCTGATATCTTCCGCCAAGAGAATAAAAACCCCGAACTAGACCTTGATTGGGAAGCCGTCATTACCAATGGCTATCATGATAGTGGAACCAGTTGGTATAACCGCCTGCTCTTAGTAGAAGCTGATCGAGAAGGCCACCCTATGGTAACGATTACCGGATCTGATACATCACAAACTGGGCAAACCAAACCACCATCAGAAGCCTATCTCGCTCATATCGTTGAAGGCTTACATGACACCTATCACCTTGGCAGACAAGGCACCGTCAATTATTTGAAAAATATTCCCGGCATTAAAGGCGCGTGGTCCAACAAACAATTAGCCAAACTCTGGGACGATCACATTGCTGTTGAACCAGAGGAAGAAACAGCAGAAGAAAGTTTCGACCCCAATGACAATGATCTGAATTGAATAGCTGTGCTGAAGGCCATGAAGTACATCAGCTACAGCGCATGCGTTTAAATATCATTTTTGCTTGAGTACTCGCCGCACGTAGGCGGAACCACAAATGTTGCTGAGCGCATCGACCAGATCTGGAGTGGGGTGGACGTTCCAGCTTTTACTTACACGAGTACTTAATAAGACATCGTTTGGGGTTTGAATAAGTAACGTCACTGGACAAGAACCCATGTATTCACTCATCGTTTCCGAGAGTTCTGTGAGTTGTTCCGTAGAGAATTTTTCTATATCTATTGTTACTTCTATTGCTTCAGTCCGACGTTCGTGAATTAAGTGCACGGGGGTAACATCATCCACCAATAACGATGGCAATTGTTCTACGTGGTCTTCATCTACATCTAAGCTGGCTTCGCCGTCTTCTTCCTCTCCTGCACTCGCTTGTGCTGCGGGACGCGGGGCCGGACGACTGCGCGTATCAACTTTACCTGTGAAGAGCGCTACCATGTCCGGTTCACATTCACCAGCAAATTTTTCATAAGCACCGGGAATAAATACACCACGACGGTCAGTGCGGCCACCAAATAACACCACATCAAAACGGCCAACGTCATCTTCTACGGTTAAAACAGCCATCATTTTTCCGGTACGTGTTTTAATATCACGTTTGGCAATAATAACGGCAGCAATGCTGACATCGTCTGGTGGCATGTCTGCGAGGTCTCTACTCACATGCGTAGCAAACTGCTCAAGAAAATGTTTATGCTCAAGCAATGGATGTCCACTCATCCAGTAGCCAGTCAGTTCTTTTTCAAAGCGCAAACGTTCGCCTTCGCTCCAATCTTCAACCTCTACATATCCTTGAGTTTGCTGCATAAAGGAATCGTCTTCTTCAAATACGCTAAAAAGAGTGTTTTGTGATTGAGATGCCGTTTTTGCAAGACGCTGTGAACGCTGAAAAGCACGCTCTATAGTTTCTACAAGCGCATTACGGTTACTATGCAACGAGCTCATCGCCCCAACTTTAATCATATTTTCTATAACACGTTTATTGACCTGTCTGGTATCGATACGTTCACAAATATTATATAAAGAATCAAATGGCTCTCCCGCCTCTCGTTCTTGAATAAGATGCTCGGCAGCAAGATGACCAACACCCTTAATACCACCAAAACCAAAACGCACAGCCTTACCAGTCCAAGTAAATTCCCAACCAGATTCATTAATGTCTGGCGGCAATACCGATACGCCACGGTCAGCAAGTTCTTGGGTGAACAACGTCATTTTATCTTTGTTGCCCATTTCATAGATAAGGTTAGCCGTCATGAAGGCTTCAAAATGGTTCGCCTTCATATAGGCAGTCCAGTACGCAATTAAACCATAACAGGCAGAATGCGATTTATTGAAGCAGTAAGCTGCAAACCCAAGAATGTCATTCCACATCCGCTCGCATTTATCACGATCAAACTGATGCAATTCCCATGCACCGTTAATAAATTTATCCTGCATTTTTTGAAGCACAGCAATCTGCTTTTTACCCATCGCCTTACGTAAGTTATCTGCCTCTGATTGAGAAAAGCCACACAGTGAACGGCTAATGTTCATCACCTGTTCTTGATAAATATATAAACCGTATGTTTCTTTGAGCACTTCTTCAAGAACAGGGTGCGGGTATTCTACTTTTTCCCGTCCATGTTTACGGTCACAATAACTAGTATGCATGCCCGCAGACAATGGGCCTGGACGATAGAGCGCCACCAAAGCGATAAGATCCTCAAAACGGTCCGGCTTTAATAATTTAATAAGTTCTTGGAAGCCTTGCGATTCACATTGAAAGACACCAAGCGTTTGCCCTTCACCAAGCGTTGAAAATGTTTTAGCATCATCAATTGGCACCGTGTTATAATCAAGAACTTCGCCGGTTGTGGCTTTCACAATATCTGCAGCTTTTTTCAAGATGCTCATGGTCTTCAAACCGAGAAAATCCATTTTTAATAATCCGCAATCTTCACACTGCATCATATTATATTGTGTAGCAGGTTTGCCTTTTACTTGGCAAACTGGCAAATAATTTTGCACGGCACTTGGCGCAATAATGACACCACAGGCATGTACACCAAGACTACGGCCAAGACCTTCCAATGCCATAGCCGTGTCGAGCACATCATGTGAACGTTCATCACTTTCATACCGAGCCGATATTTTATCTTGTTTATCAAAAGCATCGCCCTTGAGTGGCTTCAGACCAAGGCATACAGGAATGGTATGTTTGCCCGATGGGTCTTCTGGAATCATGCTTGCCAGCGTTTGTGCTTCGTCTGGTGTCCACTCATAGGCACGGGCTACATCCTTAATGGCCATACGTGCTTTCATGGTTCCAAGCGTCATGATATTTACAACGGCTTCTGAACCATATTTTTCTTTCACATATTGAATCACCTCTTCACGGCGATCCTTGCAAAAATCGATATCAATATCGGGCATACTAATACGACCCGGATTCAAAAACCTTTCAAAAAGAAGGCCATATTTTATTGGGCAAATATCGGTTATGCCAAGAGAATAAGCCACCAATGATCCCGCCGCAGACCCACGACCAGGCCCAACCGGAATATCTTGTTCTTTTGCCCAATTAATAAAATCAGCTACAATCAAAAAGTAGGCGCCAAATCCCATGCGTGCGATGGTACATATTTCAAAATCTAGACGCTCACGAAGCTCTGGGGTGATATTTTCATAGCGGTTACGCATACCTTCTTCGCACAATTCGGATAAATAAGCGTCTGCATGAATACGATTTTCTCGTTCCGCATCATTTATACTCTTTGGTTTATCTTCTCCGCCATCAACCGCATCCACCTCATACCGCAATTGATATTCCCGCTCATCAAAGCTATTCTTATAAGCTTCAATATTAACACTGTCCGGACAATCAAATACAGGCAAATGGTATACGCCGGTAATAATGTGACAATCTTTGCACCGATCAGCAATTACTTTGGTATTGCTAATGGCTTCTGGATAATCAACAAACAAGGCTTCCATTTCTTCTGCCGTTTTTAAATAAAACTGACCACCGGGCGGCATGCGCTTCCGCCGAGTATCATTGAGTGTTGTTACTTTTTGAACAGCGAGCTGCACATCATGGACATAAGCATCTTCATGATTAAGATAATGTACCCAGTTGGTTGCTACTAGTGGCAAATCTAAATCACGGGCAAGATCAACATTTGCCTGTAAGGTATCTTTGGAATTTTCTAGGCCATGGTCAGTAATTTCAACAAACAAACGATTGTCATCAAAAATTTCGGCAAGGTTTCCAGCTAAACGACGCGCCTCTTCTACTGCCCCACTTTCAAAATGGTAATTCAGATACCCATACGGGCCTGCTCCGGTCAAACAGATGAGTCCTTCTGCATGCTCTCTGAGGCAATCAATATCGACCCGTGCTTCATAATAAAAACCATTCAACCAACCAAGGCTGACTAATTTCGTTAGGTTATAGTATCCCTTTTCTGACATTGCCAATAAAACAAGCTGATGCATATCACGTGTTTTTTCAGTCATGCCAAGTGGCGCCATGTTGATTTGGCAGCCGACAATCGACTGTATCTCTTTACCTTCTTTGGCCATGCCTGCCGCCGTAACTTGAAACTCTAAAGCAGCAAAGAGGTTAGCCCGGTCTGTCAGCGCAACAGCAGACATATTCCGCTCATATGCAGCATTCAGTAGGGTCTTCACCGTAACTGGAGATTCCAACAAGGTGTAGTGGCTGTGGGTATGCAGGTGGACAAAATCTGACATGAGTTGCAGTCTACTACATATGCGAAGAGAACAACGAGGAGAACGATCGACCACCCTGCAAGCCGACTCCTCCATTGAAGAAAGAAGTTGTGTGCAGTGGAATGTAGACGAACGAGATATCCACCCAATCTAAACTGTTCGAGCTTAAGCCCTTACAAGCGGAGCGTTCCCTCTTTTTGTTCTGGTTCTTTGGGCCCAACGTCTTTACGTTCGAGCTCTATAAGTTCTTTGGACTCTTGCCGCTGCTGCAAATCCTCTATGAGCTGCTCTACATCAACAGGCTCGCCAATACCAGTCTCTTTATACACAGCGTTCTCTCGTACTTTCCGCTTTGTTTCTGCCATGTGCCTTTCTAAGGCATCTGCTCGGCGCTGAATATCTTCTGCTGTTGGCTCAGGTGGACGCTGTGCAATAATACGCTGGCGCTGTTCTTCAGTTGGCGTGCCTAAAATAACATTCGGAATAATGTAGCAAATGCCATCTTCTGTAGTACCCGCATGTAAGTTAATTTGCCCACTTTGTATGGACGATGACATGTTCCCCGTCCGTTTATCTATCGTTCTTGGCATAGAAAAACGGACGGTCATAATTTGATCAGGTAATAAAGCCTTACCAAGTAAAAGGTCTCCACTCTTCTCTTCCCATAAATCTTGATAATCTTCAAGGGTGAGATGTGGAGGCAAAGGGCGAAAGACGGCATGACTCTCTTTGTAGACATATGACCTTAATGAATTTATAACTGAATCCTGCACACGGCCAGTAAAACGATCTGGATACCACAAATGGACAAGACCTTGTACATCACCTGCTGCTGCACGTTCAGAAAAATATGCCGCAAGTTCTTCATACGAATAAGCTTGTTTGTACCTGTTTGTCTGTAGATACACAAGCACGCCACAACCAAGAGCTATTGCAGTAATAACAAGAATGACCAAACTTTTTTTTGCACGGGATGGTTTTATCTCTGCCTGTGCCGTCGCCGTATCCACTTAACCAAGACCGCCCATAAGTGGACCAAGCATGCTACCAAGATCAGAAGAAGCCAAACTTTTCTGGATTTGCTCTTCCGGCGTGGCTCCAAACTCAACGGCATATTGACGAAGCGCATCATTCATGGCCACACCTACCAGGTCTTCAAGCATAGAAACATCGTCTTCTGAAGCGCTTGCAGCAGCCGCAGCAATTTCGACACTTTCTACCGTTAAGTCACCACGCAAAGCAATTTTTACCGCACCACCGCCTGCGGTTCCAGAAAACACCTTATCACTGCGTTCGTTACTGGCCTTATCCATCGCCTCTTTCATAGGTCCAAGACTGCCCATTAAGCTCTCTAAATCCATACTTCCTTCTTCCTGCGGTAAACGCCGACAACAGCAGAGCAAGGCCATTATGAGCCATGCTCCCTGCTCTACCCGCATTCTGTTTACAGAGACGCAGAGTCCACCGTTTCTTTACGCCAAAACAAAAACTGTTGCTACCACTCCCAACCAAAGGTCAGCGTCACTTCTCTACCAACTTCACTAGATCGGTGCGCCTCATTTTCTGCCGCAAGGACACTACTTGGTACTTTGTGGCCTTCATAATGTCCTTGGTCAAAAATATTGAGTGCACTTAAACGAACAAACTGCTTCAAAGACTCTTCTACCCCCCAATTATATCCAACGGAGAGATCACAAGCCGCATACGCACTTCGTTCACTTGAACCCGCCCGTGTAACATCTGGTCCAACGGGATTACCTTGGAAATTTGAGGAGGCAAAAGAAAAGAAGCTTTGCTTATCAACATAGCGCACTACTCCTGATGTAAACCAACCATTCTGTTGATAACGAGTACCAAGATTTATTTTCCATTGTGGCGGTGCATTGTGTTCTTCGCCAAGATTAAAATCAAAATCAAATAATTTATTAGGCTGGCCAATAAACACACCATCACTATGATAAATAAAGTCATGATCATAAGAGAAGTCTTGATAGGTCATATTGAACCATGACTCACCTGCTTGCTGTGCCCACGCATAGCGCAGCTCTGCTTCTACACCGTACACAGTAATAGGGTTATCTATGTTACGATATTCAAAAAATGGGCCATTCGGCAAGTTACCTTGCATCACAGCAGCATCCAACGGCACTAAGGCCATAATATCTTGAGCTCGTGAATAAAAAGCACCAAGCGTTGCCTTAGTGTGCCGCCATGTTTTTTGCCATCCTACATCAAAAGAATTTATCGTTTCTGCTTCTAAATCATTGGCTGTAGTAAAATAATCTTCCGCGATTAAAACTTCTAAGTGACTGGGCAAACGATAGCCTTGTGACCATGATAAACGGAAAAACTGAGTGTCATCAACACGGTAGTTCGCCGATAAACGTGGTGATGTATTTTTGCCAACAATGCTATGATTATCAAAACGCACACCAGCATTCAAAATAATTTCTTCCGAGAGAAAAAACTGATCTTCTAAAAATGCCGCACGATTAAAAACACGTTCACGCACCCAAGTACTGGCATCGGCGTAAGACCCATTTTGTGCCCAGAAATTAGACAATGAATTCCATTGACTATATTCAACTCCTGCCGAAATAACATGTTCATCAAATGAATGATTGAAATGTAAGGATAATTCATCGGTATTATTCCGCAAACCAACTCGTGTTCGTCTAGATGCAATATTGGGGTCACTCTTCTGATTCGAGTACTCGGTATCCACATCATTATGCAACCAACGCAGTTCACCAAATGGCATATACAAACGCAAACCGGCCTTATTATCTTCAATATCAATCCAGTTTGAACCAATAGATAAATCCTCAATAAAATCCCATTCTTGAATATCGACCAGATAAGCATCTGCTTCCAGTCTCCATTCATCTGCTAAGTGTATACCAAAGACTGCACTTAACCTCATGGAATCAAGATCATCATCACCTGTTTGCAAAGAATCTTCATGAGTCGGCAGAATAGGGTCACGACCATGTGTGCCATCTTGATCATCTCTGTACGAACCACCGATACTCACTTTGTAATAAGCGGGGTGGTTCCAATGGCTACCAATAGGCCCCAATGCGGTTGCATCAATATCAAGCAGACCATCTGTACCAACCATACTCATAGTATGTACTTCATGAATATCACCAACATCACGGTCACGAATCGCTACAACTCCACCAAAAGCATTCGCACCAAAGCGCACACTACTTGGACCCTTCACGACCTCAATACGGGTAATATCCGATGGGTGAATATGTGAAATCCAAAAAACTTGGCCAAGTTCTTCCAGATCAATACTACGTCCATCCAACACCACTAATGTACGCATGGAACCGGTGCTGTTCCAGCCACGTATACCAACATCCATTTGCCCATGGCGGGTTTGATAGACATCAATACCAGCCTCGTAACGTAAACGGTCTGGCACCGTCCACACGGGAAGATCGATATCTTCTTCTAAGTTAATAATTGTTACTGCCTGTGGCGACTCGGATAAAACCATCCGACGACCACTCACTGCTTCCACCCATTCTTCATCATCAAGAAAGGTCAGATCACCAAGCGAAACGGTATGTTGAGGAACATCTGTATTTACTGTAGGTAACAATAATTCAGGCTCGGCTGGCCTGCTCTCAGCGGCCGTAATAAATGACACCAAACCGCAACTCAGCGTCAACATTTTTGAAATTTTCATACGGCCATACTATAATCTTAAAAGCGATACGCAAGCAAAACAGCGGGTATTTCTTAAAATTATTGAAACAAACTACTAGCCCAATCGTTGTTGCCATTGGCGAGGACTCATCCCAACATAACGCTTAAATTGACGACTAAATGCGCTCAGATCACTATACCCAAGTTCTTCTGCTACACTCATGATAGAGCGATCTGTTAATAAAGTACAAGCCTGTTCTATGCGAGCTCGCAGATGGAATTCCCATGGTGAACAACCGATCTGTTTACGAAACGCCTTACGAAATAACTCATACCCAATGCCAACATGCTCAGCCAAATGCCGCATGTCCCACTCACGCGCATTCACTTGAGCAAGCAATTCACAAGCACGAGCTATGGCCAAGCTGGTAGCATCTTCTTGCTGAACACGCCTTCGCCATGAGGCGACACCATTCAAAAATGCAGCAATCACTGGTTCTATATCTTGGCCAGTATGCCGCGCCAAAATGTGATAGAGCGGTACCAAGTCTTTGTCTGCCCCTGGTGCAGACCAGCAAGCCATCGGTACTCGTAATAAACCAAGATCCCGCAGATAGGTGTATAAGTTCACTGAACACTGAATGCGAACATCTTGATAAAACTCGTCTGCTACAAAATCAATACACTGCTCTGGATTACGTTGATACACCATGCCTGTAGTAATATCCCAATGACCTGTTTCGCCTGTTTTTGTTCGCGTTGTAAACGCTGCACCACCGTGCGTAACATAATGAAGGCTAAACCGTTGCGGCTCATGGTTTAAGAAATTTACGCGCTTCCACGGATTTTCACCATGATAGACACTTGCCCCTACTTCAACTAAGCCAATTGGTGTTGAAAAGGTCCGCGCCTCTGTTGCCTTATTGTCCATATACCAAATCGTACAAGTTTATCCAGAAATGACAATAGACTTACAGTTATCTATTCCATACAATTTACCATTCAACACCACTTATAAGGAAGATACTATGTCTGGATTTGATACGATTGGCCACTTTAGTGAAAATGGCTATTGCTTTAACATCACTGGAGAACCGCCACGCAAATGGTTTAATACTTTTGTAAATGGCATTGCCCAAGATGAAATATACGCTGTTGTCTCACATCTCAACGATGGTGACGTTACCCTTCGAGACGAAGTCGGTAACGAATGCAAATTGATAGATTATGATAGCACCTGCGTCTACGTTCGAGATGATGAAGATAATACCACCTTTAATCCAATGGGGCAACCTTGTCCGCAAAGTATCAACAACCAAAGCTGTAAAATATATCCATGGATGAATGAATGGTCTGGTTCTTGTAACGGAATTTTTAGCCGTTTGCGCACCTTTGTTCCCGCAAATACAGCCGTACTTATTTGGGATATGGTCGTTCGTAATGACAGTGATCGCGCACGAAAAGTAAGTACTTTTGCCTATGCACGGTTTTCCTTAACGGGCCGTGATCAAAACGCACAACAAATATGGAACAACAACCGTGCTAGTATTCATCCAGAATTTGGTGGTGTCTTTGTCAAAAACTTTAATCAATGCGTGCCAACTGATCGCTATAATGGTTATATCTTTGCTCTTGATGGTTTTACCGCTGCCAATGGCTATCGTGATCATTTTACCCGCGCAGATTACAGTCTTTCTACACCAAAAATACTCTGGGGCTGGAACTGTGATAACCGTGGTGATAAAGGGCCAGACAGCGCGGGTATTATTCAATGCAGCGATACGCTCGCTCCTGGCGAAGAACGTCGTTACGTTTTTGTTCTTGGCCAAGCCTCTGATACAAACGAAGTTACTCAGATAAAATCCGAGATCTCATACGATCGTGTTGATGCATGGCTTGCCGAACAAGAAGCCATTGAACGACAACGCGCAGATAGTTTCCGTATAGATATTGGCAATGATCACCATAATGCTTTAGTCAACTGTTGGGTCAAAAAACAATTCATGACCTACCTTGTAAATAAAAGCGGATTTAGAGACAACCTACAAACTGATTACGCTATGGCGATGGTCGATTACCCCGTTGCCAAAGATAATTTATTACGCGCACTCGCCAGCCAATGGGCAGATGGTTGCGTACCGCATGGTTTCCGACCACTCGTTCGCTTAAAATATAGCGATAAACCAGCTTGGATATTCCTTGCTGTACCATGGCTTATTAAAGAAAGTGGCGATCTCAACTTTTTGCAAGAGCAAGTGCCCTATCTAGAAAGTGATGAAGTGGGAAGCGTCTGGGATCACATGATCCGCACTATGCGCTATATGTTGAATGACCTTGGTCCAAATGGTTTATCCAACCAACATTATGCCGACTGGAATGATGATCTCGAATCGACCCCAGAGGCAGGCGAACGCGAAAGTATCATGGTTACTCAACAACTCGCCTACGGCCTTCGTGAAATGATTGAACTAGCAAAACGCTCTGGTGATACTGCCATAGCCACAGAAGCCCAAACAGCCTATGATACCATTTGTACAAATCTCAATGATACTGCATGGGACGGCGATTGGTATATCCGTACTATTTGTGAAGATGGCTACCGTGTTGGCAGCAAGGAAAATAAAGAAGCGCAATTCTGGATGAACACACAAAGCTGGGCCATATTAAGCGGTTGTGCTAATGATCAGCGTGGAAAACGTTGTTTAGAAATTGTAGATGAACGATTAGAATGCGATGAAGGGTTTATGGTCTTGAATCCACCTTTTACAAAGTATGATCCACGCGTTGGAAATATTTCTAATAAAATTCCATACACAGAAATAAACGGTGGCTGTTACAATCATGCCGCTGGCTTTAAGTGTGTAGCGGATTGCATGATGGGTAGACCAGAACAGGCATGGCGTACATGGCAAAAAATTACCCCTAATAGTAAATGGCTGCCAACCGAACGCTCTGGTGCAGAACCTTTTTCTTATAATAATTTTTATGTGAAAGACGAACCAGACCACCCCGTTTATGCGTGGAAAGCAGGTTACCCGTGGCGCACCGGCACCGCTGCTTGGTTTACCGTTGCTCTGATAGAATGGATTCTTGGTGTGCGTCGGGATTATGATGGCCTCCTTATTGATCCCTGCCTCAGCAAAGACATACCAAAAGCCTCTCTTAGTAGAAACTTCCGTGGCGCAACGTATCACATACACATAGATAACAGTGCAGGCCGCTGCACAGGTACCACCAGCATTACGGTTGATGGGAAATTACTCGACGGCAATCTGCTTCCGTGTTTTGATAGCGGAGAACATACTGTTGAGGTTGTTATTTAATTATCGACGACGACGACGGACACGGCGCAGTGGGCCAGACTTTTTCTTACCTGCAATACGCGCCGTGCCATCCATAACACCTTTTATCAGCTCAGCAGCAGCATCGCCGTTTGCGGGACGGTCATCTGGGTGTTTACACATGAGCTGTTTAATTAATTCTTGGTGCGCTGGCTCTAATTGATCTAAATCTGGTGGATCTTCCGTTGCCGCACGAACAATTAAATCTATAACCGTTTCTCCATCAAATGGGTCTTTCCCCGTTAGCGCAAAAAATAGACATGCACCCAAAGACCAAATATCACTAGCTGCAATAGCTTTCGATGGATTCCGACTTTGTTCTGGCGCACAATATTCCTGAGTACCAACAAGCGCGAGCGTTTTACTTGAATTATATTGCTGCCCAGACATACGGTCATAAGCCAAGCCAAGGTCTGTGACCTTAGCACGGCCAGTAGTATCTAGCATAATATTGTCTGGCTTCAGGTCTCTATGAACGAGGCCAGCATTATGAGCATGACCAAGACCAAGTGCTGTTTCATAACAAATACGCAAAGCATGTGCGGGCGGTGGCAACCCTTGGCGTTGAGCAAGTTCGCGCAAGTTCAAGCCCTTTACATATTCCATAGTATAATAAACCATGTTTTTTTCATCATCATGACCAGCATCATGAACACTCACCAAATTGGGATGATTCAAACGAGCAGTACAACGAGCTTCATCTAAGAATTTTTCTGCCGCACCAGGAGCTGCTAAACGCTTGGGACGCAACACTTTTAAGGCCACGTCTCTGCCAAGACTTAACTGGGTTGCTAAGTACACAGTTCCCATACCGCCACTACCTAAGACCTTTTTAATCTGGTAGGGACCAATGCTGTTTCCAATAGGAAGGCGCGAAGCGCTGCCAAGTTGACCACTCATAGAGGCTAGTGTGTCAAACGCTTTTCAAGAGTCAAATTGCCAATGAGACGGGCATTGCTCCTGCATACTCTGGGTTGGCCATAATACTGGCCAAACTACGCGGCCGTTTGAGTTTCTTTTTCTCTGCAAGATAGGTCTGCACCATTTCGGCCAACGCTTGCCTCGCAAGCGAGATAGATTCCACAGAATCGGCCCCTTCCACAGCAATCTCTGGAAGGTCTGGGATGTGCAAACGATAGCGTCCGTCTGCCTGCACACGGATTAACCCTACATATGATGCCATACTACAGTTCCTTTCCTTTGCATAATACAATCACCTTCACGCTAGCGATTCAGTTTCATCAGCTACCGTTTTTTCTTCAACAGCCTTTTCTTTTTTCACTCGCGGCGGAGGAGGGCGTAATGGACCATTGAAACGCCCAGCTACAGTAGGTACATCCTCACCACAAAGCCATGCTTCGGCACAATCTGCGGCTTTGTAAAATAAGGCATTCGCATCTACCTGCTGGTCCACAGTAAAACGACCCAGCACATGCGCCACTTGGTCATACTCTGGCTTACCTATACCTAAACGCATCCGTGCATACTCTTTGCCAATATGCTGCTGAATACTTTTGAGACCATTATGGCCACCAGGACCACCGCCTTTACGTATGCGTATATCACCAAGGTTCAAATGAATATCATCAACAACAATGCACAGATCTTCGATCGATAATTTGTAAAACGATAACAATGCCTGCACGGTTTTGCCCGTTTCGTTGACATAGGTTTGCGGTTTAACCAGCAAAACTTTACCGCAGCTCGGCAATAACACCTCTGTAGATAAAGCCTGCCACTTTTTGGTGCTGAGCTTTTCTCCATAACGGGCCGCTAAAATATCAACTGTATCAAAACCAACATTATGCCGCGTACCCTCATACTTGGAGCCAGGATTTCCAATACCAACAAGCACGCGCATTAGTGACGCAACCTTGATGAGCCAGCAAAGGGGTCATCTAATTCAAGAGGGCGCAAATCATCTGTCTCAATAAAGGTAGCCATATCTACGGGTGGTGGTGCAATAATTTCAAGCACCCCGCCTTGCGGATGTGGAATTTTTAAATACCACGCGTGTAAACCCTGGCGGGTCAAGTGTGGTCCGCTGCTGTTCTCACTTACAGGAAACACATCACTACGGCTATAGGTACGGTCTGCTAAAACAGGATGACCGCAATCAAGCACATGCACACGAATTTGATGGGTGCGACCCGTAGTTGGTCGAGCTTCTAATACAGCATAATCTTCATGCCGTTCTCGAACCACAAACGAGGTATAGGAAGCTTTCCCGTCTTCTACTAAAGCTCGCTTACGGAAATCCTTCGGATGCCGACCAATAGCCTTATTGTTATCAAAAACATCAGCTTTGGGCCGACCATGAACCAAGGCTACATAACGTTTCTTCACTCGCCGCTCACGGAAAGACTCCTGACAAGCCGCCAGAACTGCCGCCGATTTCGCTACACAAATAATACCACTGGTATCTTCATCTAAACGGTGAATTAAACCCGCCTGCCAACCTGCTTGTTCTGCTCGCCATGCAACCGCATTCATTAATGTCCCACGTACATGCCCTATAGCCGGATGTACCACTTGTTGCGGAGGCTTATTAAGCACCAGTAAGTCATCATCTTCATACAAGACCTCAAGCGGCCCTTCTTCAGCAACAATATCTAAAGACTCTGCTTCTGGGACTTCAATACGAACATGTTCATCTCCACGCAACCGCCAGCCCGGCTTCAGCTTACCTGGAGCCATATTACAGTTACCACTCTTAATCAGACGCGCTACCAAGCTCCGAGAGCAGCCTTCAAGCTCTCGCTCTAACCACACATCTAGGCGCATATCAATGACCGACTCATCGGCCTGCAATTCATGAATCATGCGTGAATCGTGCCAAGAATTTCAATATGAGCAAGGAACCATGATACCTATTGACAGACAGAATACTGCGCCAGAATCCACCGCTCACCCAAGCCCGGGTGGCGGAATTGGCAGACGCGTATCGTTGAGGTCGATATGTTCGAAAGGACGTGGAGGTTCGAATCCTCTCTCGGGTACCACATACAGACCGTAAGTCATTGTTAATTCATGGCTTACGGTTTTTTTGTTGGCAAACATACCCGCAAACGTACCCCTATAAAACATTGCTGCCGCTTCTCTCTATAGCATCATTGCCGTTTGATTACAGAGCATATCATGCACCCCGCTACATTCAAATTCAATCGTTCTGAGCGAGGCCATTCTCTGTCAAAATGCCCTTGTTTTCCAGATAAGAAACAAGCTCTGTGGGACTATGTGTCAGCCAGCCAGCCAACAAGAAAGCCTCTTTTTTCTCACCTGAAAGGTCAAGCTTGTCTGCCCAGACCTTTAGCCTATCCACTGGTGGACGCAAACGCCCCTTTACTACGTCTGTGATTACACTCCTAGAAGTTCCTACAGCTTCGGCAAATGCCATCTGAGTCATCTCAGCATTCTTTAAGCTGTCTAATAGCACAAGGTCAAAGGAGAGCATTTCTCAACAGTACACACTTCACACCGTCTGACCACATTGAGCTTGATATGTACGTTTATTGACGTACATGTAACCATATATGAATTGAACAAATACCGTCGCCGAGAACAGCATAATAGAAAGAGAACCATGTCATACCACAATCACAGTCGTCATGAACGCAACAAAACAGCCACTACTTTGATCACTATAGCGTTTACACCACAGACACCCATGCATTAGGAAATTCAAGTCAACCTGATACATAAGTGTTTTGATTGGCAAGTATAATAACTAGATACATAAAGGAAAGAGAATGAATATAATGAAATGTTTAATAGTGGTGGCCTTGCTTGCTTCAACGCTTGCCTCTTGCGGCGGCGGTGGTTCTACGGGTGGTGGTTCTACGGGTGGTGGTTCTACGGGTGGTGGTTCTACGGGCGACTTCCGTCCCTTCATTTCAGTCTGGAAAACAACAGCCCCTAATCAGAGCGTAACAATTCCTACCACAGGTAGTGGTTATAACTATCAGGTTGATTGGGATGCGGACGGCACTTACGATACTCAAGAATACGGTTCTGCTACATATACATATGAAAACGCTGGTGATCATGAAGTGCGAATCATTGGGACATTTCCAAGAATCTACTTAAAAGGGAATGTCTACAGCCAAAATCAACTTATTAAAATACTACAATGGGGAGATATTGCATGGAGTAATATGTCGTATGCCTTCTTTTTGGCGCGCAACCTTGATGCCGTTAGCGCTGTCGATAGCCCAGATCTCTCTAGTGTTCGAGATATGCATAACATGTTTTATGGAGCGGCTTCTTTTAATCAGAATATTGGCAACTGGGATGTATCCAATATTACTAATATGCAGAATATGTTTGGGGACTGCGTAGGCTTTAATCAAGATATTGGCAACTGGGATGTATCCAAGGTTACTAAGACAGCCCACATGTTTAATGGCGCGACTGCTTTCAATCAGGATATAAGTAGATGGGACGTATCGAGTCTTACCGATGCTAGTTACATGTTTTCCAGCGCCACTTCTTTCAATCAAGATATAAGCAGCTGGGATGTATCTTCCATTACTCTTATCTTTAGCATGTTCAGGGGTGCCATATCCTTTAATCAAGATATTGGTACATGGGATGTGTCTAGTGTTACCAATATGGATAGCATGTTTAATAGCGCTACTACTTTCAATAAAGATATAAGCAATTGGAACGTATCGAATGTTCAATCTATGGCTGGCTTATTCAATGAAGCAATTGCTTTTAACCAAAACATAAACAACTGGAACGTATCGAATGTTATTAATATGACTGGAATGTTTAGGAGAGCTTCCTCCTTCAATCAAGATATAAGCAATTGGAATACTGCTAATGTCACAGATATGTCAGAGATGTTTTTCCATGCTAGTGCATTCAGTCAAGATTTGAGCCAATGGAACGTCTCCAATGTTACAGACATGGGGAGGATGTTTAGGGTGGCTTCCTCCTTCAATCAGGATATAAGCAATTGGAATACTGCTAATGTCACAGATATGTCAGGGATGTTTTTCGATGCTAGTGCTTTCAATCAAGATCTGAGTCAATGGAACATCTCCAATGTTACGGACATGGGTGGGATGTTCCATTATTCAGCTCTCTCCACTACCAATTACGATGCTTTACTTGTTGGATGGCAAACCCAAGCACACCAGAGAAATGTTAGTTTTGGAGCCAATTCAAGCAATTACACATCTGGCTCATCGGCAGAAACCTCTAGAGCGGCTCTTATAGCTGACGGCTGGACTATTAAAGATAAAGGACCGCATGGAAACGGTTAATGTCAATGGCATTAAGTTAATCGATGATCAAGTATCTGATTTATGCCCTTTGCTGGAACTCAATCCTTAGATGTCAAAAACAACCCTCTTTCACAGCGGTCTATAGATGAACATATACCAGCTTTAATAGAGAAAGGCGTTGGAATTAACTGGTATTCTATTATCAAAATTAAATATACCTAAAGTCTGGGTCAATGTCTTCACTGTCACTAGCTGAGTCCTCTTTGACCACAGGCACAAGGCGCTCCACCGCGAGCTTAATGGCCTGAATATCGCCGTCTTGCACCTTCTTTAACAACGCGTTGATAATGTCGTCAGAGTGCTCTATCAACGCTTCACGCGCAGTTGTAAGGGAGCTCTTGCCTTTGGGTCTTCCTGCACCTTCTCGTTTTCCACCACGCATAAGCATCTTCCTTTGATTCTTTTTGATTAAAATTCAAAACGCATCAATCAACTGACAAAACTGACATATCTCTGTAGAATGTATTCAGCGAAAAGATATGTCAGTTATGGCGGTTATTTTCCGTACATTGAGAAAATCTCTGGATTGATGTTGTAGACTATTTTGGGCTTTGTTTTGCCAATATTTGTACTGGCTACCCATCCTGCACTTTCTAGTTCTAGCAAGGCATCATCCACCATCTGTGCATCTAATCCATGCCATTCTTTTCTTTTGACTTCACGCGACGTGAACCCATCAGTAAGGGCTTTGTTTATTATGCGCTTTGCCAACATGCGTACTGCTAAATCCAGCTTTGTCTTTCTTCTGTGAAAAAGCTTATGAACATGCGCCTCAAAATACTGTGCTAGTTTTATTGCATTTTCTACGGCAACAACATCAACTTGCATTGAAGACGGGTCACAAAGTAGCTGAAAAATAAGTGCTAAAGACGGGACGAATGAGTTGTATTTTCCTAAAACTTCTTCAAGAATCGTTCCGCGACACTCGCCTCTTGTACGTCTCTCATTTTCAATGAACCATCGAGTAAACACCTTCTGTGCATCCGATGTAAACCGCAACGTAATGGGCTCATGATTATCATTGGCAAATCCTAGCTCACTGAGCGCAAGCATTGCAGACATATAGCTCTCTTTCGCTGCTTCATCTTCTGCCCTGTCAGTATGTGTGTATGCTGTGAGCGGGTCTGGATACACCAACAACTGGAAACGCTGAAGCAAGCCATCGTTCTTACCTGCCAAGGTATCACTGACATAACTGACAATACTATCTGGTTGAATCCCGCCAAACACACTAGCACATCCACCTTCAATGTTAATGCCGTCCCGTCCCATGCGATCATCTGATATGTAGGCATCACCAGTCCATAGCTCTAAATAATAAGACCTGTCATTCTTTTGTTTCCCGTCTTGCTCCAATGATTTCAACCAACCGTACAATTCATCTCTGAGTATGAGCGTTCCTCTTGGTGTTTCCTGCACAATTTGCAGCAACCTTTCTATGGTTGGGTCACTTATCTGGTATACCTCTTTACAGGGCTGTACTGGCGCTACAGGACGGTCTAAAAGATCGCTATAATCCATCGCACTCGCCTCGCTCTGTTTGCGGTACTGGTTCATATATTCCCTTTCCCAGACTTTTTTCTGCAATCGGTATTCATCCTCTCTCTGGTTATATACAAACAATTCTTCCTCATGCTTCTGGTTTGCTTGTTTTTGAAGGTAATAAACAGGTTCCATCATCATTTTTATGATAGGACTTTTTTTCTGTGACGGACTGCCAATAACTGCACCCCATAAATTGGGCACAACGCACCAGCCTCTATCCCATTCCTTTGGAAAAAGCGCACGCTGTCTGCCTATTATCGAAGAGGCTCCACACAATACCGCAGCAACAGCAAAGCTTTCTTGGCCCTGTATTCTTTCTATACAATCCACTATCCAGCCCCGTATTGAGGCTGGTAGTAGTTCCATATCAAGCTTTGGTAATTCAACACTGTCTTTCAGTAAATCTTCTGGTGAGAATGAAAAAACTTTTCCAGTAACAACACTTACTTGTTCCATGAAATCACCTCCACCCATGCCCCATGCTCTATATTTGCTTTTAGTACATGCCCTTGTTCACCTTCATATTGTATTGAGTCACCAACACAGAGCTGGGATGCCCTGCAAAGCTCAATTCCTATGCCGCTACCATCGCATAGGTACACATAGTCATCTCGTTTGAGCCAGTGCCGTTTTGCACTTTCACCAGAGAATAATGGCGCTACTATTGGGAAATAAGTAAAGAGGTGGCTGTTATAGTCGCCATGACTACCACGGGTTGCCCCCCGTGGTTTTCTGTTTTGATGAATCATTTTATTTACCTTTAATTTGATTTTGTACATAAATACGAGACTGGATACGCGCTCTAACTTCCCGTGCTTTTTCAAGAAAGTCAACGGGACCTGCTGTTTGTGCATCTGGAAAAAGCTCAAGCACCAGCTTCTGACATGCTTTTCGATATTCTGCTGTCGTCCTGTCCAGTTCTCTCAGATTGGCACTCATACCTCACCCTCCACACTGGCATGAGACTTGATCCAATCACGCACGGCGGCCATATCCCATACGACAGTTCTTGCTGATAATCGGAGTGGAGCTGGAAAATTTGATTTTTCCATCCACGCGTAGACAGTGCTTCGAGCTATATTACCGCACTCGCTTTGAACCCTTGGCATCCGTCCGTATTCTGGCTGTACTGGCGCATAATCATTGCTCATGATTGCACCTCAATCTCTACAGGCGCACCAGCAGCAGCCCACGCCTCTGCATCAGCTAAACGTATAAGCTTGCGGGTACCCCGTGGGGTCTTGCTAGCATCCACAAACGGCAACGCCCCGCTTTTAAGCGCATCATAGACACGCTGGTTACTACAATGCACATAATCGCGCACTTGAGCAGGAATAAGCATTTGAGCGCTCTCACCAACCTTCAATCGGTGCATTGCTATTTCAGCGCTAAACGCTTCTCGAATAAGCTGATCAATAAGTCTGCACAACTCTTTCTGATCAGTTACAATTACATTGGCCATAGTAGGCTCCTTTGTTCTAAGCGGTGAAAATATTTCACCTAGGAGCCCTTAATTTACTAAGCTTTTTTTATTTGGGGTTCTTGTCCAACTTGGACAGAAGGTTTACTTAGGAGTTATCACATCGGTACGCCTCAATGGAATGGTCGAAAAGCTTCAACTTCCAAAGGTGGTCACAAAAATATGTTAGCATTCGGTGTGTTTCATGCTCCTTTGATTCAATCAAAAATAGATATACGTAATGTTCAACAAGCCAACGAAAAAGCATCCTATGTTGATGTTTAACCATATCTACACCGTCGCAACCTTTGGGCCATTTCTTTTCCAACTCATTCTCGAGACAATTAGATTCCCTTAACAACCTCTGTTTCTTCTCTTCGTTGTTTATACCCTTACCTGCCTCATATCTCTCCGCTTTTATTTTTTCATATTTTACCAAATAGTTTTCTTCCGCAGATGTCATTATCATTAGATATACCCAATACCCCTCAAACCCTAACTGAGAAAAATCATTTTCAATGAAACCGCTTTTTTCTTTTCCCTGCAACCCTCTGTCAAACAAAAAATATGAAGTGTCTCCCCTCGCTTCTTGTATCAACTTCCACAAATAGACTGCAATTTCCTTCTTGCGACCACTCTTTCCACTGTACTGTTTCTCTCTAGCAACTTTATACCAATGCATTAACAAACTTTGTTCTCGTTCATTTATATCATTTTCAGTTAGCTGAATAGGCAATAAACCTTTTCTCAACATTGACCCTCGAGAATTAGATCGGCCTTGCTTAATTGACTCAACAATCTCTTTCGCATGTGTTTTCCCTTCTTCCATTATATAATGCATTCTATCACGCCACTCATCAAACGAATTTCTAGGTACACTCTCTCCCATCCAATTACTTATTGGATCAAAACGATCAGGCTTCATTGATGTAGGCAACGCTCCTTCTAAAGCTAAATACTTTTGTTCAGCCCAGCATTCTGCCTCATCCTTCAGATCAAACACTTTAGTCACATATTTTTGCTCTTTCCTGTTCCTAGCACGCCCCAGCCATCGCCGACCTTCTTCGCGTTTCTTTTGAGCCCATACATCAACCACAGCCCAACATTTATAAGATCCTTTGCCCATTCTTTGCCTTCCATGTCTAGCACGTTGTAACATTGCCAGCAACTCGTTGTAACATCTGATGGGCTTCCATAGCCAATTCTTTAGAGAAAAGACCCTTTCAGCTTATCTAAAACACTTACCCATCAACAAATCACGCTAATTTGCTTACATTTGTGTCCACCTGTCTCGCAATTCATCCAAATAATCACTCCACTTTTGAATGACTTCCCGCCGTTCGTCCACTTTTTCATTGCGCAAATACGCTGCGCGTACCTTATCACCGTCTGTATGAGCAAGCGACAGTTCAAGCGTTCTATTGTCGCCCCACTTCATATCATCAGCCGTTGTGCGAAACAGCGTCCGTACACCATGTACAGACATTTCATCTTTGGTAAATCCATTTGAACGAAGTAATTTCAGAAGAGCGTTACCAGATAAAGGCTCTCCTGTTATATCTGACGGAAATACATAGCCATCTGGGCCAGTAAGCGGAAGCATCTCTTGTAAGATGTTGATTGATTGCGTGCTTAAGAAAAACACATGCTCACGCCTCATTTTCATATTTGTACTGGCTTTGATAATTCGCCTGTTCTCTAGGTCCACTTCATCCCATGTGAGTTCTCGTATTTCAATAGACCTTGCCCCCGTTCTCATGAGCAAATCAAAGGCTTTTTTCGTGTAGAAACCGCCATAGCTATCAATCGCACGCAATAACTCTGCAAAGCGTTCTGGCTTATCAACTAACGCCGCTCTGTGTTGCGTCTGGTGGGACTTAACAAGCTTATTCAAGCCTCTCTTAGCTGGATTGCTTGGTATTCGCCCCTGTACCACAGCAAGGTCAAAGATCTGATGCAGCATGCTCCGAACACGTTTACTCATATAAAGAGAACCACGCTCCTCCACGCGCTTCATAATGCCCAAAATATCATCTGGCTTTATGCTCTCTATGTCACGTCTACCAATATACGGCAACACATCTCTTTCAATTCTACTTGTTACCCGCTTCATGTGTTCAGGCTTCCATTCTTCTTCTTTGGTTGCCAGAAAATCTTTTGCTAGTGCTTTTACAGAATCCCGCCCTTCAGCTTTGGCCTTACGTTCTTTTGCCGATTCAATTGGGTTAATACCCTGCGCCAGCTCTGCCCGTATTCGTTCTGCTTCTCTCCGTGCATCGACTAAGCTTATTTCTGGATAACGACCAATTGTATAAACACTTTCCTTGCCGTGAAACTTTATCCTCATGCGCCATATTTTAGAAAACGCTGTAACGTGTACATATAAGCCCCGCCCATCTGATAATTTATAGGGATACGCTCTCTTTTTATCGTCAGCATTTTTTACTTCCGTAGCGGTCAAAGGTTTTGTCAATCTGGGCATTAAATGCTCCTGTCATATACCCGCAAACTTACCCCTAAAAACCGTAGACACAAGCGTATAACATCGGACAATAAAAAACACTAATCTCATTATACATCGTTATTTACGTGTGTTTCATGTAAATCATAGAACAACATCAAACAATGCTTTTGTACCTCTCTCGGGTACCACTAAAAACCGTTTTAAGGATACTATTCCTTAAAACGGTTTTTTCTTGCTCAAAAAGAACCTCCACCCTTAATTCGGGTGGTTGACTACGCAAAGCTACGCCAAGGTCTCTGCGGCCAGAAGCCATAACATGGCTTCTTAAATGTTACGCATTTACCTTGTTCCCGGTTCGAATCCTCTCTCGGGTAGCATTATAACCGACTTTAGGAATAACATCCTTCAGTCGGTTATTTTTTGCCATCGGCTAATCTCTACTCCTATTATGGGTGCTTGCCTCTAGCCCTGAAAACTCTTCTTCAGTGCACCGTAGCTCACATCACCCATCATACCAGTCAAAGACAACTTCATGATTGAGCAATACCCAATGAGATGGAGTTGAGGTATCACACCAGTCTTGGGCTATGGCGAGGGGCTGTGCTTGAGAAGCAATCGCATAAGCCTTTTTCAAGGCGGCTCGTTGTTCTTCACCAATGGCTTCTGGAGCAGCGGAAACAAAGAGTGGCGTTCCGCTTTCTGAGAGAAGCTGAAGCCATTGTTTGTTTTTCTCCCATGGGACATGAGCCGTTATGCCTACGCAATCTGCATCCACTTGATAAAATGCCTCATGTTGATGCAACCGGTAAGCAAGCGTGTTCACACCTTGCTTACGAGTTTCTTCCCATTTAAGACCGCTTGTATCTGTACCAGTGCGCTGAATTTCAACAAGACCTGCGGCAAGGTGACTCACCGTATTACAACCAATAAGCACGGCGCTGCCGGCTCCTTCTCGAATAGCGCGATATAAATCTAAAATTATTTCGGCACTGGTTTTTGTGCGGTCATAAAAACTCCACCCGTCATTCGTAACAGATTCGTTCGCTTCACAACCCCATAGTCCAAAAATATCAAAAGTTGAAAAATCATGTTTAATTAGTTCATAGCCCCAACCAGCAATACATTGTATATTTGATTGAATACGAGCAAGTGCTTCTGGGTGACTTGGATCATAAACGGTTAATGGAAAGCTTCCTCTTACCCCCATGTCTTGAATGCGCTCAACTGGCACACACCATTCCTTTGGGTCAGTTTCTGGATCTGCTAACATGGGCCGCATCCAAATACCGGGGCGAGCACCTTTTTCTGCAATTTCAGAAGCCAATCCCGCCATATCTGGGAATGCTTTATTACTTTTCGTCCACTGACACCCAAGGGCCGCATTAGGATTTTCGCTATAGCCACCGCCTGTGTATTGCCACCCTGAATCAATTACCATATAAGGAGGATTCTCTATACCCTCAGTTAGTTCCATAAGTAAGTCTGTATCTTTTAATATGTCACTATGAGAACTGACCCCATAAGCATAATACCAATTATTGCTACCGTACACAATATGGTCTGGACAAATTGGGGTATCACACATTTTTCGCGCAAAGCTTTGAGCGACTTGCTGGACGGCTTCGCCCTTCGTTCCGTTATAACAAACAATTTCGCAGGCCTCTAAAATACGTTTACCCAAACGCACACCACTGCCACCGTTGCGAACATCCAACAATAAATCAACACCATGCGCATCAAAAAACCAACTGCAAAATGCATGCGGACCGGTCTTCACTCCTATACCATAAGTGTATTCAGAAGCTCGAACCAAAGCATACCATGGCAAAGCACGCTCAGGAGTTAGAATGCGCCAGTGATGATCACCGTAACCTCGCTCCCATTGGTCCCCACAATACATGGCTCCGCGTAAAGCTTCTTTCGCCCAACGAATCCGCACCCACGACAAAGCCGTTTCTGGCGATTGAATAGTGACCTTGCCATTCTGAATAGAAACAGAAACATCTCCTGCTTTCCACCTTTCATCAACAGCAACACAGGGCTTCCGTTCCCCTGATTCTGTGGTGATAGTGACGGCAATAACTGTGTCTTGGCAAATATCCATTAAACCTCCTAATGAAGTGTCATGCTCTGCCAGCGCCGCCATACCACAAGGATTCTCAAGAATAATATCGATCTTTGTTCTTCAGATCGATATTATGATAACCTTTCTGCATTAAACATCATTTTCATTGCCAATTATTTTTACAAATTAGACGCTTATTTGTAAGCATTCTGTTAGATAATGAATATTCAATAAGAAAACGAACAAAGGTCTGTTTGTTTTTCTTTGTCGAGCTCTTGTATAATGTCACTGAATATTCTCATTTTTTGCACGTGTAACTGAGTATTTAATAAACAGCAGAATAAATTGTCTGGCGTCATTAATGACCAGCCGAACACCTTGCCAATAATTACAAGAACAAACACCAACGTATTTATATGTCTTAGAAGAAGCATATGGTTACATTATAATTTCTGTGCAATAATAAATTATAGATCAAGCAATAAAGACGGATCCTTTATAAAAACGTTTTCAAAATGAGTAAACTACATCCAAACAAGGTTATTCTACCCGTAAAAGCCATTGGCACTCCTGAGCTATTGAGTGATAAAAAAGAACAGAGCCTTGAGTTTCATCCATTATGCCTTCCATAACTTCCGTAATACGTAAGCAGCCATTTTAGGTTGGCGTTCACGAGTAAAAACACCTTTTCTATTTCCAACTACCCGTAAGGCTTCCTGTTTGGTCATAAAATCAGCAAAATTCCATACATGTTCACCTATTACAAAATCAAACTGAGCCAAGACACGATGATACTCTTCCAAGAACTCTGCTTGAAACTCTTCGCTGAACATACGGCTCGGCAATTGATGTACACCCTCAATGGTGTCGGCGCCATATTCAGATAAGATAAGTGGCATCTTAAAGCGTTCATACCACATCTTCAATTCATCACCCAATACTTTCTCTACAGTTTCAAGGTCACCACAAGCACCGTACCATGCTTGATAACGATTTAAACACACCACATCAAATAAATCCATACAGTTCTCATGCTCAATCCTTTTAAATGAAACGTTGGTTAGTGGCCGATCATCTAAGGAACGGGCAAGTTTTACGAGTTCTTTAAAATATGGCCGTGCTTTTTTATCAGATGTAGATGCTTCATTAGAAATAGACCACATAACCACACATGCACGGTTCTTATCTCGTTGTATGAGTTCACGTAAATGCTCTTTGTGATTAATAAGAGAATTTTCATTTGCGTAATCAGAATCAAACCAAGATGCCCCTGCATTATTCCATTCATTCATACCCACTGCGGCTGTTTCGTTAATAACCATAAAGCCTTGTTCATCAGCAATAGCCATATGCTCTTCACTATATGGGTAGTGTGAAGTGCGGAATGAATTGGCACCAGTCCAACCCATAAGTTCAAAATCACGAATAAGAACATTCTCGGGTAAATAGCGGCCAAATACATGAAAATCTTCATGTCGACAAAAACCGGAAAAATGAACAGGCTTATCATTCACTAAAAACTGAGTTCCTTTCAACCGCACCGTTCTGATACCAATACGTTCAGTCATTGTATCGAGTAATGTACCATTCCGATACAAATCTATAACCCAATCATGCAATCCTCCAACGCCCACCTCCCACAATACAGCCTTCTCTACGGTGATGGTGCCAGACTTGCCTGCATCTTCCACACATGCGACTTCTCGTCCTTTATACAACAGACGCATGCAAACAGAGTCTATCGTGCCATGAACACGTATATCATATGACATAGTTGCCGTACCTTCCTCTGAAATACAATTTGTGCAAATCGTGCTATCTGTTGTATAGACAGAAGGGGTACTGAGTAACCACACCTTGCGGTTTAAACCGCAGTAATGCATAAAATCAAAATGATATTCCAACTTAGGTATCGATACACCATCTTTTTCAACTGTATAATCACATCGTTGGCCTGGAGGAATAGTTTCCAAGGTCAAATTATTATCGACCATAACTGTCAGCAATACTTTTTTACCACTATAACAATCTGGAATGAAAAGGGTAAAAGGTAAATGACCGCCTGAATGACCACCAATATACACACCATCAAGAAAAACTTTGGCAGTATAATTAGCCGAACCAAAACGCAAAAAATTATGCCGGTCTTTTTCTCCACTTATTACAATTTCTTTATAATACCAGACTGCGCCAACATAATCACGAACACGCTTTTCTATAAATTGGTCATTATAGGAACCGGGAACAGCGACGGACACTGCTTCATCTGGAATGGCAGTACATGCACCATAGACAGTTTCTCCTTGATTGTCGTAATCAAATACGATCTTCCAAAAACCGCTCAACTCTTGCGCCGTCCTTGTTTCTGTTACCTGCGGATATATATGAGGGAAATGGGTCATGACCATGATAACTCCTTGGGCGCATTCACTCACGGTTCCTGCGCTATTCACTTATAAGTATACCAACATCACCCTACCATTTCCATGTTGCCACTGCACATTTTTTGTCAGAATTGAGCATGACGATACTTCCCGAGCAAATTCTAATCAAGCCTCGCATAGGGAGAGTTCTCTTGCCTGCTAAATGGTCTTGGGCTACCCCCCGAGACGAAAAATTTACTGATTGGGATCTTTGGTTTCTTTCAGAAGGCGAGGCAACATTGACTCTTAACGATTCAATACGCACTCCCTTACGCCGCGGTAGTATGCTGCTTATCCCGCCGAACACTGACTGTGACATTCTTCATGGGGATAAACCATCTTTTATATCTTTTTTTCATTTCGATATTCTCCACGGCCTACTACCAAATGCTAACCATACGGGCATGCATGCCTTTTTCCGTGAACCCTCTTTCATCGAAACCATGATTCAGCGCCTTTGGGAGGCCACCCATAGCGGCCCAAATGATGATGAATCTCGTATGTGGCTGGCAAGTCTCCTGAACGAACTCAGCCTAAAACATGCCCGGTATGAAGAAAATCCACTGACTCAAGCTCTACGCCATCTCGGTGACGATATTCGCCGTAGTCCCGAAGATATCACTCTAGTCAGTGACCTCGCCACCAATTTTCAGTTGAGCCATAGTCATTTTATTCGAGTTTTTCGCCGAGTACATGGGTGCAGCCCTAAAGCATTTATCGTACAGGCTCGCCTAGAGCGAGCTTGCCACCTATTGAACAATAGTCGGATTAGCATCACATCTATCGCTGAAGAAGTTGGCTATTCCGATATATTTTCTTTCAGTAAACAGTTCCGTTCTCGCTACGGTCTATCACCCAAACAATGGCGTCAGTCACTGTAACTAAATAACAGACAAATCTGTTATTTAGTTACCAATAATATTCTATGCTACTCAGTTAAGCATCGCTCATAAACATCGTATTATATTCGATGTTCTGTGCTTAATGCTTTTACTTCGAGCCAAAATCCTTTCCTGCATTTTTTGCTAACAACGCCAAACTTACATCATAATACTTTACGATACAATCGTTCTAAATAGAGAAAAGTTCTTTAACACATAACAGAGCGAGGTTCTGACAAATATTATTGTCGGAACAGCTACACAGTAAAATCGTTAATGAGACCTTGCAAATTATCCGCAAGCCCTGTTAAACCAACAGAGTTTGATTGAAGAGACGTTGCTATTTCTCCACTTGAACTTGCTGCGGAAGCAACTCCCGTTATATTGCGTGCAATTTCTCTCGTCCCTTCTGCAACCTGAGAAATATTATTATTGATCTCAGCTACAGTGGAAGATTGTTCTTCTGCAGCCGCAGCAACTGTTTGTGAAATATCATTGACGTTGTTTATTGTCTCTGTAATTTCTTGTATCGCTGTAATAGAGTCATTCGTGTCTGATTGAATAGACTCAATACGCTGCTGTATTTCATTTGCTGCGGTTTCTGTTTGTTTCGCAAGGTGTTTTACTTCATTGGCTACAACAGCAAACCCTTTACCGGCTTCTCCTGCTCGAGCAGATTCAATCGTCGCGTTTAATGCTAACAAATTTGTTTGTTGAGCAATGGCTGTGATCAAACGAATAACTTTGCCAATTTCAGTTCCTGAAAGAGAGAGACGCCCTATTGTTTCATTTGTATTCTGGGCCATCACAACGGCATCACCCATTATGCTATTTTGATTGGTAATGCTGCGGGATATTTCTGCTATAGATTCTGTCATCTGTGTCATAGACAAGGCCACCACTTGTGTATTCGAATCTGCCTCCTCTGATGCCGCTGCAACACCTTCTGCCTGTGACGATGTTTGTTGAGCTGCTGCTGCCATTTCTCCAGAAGATTCAGATAACTCTCCTGCAGACATAGATAAAGAGTTTGATGTTGCTTTAAGTGTTTCCAACAAACGTAAGCGGTCTGTTACATCAGACCACGTTAGCATGTAACCAATACAGCTCCCCTTCGCATCGTTAATACTTGCTACAAGTAAATCTTCTGTCTTTTCTCCAAAAACAACCTTGCTTGTATACGGTAAAGACTCAGAACCATTTATTATATTCGCAGCAACAGCTTCATCTTGAATAATTGCCTCAAAACTCTCGCCAAGCATATTTTCTGATGGTAAATACGCCGCTATGCCAACCAAGGATTCTTGTGATGCAGGATTTGCAAAAATAATTTCTCCCTGCGTATCCGTCATACAAATATTAATTGGGGCATTATCAACCAATGACTGAATCCGCTGCATACTGAGCATCGCTTCTTTTGCTCCTGCTAACGCTTCTTCTGCCTGTCCTTTTGCTAGCGATGCTTCTTGTGACGATGCCTCTGCTGCTGACTTAGCCTCCTCACTGACCTCCATGGCTTCTCGTGTATTTCCTATTGCTGTATTAAGTGCCGTTCCCATACGGCCCATTTCATTTGTCGTTGTAACTTTTACAGATTTACTCAAGTCACCATTCGCTACTGCCTCTAAGACAATCACGGTTTCATTCACAGGCTTGGTTATGCTGCCCGTCACCAACCACACAATAATTGCTCCTACTGCTACCGCTACCCAAGACAGCCATTGCTCTATAGACATCATGGATGCCAACTTCCCAGCACTATGGTCAACAAAATCAAGCACGGCTTGGTGCGCTGCTGTATGCACATTATCCCCCTGTTCCATCATATCTGCGAAGCTCTTTTGCAGAGTGTCTGTCTTAAGGGTTATATATGCATCACATTCTTTAAATAAATCATCTGCTTTTTTTTGCTGAGCATTTAGGGCTACAATAAGTGCTGGCGCTTGTGCACCCTTTATCAATTGGGTGAGATTGTTTTCAAACGTTGTCTGGACCTCTCTATATCCTGTGTCGACTTGGTGTGCATGTACCATAAATACAAGCTTTACATACTCTTGATTCAATTTTCGTTGAGAGCCAGCCTGAGCGATAACAGCTCCATGTTCTACTGTTATTTTTTTTAGTAACCCTACCGCAGCATTTGCCACAACATGATTTTTCTGCACAAGAATCTCTAACTGCGCTAAGCCTTCTGCCGTTGGGGCCTCTGCATACACCGCCGCCTCTTTCACAATGCCAGCAAAACCCTCTCGCTGCTGTACTAATTTTTCACGCAATGAAACCGTTAAGGCTGGCGGCACTTGCACTGACTTTTCACCGACCACTAACGCTCCGCCTTCAATCAAAGCCTCAAGCGTTGATTGATAAAGAACCTGCGTTATTTCTGGCTGAATTTCTGCACCACCACTTTTCATGATCACTTCTTTGAAGTATCGCTGATTTAACATGCGTTGACGACCGGCCAAATCAATAAGAAGCGTATGCATTGCAGACTGTTCACTTAACAGCTTTACAACCACATGAGCAGCTTCATGTACTTCATCTGAAGATTCGTGTATTTTCTTCTGTGCCATCTCCTCACTTTCTTTTAATGTTTGGTATACATCGACAATAGTAAAGAGCTTGTTAGACTCCTCTATCTGTTCCTGAACCTGAGACTTCAAGGCCTCTGTTGGGGCTGCGGGAAGCATCCGCTTTTTACCCATGTCAATATCCCCACCATCCCTAAGAGCTTTTCTGCTATCCATAAAAATAGATTTCGTTTTGCTGGGGTCTGTCTGAGATCCCATAGAATCAAGTAAAATCTCTTTCACATATCGTTGATTCAACATTCGCTGGCGGCCAGCCACATTGATAATCAACGCGTCTGATTTATTCTCACTTAATTGTGCCACTGTATAGAACAAAACACCAAGTAGAATAGATGAATACATGGATGCCAAAAGAACAAGTTTCCATTTGATTGAGAGATTTTTAAATGACATATACAGGTCCTTTGTTGTAGATACATATCTGGATAGATACATCCAGAATACACTCAAACAAAGGAACTCGCAAACTTTTTTTGCGCCACAAAACACTAATCGAAGAAAGAGCCGTCAATAATTGCTTATGAATAAATAGCTCTTCGGTCCGGCCATATCCTTACAATATGGCAATTACACCTTCTCTATGCTGACCTGCTGTAAACCCCGTTTTCTTTTTAATAATACGACTAAAATAATCGGCATCCTGATAGCCGACAGCATGTGCAATTTCTGCGGTGCTCAAATGGCCTGTCTTTAAGAGAGCAATTGCCGCATGAATTCGTTTATTGGTAATATACACTATTGGTGTTTCACCTGTTCGCTTTGAAAAACGACGAGAAAAGGCGGTGCGTTCACATTCCAATTGTTGTATAAGCCAATTCACATTAAGGTTCACATTCTGTAAATTTTCTGCAATAAGAATTTGAGCTCGATCTATATCGTCTTGATCCAAATAGTCTGGTTTACTTGCCCCCAAAGCATGCATTAAAATAGCAAAAGCAGTTATATTAGCATGTGCAAGAGATCCGTGACCACTATTACACAACTGCGACTCAAGAGAAATAAATAAGTCATTGGGACACGGTCCCGGATGATAATGATGGTTTATCTGAGTTGTATCCATCCACTCAGAGAAAAAGCGGCCATCAAATGCTATCCAACGAGACTCCCAAGCCTCACTCTGCACATCGTAAGAGAAGAATTCATTGGGTTTGCATAAAAAAGCATCTCCTGAGCTCATATCAAACTGTTCATCACAATGATTGACTCGCACCGTTCCTGAAATTGTCCAGTTAAGAACCATCTGATCTGCTGCTGGAATAATCTTACGAAACGGGGCCTCTGCATAACGATGTGCAACCATAAAGACGCCTATAGGTAAGTCTTCCGCTCCGTGAATGGGCTGACGAACAACGGTGTGAACTTCTATCTTCTGTTTTGTAGACATACTCCAACATACACAAATGTCCAGAATAGTGCAACATAATTCAAGATGAAAGCAAAGGGTGGTCTTGTTATAATTTAGAGCGCAATACGAAAGAGCTAAGCTATGTAAACACCTCTTACCTCACACGAATATCCAGCACAGCTATCACAGAACAACAGGGAGTAATTCAGATGAAGAATACGCATGCAGACATTATCATTGCTGGCGCTGGCATCGCCGGTGTTTCTGCAGCTTTGGCTGCAGCACGTCATGGTCATAAAGTGATTCTCATAGAAAAATATGTTGTCTGTGGAGGTCTCGCCACTGCTGGTAATGTCTTGTGGTACCCTCCTTTGTGTGATGGTTATGGCAAACAAGTCATTCATGGCATTGCTGATGAGCTGCTTAATATGAGTCTCGCTTATGGTCCCGGCAATATAGACCCAGACTGGAAACTCAACGACAGTAAAGCACGGCTTATGGCACATTTTACTCCTGCTGCCTTTATGTTAGCGCTCTTTGAGTTGCTAAAAGGTGCTAAAATTGATGTTTGGTTTGACACTATTGTTACCAACACCCATCTGGAAAATAACCAATTAAACTCTATTTCTGTATACAATAAAAGCGGTACTACACATCTTTCCGCACACTGTTTCGTTGATGCCACTGGAGATGCAGATCTTGCAGTAGCATCAGGTGCAAAAATTCATGTCGGACAAAACCGAATGAATTTCTGGTACCTCTATACAAGTTTAAATGCTGCAAAAAAAGCAGTCTCTGAAGATGATGCGAGTAGTCTTTTAAGAGTAAAAGTAGTAGCCGACCCTGATCCTGCAAACCACATATCAATGATGTCGGGAGTAGATGGCGCCACTACCAGTCAATTAGTAAGTAGAACACATGAGTTGGCATTGATGCACACAAAAGAAAAACAGGCTGAACACGGACGGCACAATCATTTTCCTGCTATTCTACCAACCATGGCTAGCACTCGCATGACACGTGGCATTATAGGACGCAGCACCATTGATGGTGATGATATCTGGAGAGAACGAGATGACTCTGTTGCCATCTACCCTTCAACCACAAACCCTGCCGTTCGTAACCAAATGTGGGAACTACCATACGGTTCTTTGTTACCAGAAAAAATCGACGGCTTATTAATGGCAGGCCGTTGTATTGATTCTCGGAATTGGGCATGGAACGATTCTCGTTTAATCAATGTTGTTGCACTCACAGGTGAAATCGCTGGAACAGCAGCAGCCATGAGTGTTACCAAAAAATGCACCCCACATACACTCACCACCGAAGAGCTTCGAAAAACACTGCGCAGCAAAAAACATTACTGCACTTTTTCAGATTGCTATGGAACAAACTGGAAAGACCTTGCTGCACGATTCCAACCAGAACAAGTTGATAAAACCGCAAACGGACACTAAGGAATAACGACAATGACTCTCCCAAAAAACATGCTTTTACCGGCACGCACCATCTCTCAACTTGGTGCATCTCAAAACCTTTTAGCAGAAGCTCAAGCTTTTGGTAAAAAAGGGCTTATTATTTATGCTCCTTCTTATGAACGCAGTGGATCATTGAAAAAGCTTCAAGCCAATACGCCCGATGGCTTAAATGTACAGTACCTTTCATACGTTGGAAACGTAGAACCAACCGTTGCTATTTTGGATGACATGCGCAAAAAAGCAGAAAACCTCAACGTAGACTGGGTTGCTGGCATTGGCGGCGGTAGTGTACTTGATCTCACGAAAGTTGTTGCCGCACTTATTTGTGCACCAGAAAACACACTTGCTTATCATAATGCAGAGGCAACTTTTTCGAGCGGTATACCGCTTATAGCCGTTCCTACAACTGCTGGCACAGGCGCAGAAGCAACACCCGCCGCTGTTTTTATCAACGATGACACACAAATCAAAAAACCAATTATTCATCCAGGACAAATGGCAAACCTCGTTATTCTTGATGGAGAACTGCTGAAAGGGGCCCCTGCATCTTTGCTCGCACACACAGGTATGGATGCATTTACTCAAGCCATAGAAGCATATACAAGCAACTGTACAACTTCTTTAACAGACAGCATTGCAGAAAATGCTATGCGTTGCATCACCAATGCTTTGCCGTCACTGTTCAAAAACTATGACGCAAATCTTGCACAACAGGTCATGGAAGGCAGTTATTTGGCAGGTGTGGCTCTTGCAAATGCAAAACTTGGCTTGGTACATGGCATTGCTCACCCACTGGGCAGTAGAACCCGCATACCACACGGCCTTCTTTGTGCAATCTTCCTACCGCTAGTTTTAGAAGTCAATAAATCGTGTATAGAAGAAAAATACAAAAAACTGTCTAAACTTGTTGGTAAGGATATCATTGATTATATTAATGATATGAATACCTCTTTTAACATCAGTTTACAAATTGCCGCCGAAACAGTAACGGATATGGATCAAATTGTCATTGAAACACAAAATGGCGCTACCAAGTTTAATCCACGACCAGTTAATGACCAAGAAATAAAAGACGTTATCATGAAAATTATAGCATAAATTTAAATGTGTACCCTCTATAAGTTAGATTCTCAAGATATACACCCTATGAACTTATGGCCAATTGATGCGTAGCTTACGGCCTTCAAGAAATTGTGGACTGTTAGGTACATAATAACCCCTGATGTCAAAACCTATAACACATACAGATAATGGTCTAGATAAAATGATATTCTTTAATGAATACGTATTTCATAGACTCTCCTTCATAAAGAAGGTTGCCGCTTTTAAAAGATCTCTCACTTCATCTTCAGGACACAGTTTTCTGAGCGCAACTTTTCAGCTCTGCTCCAACATCATTACGATCTTCTGTTATCGAAAAATCTGCTGCGCCAAGTTCATCAACCTTTTGTTCCCACCTGCTCAAGAGACTCTCTGCTATGCCAAGATCAGTTGAGAAACGACGGATCTTCTCTTTTCAGTGAGTGTTATCGCTTCCAACTTAAAGTAGGAAGAATTATAGTGTCTACAACGATCACCAGACAAACTCGAGGAAATCTTGAAGCTCTGTTGTATAAACCGCATAGAATTATACTTTATTTACATCACATGCCTCTGGCATATAAGCTCCTTTCAACCTATATGTGATAAAAATCACAATACCTTGTACTCATTACCCTCGACAGTACTGTT
This sequence comes from Planctomycetota bacterium, assembly GCA_016745075.1. Taxonomy (GTDB): domain Bacteria; phylum Planctomycetota; class UBA11346; order UBA11346; family UBA11346; genus JADGDD01. Next base: position 3,447 of record JADGDD010000002.1, on the reverse strand, counting down.
GAATAACAATCAACCCAACAGCCGCAAGAAAAATAGCAAGTAAATTAGCCCCTACAAACTGGCGAGCAGCCAGCGAACTTGGCTACACAATAAAAGATCCGTGGTTTCGCTGCCAGTCACTAAGTAATGCAGCACTCTATGCCCCATCCACTCAACATCAGCTTCAGCTATTAAATTCCGTGGTTTCGCTGCCAGTCACTAAGTAATGCAGCACTCTATGCCCCATCCACTCAACATCAGCTTCAGCTATTAAATAACGCATTAAAATCAGCACTCAAATGTGACAATCCTAACCGAATAGTTACCGCTTCATCATGGCCAATTAAAGTCATGGTACAACTAGGCTTTACTAATGAAGCGTATGATCAAATACACAATTTGCTCACCATTATCCAAACAGATGATAGCCCAGTACGCAAATCCGATGCCCTCAATTATTTATTAGGGGCAGTAACAAAATGTACAGACAACATATTCTGGGAAATATATAACCTTTTTTATGAAACCTGCACAACTCGCATGCTATCGAGTAAAAAGAACTCAAAAGGACAAAGTTCATTAGCACATTGGGCCGGCTACGTTACAAAAAGAGACCCCGAACGCGGCAAACAACTTGTCGAAGCAATTGAAGGCCCTATTCACAAACAACAAGCTCTTCAATCAATCGAGTTTTAAAAAAATACTGACATCGAATCTCTAATAGATTATCCACACATGTAATATGTATGTCTACCAAGTATGGACCTGTAAGCACACTAAGAGAATTTGATAACACGATCCCACGCATGTTCGTCTTCAGCAAACTGGCGAACTTCTTTGAAGCTGCCACTTTTTTCCGTTGGTACACGAATAAAATATTCAGCTCCACTGGCAACAACCTCCTGAAACATTCATCGTGATGGATAACCGCAATCAACAAGTGGTGCTCCAGCTGTTCGTCTTTTTTGCATTTTGGGGACTACGAAATTCTTTGCGAACAGCTTGCAAGCTTTGTCATGTCCACTGCAACAAAGCGGTAGTTACATATACTATACGCGCGGCGGTTCGCTGGTTATGTGTTCACAGCACTGATAAATATGAGTAAAAGCTTCTCGCTCGACATTGACCAGCACTGAGCTTTCTTCATGCCTCCGAAAAAAACAAAGCAAAAGGTGTATCCTCCCAGCCCATTTGTTCACCGACTGTTTTTTTCAAATGGTCGATTGACTGATTGTAGCCATCCGCGCTCGTCGTCATTACATGAGAGAATATAAAACCTGAACCGGTCGAAAAGCACCAATGCGGTGGCTCCAATGGCTGAGAAGAAAACAAGAAAGTTCGGCAAAGAAATTCACACAAGTAAGCTGAGGTATATCCATGAATATCAAAAATATTTTTCCTCTGTATATCAAGTAATAAAAGGTAGTTAAACCCTTTTCCTTAGCCGAGTAGCATTAAAACACACTACATTAATCAGCAAGCAAATCCGCCAAAAGATCAGCTGCCACATCACAACGATATGCATAATCCCCACCCAAAAGAAACTCCCGCCGCGTACAGCGAGAAATAATATCATAAGCCGAGGTGTTATCCAAAGATATACTTTTTAAGAACATTTCATTGGGCTGAAACCCATATTTTTGACCGAAACAACCAAGAACGAAGGTAACTCGTATGGTTCTTTTCTATTATTGAGTATGCATCTGCATCTTGGCAATTTGAATTTCTAGGACGGTCCTTCCTATCAAAGGCACATGCACTAAACACTACGTAAATCACGGATATTTGCTATTGATTATCATCTACAGATTTGTAGTTGTTGACAGGAATTTGTTCATAGACTGCGCACGAGCAACCATCCCCAGTGAAGCATTTACGGCTGACTGGGTCAACCCTCAAGCTTAGGTGAACACATGAACGAGTCACAGATTTCTACTTGTCGGCATCACGGGTGGCTGGACACATTCGCAATTAGCATGTCGGTTATTTGTGCTATCCATTGCTTGGTAACCCCCTTGTTGCTGGTAAGCCTTCCTATTCTCGCGACATCATTCTGGGTCCATGAAGATTTCCATCTGTGGATGGTAGGATTTGTTATTCCAACTACATCGTTTGCTGTTTTTACAGGCTGCCGAAAACATAAAGATAAACTTGTCCTGCTACTCAGCATAGCAGGAGTAGTGCTACTTTTTGCTGTTGCAATCTATGAGTCGTTTTTTCACAACCTCGCTGGAGCGGGTGATCCCTCTTTGAACGTGACTTACGAAGATTTTTTTGGAACCTCTGCGCAAATAACTGAACAAGCTCATTGCGAAAACTGTGCTACGGTAGAAAAGTCTGGAATTTTTGCCAGCGGACCGGTTCTGATAAACCTCATTGGCGGGATTTTTTTAGCAGGTGCTCATTGTAGAAATTTTATACTTTGTCGAAAAGCAGATTGTAACCATTCTCACAAATGAGTGTCGCCAAGAAGAGCCCTATATTTGACCCATCTTTCCAATAAATCACATACTTTTCGCTCATAAGCGAACTATTGTTTCCTGCTATACTTAGTTATGCGTCCAATTCATCATGTGGGCAGAGGAAGTGTTCATCCTGCACCTCCTCATCGTTTAGTGGGGCACAGTCATCATTACTAATTCTATACACCTTGCGCGTTCCTTTCAAATGATGCTCGGCAATAACCTCACGCGTATGTATCGCTTGAAAATCATCCTCGTCATAAATATCCGTTTTAAATTTCGCAGGTTGCGCAATGGCGAAGCATGAAGTGTTTCATCATGGATATGGTTTGCCATCGCTAGTGCATGCATTTCCCACGAGGTAAAGGGGTCTGCTTCATAATCCCCATCCATTACCTCATCCTCTGGACTTTTGTAAAGAATACTCACCAGCCGATCACTCTTCTATTGTAAAAAAAATAAAGAAGATGAATAAAAAAAACTATAGACACATGACACTTTTTATATTCGAACACCTAGGCCGAGCTGGCGCTTCCAGATGTCATGCCGCGTTTTTAACGGTTGGCCGTTCGCCTGCGGCCCAGCTAAGCGCTTCAGTAGGTCGTCACGAAGTGAATTGCAATCAGCAATTTGGCGCAGCCAACGAGTCTGAGCGAAGAAATACATTCAAGAGGTGCGGCGAAGCGTGGTCAAAAGAAAAAGCCCCAACGAAGATGTCTTCGTTGGGGCTAAGAATAAGTGTGGCAGCGTCCTATTTTCCCCGTCAAGAGTATCTTCGGCGCAGAGGAGCTTAACGGCCGTGTTCGAGATGAGAACGGGTGTGACCTCCTCGCTATGACCACCACACAAAATTATTACTTTTGGATGTTGGTGCGCATGATGTTAGGTGGGCGGCTCTCGTAAGAGCGGCGTGCCTAACGCGCAGCGTAAAACACATGGGAAATCCAGAAACGGGTGATCAAGTCAATGGTCCGATTAGTAGTGGTCAGCTGAGAGCCTTTAGATA